>CAWGOO010000001.1:0-151511 GCA_963824265.1 uncultured Actinomycetota bacterium
CCGGCTCATCGCAGGGTTCTGCAGCATGGCCAGCTCTCGAGCTGAGACCGAGACGACCGGGGTGAGCACGATCTCCCCGTCGTCCTGCAAGGTCGCCCTGTACCGCTTGTTCTCTTGGCGCAGCCTTCCGAGTGCTACCCGGCCACACGAAATCGACATCGACCTCCATCGCCTCGTTCATCCGACCACGCTCCCGTTCGGGTACGACTCCCGAATCGCTCCAATCCCTTGGTTACAAGTGTAACGGGAGCGCGTGAGTTGTCAACCCCCACTTGCCCATTTACCCACTTTGTGCTATAATACAGGCATGGTCTTCGAACTCGCCTTCACCACAGATGCCGAGGAAACCATCGCCGGGCTCGACGACCAGCGGCTCAAGAAGGTGCATCGCTGCCTCGGCCGGCTAGAGCAGAACCCTCGGCATCCTGGCCTTCATTCGCATCGGTACGAGCGGTTCGACCGGGTGTACGGGGAACAGGTGTGGGAGTCCTACGTCGAGAACAAGGCGCCGTCGGCGTGGCGCGTGTGGTGGGCCTACGGACCGGGCCAGGGTGAGATCACCGTGCTGATGATCGGGCCGCACCCGTAGGGGTCAGCGCCCGGCCAATTGTCACGCCGAACTGCCATGATCTGATCCGTGACGATTCTCTCAAGGATGCCGCCCGACCTTCTGACGATTCCGCAGGCCGCTGAGCGCCTTGGAATCACGCCGACGACCGCTTATCGGTTGGCTGAGCGCGACAAGCTTCCGGGGGCCTTCAAGGTCGGTAGCCACTGGCGCGTGTCGGTAAAGCGGCTCGAAGAGTTCAAGCACGGGGCGCCTTAGATCGAAGCGCTGACCAGGGGTTTTGAGGCAAGCTCCGGACCGTCGAAAAGATCGCCGAGGTGGTCAGCGGCCGCTCGAATCTGCTCCTTGACCCCATGGCCATAGGTGTCAGTGGTGGTGGACGTACGTTCGTGCCCCAGGATCTTGCCGACAGTCACCGGGTCGAACACCCGGAGCAGCTGGGTAGCGGCGAAGTGCCGGAGGTCGTGGAACCGGAACTCCCATCGTGTTGCCGCTGGCAGCTCCGCGTTAGTGAGCTTCGGCGCACCCTCCGGCCGCTGATCGTTGAGACGGTCCAGCGCCGGCCGCTCAGCCTTTACGCAGAGCCAGATCAGGGCCTTCGTCAGCCTGTTGGGGTCCAGGGCTTCCTTCCCCTGATAGTCGGCCGACCAGACGTAGCCGCGCTGGTCGTACTCGAGCCCCACCTCCCGAGCCTTGGCCAGTGCTTCTCCCAGACGGACTCGGAGGACCGAGATGGCCGCGGCGCTCACTGGAATCTCTCGGCTCTGGTGCGTCTTCACGTCCTTCTCGCCCTGGCCGGTAGGCACCTTGTAGTACGCCCGCTGGACGTGGATCAGGCCCGGATCCCAGGAGAGAACGTCGGCCCACCGGAGCCCGCAGAATCTCGCCCCGGCGCATCCCGGTCAGGGCACCCCACTTCACGACCCCGGCCATCCACGGCGTGCGGCCGGACGCCGCCAGCCGAATCAGGATTTCCACCTGGTCGACGGTTGGCGGCTTGATCTCGTGTCGTGGGACGCGGGGCTTCTCGGCGTCCTCAGCCACGTTCATCGGGACTGCCCCCCACTTCCGACCCTTATGCAGAGCCGCATGGATGATCCGGTGGTACGACATCACCTGGGCCGGCGACACCCCCTCCTTCCGGAGCTTTCCGTACCAGCGGTCAAGGTCCTTCGCCGTGAGGTCGCTGAGTTGGACGGGTCCCAACGCCGGCCGAATGACCTTCGCCTTGGTTCGGTAGCTGTGCATGGTCGTGGGGGAGCGATCCATCGCGTCCCCGTGCTCCAGCCAGTCGTCCAAGAGGGCGCCGAACGTGGTGGTCTCGACCTTGGCGGCGACCGCACGCTCTTCCAACCTCTTCAGATGGCGCTCTGCCTCCCGCCGGCCCGTGTCGGGACGCGGCGAAACATAGGTTTCCTGAAGATGCTTCGGGCTGCCTGACGGTGACCGGCCCACATAGGCTCGAAGTTCGAAGTGCCCCGGCGAACGCTCACGGATGGTTCCCATGGAGCCAGATTGTAGGGCATTTGTTGGGTATGGACTTTCACACGACTCGAAAGTCCCAGTACAGGGCCGTAGCTCAGTGGTCAGAGCAGGGGACTCATAATCCCTCGGTCGTGGGTTCGATCCCCACCGGCCCTACTGGATACATGTACGACCACGCCTGATCCGTGACAGATCAGTAACGCAGGTCGTGGAACGCAGTAACGGCAGACGCGTGACGCAGTAACGGCTGACGCTTGACACTCGGCCCCATCCCCTTTCGGCTGTTGGTAGCTGGAGGGAGGTGGCCGATGCTCAAGGAGCTCAGCAACGTGGAACAGCGTTACGACGCCGTCGTGGCCGTCATCCGAGACGGACTGTCGGTGACTGAGGCGGCGCAGAAGTACGGGGTCAGCCGCCAGACCCTCTACCGGTGGATGGCTCGCTACGAAGCGGGCGGCCTCGACGCTTTGTCCGACCGGTCCCACCGGCCCCATCACGTCCCTCACCAGATGGCCGCCGAGCTGTGTGCTCGGGTCCTCGAGCTGCGTCGCCAGCACCCGGGGTGGGGACCACTGCGCCTCCAGCACCATCTGAAAAAGGAGGGGTTCGACGACGTGCCGTCGCACATGGCCGTCTACCGAGCGCTTCTCCGCCACGGTCTGATCGAGCCTGAGGGTCGGCGCAAGCGCCTCCCGGCTTACAAACGCTGGGAACGAGGCCGGCCGATGGAGCTGTGGCAGATGGACGTGGTCGGCGGCGTGCTCCTCGACGACGGGACCGAGTGCAAGATCTTGACCGGCGTCGACGACCACTCGAGGTTCTGCGTCTGCGCCGGCAGCTTGGTCCGGGCCACCGCCCGGCCGGTCTGTGCCTTCTTTGCCCAGGCCTTGGAGCGCCACGGCATTCCTGACGAGGTGCTCACCGATAACGGCAAGGTCTTCACCAACCGCTTCGGACGCCATGCCACCGAAGTGCTCTTCGACAAGCTCTGTCGGGACAACGGCATCACCCACCGGCTCACCGCCCCGGCCTCGCCCACCACGACGGGCAAGATCGAGCGGTTCCACCGAACCCTTCGGACCGAGTTCCTCTCCGGTCGCCTCTTCTCGGGCCTGGAGGTGGCTCAGCAGGCGCTCGATACCTGGGTGGCCGAGTACAACACCGAGCGTCCTCACCAGAGCCTGAAGATGGCCACCCCGGCCGAGCGGTTCGTGCGTCCGAGCTCGGCCCTTCCCGATCTCCCCCTCGACCGCCGAGCCCTCGACCGGGACCGCACCGGCGACGACTGGGTGAGCCGCACCGTGTCGGTCAACGGCACCATCTCGATTGCCAACCAGGTCTTCTCCGTCGGCAAGCACCGGGGCGGCAAGACCATCGACGTTCGAGTCACCGAGCAGCTCTTGGAGGCCTGGGACGGCATGGAACTCCTAAAGACCGTGCTGCGAACCTCAAAGGGGGTGATCAGGAAGAAGCGGGCAGAAGTGCACGTCCCGCGCTAGAACAGTCAACCGAGGTGTCACAGATCAGCCGTTACTGATCTGTCACGACTCCTCCGTTACTGCACAGCCCTACTGGATACATGTGTACTTTCGCCTGACCCCCGACGGTTTGACGTCGGGTGATGGTTTCCGCGACGTCGGGTGATGCCTGACGCGCACTCGGGTGACGCTTTACACCCCGGCCCGGCCCCTGCTCCGATGGCGCCAGCGAACGGAAGGGAGCGGCCAAGTGCTCGTGGAGCTGAGTGTCGTGGAACAGCGTTACGACGCCGTCATCGGTGTGATCCGTGACGGTATGAAGGTCACCGAAGTTGCCGAGACTTTCGGCGTCACCCGTCAGACGGTCCATGCCTGGCTCCGACGCTACGAAGAGGGCGGGATCAGCGCCCTGGCCGATCGCTCCCATCGACCGCGGTCCTCGCCCCACCAGATGGACGGGATCACCGAGGCCCGGGTGCTCGAACTGCGCCGCCTCCACCCGCTGTGGGGCCAGCGACGACTGGTCCACCAGCTCGGCCGGGAAGGATTCGATCCGGTCCCCTCCGAGGCCGGGGTCTATCGAGCCCTGGTCCGGCACGGGTTGATCGACCCCAAGGCCAGGAAGAAGCGGCTGGTCAACTACAAGCGCTGGGAACGAGGCCGGCCGATGGAGCTGTGGCAGATGGACATCGTCGGTGGGATCCTTCTGGCCGACGGGACCGAGCTCAAGTGCCTGACCGGGGTCGACGATCACTCCCGGTTCTGCGTCTGCGCCGGCCTCATGCGGCGGGCCATCGCCAAGAACGTGTGCGCCATCTTTGCCCGGGCCCTGGAGGGCCACGGCGTGCCGGAGGAAATATTGACGGACAATGGGCTCGTCTTCACCGGCCGCTACGCCGCTCAGCGCGTCGAGGTTCTCTTCGACCGGATCTGCCGGGAGAATGGGATCCGTCACCTCTTGACCGCGGTGCGGTCCCCGACCACCACCGGCAAGATCGAGCGCTTTCACCGCAGCCTGCGGGTCGAGTTCCTGGCCGGCCGGGTATTCGACGATCTCACATCCGCCCAGGCCGAGCTGGACGCCTGGGTGGCCGACTACAACGAGCACCGACCACACCAAGGCATTGGCATGTGCACCCCGGCCGAGCGGTTCGCCGTCCGCAGCCCCCAAGCCAGCGCCCAACAGCTGACCGCCGACACCCGACTGGCCGATGTGCGCGCCGGGGACGACTGGATCTCGCGCACGGTAGCGGCCAACGGGATCATCTCGGTGGCCTGGCAGGTCTTCAGCGTCGGCAAGCAACGCCACGGCGAGATCGTTGACGTCCACCTCACCGAGAACGTGCTCGAGGTCTGGTCCGGGACCGAGCTCATCAAGACCGTCCTTCGAACCACGAAAGGAGAGATCCGCAAGAAGCGGGCGCAGCGCCCGGCTGCGGCCAGCTAGAGACCCAAACGGGGAGGAAAACCTCAACCGAGTGCATTGTGGAAAGCATCAGGCGCGATACTTCAGCCCTACTGGATACACCGCAATAAGCGCTACAACTAGCTCCTGGTGTCGGACGCGGTGGCTCGCTCATGGGATGGCCACCCATCAAGTGGACATGAACTGGATTCCTTCGGTGCCGTCGGCACGGCGGTAGCGGACGTAAGGCCTAGTGCCCGACGGAGCGCAGCTCGGTAGGCCTGTTTGATGGCGCTCGACTCGGCCGGCGCTCGGGCCCACGAGCCCTGGAAGCCGAGGATAAAGTCAGCGCGTGCGGACCGGCCTGGCGGAACAGGTTTCGTCGTCGCGCCGCTGGTGGGTCGTAGTCGCGATGGCGCTGGTGATGCTGCCGGCGACCGTCGACAGCTTCGGCATCGTGGTGGCCCTGCCGCACATCGGCTCGACCTTCGACGTCGGCACCTCCGCCCTGGCCTGGGTCGTCAACATCACGGTCCTGTTCTTCGGCTCGGGGATCATGGTGCTCGGCCGGTTGGGCGACATCTTCGGGCATCGCCGCGTCCTGCTGTACTCCATCGCGGCCATCGTCGTCGGCTCCGCCGGCACCGCACTGGCGCCGAACATCGGCGTAATGCTGGTCTTCCGGGCGATCGAGGGCATAGGCATGTCCGGTTGCTTCGCCACGTCGCTCCCGATCATGATCCATGCGTTCCCGCCCGAGAAGCGGTCGGTCGGATTGGCCTCGTGGACGGCCGGGCTCCTCCTCGGGAACGTCTTCGGGGCGCCGTTGGCCGGCTGGTTCGCCCAGGCGCTTACCTGGCGACTGATCTTCTGGGTGAACCTGCCGCTCATGGCGGCCGCAGTGGTCATCATCTATCTGGCGGTGGACGAGTCGCGTGATCCATCGGTGTCGGGTTCGGTCGACTGGTTCGGCGTCGTCGTGCCGACGGTGGCCATCCTGGCCCTCCTGTTCGCTCTCCAGTCAGCCAACGCCTTGGGATGGGGATCGCCGGCCATCATCGGCGCACTGGTGGCCTCGGTCGTGCTGATGATCGCGTTCTTGACTATCGAGCCGCGCATACGAGAACCGCTGGTGCCTTTCCGGCTGTTCCGGGGCCGGGAGTTCTGGTCCGCCGCCGGGACCGCCGCCGCCGGCAACTTCAGCTTCGCCGCGCCGCTGTTCTTTACGCCCCTCTACCTCGAGGTGGGGCTCCAGATGAGCCCCACCCAGGCCGGCCTCGTGCTGCTGGCGGCCTCTGTGCCGAGCTTCTGCCTCTCGATCCCTGCGGGAAGTATCTGCAATCGGCTCGGCCCCCGGACGGTGATGATCTTCGGGATGGGCATGTTCGTCGTGGCATCTGCGGTCTACGCGTTCGCGAGCCCGACCACCGGGGTCGTGCTGGTGGTCGTGGCGCTGGTATTCGGCGGCGTCGGGGTGGCTACGGCCTTCAACGCGTCGAATATCGCGGGCATGGCGGTCATCCCCGAGGATCAAGCCGGCGCCGGCAGCGGTGTCCTCAGCCAGATCCGCGTGCTGGGACAGGTGATGGGTATCGCGGTGCCGTTGCTGCTGTTCAACGTCGGAGCGGAGCAGCGACTGAACGACTTGCTCCCGGGGGCCTCACTCACCCACACACAGGTCGTCGACGTCCACGGCATACTGGGCGGCTCCACCGCTGCGGCGCGGCAAATGGCGCACGATGCCCCTGCCGCCGCCGGTCACATTCGCACCTTGACCGTCGATGCACTCACCACCGGCCTGCGGTACGCCATGATCACCTGTCTGGTGGTCGCCGTGGCAGGGATGGTCGCCGCGGTGTCCAGCCGAGCCCGACGAGGCGCCCGATAGCACCGGCCCTGTCGACGCGGCCATCGGGTAGAAGACGTGCGATGGCTAGAAAACGTCGGTGGTGGCCGGCACCCAGCCGATGCCGACGTCTACCTGGGTACGAGTCAGCTGCCCTGTGGTGCGTCTCGTACAGCGACAAACCAAGACCATGGAGATCAGTGCCGCTGATCGATGGCATCACTCAACTGGTGACCAGCCGATAGGCGACCGTCGGCTCCTCGAACCCCTTCAGTAGGCGCGGTGGCAGCGGTTCGAATCGCAGGTCGTCCACGACCGGGCCCTCCGTGCCGTCGGCCGGCGCCGCGAGCTGATCGACGACCTGGCGACGGACGTCGTCGCTGACGACGACGGTCGACGGGTCGGCCAGACCGACCAATCGGGAGGCGAGGTTCACGACGTCGCCGAAGTAGTCGCCGTGGAGCGAGACGACCCGACCGGCCGCTAGCCCGACCCGCGCCGGAAGCACGTCGTCCTCTTCGGCCAGTTCCGCCAGCAGGTCGACCGCGGTCCGGCAGGCGCCGGTCGCGTCGGCGGCGACGAACATGGCGCCGTCGCCGAGCAGCTTGACGACCTCTCCGTCGTGCCGGCCGAGGACGCGGTCGAGCACGGTCTCGAACCGGTTCACGAGCTGCTCGAGCGCCCGGACGGTCAGCGTCCGCGACCGCCCGGTGTAGTCGACGAGATCGACGAAGCCGACCGTCAGGTCTCGGCCGGCCGACGAGCTCTCCGGGTCGAACAGCCAGCTCCTCGAGGCCGCGGCGACGAGATGGCGGAGGAAGACGGCCCCGACCGCGTCGAGGAACGCGGGCAGCTCTTCGTCGACGAGCGCGGCGTACTCGGCGACGATCTCGGCGTAGCCCGTCCCCGTCGTCCGGCGCGGCATCTCGAACTGGACCCGGAAGGCATCGACGACGGCCTGGGCCAGCCGGGCCGTGCTGCTGCCGATGACCCGAACGAGCCCGAGGATGGCGTCCTCGCCGAGCAGGTCGTGGCCGACGCCGGCCAGCAGCTGGAGCGCGCCGACCTCGTCCGGCGTCAGCCACGGCCCGTCACCGCCGGGGGTGGGGAAGCCGAGGGCGCTCCAGACGTCGGCCGCCTCCGCCGCCGACAGGCCGGCGTCGCCGACGGCGGTCGCGAACGGCAGCGTCGTCGTCTCGCCGCGCAGCGTCAGCTCCAGGGCCAGGCCCCCGAGCGTCCCGGCCTCGGTGGCCGCGACGAGATCCTCGGGTCGCGCTCCCTGGTCGATGAGGTCGCGGAGGAGCCGGAGACGGTCGGCGGCGTCCGGTGCGTCCGGGTCGTAGATCCCGAGTCGCTCGAAGTCGGCGGCCTCCACCGCGTCAGCATACGGAGGCCCTGGCTCGTCGGTGGGGTGGACGCCCAGGCCGCGTGGGGGGGGGTGGACGGCTCGCCGAGCCGGCGACAGGGTATGAGATGGCTATGGACCGCACGGCACGGCTGACGCTCCTGGCCGGGTTGCCGGCCGATGAGCAGCAACGGCTGCGAGCCGGGCCGTCGCCGGACTGGGTGGCGCCGACGTTGGCCACGCTCACCGATCGGCGGTTCTCCGACGATCACTGGCTCTACGAGCGCAAGCTCGACGGCGAGCGCTGCCTGGCCTTCGTCGCCGGCGACGACGTCCGGTTGTGGTCCCGGAACCGCAAGGCGCTCGACGGCACGTACCCCGAGATCGTCGACGCCCTCGCCGACCAGGACGGCGACTGGATCCTCGACGGCGAGGTCGTCGCGTTGCACCGGGGCCAAACGAGCTTCGGTCGGCTCCAGCAGCGGATGGGGATCACCGACCCGGCCGTCGCCCGGCGGAGCCCGGTGGCGGTCGTCTATTTCCTCTTCGACCTGCTCCGCCTGGACGGGTTCGACACGACCGGCCTGCCGCTGCGGACCCGGAAGTCGTTGCTGCGAAAGGTCATCCGGTTCGACGGTCCGCTCCGGTTCACCATCCACCGCAATGGCGACGGCGAGGCGTACTACGAGACGGCTTGCGCTCGGGGCTGGGAAGGCGTGATCGCCAAGCGGGCCGACGGCCGCTACCGGGCAGGCCGCTCGCCGGACTGGCTGAAGTTCAAGTGCGCGGCCGGCCAGGAGCTCGTCGTCGGCGGCTTCACCGATCCGTCCGGCAGCCGGACCGGCTTCGGCGCGCTGCTGGTCGGTTTCTACCGCGACGGCGAGCTCATCTACGCCGGCAAGGTCGGCACCGGCTACGACGAGCGCACCCTGACGTCCCTACGGCGCCGCCTCGACGAGCTGGCCGTCGACCGGTCGCCGTTCGCCCGGGCCGGCGGACCGACCGAGCGGGCCCATTGGGTACGACCGGAGCTCGTCGGCCAGTTCGGCTTCGCGGAGTGGACCGATGACGGGAAACTCCGCCACCCCCGGTTCCTCGGCCTGCGCGATGACAAGACACCGGGCGATGTCGTCCGCGAGCAACCGTCAGGTGGCCGCCCGTGAGCCGTTTCCACTGTCGGCGCACCGACCGTGGAGGGCTCCTTGCCTGCAACCGTTTTGCAACTGATCGAGCACCGAGGACGCGTAGGCTCGAGGCGACGCGAGGGGGGAGTCGGTGAAGGGGTGACAGGTCCGATGCCCGGGGCGGGGGGGCTCGACGCGGCGCTGACAGCCGTGGTCGACGGTGCGCGCCGGTTCGTCGAGCAGCTCGGCACCTCGCCGTGTCTCGTCCGCGCCCTCGCCGGCTCCGAGACCCGGGCCGTGTTCGACCTGGTCTGGCGGGACGGCGTCGAGCGCGGCGTCCTCGTCACCGCGGTGACGACGGTGTCGTTGGCCGTCGGAGCCGACGGGTTGGCGGCCGCGGTCGTCGGCGACGTCTTCGACCCAGCGGACGGAACGCGGCCCGATGGCGGCTCGGCGATCGTCGGGTTGACGGTCACGGCGGATGGTGTCGTCGCCCGCCGGGTCGTCCGGTTCGCCCCGACCGCCGGGGGCTGGGATGTCGGGAGTCCCGAACCCGATGGCGGGGGGCCCGACGCCACCCGGCTCGGTGGCGACCTCGTTCATCTGTTCGCCCCCGCTGCCGCCGCCTTCCGCGCCGACGGCGCGTACGTCCCGCTGCCGGCGGAGGTGACGGCCGCCTATGTCAATCTCCGCGAGGCCGGCTGCGTCGTGCGGACCGATGGCCCGTTGACAGCCGCCTGAACGCTTCCGGCGACACCATTCCTGAAATTCCTGTCAAGTAGTTGGGCCGGCGCGCCGATGACCGTTGAGGAAAACGCAATCACCCCACCCTGAACTCCGTCCCTCACGCCCGTCACCCCCATCCTTTTCGCTGCCAGAGAGCCTTGGAGATGCCCGTGCCCGGCCCGCACCACCCACGTCGAACGCACGGCCGACGGTCGTGACCGCGTCGGACCGCCCGGTCGGGGTGGCGGCCCCCGACGACGAGGACGTCGCGGCTCTCTGGCGCTCGTTCAAGCAGGACGGCAGCACGTCGGCCCGTAGCCGGCTCGTCCACCTCTACTACCCGCTCGTCAAGCACGTCGCCCGGAACGTGGCGTCGTCCCTCTCCCGCCAGGCCGAGCTCGACGACCTCGAGGGTTACGGCGCGGAGGGGTTGATCGACGCCATCGACCGGTTCGACCCGGGCCGGGGCGTCCAGTTCCCGACGTTTGCCGCTCACCGGATCCGCGGGGCCATCTACGACGGGATCCGTAGCGTCGACTGGGTGCCCCGCAGCGTCCGGCGCAAAGCCCGCGAGCTCCAAGAGGTCCAGTCCGAGCTGTGCGCCACGTACGGCCGACAGCCGACCGAGGAGGAGGAGGCGAGGGCGCTCGACCTGAAGGTCAGTGCCCTGCGCCACAGCAAGGCCCAGGTGGCGACGGCGTTCGTCGCGTCGCTCGACGCGCCGGCCCAACCCGACGGCGGGCCGTCGACGGAGCCCGGCGACGGCACCGACGAGCCGCTCACCGCGTACCTGTCCCGGGAGGCCGGCCACACCGTGCGCGCCGCGATGTGCCGCCTGACCGAGCGTGAACGCACCGTCGCCACCCTCAGCTTCGGCCAGGGGATGACGCTGGCCGAGATCGGCAAGACGCTCGGCGTGACCGAGAGCCGGGCCTGCCAAATCCGTAGCAGCGCCCTGAGCCGCCTGCGGATTGTACATGCGGTCGCAGGGCATGGGCCCCGAAGCCGAGCCGACCGAGGAGCGGCTCGTGGCCCCGGTCAGAGAGGTCGTCGACCAGGCGGGCTGACCCGGCCGGGTGATCCGGCGCCGGTACCGGTCGACGGCGACCGGGTCGGGTCGGAGCCGGCCGTCGTCGGTGACGGTGGTGCGGGCACCCTCGGTGGCCGGCGCGATCGACGACGGGTCCTCGGCGACGGCGGCCCAGCGCTGGGCGATCGCCCGGCGTACCCACCAGGTGGCGTAGGTCGAGAACCGGACGCCGCGGCGCCCGTCGAAACGATCAGCCGCGTGGACGAGCGCGACGTTCCCCGCCTGCACCAACTCGATGAAGGCCGGCGTCGGGACGCGGTAGCGACGGACCTCGGCCATCACGAGCCGCAGGTTCGTCTCGACGAGCGCCCGCCGGGCCCGGTCGCCGGCACCGACCATGGCCTCCAGCTCGTCGCGCTCGACGTCGGCCATTCGACCGCCGCCGACCAGCCGTCGCGAAGCGTCGGCCCCGGCGGCGATGGCCCGGGTCAGCTGCAGCTGGTCGGGATAGGAGAGGAGGTCGAGCTGCCCGACCTCCCGCTCGTAACGGTCCGGCATCAGGACGCGTGCTCGCCGGCCCGCATGCGATCGAGCATCGTCCGAATGGCCCGGGACCGGATGCGCGAGACGCGGCCCTCGGAGACACCGAGGACGTCGGCGATCTCCCGCAGCGTCAGCTCGTCGAAGTAGTACAGCTCGAGCACCCGCCGCTGGCGGTCCGGCAGTTCGGCGATCCCTTCGCGGAGCACCCGGAGCTCCTCGGCTGCCTCGAAGGCCGCCGCCGGGTCGGCCGAGTGGTCGAGCAGGTGGGCGGCATCGTCGAGCTGCAGTTCATCGACGGTGCCCCGAGCCACGTGGACCCGCAGGCTCTCGAACGCCTGCCGGGAGATGCCCATCTCGGCGACGATCTCGTCGGTGGTCGGTGCCCGCTTGAGCCTGATCTCGAGCTGGGCCGATGCGGCCGCGAGGGCCCGCGCCCGGGAACGCACGGACCGGGGTGCCCAGTCGTCGGAGCGGACCGCGTCGAGGATCGCGCCTTTGATGCGGGGGACGGCGAACGTCTCGAACTGGACGCCGCGGTCCGGCTCGAACCGGTCGATGGCGTCGACCAGGCCGAAGACGCCCCAGTGCGTCAGCGAGTCGCGTTCGACGTGCCCGGGGAGCAGCGGCAGCATCCGGGCCACGACGTAACGGACGAGCGACAGGTACGTCGCGGTGAGCTCGGACCGCACGTCGCGGTCGCGGCCGTCGTGGAACCGTTGCCAGAGGGCGGCCGCCGGGGACGACGAGAGAGCTCCGGGCACCACCGGGAGCGGCTCGGCTACCGGGTCATCGCCCAGGCCGAGGCCGCCTTCACTGCTCTGTGGCCACGCCGACACCGTAGCTGCAGACATCTGGTTTGGGACCTCCTGTCCCAGAAACGTATAGGACGCCGCCCGGCGAAGCGAACGGGGGTTGGAGCAGCCCGTTCAAGATCGGCCGGACCGGTGCCGATAGTGGCCTTGCGGGGTCCCCCGTGCCCGTTGCCCCCTCGGGCGGGCGCACCCGAGAGGCAGGGTCATGATCATCGTCACCAACCTGAAGGGCGAGTCGATCGCCATCAACGACGAACTGATCGAACGGGTCGAAGGGGACCGGGAGGCCCGGATCATCCTGACCGGGGGCGCCCGCTACATCGTCGCCGAGTCGCTCGACGAGGTCGTCCGCCGGTCCCGCGAGGACCGGGCCGTCGTGCGGGCGACGGCCCGCCAGCTGCTCGACGGTGGTGCCACCGGCGACGGGGCCGCCCTCCGCCTCCTGACCGCCGACCCGGCCGAGGCGCCGGAGGCCACCGAAGGCGAGACGCCGTGAAGGACCGGCTCACCCCGATCGCCATCGGCGGGGCGCTCGTCTGCGTCGTCATCTCGATGGTGCTCGACGGCGGCAGCCCGACCGTCCTGCTGAAGCCGGCGCCGCTGATCCTGGTGTTCGGCGGGACCGCGTGCGCCGCGCTCGCCGGTTGCCTGCGATCGGACCTCAAGGCCATCCGGCCGATCGTCCGCAAGGCGATGGGGTCGACCGCGCCCGATCTCGACGCGGCGATCGACACGATGGTCAACCTGGCTCGGAGTGCCAAGAGCGGGACGATGTTGTCGTTGGAGGACGAGGTGCGGAGCATCGACGACCGCTTCCTCCAGCTCGGCGTGCAGCTGGCCGTCGACGGGCGCAGCTCGCAGGAGATCCGCGAGATCCTCGAGAGCGAGATCGAGGCGATGGACCGTCGGCACCAGCTCGGGGCCAAGCTCTTCTCCGACCTGGCCGGGCTGGCCCCGACGCTGGGCATCCTGGGCACCGTCATCGGGCTGGTGCACGTCCTGTCCCACCTGGACAGTCCGGGCACCCTCGGTCCGGCGATCGGGTCGGCGTTCACCGCCACCCTCTGGGGCGTGCTCTCGGCCAACCTCCTCTGGCTGCCGATCGCCAACAAGCTGAAGCGGATCAGCGTCGCCGAGGTCCAGGTGAAGCAGATGCAGCTCGAAGGACTGCTGACGATCCAGGCCGGCGGTTCGAGCCGGATCGTGCGGATCAGGATGGAGACGTTCCTGCCCGCCGCCGCCCGCGGCGACGGCGGTGCCGAGCGACGGGCGGAGGCGGCGTGAGCGGCCGACGGTCGACGGCGGGTGGTGCCGAGAGCGAGGGGCCCGGCATGGAGCGCTGGCTGCTCACGTACGCCGACATGATCACGCTGCTGCTCGCCCTCTTCGTGATCCTCTTCGCCCTGAGCTCGATCAACGAGAAGAAGTTCGTCGCCTTCAAGCTCGGGCTCTCCCAGACGTTCACCAACTCGCCGGTCACGAAGGCATCGGCCAGCGGCAACGGGCTGCTCCAGCACACAGGGCTGATCTCGCACAGCGCGACCGCGTCGGCGAGTGCACCGGTCTCGTCGGCGGTCACCGCTGCATCGACGGCCAGCCTCAGCCAGATCGCCACGGAGATCGAACAGGCGCTGCAGGCGGCCGGGTTGACCCAGGACGCCAGCACGACGACGACGACCCGCAGCGTCGTCGTCCAGGTGCTCGCCGACAAGGCGTACTTCGCCCTCGACTCGGCCACACTCGAGACCGTCGGCGACCAGGTCGTCGACACCATCGCCGGCGTCATCGCCGGCGTCCCGAACGACGTCGCGGTCGAGGGCTATACCGACAACCAGGCGATCCACGGCGGGCCGTACGCGTCGAACTGGCAGCTCTCGGCGGCCCGGGCCGCCAACGTGGCCCAGCGGCTGGCCACCGCCGACGGGATCGCCGAGACCCGGCTGTCGGCCGTCGGCTACGGCGAGACGCATCCGCTCGTGCCGAACACCAGCCCCGCCAACCAGGCGGAGAACCGGCGGGTCGACGTCGTCATCCTCGCCCCCGGGACGAGCGGGACGGCCACGCCGTGACGATGCCCACCGCACCGGGCTCCGCCGCACCCGGGCCGGCCCGTGGAGGAGCACCCGGCGCGCCTGGTGTGCGCCCTGGCGACGGCTCGGCTCGGCTGTCCTCGGTCGACCGCCGGCCGCCGGCCGCGGTCGAGCCCGATGGCCAGAAGCCGCCCGGGAAGAAGAAGAGAAAGAAGCTCGTCGTCATCCTGGCGGTCGTTCTCGTCCTCGTCGTCGCCGGCGCGGTGGTCAAGCTCAAGACGTCCAAGACGGTCTATCGCCCCGGCCAGCCGGTCCCGGCGGGGCAGGTCGTCTCGCTCGGCACCGTCACCGTCGCCCTCTCCGACGGCCACCTCGTCCAGGCGACCATCGACCTGCAGATGACCAAGCCGGCGAGCGCGGCCGAAGAAGCCGACGACTCGGCCCACCTGGAGGACGTCGCCGTCTCGGTGCTCGGCCAGCAGAGCTACACAGGGCTGCTCGCGCCGCCCGGCCGGACCGCGGTGCAACGCCAGCTCCTCACGTCCTTCCAGCAGGTTCTCGGTCCGGTCGACGGCGCGCCACAGGTCAGCGCCGTCTACTTCACCGGCTTCGTCCTCCAGTAGGCCGTGACGGTCCCCGGAAATCCCTTCATCGCCGGCCGCGACGTGCCGATTGAAGAGCCGTGGAACCACTGACTCGAGAGGCGCTCGAACGGCTCGCCCGGAGCCTCGAGGAGCAGCTCGTCGCCCTCCGTCACCTCTGCTTCAAGTTCGAGGTGCAAGAGATCGTGCTCTCCGGTGGCCGTCATCAGTGGCTGAACGAGACGACGGCCGAGCTCGAGCGGGCGGTCATCGCCGTCCGGGGATGCGACGCCGACCTCCGTCAGGCCCTCGTCGCCGGCGCGGTGGCGCTCGGCCTCTCCCCGGAGGCGACCGTGCGGGAGGTGGCCGTGACCGCGTCCGAGCCGTGGGGCTACATCTTCGACCAGCACCGCACCGAGCTGCAGCAGCTGCTCGACCGCGTCGGGGCCCTCAGCCGGGCCAACCGGAAGCTCCTCGCCCGCGGCCACGCGGCCACCATGGCGGCCCTGGCGTTCCTCGGCGTCGAGGCGCCGACCTCGTACGACGCCAGCGGCGCCCTGACCCCGGCGGGCGGGAGCCTCGGCCTGCTCGACGCGAGGGCCTGAGATGGACGAGGCCATGAGCATCGCCGCGTCGAGCCTCAACGCCGAGCGGGTGGCGATGACCGCGACGTCCGAGAACGTCGCCAACGCCCAGACGCCCGGCTACGTCGACGAGACCGCGCAGATCAGCACCCTGCCCGGCGGCGACGGCCTCGGTGTCGGGGACGGCGTCGAGGTCACGACGGTCAGCCAGGCGACGAACGCGCTGCTGGCCGCCAACAACTGGCAGGCCCAAGGCGCCCTGGCCAACCTGGGCTCCCTTCAGCAATCCTTGACGGCCATCGAGGACGTCTTCCCGCTGGGCTCCGAGCCGTCGACCAGCGCGTCGAGCACGACAACGAACGCCAGCATCTCCGGTCAGCTGGCCAACTTCTGGTCGGCCTGGGACGCCATCGCCGAGGCGCCGTCGTCGCTCGCCCCGAGGACCGAGATCGTCAACATGGCCCAGGGCCTCGTCACCAGCCTCGGCGAGGCCGCCACCCAGCTGACACAGGTGCAGACGAACACGACCGAGCAGCTCGGCAACCAGGTCGAGCAGGTCAACTCCCTGCTGTCCCAGGTGGCCGAGCTCAACCAGTCGATCGTCACCACCAAGGGCAGTGGGGCCAGCGCCAACCAGCTCGTCGACCAGCTCGACGCAGCGGTCGGCACACTGTCCGAGCTGGCCGGCGTCGACGTCCGCATGCTCGGCAACGGCACCGCCGCCGTCTCGATCGGTGGCGTCGCCGTCGTGCAGGGCGACAACGCGGCGACGCTCTCGCTGTCGACGACCGGCGGCGTCACGTCGGTCGTTGCCAGCCCCGGCGGGGTGACCGCACCGATCTCCAGCGGGTCGATGGCTGGGCTGCTCTCCTCCCTCAACCGCTACCTGCCCGACTACCGCCAGCAGCTCGACACCGTCGCCGACGACCTGGCGTCCACGGTCAACGGCCAGCTGGCCGCCGGCTACACCGCGGCCGGCACGTCGGGGGCCACAGACCCGCTGTTCGTCGGGAGCGGCGCCGCCGGCCTGGCTGTCAACCCGGCCGTCGTCGCCAACCCGATGCTGCTCGCCGCGTCGGGCACTCCCGGCGCGGCCGCCGCCAACGACGGCGGCAACGCCCAGGTGCTGGCCGAGCTCGGCACCGTCACGACCGGCCCGGACGCCGCCTACCAGACCCTCGTCCAGAGCATCGGGGCCGACACCCAGAACGTCAACAGCCAGCTCGACGCCCAGACCTCGGTGGCCAATCAGGCCGAGCAGGCGCAGCAGGCCGTGTCCGGCGTGAACATGACACAGGAGCTGACCAACCTCGTGACCTTCCAGCAGAACTACGAGGCGTCCGCCAAGCTCATGACGGTCGTCGACGCCACCGTCCAGTCGCTCCTGACAGCGGTGTGAGGAGGCGGACCGCAT
Source organism: uncultured Actinomycetota bacterium (assembly GCA_963824265.1). Taxonomy (GTDB): domain Bacteria; phylum Actinomycetota; class Acidimicrobiia; order Acidimicrobiales; family RAAP-2; genus DASZUK01. The sequence goes on from CAWGOO010000001.1 coordinate 16,972, forward strand.
GAGCAGCATCGGCGCCACCGGACCGGTCATCGTCACGCCCGGCGTGATGTCCGGCGCACTCGTCGGCGACCTGACGAACGACCAGGCATCCATCGCCACCCTCGAGAACGAGATCTCGACCGGCTACGCCGTGACGTCGCCGTCGGACGATCCGGCCCAGGTGGCCAACATCCTCCAGCTGCAATCGGGCGTCGTCCGGGCCAACCAGTACGAGTCGAACGCGCAGGACGGGGTGAGCTGGCTGTCGCTGGCCAACTCGACGGTCGGCTCCGTCCTCTCCGTGCTGCAGAAGGTCCAGAGCACAGTCGAGAGCATCAGCGGCTCCAACCTGTCCGGCACCCCGTCGACGGTGGCCGGCATCTCCGATGCCATCACAAGCGCTCTCAAGCAGCTCGTTAACCTGGCCAACACCCAGTACGCCGGCCAGGCCATCTTTGCCGGTACCGGCAACGCCACCCAGGCCTACTCGTCGGCCGGCACATACCTCGGCGCCGGGACATCGCCGACCCGGACGGTCGCGCCGGGCAGCCAGGTCGCGGTCTCGGTCACCGGCCCGACCATCTTCGGCGCCGGCACGACCGGCCTGCTGAGCACCGTGCCCGGCAGTCTCGGCGTCCTGGCCCAGATCGTCCAGGACCTCAAGGCCGGGACAGCGGCGTCGATCCAGGCGGCGACGACCACAGGGCTCGGCGCCCTGCAGAACGCCATCTCGACCGTCGAGACCGCCGCCGGCACGCTCGGGGCCAACGAGCAGGCGATGCAGGGCTTCGCCGCCCAGGCCACCGCGTCCACCACCGCGTTGCAGCAGGAGCTCGGCGCCGCCCAGGACGTGAACATGGCCCAGGCCATCACCAACCTGCAGCTCCAGCAGACGTCGTACCAAGCCGCCCTCTACGTGACCTCGCAGCTGCACACCGACTCGCTGGCCGCGTACCTGTGACCGGCCGCGTCGACGACCAGGAGGCGACGTGACCGAGTCGGCCGTCACTGCCGAACCGATGCCCACCGACGACGTCGATCACGCCGCCGACGAGCGCGTCCTCGTGTTCGTCCGACCGATCATCGGTTGGGAGGAGTCGATCCGGTTCGCGCTCCGCTCGCTCGGTGACGCCTACGCGCCGTACCTGACGATGACGTCGCTCGACCAGGCCGGCCCGCAGTTCGTCGTCGTGCCACCGGGCCGGCTGTTCACCGACTACGTCGTCGAGGTCCCCGCCGCCGATCGCCAGCTGCTCGGGCTCGACGACGGCGCCGACGCGCTCGTCCTCGCCATCGTCCGGCGCCGCGACGTCGCCACCCCGGTCGTGAACCTGATGGGCCCCATCGTCGTCAATCGGCGGACCGGTTGGGCGACGCAGGTCGTCCTCCAGGACGCGGTCTACGGCGCCGCGGTGCCCGTGGACGCCGGCACGGCCCGCCCGCTCGGCGGCCCAGACGATACGGCGCGCCCGCCGGCGGGTTAGACGGGCAGGTCGGGTTCCGGTCGGTCGCCGACGAGCGCCGCCAGGTCGTCGGTGAGGTCGCCGGCGGCCGCCCGGTTGGCGGCGGCTACGTCGTCCCAGAGCTCCTTGCGGAACACGCGGCGGTCGGACGGGGCGTCGATGCCGACGCGGACGTAGCTGCCCATCGTCCGGAGCACCGTGACGGTGACGGAGAAGCCGATCGCCGGTCCGGTGATCACCAGGCAGGGGTTGCCCTTGGATATGGCGGCCACCGTGATCGTCAACCCGTCGCCGATCGTCACCGACTCGCCGATCCGGCGGACGACCGACAGCATGGCGTCGACCGCCACCGCCGGTTCGTCGTCACCGGCGACGTCGACGTGTACCTCGTCGGGACCGATCCGCACCGACGTCGGCGAACCGACCTCGACGCGGACGTCCTCTTCGGAGACGGCCGCCGACGAGAGCCGGAGCGGCTGGTCGAGGCCGGGTGCAGTCACGCGCAGGTACACCTTGCGGTCGACGACGGACGAGACCGTCACGTGGATGCCGCCCTCGACCACGATCGACTCGCCCGGGCGCCGGTTCAGGACCAGCATTCGTCGCTCCCTCCACGCCGGCCGGCTGGCCGACCGATCAGCCGTCGGTAACCGACCGCGCCCAACCGTACCCGGCGGCCCGGCGGCGGATCAGGTTCTCGGCGGTCCCGCGGCCGGGGGCGACGGATCGCCGCCGGCCGGCGGACCGGCGGCCGGTCCGGGGTCGTAGACGCCGAACCGCGTCCGGGCCTCGTCGAGCAGCCGGGTGATCTCGGCCTGCCGGGCCTGCCGGGCGTACATGTCGACGACCCGTTCGACCACGGCGGCCAATGCCCAGCAGAGGACGAGCGCGATGGCGAACCGGACGATGCCGGCTGCCGGGCTGAGAGCGCCATCGAGCACCGATGGCAGGAACGGCAGCGACAGCACGAGCGCGGCCGCGACGACCAGCTCGGGACGGCGGACACCCACGGTCGGACCGGCCTCGCTACCAGCCGTCGCCGGCCGGGCGGAGCTGGTCGAGCGACGACCCGCGGCTCGTCGCGCTGGTCATCGTCCGGCCGCCAGGGCGGCGACGACGTCGGCCCAGCGCTCTGGCGTCGCCGGCTGGCCGTCCAGCCGAGCCACCGGGATGCCGACCGACAGGATGGCCGCCGGCGTGACGGTCTCGGCCACCTCGTCGACGACCAGGGCGTCGACTCCGCCGACGTCGTTCGCCCAGCGCTCGACGTCTTCGGGTTTCGTCGAGGCGCGAGCCAGACCCCAGACGCACGACGGCCGCATCGCCCGCAGCATCTCGCGGGCCCAGCGTCGATCGGCCTCGGTCGGCGACGCGTGGACCACGACGACACCGACCTTGTCCCGACGCCAGCCGGCCGACAGGTCGGACGCCTCGCCCGGCGTCCGCACCCGGTAGCCCGGTCGCGACGACCGCGACCCGCCGCCGGGTGCGGCGACGGCGATCTCGTTCGGGCGGACGCCGAGCTCCGTCGCCACCGACCGGGCTACCCGGCCGGCTGACCGGCCTTCGCCGACCACGGCCACCAGACTGCCCGGCGTTCTCGGCAGCGCTCTCGGTGCCGGGACTGCGGCGAAGGCGTCCTCCAGCGACCGCGCCGCCGGCAGGCCAGCAACCAAGCCGTCGGCGGTGTCAGCCGTGGTGATCGGGAGGAGCCATTCGGGAAAGCCGGCCATGGCCAGCAGTCCCGACTGGGCGGTCGCCCAGGCCGCGGTACGGCGATCCGGCGGGGCGCTCGGCCACGCCGACGGCCCGACCGGCGGTTCGGTCGCCGGCGGCTCGGCCGTCGGCGTGGTCAGCGGTCGGACCGGCGCGGTCGACTGAGCCGGCCGGGCGGGAGTGATCCGACGAACTTTCGCCGGCCCGGGTCGGTAGGTGCCCGGCTCCTCGCCCAGCGAGCTGGCCACTTCCGTGAGCACTTCGTCGAACGACCGGCCCTCGAAGGGCGTCGCCGTCGCTCGGTCCGCCGCCACCGGCGACGCCACGGCCGGCGGTGCCCCCACCGGCGGCGTTGCCGGCCCGGCCGCCGACGACACGATGACCGGCGGGGGAGCGGCCGGCGGCGAGGCCGCGGCCGACAGCTCCAGCTCGTCCTCGGTCTCGTCGAGCAGCGCGGCCAGCCCGTCGATGGCCAGCCCGTCGATGGCCCGGCGGTCGGCCGCGGCGCCGACGGCCGGTCCGTCGCCGGTGTCGACCTCGATCGTGTACACCTCGCGGGTGAAGAACCCGAGGAAGCCACCCTTGCGCCGCCGTTCGGGCGGCCGGATCTTGGCCGGTCCGTGTTGGTCCAGCACCTGCTGGATCAACGCTTCGAGGTCCGTTCCCTCATACACCAGCTGCTGCGCCGACACCGCTCACCACCCCAATTCGCTCGAGTTGTACGTGTGCACCGATCTCGCTGACGGACATGACGGCCAGCCGGGGGACGGCCGTGGTGAAGAGCCGCTGCAGGGCCGGCCGGATGGGCGCGGCGACGGCGAGCACCGGTTCGGTGCCGGCTCGCCCGGCGTCGTCGAACAACGAGCGGACAGCGGCGACGAGATACTCGGCCGTTGCCGGCTCCATCGGCAGCACCGAGCCGTCGTCGGTCGGCCGGACGGTGTTCGCCAGCGACTGCTCGAAGGCCGTGTCGAGGGTGATGACGGCGAGCCTCTTGTCCCTCGTGTGGAGGGCGGTGATCGCCGGGCCGAGGGCCACCCGGGCGGCCTCGGTCATCGCCTCGGGGTTCTTCGTCTGCCGTCCCCGCTCCGTGATCGCTTCGACGATCCGCACGAGGTCGAGGATGGGCACGCCCTGGTCGAGCAGGGTCACGAGCACCCGGTGGAGATCGGTCACCGTGATCTGGGCGGCGGTCATCTCCTCGAGGGCGACGGGATCAGTGGCCTTGTGGGCGTCGAGCAGCGTGCGGACCTGTTGGACGGAGAGGAGCTCGCCGGCGTGGGAGGAGGCGATCTCGCCGAGGTGGGTGATGATGGCGGACGAACGGTCGATGGCGGTGATCCCGGCCGCGGCGAGCGCCTCCTGGCGGGCCTCGGCGGGAATCCACTTCGCCGGCAGGCCGAAGACCGGCTCGATCGTCGCTTCGCCCGGCAGCAGCTCGAGGCCGGAGCCGATGGCCAGCATCCGGCCCGGGGGGGCCTGCCCCCGGGCGACCTCGACGCCGTGGACGCGGATGGCGTACGTGCTCGGCGGCAGGTCGATGTTGTCGCGGGTTCGGACCTTCGGGATGAGGATGCCCTTGTCGTAGGCGAGCTTGCGGCGGAGCCCACGGATGCGGTCGAGGAGATCGCCCCCCTGAGTCTTGTCGGCCAGCGGCGCCAGGTTCGGGGCGATCTCGAGCTGCAGCGGCTCGACCCGGATCTCGTTGGCCAGCGCCAGGGGCGTGTCCGCGGTGGCCGGGTCCTTGGCCGCCGCGTCGGTCGCCGCCCGCTCCTTCTCATTCTCGGAGGCATGGGTTCGTCGGATCCGACTGGACACGAGGAGCAGCACGACGCCGACGAGCAGGAACGGGATGTGGGGGAGCCCGGGCACGAGGGCGAGCACGAGCATGGCCCCGCCCGCCACCTGGATGGCGCGGGGTTGATTGCCGAACTGGGCCGTGACGTCGGACCCGAAGTCGGCCTCGTCGGTCGCGCCGCGGGTGACGATCAGGCCGGTCGAGATCGAGAGCAGCAGGGCCGGGATCTGGGAGACGAGCCCGTCGCCGATCGACAAGATGCTGTACGTGTGGATGGCGGCCGAGACCGACATGTGCTGCTGGAGGACGCCGATGGCGAAGCCGCCGATCAGGTTGATGAACGTGATGACCAGGGCGGCGATGGCGTCCCCTCGGACGAACTTGCTGGCTCCGTCCATGTTTCCGTAGAACTCGGACGTCGCGTCGATCTCCTTGCGCCGCCGCCGGGCCTCGGCCTCGTCGATCAGCCCGCTGTTCAGCTCACCGTCGATGGCGACCAGCTTGGGGGCCATGGCGTCGAGGGAGAACCGGGCGGCCACCTCCGACACCCGACCGGCGCCGCTCGTGACGACGACGAACTGGATGACGATCAAGATCAAGAAGACGACGATTCCGACGATGATCGAGCCACCGACGACAAACGAGCCGAAGCTCTGGACGACCGATCCGGCGTAGCCGTGGAGGAGCACGAGCCGGGTCACGCTCACGTTCAGCGCGAGCCGGAACATCGTGGCGACGAGCAGCAACGCCGGGAAGACCGAGAAGTCCATCGCCCGCCGGACGTGCATCGTCGTGAGCAGGACGATGAGGGCCGCCGACATGTTCAGCGTGATCAGGATGTCGAGCAGGAAGGTCGGCATCGGGACGACGAGCATCACGACGATGCCGATGACGATCGCGGGGACGCCGAACAGCCCCATCCGCTGCTTCAGGTTCATGCGCTGCCTCGACACGTGGACCGACCGGTTCCCGGCCGTTCCGTGGCCGGTGCTGCAGGCCCGCCGTCCTGGCGCGCGCTCTCTTGGTATCGGCCGGTCGCCACGAGACCTTGAGCCCGGCCGACCAGCCTGCCCGGTCCGACCGTCTTCCCAGGTCAGGCGGTGGTGACCATCGCCGGGGTGGCTCGGTCGGCCATGACCGGACGAGCCCGCCAGGCCCGGGCCGCCAGCAGGCGTAGGCCGTCGGGATCGTCGGGACGGACGACGGCGAGGTGGGCGAACGGCCCGCGTTGGCGCCGGCCGGAGAGGACCGCGTAGACCTGGTCGGCGATCTCGCGATCGGTGTCCGGCGACGCGGTGGGCGGCAGGATGGCAGCGACCTGGGGACCGTGCTCGACGTCGATCCCGGCCCGGTCGGCGACGGCGCGCAGCGCCGGCTCGAACTCGGACGGATCGACGGAGGGGCCGTAGACGACGAGGGACGCGTCGTCGTCGACGGTGAACGCCTTCCCGTACGTCGCCAGCACGCTCGGGTCGCCGAGCACCTCGTCGGCGTGGGCGAGCACGAGGAAGCGGCTGGTCGGCGTGGGCCGTTGGCGGGCGACCTTGGCCGCGACGTACCGCTGGTTGTCGGCGGACATCGCGGCCGGGGCGGAAGGGCCGTCCCAGATGCCGGCGACGGTGACCGACGAGCGGTGCTCGAAGTGCAGCACCTTGCCGGCCCGCAGCCGCAGCACCCGTTCGCCGATGCGGGCGGCCCGCATGGCGTAGTCGTCGTCGTCGTGCCAGAAGAGGCCGAGGCTCTCGTCGAACCGGCCGACACGGGCGACGGTTTCAGGTCGCAGGAAGAGGCAGAACCCGACGGCGACGTCGCACGGTTGAGGACCGTCGCCGACGACCGGGTGGAGCTCGCGCCCATCGGGTCCCCACGTCACCCGTACGCCGTCCTCGCCGGCGATGCCCGCGTCGGGATCGCCGTCGAGCGCGCCGACATACGGCGCCCACCAGTCGGCGAGCACCTCGGTGTCGTTGTCGAGGAAGACGATCCAGTCCTCGTCGCCGTCGAGATGGTCGAGGCCGACGTTGCGGCCGCCGGGCACGCCCCGGTTCTCGGGCAGCAGGACCGGTCGGAGGCGGTCGTCGGTGAGGCCGGTGAGCCAACCGGCGGTGTCGTCGGTCGACGCGTTGTCGACGACGACCAGCCGCAGCGGGACGGTCGTGTGGTGGAGGAGGCTGGTGATGCAGCGCTTCGTATAGCCGAGCGCGTTGTGGGCGAGGACGACGACCCCGAGCTTCGGCGACGGCCGCTGGGCGCGGCCGTACCGACGCTCGGCCCCCGGGCCGGCGATCGATCCGCGCCCGCCCACCAGCCGGTCGGACCGGACGTCGGCCAGCAGCTCGAGCTGGCGGGTGACGGCGGCCGAAGGGTCGAAGAGCTGGCGGACACGCGCCGCGCCGCGCCGGCCGGCTTCGCCGAGCGCGACCGGGTCGGCCAGTCGATCGGCGGCCATCCGGGCGAAAGCAGAGGCGTCGCCGCCGGGGACGGGGAAGAGCCCGTCGTCGGGGGTCAGCCAGTGCCGGAGCCCGCAGCGGTCGCCGCAGACGACCGGCACCGCGGCGGCCAGCGCCTCGGCCGCCGCGGTATGGAAGTTCTCGAAGCGGGAGGGCAGGACGGCGGCGTCGGCGGCGGCGAGATGGCGGGCGACACCGTCGAGGTCGAGCTGTTCGACGAAGCGGACCTGGTCGAACCCGAGCCCGAGCTCGTCCATCAGCGGGAGCAGGACGGCCCGCCGGTACGACCGGCCGGCCGGTCCGGTCGGCGTGTCGCGCCCGACGAGGGTGACGCGGGCGTCGACGCCGCGCCGTGCCAGCTCGGCCACCGTGTGCACCGCCAGCTCCGGCCGCTTGTTCGGCTCGAGCCGACCGACGAAGACGAGCTCGAGCTGGTGGGGACCGACGTGGGTACGGGCGGTGAACCGGGAGCTGTCGAGCGGCGGGGCCAGCACGGCGACCGGGGGCAGCGTGTCGGACCGATCGGCCGTCTCGGCCGCGACGAGCTGGGTGGGGGCGACGAGAACGTCGGCCCGCCCGATCGCCAACTGCTCCATGTCGGCCGCCGCGGTGAACGCCGGGTCGCGTCGGCGGTCGCAACGGTCGGGATGCACGACGGCCCGGGTGGCGTGGAGCTGGACGGCCAGCACGGTCCCGGGCCCGGGTTGGATGGCCATCGACTCGGCGAAGTAGTCCGGCGCCCAGATGGCGTCGAAACCGACGGAGGCGTCGAGGGCTTGGTAGAAGTTGGCGACCGCCGCCGCCCACAGGCCCTGTTCGATCTCGGGGTGGCCGGCCGGGGCGCCGGCGGGCATCGGCAGGCGGTAGACCGCGACGCCGTCCTGGAGGACGCGTCGGCCTTGGCCGGTCCGGTCGAGCGAGATGACGTGGACCGCGACGCCGTGGTCGACGAGGCCGCGAGCGGTCATCTCCGACATGCGGCCGATACCGCCGTCGGCCGTCTCCGGCGGGTACTCGCGACTGACGATGCAGACGCTCCTGATCACGCTGGCCTCCCGACGATCACGACGTTGTCCTCGTGTGGGCAGTACAGGTCGGCGATGCGGAACCCCGCCCGGCGGACCAGCCGGGCCAGGTTCTCCTCGCTGAAGAGGTGGACGTGCTCGAGCGGGCTCATGCATTCCCAGTCGTCGCCGTCGGCGATGTAGGTGAGGGCGTCGGTGGTCGGCGTCTCGGCCACCAGGACCCCACCGTCGGCCAGCACCCGCCGGCACTCTTCGAGCACGGCCAGTGGCTCGAAGAGGTGCTCAACGACGTCGTGCAGGAGGACGACGTCGAAGCTGCCGGCGGCCAGCCCGAGGTCGCGGAGGTCGCCACAGTAGAGCTCGATGCCGTGGGCCTCCTTGGCGGCCTCGCAGATGTCGGCCGACGGTTCGACGCCCTGGGCGGCGAACCCGAGGTCACGGGCGGCTCGAACGGTCCCGCCGTTCGACGCGCCGACGTCGAGGAGCCGGCCGGCCGACGTGAACGGGAGCACGTCACGCTGGAGCTTGCCGAACCCGTTTCGATAGTCGTACTCGGTCCGTTCGGCGAGCGTCGGCGAGCCGATGCCGAGGCAGTAGTCGGTCCAGTACGCCTGCCCGTAGAGGTCGGCGACCGCCGCCTCGGGCAGGCGCGGGCTGACGAAGAGATGTCCGCACTCGTCGCAGGTCCGCAGGTCGATGCCGTCCACCGTCGTCGCGTAGGACGTCTCCGCCGCCGGCCCGCACAGGACGCAGGGGACGTCGTCCCAGCGGTACTGGGCCCGGAGGCGGCGGATGACGTCGTCACGACGCTGGCGGTGCTGCTCGGCCAGCTCGGGAACGTGGAACCGGGTGTGCATGACGTCGACCATCGTGGTCACCTCCCGAGCGCGGGGACGAGGGCGGGCGTTCGTCGAGCTCGGCCGAGCCGGCCGTCGATCTCGGCCAGCCGGCGGCGGATCGCCGCGCCGGCGACCGCCGGGCCGTGGGTGCGGCGGATGTCTCGTTGGGCGAGCCGACCGCGGGCGGCGGCTTCGTCGGGGTGCGTCCAGACGTGACGCAACAGCCGGACGGCATTGTCGTGGCGCGGCTCCGCCCACGTCGTCCCGGCCGGATAGACGCGCTCGAGGCCGGTCGGCACCCGCCCGCGATCGAACGGGACGAGGTAGCTGTTCTTTGCGGTCATGAAATCGAGGTTGCCCGAGTACCCGGTGGCGACGACCGGCCGTCCCCAGGCCATCGCTTCGGCCGGCGTGAGCCCGAACCCCTCGGCCCGGTGGAGCGAGACGGTGCAGTCGGCGTGCCCGACGAGGTCGGACACCTCGTCGTCGGTGAGGTAGCCGTCGAGCAGCACGACATCGCGCCGCCCACCGACCGCGTCCTGCAGCGCTCGCCAGCCGGCCGGGTCCCAGTCGGCGTTCAAGACCTTCAGCACGAGGACCGGGCCCTCACCGGGCCCGAAGGCGTCGCAGAAGGCCCGGACCACGCCGAGGCCGTTCTTGCGGGCGGCCACCGAGCCGAAGTCGAACATGGCGAGGAACGTGAACGCCTCGGGCAGCCCGAGCTGGCCGCGGGAGCGGCCGGGGTGCCCGGTGCGGTGGGGGACGGGGAGGGGGACCGTGACGACCGGCTTGTCCGTCCGGCGGGCCAGCGCGTCGCGGATGAACGCGCTCGGTGCCCACAGCTCGTGGACGTAGGCGAACGCGGGGACGTGGCGGGTCGGGAGCTCCTCGAGCTCCCAGAACCAGATGCCGACGGTGTAGCGGCCGAGCCACAGCTCGGCTCCGGCCGCCGTCGCGAACGACGGGAGCAGGTCGGCGTTGAGGACGAGGAGGTTCGTGTCGTAGGTAAGCCGGTCGGCCGACGCGGGCGCGTCGGCGACGACCGGCGATCCGTGGCGGCGATAACTGAACGGCGCCGTGTCGATCCCGGCACCGCCGGCGGCGGCCAGGTAACGCCGCCCGGCGTCGCCGACGCCGCAGGCCGCGTCGAGCAGACCGACGACGTTGAGCCCTCGGCGCACCGACCGCGGCAGGTACGGCGGCGTCCAGTCGAGCGGGTCGGCCCGGACGACCGACGACCACGACCCGGGCGCGGCGACCCGGTCGACGCGCCAACCAGGGATGGGAGCCGACCGCCAGCCGGCCGCCGCCAGGGCGGCCCTCGTCGGCGGCGGGACGAGCGGGCTGTCCGCCCGATGCCCAGTTGCGTCCCGGGCGTTTCCGCCAGTGCTCTCGGCCGGGGCGCCGGGGTGGTCACCGGCCAGCGCCCGTGGCCCGCCGACCGAATCGAGGGCCAGTCGGCGGACGGCCACCACCGACGACGCCGACGCCACGACCTCCGGCTCGACGAGGCCGATCCCGGGATCATCGGCGAACGGGGCGACGGCCGCGTCGAGCCAGCCGTCGGGCAGGGCCGCTCGGGGGTCGGCCAGCACGAGCAACCGGCCGACGGCCAGACCGGCCCCGGTGGCGAGGGCCTCGCCGGTCCCGGTGGCCAGCAGCCGGTGGACGATCCGGACCGGGCCGGTCAACCGGGTCAGCTCAGCCCGGACCGCGGCCGTCGTGCCGTCGTCGACGACGACCAGCTCCGCGTCCGTCCGCGCCGTCACCGCCCGGGCCAGCCCGGCCAGGGCCGGCGGCGGGGCCGGCGTCGGCGGACCGACCGCCACGACCACCGAGATCGACGGCTGCTCGTCCGTCATGCCAGCACCTCCTCTCGCTCGATCGTCTCGCCGATCGCCCCGTCCGACATCACGCCGGTCAGCGCCGCCAGGCGTGCGGCGACGGTGGCGACCGTCCGTTCCCACGTGAACCCGGTGACGATGCGCTCCCGCCCGGCATCGCCCCGTCGTCGCCGCCCGTCGGGGTCGGCGACGACCTGGCGGAGGGCGGCGACCAGCCCGAGGCGGCTCGTCTCCGACCACCACGAGCCGCCGGCCGTCGGCGTCCACTCGGTCGGGGCGATCCGGACGCGCCGGGCCGGTACGAGCCAGCCGGTGCGGTCGTCGCAGAAGTCGAGGCACGGGCCGTCGTCGGGCACGACGACCGGCAGCCCCGAAGCCATCGCCTCGGCGATCGGCAGGCCGAACCCCTCGCCGCGGTACGGGTGGACGAGCGCGTCGCAGCTCCGGAACAGGTCGGCCATCTCCGGGCCGGTGAGGTCGCCGTCGACCACCTCGACCGCGGCGCCGCCCCCGGCCGCGGCGCGCCGGACGTCGGCCTCGAGCGTCGAGGTCCGGTAGACGCCGTCCGAGCCGAACGGCTTGACGACGAGACAGACGTCGTCGGCCGCGCCGAACGCGCCGAGGTACGTCTCGAGGAGGATATCGATGCCCTTGCGCTCGATGCAGCCGCCGACGAAGAGGAGCCGCGTCCGCTTCGTCGTCCCCAGCGCGAACTTCGGGCCGTCGGGCCGGAACCGATCGACGTCGACCCCGTACGGGACGACGTGGACCCGGCCGGCCGGGACGCCGCTGGCCACCGCGCAATCGCGGCCCCACGTCGTCGGCACCCACAGCTCGTCGACGACGTCGCGGATCGGGCCGACCCACTCGGCCGGCAGCTCGCCGAACTCCCACGGCTGCATGAGGACGAGCCGGCCGTTCGCCGGCGGGGAGAGGTCGGGCGGCCACTGGTGGCGGACCTCGATCGCCGCGACCGCCTGGGCACGGTCAGCCGGACCGGCGGTCGGGCGCACGGTGACGCCGTCGAGCTCGTCGACCGTGTCGACCGGGTACGGCGGTCGCTCGCCGGTACTGGCGACGACGTCGAGGGCGGTCGCGTCGGCGGTCAGGCGCCGGACGATCTCCCGGTTGGCGTGGGCCAGGCTGTGGTGGGCGAAGACGTCGCCGACCCAGTGGACCGTCGGGCGGCTGCCGGGCGGGACGCCGTCGGACCGGCCACGGCGCCACGGCGCCGGCAGCCCGGCCAGCGGGTCCCCGGTCGTCTTTCCCGGTCGCTCGTTCCGAGCCGACGGGCCGTCGTCCGGCACGGTCGTCACCGGCGGGGCCATGTGGGACCAGAGCTCGTCCAGCTCGGCCAAGGCTGCGACCGCCCGGGCCAGCCGGTCGGCCTCGTCGGCGTCGTCCGGCACGAGCAGCGCCGGCGTGCCGGAGAGCGCGGCGGCCGACAGCCAGTGCTCGGCGCCCGCGGTGACGGCCACGACGACCGCCCGGGCCGTCCGGAGCCACGGGGTCGGATCACCGACCGGTCCGACCGGCACGGCCAGTGGCAGCGCAGCGGCCATCTGGCGCCGGGGGTCGTCACCGACGACGGCGATCGACGTCGTCCCCAATGCGGTCGCCAGCGCCGGCGAGGTCACCCGCTCCCAGCGCTCACGTTCGGACGACGTCGCCCGCCGGAAGTCGCCGACGACGCAGACGCCGGCCCGGCACGCCAGCGGGACGACCGGTCCAGCCGGGAACAGCGACGGGGCCGACGCGACGGCCGTCGACACCCGCCCGTTCCCTTCGGCCGGCCCGGTGCTGATGGCCCTCAGCACCAGGTCGGGGTGCCCGACCGCCCCGACCGCCCCGACCGCCCCGACGGCCCCGACCGGCCCGTCCGGATCGTCGGCGTCGGCGTCGACCACGAGGTGGGCGGCGGGGAGGAGGCGGCGGACGTCGGGCGCAGCGGCGGTCGCCGCGGCGGCGAGCACGACCGTGTCGAACCGGTGCTCGGCGCACAGCCGCGCCAGCCGGGCCCCGCCCGGGCCCCGCCAGCCGTCGTCGGCTTCGCCGGCCCGCCACGGGCCCGCGGTCTCGTGGTCCGTCCAACCGTGGACGACGATGCCGTCGGCGGCGAGGAGCTCTTCGGTCTGGGCGGCGGGCTGTGGGTGGACGACGGTCACGTCGTGCCCTGACCGGCGCAGGAGGCGGGCGACGGCCAGGGTCCGGATGTTCGACACCTGACGGTCGACGACCAGCACCTGCCGGCCGCCGGCGCCGGGCACCCCCGGTGCCCCGGGTCGGCTGGCTGCCACCGGCGGCTCGTCGTTCGCCGGTCTCGGGGCGAGAACGTCGAAAACCGGCAGCAGCGCCGGCGCGATCGCGCCGACCTCTGAGTAGAGCTGGGCTCGTTGCGCTGGTGGCAGGGAGACGGCGTTCGCCCCGAACGTCTGGCGGGCGCGCCGGTCGGCGAACGAGCCGGCGGCGACGGTCGCGGCCAGGAGCCGCTCTCGGGGGCTCCGGGACCGGTCGATCGTCGCGCCGACCAGCGGGCACGGACCGGGCAGGCCATCCGCCCGGAGCCGGGCCGACCAGACGAGCTGGCGTTCGATCGGCAGGCCGAGGGCGACCGACGCGGCCGTCGCCAGCACGACTCGCTCGCCCCCGACGGCCTCGAACCACGCGTCGAGCGCCCGGTCGGCCGGGTCGGCCCGGATCTGCAGGAGCTGGGGGCAGAACGCGGTCAACCGGTCGAGCGGCACCGCGGCGACCATCTCCGACAGCGGCCGGTTCGACCGTTCGAGGCTGTCGATCAGCAGCCCGACATGGGCATCCATTCCACCCTGGGTCCGGAGGGAGTCGAGCAGGGTGTCCGCCGCCTCGCCGTGGCGGCCGAGGCCGGCCAGCGCCTGAGCCCGGCCGGCGGCGACGAAGTGCGGCTCGTACTCGAACCCGTCGTCGTCGAGCCCGCCGGTCACCCGGTCGAACGCGGTCAGCGCGTCGGCGAACTGCTCCAGCGCCACCCGGGCATGACCTTCGAGGACGTCGGCCAGGGTCGGGACGGCCGTCGCCCGGCGCAGCCGGTCGATCTCGACCAGGGCCTCGTCGGGCCGGTCGAGCGCGAGCAGGCCCTCGACGACTGCTCGCAACGCCAGCCGCACGGTCGCCGGCTTGGCGCCCTCGGTCGCCGCGGCCAACCGGCAGAGATCGATGCCTTCCTCGTGGTGGTGGGCGAGCAGGTGTGACCGGCCGAGGCTGAGCAGGCGGGTGGCCTGGTCGAGGTCGGAGTCGCCGGCGAGGTCGGCGAACGCGCCGCGGATGTTCCGGCTCCCCTTCGCCCGCCCGGCGACCGCCGACTGCAGATAGCCCCAGTGGGTGATGCGGGCTTCTTCGAGGACCGACAGCGCCAGCTCGACCGTGCCCACCCGGGCGCCGACCTGTTCGTGGAGCCGGCCGATCCAGTGCCCGCAGGCCCGTCGGAAGAGCCGGCAGGCCGGATGGGTCAGCGTCGTCGCCGCCTCCGTGCCGCGCAGGTTGTCGACGTGGACGAGGTACCCCTCGACGTCCGACGAGGCGGTCGCCAGTTGGGTCCGCAGCCCCACCGGGTCCGGACAGATCAGCGCTTCGTCGGCGTCCAGCCAGAGGATCCACTGACCGCGACAGCGGTCGAGCGCCTCGTTGCGGGCCCGAGCGAAGTCGTCGTCCCAGTACCCTTCCACGACCACCGCGCCGGCTGTCCGGGCGATCTCGACCGTATCGTCGACGGAGCCGGTGTCGTAGACGACGATCTCGTCGGCCATCGTCCCGAGCGAGGCCAGGCAGCGCGGCAGGTTGTCGTGCTCGTCGCGCACGATGAGGCACGCCGAGACGAACGGCGTCCCGCCACTGTTCTCTCTAAGCGGCGTCCCGCCACTGCAGTCCGTGGGCGGCGTCCCGCCGCCGTGGTGCAGGTACGAGCTCTCGGCGACGACGAGCCGGCCGTCGGTCCGGGCCCGGTCGGCCAGCGCGGCGACGGGATCGGGGCCGGCCAACGCCCGGGCGAGCCCGCCGGCACCGTCGACGAGCGATCGGCGGACAGCGAGCGACGGCCCGGCCAGCCGCTCGACCGGGCTGACCGCGCCGGCCCGACCGGCGACGAGCCGGCGGGCGAACGACCGGTGGACGTCCGGCTCGTACGGCCGGTACGGGATGCCGACGAGCAGTTCGTTCCCCGCGGCGATGTTCGTGCGGGCGGCGGCCGCGGCGACGTCGGGGTCGCCGATGGCCGCGACTAGCCCGTCGGCCCAACCGGTAGTCGGCACGGTGCGCTCGTCGACGACGACGATGACGTCGTGGGTCGCCGGCCGGGTGGTCGGCCGGCTCAGCCGACGGGAGCCTCGTACCCGCCAGCTGCCGGGGTCGGCCGGGGAGCGACCGGGGCCGACGAGCACGACGTCGTCCGCCGGGGCCAGCGTCTCACCGAGGACGTCGAGGAAGGCCCGGGTGGCTCGCCGGTCGGCGCCGGCCAGGACCGCGATGGTGACCGGTCGGCGTGGCATGTCGGGCGGTCCCCCAATCGATCCGGGCGCCCGGCCGTCCGCGCGCCTCCGGAGGAACCCATCGGCAGGAACCGGCCGCAGCTCAAGCCGAGAGCTCGACCCCGAACGGGCGCTCAAGTCGGACGGGCCGGCAGCCGATAGCAACCCCGGCTCGTCAGGACGGCGGGCCACCGACCGGCGGCACGTCGCCACCGGCGGAGGCAGTACCCAGGAACCAGCTGCACATGGATGTGCAGCTCAACGAACGGAGGATACGGATGTCTTCTCTCGTGGTCGACACGAACCTTTCAGCCATCACAGCGCTGAACGACCTCAATGCCACCAACAGCAAGATGGCCTCGGCCATCCGGGAGCTGTCGTCGGGCCTCCAGGTCCAAACAGCGGCGGACGGCCCGGCCCAGTACGTCACCAGCCAGGCGTTGGAGTCGCAGGCCAACGGTTACTCGACGGCCATCGCCAACGCCCAGGACGGTGTCTCGTTGATCCAGACCGCGTCGGGAGCGCTCAACCAGATCTCGTCCATCTTGCAGACGATGGACCAGCTGGCGCTCTCCTCGGCGAACGGCGCGACCAACGACGCCACGTCGCTGGCCGCTAACCAGCAGGAGTTCGCCGCGCTGCAGTCCGACATCAACCAGATCGCCGGCACGACCAGCTTCGGCCAGACCACCCTGCTCGACGGTTCGTTCTCGAACCAGACGCTGCAGGTCGGGGCGTTCGACCTGTCGAACCAGCAGATCGGTCTGTCCATCGCCGCGGCCACAGCCGGCTCGCTGGGCGTGACCTCCGGCGTCGTCGGCGTCGGCTCGGCCGCGTCGGCGCAGGCCGCGGTGACCGCAGTGCAAAGCGCGATCTCGTCGGTCGACAGCATCGAGGCGTCGGTGGGTGCGGTGCAGAACGAGCTGCAGGCCATCGTGGCGAACCTGACGGTCGGGCAGCAGAACCTCTCGGCCGCCGACAGCCAGCTCGTCGACGTGAACATGGCTCAGGAGATGACCTCGTTCTCGACCGACCAGATCCTCGAGCAGACCGGGGTCGCCATGCTGGCCCAGGCCCAGCAGGCACCGCAGTTGGTCCTCAAGCTCGTCTGATGATCCGTCGGGTTCGTCCCGGCCCCGGCGTCCACTTCTTCTCTTCTCCTTGTCGGCTCCGGGGCCGGGGCGGCCCGGCCACCTTCCCCAGGCAATGCGGGGCCGGCTCGGCCGCCCCGGTGGGACACGGAGCAGAGAGGCGGTGGTGAGATGACACTGGCCAGTGTCAACGGCGCCAACGGGAACCAGATCGTCGTCAACGGGCTCGTCTCGGGCATCAACACCACTGCGGTGATCCAGGCGCTGCTCCAGGGCTACCAGGCGCCGATCACCAGCGCCCAGGAACAGCAGGCCACCGAGACCGCCCAGGCGGACGACTACCGGCTGCTGAACAACGACTTCCAGGCAGTGCAGACAGCCGCCGAGGCATTGGCGACCCAGTCGTCGTGGAACCTGGCCACGGCCACGACGTCCAATTCCGACGTGGCCACCGCGACAGCTGCCGCCGGCGCGCAGACCGGCTCGCTCACCTTCACCGTCAACCAACTGGCCCAGGCCAACGTCCTGGCTTCGTCGTCCGGCGTGTCGTCGGAGGGTCAGATCGTCACGACGTCGCCGGCCCTCCTGGTGTCGACCGGCGCGGCTGCGCTCGGTTTCAGTGGCCTGAGCGCCGACCCCGGCCTGGCGATCGGCTCGCACACCGTCACCGTGACGCAGGCGTCGGCCGCGGCAACCGTCACCGGTCAGGCCGCGCCGGCCACATCGACGGCCATCGTGGCCGGGACGAACGACACCGTCGCCGTGACCGTCGACGGTTCGGCCTACACGCTGACCCTGGCGCCGGGCAGCGCTGACAGCCCGACGCAGCTGGTGGCCGCGCTCAATGCCGCGGCCACCGCCGCCGGGGCGCCGGTGCAGGCCTCGATCGGCCCCACCGGCGCCCTGCAGCTGGCATCGGCCCGGCAGGGTAGCCAGGCGTCGCTGACCGTGACCGGCGGCGACGCCCTCTCGACGCTCGGTCTGTCGGCCGGCCAGTCCGCCACCGGCGCCGACGCCATCGTGTCGGTCGACGGGACGGACACGACGCTGTCGTCGATCGACCCCGGCCAGCCGGTGACGTTGGCCGCGCCGACCGGCAGCGTCGTCGCCACGGTCGCCGGCGGACCGAACGCCGCCGGTTCGCTGGTCGGCGCCGGGACCGCCCAGGCGGCCAACGTCGCCACCGGCAGCGGCAGCCTGTCCCAGGTCGTCTCGGCCATCAACAACTCCGGCCTGGCGGCCACCGCGGCGGCCGTCCAGCTCGCCTCCGGCCAGTACATCTTGCAGGTCTCGGCTAACCAGACCGGTGAGAACGGCGCAGTGACGATCGATCAGCAGGCGCTGGCCGGATCACCGCTGGGTCGCGTCAACACGATCGCCGAGGCGCAGGACGCGACCGTTTCGGTCGGCGGCGCCAGCGGCTACACGCTCAGCTCGTCGAGCGATACGTTCGGCAACCTCCTCCCGGGCACCGCCATCACCGTGGCGTCCACCGGCCAGGCCACGGTGACGGTGACGCCGGACGCATCGGGCGAGGCGGCCAAGGTCTCGACGCTCGTGGGCGCGGCCAACAAGGCCCTGTCGGACATCACAACGATCGCCGGCTACAACGAGGCCTCCAAGAAGGCGGGCCCGCTGATGGGATCGCCGGTCGTCAACGGGCTCCAGCAGCAGATCCTCTCGATCGTCGGCAGCGTCTCGGGCACGTCGACACTCGGCGACTCCGCCGACGTCGGCATCACCTTGAACTCGGACGGCACGCTCAGCTTCGACCAGGACGCGTTCGAGTCGGCCTACGCCGCCAACCCGAAGGCGGTGGCCGCCCTCTTCACGCAGGGGGCGACGTTCACGCCGTCCGCGGCCGGCCAGGCCGGCGAGGTCAGCCTGGTCTACGCGGCCAACCAAACCCAGACCGGCAGCTACGACGTGACCGTCAGCCACTCGGCGACCCAGGCGACGGACACCGGCGCGGTCGTCGGTGGCGGGACGATCGGGACGGCCGAGACGCTGACGTTCGAGCAGAACGGGACCTCCGTCGGCTACAGCACGTCGACCGGCGAGAGCTTGGCATCGGTCGAGACCGGGCTGAACCAGGTCTTCGCGGCGGCCGGCCTGACAGTCACGGCCCAGTTGGTCGCCGGAGGCACGCAGCTCCAGGTGACGAGCAACGGCTACGGCAGCGCCCAGGCGTTCGAGGTCACGTCCACCGCCGGCGGGGCCGGCACGACCGGGCTGGCCGGCCCGACAGTCGGCCAGCCGGTGACCTTCGCCGGCACCGACGTGGCCGGGACGATCAACGGGGTCGCCGCGACCGGCACCGGGCAGGTCCTGTCCGCCCCCGCCGAGGACCCGACGCTGGCCGGCTTCTCGGTGCTCGTCAACGCCACCGGGATCAGCGCGACAACCGATCTCGGCACGATCAGCTACCGCCCCGGGGTGGCCCAGCAGCTCGTCTCGGCGATGAACGGCGCCACCGACGCGTCGTCCGGCTCGATCACGAACGCCATCAACACCCTGAACGCCGAGGCCACAGGGCTCAACTCGCAGATCGCCATGTTGGAGAAGCTCGAGAGCTCCCAGCAGGCCGTCCTCGAGCAGGAGTTCGCGACGATGGAGACGAACCTCGGGACCCTGAAGAACGAGAGCGCTCAGCTCTCCAGCCAGATCGCCGACCTGTGACGACCGCCGCCGATGTCGCGGCGGTCGCCGGCGCCGAGCGGGCCGAGGCGTTGCGCCGCCGCTACCTGGCCGACCAGGTCGAGACGGCGTCACCGGAGCAGCGGCTCCTCATGCTGTTCGCCCGGCTGGGGCACGACCTGCGGATGGCCGACGACGGGTTCGGGGCCGGTGACCTCAAGGTCGTCAACGACGGTCTCGTCCACGCCCAGCAGATCGTCCTGGTCCTGCGCGACGGCCTCGACGACGGGTGGACCGGCGCGGCGTCGTTGCGGTCCGTCTACGCGTTCGTCCACCAGCGGTTGGTGACCGCCAACCTGCAGAAGGACCGGACCCTCCTGCCGGCCTGCATCGACATCGTCACGCGGATCACCGAGGCGAACGCCGCCGCCCTCGCCGGCACGGTGCCCGTTGGCTGACGCCGCCGGCCGCCGGACGAGCCCGGCCGGCTCGTGGGACGACGTGCTCGTCGAGATGGAACGACGGCTGAGTTGTTGGTGGGCCGCGGTCAGCGGCGAGGGCCCGTTCCCACCGGCCTACCGCCTGCCCGACGACCTCGGGCCGGTGCCGGCCCGCCTGCGCTCGCGGGCGGCGGCGGTGCTGGCGGCCCAGCGTGACGTCGAGGACGCCATGGGCGCCCGGCAGGCCGTCCTCGGTGCGCTGTTGCGCCGCGGCACGACGCCCCGGCCGTCGTCGGTGGCCTGCTTCGTCGACCGTCGGGCGTGAGCCCGCCTAATGGGGCGGCGCGTGAGCCCGCCTAATGGGGCGGCGCGTGAGCCCGCCTAATGGGGCGGCGCGTGAGCCCGCCTAATGGGGCGGCGCGTGCGGAACGGGAGAATCGCTCAAGGCCGACCGGCGAGCGTCCGATGAGACTCCCGGCAGCTCGAGGGATCGGCCGCTGACGTCGCCCAGGACGGGCCCAGGGACGGTGCGCGCGTCGCGTGCCGGTACAGATGTCCGGAGGGTGCGCCAGTGGACGGCCAGATCGTCGATGTCCTGCAGTTCGCGCTGGACGGCGTGCAGCAGCAACAGACGTCGGTGGCCAACAACCTCGCCAACCTCGACACGCCGAACTACACCGACACCGAGACGACGTTCCAGCAGAGCCTGTCCCAGGCGATCGACGCCGGCGGCAGCGAGACGGCGTCGATCAGCCAGGTGCCGTCGGTCAGCGCCGCGGGGACCGACGGCAACAACGTCGACCTGGCGTCCGAGCTGACCGAGGCAGAGCAGTCGACTCTGCAGTACCAAGCCCTGAGCGAGTCGATCAACGCCCAGTTCCGTCTCGTCCAGGGCGCGTCCGGAGGGAGCTACACGTGAGCATGTTCGGAGTCTTGCCCATCGCCGCGTCCGGCGCCGACGCCATGCAGACGTGGATCGACACGTCGGCCGGCAACATCGCCAACATGGACGACGCCGTCTCGATGACACAGCCGGCCTACGCCGAGCAGACGCCGATCCTCGCGCCCGCCGGCAACTTGGCGCCGGGCACACCGGCCCAGGGGGTGGCGGTCCCGTCCATCGAGCTCGGCGACACGACAGGCGTCGTCAGCTACGAGCCGGGAAGCCCGCTGGCCAACGCCCAAGGGGAGGTCAAGCTGCCGGACGTCTCGATGTCCGACCAGCTCACCGGGATGATCGAAGCCCAGGAGAACTACCAGGCCGACACCGTCGTCATGCAGCGGGCGCAGACGGCGTATGCGGCCGGACTGGCCATCGGGAGCTGATCGTGCCGATCCCGCCGATCCCGCCCATCTCCCCGCTGCCGGCCACGCCGCCGCCGACCGCGGCGACGTCGACGACCGAGACGTCCCCCACCGACGACAGCTTCGCCACAGTGCTCGGCAACGCCCTCGACTCGGTCCAGCAGGCCCAGAACACCGCGGCGGCCGACGAGGCCCAGGCGGCGGCCGGCCAGGGCAGCCTGACCGACACGATGATCGCCGCGTCCGAGGCGTCGCTCGACACGCAGGTGACGACGTCGCTCATGGACAAGGGCCTGGCCGCGTACACGTCGATCGCCGACATGACGCTCTGATCGACCGATGGCCCTGGTCCCCGCCGCCGAGTTCGCAAGGGTCAAGGAGAGCGCCCGCCGGTTCGCCGCCGGGTTCACCCCTGGGCAGAAGGCCGTCACCATCGCCGCCGTGCTCGGCGCGTTGGTCATCGGCATCGTCTTCATGCTGCTCTCGGGCAAGCCGACGTACGCCCCGCTGTTCACCAACCTGTCGGCCCAGGACGCCGGGGCGATCACCCAGAAGCTCACGGCCGACCACGTTCCGTACCAACTGCAGGACGGCGGGTCGACGATCCTCGTGCCGCAGAACGACGTCGACCAGGAGCGGTTGGCCTCGGCCGAGGCCGGTCTGCCGACGCAGAGCACGGTCGGCCTGACACTGCTCGACAAGGAAGGTCTGACGACCTCCCAGCTGACCCAGCAGGCGGACTACCTCCAGGCCATCCAGGGTGAGCTGGAGCAGACGATCGACGCGATCGGCGGTGTCAGCAGCTCCCAGGTCAACGTGGCCCTCCCGGCCAACCAGACGTTCGCGCTGAACAACTCGAACCCGACCGGCGCGTCCGTGCTCGTCTCGCTCCAGCCGGGCCATTCGCTGTCGTCGGGCGAGGTCCAGGCCATCGTCCATCTCGTCTCCTCCAGCGTGCCCGGGCTGAGCGCGTCGAACGTCACGGTCGCCGACTCCGACGGCACGCTGCTCGCCGGTCCGGGCGTGACCCAGAACAGCGCCGGCCAGGCGACCGCCTTCGATGCCCAGCAGGCGGCCAAGGCGGCGGCCTACCTGGCGACGATCTTCGGCACCGGCAACGCCGACGTCCAGGTGAACGCCACGTTGAACATGGACAAGGTGCACACGAACACCCAATCGGTCGTGCCGGGCGCCAACGGGGGCGCCCCCGTCGGCTACTGCACGAGCACAAAGCAGTCCAACACCAAGTACACCGGCACCGGGACGCCGACCGGCGGCGCGGCGGGGACGGCGACCGCCCCGATTGCCGGCGGGAACGGCACGTACACACAGACGTCCACCACAAAGAACTGCGAGACGAGCACGCAGACCCAGACGGTGACACAGGCCCCCGGCAGCGTTACCCAGCAGTCGGTGGCCGTGCTCGTGAACTCCAAGGCCATGCCGAAGGGCACCAGCCTGGCCCAGATCCGTGCCGGCGTCGCCGCCGCCGTGAACCTCCAGACCACCCGGGGCGACGTGCTGAGCCTGACGGCAGTCAAGTTCAACACCACCGCGGCGACCGCGGCGGCGGCTTCGGCCCAGGCGACGGCGGCGGCCGCCGCCCACAACCGGATGGTTGCGGTGATCAAGGCCGGGGTCGCCGTTCTGCTCGTGGCGGCGCTGGTCCTGCTGATCTGGTTGAGCTCCCGACGTCGCCGGCACCGTCTGCCACCCATCGACGGCCTGGTCGGCGCCACGGCCGCCCTGCCGTCGAGCCAGTTCGTCCCGGTGGTGGAGGACCCGCTCACGGCCGAGCTGCCGACCGTGGCTCGGGCCCAGCTGCCGCGGGAGAAGGTCGCGCAGAGCATCGAGGAGTTCATCGACGAGCAGCCGGCCGAGGTGGCATCGGTGCTCCGGAGCTGGCTGCAGCGCGGCGGTCAGTCGGCGCCGGAGGCCCTGCGGCCGGGCCAGCCGTCGGACGCCCTGCGGGCCACGCCGCAACCGTCGGAGGCCCTTACGCCGTGAACCTCTCCGGTCCCCAGCGCGCCGCGGTGATCCTCGCCCAGCTCGACGACGACCGCGCCCACGTCCTGTTGCGCGCCATGAGCGAGAACGAGGTCATCCGGCTGATGGCCGAGGTCGCCCGGCTGCCCTCGCTGACCACCGACGACGTGCGCGACATCGTCGACGAGTTCACCACCGAGGCCGGCGCCTACCTCCAGGTCCGCCAGGGCGGGATGGAGCTGGCCCAGCGGTGGCTGCACGACCGGCTCGGCGGCGCCCGGGCGGCCGAGGTCATGGCCGAGCTGGAGCTGATCAGCCAGGACCAGCCGCTCGCCTTCTTGAACCGCATCGAGCCGTCACAGGTGGCCGGCGCCCTGGCCGACGAGCACCCCCAGACGGTCGCCGTCGTGCTCGTCAACGTCTTCCACGAGCACGCGGCGCGGGTGCTCGACCGTTTCGACCAGGACCGGCGACCGGAGGTCGTCCGGCGGATGGCGACGATGGGCGCGGTGCCGCCGGCCCTCGTCCAGCGGATCGCCGACGAGCTCACGACGCGGCTCTCGGCCGTCCTGCGGGCCGGTGGTGGCCCGGCTGATGTCGGCGGCGTGTCGGCCGCCGCGGCGGTCCTGAACAACGTCGACCGGACCGCGGAGAAGCAGATCCTGGCCAGTCTCGAGCTGAGCGACCCCGACCTGGCCGAGGTGATCAGGGGCGAGATGTTCGTCTTCGACGACGTCGTGCAGCTCGACGACATGACGCTGCAGTCCGTCCTCCGCTCCGTCGTCCTGAAGGACCTAGCGCTCGCCCTCAAGACGGCCACCCCCGACGTCGTCGGCAAGTTCATGCAGAACATGTCCGAACGGGCGGCCGAGGACCTGACCGAAGAGATCGCCTCGCTCGGCCCGCAGCGGTTGTCGGTCATCGAGGGCGCGCAGGCGATGGTCGTCCGGGCGGTCCGCGAGCTGGCTGACAACGGGACGATCGTCGTCGGAAGGGCGAACGATGAGCTCATCGTCTGAGCCGACGACGAGGAAGAGCCGGGTGATCTCCCGGCCGCTCGGGACGCTGCCGTCAGCGTCGCTGCTGGTCGACCCCGGCCCGGTCCGGTCGGCCGACTGGCCGGTCGGCCCGACGTCGGTGGAGCACCGCCTCGAGCAGGCCCGCCAGGCCGGGTTCGCCGACGGGCACCGGGCCGGCCTCGAGGCGGCCGCGACCACGGCCGAGGGTGCCCGACTGGCCGCCGCCACCCGGGCCGCCGAGCGGCTGGCCGCGGCCGCGGCCGACGTCGGCGAACAACGGGCCGCGGTCGTCGCCGAGCTCGTGACCGACGTGGTCGGCCTGGCCTTCGAGCTGCTCGAGGTCGTCGTCGGCCGCGAGGCCGTGCTGAGTGAGACATCCGCCATGGACGCCGTCGTCCGGGCGCTCGCCCTCGCGCCGGAGGGCGACGACCTGGTGGTGCGGGTCCACCCCGACAGCGGGATCGACCGGGCCGAGATCGAGCGGCTCGTCGCCGACCCCGGCGTCACCGTCGTCGACGACGCCGACGTCGAGATCGGCGGTTGCCTCGTCAGTGTCGGGCCGTGCCACATCGACGCCCAGATCGCCCCGGCGCTCGCTCGGGTCCGGGCCTGTCTCGAGTCGTTGACGCCACCGGCGGTCGAGCCGACCGGGCAGTTGTCGTGACCGTCTTCTCGTCGCCCGTTCTGCGGGCGTCGCTCCGCTCGGCGGCCATGCCGCGCCGGACCGGCCGGGTGACCCGGCTGGTCGGCCTGCGGGTCGAGGTCGAGGGAATCGACGCCGCCGTTGGTGAGGCCGTCTGGATCCAACGCGCCGGCAACGTCCTACCGGCCGAGGTCGTCGCCGTCCAAGGCGGCAGCCTGGCCTGCATGCCGCTCGGCGAGCTCTCCGGTGTGCGCTACGGCGACGTCGTCGAGGCCGCCGGTCGACCGCTACCGCTGACGGTCGGGCCGGCCATGCTCGGCCGGGTCGTCGACGGCCTCGGCCGGCCGATCGATGACGGGCCACCGATCATCGAGGGCGACGACGTCGGCGTCGAGGCGACGCCACCGCACCCACTGCGCCGGGAGATGGTCGACCGGCCCCTCGCTCTCGGCGTCCGGGCGCTCGACACCGCGGTGCCGTGCGGCCGTGGTCAGCGCCTGGGTATCTTCGCCGGGTCCGGCGTCGGCAAGTCGAGCCTGTTGTCGATGATCGCCCGCGGCACCGACGCCGAGGTGTCCGTGGTCACGCTGATCGGCGAGCGCGGCCGTGAGGTGAGCGAGTTCATCCAGCGGGACCTCGGTCCCGATGGCCTCGCCCGGTCGGTCGTCGTCGTCGCCACCTCCGACCAGCCGGCCCTGGTGCGGATCCGGGCCGCCTTCACCGGGACGCGGATCGCCGAATGGTTCCGGGACCAGGGGAAGGACGTCGTCTTGATGATGGACAGCCTGACCCGGTTCGCCATGGCCCAGCGCGAGGTCGGCTTGTCGGCCGGCGAGCCCCCGGCCACCCGGGGCTACCCGCCGTCGGTCTTCTCGCTGCTGCCGAAGCTGCTCGAACGGGCCGGCGCGGCCGAGCGGGGGAGCATTACCGGGCTCTACACCGTCCTCGTCGAGGGCGACGACATGAACGAGCCGATCGCCGACGCCGCCCGGTCGATCCTCGACGGCCACGTCGTCCTCTCCCGGCGCCTGGCCACCGCCGGCCACTTCCCGAGCATCGAGGTGCTCGACTCCATCTCCCGGGTCGAGCCGGCGATCACGACGACCGAGCAGCGGGCGCTCGTGCGCGAGCTGCGCCGGCTGCTCGCCGCCTACCGCGACGCCAAGGACCTGATCGAGATCGGTGCGTACGCCAAGGGGGCCAACCGGCTGGTCGACCGGGCGATCGAGCTGCGCGAGCTGATCGACGCCTTCTTGTGCCAGGAGGTCGCCCTGACGTACCCGGCCGCCGAATCGTGGGCGTGCCTGGCCGCGCTGCTCGCGCCGGTCGCCGCGCCGGTGGCGGTGGCTTCGTGAGCCGCCGGTACCGCTTCCGGCTGGCCGCCGTGCTCCGGGTGCGTCAGGCCCAGGAGGAGCAGGCCGCCGAGGCGCTGCGGCGGGCCAACGCCCGCGTGCGCGAGTTGCTGGCCGTCCGGGACGGCGAGGTCGACCGGTACCGGTCGCTGGCGGTCGCCCGCGGGCCGATGACGACGACCGAGCTGCGCCAGGAACGGACGACCGCCGCGCTGGTCGCCGACACGATGGCCGCGGCCGACCAGGCGGCCATGACCGCGGCCGCCGATGCCGCGCTGGCTCAGGTCGGCGTGGTCCGAGGCGGCCCGCCGGGTCACCGTGCTCGAGCGACTCGACGAGCGCCGGCGGGCCGAGCACGCCGACGACGAGCGGCGGGCCGAGGTCACCGAGGTCGACGACCTCGTGACCGCCCGGCACGGGATGTCGGTATGACCGACACCCTCTCGGCGATCCAAGGCTGGATCACACAGGTCCAGTCGCAGATGGCGAACGTCCCCGCCCAGATGGACGACGTGGCGCCGACCGGTGATTTCGCTTCGGTGCTCGCCCGCGTCGACTCGGTGCTCACGGCCGGCCCGTCGGCGACGGCGGCTACAGCGGGGACCGGCGCGGCGACACCGGACGCGCCGGTCACACCGCTCACGTCCTTCGCATCGGCGACCGCCGCCGGCGCGGGTTACGGAACGGCCGCCGCCGGCCGCGAGCCGACCGGGCTCGGTACGTCGAGCGGCCTCACCGGGTCGTCGGCCGGCGGCGCGGTCGTCAGCGAGGCCGAGCGGTTCGTCGGCACGCCGTACGTCTGGGGCGGCACCACCCCCGCCGGTTTCGACTGCTCCGGTCTCGTCCAGTACGTCTACGGGCAGCTCGGCGTCGACCTGCCCCGCACGAGCGAGGAGCAGGCCACCGTCGGCACGGCCGTCCCCAGCCTGGCCGACGCCCAGCCGGGCGACCTCGTCTTCTTCGCCGGCAGCGACGGGACGAGCACGTCGCCCGGCCACGTCGGCATCTACATCGGCCACGGCGAGATGGTCGACGCGCCGTACACCGGTGCCGACGTTCGGGTGGAGCCCGTCGGCACACCGGTCGCCATCCGCCGGGTATTGCCGTCGACCACTCCCGTCACCGGTCTCGGCGGCGGCGTCGTCGGCGGAGCCGGGCCGACGACAGCCGGCAGTGGGGCGGCGACGGCCGGCAGCGGCGTGCCGGCCACACTGGCGCCGCTGTTCGTCCAGGCCGCCGGGAAGTACGGCGTCCCGGCCACGCTGCTCACCGCGGTGGCCAAACACGAGTCCAACTTCGAGCCGAACGTCGTCAGCTCCGCCGGCGCGGAGGGGATCATGCAGATCATGCCGGGCACCGCGGCCGGGCTCGGCATCAACCCCTTCGACCCGACCCAGGCCATCGACGGCGCAGCCCAGCTGCTGTCCGGCTACATCACGCAGTTCGGCTCGATCCCGCTGGCCCTCGCCGCCTACGACGCCGGCGCCGGTGCAGTGGAGAAGTACGGCGGCATCCCGCCGTACGCGGAGACGCAGAACTACGTCACGGCCATCATGCAGGCGATCGGGGGGACGGCGTGAGCGTCAGCGCGCTTCCCGGACTGCCCGCCCCGGCGGCGCCGGACGTCGGTGCCGCGGGCACGCCCCATACCGGCTCGCCGGACGACGACACCGGCGGGTTCCTCGCCGCCCTCCAGGCCGTCACACCCGGGCCCGAGACCGCCCCGCCAACCCCGCCGGTCTCGGCCGACCCGCCCTCCGCCGAGCCGGCGTCGCCGTCGGAGGCCGACGGTGTGCCGACGGACGGTCCGACCACCGGAGCGACCACCACCACAACTCCAGCCGGCGACGGCGGCGCGACGGTCGGATCGACCAGTGATGGCAGCCCCGGTACGCCGGGACCGACGACGGGTCACCACTCGCGACACGGCGACAAGGGCGCCACCGCCGGGAACGGGTCGATAGGGACCGCCCAACCGTCGACCACCGACGCCGCCGGTCCCGGGCCGACGAGCGGGCCCGCTGGTCTGTGCCCGTCGATCGGGAGCACCGGCGCGTCGACGACGAACGCGGCGACATCGGCCCCCGTACCGGTCGTCGTACCGGCCGCCGGCTCGAGTGCCGGGGGGACCGCCGTCGACCCGGTGGCAGCGGCCGGCGCCGCGGCGTCGACCGCGGCGAGCACCGCGAGCCCCGACGGGGCCGTCGTCGCTGTGGGCGGCGGTGCGCCGGTCGCCACGACCGCGCCTCCGTCCGGCGCCGAACCGGCCGGCGCGGTCGGAACGAGCCCCACGTCGCCCGGGCCCTCGGCGGTCGCCGCGGCGCCCCGCGGGACGTCGACGACCGACGGCTCGTCGGCGACGTCGTCGACCGAGCCAGCCGGTCCACCCGTCACACCGTCTGGCCCGACGTCGGCCAGGAGCGCGGCCCCCCCGCTGGGTGGCTCGATCACCGCGGCGCCGCCCGCCACTCCGCCCGCGTCGCCCGCCGGATCGGCGGCCGTCCCGCCGACGATCGGACCGACGGCCGGTCAGTCCGGGCCAGCCGGGGCGAGCTCGCCCGCGGCCACAACGGTGGTCGCGACGTTGCCGACCGTGACGCCGCCGACCGGCGCGGGGCTGCCGGCCGGACGGCCGCCGTCGACGACCGACGTCCCAGGCGTGGCCGGCCAGCTCGTCGACGTGCTCTCGCCGCCCCGGCCGACGGCCGGTGGGACGTACACGGTGACGATCGCCCTCCACCCCGAGGACCTCGGCGAGGTCCGGGCGACGGTGACGGCCGGCGAGGACCAGGTCACGGTCCGGCTGGAGGCGTCGACCGGTGACGGGGACGACGCCCTTCGCCAGGCGCTACCGCAGCTCCACGCCGACCTTTCGATCGGCGGCCAGCGGACGACCGTGACCGTCGGCGGGCGCGGTGACGATTCGTCGAACGGATGGCCGACCGGGCAGTCGACCCCCGAAGGCCAGGCGGACGGACGTCCCGACCCGAGGTCGGCCGCGGCCGCGGCGAACGGGACGTCGAGCGGCGACCTCCCGGGGGGCCGCCGCGGCCAATCGCCCGGGTCGACGGCGACGGGGACGACGACCGGCACCGAGCGGCTGATCGACGTGCGGGTGTAGCGGTGGGACGGCACCAGGGCGGCAGGCCCGGTGGAGAAGGAGGACGGCAATGACGATCGGTTCGATCACCAACTCGACGGCCGCGCCGGCCGCGGTCGGCACGTCGGGAACGAGCTCGTCGACAGCGACGACAAGCTCGAACGAGGTCAGTCAGCTCGACAACCCGGATCTGTTCATCAAGCTGCTCATGGCCGAGCTGGAGAACCAGAGTCCGACAAGCCCGACGACACCGAGCTCGATCCTCCAGCAGACCTCCGAGCTGTCGCAGGTCGAGGCGGTCACGTCGATGACGAAGGCCGTCGACCAGCAGGAGCAGGTCTCGGAGAACAGCGAGGCGACGAGCCTCGTCGGCCAGCAGGTGACGGCGGTCGTCGGCGGGACGACGGTCAGCGGCGCCGTCTCGGACGTGACGCTGTCCAGCTCGGGATCGCCTGTCCTCGACGTCGGCGGGACGCAGGTCCCGCTGGCGTCGGTGACCCAGGTCGGGAGCTGACGCCCGCCGTCCGGACGATCCGACCAGCCCGCTACCCAGCCAGCCCGACGCAGTTCGAAGAACGACCCAGCAACGAGTGACAGGAGCAGAACCATGGCAGAGCGTTCCCTTCTCGCAGCGGTCTCCGGCATCGATGCCAACCAGACCCTGCTCGACGAGATCGGCGACAACATCGCCAACGCCGACACCGTCGGCTACAAGGCCGGCCAGGTCGAGTTCGGCGACCTGCTCAGCGAGCAGATCGCCGGAGCGACGGCGCCGGCGGCAGGCTCCGGCGGGACGAACCCGGTCGCCGTCGGGTCCGGGGTCCTCGTCACCTCGGTCGGTACGGACCTGACAGAAGGCTCGCTCGAGTCGACCGGCAACCCGAACGACGTGGCCATCCAAGGTGCGGGGTACCTCGTCGTGGACAAGGGCGGCCAGCAGCTGTACACCCGCGACGGTGCGCTGACACCGGACGCGGCCGGCAACCTGACCGTCGACGGCGGCGTCGTCATGGGTTGGGCGGCCAACGCGGCGGGGACAATCAACACGAACGCGCCGTTGACGGTCATCCAGATCCCGACCGGCCAGACGATCGGGGCGACCGCGACGACCGAGTTGACGCTCGGCGGGAACCTGCCGGCCTGGGACGGGGTCGGAACGCCGCCACAGATCACGGTCACGACATACGGCTACGACGCGCTCGGCGCGGTCGTCCCGGTGACGTTCACGTTCACCGGCGTCGTCGGGACGGCCAACCAGTGGACGATCCAGGGGACGGTGCCGAACCCGGGCGGTGGGACCGACGACCTCTTCACAGCGACAACACTGCCGACGATGACGTTCAACCCGACGACCGGCCAGATCACAACAGTCTCCGGCGCCACAGTCGGGGCCAACGGCACACTGTCGTTGACGGTCGCGGCCATGCCGGCCGGGTACACGTTCCCGACAGGCGACACGTGGAGCCTCGATTTCCCGGCGCCCGGCTCGACCGGCGCCGTGACCCAGTACGACAGCCAGCAGACGCTCGGCGTCCGCGGCCAGGACGGCTACCCGGCCGGCGCGCTGGAGAGCTACTCGATCAGCAGTAACGGGGTGATCACCGGCTCGTTCTCCAACGGGCAGACCCGGGCGATCGCCCAGCTCGCCATGGCGTCGTTCGCCAACCCCGGTGGCCTGGTGGACCAGGGCGGCGGCCTGTTCGCCACCACCCCCAACTCGGGCCAGGCCCAGGTCGGTGTGGCCGGCACCGGCGTGCTCGGCACCCTGCTGGGTGGCCAGCTGGAGCAGTCGAACGTCGACATGGGTACCGAGCTGACCGACCTCATCACCGCCCAGGAGGCGTACGAGGCGAACACCAAGGTGGTGACGACCACCGAGCAGGCGGTGCAGGCGCTCGAGACGATGAGCTGATGACGGCGCCGTGATCGGCAAACGGGCTCAAGTGCCCGTCCGGACGTGCCGATAGGCAAGGTGCGCGCCAAGACGGCGGCCCAGGAGCACCGGCCACGGACGGGTCCGGACCGATGAGCACTGCAGGTCGACGTCGTGGGGTCGCGCCATGGGCACGAGCAACAGCCGAGGATCGAGGGCGGTAGGGCACCGGGCGGTGCCCCGGTGACGCCGGTCATCCTGGCCGGGGATCCGAGGATCCGCCGGTACGACTTCAACCACCAAGAAGCGATCGACCGGGCCCGGCTCCGCCGACTGCAGCCGGTCTTCGACGCGCTGGCTCACCGTATGGCCGGCTCTCTGACCGGGAACCTGCGGCGCCCGGTCCACATCACCGTGGTCGGTTTCGAGCAGGCGCCCTGGGAGGAGTACGCCGGGGCCATGGAGGACCCGACGTTCCTGGCCAGTGCGTCGGTCATCGGTCCGGACGGTCGCTTCGTGCTCCACCTGCCGGTCGAGCTCGTCCTGGCCCTGGTCGACGTCCAGCTCGGCGGCGAGGGCGGGGCCCAGCCGGAGCGGCTGACGTTGACCGACATCGAGCACGCGCTCGCCGGGTCGCTCGTCGAGGGTCTCTTCACGGTCTTGCCGACCGCGTTCGACGCCTTCATCGACCTCGGGATCGGCGTGATCCAGACGATGCGCAGCAGCATCTATCTGAAGCTCGGCCGGCCGGGCGAGATGTGCCTGCTGGTCGAGCTGCGGCTCCGGATCGGGGATTCGGCCGAGCGCGCACTCCACCTCTGCGTCCCGCTGACCGTCCTCCACCCGATCCTCGAGGCCTTCGAGCGCCTGCAGAACGCCGAAGGTCGGGAGCTGCCGACCGGATCGACGACGGCGCAGCAGCGGTTGCTCGAGGTGCCGGTCGAGCTGGAGGTCGCCTACCCATCGATCGGCCTGACGCCGACCGAGCTGCTCGGCCTCCGGGTCGGCGATGTGATCTCCCTCCATCAGGACAAGGAGGAAACGCCGTCCCACGACGTCGTCGTCGGCGGCGTCCTCTTCGGCCGGGGCGTCCTCGTGGAGCAGGGGAAGCGGCTGGCCTGCACGATCACGAACTGGATGGGCGCGAACCGCCCGGGTACGAGCGTGGAGAAGGAGATCCGATGAACGACGAGGTTCCGGTAGGCGTCCCGCTGGTGTCGGCGCCACTACCGCTGGAGGCTCTGCACGACGTCGAGCTGAAGGTCGAGGTGGTGCTCGGCCGGGCCCGGCTCCCGTTGCGCGACCTTCTCGGCGCCCACCCGGGGACGACGATCGAGCTCGACCGGACGGTCCACAGCTCGGTCGACGTGATGGTCAACGGCACGCTGTTCGCCCGGGCCGAGATGGTCGTCGTCGACGACGCGGAGATCGGCGTGCAGATCACCGAGGTCGTCGGGATCGACGTGCCCCGGGAAGGGCGGCTCGGCTGATGGGCGCCCCCGGTCCCACGATCGCCGCGTCGGCCGTCCACGGTCTGCTGATCGCCAGCCAGTCCACGACGACGGCCCCCGACATCTCGATCGGCCACGTCCTGTTGCAGATGGTGATCGCCCTGCTCGTCGTCGTCGGCGGGATCTGGGGGTTCGGCAAGATCATGCGTCGTGGCCGTCGGTTCGGCGGACCGGCCGGACGCGGCCGTCACAAGGCTCCGGCACCCGGCCTGACCGTCCTCAGCCGTCAGTCGGTCGGCAAGGGCAAGTCGATCGCCGTTGTCCAGGCCGGCTCCCGGCGGTTTCTCGTCGGGATCTCCGAGTCCGGTCTCAACCCGCTCGGCGAGATCGGCCCGAACGACGATCCAGTGTCGCCGACCGACGACGTGCTGGCGGTTGGCGGCACTGCGGTTGGCGGCACTGCGGTTGGCGGCACTGCGGTTGGCGGCCCAGCGGTTGGCGGCCCGGCAGCCGACCGGCGACCGGCCAACAGTGTGGCCGGCGCGGCCGCGTCGTGGTTGGACAGCCTCCGAGAGGCGACCGTCCGGCGCTGAGCCGGACCGTCCTGCCGAGCCGGTCGAACTCCCGTGATCCCGCTGCCGCCACTGCTGCTGTCGGCCACCAACCAGATCACGATCAACTTCGGGAAGAGCTTGACCAAGCCGTCGTCGAGCATCTTGATCATCCTGGCTCTGGCCGTCCTCACGCTGGCGCCGTCGATCCTGATCCTGCTCACCGGGTTCACCCGGATCGTGATCGTCCTCGGCCTGACCCGCCAGGCGCTCGGTCTCCAGACAATCCCGCCCAACCAGGTGCTGGTCGGCATCGCCCTCTTCATCTCCCTGTTCCTGATGGCCCCGACGATCTCGACGGTCAACCACGTCGCGCTCCAGCCCTACCTACACGGCGAGATCACCGCGACGCAGGCCTACGACCGGGCCGAGGTCCCGATCAAGACGTGGATGCTCAAGCAGACCGGCCAGGAGGAGCTGGCGCTGACGACCAAGGTCGCCCACGAGAAAGCGACGAAGCCGATGCAGGCGTCGCTGGCGGCCATCATCCCGGCCTACCTGCTGTCGGAGCTGCGGAGCGCCTTCATCATCGGGTTCGTGATCTTCATCCCGTTTTTGATCATCGATCTCATCGTCGCGTCCACGCTGATGGCGATGGGCATCGTCATGTTGCCGCCGACGCTCGTCTCCCTGCCGTTCAAGCTGCTGCTCTTCGTGTTGGTCGACGGCTGGGTGCTGGTGACGCAGACGTTGGTCACGAGCTTCCGGTGAACGAACAGGTCGCCATCCATCTGGCCGCGGGGGCGATGACGACCGCGGCCAAGATCGCCGCCCCGATCCTGCTGTCGGCGATGATCGTCGGGCTGGCCGTCTCCCTCTTCCAGTCGGTGACGCAGATCCAGGAGCTGACGCTCACCTTCGTGCCGAAGCTGCTGGTCGTCGCCCTGGTGATCGGCCTGGCCGGCCACTGGATGCTCGGCCAGTTCGTTGGTTACGTCCACGAGCTCTTCAGTCAGGTGCCGCAGCTCATCGGGAGCGGGTAGTCGGTGACCATTGCGGTCAACGCGTCGTGGCTCATTGCCTTCCTACTGGTGATGGCCAGGGCCCTGGCCTGGCTGCTGGTGGTGTCGCCGTTCGCCAGTCGCAAGGTCGTCCCGACGGTGGCGCTGCTCGGCATCGCCGCCGGCTTCGGCTTCTTGGTCGCACCACAGCTCGAGACGTCGACCCTGCCGACGACCACGCCGAGCCTGATCGGGGCCGTCATCCTCCAGGTGTTGACCGGGGCGTCGCTCGGCTTCGTCGTCCAGCTGCTCCTCTCCGCGGTCACCGCCGCCGGGAGCATCCTCGACCTGGTCGGCGGGCTGACGTTGCCCCCGGCGATCGACCCGTTGAGCCTCGACCAGACGCCGCTGATGGGGCAGTTCTACCAACAGGTCGTCGTGCTGCTGCTCTTCGTCACCGGCGGCTACCTGCTGATGATCGAGGGCTTCGTCAACTCGTTCCGCGGGCCTGGGTTCACGCTCGCCGGCAGCGGCCGGGTGGCATCGGTGCTCGTGACCGACCTCGGCGTGTTCTTCACGTCCGCCCTGGAGATCGCCGCGCCGGT
This sequence comes from uncultured Actinomycetota bacterium, assembly GCA_963824265.1. Lineage (GTDB taxonomy): Bacteria > Actinomycetota > Acidimicrobiia > Acidimicrobiales > RAAP-2 > DASZUK01. Next base: position 51,639 of record CAWGOO010000001.1, read on the forward strand.
CATGGTCGTGCTGTTCGCCGCCCAGATCGTCCTCGCCCTGCTGTCGAAGGCCGCGCCACAGGTCAACGTGTGGATCCTCGGCTTCCCGCTCCAGGTCTTCTTGGTGCTCGTGCTGGTGGCCGTCGCCATCTCGGCCATCCCGGGCTTCCTCACCAACCTCTTGACCCGCGGGCTCGGCGACGGCGCGCGCATGTTCGGCGTCCTCTGAGATGCCTGGCGAGGACGGCGGTGGGGTCTGATGGCCGGGGACAAGGACGGGAAGACCGAGAAGCCGACGCCGAAGCGCAAGCGGGAAGCCCGCGAGCGCGGGCAGGTCGCCCGCTCGCCCGACGTCGGGGGCTGGGCGGCGGTGCTGCTCGGTTCGTTCCTGCTGCCGTGGATGTTCGAGATGGCCAAGAACCGAGTCCTGGCCGTCACGAACGAGATCGTCCCGGTGATGCGCCACCCGACCGTGCCCGGCGCGGTCTCGGCTCTCGGGATGGGGCTCCTCCAGGTCGTCTACTACGGGGTCACCGTCGGGGCGACGTTCGCGTTGCTCGGTGTCGTCGTCAACCTGGCCCAGGTGGGTCGGGCGACGTCCCTCAAGGCCGCCGCGCCGCAGCTGTCGCGGATCAGCCCGAAGGCCGGCATCAAGCGGCTGACGTCGCCGAACACGCTGTGGGAGCTGGCGAAGCAGCTGCTGAAGCTGTCGATCCTCGCCGGCGTCGCCTACGGCGCGCTGCGAGGCCTGACGCTGGCGGTGGCCGGGACCGCACCGGTCAGCCTCTCGCCGATCCTGGCCTTTACCGCGGGGTCGCTCCTGCGGTTCATCCGTACGGTCGCCCTGCTCGGCCTACTGCTCGGTCTGGCGGACTACGGCGTCCAGCGTTACCGATTGAACCAGTCGATGAAGATGACGAAGCAGGAGGTCAAGGACGAGCACCGCCAGTCCGAGGGCGACCCGACGATGAAGGGACAGCTGAAGCGCAAGCAGTACCTCATCGCCCGATCGAGGATGATGGCGGCGGTCAAGACCGCCGACGTCGTCGTCGCCAACCCGACGCACTTCGCGGTCGCCCTGCGGTACCAGCCGTCGAAGGGCGCAGCACCGCGTGTCGTCGCCAAGGGGGTCGACGGGCTCGCCGCCCGCATCCGGGCCGAGGCGTCGACCCACGGGGTGCCCGTCGTCGAGGACCCGCCGCTGGCCCGCTACCTCTTCGCCGTCTGCGACGTCGACCAGCAGATCCCCGGCGCGGTCTACGTCGCCGTCGCCCAGGTCATCGCCTTCGTCTACTCGCTGTCGCCCGGTACCCGGGGCATCGGCGTACACCGGCGACCGCACTCGCTCGTCCCGGCCGTCGATCCGGCGGAGCCGCCGCCGGCGGTGGCCCAGGCCCGCCGGCGTCGAGAGGCCCAAGCGGCCCGACGGCGCCAAGGCCGCCCGTCGCGCCCCGACGACGCGACGACCACCGACCGGGCGACCACCGGCGGGCCGACAGCGGTGCGGGCATGACCGGGCGCGCCGCCCGGCGCCGCCCGACGCGCTGGCCGCCACAGGGCCCGACCGGCTCGCGGCGTCCACTACCGTTGGTGGCCCGTCGGCTCGACCGGTCCCGGCGGCCGACGCCGCCCGGGACCAGTGCTCGCGCCACGGGTCGTGGCAGGAGGAGGCTCATGCGGCGCGAAGGGGATCGGCGGCTCATCACCGAGGTGCTGTTGGAGACCCACGGCCGGACCGAGATGCGCATTCTCGAGCCCGGTGCCGGACCGGCCGCCCTGCTCGACCTGCTGCGACGCCACGCCGTCCCCGGCGATCTCGTCACGCTCGTCCACGTCGGCGATACCTGGACGGCGTCGACGCTCACCCGGGAGTGGCCCTTCGACGAGACGATGGCCGCCAACCTGCTGGCCGACCGCCGCCCGACGGTCGTGGAGCGGGCCGAGTCCCGGGTCGTCCAGCTCGGGGCAGCCGGGAACCTGGCGGTCGTCAGTGGGGCCAGGGGCAGCCGCCAGCGCTTCCCGAACTGGATCTTCGGCATGACGCGGCGCCCGGCGTCACTGGTTGTCGGTTGGATGACCCGGGACCGTTCGCCGCGACTGCTGACGTTCTCGAGAAGCCCCGACTTCCTCGCCGAGGTCGACGGGGCCGAGGCGCCCGGCGGCGGCCGACCGGTCCCGCCCGAGGTGCTTGCCCGTCGAGCCCCCAACGCGTCCGTCGTCTACCGGTTCCAGCTGGCTCGGCCGGTCGTCCGCCGATCCCGGCGCGAGGGCGGGGCCGACGCCCCGGCCCCAGCCACGGGCGAGGGTGTGACGCCGTGAGGTGGCAACGGCCACACCGGTCGGGCCATCTCCGGCCGGTCGGCGACCGCACGGGCGGTGACCGGGCCGGTGACCGCCGGGTCGGCGATGTCGAGCGGTCGCGCACCGCCGACGCGCTGGCCCGGGCGCAGCGGGAGGGGCGGTTCGGGAGCTCCGACCTCTACGAACAGCGGATGGACGAGCTGCCGGCGGCGCGCTGCCAGGCCGACCTCGACCGGCTCACCGGCGACCTCGACGACCTGATCCCGAGCCCGGTGCGGCGGGAGGTGCTCGAGGCGGTGGCCCGGGCGCACGCCCGCGGCCTCCTCGACTTCGACGAGTTCGACGTCCGCAGCGACCGAGGCCTCGGGCCGCTCACCTACACGGCGGCCGACCGGCTCGTCGGCGACCTCGGCTACGAGATCGTCGGCCGGACCGCGCCGGTGCCGAGCCGGTGGCGCCGCCGGCTCCGAGTCGTCGCCGTGCCGGCCGTCGCCGGTGGCGTCGTCGGTACCGCGCTGGTCGCCGTTCCGGCGGCCGTCGACCTCCCCGGCGACGCCGTGCACTGGTTGCCGCTGGCCGTCGGCACCGGCCTGTTCGCCGCCGTCGGCACGGCGATCGCCACCGTGGCCTGGAAGGTCCGCCGGCCGACCGGTGCGGCTCGGAGTGACGCGCCATGACGACGTACCTCCTCTCCCAAGAAGGGCGGCAGTGCCGTGTCCACGCGGCCTGGTGGACGCCCGACGGCGAGGAGACGACCGGCGTCGTGCTGCTGCCGGACCGGCGGATAGCGGCACGGTTGGCGACGAGCCTCGGCATTCTCTCCGACGCGATCTGGGGACAGACCACCGACTCGCCGGGTGATCCGCTGCCGGTCCCGGCGGCCATGGCCGAGCTGGGTGCCGGGCGGAACCGGCCGGCCGCGGTGCCGGCCGCGGATCCGACCGACCGGGGTCGGTCGGACGCCACCCGGCTCCGGGCCCGGATCGCCGACGACGAGGCCCGGACGATCGTCGAGCTGGTCGCCGGCCTCCCGGACGAGACGGTCCTCCGGCTGCGCGAGGAGATCGACTGTGAGCTGACCGCGGCGTCGGCGTCGACACCGTCCGACCTCGGCGAAACGGACCGGCGCTGGCAGCGCTTCCGCCGCCTCGACCCGGCCGGGTTCGTCGCCCTGTGGGCCGACGACGACCATCCCGACGCCCCGTTCCTGGCGTGGGCCGTCGGCCGACCGGTGCACGCGGTGGCCGATCGGGAGAGCGGCATCGTGACCCACCGCGTCGACGTCGGGGAGGGGATAGAGGTCCGGATCACCCCGACCACAGCCGGCGACGACACCGTCCTGCACATCGACATGCTGGTCGAAGGGGCCACCCGCGCCTACCTCGACATCGACGACATCGGCGAGTACGAGCATGCCGGTGGGTTGCTGGCCGAGATCCGCGAGCGCCTCACGCCCGAGTATCTCGTCGACGCCGTCGTCCGCACCGAGGCAACCTACCGACCGGCGCCGACCGAGGACGACCTGGTCGCGTTCGACCTCGTGGTCCGCCGGCTGACCGCCCTCCTACCGGCCGACGATCCCGGGTGGCCCTGATCGCCGACGGTTCTGGCCCGGTTGGGCGACGTCGCCCAGCGTGGCCGGGATCGCGCCGTAGCGGTCGTGGCAGTGGTCGGAGCAGAAGTAGATCGGCGATCCGCCGTCGACGGTCCGGGCCGGTGCATCGGCCTTGCGGACCTGCATGCCACAGACCGGGTCCCGGGCGAACTGATCGCCGGCCCCGAGCTGGTCGCGATGGCGGTACAGCCAGTAGACGACGGCGAACAGGCCGAGGAAGACGATGTTCAGGTACGTCGTGTAGTTCCACGAGAAGTGCGAGGTGGCGACCGCCACCGAGCGGTCCGTCGGGATGAGCCCGGCGGCCCGGAAGATGCCCTCCGTGGCCAGCCCGGCCAATGACATGACGACCCAGAACACGCCCAGCAGGCGCAGGGTCAACCGGATGCCGTAGTAGCGGCGGTAGACGAGGAGCAGGGGGAAGGTGATGAGGTCGGCGAAGATGAACGAGACGACGCCGCCGAACGAGATGCCGCCACCCCACAGCGCGGCGGCCAGCGGCACGTTGCCGATCGAGCAGACGAAGCTGATGATGGCGATGAACGGCCCGACGATGACGTTCTCCACGCTCGTCCAGAAGCCGTGGCCGTGGAGGAAGATCGTGTTCCAGAAATGGACCGGCACGAGGACGGCCAGGAACCCGGCGACGACGTAGCCGAGGACCAGCTCGCGCCGGAGCATCGTCAGGTCCGACATCGTGTACGTCGCCGCGTCGGCCCAGGCACCGCGGTCACGGATCCGCGTCCGCCACCCGGCCGCCGGGCCCGCATCGCTGTCCCCGTGGTGGTCGTGGTGGTCGTCGCCCGTCCCGGCGGCGGTCGGCTCGTTCAGCCGCTCTCGGGCCGCCGCCACGCGTCGGCCGCCGAGGAACATCCCGCCGAGCAGGACGAGGAGGACGATCATGATCGCCCCGCCGACGAACTCGCTGGCCGCGAACTGCCAGCCCATGAGCACGACGAGGACGATGCCGAGCTCGATGACGAGATTGGTCGAGGCGAACATGAAGACCATCGCCGTGACAAAGTCGGCCCCCTTGGCGAACAGCGACTTGGCCATCGCCGACGCCGCGTACGAACAGGAAGAGGACGCCATGCCGTAGGCCGACGCCCGGGCCACCGCCGTCGGCCGGTGATCGCCCAGCGCTCGCCGCATGGCGTCGCGGCTGACGAACGTCTGGACGGCGCCGGACAGGGTGAACCCCAGGATCAGCGGCCAGAGCGTCTGCCAGAACATGAAGAAGCCCTCGCGCAGACCGCGACCGATGTCGTCGAGCACGGCCATCGTGACGAACCGTCAGGAGCGGACGAGCCGGGCGATGGCCGCCGAGGCCTCGCTGATCTTCGCCGACGCCTCGTCGTCGCCGTCGTGCACCGCGGCGGCCACGCAGTGAGCGAGGTGGTCGTCGAGCAGCTGGAGGGCCACCGACTGCAAGGCCTTCGTCACCGCCGCGACCTGTTCGAGCACGTTGATGCAGTACCGGTCCTCGTCGACCATCCGCTGGAGGCCGCGGACCTGACCCTCGATCCGCCGAAGACGTCGCTGTACGGCCAGCTTGTGCTCGCTGTAGCCGGGGTCCATGGCGGCCTCCTCTTGCCGACGCTCCGAGAGCGACGGCGCTCCGTTCGATACCCCCAGGGAGTATATAGCAGATCGGCGACCCGGGTCGCCGACCGCCGACGCGTAGAGGATCACGGCATGGGTCACGCACCACTTCACTGCCCGGACGGTTGGCGGCGTGACCGTTTACGACCTCTCGTCGCCGTCGGCCTCGGGCTGATCGGCCGACGACGGCGCGGCGGTCGTTCGGCGCCGGCCGCGGTAGGTGCTGGCGAGCAGCATCACGATGGCCAGGAGGGGCAGGACGACCGCGCCGGCCAGCCGGTGACCGCGCAAGGCGAAGGCCACGCCGACGATGACGAGCACGGCGACGAACAGCTCCGGGGTGTCCCCGACGAGGAACTCCCACCAGAACCGGCCGAAGGCCTTGAACGCGCCGACCAGGACCGAGATCATTGGGCGGCGGGCCCCCCGGCCGACGTCGCCGACTGGCTGGTCGTCCGTCTCGGGCGTCGGTTCGCCGAGCGGCTCGGCCTTGTGCCCTCGGGCAGCAACGTGCGCATCCAGGCGACGGCGATCGCGGTGACGCCCGCGAACACCGCCACCAACACGAGGATGGCCAGGTCGCTCCCCGGCCAGTGCACGCCGGCTCCCTCGCCGATCCAGAAGAGGCCGAAGCTGGTCAACATGATCCCGACGACCGTCTTGATGGTGTTCTCGGGCACGCCGGCCAGCTGGCGGGCCACGATCAGCCCGACCACGCCGACCATCACCGCGGCGGCCGCGGCGGCCAGAGCGGCGAGCCCGAGCCGATGCTGGCTGGCGCCGAGGCTGACCACGATCAGGACGACCTCGGTCCCCTCCAAGAAGACGCCCTTGAACGCCACGGCGAAGCCGACGCCGTCCCGGCGCCGAGAGCCGGGCCCGCCGGTTTCCCGACCGAGGTCGGCGGTGCCGTCGGACCGACGGAGGCCGGCAGCGGTCTCGGCGAATATGGCGTCCTCGTCATGCTTGGCCTTGTGCCCGCTGGCCCGGAGGATGGCCTTGCGGAGCCAGGACAGGCCGAGGACCAGGAGCAGCGCGCCAACCACCACTCGGAGGGCGTCGAGCGGGACGTAGTGGATGAGGGGGATCCCGACCGCACCGACCAAGGCGCCGAGGACGATCACCGCGGCGGCGGCGCCCTCGAGAGCCGAACGCCATCCCCGGGTGGTCCCGGCGGCCACCACGATCGTGAGGGCCTCGACCATCTCGACGGTGCTGGCGCCGAAGACCGCGAGGAGTAGGACGACGGTCGACGAGGTGCTCATCGCCGCCGCCCGGCTCAGGTCCCGATGACGACCACGGACCGGAGGACGTCGCCGCGCTGCATCCGGGCGAAGGCCTCTTCGACGTCGCCGAGGCCGATCGTCTCGGAGACGAAGCCGTCGAGATCGAGCTGGCCGCGCAGGTAGAGGTCGATGAGGATCGGGAAGTCCCGGGTCGGCAGGCAGTCGCCGTACCAGGAGGACTTGAGCGCGCCGCCCCGGCCGAACAGCTCGATCATCGGCAGCTCGATCGTCATCGACGGGTCCGGCACGCCGACCTGGACGAGCGTGCCGGCGAGATCGCGAGCGAAGAAGGCCTGCCGGTAGGTCTCGGGCCGGCCGACGGCCTCGACGACGACATCGGCCCCGTTGCCGCCGGTCAGTCCCCGGATGGCCTCGACCGGGTCGGTGCCCCGGGCGTCGACGGTGTGGGTGGCGCCGAACCGGCGTGCCCATTCGAGCTTGCGTTCGTCGACGTCGACGGCGATGACCATCCGGGCCCCGGCCGCCACTGCGCCGGCGATGGCCGCGTCACCGACGCCGCCGCAGCCGAAGACGGCCACCGTGTCGCCGGCCGATACCCCGCCGGTGTTGACCGCCGCGCCGTAGCCGGCCATGACGCCACAGCCGATGAGGCCGGCCGCCTCCGGCCGGGCGGCCGGGTCGACCTTCACCGCCTGTCCGGCGGCCACGAGGGTCTGCTCGGCGAACGCGCCGATGCCGAGCGCCGGGCTGAGCGGCGTTCCGTCCTCCAGCGTCATCGGCTGGACGGCATTGGCGCTGTCGAAGCAGTACCACGGCCGACCCCGGCGGCAGGACCGGCAGTTGCCGCAGGGCGCCCGCCAGGCGAGGACGACGTAGTCGCCGATCGACACGTCGTTCACGCCGTCGCCGACGGCCGAGACGACGCCGGCCGCCTCGTGGCCGAGCAAGAACGGGAAGTCGTCGTTGATGGCGCCCTCGCGGTAGTGCAGGTCGGTGTGGCACACACCGCAGGCGCGGACGTCGACGACTACCTCACCCGGCCCCGGGTCAGGGACGACGATCGGGACGACAGCCACCGGGTTGCCCTTCCCGGTGGCTACGACCCCGCTGACGGTGGTTGGCATCGGCGCTCCTTCTCGTGGGGCCCGCCGTCGGGCGGTACGGCGGCCGACGGCCCGGCCGGCCCTTACGGCCTCAGTGTACGGAAGGCGAGGTGGCCTCTGCCGGCCCCTCGGGCAACCCGAGCACCTGGCGGAAGGCCTCGTCCTCCCGGACCCGGGCCTCGGCGATCGCCGCGGCATGCGGCGCCCGCAGCAACCGCTTGATCGTCTGGACGGTGGCCGGCGGGAACCCGGCGATGCGGCGAGCGAGGGCGATCGTGTCGTCCAGCACGCGGTCGTCGGCACAGACCTCGACGGCGATACCGAGCTCGACGGCCTCGCCGGCAGTGACCCAGTCGGCGGCGAGCAGGACCCGGGCCGCGGCCTGCCGGCCCATCAGTACCGGGAACAGGTAGCTGCTGGCCGCTTCCGGCGGGACGCCCATCTCGGCGAACGGCACCCGGAGCCTGGCCGACTCGGCGACGAGGACGAGGTCGCAGTGGGCGAGGATCGTAAAGCCGAGCCCGATGGCGGGCCCGTTGACCGCGGCGAGCAACGGCTTGTCGAACCCGTCGACCGCGTCGAGCAGCCCCCGGAACCCCTTCTCGATCCCGGCCGGCGCCGCGCCGGCGGCGATCTGGGCCAGCTCCTGCAGGTCCTGCCCGGCGGTGAACGCGCTGCCTCGGCCGGTCAGGACGACGACCCGCACCGTCGGATCGACCGCCGCGTCGGCGATGGCGGCCGTGACCGCCTGATAGAGCGGAAAGTTGAAGGCGTTGCGGACGTCGGGACGGTCGAAGGTCAGGACCCGTACGCCGCGGTCGTTCTTGACGTCGAGCACCGGTCAGGCCCGCATGATCTGGCCGCCGTCGACGTTGAAGATGTGGCCGGTGATCCACGACGCATCGTCGGACAGCAGGAACTGGCACATCCCGACCAGGTCGGCCGGCGTCCCTTGGCGCTTGAGCGCGAGGTTGCCGACGATCTGGTCGATGAACACGTCCGGTACGACGGTCCGGGCCGCCTCGGTGTCGATCGGCCCCGGCGCGATGGCGTTGACCCGGATGCCCATGCCGCCGAGCTCGTGCGCCAGCTGCTGGGTGAGCGAGTTCACGCCGGCCTTGGCCAGGCCGTAGAAGCCGGCGTAGACGTACGCCGCCGTCGACGACTGGTTGACGACGGCCCCGCCGCCCCGCGAGCGCATCGACCGGTAGCAGGCCCGGGCGCAGTTGAGCGCACCGAGAAGGTTGACCGACAGGAACCGCTGGAGGTACTCCCAGTCGACGCTGATCAAGAGGTCGAGCTGCATCGTCCCGAAGATCGCCGCGTTGTTGACGAGGTAGTCGACACCGCCGAGGACGTCGGTCACCGCCGCCACCATCGACGCCGCCGACACCGGGTCGGCCACGTCGAGCTGATAGGCCATCGCGGTCCCGCCGTCGGCGTTGATGCCGTCGGCCACCGCGGTCGCACCGTCGGCGTCGACGTCCGCCACGACGACCGCCGCGCCGGCGGCGGCCAGCGTCTCGGCGTAGGCCTGGCCGATGCCACCGGCCGAGCCGGTGATCACCGCCACCTTGCCGCTGAAGTCGTACGTCATTGGCCGGCGGCTTCGTCGGCCTCGGTGGCCCGGCGATGGTTGGCGATAGCCCGTTCGGCTGCCGCCTGGGCGCCGGTCGACAGCGGCCAGCCGACGTAGTGGGCGAGGTGGATGACCGCTTCGCGGAGCTGCTCCTCGTCCATCTCGCCCCGGGCGAGCGCCGCGCCGAACTGGATGTCCAGCAGCTCGTGCTGGCCCTGGGCGACGATCGCCCCGATGGTCAGCAGCCGCCGCTCGGCGATATCGAGCCCGGGCCGCGTCCAGACCGCGCCGAAGAGGTGGTCGACGGTGACCTCGAGGTAGCCCCCGGTCACGTCGGCCGGGTCGACGGCGAAGCCGTAGACCTCCCGCATCTTCGCCGCGCCCTGGGCTCGCGCTCGTCTCGGGCTCGCTCATGCCGGCTCCGCCAGAGACTTCGTCTGCAGGTACTCCTCGAAACCGGGCACGCCCATCTCCCTTCCGATGCCGGACTGCTTGTAGCCGCCGAACGGGACGTCCGGGCTGTACCAGATGCCGCCGTTGACGCCGATCGTGCCCGTCCGGATGCGGTTGGCGATGCCGACGGCGCGGTCGCGATCGCCGGACCACACCGACCCGGACAGCCCGTAGGCGGACGCGTTGGCCAGCGTGACCGCGTCGTCGTCGCCGTCGTGGGGGATGACGACGAGGACGGGTCCGAAGATCTCTTCCTGGGCGACCCGGGCGTCGTTCGAGAGCCCGGCGATCAGCGTCGGCTCGACGAAGAAGCCACGGGCCAGGTCGTCGGGCCGGCCACCCCCGACGACCGTTCGGCCACCCTCCTCGGCGGCCAGCCGCAGGTACCCTTCGACCCGCTGGCGCTGGCGGCCGCTAATCAGCGGGCCGCAGATGGTGCCCGGGTCGGTCGGGTCGGCCGCCGGCAGCTTGGCGAGCACCTTGGCGGTGGCCTCGATGGCATCGTCGAGCAGTCGCCGGGGGACGAGCAGCCGGGTGGTGATCGCGCAGCCCTGGCCGGCATGGGTGCAGACGGTGAACGCGGCCGTCGCGCACGCGCCCTTGAGGTCGGCGTCGTCGAGGACGACGAAGGCCGACTTGCCGCCGAGCTCGAGGAAGACTCGCTTGACCGTGGCCGACGCGGCGGCCATGACCTGGCGGCCGGTGGCCGTCGAGCCGGTAAAGCTGACCTGGTCGACGCGGGCGTCGGTGGCCAGCGCGGCGCCGATGCGGTGGTCGGACGACGGGACGACGTTGACGACGCCGGGCGGGATGTCGGTCGCCTCGGCGACGAGTCGCCCGAGGACGGTCGCGCACCACGGCGTATCGGGGGCTGGCTTGAGGACGACGGTGTTGCCGGCGGCGAGGGCCGGCCCGAGCTTGGCCAGGTTGATCTGGTGCGGGACGTTCCATGGCGTGATCGCGCCGACGACGCCGGTTGCCTCCCGGCGTACCCACCGGTGGGACGGGATACCGAGCGGTGCGGCGTCGCCGAGGTCGGTCTCCCAGGCGTAGCCCTCGGCCAGGTCGGCCATCCAACCGAGGGAGGCGACCGGGTCGTCGAGCTGGGCGGAGTACGTGAGCGAGACGGGGGAGCCGGTCTCGGCGACCGTCAGCGCCCGGATCTCCTCCGCGTCGGCGACGAACGCGGCCTGGAGCTGCCGGAGGCATCGGATCCGGAGCGCGACGTCGGTGGACCACCTGGTCTCGTCGAACGCCCGCCGGGCCGCGGCGATCGCCGCATCGAGGTCGTCGGCCGTCCCGTCGGCCGCCACACCGAGGACCTCCTCGGTCGCCGGGTTGATCGTCTCGAAGACCGTCCCGCCGCTGGCGGTCCGCAGCTCGCCGTCGATCAACAGCCGCTCCTCGCCGGCGAGCGCCGTCACGACGGCGACCCCGCCAGCGCGTCGCCCGGCGTCTCGCCGACCCCGAAGATCGCGTCGCAGTAGGCGTCGGTGAGGCGGGCGACGGGGACGGCAATGCCGAGCGAGTCGGCGAGCTCGTGGGCGGCTCGCAGATCCTTGTGGGCGAGCCGGGCCGCCGCGCCCATTGGCGCGATCAGACCGGCATCGGCCGGCACGTCCGGCCGGAGTGGCGCGACGGTCGGACGGAACATGAGCGTCGCTGCGCCACCGATCCGCTGGTCGCTGGCCCGGATCGCCCGGGCGAGCAGCCCGAGGTCGATGCCGGCGGCCTCGGCGAGCACCTGGCCCTCGTACGCGGCGAGCCACGAGCCGTACTGGACGAGGTTTCGCGCCAGCTTGGCCGCGAGACCGGCGCCGAGCGGGCCCATGTGGAGGACGTCGGTGCCGACGATGTCGAGCACTGGCCGGACCGATTCGACGGCGCCCGGATCGCCGCCGACCATGCAGACGAGCTGACCGTCGGCCGCGGCCGACGGGCCGCCGCTGACCCCGCAGTCGACGAGGGCCACGCCGACGCGGGCCGCCCGGGTGGCGAGGTCCCGCACGGTCCTCGTGGTGACGGTCGAGACGACGACGATCGTCGGGGTCTGGCCGGCGGCCTGGCGGCCGGCCTCGTCCTGACGGGCCCGGGTAAAGCCGGCGAGCAGCCCGTCGGCACCGTCGACGACGGTGCGGACCTGTTCGTCGTCGACGACGGCGACGACCGCCACGCGGACGCTGGTGGCCAGATCGGCCGGCGACGTCGCGACACGGGCCCGGTCGGTGAACGGCGCGGCCGCGTCGGGTCGGACGTCGTGGACGGTCACGGGCGCGCCGGCGCGGAGCAGCGCGCCGGCCAGGCCGCGGCCGATCTCGCCGAGCCCGACGACGCCGACCGACGGGACGGGCGTCGCCCGGCTCGCCGACGTCGCGTCGGTGTCGTTCGCCGTGCTGCCCCCCATGCGCCTCCCGCCCCTCGCTAGAATTGGACAACTGTCCAGACTATAGTTTGGACTAGTGACCGAAGCCAGCGAACCGGGGGCCCCCGGGGCCGACGGGCCATCCGCCGACGGGGACCGGCCTGGGGCCGACCGCGCCGACCGCGGGCGCCCGGACTACCGCGGCCCGTTCGACCCGGCGTTCGACTACGAGGACCTCTCGAAGGACGCGCTCGTCCGGCTCGTGCGGGAGTACGCGCTGATCGTCCACATCCTCGACCGGTCGATGTGCGCGGCGATCGGCCTGCGGCACGGCTTGGCCGAGATGGAGGCGCTGGCGATCGAGGAGTGGAAGGGCGCGAGCCCGGTCTACGGCGAGCGGCTCCGGCGGATCATGGGCGTCGAGGGCGACGGGATCGAGGCGATCTTCAAGGTCCTCCAGCTCGATCCCGGCTTCCCGCACCACTACCTCGACGTCCGCTACGAGGTCGTCGACGACCGGCACGGTTACTTCGAGCTCGGCGTGGTGCGGCGCGCTGATGGACGCGGAACCGTACGGCGAGCGGATGGTGACGAGCATGTGCCACCACATCGAGGACGGCACGTTCGACGTCACCGCGCAGGCGGTCAACCCGAAGGCCCGCATCCGTCACGTCCACCGACCGCCTCGATCGCCGGGCGACCGGGTACCGCACTGCCGGTGGGAGGTCGTCATCGACGACGACACCGAGACGCTGCCGGAAGCCGAGATCACGAAGATCACCCGGCTGACGACCGCGGCGACGTTCGAGTTCCCACCGATGAAGGACGGCACGCCGCATCGACCGGGCGCCGGCGCGGGTGCCCCCGTCGGCGAACCCGGAGCAGCGCGCCCCACGGCCGCGGGCGCTGGATCGGTCGCGCCGGTGCGGGTCGAGGTGCGGCGGTGACGCCGTTCGAGCGGGCGACGCCCGCCGGCCGCCCGCCGGCCGAACCGGCAGAGGCGCCGCGGCGCCACCTCACGTCCCGCCAGACGGCCGTCGTCGACCGCCTCGTTGCGGCCGCGGTCGACGAGGTCGAAGAGCACGCGTACGACGGCATCACCGTCCGGTCGATCGCCCGGCGGGCGGGCGTGTCCCCGGCCACCGCGTACACGTACTTCAGCTCGAAGGACCACGTCCTCGCCGAGGTGTTGTGGCGACGGACGCGTAGCCTGCCGCCGCCGCTCGTCGATCTCAACCGGCCGGCCGCCGAGCGGGTGGCCGACGTCGTCCGCCACCTCGGCCTCGGTACCGTCGATAGCCCGGCCGTCGTCGCCGCCTGTACGACCGCGCTGCTCGCCGGCTCACCGGACGTCAAGCGGATCCGGGAGCGGATCGGCGCGGAGATCCACCGCCGGCTCCAGGCGGCGCTCGGCCCCGACGCCGATCCACGCGATGCTGCGGGTGCTCGAGACGACGTACGTCGGGGCGATGCTCGAAGCCGGGCTCGGCCACCTCGACTTCGGCGAGCTGCCCGAGCGGCTCCGTGAGGCCGTTGAGCTGATGACCGGGGCCAGCTGATGACGGGGGGCAGCGAGTGACCACGACGGAGGTGCCGGTGCGGCCGCCGTTGACGTACAGCCCGTACGACTACGCGATCCACGAGGACCCGTACCCGACGTACGCCCGGCTGCGGGCGGAGGCGCCGGTCTACCGGAACGACGATCTCGACTTCTGGGCGCTGTCCGCGCCACCGCGACGTCCTCGCCGCGTTCCGGGACGTCGACCACTTCTCGAACCGTTACGGCGTGTCGCTCGACCCGGCGGCGTTCGGTCCGGACGCCCATCGGGCGATGTCGTTCCTGGCGATGGACCCGCCGGACCACACCCGGCTGCGGTCGCTCGTCGGCAAGAGCTTCACGCCCCGGCGCGTCGCCGAGCTCGAGCCGCGGATCCGCGAGCTGACGATCGCTCACCTCGAATCGGCGTTCGAGCGCGGCTCGTTCGACTTCATCGCCGACTTCGCCGGCCGGGTGCCGATGGACGTCATCTCCGAGCTCGTCGGCGTCCCCGCCGCCGACCGGGCCGAGCTCCGCCGGCTGGCGGACGTCGTCGTCCATCGGGACGAGGGTGTCACCGACGTCCCGCCCGACGGAGCGGAGGCAGCGTTCCTCCTCGCCGCCTACTACGCCGACATGATCGCTGACCGGCGCCGGCGGCCGACCGACGACCTGACGTCCGCGCTGCTCGCGGCCGACCTCGACGGCGACCGGGTCACCGACGACGAGGCGATCGCCTTCCTGTTCCTGATGGTCGTCGCCGGCAACGAGACGACGACGAAGCTCCTCGCTAACGCGTGGTACTGGGGCTGGCGGCACCCCGACGAGCTGGTGAAGCCGTTCACCGACCCCGGCCGCGTGCCGGACTGGATCGAAGAGACGCTCCGCTATGACAACTCGACGCAGATGCTCGTCCGCGTCAGCCGCCAGGCTGTACGGATCGCCGAGGGCGACGGGGCCGGCGGCGAGACGACGATCGCCGAAGGCGAAAAGGTCCTGCTGCTGATCGGGTCGGCCAACCGGGACGGGGACGTCTTCGCCGACCCCGACCGTTACGACCTCGACCGGGCTGGCGCCGACCAGAAGGCGCACATCAGCTTCGGCGGCGGGCGCCACTTCTGTATGGGCGCGTCGTTGGCCCGGCTGGAGGCTCGGGTGGCGTTGACCGAGCTCGTGGCGCGGACGGCAAGCTACGACGTCGACCCGGACGGCATCCGCCGCGTCCACTCGATCAACGTCCGCGGCTTTGCCGCACTGCCGACGACGGTCCGGCCGCGATGAACGAGCGACGCGAGCGGGCGGTGCCGGCGTGAGCCGCTTCGAACCACACCCGGCCGAGCGCCCGGCCGTCGTCACCGGCGCGTCGTCGGGCATCGGCACCGAGGCCGCCCGGGCACTGGCCGCCGCCGGCCTGCCGGTCGTCCTCGGGGCGCGGCGGTTGGCCGTCTGCGAGGACGTCGCCGCCGAGATCCGCCAGCGCGGTGGCCGGGCGGTGGCCTTCCCCCTGGACCTGGCCGACGCGGCGTCGATCGACGCCTTCGCCAAGGCGGCGGTCGAGCCGTTCGGGCCGATCGAGGTCGTCGTCTCGAACGCCGCGGTGATCCGGCCGGGGCGGGTGCTGCCTCACGTCGGGGACGACGGCGCGGCTGACGACGGGACGGGGAGCAGCGAGGACGCGCTCGAGGACGTCGTCCGGGTCAACCTGTTCGGCCCCCACCGGCTCGTCACGCGGTTCGGGCCGGGCATGGTCGAGCGCGGGCGCGGCGACCTGTTGTTCGTGACGTCCGACGTCGTCGCCCACCCGCGGCCGTCGATGTTCGCGTACGTCTCGTCGAAGTGGGGGCTCGAGGGCTACATCCACGCGCTGCAGATGGAGCTCGAAGGCAGCGGTGTGCGGGCGTCGATCGTGCGGCCCGGTCCGACGTTGACCGGCATGGGCATGGACTGGGATCCCGGCTTGACCGGCGAAGTGCTCGACGAGTGGGTGCGGTGGGGGTTGGCCCGGCATTCGAACTTCCTGCGGCCGAGCGCGGTCGCCGCGGCGATCGTCTCGACGGTGATCGCGGCCCGCGGGACGCATCTGACCGTCGTCGAGGTCCACCCCGAGGCGCCGGTCGAGCCGAGAGCACGATGACGACGACGGAGGCCGGGCCATCGGGAGCTCGGGCCGGGCCGCCGATGGTGTCCGGCGGCGACGGTGACGCGGGGCACCTCGACGAGCTGCGCCAGGATCCGATCGCGCTGATGCGCCGGGTCCGCGACGAGTGCGGCGACGTGGGGAGGTTCCGTCTCGGCCGAGCGCGACGTCGTCCTCCTGAGCGGGGCGAACGCCAACGAGTTCTACTTCCGGGCGCCCGAGGAGACACTCGACCAGGCCGAGGCGTACCCGTTCATGACGCCGATCTTCGGACCCGGTGTCGTCTTCGACGCGCCGCCGGAGCGCCGGCGCGAGATGCTCCACAACCAGTCACTGCGCGACAAGTTCATGCGCGGTCACGCCGCGACGATCGCCTCCGAGATCGACCGAATGGTCGCCGGCTGGGGAGAGCGCGGCGAGATCGACCTGCTCGACTGGTTCGCCGAGCTCACGATCTACACCTCGTCGGCCTGCTTGGTGGGGCGGAAGTTCCGGGACGAGCTCGACGGCCGGTTCGCCGCGCTCTATCACGACCTCGAACGCGGCACGGACGCCCTCGCCTACGTCGACCCGTACGCGCCGATCGAGAGCTTCCGCCGTCGCGACCAGGCCCGGGTCGACCTCGTCGCGCTCGTCCAGGGCATCATGGACCGCCGGGCCGCGGCCGGCGACGCCAAGGGGCCCGACGGGGCGCCCGAGCGGGACCTGCTCGACGTCTTGATGTCGGTGCGCAACGACGACGGGTCGCCGCGCTTCTTGGCCGACGAGGTCACCGGCATGTTCATCTCGATGATGTTCGCCGGTCACCACACGACGTCGGGCACCGCGGCGTGGACGCTTATCGAGCTGCTCCGCCATCCCGACGAGCTGAGTGTGGTCGTGAGCGAGCTGGACGACCTCTACGCCGACGGTTCGGAAGTCAGCTATCAGGCGTTGCGGGAGATCCCGCGGCTCGAGTCGGCGATCAAGGAGGCGTTGCGCCTCCATCCGCCGCTGATCCTCGTCCTCCGGGTAGCCAAGCAGGATCTCTCGTACGGCGGTTTCGTGATCCGGGCCGGCGATCTCGTCGGCGCCACCCCGGCGATCTCCAACCGGATCGCCGAGGACTTCGGCGATCCCGACGACTTCGTCCCGGCCCGCTACCTCGACCCGAGGGCCGAGGACCGGGCGAACCCGTGGACGTGGATCCCGTTCGGCGCCGGGCGCCACCGCTGCGTCGGCGCGCCGTTCGCCATGATGCAGCTGAAGGCCATCTTCTCCGTCCTGCTGCGCGAGTGGGAGTTCGAGCTCGCCCAACCGGGCGATTCGTACCGCAACGACCACTCGAAGATGGTCGTCCAGCTGCGCCAGCCGTGCGCGGTTCGTTACCGCCGCCGCCGGGGGGCCGTCGGCGGAGACGACGCGGCCGACCGGGGGGCGGCAGCGGGTGACGCCGTCGCCGGCACCGACGGAGCCGGGGGAGTGGGCGCGGCGCCGGCCCGGACGTACCGGGTCGTCGTCGACCGGGATCTGTGCCAGGGCCACGCGGTCTGTCAGTCGGAGGCCCCAGCGGTGTTCTCGGTGTCGAAGAAGGGCGAGCTGACCGTGCTCGACGACCAACCGGCCGACGGCGAGCGAGCGGCGGTCGAACGGGCGGTCCGCGAATGCCCGACGCACGCCCTGCGTATCGTCGAGACGGCGACGAGAGGCATGGACCAGAGGGGGAGCTGATGCCGGGGTTTGCGCGTGAAGAGCTGGAGGCGATGGTCGAGCGGTGGCTGGCGATCAACCGGCAGTGCGAGGTGGCGCGCGACTGGCGACCGATGGCCGAGCTGTACACGCAGGACGCGACGTACGGTTGGAACGTCGGACCGAACGACGAGTTCATGGCGGTCGGCCGGGACGAGATCCGCGACGTCGCACTCGGCCTCGAGATGGCCGGTCTGGAGGGCTGGTCGTACCCGTACCAGCGGGTGCTGATCGACGACCGGCAGGGCGAGGTGCTCGGCCTGTGGCGGCAGGTCGCCGACGCCAGTCGCGACGACGGGTCCCTCTACGAGGTGGCCGGCCTCGGCGGCAGCTGGTTCGGGTACGCCGGCGACGGCCGGTGGAGCTGGCAGCGGGACTTCTTCGACGTCGGTAATGCCGGCGCCGTGTTCCTGGAGATGATCGGCCGAGGCGTGCTGGCCGCGGGCATGCAGGAACGGATCGAGCGGGCGATGGCTGGCGAGCGGCTGCCCGGCCACTACCCGAGGGGGAAGGCGCCGGCCGGGCTCTGGCCCTGATCGACGCGGTGGCACCCCCGCCACCAGGGCGGTTCGGCGACTACCGGTCGTCGCCGGCGGGTAAGGGAACACGGGTAGCCGTTCCGGCGTTGCATCAAGGGCATGGCCGGCGACTCCACCTAGTGGGGATGCACCCGTCGAGCCGCCAGATGAAAGAGGATGTCGTATGCAAGACGTGAGCGGTAGCACGGTGACGGTGGACACGGCTGACGGGGCGTCCCTCGAGGACGCGCCGGTCGGGGCCGAGGTGGCCGCGACGGCCGAGTCGAGTCCGGCGAGCCGGCTGCGGGCGTTGATCCCCGAGACCGAGGCTCGCGGGGCACCGATGGTGTCGTCCCAGTCCCTGCAGCGCCGGCTGTTCGAGATCTACGACGCGGCGAGCACGGTGCCCGAGGCCCTGGCGCTCGTCCAGCACAACCTGGGTCTGACGTTGGACCGCACCTGGTACACGTCGGCCGAGATCGAAGCCTTGGCCGACCAGATCGAATGGTTGCTCGATCGTGAGGCCACTGTCATCCCGGACACCGTCGCCGACGGGCTGGCCGAGCCGTCGGCAGCCGATCTCGAGGCCATTGCCGGGCTGGAAGGTGCGACCAGTAGCTACCGCCGACTGGTAGTCAGTCGGGAAACGGAGCGTAAAGGTCGCCCGTCGGCCGCCGTTGACACAATGTCGAGAAACGGCGTGGATGCCGGCGAAAGGGCCCGGACATGGTTGTCGAAGCGGTTGCGGCAGCACGTCACTGGCGGTTCGTCCTGTTCGTCGGGCTGATCGTCGCCGTCGTCGTTCTCGGCACCGGGCTGGGCTCGCCCGGCGGGGCACGCTGGCCGGCGCCTCGACGACGGTCCCCGGTGTCGTCTCGACGGCGGAGGTCATCGAGCCGCCGGCGCCAGCCACGGCCGGGCCGTTGACGGGGACGCCGTCGGGGGAGGCCCGACCGATGACGGGCACCCTCCCGCCGACAAACCCGCCGGCGAACATCCCGCCGGCCAGCTCGGACATCCTCGTCGCCACGAACGATGCCCGGGCCGACGAGGGGGTCGGGCCGATGAACCTCAACGTGACGGCATTCGACGCCCTCCCGGTGCCCGAGCAGGTCTTCGTCGTCGAGAACCTCGAACGGACGGGGCGGGGCGAGCCGCCGATCTCGGCGATGACCACGCAGCTCGACTCGTACGCCCAGGCCGGCGCGGCCAACAGCCGTGACCCGACACACCCGCTGACGCTCACCGGTGGCGGCGTGGTGATCCAGGGCGGCAGCATCTGGGCCGGCGGGTCGCTCTCGACGCTGTTCGTCAACTACCTCTGGATGTACGAGGACGGCTGGGGCGGCTCGGCGGCGGCGACGACCAACGAGGACTGCAGCCCGTTGCTGCCCGACGGGTTGCTGGGGCCACCGGGACATCATCTTGACGGAGTACAGCCCGCTCTACTGCCTCGGGTCGACACCGATCCTGGTGATGGGGGCGGCGGACAGCACTGCGGCGCGGGGCGGGTCGGTGGCGGCCGTCTTCTTGAGCACCTGCGGGCCGGCGCCGACGGATGAGGTCGTATACGTGGGCCCAGGCTGAGCAGGCGCTCGGCGTGCCGTCGGGCGGCGGGACCGCGGCCACAGTCGGCGGTGCGGGTGGAGAGCGAGCGGGGGCAGTGGCCGGGTCGCCCGGCAACGGCGCGGCCAGTGCGGCCGCGGCAGCCGGGCAGCCGACGGCAGCCGGACCGTCGTCGGTCGTCGGCATGGCGTCGACGCCGGACGGGGGTGGCTACTGGTTGGTCGACCGCCAGGGGGACGTCTTCAGTTACGGCGATGCGACGTTCTACGGCTCGATCGGCGGCGTCGCCCTCAACGCGCCGATCGTCGGCATGGCGGCTGACGCCCGACGGCCACGGCTACTGGCTGGTCGGCGCGGACGGCGGGATCTTCAGCTTCGGCGACGCCGCGTTCTACGGCTCGACCGGCTCGCTCCACCTGAACAGACCGATCGTCGGCATGACCGCGACGCCGGACGGGCGCGGCTACTGGTTCGTCGCGGCCGACGGCGGCATCTTCAGTTACGGCGACGCCGCGTTCTACGGCTCGATCGGCGGCGTCGCCGCTCAACGCGCCGATCGTCGGCATGGCGGCTGCGCCGGACGGCCACGGCTACTGGTTCGTCGGCGGCCGACGGCGGGATCTTCAGCTTCGGCGACGCCGCGTTCTACGGCTCGATGGGCGGCCAGCCGCTCAACGCACCGATCATCGGGATGACCGCGACGCCGGACGGCCGCGGCTACTGGTTCGTCGCGGCCGACGGTGGGATCTTCAGCTACGGCGACGCCGACGTTCTACGGCTCGATGGGCGGGCCAGCCGCTCAACGCAACCGATCATCGGGATGACGGCGACGCCGGACGGCCGCGGCTACTGGTTCGTGGCGGCCGACGGTGGGATCTTCAGCTACGGCGACGCCGGCTACGACGGCAGCGACGCGTAGGCCGGCGACGGCTCGGCCCGGAGGACGCCGAGGGCCGTAGCGGCGTCGGCCCGGAACCGTTCGACGCCGGCCGCCTTGACGCTCTCGTAGCCTCGGACGCCGTCGGGGAGGGCGGCGATCCGGGCGACCGGTCGGCCGTGCTCGGGCCGGAGATGGGGGAGGGCGTCAGCCATGATCCGCCGGTACTCGTCGACGAGCTGGCGCTCGGTGCGGCGCATGGCGGTCCGGCCGAACGGGTCGAACGGCGTGCCGCGGAGCCGGCGCCCGGCCCGCAGGACCCGGAACGCCGGTCCGGCGGCCGGGCCGAGGCTGACCTTGCGCTTCATGCCGAGGGCGCGCAGCACCGGCGGGTGGAGCATGACCTTGGCGCGGCCGGGACCGAGCTCGCCGGCCAGCCGGGCCCGCTCGGCCTCGAGCCGGTGGAGACGGGCGACCTCGTACTCGTCCTTGTACGCCATCAGCTTGTGCAGGCCGGCGGCGAAGGCCCGCGTGACGACCGGGTCGGCGCCGGGGCACCGATCCTGCTCGGCCGCGGCGACGTCGGCAACCTCTCGGAGGTAACCGGCGGCGTAGGCGGCGTGCTGGTAGTCGGTGAGGTCGGCGACCCGGGCGGCGACCATCGCCGCAACGGCTCGGGTACCCCGGCATCGACGACGTCACGCTCGGCCGCAGCCAGGGCGTCGGCGGTGACGCCGTCAGCCAAGCGGGCGGGGGTACCGGCGGCGGCCAGCTGGTCGACAGGGCCCGGGTGACGGCGGCCGGGTCGACGACGGCGGCCCGGCCCCAGCGGAAGGCGGCGACGTTCTCGTCGACCGCGACGCCGTTCAGCGTGATGGCGGCCTCGAGGGAGCGTCGGTGACGGGCAGGCAGCCGAGCTGGTACGCCGCGCCGACGAGGACCATGTTGGTCGGTCAGATGGTCGTCGGCGACCTGCTCGGCGATCCACTCGGCGTTCGAGGTAGACGTTGGCCGCGGCCTGGGTCTCGGCGTCGATGCGCCCGGTCACGTCCGACGGCGGTGGGAAGGCGATGGTGACGTCGTGGACCATCGCCGCGGTCGGGACGGCCGCGGTGTTGACGACGGCGACCGTCCGGTCACGGTCGGCGACGGCCAGGTTGGGCGGGCTGGCCGCGCCGAGGAGGTCGAAGCCGAGCAGCAGGTCGACGGACCGGCGACCGGCCCGGGCGGTGCCCTCGACCGGCCGGTCGGCGATGCGCACGTCGGCGACGACCGGCCCGCCCTTCTGGGCGAGGCCGGTCTGCTCGACGCCGGCGGCGTAGCGGCCGTCGAGGTGGGCGGCCATCTGGAGGATCCGCGAGACGGTGACGACGCCGGTGCCACCGATCCCCGGCATGCGGATGAGGGTCTCCCCGTCGGGCGCCCGCAGCGTCGGTGCGGGGAGGTCCACCGGCGGTGCCGGCAGTGGACGGGCGGCCCGGTCGCCGCGGCTCGGCTGGTCGCCGGCCGGCCCGGTCCCGGCCGGCGACGCCGGCGCTCGCGCCGCGGCGTGACGACGACGAAGGACGGGCAGTCGCCGTCGAGGCAGGAGAAGTCCTTGTTGCACGAACCCTGGTGGATGGCGGTCTTGCGGCCGAGGTCGGTCTCGACCGGCACGACGGACAGGCAGGTCGATTTCGTCCCGCAGTCGCCGCAGCCCTCGCAGACGCGCTGGTTGATCCAGACCGTCTCCGGCGGGGTCGGCAGCTTGCCCCGTTTGCGCAGCCGCCGCTCCTCGGCCGCGCAGCGGTCGTCGTGGACGAGGACGGTGACGCCGGGGACCCGGCCGAGCTCGGCCTGGACGTCGGCCAGCTCGTCGCGGTGCCGGACGCACGGCGATGGGGTCGAGCTCGACGCCGTCGTAGGTGGACGGGTCGGGCGTCGTCACGACGACCCGGCGGACGCCTTCGATCGCCAGCCAGCGGGTCAGCGTCGGCACGTCGAACAGGCCCTCGGGGTGCTGGCCGCCGGTCATGGCGACGGCCTGGTTGAAGAGCAGCTTGTACGTGATGTCGACGCCGGCGGCGACGGCGGCCCGGATGGCGAGCGAGCCGGAGTGGAAGAACGTGCCGTCGCCGAGGTTCTGGAAGTAGTGGGCGTCGTCGGTGAACGGGGCCATGCCGATCCACTGCGCCCCCTCGCCGCCCATCTGGGTCATGCCGACTGGTCGGCCACGGCCGGCGCCGTCGAGGGCGACCATGACGTGGCAGCCGATGCCGAGCCCGACGAGCTGGTCGTCGGCGGCCTGGGTCGAGCGGTTGTGCGGGCAGCCGGAGCAGAAGTACGGCGTGCGGGCTGGCAGCGGCGTCGAGGTCAGCGAGAGCCGTTCCGGGCGGTTCATCCGGTCGAGCCGGGCTCGGGCCGCGGCCGGGAGGTCGTCGCCGAGCACGGTGGCGAGGACGTCGGTGACCAGCTCGCTCGTGACTGCCCCGTGCGACGGGAAGAGCGGCCGGCCACGGCCGTCCTCCTTGCCGAGCACGGCCGGTCGGTCGGCCAGGCCGTAGAGGGCCTCTTTGACCTGCCCCTCGACGAAGGCGGCCTTGTCCTCGACGACGAGAACCCGTCCGGCGCCGCCGAGCTGGGCTCGCAGCTCGGCGGCGTCGAGCGGCCACAGCAGGCCGAGCCGGACGAGGCGGAGGCCGAGGGCGTCCCAGTCGTCCGGGCCGAGTCCGAGATCCCGCAGCGCGCCGACGACGGCCTCGTAGGCGAGGCCCGGGGCGACGATGGCGAGGCGGGCGCGCGCCGGGTTCGAACGTCACCCGGTTGAGCCGGGCCGGCGGGCGTAGTCGAGGACTCGGGGGAGCCGGACCTCGAGCAGGTGCTCCTCGGCCACGGCGGCGGCGGCGCCGAGCAGCAGCGGCCGCTGTACCGGCCGATCGAGGTCGGGTGCCGGGACCCAGCCGGCGGGGTCGTCGAGGTCGACCGTCGCCACGCCGTCGGCGATGTCGGCGACGATCTTGAGGCCGGTCCAGACGCCGGCGTGACGGGAGAGGGCGACCGCGTGCAGGCCGAGGGTGCGGACGTCGGCCACCGAGCCGGGGGCGAGCAGCGGGACGGCCAGGCTGCGGGCCATCCACTCCGACGAGCTCGGCAGCGTCGACGACTTGCAGAACGGGTCGTCGCCGATCACCGCGACCGCGCCGCCCAGCGGCGTCGTGCCGGAGAAGTTGCCGTGCCGGATGGCGTCGGCCGCCCGATCGAGGCCCGGGTTCTTGCCGAACCAGAAGCCGGCGACCCGTCGTGGCGTCGGCCGGTCGAGCTCGCCGAGGAGTTGGGTGCCGGCCACCGCGGTGGCGGCCAGCTCCTCGTTGACGCCGGGGGTGAAGACGACCCCGGCGTCGGCGAGGAAGGAGGCCGCCCGGTACAGCTCGAGGTCGAGGCCGCCGAGCGGCGACCCCTCGTAGCCGCTGACGAAGGCGGCGGTGTTGAGGCCCCGGGCCCGGTCGAGGCGGCGTTGGTCGATCGTCAGGCGGACGAGCGCCTCGATCCCGGACAACAGGACGCGGCCGGACGTGGCCGTGTACTTGTCGTCGAGACGGACGGCGGTGGCGGTGGTGCGCTCGGTCAGGATGTCTCGGGGTCAGGGTGGCGGGGTGGGCACCCCACGCTCCTCAGGCCGGGAGGGCGACGGACCGTCCGAGCCGGGCCGACGCTTGTCCTTCGGCGACATCGATCGGCAACCCGCCGGACGGCCGGGCCAGCGCCAGGACGTCGTGGACACGGCCATCGATCTTCCGCACGGCTTCCTCCAGTCGATCGTCTCCCCAGTCGGATCGTACTGCGTGGATGTGCCCGACCCCGCCAGCATGGACGCCGGTCGGGCCCCCGACAACGGTGCGATCCAGCCCGTCGGTCATGTAGCCATTCAACCCGGACGGACCTTCCACCGTGACAGAATCCACTCGATTGATCGGCTAAGGCGCAACTCTTTTTCTAGAGTTGCTGATCTTGCACCGATAACGAGCATGAAAATCCATTTGCTACTCTTCATGGTGTGAACGCGCCGGTCATGGACGAGTTGGACCACGTGATCGTCGGTCTGCTGGCGGAGAACGCCCGGCGGACGATGGGGGACATCGCCTCGCGGGCGTCGTTGTCACCGTCGGCCGTCAAGCGCCGGATCGAGCGGCTCGAGCGGACGGGCGTCATCGCCGGCTACACGGTCGTCCTCGACCACGCCAAGGCCGGCCGGCCGATCCAGGCGTTCACGGAGGTCCGGTTCGCCGGGACCGCCGACCTCGAGCAGATCCGGGCTGCCGCGTTGTCGATGCCGGACGTCCAGGCCGTCTTCACGACGGCCGGTGATCCGGACGCGCTCGTCTGGCTCCGAGCCGCCGACGTCGCCGGCCTCGGCAACGCCATCGAGCGGCTCCGCCGCAGCGGCCGCGTCACCGGGACGAAGACGCTCATCGTCCTCGACACCTGGGGGCGTCCCCGCCGGGCCTGATGGGGCTCGGCCTGATGGGGCTAGGCCTGATGGGGATCGGAGGGTCGGTCGACGAGGGCGAGGAGGCGATCGACGAGCTCGGCCTGGGCGGCCAGGAGCTTGCGGCGGGCGTCAGCCGCGGTGAACCATTCGGCCCGGTCGATTTCTGGGAAGGACTCGACCCGGCCCGACCGGGGCGGCCACTCCATCTCGAACCGGTTGCTCCGGCCGGCGGTGGGATCGAGGTCGCCTTCGACGGCCCAGGCGACCACGTGCTTGCCGCCGGACTGGACGACCTCGCCCAGGGCGACCCGGTCACCGCCCGGCGCTGGTTGGCCGAGCTCCTCGGCGAACTCGCGCTCGGCCGTCGCGACGAGGTCGGCCGGCTCGTCGATGCCGACGCCCGGATCGACTTCGCCCTTCGGGATCGACCAGGCGCCCTCGTCCTTCTTGGTCCAGAACGGGCCGCCGGGATGGACGAGCAGGACCTCTCGCTGTCCGTCCGGCCGGGGCCGGTGGACGAGCAGGCCGGCGCTGATCTTCGGCATCAACCGGCCTTCGACATCAGCCGGCTTCGAGAACGGCCTGGGTCTGGCTGGTCCGGGCAACGAGCCGATGGTGGGCGTCGTAGAGGAGCGTGTCGACGACGATGGTCGTCCGGCCGACGTGCAGCGGCCGGGCGACGGCCTCGACGAAGCCGCGCCGGACCGGCCGCAGGAAGTTCGTTTTCGACTCGATCGTCGTCGTGCTGTCCCCGACGGGCACGTTCAGTCGGGCGCACCAGGCCGCCGCGCCGTCGGCGAGCGTCATCAGGGCCCCGCCGTGGAGGGCACCGCCGGCCGTGCATCGTTCTTCGGCCCAGCGGAGGCGGAGCCGGACTTCTTGGGGGGTGGCCAGGATGGCCTCGGCCCCGAGCCCGTCCATGAACGGCATGGCGGCCCGCAAGAACGCCGTCGCGTCCCGGTCGATGAGACTGCCGGTCGGGTCGGCACCGTGGGGGTCGGTGGCGTTCGGGTCCGGTGCGGCGTCGGCGTCGGTCGTGGGATCGGACATCGGAGCCCCGGTCGATCGACGCTCAGCCGGCCGGCTCGGTCGAAACCCAGGCCACCGCCCCGCCGGCCAGGTTCTCGGCGACCCAGCCGCCCGTGGCGAGTGCGTCGGCGGCCGACGCCGACCGGACACCTGAGTGGCAGACGACGACGATCGGCCGGTCCGTCGGGAGCTCGCCCGCCCGGCCGCCGAGCTCACCGAGAGGGATGTTGACCGCACCCGGGAACGCCCAGTCGGCCACCTCGTCGGGTTCGCGGACGTCGAGGACGAAGATGTCTTCGCCGGCCCGGAGCCGATCCCGCAACTCGTTCGGTTGTACGTCGGCGGCCATCGGTGCTCCTCCGGTCGGCTGGTCCGGCGACGACCGGTGTCGACCGACCGTCGCGTTCCAGTCTGCCCGCTCGACGCCGCCGCCGCGCCGCCGGACGCCTATCCGTCTCGCCGGCTCGGCTGGTCGACCGGCGGTGTGCCGGGGAGCGGGCGCCGCCGCCGGCGAGCGGCCAGCAGGAGGACGCCGCCGGAGAGGACGAAGGCGCCGCCGAGCGCGGCCTGCCACGCGGCCGGGCTCCCGGTGTAGGGGAGGGACGGCAGCACGGGTGCGGGGACCGGCGTCTCGGGGAGGGCCATCGTGGCGGCAGTCGGCGGCGTGGTCGTCGAGATGACCGCAGTGCAGTGCCACGACGGATCGGGTTGGTAGCCGGGCGGGACGGAGACCTCGTGCATGCACCACGAGTACCCGGCCGGCACCGACCAGCTGGCGTCGCCTTCGGCGTTCGTCGTGGCGACGCCGACATACCAGTCGCCCGTCGGCACCGGGTTGTCGTCGGGGTCGGCCGGCACCGACCACCCCGGCGGCCGGGGGCCCTGGCCGACCAGCTCGTAGCTGGCCCCGGGGACGGCCGTCCCGGGGTCGAGCGAGTCGAACTTGTGCGCGAAGACCTCGACCAGGGCCACGGACTCCGGGAGGGCCACCGTCGAAGCCGCCGCGGGCATGGCCGTCGTGATCTGGGCGGTGCAGTGGAGGGCAGGATCGAGGGAGTAGTCGGTCGGCGCGGCGCCCTCGTGGAAGCACCACGAATAGCCCGACGGCACGGCGAACGACAGATCCCCGGTGTCCGAAGTGGTCCCTCGGGCCCACCAGGTGTCACCGGGCTCGCTGACGACTCCGGCCGGGGCCGCCGTCGGCGCCCCGGACGGCGCCCCGGGGCCGACGGCGTAGAGGTCGTAGACCGCGCCGGGGATCCCGGTTGTCGGCGTGGCGGAGTTGAACTTGTGGGCGGCGACGGTCGCCTGCGCTTCGGCATCGGTGACCGTGACCGTGGTCACCGGGGCCGGCGTTGCCGTCGTGCCCTGGAGCACTGTCGTGCAGTGCTCGGTCGACGCGAGCACGTAGTCGGCCGGCGCCTGGGTCTCGACGACGCAGTAGGCGTAGCCCGGCAGCTGGAGGGGGAACGTGGCGTCCCCGGTCGTACCGGTCGTCGCCTGGGCCACCCAGGTCTGTCCCGGTTCGCCGGGCGCGCCAGCCGGCGGGTTCGGCGCGTTCGGCCCGGTGCCGCCGTCCTGGCGGTAGAGGGAGAAGACGGCGCCGGGCAGCGCCGCGCTCGGATCGGCGGCGTCGACCTTCTTTACGGAAATGGCGACGAACTTTCCGGCATCGGTGACCGTGACCGGTTGCGCCGCCTGCGCGTTGTCGGCGACGAAACAGCCGGTGGCCCCGGCCGCCAACCCCGGCGGCGCCGTCCCCTCCGACCAGCAGTAGGGCTGGCCCGAGACCAGGACGGTCGCGGTCGTGCAGTGGCCGTAGGCGTCGGTCGTGCAGGTGGCCACGGGTGTCCCGCCGTAGGTCGTCCCGGCGGTGACGTCGATGACCGCACCGGAGAGGACGAGTTGTGTCGGGTCGACCGAGCCGGTCGCCGTCTTGGTGAACGAGGCCGGGACCAAGAGGGCGTCGGTGAACGCCGCCGTGGCGGAAGCGGCCGGGTCGACCGTGACGTGGTCAGTGGGCGGTGGGATCGGCAGGTCATAGCCCGGCGGCGCTGCCGTCTCGACCACCTCGTAGTTGCCGGGCAGGAACTCGGCGCCGTCGTTCGGCGCCGGTGCGCAGGCGCCCGACGCATCGGTGGTGCACGTTCCCAGATCGACGCGGTATGTGCCCGATCCAGTCGGGTCGTAGCGGACATCGAACGTCGCCCCCGGCAGAGCCACGGCGGTCGCCGCGTCGGTCTTGGAGACGACGAGCGTGCCTGGCTGGATGGCGTCGGTCGCCGCGGTCGTGGTGGTGGCGTGCCCGGCGGCGACGACCACGGTGAACGGTGTGACCGCGGCGTAGCCGGCCGGGACGGTCGTCTCGACGAGGTGGTAGCTGCCGGGCGCGAGGCCGGTGAGGGTATTGGTGGACCCTGTCGTCCCGACCGTCAGTGTCCCGACCACCGTCGACGACGGCGCCGGCCCGGTCACCGTGAAGACGGCGCCGGCGATTCCCCAATAGGCGGTGTCGTTGCCGGACTTGGTCAGCGACAGACTGCCCAGGAACGGGTCGGCGAAGGTGACACTGGCCACTGCGGTGGCGCCGGGGGAGAGGAAGACCGTTTGCACCGTGGTCGCCGGGTCGAGCCAGTAGCCGGGCGGCGCGGCCGTCTCGGTGACCTGGTACCAGCCGGGCAGCCAGCCGCCGGCCGTGTTCTGCGTCGGCGGTTGGCAGGTGCCGGCGCCCGACGTCGTGCAGCTTCCGAGGTCTTCGTCGTAGACGCCGTTGTTGGCGCTGTCGTACGTGAAGTCGAAGACGGCGCCGGCCAGCGGATCGCCGGTTGTGGCGTCGATCTTGGCGGCACCGAGCGTGGCTGGGACGGCCAGCTCGGTGTTCGGCCCGGAGAAGCTGGCGACGGTGTGTCGACGACGGGAAGACGGTGACGACCATCGGCGGAGCGAGCTGGTAGCCGGGAGGTGCCGTCACCTCGACCACCGCGTACTGCGTGCCTGTTGTCGTCGCCGTGAGTGGGATCGACGGCCCGGCGTCGCCGCTGCCGTCGGTGATCAAGGTGTCGAGCACGTCGCCGAAGCCGTCGCGGATCTGGAAGACGGCACCGCCCGGGCCGTAGTAGGCCGGGTCGTTCACCGCCTTGGTGATCGAGATGGTGCCGGTCAGCACGGCCGCTGTCGTCACGAAGCCGCCGAAGCTGGTGCCGAGCACCTCGCTGGCCCCCGACACCATCATCAACTGCCCGCCCGAACCACCGGGCGCCCCGTAGGCCGGTGGTGCGGTGCCGACGGCGTCGCCGACGACGTTCATGCCCTGCGCCGAGAAGATCCCGCCCGGCGGGCCGCCGCCGATGTTCCACACGAAGCTCAGCTGTCCGGCCGCGTTGGTTGTCCCGGCCAGCCACTCGAAGTTGCTGATCTGGTTGGCGCCCGGGCCGCCGGTCGGTGGCGGGGTGATCTGGAGGCCGGCGACGCCGGCCCCGGTGGCGCTCCGCACCGTGAGGGTCCCCGAGTAGTTGCGGTTGGCGGCGAAGGTCGACCCCGAGGGCGGCGTCATTGTCAGACGAAATGGTCCACGGCCCGGCATAGGTGGTGATCCAGGTCGTGATCGCCGCCACGAGAGCGGCCGGGGCCCGGGCTGCCGGGGGCGTTGTCCCGCCGGCTGAGGAGTAGGCGATCTGGGCGATGGCGGCGACGGTTGTGTTGACTGAGTAGCCGTTCCACCCCGTGCCTTGGTAACGCTCGGCGAAGTACGCCAGGGCCGCCATCTGGCCATCGCTGAACACGCGCGCTGCCGGGATAGGCGACCGGGGTCCACGGGGTGGTCGGCAGCTCGGTGGGGGAGGCCGACCCGGGAAAGATGCAGTAGGCGTAGCCGGGTACGCCGGTCAGCACGTAGGCCCCGCCCCAGTGCTGTGTCGGCGCCTGCGGACCGATCCCGGGGCCGTAGCCGTTGTCGGCGGCCGCCGGCGTCGCCGGGGCCACCATCGCGCCGACGCCGACCGCGGCGGTGACGGCCCCGAGGACGACGAGGGCCGCGCCGAACGCGGCGAGCCTTCTCCGGGGTGCGGATCGTGGGCGCGCTCTGTCGTGCATGGCTGGTCCGGCTCCTCCGCTCGCTCCCCGACACGACTACGGGGCCGTCCTCCCACCGGGGTTCCTCCCACACGTCCCACCCCGAAAGTCCGCTGGTGAAGACCGGTTCTCCGGGAGACCGGCCGGTACGCTGTGCCAAGTGCCGATCTCGAGCCGACTCCTGGACGACGGCGAAGAGGTCGTCGTCGATCTCCGGCCCCATTGGGTCTTCCTGCTCGGCCCGGCCGTGCTCACGGTGGTGGCGCTCGCCGTCGCCGTCACGGTGGTCGTTCGCTTCCCGAAGGCGCCGGTGGCGGTGGCCGGGGTCCTCGTCGTCATGGTGGCGGTTCCGGTGGTCTGGCTGGCCGGTCGGATCATCCGCTGGTTGGGGATCAGCCTGGTGGTGACGACGAACCGCTTGATCTACCGGCGTGGCGTCTTCGGCCGCGACCTCGTCCAGCTCCGCTTGTCGCGGATCGCCGAGGTGCACTGCACGCAGACGTTCGTCGAACGGCTGATCGGGTCCGGACGCCTGGTCGTCGAGCTCGTCGGCGACGACCCGATGGCGGTCGAGGACGTCCGGCGCCCGCGGACGTTGCAGCGGGTCATCGCCCGAGAGCTCGACGAGTCGAGCCGGCGCCGCGCCGACGAGGGCGGCTGGGCCGGCTTCGGCGGTCCGTCGCCGGCCACCGACGTGCCGGCGCGCCCGATCAGCGTGCCGCGCCCGTTCTCGATGGACGACACGCCGCCCCACGGGATGCCGTTGCCGACCGCGCCGACCCACCTGGGCGACCCGACGGTCGGTGTCGCCCACCCGGCGGCCCCCGCCGGCGGGTACTCGGTTCCGGACCAGCTCATCGCGCTGGACGACCTGCGCCGTCGCGGCATCGTCTCGGAGGCCGAGTTCGAGGCCAAGAAGGCGGAGCTGCTGAGCCGGCTCTGACCGGGCGACCCACCGGCGACGGCGAGTACCGTGTGGCCGTGGCTTCCATGATCCGGTACCGCTGCACGGCGTGCGGCAACCTGACCCGCTTCGACGTGACGACGACTCGCACGACGAAGGCCTTCAACCACTACACGGTGGGCGGCGAGCTCGAGGTGGAGGACGAGACCGTGCTCGCCGAGTCAGTGGACGAAGTGTCGTGCCGATGGTGTGGGCACGGCCGGGCCGTCGAGGCGTTGGCCGAGACAGCGGGCGAGGACGCCGGGCAACCATCGCCGGTGACGTGACGACCGCCGGGCGTCGCCCGGAGGGGGTGACCGGCCCGGCGCAGCGGCCGCCGGCGCCCACGCTGGACGGCCTGGTCCCGATCCCGACGTACCGGGACCGACCGGCCACGCCGGCATCCGACATCGCCGGGGTCGATCTCGGCGGCCGAGCCGTCAACGTCCACGTGCTCGGCACCGACCGCTGGACGCTGCTCGTCTTCCTCTCCAGCCACTGCGACGGCTGCCGGCCGCTGTGGGACGCCGTGGCCGACCCGACGGGGTCCGGCCTGGCCGTCGACGAGCGGGTCGTCGCCGTCACCCACGGGGTCGACGACGAGGATGTCGCCGCCGTCCGTCAGCTCGCTCCAGTCGGGACCGCCGAGGCGTTCCCGGTGGTCATGGCCACGGCCGCCTGGTCGGCCTATCGCGTCCAGGGGCCACCGTTCTTCGTCCTGGTCGACGGGACCGCCGACCGCGTCGTCACCGAGGGCGTGGCGTGGAGTGTCCCGCAGATCGCCGAGCACGTTCGGGCCGCCCGCCGGACGTACGGCGGTTGACGGGCGTCCGAACGGTCGGCCCGGAGGGAGAGGGAGGGAGAAGAGACGATGGACACCGAGCTGTTCGCCGTCGAGACCGGGAAGCGCCGGGTCACCGACCTGACGTCGATCGTCGCGGCGTTCTGCGACGGCCGGGGTGACGGCCTCTGCCACGTCTTTGCTCCGCACGCCACCGCCGGACTGGCGTTGATGGAGCTCGGATCGGGGTCCGAGCGCGACCTCGACGAGCTGCTCGACCGCCTCCTGTCGCGTGACGACCGCTACCGCCACCGGCACGGCTCCCCGGGCCACGGCGCCGACCACCTGCTGCCCGTCCTCGTCAGTCCGTCGTTGAGCCTCCCGGTGGCCGACGGGCGGCTGCTGCTCGGCACGTGGCAGTCGGTCGTGCTCGTCGATCCGAACGCCGACAACCCGCGACGGAACGTTCGCTGCTCGTGGATCCGGGCGTCCGAGTGATACACCCTCCCGTCATGCTGTCCCCGACAGAAGGAACGAGACGACCCCACCGGGGAGGGGAGAGCCATGACCACCGCCACGCTTACCATCGACTGCGACGCCTGCAGCTTGCAGGGGACCGACGCGTGCAACGACTGCGTCGTCAGCTTCCTCTTGGAGCGCGACCCCGATGACGCGGTCGTCATCGACGCCGACGAGGCCCGGGCCATGCGGATGCTGGAGCGGGCCGGGCTGTTGCCGAGCCTCCGCTTCGAGGATCGCGCCGGCTGAGGTGCCGGCGGTGGCGGCCTCGCGATGAGCCGCCATCTACTGGTCACCAACGACTTCCCGCCGAAGGTCGGAGGTATCCAGTCCTACCTCTGGGAGCTGTGGCGGCGGCTCGACCCGGCGAGCTTCGTCGTCCTTACCGCCAGCTCTCATCCGGACGCCGCGGCGTTCGATGCCGAACAGGCGGCGAAGGGCATCCGGATCGACCGGGTGCCCGGGCGCATCCTCTTCTTCCCGACGCCGGCCAACCGGGCTCGTATCCGGTCGCTGGCCGACGACGTCGGCGCGTCGCTGGTCCTCCTCGACCCGGCCCTGCCCCTGGGGCTGCTCGGGCCCGGGCTGGGGCGGCCCTACGGCGTGGTGCTGCACGGGGCCGAGGTCACGGTGCCCGGCCGGGTGCCGGGCACCCGGCAGACCCTGGCCCGTGTCCTGGGCGGCGCGGCGGTGGCGGTGTCGGCCGGCGGGTACCCGGCGGCCGAGGCCGCTCGGGCGGCCGGTCCCGCCATGCCGCCGGTCGTGTCCGTACCGCCCGGCGTCGACTGCCGCCGGTTCGTCCCGCTGGGCGACGACGCCCGTCGGCGGGCCCGGCAGCGGTTGGGTCTGCCGGTCGACGGGCTACTGGTGGCGAGCGTGAGCCGGCTCGTCCCCCGCAAGGGCATGGACGTCCTCGTCGAGGCGGCCCGCCGGCTGGTGCCGTCGTTCCCGGACCTCGTGGTCGCCGTCGGCGGCACCGGTCGCGAGGCGGGCCGGCTGGCCGGGCTGGTGACGGAGACCGGCGCCCCGGTCCGCTTGCTCGGACGGATCAGCGAGGACGACAAGGCGGCGCTGCTCGGGGCAGCCGACGTGTTCGTCATGGCTTGCCGGTCCCGGTGGTCGGGACTGGAGCAGGAGGGGTTCGGGATCGTCTTCCTCGAGGCCGCGGCGGCGGGCGTCCCCCAGGTGGCCGGGGACAGCGGCGGCGCGGCCGAGGCCGTCGAAGACGGTGTCACCGGCTTCGCCGTCTCGCGCCCGGACGACCCGGCCGCGGTGGCGGTCGCGCTCCGCCGCCTCCTCGCCGACGGGGACCTGCGCCGGCGGATGGGTCGGGCGGCCCGGGCCCGGGCGGAGGCATCCTTCGACTACGAACGGCTCGCTCCTAGGCTGGCCGAGGCCTTGGCGGAAGTGCAAGGCTGACCCGGGACCGGTCCTCTCAGCCCCGACGCGTAGGGTGTGGCCCGGACTGGCCACGAGGAGGTCGAGGTGTCGGAGCAGGCGACGGAGCACATGAGCGTGGCGGCACCGCCCGAGCGGTGCTTTGCCGTCGTCGCCGACATCGAGCGGTACCCCGAGTGGGCGGCTGACATCAAGGAGGTGACCGTTCACGAACGGGACACCGACGGCCGCCCACTGCTCGTCACCTTCCGGGCCGCCGCGTTCGGCCGCAGCACCAGCTACACGCTGGCGTACGACTACCGCGGCGCACCGACGACGGTCGCCTGGCGGCTGACGCAGGGTGACATCACGACCAAGCTCGACGGCAGCTACGTCTTCGACGGCACCGACGGTGGCGGGACCGACATCCTGTACCACCTCGAGGTCGAGCTCCGCGTGCCGATCCCCGGCTTCATCAAGATGCGGGCCCAGAGCCGGATCATGGCGACCGCGCTACGTGAGCTGAAGGCGAGGGTCGAGTCCTCGGCGTGACCGGTCCTCCCCCCGCCGCCGGCGCGAGCATCGCGCTCGGGATCGACATCGGTGGGACGAAGGTGTTGGGGGTGGCGATCGACCGCGACGACCAGGTCGTGGCCGAAGCCCGGGTGGCCACTCCCCACGCCGCCACCGATCCCGACCGCCATCAGGCGGCCGCCGCCGGCGCCGACGTGGCCGAGGCCGTCACTGCCGTCGTCGCCATCCTCCGGCGGTCCGTCGGCGGCCCGGCGGAGGCTGGCTGGCCAGCCGCCGAATGGCCGATCGGCGCGGGTGCCCCCGGCCTCGTCGACCGCGCCGGGGTCCTCCGGTTCTCGCCCAACCTTCCCGGGGCGGCCGGTGCCGACATCCGCCAGCTGCTCGCCGACCGACTGCCCGGTGCCACTCCGGTCGTCGAGAACGACGCCAACTGTGCGGCCGTTGCCGAGCACCGGCTGGGTGCGGCCCGGGGAGCGGACCATGCCCTCGTCGTCACCCTCGGGACCGGGATCGGCGCTGGACTCGTCGTCGGCGGCCGGCTCGACGGCGGCCGGTCCGGGTTCGCTGGGGAGGCCGGTCACATGATCGTCGACCCGTCCGGGCCGCCGTGCCCGTGCGGCCAGCGGGGCTGCTGGGAACGGTATGCGTCCGGCGGCGGCCTCGGCCGGCTGGCTCGGGAGGCCGCGTACGCCGGCCGACTGCACGACATCGTCGGCTCCGCCGGCGGTGACCCCGAACTGGTGCGCAGCGAGGACGTCACCCGGGCCGCCCTCGACGGCGACGCCGGTGCGTTGGCCGTCATGGACGACCTCGGCTGGTGGGTCGCCCTCGGCCTGGCCAACCTCACCGCGCTCTTCGACCCCGACCGCGTCGTCCTCGGCGGCGGCCTGGCCGGGGCCGGCGAGCTGCTGCTCGCCCCGACGCGGCGAGCCTTTGCCGAGCTCGTCGAGGGCGGCGACGCCCGCCCGGCCGTCCCGATCGTCCCGGCCACGCTCGGTGAGCGAGCCGGCGCGATCGGCGCCGCCCTCGCCGCTCGCGCCGGGGGGCTCTGGTGACCGCCACCGACGCGTCGGCTCGACGGGCGGCGATCAAGCTCGGCGTCGTCCTACCGAGCTTCCGGCCGACGGCCGACGACGCGCTCGACGTCGCCCGGCAGGCCGACGACGCCGGGCTCGACGGTGTCTTCTGCTACGACCACCTCTGGCCGATGGGCCGTCCCGACCGGCCCGCGCTGGCGCCGTTCCCGTTGCTCGCCACCGTCGCCGCCCGCACGACCCGGGTCGCCGTCGGCCCGCTCGTCGCCCGGGTCGGGATGGTCCCCGAGCGGGTCCTCGTCGCCGAGTTCGCGGCGCTCGCCGCGCTGGCGCCGGGCCGCGTCGTCGCCGCCCTCGGGACCGGTGACCGGCTGAGCGCGGCCGAGAACGAGGCCTACGGTCTGCCGTTCCCGCCGGCCGCGGACCGCCGGGAGGAGCTGCGCCGCTGTGTCCGGGCGCTGCGCCGTCTCGACCTGCCCGTGTGGATCGGTGGTGGTGCCCGGGCCACCGTCGCCCTGGCCGAAGAGGAGGGTGTCGCCGTCAACCTCTGGGGCGCCCCGCCCCCGGCCGTCGCCGACCAGGCCACCCGATCAGAAGTCACCTGGGCCGGCACTCCTCCGGAAAACCCGTCTGGTGAGGCGGCCCACGACCTCGTCGTCGCCTGGGTCCGCCAGCTCGCCGACGCCGGCGCGACGTGGGCCGTCTTCGGCTGGCCGGCTCCCCTCGACGTCCTCGCCGCCGCCCGCGGGCAGTAGCCGCCACCGTCGCCCCGGAGCGGTCCGGCGATCGGTCCGGCGCGGGTCCGGTGGGGGACCGGACTGGCGGTAGCCTTTCGGGTATGGAGTTCCGCCGGATCAACGGGCTACCGCCCTACGTGTTCGCCACCATCAACGGGTTGAAACTGGAGGCACGCCGAGCCGGGGCGGACGTCATCGATCTCGGTTTCGGGAACCCCGACCTCCCCTCGCCGGACGTCGCCGTCGAGAAGCTCGCCGAGGCCGTCCACAATCCGCGCAACCACCGCTACTCCGCGTCGAAGGGCATCCCGAAGCTGCGCCAAGCCGTCACCGATCTGTACTTCCGCAAATTCGGCGTCGAGCTCGATCCCGAGACCGAGGTCGTGACGACGATCGGCGCCAAGGAAGGGCTCTCCCACCTGATGTGGGTGCTCGTCGGGCCCGGCGACACCGCGTTCGTGCCGTCGCCTTCCTACCCGATCCACATCTACGCCCCGCTGTTCGCCGGCGCCGACATCCGCCAGATCCCCCTGACCAGCGGCCAGGGTGTCGCCGCCCGGTCGAGCGACGCCGGTGACGGTACCGAACCACCCGGCGCGCCGAACCCCGGTGATGCGTTCTTCGACTCGCTGATGGAGACGTGGGAGCAGACCTGGCCGAAGCCCCGCGTCATCGTCCTGTCGTTCCCGCACAACCCGACGACCGCCTGCGTCGACTACGCGTTCATGGAACGGCTCGTCGCTTTCGCCCGCGAGCACGAGGTCGTCCTCGTCCACGACTTCGCCTATGCCGATCTCGGCTTCGACGGCTACGACCCGCCGTCCATCCTCCAGGTGCCCGGGGCCAAGGACGTCGCCGTCGAGCTCTACACGCTGACGAAGTCGTTCTCGATGGCCGGCTGGCGCGTCGGCTTCCTCGTCGGCAACGCCGAGATCGTCCAGGCGCTCACCAAACTGAAGAGCTACCTCGACTACGGCACGTTCCAGCCGATCCAGATCGCCGCCATCGTCGCCATGAACGAGGCGCCCGAGTACCCGAAGGAGATACGCGAGATCTACCAGGCCCGCCGCAACGCGCTCTGCGACGGCCTCAACCGGATCGGCTGGGAGATCGTCCCGCCTCGCGGCACGATGTTCGTCTGGGCGCCCATCCCCGAGCCGTACCGGGACATGGGCTCGCTCGAGTTCTCGAAGCTGCTCATCAACGACGCCGAGGTCGCCACCTCGCCGGGGCTCGGCTTCGGTCCCGGCGGCGACGGCTACGTCCGCTTCGCGCTGATCGAGAACGAGCAGCGGACCAACCAGGCCGTCCGCAACCTCCGCCGAGGCCTGACCAAGCTCGGCTGAGCCTTCCCCCGGACGTCGGGGGTACCGTACGTCGGTGGTCTACTGGGTGACGAAGGCCATCCTGACGCCCGTCTTCTTCGTGCTCTGGCGGGTGAAGGTCGAGGGGAAGGAGAACCTCCCCCGCCACGGTCCCGCCGTCCTCGCCGCCAATCACCAGTCGTTCTGCGACTCGTTCTTCATCCCCCTCGTCGTCGGCCGCCGCGTCACGTTCCTCGCCAAGGCCGAGTACTTCGACGACCGGCGGACCGCCTGGTTCTTCCGGGCCGCCGGCCAGATCCCCATCCGCCGCGGCGGCGGCCCCGTCTCCGAGCGGGCGCTCGAGACGGCCCGTGAGGAGGTGCTCGACCGTGGCCACCTCCTCGCCGTCTACCCCGAGGGCACCCGGTCCGAGGACCCGTACGTCCATCGCGGTCGCACTGGCGTCGCCCGCCTCTCACGGGAGTGCGGCGTCCCCGTCGTCCCGGTCGGCGTCGTCGGGACCGTCGACGTCCAGCCGATCGGCACCCGCCGGCTCCGGCCGTTCCGGACCGTCACCATTCGGTTCGGCGAGCCGATCCGGATGGACACCGTCGCCGACCCCGGCGATCCGTTCGCCGACCACGACCACGGCGTCTGCCGGGCGTTCACGGACCAGCTGATGCACGAGATCTCCCGGCTGTCGGGCCGGCCCTATCGCGACGACTACGTGCCGAGGCGGGAACCGACCGCCTGATGCCGCCGGGCCCACGGCGCTGACCAGGTGGTGCCGGTCCGTCGCCCGAGCGGGACCGCCCGTTCACGCCAACGCGTCTAGCCTGGGGGCGTGGACCGGTACGTGGTGCGCATCAGCCTGCTCGACCGGCCGGGAGCGCTTGGACAGGTGGCCAGTCGGATCGGCGCGGTCGGCGGCGACATCGTCGCCATCGACATCCTCCAGCGGGCCGACGGCGCGGTCGTCGACGAGTTCGTCATCGAGCTCGCCGGGGACCACCTCGTCGACCTGCTCCGCAGCGAGATCCACGAGGTCGACGGCGTACGGGTCGAGGACGTCCGCCGTGTCGACCCCGAGCCGGCCGCCGCCGACGACTGACCATCTCGTCCGCCCGGCTAGTCCGCCCAGTCCCTCGATCGGTCGACCGCCCGTAGCCAGGCCGTGTAGGCGAGGTCGACCAGCACCTCGTCGGCTTCCGGCCGTTTCTCGGCGTCCGGCTGCCACTGGGCGGCGAGGTCGTCGAGCGACCCCCAGACCCCCTCGGCCAGGCCGGCCAGCGTCGCCGCGCCCAACGCGGTCGACTCGACGACTCGCGGCCGGACGACCGGGGCGCGCAGTTGGTCGGCCTGCAGCTGGAGCAGTAGGTCCATCGCCGCCGCGCCGCCGTCGGCGCGGAGCTGGTGTAGTGGCCGGCCGGTCGCCTCCGTCATGGCGCGCAGCATGTCGCGCACGCCGAACGCCATCGCCTCGACCGTCGCCCGCGCCACCTGCGGCCGCCCGGCCCCCCGGGCCAGGCCGGTGACGATGCCCCTCGCCCGGGGGTCCCACCACGGGCTGCCGAGACCGGTGAACGCCGGCACGACGACGACCCCGCCGCTGTCGGCCACCGACTCGGCGAGCGGCCCGAGCTCGTCGGCCCGCTCGATGAGGCCGAGCCCGTCCCGGAGCCACTGGACGGCCGCCCCGGACACGAACGTCGATCCCTCGAGGGCGTAGGCGACCGGATCGCTGCCGCCGTGCTCGCCGAGATCCCACGCGACCGTCACGAGCAGGCCGTCGGGGGTCGGCGGTCGGACCGGGCCGGCGTTGACGAGCACGAAGCTGCCGGTGCCGTACGTCACCTTCGCCATCCCCGGATCGAAGCAAGCCTGGCCGAACAGCGCGGCCTGCTGGTCGCCGGCGATGCCGCTGACCGGCACGCCCCCGAGCTGCCGCCCGGCGTCGGCGGACGGGCCGCCGACCGACGACGGATCGACCGAGCCCAGCCGGCCGCACGACGGCCGGACGTCGGCCAGCGCGTGGCGCGGGACGCCGAACAGCTCGCACAGCTCGTCCGACCACTCGCGTCGTCCGATGTCGTAGAGGAGCGTCCGGGACGCGTTCGTCGGATCGGTGGCGAACACCCCGCTTCGCTGGCCGCCCGTGAGGTTCCACAGCACCCACGAGTCGACCGTGCCAAGGGCCAGGTCGACGCCGCCGCCGGCGACGTCGCCGTCGGTGAGCAGCCAGGCGTACTTCGTCGCCGAGAAGTACGGATCGAGGACGAGCCCGGTCCGGTCCCGGACGAGCGGGAGGTACCCGTCCTCGACGAGGCGGGCACAGTGGGCGGCCGTCCGCCGGTCCTGCCAGACGATCGCCGGGGCCAACGGGCGGCCGGTCCGCCGGTCCCACGCGACCGCCGTCTCCCGCTGGTTCGTGATCCCGACCGCCGCCACCGCGGTACCGGACGCGGCGAGCCGGCCGGCCACCTCGGCGAGGGTCGCTTGCACGGCGCCCCAGATCTCGGCCGGATCGTGCTCGACCCGGCCCGGCCGCGGGAAGTGCTGGGTGAGCTCCCGGTAGGAGAGGTCGGTGATCGTCCCGGACTCGTCGACGGCCAGCGTCCTGACCCCGGTCGTCCCGGCGTCGATGGCGACGGTGCAACCCACGGGTCGCACGCTACCGGAGGGAAAATCCGCGCGAATTCCCTCTCACCAGGGCTCCTGGCGGCCGACGACCGTTGACAAGGGCGTAACTACAGTGCTGTAATGAACCCCAGCATCTCGTGCCTCGGGGTTCAGGCGACCACAACATGTTGTGGTCCCCGAGCGAATACGGTGAGTCCCGAGGTCGTACCGCCCAATATCCCGCCGGGGCACACGTCGCAGTGCGTCCGGCTGGCCACCAGACCAACAGAGGAGTCACCACCATGGCAATCGCCCCCCAGCGGTCCGGCATCGGGATCCGGCGGCACTTCACGACCGAAGGCATCCACCCCTACGACGAGGTGCGCTGGGAGCGTCGTGACTCGCGGATCACGAACTACCGCGACGGGTCGGTCGCCTTCGAGCAGCTCGGCGTCGAGGTTCCGGACGACTGGAGCCTGAACGCCACCAACATCCTCGCCCAGAAGTACTTCCGGGGCACCCTCGGCACGCCGGAGCGGGAGTGGTCGCTCAAGCAGGTCGCCGACCGGGTCGTCGACACGATCACCGCATGGGGGATCAAGGACGGCTACTTCGCCGACGAGGACGAGGCCGAGATCTTCCGCGACGAGCTGAAG
This sequence comes from uncultured Actinomycetota bacterium, assembly GCA_963824265.1. GTDB lineage: Bacteria > Actinomycetota > Acidimicrobiia > Acidimicrobiales > RAAP-2 > DASZUK01. Next base: position 92,315 of record CAWGOO010000001.1, read on the forward strand.
TACCTCATCGTCCACCAGCGGGCGGCGTTCAACTCCCCGGTGTGGTTCAACATCGGCGTGGCCGGCGTCCCCCAGCAGGGGTCGGCCTGCTTCATCCTCGCCGTCGACGACTCGATGGACTCGATCCTCAACTGGTACACGGAGGAAGGGACGATCTTCAAGGGCGGCTCCGGGGCCGGCGTGAACCTGTCCCGCATCCGGTCGTCCCAGGAGCTGCTTGAAGGGCGGCGGCACCGCGTCGGGCCCGGTCAGCTTCATGCGGGGCGCCGACGCGTCGGCCGGGACGATCAAGTCGGGGGGCAAGACCCGGCGGGCGGCCAAGATGGTGATCCTCGACGTCGACCACCCCGACGTCGAGGACTTCATCTGGTGCAAGGCCATCGAGGAGCGCAAGGCCCGCGTCCTGCGCGACGCCGGGTTCGACATGGACCTCGACGGCGCGGACAGCCACTCGACGCAGTACCAGAACGCCAACAACTCGGTCCGGGTCACCGACGAGTTCATGCAGGCGGTCGTCGACGACGCCGACTGGGATCTGACGCGCCCGGATCGACGGGTCGTCGATCCGGACGGTGCAGGCCCGCGACCTGTTCCGCCAGATCGCCCACGCCGCGTGGGAGTGCGCCGACCCGGGGATGCAGTTCGACACGACGATCAACGAGTGGCACACCGCGCCGAACACCGGGCGGATCAACGGGTCGAACCCGTGCTCGGAGTACATGCACCTCGACAACTCGGCCTGCAACCTGGCCAGCCTGAACCTGATGAAGTTCCTGAACGACGACGACACGTTCGACGTCGAGGGTTTCCGGTCGGCGGTGGAGGTCCTCTTCACCGCCCAGGAGATCCTCGTCGGCAACGCCGACTACCCGACCGAGAAGATCGGCGAGAACTCCCGGCTCTTCCGCGAGCTCGGCATCGGCTACGCCAACCTCGGGGCGCTGCTGATGGCCACCGGCCTGCCCTACGACTCCGACGCCGGTCGGGCCTGGGCCGGGGCCATCACCGCCCTCATGACCGGGCACGCCTACGCCACCTCGGCCCGCATCGCCAGCCGGATGGGCCCGTTCGCCGGCTTCCACGAGAACGCCGAGCCGATGGTCGGCGTGCTGCGCAAGCACCAGGCGCAGGTCGTCGAAGATCGACGAGGACCTGGTCCCGCCGGAGCTGCTCTCGTCCGCCCAGGAGGCCTGGGACGAGGCGGTCGAGCTGGCCGAGCAGTACGGCGTGCGCAACTCCCAGGCGTCGGTGCTGGCGCCGACCGGCACCATCGGCCTGCTCATGGACTGCGACACCACCGGGGTCGAGCCGGACCTCGGGCTGGTCAAGACCAAGAAGCTGGTCGGTGGCGGGACGATGTCGATCGTCAACCAGACCGTGCCCCGGGCGCTCCGCCAGCTCGGCTACGGCCCGGAGCAGGTCGACGAGATCATCGCCTACATCGACGAGCACAAGACGATCGTCGGCGCACCGTACGTGACGTCGGAGCACCTGGCCGTGTTCGCCTGCTCGATGGGCGACAACACGATCCACTACTCCGGCCACGTCCGGATGATGGGCGCGGTCCAGCCGTTCATCAGCGGGGCGATCTCCAAGACCGTCAACATGCCCGAGGACGTCACCGTCGAGGACGTCGAGCAGCTCCACATCGACGCCTGGCGACTGGGCGTCAAGGCGGTCGCCATCTACCGGGACAACTGCAAGGTGGCCCAGCCCCTCTCGATGACCAAGAAGGAGGGAGCGGTCGTCGAGGGCGGCGACGAGGCCCCTCCGGGATCCGAGGCCGAGGCCCGGGTCCGGGCATCGGCGGAGCGGATCGCCGAGCTCGAGGCGGCGCTCGTCACGAGCAGCAGCGCCAGGCCGAGCCGGTCGTCGTCGGCGCCGTCCGGGAGCGGCTGCCCCGCCAGCGCCGGTCGAACACGTTCGCCTTCCGGGTCGCCGACTGCGAGGGGTACGTCACCGTCGGCGAGTACGAGGACGGTCGGCCCGGGGAGATGTTCATCAAGGTGTCCAAGCAGGGATCGACCCTGGCCGGCATCATGGACGCCTTCTCGATCTCGCTCAGCCTCGGCCTGCAGCACGGGGTGCCGTTGGCGACCTACGTCCGCAAGTACTCGAACATGAAGTTCGAGCCGGCCGGCATCACCGACGACCCGGACCTGCGGATCGCCAGCAGCCTGGTCGACTACATCTTCCGCCGGGTCGCCCTCGACTACCTCCCCTACGAGGACCGCGTGGAGCTCGGTGTGCTCTCGACCTCCGAGCGGATCCAGCCGACGCTGCCCGGGGTCGAGGAGAGCGCCACCCTCTCGGTCGGGATCGTCGACGACGACCTCGTCGAGCCGGTGGCGCCGCGGTGAACCCGCCGGTCGAGGCTCGGAGCGGTGAGGCCGCCGCCACGCTGGTCCGAGCCGAGCAGCGCGACGCGCCGTTCTGCTACAGCTGCGGCAACGTCATGCAGCGGGCCGGGTCCTGCTACGTCTGCGGGAGCTGCGGGTCGACCAGCGGCTGCTCGTAACGCCGGCCGCGCTCAGCGCGGGACGACGCGACGACTGAGCCGAGGTCAGGTTTCCGCCGCCATCCCGACGACCGGTTGGCTCAGCCCCTGGCCGCCCATCGAGCCGTAGAAGTCGGCGTCACCGAACGCGAAGACGCCGCCGTCGGCCCCGACCTCCCAGTAACCGTGGCCGTCCGGCGTCGCCGCCATCCCGACGACCGGTTGGCTCAGCCCCTGGCCGCCCATCGAGCCGTAGAAGTCGGCGTCACCGAACGCGAAGACGCCGCCGTCGGCCCCGACCTCCCAGTAACCGTGGCCGTCCGGCGTCGCCGCCATCCCGACGACCGGTTGGCTCAAGCCCTGGCCGCCCATCGAGCCGTAGAAGTCGGCGTCACCGAACGCGAAGACGCCGCCGTCGGCCCCGACCTCCCAGTAACCGTGGCCGTCCGGCGTCGCCGCCATCCCGACGACCGGTTGGCTCAGCCCCTGGCCGCCCATCGAGCCGTAGAAGTCGGCGTCACCGAACGCGAAGACGCCGCCGTCGGCCCCGACCTCCCAGTAACCATGGCCGTCCGGCGTCGCCGCCATCCCGACGACCGGTTGGCTCAACCCCTGGCCGCCCATCGAGCCGTAGAAGTCGGCGTCACCGAACGCGAAGACGCCGCCGTCGGCCCCGACCTCCCAGTAACCGTGGCCGTCCGGCGTCGCCGCCATCCCGACGACCGGTTGGCTCAAGCCCTGGCCGCCCATCGAGCCGTAGAAGTCGGCGTCACCGAACGCGAAGACGCCGCCGTCGGCCCCGACCTCCCAGTAGCCCGCGGCGGGTGCCACCGTGCCGACGCCGCTCGTGGCCGGAACCGCCCGGTAGACGACCTGCTCACTGGAGGTCACCGGTTGCGTGAGCGTGCGGCTCGTCCCGGTGGCGGTGAACTGTGTCGTCCAGGCGGCGTCGGCCGCGTGCTGGGTGAACGCCGACGTCGGGACTTTCGACACGTCGTCGTAGCGATAGAGGTCGTAGGTGCTGCCGGGATGCAGTCCGGAGACGGTCACGGTGAGGGTGAGCGGCGTGGACGCCGGGCGGGTGTTGGATTGGGGGCCGATCTGGGGTGTCTCGTCGTTCACGCTGGTCGCCACCCGGACCGGTACGGTCTCGTGGTCCGGGTCGGCGACGCCGGTGATGGCGATGCCGTAATTACTGACGGCGTCGGCCAGGGAGTACACGTTGCCTGTCGATGTGTTCGCGGCCTGCCGGGTCGCCTGGAATGTGCCGAACGGGTAGTCGAAGAAGTACTGCGGCTTTGTGCCGGGCGTTCCGGTCCACAGGCCGTTGTCGCTGAACTTCAGCTCGTCGTCGGCGTAGTAGGTGGCCGGTAGGGTCAGCGGGTGGTGTGACGTGACCCCGGTGACGATGACGATGTGGTCGTACTTCGGATCGCCGGCGTTCGGATTTGCTGTGCTGTAGAAGAGGCTCTGGTTCTCGTACACGCCGATGGCGACCGGATAACCCTGGATCACCTCGCCCTTCACCCAGGCCAGGAACGCGTCGGTTGTCGATCCTGTGCCCGGTGTCCACTCCGATGAGGTGAGGTGCATCTGGGTGGCGGCGTACTGGTCGTTGACCCCCAAGAGGAGCTGGGCGTCCGTCTCGTACTGGGGCGTGTCGTTGCTGGCGATCGCCCGGGCGTCGTACTGGGAGAGGTACTGGCCGTAGTAGAGGCCGGCACTGATGAACGCCGTCTCGCCGCAGTAGCCGTTGTTCTCGTTCCACTGCAAGCGGGGAGGGATGGGGTTGTCGACCGACCACGTGGCTGTGGCATTGGTCGCCGCTCCGGCCGAGCGTTGGAACGGGCCGACGGTCAGCAGCGAAGCGCCCACCACCGCCGCCGCCAGGATCGCCAACGAGGCGCACCTCGGCACCCGATGGCTCGGCGCCCGCGCCGTGTCGTGTGATCGATGGTCGAGTTCGGGGCGGCGTCGCACCTGGCCGAATGTAACCGTGCCGCTTGACGTCACCGCGCCGCCTGCACCCGCGCCGCTATGCGCAATAGGCATTGCCCGGGCTGCGACGGCGGTTGGAAAGGCCGCGGCCGTGGGTAAAAGGTTGCTCACGGAAGGCCGTTGGAGGGGAGGGACGAAGATGCCCACGCTGGACGCAGAGCGTCGAAGCTCGCCGGGGGACGGACAGAGTGGGCAGGGTCCCGCTGGAGCCGGGGGCCCGAGCGGGCCGGCTGGCGCCGGTACCGCCGTCGAGACGTCCGGGGCCGGAGACGGGGTCATCCGGAGCCTCGTCCCGGCCCGGCTGGACCGGTTGGGATGGTCGAGGTTCCACACCATGTTGGTCGTGGCGCTCGGCGTGGCCTGGGTCCTCGACGGCCTGGAGATCACGATCGCCAGCAACGTCACCGCCCTGGTGAGCAAGCCGCAGGCGCTGAACCTCTCCTCCTCCGAGGTGGCCTTCGCGGTGGGGACGGTCTACCTCCTGGGCGAAGTGTTCGGCGCGCTGTTCTTCGGCCGCCTGTCGGATAAGTGGGGCCGCCGGAACCTGTTCATGATCACGCTGGGCGTGTACCTCTTCGGGGGGCTCATGTCGGCCCTCACCTTCGGTCACACACATTTCTGGGTCTACTGGCTGTGGGCCTCCCGGTTCATCGCCGGGGCCGGCATCGGCGGCGAGTACGCCGCCATCAACTCGGCCATCGACGAGCTGATCCCGGCCAAGTACCGGGGCCGCGTCGACATCGCCGTCAACGGGACCTATTGGGCCGGTGCTCTCATCGCCACGGTGCTGACCATCCTGGTGGTCGACAAGCTGCCCTTCAGTTACGGGTGGCGGGTCGGTTTCCTGTTCGGGCCGGCCCTCGGCTTCATCATCCTCTTCGTGCGCAAGAACCTTCCTGAGAGCCCGCGCTGGCTCCTCATGCACGGCCGGGAGAAGGAGGCGGAAGCGGCGGTCGAGCAGATCGAGGAGGCCACGAAGTCCTCCGGGGGCACGTTGGGGGAGGTCGACGAGTCCAAGGCCATCGAGATCACGCCGGCGACCAACATCGGCTTCATCACCCTGGCCAGGACGCTGTTCGTGCAGTACCCGAAACGGGCGATCCTGGGGGCGACCCTGATGATCACCCAGTCGTTCCTCTACAACGCCATCTTCTTCACCTACACGCTGGTGCTGACCAAGATCTACACAGTCCCGGCGACCGACACCGCCTACTACTTCATCTTCTTCGCGGCGGGGAACCTGATCGGACCGCTGGTGCTCGGGCACCTCTTCGACACCATCGGTCGCCGGTTCATGATCGCCGGGACGTACCTGGTGGCCGGAACGCTGCTGATCATCAGCGCGATCATGTTCGATGCCGGGTGGCTCAATGCGGTCACCCAGACGATCTGCTGGTGCGTGATCTTCTTCTTCGCCTCGGCCGGCGCCAGCGCCGCCTACCTGACCGTGAGTGAGATCTTCCCGGTAGAGGTGCGGGCCAAGGCCATCGCCGTCTTCTTCGCCATCGCCCAGTCCTTCGGCGCCCTGGGCCCCTGGCTGTACGGTTTCCTGATCGGCACCGGCCAGGACCACTTCCGGCTGTTCATCGGCTACCTCATCGGGGCGGCCGTCATGATGATCGGTGGACTCGTCGAGGTCTTCCTCGGCGTCAACGCCGAAGGGAAGTCGCTGGAGGACATCGCACTACCCCTGTCCGCCCGCGGCGGTCCATCGAGAGCCATGTCGAACGTCACCGGCGCGCCCCGACCACCGGCGGCCCGGACCGTCTTGTAGCCGCTCTCGCGGCTGCCGTCGGGATCGGCGCTCGGCGATAGGTCCTGGTCGCGGCGGTCGGGGTCCGCGCCTCGACCAACCAACCGTGGTTCACTGATCGCCGACGGTCAGCCGGACGGCGGCCGATGAGATGGTGGAGGAACCCGATGCTCGGAACCCAGTACCCCCTGCTCGACATCTTCTGGACGATGCTCGAGTTCTTCCTGTTCTTCATCTGGATCTTCCTGATCATCACGATCTTCATGGACATCTTCCGCAGTCACGACATGAAGGGCTTCACCAAGTTCCTGTGGGTCCTGTTCATCATCATCCTCCCCCTCTTGGGCGCGCTGGTGTACCTGATCGCCCGCGGCGGGAGCATGCACGAGCGGTCGGCCCAGCAGGCCAAGCAGCAGGAGCAGGCGTTCCAGAGCTACGTCCGCCAGGCGGCCGGCAGTTCCAGCGCCGACGAGCTGGCCAAGCTGAACGACCTGAAGGCCAAGGGAGCGATCTCCGACGAGGAGTTCGAGAAGGCCAAGGCCAAGGTCCTCGGCTGAGCGCCGGTCGGCCCGTCAGGCGGAGTCCCGTCAGGCGGCGCCGGCCAGCGTCACCATCCGCTGGTTGCTGACGGCGAGCCGGCTCGCTCGCCATCGGCCATGGTCGTCGACGACGACCGCGCCGTAGCCGGCGACGCCGTCGACGACGTCGAGACCGACCGGTCCTGACGACTGCAGCGCGACGGCCAGCGCGCTGGTCAGGCCCGGCTCGGGCCCGACCACCGTCGCCCGGCGTCCCGATCGGTCGTCGACAACCGTGGCCACCGCGCCGGCCGGGAGGCCGTCCAGCGACACGAACATCCCCTGTGCCGCCACCCGCCACGAGTGGTCCGGATCAGGCCGGCCGAAACCGGCGGCGACGTCGCCCGCGGTGACCAGCGCCGCCGTCGCGCCGCCCACCCGGAGCCGATCGAGGGCCTGGCCGACCGCCCATCCCCGGGCCAGGTCGGTCGGGTCCACACCGTCGGGGCCGGCCCAGGGGTCGTACCAGCCGGCGGTCAGCCGTCGGGCCTCGGCGCAGCGGCCGAGCACCTCGGCGATCTCGGGCGGTGACTGGGCGAGGCTCTTTTCGTCCCGGCGCAGCCGGCTGATCGGGCTGTCCGGCTTCCAGACGCTGAAGATCTCGTCCGCTCGCTGCAGGGCGGTGCCGGCCTGGCGGAGGGCCCGGTCGACGCTGCGACCGTCCGGAGCGGCTTCCACCGTCACGACCGTCCCGAGCGCGTACTCCGTGCGACGCCTCACGTGCTCTCCAACCGGTCGACGACTGCGGAGATCCGGTTCGACGGGATGGCGAAACCGATGTCCTGGGCGCTCGACCCACTCGAGCTCGTCCCGGCGCCTGCGGTGTTCATGCCGACGACCTGGCCGGCCGAGTCGACGAGCGGACCGCCGGAGTTCCCGGGGTTGATGGCCGCGTCGGTCTGGAGCATGCCGGGCAGCGTCTCGGTGCCACCGTCGTCGCGGCTGGCCGTGATCTGCCGGTTCTCGGCGGAGATGATCCCCGACGTCACCGTCGGGCTGCCGCCCAGGCCGAGGGCGTTGCCGATCGCCACCACCGGGTCGCCAACCTGGACGGTCGAGGAGTCGCCGAACGTGGCGGTTGGCAAGCCGCTCACCCCCTCGACATGCAGGAGCGCGATGTCGTCGGACCGGTCCGCCCCGACCAGCGTCGCCCGGTGGGTGGTCGACGACCCGTGCAGCGTGACCGTGATCGACCCAGCGCCGGCGACGACGTGGTCGTTGGTGACCACATCCCCTGATGACGTGACGATCATTCCCGTGCCCTCCAGCTCCTCTTCCCCGCCGTAGTTCGCAGCGGTACCGCTGACTGTCCCTGTCGCTGTCGCTGTCGCTGTGACTGTCCCCGTTGTGCGTGTCCCGGTCGTTGGGCGTGTCCCTGTGCCGGACGACCCTTCGGTAGAGCCGCTGACGACCGCCGTGATCGTGACGACGGCCGGTTCGATCTCGCTGGCGATCGTCGCGACGCTGTTGCCCTGGTCACTGGCCAGGGCGGCGGAGGCCACGCCGCCCGAGCCCGAACCCGGACGGCCACCGAAGGCGGCCGCGGCGATGCCGCCGCCGACCCCGGCGACGAGGACAGCCGCGGCGGTGACGGTCAGGGCCCGCCGCAGGGTGGTCGGCCGATGCCGAGGCGAGTGGCGACCCGGGGCGTTCCAGCTCCGGTGCGGCTGCGGGTGGCCGGGAGGGGCTGGGGGGACCGGCGGCGTGCCCGACGGCGGCACGATGCTCCCGGCCTGGGTGGCTGGCAGCACGGCATCGGGGACGACCACCTCCGGCGGTCGCGGCGACGTGAAGCGGTAGTGGCCTTCTTCGGGGGCGTCGGTCATGCCGTCAGCCTGGACGGGCGTTCTGAGAGCCGGGGAAGAGACGCCTAAGAACGGGGTATGAATCGACCGGTCGGCTCGGCCATGCGGCGGACGGCCTCGCTCCCGCCGCCGAACCCTTGGTCAGATGGCGGTCTGCGTGACGATCGTCACCGCGGCCGGCAGTCCGTGGACCTGCACGGTCGAACCCGACGACATGTCCGCCAGGTCGACGAACGTCACCGTGCTGCCGACGGCGCGGGCGACGCCGGTGTTCCCGACGACGGCCCACCGGCCGGCGCCGTCGATGGCCACGGGAACGGGCCCCACCCCGACCCGGATGGGCCCCTGGGGCTTGCCGGTGGCCAGATTGATGGCGGTCACCGTGTCCGTCGACAACGACGTCGATCCGCCGTTGGTCACGAGGGCCCACTGGCCGTCGGGGCTGATGGCGATGGACTGAGGTCCCTGGCCGACGGTGATCGGCGTGCCGGCCTGACCGGTCGCCAGGTCGACCGGCGTCACCGTCTCCAAGACCTTGGCACCCTTCTCCGGGTTGGTCACGTACGCCGTCTGCCCGTCCGGGCTGATGGCGAACTGTCCGGCGGGCGCCCCGATGTCGATGGCCGGGCCGACGGCACCGGTGGCCAGGTCGACGGGGATCAGCGTGCCCGACGACAGGTCGCTCACGTACGCCGTCTGGCCGGTCAGCTCGATGCTGACCTGTGAGGGTGGCCCGCTCAGGATGGTCAGCGCCTGGCCGACCGTGCCGTCGTCGAGGGCGACCGGGACGACGGCCGTGTCGTCCTTACCGACGGTCGCGACATACGCGGTGCCGCCGTCGGGGGTGATGGCCGAGCGCGACGGGCACGCCCGGAATGGGTACGGCCGGCCCGGCGGTGTCAGAGCTGAGGTCGATGGCGGTGATGCTGCCCGGGCCGTTCGAGCCGTTCCCGGCGGCCAGGACGTAGGCCGTCTTCCCGTCCGGCGCGGTGGCGATCGCCTCGGCGCCGCGCGGGACGCGGATCGGCGCGGCGATGGCGCCGGTCGCCATGTCGACGGGGTCGACGACGCTGGCCCCGGTTCGCAGGTTCGTCGTGGCAACGACCAGTGCGGTCTCGGCCGGCCCGCCGGTCAGGGTTTCGGGGGGCGACGGTGTCGACGACGTGGCGGCCAGGACGCCGAACGTCACGCCGACGGCCAGCAGGACGACGCCGACGACGGGGACCAACCAGTGTCGTCGCCGCCGGCTTGGTGACGACACTGGCGGCGCGGTCGCGGCGACGAACGCCGGTGGGTACGGCGGGACGCGGGGCGGCGGCGGCGGGGCCCAGGCGGCGGTCGGTGCGTACGGCGGCGGCCATGCCGGATCGGGGAGGCCGGCCGGCGTGGCCGAGGGCGTCCAGGCCCCGACCGGGGGCGGGGCGACGACCGGCAGCGGGGGCGGCGGTGGGGCCAGGGTGAACCGGCACGGGATCGCGCCGGGGAGCGGGACGCCGGCCGGCCGGCCCGGGAGTGGGTCGGGCTGCCAGACCGGCGGGGTCTGGTCGCTCCGGTCCGCCGTCGCCGTCATGGTTCGAGCTTACGGACCGCCTGGCGTCGTAGAGGGTGACCCTCCGGCTCGTGAGACGCCGGGAGCGCCCACCGACCGGGGCAGGTTCGCCGTCGGGGCATCGATCTCGTCGACCGCCTCGACGTCGCTGCACCGGGCAATGGACGAGGTGTCAGCGATCCGGTCGGCCAGGGCGGCGATGGCGCCACGAGCGACCATCTGGCGGAACGTGATCGTCCGCTCCGTCCGGTCGGTCCCGACGAAGCTGATCCCCCAGTGGGCGAGCGCGGCCAGCCGGTTCTTGAAGCCGGTCAGGAACGTCAGGTGGACCACGAGCCAGAGGAGCCAGCCGACGAAGCCGCCGACCGCCACCGGCCCGATCTTGGCGACGGCCCGGAAGCGGGAGATGACGGCCAGGCTGCCGAGGTCCCGGTAGTGGAACGGCCGGTCGGTGTGGTCGTCGTCGAGCCGCCGCTTGATCAGCGTCGCCGCGTGGACGGCCGACTGCATGGCCACCTCGGCCATCGCCGGGAGGTCACCGAGGGTCATCAGGTCGCCGACGACGAAGACCTCGGGGTGGCCGGGCAGGCTGCAGTCGGGGTTGACCTTGACCCGCCCGGTCCGGTCCGTCTCGGCGCCGCTGGCGTCGGCCAGCATCTTCCCGAGCGGCGACGCGGTCATGCCGGCGGCCCAGACCTTCGTGCGGGCTTCGATCGTCTTCGTCGTACCGTCGCGGAGGCGGACGCCGACCGTCTGTCCGTCCATGCCGACGACCATCGCACCGGTATGGATCTCGACGCCGAGGCGGCCGAGGTCTCGGGCCGTCATCGCCGAGAGCCGGCTGCCGAACTGGGTCAAGACCCCGTCGCCGCCCTCCAGGAGCAGGATCCGGGCCTGTCGGGGGTCGATCCGCCGAAAATTGTGCTGCAGTGCCCGGCGGGACAGCTCGGCGATCTGTCCCGCCATCTCCACTCCCGTCGGGCCGCCGCCGACGACGACGAACCTGAGCCACGCTCGTCGGACGGCTTCGTCCGGTTCGGTCTCGGCCATCTCGAACGCGCCGAAGATCCGCGCCCGCAGCTCGAGCGCGTCGTCGATCGACTTCATGCCCGGTGCCCACTGGGCGAACTCGGGGTGGTCGAAGTAGGACGTCCCCGAACCGGCGGCGACGATCAGGCTGTCGTAGGGGGTCTCGATCGTCCGCTCGGGTCGCCAGGCCACGACCGTCCGCCGGTCGAGGTCGACGCCGGTGACGTTGGCGAGCTCGACGGTCGTGTTGCGGTGCCACCGCAGGACGTCCCGGGTGGCTGGGGCGATCGCCCCTTCGGACAGGATCCCGGTCGCCACCTGGTAGAGCAGGGGCTGGAACAGGTGGTGGTTCGTCCGGTCGATGACCGTCACCGATACCGGCGCCCGCCGGAGGGCCCGGGCGGCGAACAGGCCGCCGAACCCCGAACCGATGATCACCACCCGGTGCACCGGCGTCGTCGTCACACCGTCGTTCTACCCGACCGTCGCCCCGACGGCACCCCACGCCGGCGGCGCCGGCCCCTGGACCGGTCCTCGGAACGGCCCAGGGGCCGTCCGGGCGGCCGGCTCAGCGGCCGGCTCAGCGGCGGGCTCAGCCGAACTGGTCGAGGGCGTCGGTGACGTAGGCAACGAGTGGTAAGCCGTCGAGCTCGGTCCGCGGGACCCACTCGGCGTGGTCGCTCGACCCGACCGCCTCGGCCCGCAGCTCACCGTGCCAGGCACCGATCCGGTAGACGATGCGGACGGTGTGCAGCTGCGCGCCGTCGGGCAGCGTCCAGAGGTCGGAGAGGACGCCCTGGAGGCTGACGTCGTCGATCGTCAGGCCGGTCTCCTCGGCGACCTCTCGGCGCAGGCCGTCGAGGGGGGCCTCGCCGTGCTCGAGACCGCCACCGGGGAGGAACCAGGAGCCGGGGGCGTTCGACTGCTTCGACGCTCGGACGAGCAACACCCGGTCGTCGTTGTCGATACAGATGCCGTACGTCCCGATCCGCTGGTACCGCCGCCGTCCGGCCATCCCGACAGCATGGCTCGCCACGGCGGCTCCGGCTCGGCAGGCGCGGCCGGCTCGGCCCGAGCGGCGGTGTCTACGCCATAATCCCCCGAGACGTCGACAACGAGGGGGGGTCGGATGGACCTGGACGACATCGAGGCCATCAAGCAGGTCAAGTACGCCTACTTCCGGCTGCTCGACCTGAAGCGGTTCGACGAGCTCGGTGGGCTGCTGACCGACGACTGCACCGCGTCGTACGAGGACGGGAAGCGTCGCTACGACGGTCGGGCGGCGATCGTCGGGTTCCTGACCGACGCCCTCACCGACCCGGGGATCGTGACGATGCACCACGGCCACCATCCGGAGATCACGGCGACCGGCCCGGACGCGGCCGTCGGTGTCTGGTACCTGGTCGACCGGGTCGTCATCCCCGCCGCCGACTTGGAGATCGGCGGCACGGCGTTCTACCGGGACGAGTACGTCCGGCGCGACGGCCGGTGGCTGATCGGCCACACCGGGTACGAACGGGTCTTCGAGGAGCACCGGACCCACTCGACGATGGCGATCAGGTCCTTTCGTTCCCGGTTCTAGGCCGGTACTGGTCTCGGGCTCAGGGCCGGTTGGGCGGACTGGTCGTGAAAGTCGGGGTCGCGGAGGATGGCCGGTTCGAGGACCTCGTCGATGGCCTGGAGAAGGTCGGGCTCCAAGACGACGTCGAGGGCCTTGACGTTCTCGACGACCTGTTCGGGCCGGGTGGCGCCGAGAATGGCGGTCGAGACGTTCTCGTTCTGCAGTACCCAGGCCAGGGCGACGGTGGCCGGGGTGTGACCGGCCTGGCGGGCGAGGGCGGCGAACTGCTGCACCGGACCGAGCACCTCGTCGCGCAGCAACCAGCCGATGTAGCCCGCGCCGTCCTTGGCCGTGGCCCGTGAGCCCTCCGGTGGCGGCGTCCCGGGCAGGTACTTGCCGGTGAGGACGCCCTGGGCGAGCGGTGACCAGACGATCTGGCCGATCCCCTCCTTGGCGCAGAGCGGGACGACCTCGGCCTCGATGACCCGCCACAGCAGCGAGTACTGGGGCTGGTTGGAGACGATGCGGTCGAGACCCATGTCGGCGGCGATCCGCAGCGCCGACTGGATCTGCTCGGCCGTCCATTCCGAGACGCCGATGTAGTGGACCTTGCCCTGACGGACGAGGTCGTCGAAGGCCCGGAGGGTCTCTTCGAGCGGCGCCTCGTAGTCGAACCGGTGGGCCTGGAGGAGGTCGACGTGGTCGGTGCCGAGCCGGCGCAGCGACGCGTCGAGCGACTCGATGACGTGCTTGCGGGAGAGCCCGCGGTTGTTGGGGTTGGGGCCGGTCGGCCAGTAGACCTTCGTGAAGATCTCGATCGAGTCTCGCCGGACGCCCTTGAGGGCGCGGCCCATGACCTCTTCGGCGGCGCCGATGGCGTAGACGTCGGCCGTGTCGAACGTCGTGATGCCGACGTCGAGAGCGGCCTTGACGCAGGCCTTGGCCGCGGCCTCCTCGATCTGCCCGCCGTGGGTGATCCAGTTTCCGTAGGAGAGGGCGGAGACGACCATACCGCTGCGCCCGAGGTGGCGATATTCCATGGGCCGAGCGTAACGGGCCCCGCAAGCGCCGTCACTGCGCCCGCTGGCACCGGTGGGTGCGGGTCGCGGGTGGGCCCAGGGCCGTTGCGTACGCTCGCGTCGTGGACGAGCCCGCCGACGACCGGCGCCTTCTCCGGGTCAACCGGTCGCTGTCGATCCCGATGGACGAGATCGAGTGGCGGGCGACGACGTCCGGCGGCCCCGGCGGCCAGCACGCCAACCGGGCGAGTAGTCGGGTCGAGGTCCGCTTCGACGTCGACGGGTCGCGGGCGTTGGGGCCGCGCCAGCGGGCCCGGCTGCGCGAGCGGTTCGGTCGGGTCGTCCGGGCCAGCGCGTCGGAGGACCGCTCGCAGGCTCGGAACCGTCAGGTCGCGTTGGAGCGGCTGGGGGCTCGGCTGGCCGACGGGCTGCGGGTCGATCCGACCCGCCGGCCGACCCGGCCCACGATGGGCTCGAAGGAGCGCCGGCTCCAGGCGAAGCGGCAGCGGTCGCAGGTCAAGCGGCAGCGGCAGACGGGGGGCGACGACGACTGATCCGCACCAACCGAGCCGGCGGGCGCGGTGCTGGCGGTCAGCCGAGGGTGGCCTGCAACATCGAGACCGCGTCGCGGACGAGCTCGTCGGCGCCCGACTCGGTGTCCTCGCGGACGCCTCGCAGTGCGGTCAGTGACGCGAACCCGGCGGCGATGAGGGCGGCATCGTCGTCGGCGTCTTCGCCTTCAACGCTGCCGAGCGACGGAACCGCGGTGCCCAGCGTCAGCCGAATCTCGCCTTCTTCGGGGTCGCCACCGGCCCCCGGACCGCCCTGGGCCGGCGGGGTGCGCCCGGCGGCGGACTTGACGATCCCGGCCGTGCTGATCCGGCCGCGCCGGACGCCACGCAGCTCGTCCGGCGGCACGGAGGGGACGTTCAGGTTGAGAACGGTCCGGCGCGGCGCGACGGCGAGCGCCGGCAGCAGCGCGACGGCGAGCGCGGACGCGGTCTCCCAGTGGTCGGGCACCGACCCCGAACGCAGGGAGACGGCCAGTCCGCTCAGCCCGAGCTGGGCCGCGGTCAGGGCGGCGCCGACGGTGCCGGAATGGAGGACGGAGCGGCCGACGTTGACGCCGAGATTGATGCCGGAGACGACGAGGTCGGGCCGCGGCCCGAAGCCGCCGAGGACACCGACGATCACCGAGAGGGCCGGCGACGCGTCGAGCCCGTAGACGGGAATGTCGCCGGCGCCGTCGATCGGTACCGCCCGGTAGGCGATCGACTCGCGCTCGTAGACCGTGCCGACGGCGGCCGACGCGCCGCTGTGGTTGGTCAGCGGCGCCACCACGATGACGTCGCGGACCTCGCCGTCCGGGGCGGCGTCCCGCCAGCCGGCGAGGGCCCGGGTGACCGCGGCCAGCCCGGGCGCGTGGACGCCGTCGTCGTTGGTCACCAGGATGCGCACGCGCCGATACGATACCGGGGCGCCATGACCCCCCCGTCCCCGACATCGCCCACGGGCCAGCAGTGGGTGCTCGGTCACGGGTCGCAGCAGCTCGTCGTCACCGAGGTCGGCGCGACGATCCGGGCCTATCGGGCCGGCGGCGTCGATGTGATCGACGGCTTCGGGCCGGACGAATGGTCGCACAGCGGTCGTGGCCAGGTGCTCGCTCCCTGGCCGAACCGGCTCGGCGACGGCCGGTACCGGTTCGGCGACGTCGCCGCCCAGGCCGCGCTCGACGAACCGGAGCTGCGCAATGCCATCCACGGCCTCGTCCGGTGGCTGCCGTGGCGTCTCGACGGTCAAGCCCAGAACGTGCTCACGCTCTCGTGTCCGGTCCGGCCGACGCCGGGGTATCCGTTCATGCTCGATCTGCGGATCGAGTACCGGTTGGGCCGTGACGGCCTGACGGTGGCGACGACCGCGGCGAACGTCGGTGGCGACGCGTTGCCGTTCGGGCTCGGCTTCCACCCCTACCTGACCGTGGGCGGTGAGCGGGTGGACAGCGCCCTGCTCCGCCTGCCCGGGACCCACCGGCTCGTCACCGACGCCCGGGCGCTGCCGACCGGCGAGATCCAGCCGGTCGCGGCGACGGAGTACGACTTCACCGCTGGTCGGTCGATCGGGACGACGCAGCTGGACACGGCGTTCACCGGACTCCAGCGTGACGGCGCCGGTCGGGCGTGGGCGTCGCTGCACGACCCGGTCGCCGGGCGTGGCGTCGACCTCTGGGTCGACGATCGGTTCGGCTACCTCATGTGTTATACCGGCGACACGCTCGGCGATGTCGACCGTCGGCGGACGGCCGTGGCCATCGAGCCGATGACGTGCCCGCCCGACGCGTTCCGGTCCGGTACGCGACATCATCGTCCTCCAGCCCGGCGAACGCTGGGAGGGGAGCTGGGGGCTGCGGCCCGGTTAGGACTGACCGGGCTGGGCCGGCGGTGCCACCGCCCAGCGGAGGCCGGTGCAGAACACCCGAGCCGCTGGGGTGACGAGCAGCGGGTCGACGAGCCGCGGCAGCGGGATCCGGAGCTCCTCGCGGGCCCAGTCCGGCAGGAGGGTGACCGCGGCCGAGACGATGACGCGCGTGGACGGCCCGGTCGTTGGGGCGCCGGCCGACCCCGCGGAGCAAGAAGTCACGGGCGGCGAGCGCCTGCGGCCCGGCGTAGAGGGCCGGCCGGACCCGCTGCAGGTACGCCGTCGCCTCGTCGGCGGTCGCCGGCACCCACTCGGCGCCGAGTGCCCGGGCGACGGGCGCGGTGTCGGCCCAGTAGGCGTCGCGTTCGGCCGCGGTGACCGGCCGACGCCCGAACCGTTGGCACGATGCGAGGAAGCTGGCCATCTCGGCGACGTGGATCCACGTCACGAGATCCGGATCGTCGGCCGAGTACGGCCGTCCGTCGGGCGCGACGCCGTGGACCCGGCGGTGGACCCGGCGGACCTGCTCGATGGCCTCGTCGGCCTGCTCGACGGTGCCGAAGGTCGTGTAGCCGACGAACGACGCGGTACGGCGCAACCGCCCCAGTGCGTCGTCGCGGTAGTTGGAGTGGTCGGCGACGCCGGCCATCGCCAGCGGATGGAGGCTCTGGAGCAGCAGGGCACTCAGCCCGCCGATGAGCATCGAGGGCAGGTCGCCATGGACCCGCCGGGCGACGCTCTCCGGGGCCAAGAAGGCGTCGTCGGGGTCCATGACCGGCGGGACCGGGTCGCCCGGGACGCCGAGGGACCGACGGACGTTCCGTCGCAGGTCGGTCCGGGCCGGCTCGACCAGCGTGTCGAGGGCCCGCGGAGCGGCAGCCGGACCGGGGCGAGGGCGATGTCGCGGGCCAGCCGGAGCGGCGAGACGACGACGGCCATGAGATCCAGCTTGGCACGGTGCCCGGGTCCGACCCGGTCGAGGGGGCCGTGGCAACATCCGTCCATGCGATTCGTCATCTACGGGGCCGGCGCCATCGGGGGGCTCGTCGGCGGTTGTCTGCACGAGGCCGGCCATCGGGTCGAGCTGATCGCTCGCGGTCGCCACCTGGCGGCCATCCAGGCGGGCGGGTTGGTCGTCGAACGGCCGGACCGGCGGGTCGTGCTCGACGTCCCGGCGGTCGGTGCCCCGGACCAGCTGGACTGGGCCGACCCGGCGATCGTCGTGTTGACGATGAAGAGCCAGGACACCGAGGCCGCGCTCGAGGCGCTCGAGGCGGTCGCCCCGCCCGCGACGGCGATCGTCTGCGCCCAGAACGGCGTGGCGAACGAACGGCGGGCGATCCGTCGGTTCGCCAACACCTACGGGCTGTGCGTGATGTGCCCGGCGACCCATCTCGAGCCGGGGGTCATCCGCGGCCATTCGGTGCCGATCAGCGGACTGA
Organism: uncultured Actinomycetota bacterium; assembly: GCA_963824265.1. GTDB lineage: Bacteria > Actinomycetota > Acidimicrobiia > Acidimicrobiales > RAAP-2 > DASZUK01. The sequence goes on from CAWGOO010000001.1 coordinate 109,961, forward strand.
TGGACCTCGGCCGCTTCCCGTCCGGCGCCGACGTCGACGGCGGAGGCCATCGCCGAGGCGTTCGGTGGCGCCACGTTCGAGTCGGTGGCCCGGCCGGACATCATGCGGTGGAAGTACCGCAAGCTCCTCATGAACCTGTCGAACGCCATCGACGCGATGTGCGGGACGGCCGGGCGAGACACCGAGATCAAGCGGCTGGCGGTGGCCGAGGGAGAAGCCGTGCTGGCGGCGGCCGGGATCGACGTCGCCAGCGCCGAGGAGGACCGGGAGCGCCGAGGCGATCTCGTCCAGATGCTGCCGATCGGTGGATCGCCGTGGGCCGGTGGATCGTCGTGGCAGAGCCTGACCCGCGGCACCGGCACGATCGAGACCGACTTCTTGAACGGCGAGATCGCCCTACTCGGGCGGCTCCACGGCGTGCCGGCGCCGGTCAACGCCTTCCTGCAACGCCGGGCGGTCGCCGCGGCCCGGGACGGCGCCCGGCCGGGCGACGTCACGCCCGAGGAGCTCCTGGCGGAGCTGGCGGCAGTCGCCGGGTAGCCCGCGACCGACGTCAGTCGCCGTGTAGGGCCGCCCGGATCTCCTCGGCCGGGTCGGGCGGCGGCGCGCCGGGCGTCTGGACGCGGACGTCGACGAGATCGACCGTTCCACGGCGCCGGTGGCGAGTAGCGGGCCGAGACCGGGAGGCCGACGTCGTGGCCGAGCCGGAGGCCGGCGCCGCCGTGCTGGATGGCGAGCGGCAGCATGCCGTCGAATTCGAGCCGGCCGACCGCGACGTCGTCGTGCGAGCAGCGTGAAGGCGCCGCGGTGGCCGTCGAGCAACGCGTAGTGGACGCCGAGCGACTGGCGACCGGCCGGGACCGGCCGGTCGCCGACGACCTCGAGTGCGTCGCCGGCCCGGCAGAACGTGAAGACGAGGCGGCGGTCGGTCGACGAAGAGGGCGTAGCCGCCGTTCCAGTCGCCCATGGCGACGAGCACGCCGTCGGGCTCGGCCGATGACGTCGGCGACCGCGGTCATCCGGAAGCCGCCCCACAGCATCGGTACGGACTCGTCGAACACCGGACCGCCACCGGGCCGGAGCGTGCGATCGGTGCCCGGCGGCCAGGCCGGCGGGATGAGGGCGCCCATCCGGTTGACGAACGTGTCGTCGACCGGCAGGACCTGGTTCCGCCCGGCCTCGGCCAGCCACCGTTCCTTTAGGTGCCGGGCGACGTCGGGGTGATCTGCCGCCACGTCGGTCGACTCGGAGAAGTCGGTGCGGAGATCGAAGACGGCCCAGTGGTCGTCGTCGAACGACCCGGCTGCCGATCGCTGCCTCCTCCTCGTCGATGACCCCGACGGAGATGTGATCGGTCGTCGCCTTCCAGCCCTGGTGCACGATCGACCGGGAGCCGAGCATCTCGAAGTACTGGGTCTCCCGCGGGTCCGAGCCGCTTCGGGGTCGTCGAACGTCGGGCGGAGGCTGGCGCCGTCGACCGGCTGCTGGGTGACGCCGTCGACGGCGACCGGCGGCTCGAGGCCGATCGCGTCGAGGACCGTCGGCATGAGGTCGATGACGTGGGCGAACTGGGTGCGCACCTGGCCCCTCGTGCCAGTGGCCATGCCGGCCGGCCAGTGGACGATCAGCGGCGTCCGGGTCCCGCCGAGCCAGGTGTACCGCTTCCAGAGGCGGAACGGCGTGTTCCCGGCCCACGCCCAGGCCCAGGAGTAGTGGTTGTAGGTCTTCGGGCCGCCCCAGTCGTCGTAGGCGGCGAGGTTGTCGGCCATCGACTCCCGGATGCGGGCGGTGAACCGGTGCTCGTTGACGCTGCCGACCCGGCCGCCCTCCGCGCTGGCGCCGTTGTCGGAGAAGAGGAGGACGAGCGTGTTGTCGAGCTGGCCGATCTCGTCCAGGAAGGTCAGTAGCCGGCCGATCTGGGCGTCGGTGTGCGTCAGGAACCCGGCGAAGACCTCCTGCTGGCGGGCGTGCATCCGCCGGTCGTCGGTCGGACAGGTCGTCCCAGCCGTCGACCCACGGCGGCCGCTCGGTCAGCACGGTGGCGTCGGGAACGATGCCGCCGGCGACCTGGCGGGCGAAGACCTCCTCCCGCCACGCGTCCCAGCCGTGGTCGAACGCACCCCGGTACGGCTCGACCCACTCGGGTGCGACGTGGTGCGGCGCGTGCATGGCGCCGAGGGCGAAGTACAAGAAGAACGGCTTGCCCGGCGCGGCCTGCTGCTGGTCGAGCACGTACTGCACCGCCCGGTCGGCCAGATCCTCGCTCAGGTGGTACCCGTCGCCCGGGCCCGGCGGCGGGTCGACGTAGTGGTTGTCCTGGACGACGCTCGGGGCCCAGTGGTTGGCGTCACCCTGGAGGAAGCCGTAGTACCGCTCGAAGCCGAGCCCGAGCGGCCAGCTGTCGAACGGGCCCGCCGCCGACCGCTGGAACCGCGGCGTCAGGTGCCACTTGCCGACGGCCATCGTGCTGTAGCCGGCGTCGCGCAGGACGCGCGGGAGGGCCGCTGCGCTCTTCGGCAGCCGGGCCGTGTAGCCAGGGAAGCCGAGCGGGATATCGGCCAGGAACCCCATGCCCACGGCGTGGTGGTTCCGTCCGGTGAAGAACGACGCCCGGGTCGGCGAACAGAGGGAGGTGACATGGAACCGGTTGTAGCGGAGGCCGCCGTCGGCGAGCGCATCCATGTGCGGCGTGGCGATCCCCGAGCCGAACGAGCCGAGGTGGGCGAAGCCGGTGTCGTCGAGGACGATCGCCACGACGTTCGGCGCGCCGGTCGACGGCTTTGGTTCGAGCGGAGAGACGGGCGTCGAGTCGGCGACGGTCAAGCCGAGCCGTTGCGGTCGTGGTGCCATCAAGAGTGAAACTACCGGTCGCCGGGGTCGGTCGCATGGTCGGCCTCGGCGGCCGGCCGAAAGGTCAGTCGGCGAGGACCTCCACCTCGGCGTCGGGGGACGTCGGCACCTTCAACCACCGTTCCGGCGTGTCCTCTACGAAGGCGATCATCCCGTCGCGGCCGAGGAACCGCGGCTCGACCCGGGCGACGGTGATCTCGACGTCGCGCACCCGGACCCGGTCGCCGGCGGCGACCTGGCCGGCCGTCCTCGTCTCCCAGTGGTCGGCCATGTCGTGACTCCTTCTGCTCGCTGCTCGCGACCCCGGTCGGCCCGGTGTCGGACGGCACCTACGTTCTTCGCCGACCGGTGGGCCGGCTTCGGTCGCACCCTACCGCCGACCGGCGAGGAGGCGCCCGGGGTGGTCGACCGTCGACGACCGGCGTCGACCGTCGACGACCGGCGGAGATCGCGTCGCCGTCGAACAGGCCGAGCGACGAGCTCACGAGGGCACGTCGTGCCCTACCATCCCCCGGACATGACCTACTGCCTGGCGATGCGGTTGGACGAGGGCCTGCTCTTCCTCGCCGACACTCGAACGAACGCGGGTGTCGACGATGTCGGCGTGGTCCGCAAGCTCCACGTCCTGATGGCCGAACCCGACCGGACCCTCGTCCTGGCGTCGGCGGGGAACCTGGGGACGACCCAGGAGGTCCTCGACCGCTTGGGTCGTGATCCGGCTCGACTGACCGGCGCGACCCAGTTGTTCGAGGTCGCGCTCTGCGTCGGGCAGGTCGGCCAGGAGGTGGTCGCCGAGCACAAGGAGGCACTCGGGGCCGCCGACGCTACGGCGTCGTTCATCCTCGGCGGCCAGATCGGCGACGAGCCGCCTGACCTGCTCCGTATCTACCCGGAGGGGAACTACATCCGGGCTTCCGACGACCGCCCGTTCCTGCAGATCGGCGAGACGAAGTACGGGAAGTTCATCCTCGAGCTCGGCTCGGCGGCCGGCGTCGCCATGGAAGGGGCGGCGAAGGTCGCCGTCACGTCGATGATGAGCACCGCCCGGGAGAACGTCGCCGTCGGGCCTCCCTACGACCTGGCGATCTATCGGCCCGGTTCGTTCCGGTTGGACCAGCGCCGGATCGACGCCGCCGACCCGTTCCTGGCTGCCGCGGCGGCGATCTGGGAACGCCACCTCCTGGCGGCCATCGACGAGCTGCCGCCGTTGGAGCTGCGCAGCGAGGGGTGACCGGGCCGGCCTTAGCTACCAGCGGTAGAAGTGCCGGTTCCCGGCGCTCTCGCCCCGGCCGACCACGAAGCCGATGAGCCACAGCACCAGCAGTACGGCGGCCACGATCCACAGAACGTGCAGCGCGAATCCGAATCCCGCCACGAGCAGGACCACCAGGAGAGCCAGTACCAAGAGCATTTCCCACCCCTCTCTTTCGGGCCCATTCGGGGCCTCGAGCACCACTGCAGGGCTACCCGTCGAGATCGGGGATCAAACGCCAGTGGTCGTGGGCGAACCAGGTGGCGGGACGGTCGCTGGGTAGAGTCCGGTGCGAGCACGAGGAGGAACGATGGACGAAGGACGACCTGTCTCGTACGAGGCGTTGCCGGTCGGCGCAGCCGTACTCAGTTCAACGGGAACCGAGTTCGGCCAGGTTGAGCACGTCTTGCAGATCCCCGATCTCGATCTGTTCGACGGGATCGTCGTGAAGACGAAGCATGGCCTGCGATTCGTCGATCGTGACCAGGTGACGGAGATGACGACGACGTCGGTACGGTGCGAACTGACCGACGAGGAGGCCGCGAACCTGCCGGCGCCCAAGGGTGCGCTCGTCGTCCATCCGGACACCGCTCGGGACGAAGGACCCTCCCTCACGGCCCGATTTGGTCGCCTCTTCGGCCGAGAGCACTGGAAGGAACTGGAATAGATCGTTGGTGCCGACGAGACCCTGATCGCCTACCGATCAGGTGCGCCGCGGCCGAGGCAGGCCGGACGGTCGACGGCTACCATCTCGCCCACGCCGGTCGGGGTGAAGAGGCGAATCGGGTTGGGCAAGGAGAACCGCGGTGATGGGCCCCCGGCCGATCGGTCGGGGGTTCGTCGCGTCTGAGCTACAGTCCGCCCATGGCTTACCTCGCCACCCGAAGTTCGCTCCGATCGTCTGTCCGATCGTGGAGCGGTGGCCGAGAGGTAAGGCAGCCGGTTGCTAACCGGTAAGGGATAACTCCCTCCCAGGTTCGATCCCTGGTCGCTCCGCTCTGGAAGAAGCGTCTCGTTGGCTGGGACAACCTCACTCGAAAAGAGGTAGCGGTTTCGGCCGCGGGGATCGGCATCTCCCCTTGGCGCGGCGCCGAGACCGATCACCACACCGGTTCGGGCATCGCCAGGCCGACAGCAGAACGGGCGGCACTAGGGTCGAGACGGCTTGGCCGCGGTGACGGGAGGCGGAGATGACGCAGCGCAGTGTCGAGATCACCACCGAGGACGGCAAGAGCGCCGCCTCGTTGCACGTCCCGGTGGGCGACGGCCCCTGGCCGGCGGTGATCTTGTACCCCGACGCCGGAGGGCTGCGCGACACCTTGCGGAAGATGGGCGAGCAGCTGGCCGGCTTGGGCTACGTCACGCTGGTGCCCGACATCTACTACCGCACCGGCGGGTTCGCCCCGTTCGACATGCCCTCTGCCTTCAGCGATCCGGCGGAACTGGAGCGCCTCATGGCACTGGTGCACAGCGTCACCGCCGACCTGGCCATCCGTGATGCCCGTGCCTACGTCGATTTCCTGACATCCCTACCCGAGACCAGTGGCGCCGCCGTCGGCACGACCGGCTACTGCATCGGGGGTCGGCTGTCGTTGCTCGCCGCCGGCAGCCTCGGCGAGCGGGTTGCGGCTGCCGCGGCGTTCCATGCCGGGAGCCTCGCCGTGGCCGACCAACCCCAGAGCCCGCACCAGCTGGCCGGGACCATGACGGCGACGGTGTACGTCGGCGGAGCGACGGGTGACGCGTCGTTTCCTCCCGACCAGTGCGAGCGCCTGGAACAGGCGCTGACGGCCGCCGGGGTGACGCACACGATCGAGATCTACCCGGCCGAGCACGGCTTCGCCGTGCCGGACAACCCCCACTACGACGAGGCGGCGGCCGAGCGGCATTGGGACGTCCTGTCGAACCTGTTCAGTACCGCGCTGTCAACGCGCCCTTGACGATTCGGGGAGCCGGATCAATGGGGGAGTCGGACGCAGTTGCGAACATACGTTCGCTCTGGCAAATTGACGGGAGTGGGCACCTACGAGATCACGCTCCTCTATCCGGACCGGCCCTTCGATCGGCACCGACGGTTCCTCGAAGAAGTCGGTCGGTCCAGCCGGTTGGGGCTGATCGCCTACCACCGGTATCGAGATGGCGTCGTGCTGACCATCCAGGTGGAGACCGACCGCGGCCGAGGCATGGCGATGGATACTGGCTCGGCAGCGGGCGGCGGCGTTCTGGCCGAACTTCCGGCCGTCGGCGACCGACCTCGGAGAACCCCCGGCGGCTGAAGCCAGCTGACGGCGAGAGCTCACGCCGCACCGCCCCAGCGCCGACCACGCGGTGCCTCCGACGTCATTGCTGGCCCTCAGAACGACGAATGCAAGGCGTGGCTCAGAAGACGGTGTCCATCGACGCCGGGAAACCACCGGACCTGGCCACCTGGGTCTTGGCGGCCCGGGTGAAAACGAACGCCACGATGGCGGCCACCGCCAGGACGATGGCGCTGACCCAGAAACCGACCGTGTAGCCGTGGACCTGTGACCGGGCGACGGCGTCGACGCTGCCGGCGTGGGCGGCGAGGAAGCTGGCCGCCGCGGTGGCATAGAGGGTGTTCAAAAGGGCGGTACCGAGGGATCCGCCGACCTGCTGGCTCATGTTGAGGGTGGCGCTGGCCACGCCGGCATCGCGGGGGCCCACCCCGATGAGGGCCGTGCTGCTCATGGGCACGAAGGCCAGACCGAAACCCGTGCCGATGACGATCTCGGCCGGGAGGATGTAGGCCACGAAACTGCTGGCCACCGTGATCTGCGTGAGCCAGCCACAGGCCACGGCCGCGGCCAACATCCCACCTACCATCAACCGGCGGGGCCCGACGGTGGGGAGGATCTTGCTGGCCGTGGCGGCGCCGACGAGGATCCCGACATTGAAGGGCACGAAGGCGAACCCGGTCACGACGGCCGAGTAGTGGAGCGTGGTCTGGAGGTCGAAGGTCAAGAAGAGGAACATCCCGAACATGGCCATCGCCGCCAGGAAGCGGAGGAGGAACGCACAACCCCGGTTCCAGTCGACGACGATCCACAGGGGCAGCAGTGGGTACTTGGTCCGCTGCTCGATGAGCACGAAGGAGCCGAGAAGAACCACCGCGGCCACCAGGAGCCCGACGGTCGTCGGCGATCCCCACCCGTCGACGGTGGCCTTGGTGAACCCGTATACGAGGGCCACCAAACCGGCGGTGGCGGTGATCACGCCGGGCACGTCGTAACGGGTGGCGCCCTCCGACTTGCTCTCTTTCACGAGCCTCACGGCGAACAGGGCGGCGAGGAGGGCGATCGGCGTGTTGACCAGCAGGCACCATCGCCAGGAGGCGTACTCGGTGAGGATGCCGCCGGCCACCAGGCCGATGGCTCCGCCGCCGGCGGAGATGCCGCCGTAGACCCCGAACGCCTTCGCCCGCTCGGTGGGCTTGACGAAGGTCACGGTGATCAGCGCCAGGCCGGCGGGAGCCAATAGGGCGGCGAAGCCGCCTTGGAGGGCCCGGGCGATGAACAGCATGGGGGCGTTCTGGGCCGCGCCGCCGAAGGCGGAGGCGACGGCGAAGCCGACCAGCCCGACCACGAGCATGCGCTTGCGGCCCCAGAAGTCGGCGATCCGGCCGCCGAGCAGCAGCAGGCCGCCGAAGGCAAGCGTGTAGGCGGTGATCACCCACTGCCGGTTCTCGACCGAGATGTTCAGCCCCCGCTGCGCCCACGGGAGGGCGATCGTCACCACCGTCGAGTCGAGCGAGACGATCAGCTGCCCTACGGCGATGACCGCCAGGGCCTGCCACCGGCGAGGATCGGGCGGCGCCGCCGATGGTGCGGTGCTCGCCGTGTCGTCGATGTTCGCCATGTCAATCCTCAATCAGGCTACTGACTTAATTGCGACGGCGACGGGCCCAGGGAGGCGGGAGCCGCATCGCCGTGTCTCGCTCACCAACCGTCAAACGCCGATCTTCCCGGGCTCTCTCGCACCAGGTCGGCAAATGAAAGTTTGACCGTAAGGCGGGGGAGAGAACGCCGTTCTCGAATTGACCGGCGGCGGAGGCGGTTGCGCTGATGTCGGCGGCTCTGCGGGTGGGAATCCCGTGGAGACGGACCCCTGGGCTTGGGCTCGGGGGTTCGTCGCGTAACGGTCACGTCGGCGGTTTGTCCGGTGCCGACTCCGGATAAGTCGCAACTGTCCGAGCCACTCCGCAGCCTGGACGCGACGGCTCCGGGATCCCGCTCCCGGAGCGTCGCGGCCGGTCGCCGCTAGGCCTTCTCGATCCTCACGGGCATCGGAGCAGGCGGCGCACCACCATCCGGGCGACGAGCAGGGCGAGGATTAAGAGCGTGACCGGGATGAAGCCGCCGAGGCTCACCCGGCCCCCGAAGACGGCATCGACGGCCTCGAGGACGGCGAACTTGCTGGCGACGAGGACGAGCCAGAGCACGATGGCAGCGGCCGCTTTCCCGGTGACCGTCCTGGCCTGCCGGAAGCGCGCCTTGATCCGGTTCTTGACCAGTAGGACGACTTCCAGGGCGACCTTCAAGAGGAGCGCGGTGAGGAGGGAGAGAGTAAAGCTCTCACTGATGACCTGCGGGAAGTACTCCACGAACAGGTTGAGGACCACGACGTAGACGAAGACGTCGATGACGCCCGGCGCCAGCTGGGCGCGCGCCGATGCTGCGCTGCCGGCGCGCCCAGTCACGGCCGCACTGTACGCGACGGCGATCACGAGGTTCCGAAGCTGACCGATACGGCCGAAGGGGCGACGTCCGCTCCAACGCGGTGGTGCCGATCGTCAGGGTGGTGGTGCTCCGATGAGGACGGGTCCGTGGTCGACACTGTGGGCAGCGACGCCCGGCACGGCCAACAAGGTGGCAACGACCAGGAGGACCGCCACGACGACTCCCACCGTCAACCTGCGGCGATCGTCGGGGTGTCGGGGATCGCAGATCAGCGCTCCGACGATCCCACCGGCCACGATGCCACCGACGTGGGGTCCCCAGGTGACACTGCCCGGGAAGATGAACCCAAGGACGAGGATGATCGCCATGGTCGGTAGCCAAAACGTCCGGTACCACGCCACGCGACGACGAAGGAGGTCGATAGCCGCGGCGGCCATCACGCCGAAGGTGGCGCCCGACGTGCCGGCGTTCAGCGCGTGCGCCGGCTCGACCAAGAGCCCCGCCAGCGCACCCGCCGTCCACGACGGCAACAGGATCGTCAGGAACCGGCCGGTGCCGTACGTGCGTTCGACCTGGAGCCCGGCGAGGAAGAACAGCGCCATGACGTAGACGAAGGCGTAGACGGATAGGTTCAGCGTCCCGTAGCTCAGGGCCCGCCACCACTGACCTTCGTTGATGAGGATGGCATTGCGGGCCAGGTCATGGTCGAGGCGACCGTGAACGGTGCCGCTCCAGACGAGCCCGCCGGTGGCCAGGGAGGCGATCCACACGCCGAGGCAGCCGACCACGACGGTCACCGTGGCCACCATTGGCTTCTTGCCGCGGCGAAGTGCCTCTAGCCACTCGGGGGTCACCAAGCCGCCGAAACGACGGGACGTCCCGGCCGTCGGGCTGACCGGCCGCCGATCCGGGCCGCGCCCGGGGTCCAATGCCGTGCCGCCGTCGGGCCGATCGTCAGCGTGATCGCCTTCGGGAAGGGTGGTTGGCCGGGTGGCGGGCCCCATGGGGGTGGAGATACCCAAATCCGTCGCCCACGGACCGTCGGGGTGGTCTCGGCCGGAGCCGACCGTCGGTTGCCGGCGACTACTCCCGGGCCGCGTGCCGCAACAAGCCCCGCACGATCAATCCGTGTACCGGAGCGACGACGGACCACACCGGCCGAGCGGCTCGATGCTCGTATCGAACGAAGGTCGTCAGCACGATACGGCCGTCCTGAACCTCGAGGACGTTGTGAGCGATCAACAACCGCCCCCTGGCTTCTAGTACCGCGACCTCCGGCGTGGAGGAGATGATCTGCCAACCCAGGACATGGGACGGGGACGGCCTGGGACCGAGGTCGAGCCTGAGGCCGAACCGCCAACCGACGAGCAGGAACCACTGGGCCGCTTGTGGGATGTGCTCGAAGCAGGCCCTCGCCCAGCTTTCTGCGTCCCGGTGCTCGAACGCGTCAATCGACAACCCGAACGAGATGGCGGCGTCGGGATCGGCCAACGTGTCGAGGGCTCGGCTGCTGGGCGGCACGTCGATCCGCACGACGGGACGAGCGCTGGAACCGGCCACGTCCAGAGCTTCGCGTGCGGGCGGACGCCGGACCACGCCGGAGGTGCAGCGCCAGCACCACCATTGTCGGCTCGTCAGCGACCGGCTACGGGCCGGCATCTCCGGCGGTCATGAGCACGGGCTCGGCGCCGGGCGCGGCGGCTCCACCGGTGGTCGCCTTCACCAGTGACGCCATGGCCCCTCGCCGCAGCAGCAGGCCGGCGACGACGGCACCGGTCACCAAGAAGGCGGCGGCATAGGCGAACACGGCGTGGTAGCCGTGCAGGGTCGCTTGTGCTTGCAGTGAATCGACCGAGGTCGCCGTGGCGCGGTGAGCCAGCGCGTAGGCCATGGCGGCGCCGGCCCCGAGCGTGCTGAACAACGACGTACCGACCGAACCGCCAACCTGTTGGGCAGTGTTCACCAAGGCTGAGGCGACGCCGGCGTCTCGAGTGATGCCGAGCGTGGCCACGCTCATGGACGGAGCCGTGACGAGCCCGAACCCGAGGCCGAAGCCGACCAGGCCCGGGAGGAGCCCCGTCGCGTAGGCCGAATGCAGACCGGTGAGCGTGAAGGAAGCGATCCCCGCCGCCGCCGTCAGCATGCCCGTTGCGACCATGTACTTGGGGCCGAACCGGGGAAGCAGGACATTGGTGGCGAGCTGGGCCGCCCCGATCAGCGCCGCCATCATCGGGAGGTAGGCCAACCCGGTCACGACCGGGGAGTAGTGGAGCGTGCCCTGCATGTAGTAGGTGAGGAATAGGAAGGTGGCGAACATCGCCGCTCCGGCGGCGAACATCGCGAGGAAGGCGCCCCCTCGGTTGCGATCGACGACGATGCGCAGGGGGAGGAGGGGCTGGGACGCCCGGTGTTCGATCACCACGAAGGCAACCAGCAGTACCGCCGCGGCGACCAGACTGCAGATGGTGTAGGTGTCACCCCACGAGGTGGTCTCGGCATGAGAGAACCCGTAGACGAGCGCGAACAAGCCCGCGGTGGCCGTCACCAGTCCGGGCATGTCCAGACGGGGTCGCTCGGTGGCCCGACGGTTGGACAACAACAGGGCGGCCCCGACGATGGCCACGGCGCCGATTGCCAGGTTCACGAAGAGGGTCCACCGCCACGAGACGTAGGAGGTGAGGATGCCCCCCAACACCAGGCCGACCGCACCACCGCTGGCGGCAATGGCGCCGTAGATGCCGAATGCTCGCCCACGCTCGCGGGGGTTGGTGAACGTCGTGGTCAACGTGGCCAGAGCGGCCGGCGCCAAGAGGGCACCGAAGGACCCTTGGAGCACGCGGGCCGAGAGCAGCATCGCGAAGTTCGTCGAGAACCCACCGAGGGCCGACGCGCCACCGAAACCGGCCAATCCGATGATGAGGGCCCGCTTGCGGCCGATCATGTCGGAGATCCGGCCCCCGAGGAGCAGCAAGCTGCCGAAGGACAGCGCGTAGCCGGTAACGATCCATTGGCGATCCGCGTCGGAGAAGCCAAGAGCCTGTTGCGCCGTCGGAAGGGCGACGTTGACGATCGTGGCGTCGAGCACCACCATCAGCTGGGCCAGGCCCAGCACGGCCAGGATCAGCCACCGCCGCTCGTGATGGAGTGCCGCCGCCGCCGACTGTGCGGACGCGCCGGGCTCCGACCGTGGGGACGTGCCGGTCTCGGGCGGCCGGCTAGCCATGCCCGATCGTCTCGAGGTCTCGGGCGGAGCCTCCCCGGGGTCCCCGCCGGGAGAGCGTAACTGGGGAGCTCATTCCGGTTATGTTCGCACGTCGTCGGGCGGCTCACCGGATCGCCGGCGGCCCCACGCCCTCGGCGGTGGCCGATGGGCGGCTACGTCGGGTCGTCGACCCGAGCCCGGAGAGCCGGTGGGCGGATGTCGCCGTCGGCCGGGAGGTCCACCAGGCGGACGGCGGTCACTGAAGCGACGACACCGTCAGTGTCCGACATGGTCGCCTGCGCTTGGCCCATGCCTGCCTCGGCGACCCAACCGCCGACGTCGAGCTTCAGCCACTGCCCCGTCGGCTCCCGCACCACGTTGAGGGTGACGTCGGCGTTGATCCACGTCACCGGCAGTTCGGACCAGATCGAGCCGCCACCAGCCATGTCGGCCACCTGGGCCATCCGCGCAACGGGGAGGGCCGCCTCTCCAGCGATGACGTCCACCCGCAGCCGGACCCAGGTGGGCCGGTAGTAGTACCCGCCAGTGACCTCGTGGAGGTACTCGATCGCCAACCGGCCACCATGCGGCGCCGGCGGGAACGGGTTCTCGTCCGTCGACCGTGGCTGGGTCGGTAGCGGGTTGTCGGAACGGCCGTCGGGCAGCTCTCCCAGGTCGAGGTCGGTCCGGCGGAGCCGCAGGGCAGTCGAGCGGACCACCTCCGTGCCGTCGGCGAACAACGAAACGGCGACCACCTGCACCTTCTTCCCGTCGCGCACCACCCGGACCTCCGGGGTGATCGGGTGCAGGGGCACCGGGCGCATCAGGTCGGTGGTCAGTCGAGCCAGTTGCATCGGCGCGATGCTCGGGGTCCGCTCCACGAGCGTGGCCACCAGGGCGTTCGGCGCTCCGCCGAACTGCGCGTTCGGGTGCCACGGGCCTTGGGTGTACCGCGTGGGGACGTATCGTCTCCCGTCCGGCACGTACAGCGCCGGCCTGTCCCCGGAGGAGCTGATGGATCCCTGCACCACGTCTGTCTATCCCGTCGAGAGGACGGCCCGATGACCGTGGCCGCCGACTGATGGACGCTTCGCCGCGGGACGGCACCGTAGAACAGATCACTGATCCCCCGTCCTTGAGAAGGACGGCCCGACTGGCTTGGCAAGACACTGGCCGCGAGACGCCGCTCCAGACGGCTGATGCCACAGATGCCTGGGCCGACCGGGACGGGCGTCTGGCCGTTGGGATGGTCGCGCTGCTCGCTGACTCCACCGGCGGCTCAGTCTGCGCCGTCGAAGGCGGCTACCCCGAAGGAGCGACCGTCGCTCTCCAGGTGCTGCTCGCCAAACCGCTGCCCCAGGTACCGACGAGGATTGCCGCGTCCGTCGACGTCATCCAGGCCGACCTCAGCGGTGGTCTGGTCCAGATTCATATCCGGGACGACCGGCCCGGACGACTGGCGGTGGCCACGCTCCGTCAGGTCAACACCGGCGCCACCACGCGAGGGGAAAGCGCAGCGGTTCATGCACCGGCGGAGGATGTCACCCAGCTGGAGGGGGATGTTGACGACACCCTTGGCATCACTGATATTTCCGTGGGCGACGAGTCGACCACGATGATGGTGGAGCCGAGTCCGGCGCTCGCCAACGCGATGGGTTCTCTGCACGGCGGGATCGTCGCTTCGCTCATTGGACGCGCCACGCGGGCAGCGGCGCTGGCCAGTGCTGGTGCGCAGATCGCCGTCGACGATCTCTCGCTCGACGGACCTTCCTCCGTCCAACCTTGTTGGGCGGGAAGTCGCTTCGGCTCGAGGCCAGGATCGTCTCTACTTCCCGGCGGTACGCGTGGGCCGAAGCCAGCTTGCTACTCCCCGACGGCCGAGTATCCGCCCGGGGCACGCTTGGGGCCGCACTGAGCACTCTGGATTGAGTTGTTGGCGCTCCTCGGGGAGACGGTTGTGTTGGCACCGGCGGTATGGTCTCGGGCGATGACGGCGCCGTACTGCCCGTTGGCGGGAGCCGCCGGGTGAGCCGCCGAGTGAGCCGCCGGCTCGGTCTCCTGCTGGCTGGGGCGGTCGTCGTGGGCGCGGTGGGGGGTCTGGTGCCCGAGGCCGTTGCCGCACCAGCCCCACGGCCCCAGGCGACGCCGACTCCTGGTCCTGACTCGGCGACCCCTTTCGGGACGGCGGGTGCGGTCGGCGCTGCCGGGTTGCCGGGATTGCAGGCGCCGTTGGTCGGGATCGCCGCCACCCCTGACGGGGCCGGCTACTGGCTGGTGGCCGCCGACGGAGGGGTCTTCAGCGTCGGCGACGCCGGCTTCTTCGGATCAGAAGGCGGTGCACCGCTCGATCAGCGGATCGTCGGGATGGCCGCCACCCCCGACGGCCGGGGCTACTGGCTGGTGGCCGCCGATGGCGGGGTCTTCGCGTTTGGCGACGCCGCGTTCTACGGCTCGACCGGGGGAGTACCCCTCAATCAGCCGATCGTCGGGATGGCCGCGGCCCCCGATGGGTCGGGCTATTGGTTGGTGGCGTCGGACGGCGGAATCTTCGCGTTTGGCGATGCCGCGTTCTACGGCTCGACCGGGGGAGTACCCCTCAATCGGCCGATCGTCGGGATGGCCGCGGCCCCCGATGGATTGGGCTATTGGTTGGTGGCGTCGGACGGCGGAATATTCGCGTTCGGCGATGCCGCGTTCTGCGGCTCGACCGGGGGGATCGCCCTCGACGATCCGGTCGTCGGGATGGCCGCTGCCCCCGACGGGCGGGGCTACTGGCTGGTGGCTGCCGACGGAGGGGTCTTCACCTTCGGCGACGCTCCCTTTCTCGGTTCGGCGGGGGGAGACGCGAGCGTGCCGTTCGTCGGGATGGCCGCGACCCCCGATGGGCTCGGTTACTGGCTGGTGACCGGTGCGCCGCCCGATCTGGCCGCCGCCATCGGTGCCTATGTGGCGACGAGGGCGGACAACGTCACTGCTGCGGTCTACGACGTCACCACGGGTGCGACCTACACCTATCGGCCGGGGGTGGTGGAGCACACCGCCAGCACCCTGAAGGTCGACATCCTGGCCACCCTGCTCAGCCAGACGCAGGCCGATGGGCCGTTGAGCCCAGCCGACCAGGCGCTGGCCCAGCCGATGATCGAAGAGAGCCTCGACAGCGCCGCCGACGTCCTCTGGAGCCGTTTGGGACCTGGTCCGGTGGGAGCGCTCGAACGGGCCGTCGGCATGACCAACACGGTGCCGGCCACCGACGGTATCTGGGGAACCACCACCACGACCGCGCTGGACCGGCTGGACATGATCAGGGCGGTGGCGTTCGCGAACCCGGTCCTCACCGATGCGTCGCGGTCGTACCTGCTGAGCCTCATGGAGAACGTGACACCCTCCCAGGACTGGGGAGCTACCGGTGGCGTGCCCTCTGGGGTGACCGTCGCCCTGAAGAACGGGTTCGCCCCGATCGTGGGCTGGCAGATCAACACCACCGGGTGGGTGCACGGCGACGGCCACGACTACCTGATCGCCGTTCTCACCGACGGCAATCCGTCGGAGGCCTACGGCATCCAGACGGTGAACGCTGTTTCGAGCATCGTCTGGAACGCCCTCTAGGTCAGTTGTTGGGCCGGTGGCGTGGAGAAGGCAAGGGCCCGGCAGCGCGGTGACGACGAGATCCCGAGCGCCTTCACCGTTCGGCCAGCCACGTCGGAACCTCCCGTCCTGAGGCAGCCGTCAGTACTCTGGCGTGAGGATTCCCATGACGCACAGCAACGCGACGGCAACCGGCCCACTGACGGCACCCGACTCCCGTCGATGGCTGGCGCTGGCCGTCATCGCGGTGGGTCAGCTGATGGTCGTGCTCGACGGAATGGTCGTGACGATCGCGCTCCCGTCGGCCGATAGAGCGCTGCACATCTCGGTCGACAACCGGCAATGGATCATCACCGCCTACGGGCTCGCCTTCGGCGGCCTGCTACTGCTCGGTGGGAGGATCGCCGACTTCGTCGGCCGCAAGCGGGTGTTCGTCATCGGCCTGCTCGGCTTCGCCGTTGCTTCCGCCCTCGGCGGGATCGCCCAGAACGCTCCCATGCTGTTCGGCGCCCGAGCCCTCCAGGGAGCGTTCGCCGCACTCCTGGCTCCGGCCGGGCTGTCGCTCATCAGCGTGACCTTCGTCGCGCCGACCGAGCGGGCGAAGGCGTTCGCGGTCTACGGCGGCATCTCTGCCGGCGGAGGGGCCGTCGGGCTGGTCATTGGTGGCATCCTCACCGAGTACGCCTCGTGGCGTTGGTGCCTGCTGATCAACGTTCCCATCTCGATCCTGACCGCGGTGTTCGCGCTGCGGCTGGTGAAGGAGAGCAAGACGGGCGGCAACACCCGGTACGACATTCCCGGGGTCATTATCGCCACGGCTGGCTTGGTGTCCCTGGTCTACGGGTTCACCAAGGCCACCGTCGACGGTTGGGGTGCGCCGACCACCGTCGGTTTCTTGGTGGCCGCGGTGGTGCTCCTGACCACCTTTGTGGTCATCGAACAGCGGACCACCAACCCGTTGTTGCCGATGTGGATCGTCGTCGACTGGAACCGCGGCTGCGCCTTCCTCTTGCGCTTCCTCGCGGCGATGGCCATGTTCGGGCTGTTCCTCTTCTTGACCTTCGACCTTCAGAACACTCTTCATTACTCCCCCCTCGTGACCGGAGTCGCCTTCGTGCCCTTCGCCGTCGCGAACGTCATGGGTGCGGCGAGCGCCAGCAAGATCCTCCCGATCGCTGGCCCCCGGGTCGTTCTCGTCGGCGGGATGCTGGCCTGCGCGCTGGCTTGCGGCTGGCTCACGCAGATCGAGGTCGGCAGCAGTTTCACGACGTACATCCTTCCCGCGGAGATCGTCATCGGCTTCGGCTTCGGGCTGGCCTTCGTGCCGATGAGCAGCACCGCCCTCGTCGGCGTGGGATCGCACAACGCCGGGGTGGCCAGCGCGACCCTCAACATGAGCCAGCAGGTCGGCGGGTCACTGGGGACGGCCCTCTTGAACACCCTCTACGCGACCGCGGCCGCCAGCTACCTCGCCACCCACGCCAACAGTGTCGACGCCGTGGCCCGGTCACAGGTCCACGGCTACAACGTCGGCTTCTGGGTCTGTACCGTCATCTTGTCGATAGCGGCCGTCGTCGCCCTCTTGTTCGTCCGGGCCTCCAAAGACGAGCTGACCGAGGCCGGCACTATCCCGGCCGCGGTGGACACTGCTTTCTGAGGCGGGGGCTCAGACCGCCACTCGGCCGCCGTCGACCGGGAGCACAACGCCTTGGGTGAATGCCGCACCCGGCGAGGCGAGGTAGACGATGGCTGCCGCGATCTCATCCGCAGTGCCCAGCCGCCGAGCCGGGGTGAGCGAGGCCAGATAGCCCTGGGCGTCCCGCATGCCCTCAGTGCCCTCGGTGCTTATGGGGCCCGGAGCGACGGCATTGACGCGAACCCCCTTCGGACCGAACTCGGCTGCCCACGCCTTCGTCAGCAACTCGAGCGCCGCCTTCGTCGAGCCGTAGAGGGCCATGCCGTCGAGACCGAACTCAGCCACCATGGTCGAGACGTTGATGACCACCCCTGCGCCACGCTCGACCATGCCGGGGACCAGGGCGGCCACCAAGAAGTACGGCACCTTGACGTTGAGCGCGAACAAATCGTCGAACGCGACCTCGGTGGTGGCGGTAGTCGGGCCGGCGAGCCCCGAACCGGCGTTGTTGACCAAGATGTCGACATGGCCGAGGACGGTCTCGGCGGCGCGGGCCAGCTCGGTCGCCGACGTTGCGTCCCGAAGGTCCGCCTGGACGAAGTCGGCGCGACCTCCGGCTCTTCGAATCGCGGTCACCGTCTGATCGCCGCGGGCCTTGTCTCGCCCAGAGACGGCGACGTGAATCCCCGACGACGCGAGGGCCAGCGCCGTTGCCCGGCCGATTCCGCTGGTGGCGCCGGTGATCAGCGCAGTTGATGGTGAAGGGCTCGCGGAGGACATGGGACCTGCTTTCGTCGTTTTGGAGTGAACAAGCCAATCATTTCAGTCCATTTCTGGCTTGTCAAGGCCAAAACCCTTAGGATGGTCCTATGACCGGGGCGAATCCATCTGCCGGGCGTCTCACCCGCAAGGGGCAGGCAACGCGGGCACGGATCGTTGAGGCCGCGTCCGAGCTGATGTTCCGAAAGGGCGTAGCCGGCACCAGCACCGAGGACGTCCTCGCCGCCGCTCAGGTCAGCAACTCGCAGCTCTATCACTATTTCGCCGACAAGACGGCTCTCGTGCACGCAGTGATCGAGCACCAAGCCGATGCGATCATCGACAGCCAACGACCGCTCCTGGACGAGCTGGACTCCATCGCCGCGTTCAGACAGTGGCGCGACATGCTCGTGGATGTGCAACGACGAGCGCATTGCGAGGGTGGATGTCCACTTGGGTCACTCGCGAGCGAGTTGGCTGAAACGGACGAGGCTGCCCGCACCACGCTCGCCGCCAGCTTCGAACGGTGGGAGGCCCCCATTCGCGACGGCCTCCGTCGAATGCGTGACCGGGGCGACCTTGACGATCAAACTGACGTCGATCGGCTGGCACTGGGGACGCTCGCCGCTCTGCAGGGCGGCCTACTTCTCACCCAAGCACGGCGCGAGGTCCGCCCCCTCGAAGCGGCGCTCGACCTGGCAATCGGTCAGATCGAATGTCACGTCATCCGGGATCAGGGATCGGTCATACCGCTGCAGTGATGCAGCTCGCGCACGATCGTTCGCACGAGGCTTCAACGTCGCCTCGCTCGATTCGGACATGAACGGCGCCGGCCGAGCGGTCGCTGCTCCGGCCGAGTGGTTCGTGCCTTGCGCCCTAAGCCGTCGTGAGCTCTGTGCGTGAGGTAATGGGGGGCATCACGGCGAAGGCGGCAGGCGCCGGCACCGGCACGGCCCCGTCGGACAGGTCCTCCAACGTGCGACCGGCTGGCTCCGGGAGAAGAGTGGTCACGGCAAAACCGGCTAGCGCCGCGACACCAGCCACCCCCAGGAGACCGCGCAGCCCAATGTGGTCCTGGAGCACCGGCACCAGGAAGACACCCACGAAGGCACCCAGTTTGCCGATCCCCGCGGCCACTCCATGCCCGGTCGTCCGCATGCTGACCGGAAAGACCTCCGACGGTAGAACGAACGTCGTCATGTTGGGACCGAACTGAACGAAGAAGTAACTCAGTCCGAAGATGGCCAGGAAGGGAGCAACGTACTGGGTCAACGGCGGCACGACCGCCAGTACGCCGAAACACACTGCCATCACCGAAAATCCGATGAACTGCAGCCGCCGGTGGCCGATGCGGTCCATCTTGGCCACCGCCAGCAGGTAGCCGGGGACAGCGAAGATGACGAACATGCCCAGCGACCACAGGAGCTTCGTTTCCAGCGAGGCGACTGGATTCACTTCCTTCAAGATGATCGGCAGGGAGAGGGTATTCCCGTAGTAGGCGTAGTCGAAGAGAAACCATGCGCCGGCGGTACCCAGCAACAGCTTGAGCATCCGTCGGTCAGACAGGAACTCTCGGAGGCGCAAGCGGCCGGCGCCGACGGTGGACTCGGTCGGCTCGGCGATGACGCCTTCCGAAAAGCGTTGCAAATCCTGGGCGGCCCGATCCGATTCGCCCCGAACCTGGGCGAGATAGCGGGGTGACTCAGGCATTTTCGACCGAAGGTAGACGACCGCGGCAGCCGGCAGAGCGCCGAGGCCGAGCAGGATGCGCCAGGTCAGACCGTCGCCGAGACCCGACGACAGGAGCAGGAGCGCGACGAGTGGTCCGACGATGAGTCCCAACGCCTGCATCGAGAACACCAAGCCGACGAGCCGGCCTCGGTCCTGCCGGTTGGCGTACTCGCTCATGAAGACCGCCGAGACGGGGTAGTCGCCGCCGATGCCCAAGCCGAGCACCAACCGGGCAACGATCAGGAATATCAGGTCCGGAGCAAAGGCGGATGCGACGGCGCCCAGGATCATGATCACGGCCACGGTGACGTACACCTTCTTGCGGCCGATCACGTCGGCGATCCGCCCGAAGGTAAAGGCGCCCACGAATGCTCCGAGGATGGCGGCTCCGGTGACCCAGCTGGTCTGGAGGGTGCTGAGATGCCATTGGGTCGCCACCAGAGCCGCCGCCGTCCCAATGACGAAGAGGTCGTAGGCGTCGGTGAAGAAGCCGACGCCTGAGATGATGACCGTGCGCCGATGAAAAGTGCTGGACGGCGCGTCGTTCAGCAGGTCGGTAACCGTCGAGACCCCCTGAACAGGGAGCTCGGTCCAGACCCGCGAGCCCACTTCCAGCGGTGAGACCGTCTCTCCGTCCCGCGACGAAAGCACGCCCCCACTTTCGCTGGCCCCGGTTAACCCAGGGCAATCCGAAGGTAACCGTTACGCGAACACTTCGCGAACTTTCGGTTATCTGCCCAGCTAGCCTGAGCGGGCCATGGAACCCATCCCCTCCAAGTTCGAGGTCATCGAACTACGCGTGACGCAACTCTTCGCTCTCATCTCGGAGGCATTGGCGGGAGCCACCGAAGCCCTGTTGGGCAATGACGCCGACACCGGAGCGTCCGTCGTAGACGGCGACCAAACGGTGGACGACCTGACGGCTGAAGTCGAGCTGTTGGTTTGGCGCCAGCTGGACAGCGCGACGCTACCGAGCGCAGCGCTGCGGCACTTGGTGGGGGTACTCCTCATCTTGCCCGAGTTGGAACGGAGCGGAGATCTGGCCGAACACATCGCTCAGCGGGCGGTCACCCACCTCGGTGTCGAGATGAGCCCGCTCAGCCGAGGCATCGTGCAGCGTATGGCCGAAGTTGCCCTCGAGATGTGGCGTGACGCCGCCGACGCGTACGGCGACCGATCGTCCCGAGCATCCGCATTGGCTGAGGACGACGAAGAGCTCGACATCCTGCATGATCGGCTCACCCGCGAGATCGCCGCTGAGACGATGCCCACGGCCGTCAGCGCCCAGGTCACTCTCGTGGCCCGCTTCTATGAACGACTCGGGGACCACGCCGTCAATCTGGCCCGCCGGATCGAGATGTTGCAGGACCATCCCCTCTAACCGCGCCCACCGACGCCGGCGCTGAACCGGCCGGCGCACAGTGAGGTAACCGGCGCCAGACGCGACACCGCCCGGGGTCCCCCCGTTTCCAGAGGTGAGACCGGGCGATGTGTCGCATTCCGACCGGCCGAACCTACCCGGCCGCCGGCAGGACAAACACGACAGACCCCCGAGCCGAAGCCCGGGGATCTGTCGACGGTTCCCTCCGCCTCTCGCCTCCGACGGACGCTGGCCAACGGTAGCCGAGGGTGATCAGCCGGGTGGGCCAAGCAACGCGCAGAGCTCGAGCTCGGGCACCGCGCCGTCGGACCGTTGCCTTCTCCACGGCTACGGAGTGGGGAGAGGGGGAGGGCGGGCGGCTCCTTGCGCCTCTATCCGGGCACCGTCTTCCACTCGTAGAACCCGTCGACCGGTACCAGCAGCCGACGCTTGCGGAAGGCATCGCGGAAGATCCCCTTGGTGGCCACCGTGTCGGCTCGGGCGTTGAACGTGTTCGGATGGGCGCGGTAGGGCCGATGTTGAACAGCGGTCGGGGATCGGCGAGACCAGACCCCCGTACAGCCTGGAGGCGTTGCTGGAAGGCGCTGGGTTCACTTTGGGCTACTCAGCCGCCCACGGTGCGCCTTCAGGGCTGGGCCGTGGGTCGGACGAGAATCTCGTTGAGCGTGACCCGGCGTGGTCGGGTAACCGCGAAGGCGATGATCTCGGCAATGTCCTCGGCGTTGATCGCCATCTGCTCGTACCACTGCTCAGCCGCCTGTTTGGCGGCCGGATACGTGATGTGCTCGGTCAGTTCGGTTGCCACGGCACCGGGCTCGATGACCATGACCCGTACGTCGGGATGCAGCTCCTGGCGCAGGGCCTCAGACCAACCGTTCATGCCCCACTTGGTGGCGGCATAGACCGCATTGCCTGACCGGGCCGTGCGACCGGCGACTGAGGACAGATTGACCAGGTCGCCGCCGCCGTCGCGGAGCTGATCGAGGAAGACCTCGGTGGCCGTCATCGCTCCGAGCAGGTTGGTCTCGACCATCCGCCGGTGGTCATCGTGCTGGTGGGAGGTGAACGGGGCGAGCAGCATGATCCCGGCGTTGTTGATGAGCACGTCGGCACTCCCCAGTCGGCCCTTGACCAGCTCGGCCGCCGCGATCATCGAACTGCGGTCGGTTACGTCGGCTTGAACGGCGATGGCAGGGTCACCAAGTTCGTCAGCCAGTTTCTGGATGCGATCGGCGCGGCGGCCGAGCAGCGCCACATGTAGACCCGCCCGAGCGAGGGCGCGGGCGCTGGCCTCGCCGATTCCCGATGACGCTCCGGTGATGACGGCCACCCGGCCAATGTTCTGGTCAGGGGATGCGTTCATGTGACCACCTTTCGGTGACTCTGGGCCACGGGGGGGCATCATCCATCGTACGGTCGATCTGCTTCATCTCTTCGAGGTGGGCATCTACGGGGGTGTTGCCCAGTCCTCATGCGCCGGCCGACCGACCGGATCTACCTGCGGGTGGCGCACATCTGGCCAGCGTACGCGGGGGACATGCTGACGCGGCCTGCCGCAGGCACTGCCAACAGCCTTGGGGTAGTTTCTCGCATAGAGCCAGAGTGTCGGATTCGGGCGCAATATTGGATTCGACGATGGCGGAGTAGAGCGACATGGCGACGACAGCCGGTCAGGTCGATTTGGAGCGGATGACCGTGGGAGGGGGTCCCGGCCACTGCTGGCGGCGGGGATGCGTCGAACCGGTGTCGTGGGTCGGAAGGCTCCCGCTCATCCCAGGGATTTTCCACGGCTGCCGACGGCACTCGGTGGCCGGCTGAACGCGACACCGACCGGGGTCCCCCTGTCCAAGGGTGAGGCGGGCAGTGTCGCCTTGTGACAACGGAGGAAGGGTCGAGCCAGCCAGGTTCGGTTTCCGTGTGGGGTAGGGGAACGTCGAGAGTGATGAAGCGGGTGGGGTGTAGCGACCGGCGGGATGCGGGTCTCCATGGCGTAGACCGCCTCGCTCTCGGGCAACCCCCCGAAGCCAGTAGCCCGTGCCACCTCGTCCTTGGTGCCATACGCCCCGTTGGTGTCACGGAGTCCGCTGTGCAGCTCAAGGAGCGGCTTCTTGGCGTTCACGCGTCGGTCGGTGCCCCCTGCATCGCCACCGTCTGAACGTAGACCTGGCTGTGGGCCTCGAAGTGTGGAGCCACGCGGTCCCGCCACGGCGTGGGCTTGCCGGCCTGCACGAAGGCGGGATCGCTCGCCACCGCCGCGCCCCCCAGCTCGTAGAGGGCCAGATAACGGAGGGGGAGGCGAGAGCCGAGGTCGACTTCAACCGCTGGTACGCGGTAGCCGTCGCTGGGATGGCTCTCGGCTTCTATGAACCGACGGGCGTGCAGCACACCGTCCACCTGGACGAGCCGCGGCATGTGCTCCTCCGTGTACCACCGGTTGAAATCGACCTCGGCTGTCGCGTCGCAGCCGCTCAGGACGTGCATGACGGCGGCGCCCGCGGCCAGCGGTGTCTGGGGGCCCTGGCCGGTCAATCCGCCATGCTCGGGGGCGATCTGGCGGTAGACGTTCCGGGCAAACGCTAGGCCGCTGGTGACCTCCACCGTCCAGGGGGTGAGTTTACGGCGGAAGGCCTGGTATTCCTCGGTGTCGAAGACGGTCAGGCCCTCGACGTCGTACAGCGTCATGAAGTCCATGCCGAGGGGCGAGGCGAACGGGTATGCCGCGTCCCGGACGAATCGCCGAGCGAGCAGGATGCCGGGTATCCCCACCATGTCGGGTAGGTGCTCTTCATCGTACCAGCGGTCGAACAATTCGACCCGCTCGGCGGGGACCGTATAGCGCAATTGCAGTACCACGCCACCGGCTGGAACCGTAAGGGTAGTCACTTCTTTGACTTTAGCAAGTGCTTGCTAAAAAGCAAGCGATTGCTTTAGGCTGATGACCGTCATTCTACGTTCTCAGGAGCTGGCGTTCTAGCGAGCCGGTACCGTAACAGCCGTGCCTTAATTGCTTCTGCTTCTTTGATGGAGTGGATCGAAATGGCATCGGGGTCGATCGGTCTCGTGACACCGGCCAAACCCTGGCGACGAGCGGTTGGCCAAATACCGGCATGGCCGAACGCCAGGCCGAACGGTCTGCGGGGACAAGAAGGTCGAAGGGGTCCAGCTCGACCAGTCCCATCTCTGGTTCGAAAGCGGCCAGTGGCAACCTGGTACGGATCGCGTCGCCAACTTCCCGCTAGCAACCCGCCCCCACCATTTCTGTCTCGTCGACGAAGATCACCAGTCCGTCGACGGTGGGGAGCAACCGGGGCCAGCCCGAAGCCATCCGGCGTTCGTGCGGTAGCGACCGGCCGGGTTGACGATCGCAGCACGAGCGAACAAGTCGGCCAACGCAGCAAAGCACTCCCGTCCGTGGTCGGTGCCATAGGAAGGCATCGGATGGGGGGACACCCGGACTCCTCTACTCGCCTCTCGCCACTTCTATCTGTGGGGAGAGAGGAAGAGTAAGGCGTCCCAGGGGCGGCCACCCCATCGCTCGACCGAGCTGTAGTGCTGTAATGGCGGGATGGCGAAGGTGGCGGCCGACCGTGCTGAGTTGGCCGCAGACGTGGTGCTGCTCGGCAGCGGTGCCGCCGGGCTGGCGGCGGCCGTCGAAGCGGCCGACGCCGGTCGGGACAGCCTGGTTCTCGAGAAGCAGCCGGCTATCGGCGGCAGCACGGCCCTCTCGGGCGGGTACGTCGCCCTCTGCGAGACCGACCTCCAGCCGGGCACCCGGGACGAGCTGCTGGCCGACCTGCGGGCGTCCCACCGCCACGACGCCCAGGACGACCTCTCGGTGGCCTACGTCGACGACGCCCCCGGCACCTACCGATGGCTCGGGGACCTCGGCATCCGGTTCGCCGGGACGATGCAGTTCGCCAACATGTGCCGCGCCTGGGGACATGAGCTCCCGCTCGGCGCCCAGGGCGGCGGGGCACAGATCGTGGACCGCCTGGCAGCCGCGGCCCGGGACCGGGGGGTACGGATCCTCACCGGGGTTCAGACCACCCGGTTGCTCCGCGACGGCGACGGCGTCGTCGGCGTGGCCGCCAAGGTCGACGGCCGGACGTCCGTCGTGGAGGCGGCCAGGGGGGTGGTCGTCGCCACCGGAGGGTTCACCCGAAACCCCGACCTCATCAAGGCATACGGCCGGCCCGGCACCGAGGACATCCTCCCGATCACCGGGTCCGGCAGCCACGGCGATGGGCTGCTGATGGCGTCGGCGCTGGGGGCGGCCACCTCATACGTCGGCCGGGGCGTCGCCCCCACCACGCCGGTGGAGCCGGCCACCGGCAAGGGGTGCGTGGTCAATTACCACGGCGGGATCCTCCTCAACAAGGAGGGCCGCCGGTTCTGTGACGAGTCCGCCGTTTACGTCGACCTGTGCTGGGCCGGCCTGGCCCAGACCGACCACTTCATGGTGCAGGTGTTCGACGACGCCGCCCGGGCTGCCTACGCCTCCACCATGGTCGGCCAGGTGATGTCCGGGGGCGACACCTTCACCGGCGACACCGTCGGGGAGCTGCTCGGGGCGGTGGCCGGCGCCACCGGGCTGGACGCAGCGACGGCGGTGGCTACCGTCGACGAGTACAACCGGAACGCCGCCGCCGGCACCGACCCCGTATTCGGGCGCCGCCACCTCATCGGCACCGACGGCGCCCTCCGGCCGATCGACCGGCCGCCGTTCCAGGCCATCGTGGTGGTCCCCGGCACCACCCACTTCAACGGCGGCCTCAAGGTGACCGCTGAGATGGCCGTGGTCGACGTCTTTGGCGACCGCATCCCCGGGCTGTTCGCCGCCGGCGAGGTGACCGGAGGGTTCCACGGCAGCGGCTACATGCCCGCCACCCACGTCGGGTCGGCCCTCATCTTCGGACGCCGGGCCGGCCGCTCGGCGGCCGAGGGTCCCCGTCGGTAGGCGGCTGGGCCGGCCGCCCTGGGCGCCGGATGCGTCTCTGGGAGGTTCCTTGCCGGCTGTGGGGTTCTGGCCAGTTTCGACGATCGCTGAAGGCCCCTCCGCCGCTCCGCGCCGAGTGTCCCGGTTGGCGTCCCCGGTGTCCGGCGTCGCCGCGACTTGGGGCCATTGCCTTCTCCGAAAGTCGATAGTGGAGAAGGCAAGGGCCACCCGGCGCGGCGGCACCCACCCCCCGGCACGCCAACCGGGACACGAACCCGGGACCAGGGAGAACGGAACGGAGGAGCGGACGGCGGGCCCGCCCACCCGAGGGGGGACGGAGGGCGGGGCCCCAAGGCGTGGCGGGGGGGCGTCGGAGACAGACGCCGGCCGGAGACACACGCCCACGGACCCGGAGGGCGGGATACCGGGACCGACCCGCAACCCAAGCCCGGCCCGGCCACCAGCGAGCGCGGATCACCCCTCCTCGGGAGCGGAGGGGGCGGAGGCGCCGCCGGTCGAGGGTCCGACGCCCGGCGCGACGGCTACGCCCTTCTAAGGGCGCCTGAGGGCTCCGTAGCAAACGCTGGGCATAGAGCAAGACCGACCCCGGCCCTGGACCCGTAGGACCACCCGCGGCATTGGCGAAGGATCTGGACCCCTTTGGGCGTGGGGTTCCGGGCAATGACGGCCGATGTCAGACGATCCGGTAGAGAAGCCGGTAGCCGGTAGAGAAGCCGGTAGAAGGCGATGAAGCGAAACGTTGGGCCGAGTGATGGTCGGGGAGGGGGTGGCGCCGACGTCCACCCTCTAGGCCGCGACGGGGTGCGGCGATCGACTACTCTCACTTAGCTGACAGCGGGGGGAATTTCGAACTGGGGGCGACGATGACGAAGGGCCGGGCGACGCTCGCCAAGGCTGACGCTTCTGTGGTCTGGGATGTCCTCGACCCGACGGACTATTGGGAGCGAGCCGAGCAGCTGAGAGCAAAGTGCCCCGTGGCGTGGACCGAGGCTCATGGCGGCGCTTGGGTGCTGAGCGCTTTTGAAGACGTGTTTGCGACCGCTCGAGATTGGCAACGATTCTCGACCAAATACGGGGCTGGATCGGTTCCCATCGATACCGCCTTCTTCGAATTTAGTTTCCTCGATTTTGACCCACCATTTCATCCAGCCGTACGCGGGATGATCAGCTCATTCTTTGCGCCAGGAACTGTCAAAGCCAGGGAAGCAGCCGCGCGCGCAATACTGGTCGAGTTTCTCGAACGAGCACTGGAGAACGAGCGCTGCGACTTCGTGCACGAAGTGTCTGATCCTGTTCCCGCGCACGTCATGTTTCGTGTGTACTTGGAGAGAGAGCCCGACGAAGTGGAATGGGTTCTGAAGATGTTGCATCGAATTGCGGCCGATCCAGGGCATGTCGCGGACTTCCTCCCTCCCTATATTTCCTGGTGCCAGTCGATACTCTCGGAAATGAGAGACAAAGGACGTGATGACGGCCTGCTGGGAGCAATCGCCCACGCCGGCCTCGAAGGCGAGTATCGCCTGGATGACAAGCAGCGTACGGAGATGATGATGTTGCTCGTTTCCGCCGGGATTGATACGACGACTGGCGCAATGTCCACGGTCGCCCACTTCCTGGCTAGCTCGCCCGAGAGTCGCACACGCCTCAAGGGTATGGACGAGGAACAGCTCGATCGCGTCGTCGGAGAGTGTCTCCGACACGAAGGGCCGGTGCACGCTGCGGGCAGGACCGCGATGGAAGATGTTGTGATCGGCGGCTGTCCGATTGCGAAGGGCGAGAGGATCATCCTGAGCTGGGGCAGCGCCAACCGTGACGCGAGTTTTTTCCCCGATGCCGATCAACTGATCCTCGAGCGCCCCAATTCCGGCCGTCACCTCGCGTTCGGCGCTGGCATCCATCGGTGCCTGGGAAGGTATCTCGCCGTACAGGAACTGCGGCTCCTGATCGAAGAGATTTGCAAGCTCAGCAAGTTCGAGCTTGAGCCCGGTGCCGAGCTGACGTACACCTCTGGTTTGGTGCGCGGTTTAGCGCAGCTGCCGGTAATCTTGCAACGATGACGCCCATGAGGGTTCGCATCAATTACGATCGCTGCCAGGGCAATGCGCTGTGCAACTTGGTTGTACCGGAGGTGTTTCAGCTCAAGGACGACACGGCTCAGGCGGTTGTCGTCGTCGACACGGTGGCACCGGAGTTCGACGGCAAGGTGCGGACTGCGATCAGCGCCTGCCCAGAAGATGCGATCGAACTCTACTGAGTTCGATCATGCCTCCGATGTCACTCGACGTAGCCTCGGCTGCCGTCATCTCCGATCGTAGAGACGGGTCAAACATGAACCGGGACCGCACACAAATAGCACTATGGTGTTATTCTGGGTATCAAGTAACGGCACCCGTGTTGTGGAGGGGGTTCCTGTGAAATCGCCAGCCGCGGTGTTGTTCGAGATAGGCGAGCCTTGGCGAGTCGAGGAGGTTGACGTCGCTGCTCCTCTCGCGGGAGAAGTGACCGTCGAGCTCGTGGCCACCGGGCTCTGTCACTCCGACGACCATGCTCGCACCGGAGACATCCCCGTCCCCATGCCCTCGGTCGGGGGGCATGAAGGCGCAGGAATCGTCATCGACACTGGCGAGGGCGTCAGTCGAACCAAGGTCGGAGACCACGTCGTCCTCTTTCCAGGGTCAGTCTGCGGGACCTGTCGCTTCTGTAACGACGGGCGCTCCTACCTCTGCGACGCCAATGCCCACATCATGACCGGGCACGCCCCTGATGGGCACTACCGCTTCCACTTCAAGGGTCAGCCCGTCGGAGCTTTCAGTCAGCTCGGCACCTTCTCGAGGGTCGTCACCGTGAGCGAGCTGAACATCGTCCCGGTGGACGAGGATGTTCCTCTCGACGTCGCGTGCCTTCTCGGGTGCGGTGTCATCACCGGATACGGAGCGGCGGTGAACGCCGGGCAGGTTCGAGCGGGACAGGTCGTGGTAGTGGTCGGCGCGGGGGGCGTCGGCATGAACGCGGTCCAGGGCGCGCGGCTGGCCGGTGCCGCCTTGGTCATCGCAGTCGACCCCGTCGCGTTCAAGCGGCAGAAGGCCCTCGAGTTCGGGGCGACCCACGTCGCCGCCTCGATCGAGGAGGCCAGAGAGCTCGTGTCCGAGCTCACCCGAAACGTGATGGCCGACAAGGTCCTCGTGACGCTGGGAGTCCTCAAGGGGTCAATGTTCCCGGCGTTCGCCGAACTCACGGCCAAAGGTGGCGCGATGGTGGTTACCTCGGCTTCGCCCACCTCAGAGCATTCCCTCGACATTCCGTTGACGCCCTACTTCCTTTGGGGCCGGGCGATCATCGGGAACGTAATGGGTCTCATTAACCCCCTGTCGGACATCCCCGCCTTACTCACGCAATACCGCCAAGGCCACCTGAAGCTCGATGAGCTCGTGACGACGACGTACAAGCTCGACGACATCAACCAGGCGTACGAGGACATGTACGCGGGGAAGAACATCCGCGGATTGATTAGGTATTAGTGGACTTGCGAATCCGGTGGTGACCCCTCGACTCTCAACCCACGGAGGCACAAGCGGGACTTTTGCCATCTGAGATCGCTCGTACCGAACTGAGCCTCTCGTGGAGGATCGCCGTACGGAGGTCGAGTCCCGTGCCCGCCCGCCGGAGGGACCTATCTGTGCGTTCCTCGCAAAGAGTGGGATCGGCACCAGTTCGGTTCGAGGCCAAGGATCACAAGGAAGGGTCAGCCCTCGCCCACTACGAAAGGTTCTGATTGAGGCGCATTGGCCTATGTAGCACTGGTGGAATCCAAGGCACCATCGTCGGAGCCGTCGGCAGTTCGGGTGGCTCGCCATCGCTCAGCCGTCTCGCGATTTAGCCGGTAGTACTGCTGGCTCTGACCGCCGGCGCCCCAGTTTGAGTTCCCAGGGGGGGTTGCTTCGACCGAAGCGGCTGCGGACGCTGTAGCCGAAGCCCGCCAGCTTGCCCATACCGCTGCGCTGCTCGACTCCGGCCCGGGCGTAGGCGGCGCTCGATCCGACCCATTCGTCAGGAGACTCCGAGCAGACATCCAGGACGGCATGGGGAACCTCGAAGGGCAACGAGTTGAGGAGCTGGAGGTCGGCCTGAGACCAGGGCTTCTCTTCGAGGGGGTCAGCGACCTTTCGCGAGGCTGAGCGCAGGCGAGGAGTCACCTCGAAGTCAGCGACCTCGGGGACTGGGTAGACCTGAGAGACAGTAATCATGGTCTCACCCGAGCTGGTTCGGTACGCCTGGTGACGACGGAGGGAGATATCGACCCCCTGCTCATTGAGCCAGACCACGGACGAGGTCACGACCGGGGTGAAGTCTTCGGCTAGAAGGATGATCCGCGGACGGAGGAGCAGATCGGGCGAGAGTCCGGCCACCGCATGTGCCTGTAGCTTTTCCAGCGCCTGCACGTCGGTAAGCCTGAGCTGTTGAGTTCGCTCAAGGAACTCGGCGTGAAGTTCGGCCAGCGAGTCCTCCGTGAAACGCGAGACCATGGCCGCGTACTTGATCGCCTGCAACTCGACAGTGTCAGGAGCGCGCCCCCGTTTCAGCTCGGCCAGTACGAGGCGGCCGTCGACCCCCAGAGCGAGCACGTCGAGGCGATCCCTCGGATTGGCGCCGTTGGCAGAAAACCACCGGTCGAATTCGACGGCCACTACCAACACATTTGGTCCGAGGACTGCATCCTCCTATTGCCACACGCGCCACATGCCAGGGTTCGTGCTGGACGCGACTGATGTGGGGCCCGGAACGTCCCGGAGCCAACCGGCAGAAGACCGGCGTCCGAAGGACGAAAACCCCAACTGATACACACGCCCGCGAACGACTCTGTGCGGGCCTCCGCATCACACGAGGGTTCTCCTTGGGGTCAGGGCCGAAAGACCAATGCCGGGTGTCTGGAGCGTGACCCGTTACCAATGGCCAGAGTGGCTCAGTCCACAAACGCAATGGAAGTTGCAGTCTCAGTACGGGTCGGATAAAAAGAACGCAGTAGACAACTGCCGAAGGAGACCGATCCGTGAAGATCAATGGCTGGCTCCACCGGAGCCTCGCGGTGAGTGCTTCGCTGGCGATTGTGGGAGCGAGCGCAGCACTGCTGAGTGCTCCGACCTCGGCAACGACTGGTTCTGCCTCGGCGCGAAGTTACGCCGGAGCGTCGTGTTCGGCCACGCTCCCGGCCAACACCGTCGTCGGTATAGCCGCGTCGCCGGACAACGGTGGGTACTGGATCGCCAATAGCCAAGGGCGAGTTGCTGCCTGTGGAGACGCGGCCAACTACGGGCAACTGACATCGGCGCCCACTCATCCGATCGTCGGCATTGTCGCCACGCCCGACGGCGGCGGCTATTACCTGGTCGCCACGGACGGAGGGGTTTTCTCCTTCGGCGATGCTGGCTTCCAAGGCTCCACCGGCGCCATCACCTTGAACCGCCCAGTGGTCGGCATGGCCGTCGACCCCGTCACCGGCGGCTACTGGCTCGTCGCCTCTGACGGTGGCATCTTCGCCTTCAACGCACCGTTTCAAGGTTCCACCGGCGCCATCACCTTGAACCGTCCGGTGGTCGGCATGGCCGAGGACCCCGGCACCGGCGGCTACTGGCTCGTCGCCTCTGACGGTGGCATCTTCGCCTTCAACGCACCGTTCCAGGGCTCCACCGGCGCCATCGCGCTCAACCGCCCAGTGGTCGGCATGGCCGTCGACCCCGTCACCGGCGGCTACTGGCTCGTCGCCTCTGACGGTGGCATCTTCGCCTTCAACTCACCGTTCTTCGGGTCGACGGGCAATCTTTCACTCGCCGAGCCAATCGTCGGGATGGAAGCTGGCGGCGAGGGAAGCGGCTATCGGTTCGTGGCCTCTGATGGAGGTGTCTTCGCCTTTGGGGCGTCGCAGTTCTATGGCTCAGCCGTAGCCCCGCCCCCGGTGACGCCGCCACCCGCGGGGAGTCCCCCCGCTGTTGGTCCGCCGACCTGCACGGCATCGATGTCCAACCCCAACCCCCCAAGTGGTGGCGACGAGACGCTCAACGTGGCTTCGAACGTGCCGAATGCGTCGGTGGCCTTTACCGCTCACTACAAGACGACCACACATGCCTTCACTGGGGCGACGGATGGCAACGGCAACGCGGCGATCACCTTCAACATCGGGTCGCCCACCCCTGGCTACACGGTGCAGGTGAACGTGTCGGTAGGCTCCGCCGCGACCTGCGCAACGAGCTTCACGCCGTAGCGACGAGCGGAGCCTGGATGCCCCAGAACCGGCCGACCTCCTTACGCCTGGTTACCCTCAGGGACTGGAGTGGCTAGGTGGGGTTTTTCTCCCGACTCTTCATTCCGAGGCCCGTTCGCCGGGCCGTTCATCCCGTACGATCGGTCAAGCGGGCCGCTACCCCGAATATCCATCAAACAGGTTCGCCGGGCTATGCACCCGGTCAGCAACGCCACCTACGGGGTCACCCAGAGCCTGAACACGAAGAAGCGCCGGACCTCTCGTGCGCCCGTCTACCACCACGGAACGTGCACTGTGAACCACCGAACGTCCGAGGCTGCTGCCCGTTGTCGTCGGTCGTTCTGACACAGGCCCCGCGACGAGAGGTAACGGCTTCTCTATCAGTGACCGGTCATCAGCGACCGGCCTTAAGGTCGTCAGTCGCCTTCGGCCTCGCTGGCTAGTTGCTCCAGGCGGTGCGGGCCCCCCCGGGGTCGCCGTCGTGCCCTCCGGTCGGGTGGGCGCTCGGCGACCGTTCCCTCGTCCCGTTCGCCCTCGTCCCGGGTCCGTGTCCCGGTTGGCGTCCCCGGGGGCGGGGTCACCGCGTCGGGGGCCCTTGCCTTCTCGAAGGTCAGGCAGTGCGCCTGAAGTATCGCGCCTGATGCTTTCCACAATGCACTCGGTTGAGGTTTTCCGCCCCGTTTGGGTCTCTAGCTGGCCGCAGCCGGGCGCTGCGCCCGCTTCTTGCGGATCTCTC
Source organism: uncultured Actinomycetota bacterium (assembly GCA_963824265.1). Taxonomy (GTDB): domain Bacteria; phylum Actinomycetota; class Acidimicrobiia; order Acidimicrobiales; family RAAP-2; genus DASZUK01. Next base: position 143,003 of record CAWGOO010000001.1, read on the forward strand.
CTTTCGTGGTTCGAAGGACGGTCTTGATGAGCTCGGTCCCGGACCAGACCTCGAGCACGTTCTCGGTGAGGTGAACGTCAACGATCTCGCCGTGGCGTTGCTTGCCGACGCTGAAGACCTGCCAGGCCACCGAGATGATCCCGTTGGCCGCTACCGTGCGCGAGATCCAGTCGTCCCCGGCGCGCAGATCGGCCAGTCGGGTGTCGGCGGTCAGCTGTTGGGCGCTGGCTGGGGGGCTGCGGACGGCGAACCGCTCGGCCGGGGTGCACATGCCAATGCCTTGGTGTGGTCGGTGCTCGTTGTAGTCGGCCACCCAGGCGTCCAGCTCGGCCTGGGCGGATGTGAGATGGTCGAATACCCGGCCGGCCAGGAACTCGACCCGCAGGCTGCGGTGAAAGCGCTCGATCTTGCCGGTGGTGGTCGGGGACCGCACCGCGGTCAAGAGGTGACGGATCCCATTCTCCCGGCAGATCCGGTCGAAGAGAACCTCGACGCGCTGAGCGGCGTAGCGGCCGGTGAAGACGAGCCCGTTGTCCGTCAATATTTCCTCCGGCACGCCGTGGCCCTCCAGGGCCCGGGCAAAGATGGCGCACACGTTCTTGGCGATGGCCCGCCGCATGAGGCCGGCGCAGACGCAGAACCGGGAGTGATCGTCGACCCCGGTCAGGCACTTGAGCTCGGTCCCGTCGGCCAGAAGGATCCCACCGACGATGTCCATCTGCCACAGCTCCATCGGCCGGCCTCGTTCCCAGCGTTTGTAAGCCGGGAGGCGCTTGCGCCGACCCTCAGGCTCGATCAGACCGTGGCGGAGAAGCGCTCGGTAGACGGCCATGTGCGACGGCACGTCGTCGAACCCCTCCTTTTTCAGATGGTGCTGGAGGCGCAGTGGTCCCCACCCCGGGTGCTGGCGACGCAGCTCGAGGACCCGAGCACACAGCTCGGCGGCCATCTGGTGAGGGACGTGATGGGGCCGGTGGGACCGGTCGGACAAAGCGTCGAGGCCGCCCGCTTCGTAGCGAGCCATCCACCGGTAGAGGGTCTGGCGGCTGACCCCGTACTTCTGCGCCGCCTCAGTCACCGACAGTCCGTCTCGGATGACGGCCACGACGGCGTCGTAACGCTGTTCCACGTTGCTGAGCTCCTTGAGCATCGGCCACCTCCCTCCAGCTACCAACAGCCGAAAGGGGATGGGGCCGAGTGTCAAGCGTCAGCCGTTACTGCGTCACGCGTCTGCCGTTACTGCGTTCCACGACCTGCGTTACTGATCTGTCACGGATCAGGCGTGGTCGTACATCAGGCAGTGCGCCTGAAGTATCGCGCCTGATGCTTTCCACAATGCACTCGGTTGAGGTTTTCCTCCCCGTTTGGGTCTCTAGCTGGCCGCAGCCGGGCGCTGCGCCCGCTTCTTGCGGATCTCTCCTTTCGTGGTTCGAAGGACGGTCTTGATGAGCTCGGTCCCGGACCAGACCTCGAGCACGTTCTCGGTGAGGTGGACGTCAACGATCTCGCCGTGGCGTTGCTTGCCGACGCTGAAGACCTGCCAGGCCACCGAGATGATCCCGTTGGCCGCTACCGTGCGCGAGATCCAGTCGTCCCCGGCGCGCACATCGGCCAGTCGGGTGTCGGCGGTCAGCTGTTGGGCGCTGGCTTGGGGGCTGCGGACGGCGAACCGCTCGGCCGGGGTGCACATGCCAATGCCTTGGTGTGGTCGGTGCTCGTTGTAGTCGGCCACCCAGGCGTCCAGCTCGGCCTGGGCGGATGTGAGATCGTCGAATACCCGGCCGGCCAGGAACTCGACCCGCAGGCTGCGGTGAAAGCGCTCGATCTTGCCGGTGGTGGTCGGGGACCGCACCGCGGTCAAGAGGTGACGGATCCCATTCTCCCGGCAGATCCGGTCGAAGAGAACCTCGACGCGCTGAGCGGCGTAGCGGCCGGTGAAGACGAGCCCATTGTCCGTCAATATTTCCTCCGGCACGCCGTGGCCCTCCAGGGCCCGGGCAAAGATGGCGCACACGTTCTTGGCGATGGCCCGCCGCATGAGGCCGGCGCAGACGCAGAACCGGGAGTGATCGTCGACCCCGGTCAGGCACTTGAGCTCGGTCCCGTCGGCCAGAAGGATCCCACCGACGATGTCCATCTGCCACAGCTCCATCGGCCGGCCTCGTTCCCAGCGCTTGTAGTTGACCAGCCGCTTCTTCCTGGCCTTGGGGTCGATCAACCCGTGCCGGACCAGGGCTCGATAGACCCCGGCCTCGGAGGGGACCGGATCGAATCCTTCCCGGCCGAGCTGGTGGACCAGTCGTCGCTGGCCCCACAGCGGGTGGAGGCGGCGCAGTTCGAGCACCCGGGCCTCGGTGATCCCGTCCATCTGGTGGGGCGAGGACCGCGGTCGATGGGAGCGATCGGCCAGGGCGCTGATCCCGCCCTCTTCGTAGCGTCGGAGCCAGGCATGGACCGTCTGACGGGTGACGCCGAAAGTCTCGGCAACTTCGGTGACCTTCATACCGTCACGGATCACACCGATGACGGCGTCGTAACGCTGTTCCACGACACTCAGCTCCACGAGCACTTGGCCGCTCCCTTCCGTTCGCTGGCGCCATCGGAGCAGGGGCCGGGCCGGGGTGTAAAGCGTCACCCGAGTGCGCGTCAGGCATCACCCGACGTCGCGGAAACCATCACCCGACGTCAAACCGTCGGGGGTCAGGCGAAAGTACACAATCAGGCAGTGCGCCCCTCGGGATTCGAACCCGAAACCTGCGGATTAAGAGTCCGCGCAGAAATGCCACCACGCTTTCCTGGCTTGGCCCATGATGTACCTGACCAGCGGATACCTAGACTACATCTGACTAGGACCATCCACCTATGATCCGAATCGTAGGAAATCTTGTAGGACAGGCCCGTTAGCTGTTCCGGAGGGCGACCGGCGTGTCGGTTCCATTAGCCGCCTGAGCCCCGAGGGCTTCGCAGACAGTTCGCGATGGACACGAGACCGAGGAGGCGTACTGCACGTCCGAAGCAGGTCCGTCGATGGTTGACGAGGTCCACGATCTCCCCGCGTTCGTGGATCCCTCCAACGCAGCCGAGCCGGCCACGGCCCCTACGGCCCAGCACCTAGAGCGACCGGCGCACGAGACCGATGTCAGCTGCCCTGTCCCTATGCGGCCACCGGTTGTCCACTGAGCACCGCTGTCAGGCGTGGTCCAAGCGACCGACGGACCGTAGGGCCCGGGGGAGGCAGTTGGGTGCTGCGAAGCGCCGTTGACAACCGCCACGCAGGTTGAGGATTTCGAGCACGAGACCGCTCTGACTCGAGCGAAGCCGGCAGGGATCGCCGCAGTCCGCCACGACCGGCCCCCGTTGGCGGTCCTGAGGATGACAGCACTCGGGGGTGTTGTACCCGCGGGTGCAGATGCCGACGTCGCTCCTACGGCGATGCACACCGACGCTCCGATGCACGAGAGCCCTGTCGGCCCGCCCAAGACGAACGGCCGTGGAAGTGGCACCTCGCTCCACTGACGGCCACCGTTGCTCGTCACGGCAGAGATGGGCTTCGACGCCGACACGCCTGTAGATGAACGGCTTCCCACCGCCGTGCACCGCGTCTTGGTCGGGCACCGGATCGCCGCAACGCGCCCAATGGGCTGCGGCAGAGCCCGAGCCGCCCAAGTCGACCCTCCGTTGACCGTCTTGATGATTCCGGGCCCCGCCGTACCCATCGCTCCGGCGATGCACCTGCGAGCAGTTGGACACGTCAGCGCCGTGGTGAGCACCCAGCCGCTCGGCATCCCGATCGCCTGCCAGCCGATCCCCCCATCGGACGTGATTTCGACTGCACCGGGATCATCTCCGGAATCCCAGGTTCGACGCGTAACAGGTTGTGACGGTCGGACAAGTCACGCTCGCCGACTGAGCCCCTCCTACGACCGATGACTTCCAGCCGTTGATAGTGCCGGCGATGCGCCAGGAAGCCGGCAGAGAGTTCGGCGAGGGCGTCGGCGCCGACGGCACCAGGACGAGAAGAGTGATCACGAGAGCGAGGACAACAGCGCTGACGACTGCGCCCCACAGCCAAGAGCCCGATCGCGACCGAGACGCTGCATTCTCGACGAGGCGAAGGTGCCGCGCCACGCCCTTGTCCTGGGGGTGGCGATCCCCCAGGACAAGGGCGTTGAGGTGCGACAGAACCGTTCCCTGTTGATGCAGGGTCGAGTTCACCTCCCGCAGGGCCTCCAGCACGTCGGATTGGAAGTCCTCGGTTTTCCGTTTATTGGTGGGAAGAGGTTCCCTCCTCTTCACCCCCGCACTCCGCATGCGTATCCCTCTCACATATCGACCAACGAGATTGCTGCGTTAGCGTGACACAATTTCTCATCGATCGAAACCCGGTTTTCCCCGGCTTTTACGATTGGCATCCAAGCGAGGCGCCTGTCGATGTCGCCCCACCCTGGACTATGCCGTTCACCGAGTAGAGCTCGGCCGTATGGAACGTGTTAGGACCTCCGCTGGAGCAGCCGAAGTACGAGTTAACCGCCAGGGTCGTGCCGGTGTCTGATCCTGTGGCCGACGTGCCCACGTGGGTCGCCCCGACGTACAACGAGACGATGGCCGCCAGGTTCTCGCTGACGGTGCAGCGTACGGTTCCTTCGCCCTGCACCAACGGCCCGAATGTCGAGCCGATGACCGTCGGACGCTGGGGAGCTGGGAAGCAGCCGCCTATTGTGACCAGGCTCGCAACGAGATGGCGGGGATGTCGTAGGGCCGCCGTCGACGCCGACGTGGATGCCGAGGCCAACGGGTACGTTCCGGCGATCGACGTCGATCCGGACCGCAGGACCAGCGTCGTGCCGCTGTAGTTCGAGGCCGACCCGTACTCGGTGACGACGACCTGCTGGCTACCGAGCACGGCGACGTCCAAGAGCACGGCTCCGGAATCATCCCGGGTAATGATGGTTTCCTGTTGCACCGAGACGACACCGTCCGCGGTGCTGACGGAACTCGTCGATACCGGTCCCGGCAGGGCCGTCGGCGTTACCGGCCCGTGGCCTCGGTAGCTGCCAACAGCAGATAGAGCTTGCTGCTCCCACGTCTGCCAGGTCGGCGACAATGACGACGTATCAGTAGCTGCGACCACCGATGGGGCCATGATGCCGAGACTGCAAAGTACGGCAATCAGTAGAACTAGATAGCGCTTCACGTGGGACCCTCCGTTCCCTCTCTGCTCAGATGAGCATCGGGACCAGAGTGTCACAAGTCGGTTGACTGAATGCGCCGAACCTATCCGGCCTCGGCTGGAGGCTCCTCGCCGCTTTTCTCCCGCTCATACGCGTCACGCGCCGTTTCAAGTCCGCTCCCTCGGACCTCAAGGGCAGCTCTCGGTGAGCGCTAGTTCGCGCAGGACGGCGGACTGCTTGGCGATCGCCAGATCGTCGGCATGTGCGGGGTCCTCAGGGTTGAGGGCGCCATCAAGAATCTCGCGGAGGTACGTGCCGCGCAGCCCGATCGCCTCGCTGAGCCTGAAGAGCTTGTTGTACTGGCGCCGCTTCTTTGGAACCTCGTTCAGGAGTTCCCGGATGTAGGGGCCGGAGACTTCAGCCGTCTTTGCGACGTTGGTCACAAATCCGGTCGCTTCTATGGCTTTTGTCAGGAATTCGGCCAGCAGTGGACAGCGTTTCGGCCGTCTCGCGCGACTGATCTCCGGGGCCCACGAGCCCATTGTGGCTGCGAGATCTTGCGAAAAACAAGTCGGTTTTGCGAAATTCTGGCGAGAAGTTCGACGAACAGCGCCGGCACTTGTCCCTGGTAGTAGACAATTTAGAGAAGAAGTACGAAGATCTTGAGATCTTCGTAGAACTGACTATGATGTGCGCATGGCGAGGCGGGGTGTGGCTGCGGGGGGCAAACAGAGGCTGAACAAGGCGTCCCTAGGTGCACTGATCGATCGATCTGGCTACGGCACCCGCACGGCATTCGCAGCGGCAGTCGGCATCTCAACGGGAACGCTCAGCGATCTGCTGTCCGGTCGGCGCCAACCGTCGCTGGCCCTTACGGAGCGGTTGTCGGCCGAACTCAAGGTTCCGGTCACGGCCATCCTCATCAACCCCGAGGAGATGTAGTGCCGGTTCTGCCCAAGCTTCCGCCCGACCTTCTCACCATTCCGCAAGCCGCGGCGCGGCTGGGGGTCACCCCGACGACCGCCTACCGGTTGGCTGAGCGCGACGAACTTCCGGGGGCCTTCAAGGTCGGTAGCCACTGGCGCGTGTCGGTGAAGCGACTCGAAGAGTTCAAGCACGGGGATCTGGCGTCGTGACCCACTCCGTCCACCTCAACCTCCTCAACGACATCACCGACGATGTCCGTCCAGTCGAACTCGTCGTCGGCGATCACCTCCCAGTGATCAAGTACGTAGAGACCGGAGAGTTCTCAGACGCGGAGATCGCGAAGGCGTTCGGACTTTCGTTCGCTGGGGTGGCGTCGTGAGCGTCGCCGTCCAGTGGGAGTTCTATTGCGACTACCCAGGCTGCGAGGAGACGACCACCATCACAGGGGCTCGTTCGATGACCGAGGCAAGGGCGTCAGCGAAGGACCGCGATGGCTGGGGAAGGTGGAGCGCTGGAACGCAGGGTGACTTCTGCCCCGACCACAAGGCGTTGCACGTGTGGAGCGAGGCGACGTCATGACCACCTCCGCCGAGCCCTGCTGCCACGAGCACCCTTCCGCTATCCCCGACGACTGCCCCGGTACCGCCGAAGTGTTCATCGACGGCCTGTGTTACGTGGCCGTCTGCCGCACGTGCGGACTGTGCGACCCCTCGTTCACGAAGGCCGGGGCCGAGCAGGTTGCTGCTGAGCACAACGCTGACGAACTGCCGGTGGCCGAGTACGAGGCGGCCCTCCGATGAAGACCCACCCGGCCGCCGAGCTGTTCCCGCTCATGGAGGGCGACGAGTTCAACCGGCTCGTCGAGTCGATGCTGAACTTCGGCTTCGACGCCAAGTACCCGATCCTCGTTGACACCGATCGTCGGATCATCGACGGGCGCAATCGAGCCCGGGCGGCGCAAGAGGCCGAAGTCGACCCGGTCTACGTCACCTACTCGGGCGACGATCCGTTCGGTGAGGCCGTGCGGGCGAACGTCGACCGGCGCCACCTGACCGCCACCCAGATCGCCGCGGCGCTGGTGAAGTCCGACGAGTTGAAGGCGGCCGAGGAGGCAGCGAAGGAACGGCAGCGAGCCCACGCTGGCACGGCGCCGGGACGCTCCGCACAAACACTTATTGCCGACCGGCAAGAAGTGTCGGGGACTGCCGTCGCTGACGCTGCCAAGAAGTATGGCGTCAGCCCCAGAACGGTCGGACGAGTTCAGCGGGCGGCCAAGGAGGACCCGGCGGTCCTCGACAAGATGCTCAAGGGCGAGGTCTCCGCTACGGCGGCCGACGAGAAGGTCCGGCACCTCCGGGTCGTCGAGCCCAGAGAGGCTCCGAATCGGCCGGCCGACGTGCCTATGCCGGCGGGCATGAAGCGATCGCCGAAGCAGCCGATTGCCGACGTCTGCAAGCGCGTCGGCGACGTCGCTCTACAACGCCGCCGACATCGCAACGCCACTCGACTGGGAGTCGCTGGACGACTCCGTCAAGGCGACGGTCCTGTCGGACCTGCGCACGACCCGAACGGCTCTCACCCGAATCATCAATCGACTCGAAGGAGCAGCCAGTGCGTAAGTCAACCGGCCCGTCAACCCGGGTCATCCGTGTTGGTGATCTGACCTTCGATGAAGGGTTCAACCGAGAACTGGATGGGGCATGGGTCCGCAAGCTCCTCGTTGACCTGGATAGTCGGGCGATCGGCGCCATCATCGTCTCCCAGCGCCCCGACGGCTCCATCGTTGTTGTCGACGGTCAGCATCGGGTTCGGGCGATCTTGGAGAAGTGGGGTCCGAACGCCACGGTGACGTGCGTCGTTCATGCCGGACTTACGCGGGCCGAGGAAGCCGACCTCTTCTACCGATTGAACCAGCGGCGCGGCCTGAAGGCGTTCGACAGCTTCCGTGCCCGGGTGATCGCTCGGCATCCCGATGCGATGGAGATCGTCTCGATCCTGGAGGTCCGTGGCCTCACCTACGCCAAGGGCCCGACCAACAAGGCGGTAGGCGCCATCTCCTCGATGCAGAAGGCCCACGCGCAGGGGACTCTTGGTGGAGCGCTCACGCTGCTCGGTGATGCGTGGGGCTACGAGAAGACGAGTTGGGAGGGCGTGCTGATTGAAGGAGCCGCTCTGTTCCTGGCCCGTTACCCAAGCGCCGACTGCGACGCCTTGCGTCACAAGCTCGCCAAATATCGGGGGTCGGCATCCGGTTTCCTTGGCCGAGCTGATCAATGGCGGGATCTTCACGGGACTACGAAGCCCCGCGCCGTCGCCGCCCTCATGGTCGAGACGTACAACCTTCGTCGGGGGGACGGCAGCCAACTGCCGCCGTGGTCATGAAGCGTGGCTCCGAACTCAAGCGTATCGCC
>CAWGOO010000002.1:0-1152285 GCA_963824265.1 uncultured Actinomycetota bacterium
AGCGATGCGCTTGAGTTCGGAGCCGCGCTTCATGCCGCCCTCCTCGTCCGAAGTTCGAACCGGCCCTGGAGTTCGGGGCAGCGGTCCATGACGTGGCGGCTGAGCAAGCCGGTGTAACTGTTATCCAGACGAAAGGCCGTGGGACCTCCGTTGTCGACGGCGACGCTCCCCCGGATGAGCTCGAAGTAGCGCTTCATCGAGCAGCGGTGAACGCCGCGTCGCACGTCGGCCAGGGCGAGCACGATGACCCGCTCGACGATGTGGGGGTTGCGCTCCAACCACAGCGGGAAGAGCTGCTCCAGTGGAAGCCGGCGCATGTCCGTCGGGATGTCGACCGGCGGCCGGATGAGGTCGAGCAGGTTGGTCACGACCGCGCCGCCTCGTACTCCGCCACCGGCAGTTCGTCAGCGTTGTGCTCAGCAGCAACCTGCTCCGCGCCGGCCTTCGTGAACGAGGGGTCGTCCAGTCCGCACGTGCGACAGATCGCCACGTAACACAGGCCGTCGATGAACACTTCGGCGGTACCGGAGCAGCTGTCGGGGATTCGTCCGGCGTGCTCGTGGCAGCAAGGCTCGGCCGCGGTCACGACGCCACCCCTGCGAACGACAACCCGAACGCCCTCGCGATCTCCGCGTCTGAGAACTCTCCGGTCTCTACGTACTTGATCACTGGGAGGTGATCGCCGACGACGAGTTCGACTGGGCGGACATCGTCGGTGATGTCGTTGAGGAGGTTGAGGTGGACGGAGTGGGTCATGTCCCACCTCCAAGCGGTCGAGGGGGCACGTCGCCGTGAACGGTTCCCTGGTCCTCCTTGGCGACGATGTACGCCTGAGCGCAGCTGCCGCCGTAAACCGTGGTCTGGTTGACAACCACCCAGCAGTGGGCTGTCGATGTGCGCCCTGTGGGGAGCTGGCAGGCCGAGATCCCGATGGCCAAACCGAGGACGGCTGCGGCGATGAGGAGTCGGCGCTTCACGACGCCACCGCCTCTGTGACCGTCACGTAGTCGATCCCGAGCTGAGCGAAGAGCTGGCCCGTGAGGATCCGGTAGGGCTCCTTGTTGTTGACCCTCTTCATGACGGGAAGGCGGCCTGTCTTGCACCAGAGGCGGATGGTGTCTTCGCTCCGGGGGAGCACGCTCGTCGCCTGTGCGGGCGACATGACAACCGGGTAGTCGGTGTCACCGACGCGGATCAGGGGGGCCATCAGGAGGCCGCCTCACGACTGTGAGCGATCTGCAGTTCTCGGAGCAGTTCCTCCACCGTGGGTTCGACGTAGAAGACCGACGGATCGTCGACTTCAAGTGCCCGAGAGAGGTCCTCGACGGCCTTCCGCGAGGGGTTCCGGTCATTGCCCTCGAGCTGCGTGATGTACGGCCGGCTCTTGCCGGCACGGAGCGCAAGCTCCGACTTGCTGAGGTTCCGAATCTTGCGAACCCCGGTCAGTGCCGCAGCGTTGAAGATCACGGGAGTCACCGTAACTAACTCCGGCTAACTTGTCAATACTTTGGCGAAGTTAGCCGGAGAAAGCGGAGGTTTTCCTGATCAACCCCAGTTACATGGCGGTAATTACTTGGGTGTAGGCAACCGCGCTTCTGTCGGAGTTAGCTGGAGATGGCTAGATTTAGCCGGAGTTCTCGGCCAGGGTGGAGGGCATGATCGCAACCGCAGATGACTGGCAACGGGTGGGCGACGCCATCCAAACCCGCATGGTCGAGCTGTCGATCGGCCCTGCGGACGTACAGGCGCTCGGGGGCCCGACGGGCAAACCACTTACGAACTATCTCGCCGGCACCCCCATCAAGCGGCGCGACGTGAAACGTCGGCTTTGCAAAGCACTCGGCTGGGCGCCGAACAGCATTGATCGGATCGTTGCTGGCGAAGAGCCAACGGTCGTGACGGACAACCCAGGCGAAGCGACGGCTGATGAGGCTCCTCGCAGTGCGCTCGCTCTCTTGGAAGCCATGGAGAACCAGATGGGTGACCTTGAGGGATCGGTGTCAGCTATTGACGAGAAGATCGCGAACCTCAGGAGCACGTTCCTCGACGTCGTTGTTGAGCTTGGAGACATCCGAGAAGCTCTCCGCTCCTCGGGCATCGACGTCCCGCGTCCTCGTCGCAGCGAGGAAGGTTCATAGCACAGCCCACTTCTCCGTAGACTCCTCGATGAATTGGCCGACTCATGGGAGCCGGCCGCGAGGAGGGGTTATGAGAAAACTTCTATCTGCGGGGGTCATTGCTGCCCTCGGTGCTGCGTCACTGATGGTGATCCCATCAGGGATCGTCGGTGCTTCGGGAACGACACCTTCCTGGTCGTCGCTTCGACAGTCGGCCTACCAAGCCGTCGCTTCGTACCAGGGAACAGCATCGCCTTTGGTGATCCAGGGTCATCCGAGCTCGATCAGCGACTCGAGCGCCACGACGGACAGCGACGGGGTCATTTCGGTTGAACAGGAAACCGTAGTTACCTCGAATGCCCAGGGCGGCACCGAGATCCTCGGGCTCAACCTGCTCGGTGGGCGCCAGCTCGTAGTCGACGTCTACGGACCGACGAGCGGGAGTGGGGGCGAGATCCTCGTGCTGCAGCCCGGTTCACCGGAGATCGCAGGGTCCTATCCGCTATACGCCGGCACCTCGGCGAGCAGTGCCAACACCGCTCGCCATCGCGGTGGTCGGTCGCAGATTCGCCTGGTCACAATAGGTGGCTGCTCAGGTTTCGCCTATCCCCCGGGGGTGATCGGATCGACATTCGGACCGCTCGTCCAGGGCGATGGGACGATCAGTTGCCTGACCGGGGAAAGCCTCGCAGCGCTCGTGTCTCTCTACGTCGGTAGCACGCACGTGGGCACAACGGCCGGCGGGACAGACATAGGGACTTACCTATCAGTCAACTCATATTTCGGATGTCATAGCGGATCAGCTACGTTCCACACCGCGGAACTGTGGTCGGTCAACGGTTCCCTGCAGGGCGGCACGACATCCTCGCCGTCGTCGCTTCAGTGCGCGAGCTAAAGTCCCGATGAAATTTGTCACATCGAGTGATCTGATTCGTTTACCTCAGTAGAGGGTCATCTCGGTGTAGCCGCGGACACGGCTCAGCAGTCTTGAAGGGGGAGTCGTTGAGCGGAAGGATCGAGGGGGACGCCAACGACGATCTCTCGGAACGGCTGGTTCTGCTCCTAGGGCGCCTCGAGCGAGTTAACGAGCGTTTCGGGCAGCAAGAGAATGCCCTAAGCGAGTTGAATCATTCGCTTGTTGAGGTACACGCCTCCACGGGGAGAAAACGGTGGCAGCTCCATCCATTGAGGCATGCCGTTCAAAAAGGGAAACTGCTGCCAGCAGTGGCTGCGGCTGTCTTCGTCGTTGTGGCCATCGTCTTCGTGAGCCACCTTCCATCCGGTGCCCGACTGCCAACGGCAGCCAACGCCGGATGGAAGGTGGCGAGCGTGATCGACGGTGCCACATGGTCCCGTGGTTCGGCCGCCCAGAGGACTGGGCAATCGGCCGACGTCACGTGTTCAACGCCCACGAGATGCTTCGCCTACGAAGCGGCTGCAGTTGGGGGCGCCGCCGTCGTGAAGGAGTCGACGAACGGGGCTCGCTCATGGGCTAGCTCACTCCTCCCAGCGTCAGATGGCCTGACGAGCGACATCGCGTGCCCGAACCCAACTACCTGCTTCGCTGCGGCACGCTCGTCCGATGGCCAGTCTGTGATCGCCACCAGTGATAACGACGCTGCGACGTGGCGGTCTGGCCGTACCATCAACACAGCCGACATCACGGACCTAACGTGCGCAACCGCCAACGTCTGCGTGGGTGTTGGAACGTCGTCCCTGAGCGGGAGGGCAGCAAGCATCACGAGCAGCGACCACGGGCAGACGTGGGCTCGTGGGGCGATGCCACCGAACTTTTTGCCCGCCAGCCCCCAGGGCCTCTCATGCTCCACGCCGTCCGTGTGTGTTGCAGTCGGCATCACTATGAGCTCGACATCTCCCCACCATGGTGCGGCGGTCGTGACGACGGATGGCGGCCGTCACTGGCGGTGGGCCTCTGTCCCGGCCTTCCTGGTGCAGATCAAGGCGGCTACCTGCGTGCGCACAGCGTGCGTCGCAATCGGTAATGGAGCGCCGGTCGACCCAACCGCTCCCTACGGACCAAGTCAGGCGCTTTCCAGCCGCGACGGAGGACGCCACTGGGTCTCCTACGGCGAGGCGGGTCCACAGCCGGCTTTTCTCGCGGCGGTGTCCTGCCAGTCGGCCTCGGTCTGTTGGGCGAGTGGTGCCCTGACGAAATCGCCAACTGGGGTCATCGTCTCGACCACCAATGGAGGGCAATCCTGGGCATCCGACCGTCTGCCCACTTCCACGACCGTCGCATCTCGGGACGGGACCGGTCTAAGTCACCCAGAGGTCGAGGGCGTCTCAGGGATCAACTGCCCGACGACCGGATCCTGCGTGGCGATCGGCTCGGAGGGTTCAACCGGGGTGAACTTGCAGATCGTCCTACACACCGCAAGCACCCGATGAAACGAGCAGATCACCCGAAACGGCGCGGGCACGACACTGCGCTGGGGTGCGGTGGCCTCGTCGTGGCGGCCGCACTGGTCTCCCTTCTCGTATGGGGCGGCTTTGCCATCGATCACGCGCTTACCGGGAACGCGAGCTTCGAGAGCCACGTCGATTCCTTCAAGCCTCTCAACAGCGCTCACCTATGGGTCGTCGTGTACGCGAAGAACACGGGCAGCAAGAGCGGAACTCCACGATGCCAGGTGACGGCCTCTGCTCCAGACAACTCGGCCTATGGGGTTACGACCTTTGGCGCTCGACACTCCGTGGCCCCAGGAGCAGGCGTCTATCTGACCGGGTCCATCATCATCACCAACCAGGGAGCGGCGAAGGTCGCAGACGTTCAAGCGCGTTGTTGATCCCTGCCCAACACGATGCCCAACGCCCCGGAGCCAACCCGTAGCGCCAGGCACGGAATCTCAACCCAGCTACCAGGGTGAACACTGGCGTCTACCAGGTGCTACTGGATGCCGCTGGCATTCTGAACGGATTATGAGTCCCCTGCTCTGACCACTGAGCTACGGCCCTTCTCGTGGCGACTTGTGGTCACCGAGATCTTCCATTTTCGCACGATCGCCCACCGGCGATCGGCCGTCGGACCGGCAGGTACTGTCGTTGGCCGTGACGGCGGCCAACACCAACGGCCGGCCGGCGGCAGATGCCCGCAAGGCCATGCTCGAGACGACGTCGGCCCAGGCCGCGGCGATCGCCGACGTAGCCACCGCCGGTGGCCGGGATCTGGTCGCTGTGGGACCACACCGACGGCGCGATCGACGAGCTCCGGGCCGACGACGGGATCGGGCCGCTCGGCGCTCGGTTCGCCTCGACGATGCCGGTCCCGGCCAAGGGGACGTCCACCGGCCAGCCGGCGGCGACCGTCCCGCGACCTAGGGCAGCTGGCGCCGGACGTCGAGCAGGTGGTGCTGCACCTCGTGCTCGGTGTGGACAGCCAACCAGCGCAGTGACCGCTCCGTCGGCTCCGGGTAGTTGTAGATAAGGGACCGGTCCCAATCGTCGGGACCTAGCCGGTCCAAGACGTTGACGAACAGCCCGGCGGCGTCGATGAGCTGGCGGGCGACGTCGGACGGCGCCTGGCCGGCATAGCCGTCGTGCTCGACTCGCTCGTCGCGACCCATCGGCGGCAACGACGGACAGTCGACACGCCGGGCCGTCAGCACCCGCTCACGCTGGACGAGGAGCACGTCGCGAACGTGACAGCCGTACTCGAGGACGGACCAAGCGTCCGGTGCGGGCCGCGTGTGGACGATCCCGGCCGCCCGACCGGGATCGTCGAGGAGCCGGGCGATGGCGTCCGCTCCGCCGACGATGGCGTCGCCGGCCGACCCGGTCCGGTCGAGGTCGTAGGCGAACTCGCACTCACCGCAGCGGTACATGGGGACAGGATACGGACGTCGAACGGCCGGGGGGTCTCCCTCGGTCGGCTGTCGGCGAGGCGTCGCTCGGAGGCTCCCCGCCGGGGCGACCTCGTCGAGAGTCGGGATTCTGGTTTCGACCGGGTGGCGACGCGGTTGCCCACAGCCGGGCGGAAGTGGAAACCCCGGTTATCTCCGCCAGACGACAGTCCCCGGGCGCGAGCATCGGTGCGTGCCGACGAATGCAGTGGCCCGTGGCGGAGGCGCATCGTGATCTCCCGCCGGAGCGGTTGGCGACGGCTGGCGGTGGCGGCGAGCGCGGTCGCCTTGCCGCTGGGCGCGTTGGCCATCCCCGTTCAGTCGGCCACCGCAGCGACCGTGCCGGGCCCGTCGGGCTGGAACATCGTCACGGCCCCGAGCACCGGTCAGGCCGACGACATCATCCTCGCCAGCACGTGCGCGAATGCCGTCGAATGCTGGGCCGTCGGCACGACGGTCACAGGCCTCGGCGGAGGCTCGACCCAGCACTTCACGCCGTTGATCGAGCAGTGGAACGGCGCGACGTGGTCGCTGGCCGCCATTCCGGCGAACCCGGCCGTCCAGGGGGGGTTCTTCGGCGTGACGTGCGTCACCGTTGCCGACTGCTGGGCCGTCGGCACCGTCTTGGCCGGTCAGGCCGGCGAACCGACCGGAACGCTGGCGGCGCACTGGAACGGGACGGCGTGGTCGACCGTCGCGACCCCGAGCCCGCCCGGGGCACCGGGTGCCGTGCTCCAGGGAGTGACGTGCGTGGCCACGGCGGACTGCTGGGCCGTCGGCTACACGACGACAGCGACAGAAGGCGACGAGTCGACGTTGCTGGCCGAGCACTGGAACGGCGCCGCGTGGTCGATCGAGCCGGCGGCAGCCTCCGGCCAGACCTACGATGAGCTCGTCGGGGTCTACTGCAACGGGCCCGCCGACTGCTGGGCCGTCGGCAGTGCAGGGCCCAACCAGGAGAGGTCGACATTCCTGCCGATCTTCCCCGGGGCCCAAGACGACCAGGCCCTGATCGAGCACTGGAACGGCGCCGCGTGGTCGATCGTCCCGAGCTATCAGGCGGCGGCACCCAAGGGCAGCTACCTGAGCAGCGTCACCTGTGTCGCCAGCACCGACTGCTGGGCGGCCGGGTCGACCACGGGTAGCTCGGGGAAGGCCGGGACGGCGCTGGCGGAGCGGTGGAACGGCTCGTCGTGGGCGGTGGTGGCTGCGGCGACACCGCCCGGGGGCGGGGGCGCCCTCCTGGGCGACATCGCGTGCCTGTCGGCGACACGGTGCTGGGCGGTCGGGTCAGGCGGGGGCCGCACCGGGACAGGCGGCACAGGCCACACAGGCACAGGCGGCGGCACAGGCACAGGCTCTGGGACAGGCGGCGGCACAGGCACAGGCGGCGGCTTCATGCCGAAGGCCTTCATCGAGAGCTGGAACGGGTCGGCGTGGTCGATCCAGCCGAGCCCCAACGTCACGCTCCTCAGCATCCTCGACACGGTCTCGTGCGTGAAGGGAGCGTCGTGTTGGGCGGCCGGCAGCACCGTGACCGCGACCAACAGCACATCGCCCAGCCTCCAGTCCCTGATCGAACAGATGGTGCTGCCACCGGCGTCGAACCAGGGCCTCCTGCTCGCCGCTGGCGACGGCAGGGTGTTCGCGTTCGGTACCGCCCAGTTCTACGGCTCGATGGGTGGCAAGGCGCTGAACAAACCGGTCGTCGGGCTGGCGGTGACGCCGGGCGGGACGGGCTATTGGGAGGTTGCGTCCGACGGCGGCGTCTTCAGCTTCGGCGCCGCCCAGTTCTACGGCTCGATGGGTGGCAAGGCGCTGAACAAACCGGTCGTCGGTGCCGCGCCCACGCTTGACGAAAAGGGCTATTGGCAGGTCGCGTCGGACGGCGGAGTCTTCGCGTTCGGTGACGCGACCTTCTACGGGTCGATGGGCGGGAAGCCGCTGAACCAACCGATCGTGAGCATCGCGCCGACCGCGGACGGCAAGGGCTACTGGCTCGTCGCCGCCGACGGCGGGATCTTCGCCTTCGGTGATGCCGC
This sequence comes from uncultured Actinomycetota bacterium, assembly GCA_963824265.1. Taxonomy (GTDB): domain Bacteria; phylum Actinomycetota; class Acidimicrobiia; order Acidimicrobiales; family RAAP-2; genus DASZUK01. The sequence continues at coordinate 8,020 of CAWGOO010000002.1, forward strand.
GTTCTACGGGTCGATGGGCGGGAAGCCACTTGCCCAGCCCGTCGTCGGCATGGCGCCGACGCCGAGTGGGACCGGGTACTGGCTCGTCGCCGCTGACGGTGGCCTGTTCTCGTTCGGCAACGCCGGGTACCTCGGTTCCGTCCCCGGCCAGGGCATCACCGGCCAGCCCCCGATCGTCGGCCTCAGCCCGACCCCCGACGGTGGCGGCTACTGGATCGCCGGGGCCGGCGGGTCGGTCTACGCATACGGGAACGCCCCCTACTTGGGCTCAACCGGCCCAGCCCGGCTGGTCGCGCCGATCGTCGCCGTCTCGTCCGACTGACCTCCGACAAACGGTGGCCCCCGGCCATCCGCCGTCAGCAGCTGAAGCCGTTGTCAGTAGATGAAGATGGCCTCGTCGATCGGACGAATCTCACTCTGATGGAGAGCGCGCTCCGAGTCGGCCCCTTGGTCACCGACCACTGCATCGGCCAAGCCCAGGTCGATGAAGTGGTCCGGGCGGTCAACATCCAAAAGCGTCATGTCCCCATGGTGCCTCTCGGGTGTGACAGTTCGGTGGACCCTCGCTCCCCGATGTCGGCCGCTCAGAACGTGCCGTTGGCCAGACGAGGGAGAGAGCTCGAGGGGATGGCGAGAAGTAGCTGAGCGGAGCCGACACCCCAGCCGAGAGGCCAGGGTGACGGCCCCCTCCATCGCCGAGGTGGCCGGTAGGGTCACCAGCCGGCACCAAAGTCCGAGGAGGCCCAGTGGAAGTAACCAGCGACATTCCGGTCGGTCAGACTTTCGACCTCTCCGAGCAGACCGTCGGCCTAGGAGACTCCTGAAGTAGTCGCCCGGGAAAGACTCGCGATCTGCGCCGGGGGCTGGAAGAATTTCCCCATGGCACTCGGTCGCTCTACGGTCCAACCGCGCTTCGAGAACCCAAGGGAGATCCTGGGCGACCGTTTGGCGGAGGGATCGATCTATCGGCTGCTGGCCGACCACGGCCAGGTCATGTTCCCCGACGACTACTTCGCCGATTGCTACACCGAGTCGAAGAAGGGCCGCCCCACCATCCCGGCCCGGGTGCTGGCCACGGTCATGGTGCTCCAGGCCTTCGAGGGGCCTTCTGACGCCGAGGCCACCGACCGGTTGAGCTTCGACCTGCGCTGGCAGGCGGCCTGTGGGGTGGACGCCGGTTACCTCGGGTTCCATCCCACTTCGCTCGTCGGCCAGCGCAACCGGCTGCGGGCCTCGGACCGCCCCCGGCGTCTGTTCGAAGACACCAAGGTGGTGGCCAAAGAGACCGGGGCGTTGAAGAACCGGGCCCGGGTCCTCGACTCCACGCCGATCTTCGATGCCGTGGCCACCCAGGACACCGTCACCCAACTGCGGGCGGCCGTCCGCAAGCTGCTGATGGCCCTCGATCAGGCCAAGAGCCCGTTGGCCGCGGCAGTGCGCCAGGCCCTTCTCCGTGACGATGACTACGCCACGCTCGGCAAGCCGCCGTGCGACTGGGACGACAAGGAGGCCCGTGAGGCCCTGGTCGACGCCCTGGTCCACGACGCCCTCTTGGCCCTGGCGGCGATCGAGGGGGAGGCCCTCCCCCTGAGCGCCGTCCCCGCCGCCGAACTGCTGGCCCTCGTCGCCGGCCAAGACGTCGAAGAAGGCGACGACGGGGTGTTCCGCATCGTGCGCAAGGTGAGCCGCAACCGGGTGATCTCCACGGTCGACCCACAGGCCCGTCACGGCCACAAGTCCAAGAACCGCCGCTTCGACGGCTACAAGGCCCATCTGTCGATCGATCCGGACTCCGAGCTGATCGACGAGGTGGTGGCCACGCCGGCCAACACCCCCGACCGCGACGCCGCCGACGAGCTGCTCGACAAGCATGCCGACCAAGAGGACAAGCCCGAGGTGTTCGGCGACTCCGCCTACGCCGACGGGGCGACCAGGGAGGACCTCGAGACCAAGGGGTTCACGGTCACCGCCAAGGTCCCACCGGTGAGGAACGCCACCGGGCGCTTCACCAAGGACCGCTTCGACGTCGATCTCGAGGCCATGACCGTCACCTGCCCGGCGAACCAGGTCGTCGTCATTCGTCCCACCCGCCACGGTGGCGGCCGGGCCGCCTTCAAGGCCCACTGTCGGACCTGCCCGCGGCGATCGGCCTGCACCGCTGCCCGCTCAGGCCGGACCATCACGGTCCATCCTCACGAGGCGATCCTGCAGAAGGCCCGGCACGAACAGCGCCAGCCCGGCTGGGCCGAGCGCTACCGGGCCGATCGCCCCATCGTCGAGCGCAAGATCGCCCACTTCGTCTACCGGTCCTGGGGAGGACGACGGGCCAGGTCCCGAGGGCTTCGACGGGTCGCCACCGACCTCGATACCCGAGCCGGGGCCATCAACCTCGCACGGCTGGCCGTGCTCGGCCTGCTCCATGACGGAGGGGGCTGGGTCATCGCCACCACCTGAGCGCCGCCGATCGCCGCCGTCGGGCACCCGAGAGCACCAAGGGCGGGGTCAGCCGGTCAACGGTCCGGTCGGCATCGGCTGGGCCGGCCAACTCGAAACCCCGGCGACCGTTCGTCCGCCAAGCCAAGAGCTTCGATGGGCCAGTTGGTTCCATCGGGAGAGGCCCCTACTTCAGCAGTCTCCTAGAGGAAGACACGGGGCGGGCAGCTTTCGTCGCCCGAACCCCGGGCCGGCCCCCTAATCGCATCGCTGGTTACACGGTCCAGTCGTCGGCTCTTGGCCTCGGACCGTCGCCGCACAACGGCGAGATGCATCCCGACGCCGATGAGTTGCTCGTCCTGCTCTCGGGCGAGATCCGGGTGAGGTTGGAACTGGACGAAGGGGGCCGGGACGTCAAGGTCACCGCTGGCCGATCCATCATCGTCCCCCGTGGCATCTGGCACCAGAATCTACGTCGACGAGCCTGGTCAACTCCTGAACATCACGCCCGGACCCAACGGCAACTATCGACCTGTCGAGACGTGATCGGTGGCTAGCGCTGGACTGTCCGGGCCGTAGAGGAGCAGCCGACCGACGGACGTTGTCCTGGGGACACTGAATGCCAACCTTCGAGAGTGCCGAGCCGGGGGCGCAAGCGGCGAAAGCTACGTATGGACCAGGCCGGCGACGGCTGTGTACGGTGTCTGAGTTGTTGTGATCAACCCCTGATCAGCCAGGCTCCCGGCAAACCCGGCGTCCCCGAAGGCGAAGACGCCACCGTCCGACGCAACGAACCAGTAGCCCTGGCCATCGGACGTCGGGATCATCGACTCGATGGGCTTGTTGAGGGTGAAGTTGCCGGTCGATCCGTAGAACTGGGCATTACCGAAGGCAAAGATGCCACCATCGGAAGCGACCTCCCAGTAGCCTCCACCACCGGGAGTGACGGCGATCCCGACGATGGGCTTGTTGAGCGGCTTTCCACCCATGGAGCCGTAGAACACTGCGTCACCGAAAGCGAAGATGCCGCCATCGGAGGCCACCTCCCAGTAGCCCTTGCCGTCGGGGGCAGCGGCGATCCCGACGATGGGCTTGTTGAGCGGCTTTCCACCCATGGAGCCGTAGAACACTGCGTCACCGAAAGCGAAGATGCCGCCATCGGAGGCCACCTCCCAGTAGCCCTCGCCGTCGCGGGTGGACGTCATCCCGACGATGGGCTTGTTGAGGCGGCGGCCACCCATCGACCCGTAGAAGGCGGCATCCCCATAGGCATAGATCCCGCCGTCGGCTCCGGCCATCCAATAACCCCCACCATCGGGCGTCGTGGCCATGGTGATAATCGGGTCGTTGAGAGAGTGCCAACGGAGGTTCCCGAGGTACAGCAGGTAGTCGTTATTACCAAAACCGTAGACCTTCCCATCGCCTTGGTAGATGTAGTAGCCGGCTCCACCGTCATTGGGCAGATTGAGGGCCACGTCCGAAGAGATCGCCAAGGCGCCACATGTGGCCCCGAACTCGATACCCAGTGACGTGACGCTTGGAGTCCCGGCCAGGGCATCGAAGTAGAAGCCACCCGAACAAGCCTGTCCGTCGAAGCTTATGGACGCTCCTGCGGTGGTCCCATACGGTGTGCCAGCCCGTAGGCTCCCACCGGACGGTGGCGTCACTACCAGCGAGAACTGTTTTCCCTGGGCAGCGAAGCTGACGGTGAGCGAGGTTCCCGAGAAGCTGGCCGAGACCCCGCCGACGGAGCTGTAGAGCAGTGTCTTTGTTCCCGTGAGCGTGGTGGCCCATCCACCCGTGTACGGGGCGGCCGTCGCCGCTGCTACATCGGCCGTTGGGCTGGACGACGCCGCCTCCGCTGCGGCTGATCCAATGAGCGGAACAGCAGTGAGCGGCGCAATACCGATGGCCAGGGCAGCCAGCGAACGGCCACGACGAGAGAGGGCAGCGGTGCGGGGGAGCATGGTCAACCCCTACCCGCCGATGAGCACTCGCATGCAGCGGCCGTGTATCAATATCCACAGGGTTGCTGCCGGTAGCCCCGCCCATTCGCCTCGCAGTCCGCAATGCCGTCCGGGGACACGACGGCAAGCTGGTTGAAGGGCTGCGAAGCCGGCTCCAGTACGCCGACTACCTCCCCAGACACCCTGGGGCCAGTGCAAGACCTCCAAGGAGTGCCCTCAGGCTGTCGGTGTGGTGACTTGGGGAACTGAGGGTGACAAAGTCGTTCAGGATGCTGGAACAACGGGCCGAGACTTTCAGGCTGCACGACAGCTTGGCCACCCGGTGCGACCGGCCATGGATCAAGTCTGCATACCCGTGGCGGAGATCGAGCCCGGCGATCTCGAAGAGGGCAGTTTCGTTCTTCGTTAGCTGCTCAGCCTTCATCAATTGCCGATGGCTTTTTCGAGGACCCCGGCGTGGCCACGACTGCCGAACGCTGTCCTCTCGCCCTGCCCCCGGATCCGCAAGGCAACGGTGTGCCTACGGGGTCCTGGAACCCCTGACTGGGTTCTGCCAAGAGTCGCTGCACCAGCTCCTGCGATACGACTGACCTCCCAAATCATGCCCGTCACCAGGGACAACGCTCCGGGGGAGAGACTCGAACTCTCAACCTAGCGGTTAACAGCCGCTTGCTCTGCCATTGAGCTACCCCGGAAGGACCGCGCGACGATAGCAGTCGCTCTGAGCGGCCCTGGCTGTTGACTCCCGGCTCCGGCGGTTGATCGCCTTCAGCGGACAACCGAAAGCCCGATCCGCTCGAGGGCGGCCGCGAGTAGGTGGTTGTCGTTGCCGGCCGCCATCCGGACCGGCGCCTGCAACACACTCGCCGCAGCCAGCGCTTCGCGGGAGAGAATGTTCAACCCGCTTCCCGGACCCTCCAGTTGGAGCGCCATGACCGGCGCGACGACCTTCCAGTCGAGAATTTGGACGTCGTCGGGCAAATCCAGCACCGCTCGCCAGGCCCGCTCCCGCTGTACCGGTGGGAGCGCCAGGATTGGTCGGGACAGCGATCCGCCGTTGCCACGAACGACCGCCTGGCAAAGCCGCAAGTACCAGCAACCGGTCGTGAAGACCTCGTCTTCTGGCCAGAGCGCGTCGCCGCGCAATAGGGCAGCCAGAGACTGATCGTCGACAACCAGCGACAGCGCAGATCCCTCGGCTACTGGTTCGCCAGCTCGGGATCACCGAAGCCAGCACTGGCCGCGTCCCAACCGGCGGCGGCCAACACTTCGTTGCGGACCTCCGCCAAGCCAGTCGGAAGAAGCAGAACGGCATCGCCGAGGTCGACCCAGCCGACCGTTCCGCCGTCGTCCAGACCCCATCGATGCCTGGTTTGGGCCGGCAAAGCCATCTGACCCCGCTCACTGACCCTGACTTCACCAGCGTTGGCCATCCGAACCTCTCACAATGCAACGACCTCTCCTGCATTGTACCCAACCACACGCCTCCCGCCAGGCAGCCCAGCGGCCCCGAGCGGGCCGAACGCGACCGCTCAGGCCTCTTCGAGGTAGTCGCGAAGCAGGTACGCGGCGTCCGGCCGGCGGAGCTTGGCGAGCGTCTTCGACTCGATCTGACGGACCCGCTCCCGGGTGACGCCGAACTCGCGGCCGACCTCTTCGAGGGTGCGGATCTTGCCGTCCTCGAGCCCGAACCGGAGGCGGACGACGTCCTGCTCCCGGGTCGTCAGGTGGGCGAGCGCCTCCTTGACGGCCTGGTCGAGCATCGCCCGGGTCGCCGCGTCGTCGGGGACGACCGCGCCGCGGTCCTCGATGAGGTCGGAGAGGCTGAAATCGTCCTCTTCGCCGACAGGCTGTTCGAGCGAGACGGTGTCCTGGTTGATCCGCTGGATCTCGCGCACCCGCTCGATCGGGAACTCGACCCGCTGGGCGACCTCCTCGGCCGTCGGCTCCCGGCCGAGCTCCTGGAGCAGCTGCCGCTGAGCCCAGACGACCTTGTTGATCGTCTCGACCATGTGGACGGGGATACGGATCGTCCGGGCCTGGTCGGCGATGGCCCGGGTGATCGCCTGGCGAATCCACCACGTGGCGTACGTCGAAAACTTGAAGCCCTTCGTGTAGTCGAACTTGTCGACCGCCCGCATCAACCCGAGGTTGCCCTCTTGGATGAGGTCGAGGAAGGCGAGCCCCCGGTTGCGGTACCGCTTGGCGATCGAGACGACGAGACGCAGATTGGCCTCGATCAACGCCTCCTTCGCCAGCTCGCCCCGTCGGACGAGCCGCCGGTCCCGGAACTGGTCGTCCGGCGACAGCAGCTGCTCTTCGGGCAGCCCCTCGGCTTCGGCCAACCCGTGGACGGCCAGGCGGGTCGCCGCCTCATTGCCCTCCTCGATGCGCCGGGCCATCTCGACCTCGAGCTCGGCACTGAGCAGCGGGACCTTCCCGATCTCCTTCAGGTACGTGTGGACGGGGTCCTCGGCGCTGCCGCCGAAGTAGTCCGATCCGGACGAGCTCTGGCGCGGCCACGCGGCGCGTCCGGTGTCGGCCGTTCGTCCGTTGGTCCGCGGTTCGCTTCTCGATCCTGCCGATCGGCCAGCACCGTTGGCACCGACCGCGGCGCCGTCGACTCGTACGTCGACAACGGTCTCTTCGGCTTCGTCGACCGCTTCGCCGGCGTCCTCGGCGGTCAGTTCGAGGATGTCGTCGACGCCCACGTCGTCGATCACGGCATCGCCGAGCACGGCATCGCCGAGCACGACGTCGCCAAGCACGACGTCGCCGAGTACGACATCGCCGAGTACGACATCGCCGAGTACGACATCGCCGATCACTCCGTCTTCGGCGACCAGGCCGTCGGGCACGATCATCTCGTCGGGTGCGGGGAAGTCCGCATCGGGATCGACGTCCAGGGTGCTCACGTCCACGGCGACGCGGCCGTGCACGTCGATGCCTTGGTCGCGGAGCCGCTTGGCCAGATCGACGACGGCGTCGGACGGCAGGTCGAGCCCGACGACGGCCTCTTCGAGATCGGCCTGCGTGAGCATCCCCCGTTGGCGGCCCTCGACGACGAGCGAGCGCACGACCTCCGGCGGGACCGTCGGCTGGGCCGGGCCAGCCGGCACGACAACGAAGGCCGTCGTCCCGGCCTGGAGGGAGACAGCCCTTTCCGTTGTTCGTACCCCGTCGTCCGGAACCCGCCCGTTCATAGGCCCTCCTGCCAAGCCCCGAGGAGCCACGCTAGCAACCGATCCGAGGCCCCGCGCCCCGCCACCGGATCGTCCAGCTCCTCCAGCCAGCGGCGCACCGTGATCGCCTGGGCGGCGGTCTCGCCGGGGTCCCCCGACGACGTCCGGAGGGCCGACTGAAGGTTCGTCAACGCCCGCCGGGCGGCTTCGCGGACCAGCTGGCTGACGACGGAGTCGACCGGATCGGCGAGCGGCACGTCGGCGACCAACGGTTCTTCGACCGCCAGCCGCCGGAGCAGCTCGGCGACCTCCGGGTCGGCCCGATCGACCGCCTGCTGCAGGTTGTCGGCCTCGACCAACAGGCCGAAGGCCCGGCGCTGGACGTCGTCGACGAAGAGCACCTCCTCCAGGCGGTCGGCGACCTCCTCTGGGCGATGCACCGCCAACCGGAGCGCCTCGAGGCCCGGGCGCGACGCCGCCGGCGTCGACCGCCGCGTGAGCCTCCCCCCGCTGCCCGGCCGGTCGCCTGCTCCGTCGGCACCACCGCCGGCGCCGTCCGTCGGGCCGTCCGGGCCGGCCGGCCCGTCCCACGGCTCCGGCCCGTAGGGCGCGTCGTCGCCGGCGCGGGCACTGCCGTTCCGCCGGCCGCCGTCGCCCCGGCCGGGCGGCGGCGGTGGACGGCGGCGGACGTCGTCGAGCCGGTCCCGCAACAGCGCCGGCTCCAGCCGACAGCGGTCGGCCACCTGCATGACGTACTGGTCGCGGACGAGGCCGTCCGGGTGCTCCGCCACCGCCACCAGCGCAGCCTCGGCCGCCCGGGCCCGACCCTCCGCGTTCGCCAGGTCGGCCGCGGCGAAGACGCGGTCGACCCGGAACTGGAGGAACGGCCGGGCGTCGGTCACCGCCTGACGCAGCGCGTCGGGATCCGTGCGAGCCAGCTCGCCGGGGTCGCTGCCGGGTGGCAGCGCAGCGACGACGACGTTGACCTCGTGCTGGCGCTCCCACTCGTAGACGCGGGAGATCGCCGACTGGCCGGCGCTGTCGGCGTCGTACGCCAGGACGATCCGTGGCGCGAAGTTCCGGAGGAGCTTGAAGTGCTCCTCGGCCAGCGCGGTCCCACACGTGGCGACCGCCCGGGGCACGCCGGCCGTGAAGCAGCCGATGACGTCGGTGTAGCCCTCGCAGACGACGACCTCGCCGGAGGCGATGACATCCTGCTTGGCCCAGTTGAGCGCGTAGAGCGTCCGCCGCTTGGAATAGATCGCGGTCTCCGACGAGTTCTTGTACTTCGGCTCCGGGCGCCGGTCTCCGCCTTCGCCGCTACCCGGTCCGTCGGCCGACCGGGTCGGCAGGATCCGGCCGCCGAGTGCGACCGGGCGCCCCGACGGGTCACAGATCGGGAAGATCACCCGGGCCCGGAACGCGTCTTGCGTCCGGCCGCGGCGGTTGACGAAGCCGAGCGCGCTGTCGGTCAGGACCCGCTCGGACAGCCGCAGGGCCTTCGCCAGCGCGTCCCAGTCGTCCGGCGCCCAGCCGAGCCGGAACTTCCGGACGACATCGCCGTCGTAGCCACGGGACCGCAGGTAGTCGCGGGCTGGGCCGGCGTCAGGCGCCGAGAGCAGCCGCTGGTGGTACCAGTCGACCGCCCGCTCCACCGCGTCGAGGAGCTCGGTCCGCCGCTTGTGGTCGGCCCCGGCCTGGGCGTCCTCGTGGATGACGACGCCGCCCCGCTCGGCCAGGAACCGGACTGCGTCGACGAAGTCGAGATGCTCGGTCGCCCGGACGAAGGTGATCGCGTCGCCCGAGGCCTGGCAGCCGAAGCAGTAGTAGAAGCCCTCCTGGGCGTTGACGCTGAACGATGGCGTCTTCTCCTGGTGGAACGGGCAGAGACCCGTCCAGCGGCGCCCGCTCTGCCGCAGGGCGGCATGCTCGCCGATCAGCGCCACGATGTCGGTCGCCGCCCGGACCTGGGCGACGTCCTCATCGGGGATGGCCATGTCCGGAGGGTACCGCCCGGCTACCCCACCGCGTGCCGGCGCCCGGCGCTACCGGGCGGCGCGACCCGGCTTGGTCTTCGCCTTGGACGACCCGGGCTTGGCCGCTCCGGTCTTGGCCGGCGTTGTCTTGGCCCGCGCTGCCTTGGCCGGCGACCCACCCTCGTCGTAGTCGCCGGCAGCCAGTACGGCCTGGGCGGCCGCCAGCCGGGCGACGGGCACGCGGAACGGCGAGCAGCTCACGTAGTCGAGGCCGGCGTCGTAGAACGTGCCGATCGACTCGGGGTCACCACCGTGCTCGCCGCAGACGCCGACCTTGAGCGACGGCCGCGTCGCCCGGCCGCGCGACGTCCCGAGGCGGACGAGCTCGCCGACGCCGTCCTGGTCGACCGTCTCGAACGGGTTCCGGGGCAGCAGGCCGAGCTCGAGGTACGTCGCCATCATCCGGCCCTCGACGTCGTCGCGACTGAAGCCGAACGTCATCTGCGTCAAGTCGTTCGTCCCGAACGAGAAGAAGTCCGCGACCTCGGCGATCTCGCCGGCCCGCAGCGCGGCTCGGGGCGTCTCGATCATCGTCCCGATCGTCACGTCGAGCCGGCCGTCCCGGGCCTTCGACGCCGACCTCGTGCCCTTGCCGTCGGCCGCCGCGACCTCGGCCACCGCCTCTTCGACCCAGCCGCGAGCGAGCGCCAGCTCCTCGCGGGTGACCGTCAACGGGATCATGATCTCGACGATCGGGTGCCCGCCGGCCGCCACCCGGTCCCGGGCGGCCTCCATCAGGGCGCGGACCTGCATGGCGTAGAGGCCGGGCTTGATCACGCCGAGGCGGACGCCACGGGTGCCGAGCATCGGGTTCGCCTCCTGCCAGGTCAGTGCGGCCTCGTAGAGGGCGCGCTCGTCGTCGCCGAGCCCGGTCGTCGCGTGCTTGATCGCCAGCTCGTGGGTCGAGGGCAGGAACTCGTGCAGCGGCGGGTCGAGCAGGCGAACCGTCACGGGCAGTCCGTCCATGGCGGCGAGGATCTCGACGAAGTCCTCCCGCTGGACCCGGCGCAGCTGCTCGAGGGCGTCGCGCTCGTCCTCCGGGCTCGCCGCCAGGATCATCCGACGGACGACCGGGAGCCGGTCCTCGCCGAGGAACATGTGCTCGGTCCGGCACAGTCCGATGCCCTCGGCACCGAGCCGGCGGGCGTTGGCGGCGTCGTCGCCGTTGTCGGCGTTGGCCCGCACCCCGAGGTGACCGGCCCGGATCTCGTCGGCCCAGGCCAGCAGGGTTGTGAACTCGGCCGGCGGGTCCGCCGGCGTGAGGGCGACCTGGCCGGCGACGACCGTGCCGTTCGTCCCGTCGAGCGATAGCCACTCGCCCTCGGCGATCGTGACGTCGCCGATCGTCACCTGGCCCGGGGCCAGTCGCAGCGCCTCGGCGCCGACGACGGCTGGCTTCCCCCAACCACGGGCGACGACGGCGGCGTGGCTGACGAGACCGCCCCGGGCGGTCAGGATCCCCTCGGCGGCGAGCATCCCGTGGACGTCCTCCGGCGACGTCTCGCTGCGGACGAGGACGACCGGCTCGCCGCGCCCGGCGGCCGCGGCCGCGTCGTCGGCGGTGAAGTAGGCGCGCCCGACCGCCGCGCCCGGCGACGCGGCGAGGCCCTTGGTCAGGATCGTGTGGCCGGACCCGGCGAACTGCGGGTGCAGCACGGACGCCAGGTGGTCCTCGGTCACCCGGTCGACCGCCTCGGACCGGCTGAGCCCGATCTTCGGCTCCTTCGTCATCTCGACGGCCATCTTCAGCGCCGCCCGGCCGGTCCGCTTGCCGACGCGCGTCTGGAGCATCCAGAGCTTGCCCTGCTCGATCGTGAACTCCGTGTCGCACATGTCGCGGTAGTGCCGCTCGAGCCGGTCGAAGATGCCGAGGAGCTCGCCGTGGACCTTCGGGAACGCCGACTTCAACGCCGAGAGCGGCTCGGTGTTGCGGATGCCGGCGACGACGTCCTCACCCTGGGCGTTGACGAGGAAGTCGCCGTACTCGCCCTTGTCGCCGGTGGCCGGGTCTCGGGTGAAGCCGACGCCGGTCCCGGACTGGTCGTCACGGTTCCCGAACACCATTGCCTGGACGTTGACCGCCGTCCCGAGCGAGTGCGGGATGCGCTCGCGGTCGCGATAGGCGATCGCCCGCGGGCCGTTCCAGCTCCGGAACACCGCCTCGATCGCCCCTTTGAGCTGGGCCGCGGGGTCCTGGGGGAACGGCTTGCCGGTGTGCCGCTCGACGATCTGCTGGTACGAGTCGACGAGGTAGCGGAGCAGCTCCGTCGGCACGCGGGCGTCCGAGCCGGTCCCGGCCAGCTCCTTCGCCGCGTCGAACAACGAGTCGAACTCGTCACCGGGGATGTCGAGGACGATCCGGCCGTACATGGCGACGAACCGGCGGTACGAGTCGAACGCGAACCGCTCGTCGCCAGTCTGCTTGGCCAGCCCCTCGACCGACTGGTCGTTCAAACCGAGGTTGAGGACCGTGTCCATCATCCCCGGCATCGAGAACTTCGCCCCCGAACGGACCGAGACGAGCAACGGGTCCGACGGATCGCCGATGACCTTGCCCATCGCCTTCTCGAGGCGCGCTCGGGCTCGGGCGACCTCCTCGGTCAGTCCGTCCGGCCAGCCACCGTCCATGTACGCCCGGCACGCGTCGGTCGAGATCGTGAAGCCCGGCGGGACCGGCAGCTCGAGTACCGACGTCATCTCGGCCAGGTTGGCGCCCTTGCCCCCGAGGAGGTCCTTCATCTCCATCGGCGGCTTGCGGTGCTTGTGGTCGAAATCGAAGACGAACGGCATCGGGTCTCCCTTGCCCTGGTGGCCTGCGCCGGCCGGCTGGCCCGCGCCCTGGATCGCTGCCCCGTGACTGGCGAGCCGGACGACCGGCGCACGGGACGACCAACACTATCGGCCGCGCCGAGCCGCCCGTGATGGCCTTACGTTTTCCGAACTGCCCGGCCCGGTTCGCCAGCCGGGCGGTCGGACGGACTGGTCGGGCCGGTCGGGCGGACTGGTCGGGCGGACTGGTCGGGCCGGTCGCTCAGGCTTCCTGCGCAACTTCGGGCGCTACCCCGGCGAGGTGGGCGCGCAGCAGCGGCGCGTGCGTCTCGTCAATCTGGCGGGCCTCGCTCAAGAAGTCACGGACGATCGCCAGTTCCTCCAGCTTGTAGCGCTGGGCCAGCGCCCGCATGTCGGCGACCATCGGCTGGTGGAGGGCGAACCCCTGCTCGGCCGCGGACTGGACGACCTCGACGAGCACCCGTCGGCGGTCGGCGGTGTCCCGCCGCCGGCGGACGATGCCGGCCGCCTCCAGCCGGTCGATGAGGAACGTCATTGCGCCGGTCGTGAGCCCGCTGGCGACGGCCAATGCGCCGGCCGTCATCGTCCCTCGCCGCTCGAGGAGGTCGTAACAGCGCAGGTCCGTCCGTCCGAGGCCCATCCGCTCGGCCATCGCCTCCTCGTAGAGATCGGCCGCGCCGAGGTACTCGCGCAGTGCCATCGCCAGTTGCATCGAGATCTCCGCCCGGCTGCACCGGCGTGATCCAGATTGCCTTGACATATAAGTAACTTTATCACTAAGTTGCTTCGGGATGGCGACACAGGGGAAGACGAAAGAAGCGGCGGTCGAGGCGGAGGGGCTGGTCAAGGTCTTCCGCGGCAAACGCGAGGTGCGGGCGCTCGACGGGGTCTCCCTCCGGGTCCAGTCGGGCACGGTGCTCGGGCTGCTCGGGCCGAACGGTGCGGGCAAGACGACGGCGGTGCGGATCCTGTCGACGATCCTGCCGCCGGACGGCGGCCGGGCCACCGTCCTCGGCCATGACGTCGTCAAGGACGCCGACGCCGTCCGTCGGCTGATCGGGCTGGCCGGACAGAGCGCCACGGTGGACGAGAACCTGACCGGGCGGGAGAACCTGCGGATGGTCGGCCGGCTGACGCACATGCCGAAGAAGCTGGTCATGGAGCGGGCGACGGAGCTGCTCGATCAGTTCGACCTGACCGACGCGGCGAACCGGCCGCTCAAGACGTACTCCGGCGGCATGCGGCGCCGACTGGACCTGGCCGCCGCGCTGGTCGGGCGGCCGCCGATCCTCTTCCTCGACGAGCCGACGACCGGGCTCGATCCGCAGAGCCGGCAGGGGTTGTGGGGGGTCATCGAAGAGCTGGTCCGCGCCGGGACGACGGTCCTACTGACGACGCAGTACCTCGAAGAAGCCGACCGGCTGTGCGACCGGATCGTCGTCATCGACCACGGCCAGGTCATCGCGGAGGGGACGCCGCCGGAGCTGAAGGCCGACCTCGGCACGACGGTGATCTCGGTGACGTTCGCCGACCACGAGCTGGCCGGGCAGGCGGCGACGGTCCTCGGGCCGGTCACCGGCAAGGACCCGGTGGTCGACGGGTCGACGGTCGACCTCACGGTCGAAGAGGGACCGAAGGTGGCGGCCGAGGTTCTCCGGGCGCTCGACCAGCACGAGATCGCCGTCGCCGGCCTCGCCCTGCGCGAGCCGAGCCTCGACGACGTCTTCTTGAGCCTGACCGGCCACCGGGCGGAGACCGAGAACGAAGAGGACGGGGAACCCGGGGACGACGGCGCGAACCAGGACGGCCAGTCCGGCCACGGTCGGCGGTCCAAGAAGAACGACCAGGCGGCCGCGGCCGGAAAGGGAGCGTGAGATGACCGTCGGTACGATCGACCCGAATGCCGTCGTACCGGGGGCGCTGACCCCCGACGGGTCCGGCGCCCCCCAGGCGGCCGGTGGCCGGTTGCGCTGGGTGTTCACGGACGCGCTGACGATGACGTGGCGGAACCTGGTCGCCTACACCCGGATTCCCGACGCCGTCTTCTTCTCGAGCGTCCAGCCGATCATGTTCGTGCTGCTGTTCCGGTACGTGTTCGGCGGGGCGATCACAGTTCCGGGCACCACCTACGTGAACTTCCTGATCGCCGGGGTGTACGTACAGACGGTCATGTTCGGCTGCGTCAGCACCAGCGTGGGGCTGGCTGACGACCTCCAGAAGGGGTTGATCGAGCGGTTCCGCGCCCTGCCCATGGCCCGCTCCGCGGTGCTCGCCGGTCGGACGACGGCCGACGCGGCGCGCAATGTCCTGGTGTTGATCATCATCACCGGCGTGGGCTACCTGGTCGGGTTCCGGGTGCAGACGAACTTCGGCCTGTTCCTCTGCGGCTTCTTGTTGGTCCTGTTCTTCGCCTACGCCCTCAGCTGGGCCTTCGCCATCATCGGCCTGACCGCGTCGAACAGCGAGGCCGCGCAGCTGGCCGCGTTCCCCCTGCTCTTCCCCTTGACCTTCGCGTCGTCGGCCTTCGTTCCGACGACAACGATGCCGGGCTGGCTGCAGGCGTTCACCGTCAACCAGCCGGTCAGCCAGGTCATCGACGCCTGCCGGCAGCTAATGCTGGGGGACAGCCCGACCCACGTGTGGTCGCCGGACTCGATCTGGATCTCGTTGGTGTGGGCCGTGGGCATCCTGATCGTCTTCGCCCCGCTGGCGGTCTGGCGGTACCGCCGGGCCGGCTAGACCGGACCGCAGGCCGGCGATCGGAAGGAACCGCCCGATGGACTACGTGAAGCTGGGTGCCACCGGACTCGACGTGTCGAGGCTCTGCCTCGGCTGCATGAGCTTCGGCGAGCCGTCCCGCGGCCAACACCCGTGGAGCCTGCCCGAGGACGAGTCCCGGAAGATCATCCGCCAGGCGCTCGACGCCGGCATCAACTTCTTCGACACCGCCAACGTCTACTCCGACGGCACGAGCGAGGAGATCGTGGGCCGGGCGCTCGGTGAGATGGGCCGGCGCGACGAGATCGTCCTGGCGACCAAGGTCCACGGCCGGATGCACGCCGGGCCGAACGGCGGCGGCCTGTCGCGCAAGGCGATCATGGCCGAGATCGACCACAGCCTCCGCCGCCTCGGGACCGACTACGTCGACCTCTACCAGATCCACCGGTTCGACCGCCGGACGCCGGTCGAGGAGACCCTCGAGGCGTTGCACGACGTCGTCAAGGCGGGGAAGGCGCGCTACCTCGGCGCGTCGTCGATGTACGCGTGGCAGCTGGCCAAGCTGCTCTACACCGCCGACCAGCACGGGTGGACCCGCTTCGCGACGATGCAGGACCACTACAACCTGCTCTACCGGGAAGAAGAGCGCGAGATGCTGCCGCTCTGCGCCGACCAGGGCCTCGGGGTCATCCCGTGGAGCCCGCTGGCCCGCGGCCGGCTCACGCGGGAGTGGGACGACGCGACCGAGCGCAGCCAGACCGACGAGTTCGGCCGGAGCCTCTACGCCGAGACGGACCGGGCGATCGTCGACGCGGTCGCCGCGGTAGCCGGACAGCGGGGCGTCGCCCGGGCCCAGGTGGCGCTGGCCTGGATGCTCTCCAAGCCGGTCGTCACCGCGCCGATCGTCGGCGTCACGAAGCCGGGCCAGCTCGACGACGCGCTGGGCGCGTTGACGGTGGAGCTGAGCCCCGAGGAGATCGGGCAGCTCGAAGCGCCGTACGAGCCGCACCGCATCGCCGGCCACTGAGCTCGCTCGGCCGAGGGCGACCGGTTCGCCGGCCGGACCCTGGCCGCACCGACGGCGGCTACTGGGTCCGGGACTGCAGCTCGGCGAGAAGCCCGTCGATCGGCACGCGGACCTGTTCGGTCGTGTCGCGATCCCGGACGGTGACGGCCCGGTCGTCGAGCGAGTCGAAGTCGACGGTGACACACCACGGCGTCCCGACCTCGTCGTGGCGCCGGTAGCGCTTGCCGATCGACTGGGTGACGTCGTAGTCGCACATGAAGTGAGGCTGGAGGAGCCCGAGGACCTCGCGGGCGGTCGGCTCGAGCGTGTCCTTCTTCGACAGCGGCAGGACGGCGACCTGATAGGGCGCGAGCCGGTGGTGCAGGTGCAGGACGACGCGCCGCTCGCCACCGATCTCGTCCTCGTCGTAGGCGGCGAGCAGGAAGGCCATCATCGTGCGGGTGGCGCCGGCCGCTGGCTCGATGACGTGCGGCACGTACCGCTCGTTCGTCGTCGGATCGAAGAAGTCGAGCTTCTCGCCCGACGCCGCCGCGTGAGCCTTCAGGTCGTAGTCGGACCGGTTGGCGATGCCTTCGAGCTCGTCCCAGCCCCACGGGAAGAGGAACTCGACGTCCGCGGTGGCGGTCGAATAGTGGGCGAGCTCGGCCGCCTCGTGGTGGCGGAGGCGGAGGCGGTCGGCGGGGATGCCGAGATCGAGATACCACCGGTAGCGCTGGTCGAGCCAGTACTCGTACCACCTCGGGCTGTCGTCGGGCGGGACGAAGTACTCCATCTCCATCTGCTCGAACTCGCGGGTGCGAAAGACGAAGTTCTGCGGCGTGATCTCGTTGCGGAACGACTTGCCGACCTGGGCGATGCCGAACGGGGGCTTCTTGCGGGTCGTCTGGAGGACGTTGGCGAAGTTGATGAACATCCCCTGCGCGGTCTCCGGCCGCAGGTACGCCACCGCGCCCTCGTCCTCGAGCGGGCCGGCGTGCGTCTTGAACATCAGGTTGAACGCCCGCGCCTCGGTGAAGTCGGTCGAACCGCACGTCGGGCAGACGCCGTCGATCTTGTCGGCCCGCCACCGGCTGTGGCACTGGCGGCAGTCGACGAGCGGGTCCGTGAAGTTCGCCAGGTGGCCGGACGCCGCCCAGACGGCCGGCGGCGAGAGGATGGCCGCGTCGAGGCCGACGACGTCGTCGCGGAGCTGGACCATCGACCGCCACCACGTGTTCTTCACGTTGCGGAGCATGTTGACGCCGAGCGGCCCGTAGTCGTACGTCGAGCGGAAGCCGCCGTAGATCTCGGCGGACTGGAAGATGAAGCCGCGGCGCTTGCAGAGGCCGACGATCTTCTCCATGACGTCCCCGCCGTCGGCGCCCTCGTCGGTGCGGGGGCTCTCGTCGGCGGCCAGCTCGGTCATGGGCGGCAGGCTACCGGCTGACGACCCGACCGCTAATCACCGGTTGTCCGGAGCCGGGTCGTGACCGCGTTGGCCAGCAGACGGCCCCGGACGGTGAGGACGGCGCGGTCGCCGTGCCGCACGACGAGGCCGTCGCCGGCCATCTCGTCGACGACGTCGAGGGCGTCGACCGGCACGCCGGCAGGGGTCCGGAGCGAGAGCGACAACCGCTCGAACGTCCGCTGCGGGGTGGTGAGCACCTCCTCCCCCGCCACGGCGGACCGGCCGTGCTCGACCGCGTCGATGTAACGGTCGGGCGTCCGCACGTTCCACCACCGGCGGCCGCGCCGGTGCGAGTGGGCGGCGGAGCCGATGCCGCGGTAGTCGCCCTGGGCCCAGTAGAGCTGGTTGTGGCGGCAGCCGTGGCCGGGGAGGGCCCAGTTCGAGACCTCCTCCCAGCGGTAGCCGGCGGCGGTGAGGACGGCGTCGGCGCGCTCGTACCGGGCGGCCTGGACGTCGTCGTCGGGATGCCGCGCCGGCTCGGCCGCCAGCGGCGTCCCCGGCTCGACGGTGAGCGCGTACGCACTGACGTGCGGCGGCGGCGACGGGAAGGCGAGCACGTCGTCGAGCGACCGGGCCCAGTCGTCGTCGGTCTCGCCGGCGCCGCCGAAGATGAGGTCGAGGTTGTACGACGCAAAGCCGGCGGCGGCGACGAGATCGGCGGCGCGCCGGACGGCGCCCGGGTCGTGACGGCGGCCGAGACCGGCGAGGACGTGCGGCGCGGTCGATTGGACGCCGAGTGAGATCCGGGTGACGCCGGCCGTCCGGTATGCCGCGAACCGCGCCGCCGACGCGTCCTCGGGGTTGCACTCGACCGTCACCTCCGCGCCGGGGGCCCGGGGGACGGCGTCGAGGATCCGGCACAGCTCGTCGGCGGCCAGGCGCGACGGCGTCCCACCGCCGAAGAAGACGCTCGTCGCCGGCGACAGCTCGCCGGCCGCCGCGGCCGTGCGCAGCTCGGCCACGCAGGCGTCGACATACCGGGTCATGAGGTGGTCCCGGTCGGTATACGTCGCGAACGCGCAGTAGTCGCACCGGTGCCGGCAGAACGGCACGTGCACGTACACGCCGAACGGCGTCACGGCCGGCGGCGTCCGCACGGCTACAGGTGGGCGGTGGCGCGGACGGAACGCAGCCGGCGGTCGAGGTGGGCCTCGATCGCTTCGGTGGCCAACGCGGTCACCTCGTCGGCGCACGGGGGCGGCGGCTCGGCGAGCACCGCGCCGAGCGAGCCGCCGAGCATGCGCCGCAGGACGTCGAAAGCCTCCGGGGTGACCGGCCGGCCGCGACGGCACTGACGACAGAGCGCACCGCCCTCGAGCATGTCGAACGCGACGAGGTCGACCGCGTCGGCCGGCTCACCGCAGGACGCGCAGGCGGAGAGGAGCGGCCCGGCGCCCTCGAGGACGAGCGCCTTCATGAAGAACGCCGGCGCGACGAGGCGAGGATCGCGGGCGGGATCGGCGAGCGTCCGCAGCGCGCCGACGAGCATCCCGTAGAGCCTCGGGTCCGGATGGCGCTCCTGGGCGAGCTGGTCGGCGACCTCGACGAGCGAGAGCGCCTTCGCCACCCGGTCGAGGTCCTCGCGGATAGCACGGAAGTGGTCGAGCACTTCGGCCTGGTTGACGATGTCGAGGTCGCTCCGGCCCTGCCACAGCAAGAGCGCGACGTGGCTCAACGGCTCGAGCCGGCCGCCGAACTTGCTGGCCGTCCGGCGCACGCCCTTGGCGACCGCCCGGACCTTGCCGTGGTGCTCGGTCAAGAAGACGACGATCCGGTCGGCCTCCCCGAGCCGGTACGTCCGCAAGACGACGCCGTTGTCCGAGAACAGGCTCACCGCTACGGGACCTCGCGGTCCCCCGGCGCCTCGGCCGGTTGGTCGGCCGGCCGCTCGACCGACGGGGCGGCCGACGGGACGGTCGGCGGCTCGTACGTCGACGACGGCGGGCCGGAGCCGGCCGGCCGCCGGGCGTGCGGCGACGACCGCCCGCCGATCCAGTTGCCGCCGCCGACGAGGACGACGAGCGCGCCGAGCGTGATCACCGTCACTGCGGCCGCGGTGATCCCGTCGACGGCCATCCAGCAGAGGAGGCCGAAGAAGGCGACGCCGAGCCCGATGGCCAGCTTCGTGACGCTCACTGCGGACCCCCGCCGTCGGCCGTCGGGTCGAGACCGCCGTACCGGCGGTCCCGACGCTGGTAGTCGACGACCGCGTCGTAGAAGTCCCGCCGACGGACGTCCGGCCACGCCACGTCGACGACGACCAGCTCGCTGTACGCGACCTCCCAGAGCAGCAGGTCGGAGACCCGACGCTCGCCCGACGTGCGCACGACGAGGTCCGGGTCCGGCATGTCCGGGTGGTACAGGTGCCGGGCGATCGCCGTCTCGTCGACGTGGCGCGGTCGCGTCCCCGCCGCCGCGAGGGCGGCGACCGCATCGACGATCTCGGCCCGGCCGTCGTAGTCGACGGCCAGCGTCAGCGTGAGCCGTTCGCCACCCGCCGTCCGTTCGACCAGCTCGTCGAGGGCGGCGGCGATGCCGTCGGGCCCCGGGTCGACCGCTCGCCGGCCGACCACCCGGAGACGGACGCCGCGACCGCCGAGCGTCGCCGGACCGTCGGCGACGAACGCCTCGCACCACGCCGGCCATCGACCGGCATCTCCCGACGACCCGGCCGGGTCGTCCGCCGAGAGGGCGTAGACCGTCAGCCAGGACACGCCGAGCGCAAGCGCGCCGTCGACCACCTCGAGCAGCGCCGTCCGGCCGGCATCACCGGTCGGCGGGGAGCCGTCGCCGGGCTGGTCGTCGCCGGGCCGTCCGACCCGGTCGTCGCGGCTGAGCGCCCACGCCACGTGGACGGGCACCCGGTCGGCGTCGATCCCCTCGGGAACCGGCGTCGGTTCCGGCTCGCCCGGCACCGAGGCGGGCGGCCACGGGACCTCCGCGATGCGTGCCACAAGGCGAAACTACCGCGGCTGTCACCGTTGCCAGGCATGATCAGGGCCGTGCAACCGACAGCCGACACGACCGCGACCGTCGATGGCACCGCCGACGGCGCGTCCGTCGCCGCGGCCGCGGACCGGGTCGAGACGTGGTTGGCCCGGGTCACCGACGCCCTGCCGAACGGCCAGCCGCGCCCGCAACAGGTGACGATGGCCCGCTCGGTGGCGGCCGCCCTGGCCGGCGGCCGGCACCTCGTCGTCCAGGCCGGGACTGGAACGGGGAAGTCCCTGGCCTACGTCGTCCCGGCGCTGGCCTCGGGTAAGAAGGTCGTCGTCGCCACGGCTACCAAGGCCCTGCAGGACCAGCTGGCGCAGAAGGACCTGCCGATCGCCGCCGCCGCCCTCCCCGCCGACGTCACGTTCTCCGTCCTCAAGGGACGCAGCAACTACCTCTGCCGGCAACGGGCGGTCGAGATGGAGGACCGCGGGCAGCAGCCGGAGCTCGACGTCGACGCGGCCGGGCCGACCGACCGGGCCGGGCCGCCGGCCGCGACCGATCTCGACCCCGGGCGGCTCGTCGACCAGGTGCGCCGGCTCCTCGAGTGGTCGGAGGAGACCACGACCGGTGACCGTGGTGACCTGCCGTTCGAGCCGCACGAACGGGCATGGGCCATGGTCAGTGTCGGGCCGAGGGAGTGCCCGGGCGCGTACCGCTGTCCGTCCGGCGGCCGGTGCTTCGCCGAACAGGCCCGGGCCGAGGCGCAGGCGGCAGACGTCGTCGTCGTCAACACCCACCTCTACGGCGCCCACCTGGCCAGCGGCGGCGCGGTGCTGCCGGAGCACGACGTCGTCGTCTTCGATGAGGCCCACGAGGTCGAGGAGATCATGACGGCGTCGCTCGGCGCCGAGATCACGCCCGGCCGGTTCCGGGCGCTGCAGGCGGTCGTCCGGCCGCTCCTCCGCGACGATGCCGGGGCGTCGGCGACCGCCGACCTCGGCACGCTGGCCAACCGGCTGCAGCTGGCCGTCGAGCGCCGGGTCGGCGAGCGGGTCTTCCACGACCCGCGCTCGGCCGGCCAGGCCGGGGACGTCGAGCTGGTCGACGTGCTCGAGCTGGCCGCGTCCCAGGTCGACCGGACGCTGGCCCTGCTACGCCGGACGCCCGACGCCGGCGGGGCCTCCGGCGAGCCGGCCGGATCGGACGACGGACGGCGGGCTCGGGCGATCAGCGCGGCCGGGCACCTCGTGGACGACCTCGCCCGGCTGGCCGGCCGGAGCGACGACGAGGTGGCGTGGGTCGACGGGACGATGCGCTCGCCGGTCCTCCGGCTCTCGCCGATCGACGTCGGCCCGCCGCTGGCCGAGCTGCTCTGGGGGGAGGTCACGGCCGTGCTCACGAGCGCGACTATCCCACCGCGGCTACCCGAACGGCTCGGGCTGCGCGGCTTCGACGTCGACGAGGAGGACGTCGGCAGCCCGTTCGACTACCGGTCCCACGCCATGCTCTACGTCGCCCGGCACCTGCCGGACCGGCGCCGCCCCGAATCGGAGGCCGCGCTGCACACCGAGCTCCGTTCGCTGATCGCCGCCGCCGGCGGTCGGACGCTGGCGCTGTTCACGAGCCGTCGGGCGACCGACGCGGCGGCCGAGGCCCTCGCCCCCCACCTCTCGTTCCGGCTGCTCGTGCAGGGACAGCTCCCGAAGGGCCGGTTGCTCGAGACGTTCAGCGCGGAGGAGACGTCGTGCCTGTTCGCGACGCTCGGCTTCTGGCAGGGCGTCGACGTGCCCGGCCGGTCACTGTCGCTCGTCACGCTCGATCGCCTGCCGTTCGCCCGGCCGGACGACCCGCTGGTCCAGGCCCGGCGGGACCGCGCCGGTGATGCCGCGTTCTCCGTCGTCGACCTGCCCCGGGCGGCGACGCTGCTCGCCCAGGGGGCCGGGCGGCTGATCCGCTCGGCCGACGACTACGGCGTCGTCGCCGTCCTCGACCCCCGACTGGCGACCGCCGGCTACCGCAACGTCCTGCTCGCCGCGCTGCCGCCGATGCGCCGCTCGGTCGAGCTCGCCCAGGTCGAGGAGTTCTTCGCCCGGGTGCTCGCCGACCAGGACCAGTAGCCGGGCCGGACTAGTAGCCCAGTCGATCGAGGGCGTCGTCCCGTTGCTGCCAGTGCTTCTCGACCCGGACGAACAGCTCGAGGTAGGCGCCGGGGGGCAGCTCCTGGCGCACCGCGATACCGACGGCCTTCAGCACCTCGCCGCCGCGGCCGATGACGATCGCCTTCTGGGAGTCGCGCTCGACGAGGATCTCGACCCGTATCCGGGGCCACTCCCACTCGGTGACACGACAGGCGATGGCGTGCGGCAGCTCCTCCCGGGCTCGCCGCAACAGCTGCTCGCGCACGAGCTCGGCCACCCGCAGAGCCTCGGGGGTGTCCGTGACCATGTCGTCGGGGTAGTAGGCCGGGCCCTCCGGCAGCCGGGCGACGATGGCGTCGACGAGGGCGTCGACGCCCTTGCCGGTCGCCGCCGAGACCGGGAAGAACTCGACGTCCGGCGCGTTCGCACCCGCGCCGGGGCGGTCGGCGACGAGCCGGTCGACGGCCGCCGCGACCGACGTCAGCGCGGTGACGATCGCCGGCGGCCCCGCCCGGTCGATCTTGTTGACCGCGACGAGCAGGCCGTGCTCGTCGCGGCGGGTGGCGTCGAGAGCCCGGGAGAGGACGAACCGGTCGCCCGGGCCGATCGCCGCGGTGGCGTCGACGAGGGCGATCGCCACGTCGAGGTCGGCCAGCGAGGCGACGGCGGTCTCGTTGAGCCGCTCGCCGAGGGTGGTGCGCGGCCGGTGGAGGCCGGGGGTGTCGACGAAGACGACCTGGGCGTCCGGACGGTGGAGGATGCCGCGGACGTTGTGCCGGGTCGTGTTGGGGCGCGGCGACGTGATCGAGACCTTCGTCCCGACGATGGCGTTGACCAACGTCGACTTCCCGACGTTGGGCCGCCCGACGATGGTGGCGAAGCCGGTCCGCACCGTTCAGCCGCCGCCGCGCTCAGTCGCGGTCGTCGTCGGCGACGTCGACCCGGACGAGCCGCTCGATCCGTACCCGCCCGATCCGCCGGCCCTGGACGCGTTGGGCGACGAGACGGAACCCGTCGACCTCGACGGCTTCGCCTTCGGTCGGGATGTGGCCGGCCAGGTCGAGCAGCAGCCCGCCGACGGTGTCCCACGCGCCCTGCGGCAGCTCGGCGTCGAGCAGGTCGTCGGCGTCGTCGATGGCCATGCGGCCGGTGACGACGACGCTGCCGTCGGTGAGCCGTTCGACCGTCGGCTCCTCGACGTCGTACTCGTCGACGATCTCGCCGACGAGCTCCTCGATGAGATCCTCGAGGGTCACGAGCCCGGCGGTGCTCCCGTACTCGTCGACGACGACGGACATGTGGAACTTGCGGTCCTGCATCTCCCGGAGCAGTCCGGTCAGCCGCTTCGTCTCCGGGACGAAGTTGGCCGAACGGACGTGGGCGCGGACGGCGTCGGCGCCGTGGCCGTCCCGCTCGGCTCGCATGAGGTCCTTGGCGTAGCCGATGCCGATGACGTCGTCGACGTTGTCCTCGTAGACCGGCAGCCGGCTGCGACCGGCGGCCAGCGCCTGCTCGAGGGCCCGGCTCACGGTCGTCTCGGCCTCGAGCACGACCATGTCCGGCCGCGGCACCATGACCTCCCGGACGACGGCGTCGCCGAAGTCGATGATCGAGTGGATGAACGCCCGTTCGGTGTGCTCGATCACATCCTCCGCGTGGGCCACGTCGGCCATCGCCAGCAGCTCGGACTCCGTCACGTTCGCCGACTCCTCCTCGTCGCCCGGCCGCCGGCCGATCAGCAGGTTGGCCAGCCCGATGAGGACGCCGGAGACGGCCCGGACGAGCGGGAAGCGGACGATGGCCGTGACGACCGGCGCGCTGAACAGGGCGGCCCGCTCGGGGTTGTGGACGGCCCAGTTCTTCGGCACGGCCTCGAAGATGACGAAGATGACGACGACCTCGAAGACGGTCGCCACCACTACGCCCAACGGTCCCAGCCAGCGTTCGGCCAGGACGCCCACCAGCGTGGCCGAGACCAGCTGGCAGATGAGGACGAGCAGCAGGACGGCGTTGAGGAACTGCTCGGGGTGCTCGACCAGCCGGGCCAACTGCTTGGCCCCGCGGCGGTGCTCGTCGAGCAGTGACTTGGCCTTGACGCGGCTGGTCCGGACCAGGCTGGTCTCGGCCAGGGCCAGCAGTCCGGAGATCGCCAGCAGAACCAGGATGACGGCGATCAGTAGCCAGTCGGCCGAGCGGAAGCCGGCGGTGGCGATCAACCGCCGACCCGGTGATAGCGGGCGAGCAGGGTGCGCTCGAGCTCCTCCATCCGCTCCGCCTCGGCCTCGACCTCGTGGTCCATGCCGAGCAGGTGGAGGAGGCCGTGGACGACGAGCAACGCGAGCTCGTCGTTCCGGCTGACGCCGTGGTCGGCCGCGTTCTTGGTGGCGACGGCCGGGCAGATGACGACGTCGCCCAGCAGGACGAGCGGGTCCGGATCGGGCTCGGCGCCGGGCCCGGTGCCGCCGAGGTCCGGCGACCGCCCACCCGGCACCGGCTCGTCCTCGATCGGGAAGGCGAGGACGTCGGTCGGTCCTTGCCGGTCGAGGAACTGCTCGTTCAACGCGGCGATGGCGTCCTCGTCGACGAAGAGGAGGGAGACCTCGCAGTCGCCCTTGACGTTGCGGTCGGCCAGCACCGACCGGGCCAGCGTCGCCCACCGGTCGAGATCGACCGGACCGCCACCCCCGGCGGCGGCCGCCTGCTCGTCGGCGGCGTAGACGTCAACCGCCACGGTCGGGGCGCCCCGGCTCGCCGGTCGGGGCAGCGTGCTCGGCCTCCTCGTAGGCGTCGATGATGTCGGCGACGATCTTGTGACGGACGACGTCGCGCCGGCTCAGGTGGACGAAGGCGATGCCGTCGACCATGCCGAGCACCGGCTCGATCCCGACCAGCCCCGACCGGCCGCCGGCGATGTCGATCTGAGTGACGTCGCCGGTGACGACGCACTTGGACCCGAAGCCGATACGGGTCAGGAACATCTTCATCTGCTCCGGCGTCGTGTTCTGCGCCTCGTCGAGGATGATGAACGAGCTGTTGAGCGTGCGGCCCCGCATGAAGGCCAGCGGGGCCACCTCGATGGTGCCGCGGTCGAGGAGCCGCTGGGCGCCCTCGGGCTCGAGCAGGTCGTAGAGGGCGTCGTAGAGCGGCCGCAGGTACGGGTCGACCTTGGCCATCAGGTCGCCGGGCAGGAACCCGAGCCGCTCGCCGGCCTCGACCGCCGGCCGGGTCAGGATGATCCGGTTGACCTGCCGGCTCTGCAGGGCCTGGACGGCGAGGGCGACGGCCAGGTACGACTTGCCGGTCCCGGCCGGCCCGATGCCGAAGGTGATCGTGTTGGCGACAATGGCGTCGGTGTAGCGCTTCTGGCCGGCCGTGTTCGGCCGGACCGTCCGTCCCCGGGCGGCCCGGACGACCTCGGCATTGAGCACCTCGGACGGACGGAGATCCTCGCGGACCATGTCGACGGTCCGAGCCACCTTGGTCGTGTCGAGGCCCTGGCCGGACTGGAGGACGAGGACGAGCTCGTCGAAGAGCCGGGCCACCAGGACGGCGTCGGGGCCCTCGGCGGTGATGTGGTTGCCCTGGACGACGACCCGGGTCTCGGGGAACGACGCCTCGACCAGCCGGAGCAGCTCGTCGCGCTGCCCGAGCAGCCCGGCCATCAGGTGGTTGTGGGGAACCAGCGTCTCGGCTCGCCAGACGGCCGACGACTCAGCGACCGGCGCGCCGGCCCCGCTCTCCGGCGACGTCACCCGACCAGACCCGCCATCTGCTGGCCCCCGAGGACGTGGAGGTGAAGGTGCGACACCGAATTGAGCGCGTCCGGGCCGACGTTCATGACGAGCCGATACCCGCGGTCGGCCGCGGCGATGCCCTCGGCCTCGGCGACCGCCCGGGCCGTCGTGACCAATGCGACGAGGTCGTCGGCATCCTCGGTGGTGACCGCCGCAGCGTTCTCGATATGCCGGCGCGGGACGACGAGCACGTGGACGGACGCCTGCGGGTCGATGTCGCGGAAGGCCACCGTCCGATCGGTCTCGGCGACCATCTCGGCCGGGATGTCCCCGGCCACGATCGCGCAGAACAAGCAGTCGGCCACCGGCTCAGTCCCCCCCGTCCCGGTCGATCGCGCCGTCGGCCACCGCGCCGTCGGCCACCGCACTGTCGGCCGCGACCTCGTCGTCGCCGCCCGGCCGGCGGGGCGGGTACAGGTGCTCGAGGTCACCGGGGGCGATGCGGCAGGACTCGATGTACCGGTCGACGTCGTCAGCCTTCAGCCGGATGACGCGCCGAATTTGTAGGCGGCCAGCTCCCCCTCGTCGATGAACCGGTACAGGCTGCGGAGCGTCACGCCGAGGCGCCGGGACGCCTCCTTCGTGCTGATCCACTGGATCCGATCCGGCATCACTGGGATTTTGGCATCTGGGAACACCAGGTCGCGGCGATCGTCGTTCGTGTTCATCGGCCCTCCCCGACCACCGTACTGGCGCGACGGCCGGCCAGGATCGCTCCGGCGACGAGCGCCGCGGTCTCCGCCCGCAAGACGTACGGCCCGAGCCCGACGGTGGTGCCGGCGACCGCCAGTTCGTCGGGCGACCATCCGCCCTCCGGCCCGACGGCGACGGTCGTCGTCGCGGTCGTCGGCGGGGCCCCGCCGAGCTGGGCCAGGACCGCCCCGTCGCCGACGACGTCGCCGACCGTCCGGACGTCGGTCAGCTCGGGCAGCCAGACCCGGCGGCACTGCCCGACCGCCTCCCGGGCCACCCGGCGCAGCCGGTCGACGGCGCGGGCCGCCCGGTCGCCGTCCCAGCGGACCACCGACCGGGTCGCGACGAGCGGCACGATCCGGTCGATCCCGAGCTCGGTCAGCTTCTGGACGACCCACTCCGGGCGGTCGCCCTTGGCCGGAGCGAACGCCACCGTCAGTGACGGCGACGGCGCCGGTTCGAAGGCGACCGGGCCGTCAGGCTCGAGGACCGCGCCGGCCTCGCGGCCGGACGCGTCGCCGCGGTACCGGCAGAGCGACCAGTGGCCGCGGCCGTCGGTGGCGATGACCGGCTCGCCGGCTCGCAGCCGGAGCACCCGGGCCAGGTGGTGGCGGTCGTCGGCCTCGACGACCGGGTCCGCCGGATCGGCGACGAGCACCTGGGCCGCCGCCGCCGCCCGCTCGACGACGGCGGACGCCGGGCCGTGCCCCGGCGGTGCGCCGGCCGGCGGCGAGTCGGCCGGGGGCACGCGTCAGCCGAAGGCCGAGCGGATCCGGGAGAGGACGCCCTCGTGGGCCTCGGTGCCGCCGACCGGTTCGCCCCGCTCGGCCGCCAGCTCGACGAGCAGCTCTTCTTGGCGCGGCGTCAGTGTCGTCGGCGTGTCGACCGCGACGTGGACGAAGAAGTCACCGCGGCCGCGGCCCCGCAGGTGCGGGATGCCGAGCCCTTTCAAGCGGATGACGTGGCCGTTCTGGGTCGCCGGGCCGACCGTCACCGGGCGCGGCTCCTCCAGCGTCTCGACGTCGAGCTGGGCGCCGAGTGCGGCCTGGGCCACGCCGACGTGGAGCGCAGTATGCAGGTCGTCACCGGCCCGCTCGAACCGTTCGTCGGGCGCCACCGCCAGGTGCACGAAGAGCGAGCCGTTCGGACCACCCCGCGGACCGGCCGGACCACGATCGGCCAGCCGGAGCGTCGAACCGTGCTCGACACCGGCCGGCACCTCGACGGCGAAGCTCCGGTCCTCCATCCGCCGGCCTTCACCGCGGCAGTCCTGGCACGGCTGGCTGACGATCTGACCGACGCCCTGACACCGGCCACAGGCCACCGCCGTGACGACCTGCCCGAGGAGCGACTGGCGGACGCGGCGGATCTCGCCGGTCCCCTGGCAGTCGGGGCAGTCCGTCGGCTCGGTGCCGACCTCGGCACCGTTGCCGCCACACGTCCCGCAGGTGACCGGGAGCCGGATGCCCAGCTCCTTGCGGGCACCGAACGCGGCCTCGGCGAACTCGAGCTGCAGCGTCACCTCGGCGTCGGCACCCGGCTGGGGCCCGCGACGGCGGCCCCGCCCGGCCGTGCCGGCCATCGAGCCGAAGAACGCCTCGAACAGGTCGCCGATCCCGCCGTCGAACCCGAACCCCTGGGCTCCGGCCCCGCCGTTCTGGCCGAAGCTCGCCGGCCCGAACTGGTCGTAGCGGGCCCGGCGCTCGGGATCCCGGAGGACCTCGTAGGCGAACGAGACCTCCTTGAACTTCGCCTCCGACTCCGGGTCGCCGCCGGTGGCGTCCGGATGGTGCTCGCGGGCCTTCTGGCGGTAGGCCTTCTTGATCTCGTCGTCGGTGGCGTCCGGGCGGACGTCGAGCAGCTCGTAGAGGTCGTCCATCCCTAGCGAGCCCCCCCGATCCGCTCCCCCAACCGCTCGCCGACCAGGTGGGCGGCGGCGAGAGCCTGGGGGTAGTTCATCCGCGTCGGGCCGAGGACGCCGACGGCCCCGGCATACCCCCCGTCGACCGAGACCGGCGCGACGACGACCGCGCAGGACGCCAGCGACTCGTACCCGTGCTCCTGACCGATCGCCACCGAGAGGCCGAGGTCGAGGACGTCGCGGAGCAGCGTGACGACGACGAGCTGCTGCTCGAGGGTGGCCAGGACGGCCCGGACGGTCTCGACCGCGTCGAACGCACCGGCCAGGCGCGACGGACCGCCGACGAAGACATGGTCGGGCTCGCCGGCCACCCCCAGCTCGGCCAGCGTCGCCGACGCCACGACGGCGACCCGGTCGACCGCGGCGTTGCCGCTCGGCGGCGGGGCCGGCACCTGGGAGAGCGATCGGCCCTGGGCCGCCGCGTGGAGCAGCGCGCCGGCGGCGTTCAAGACGTCGTCGTCGACATCCTCGCCGAGATCGATCGACCGCTTCTCGACGGCGCCGTCAGCCAGGACCGCGACCAGCAGGACGTGGCGGGGCCCGAGCCCGACGAGCTGGACCGACCGGACCGCGGCGGCGTCGTGGCCGGGACCGACGACGACCGCGGCGTACGAGGTCAGGTCCGACAGCAGGCCGGACGTCCGCTCCAGCATGTCCTCCATCTCGCCGTGGACCTGCTCGAAGAACCGGCTGACCTTCTGGCGTTGGGCGTTGCCGAGGACGCCGGGCTCCACGAGGTGGTCGACGAAGAACCGGTAACCCTTGTCCGTCGGGATGCGGCCGGCGCTCGTGTGCGGCTGGACCAGGTAGCCCTCATGCTCGAGCGCGACCATCTCCGAGCGGATCGTCGCCGACGACACGTTGACCCCCGCTACCTGGGCGACGAGCTGCGAACCGACCGGCTGGGCCGACCCGATGTACTCGGCGACGACCGCCTCCAGGATCGCCGCCTTGCGCGGGTTCAGGTCGCGGCCACAGGCCACCTCGTCCGACGGGCGGCTCTCGGTCTTCTGCGTGCTGCTCCTCGGCATGGGATGCTCCACTGGTTGCCTGGCACTCGATTCTACCGAGTGCCAGGCTTCTGACCGGCCCGGGCTAGTCGTCGAGCTTGAGGGCGGAGACGAAGGCCTCCTGGGGGACCTCTACTCGGCCGATGTTCTTCATCTTCTTCTTGCCTTCCTTCTGCTTCTCCAAGAGCTTGCGCTTCCGGGTGATATCACCCCCGTAGCACTTGGCCAGGACGTCCTTGCGGCGGGCCTTGACCGTCTCCCGGGCGAGCACCCGGCCACCGATGGCCGCCTGGATGGGGACGTCGAACATCTGCCGGGGGATCAGCTCCCGCAGCTTCTCGGTCATCCGTCGGCCGTAGAAGTCGGCCTGGGACTTGTGGACGATGGTCGAGAAGGCGTCCACCGGGGTGTGGTTGATGAGCAGGTCGACCTTGACCAGGTCGGCGGTGGCGTAGCCGGAGGGCTCGTAGTCGAGGCTGGCATATCCCTTGGTGCGGCTCTTCAGCTGGTCGAAGAAGTTCACCACCACTTCGGCCAGGGGGATCACGTAGACGAACTCGACCCGCTCGGGCGAGAGGAACTCCATCCGGGTCATCTCCGCCCGCCGCCCCTGGGCCAGCTCCATGACGGCCCCGGTGTACTCGGCGGGGGTGAGGATGGTGGCCTTCAGCATGGGCTCGTCGACGTGGTCCAAGTGGGTGGGCTCCGGCAGCTCGCTGGGGTTGTCCACCGCCACCACCGTCCCGTCGTTCAGGTGTGCCCGGTACGCCACCGACGGCGCGGTGGCGATGAGGGCCAGGTCGAACTCCCGCTCCAAGCGCTCCCGGACGATCTCCATGTGCAAGAGACCCAGGAAGCCGCAGCGGAATCCGAACCCCAGGGCCCGCGACGACTCGGGCTCGTAGGTGAAGCTGGCGTCGTTCAGCCGGAGCTTCTCCAGGGCGTCCCGGAGGTCCGGGAGGTCGTCGCCGTCGACCGGGAACAGCCCGCAGAACACCATGGGCTTGGGATCCCGGTAGCCGGCCAGGGCCTCGGGAGCGGGGTGGGCGGCGGTGGTGACGGTCTCCCCGGAACGGGCACCGCCGACGTTCTTGATCCCGGCGATCAGGTACCCGACCTCCCCCGGGCCCAGCTCGTCCACCGGGACGGTGACCGGCGTCCGCACGCCGATCTCCTCGATCTCGTGGTTGGCGCCGGCGTGGATGAAGCGCAGCTTGTCGCTCGACCGCAGCGTCCCCTGCTTGACCCGGATGGAGCTCACCACGCCCCGGTACTGGTCGTAGGAGGAGTCGAAGATGAGGGCCTGGAGCGGGGCGTCGGGGTCGCCTTCGGGCGGCGGGATCCGGGCCACGATGGCGTCGAGGAGGTCGGGCACCCCCTCGCCGGTCTTGGCCGAGATGTGCAGGATGTCCGCCGCCGGCAGCCCGAGGACGTTCTCGATCTCCTTGGCGCACCGCTCGGGGTCGGCGGCCGGCAGGTCGATCTTGTTCAGCGCGGCGACGATCTCCAGGTCGTGCTCGATCGCCTGGTAACAGTTGGCCAGCGTCTGGGCCTGGATGCCCTGGGACGCGTCGACGAGCAGCACCGCGCCCTCGCACGCGGCCAGCGACCGGCTGACCTCGTAGCCGAAGTCGACATGGCCGGGCGTGTCGATCAGGTGGAGGATGTGGCCGGCGAACGCGACCCGGACGTTCTGGGCCTTGATCGTGATGCCGCGCTCGCGCTCGATGTCCATCGAGTCGAGGTACTGCTCGCGCATCAGCCGCGGGTCGACCGCTCCGGTCAGCTCGAGGATCCGGTCCGACAGCGTCGACTTGCCGTGGTCGACGTGGCTGATGATGGAGAAGTTGCGGATTCGATCGGTCGAGAGCGGCGAGGCGAGCGGAGCGGGGGGCACGGTTGCACGATCGTACCGGCCCGGCTGGACCGCCCCGGCCGGCCGGCTGCTACTATTTCACGTCGCTCCGACGTGGCCACTCGGCCACCGGGGCTCCTCCACCGATCGCCGAAGGACCTCACGTGGCCAACATCCGCAGCCAGATCAAGCGCAACCGTCAGAACGAGCGGCGCCGACTCCGCAACAAGGCGGTCCGCTCGGAGCTGCGCACCCGGACGAAGGCGGCCGTCGGCTCGGCCGAGGTCGGGGCCGAGGACAGCGCGGCCGCACTCCGGCTGGCCGTCAAGCGGATCGACAAGGCGGCCGCCCAGGGCGTGATCCACAAGAACCAGGCCGCCAACCGCAAGTCCCGGCTGATGCGCCGGATCAACACCGCCGAGGCCGAGGCCGAATAACCCTCGCCGGCCGGCGCCGCGCCGGCCGCGCCCGGCGATCGACCCTGACCGCGGTCAGCCGTTCACCGTCGGCCGGCGGGCACCCGGGTCCGGGCCAGCCGGCTGAGCCGGGCGACGAGCACTTCGAGGACCAGATCGGTCGGCAGCGCGCTCTGCCCCTTCACGTCGAGGTCGGCCGCGGCGAGGAGCGCGATGGCCTGTGCCACGCGCTCTGAACCGAGCCGACGGCTCTGGGCGAGCGCCTTCTTGGCGACGAACGGGCTCCGGACACCGAGCAGCGCGGCGGCCTCTTCGCCGGAGCCGGCGTCGGACCCGTCGAGCCGCAGCATGGCGGAGAAGTGCCGGTGCAAGATGGCGACGACCTCCGGCCCGGCCCGGCCGCCGGCCCCGACCATCCGGTGCAGCGTGGCGAGCGCCAGGCTGGTCGAGCCGGCGTCGATGGCGTCGGTCAGGTCCCAGGGCGGGACCGCGCCGGCCTCGCCGAGGAACGGCACGAGCTGGTCCTCGTTGACCGACGCGCCGTCGCCGTAGGCGACGGCGAGCGTCTGGACCAGGCCGGCCAGCCGGCCGAGATCCTCGCCGAGATGGTCGCCGAGCCGTTTGGCCGCGCCGGCCGTCAGGCGCACCGGCGCGTCCTTCAGCTGCTCCGCCAGCCACCGACCGCGGTCCCGCCCGGTCCCGGCCGACGCGTCGACGACGCGGCCGGCCGCGGTGACGGCCTTGACGACGGCCTGGGGGACGGTCCCGCCCCCGGCGACGAGGACGAGCGAGATGGCCGGCACCGGATCGCCGAGCATCTGGACGAGCCGGGCCCCGTCGGCGGCGTTCAGCCGGCCGGCTTCGCGGACGACGACGATCCGTCGGTCGACGAGGAACGGCGGCGTCGTGCAGGCGTCGACGACCGCGCCGACGTCGAGGTCGTCGGCGGACGGGCCGCCGTGCTCCTCGACGACGAGCGCCGCGTCCCGGTCGCCGAGGAGCTGCTCGACGAGCGACCGGGTGGCCTGGGCGACGAGCGACGCGTCGTCGCCGCGGACGAAGTAGGCCGGCGCCGGATCGGCCCCTGTCCCTCCCGCCGGCGTCACGCGGCCCCCATCACCGCGGCGAGGGCGTCTCGGATGCGGCAGGTGCCGGCGACGTCGTGGACCCGGAGCAGCCGGCAGCCGAGGGTCACGCCGAGGGCGGCGGCGGACAACGAGGCCTCCCGCCGCTCGGTCAGCTCGAGGTCGAAGAGGACGCCGAGGAACGTCTTGTTCGACGCCGAGAGGAGCAGCGGGTAGCCGAGCTCGGCGAGCCGGCCGGAGGCGCGCAGCAGGACGAGGGACTGGTCGGCCGTCTTGCCGAGGTCGAGGCCGGCATCGAGGACGATCCGCTCGGCCGGGACGCCCGCGGCGACCGCCCGGGCGGCCCGATCGGCCAGGAAGTCGGCAACCGCGGTGACGACGTCGTCGTACTGCGGGTCGGGGTCGCGGACGCGGGGCGCCAACCGGATGTGGGTGGCGACGACCGCGGCGTCGGCCTTGGCCGCTTCGAGCAGGTAGTCGGGATCGGCGAACCCGCTGATGTCGTTGCCGACGACCGCGCCGACGTCGTAGGCGGCCCGGGCGACCGAGGCCCGCCACGTGTCGACCGAGATCGGCACGTCGAACCGTCGGGCCAGCGCGTCGATGGCCGGGACGACCCGGTCGAGCTCCTCCGGCTCGGTCACCTCGGGGCCGGGGCCGGCTTTGACGCCGCCGACGTCGAGGATGTCGGCGCCGTCGGCCACGAGCTGCTCGGCCCGCCGGAGGAACGCGTCGAAGCCGTACGTGGCGCCGCGGTCGTAGAACGAGTCCGGCGTCCGGTTGAGGATGCCCATGACGAGGGCCCGGTGGGTCAGGTCGTAGGACCGACCGCCGAGATCGAGGTGCACTAGAACAGGCGGGCGGCGAGCGCCTTGCGGTAGCCCGCGGTCCGCGGGTCGTCGGAGCCGAGCGTCTCGAGGACGTCGAGGTACTCCTGGCGGGCCTGCTCGTCGTCGCGGACCCGGTCGAGCAGCCCGTCGAGGAGGGCCGTGACGTCGTCGCCCACCGCGACCTGCTGGCCGGCCAGCCGGGCCTCGGCGGCGAGCGCCCGGATCGCCGGCGTCTCGGGCACCCGGGCGAGCAGCTCGAGGGCGGCGTCGGGTTCGCCCTTGGCGATCAGCTGCCCGGCCAGCCCGGCCACCGCGCCGGGGTGGTCCGGCTGCAGTTCGAGCGCCTGGCGCAACGACGCTTCGTCGCCGACCGCCGTCAGCCGATCGGCCTCGGTCGGCTGGGGGGCCAACCGGGCGACGAACTCGGCCACCTGGGCTTCGGGCAGGGCGCCGATGAAGCCGTCGACCACCTTGCCGTCCCGAAGGGCGTACACCGCCGGGATCGACTGCACCTGGAAGCTGGCGGCCACCTGAGGGTTGTCGTCCACGTTGACCTTGGCCAGCTCCACCGCCCCGTCGGTCTGGTCGACCACCCGCTCGATGATCGGTCCGAGGGTCTTGCACGGGCCGCACCACGGGGCCCACAGGTCGACGACGACGGGGACCTCGGCGGAGCGGGCGACGACGGCCTGTTCGAACGTGGCATCGGTGACGTCGGTCATCCGATCGACCCTATCGTGACCGCGCCCGGGGCTGTCCGGGGAACGGAGGGGGCCGCGAACCCGGCGATCGGGGCATCGGCCCCCGGCGGAGCCGACCGTCCAGGGACCCGCCCGGCCGATGGCGCCGGCGGACGCCGGCTCCGATAGCGTCGCGCCCATGGCGACGGCGGCTGAGGCACGGCGGGGACCCGAGACGGACGTGGTCGGCATCGACGTCGACGCGGTGAGCGCGTGGATGGCGGAGCACGTCGAGGGCTCGGTGCCACCGTTCTCGTTCACCCTCGTCGCCGGCGGCCGGTCGAACCTGACGTTCCGGGTCGTGGACGCGGCCGGGCGGGCCTACGCACTGCGGCGGCCACCGGTCAGCCACGTCCTCCCCACGGCCCACGACATGGCCCGGGAGTACCGGGTGATGACCGCGCTCGGCCCGACGAACGTCCCGGTTCCCGTGACGTACGGGCTCTGCGTGGACGAGACGGTCAACGGCCGACCGTTCTACGTCATGGAGTTCGTGGCCGGCCACATCCTGAAGGAGGCGCCGACCGCCGAGGCGGCCCTCGACGAGCCGACCCGCCGGGTGGCGGCGATGGACCTCGCCGACGCGTTGGCCGCGCTCCACGCCGTCGACGTCGACGACGTCGGCCTCGGCGACCTCGGTCGGCGCGAGGACTACATCGGCCGCCAGGTGCGGCGGTGGACGCGTCAGTACGAGGAGATGGCCGTCGACGGGCCGGACCCGCTGGTGGCGGAGGTCGGTGGCATCCTGGCCGCCGGCGTCCCCGAGCAGCAGCGGGTCTCGGTCGTCCACGGCGACTACCGGCTCGACAACGTCGTCGTCGACGACCACGGCCAGGTCGTCGCCATCTTGGACTGGGAGATCTGCACGCTCGGCGACCCGCTGGCCGACGTCGGCACGCTGCTCTGCTACTGGGTCGAGCCGGGCGACGACGACCGACTGCTCTGGACGAACCCGGCCAGCGTCGCGCCGGGCTTCCCCGGTCGCGAAGAGGTGCTGGCCCGCTACGCCGCGGCGTCCGGTCGCGACGTGTCGGACATCGCGTACTACATGGCGTTCGGCTACTGGCGGCTGGCGTGCATCCTCCAGGGCGTCTACGCCCGCTACCGGGCCGGCGCGGGCGCCGGGGACCCGAACAGCGTCGACCAGTTCCCGTCGGTCATCGCCCGGCTGGCCCGTCGGGCGGCGACGATGCTGGCCGCTCGGTGAGCGCGCCGGAGACGCCGTTCTTCGAGGTCCATACGACCCCGGTACTGAAGGACCCGGTGCTCGTCGTCGCGCTCGAGGGCTGGGTGGACGCCGGGCTCGGCGCGGCGGCAGCCGTCGGCGCGCTGCTGAGCGAACCGACCGAGCCGCTCGTCACGTTCGACGGGGACCACTTCTTGGACCAGCGGGCCCGCCGGCCGATCGCCCGCATCGTCGACGGGATCACGGCCGACCTGACGTGGCCACAGACGGTGCTGCGCCATGGCCACGACGAGGTGGGCACCGACGTCCTCTACCTCATCGGTCCGGAGCCGGACTTCCACTGGCGCGAGTTCGTCGACACGGTCGTCCACCTCGCGCTCGGCTACGGCGTCCGGATGGTCGTCGGCCTCGGTGCGTTCCCGGCGCCGGCGCCGCACACGCGCCCGGTCAAGCTGGCGGCCACCGCACCGCCGGGCTCGGCCGAGCTCGTCGTCCAGGTCGGCGTCGTCCAGGGGGAGCTCGAGGTGCCGGCTGGTGTGCAGGCCGCGTTGGAGCTCGGGTTCGGCTCGGTCGGCGTCGCCACGGTCAGCCTCTGGGCCCGCGTCCCGCACTACGTCTCGGCGATGCCGTTCCCCGAAGCCAGCGCGGCCCTGATCGACGGCCTGGGCGCGGTGGCGAACCTGGTGCTCGACTCGTCGTCGCTCCGCTCGGCGGCCGACAGCTCGCGCCAACAGGTCGACGACCTCATCGCCGGCAACGCGGAGCACGTCGCGATGGTCCGCAAGCTCGAAGCGAGCATCGACGCGTCCGAGGGGAACCCGCTCGGCGTCGACGAGGTCCCGACCGGCGAAGAGCTGGCGGCCGAGCTCGAACGGTTCCTGCGCGACGAGGACGGTCGATGAAGGTCGACGGTTCGCTCCAGTTCGACGGGTCCGACCTGGCCGCCACGGCGCGCCAGGCCGAGGAGCTCGGTTTCGCCGGCGTCTGGACGGCCGAGGCGAGCCACGACCCGTTCGTCACGCTGGCCGCCGCGGCGGCAGCGACCGACCACCTCGAGCTGGCAACGGGCATCGCGGTGGCGTTCGCCCGGAACCCGATGAACCTGGCGATCCTGGCCAACGACCTCCAACTACTGAGCCGGGGCCGGTTCATCCTCGGCCTCGGTTCGCAGATCAAGCCGCACATCACGAAGCGGTACTCGATGCCGTGGTCGCACCCGGCGCCCCGGATGCGGGAGCTGGTCCTGGCCATCCGGGCCATCTGGGAGAGCTGGGCCACCGGCGGCCGCCTGGCGTTCCGCGGCGAGTTCTACACGCACACGCTGATGACGCCGTTCTTCGATCCGGGGCCGAACCCGTACGGGCGTCCACCCATCCTGCTCGCCGCAGTCGGCGGCCAGATGGCCGAAGTGGCCGGGGAAGTCGGCGACGGTTTGCTCGCGCACCCGTTCACGACGCCGCGTTATCTCCGCGAGGTCAGTCTGCCGGCCCTCGAACGCGGCGCGGCGGCGGCCGGGCGGACGCGAGCCGATCTGACCGTATCGTTGGCCGGCCTCATCGTCACCGGCGACACCGACGAGGAGATCGAGCGGGCGACCAAGGCGGTGAAGGGCCAGATCGCGTTCTACGGGTCGACGCCGGCCTACCGTCCGGTGCTCGACCTCCACGGCTGGGGCGACCTCCAACCAGAGCTCAACGCGCTGTCCAAGCGTGGCGACTGGACGACGATGGGCGGGCTGATCGACGACGAGCTGCTCGACGCCCTGGCCGTCGTCGCCCCGCCCGGCGAGGTCGGCACCCGCGTCGAAGAACGGTTCGGTGACCTCGTCGACCGGTTCGGCTTCTACACGCCGTACGCCGTCGGACCGGACCGTTACCGCCAGCTGTTGGCCGGCTTCACGAGCTGACCCGGCGCAGTCGCCGGATCAGACGACGACGTTGACGAGGCGGGGCGGCCGGACGACGACTCGCTTGGGCTCGCCGCCCGCCAGCGCCTCTTGGACCTTGGCGGTGGCGAGGGCGAGCGACCGGGCCTCCTCCTCGCCGATCGACGGGTCGACGTCGAGGCGCTCCCTGACCTTCCCGTTGACCTGGATGACGAGCGTGACGGTCTCCTCGGCGACGAGCGCCGGGTCGAACGCCGGCCAACGCTGGGCGTGGACGGACGGCTCGTCGGGATGACGCCGCTCCCACAGCTCGGCGGTGACGTGCGGGGCCATCGGGGCGAGCAGGAGCGTCAGCGCATCGACGGCCTCGCCGAGGACGGCGCGGTGCGCGCCGGCGCCGGACACCGCGTCGTTGCCCCCGTCGTCCACCCGGGCATAGCGCTGCAGGACGTTGACGAGCTCCATGCAGTGGGCGACCGCGGTGTTGTACGACCACCGTTCGACGTCGGCGGAGACGAGCTGGATCGTCCGGTGCGTGGCCCGGCGGACGGCCCGGTCGTCGTCGGACTCGTCGCCGGTCCGCAGCCGGTCGTCGGCGGCCGACTCGGCGAGCCGCCACAGCCGGTCGAGGAACCGGCCGCAGCCCTCGATGACCTGGTCGGTCTGCTCCGTCCAGTCGAAGTCGTCGGCCGGCGGCCCGACGAAGAGGTGGAACAGCCGGAGGCCGTCGGCGCCGACGCTCTCGTAGTACCGCTCGGGCGCGACGAGGTTGCCCTTCGACTTCGACATCTTCGTCCCGTCCATCCGGATCATGCCCTGGGTGAACAGCCGGTGGAACGGCTCGCGCTCCAGGCCGGGGGCGAGCCCGACGTCGATCAGGGCCCGGGTGTAGAAGCGGGCATAGAGCAGGTGGAGGATGGCGTGCTCGATACCACCGATGTACTGGTCGACCGGCATCCAGTGCCGGGCGGCCGCCGGGTCGAACGGCACGTCGGGGCTGAACGGGTCGCAGAAGCGCAGGAAGTACCACGACGAGTCGACGAACGTGTCCATCGTGTCGGTCTCACGCTCGGCCGGCCCGCCGTCGATCGGGCACGTCGTGTGGAGGAAACCTTGGTGGGAGGCAAGCGGCGACTGGCCGGTCGGCTCGAACTTGACGTCGTCGGGGGCGAGCACCGGCAACTGGTCCTCGGGCACCGGGACGATGCCGTGCTCCCGGCAGTAGACGACCGGTATCGGGCAGCCCCAGAACCGCTGCCGTGACACCAGCCAGTCGCGGAGCCGGTAGTTGACCTTGCGCGTCCCGAGCCCCTCGGACTCGAGGAACTCGATCGCCTTCGCCTTGGCGGTCGCGATGTCGAGGCCGTCGAGGAAGCCACTGTTGATCTTCTCGCCGTCGCCGGTGTACGCACCGTTGTCGGCGTCGTCCCACCCGTCCGGCGGCCGGACGGTGCGGACGAACGGGAGGCCGTGGGCCTCGGCGAACGCCCAGTCCCGCTCGTCCTCGGCCGGGACGGCCATGATGGCGCCGGTGCCGTAGCCCATGAGCACGTAGTCGGCGACGTAGACGGGCACCGGCTGGCCGGTGAACGGGTTCTCGACGTAGCTCCCGGTGAACGCCCCACGCTTGTCGAGCGCCTTGCCGCCGTCGGCCGACGCGGTCCGCTCGATCTCGGTCTCGAGCGCCGCGGCATCGCGGAGCTCGGCCACCGCGGCCGCGTGCTCCGGCGTCGTCAGCGCGTCGACGAGCGGATGCTCGGGAGCGACGACGGCGTACGTCATCCCGAACGCGGTGTCCGGCCGGGTGGTGAAGACCCGGAGCGCGGTTCGCGGATCGACCGGGAGGGCGCCATCCGAGAGGGCGCCAGCGCGGCGGGCACCCGGCTCGCGCCCGACGATCGGCAGGTCGAACTCGGCCCCCTCGGATCGGCCGATCCAGTTGCGCTGCATCGTCTTGACCCGCTCTGGCCAGTCGAGATCGTCGAGGCCGGCGAGCAGCTCGTCGGCGTACGCGGTGATCTTGAAGAACCACTGCTCGAGGTCGCGGACCATGACGACGTCGCCGGACCGCTCGCACGTCCCGTCGGCGAGCACCTGCTCGTTGGCCAGCACGGTCTGGCAGCCCGGGCACCAGTTGACCGGGGCGTTCGCCCGGTAGGCAAGGCCGGCGTCGAGCAACTTCGAGAAGATGAGCTGGTTCCAGCGGATGTACGCGGGATCGTGGCTGTGGATCTCCCGCCGCCAGTCGTAGACCGCGCCGAGCCGGGTCACCGATGCCTTCAGCTCGGCGATGCGGGCGTCGGTGAACACCCGGGGGTGCGTCCCGGTACGGATCGCCGCGTTCTCGGCCGGCAGGCCGAACGAGTCGAAGCCCAGCGGCGAGAGCACGGCCTTGCCCTGCATCGTCTGGTACCGGACGACGAGATCACCGAACGTGTAGTTCCGGACGTGGCCCTGGTGGGCCGACCCCGACGGGTACGGGTACATGCACAGGGCATAGAACTTTGGCCGCGGATCGTCGTTGTCGATCTCGTACGTGCCGTCGTCCCGCCAGCGCTGCTGCCACTTCTGCTCGATCGCATCGACGTCGTAGGCCCGTGCCATGACGTCGGATGCTACTGCCGGTGCCTGTCCGATCCTTGCGGTCGGGGCCGAACGGCAATGGCCGGACGCCGGAGGGCGACATAGGCGCCGACCCCGGTCACGAACAGCAGGGCGGCCCCGACGAGCAGCGCGACCTGCAGGCCGGACTCGAACGCCGCCGTCGCCCAGGTCGCCAGGCTCGTGCCGACCTCGTGGCGCACCGTGGTGATCTGTCCGCTCGCAACCTGCCCGACGAGCCCGTCGCCGGCCCGATGGAGCGCAGCGGTCGGGGCGCCGATCAGGTCGGCGTGCCACTGCCGGGCAGCCACGGTCACGCCGATCGAGCCGAGAACGGCCAGTCCGACGGACGTGCCGACCTGCCGACTGGTGTTCAAGATGCCGGACGCGATGCCGGATGCGCCGCCCTCGACCGACGACATGACGACCGTGGACGCCGCCGGCGACAACAGCCCGAAGCCGACGGCGATGCCGACGTACCACCCCTCGACCGCAGCGATCGGCGTCGACCCGGTGACGAACGAGAGGCCGGCGATCCCGGCCGCCGCCACCGCGCAGCCGACGGCGATGACCACGGCCGGCGAGAACCGTTTCGTCAGCCGCCCGCTCGACTGGGCGACGAACAGGAACGGCACGCCGAGGGCGATCCACGAGACGCCGGTCTTGAGCGCCGACCAGCCCTCGACGTTCTGGAAGAAGAGGGTGACGAAGAAGAACATGCCGGTAAGCGAGACGAACGCCACGAGCAGCACGACGTTGCCGGCGGCGAACCGGTGCTGGCGAAGCATCGCCGGTGGGACCATCGGCGAGCTCGTCCGGTGCTCCCACCAGAAGAAGCCGGCCAGGACGGCCGCGCCGGCGACGATGCAGCCGATGACGATCGGCGAGCCCCAGCTGCGGTCGGCCGACTCGACGAGGCCGAACGTGACGAGGAACAACCCGGCCGACGCCAGGATCGCCCCGGTCGGGTCGAGGTGCCGACCGGACGGGTCTTTCGACTCGTCGACCGACGTGAGCGTCAGCACCAGGCCCGCCACGCCGAGCGGGACGTTGACCCAGAAGATCGACGACCACCCGAAAACGCTCAGGAGCAAGCCGCCGACGATCGGCCCGACCATGAACCCGACGCCGGCGATCGCCGTCCACGTCCCGATGGCCGACGGCCGGTCGTCCTCCGGCGTCGCCTCGACCAAGATCGACAACGTCAGCGACGACATCAGCGCCCCGCCGATCCCCTGGACGGCGCGGAAGGCGATCAGCTCGACGTCGACCGTGGACAGTGCGCACGCGGCCGAGCCGATCACGAACACGGCCATCCCGACGACGAAGCACCGGCGCCGCCCGAACCGGTCCCCGAGCGCGCCGCCGAACGGGATCAGCGCGGCCAGCGCGAGGGCATACGCGCTCGACGACCCACTCCAGCCGACCCGCCGACATGTGCAGACCGTGTTGGATCGACGGCAGCGCGACGTCGACGATCGTGACATCGAGCAGGATCATCCCTTGGGCCAAGCTCATCGCCGCCAGCGTCAAGCGCGGACGGCGGGCTTGAGCGCGTGCCGGCGGTCGGCGAGGTGACGACGCGGTGGTCACGGGCGGTCAGTATCGTCCGCACGGCTCGGTCGGGCGAAGCCGGACCGCGACGGCGTGACGAGGCGCTGGTCAGCGGCGGCGCGGCCGGGCGGGAAGATGAGCGGGCCGGCGGCGCCTGATAACGTAATTCGACCCCTGGGGGTGTAGCTCAGCTGGTAGAGCGCTTGACTGGCAGTCAAGAGGTTCGTGGGTTCGAGTCCCATCACCTCCACCAAGAAAGACCTGGTAGATGACCTGTGCCGGGTTCGGCACCGCGTAACGGAATGCTACGAAGTGCCTTCCCCGGTCACGCCCGGGTCACAAGCGGGCTCGATCAAGCTCCGTCGACCATACGCGGCCGCCGCCTGCGCTGCCGCCCTTCCCTCGTCCGGCACAACGTGCCCGTACCTCGACAAGGTGAAAGCCGGCGAGCTGTGACCGAGCCGCCGGGACACGAGCACGGGCGACATGCCGGCTAGCAGCAAGGCCGTGCAGTGCGAGTGGCGCAAGCCGTGAAGGGTCAGCACCGGGAGCCCGGCCGCCTTGGCGAGGCGCTGGAACCGGTCACCGACCCACTCAGGATGCAACGGCTCACCGGCCGGCCCGACGAACACGAGGTCGCGTTCGCTGTTCCGCCAGCCCGGGCCGACGGCGAGCTGCTGACGGCGCTGCTGCGTCCGGTGGGCCCGAAGGGCAGTGACGGTGCCGTCGTCCAGGTCGACCCGGCGCCGCCCCTTTTCGGTCTTCGGCGCGGTCAGTTCCAGCCGCTCGGACTTCCCGGGCTCCCGCCGGATGGTGAGCTGCTGACGGATGTGGAGGACACCGCCGTCGAGGTCGAGGGCCGACCAGGTCAGGCCGAGTGCTTCGCCTCGGCGGAGGCCACACGTGGCCAGCGTCCGCCAGAGCGGCAGGAGGGGATCATCGGCCGCAGTCGTGAGGAAGCGACCCGTCTCCGCGGGCGTCCAGATCGGTCGCTCCTCGGCCGCGGCCGCCTTGCTGCTCGGGGGGTGGGCCAGCTTGACCGGGTTGGCTCGCAACTGGCCGCGGCGGACGGCGTCGTCGAGGGCCCGGCCGAGCACGGTGGCCACCAGTCGAACGGTGCGCGGCGACAAGGCCCCGTATGGCTTCGTCCGGCGCCCGTTGGCCAGTAGTACCGCGAACAGCGTGTCGAGGTCGTCCGGGGTGATCGAGTCGAGCCGCCGGCCCGCCAGCGGCGCGTCGAGGACGTAGTCGAGCACCCGGCTGTAGTTGTCGAGGGTGGGCCCGCGCAGCCCGCGCGCCGGCAGACCGGCAAGCCAGCCGCGCGAGGCAGTCCCCGACCGTCTGACGGCTCGGGGCGACGAACGTGCGCTCCCGAACGTCTCCCCGCAGCCGGTCCAGTTCCTCCTGCGCCGCCTTCCGGGTTGCGAA
Organism: uncultured Actinomycetota bacterium; assembly: GCA_963824265.1. GTDB lineage: Bacteria > Actinomycetota > Acidimicrobiia > Acidimicrobiales > RAAP-2 > DASZUK01. The sequence continues at coordinate 51,693 of CAWGOO010000002.1, forward strand.
CCCCCGTCGCCTGATCTGCCGGCGCCGGCCATTCGGTGCCGGTGGGCCGTCCAGGACGAACCCCCAGCTGCCGTCGGCCGCCCGCTTCGGCTCGGCCGCCGTCGCCCGCTTCCGTTCAGTCATCGCTCCTCCTGTCGTCGGCCGGCGGCTGTAATCAGGCCGGCCTCTTCGGCCGCTCGCCTCCAGCGGGTAGCGGTCGGCTTTGAGACTCCCCAACGGCGCATGACGGCAAGGCGTCGGAGCCGACTCATCGCTGTTGTAGACCTCGGCAACCTTGGCCAGCAGCTCGTCCGTCATGCGGTGCCGTACTCGCCGCTCGGCCCGTACCAGCAGGTCCGCGTTGGACCCGTCAACAGGCACGTACCAGGTCCCCGCCGGATTCGACCTCACGCCGAACAACTCGGGCGCGATGCGGACGTACCTCTTGACCGCCACCGCTCGCATCCGTTCGTTGGTTACCTCCGGGCCACCCTTGCGCCGCTGGCAACGGACCTCAACGGCATACATGCGCCTATGAACTACCTCGACTCGCATATCGACGAGATAGGCACACCCCGGATCGTCGACCCCGACCTCGAAGACTCGAGGCAGGAACAGCCCTTGTTCGTCGCCGTAGGGCACGAGGTCGTCATGGCTCGCCCGCAGAGCCGTCATTCGGAAACGGTCCGAGTACTTCATGCCCCGTACGTTAAGACGATGTTGTCTCACTGTCAATTAGGGGTCTCACTGCGACAGGAAGAGGGGACTTCACAGAGCGGTTCGGCGGGCGTACCGTGCCGTTGATGACTAGTAAGGAACTACTGCTCCTCGCTCAGGCCAACGCCTGGGCCGCCGACGGGACCGCCCGCCGCCTTCGGGTGTCGTCCGGGCTGACGCTCGACCTCGTCGGCCAGTTCTGCGGGGTGACGGGCGCTTGCATCAGCCATTGGGAGAAGTGCACCAGGCGGCCACGTGGCCGCCCGGGGCTCCGGTGGGCCAAGCTCCTCCACGACCTCGACGCCCAGCAGTCGAAGGCGGCGGCGTCGTGATCGTTCCCGACCCGGCGGAGGTTCCGACCGTCTCGATCGAAGAGGCTGCCCCCTGGTACGGGCTCGGGCGGTCGAGCGCTAGAGGCGGCGAGACGTGGCCAGATTCCGACGATCCGCGTGGGCCGCAAGGTGCGGGTGCCGGTGGCAGCGGCCAGGCGCCAGCTCGGCCTCGATCCCGCGACCGCACCGGCTCCCGACCAGGCAGACCGGCCAGATGTCGGCTTCCTCGGGGTCGTCTGCGGCGACTCGTCACTCGTCCGCCACGTCAGGCGGCGGCCATGACTGACGTCCACCCACGAGCTGAGCTGCGCGAGCTGATGGCATCGCTCGTCGAAGCGGGCATCCCGGTGTCCGTGTGGGCCACCTGCATCGCCCTGTGGTCCCGGGCCAACGCAGACGGCGACTGCCACCCCTCGGATGATGGTCTGGCCAAGCTGGTCCCTCTGTCAGCGTCCAGCTTCTACCGACTGCGCCACCAACTTCGGGACGCTGGGTTCCTCGACTGGCAGGTCCGTGTCGGGACAACCAACGTGTACCACCTGTCCCCACCCCCCGTGGAGGAGCAGGGGGTCGACCTGTTCGACGACCCCGAACTCCCTGCTGCCGTGCAGGGGGTCGAGTACCTGCTCCTGCACTGGAGCAGGGACCACCCCCTGCTGCACAACAGGAGGACCCCCTGCTCTTCAGCTGGGGGATCTCTGCACGCCTGCAGGATGAAGTGAACAAACAAGTGACCACTCAAGTGGACAAGACAAGAGAACACCGGGCTCGCCTAACGCCGAGCCGGTGCGCCTGACGTGTCCATCGAGGAGTCGGAGACCATCGCCCTAGCAAGGGCAATGCTGACGGCCCGCCACGGTCGTGGCGCGGGAGGCCGGTCGAGCGTTCAGCGTCCTGCGATGGACGAGGGCGCGATTCCGGTCGAAGAGCGACAGTGACGGCTCTGCGCCGTTGCCGCCGGTTCGACGCCGAGAGACGACGAGCCGCTGCCGACGTCCTGGCCGATGAGTCGGCCGACGGGTTCGACGTGGCCATCGCCACCGACGTCGCTGCTGAGGCGATGGTCGCCCTCTTGCCGTCTCCAGACGGAGGGAGTGGCGAGACTGTCAGTCCGAACGCGACCCGCCGGGGGTCTGCGCTAGCCGACCGTTCCCGACGGTTGTGATTGCGGAGAGCACAGCGCACGAAGTACGATACACGATGATGGCACGAGATGCGCGAAGAGGGGGCGGCTGGCGTTGAGCCTGCGTGCTCGGCGCTGTACAAGCGCGAAGAACGATGATGCTGCGACGAGGACGGCAGCACTCGCAGCGATGTGCAGCGCGGTTGTTGGCGATGGGCGACTGCATCACGATCTCGGTTACACACACGCACGATACACGACTCTTGATTCGTATCGAGCACATTCTGAAAGCGATGTTCTACTGCACTGTTACGCTTGCTACAGCGGCGTACAGCGATAGGGTGTGGCATGGCATTGCGAAGGCAGTGGGTACTCAGGGTAGCAAACGAGCAGATGCGGCTTGGGCTGAACATGCAGGAGTGGCGATCATCGCTACTGCGGGCAACAAGATCAAGCTGGTGGCGTTACGGGAAGGGCAGAGCGGCAGCACGGCATCGAGCATAGGGCTGGCGAGGCGCTGGCGTGCTGAAGGCGGCGAGGCGAGCAGTTGGTGGTTACGCTGGACGCTTGGCGGGATTGATTGCAGGAGAGCTGGTGCAGCGGCTCGGGAAGGGAACGAAGTTAGATGGCGTGGAGCGGACATCGACACGACACGACGAGACGAAGACGTTGATCAGGCAATTCTCGGCGCGTCAGCAGTACGAGCGAGCGGTGATCGCGGGCTGATGGCGGCGGGCAGCAAGCGAGCGCAGGGCGGCTACGGCGGCGGCACGTGCTACGGCTTGCTGCTGGACAGCAGATAGAGCGGACGACGAGCAGGTGTGGTGGCGCTGGTGTGCGAGCTGGCGGTAAGGGCTTGTTGCGGCAGATCATCACGAGCTGGACAACGCGGCACAGCGCGGTGGCGATGCTGGCACGACCAGTTGTAGCGCATGTGAACTACATGCGCGCACGGGAGTACGGTAGCTTGACTGGGACGGTGCTGATGGCGGGCGCAGAGCGATCACTTGGCACGGGGCACACTCTGTGCTCGTTCACGGAGCTACGAGCTTCACGATGAGGGCGTTGCGACACGTAGGAACGAGGCAAGGGCGCGGCGTGGATCGAGCAGCGTTACACGGCGCCTGCACGCTACGCGGGGAGGCGCTAGGCTGCTCACGCCACATCTGAAGGTGGTGACGCAAGGGCGTCAGGCGTGTGCCTGTGGGCGGCGCGAGTGGACACACGCGGCGGGCGCGCAGAGCTGGGTTGACGCGATGGCGGGCGAAGCTGGCGCTCACCAGTGCGCGCGGTGGGGAGGAGACGTTGGCGCACTGCTCGAACAGGGTGGCGGTGCTGGAGCGGGGCATCGGGGCGGCGCGCGAATCGACGTGAGGAGGACGCGTGACGACGAAGCATGCGGCTGATGAGCACTTGGTCTGGAGAACGGCAGCGCTGGTGAGGTGGCGCTGCGAGCAGCACGACAACGTGAGGGCGTGCTGGACCGGCGGCGGCCTCGCAACACTACTGGCTCGCGGCGAGGGTTCGGCAGACCGGCGACGGCGCTCAAGTGGTTGTTCTGCTTCTCACGAAGCGCCCGAGAAGCCGTTCGGCTACGCTCGACGAGGAAGGCGCTATCGTCTGACAACGATGCGGGTACGTGGAACGAACGGACTGGGCTCGTTGGTGAAGTGTGGCGCACGTACGTGGGCAACGGCGCGTTTGTCGATCGAGCAGCGGGCACGGGTCGGCTTCGGGACAGGCCTACTGATCGTGGACGAGCTGGCGGTGTGGCGACAGCGAAACACGAACGGTTGTGGGGCGCATCATCAGCGCCTGGGCAAGGTAAGGACAGTGACTGGTGTGATGTTCGGCGGCTCGCGAGCACCCGCCACAGCGGTGGGAGACCGCGAGAAGTCCGACAGGCGAACTCTCTTCGTCGGGCGCACCTGGTGGACCGGCGGCGGTGGAGGCGGCCAGGAACAGCTCCTGCGGCGAGTACGACGGCTCGTTCGTGCGAGTGGGCGAGGGCGAAGACAGCTTGACGACCGAGGATCTTCGGGCGTGCGTCGGTAACTACAGGGTGCTGGAGCGGTCCGACGGCAGTACGTCTCGGCTCGACGTCGGCATCGCAGGGACGCTACTGCTCAGCGTCGGACACCTGGAGCGGGGCGGCGGTGCAGGTGTGATCGACGCTGTGACACTGAGCGGATAGGACAACCGGTTCGCTGGTGGACGTCAGCAGGCGTGGTGCACTCACGCGGTACGGCGGGCGAAGTTGGTGTTCGACTTCACAGGCGGCATGTTGACGAGCAGCTCGGTCGCGCGGGGTGCGGTGCGGAGTACGTGTTCTCGGTTCGGGGATCAACGATTGGCAGGGCCTGCACGGTGCATCGAGATCGGGGGATCACGCTTCTGACGACGACGACTCTCGCGAGCTGGAATCGGTAAGCTCGTGAGACGGCGCGGTTCGCGGTCAGAATCGACCACGCCAGCTCCGGCACGACGACGGGCATCAGCATCGCGATGGTGGTGGCCACCCTGACGGACAGGCCGACCGCGACCGGGTCGTCCACGTCCCGTACGGCCGAACCCCTCCTACCCTTCCGAAGCCGGCGCCGAACGGGCTGGCGGTGCCGGTCGTGCCGGCCGGTCAGCCGCGCCCGGACCCGTCCGGCGGTTGGCGGCCTGGCCGCATCGTGGGGCTCCGCCCGGATACCAGCCACCCGGGAGGCGTCAGTGAGCATGGGCCTCGGGCCGCGAGAAAGCGGTGCTCGGCCTGCTTCGCACAGCCCGCCAGGGCGTCACGGTCCGAGAGGTGGTCGAGGTGACCGGGGTCGATGACCGACTGACCGGCGCATCCTGAACAGATTCCGCGACCTCGGCATGGTGGTCGTCACCGACGACCCCGGCGGCGCCATGCGGTGCTGGACTCGGATGCACCGAAGGAACTTCGAGTTCGAGGAGGGCTACCGCGAGGACGAGTTTGGCCGGGTCGGCGCCGTCAGGTGCTCGAAGTGCGGACACCTCAACGAACCGAGGGGAGCCAGGTGAACCGGAGGGAGCAGGACAAGCGAATGCTCGACTTGGCGACGCGTCAGGTCGAGCTGAGCGGCACGCCAAGCAGTGCCTAGACGACGGATTGCCGTTGGGCGAGGTCTGAAGGGACTCGGCATCTCGGGAGCGACGTGGCGAACAGGCGTGACCGACTGGCCGTGTTCGACCGGGCCAAGGCCGAGGCGATAGCGGCGAAGTTACCCGCCACCGACGCGGAATCGGGGGGCATCGGGTCATCGACAGGTCTTCCGGCTACCCAGACAATGGACACACCCCCGGCCTGATCGTGGAGACCTGCGTGTGAACAATATCCGAGCCATCGTCGCCGCCAGTGTTGGTGCCGCAAGCCTCGGCGAAGGTGCCCTCAACGAGTACCTGGCCGCCGCCTACCAAGCCCACGACGCTCTGGCCGCGGGCCCGGTCGACGCTGACAGCGTGATGCAGTGTGACCAATTGGAGATCGCCGCCGGCCGGTTGAACAGCGAGCTGGAGCGGCGCCGGAACGGCATCGCCGCTCGGGCCGGCGAGGCCGCGGCCATGTCCCGGCGGCGTGGTCGGCTCGCCCGTCGCCCGAAGCCGCGCCCCGAACCGGCAGCGGCGTGAAGTTCGTGGCCGGCTACGGCGGCATTGGGGTGCCGGCGGGGACGCCACTGACCTCGAAGGCCATGTTGGCGGAGCTGACGGTCGAGGCCCTGGAGCGGATGGTCAGGACAGAGGGTCGTCCTCGCCGGGAGATCATCGCCCGGGCGGACTGGCGGGACGCGTACCGACGGCCGCCGGCTCGGGGCGACAGCGTTCGCCAACACCGAGAAGATCGCCGCCGTCTGCAGCCCGCAGGCCGTCGTGGCGTCCGGTGGCGTCTGCTTGCCGGTGAACGTCGACTACAGCGGTGCCGACCTGGGCGGGTGCCGACCGCCCGCTGCGGGACGCGCTGCCCGGCTTCCAGGCCGACCGCGGTGGTCTCCGGTTCGTGTCGCCGCCCGACATCGGCGTGCCGTCGCCTGCAGGCGACACCGCCGGCGGGCCTCGGCTCGGCGACCTCGGTCTGGACCGAGGCAACCGACGCCAACCCGGCCGGCGCAACCAAGCCGGTGTAGGACCGTCGCCTGCGGCGCCGAGCAGCTGGTCTACGTCAACGCCATCCCGACTCGGTTGCAGTTCGGCAACATGATGGGCCGGTTCGCTCCCGAGCAGATCGCGGCGAACACCGAGGTGGCCGATCGCCGTCGCCGCTCGGGAGGCCGAGCTGGAGCTGCTGACGCTGATGTACAGCGTCGACCAAGCAGGTCGTGCCCGCAGCAGTACCTCGGCGCCACCAGGGACATCCTGGCCATCGGCCGACCTGCTGATCGAGCCAGTACCGCTACAGCCACCGCATCCCGCGGAGCGGCCAGCTTCGACGGCCGTCTTCCCGGACTGGGCGAAGGTCGCTGATCCGAGTCGGACATGGCGCGGGAGATCGGCGCACGACAACGCCGGCAGCCATGAACGTGCTGGCCGATCGAGGACGCCCAGATCGAGGACTGGTTCAAGGTCCGGGGCATCAACATCATCTGGACGCTTGGACGGCGTGAAGGCCGGGACCTACGGCACGGGCGGGTCGGCGCCATCACGAACCAGTTCTTCGGCCTGCTGGGACGATCGGCCGCCGTCGGCGCAGTGGCCCGGGCAGTCGGGCACCGGCGCCTTCCAGCTCGGCGTGGCTGCTCGTACGCCGAGGGGAGCTTCCAGTTCCTCGACGGTGGGCGCCTCGACCTCGGCGTGGTCCGGGACTCGACGCTCGACGCGACGAATGATTACGAAACGTTCGTGGAGACGTTCGAGGGCGTGGCGTTCCGAGGCATCGAGGTCGTACCAGGTGCAGTCGACGATCCTCCCGACCGGCGGGTCGGCCGGCACGGTCGCCAAGGCCACATACCACGAGTAGTCCAATGGCCACCGACCCCGACCGGCTCGTCGTCGACGACCTCGCCCTCCGGCTCGACCCCGACGAGCGGGAGGCGCTCGAAGAGATCGAGGACGCCGTGCACTGGCGTAGCTGGCCCGTCGTCCAGGTTCGGGTCGACGGGATGGCGACCATGATCACGGCTCCCCACCTGACGGCGGCCGATGAGGCCCATTTCGAGCGGCTCTACCGCGACGCCCTACAGCGGCACCGGGGGCTCGCCGCCGAATAGATCGTGTGCCCGGCGTCACTCTCCGACCGCCGTGGCCCACTTGGCTGGTCGTCCCGGCCCGCGTCCGCTCGTCATGGCCGGCGTGGGTCGGGGCGGCGGGCCGCCTCAGAACCTGCCGAGAGCGCTGGCAGTCAGGGTCGTGATGCCGTCGCACTCCACCACGTGGTCTTCCTCGAGGATGTCGAACTCTGCGCACACCTGGTCGTGGCACCCGGGCGGGACGGGCACGAGAGCAACCCAATGGCTCGGTTGCCCATTGATGACCCGTGTCGCATCACGGTATGGGTCAATCGAGCGGGAGATCGCCCACTGAACGGCAAGGCCCAGCATCTCTACTGTCGGATAGTCGGCCGCCATCCAGTCCTTCAAGCACAGCTCAAAGCGCCGAAGCTCCCACTCTCTCGACGCCACCGGGAGGCCTAGGAATGAACCAGCGCACGCAGAGAGTCGAGATTGTCGACCCCTGCCGGTTGTGCAGTCGTGCGGGTAGAGGCGCCTTCTTGCCGTTGGCGCGCTGCCGGGTTACTCAGGAGGCGCCTTGCGTCTGACGTCTTGGCGTCCTGCTTCTCGAAGAACGACTGCAGCTCCTTGATACCGATGGTTTCATCGCGCACTGATCGAGCGCCGCCTGCTCCGCTGCGTCCCGCCACGGGTCCTCGTTGTGGGTAAGCCGGATCAGGTCGGTACCCGAGAAGGACCCGTAACGAGAGACGACGTACCCCACGGTGCCCAGCATCGAGGCGTCGAGGTCGCGGGGTTCTGGCCGGGCCCTGTCGTGCTTCCGGTCGCGCCAGAGCTCGGCCACCACGGGCCCGTTGGCCCACGCCTCGATCTCTTCGGAAAAGAGGGGCACGCCAGTCCATGCCAGGTGCCAGCCCTGGCAGTAGTACAAAAGCTTGTGAAGCTTGACCTCGCCCAGAGACAGCAGACGGTTCCCGATTTCGGAGCCACGTCATGGGCGGAGACCGGCTCAGTTCCAAAGCTCACAAAGGAAGTTTAACCCCAGGTCATCGCTGTGGAGGCGTACGGGTGCTCGCGGTGGACCGGTCGGCTGGGTCACAAGGCGGTCACAGACGACCCCGGATGACCCCGGACAGGCCGTCATGACGAGCCTCCCAGCGAGGGTCGAGAGGCCATCTGACCAGGACCGGGCCGGACGGTGCGGACGTGGTCGGAGGGCGCCGGGCACTGGCAGTCAAGAGGTTCGTGGGTTCGAGTCCCATCACCTCCACCAAAGTTCCAGGTCGGAGGGTCGACCTGGCCTACAGACCCTAAGCATGACCCGCTCAGTGACCCAACTGGTAGCCAAACAACCAGGAGGGTGGCAGGGCTGATCGTCGATCAGGGCGAGGCGATGGACGGGTTCTCCGGGCTGGAGATGGGCACTGGTAATGCGTTTGTCGAACTGTCACCCGGACCGGACGGAAAGCGGCGCCGCAAGAAGGTCTCGGGCAAGTCTCGGGGGCAGGTGGTCCTGAAGCGGGACAAGGTTCGCGCCGACCTAGCCAAGGGCATCCTGCTGATCCGTACCATCCTTGGTGCCGCGCTTGCGTGGGCCCTGCAACATCGGATCGTCAGAGAACTGAGGGAACGTGACTGCGTCATCTAGTGAAGTGCCGTTCGCACGGTCGCTGTACCCATGGGTCGAAGCCATTCGTGCCCCCGACCCTGGTGGCGACGGTCATGTGGATTACATCCAGATAACCGAGATGGTCTACCGGGCGTGGACTCACTACCTCACCGAGGGCATCGGGTTCTCCGAAGGAGAGACGTTCACCAATGACGGTGTTCGTCCCATCGTCAGGCAGGTCACCGTCCGAGTTGATGCAGAGGTGTTCCCCAGGGAGGCACTTCACTGCGGCGTCCGGGCACTGAGTCGATCTGACCGCTCGTTCACCCTGGAACAAGCCCTGTGGCGGGACGCGGATGATCGGTTGCTTGCGCTGTGCTCCGTCGTCCTCGTGACCTTCGATCCTTCGAGCGGACGGCCAACTGCCGTGCCGGCGCACTTGTGGGACGCAGTTGAGGGCTTCGAGGGGCGGAAGATCGGTCGGGTCATTCCGGCGTCGGACTGATTGTCGGCTCTGCCGTCAGGGTGACGAGACGACCGGTGAGCTGAGCGCCTTGAGCTGGCCGGCGTCCTACTGGCTTCCTGATCAGGTGGACTTAGCCGATGACAAGTCACTGAACTGCATACATATCCAGTTACGAGTGGTGGAGGTGGCGGGAATCGAACCCGCGTCCTCCGGCACCTCAGTAGGCCTTCTCCGAGCGGGGTTGTAGCTCTTCGAGCGACAACGGTGAGCGAGATGCCATCCACGTTGGGCGAGATGACGAACCGCCGGCGGTTCTGAGCGATCTTTCGACCATCAGAGGCCCGTAGAAGAGCTCGGCCCACTTGATGCGCCAGCGCCGACTGCTTGCTCCGATAGCCGACCGATGCCGGCGTGGTGACAGGCTGGGAGCTGATGACCGTCGTCAACATCTTCCTGGCTGCGGTCTGGGGGCTCTTCTGGCTGTACTGGATCGTCGCGGCCATCCGCACGAAGCGCGGGCACGTGGCGTGGTCCAAGGAGCTGTGGATACGGGCGGCGATCGCCGTCATCGTCCTCGTGCTGCTGCGCATCGGCGCCTTCCGAGGTTCGGACCGCAACAGCGATGTGATCTTGGGGGTTGTCGGGTTGGTGCTGGTGATGTCGGGATTGGCCTTCGCAGTCTGGGCTCGGGTCAACATCGCCGGGAACTGGGGCATGCCTATGACCCGGAAGGACTACCCCGAGCTGGTCACCAGCGGCCCCTACCGTCTGGTACGCCACCCCATCTACTCGGGCCTCCTGATCGCTTGCATCGGCACGGCGGTGGCGCTCGGATGGGCATGGCTCGTGCTGGTCGGGCTGGCTGGGATTTACTTCGCTTACTGCGCAAAGGTCGAGGAGGGATACCTCACCGGACAGTTTCCGCAGGAATACCCGGAGTACAAGCGCCGGACGAAGATGCTTTTCCCCTACCTCCTGTGATGCCCAATCTGAGGTAACCCAAGATCGGGTTCCATCCCCACCGGTGCCGGACCGATTCGGCCTGACGCCGTGTCGGCGCAGGGTGGTCTGAGCCGATCTGACGTGGGGTATAGCCGGTGCAGCAACAGATCGGAGAGCCCATGGCACCCGAGCAACCCACGAAAGATCCGCAGGACCAGGCGTTCGGTGCCACGGCGGCCAAGGACCTAGAGATCGTCGACGAGTTCGACGACATGGGAGCCGAAGAGGAAGACCTTCCTGACGACCGTGAGGAAGCGCCGCGAGCGGCAGGAAAGGCCCTGCCGATGAACGGCGACCGCGACGAGCGGTCGAGTTGATCATGGCCGCCTCAGTCGCCGACGAGCCGAGCCGCAAAGCCAAGATGTTGGCCACCGTCATCGTGATGGGCGGAACTGGCGCTTTGGCATTCCAGTTCCGCCGCTTCAAGAGCGTTCGACGGCTGGCCTCACTCGGGACGGTCGCCATCGGACCGCTGGCCTTGCTCCTGACGAGGATGGGGGTTCGTTAGCGCGCAGCCGAGCGCGGGCGCAAACAACCCCTACGTGTCGCGGACCTGCCGACAGTGGTGAACGGGCCGGCCGCCGACCAACAGGGCGGGTGGCTGGGTCGATCGGTTCAGCTCGACCTCCGCTGGACCTTCGGAATGGATCACCAGCAGGCCACAACCGGGACACTTCGTCATCGCCATGAGTCGACCGTAACGAGGTCCGGCTGGGCAGCGGTGGATTGAAATGGCCGTTACGAGAGGTCTGGGTTGGCGACCCTCCGCTCCGCCGGTCCGGCTAGCTCGTCCCCCAGGGGCTTTCGAGGCAGCCCGAGCCGAACTCCGCCCATACGCGCTTGCCCATGCCAGGAACCGGCTCGGCGCCCCAAGCCGAGGACACCGCCTCGACGATCTGGAGCCCTCGACCGCCGGGCACGTCGAGCTGGATCTCCCGCTTCAACGGTAGGTGCGGGCTGGCGTCGCTCACCTCGACCCGAAGCACCTGATGGCACGTCAAGCGAACATCGAAGTTCGATCCAGCATGTCGCAGGGCGTTGGTGGCCAGCTCGGTGACCACCAAGGCAACGTCTTCGGCGCTGAACCCCGTACTGTCGATGGCCCGCGTGGCAAACGTTCTGGCCGCCGCGACGGCGTCAGGGGAAGCGCCAAACGACGAGTGAATATCGCCCTCGCCGGACGAGTGGCTGGGGTCTAGGGCCATAGCTACTCCTAACGTCAGCGACAGCGCTACTCCTCGTCTGCTACCCATCGTGCCCTCTCGTCGAACATTGCGGCTGTGGTATGCCGGTTGCATGGACGGAGGGGCGGCATTGTTCGAACTACGAGGAACAGTGACAGGCCGTTCGGTCGAGGCGGCGCTCTTACCGAGTGGGCTACGCGTCGATTCGATCCTCCTCGAGCGTGCTCAACTTCTGGTCGACCTTGGCGAGCAGTTCGTCCGCCCCGGTGGCGACTTCTACCACGCCACTCTCGACGGGCCGCCCGTCGCGGTGCTGCTGACCCTCATCCGGGCGTGCGATCGGTGCGAGCGCGTGGAGATCCCCGGCGCGGGGTTGGCCACAGAGGTCCACCAGATCCTCGAACGTGGAGACGCTGGGCTCTGACGCCCTCTGCACCGGCGGCCTCGCTCAGCACATGCGAGGACAGCGTCAGGGGATGCGAGGGGATTTACCCCGCGCCGGGCCGCGGGTGGGAAGGTTGAGTAGCACCAACCCGTCAGAGAGAGGATGAAGGAATGCCCAGTGTCACCGTCAACCGAGCGGACGTGAGCGTTGGAGAAGTCGTCCAGAGCCTGCGTCAGCAGCTCGGAGACAAGTACACCGTCGAGCCGAAAACAGGCAAAGAGACGATCCAGGTCGAGACCTCGGCCCTTTCTACGTGCCATGTCCGCGTGGAACACCTGCCGGGCGCGACGAAGCTGCACGTCCACGGTGGCGGCATCATCATCGGTCGGATAGTGAACGAGTTCGGAATCGCCAACAAGGTGGCGGGTGCCCTCCGACGTGGCGGCCTGGAGACGGCTGGAGGCGCTGCCCCCGCCTGATGGGGTTCCTGTACCGCTCCACCACCGCGACGCATGGTCCGTCGGATCGCCCATCCGGTGAGCTGGATCACGCCTAGGCCCGCTTCTGGTCAGGCGATGTTCTTGCGGAGGGCACGCCGTTCGGTGCGGCGGATTTCGATGCCGGAGTCGTCCGTCCGTACCTCGTAGGTGGGCTGTGCCGACGTAGCCGGTCCACGGCGAACCCCGCCAGTCGCCGGGTCGAACCGGCTTCCGTGCCAAGGGCATTCGACGCACCCGTCGACCAGCCGCCCTTCGGACAGCGGGCCGCCGCGGTGACTGCAGCGGTCGGCCAGGACGCGGGTGGTGTCCGGCTGCGGTTCATCAGTCTTGACAACCACGACCCTTACGCGCCCGGCCGAGCCGAGGCGCAGATCGGCGGCGGACCTCTTCAGGCCGGTGATCTTCGTCCACTCGGTCGGGCCACCCCCAAAGGCATTGGTGTCGACGCCAACCCCCATGGCGTACGCCAGATGGCCTCCGAGCCAGCCGGCGCTGGCCATCATGACCGCACCGAAACCGGACAGAGCCCGACCGCTACCGCCGTGGCGACGACTCCACCACGAAGCAGCGAAGCCCCCAATGGCTATTCCGTTGAGGGCGGCATGGACCAACCCGACCCGCTGTTCCGCGTCGGCCGTGTCCAACCAATCCGACCACCCCGCCACCGCGGCCGGCCCGGCGGCCAGCACCCCAGCGCCAACGAGGAACCGGGCCGCCTCAGCTCGATCCGTGCTGTCCAGCAAGAGCGCGGCCGACCACAGGCCCAACGGGGCCACGACCAACATCGGATGCGCCGGGTGCCCGACGGGCACGCCACTGGCCAGATCGCGGATCGGCCCATCCGGCAACAGTCGTCGCACTACCCCGCGCACCTTGGTGCTCACCGGATCGAGGCCGGATGCCGACTCGATCCGTTCGATCGCCGACACCGTGAGCTCGCTGAGTAATTGCATGACGCTCCCCTACCCATTGGCGGGGGTTGCGACCCGAACGTCCCGGGGGTCGGCTCCGGACACCGCGACGTAGTGGAGCGCCAGGAAGACCGCGTACGGATCGTCGCCGGCCGAGACGGGGGGCTCGCCAAATGCTTTCCCCCCTCCGGCGGCCAGGACGCCGTCACAGAGCACGAGCTCCGCTCGGCACCGGCCTCGGGGGCCCGTCCACTCTGGCCGCCACGACGACTGACGATCGGGCTCCGGCCACGCGTCGATGAGGACCTGAAGCCAGTACCCGTCGTCAGGACGATCGAGCCGATCGCTAGGAACCGACCCCCCGACCTCCGCCGGACCACCCGCACCGAGGCCGAGGCCGAACACCGGACCGTGCAATGCGATCCCCCCGCGGGCGGCCGCGACCGGCCGGTCGGTCACCCTCGTGACGAGGCCGGTGAGCTGGTGGTGGAAGAAGGTGGCAATCGGGTCGTCCCAGACGACCACGCCCGTCGGGCTTCGCGAAGGACCGTCCACGCCGACGGTCCCGTCGGCGACCCCACGGGCAAGGCGGCGCCCGCGTCGGCGCAGGGCACCGAGATGCAGTGGTTCGAGCACCCCGGGCACGACGGCGTGGCCGGTCCGGACCAGCCGGTCGTTGGCCTCGCCGACGATGGCGTCCCAAGCGGTCGCCACCTTGTGCGGCCACCCGGGACGGGTCAGTACCCCAGCCGCCATCAGCCGCCATCGAGTCAAGGGGTCGAGGGGTGCCAGTACCGGGCAGTCGGGCGCCGTGACCTCCACGGCCGCGACCGATCGCTCGTCGAGGAGGTACGGCAGGCACGCCCCGTGGCCAGGATGGGTCACCCACGCCGTCCACGCGTCATGGTGCACCGAGACGGGCACGGCCAGCCCGGCCGGCAGTCCGGTGGCGCCCTCCAGCCGGCACCAGGCGGAGCCGTGCGGGAGGACGTCGAGATCGACCGCGAGCTGAGGTCGCGACGACGCCGGGACGAGATGGTCCGGCTGGTCAGCCAGGACGACGGCGTACGCCGGCACTACCCCTCGGTCCGGTTCACCACCGCACCCAGCCGTTGACGGTGAACCGCCCGTCCTCGAACCGGCCGGACGGGACCGAGACCTCGGCGACCTCGTGAACGAAGCGCGGTGAGAAGCAGACCATCCGGTTCTGCGCCGGGACGACGTCGACGCGAGCCGCCGTCCGGTCCCGCCCGTCGCCGGCCAGCCGCTCGACGATGCGTAGCCGGCCACCGCTGAACGACTTCGGCTCCCGGTAGAAGAAGTACACGAAGGCCAGCCGCCGGTCACTGAGCACCGAGTCGGTCGAATCGACGTGGCCGCGGAAGTGACCGCCGTCCTCGGTCACCGCCATCTGGACGTCGATCGCCGACGGCCGGACCGGCGGACGGCCCATCCTGGCGAGAACGTCGGGAAGGACCCGGAGGAGCTCGTCCCGGAAGAGGTCGACCACCCAGGGATCAGGGTCGTGCAACACGAGGGACCGTCGTTGACTGACGTCGACACCGGGCTCTCCGCCGGGCAACTGCAACACCCTCGTCGGGACGAACCGACCGCCGGACGTCAGCGCGATCTGGCGCACGCGGTCGAGGGCGGGCGGAGCGAGGAACTCCTCGAGGACGACGACCGAAAAACCCTCGACGTTCCGGGCGGCGGCCATCGCCGGGGCCAAGATCCCCACCGACTCGGTCACCGATCGCCTCCGAGCCGCTCGGCCTCGAGGGCTCGCACGCCGCCGAGCAGGGCTTGGACGGCGTGTCCGGTGTAGTCGACCTGTAGCGACGAGCCGGTCAACGACGCCCGGACGCCACCGAGGACCCGTTCGGGTCGGGCCGTCCAGTACGTGTCCTCGGGTCGGAACACCAGCCGGTCGGTGAACGCCATCGCCGATCGCCAGCAGTCGGCCAGGCGGGCCGCCCGGTCGTCGTCGCCGAGCAGGACGGCCGACCGCCACCCGGCGGCGACGCCTTCGGCGCTGAACGCGGTATCGAAACCGGGGCCGCCGGTGCCCATCCCGGTGAAGAAGCTCCCGTCCACTCGCAGTTGACGAGCCGCCATCCAGTCCGCCAGGTCGACGGCCACCTGGTGGTACCCCAGGTCCCCGGTCAGGTCACCGACCAGTCCCCAGACCTGGGCGTGCCACGCCATGAGGCGCCACGGATGGACCAGGCCCGCCCGACGCCGGTACCACTCACAGACCGTCTTCCAGTCGATCGCCAGGTCGTCGTCGATCGCCAGCCCGTACAGCGCCAGGTTGAACAGGACCACCCCCGGGAACAGGTCGTTGTCGGCGCGTGACTTCGAGACGCCGGGCGGCAGAACGCACCCGTCGTCACCGATGCACGACCAGAGTTTGGCTGCCAGAGCCGCCGCCGTCGGCGTCCCGACGAGGTCGGGCATCCCGGCGAGGCAGCCCAGAAGGTACGACTCGGCGATCGTCCCGCCGCCGTGCCCGGGCACCTGCAATGCCGGGCGCTCGGCATCCGGGCCGAGATGGCCGAGGGCGTAGTCGACGCCGTCGCGGGCGGCGGTCCGCCATGCCGTCGTACCGGTGAGGCGACCGGCATCGTCGAGGACACGCAGCGCGTGCAGGCAGCGGGCGGCCGTCCCCTCCCGGACGTACGTCCCGTCGAGCGCCCGTAGGCCGTACGCCGGCCAGCCGTGGTCGTCGAGCCGTCCGAGGAGGTGGCCGACGATCAGGGGGAGATCGTCCGGGCCGACCGCCGATCCCGGTGCCCGCCGGCAGCCACCTCCGTCGACCGGCACGACACCCCCGGCCCCCCGGACCCAGGTGGCCGCCTTGTACGTCGTCCAGTTGACCGGGCCCTCGACGGTGCCGGCCTCGGCCATCAACGCCAACGCCAGCTCCTCCTTGGTGCAGTCGTGGTGGACCACCGCGGACTCCAGGAAGATCGCTGACGCCGTGCCCTGCTGAACGGCCAGCGCGTCCTTGCCGCGGCGCAGCTTCCGGGCGACCGCAGCCGGCGGTCCGTCCAGGCGCTCGGGGCTGTGCAGCACGGTCACGGCAAACGTCGTGACCGCAGTGGCGTCGTCCGCGTCGGCGTCGATCCCGGCCGACCCACCCTCGCGCCACTCAGTCACCGCCCGCCCCGCCGCCAGAAAGGCCGCGTCCACGTCGGGGCCGGGCGCCACGAAGCATCGGGGGCCACCGAGGCCGTACCGGGTGACCGCCACGCCGCTCACCGGGTGTGCCAGGTCGTCGAGCGGAACGGTCTCGGTCGTCGGCCGGCCCGTGGTGCCGAGCACCTGCTCGAGGCGGTCGAACAGGCGGTCGCCGAGGTCGGGCCGGTCCGACCAGTCGTCCCCCGGTAGTACCGCAGTGCCATACGGCGGCCATTCCTCGCCCGGCTCCACCCGCTTGACCAGCTCGTGCCGGAAGACGTCGTGCTCCTCGACGTCGAACAGCCGGGCGTTGGTCCACCGGGCGTGCCGGTACTGCTCCTGGGTGCTCGTGAAGTACTGCGTGTTCGGCAGCGCGCCGCCTCGGCGGCGAGGCTGGACCCGGCTGCGGACGACGATCCCGTACCGGGAGAAGTCGAGCTCGGTCGGCGCAACCAGCTCGAGCGGTCCGAAGAACGTCACTCCCATCTTCAGCCCGGCCACGTCGGCCTCGGCGAGCGGCTCGGGAAGCGAACGGACCGTCTGGACGCTGGCGAGCACGAGATCGCGCTGGGGATCGGCGTCGGCCGGATCGAAGTGCCAGAAACCCCGACGACCGAGCCGGTGATCGTCGAGCCGGCGCCGCAGGCTGACGAACGTCCCACCCCGGCCGTCCTCGGTCCGATCGAACGCCACCGGCGGCCGCAAGACGTCGCCGGTGGCCACGAAATGCTCCACCACCCGTCGAGCGGCCACCGCCGGATGCAGGCCGTCGGGAACGGCGTCCGCCGCCCACCGCTCCGGGATCTCGTGCCGGTACGCCGGCGCAGGCGCCGGTCCACGCATCCGCAGGTCGTCCCAGACGTCGAACGCAGTAGCCACCCGGTAACCGAGCGCCTCGGCCCGTTCCCGGCCGCCACGCGACGGGAAGTCGACGAGGCAGGCCGTTCCTTCGACCTCGTAGCCCTCGTCCTCCAACGCCCGGCACGCTGCTTGGAACGACGTCCCCGAGCTCAACGAGTCGTCGACAACGATGACCGGTTTCGACCGATCGGCCGCCCCGTCGATCCGACGCATGGCCCCGTGCCGCTTTCGCTCCGGTCGCACGACCAGACCCGTGTAGCGACCGCCACCCGCCATCACCATGGCCGTCATCAGTGGGACCGCACCGAACCCGTGCGCGGCGAGCTGGGTGCTCTCGAACGGTTCGACCAGGCGCAACATCTCGTCCGCCAACGCCGCCGAGCCGTGGCCCGTCAGGGTGATCGGCCACAGGTACAACATCCACTGGCCCGGCCGACCCAAACGGTTCGTGATCCGCTGCTGCTCGTCCGCGTAGAGGAACCCTTCTCGGCGAATGAGCGACTGCAACTGCTGCCGGGCCGTCGGGTACCGGTCACGGTCCATGGCGATCTCGGTCTCGGGTGGCCCGGCTACTCGGTCGCTTCCTCTCGCGCCATCCCGCCCAACCGTTCGACGGCGATCTGACCCTCTCGTTCGATCTGCTCGACGTCGGCGAAGCGGTCGCCGATCAACGAACCGGCTTCGCCGCCTTCGCCGCCTTCGCCACCCTCGCCGCCTTCGCCACCCTCGCCACCCTCGCCACCCTCGCCGCCTTCTCCGCCTTCTCCGCCTTCGCCGCCTTCGCCGCCTTCGGCATCGGACTCGGCATCGGATTCGGCGTCCGACTCGGCATCGGATTCGGCGTCCGACTCGGCATCGGATTCAGCATCGGATTCAGCATCGGATTCAGCATCGGATTCAGCATCGGATTCAGCATCGGACTCAGTCTCCGCGTCCGACTCGGTCTCCGCGTCCGACTCGGTGTCGGACTCGGTCTCGGTGTCGGACTCGGTCTCGGCATCGGATTCGACCTCTGTGACCCGGGTGGGAATACCGGGCCCCTGGGGCTGCTCGATCAGCGTCGGGATGCCGGGCCCCTGGGGATGTTCGATCAGCGTCGGGATTCCGGGGCCCTGGGGGAACTCGATCTGGGTGGGCGTCGGCTGGTCGCTGACCCGTGTCTTCAGACGTTCGATCTCCGAATCCGGGATCTCCGTCGACCGGGTCGGGGGGCGCTTGACGCCCTCCTCGAGACCCTCACGGGCTGCTGCCACGTCCTCGCTCCGACCAGAGGGCAAGTCCTCCACCGGGCGTCGCTCGTCGCTCATCTCCGCCTCCTCCAGGCTCGCGCCTGTTGATGAGTTTTCCTGGCGAAGTGGTCGGACTTCGTCGGTAGTTTGGCACAGGTGGGACAAGGCTCGCTCGGATGGCCGTTCGTCGCGCTCACGAGTTCGACCGGCGCGCCGTTGGACTACGTCGCGGTGACGGGACCGATCCGGACGGGTGCGCAGATCGAGATGTTCGAGTACCTGCGGGCTCGGGTCCGCCTGGTGGGGTTCACCAGCTACCTGGACTTTCCCCGGTGCCGCGCCACCGGCGAGCCGGGCCCGGACGGGCGGCCGATCCGACCGCCCGACGTGAGCCAATCGTGCATCGCCTGGTGCCACTGCTTTCGCCGACCCGAGCAGTTCCTTCCGGCTTGCGTGCCGGCCATCCGGCTGCCACAGTCCGACTTCACCGATGCCGACGTCGTCGGACAGCTGGGCGGCGGGACCGCACCAGCCGGAGCGGAACGCTCGTTCGATGTCGACTTCGTCTACGTCTGCGACGCCGGTCGGTGGAAGGAGGTGGCGAAGAACTGGGAGCTGGCCCGACAGTGCCTGCCGGTCCTCTGCGGCACACTCGGCCTTCGCGGACTACTCGTCGGCCGTGAAGAACTTCCGGACCTCCCCGACGGACTGAAGGACCACGTGACCGTCGAACCGTTACTGCCGTGGGCCGAGCTGTTGCAGCGGGTTCGGCGGGCCCGCTTCGCCTTCGTCCCGAGTGGCCTGGACCCCTCGCCGCGCATCCTGGCGGAAGCTCTTGCCCTCGACACGCCGGTCGTCGTCAACCACGAGATCCTCGGCGGATGGCACTACGTCAACGAGATGACCGGCGCGTTCTTCTCGACGCCGGACGACCTCCCAGATGCGGTTCGGGACTGCCTGGACGGCGGGAGGGACGGACGGCTCCGGCCCCGGGATTGGTATGCCGCACACCACGGGCCGGCGCTGGCCGGGCGCCGGCTGGCCGCCTTCCTGCGGACGATCGACGACTCACTCGACGGCCTGGACGAAGTGCGCCTCGACTACTCGGTCGGCCTCGAAGGGCTGGCTCAGCGGTGAAACGGACGACCGCCGACGGACGGTTCGGGGTCACACCGGGCCGCTGCCCACCAACCGGCGGCGGCCGCACCACCGGCAGCGGTCAGGACGGCCAGGCGGCCCCGTCGGGGCAGCCGGTCGAAGGCCAAGAGGGTGGCCACCACGTCCGCGGCGTCAGCCAAGGCCGCCGCCTCGGCCCATCCCCGGAGGTGGCGATCGTGGTTGGCGGCCAGTAGTAGACCGAGGCCCAGCGCTAGGTCTCGCCCGCCCAGCGCCCGGCCCAGGACGGCGGTGGCGGGGCCGTCGTCCTCCCCGACCCACGGCCGAGCGACCACGGCCGGAGAGAGCAGGGCGACCGCCCCCAGCGCGACGCGGCCGGCCGCGACGGCGATCAGCACGTTGCGGGGTCGAGCCTGGTCGTCCGGACGCCGAACAGGGCGCGTGGCGAAGAACGGCACGACCCCGAGCGTAGGGTCCGGGCCTCCAGGACGGGGCGCCGGGGTTTAGCCGAAGCTATTTAGTGCTAAATAGCAGGGGTGAACATCACCTCGGTCTCGACTCGGCGGGCTATCGACGCCGCCTTGGAGGTGACGGTCCTGGCCAGCTGGTCCCGACTGGGCTTCGCCACCCGTCGGCAGCTGTGGTCCTGGAACGACGACGTACGGCCGCCCATGGACGGTCGCGTCGTCCTGGTCACCGGGGGCACCAGCGGCATCGGCCGGGCCGCGGCGGTGGCCCTGGCCCGGGCCGGGGCGAGCGTCGGCCTGGTCGGCCGGGACGAGGTCCGGGTGGGCCGGGCGGTCGCCGACGTCGGGACCGAGGCCCAGTCGACCCGGGTGTTCGGCCACTCCGCCGACCTCGGCTCCTTGTCGTCCGTCCGGGCGCTGGCCGACGCGGTGGCCCAGCGGACCGACCGGTTGGACGCCGTGGTCCACGCGGCCGGCGTCTTGAACCGCGAGCTGACGATCACCGGCGACGGGCTGGAGGAGACGGCGGCCGTCCACGTGGTCGGGCCCTATCTCTTGACGCACCTCCTGGAGCCCTTGCTCCGGCGAGCGGCGGCGGCCCGGGTGGTGTGGGTGTCGTCCGGCGGCATGTACACCCGCCAGCTGGACGTCGGTCGGCTCGACCAGCCTCCGGTCCCCTACCGCGGGACGACCGTCTACGCCGAAGCCAAACGGGCCCAGGTCGCCCTGGCCCGACAGTGGGACCAGCGCTGGCCTGGGGCCGGGGTGTCGTCGTACGCCATGCACCCGGGCTGGGTGGACACCGACGCGTTGCGGACCGGGCTGCCGGCCTTCGCCACCATGCTCAGCCCGGTCCTGCGGCGAGCCGACCAGGGAGCCGACACGGCGGTCTGGCTGGCCGGCGGCGGGGCCGGGGGCGACGCGCCGGCGACCTTCTGGCTGGACCGCCGAGCCCGACCCGACCATCGGTGGCCGGGCCCACCTGACCCGCCCGACGAACCGGCCCGGCTCTGGGACTGGTGCCGGCGGCGAGCCGGGCTGGACGAGCCGGTCGGAGGTGACCGGTGAACGTGGCGGTGATCGGGGCCGGCGTCGCTGGTTTGAGCTGTGCCTACTGGCTTCGCCAGACCCACCAAGTCACCCTGTTCGAAGCCGACGAGCGGCTGGGCGGCCACGCCAACACCGTCCGGGTGGCACTGGACGACGGGACCTACGACGTCGACACCGGGTTCATCGTCTACAACGAGCCCAACTATCCACTGTTCTCCGGCCTCCTCGACCAGCTTGGCGTGACGACGCAGTCCTCGGAGATGAGCTTCAGCGTGTCCGCGGCCGGCCGGGACTTCGAGTACCGGGGCAACGGCTTGGGGCTCTGGGCCCAGCCATCGAACGCCCTGCGGCCGTCGTTCCAACGGCTCCTGGCCGACGTCCTCCGGTTCAACCGGGCCGCCCGTCGACTACTGACGAGGGGGGACGATCCCGGAACGCTGGCCGATCTGGTGGCGGCCGGTAGCTACGGGCCGCGACTGGTCGCCGACTACCTGGTCCCGCTGGGCTCGGCCATCTGGTCGGCCGACCCGGCGACGTTCACCGCCATCCCGGCCCGGACGTTCGCGGCCTTCTTGGACCACCACGGCATGCTGCAGCTGAAAGGCCGGCCGCAATGGCGAACGGTCACCGGGGGGTCGCACCGGTACGTGACAGCGATCGATCGCCGGCTGGGGGACCGGGTCCGGCGATCGGCCGAGGTGGTCAAGGTCGTGCGGGAACCGGCGTCGGTGACCGTGCTGACGGAGGCTGGTCCCGAGTCCTTCGACGCCGTCGTCCTGGCCGTCCACAGCGATCAGGCCCTGGCTCTGCTCGGCGATCCGAGCCCGGATGAACGCGCTGTACTGGGGGCCATCCGCTACCAGCCCAACGTCGCCACGCTCCACACCGACGCCGCGCTGCTCCCCCGCCGGCGGTCGGCCTGGGCCAGCTGGAACGCCCACCTGCCGACCGAACCGGTCGGCCGGCCGACGGTCACCTACTGGATGAACCGCCTGCAAGGGATCGAGTCGCGTCACCAGATCTGCGTGACCCTGAACCGAGACGACCACATCGACCCCACCACCGTGCTCGAGTCGTGGACCTATGCCCACCCGATCTACGACTCGGCCGCCGTGGCCGCTCAGCGCCGCCGCCAGGACCTCCAAGGGCGCCGGCGCACCTGGTACTGCGGCGCGTACTGGGGCTACGGCTTCCACGAGGACGGCGCCTCCAGCGCGGCGGACGTCTGCCGGGAGCTGGGAGCGCCGATCCGGTGACCGTCGCCGACCCCCTCGCCTCCCGTCGGTCATTGGCCCCTGTCCACAGCGCCCTCTACGAGGGTCGGGTCCGCCATCGCCGGTCGGGACCCCAGCCCCACCTCTTCGAGTACCGAGTGGCGATGTGCTACCTCGACCTCGACGAGCTGTCGGTGGTCCTGGCCCGCCATCCACTGTGGTCCGACCGGCCCGGGCGCCCCGTCCAGTTCCGGCGCGTTGACTACCTCGGTGACCCGTCGGTCCCCCTCGCCGAGGCCGTCCGCCAGGTCCTGGCCGACGCCGGCGCGGCCGGAGCCGGCGACGGCCCGGTCCGGCTCTTGACCAACCTGCGGACCTGGGGCTGGTGCTTCAACCCGATCAGCCTGTACTACTGCTTCGACCCCTCCGGTCGACGCGTCCGTTCGGTGGTGGCCTCGGTGACCAACACGCCGTGGGGGGAGCGCCACGACTACGCGCTCGTGGCCGACGACGAGGGGACGGTGGACGAAACGGTGGCCAAGGCCCTCCACGTCTCGCCTTTCTTGCCGATGGACCTGGCCCATCGGTTCCGGCTCGACCCTCCCGGCGACGAGCTGAGGGCCCGGGTCGACGACCGCCGGGGCGACCAAACGGTGTTCGAGGCCGAGCTGCTGCTCCGCCGCCGACCGCTCGACCGCTCGACCATGTCCGCCCTCCTCGTCCGGTATCCGCTGATGACCTGGCGGGTGTCGGCCGCCATCTACTGGCAGGCGGCGCGGCTGTGGGCCAAGGGCGAACGATTCCACCCGCACCCTGCCCGAGCCCGGAGCGGCCGATGACGGCGGGCGAACGGCTGGCCCGGGCCGCGGTCTTGGCGGCGAGCCGTCGGGCGAGCATCGCCGTGGTCGAGGACTTTCCCGGTGGTCGGTCGGTCGATGCCGGACGCCAGGAGACGACGACCGCGGCGGTGACGGTGACCGTGCACGACCCGGCCGCCTACCGAGCCGTACTGGCCCAGGGCAGCGTTGGGCTCGGCACCAGTTACGCGGCCGGGTGGTGGGACGCCGACGACCTGGTCGGGGTGGTCCGGTCGGCCATCGGTGGCCTGCCGAACCCGTCCGGGCGACTCGGGCGGATCACCGACGTTCTCGGGCGGCCCGGCGGACTTCGGCCCGGCCGACGCTCAGCCGCCCCGAGCGGTGCGGACAGCCGGGCCGAGGATCGGGCGGACGTGCAAGCCCACTACGACCTCGGCGACGAGTTCTTCGCGGCCTTCTTGGACCCGACCCTGACGTACTCGTGCGCATACTTCGAGCAGCCCGGCATGTCGCTGGAGGAGGCCTCGGTGGCCAAGCTCGATCGGCTCTGCGCCAAGCTCGACCTGGGGCCTGACGACGACGTACTGGAGGTCGGGACCGGCTGGGGCAGCTTCGCCGTCCACGCCGCCACCCGGTACGGCTGCCGGGTGACGACGACCACCATCTCGGACCGTCAGTTCGCCTACGCCCGTAGGCGAGTGGCCGAGGCCGGTCTGGACCATCTGGTGACGGTCCGCAACGACGACTACCGGGACCTGCAGGGCCAGTGGGACAAGCTGGTATCGATCGAGATGATCGAAGCCGTGGGGTGGCGTCAGTACCGGACGTTCTTCGAGGCCTGCGCCCACCTCCTGCGATCGGACGGGCTGATGGCCCTCCAGGCCATCGTCATCGACGACGCGCGCTACGAACGGGCGAAGCGGGTCGACGACTTCGTCAAGGCCGTCGTGTTCCCCGGGTCCTGCATCCCGTCCATCGGTGCCATCGTGGCGGTCACGACCGCCACCACCGACCTCCGGATGATCGGCCTGGAGGACATCGGGGCCCACTACGCCGAGACGCTCCATCGGTGGCGGGCCCGGTTCCTCGACAACCGCCGGGCGATCGCCGAGCTGGGCTTCGACGAGCCGTTCTTGCGGACCTGGGAGCTGTACCTCGCCTACTGCGAGGCCGGGTTCCTGGAACGTCGCATCAGCGACGTCCAGATGGTCCTGGCCAAGCCCGGCTGGCGTTCGGGACCGGTCCAACCATGACGACCACGGTCGATCAGGCAGCGGCTGGGGTCGACGGCCAGGCAGCCTCGGGCCGGGCGGCGGCCGACCGGGTGGCGGTCGGCCCCAACGCGACGACCGACGCCGGCACCGACTGGGTCTCGGGCCTCCCGTTCGTCGCCCTGCACCTGGCACCGGTCGCCATCGTGGTGACGGGGTTTGGCGCGGCCGACGTCGTGCTCGTGGCCGTCCTCTACGTGGTCCGGATGTTCTTCATCACCGCCGGGTACCACCGTTACTTCTCCCACCGCAGCTACCGGTTGGGTCGCGCCGCCCAACTGGCCATGGCCATCGGCGGGATCACCGCCGCCCAAAAGGGCCCGCTGTGGTGGGCCGCCCACCACCGCCGGCACCATCGCTACGCCGACACCCCGCGGGACCTGCACTCCCCCCGAGACGGACTGTGGTGGAGCCACGCTGGGTGGGTGCTGTCCCGACGGTCGAAGCGGGCCGACCTCTCTTTGGTCGACGACCTGGCCCGCTACCCGGAGCTGCGCGCCGTCAACCGCCTGCAGGCCGTCGGTCCGTGGGGTCTGGGGCTGGCCTGCTACCTGTTGGCCGGCTGGGCCGGGGTAGTGGCCTTCGCCATCTCGACCGTGCTGCTCTGGCACGCCACGTTCACCGTCAACTCGGTGGCCCACCGCCTGGGGCGGCGCCGCTACGACACGCCGGACGACAGTCGGAACTGCTGGCCCGTGGCCCTGGCGACCCTCGGCGAGGGCTGGCACAACAACCACCATCACTACCCGAGGTCGGTCCGGCAGGGCTTCGTGTGGTGGGAGCTGGACCCCACGTACTACGTCCTGCGCACGTTGGCCGCGCTCGGCGTCGTCCACGACCTACGAACCCCGTCGCCCCGAGCCCTCGCCGCCCGGCGACGACCGGTCCGATGACGACCCGGCCCGGCAACCCGATCACGCTCGAAGACGCCGCGGCCTCGCTCGGGGTCCACTACATGACCGCCTACCGGTACATTCGGGTGGGCCGTCTACCGGCGGAACAACGCGGCGGCCGGTGGTGGGTCGACCCGGCCGACGTCGATCGCCTTCGGACCGCCGCCCCGGCCGCCCCCGGGCGCGGGGGGGCCCAATCGAAGAGACGGTGGGTCGGGCCCCGGGACCGGCTGCTCGACCGGCTGCTGGCCGGGGATGGACCCGGCAGTTGGGCGGTCGTGGAGCGAGCGTTGTCGGGCGGCGCGGCGGCCAGTGACATCCATCTTCGCCTGTTGGCCCCGGCGATGCGGACGATCGGCGATCGCTGGGCCGACGGTTCGATCGGCGTCGACGCCGAGCACCGAGCCACCGCGGTGGCCATGCGCCTGGTCGGCCGGCTCGGCCCGCTGTTCGCCCACCGAGGGCCGCCCGCCGCCGGCACGGTCATATTGGGCGGCGCGCCGGGCGACCCTCATCTGTTGCCACTGCTCATGGTCGCCGACCTCCTCCGACAGGCGGGCGTCCGGGTGATCGACCTGGGGGCCGACCTGCCGGAGCAGTCGTTCGTGGACGCTGCCGGTGCGGTCGACGACCTGCGCGCCGTGGGGGTGAGCGTGAGCACCGACAGTGCCACGGCGCGAGCGGCCGGCGTCGTGGAGGCGGTGCGCCGGGCCCGTCCGGACTGTCGGATCTACCTCGGCGGCCCGGCCATCCCGACCGAGCCGGCCGCTCGGGAACTCGGCGCCGACGGTTGGGCCGCCGGTGCCGACGGTCTGGTCCGGCTGCTGGCAGTGCCGCGCCCGCCGACGACGGTGATCAGCCCGCTCCCGATCGCCCGCGCCAAGCGATCGCCGCGTCCACCTGGCCGTCGCTGAGCGGCGGGTGGGCCAACGGCAGGTCTGACGGGGCCACCGCGGCCAGCAGCAGGTCGAGATGGCGGCGCCAGGCGTCGGGCGCCACCGCGGCGGTGGTCTCGACGACACCCCGGATCGACCAGAGGAGCATGGCCACGTCTTCGTAGACGAGATCCGGACGCACCGATCCGGCCGTCTGCGCCCGAGCCAGGAGCTGGCGGCCGACGACCTCGAGATCGGCCCGGACGGGTCGCCGCCGGGCGCTGCTCCACAGCCGCGGCAGGATGCCGACATGGTCCGCCTGGAGCTGGCCGGCAGCCCGCATGTACGCGGCGAACCCGCCGGCCGGCGACTCGTCCACCAACGCCGCCCGAGCCGCGACCAGATAGTCCTGGACCAGCTCGTCGACCACGGCCTCGATCAAGGAGTCCTTGGTCGGGAAGCGCCGGTAGAGCGTCCCTACGCCGACCCCCGCTCGCTGAGCCACCACCTCTACGCCGACCTCGACGCCGTCTTCGCAGAACGTCGTGCGGGCAGCGGCGAGGATGCTGGCCAGGTTGCGGGCCGCGTCCCGTCGGAGCACCGGCGCCTCGGTCGAAGGATCGGCTTCCGGAGCTCCTTCATCTGGGGGACCAGGCGCCTCTTGGGGAACGGGGGCGCCGCGACCCGAACGGGCCTTGGTCGACGTCATGCGTCGGTGATGGTGGCGCCGGCCACGATGGCCAGCTCGGCGTGGTCGAGCCGGCGATCGTGCTCGGCGACGGCGTTCCGATCGATGGACGGGATGCACAGCGCGGCCCCGACGGCCACCATCGTCATGATGCCGAGGAAGGCAAACCCCCGCGTGTACCCCGCATCGGCGGGAAAGCCCCCCTTCCCCAGGTCGGCCGTCACGATGGAGGCCATGACGGAGGCCCCGATGGCCCCGCCGATCGTGCGGATATTGGCGTTCATACCGCTGGCCACCCCGGTCTGCGCCGACGGGACCGCCTCGACGATCAGGCTGGACATGGCGGAGTAGGCCAAGCCGAGCCCGATGCCGAGCAGGGTGCTCGCCAGGTAGATCTCCCAGGGCTCGTCACGGGCGAACGCCAGGATGAAGTAGCACGCCATGCAGGCGAACGATCCGGAGACGACGGCCGCCTTCGACCCGATCCCGGCCGCGATCTTGCCGGTGAAGAGGCCGCCGACGAACATCGTCACCGTCAGGGGCAGCAGGTAGAGGCCGGACTGGGTGGCGCTCGCCCCGAACCCGTACCCCGACGACGTCGGCGTCTGCAGGAACTCGGGCAGGAAGGTTAGGACCGAGTACATGCCCACCCCGAACAAGAAGGCGACCACGTTGTTCGTCCATACCGCCGGGGCCCGCATCATCCGCATGTCGATCAACGGGGACCGGACCCGGAGCTCGACCACGACCCACACCACCCCGATGACGACGGCCAGCGCCAACAGCCCCAGCACCCGGCCCGACCCCCATCCCCACACCGGGGCCTGGCTGACGCCGACCAACAGCGCGACCAACCACCCCGAGAGCAGGAGGGCGGCCAACCAGCTCACGCCACCGGGCGTACGGACCGGCGACTCCGGCACGAAGAAGTAGGCCATCACCATCCCGATGCCGGCCACCATCAGCGGAATCCAGAACAACCAATGGACGCCGAGGTGCTCCACGATCGGCCCGGCCAGGACCAGCGCCAAACCGGCCCCGAAAGCGAGCACCGCGGCGATGACCCCTACCGCGGCTGCCACCTTGGCTCGTGGGAACTCGTCTCGGATGATCCCGAACGACAACGGGATCACGGCCCCGCCCACACCCTGGATGACCCGGGCCACGATCAGGACGATGATCGAGTGGGACAGGCCAGCCAGGACGGACCCGGCGGCCAGCGCCGCGAGGGTAGCGACCAGCAACCGCTCCTTTCCCGCCATGTCCCCGATGCGTCCGAGGATCGGCGTGAACACCGACGCCGACAGCAGGTACGCCGTCAGCACCCACGTGACGGTGTTCTGGGAGGTGTGGTACTCGTGCTGGATGGTCGGGAGCGCCGGGACCACCAGGGTCTGGAGGATGGTGTACGCCATCGCGCCGATCACCAGGACGGCGAAGGTCAACCGGTAGTTGGCACGTACGACGGTTCGGGTCATCGGGTCCTGAAGTCACTGACGGGCTGGCGGTGGAAGGAAGAGCCAGTCCCCCCCAGAGCGGCCAACACCAAATTAGCCCGGATCATTCGGCTCGCCCCAGCCGGGCGACGTTGCCGTGTCGATGGACCCCAGCCGTCGGGCGACGTGGGCCGGACCGGGCAGATCACGGCCGTCCCGATATCGTCACGACAAATAGCCGTCGACGACATCCCACATCACCGGTCGATGGACGTCCCCGCGTGGGTAGACGTCGTGTCCGGGGGGCGTCAGGATCTCGCTCGGGCGGGGCCCGATCTCGGCGGCCACGCCACCTAAGTAGTTGCGATCGAAACCGAACACCTCGGCAGCCGTCTCACCGAGCAGGCGGCGGGCATCCTCGATCCCCGTCTGCGATGCACCAATCGTCGCCCGCAGATAGTCGCTCGTCGACTTTATGAAGGTGCCCTCTTGGTGAGGGTAATCCATACCGAGCATCATCTTGCCGATGCCGATCGTGTGCCGATGTTCGACCTCGCCCCTCGAGAAGATCGACGAACCGATATAGCACTGGCGCCTGAAATATTCGGACGGCTTCGAACGAATCAGGGACTTGTAGTCAGTGCGGTAATAGCTCCCCTCATAGGCGTAGTCCATCGCGGCCAAGTCGCCGACCACCCAGTCCGACTGCTGCTCCGTGAACACGACTTTGAGCCCGGGATGACGCTCGAGTACCGCACCCCAGATCAGGTGACTGAGAATGTTGTGACAGAAGAACAACGTCTCGGGGACGTGCAGACGGAACGAGCAGGCCGGATGCGGCACGCCTGGGGTCACCAGCTGTTCGTCGGTGGTCGAGGAGATGCCGGTGTGACTGTTCGCCACCATGCCGAGCTCTTCGAGGGTCGACCAGATCGGCTCGAAGTCCTCGTGGTAGAGCGGACGCTGCCGCGAGAAGGCGGGCAGCACCACCCCCTTGAGGCCAGCGGCGTGCGCCGCCCTGATCTCGGCAACGGCGCTGCTCACGTCGTTCCAGGCGACGGCGGCCATCCCGGCGAACCGTTTCGGAGCGGTGGCCACGTAGTCCGCCAACCACCGGTTGAACGCGCGGTACCCGGCGTGGCGATGCCGTTCGTCGAGAGGGGGGTAACCGAGCGCGGCGGCAAAACTGGCTGCGTACAGCTCGAACGGAAGGCCGAAGTCGGGAAAGAGCACCTCTGCACAGATGCCGTCTTCCCCTACGTCCTTCAGACGTTCGACGGGATCGACGTAACCGTTGACCCGACCGGTGTCCAACATCGCCGACTTCCACTCATCGATGAACTCGGGGTCCAGACGCCCTTTCAACGCCGGCGGATCGAAGTTCCGAGAACCGCGCTCGTCCCAGTCGGGGAGGAACGCGTCGAACTCTTCTCGGAACTCCGGGTCGAGATAGGGGCGATAGTCGGCCATGCGGGCGCCGGCATGCCCATCGCTCGAGATGATCATGAGCGGTGCCTCCGCGGCGGTACGACCCGCTGGCTCTCGGTCAGTGGCTACTGGCGTTCTCTGGACCATGTCTCCTCCTCGAGCAACGCTTGCTCACGACTCGAAAGACTCCATTGCCGGCGCCGCACACGACGTCGACGTCGGCGCCCACCCTGCCTGTCACGCTCAGATGGTGAGAATCCCCCCGTCGACCGCGATGGTCTCCCCGACGATGTAACTGGACTCGTTCGACGCCAAGAAGACGAAGGCCGAGGCGATCTCCTCGACGGTTCCGTGCCGTCCGATGGGAATCGATGCGTCACTCGCCTGGCGCATGGCCGCCGGCATGCGTTGGTTCATCGGCGTGTCCATGGCGCCCGGTACGATGGCATTGACTCGGATTCCTTGGACGATGACCTCCCGGGCGACCGAACGGGTGAAAGCGAGCACTCCGGCCTTGGATGCCGCATAGTGCGCGCTGCCCGCATAGCCCGTCAGTCCCACCACCGACGAGGTGTTGACGATGGCGCCTGAACGATTCGGCCCCATGATCCGAAGGGCCGCCCTCGTGCAGTAGAAGGTGCCGGCCAGATTGACGGAAAGGACCCGGTCCCACTCGTCGTCCGACATCGTGACGGTGGCGTCGAGAGGCGTCTGTACCTTCCCAGTCGCCGCCAACTCCTCCCGTTGCTGCATCCGTAGACTGTTGATCCGTTCGTCTCGCTCACCGACATCGGTGACCCCGGCGATGTTGGCCAGCACGTCGAGCGTGCCGAAGGCCTGGGCAACGTCGCTGAACGCCTTGTCGACCGCGGCGGAATCGGCAACATCCACACCGATGGCGATGCCACCGGGACAGTCCTCGACCACTCGCCGTCCGGCCGCTTCGTTGACGTCGAACACCGCAACTCGAGCGCCTTCCCGGGCGAACGCCCGGGCGACGCCGGCGCCGATCCCCGAGCCCCCACCGGTGACCACGGCGGCCAAGTTCTCCAGCCTCATCATCGGCGCTGGTTCACTTGATGGCGACGGCCTGTGGCGGGCTACCCACGCCACCACGGACATTGAGAGGTACGGAGACCAGCAAGAAGGCGTACTGCCCGTCCTCGGCGCAGTCGTCGGCGAGCGGATCGAGATCCCAGTACTCCCCGAGCGGCATGCCCCACAAGGGCAGCCAGTGCTTGTGCATCTTGAACTCGTCTTTGCGGTCCGGTGGAGGAAACTGCTCGACCGACATGGCGTCCGCGGCGATGGCCGCCACGTGGAGGTCCCACAGGTACCCGAGCATGCGGTCCGACACCTCGAGGCCCGGTGACGACGCGGCGCTGACCCCCGATCCCAGGATCCTCGCCCGCTCCTCGTCGTCGGCGTTCACCAGGTGCGTCGTCCAACCGACCCGGTAGAGCAAGATGTCCCCGACCTCCACCGTGACGTTCTGGGCGGCGGCCGTTTCCTCGAGGTCTTCGACCGTGATGGCATAGTTCCCTCGCGGGTCGATCGGGCGCCCCCGCCCCTCGAGGTAGCGGGCCACGTCCAGGAGGACGCCTCGTCCCACGATGCCCCGTCGGGCCCACTGGTCGGCCCCGAGTTTGGCTCCCTCGTCCCCGTGCACGTCGGAAGCGGCAACCCCGTTGTAGTCCCCATGTTCGGTGTCGAGGACATGGGTCAGGGCGTCCCACTGGCTGCTTCCTTGCAACCACAGCTCGGAGACGTAGTCGTCCCGGCCCAACGTCCTGGCCACCGGGTCATCGACGCCCTTGGGCATGTAGTCGGTCTCGATGATGTGATGCCCCAGGTTTCCCCGCCGACTTCCCTCGGGGCGTCGGGGCTCGTGCAGCGGCAGGCAGAGCGGGATCACCTTCCCCTTGGTGATGAGCTGCGCCGCCTTCAGCGTCCGCTCGTCGGTCAAGAGGTTCAACGTCCCGAGCTGGTCGTCATCGCCCCAGAGCCCCCAAGCCGACTTCGGGGGCAGGCCGGCCCGGACCGGCAGTTCCGAGTAACTCGGCAATCGGTCCCCCGCACCATTGCTATCCGCCGTCATTGGCCGTCGTCTCCTTCATCCGTTCTCGGCTTGCCACGCCCTGAGGGTGTACGACGGCCGGTGGGCCATGAACCCACCGTCCACCACGAGCGTCTCCCCGGTGATGTACCCCGCTTCGTCAGACGCAAGAAAGACGGACGCGGCGGCGATGTCGTCGGGAGTGCCACACCTCTCCAGCAGGCGTTCGCTCCGCGACACACTGAGGAACTCCTCGGAGAAGTTCCCCATTGTCTCGGGTCTGATGAAGAGGCCGGGAGCGATCGTGTTGCAGCGGATCCCCCGGCGGCCGTACATGGTCGCCACATATTTCGTCAGCATGAGCATGCCGGCTTTGGCCGTGCCGTAGGCGGCGTTGGTGACATGGCCCGACAACCCACCGATCGACGACGTATTGATGATGGATCCCTTCGCGTCCTCCGGGTTGCGGAGCATCGCCGGTACTGCGTGTTTGCAACCCAACATGACGCTGCGGAGGTTGGCCGCCATGATGCGGTCCCACACCTCGATGCTGAGGTCGGCGATCTCACCGTCGCTGGCCCCGATGTTGCTGTGATCGGCCGCGTTGTTGTTCAACACGTCGAGACGGCCGAAGGCACCCACCGTCGCTTCGACCATGTCCGCCACCGACTGCTCCTCGCGGACGTCGACGACGACCGGCACCGCGTTCCCGTGGTGCGCCGTGATCTCCTCGGCCACGTCGGCGGCGCCGGGCCCGTTGATGTCTGCCACGGCGACACTGGCTCCTTCGGCGGCCATCATCAGCGCCGTCGCCCGACCGGCCCCCGAGGCCGCTCCCGTGATGATCGCTACCTTGCCCGCCAACCGCTCCACGATGTGTCTCCCCTAGTTGTTCGCTTGTTCGATACAGACATTGACCTTCCTGGGCCCGTACATGAACGGCTGCGGCATCAGCTCGAACTGGAAATCGGGGGCCAGCACCAGCTCGCCGGGGGCGAACCGCTCCAACACGGTCCGGAGGGCTTCTTGCCCCTCCATCCGAGCCAGACCGTTGCCGACGCACGTGTGGACCCCGTGCCCGAACGAGAGGTGCTTGGCCGTGCGGTCGAGCCGCAACGACTCCGGCTCCGGGAACACCTCTTCATCACGGTTCGCCGAGGCGATGCCGATGAGGACCCGCTCACCTCGCTTGATGGCGACGCCCCCCAGCTCCGTGTCATTCGTGCAACGACGCATCTCGAACAGGATCGGCGGGTACAGCCGCAACGTCTCGTCCACGGCCTTGGTGACCAGTGTCCGCTGGCGCCACAGCTCCTCGTGGAGATCGGGCGACTTGAGCAGCTCGTAGACCACGACACCGATGAAATCACGCGTCGTCGTGATCCCCCCCAGAATCAGGGTGGTGAGGATCATGAACGTCATCGGCCGCGCGATCTCGTCGTCGTACAACTCAGACTCTGCCAGCACCCCGCGGACCACTGCCGCGACCGCGTCGTCGTACTTCTCCGGGTTCTCGATCCGTTCGTCAATGAGCGCGTCGATATAGTCGGCGAACTCGGGGAAGGCGCCGTGATAACCGAACCCACGCTCGGTTCGTAGCGACGTCGGGAACTCACTGTGCATGATGTCCTCGGCCCACCCGACGAGCGTTCCCGCATCCTCCGGCGGCATGCCCATCATGTGGGCCGTGACCAAGCTGGACAGCGGGAGCGCCAGGTCGGCGATCACCTCGCTCCGTCCGGCGTCGTTGTCCCCGAGGCGGGCGACGCACCTGGCGGCGACTTTGTTGGCGTAGCCGCGCAGCCCTTCGACACGAGAGGGCCCTGCGGCCGCCATTGCCAACCGTCGCGCCGGTCCATGCTCCGGCGCGTCCAGTTCGCCCAGGGTGGCGTCGCCCAGGGGCACCTCCACGCTCTCCGCCTTGAAGCCGTGTTGGCTAGAGAACAACTCTGGCGATCGGAACACGTGGCGCGCATCTCGATACCGGGATACGTACACCACCCCGGACTCAAGGCGAGCGACCGGTTCCGATTCGCGGAGCTCTCTCGTCAGGCGCCAGAGGTCCTTCATCTGGGAGACGTCGAATGGATCAAAGGCGTTCGTCACGATCTGCGGGCCCCAACACAGAACCAAGCATCCGCCGTGCCTATCACTGAGGTATTCCCATCTTTAGGGCCCGCCTGTCCCCGGTTGGAGTTCATCGGGCGCTGGCCTACTTGGATCACCAAGACTACGAATCCCGACGACCGGCTTACGGGCTGGTGACGGTGTATGGAGTGCCCTGGTACCGGCCTGTTTGCGGAGTCCCCGGCCGGAGTAGGGCCCAGAAGTTCGTCAAGGCCGATGCCGGGAGTGCACGAACCGCCTTGGAGTACTCCGGGTTTTGATAAGAGATGAAGTGCCCCGGCGAGATGTTCGCTTCTTTCATCCCCTCCAAGGCCTTGACCATCTTTGTCACGTTTGTGGACTTGGCCGTCTCCACCGCGTACTTTGCCAGGTTGACGGCATCGGCATGGTACGCCGAGATGCCGATGGCGCCGACCGGACCTTGTGCGGCCAGTTGTTTGATGAAGGCCTTGGACAGGGGCGTCGTGGCCTTGTTTGTGGCCAGATAGGTCCGGGGAGCCCAGGCGTAGAACTGACTTTCCACGGCGGACGGAATGTTCGTCATCACGTCGGTGCCGATCGACTCGTCGTTCACCAACACCTTGACGTTTGTCCAACCCAGCGTCTGGACGTCTCGCATGCAGGCGACGACGCTCGACGCCACGACCGAGCTGAGGTCGACGGCCTGCGCCCCGGCGTTCTTGGCCTGCTGCAACGCCGCGGTGAAGTCGGAGGCCCCGACCGGCGTGGTTACGTAGGCCACTGTCTGCAAGCCGTACTTGGGAGCGTTGGTCTTCCCGATCTTGGTGTCCACTAGGTCACCGGCCTCTGTGTCGGTGATGGTGGCGAACTTCTTGACCCCCAGGTGCTTGAGCGCCGAATCTTCGGCATTCCCGTACGCTGTCGGTGTCGGGATCAGGCTGAAGCTGTAGGGAAACTTTGTCTGGATGAAGCTACCCGCACAGAAGGAGATGACCTTCGCTTTGGTCGTCACCGGCAGGATGGCGTTGCAGGTCGCCGTCACCGTCCCGCTGTCCATGAACTTCGACGGGTACTGCTGCAGAAGCTGCTGGGCGTCGAGCGCGGCCGCCGAGGCGTTCGACTGGTCGTCCACGTAGTGGAGCACGACCTTCTTGCCGTTGATCCCGCCCTGCTCGTTGAGGACGGCGACGATCGCCTTGTCCCCGGCCAGCTGGTACGCGCCGTACTGGCCGTATGTACCGGTGAGGTCCATCACGGCGTCGAAGTTGACGGTGCCCTTTGTCGCCGCCCCGGCCGTCGTCGTGGCCGCAGGCGCCACGAGCGCCGCCGCCGTTACCAGTCCGGTGGCGGCTGCCGTCAACACCGCCGGAAACCGGCGGGCATGTGAGCAGGCGCGCGCCAACGCGCGATTCCTTCGCATTCGAGGCCCCCCCTCGTTTGGGTTACCTGGTGTGCAGACTCGGTGAAGCGCTTATTTGAAGCATATCCGAGCCGAAACCGCGAATCAAGAGAAAGTGGAGCCGTCGTTCCGTTCTTCGATCCAGCGGCCAATTGCCGGCCGCGAGCCCGGTACGGGTCAGAACGTCCCGGTGTCGATGACGAACCGGTAGCGGACGTCACCGTCGACGACCCGGTCGTACGCCTGATCGATCTGGGCGCCGTCGATGACCTCGATCTGGGCGCCCAGCCCGTGCCGGGCGCAGAAGTCCAGCATCTCCTGGGTCTCCCGGATGCCGCCGATCATCGAGCCGGCAAAGCTCAACCGATGGTGGGCGAGCGAGAACGCTCGCATCGACAAAGGGTCGGGTGGCGCACCGACGGTCACCATCGCGCCGTCCAGTCGCAACAACGACAGGTAATCGTCGACCGGCAGCACCGCCGAGACGGTGTTCACGATGAGATCAAGCGAGCCGGCCAGGGTCGAGAAGGTGGCCGGGTCCTCGGTGGCATAGAAGTGGTCGGCCCCGAGCGCCCGGGCGTCGTCGGCCTTGGCGCCGGTGCGCGACAGGACGGTCACCTCCGCGCCCAGCGCGTGGGCGATCTTGACGCCCATGTGCCCGAGGCCGCCCAGACCGACGACGGCCACCTGCTTGTCCGGCCCCGCCTGCCAGTGGTGCAGCGGCGAGTACAGCGTGATGCCGGCGCAGAGCAGCGGGGCGGCAACGTCGAGCGGCAGTCCGTCGGGGATCCGGACGACGTAGTTCTCGTCGACGACGATGTGGGTGGAGTACCCCCCGTCGGTCCATCGCCCGTCCCGACCGATCGAGCCGTACGTGAACACCGGGCGCTCGAGGCAGTACTGCTCCTCCCCGGCCCGGCAGTTCTCGCACTCCCGGCACGAATCGACCATGCAGCCGACGCCCACCCGGTCCCCCACGGCGTACGTCGTCACACCGGACCCGACCTCCTCGACCGTGCCGGCGATCTCGTGACCAGGCACCAGTGGGAAGTGGACGTCGCCCCATTCGGCCCGGGCGGTGTGGATGTCGGAGTGACAGACCCCGGCGAACGCGATCTTGATGAGGACGTCCGCCGGACCGACGTCGCGGCGTTCGATCGTCGTCTTCTCGAACGGGGCCTTCGGACCGGACGTGGCATAGGCAGTGACGGAGCGCATCACCGGACCCTACCGGGGGTCACCGGGCGCCGGTCAGTCCCACCAGAGAATCCTTGGCGAGCACCCCCCGGGCGATCAGGTCGAGCTGCACCTGCGACGTGCCCTCGACGATGGTCAACTGCCGGGCATCGCGGTACCAGAGCTCGGTCGGATGGTCCTCCATGTACCCGGCCGCGCCGAGCAACTGGACGGCCAGCCCGGAGACCCGCACCGCGAGCTCCGTAGCGAAGTACTTCGCCGCCGACAGCAGCGGGACGTCCTCCTTGTTGAACTTCCCCTGATCGACGAGCCAGGCGGCCCGGTACGTGAGGAGGCGGGCCGCTTCGATCTCGACGGCCGCCTTGGCGATCTCCCACTGGATGCCCTGGAAGTCGGCGATCGAGTGGCCGAACGCCTGGCGCTCCTTCACGTACTCGGTGGCGTACATGAGCGCTCCTTCGGCCAGCCCGATCCCCCGGGCTGCCACGATCGGGCGCATCGCGTTGAGGCCGAGCATGGCCAGGCGGAAGCCGCCGACGTCGCCGATCACATTGTCGGCGGGGACCTTCACGTCGTCGAGGAGCAGCTCACCGGTGTCGACACCGTGAACCCCCATCTTGCGGTCCCGGCGCCCGACCGACACGCCGTCCCACGAGCGTTCGACGATGAAGGCCGTGATGGCAGCGTGGCCGCGCTCGGACGGGTCGGCCGTCTTGGCGAAGACGGTGTACCAGTCGGCCTGGGCTACCCCCGACATCCAGCACTTCAGCCCGTTGAGGATCCAGCCGCCTTGGTTGGCCGAGTCCGGGTCGGGCACCGCCCGGGTGCGCATCCCCGCCACGTCACTGCCCGCTCCGGGTTCGGAGAGCCCGAAGGCCGCCCGCTGGGCGCCCGTCGCCAGCGGTGCGACGTACCGCTGTCGCTGCTGGTCGTTCCCGGCGATCAGCACGGGGCCGGCCGGCAGCCGGGTCAGCAGGAGCATCAGCGCGACCGTGTTCGAGTACTTGGCGACCTCTTCGATCGCGAGCACGAGGCCGAGGGTGCCGGCGCCCGAACCGCCGAGCTCGGTGGGCAGGCCGAGGCCCAAGAGATCGGCCCGGCGGAGGTCGTCGAAGACGTCTTGGGGGTACTCGCCCGATCGGTCGATGTCGCGGGCCCGGGGCGCCACCTTCTCTTGGGCGAATCGGCGGACCGTGCGCTGGAGCTCACGGAGCTCCGGGTCGAGCTCGAACTGCACCGCGCTCACCCTATCGAGCGGTCTCGGTCGGGCCTACCCAACGGTCCCCGTCGGGGCTCTCGGGCGGGTGGCACGAGTCGGGTGGCCCGAGGTCGGAAGGCTCAGCGCCGGGCGAAGAGCCAGTAGGCCACCGAGTTCCCGGGGTTCAAGAAGACGAAGACGCGCCAGAACCACTTCGGGCCCCGGACGTCGTCGTCGCTCCGCCACGCCATGTCCCGCCACGCCAACATGGCCAGCGCGACCTGCACCGGCACGATGATCGCCGCCAGCGTCAGCTTCCGTTGGGTGCTCATGAACGACGACCTCCGCTGCTCTCCGGGCGCTCGTACTCTACGGGCCGCTCGGCTGGATCGACTGATACGGCCGCGATGGAACTTTGCTCGGGCGACGCCCGGCTAGCCTCCAGCTGGCGGAAGACTGGCTGGCCAGAGGGCTGGTGACGGTCCGACTGCGGGTCGATCGGGGCGAGGCCCGCCTGAAAGAGTTGGCAATGCGCGGACGGCTCGTGGCCGGAGCGGCAGTGGCGGTAATGGCGGTGGCGGGTATCGCACTGCCCGTGATCGGGCTTCCACCAGCCCCGGCCCAAGCCAGCGGTGGGATCCTGGCGACGACGTACATGGAGCAACCCGGCTATCCGGTACTGAACAACACAGGGACAACCGTGGCGGTGACGACGGCGGCGGTCGGCGATGTCATGCTCGTCATGGCCCACACCGCGCCGTCGTCGGGCACCTCCGACGTCGCGTCGATCACGGACGGCAGCGGTCGGGTCGCCTGGCAGTCGGCGAAGTCGGCCGGGTTCACAAACCACCCGAGCGGCGACGCCGTCGAGATCTGGTACGGCGTCGTGAAGAGCGTCGGCCCCACCACCATCGACGTCCATTGGGCCGGCACAACCTTCGACCACTTCGTCTGGGCCGCGGAATGGAGCTCGGGACAAGGTGCGACCACGTCGTGGTCGGTCGTCTCGAAGGGCGCCGAGAACGGCGCCGTCGGGATCGGCACGACCTGCGCCTTCCCCCCGCTCACGACCGGTTCGGCCGGCGGCCTGTACTGGGGTTGGGCCTATGGATCGGCCCAGGGCAGCGCCGGCCACAGCCCGGGGTTCTCGTACTACGTCACAACCGCCAAGACACACCAGAACGTCCTCGTCTCGGCGTTGGCCGCCGACACCACGGCCGCGCCGACGTTCGTCCAGGCCGCCGCCACATCCTGGTACGACGCGGCCGCCGTCGTGATGCAAGCCACAGGGCCCGTGCCCTCGCCGTCGGCGACGGGCACCGGCGCCACCGGACCGGGCTCCGGCTCTTCGGGCTACGACATGGTCGCCGCCGACGGCGGGGTCTTCGTGTTCCCGACCGGCCAGGCGGCCGGGTACTACGGCTCGCTGCCCGGTGATGGAGTCAGTGTCGACGACGTCGTCGGCATGGTGGCGACGCCGTCGGACGACGGCTACTTCCTGGTCGGGGCGGACGGGGGCGTCTTCGCCTTCGGCGATGCGCCGTACCTCGGATCGCTGCCGGGCAGCGGCGTGCACGTCGGCGACGTCCGCGCCATCGTCGGCACGTCGGACAACCGTGGCTACTTCTTGGTCGGGGCGGACGGGGGCGTCTTCGCCTTCGGCGACGCGCCGTACCTCGGATCGCTGCCGGGCAGCGGCGTCCACGTCGACGACGTGGTCGGCATCGCAGCCACCCCTGACGACGACGGGTACTGGCTCGTGACGGCGACAGGGCAGGTCGACGGGTACGGGGATGCCGTCGGCCACGGCTCGGTCACCGGTTCGCCGTCGGCGGTCTCGGGCATCGAGTCCACCCCGGACGGCCAGGGTTACTGGGTCGTGACGCAGAACGGGAGCGTGTACGCGTTCGGCGATGCCGCCTTCCTCGGTTCGCTGCCCCAGGTGGCGGTGACGCCGACGAAGCCGGTGGTCGAGCTGGTCCCGACCGCCGACCGGCGCGGGTACTGGCTGATCGGTGCCGACGGCGGGATCTTCTCCTTCGGCGACGCGACGTTCGACGGCTCGCTGCCGCAGGTCGGCGTCCACGTCGCCGACGTCGTCGGCGCAGTGCCGACGACGTAGCTCCGGCCTTCACTCCCTAGCCCCGACGACCCGGCTCGGTCTCGGCGACGAGCTCCGGTCTCGGCAATGAGCCGGTCCCGCCCCCGAAATGGCCGGGCGCCCCGCCACCGAAGTGACGGGGCGCCCGGGCCCACACGGAATCGCTGACCCCTACCGGGGCCGGCGGTTAACTACCGGCGATACCGACCACCGGGGAGTTCAGCGTCATCGAACCGGTCGAGCCCCAGAAGAAGGCGTTCCCGTAGCTGAAGATGCCGCCATCAGAAGCGACCTCCCAGTACCCCTGGCCGCCGGGGGTGGACGCCATGCCGACCACCGGCTTGTTGAGGGGAGTGGCAGCCGGAGACCCGTAGAAGGGCGCTGTGAAGGCGAACAGGCCACCGTCGGAGGCCACCTCCCAGTACCCGCCCGTACCCGGGGCGCCGGCGATGCCGACGATCGGCTTGTTCAGGTGCTTGCCACCCATGGAGCCGTGGAACGTGGCGTCACCAAAGGCGAACAGGCCGCCGTCGGAGGCCACCTCGTAGTACCCCTTGCCGTCGGGCGACGAAGCGATCCCCACGATGGGTGCGTTCAGATGCTGACCACCCATCGACCCGTAGAACGCCGCGTCACCGAAGGCGAAGAGGCCACCGTCGGAGGCCACCTCCCAATACCCCAGTCCGTCCGGGGTGGCCACCATGCCCACGACCGGCGCGTTCAGGTGGGTGCCTCCGGTCGAACCGAAGAAGGGGGCATTGAAGGCGAAGAGGCCACCGTCGGAGGCCACCTCCCAGTACCCGCCCGTGTTCGGGTCGGCGGCGATGCCGACGACCGGCTTGTTCAGGGGCTTGCCACCCATGGAGCCGTAGAATGTGGCGTCATAGGCGAAGATGCCACCGTCGGCGGCAGCCAGCCAGTAACCGGACTGCACGCCCAACTGGCCCGCGGTGAGCGTTGTCTCCAACGAGAAGTAGGTGGAGGCGCCCGGCTGCAGACCGTTCGG
Organism: uncultured Actinomycetota bacterium; assembly: GCA_963824265.1. Taxonomy (GTDB): domain Bacteria; phylum Actinomycetota; class Acidimicrobiia; order Acidimicrobiales; family RAAP-2; genus DASZUK01. The sequence continues at coordinate 92,646 of CAWGOO010000002.1, forward strand.
GAAGTTCACGGTGCCCCGTGTGAGGGTTGTAGCGATACCCGAGTACGTGTTGATCGGACCCTCATAGTCGGCACCCAGCGGGTCGGCGCAGAATGTGAATGTCGGTGTGCACGACGAGTTCGGCGGTGTCTGCCCCTTCAACTGGTTGGCGTTGCAGTACGTGTCGCCGGTGTAGCCCACTGGAAGGCCCTCGGGGTTCGTGCCCCCGGTGGCGTTGGCACAGATGCCGTCCCCGTCGAACCCGAAGATGTCAACGTTCGGCGCCTGCAGCTGGATGTGGTACAGCGGCTTGCTCGACGTGTTCACGATGCCGACCAGGGTGTCGTCCGAGCCGTCGTAGGGGCCGAGGGCGGGATTTCCCAGGATCTGGTCCCCGTTGTCGCTGACCACCAAGAGCAGATCACAGGATGTGATGAGACCCAGAGCCGGGCACTCGTTGAACGGTGCATTGGTCGAGGTCCCCGGGAATCCGGGTGCGTCCGCCGGCCGGTGCACGGCCGTCTTGGCATTGGGGTGTTCCGGTTTCGAGGCCCCGGCTTGCAGGCTCAGGGCCGTCGTCAAACCGACGACGACGAGAGCGGCTGCAGCACAACACCGCAACAGAACGCTCGACGTCCACCGCACCGGATGTCGCGACGCCTCGCGCCTCGACGTATTCTCAGCCATGCTTCCCTCCTATTGCTCTGCCACCCCGCTGCGCAGGGACGATAGGGGGTTTACACCGAAAACGCAATGCGAATTGGTTCTCCCTTCCTCCGGAGATCAATTTCCGGTGAGCGACCCTGAAAGAACCGATCAAATTTTGATTGGGCGGAGCGGGTTCAGTGTCTCAGATCGCGCTAACTTAACGCCTTAGGCAGCCCTAAGAAATCCCAGAAACGATGCGTTCTCTTTCCCACATCACCTCCCGGCAGACTCGGATGGCCATGACGACGTGGATCGCCGCGGTCGCGGTCGCCGCCGTGACCGCGGTCGGCGCGTCGGCATCGCTGGCCGGCCCAGCCGCGGCGGCCAGCGACACGGTGGTCGTCGTCAGCTCGGCCTGCGCGCCCGGCTGGTCGTTGCCGGCGTCGGGGAAGCTGGCGGTCGACGTCGACAACGAAACGTCGGTGACGGTCGACCTGGAGCTGATCGACAAGGCCAACAAGGGGGTCGTGGCCGCCCTCAAGGAGCTCGGCCCCAAGACGACGCTCCCGCTCGACGCCCGCCTCCGGCGCGGCAGCTACCGCCTGCAGTGCATCTACGACCATCGGACCTCCTCCGCGCCGCCGTTCGTCCACCGCCTGTCCGACGTGGCGAAAGTGACCGCCGGCGTGCCGGCGGCGTCGGCGACGCCCTCGGTCATCCCGGCAACGACAGCCGAGATGGCCCACCCGGTCGACGAGTACGACGCGTACGTCGCCGGACAGATCACCACCTTGCAGTCCGAGGTATCGACCCTGGCCGCGGACATCGGATCGAACGATGTGGCCCAGGCCAAGGTCGACTGGCTGGCGGCGGAGCTGACGTTCAGCGGTATCGGGGGGACCTACGGAGCGGTGGGTGGCCTGGAGAACAACATCAACGGGCTGCCGGGCGGGTTCCCCGATGGGGTGAGCAACGACCAGTTCATCGGGCTGCACAAGATCGAGTACCTCTTGTGGTCTGGCCAACCGGTCGCGGCGATCGAACCGTACGTCAACAACCTGGCGGCGTCGGTCGGGCGGCTTCAGACGCTGTGGTCCAACGGCGTCATGACAGGAAATCAGCTGGCGACCCGGGCCCACGAGGTGCTGGAGGACGCCCTGCGCGACACGCTGACCGGCGACGACAACGAGGGCGCGAACGCGTCACTGGCCATGTTGGCCGCCGACGCCCAGGGCGACCAGGTGATCTTGGGCTACCTCCGCCCGGCCCTCGACCGGCGGACAGCGAAGTTGTACTCGACGGCCGAGTCGGAGTTCGCGGTGCTCGACGGGGCGCTCGAGAGCACGAAGGTCGGCGGCCAGTGGCCGACCTTGGCGTCGCTCAACCCGACCCAGACCCAACAGATCAACGGCGAGGTCCAGCAGATCCTCGAGACGCTCTCCCCCATCCCGGACCTCCTCGAGATCCAGGGGTTCACGAACGGCGTCGGAGGGTGAACCGATGACCGACCAGCCCCTGACGCCCGACCCGCCGGACGACCGGGCGGACGGCCGACCAGCCGCGCCGAGTGTCTCGCGGCGACGGTTCATCCAGTCGGCCGGGGCCGGGCTGATCGGCGCCGCTCTGGCCACCGACGCACTGACGAGAACGGCCGGCGCCGCTGGGACGTCGGCGGCCAACGCGGCGCGGGCGGCGGCGATCGCCGATCCACAGAAGGGCGAGCTGACGCCGCTACCAGGCGTGGTCGCCGGCGACGGGACGCTGGGCGCGGTGCCGTTCCACGGTCCCCACCAAGCCGGGATCCTCACCACGCAGCCACCGGCCGCGGCCTTCGTCGCCTTCGATCTCCTCGCGTCCAACCCCGGCGAGGTGAAGGCGCTCTTCCAGGAGCTGACGAGCCTCGCCCGCTTCCTCACCGCCGGGGGGACACCGGCCAACCTCGGCATCGGCTCGCCCCCGTCGGACTCGGGCATCCTCGGCCCGGTCGTCCCGGCCGACGCGTTGACGTTCACCGTCGGCGTCGGCTCGTCGCTCTTCGACGATCGGTACGGCCTGGCAAAGGCGTTGCCCCGGCGCCTGACGACGATGACACCGTTTCCCAACGACAACCTGAACCAGGCGGAATGCCACGGTGACCTGATGCTGCAGATCTGCGCGGGATCGCCCGACACGACGTTGCACGCGCTCCGGTTGGTGGCCAAGCACACCCGAGGCGCCATGCAGGTGCGGTACCGCATCGACGGCTTCGTCTCCCCGCCCCGGCCGTCGGGCGCGCCCCGCAACCTCCAAGGGTTCAACGACGGGATCGCCAACCCGTCGGTCCATCAGCCAGCGGTGGCCGACGCGCTCCTGTGGGCCGGCAACGACGAGCCGGCGTGGACCCGGGGCGGGAGCTACCAGGTCGTGCGGATCATCCGCATGTTCGTCGAGTTCTGGGACCGCGTCTCGCTGGAAGAACAAGAGACCATGATCGGTCGCCGGCGGGGCTCAGGCGCCCCCCTGACCGGGAACCAGCCCGGACGACGTCCCCGACTACGTCGGCGACCCGAGCGGGGCGATCATCCCCGAGAACGCCCACATCCGGCTGGCCAACCCCCGGACGCCGGCCACGGCATCGAGTCAGCTCCTGCGGCGCGGCTACAACTACGACCGGGGTATCGACGCCACCGGCCAGCTCGACCAGGGCCTCGTCTTCGTCTGCTACCAGCGGGACCTTCAGCGCCAGTTCGAGACCGTCCAGCGGCGGCTCCACACAGAGCCGCTCGTCGACTACATCAGCCCCACCGGCGGCGGCTACTTCTTCGCCCTTCCCGGCGTCAGCGACGAGCACGACTGGTACGGCCGGGCCCTGCTCACCTGACGCCGGTCCGCCGGCTCACCTGACGTCGGATCGTTGACCTGACGTCACTCCGCCGGCCGTTCGCCGGGCACCGTTACGATGGCCGGCCATGGCACGGGACGGCCGGCGCCACGTCTTCGCCGGCGGTGGCTTCCTGCCGTTCCTCGGCGTCCCGCCCCTCGTGGCCGCCATGTTGGCCGAGACCGGGCGGCCGGAACCGACGCTCTGCCTGGTGCCGACCGGGGACGAGACCGACCTGCGCTGGCTCGACGCCACGGAGCGGACGGTCGGGTCGACGGCGAAGGTGTCGCACCTCCGGCTGTTCCCGACGCCGAACGTCGCCGACCCGGTCGATCTGCTGCGGTCGGCCGACGCCATCTTCGTCGGTGGTGGGAGCACCGTGAACATGCTCGCGGTCTGGCGGGCCCACGGCCTCGACAACGTCCTCCGGGACGCGTGGTCAGCCGGCACCGTTGTCGGCGGGGTGAGCGCCGGCGCGATGTGCTGGTTCGAAGCGAGCCTCACCGACTCGTTCGGTCCGACGCTGCACCCGCTACCCGACGGCCTCGGGATCCTCGGCGGTAGCTTCTGCCCGCACTTCGATCGAGACCCTCGCCGCCGGCGTTACCGAGAGACGGTCGGCGACGGTTCGCTTCCCGCCGGCGTCGCGTGCGAGGACGGCGTGACGGTCCACTTCGCCGACGACGAGCTCGTCGAGGTGCTCGCCGAGCGACGGGCGTCCAGGGCATGGCGCCTCGGGCGCGACGCCGCCGGCGAGGTCGTCGAGACGCCGCTCCCGTCCGGCCGGACGGACGGGTAGGGCCGGCGTGGACCGGACGGGCCCAGGGCCGGCGCCGCTCCGCACTGCCGGTGGCGTACGTCGACCGTCGAACGCGGTCGTGGGCCCCGAAGGGCCCACGACCGGTCCGAACGTGAGAACCCGGTCGGTCGAGCGACCGAGCTCCTGGCCACCGGCTAGAAGCCGATCCCGCCGACGATCGGCTTGTTGAGGTGCTTGCCGCCCAACGAGCCCTCGTACGGGGCGTCGCCGAAGGCGAAGAGGCCGCCGTCGGACCCGAAGAGCCAGTAGCCGTGGCCAGTGCCGTCGGCCACGCCGTAGGCGATCGGCGCGTTCAGCGGCTTGCCGCCCATCGAGCCGTACGCGGTGGCGTCGCCGAAGGTGAAGACGCCGCCGTCGGTGGCGAACAGCCAGTAGCCGTGGCCGTCCGTCGTAGCCGACATCGCAGCGACGGGGGCGTTGAGCGACTTGCCGCCCATCGAACCGGCGTACGTCGCCGACCCGAAGGTGAAGACGCCGCCGTCGGCCGCGGTCAGCCAGTAGCCCTGGCCGAGCGGTGTCGAAGTGGCCGCGGTGATCGGCTTGACCGGCGTGACACCGAGGCCAGGTAGGGACCCGACGAACGCCGCGTCACCGAAGTCGAAGACACCACCGTCAGCGGCGAAGAGCCGATAGCCCTTACCGTCCGGCGTCGCCTCGGCGGCGACGATCGGCTTGTTCAGCGTGCGGTGCTGCGGTCCGAGGACGCCGGGCACGGAGCCGTAGTACTGGGCGTCACCGAAGGCGAAGACGCCGCCGTCGGCGGCGAACAGCCAGTAACCGCCGTGGTCGGGCGTGTCGGCCATGGCGACGATCGGTTGATTGAGCACCATGCTCCCCGTCGAGCCGTAGAACTGTGCACCGCCGAACGAGAAGACGCCGCCGTCACTGGCCGTCATCCAGTAGCCGGGCTGGATGTACGTGTAGCCCTCCGGGGCCGTCACGATGCCGCCGAGGGTGGTGACGGTGATCGGCACCGTGCCGGCCGTGCCCGCCGGCACCTGCACGGTCAGGACCTGGCATGTGCTCGACACGGTGAACGACGGCGCCGGGGTGGTGCCGAAGTAGACGGAGCTGACGTTGCACAGATTGGACCCGGTGATGACGATCGTCTGACCGCCCGACGGTGTCCCGCTCGTCGGCGAGACGCCTGTGGTCTTCGGTGGTGTCTGGCCGGGCTGGGGCACCGTGACGTAGGTGAACATCCCGGCCGTCACCGGACCGCCGGCCGGCGTCTTGACGGTGACGGGCACCGAGCCGGCGTTCTCGGCCGGCGAGTTGGCGGTGATCTCGGTCGGGCTGACGACGGTGACCCCAGTCGCCGGCGTGCCGCCGAATGTCACCGACGCCGGTCCGTAGAAGTTGGTGCCGGTGATCGTGACGGGCGTGCCACCGTTGGTGGCGCCGATCGACGGCGTTACCCCGGTGGCGGTCGGCGGCTCGAAGATGCCGGGCCCCTGGACCGCGCAGACCGACTGACCGACGACAACCGTTGCGCCGGTGCCTGTGGCGAGCTGGATGAACAGACCGTCCACGGTGATGCTGACCGATCCGGCCGTTGTCGACCTCACCTCGTGGTTGGCCTTGATCGTGACGCCGGGGATGAGTGTCCCCACCGCGAATGTCGGTGTCGACGTCGGCACGGTCACCGGCGTGCCGGCGACTGTCAGGTTGGCAACGTTCACCGACCCGGTCGCTCCGGTGGCGTCGGCCGTGCAGCTCGACGTCACCGCACCGGCGCTGATCGCGCTCAGGGCGGCCAGGTTGTCGACGGTGGCCGAGCTCGTGACCTGCTCGGCCGCGTTGCCGACGTTGGTCGCGGCGGTCCTCACTGTCGCGGTTGCCGCTGTGACGACTGTGTGCGTCGGCAGTGTGAGCAGGTTCGACGACTGGGCGGCCCCAGAAGCAGGAAGCGTCACCGATGGCGTCGGCGGGACGATCGGACCAGTGGGCCCGGTCACCGATATCCCGTATGCGCTGCCGGTCGCCGTGTCCGCTGTCGCCGCCCCCGCCGATACGGCAAGGGACACACCCGAGCCGGCGACGGCTCCGAGTGCGGCCAGCGCGGCGATCGACCCACGAAGGGCCGTGAACCGCGCTGAAGGTTCGATGCGTCTCATTGTTTATTCCTTCCCTCTGTGCCGGACGATCCCGGCGGTTGCGGCCAGCTTTCGGACCGTCTTCTTGCAGAACGAAGGCAACGCCAGTTACCACACTGGTCGGTCATGCATTTTGGGGAGAAACATCCTTTTACCCCGTCAGTTTTGCAACCCTCATGTCCTTCCAGAGGCGGCGATCGTCGGCGCGTCGGCGCGTCGTCGGCCCCGGACCGGGAACGAGGACCGCGAGACCGAGTGGTCGACGACGTGATCGACGATGTCACCGCAGGCAGGACCACCCGAGCCGTCCGTGTCGACTACCGACCGTCACCCACGGCGGATCGAGCCGACGGGTCACCCGGTCGCACCGGTTGCCAGACTGCACCCTCTCGATCGAGGATCGGCGGTCGACGACGGAACGAAGGCGCAGCAGCCGGGTCGATCCATAGTCGGGCTGCTCCCACCCGCCGTTCGTGATATTTGTCACTCGATCCAGCAACTTCGGTGGCATCCTCCGAGACATCGGACGAGACCATTGGACCCAAGGATCGACCAGGTTATAATATCGTCTAAGGCCATTATTAAGGACTCGGCGCACCGGGTTCGAGAAGGCAACGACCGGCTCAAGGCGACTCACACAACTTTCTGCAACGAAACTGCAGGTCAAGCGAGACCGGCCGAGGGGGCCAGGACCATCACCGATCGGCGATCGGCGGATGACTTTCCTAAGGAACAGGATGTTCCGCTCGGGTTTCGGATATTTTTCGGACGCCAGACGACGTGGCGACGGCCCACAGAAGCGGTATGTTCCCTCTCAAGCTGCTCTTTCCTATAGAGTCTTCGTTCATGGCGACCACCAATGTGACCAAGAGAAGGCCTCGCAAGGCCGGAGCGATGACCGACGCCCACAAAGCGGCTTTGGCAAAGGGGCGGGAGGAAGGCCGAGTCGTTCGGGCGTACCTCGAGGCCCTGGAATCGACCAAACCGCGTCGAGGCCGTCGCCGGACGACGGAGTCGATCCAGAAGAAGCTGACCTCCATCGAGCAGGAGCTGGCGACCGCCAGTGCATTGAACCGGCTGCATCTGGTGCAAGAGCAACGGGACCTCGAAGCCGAGCTGGCTCAGTCGGACGAGACCGTCGACTTGGCCGCTTTGGAAAAGGAGTTCACGAAGGTCGCCAAAGCCTACGGTGCCCGTAAGGGGATCTCTTACTCGGCATGGCGGGCTGTTGGTGTCAGCGCGTCGGTCCTCGAAAAGGCCGGCATCCCGCGCACGCGGGGCTAGCGAACTCCTGACGAACACCCGGCGGTCGGGCGTCCGCTCAGCGGAAGTCCCGGGACCCGGGTGCGGGGCCGAGCTGGAGCGGTTCGAACCGCTCGGCCAACACGTTGACGACGCCGTCGGACCGCTCCAGCCGTCCCTGTACGACGAGGGCTGGTGACGTTCGCGCCACCGATCGCCAACGGATCCACCCACCGCGCGAGCAGACGACGTTGACCAGACCGGTCTCGTCTTCGAGGTTCAAGAAGACCGCGCCGCCGGCCGTCTCCGGTTGTTGACGGTGGGTCACCACCCCGGCCACGGTCACCCGCCCGGATCCTGCCCAGGTCGGCAGTGTCCGGGCGGGGACCACCCCCCGGCGAGCCAGTGTCGTCCGGACCAGTTCGATGGCCGTGCGTTCCGGGGTCACGCCGATGGCCCAAAGATCGTCGGCGATCGCTTCGAGCGGTGACGGCACGGGCAGCGGCGGCGGCTCCGCGCCGGTGACGATGCCCGGAAGGCGACCCGGGGTGGACTGGGCCGCCGCACCGGCCGTCCAGACCAACCGCCGCCGCGACCGTTGCTGGTCGCTGGTCAACCGATCGAGCGCACCGGCGAGAGCGAGGGCCTCCAACTGCGACCGGGTCAGGCCGCCGCGGCGAACGAGCTCCTCCTGGCTCGCCCACGGCTGGCCGGCCACCAGCCGCGCCGCGGTCTCCTCGCCGACCGTCCGGACGGACGCCAAGCCCAGGCGGATCGCCGGAACCTCGGGATCGAGCCACTCGCTCCCGTCGGCCGTGGCCCGAGCGTCGGCATCGAGATCCGGCGCCCCCGGGCGGGCACCGACCACGCTGGCGTTGACATCGGGCCGGTGGATGACGACACCGTGGCGCTTGGCGTCGGCGATCAGGCTCTGGGGTGACCAGAACCCCATCGGCTGGGCATTGAGGAGCCCGGCGGTGAAGGCGGCGGGATAGTGCAGCTTCAGCCAGGCGGAGGAGTAGACGAGAGCGGCGAAGGAAAGGGCGTGGGACTCGGGGAAGCCGAAGCTCGTAAAAGAGGAGAGCCGGTCGACGATGTCCTGGCGCACGACCTCGGGCACCTGCCGGGCCGCCATGCCGGCGAACAACCGGACCCGCAGGCTGGCCATCAGCTCACCGGAGCGCTTGTGGCTCATGGCCCGGCGCAGCTCGTCGGCCTCGCCCACCGACAGCCCGGCGACCTCGACGGTGATCTCCATCAGCTGCTCCTGGAAGAGCGGAACGCCGAGGGTCCGTGCGAGGATCCGTTCGAGAACGGGCTTCATGAGCCGTTCGAGTGACGGGTGGAGGTACGTGACGGGCTCCCGACCGCGCTTGCGGCGGATGTACGGATGGACGGCGTTGCCCTGGATGGGGCCGGGCCGGATCAGCGCGACCTCGACGGCGAGCTCGTAGAGGTTGCGGGGCTGTACGCGGGGCAGGGTCCCCATCTGGGCCCGGCTCTCGACCTGGAAGACACCGACGGTGTCGGCCCGGCACAGCAGGTCGTAGACGGCGTCCTCGTCTGGCAGCCTGGCGAGGTCGAGCTCGACATGGTGGTGCTGGCGGACGAGGTCGACCATGTGATGCAGGGCTTCGAGCATCCCGAGGCCGAGCAGGTCGAACTTGACGAGCCCGATGGTGGCGCAGTCGTCCTTGTCCCACTGCAGGACCGTCCGCCCGGGCATCCGGGCCGGCTCGACCGGGCAGACGTCGACGATCGGGCGGTCGCAGATAACCATTCCGCCGGAGTGGATGCCGAGATGACGGGGGGAACCGAGGAGCTGGCCGGCGAGGTGGCGAACGAGCGGGGGGATGTCGTCACGGTCGGCGACGACTTGGTCACGGTCGGTTGCCTTCGCCCATCGGTCGAGCTGGTCCGACGGGTGACCGAGCGCCTTGCCGACGTCGCGGACGGCCGAACGGTGGCGGTAGGTGATGACGTTGGCGACCTGGGCGGTATGCCGGCGGTCGTACTTCTCGTAGACGTGCTGGATCACCTCCTCGCGCCGGCCGGACTCGATGTCGAGGTCGATGTCCGGCGCACCTTCGCGGGTCGGGCTCAAGAACCGGGCGAAGAGCAGGTGGCGGTCGACCGCGTCGACGATGGTGATGCCGAGGACGTAGCAGACGGCGGACGTGGCTGCCGAGCCACGGCCCTGGCAGTAGATGTCCTGCTCTCGGCAGAACTCGGCGATATCGAAAACGGTCAGGAAGTACCCGGCGAAGTCGAGCGTGCCGATCACGGTGAGCTCGTCGTCGAGTCGGGACCAGGCGCCGGCCACCGTCTCGTGACCGCGTGGCCCGTAACGCCGGGGGGCACGTCGCTCGACCAGCTCGGTCAGCCAGCTCTGCTCGGTGTACCCCGCCGGCACCTGGTAGGTCGGTAGGCGGGGAGCCATCAATTGCAGGTCGAACGCGCACGCCGCGCCGATCTCGGCCGCCCGGGCGACGACCCCCGGCCAGCGAGCGAACCGCCGAGCCTGCTCCGCGCCGGATCGCAGGGCGGCCGCGGCCGATGCCGGTAGCCAGCCGGCCAGCCGGTCGAGCGGCCGGTTGGCCCGCACCGCGGCGACGGTGCCGGCCAGCCCGAAGTCGGCCGGGCGGGCGTAGTGGACGTTGTTGGTGGCGACGAGGTCGACGCCGGCGTGGGCCGCGAGGACGGCGAGCGCGTCGTTGCGGGTCGAGTCGACCGGGTCGCCGTGGTCCCACAGCTCGACCGCGACGTGCTCACGGCCGAACACGTCGACGAGGTGGTCGAGCTCGCGCCGGGCGGCCCGGGGGCCGTCGCCGACGACCGCGGCCGGGACCGCGCCCTTGCGACAGCCGGTCAGCACCTGCCAGTGGCCGTCGTGAGCACCGGCGAGGTCGTCCAGCCGGACGGCCGGGCGGCCCTTCTCCCCCGCGGCCAGGTGGGCATCGGCGATGGTCCGGCTGAGCCGGGTGTACCCGTCGGGGTCGCGGGCCAAGACGACGAGATGACGCCCGGCCGGATCCGGCTCGCCGGTGCGCGGGCCGGCCGGTGACAACGTCAGCTCGGCCCCGAACACGGTGGCCAGCCCGGCCGCGACGGCGGCCTCGTGGAAGCGGACGACACCGTACAGGCCGTCGTGGTCGGTCAGGGCCAACACGGTGAGGCCGTGGCGGACGGCCTCGGCGACGAGCGCTTCGGGATGGGACGCGCCGTCGAGGAAGGAGAAGTTGGAATGGCAGTGCAACTCGGCGTAGGGCAGCTCGGCGTAGGGCAGCTCGGCGTAGGGCAGCTCGGCCCCCATCAGTCGTAGCTCGCTTCGAGCCACCAGCCGCCACGCCCGGCCGACAGGAGGCGGGCCCGCCCGTCGGCGGTGACCACCTGCAGACGGGCGGCGCGGTGCCGGTCCGGCGACCACCACCGCTCATCGACCGGCCACGGCGTGCTCCAGCCGGTGACCGCCGACCAGCGCTCGCCGGCCACCGACAGCCGGTCCGGCACCGCGGTCAACAGTCCGCGGGCGGTGACGGCCACCGGGGCCCCGGACCGGTCGACGAGCTCGGCCGGTGCCCCGGCGGCGGACACCCGGGCCGGGAACGGCGGCGGCAGCCGGCCGGGCCACGGCTCGGTGAGCGAACCACCGTCGGCCCCGGCGTCGGGAACCGGCTGATCGGCTCGCCACGACGTGAGACGGGCGCGGTCGCCCGGGCCGCGCCCGCCGACCGGGCCGGCGACCGCGACCGCTTCGGGCCCGAGCTGTCGCTGTAGGGCGACGAGCACCTCGGCCGCCCGCCCGTCGGCCGCGCTGACCCCTCCCCAGAAGCCGGGCTGGTGGTTCTGGAGGGGGACGTGGCGCTGCAGCGCAGCGAGCCGAGCGGCGAGGTCGGGAACCCGATAACCGGGTCGCTCACCGTCGAGCCCGCGGGCGATCCGGTGACAGAGGGCGCCGTCGGTCCCGAAACGGGCGACGACGTCACGGGTCGGGAGGGCGGCGAACGCCCCGAGGGTGGGCAACCCGAGCCGGATAAGGAGGTCGGCCAGCTCCGGCCCGGCCAACGTGGCCACCGGCCAGGGCGCGAGGAAAGCCGGCGTCGCGCCGGGGCCGACGAGGCGTCCGGTGAGGGCGGCGAGGGCGGCGGCGAACACCCCGTCGGCCGCACCGATCAGGACGGGCCGGCCGGGCCGGCCGCCGGTATCGGCCGACTCGGCGGGTGGCGTGGTCCCCCCGAGCGTCGCCGTGACGATCTCGGCCACTCGATCGGCCACGGTGTCGTCGCCGCCGAAGTAGCGGGCCGGCCCCCGCATCGGGAGGGCGAGGACACCGGGTCGGACGGCGTCGATCCACGGGCAGATCTCGGTCAGTGCGTCGGCAACGGCGACCATGCGGCGCAGACGGGCGCCCTCCTCGTTCCCTCCGTCCCCTTCTCTTCCGGTCACGCCGTCGCCGGCCAGGCCGGCAGCCGGGTCGGGGGCCATCAGGGCCGGGCAGCCGATCAGCAGCAACCGCTCCATCGACCGGTCCCTACGCGGCCGCGACCCGACCGGTGGCCGCGGGCAGCCACAGCTCGCGGCGGACCGGCCGGATCGCCGGACCACGCCCGTCGGCGACGACGGTGACCCGGCGGGCCTGGAGGCGGCCGGCCTCCCGGTCGAGCCCGTGCCACCGCCCGTCGGCCACGCGGAGACCGACATCGGTCGGCTCGGGCCAGCGGGTCCGGCTGCCGAGCACGATCAGGACCGCCCGCCGCTCCCGGGCCCGGGCGGTCAGCGAGCGGACGACCGGCGGGCGCGGGCGCCCGGGCGGCCGCACGATGACGACGTCGAGACCGTCGAGCAGCCGACCGGCGGCCAGGGCCCAGTGGGCGGCCGGCGCCCGGACGACGGCCAGCCGGCGGAGATCGACGCCATAACCGGCCGCGGCCAGGGCACCGACGTCGTCGACGCCGACGAGCCCGCACCACGAGCCGGCCGCCGACGCCGGGCCGGCCGCGGCCAGGGCGAGGCTGAGCGCCCCTCCCCCGCTGCAGCGGACGACGCTGCCCCGGCGCAGCCCGCCGTCGGGCAGGAGCGCGGCCAACGCGTCGGGCACCGGCAGCAGCCGGGTCCGACTGGCCGTGGTCGGTCGGACCCGCTCGGCGAGCTCGCCGAGCGTCACCGGATCACCCGGGCGAGACCGCGACGGCCGGAGCGAGACGGCACCGGGTCTATCGAACATATGTTCGCTACAGTACCGTCGACCGCGGCGGCTGTCTCCTGGACCACCGGGCTCGTGGGCTCGGTACCGTTTGGATATGGACCCGAAACGTGCGGTGGCCTTCGACCGGTCGGTCGGACCATGGTTCTACCGGCTGCACCGCCACGTCTACCGAGCGACCGGCGGCGTCGTCGGGCACCGGAGCCGGGTCGGGCCGTTCCTCCTCCTCACGACCGTCGGCCGCCGGACCGGTGAACGCCGGACGACCCCGCTCCTCTACCTGGCCGACGACGACGACCTCGTCGTCGTCGCCTCCAACGGCGGGCGCGACCGACCGCCGGCGTGGCTGCTCAACCTGGAGGCGACACCGGCCGCCGACGTCCAGGTCGGGCGGCGAAAGGTCCCGGTGGTCGCCGATGTGCTCCGCGGGGCGGCGAAGGCCGACCTGTGGCCCCGACTGGCCGGCTTCTACGCCGGCTGGGACCACTATCAGGAATTGACCGACCGGGAGCTCCCGGTCGTCCGGCTCCGGCCGGCCGGTTGAGATCGCCGGTCTCCGGACCCCGCCGGCAACCGGTGACCGTCAGGCCGGTCACCGCCGGGCCGTCAACCTCCCGGGCGGGAGCGGCGGCGCGGGCACGCGGTCCCCGGACTCGCCGGTGACGCTCCCGGCGACACTGCCGAAGCGGCGACCGGCCTCCCAGTCGGCCCGGGCTTCGGCGATCTCGTCGGCCGTCCGGCCGACGAAGTTCCACCACATCACGAGCGGCTCGGTGAACGGCTCACCACCGAGCAACAGGAACCGGCCGGACGGCTCGCCGGCGACGACGAGCTCCCGGCGGTCGCGGCCGAGATAGACGCAGTCACCGGTCGACAGCCGCTCGCCGGCGACGACGACCGACCCGTCGACGACGAGCACCGCGTGCTCGAAACCGGGCTCGAGCGGCACCGACGACCGGGCCGCGTCGCCAGCACGCACGTCGGCCCCGACCAACGGAGAGAAGGTCGTCGCCGGCGACGCGACACCGCCGACGTCACCGACGAGGACGGTCACCGACGTCCCGCCGCTCTCCAGCGCGGGGAGGTCGGGGTGATGCTCGAAGGCCGGTGCCACGAGCCGGTCGGCGTCGGGCAGCGCGACCCACAGTTGGAGCCCGTGGAGCCAGCCGCGGATGCGGGTCCGGCGATACCTCCGCGTGGGCGATCCCGACGCCGGCCGTCATCAGGTTGAGCTGGCCCGGGCGGATCGGCTGGACGTTGCCGAGGCTGTCGCGGTGGAGCACCTCGCCGTCGAGCAGCCACGTGACCGTCTGAAGGCCGATGTGGGGATGCGGACCGACGCGCATGCCGGGTCCGGCGGCGATGTCGTCGGGCCCGTAATAGTCGAGGAAGCACCACGCGCCGACGGTCGTCCGACCCCGGCGCGGCAGGTACCGGGCCACCTCCGTCGACTCACCGACCGGCGCCCGTCGGGGTTCGATCGGTTCGAGCGCGGACCGGTCGGCCGATGGGTCGCCCGGGAGGTCGACCGCGGCCGGCGACGGGTCGAGGTTGCTCACGACACCATCGTACGGAGCCATCGGACCGGCAGAGACCCACCATCACCGCAGTCGATGGGGCCCCAGGGGTAAGGTCGAAAACCGCTGGCAACAGTGCGTTACACGCGGCGGCAACGGGGGAGCCCCATCGGCTGACGAAAGGTGGACGTAGTGGTTCGAAAGCTTGCAGCGGAGTTCCTGGGAACGCTTCTATTGGTCTTCTTCGCCGTCGGGGTGGCAACGCTCATGTTCGGCTTCAAATTCGACGGCGGCAGCGTCGCGGCCGGCGTCGTGGCCACGGCGCTCGCCTTCGGCCTCACGTTGTTGGGCCTGGCGTACGTGCTCGGCCCGATCTCGGGCTGCCACGTCAACCCAGCAGTCACGCTCGGCGCGCTCGTCGCCCGGCGGATCGAACCGGTCGAGGCCGTCGGCTACTGGATCGTCCAGTTCGCCGGTGGCATCGTCGGTTCACTGCTCCTGTGGGCGCTGTTCTCGGCATCGCCGTTCTACAGCCGGACGAGAACCGGGCTCGGCGCCGACGGCTACGGCAAGGCATCGTTCATCCACATCAGCGCCGGTGGCGCGTTCTTGGCCGAGGTCGTCCTCACCGCGCTCTTCGTCTTCGTCATCCTCGGCGTGACCGACAAGATGGCCAACGCGGCGACGGCCGGCATGGTCATCGGCCTGACGCTCACGGTCGTCCACCTGATCGGCATCCCGATCACTGGGACGTCGGTCAACCCGGCCCGGAGCCTCGGCCCGGCCCTCGTGGTCGGCGGCACGGCGCTCAGCCAGGTCTGGCTGTTCATCGTCGCTCCGCTCGTCGGCGGGGCGATCGCCGCGGTGGCGCACGTGTTCTTCTACCCGCGGTACCCCGAGAGCAAGGAGCCGGGCGAGCCGGAGCCGTCGCTCGACCCCATCCCGACCGCCTGAGCCCGACGGCCTGATCCACACCCAGTGGTCGGACCATCGCGGATGACGGCTCCGTCGCGGCTCGACGCGGTCGACCTGTCGGCCCGCCTGCACGGGGACGAGGGGTCGGGGCAACTGGCGGCCGCACAGCGCCGGCTCCTCCACCTCCGGCTCGTCAACGCCGGTCTCGTCGACACCGGGTCGCTCAACCGCGCCCACCACGGCGGCCGGTTCGGGCCGCCGGTCTGTGTGCTGTTCGAAGGCTGGGACGCGTCCGGCAAGGGCGGGGCGATCCAGCGGCTCGTCGCGCCGCTCGACCCCCGGCACGTCCGGGTGGCCGAGTTCGGCGTGCCGACGCCGGACGAGCTTCGCCACCAGTACCTGCTGCGGTTCGCCGCCGCCCTCCCCGGCTGGGGGGGGATGGCCGTGCTCGACCGGTCGTGGTACGGGCGCGTCCTGGTCGAACGGGTCGAGGGGTTCGCCACCGAGGCGGAATGGCGGCGGGCGTACGGCGAGATCACCGACTACGAGACGTCGCTCGTCGCCGACGGGATGATCCTCGTCAAGCTCTGGCTGCACATCTCCGACGAGGAGCAGCTCAAGCGGTTCGAGGCCCGGCGGCAGGACCCGCTCAAGCGGTGGAAGCTGACCGACGACGACTGGCGCAACCGCGGCCGGCGGGCGGAGTACGAGGCCGCGGTCGAAGACATGCTGGCCGCCACCGACCATCCGGACGCGCCGTGGGACGTCATCTCGGCCGAGCAGAAGCGGTTCGGCCGGGTCGCCGTGCTGCGTACGATCATCGGCCGGATCGAAGACGGCATGCGGCGCTGCGGCATCGAGCCGCCGCCGTCGACCGGCGCGGACTATGGCACCTAAACCCGTCCGGCACCTAAACCCGTCCGGCACCTAAACCCGTCCGGCACCTGAACCCGCCGGTCGGGCCCCGCTCGCCGGGCAGCCGGCGAGCCGCCGTGCAACAGTGACGTCCGTGACCACGCCCACCGGTTCTGACGCGCCCGCCGCCCGTTACGGGATAACGATCCCGTTCAACGGCGTCCCGCTGCACGCCCATCGCGAATGGTTCGACGAGTTGGTCGACCTCGGCTACACGGACGTGTGGTCGGCCGAATCGGACGGCGTCGACGGGTTCACGCCGTTGGCACTGGCGGCCGCCTGGACGCCGGCGCTGCAGCTCGGGATCGCCATCGCCCCGGCGTACACCCGGGGCCCGGCGTTGCTGGCCCAGACGGCAGCCGGCCTGGCCGACGCCGCACCGGGCCGGTTCGCCCTGGGTCTCGGGGCGTCGTCGGACGTGATCGTCGAGCGCTGGAACGGGCTCTCGTATGACCGCCCGTACCAGCGGGTCCGCGACACGCTGCGGTTCCTCCGGGCCGCGCTGAACGGCGAGAAGGTGACGGAGGCGTACGAGACGTTCTCGGTGCAGGGCTTCCGGCTCGGCCGGCCGCCGGAGCAGGTACCGCCGATCTACGTCGCCGCACTGCGGTCGGGGATGCTCCGGTTGGCCGGTCGGGAGGGCGACGGCGCTATCTTGAACTGGTTGTCGGCCGAGGACGTGGCGACTGCGGTCGCCGAGGTCGGACCGGGCAAGGAGATCGTCGCCCGCATCTTCGTCATCCCGACCGACGACGCCGACGCGGCCCGCGCCGCGGCCCGGCGAATGATCACCGCGTACCTCAACGTCAGCGCGTACGCCGAATTCCACCGGTGGCTCGGGCGGGGCCCGGCGCTCCAGCCGATGTGGGACGCGTGGGCCGCCGGCGACCGGAAGGCCGCGCTGGCCGCGATTCCCGACGAGGTGGTCGACGACCTCTTCATCCATGGGTCGCCGGCCGCCTGCCGGGCGCACGTCGCCCGCTACGTCGCGAACGGCGTGACGATCCCGGCCCTGGCGGTCATCCCGGTCGGCGTCGACCTGGCCGAGTCGGTCCGGGCCTTGGCCCCCAGCGCCTGAGCTCTGGCCGTCTGAGCTCGGACCGCCTGGGCTGGCATACTGGCGGTCCGACGGGTCGTCCACCCGTCGGGGACGGACAGGGGGGACCACGATGACGACCACCGCATCCGACGACGTCGTTCGCCATGTCGGCGAGGACGACGCGCTCATCGCCGAGACGGGAACGGGCGTCGGCCTGAAGGTCGTCCGCTACGACTCGCTCCACGGCACGTGGGTGATCCTCAACCGGTTCGAACCGGGCGTTCGCCTGCCGGTCCACCGGCACACGGGGCCGGTCGACGGGTACACGCTGGCCGGTCGCTGGCACTACGTGGAGTACGACTTCTACTCGACGGCCGGCTCGTACATCTACGAGCCGGCGAACTCGGTGCACACGCTCGACGTACCGGCGGAGAACACCGGCGTGACGGACGTCCTGTTCGTCATCGAGGGGGCGCTCCTCAACCTGGACGCGGACGGCAACGTCGAGAGCGTGATGGACGGACCGGGCACGCTGGCCGCGTACTACGCACTACTCGAAGCCGAGGGCAAGCCCCGCCCGAACGGCCTGATCGTCTGAGCGGCGGCTTCCGACCGCGGTGCCGGACGAGGGGCGTGCCATGAACCGACGGCCGCGGTGACGGCGCGCCCCGGTGAGGCGCTGGCGGCCGGCCTCACCGACCCTTCCCTGTACGTCGGCAACCCGTTCGCGCTCTACGCCCGGCTGCGGGCCGAAGCGCCGGTGGCCTGGAACGCGGAGCACGGCTTCTGGGCCCTGACGACGCACCCGGAAGTCCAGCACGCCGGGGCCGACCCGCAGACGTTCTGCAGCCGGCAAGGGATCCTCGTCCAAGAGATCGGCGTCGAGCACGCGACGCCGCCGACGATGATGCACACCGACCCGCCGGCGCACACCCGCTACCGGCGACTGGTCCAGCCGGGCTTCAAGCCGACGGTCATCCGCGACCTCGAGGCGGCGGTGCGCGAGCACGCGTGGGCACTGATCGACGAGATCGAGCCGTCGACGCCGGTCGACCTGCTCCCGGCGCTCTCGGTGCCGTTCCCGCTCCAGGTCATCTGCCACCTGCTGGGCGTCGACGGCGGCGAATGGCCGCGCTTTTTCGAATGGTCCGAAGCGGTCATCCCCGGGGCGGTCGACTGGCCGCCGGACAAGATCGCCGCACTCCAGCTCGAGATGTGGGAGTTCCTCGTCGGAACGGCGAAGGCCCGGCGGGCGGCGCCGCGCGACGACGTCATCTCGGCCATCGCCACCGCCGCGGTCGACGGCGACGAGCTGCGCGACGACGAGCTGGCCATGTTCCTCGTCCAGCTGCTCGTCGCCGGCAACGAGACGACTCGTAACCTGCTCTCCGGCGGCCTGCTCGCGCTGGCCGACGAGCCGGCGCAGTGGGCGCGGCTGCGCGGCGACCGGACGCTCGTGCCGACCGCGGTCGAGGAGCTGCTGCGCTGGACGACGCCGGTGATCTCGTTCCTGCGGACGGCGACGCGGGACGTCGAGCTGCGGGGCCAGCTCGTGGCGGCCGGCGAGCCGGTCCTGCTCGTCTATGCCGCGGCCAATCGCGACGAGGCCGTCTTCGGCGACACCGCCGATCGGCTGGACGTCGGCCGCGACCCGAACCCGCACCTCGGCTTCGGCTTCGGCCCGCACTTCTGCCTCGGCGCGGCACTCGCCCGACTCGAAGGGCGCGTCGTCCTCGACGCACTGCTCGACCGTTTCACGGCGATCGAACCGGCCGGCCCGGTCGAACGGGCACCGAGCCCGGTCATCGCCGGCATCCGCCGGGCACCGGTCCGGTTCACCCCCGCCTAGCCTGATGGGGTGCCCGAGATCCCCGAGATGCAGGCGCTCGCCGAGCGGCTCGACGGCGCGCTGGCCGGTCGGGTGCTCGAACGGTACGAACCACTCGGCTTCACCGGCCTGAAGACGGCCGACCCGCCGGCCGACACGCTGGTCGGCCGGACCCTGGTCGGCGTCGGCCGGCGGGGCAAGTACGACGTGATGGACTTTGGCAGCGGCCTCCGGGTGGCGTTCCACCTCTCCCAGGGTGGCCGGCTCGACCTCGAGCAGCCGCCGAAGGCGACGAAGCCGCGCGGCTCGGTCGTCCGCTGGGTCTTCACCGCCCGCGAGGGCGACGGGGCCGGAGGCGCCGACGGGGCCGATGACCCGGTCGGCCTGCTGTTCCGCGAGCACGGCAGCCAGCGCAAGGCCGGCTGGTGGGTCCTCGGCCCCGGCGACGACGGGCCACTGGCCGCGCTCGGCCCCGACGTCTACGACCCGGCGTTCGCCGAGCTGATGGCCGACGGCGCGAGCAACCGGCGGCTGCACACCTGGCTACGCGATCAACACGTCGTCGCCGGCATCGGTCGCGGCTACGCCGACGACGCCCTCAACCGGGCCGGTATCTCCCCGTTCGCCTCCCTCAGCGGGCTGGACGGGGACGACCGGAGCCGCCTCCTCGACGCCATCCGGACGGTGATGGACGAGGCGCTCGTCAGCGAACGGCAGCGGACCGGCGCGCTCTCGGACGCCAAGCTCGGCGACCGCTTCCTCGTCCATCGCCGAGCCGGCCTCCCATGCCCACGCTGCGGCACCGAGCTCAAGCGCGTCTCGTACGAGTCGTACGAGATCGTCTACTGCACGCACTGCCAGACCGACGGTCGCGTGCTCGCCGACCGTCGCCTGTCCCGCCTCCTCCGCTGAACCGCGTTCAGCCGGTGCCCTTCAGCCGGTGCCCGTTCAGCCAGTAAAGGTGACGAGCAGGTCGGCGAACTTCCGGCGGGCGTCGACCTCGCGGGTCGGGATGTGCTCGGTCGGCACGTCCGTCGCGGTGTAGCCGCGCAGCGTGCGGCGGGCGACCGTCTGGCGGTGGACCTCGTCGGGCCCGTCGTAGATGCGGGCGGCGCGGGCGGATCGGTACATGTGCTCGAGCGGCAGGTCGGCGGAGTAGCCGAGCGCGCCGTAGACCTGGATCGCCCGGTCGATCACGTTGTAGAGGACGCCGGCGCCGTAGTACTTGATCATGGCGATCTCGACGCGGGCGGCCGCCGCCCCCTCCCGGTCCATCTTCCACGCCGCCTGCAACGTCATCAGCCGGGCGGCGGTCATCTCGGCCAGCGAGTCGGCCACCCAGTTCTGGATGGTCTGCTTCTCCGCCAGGAGCGACCCGTGGGCATAGCGGGAGACCGCCCGCTCGCACAGCATGTCGAAGGCCCGGCGCGACTGGCCGAGCCAGCGCATGCAGTGGTGGATGCGGCCCGGCCCGAGTCGGGCCTGGGCCAGCTGGAACCCCTCGCCCTCCCGGCCGATCACGTTGGCGACCGGGACGCGGACGTCTCGGTACTCGACCTCCGCGTGGTTGCCGAACGTCGCGAACGGCCGGCCGATGTGGTCCATCGTCGGGACGTCGCGGACGACGGTCAGCCCGGGCGTGTCGACCGGTACGAGGATCATCGACGACCCCTGGTATGGGTGGACGTCGGGGTTCGTGACGGCCATGACGATCAGGAAGTCGGCGACGGACGCATTCGTCGTGAACCACTTCCGGCCGTTGATGACGTACTCGTCGCCGTCGCGGACTGCCCGGGTCGACAGCAGCGTCGGGTCGGAGCCGGCGGTGTTCGGTTCGGTCATCGAGAACCCGCTGCGGAGCTTGCCGTCGAGCAGCGGCCGCAGCCACTGCTCGCGCTGGTCCTGGCGGCCGGTGGCCTCGATGCCGATGGCCAGCAGCTCCGCGTTGCCCGAGTCCGGGGCGTTGTTGCCGAAGACGACCGGCCCGTACGGTGACTGACCGAGGATCTCGTGCATCAGGCCGAGGCGAAGCTGGCCGAAGCCCATGCCGCCGAGCTCGGGTGACAGGTGGGCCGCCCACAGCCCCTGGCGCTTCACCTCGTCCTGCATCGGCCGGATGGCCGTGAGCACCTGGTCGTGGGTCAGGTCGAGCGTCTCGAGCGGCATGACCTCCTCACGCAGGAAGCCACGCATCCAGCCGAGCTGCTCCTCGAACTCCGGCTCGGTCGAAAAATCCCAGGCCATGACCATCTCTCCCTCGCTCGGTGACCGATCGGGAGCCCCCTCGGCTACCGGGTGGTGGCACACTGCCACTACCGTTGGCGCCGTGCCCGGCGAACCGCTTCCCGTCCACACTCGTACCACGGTCGCCTTCCGGCCGGCCACCCCTCCGCCGCCTGGCGGCCCGCCGGCGGCCCCGGCACCGGCGCCGCTGACCGGCGCCGAGCGGGCGCAGCTGGCGTCGGCCGAGCACGCGTTGCTCGACGACCGGCGGCCGCTGACCGGCGCCGAGCTGACTGGGCTGGCCGCCCTCGGCGACGGCGCGGTCGTCGCGCTGGCCGCGCTCGCCCACCAGGTCCGGCTGGCCTGGTGCGGGCCGGCCGTCGAGGTCGAGGGCATCCTCTCGGCGAAGACCGGCGGCTGCCCGGAGGACTGCCACTTCTGCTCGCAGTCCTCCCGCTCCGACACGACGGTCAAGGCGACGCCGTTCCTCGACACCGACGACGTCCTGCGGGCCGCCCGCGAGACGGCCGAGCTCGGGGCGTCCGAGTTCTGCATCGTCCTCGCCGTCCGCGGCCCGGACGAGCGCACGCTCTCGCGGATCTTGGAGCTCGTCCCGCTCGTCCGCGACGAGACCGGGCTCAACGTCGCGGTCAGCGCCGGCATCCTCACCGACGACCAGGCCCGGCGGTTGGCCGAAGGCGGCGTCCACCGGTACAACCACAACCTCGAGACCGCCCGCTCGTTCTTCTCCGAAGTCGTCACGACCCACGGCTGGGAGGAGCGGGCCGAGACGTGCCGGCTCGTCCGCGCCCACGGCATGGAGCTGTGCTGCGGCGCGCTCATCGGCATGGGCGAGACCGACGCCCAGCGCGTCGAGCTCCTGCTCGAGCTGCGCGAGCTCGACCCGACGGAGGTCCCGGTCAACTTCTTGAACCCCCGGCCCGGCACGCCGCTCGGCGACCGGCCGCCGGTCGGCGCCTGGGAGGCCGTGCGGTGGATCGCCCTGTTCCGTCTGGCGCTGCCCGGCGTCATCCTCCGCTACGCCGGCGGCCGTGAAGTGACGCTGCGCGACCTCCAGTCGATGGGGATGACCGCCGGCATCAACGCCCTCATCGTCGGCAACTACCTGACCACCCTCGGGCGATCGCCGGCCGAGGATCTCCAGATGCTGGAGGATCTCCGCATGCCGGTCGCCGCGCTGACCGCCGCCTTCTGAACGATCGGGTGGACGGGTGACCGGTGACGCCCACTGCACCGGCTGTGGCCGGCCGCTGACTGACTGCACCGGCTGTGGCCGGCCGCTCGACCCACCGCGCTACTGCGCGACGTGCGGGCGCTGGGCCGCGGTGACGGTGACGCCCGCCGGCTGGTCCGCCCGGTGCCCGGACCACGGCGCTCGGAGGAGCGACCCGTCGTCGTAGTCCCGGAACGGCAGGATCGAGACCAGCAACACCGCTACCAGGCCGAAGACGATGATCAGGTCATCGACGATGCCGGCCGATGCCAACGTGCGGGCCATGCCGTCGACCGCGGATATCCCGATGAAGGCCTCGACGACGGTGATGGCGATGACCGCCCGCCGCAGCCGCCCGGTCGCCACCGGCGCCAACACGACCAACCCCCAGGTGGCGTACCACGCCCACAGCACCGGGCCGAGGAGGGCGAAGGCGAGGAGCGACAGCCCCAGAGCGCGGACGAGACCGATCCGGGGCGATCGCCAGAACAGGACGGCCGTGATCGCCGCCGCCGCCAGCAACCCGAAGATGGCGAAGGCGGTTCGCACGCCACCGAAACCGACCTGCCACCCGACGAGGTGCGCCCCGTCGGCGACGAGATGGGCGACCGCGTCGACCGGCGTGACACCGGTCGAGACCTTGCTCTCGGCACTGATCGTGTCGACCCAGCCCCACCCGAGGCCGGAGATCCACGACAGCACGGCCAAGGTGGCCCCGGCGATGCCCAGAGCGAGCAGCGTCCGTTCGACCCGGGCTCGGAAGGCGGCGGTCGGCCCCGGCCAGCACCACCCGATGAAGACCGCGCCGAGGAGGGCCGGCGCCTTCACGCCGGCGGCCAGCGCGCAGAGCACGATCCCCGGCACCGGGCCCACGCGGCGGGCGACCGCCAGGCCGCAGACGAGGAGGCCGACCATCGAGCGCGTCGTTGTGGGCACCGCCGATGAGCGTCATCAGGACGAGCGGGCTCCCCACCCCGAGGGCGACGACCGCCGCCGCGTCGCGCCCGGCCGCCCGAGCCAGCGTCGGCAGGCCGGCGATGATCAGGGCGATACCGATGACCGCCAGCAGGCGAAGGAGGACGACGTCGGCCAGCACCTCGTGGTGGGCGAGGCGCGCCACCAGACCGTCGAGCGAGAGGAACGTCGGCCCGTACGGCGACGGCGTGTTGCTCCAGAGCTGGCCGGCCAGGTCACTGAACGGCGTCGCGCCGAGGACGCCGGGGCCGTACAGGTATGGGCTTATGTGGTGGCTGACCATCTCGCCCTGGCCGGCGTAGCTGTAGACGTCGCGGCTGAAGAGCGGCGGCGCCACGAGGATGGGGACGGCCCACGTCGTGACGACCCCGACGACCCGTCGCACCGCGACGCCGGGATGGCGCCAGAGCGTGCGCAGCAGCTGCAGCCACGTCACGACGAGGAGCGCCGTGCCGCCGTAGACGGCGACGACCGCCGCCGCGCTCGGCTGGGTCCCGTCCGGGCCGAACGAACCGAGCGGGCCGCCGGGCGTGCCGAAGAACCAGGCGCCCGGGAGGCGCGACATGAACGCGGTGCCACCGAGCACCACGCCGCACAGGATCGCCGTCGTCGCCACCAGCCCGACCACCGCGAACCTCCGGAGCGGCACCGGCGGTGCCGCTCCCGACGTCTCGGCGTCGGCCGGGCCGGCGGACGGTAGGTCGTCCGAACCGGACAAGACCAGCTGTCTAGCCATCACCTCACCGGGTTCCTCGTCGCACCGGCGACGACCGCTGGTGCCACGTCACCGGAACTCTACTGAGCAGGCCCCCCGGCGCGGCAGCACCCGTTGCGGCCGGCGTCAGTCGACCGCGATCTCCAGCGCCTCGGTCAGCTCGAGGTACGGCGCGCCGGGCCGGTAGGCGGCCGGGATGTCGGCCGCGGTGTCGTAGCGGTCGACGTCGAAGACGTTCGACGACAGGATGTTCTCCTCCTCGACGACCGCGCAGAGCGTGAGTTCGGTGGCGCCGTCGAACGCCGCGGCCAGGTTGGCCGGGTCGGCTCGGAGCCCGTCGAAGTGGTCCCGGGTGGCCCGGCCGACGAGGCAGTACTCGCACTCACCCGCCACCCGGCCGACCCGGCGGCCGAGCATGACGTGGTGGCGCCCGTCGTCGATCACATAGACCGCTGATTCCCCCGAGCCGATGGAGTCCCGGACCCGCTCGTGGCGCTCGTGCGACGGCAGCAGGTGCCACTGGATGTGCCGACGGTCCTTCATCGCCCACAGCGGGCTCGGCGGGACGGTTCCTTCCGGCTCGTCCTCCTCCAGCGGCGTCGACTCCTCGCTGCCGACGAGCGGGCCACGGAGGATGCCCACCCCTGGGCTGACCGCCAGGTCACCCGGTCGCGGCGTTGTCGTGGCCGTTGTCACGGCCTCACCCCAGTGGGTCCCGCCGTCCCCCTCGTCTCCCTTACCCGGGTCTCCCCGGTCCACCTGGTCCACGGCATCGCCCTCCTGGCCGACACTGTAGGGCGCCCGGTCAACCCCGCCGGGCCCGACCGCTTTGACCGGGTCAGCCGAGCAGGCGGCGGGAAAGGACCTCTTCCTGCCCGGGAGTCGTCACGACCGTGGCCCCGTCCCGGTCGACCAGCCAGTCGCGGTTGCGCCGGTGCAGCTCGTCGGCCGGGTCGAACCGGTTGAGGACGACGACGACCGGAGCCGCCACGCCGATCGGGGCGGTGAGGACGTCGACGGCCAGACGGACGTCGTTGATCGTGCCGAGCCCGGCGTGGGCGACGAGGACGACGACGTCGGGGCGGAGCAGGCGGCCCAGCGCGACCGCGTCACCGTCGGCGGCCTGGGGCGAACGGACGCCGCCAGCCGCCTCGACCATTCCGACGCCCGGTGGGGGTGTCGGCCACCCGACCTCGGCGACGAGCTCGGCGACGGTGAACGGTGGCCGGCCGAGGACCTCCGCGGCCATCGGTGGCGCCATCGCCACCGGGTACCAGCGCGGCGGCCGGCAGACCGTCGTCGGCGCCTCACCGGTCGCCGCGCCGAGGACGCCGGCGTCCGTCGCCCCGGCCGCGTCCGCCGCCTCGAACGACTGGGCCGGTTTGCGGGCAGCCACCCGGTGGCCGGCGGCGGCCAGGCGGCTCAGGACGGCGGCGGCCACCCACGTCTTGCCGACCCCGGTGCCGGTGCCGACGACGAGGACGAGCCGCTCCGGACGGGGCCGGCCGTCAGCGGGCATCGGCGAGGTCGGCGTCGACCTCGAACGCCGCCAGCGCGGCGATCAGCCGGTCGACGTGCTCGTCGGTGTGGTCGGCCGACAGCGTGATCCGCAGCCGGCTCGTTCCCGGCGGGACCGTCGGCGGCCGGATGGCCGGCACCCACAGCCCCAGTCCGAGCAGGGCGGCGGACGCGGCGATCGCCCGCTCCTCACGACCGAGCACGACCGGGACGATCGGGGCCGGGTGGCCGGGAGCCACCCGCTGGACGTGGGCGGCCAGTCGGGCGACGAGCGCCGCGCCCTCCGGCGAGCGAGCACGTCGAGGGCGGCGAGGCCGGCAGCGGCATCGGCCGGCGAGCCGGCGGTCGTGAAGATGTAGGGCCGGGACGTATTGACGAGCAGGTCGGCCACCGGGCGCGGGCACGCGGCGAAACCGCCGAGAGAGCCGAGCGTCTTCGACAGCGTCCCGACGCGGACGACCGTGACGCCGTCGGTGACATCGGGACCGGGGTGAGGGCCGAGGACGGCGTGGGCCTCGTCGAGGACGAGCAGTGCGCCGTGGCGACGACAGGCCGCGGCCAGCTCGGCCAGCGGCGCGACGTCGCCGTCCATCGAGAAGACGGTGTCGGTGACGACCAGGGCCGGCCGGTCCGACGCGGCCAGCAGCGCATCCAGGTGCGCCGGGTCGGCGTGGCGGTAGACGGTGACGTCGGCCCGGGCCAGCCGGCAGCCGTCGATGATGCGATGCGTGGTTCAGCTCGTCGGAGAGGATCCGGGTGCCCGGGCGACCGAGGGCGCTGAGGACGCCGAGGTTGGCGGCGAAGCCGGTCGGGAAGCAGACCGCGGCCTCCGTGCCCTTCCACGCCGCGAGTGCCTGCTCGAGCGCCGCGTGCACCGGGCGCGATCCGGTGACGAGGCGCGAGCCGCCGGACCCGGTGCCCCACCGGTCGATGGCCTCGTGGGCGGCCGCGACGACCGCCGGGTGGACCGCTCAGGCCGAGGTAGTCGTTGGAGGCGAACGAGACGACCGGCGAAGGCGGCTCCCCGTCGCCGCGACCCAGCGTCCCCTCGGGCCCCCGGGCGTCGAAGTTCCGTGGTGCCCGCCAGCGGCCGTCCGCCCGGATCCGGGCGAGCTGCTCCCCGATCCGCTGGGTCCAGTCCTCGCTCACCGGCCCGTCTCGTGACCGGAGGCGTCCGGCGCGGTGACCGCGTCGAGCGCCGCCTCGACGACGTCGACGAGGCGGTACACCTCGCCGGCGGTGACCGTCAGTGGCGGTACGACGACGACGACGTCACCGAGCGGTCGCAGGAGGACGCCGCGGCTGACCGCGGCGGCCGAGACCCGGCGGCCCCAGCGGAGCCCGCCGGTCGGTGGGGCGAGCTCGACCCCGACCATCAGCCCGCGCTGGCGGACCTCGGCGACCGCCGGGTGCGGCGCCACCTTCTCGGCCAGTAGGGCAGCCAGCTGCGCCGAACGCCGGTCGACGTTGTCGAGCACGTCCCACTCGTCGAGCAGCCGCAGGTGCCGGAGGGCGACGGCCGCGGCCGAGCGCGTTGCCGCCGTAGGAGTGGCCGTGGAAGAACGTCCGCGGGCCGAGGTCGTCGCCGAGGAACTCGCGGTAGACCCGGTCCGACGCCACCGTGGCCGACATCGGCAGGTAGCCGCCGGTGATGCCCTTGCCGAGGCAGAGCAGATCGGGCCGCAGCCGGCACCGGGTCGATGCGAACAGCGTGCCGGTGCGGCCGAAGCCCGTCGCCACCTCGTCGCAGATCAACAGGACGCCGGCCTCACGGCAGGCGTCACCGACGGACGCGACGTCGTCGGGATCGGCGCACAAGATGCCCGACGCGCCCTGGACGAGCGGCTCGATCACCACCGCCGCCAGCTCGTCGGCGTGGGCAGCGACCGCGGCCCGGGCCTTGGCCGCCCAGCCCGGGTCGGCGTAGCCGGGCGTGCGCAGGACGGGGAAGCACAACGGGTCGAACACGGCCGAGAAGACACCGCCGTCGCCGACGGACAGCGCGCCGAGCGTGTCGCCGTGGTAGGCGTCGCCGAGGGCGAGGAAACGGTGGCGACCCGGCTCGCCCCGGTTGACCCAGTACTGGAAGGCGATCTTGAGCGCCTGCTCGACGGCAACCGCGCCGTCGGCCGCGAACAGGACGTGCGGGTCGTCGACCGGCACGACGTCGCGCAGGGCTTCGGCCAGCTCGACGACGACCGAGTTGCCGTTGCCGAGCATCGTCGAGTGGGCGACCTTGCCGACCTGCTCGACGAGGGCGGCGTCCAGCTCCGGGACACGGTGGCCGAGCGTGTTGACCCACAGCGACGAGATCGCGTCGAGGTAGTGCCGGCCGTCGACGTCGATCAGCTCGCGCCCCTCGGCCCGATCGACGACCAGCGGCGCATTGTCGGCGTAGGCGGCCATCTGGGTGAACCCGTGCCAGACGACGCCGGCGTCCCGCGCCACCCACGACCGGTGCTCGTCGCTCACGGGTTCTCGGCTCACCGACAGATTCTCGACCAGCCGCCGGCCGCGGTCCATTGCGGTCGGCGGCTGGTCGGCGGCGAGGCGGGCCCGACCGACCGGTATCGTCCTCGGCATGGACCGAATCGCGGTTGTCGACACGATGTTCGCCCGCTACGACATGGGGGCGGAGGCACTCGACGAGCTGGCCGGGTGCCCGGGCCATGGCGAGCGCTTCGAGGTGCTCCACCAGACGGTGCCGGGGTTCAAGGACCTGGCAGTGGCGGCCAAGCGGCTGATCGAGGGCGAAGGCTGCCGGATCGCGGTCGTCCTCGGCATGCCGGGCAAGGAGCCGGTCGACAAGACGTGCGCCCACGAGGCGTCGTCGGGGATCATGCTGGCCCAACTGATGACGAGCACGCCGATCCTCGAGGTCTTCGTCCACGAGGACGAGGCCGACGACCCGGCCGTCCTGGCCGAGGTCTGCCGGGACCGGGCTCGCAAGCATGCTCGGAACGCGTACTGGATGCTGTACGAGCCCGAGCAGCTCACCCGGCGAGCGGGCCAGGGCATCCGCCAGGGCTTCGGCGACGCCGGCCCGGTCGTACCGACCGGTCGACTGCCCGGCTGAACCGGCCCCCCGGGTCTTGCCGGGCTGACGAGAACCTGTTCTACTTATCCCCCGATGGAGTTCAATCTCGCAGACCTGTTCGAAGCGGCCGTGGACGCGTTCGCCGACCGCGAGTACCTGGTGGCCGACGGGGCGCGGCGCACCTACGCCGAGATGGAGGCCCGGGCGAACCGGCTGGCCCACCACCTGGCCGACCAGGGCATCGGCCCCGGCGACCACGTCGGCATCTACGCCTACAACAGCGTCGAGTGGGTCGAGACCGCGTGGGCGGTCTTCAAGCTGCGGGCCGTCTGGATCAACATCAACTACCGGTACGTCGAGGACGAGCTCCGGTACCTGTTCACCAACGCCGACCTCAAGGCGCTCGTCCACCAGCGCGAGTTCGCCCCCCGGGTGACCGCACTGCTGCCGGAGCTGCCGACGGTCCGCCACGTCCTGGTCATCGACGACGGGACCGGCGAGGCGGACCCGCCGGGCGCGACGCGGCTACGAGGCGGCGATGGCTGCGGGCCGCCCGGAGCGGGATTTCGGCCCGCGGTCGGGCGACGACCTGTACATCCTCTACACCGGCGGCACGACCGGGATGCCCAAGGGCGTCGTCTGGCGCCACGAGGACGTCTTCTACGCGCTCGGTGGCGGCGTCGACCCGATGACGAACACGCGGGCCGAGAAGCCGGAGGAGATGGTCGAGAAGGGCCGCAACGGCTTCATCACCCACCTGCCGATCGCCCCGTTGATGCACGGGGCGACCCAGTGGGCGGTCATGGGCCAGAGCTTCGTCGGGGCGAAGATCGTGCTCATGGCCAAGTTCGAGCCCCACGAGGTGTGGCGGCTGATCGAGCAGGAGAAGGTCAACTCGCTGATGGTCACCGGTGATGCGATGGCCAAGCCCCTCGTCGAGACGCTCGACGAGCCGGGGGCCGACTACGACCTGTCGTCGCTGATCGCCGTGGTGTCGTCGGCCGCCCTGTTCTCGGCCCCGGTCAAGGACGAGTTCTTCGTCCACCTACCGAACATCCTGATCACCGACGCGGTCGGATCGTCCGAGAGCGGTAACAACGGCATGACGATCGTCTCGAAGGACAACACCGCCATGAAGAGCGGTCCGACGGTGCACATCCTCGGCGAGACGGTCGTGTTCGACGAGCGACCTCCGACAGGTCGTCCCCGGCTCGGGGACGATCGGCAAGATCGCCCGCTCCGGCGACATCCCGCTCGGGTACTACAACGACCCGGTGAAGACGGCCGAGGTGTTCATCACCGTCGGCGACACCCGCTTCGTCATGCCGGGCGACTTCGCCACCGTCGAGGAGGACGGCTCGGTGACGCTGCTCGGCCGCGGCTCGGTCGTCATCAACTCCGGCGGCGAGAAGATCTTCCCCGAAGAGGTCGAGTCGGCCGTCCGCTCGCACCCCGACGTGATGGACGCCATCGTCGTCGGCGCACCGGACGAGCGGTGGGGCCAGACCGTGGCGGCCATCGTGCAGCCGCGGCCCGGCCGGCATCCGGACCTCGAGGCCATCCAGGCGCACTGCCGGGCGGCGATCGCCGGGTACAAGTTGCCGCGGCGGCTCCACACCGTCGAGGTGATCCAGCGGTCGCCGAGCGGCAAGCCCGACTACCGGTGGGCCAACGACGTCGTCGCCGGCGGATCGCCCTGACGTGCCCGTCGACCTCCGCTCCCTCCTCGCCGGCCAGAGCCTGGTCAGAGGGGGCGTAACCGGGGGGCGCCCGGGCGGACCACCCGACGGGTGGCCGACTGCGGTGCTCACGATGGAGCTCCAGCGCGGGGTCATGGGCGACCTGGCGTCGTTCCCGGCTCTGGCGGAGGCGGCGGAGGCGGCCGGGACGGTGCCGAACACCGCTCGCCTGCTCGACGCGGCCCGGCGGGCCGGCCTGCCGGTCGTCCACTGCACGGCCGAGTTCCGGGCCGACCGGGTCGGGACGGTCGTCAACACGCCGCTCCACTCGGCCGTGCTGCGCCGACCGGACCACCTGCTCGCCGGAACGCCGGCGACCGAACTGGTCCCCGAACTCGGCCCGGTCGCCGGTGACGTCGTCAGCTCGCGAGTCCACGGCGTCTCCCCCTTCAGCGGCACGTCTCTCGACGCGACGCTCCGCAACCTCGGCGTCCGCGTCCTCGTCGTGACCGGCGTCTCCGTCAACCTCGGTGTGCTCGGCCTGTGCATCGAGGCGGTGAACCTCGGCTACCAGGTAGCGGTGCCGACGGACGCCGTGGCCGGCGTCCCGGCCGACTACGCGTCAGCCGTGCTCGCGACGTCCGTCGCACTGGTCGCCACGCTGACGACCGTCGACGACGTCGTCAGCGCCCTGGGATAGCCACGACCGATCGACAGTGGGCCCGGAACACCCAGGCTCGGAGGAGGACGAACCGCACCAGCGCGGCCAGGCCGGTGGCGACGAGCAGCGCGCCGACCTGGACCGCGAGGGAAGCCGGCACCAGCCAATCGGCGACGGCCAGACCGGCGGTGGTGAACGCCAGGCTCGTCAGCAGCACGGCCGCCGCCCCGAGGACGGCGGTACGGGTCGACGGGTCGGCGCCGGCGAACGTCACCCGCCGGTGGGCGACCGTGTTCGCCACCGTGCAGAGGACGAGAGCGGCCGCATTGGCGCCGTAGTCGCCGAGCGGTACCCGCAACAGCAGGTAGAGGACGAGATAGGCGACGGTGCTGACGAGCCCGACGCCGGCGAACCGGGCCAGCGCGGCCCGGCCGGGATCCGGCCGTCCACCGACGGCAACGGCCGGAATCCCCCGCCCGCGGGTGGCGGACCGGGTCGGCCCGCATCAGCCGCCAGACGCCGCGCAGGTCGTCGACCGCGGTCTGCCGGATGTCCACCCGCGAGTCGACGTCGTCGGTCCAGTCGACCGGGACCTCGTGGATCCGCAGCGCGTGCCGTTCGGCGAGGACGAGCAGCTCGGTGTCGAAGAACCACGTCTCGTCCTCGACCATCGGCAGGAGGACGCGAGCGACGTCGGCCCGGACCGCCTTGAACCCGCACTGGGCGTCGGAGAAGCCGTTGTGCAGGGCCGCTCGGACGACGAGGTTGTAACACCGGGAGATGAGCTCCCGCTTCGGTCCGCGAACGACCCGCGAGCCGCGAGCCAGCCGGGTCCCGATGGCGATGTCGCTGTGGCCCGACAAGAGCGGCGCCACCAGCGGCAGCAGCGCGTCGAGCCCGGTCGCCAGGTCGACGTCCATGTAGGCGACGACGGTGGCGTCGCTGGCCATCCAGGCGGCCCGCAGCGCCCGACCGCGGCCCTTTTCATCCAGGTGGACGGCCCGGACACCGGGGACTCGTCGAGCCAGGCCGGCGGCGATCTCCCACGTGCGGTCGGTGCTGGCGTTGTCGGCGACGGTGACGGTCGCGTCGAACGGGAACGCCGTGTCGAGGAACCAGCGCAGGCGCAGGATGCTCGCTTCGAGCTCGGCCTCTTCGTTGTAGACCGGGACGACGATCTCGACGCTCGGCGGCCGTTCCCGGCTCGCCCGATGGCCGGCGACGGCTTCGACGGTGCTCATGTTCCGAGCTTGCGGTCGGTTCCTTACGACCGGCTGTGGCCCGGCTGGGGCCGGCCGCACAGGTTGGGCGGTAGGAGCTCGCAGAGCCACGGCGGTTGCCCGACGGCCACGAATGGGTAGGGACAGGAGCGAGACACCAACCAGGCGAGGAGGCCCGATGGACACCAAGGGGTTCGTGGAGATGCTCAACCAGGATCTGGCGACCGAGTACCAGTCGATCGTCCAGTACACGAACCATGTCGCCACGATCACCGGTGCCGAGTACCTCAGCATCGTCGACGAGCTGAAGCTTCACCTGAGCCAGGAACTGGGACACGCCCAGATCCTGGCGACCCAGGTCTCCTTCCTCGGCGGCTCGCCGACCGTCACGGTCGCCCCGGTCGTCGTCGCCGACGACAGCCGGTCGGCCCTCCAGGCCGACCTGCGGTTGGAGCAGGACCAGCTCGACCGCTACCGCGAACGGTTCGCGCAGGCCAACGACCTCGGGTTGGCCGACGTGGCCGAGGCCCTCCGACCGCTGCTCGAGCAGACCCAGGAGCACGTCCGCGATCTGCAGTCGGCGCTGGGCGAGTGATCAGCTGACGGCGACCTCTCCGAGCCCGGCCCGATCGATTCGAGGGGCACGGCCGGGCGGGGGTCGGTCGAGCGGCAGGCGGACCGTGATCGTCGTCCCCTCCCCGACCGTCGAGGCCGCGGTCACGTGGCCCCCGTGGGCGGCGACGATGGCGGCGACGATCGACAGGCCGAGGCCGGTGCCGCCGAGAGCCCGGGACCGGGACGGGTCGGCCCGGTAAAAGCGCTCGAACGCGTGGGCGGTCTGGTCACCGGTCATCCCGGGTCCGCGATCGGCGACCTCGACGACGGCCTCGTCACCTTGACGAACGACGCGGAGGGTGACCGCCGTGCCTTCGGGAGTGTGGGCGCGGACGTTGGCGAGCAGGTTGTCGAACACCTGCCGGAGGCCGCCAGCGTCCCCGACGACCTCGACCGGGCCGGCCACGTCGAGGTGGACGGGCCAGCCCGGACCGACGGTGGTGGCCGTCTCGACGGCCTCGGCCGCCACGGGGAAGAGCTCGACCGGCTGGCGTTCCATCGGCCGACCCTCATCGAGGCGGGCGAGCAGGAGGAGATCCTCGACGAGCCGACCCATCCGTGCCGTCTCGCCGCGGATGCCGGCCATCACCCGGCCGAGATCCTCGGGACGCTCGCGAGCGCCGCGCTCGAAGAGCTCGGCGTAGGCGGCCACCGCGGCGAGCGGCGTGCGGAGCTCGTGGGAGGCATCGGCGACGAACCGCCGCAACCGTTCCTCGGACAGCCGCAGCTCGGCTTCGGTGGCGTCGCGCTGGGCGAACGCCTCCTCGATCCTCGAGAGCATGACGTTGACCGTGCGGGCCAGCCGACCGACCTCGGTCCGGTCGTTCTCCCCCGGAACCCGTTGGTCGAGCTCGCCAGCGGCGATCCGCTCGGCGGTGTCCTCGACATCGGCCAGCGGGCGCAGCCCGAGCCGGACGAGCCAGAGGCCGAGCAGGATCGCCGCGACGAGCGCAGCGCCGGTGACGACGACCTCGATCAGCACGAGCTGGTTCAGCGTGCTCTGGGTGTCGCTCAGTGAGGCGCCGAGGATGAGGACGTCGCCGTTCGCCTGCCGGACGGCGAGCACCCGGAACGACGGGCCGCCGGCCGCCGTCGAGGAGGTCGTCAAGAAGACCTCCGACGGGTTGCCGCCGCCGGCCGCGGAGAAGCCGCTGAAGCGAGCGGGCAGCTTCGGCGAGTACGCCTTGCCGCCCTGCTGGTGCTCGGCGAACGGGCCGAGGACGACGTCGCCGTCGGCGTTGCGGACCTCCAAGAACGCGCCCGGGGCATGGGTCTGGACGATCGGCGGCGGCTGGCGGTTGCCGTCGGACCCGTTCGCCGGCGGCGCCGGGCTTACCGCACTCTGGCTACCGGCGGGATGGCGGCCGATGTCGATCGGCAGCGACGCGGCGGACTGCTGGAGCGCCTGGTCGGTCCGGCTGTAGAGGAACGACCGGAGCGCGGAGTACGTGGCGATGTCGGCAGCGAGGAGCGCGACGACGGCGATGGCGGCGATGGCGATGACGAGCCGGCTACGCAGGGACATCTACGTCGCGGCCGCCGGCTCGCGCAGCGTGTAGCCGACGAGGCGGATGGTGTGGATGAGCGGCGGCCCGTGGCGCTCGAGCTTCTTGCGCAGGTAGCTCACGTACGTCTCGACGACGTTCGGTTCGCCACCGAAGTCGTAGTGCCAGACGTGATCGAGGATCTGCGGCTTCGACAGGACGCGCCGGGGGTTCAGCAGGAAGTACCGCAACAGGTTGAACTCGGTTGCGGTCAGCTGGATGGGCTGGCCGTCGCGATGGACCTCGTGGGAGGCCTCGTCCATCTCGAGGTCGGCGAAACGGAGGATGCCGTCGTCCTGCTCGTCGCCGAGCGAGCGACGGAGGATCACCCGGATGCGGGCGATGACCTCGGCCAACGAGAACGGCTTCGTGACGTAGTCGTCACCGCCGATCGTCAACCCCGCCAACTTGTCGTCGAGCGCGTCGCGGGCGGTGAGGAAGAGCACCGGCGTCCGGATGCCGTCGGCCCGGAGCCGACGGGTGACCTCCAACCCGTCGAGGTCCGGCAACATCACGTCGAGCACGATCAGGTCCGGCGGCCGGTCCTGGGCCATCGCCAGGGCGGTGCGGCCGTTCGTCGCCTCGTCGACGTCGAAACCCTCGTAACGGAGCGACGTCGATACCGAGTCGACGATCGACGGTTCGTCGTCGACGACCAGGATGCGGCGGGGTTGGATGTCGTCGGCCACCGGGGCACCTCCTCGACGACCAGGCTCCCACGGCCGGCTCCCCGACCGCTGTGGTCCCGCTGTGGGCCCGCTGTGAAGTCCGATCGATCGATCCCGCTCGCCCGCACCCCGCACGGCGGCGGGTGAGCACTCAGCCGAAGAGGCTGGCGACGACGTTGATGGCGAGCCCGAGGATCACCGCGCCGAAGAGGTAAGAGATCAGCGCGTGGCGCAGGGCCAGGTGGCGGACCGGCTTGGCCGTCAGGTCGGTGTCGGAGACCTGGAACGTCATGCCGAGCGTGAACGCGAGGTAGGCGAAATCGACGTAGCCGGGCGGATCGTCGTCGTTGAAGTCGATCCCGCCGGCCGGCGGCGTGTAATAGAGCCGGGCGTAGCGAAGGGTGAAGACGGTGTGGACCATCGCCCACGAGAGGGCAACGCTCAAGACGGCCACGGCGATCAGGTAGGCCTTGGTACCGCCGTGGGTGTTCCCGGCCTTCACGAGGGCGAGCGCCACCGCGGCGAGGAAGGCGATGCAGGCGGCAACGACCGTCAGGTCCGCCAGGGCGACGTTCGGGTCCTCCCTCCGGGCGTGGACCTCGGCCTGGGCCGGAGTCATCGGCGCCACCGCCAGCCAGACGAGCAGCAGGAACGCCGTGGCCATGACGTCCCAACCGATCAGGGCGGCACCCTGCCACAGGGTCACCAGCGAGGCGACGATCCCGCCGGCTAGGCCGAGGGCAGCAGAAAAGGCCAGCCGACCGACCGCGGACACCCGCGTCAGTAGCCGGCTCGAAGGATCGGGATCCACGGCCGGAGCGTACCGGGCAGGCCACCCGGCGGCCCGGGTTCAGCCCAACTTGCCGAGCTGCTCCTCGCGCTGGCGGGTCGTCGAGTGGACGGGGTCCTTGTCGAACTGCGGCAGGACGTGCTTGCCGAACGTCTCGACCGCCTCGAGGCAGACGTCACGCTCGATGGAGGACGAGAGCATGCCGAAGGCGAGCTGGTCGGCGCCGGTGTCGACGAACGTCTGGACGGCCCGGGCGCACTCGTCGGGGTCACCGACGGCGACGGCACCGCTGTCGATCATCATCTCGACCTGCTCGGGCGTGGCCGCGGGGATGACCTCGGGCCAGTCGGGGATGCCCTTGGGCTTCGGGAAGGTGTCGAGGTACCGGAAGACGAGGCTCAGGTGGTAGTTCGAGTCGGCGGTCAACATCGCCTGGCGGGCCTTCTGGCCGTCCTCCATGCAGATCATCTGGGTGGTGATCATCACGTTGTTGTTGACGTAGGCGCCGACGGGGTCGGTGCAGTGCTGGATCATCTCCTTGTACTTGGCGATGAGCGGGCGTCAGGACCTGCGGCGGGGTGAAGGCGAAGCAGAGGACGCCGACACCGAGCTTGGCCGCCAGCTCGAACGTGCTCGGACTGCCGGCGGCCATCCAGATCGGCGGATGGGGCTGCGTGTACGGCTTCGGCAGGACGTTGCGCTGGGGCATCGAGAAGAACTGGCCGTCGTAGGCCGGGTAGTCCTCGTCCTTCCACATGCGAACGATCTGCGGCAGCGTCTCGGCGACCATCTCCCGGGTGATCTCGGGGTCGGTGATACCGAAGCCTCGCTGCTCGGTGGTCGACGAACCGCGGCCGGTGCCGAACTCGAACCGGCCCTCGGAGAGGTGGTCGAGCATGGCGACGCGCTCGGCGATCCGGGCGGGGTGGTTGGCCGGCGGCGTGATGTTGAAGATGCCGGAGCCGATGTGGATGTTCTTGGTCCGGGCCGCGCAGAACGCCAGGAACGACTCGCTGTCGGAGAGGTGCGAGTAGTCGGTCAGGAAGTGGTGCTCGGAGGCCCAGGTGTACTTGATGCCGGCGGCGTCGGCGGCCTCGATGAAAGCCACTTCGTCCATCAGTCGGTCGTGCTCGGCCGAGGCACCGTGCGCCTCGCGGTAGCGGGGCAGGATGCTGATGGCGTTGAAGATCCCGAACTCCATGGCGCTGAGGGTTCCTCTCGCTCCGCGCGCTCCGGGACACCCCCGGAGGCTCTGGCGGCGACGGTAACACGGCATCGGCTAAATTGCAACGTGTTCCAGAAATGACCACTCCCGCCCTGTTCACGCCGGTGGACCCCCGTATGGAACCACCGGCCGACGACGATCCGAGGTAACCCCGTGGCCCCAGTCGAGACCGCACCGGAGACGCCTGTGCCGACGACCGTCGCCGGGCTCGTCCTGCGCCGCGCCGGTGACGGTCGGCCGGGGCTGGTGACGGCGGAGCGCACGTACACGCACGCCGAGGTCGTCACCGAGGCGGCGGTCCGGGCCACGTGGCTGGCGGAACGCCGGCGGCCGGGGCCGTTCCACGTGGCGGTGCTCCTCGACAACGTCGCCGAGCACGTCTTCTGGCTGCAGGCCGCGGCGCTGGCCGGCGCGGCCGTGGTCGGCGGCAACCCGACGCACCGTGGCGACGAGCTAGCCCGCGACCTCTCCCACACGGAGTGCCAGCTGCTCGTCACGTCGACCGCGCACCTCCCGCTGGTCGACGCCCGGACACTCGGCGGCGCTCTCGGCACCGCGTCGGCCGAGAGCGATCGGGTGGT
Organism: uncultured Actinomycetota bacterium; assembly: GCA_963824265.1. Taxonomy (GTDB): domain Bacteria; phylum Actinomycetota; class Acidimicrobiia; order Acidimicrobiales; family RAAP-2; genus DASZUK01. The sequence goes on from CAWGOO010000002.1 coordinate 130,393, forward strand.
GGTCGTCGACCACCCGACCGGCGAAGCCGCGCTGGCGGCGCTCGGCGGCGCCGACCCGCCGGACCCGGCGGCCGGCGGCGTCACCCCGGAGACCCTCGGCTACCTGCTGTTCACGTCGGGCACGTCGGGGGCGCCGAAGGCGTGCCGGTGCACGCAGGGCCGGCTGGCCCGCATCGGCGGGATCGTGGCCCAGATGTACCAGTTGACCGCGGACGACGTCTGCTATCTGTCGATGCCGCTGTTCCACTCGAACGCGCTGATGGCCGGATGGGGCCCGGCGCTGGCGGCCGGCGCGGCGGCCGCGCTGCCGACCGACGGCCGGTTCTCCGCGTCCGGCTTCCTGCCGGACGTCCGCCGGTTCGGCGTGACGTACTTCAACTATGTCGGCAAGCCGCTGGCGTACGTCCTGGCCACGCCGGAGCAGCCGGACGACGCCGACAACCCGCTCGTCCGGGCGTTCGGCAACGAGGGAGCGAGCGCCGACGTCGCCCGGTTCGCCGAACGGTTCGGCTGTGCGGTGACCGATGCCTATGGATCGACGGAGGGCGGGGCGACGGTGCAACGGACGCCGGACACGCCACCGGGCGCGCTCGGCCGGGCGCCGGAGGGCACCGTCGTGCTGTCGGCCGAGACGGGCGACGAGTGCCCGCCGGCCCGCTTCGACGGGCGCGGGCGGCTGGTCAACGCCGAGGCGGCGATCGGCGAGCTCGTCAGCAAGGCCGGCGGGGCCGGGTTCGAGGGCTACTGGCACAACGACGAGGCCGAGGCGGCGCGGCTCCGGGAAGGCTGGTACTGGACCGGCGACCTCGCCTACCGCGACGAGGCCGGGTTCTTCTACTTCGCCGGCCGCGACCACGACTGGCTGCGGGTGGACGGCGAGAACTTCGCGTCAGCCCCGATCGAACGGATCCTGGAGCGCCACCCCGCCGTGGTCCTCGCCGCGGTCTACGCGGTGCCGGACCCGGTGGTCGGCGACCAGGTCATGGCGGCGGTCGAGCTCCGCCCGGGCACCACGTTCGACCCGGCCGGGTTCACCGACTTCCTGGCCGCCCAGGACGACCTCGGGACGAAGTGGGCACCGAGGTTCGTCCGGGTGGCCGAGCATCTCCCGACGACCGCGACGAACAAGGTGCTCAAACGGACGATCCGGGCCGAGCGCTGGCGCACGGGCGACCCGATCTGGTGGCGCCCTGAGCGTGCCGGTGGCTACGTCGCGCTCGACGACGCGGCCGCCGCGGACCTCGACGCCGCGGTCGCCGACCGGCCGGTCTGACGAGACCGGAAGAGGGCACCGGCGCCGACGACGAGCGCAACGGCCGCCGCGGCGACGAGCGTGATCGTGAGGTCGAGCCGGAGGTAGCGGTCGAGGACGTCGAAGACGTTGCCCGACAGCGTCTTGTCGATACCGAGCCGGGTCGACCGGTCGACCGCGGTGGACCGGGCGACGGTGAGCGCGCCGAACGCCAGCCCGGTCGTCACGACGGTGGCGACGGCCCCACCGAACAGGACCCGCCACCGCCGGGGCGCGACGACGAGGGCGATCGCCGCGGCCACGACCGCGCCGATCCACAGCGGCCATTCGGACCCGACGACCGCGGCGAAGACCGTCCGGCCCTCGCGCACCTGGGCGGCCGTCAACAACGCGACGGTGATCTGCTGTTGGCGGATCGTCGCCTCGACGACCGGGACGAACGGCGCCAACACCGGATCGTGGACGCCCTCGACCACTGTCGCGACGACGGGCGTCAGGTCGACGACAACGGCACTCTGGTTGCCGGTCGCCGGTCCCGTGAAGACCTGTACGGCCCCCTTCTGGGCGCTTCGGGTGGCCCGGTTCCAGGTCGTCTGGAACGACGGTTCGGCCATCCGCTCGACGAGCGCCCGACGGAACGTCCCCCGGACCGACGCCGCGACGGCCTGCGACTGCACCGAGCTCGGCAAATCTCGGTAAAGGCTGTTGGTGAGCTTGTTGGCCAGCTCGTCGGTGAACGGCCGGTCGCGGGCCAGCGGCGCCATCGTGGCAACGAACCGGTCGGTATCGGTGAGTGACCGGTGGGCCCAGTGGGCGGTGACGGCGAACGGCAGGAGGACAGCGGCGGCGATCGCGGCCACCCAGGCGACGACCGTGCGCACCACTCGTACACCGCCATCACCCACCCGCCGATCAAAGCAGACCGCGGCCGCTCGGGAGCGCATCCCTCGGCTGAGCGGTCGTCTCGCGGCGCTACCGGTCGGTGCCGAGGACGAGCCCGCTCGTCGGGACGCCGGTACCGGCGGTCACGACGACGTGCTCCAGGTCGGGCACCTGGTTGACCGACGTGCCGCGGACGAGCCGGACCCCTTCGGCGATGCCGTTCATCCCGTGCAGGTACCCTTCGCCGAGCTGCCCACCGTGGGTGTTGATCGGCAGGCGGCCACCGAGCTCGATGGCGCCGTCACGGACGAAGTCCTTGGCCTCGCCCCGGCCACAGAACCCGAGCTCCTCCAACTGGTAGAGCACGTACGGCGTGAAGTGGTCGTAGAGGATCGCCGCCTGCATGTCGTCGGGCCCGAGCCCCGACGTCGCCCAGAGCTGGCGGGCGACGACTTCCATCTCCGGTAGCCCGGTCATGTCGTCGCGGTAGTACGACGTCATCATGTCCTGCCCGTCGCCGGACCCCTGGGCGGCAGCCCGGACGACGGCCGGCGGGTTCGGCAGGTCGCGAGCCCGTTCGAGCGACGTGACCACCAGAGCCTGGCCCCCGTCGGTCTCCTGGCAGCAGTCGAGCAGGTGCAGCGGCTCGACGATCCAGCGGCTCGCCTGGTGGTCATCGAGGGTGATCGGTTTCTCGTAGTACCACGCCTTCGGGTTGGTCGCCGCGTGCTTGCGGTCGGCCACCGACACCCGGCCGAGATCCTCGCTGGTGGCCCCGGTAGCGTACAGGTACCGCTGTGCCTCCATGGCCACCCACTGGGCCGGGGCGAGCAGCCCGAACGGCGAGTAGAAGGCAAAGTGGGCGTTCTCGCCGTTGGCGATCGGGGTCCGGTCCTGCACGCCGGCGCCGAACCGGTTCCCGGACCGCTCGTTGAAGGCCCGGTAGCAGACGACGACATCGGCCACGCCGGCCGCGACGGCCAGGGCGGCCTGCTGGACCGTCGCGCACCCCGCGCCACCGCCGTAGTGGATGCGACTGAAGAACGTCAGCTCGCCGATCCCGAGGGCCCGGGCGATGTCGATGTCCGGGTTCGTGTCCGAGCTGTACGTGACCATGCCGCCGACCTCGGCCGGCTCGATGCCGGCATCTCGGAGCGCGGCGTCGACCGCCTCGGTGGCCAGCCGTAGCTCGGACCGGCCGGACGCCTTGGAGAACTCGGTGGCCCCGATACCGGCGATGGCCACCCGGCCGGCGAAGGCGTGCTCGGTCATTCGGGGCAGCGCCACCGTGACGGTGCCGGTGACGTGGTCGCCCAGACTGGTTCGCGCCCCGCACGGCGATCTCCACGACCCCGCGAGCCCCGTCGGGCTCCGGACCGTGCAACGCCGTGACCGACCCCGTCAACGTCATCGTGTCGTCGGGGTAGTTCGGTGCCCCCAGGCGGATCGAGACCGACCGCAGGATGCCGCCGGGCCCGGACCAGTCGGTCACGTACCGGCCGACGAGACCGTTGGTCGTGAGGATGTTCATGAAGATGTCCGGTGACCCGCGCTGGGCGGCCAGCTCGGCGTCGTGGTGGACGTCCTGGTAGTCCCGGCTGGCCAGCGCCCCGGCGACGACGAGCGTCCGGGTGATCGGTAGGACCAAGTCCTCCAGGGCGTCGCCCACGGCAACCTGGCCGTACGTGCGGGTCTCCATCAACTCGCCACCCCCGTCGCGTCACGAGCGGTCGTCACCCGGGCGGCGATCTCGCGGCCCAGGCGAGCGAGCTGGGCGCTCGGCCCGCCGAGCAGCAGCTCGATCTGCTTGCCCCAGAGGAAGTACCGGTGGATCGGGTACGTGACGTCCGCGCCCATCCCACCGTGCAGGTGCTGGGTGGCGTGGACGACGCGCTGGCCGCGCTTCGGCCGCCTGCCACTTCGCCACGGCCACCGCCTCCGCCGACGGGCGCCCGGTGTCGATCCGCCAGGCGGCCTGCCAGAGGGTGACCCGCATCGCCTCGATGTCGATCGCCGCGTCGGCCGCCCGCAACATCGTTCCCTGGAACGCGCTGAGCGGCCGCTCGAACTGGTGCCGCTCGTTCAGGTACAGCGCGGTCTGCCGGACGGCCGACTCGCTGACCCCGACGGCCAGGGCAGCCAGCCCCGTCCACGCCGCCTCCAGCGTCCAGCCCAGCGCGGCGGCACCGTCACCCGGACCGGCGACGATGTCGCCGGTCGGCACCGTCACCCCGGAGAGGTGGAGGTGGGGATGGACCTCCCGGTTCGTCGTGACCGTCCGCTCCAGTTGGACACCGTCCGCCGCGGGGTCGACGAGCGCGAGGACGACGTCACCGCCGGCCGTGAGCGCCGGTACGAGCACCCGGTCCGCCACGTGGGCGTGCGGCACCGTCGGCTCCGTGCCGGTCAGCCGCCAACCGTCGCCGTCCGGCACCGCCTCGACGACCGGCCGGCCGGACGTGCTGGCGGCCGAGCCGGTCAACGCGGCCGTGAGGAAGACCTCCCCCGCGGCCACGCCCGGCAGCCAGCGGGCGGACAGCTCGACCGGGCCGAACCGGGCCAGCGGCAGCGCGCCGAGAACAAGCGTCGCCCACAGCGGCACCGGCGCCACTCGCTGGCCCTGGGCTTCGAGCAGTAGGCCGAGCTCGGTGAGCCCGAGCCCACCGCCGCCGTGCTCGACCGGCACGGCCAGGCCGAGCAGGTCGGCCGCGGCCAGCGCGGCCCACAGCTCGCGGTCGATCCGGTCGTCCGTCTCCTCGACCACCCGCACCCGGTCCGGGTCGACGAGGCCGTCGAAGACCCCGTCGGCCGCCTCGCGGACGGCCAGCTGCTCCTCGGTGAAGGTGAAGTCCACGATCAGTTGCCCATCTGGGCGGCCGGACAGAACACCGGCAGGGAGAGCTCGTCGTCGTAGTCCACGAAATGGGCGACGACCGGCATGCCGACCTGCCACGCCGCCGGGTCGAGACCGTCGAGGTCGGCGACCAGCCGCGTCCCCTCCTCCAGCTCGATCAAGCCGATCGGCAGCGGGTAGTCGAACGCCGGGATCTGCGGGTAGTGAACGACCACGAAGCTGTAGACCTCGCCCCGGCCGGACGCTTCGACGGTGTCCCAGTCGAACGACCGGCAGTGCGGGCACGCCGGCAGCGGTGGGTGCCGCAGCTCGTTGCAGCTCGTGCACCGCTGGATGAGCAGCTGATGCTGACGGGCCCCTTCGAACCAGAACGCGATGTCCTCGGTGATCGCCGGCCGGGGCCGCTTCGGGCGGGGCGGCGCCTCATCGACGCCCGGCGCGGCCGCTTTCGGGCGGTACTTCAGGATGCGGAACCGCATCGTCGCCACCGGCTCGCCCCGGGCGGCGATCGCCGCAGGCGTCTCGGCGGGACCGATCGAGGCGTCCGGCACCGCCAGGAAGTCGAGCCGGCTCGTCATGAACCGGCCGACGCCGAGGCCGGTCGTCTTGATGTCCGAGATCGACTCGACGACCGACGTCATCACGACCCGGTCGCCGACGACCAACGGCCGGTCGTACGTCTGGTCCGAGTTCGTCGCCACCACCGACGTCATGCCCTCGTCGTCGAGCAGCGACATCATCCGGTCCGTCACCGAGTCCCCAGTGGACCGCCCCTCGGCTCGGGCCACTTCGACCTCCAGGCTGGCCCGCAGCCCGCGCATGATCCACGCCTGGAGCATCGTCGCCGGGGCGGCGATGTCCGACAGCCCGGCCGCCCGGGCCGCGTCGGCGTCGACGTAGACCGGGTTCTCGTCGCCCATCGCCTCGATCCAGTGACGGATCATCGGCTCGTTGACCGGGTGTGGCGACAGGTTAGGCTCGCCGGCCGGCTGGCCGACCAGCACCCCCAGCTCGGCACTGTGGTCGGGGTACTCGTCCGTCATCGGACGCCCCGCCGCATGCCGAGCCCGGCCATCGCCACGATCTCTCGCTGCACCTCGTTCACGCCACCCCCGAACGTGTTGATCTGCGCCTGCCGAGCCGACGCCTCCAGCCGACCGGCCAGCATGGCTCCCGGCGACCCTGGCCGCAGGTACCCGGCCGCCCCGACGATGCCGAGCAGGAGGCGGAAGATCTCGATCGTCCGCTCCGTGCCGAACACCTTGATCGACGACGACTCCGCCGCCGTCAGCGTGTCCGCGGCCACCGAACCGGCCATCCGCCAGTTGAGCAGGCGCATCGCCTCCAGCTCCGCCTCCGCCCGGGCCAGGTCCATCTGCACCCACGGCTGGTCGATCACCCGCTGCCCGTCATCCGTCCGCTCCGCCGCTGCCCAGGCCGCCACCTGATCGAACAGCAGCATCGCCAGCCCGCTCCACGCGGCCAGCCCGACCCGTTCGTGATTGAGCTGGTTCGTGATCATCCGCCAGCCCTCGTTCTCCTCGCCAACCCGGTTGGTCACCGGTACCCGGACGTCCTCGTAGAACGTCGCCGTCGTCGTGTGACCGCCGACCGTGTTGATGAGGTGCCACTGGAACCCCGGCGACGACGTCGGCACGCAGAGGATCGAGATGCCCTTGTGCTTCGGCGCGTCCGGGTCCGTGCGCGTCGCCAGCCAGACGTAGTCCGCGTTGTCCGCACCGCTCGTGAAGATCTTCGCCCCGTTGACGACGTACTCATCGCCATCGCGGACCGCCCGCGTGCGCAACGACGCCAGGTCGGTGCCGGCCTCCGGCTCCGTGTAGCCGATCGCGAAGTTGATCTCCCCCGACAAGATGCCAGCGAGGAAGAACTGCTTCTGCTCCTCCGTCCCGAACCGCATGATCGTCGGTCCCACCGTGTTGACGGTGACGAACGGGAACGGCGCGCCCGCCCGGCGCGTCTCGTCGAAGAAGATGAACTGGTCCGTCGCCGGCCGGCCCTGGCCGCCGTACTCCTTGGGCCAGCCGATACCGAGCCATCCGTCCTGGCCGATCGTGCGCACGACCCGACGCCACACCGACCCGCCGTCCCCCTCGCCGTCCAACGCCGCCCGGACGTCGGCGGTCAGCAGGTTGGCGTAGTAGCTGCGCAGCTCGGCCCGGAGCTGCTCCTGCTCTGCGCTCTCCTCGAGGAACATCGCTGCGCCCGCCCTTTTCGGCCCCCGCATGCCGGTCCCGGGAGGTCCAGGCCGGCCGGGCAGAAACTGTAACACGTTCTCGAAATGACCTCCCGGCTGCTCCAGGGCCAGCATCTCACCGTCACCCGCGAATCACCCAGGTGGGACTCACCGCGGCTGCCGGGTTGGGACCACCGCCTGCCGCCTATGATCGCTGACACGTGTTCTAGGTACGTGGTCCACGGCGGGCCGGCGGGGCCACCGAAAACCAGGCGGGGGGAGGAACCGTGGAGAGCGATCTGCAGGCTGCCGATCTCGGCGCCGTCGATCCGACGGCCATCGATCTGACGGCCATCGATCTGACGGCCATCGATCTGACGGATGGCCGCAACTTCGTCGACCACGTCCCGCACGAGTGGTTCACCCGGCTCCGCCGGGAGGCCCCGGTGTTCTGGCACCCTCAACCGGGCGCAGCCCGGGACGGCTTCTGGTGTGTCACCGGCTACGACGACTGCGTCACGATCAATCGCGACTACGAGCACTTCTCGTCGTACCGCGGCGGCGCGCTCTTCCACGACATGGACCAGACCGGTCTCGAGCAGCAACGACTGATGATGCTCAACATGGACCCGCCGATGCACACCCGGTACCGGCGGCTCGTCAACAAGGGGTTCACCCCGAAGATGGTCCGTGACCTCGAGACGCGGATCGTCGACTATGCCGACGGCATCATCGACGCGGTCTCCGAACGTGGCACCGCCGACTTCGTGGAGCAGATCGCGGCCGAACTGCCGCTGCTCGTCATCGCCGAGATCCTCGGCGTCCCGCCCGAGGACCGGCGCCAGGTCTTCGACTGGTCGAACCGGATGATCGGCTCCGACGATCCCGAGTACCAGATCAGCGAGGCGGCGGCCGGCGAGGCGGCGATGCAGGTCTACGCCTACGCCGACGAGCTGTCCGCCCGCCGGCGGCGGGGCGGAGGCGCCGCCGCCGACGTCGTCTCTGTCCTTCTCGACGCGGAGGTCGACGGCGAGAAGCTCGACCAGATGGAGATCGATCTCTTCTTCCTCCTCCTCATCGTCGCCGGCAACGAGACCACCCGGAACCTGATGTCCGGGGCGATGGCGACGTTCTTCGCCCACCCCGACCAGTGGGAGCGGCTCCGACGCGACCGGTCGTTGCTGCCGTTCGCGGTCGAAGAGATGCTCCGCTTCGTCACGCCGGTCATGCACTTCCGGCGGACCGCGACGATGGACTGGCACATCGGTGACCACGAGATCGAAGAGGGCGACAAGGTCGTCTTCTGGCACATCTCCGCCAATCGCGACGAGCAGGTCTTCAGTGACCCGGACGCCTTCGATGTCGGCCGAAACCCGAACAACCACATCGCCTTCGGCGGTGGCGGTCCGCACTTCTGCCTAGGGGCCAACCTGGCCCGGATGGAGATCACCGTCATGTTCGACCGGCTGCTCGAGCGGCTCCCCGACATCCGCCTCGACGGCGAGATCCAGCGGCTGCAGTCCAACTTCATCAACGGCACGAAGCACCTGCCGGTCGCCTTCACGCCCGCCGCCCCGCTGGCCAGCTGACCGCGGACGACCCCTCATGCGCTTCCACCAAGCCCTCAGCTTTCTCCCCGTCGACCAGGCCGTGCCGTTGACGGTCGCCTCCGACGAGCTCGGTTACGCCGGCATGTACCTCTCGGACCACCTCTTCAACCCCCGCGACCTGGGGTCGCGCTACACGTACTCCGTCCAGGCCGACGGCGCACCCGGGTGGGAGAAGGACACGGCATGGCCCGACCCGATGTGCCTGTGCGCCGGCCTCGCCACCGTGACGAAGCACCTCACGTTCACCACCGGCGTCTACGTCGCCCCCGCTCGTGACCTGATCACGGTGGCCAAGTCCGTCGGGACGACCGCGGTGCTGTCCGGCAACCGGATCCGCCTCGGCGTCGGCGTCGGCTGGTGCGAGGAGGAGTTCGTCCAGACCGGCCAGGACTTCTCGAGCCGCGGCAAGCGGCTCGACGAGATGATCCCCGCCCTCCGCGCCCTCTGGCAGGACGGCTGGGTCGAGTACCACGGGCAGTACTACGACGTCCCGGCGTGCCAGATGCAGCCGGCCCCGACCGAGCCGGTGCCGATCCTCGGCGGGGGCCACTCACCGGTGGCGCTGCGCCGGGCGGCCGCGCTCTGCGACGGCTGGATCGCCGCCGGCGCCTACAGCGAGGCCGAGGCCTGGACGCACCTCGACGACCTCCGCAAGGCGCTCGCCAAGGCCGGGCGGCTCGGCGAGCCGTTCGTCACGTACCTCTCGCTGGCCGAGCGGCCCGATCCAGACCTCTACCGACGGTTCGAGGACGCCGGCGTGACCGACATGGTCTGTGCCCCCTGGATGTTCGCGCCGACCCCGGCCGGCGGTTCGCCCGCCGAGATCCTCGCCGCCCGCATCGGCGCCTGCGAGTGGTTCACCGAGCACATCATCGCCAAGATGGTCTGAACCCATCGCCAAGGTGGTCCGACCGGCGGCCGCCGGGCGACCCGTGGAAGGACACCCATGAAGGACATGAAGATCGGCCTCCAGCTCGGCTACTGGGGTGCCGGACCGCCGCCGAACGCCGTCGAGCTCGCCATCGAGGCGGAGCGGCTCGGCTTCGACTCGATCTGGACGGCCGAATCGTACGGCTCCGACGCCTTGACCCCCCTCGCCTGGTGGGGCTCGCGGACCTCCCGGGTCCGGCTCGGGACGTCCCTGTGCCAGCTCTCGGCGCGGACGCCGACCGCGATGGCGATGGCCGCCCAGACGATGGACCACCTCTCCGACGGGCGGTTCGTCCTCGGCCTCGGCGTCTCCGGCCCCCAGGTCGTCGAGGGCTGGTATGGCCAGCCGTTCCCCAAGCCGCTCGCCCGGACCAGGGAGTACGTCGACATCGTCCGACAGGTGCTCGCCCGCCAGGCCCCGGTGACGAACGACGGCCCGCACTACCCGCTCCCGTATCCAGGCGGGACCGGCCTCGGCAAGCCGCTCAAGTCGATCGTCCACCCCCTGCGCGCCGACATCCCGATCATCCTCGGGGCCGAGGGTCCGAAGAACGTCGCGCTCGCGGCCGAGATCGCCGACGGGTGGTTCCCGATCTTCTTCTCACCGCGGGCGATGAAGTCCTTCAAGGCGTCCCTCGCCGAGGGGTTCGGCCGCCCAGGTGCCCGGCGGGACGCCGAGAGCTTCGAGGTGCTCGCCTTCGCGCCCACCGTCGTCGCCGACGACGTCGATGCGGCCGCCGACGGGTTCCGGCCGTTCATGGCCCTCTACATCGGGGGGATGGGGGCCAAGGACATGAACTTTCACTTCGACGTCTTCGCCCGCATGGGCTACGAAGAGGCCGCCACCAAGATCCAGGCCCTCTACCTCGACGGCCACAAAGACGACGCCGCCGCCGCCGTGCCGACGGCCATGATCGAGGACATCGCCCTCGTCGGGCCGAAGGAGAAGATCCGTGACGACCTCGACGCCTGGCGCGAGTCGATCGCCACCACGCTGCTCGTCAGCGGCGACGTCGCCACGCTCCAGACGATGGCCGAGCTCGTCGGCTGAGAGATACCGCTGACCCCGGGGCTGGGATTAGTGCCCCGGGGTCAGCGGAGCAGCCAGCCTGCGGAGTTGGCCGGCTACCGGTGGTGGCCGCTATGCGCCGCCGGAGCGTCGGACCCGTCCATCACCGCGATGACGGGCCACTGCTCGGATAGGGCTGACCTCCATTGCCCATTACATGACGCCCTCGGGGCCGGCATTACAAAAAAGTTTGAAGAATTCCTGAAATCCCCATGTCAAACGGCAATTATGGTCGACGCCCCCTGTCAATCGTCGGCCGCCCCAGCTAACGTGGGAGCGGCCGGGAGAAGAGGAGAGAGAAATCCGTAACGTCGCGCCCCGTCACGATGAAGCACAGGACAGTGCCATCGTTGCGATCGACCAGCAGGCCGAGGTCCTGGAGGCGCAGCGCGGGGACGAGGACGCCTGGGAGAATCTCTACCGGCGGGTCTACCCAAGGCTCCGCGCCTACCTGGCGCGCAAAGTCGGCGCCAACGACGCCGACGACGCGGTGAACGAGACCATGACCCGCGCGGTCGCCGGCATCGACAACTTCCGCTTCGGTGCCGCCGGGTTCGACGGCTGGGTCTTCGGGATCGCCCGTAACGTTGCCGCCGAGCACCACCGACAGGCCGGCCGTCGCCGCCGCCAGGTCGTCGCCGGTCAGCAGGTCGCCGCCGGAACCGAGCCGTCGGAGGTTCCCGGCGACGGGCTACTCCTCCAAGACGACCGGGAGCTCGTTCGGCGGCAGTTCGCCCGGCTCTCGCCAGCCGAGCAGGAGCTCCTCGAGCTCCGCGTCGTGGCCGGGCTCTCCGCCGACGAGGTTGCAGCCGTGCTCGGCAAGCGGCCGGGCGCCGTCCGCACCGCACAGTCCCGAGCTCTCGAGCATCTCCGGCGGTTGGTGGAGGGCGACGATGCTTGACCACGACCTCCTTCCGAGCCCCGATGCCGAGGATGCGCTCCTCGCCCGTCTCGAGCTGGCACTCGTGCCGGCCGGCGCGGTCGAGCCACCGGTCGACGGTTTCGAGGCCTTGCGGACCGCCATCCGTACGCAGTGGGAGCCCGAGGTCGTGCCCGTCCCATCCCGGCCGACCAAGGCTCGGCCCGTCCGGTCTCGGCCGCCCGTCGTCCGTCGTCAATACCGTCACGGGTGGCAGCGGCCGGGCGTCGTGCTCTCCGCCGTGCTGGGCAGTCTCGTGCTCGGCAGTGGCGTCGCCTTCGCCGCCGGAGCGCCGATCCCGCGCTCGGTCCGCACCGTCGCCAGTGAGGTGGGACTGCCGGTCGCCTCGCCGGCGATCGCGACAGCCCGACAGGCCACCTCGACGCTCCACGACGACCTCCAGCAGCTCGGCGCCACGTCGCCGGACGCCGACGACCACGGCGCCCGGGGCGCGACCAGGACCGGTGCCGCGACCGCCCGAGCCGCCCAGTCCTTGGCCAATCAGCTCAACCAGCTCGACCCCGAACAGCGCGTCCAGGTCGGCGGCCAGCCGGACCAACTGCTGCAACGGGCCTGTCAGGCGCTGTACGCCGGCGGTCAGGTGACCGGCGAGGCCGCTGGCACCAGCCGCACCTTGCCGGCCCCGCCGGCCTACTGCACGGCGAACGGCGACTCGGCGGCCACGGGGTCGAGCTCCCTGCCCTCGGGTACCGACCAGCGCCAGTCGTCGGGTTCCTCGACGTCCAGGACGACGCCCACGACCAACCGCCGGGCCGGTGCCTCCTGGCCGACCACGCAGGCCACCACCCCGTCTTCCCCATCGACTGCGCCGTCTGGGCCCAAGTCGGCTTCGGGGTCCAACCAGAACCCCTCGAACCAGCTGACATCGACCAATACCGGGACTGGTCACCAGAGCGGAACCGGATCAGGGGTGACCGGCAACAGCCACTCCACCGGCTCCTCGTCGTCCGGTGACCGGTCCGGAGCCGGGAGCGGCTACGGAAGCAGCCGCCAGCACGTCGGCTCCGTGGGCCCCTCCGGTTACGGCTCGTCCTCGGGATATGGCTCGTCGTCGGGCTACGGCTCCTCGACGGGACCCAGCTCGTCCTCCGGACATGGCTCCTCGTCGGGCTATGGCTCCTCGTCGGGCTACGGCTCCCCGACCGGACCCAGCTCGTCCTCCGGCTATGGCTCGTCAACGGGGTCCAGCTCGTCGACGGGGTCCAGCTCGTCCTCCGGCTATGGCTCGTCGACCGGCTCCAGCTCGTCGACGGGGTCCAGCTCCCCCACAACCCAAGGGGACCACGGTTCATCCGGCACGACCGGCCAGGATCAGGGCGGGAGCTTCGGCCAGGGCAGCGGCAGTAGCGGTTCGAGTGAGCCCGGCAATGGCGCCAGCTCGCCCGGCGGCAGCTCGGGTTCGGCAGGCTACGGCGGGAGTACCGGTGGCACGGGGCCGACGGACAACGACGGGGGCACGTCGGGCGGCGGGACGGGTCAGACGAGCACGACCTCGCCCTCGTCGCCCAGCAACGACGGCACCGGATCGGGCCCGGCATCGGGCACGGGTGGGCAATCGACAGCGGCCGGCTCGGGGGCGGGATCCGGGACGGGCGCTTGGCCGTCCACGGGCGGGAACCTCGGGACCGGCGCGACGCCCTCGACGGCAGGCCCGAGCGTGGTCGGGACGCAAGACGAGCCCGACGTGGCCGGTACGATCAACCCGGGCGCAGGGCCCGAAACCCCCGGAGGCCCGTTCGGCCAGCCGGCGACGGGATCCTCCGGCAGCTGACGCCCTACCGGTCTCCGCTCGTCCTGGTCGACCGCTCGCCGCGTCCGGCGGAGCCCCGGGTAACCTCGGACCGAGCAAGGGAGCGACGATGACCGACGGCGACAACACCGCCGGCCGACGTCCGGTGGTGCGGGGACCAGGCGAAGGCCGGGAGTATCCGATGGGCCGTCTCTCGGCGGTCTTCAAGGCCGACGGCGCAGAGACCGGGCAGGCGTACTCGATCTCGGAATGGTGGCTGGACCCGAAGACGAAGGGACCCGGTCCGCATTCGCACCCTGAGGACGATGTGTTCTACGTCTTGGCCGGCACCATGAACGTGCTGATCGACGCCGAGTGGATCGAGGCGCCCGCCGGGTCGTTCGTCCTCGTACCGGGCAACGTGACGCACGACTTCGAGAACCGCAGCTCGGAGCGGGCCGGGATGCTCAACGTGTCGGCCCCCGGCGACTTCGAGCAGCACATGCCGGGCATCGCCCAGTGGTTCGTCGAGCGTTCTCCCCAGAGCTCGATCACCGGGTAAGGCGACGGCTCGGCCCGTTCTCTGCCCTTCTGGCCTTCAAGGCTGGCGGAGCCCTAACTGTCGGGCTGGGGCGGCGCTCACCCGGAGGGGGATCCACAAACGGGCGAGTCCACCCCAACCCGACAGACCTCCGCCCCTGCGGGAGTGGTCACGACACGCCCCGCCTGATGCCACATCGCGAGGCCGATAGCGCGCTCGGATACGTAACAAACCCAGGCGAAGATGCCGGATCTCCCCCGCTAAATCTTCGATTGTTATTTTAACACATCGGACGTGATCGTCCAATTCCACGTCAAAAAATTCTCCCCGATCCCGGGCCGTTCACCATTTGTGACGAGGACTAGCTGGCGTCTCCTATTAGAACGGAACACGTCATTGAGAACCAGACGGTTCCTCCTTACCGCCGGCGCCGACCGGCATTCCGGCCAGCCGGATCAGGTGCCCGAACGCTGAACGCGACCGATGACCCTTCAGCCGATAAGCCCGGGACTTCACTGGCCGATGGCCAGATCGCAACTGGGCCGCCCCCCTAGTCACGTCTCGCCCTGGCTCGCGGTGCCGGTCGGGCACCGGGGGCCATCGCCAACACACGGTAAAAGGTGGCCAGGCGATGGGCGCGACGAACATCCGATCATTACGGCGATCGACTCGTTGCCGGAAAGATAGTGGTCAGTGCCGGCTCTCTGGCCCTACAACGACCTATTCATTCAGTGATCCGACCGAAATATCACCGGGGGATACGAGCCAACGGACTGCGGTCCCCTCGGCAACGCTCGACCGGTCCACCGAACCCGGCCGAGCGGGGTCGACTAAGCCGGTTCGGCGGCCAGAACGGCGCCGAGCCGCTGCAGGCTCTCGTTGGCACCGCCCAGCGTGAGCTCGATCTGTCGGGTGAGCAGAAAGTAGCGGTGCAGTGGGTAGTCCCGGTCGACGCCGACACCGCCGTGCAGGTGGACGGCCGCATGGACGACCCGCTGGCCTCCGTCGGCCGCCCAGAACTTGGCCACCGCCACCTCGGCGGTGGCCGGGAGACCGGCGGAGAGCCTCCAGGCCGCCTGCCAGGCCGTCAAGCGGATCGCCTCGGCATCGACGTAGGCGTCGGCGGCCCGCTGCCCGACCGCCTGGAACGTGGCGATCGGCTTGCCGAACTGCTCCCGGGTCTTCGTGTACTCGCCGATCAGCGCTACCGCGGCCGCGGTGGCCCCGGCCTCTTGGACGCAGAGGGCGGCCGTCGCATGTTGCGCGGCGAACGTGATCGCGGCCGTGCCGTCGAACCCTCGGCCGCCGAGCAGCGCATCCTCACCGACGACGACCCCGGAGAGCTCGACGAGAGCCTCCGGGAGCGCCGGACCGTCCTGGCGGGTGCGCGTCACACCGGGTGCGTCGGTCGCGACCAGGAAGACGCCGACGCCCCCCGGGTGGCCGCCCTGGTCGAGCAGCGTCGCCGGGACGAGCACGAGGTCGGCCACGAGACCGGCCGGAACGCAGGCCTTCGTGCCGTCCAGTCGCCATCCACCAGCACCGTCCGGCGTGGCCGTGGTGGCGGGCGTCGCACCACCGGGGACGATGACGTCGCCGACCAACTCGACCAGACCGGCCGACAGCACCACCTGTCCCGCCGCGACCCGCGACAACCAGGTCGACCGCTGCCCGGCCGTGCCGAAACGGTCGATCGTCGCCGCGCCGTAGACGAGCGTCTCGACGACGGGCACGTGGGCCGCCGTCCGGCCGGCCGCTTCGACGACGAGACAGACCGCCACGAAGTCGAGCCCGGCGCCGCCGAGGTCCTCGGGCAGACCGATCCCGAGCAGGCCGGCATCCGCCAGGTCGGTCCACAGGTCGCGGTCGAACGGGCCATTGGTGTCGGCCACCGCTTCGACCGCCTTCAGGCGCTCGTTCGTCGACCGGTCGGTAAAGATCCGATCGGCCAGTTCCTTGACCGCTTCCTGCTCCTCGCCGTACGCGAAGTCCATGTGAGCGTGCTCCCTTTCCTTACCGCAGTGACCGCGGCAGGCCGAGGCCGAAGATGGCGATCAGGTCCCGCTGGATCTCGTTGGTGCCGCCGCCGAAGGTGAGAATGATGAGACTGCGGGCGTACATCTCCAGGCGTCCGGCAACGACCGCGCCCGGCGAGCCGCGCTTGAGGTAACCCGCCTGGCCGATCACCTCCATGAGCAGTCGGAACGCCCGGAGGTAGAACTCGGTACCGAAGACTTTGATCGTCGACGCATCGGCGACGTCCAGATGGCCCTGCGTGGCCTGCCAAGCGACCTTCCAGTTGATGAGGCGCAGGAATTCGAGCTCGGCGTGGACTCGGGCGAGGTGCTCCTGCACCCATGGCTGGTCGATCACCAGCCGTCCGTCCGGCAGCTTCGTCTGCTGGGCCCACGCCCGGACGTCGGTGAGCACTCGGTCGACGATGCCCGGTGAGCACAGCGTCACCCGCTCGTGGTTGAGCTGGTTGGTGATCAACGTCCAGCCGTTGTTCTCCCCACCGACCAGGCTGCTCGCCGGCACTCGGACGTCCTCGTAGAAGGTGTAGTTGATGTTGTGGTCCGAGAGCAGCGTCATCGGCACGACGCGAACGCCTGGCGTGTCCATCGGGACCGCGAACATCGAGATGCCCTTGTGCTTGGAGGCCTCCGGATCGGTGCGGGCGGCCAGCCAGACGTAGTCGGCGTCGCCGGCCAGGCTCGTAAAGATCTTGGCCCCGTTGATCACGTACTCGTCGCCGTCCCGGACGGCCCGGGTGGTCAGCGACGCCAGATCGGTACCGGCGTTCGGCTCCGTGTACCCGATGCAGAAGTGCAGCTCGCCGGCGAGGATCTTGGGCAAGAAGAAGTCCTTCTGCTCCGGCGTCCCGAAGTTCATGATCGTCGGGCCGACCGTATTGATCGTGAGCATCGGCACCGGCGCACCACCGCGCATCGACTCGTCGAAGAAGATGAACTGCTCGATCGCCGACCGGCCCTGGCCGCCGTACTCGGTCGGCCAGCCGATCCCCAGCCAGCCGTCGGCGGCCATCTGGCGAACGATCCGGCGGACGACCGGGCCGACACCATTGGCCTCCGCCAGCTCCGCCTCGACCTCCGGGGTGAGCAAGCGGGCGTAGTAGTCGCGGATCTCCTGGCGGAGCGTCTCCTGCTCCGCGGTGTACCCGATCTGCATGCGTCCTCCCTGCGGCCTCCACCAACCCCCGGCAACGGGTCGCGGCCCCGGAGTCGCCGCCGTCGACCAGGCCTCCCGGGCCCGGCGGTAGAACACGTTACAGTCTGCGACCGACCGCGGCCAGCCGTCTTCCGCATCCGTTAGCCTGAGGGCGGAGCACCGTTATTACCAAGCAGTAACTACAGTCGAAACGTGCCGGGACCGCCGCCGGGTTTCGCGAACCGAGGAGGCCACCATGCCCGAAGCCGTCATCGTCGCCACCGGCCGGACCCCGATCGGTCGGGCCATGAAGGGCTCGCTGATCGACTGTCGCCCCGACGACCTGACCGCCCTCGTCGTCAAGACCGTGCTGGAGAAGGTCCCGCAGCTCGACCCGCAGACGGTCGAGGACGTCATCATCGGCTGCGCCCAGCCGGCCGGCGAGTCGGGCTACAACCTCGGCCGGGTCGCCGGCCTCCTGGCCGGGCTCGACGTGCCCGGGACGACCGTCAACCGCTACTGCTCGTCGTCGCTACAGACGATCCGGATGGCCGCTCACGCGATCAAGGCGGGCGAGGGCGACGTCTTCGTCGCCGGCGGCGTCGAAACCGTCAGCCGGTTCGGCAACGGCGCGTCCGACCGCGGCCCGCACAACCCGCGGTTCGCCGATTCCGAGGCCCGGAGCGAGGCCCGGAGCGCGGCCGTCGGCGAGGTGTGGGCCCCCGGACCCGGCCTGCCGGACGTCTACATCGCCATGGGCCAGACCGCGGAGAACGTCGCCGAGCTCAAGCACGTCTCACGTCAGGAGATGGACGAGTTCGCCCTCCTCTCCCAGACCCGGGCCGTCGAGTCGCAGGCGAACGGCTTCTTCGAGCGGGAGATCATCCCGGTGACGACGCCCGACGGGACGGTCGTGACCAAGGACGACGGTCCCCGTCCGAGCACGACCCTCGAGGGCCTGTCCCAGCTGAAGCCCGTCTTTCGCGAAGGCGGGACGGTGACGGCCGGCAACGCCTGCCCGCTCAACGACGGCGCCGCCGCGGTGATCGTGATGAGCGACACCCGCGCTCGTGAGCTCGGGATCACCCCGCTGGCCCGGATCGTCGCCAGCGGCGTCTCCGCTGTCAACCCCGAGATCATGGGCCTCGGGCCGGTCGAGGCCGTTCGCCAGACCCTCAAGCGGGCCGGGATGACGATCGACGAGATCGACCTCGTCGAGATCAACGAGGCGTTTGCCGCCCAGGTCATCCCCTCCGCCCGCGAGCTCGGGATCGACTACGACAAGCTCAACGTCCACGGCGGCGCCATCGCCCTCGGCCACCCGTTCGGCCAGACCGGGGCCCGCATCATGACGACGCTGCTGAACGGCCTCGAGGACGCCGACAAGACGTTCGGCCTCGAGTCCATGTGCGTCGGCGGTGGCCAGGGCATGGCGATGATCGTCGAACGGCTTCGCTGAACCACCGCGCGCCTCGTTGATCGCCGCGGCGATCTGGCGAGCGATCGTCAGCTCGTCTCGGCGTTAGCCGCCCAGGCTGGCTCGTAGTTCCTCCAGCGCCACCCGGAGCGAGGCCACGTCAGCCGTCAAACGGTCCACCTCCGACCGCAGGTCGGCGACCGAGCCGGCGAGCGCTGACGGCGCACCGCCCGCCGGCGAGCTCGGTCCCGTCGTGGTCAGTGGATGTCCGTCGCCGTCAGCGGCCACGACCGGGTCGCCGGGTGCCGCGATCGGACCGGACCGGGTCGGTGCCTGTGCGCTCGGTCCAGACGGAACGTCGACCGGCGCCGGACCCGGCTCCAGCAGAAGCTCGGTCCACCGTTCCTCCTTCTGCCCGGCCCGACGGGCCAGCC
Source organism: uncultured Actinomycetota bacterium (assembly GCA_963824265.1). Classification (GTDB taxonomy): domain Bacteria; phylum Actinomycetota; class Acidimicrobiia; order Acidimicrobiales; family RAAP-2; genus DASZUK01. Next base: position 149,416 of record CAWGOO010000002.1, read on the forward strand.
GGGCCGCCAGTGGCGGCACGGCGCCCGCCAGCAGGGCCAGCTCGTGCTCGACCTGGGCCAACCCGTCGAACCGCGCCATCCGGTCGGTCCGCGTCCGCAGCTCGCCGACCGTCTGCGGCCCTCGGAGGAGGAGCGTGGCCACGATGGCGAGCTGGGGCGCATCGACGCCGAAGGCCTCGTCGAGCACGTGCCGGTACCGGACGACCGACCGACCGTGCGACGGTAGGACGAACCGCACCAACCGGCGCTCCTTCAGCTCGTCGAGGACGCCGACGACCTCCTCTTCGGTGTACGAGACCACCGGCTCCCGGTTGGACGCCTGGTTGCAGGCGAGCACGAGGGCGTTGAGGGTCAACGGGTACTGCTGGGGGGTCACGAGCTGTTTCTCGATCAGGCTCCCAACGACTCGCCCTTGCCGGGTGCTCAGACCGACGAGCTCGCCGTTGGGCTCGGCTCCGGTCATGTGCGGACGCGCTCTTTGATCTCCGCCAGTACCGGCACGGGGCCGGGATCCGTTCCTTCCTGCCCGGCCAGATGCAGCGACACGATGTCGCCGAATAGGACGAGATCGAAGAGGTGGGCGATCGGGTCGTCACCGTCGCCCCGGACCTCGAGGACGTCGGCCACCACCTCGAGCAGCACGTCGGTCACGAGGGCGAACCGCCGGGCGACGTGCGGGTGCTCGCCCGGGTGGCGCAGCAGGACGAGCGTCAGCACCTGTCGGGTGACGTCGCCGTCCTGACCCCATCCGGCGACCTCGTTGTGGCAGAGCTCGGGAACGGCCGACCAGAACGCCGGGGACTTCGCGTTCTCGTTGACCTGCGTCTTCCAGCGCTGAGCCGCCACCGCGCCCGGCCCGCTCGCCCCGTAGACGAGCGGCATCGTCCGGCCGATCCGCCGGGCGACCTCCTTGGCCGGACTGTCGGGGCCGACCAGACGGTCCCGTCGCCGGGCCAGCGCGTCGGCCGCGCCGGCGACCCGAGACGTCACCCGCTCGAGCAAGCCGAGCCGCTCGAGGACGACGAGCAGCGGCACGGCCATCGCTCCGAGGGCGACCCGCGGTTGGGGAATGCCGGCCGGCACCCGGACGAGCGGGAGGTCGTCGGCCTCGGCCAGGCGAGCCAGCTCTCCGCCGCCAGCCACCGTGACGAGCTGGGCGCCTGCCACCCGGGCGGCCGTCGCGGCGGCGACCGTCTCCTCCGTGTCGCCCGAGCAGGAGACCGCGAAGACGAGGGAGTCCGGCCCGACGAACGCCGGCAGTTCGTACGACTTGACGACCGTCACCGGCACCGCCAGCTCCGGGCCGGCCACCGCCGCGAGCACGTCCCCGGCGATCCCGCTGCCGCCCATCCCGGCGACGACGACGTTGGTGATCGGACCGATCGTCTCCAGCCGCTCCAGCCGACTGGCGACCTCGAGCGCGGCCATCATCTGCTCGGGCAAGCCGGCCGTGGCCTCCCACATCCCGAGGGAGTCCACCGGGAGCGTCACCCCCGGCTCCCTCCGCCCGGGACGTCACCGGGCGGGCCGGCGGTGGCGCCTCCGGTTCCCCGCCGGCCGGTCTCGGGGATCGCGCCGGCCGCCGCCTTGGCCGTCAGCCGCTCGTGCTCGGCGTCACCGACGACCGTCGACTCATCGGCCAGGAGCACGGGGATGCCGCCGCGCACGACGTAGGCGCGCCGCAGCCTCGGGTTGTAGAGGACGTCTTCGTCGGCGAACCACAGCAGCGGGCCCTTGTCGACCGGACAGGCCAGGACCTCGACCAACAACGGGTCCAGCGGCATCGGCGTCGTCTCCTCTTCTCCTGGCTCGGCGGCGCTCGCCCGGGCCGTTCCGATCGATCAGCTCCCGGGTGCCGACGTCTCGGCGACCAGGTCCAGGACCTCCTGGACATGGCGCCGGCACTCGTCGTCGGTCCGGGCTTCGACGTTCAGCCGCAGCAACGGCTCGGTGTTCGACGGCCGCAGGTTGTACCACCAATCGCCGTGGTCGACGGTCAGCCCGTCGAGCCGGTCGACGTCGTTGCCGGCCGCGACCTCGTGGGCGGCCACCGCTTCGACCGCTCCGGCCGGATCCGCCACCTCGGTGTTGACCTCGCCCGAGTCGGCGTACCGGCGGTACGGCTCGAGCAGCGCGGAGAGCGGTTGGCCGCTCCGGCTCATCATCTCCAGCACGACGAGCGCGGTGATGATGCCGGAGTCCGCCCGGTAGTTGTCACGGAAGTAGTAGTGACCGGAGTGCTCGCCGCCGAAGACGGCGCCCGACTCGGCCATGACCTGCTTGATGAACGAGTGGCCCACCCGAGTCCGGAGGCCGACGCCCCCGTGCTCGGCGATCACCTCGGGCACGACGTGCGAGCAGATGAGGTTGTAGAGGATCGTCGCCCCGGGATGCTTGTCGAGCATCGACCCGGCGACGAGGGCCGTCGTCAACGAGCCGGAGACCGGCTCGGCCCGCTCGTCGACCAAGAAGACGCGGTCGGCGTCGCCGTCGAAGGCCAAGCCGATGTCGGCGCCCGACGCCAGCACCGCCGCCTTCAGGTCGACCTGGTTCTCCGGCTGGATCGGGTCGGCCGGGTGGTTCGGGAACGTGCCGTCGAGCTCCGGGAAGAGGATCTCCACGTCGAACGGCAGCGCGTCCATGACCAGCGGGACGACGAGACCGCCCATCCCGTTGGCCGTGTCGGCGACGATCTTGAGCGGCTTGAGCACGGTCAGGTCGACGAACGACCGTACGTGGTCGGCGTACGCCTCGAGGACGTCGACGTGGTCCAGCGGTGCCAGATCGGCGACGGCCGGCGGGTCGACGAGGAGCTGGTTCGCCAAGATCTCGTTGGTCAGGGCCTCGATGTCGGCCAGCCCGGTGTCCCGACCGATCGGCCGGGCGCCGGCCAGGCAGAGCTTGATGCCGTTGTAGGCGGCCGGGTTGTGCGACGCGGTGAACATCGCGCCGGGGGCGTCGAGGTGCCCGGACGCGAAGTAGAGGAAGTCCGTCGACCCCATGCCGAGGTCGGTCACTGCCGTCCCCTCGGCCCGGGCCCCGTCGGCGAACGCCGCAGCCAGCTCGACCCCCGACGGCCGCATGTCCCGGGCGACGAGCAGCCGGGGGGCGCCGGTGAAGCGGGCGACCGCAGCGCCGATGGCCCGGCACATCGTCGCATCGAGCTGGTCGGGAACGATGCCCCGGATGTCGTAGGCCTTGAAGACGTCACCGGTCGCACCCATGGGACGGTCAGCCTAACCCGGTGCCCGACGGCCCCGGCGGTGGACACCCCGCCCGGGGCGGGCGGAAGCATTGCGTCGGCGACGGGCGACGAGCACCGGCGCCAGGGCGAGGACGACGAGGGCCACGACGCCGAGCACCGTGCAGGCCTCGCCGAGCCGGTTGGCGTTCGTCGTGCCGTACGTGAGCGTGACGTCGTGGCTGGTCGGGACGACGACCATCAGGTTCGGCGCCGACCGCCACGGGCCCTTGGCCCCGGTCGCCTGCCAGTTCGGGAAGAACGACGTCTTCACCGTCACCGGGACGCCGGTCCGGCTGACATGGAAGCTGATCGAACTGTCCGTCGTCTCGATGTCGGTGACCGTCGTCTTGGGTACCGGGATGGCCGGCGCGGCGGCCTCGGTGGCGGCAGTCACCTTCGGCCACGACGACAGGCCACCGGCGGTCAGGCCCACGCTCCAGCGAGCCGGGTCGTCGTACCAGGCGAGCGCCGGGCCGTCCATCGGCTCTCCGTCCGGCCCGACCTTGCCCAGCCATGTGCCCTGGCTCGGCCCGACCCCCTGCAGCACGGCCGGCTCGTCGGTCAACGGCGTGACGAGAGCCGAGTCGCGCACCCGGTAGACGTCCCACGTCGTCGACAGCGACTGGCCTGTGAAGACCGTCTTCCACGGGCCGGTCGACGCGACGAGCTGCAGCGACGGGTCCGCGTTGGCCGCCTGCTCGACCTCGGAGCTGGCCGCCAAGAAGTACTTGACCCCCAGCATCTGTAGGTGCTGGATGCCGAGCGGGATGTCGAGCGATCCGTACGGCAGGCCGACCATCGGCTCCGACGGGTCCGGTGACAGTTCGGCCTGGTTGAGGAAGTGGAACGGCGTCGTCGTCGACGACTCGAAGAGCAGTCCCTCCATCGAGTCGACGCAACCGTTCGTCCAGTACGGCAGCAGCATCAACGCTTCGGGCGTGCCGAAGCGGTTCTCGTCCGCGTTGTACTCCCACATCGCCCGCCCGCAGCCGTACTTCTTGCCGACCCGGCTCATGAGCTCGACGACCGCCCGGTACTCCGGATAGTCCGCCTTCCCCTCGTAGCCCGTGTAGTTCCACTGCGCCCAGTTCGTCACCTCGTTCGCGCCCGGCGTGATCCCGACGTCCGGCAACGCCGAGGCCACGGCCGGGATGAACGGCGGGACGACGACAACCAGTGCGCCGAACAGCGCGAGCAGCGCCCCGCCGACCGCCCCGGGCGCCCAACGGGCCGGCGCCGGGCGGCGCCACCAGCCGTACCGAGCGACATCGCTCGGAGTGCCCGGAGTGCCCGGATCGCCGGACGCGGCGGGATCACCAAGGCTCTCTGGATCACCAAGGCTCTCTGGATCACCAAGCCTCTCTGGATCACCAAGCCTCTCTGGATCACCAAGCGTCCCCGGATCACCGGCCGGCGGCCCGGTCGCCGACCGCACCGCCCATACCCAGCGGGCCAGGCGGGCCCGGCGCCACCACCGGGCGGCCGCCGCGACCCCGACCCCGAAGACCCAGCCGGCCATCAAGAAGACGCAGAGGAACCACAGCGGGAGGAACCGGACGTTGTAGAGACTGGCCTGCGGATCGGCGATCAGCGCCACCGCGGACAAACCGCCGAGCAGGCCGAACAGCAGGCCGAACCGGCTGCGGCGCAGGACCGCCACGACGACGGCCACCCCGGCGAGGACGAGCGCCCACAGATCGGCGTGCGGGAACAGCAGCGTCGCGTACGTCGTGACGTTGGCGTAGCCCATCGACGTCGAGTACGGCTGACGGATGCCGAACGGCACGAGCCACCAGCCGGACAGCAGGACGCCGATAGCCGTCGTCGAGACCCCCCACCACACCGCCGGCCAGCGGCCCAGTACGCCTTCCCGGCCGGGCGCCCGGGCCACGGCCGACGACGGCCGGGCGGCGTCGTCGTGGAGGCGCAGCCGCTCCGGCAGGAGCTCGAACGCCGTGAGCAGGCCGGCGCCGACGAGGGCCAGCATGGCCGGGACGATGTGGCTGACGATGCACAGCGCCAGCACGACCGCCGCCCACGGCCGGTGCCGTCCGGTCCGCAGGCCCCGGGCCATCAACCCGAGGAAGAGGACCGCCAGGGCGATGCTGAACGAGTAGGCGTACTCGCCGGCCAACGTCGAGAAGAGGTTCCCGCCGTAGATCGTGTACGTGTAGTCGAACAGGAACGGGAGCGTCACCGCGGCCAACGCCGCCGGGATCGGCGGCCGGAGCCGGAACAGCTTCCCGCAGGCCCACGCGGCGATCGGCAGCAGTACCGACCCGAGCACCGTCGCCAGCTTGAACGCGACGTTGTACGTGATGACGTGCGACGCCAGCGCGACGAAAGCGTCCGGTAGGACGAAATAGAAGGTGTAGATCGGATAGCCGTCGTACCAGGCCGGGTCCCAGCCGGTCAGGTGGGGGAAGAGGTCCGAGGTGAAGTACGCCGGCATCATGTAGTGCGCCCCGGTGTCGCCGCCGGTCGTCGACGTGTCCGAGAGCAGCAGATCGGGGTGGAGCTGCCAGAGCGTGACCGCGATCACCCCGACGACGACGACGAGCGTGGTGACGATCGGGGCCCACCGGGCCATCCCCCGCCGCTGCGGCCGCCAGGGCGGCCGCAGCGGTCCGGCGCCGGCGTCGCGGTCGGTCGTCTCGCCGGCCGGCGGACCGTCGGTGCCGGACGAGAGCGTCGTCGCCGTCATCGGCTGTCGGCCACCGTCATGACGGTCAGTGGATGACGCCGTTGCGGGTGGTAAGGACCGCGACGACGGCGACGAGGTTGAACGACGCGTGCGAGACCATGTTCATGCCGAGACGGCCGGTCCGGTAGCTGACGACGGCCAGGATCATCCCGAACACCGCCAGCCCGGCGAGCTGCTCCAGCTCGCCATGGGCCAGCCCGAACAGCACCCCGTCGATGACCACCGCGGCGACGAGGCCGATCGTGCGGCGGGCCGACGGCCCGATCGCCGTCGGCGTGAACAGCCGGGCCAGCGCCTTGAACAACAGGCCGCGGAAGAACAGCTCCTCGAAGAACGGTGCGCCGACGACCGTCAGGATGGCGATGACCGCGAAACCACCGCCGTGGGATGCGCCGGTGAGCTTCTGCGTCGGCGCTGTGAAGTTCTTCAGGTGGCTGCGGAACGGGGCGTAGAGCAGTGCGACCAGGATCTGGCCGCCGATGCCGATGAACAGCCCGAGGAGGTCGATCCACCGGAACCGGACGCCGAGGTCGACCAGGAACCGGCCCGTCCCCCGAACCCGGCTGGCCAGCCACGGGCCGCCCAGGAACCCGACCCAGAGGCCGATCAGCGACGCCCCGATGTACCACTCCGGCGGCTGGGTCAACGCGGCGATCTTCGAGAGCTGTCCCCCCTGACCGGCCACCGTGGCAGCGATCTCCGTGGCGATCAGGGCGACGATCTCCCCGACGACGAAGCCGATGAGGGCGAAGAGGAACCACACGCCGGCGGCACTGCGCGTCGCCGGCGGCGAACCCGGCACGTCCAGGAACGGCCGGTCCGGACCCAACGGGGGCTCGGGCGGCGGGTAGCCCGGCGGGGGTCCGGGCGGGTACGGACCCGGCGGGTACCCCGGTGGCGGGGACCAGCCCGGTGGCGGGTACCCCGGTGGCGGGTACCCCGGTGGCGGGTACCCCGGTGGCGGGTACGTAGGCGGCGGATAGCTCGCCGGTGGGTAGCCCGGTGGGGGTGGCGGGTAGCCCGGTGGGGGCGGGTACCAGTCCGGCGGCGGGTCCGAACCGGGCGGCGGGGGGGCGGCGGGAGGGCCCGGCGCGGCGGACGGCTCGCTGGGGTCGGGCCGATCCATCGAGGGCCAACGATACCGTCCGTCTCCACGTCGAATCGGCCGGGTGGCGCCGACCGACCGGCAGTGCGGTCCTCCCCCCACCTGCCCGTCCACTCCGTCCACGCCCGGTACGGCGCCCCGACGGCGACGACGGCTGCGGTCCTCGCCCCGCCGACACGCCGGAGACCCCTCCTCTCCCCCAACTCTGACCTGGTCACGGGAGCGCCGTCCCGGACCGGCCGGGAACCGGCCGCGGTCACCGATCCACAGGGGGGGCGCCTAGCATGGTGCGGTGAGCCCACAACGGCCGGACGCCATGCCGCCTCGACCTCCCGCGTCCGGCAACAACGGACAGTCGGGGTCGCCCGGCGGTGGTGAGCAGAACTGGCGATGGATCTGGGTGGCCCTGATCGTCGCGGTGCTGGCTGTCCTGATCATCCCGTCGCTCCTGCCCCACTCCTCGGCCAAGTCGCTCAGCTACTCGCAGTACATGAGCGACGTCAACGGCAAGAAGGTGGTGACAGCCAACATCGACAACACGTCCGGCGTCATCACCGGCAAGCTCACGACAAACGCCTCGTTCACGGTCAACGGCCCGAACCCGGTGATCGCGGCGGACGTCAAGGAGATGCAGACCGACGGCGTCAAGGTCACGTTCTCGACGCCGAGCAACCTGCTCGGCTCGCTCCTGCCGTGGATCTTCTTCGTCGGCATCGCGGTGATCCTGATGATCTTCATCAGCCGGCAGGCCCGCGGGCAGATGTCGGGGATCATGTCGATCGGGCGGTCGAAGGCCCGCCTGTTCAGTGCCGACCGACCATCGACGACGTTCGACGACGTCGCCGGTTACACCGGGGTCAAGCAGGAGATCAGCGAAGTCGTCGACTTCTTGAAGACGCCCGGTCGGTTCAAGGAGATCGGCGCCAAGATCCCCAAGGGCGTGCTGCTCGTCGGGCCGCCGGGGACCGGCAAGACGCTGCTGGCCCGGGCGGTGGCCGGGGAGGCCGGCGTGCCGTTCCTCTCGGTCAGTGGCTCGGACTTCATGGAGATGTTCGTCGGCGTCGGCGCCAGCCGGGTCCGTGACCTCTTCCAGACGGCCCGCAAGCAGGCGCCGGCGATCATCTTCGTCGACGAGATCGACTCGATCGGCCGCAAGCGGGGCGCCGGGCTCGGCGGCGGCCACGACGAGCGGGAGCAGACGCTCAACCAGATGCTGAACGAGATGGACGGCTTCGACCCGGCCGAGGGCGTCGTCGTGATCGCCGCCACCAACCGGCCGGACATCCTCGACCCGGCGCTGCTCCGGCCGGGCCGGTTCGACCGCCAGATCGTCGTGCCGTTGCCCGACCTCGAAGAGCGGCTCCCGATCCTCCAGGTCCATACGAAGGGCAAGCGGATCGCGCCGGACGTCGACCTCGAACTGGTCGCCCGGGGGACGCCCGGAATGAGCGGTGCCGACCTGGCCAACCTGGTCAACGAGGCCGCACTGCACGCCGTGCGACGGGGCAGCCCGGCCATCGAGATGGAGGACTTCGAGTCGTCCCGGGACCGGGTCCTGATGGGCCAGCGGCGGGACAGCCTGGTCCTGTCGAGCGACGAGAAAGAGCGGGTCGCCTACCACGAGGGCGGCCACGCCGTTCTGGCGTACGCCCTCGAGTTCGCCGACCCGGTCCACAAGGTGACGATCCTGCCGACCGGCATGGCGCTCGGCGTCACGATGCAGCTCCCGATGGAGGAGCGGCACATCCACCCTCGCGTCCACATCGAGGACTCGCTCTGCGTCCGCATGGGCGGCCGCGTAGCCGAGCTCATCATCTACGGCGACCTTTCGACCGGGGCCGCCAACGACCTCGTCGGCAACACCGAGCTGGCCCGCAAGATGGTCCGCGAGTGGGGCATGAGCGAGGAGATCGGGCCGATGGCCTGGGGATCGCAGGGTCAGGTCTTCCTCGGCGAGGACCTGATGCACACCCGCGACTACTCGGAGGACACCAGCCGCGTCATCGACGACGAGGTCGAGCGGATCCTGCGGGCCCAAGAGGAGCGGGCGCTCGAGGTCCTGACCCGGCACCGGGGTGGCCTCGACGCCGTCGCCCGAGCGCTGCTGGCGCAGGAGAGCATCGACGGCGCGGAGGTCGGACGGCTGGTCGACGAGGCGTACGGGCGGCCGGTCCACGAGCACGGGGCCAAGGCCGTCCCCCATTTCAACGGCAACGGCCACAACGGCAGCAAGGTGAGCAACGGTTCGGCACCGGTCCCCGCCACTGCGCCGGTGGCCGCTGCGCCGATCGCCACCGGGCCGGCCGACGAAGCCGAACCGGGACCGCACCACGAGACCGGCGGTTGGCCGCCACCGCAGTGGCCACCGCCGCCGTCGGCCCCCGGTAGCTGGCCGCCAGCCCAATCACCGCCCGGGCAGTCACCGTCGGCCCCCTGGCCACCGGCCCCGGGGACGGACGGCGGGCCGCCTACGTCTGGGGGATAGCCGCCAACGCCACCGCGCCGGGCACCCCGGCCGGTACCGCGTCCTCCACGGCGGCCAGTGGCCCGTCGGCTTCGAGCACGAGGGCGTCGTCGCCCGCCGGGGCCAGGACGTCCTGCTCGATGACCGTGAAGACCCCCGGTGGGATCCGCAGCTTCGACACACCGGCCAATCGGCGCAGACCTTGCGGGGTCGATCGGTAGACCGTGACGATCACGTCGTGGTTCCCGGTGTTCTGCAGACCGAGGGCCAGCGGGCCGATGCCGGCCACCGGCGGCGCCGTCGCCACCAGCGGCGACGGGACGATCCAGCGACCCGACGGCGCGGCCGTCGCGACCTCGCTGACCGCGGTCACCGCCCCCCACTGCGGGAGGGCACCAGCCGTCGACGACTGCACCGTCCGGTCGACGACGACGCCAGGCCCACCGGTAGCGGTGACCTCGACGGCATATGTTGTGTTCGCGGGCACCCGGGAAGCCGAGCTGACCGGCAGCGTCCACAACGAATCGGCCGCCAAGGTGTCGGTGAACGGGGCCACCGGCCCTGACCCCAGCTGGACGTGCACGGTCACCTCTTCCGACCGGTCGGTCGGGTTGAGCACGGTGAGAGCGGACGACCCACCGGTCACGTCGACCGTCCGGGGCACGTACCAGCGGCCGACCGGCGACGGCGCACCGAGCCGGAGTGACAGGCCGGACACGCCGTCGACGACATGCTCTTGGAGCTCCTCGGCGACCACCCGGCCCGAGCGAGCCATGACGATGGTGCCGATCGACTTCTGGTCCTGGACGTACGACGCCACTCCGGCCACGACGAGCCGGCCGGGGTTGACGAGGATGCCCTGGAACGGCTGCGGCTCGGTCAGCCCCTGCGAGGTGACGAACCCCAAGTCGACGACCGCGGCCGTCGCCGTGGGGTTGAACAACGAGACGTAGAGCGAATTGCCGTCGGTCGTCGACCCGGACGCGAAGAACCATGTCGACGACGACGACGTCGAGCAGGCCGACTGGGCCCAACCGGCCGAGCCGCTGACGACTTGGTTCACGGTCACGCCACCACCGTCGAGCTCGACCCGGCTGGCCAGCCACGGCCCCTGCTCGATGGTCGACGGCACCACCGTCAACTGGCCACCGGCGGGCACCGCCACGGGACGGCCGGCCGTCGAGCCGGCGGCGTCGACGACGGTCACCGTCCCGTGGACCGGAGCCGAGCCGGTGTTCACGAGGAGGAGGGTGGCGTTGGCGATGCCCGCCGATGTGCCACTGCCACCGGTGCAGAACCACGTCGACGACTGGGCATCGACCGGCGCGGCCGCGGCGACCGCCGGGCTGGGGCCGGCCGGCCCGGTGGCCGAGGGCGTACCGACCGCGGCGGCGATGACGCCCACGCCGACCAGCACCACCACGACGGCGGCGATCACCGGGAGCCGCCGGATGCCGCGGCCGTCGTCGCCGGGTTGTCCCCGACCGTGTCGGGGCACCGGGGCTCACGAGTCCCCTCGAGCCCGGCGGCGGCGGAGCGGTCCCCACCACCAGTCGAGCCAGCGTCGGCGGCCGAGGAGCGCTGCCACGGTCACCACCCACAAGAGCAGCTCGACCGTGACGCCCAGCGGGATGAGCGCCGATCCGTCGAACCGGAGCACCGCCGGACCGGCCGAGGTCGACCGGTACTGCGCCGCCCAGCCGAACGCGGCGGACGCCGGCGCCGGGCGACCGTCGACCGTCAGCTGCCATCCGCCGGCCGGGGCGTACGACGCGAACACGGTGCCCCGGCGGACCGGTCCGGCGTACGACGTCGAGGCGGCCGGCCCGGGCAGAACGGGCCGCCAGCCGGAGAGCTGGTCCAGGCTCGGCCACGTCGAGGACGATCCCGTCAGGGCGGTCGACCGCTCCGCCCGCGCCGGCAGGTACCCGGTGTTCTCGAAGACCTCGTAACCCGAGCCGCTCGTCGGGACCTGGAGGAGGTCGTCCTGAGCGAGGAGGGCACCGACCAGCCCGGCCGGCGGTGCGAACGCCTCCGGCTGCTGGATGCCGCTGATCGTCGGCGCCACCGCGTCGATGACGACGACGTAACGGACGGCCGACGGGGCGAGGAGCTCACCGAGCTCCGCGGTGCGGCCGTCCTGCGCCAGCTGCACCGCCGCGGCCAGGTCCGACGCCGGTCCCGGCGACGCCGGCGACCACAGGTTGGTGGCATCGGGCGTCCCCTGCTCCGACGTGGCGTAGGCCAGGCCCGGCGCGATCGACCATCCGCCGGTCGGCAGGGCCCGCGGGTCCCCCAACCACAGCACGCGGTACGACGACGTGGTGGTCGACCCACCCGTCGAGCTGGTGGCGGACGTGGCGTTCGAGGTGGCGGTCGACTTCCCGTTCGAGCCGGTGCCGGCCAGGAACGACAGCGGTTGGCCGAAGCCGGTGACCGGCAGACCCCATCGACCGCCGCCGGCGGCGCCGATGACCGGCAGCAGGCCGACCGCGGCCGCGGCGACCGACAGCGCGGCCGCCAGTTGGCGCCAGCCGAACTCGTAGCCGGAGAGGTCGATCTCGAAGGCCGAGATGCCGAGCCCGACCCCGCTAGCCACCGCGACGGCCGCCGGCGCCAGCAGTACGTCGACCGAAGGGGAGAACGGCGCGGTCCAACCGCGGGCGACGGCGTACGCGAGGAACCAGCTGCCGCAGGCCACGATCCAGAGCCGCCCGGCCCATGCCAGCCGATCGCCGCGGCCGAGCACGAGCGGGACCAGGCCGGCCGCGATCAGCAGCCAGCTCAGTGCCGAACCGCCGGTCGGCCCGACGTCGAAGCGGAGTAGCTCGCTCCAGCTCGGCGCCGTCGCCGGGGCGCCGGCCAGCCCGAGGACCGACACCGCGCTTCGGCCGGCCGCCAGCGTGCCGATCACCCACGGGAGGCACAGGACGGCGGCCACCACGGTCGACCCGGCGGCAACGCCGAGGGCCCGCAGGCTGCGCCCCGACTCGCCGACCAGGAGGGAACCGACGACGATACCGGCCCCGCACAAAAGGACGACGACGGCCGTCGCGGGGGCCAGGGCCACCGTGACCCCTTCGATCGCCCCGAGAACGACCATCTGCCCCACCGGGCTCCGTCGCCAGCCACCCTCGCCGGCCTCACCCCCACCGGCATCGGCGAACGGCCGGAGCCCCGCCGCCCGGGCCAGCCGGGCCAGGATCCACGGCACCGCGGCGTAGGCGATCAACCCGTCCCAACGACCCTGCGCCAGCGCGTTGTACGGCAGCGCCAGGCCGAGGTAGCAGACGGCGGCGACGATCCGGGCCCGTGGTGACGCCAACGGCTTCAGCAAGCGCGACACCCCCCACGCCCCAACCGGGATGCAACCGATGACGAGAACCGTCTGCAACAACCCCATCCCCCCGAACAGGACGGTGCCCAGAATGCCGAGGACCCCGAACGCCGAGCTGGTCGGGGCGGTCGTCCCGACCCCCGGCGCCTGCCAGCCCGTGAACAGGTGGTGCCACGTCCCGGTCCAGCTCAGGAACGGCAGGAACTGCCCGACCAGTGGGAGGCCGCCGGCGACGAGGTCCCGGGTCCCGATGGCCAGGACGACGGCCGTGACGACCCACACGGCCAGACGAGAACGGCGGGACGTCAGGGCCGGCCGCCGACGCCGACGGCCGAACCGGTCCAGGCCCGATCGGTGACCGAGGTCGTCGAGCTCGTCGAAGTCCGCGTCCTCCGAGAACGCCAGGCCGACGCTGCCGGTCAGGACCGGCTCGTCCTCCACGTCCCGACCGGCGGCCTCCGACGATGCCCGGACGCGACCGTGGGCCACGTCGAAGCCCTGGTAGGCCAGCCGTGAGAGGTACGTGGAGAGGCGGGCGCTCCCGCGGAGCTGCAGCCGCCGGACCTCGCGGTCCGGGAAGACCCGGTGCGCCCGCACCGACCGCCGGAGCTGGCGCAGCTCGCCGAGCCGGCGAAGGTTCCAGCGCCACGCGCCGATCACCGCCCCGGCTCGGGCCCGGTCCCGGACGACGAGCGCCACCACCGCCTCGCCGATGGCCAGGAGCGCGGCTTGCGGAACGACCCGTACGAGGTGAGAGGCCGTGTAGCACTTGAGCACCGCTCGCAGCTCGTGCCGACGCTGGAGCACCTGTCGGGACGGCGGTGGCGTCTCGTCCGCCGGCGTCGCGGCCGGGCGCAGCCCAGCGGCGACGGCCTCCAGGTGGCGCACCCGGGCGTCCGGGGCCACGACGACGCGGGCGCCGGCGATCTGGGCCCGCCAGGACAGGTCGAGATCCTCCCCCATCGACGGTATGCCCTCGTCGTAGCCACCGAGCTCGCGGAAGAGGTCGGCTCGGACCAGCGTGAACCCGCCCGGCGCCACGAAGACGTCCCGGACCGCATCGTGCTGACCGTGGTCGACCTCGCCGGCCTGGACCCGCTCGACGACCGCACCGCTCTTATCCGCGTTCATGCCGACGTGCAGCAGGACCGAGGGGTCCTCCCAGGAGACCATCTTCGGCGTGACGACCCCGGCGTTGGACCGGTACGACTCCTCGACGAGGACGTGGACCGTGTCGGGGTCCGGGACGCAGTCGTCGTGGCAGAGGAGGAAGAACGCCGCGCCCTCCACCATCGACAGCGCCTGGTTGACCGCCTGGCCGTAGGCCGGGCTGTCCGCCAGCCGCCCGACGTAGGCGTCCGGCAGGTGGCGCGCCACCCTCGTCGCCGGGTCCTCGTCGCTCCCCGAGACGAGAACGAGCACCGACAGCTCCTGGTAGTCCTGCGCCGCCAGTGCGGCCAGCGTCTCGTCGAACCAGGGGCCGGGGTCCCGGGTCGCCACGACTGCCACGACCGCCGGGGCCCGGGCGTCCACCGTTTCGGCGTCCATCAGGATGGCGAGGCTATCGGCTCCCGCCAGGCCGCTCTGGTCTCCCCCACCGGCCGTCACCGCCCACCATCACCCGCCCGCGTGCTTGCAACTGTTTATGTATAGGTATACTCTTGTTACGAGAACGATCGAAGGGACGACGCCATGCCCGAACTGCACGAGATCACCGACGACGTGGCGACCCGGGCCCGTGACATCGTCTACATGGCGGTCGGTCTCGGTATCATCGGCTTCCAACGCGCCCAGGTGGAGCGCCGACAGCTCCAGCGGCGGCTGGCCACCGACCTCCCCCACGTCGAGGAGCGCCTCGCCGAAGTGAGGTCGGCGCTGCCCGATCTCGCCGGCGTCCGGTCGGCGCTGCCCGATCTCGCCGGCGTCCGGTCCGCACTGCCCGATCTGGCCGACGTCCGGTCGGCACTGCCCGATCTGGCTGACGTGAGGTCGGCACTGCCCGATCTGGCCGACGTGAGGTCGGCGCTGCCCGATCTGGCCGACGTCCGGTCGGCGGTCGCCGATCTGGCCGATGTCCGGTCGGCGGTGGCCATCAGCCTGCAGCGGTTGGACGAGGTGGTGGAAGAGGCGACGCAGCTGATCGAGTCGGCGCTGGAGCCGCTCGAGGACCAGATGCCCGCCGCCGCCCGGGAACTGGCCCATCGAGCGCTGCAGCAGACCCGTGGGGTGAGCGGCCAACTTCGAGGTCTGGCCGGTTCGGCCGCCTGAACCGGCAGCGCCACCGAGGGGGCCTCAGTCGGCGGGCCGCGACTCCCAGTAGTCGAGGACGTCGTTCAGCGTGTCGTCGAGCCGGATCGTCGGCTTCCAGCCGGTGGCTTGCTCGAGCCGCGAGCCGTCGCCGCGAAGAACGGGCACGTCGACCGGCCGGACGAGCGACTGATCGGTGACGAGGCGCAGGTCGGAGCCGGCGAGGGCGAGCAGCCGGTCGGCGATCTCGGCGATCGGCATGTCCTGGCCAGAGCAGACGTTGTAGACGGTGCCGGGGACGCCGCGCCCGATCAGCAGCCGATAGGCCTGCACGACGTCGCGCACGTCGGTGAAGTCCCGGCGCGACGTCAACGTCCCGACACTCAGCTCGGTGGCGCCGGCGCGCCGGGCCTCGACGATCCGCCGGGCGAGAGCGGAGACGGCGAACGACGGCGACTGGCCGGGCCCGACGTGGTTGAACGGTCGGACGACGACGACGGGTTGGCCGTAGCCCCGCCAGGCCTGGAGGGCGACGTGCTCGGCCGCGGCCTTGCTGGCGGCGTACGGCGTGGCCGGCGCGACCGGCGACGACTCGGTCAGCGGCAGGTCGTCGGGAGTGACGATGCCGTAGACCTCGGCCGAGCTGACGACGAGCACGGTCGGATCGGACGGCAGCCGGCGGGCGGCGGCGAGGATGGCCGCGGTCCCAAGGACGTTGACGCGGAGGACCTCGGCGGGCACCTGCCAGGACTCGCCGACGTGCGTCCGGGCGGCCAGGTGGTAGATGGCGTCGGGAGCGGCATCGGCGACGACGGGGTCGAGCGCTTCCTGGTCGGCGACGTCGGTCTCGACGTCGATGGCGACGACCTCGTCGCCCTGCTCCCGGAGGTGCTCGGCAAGCCAATTGCCGACGAACCCCCGCCCCCCCGTGATCAGTGCTCGCACGCCAGCACCCTATCGGCCGGCACCCTGTCGAGTAGCACGGTGGTAGGCCTCGACGTGGAGGGCGGCGCTGGACGCCCAGGTCCGGGCGGCGGCGACGGCCAGGCCGAGCTGTCGCCGCGCCGCCGTCGCCGCCCCACCGCGGTCGGCCAGAACCGCGTCGAGCGCGTCCGCCAGGTCGGCGGTGTCGGCTGCCGGGACGAGGACCGCAGCGGCACCCGCCAGCTCGGCCATGGCAGTGCCGGCGGTCGTCACCAGCGGGGCCCCGCAGGCCAGGGCCTCGAGGGCCGGGAGGCCGTAACCCTCGGCAAGTGACGGGTAGGCGACGACAGCCGCCCGGCGGAGCAGGGCCGGCACGGCCTCGTCGGGCACGTAGCCCGTCCGGACGATCCGGTCCTGGTGCCGCTCGGCGGCCATGATCGCCCGTTCGACCTCGTCGGCTCCCCAGCCGCGCTGGCCGGCCAGCACGAGCACCGCGTCGGGGTGCGTGTCGGCGATCTGCTCGAACGCCCGGACGAGCGCGGGCACGTTCTTGCGAGGCTCGATGGTGCCGACGAAGAGGATCATCGGTCGGTCCGGGTCGAGCCCGAGGGCGGCCATCGCCGCCAGGTCGGCACCGGCCTCGGTCTCGGTCGGGCTGAACCGGTCGTGGTCGACGCCGTGGGGGGCGACGATGACCGGCGCGTCGACCGGACACACCTCGTCGAGCCTCGTGGCGGTCGTCTCGCTGACGCAGACGATGGCCGAGGCACGGCGGGCGGCGATCCGGATGGCTCGCCGGAAGAGGACGACCTTCGATCGCTCGTGCCACTCGGGATGGTCGAAGAAGGTGCAGTCGTGGACCGTGACGACAACCGGTAGCCGAGCTCGTTCGGGCATCGTGTAGTGCGGCCCGTGATGCACGTCGACCGCGGCCCGGCGGAGGACGCCGGGCAGGCCGACCTGTTCCCACACCAGTCGGAACGGTCGCGGGCCGGGGGCGACCGCGGTGACGGTCGGCCGACGGGCCGCAGTCGCCTCCCTCGGTAGGCCGGCCGGACCGCCGGGCCGATCCCAGCGGGTGGTGTCGTGGCGTCGGGCGACGACGGTCAGGTCGACGTCGGTCCGGGCGAGCAGGGCGGCGGCGAGCTCGACGGTGTAGCGACCGGCGCCGGCCGGTGACGCCGGCACCGCGCTGACGTCGAGCGAGAGCGCGAGCGGGGAACCGGTCACCCGAGTGACCGCCACAGGTCGGCGTGCCACTGGGCGGCCTCCCGCCACGTCCGGCCGGCGACGTGGGCGCGGCCCCGGACGGACAGCTCGGCTCGGAGCCGGTCGTCGCCGGCCGCAGCGACGAGGGCGGCGGCGATGGCGTCGACGTCCATCGGGTCGACCCGCAGGGCCGGCGGATCGGCGCCGTCGACCGCGGCGGCGCTCGGTACGCCGGTCGAGGCGACGACGGGCACGCCGAACGTCATCGCTTCGAGCGGCGGCAGCCCGTAGCCCTCGGCGAGCGGCACGTAGACGAACGCCCGGGCCCCTTCGTAGAGCGCCGAGAGGATCTCGTCGGTCACCAGCCCGGTCGTCACGACGCCGTCGAGGCCCTTCCCGACGCTGGCGTCGAAACCGGCATCGCCCCAGCCCTCCGGTCCGACGAGGACGAGGGGCCAGGGCTCGGGCAGCGACGGGCGGGCGCGGGCGTAGCCAGCGACGAGCCGGTGCAGGTTCTTTCGTGGCTCGCGCGTGCTGGCGGTCAGCAGGTAGCCGTCGGTGACGCCGAGCCGGCGTAGGAGGGCGACCGCACCGGCTCGATCCGGCGGCGGGAGATGGTCGGTCCCCCAGTGCAGGACGGCGACGGTGCCGGGCCGGGCCCCGGCCGCCTCGAGGTCGGCGGCGGCGGCCACGGACGGGACCAACAGGGCGTCGGCCCGCCGCAGGGCTCGTTGAAGGGCGGCCTCGTGCCAGCGCCGGCCGCGCCGGGTCGTCGCCTCCGGGTGGAGGCGCCAGGCCAGGTCGTGGACCGTGACGACCAGCGCGGGATGACCGTCGGTTCGGTCTCCCCCGACCGCTCCGGCGCTCGGCGCCCGCCCCCAGCGAACCGGCGGGGCCGCGGTCGAGACCGCGTGGACGACGTCGAAGCCGGACGGCGCTCGGCGCAGTCCGCGGTCCCAGGCCCGGGTGAGGACAGGCCCGGGCAGCCGCGACGTCACGACGGGCATGCCCCACCGGGCCAGCGGGTCGGGCCCGGCACCGGACCAGCGGCTGGCGAGGAGCGAGACGGCGACCCGGTCGTGATCGGCCGCCGCGTCGGGCGCGCCGACGTCGACGGTCCCATCGACGTCGTCGAGGGCGGCCAGGCCGCCGAGCAGACCGGACGCGTACCGACCGATCCCACCCGGCACGGCCCGGCGGAGCTGCTCGACGACGACGAGCGTGCGGGTGCTCACCGCCGGGCGTCCCGGTAGAGCGTCTCGAGTCCGTCGGCGCAGGCGGTCCACGTGAACCCGCCAGCTCGGGCGCGGCCACGGGCGACGAGGTCGTCCCGGTGGGCAGGCGAGTCCAATACGTCGGCCAGGGCGGTTGCCAACCCGGCTCGGTCGCCGACGTCGACGAGGACGGCGGCGTCGCCGAGAACCTCGGGCAGGGCACCGGCACGGGTGGCGACGACGGGCACGCCGGCGGCCATGGCCTGGAGCGGTGGGAAACCGAAGCCCTCGTAGACCGACGGGTAGGCGAGGACGGCCGCGCCGTGCAGCAGGCCGGACAGCGTCGGGTCGTCGACCCAGCCGGTCCGGACGATGCGGGCCCGGGCGGCCGCGGCGCCGACCGCGTCGGCCACGGCATCGCTGCCCCAGCCGTCCGGGCCGGCGAGGACGAGGGCCAGATCGGGGCGGTCGATGGCGACGTCGTCGAAGGCGCGGACGAGGCCCGGGAAGTCCTTGCGCGGCTCGGCGGTGCCGACGGCGAGCACATAGCGGGCCGTCCCGGTCGGCCGGTACCGATCGTGAGCGCCGGGGTCGGGCGGCGGAAGCGACGGAACGCCGGAGTGGACGGCGCGCACGCGGTCGGGGTGGGCACCGAGCCGTTCGACGACCTCACCGGCGACGAAGGCCGACGGCGTGTGCACCCACGCGCCGCGTTGCAGCGCCCGTCGGATGAGGTCGGGATAGGCGAGGGTCGGCCGATCGCAGAGCTCCGGGAAGCGGACGGTCGTGAGGTCGTGGACGGTCATCACCCGGGCGGCCCGCCGGGTCGGCGGCACGACGAAGTTCGTGCCGTGAACGACGTCGGCGGGGCCGACGAACCATTCGAGCGGCGGGCGCTCGGCATGGGCCCAGGCCCGGTGCAGCGGCCGCGCCGGCATGGGCCGCTGCCGGACGTCGACGCCGGGCGGGACGAGCGACTCGACGAGCCGCCGTCGGCGCCAGCTCACCGCGAACGCGGCGACGGCGAGGTCCGGCCGGCCAGCCAGGCCGTCGAGCGCGCCGGCGCAGAAGGCGCCGACACCCGTCGGGCGGCCGAGCAGCGGCGTCGCGTCGAGCGCCACTCGCAGCGGCGCACCCGACGGGCGGTTCTCGGCCATCCGTCGAGCCTGGCACACCGCCCGGAGCCGGAGGAGGTTCAGGCGCTCAGCGCACCGTCGACGGAGAGGATGGCGCCGGAGATGTACGCGGCCTCGTCGGACGCAAGGTAAACGATGGCGCCGGCCACCTCGGCCGGACTGCAGAAGCCCATCGGCGTCATCATCCGCTCGAGCTGCTTCGGATCGGCGCCCTCGGGCAGCCCGAACTCCCAGACGAGCGGCGTGTCGACGCCGCCGGGGGCGACCCCGTTGACCCGGACACCTTTGTCGACGTACTCGACGGCGAGCGCCTTGATCATCATCCCGACGCCACCCTTCGACGCGCTGTACGCGGCGGAGTACGCCTGACCCATGACGCCGGTCGTCGAAACGACGTTGGTGATCGACCCGCCATGGGCGAGCAGGTTCGGCAGGGTGGCCCGAATGACGAGGAAGGTCCCGGTCAGGTTGACGGCGAGGATCTTCTCCCAGCCGTCGAGCGTCTGGTCGACGGTGTGGGCGAACCGCCCGATGCCGGCGACGTTGCAGACGACGGTGATCGGGCCGAGCTCGGACGTCGCCCGGGCGACCGCGTCGACGACGGACGTCTCGTCGGTGACATCACAGCGGATGGCAACGGCCCGTCCGCCGGGCGCCCACTCCGGCGCGGCCGCGGTCGACTCGGCGATCTCGGCCGCGACGGTCCCGACCGCGTCCTCGGCGATGTCGAGGCACGCGACGGCCGCGCCCTCGGCGGCCAATCGGCGGGCCGTGGCCCGACCGATGCCCGATCCGGCCCCGGTGACCAGCGCCGCCTTGCCCGCGAACCGCCCGGGCGAGAGGTACTCCGCCGCCGTCCCGCGATCCGGGTCCGGACTCCCCAGGCTCTTGATCGGGCTCATCCCGCCCCCCTCTTTCTGCGCGACGCTTCCGACGCGTGCACCGATCGGGCCCTCCGACGGCTACGGGTCTGCGATGGTAACAGGGCTTTTCATCACCTCGGCCGGCGCAACGCCGAGCTCGGCGAGGACGCGGTCGGCGAGCTCCGGCCACGCGTCGGCCGCCCACGGCCCGAAGTCGCGGTCGGCCAGGCCGGCGCAGGCGACGCCGGCGATCGGGTCGACCCAGACGAAGCTGCCGGACTGCCCGAAGTGGCCGAACGTCAGCGGGCTGTTGCGCTGGCCGGTCCAGTGGGGGTGCTTGCCGTCGCGTAGCTCGAAGCCGAGACCCCAGTCGCACGGGTCCTGCCGTCCGAAGCCGGGCAACACGCCGGCCAGGCCGGGGAAAGCCACCTCGGTGGCGTGCTCGAGGGTGGAGGGATCGACCAGCGACGGCACGAGCAGCTCGCCACCGAGCGCGAGGAGGTCCCGCAGGCTCCCGGTCAAGCCGGAGGCCGGCGAGTCGCCGTCAGCGAGCCGGGCCCGCCGCATACCGAGGGGGTCGAGGACGGCCTCGGCGAGGTAGGTCGGGAACGGCAGGCCAGCCCGGCGGGCGAGCACGTCACCGAGGAGCTCGAAACCGGCGTTCGAGTAGATCCGACGCCGTCCTGGCGGGGCCAGCACCGCCGTACCCGACGGCGCCAGCCCGGACGCGTGGGCGAGCAGATGGGCGATCGTCGAGCCCGGCGGTCCGGCCGGCTCGTCGAGGGCGATCGTGCCGTCCTCGACGGCGACGAGGACGGCCAACGTCGTGCACAGCTTCGTGACCGACGCCCACGCGAAGACGCGGTCCGGATCGCCGGCGAGACCGACCGGCGCCGGGATGCCGGCCGTCGGGGTCAGGACGCCGGCCGCGGCCGCGTCGACCGGCCACGTCGAGAGCGCGTCGAGTGCCCTCATGCAGTGCCAGCGTACCGGCCGCCCGCGACGGCAGCCCCCTCTAGGGTGAGGCCCTGTGGCAGTCGACACCCGGGCCAGCCTGACCGTCCTGCCGGTGACCGGCATTGCCGAGATCGTGCCCGGCGACGACCTGGCGGCGGTGCTGGCGGCCGCCCTCGGTCCCGGCGACGACGGCGTACCAGCGCTGCTCGACGCCGACGTCGTCGTCGTGACCCAGAAGGTCGTCTCGAAAGCCGAGGGGCAGATCGTCGCCCTCGACCCCGACGACGCCGGAGCGAAGGTGCGCCTGGTCGAACGGGAGTCGGTCCGCGTCCTGCGCCGCCGCGGCGAGCTGTTGATCACCGAGACGGCGCACGGTTTCGTCTGCGCGAACGCCGGCGTCGACCTGTCGAACGTCGCCGACGGGACGGCCGCGCTCTTGCCGGTCGACTCGGACCGCTCGGCTCGTCGGCTCCGAGCCGGGCTGCGCCGGGCGCTCGGTGTCGAGGTTGGGGTGATCGTCTCCGACACGTTCGGCCGGCCGTGGCGTCAGGGCGTGACCGACGTGGCGATCGGCTGCGCCGGCGTCGCCGCCGTCGTCGACCTGCGCGGCACCGTCGACGCGCTCGGCCGCCCCTTGGTGGCCACCGAGGTCTGCGTGGCCGACGAGATCGCGGCCGCCGCCGAGCTGGTGATGGGCAAGGACCGCGGCGTGCCGGTGGCCGTCGTCCGAGGGGTGCCGGCGGAGTGGCTCCGGGACGGATCGGTGGCTGGCGAGGTCATCCGCCCGGCCGCCGAGGACCTCTTCCGGTAATGGATCAGGCCGGGGAGGAGCGGGCTCGGACGAAGTCGAGCACGGCCCGCGTGCCGTCGGCCAGCGCGGTCCACGGGCTCCAGCCGAGCTGAATGCCGGCCCGCCCGATGTCGAGGCTGCTGCGGAGGAGCTCACCCGGCCGGGGGGGCACATGGACGGGCTCGGCGTTCACACCGGCCTCGGTGGCCATGACGCGGTAGAGGTCGTTGACGGACGTCTCGTCGCCGGTGCCGACGTTGCAGACGAGACCGCCGCCCCGCGTGGCCGCCCGCACGAACGCGTCGACGACGTCGTCGACGTAGACGAAGTCCCTCGTCTGGTCCCCGTGGCCGAAGATCGTCACCGGCGTCCCGTCGACGAGGTGCTGGGCGAAGATGGCGACAACGCCGGCCTCGCCGTGGGGATCCTGACGCGGCCCGTAGACGTTGGCCAGGGCCAGCGCGGAGAACTCGAGCTCGTGCAGTTCGCGGTAGGCGACGAGATAGTCGATCACGGACTTCTTGGCCACCCCGTAGGGGGACAACGGCCGGTGTGGGTGGGACTCGCGCACCGGCAGATCGGCCGGAGCTGGCTCGCCGTAGAGGGTGCCGCCGCTGGCCGCGAAGACGACCCGGTCGACCCCGGCCAGCCGGGCCCCTTCGAGGACGTTGACGCTCCCGAGGATGTTGACATCGGCGTCGAACACCGGCTGGGCGACCGAGACGCGGACGTCGGCCTGGGCGGCCAGGTGGAAGACGACCTCGGGGCGCCGCCGGACGACCAGGTCGACGAGCTCCGGCAGGCGGATGTCGAGCTGGTGGATGGTCAGCGCGCCGCCGGCCGTCGCCCGGGCATCGGCCAGGTTGCCGAGCGATCCGGTCGACAGGTCGTCGACCACGTCGACCTGGTGGCCCTCGGCCAGCAGGCGGTCGACGAGCGTCGAACCGATGAACCCCGCTCCCCCGGTCACCATCATCCGCATGGAGCCCTCCTCCCTCAGCCGGGCACCCGCTCCCCGTCGAGCGACGTGCCCGACGCCACCACCGCACCGGCACCGAGCACCGAGGTCGGGCGGACGTCGCAACGTTCGCCGACGGTGGAGCGCGGCCCGAGGATCGAGCCGGTAACCGTCGAGCCCCCGGCCACCCGAGCGCCGGCGAGCAGCACCGAGTCGACGACGGTCGCCCCGGCCTCGACGACCGCGCCGGGACCGAGTACGGACCGCTCCACCCGGGCACCGTCGGCCACCCGGGCACCGTCGGCCAGCAGGCTCGGTCCAACGACGGTGCCGTCGACGACCGGCGAGCCGATGAACCAGAGTGACGCACTCTCCAACCGGGCCCCGGGGGCCGGCGACGACGGGCGGCGCCCCTCCAACAGGTCGCGATGGGCCTGGAGGTAGGCCACCGGCGTACCGGTGTCGAGCCAGTAGGCGTCGTCGGGCCGGGCGTAGAGACGACCGTCACGGACCATCGCCGGGAACGTCTCCCGCTCGATCGACACGCGGCGACCCTGGGGGACGCGGGCGAGGACGGACGGCTCGAGCACGTACGTGCCGGCATTGATCAGGTTCGTCGGCGCCTCCTCGCGGGCGGGTTTCTCGACGAAGGCGGTGACCCGACCGTCGTCGTCGGTGGGGACGACGCCGAAGGCCGACGGGTCGGTCACCGGGTACAGGGCGATCGTCCCCTCCGCCCCGCGGTCCCGATGGAAGGCGATCAGCGCCGAGACGTCCATGTCCGTCAGGACGTCGCCGTTGACGACGATGAAGGTGTCGCCGATATCGGCGTGGTCGGCCGCGAACCGCACCGCCCCGGCGGTGTCGAGCGGTTCTGGTTCGACCGCGTAGGACAGTCGGACCCCGGCCGCCAGCCCGTCCGGGTAGGCCGCCATGAAGGCGTCCGGCAGGTAGCCGAGCGAGAGGACGGCCTCGTCGATGCCGTGGGCGGCCAGGTGGCCGAGCACCCGCTCGATCATTGGCTGCTCGACGATCGGCAGCATCTGCTTCGGGGACGACAACGTGAGCGGCCGGAGACGGGTGCCCTCCCCGCCGACGAGGACGACGGCTTTCACTAGGTCTTGGGCTTGGCCGTCGTCGTCGTAGCTGGGGCCGTCGTCGGCGTCGTGGTAGACGGCGGGACGGTCGTCGGGGTCGTCGTCGACGTTGTGCCCGGCGCCGTCGTCGTGGAGACGGACGACGTCGCCGCACCGGTGCTGGCGCTGACGAGCGCCTTGACGACTGTGCCGTTCGGCTTCGGCAGCGTCGTTCCGGACGGCACGAAGCCGACCGTGATCAGCTGGTTGTCGGTGAACTTGAGGTCGGCCGGCTCGCCGCTGAAGGTGACGGCCTTGCCTTTGGAGTTGAACGCGTTCGCCCAATAGGTGAGCGTGATGCTCCCCTTCTTCCCGGCATCCGGCGTGCCCGCCGGGCAGGCCTCCCCGTTCGTGTACGTCGTCGCCGACGCCTTGCTGGCCGACGTCGTCGTGGTCGTCGACGTCGAGGTTGTCGGCGAGGTCGGGAGCACGAGCTCGGCGCTCGTCACCTTCAGCCCGCTGTAGGCGGAGACGAACTTGCCGAAGGTGGCGTTGCTACCGGTCTCGGCCGTCGTCTTGGGGGCGACCGTGATGACACCCTTGCCGGTCGTGAAGAAGGCCTGCTTAGTCGTTGTCGACGCCGCGTTGGAGGCCAGCGGCGGCGCCTGGGTGCCGCAGACGTCGAAGGCCAGGCCGGCGTACCAGGTTGTGCCCTTGTCCGGCTTCGCCGTCGCCGCGGCGGCGGGATGCCGGTACTCGTAGCTGGCGAACACGACGGAGAGGACGCCCAGAACGACGATGATGATCAGCGCGGCGTACCAGTTCACCGGCCGCTGGCCGCGATAGGTCCGCCCTCCGCCGGTGGCGCCCGCCCGCGCTACCCACTTCCCCGCTGTGTTTCCTGCCATGGCGGGTGCAAACCCTACAGCCTGAGGAGGGGCGTCCCGGCGGCGGTCCTCCGGCGGGTCAACGCCCGGTAGAGGTCGGCCGTTCGCGGGTGCACCCATGAGGCCGCATCGTCGCCCGCCGAGGCCGGTTCGGGCCGGCCGGTGGACGGCGCGGCCCCGCCCAGGAGGCGGAGCAGATCGGCCATGGCCGATTCCACCCCACTCGGATTTCCCTGTTCGTCGGCGGCCCGTAGGAGGAGCCGGTAGAGCCGCTCGTCGTAGGGACTGGCCCGCAGCCCCCGGCGGGCCGCCCGTTCGGCCGCCGCGCCGTTCCCGGCGGCCAGCTCGTGCTCGGCCAACCGGGTGGCCAGGCGGACGACCGCGTCCTCGACCGCCGCGGCGTGCCCTTCGAGCACCGTCCAGTCCGGGCACCGCAACCCGTCGAAGGGGCGCCCGCGAACGAGCGCCAGGCCACGCCGCCAGGCCTCGGGATCAGACCGCCGGGCCAGGTTCTCGAGCCGCGACCAGTCGCAGGTGACCGTCGGGCCGAGCTGTACGGCCCCGTGGCCCCGTGGCAAGTGGTCCGGTCCGCCGATCGAGCGGCCGAGCGATCGCCGGGCGGCCGAGACGGTGCTGTGCAACGTCGACGCCGCCACCACTCGTTCGGGCCACAGCGCGGTCGACCACTGGTCGGTCGTGACACCCCTCGGGTGCATGGCCAGGTACGCGATGAGATCCAGCGCGCCGGCCCGCGAGAACGGCTTCGCGGCGCCCCGAACCTCGACCGGCCCGAGGACGAGCACGTCGATCTCGGCCGGCGGCAGCGGGTCGTCGGCAGCCGGTGATTCGCGCACGCCACAGAACGGTCGGGGCGATTGAACCAGCTAGTGGCCGCCGATCTGGAAAACTGATGCTCCGCGGCCCGGGGGGCCCAGAGACTGCCGAGGCCGACGAGAGGAGCCATGCCGGAGTCGGACGCCAACCAGCCGGCGGAGAACCTACGGCCGGATCCGACGGACGACGTCCGCCGGGCCCTGGCCGATGCCGAGCGCGTGGCGAGCCCGGTACGAGGCGCTCGACGGCACCGTCCCGGTCCGCCTGATGCGCCGGTACGGGGGATGGGTCGAACGGATGGCGCCGACCGGCAAGATCCGTCGCCGCCTCTACGACCGGGTGGCCAACCGCGTCCGCAGGGTCGTCGTGCCGTCGGAGCCAGCCCACGACGACGACGTGGTAGCCGCGCCGCCGCCGCCGGTCGCCGATGCCGTGCCGGTCGCCCTCCCGGAGCTGGCGACGACGGGCCGGCCGGACGTGAGCATCGTCGTCCCGGTCCACGATCACTGGGAGCTGACGGCGGGCTGCCTGACCTCCATCGCCGACGATCCGACGTCGATCGGCTACGAGGTGATCGTGGTCGACGACGCGTCGACCGACGAGACCAGCGACCGCCTCGGACAGGTGGGGGGGGCCCGGGTCGTCCGGCTGGACGACAACGTCGGCTTCCTCGGCGCGGCCAATGCCGGGATCGCCGCCGCCCTCGGGCGTTATGTCGTCCTCTTGAACAACGACACCGTCTGTCGGCCCGGCTGGCTCGACGCCCTTGTCGCCACGGCGGAGTCGAACCCGGCGATCGGCGTCGTCGGGGCCAAGCTCGTGTACCCCGACGGCCGGCTCCAAGAAGCCGGCGGGATCATCTGGCAGGACGGCTCCGGCCACAACTACGGCCGCGACCAGGACCCGGACGACCCGCGGTTCAACTTCGTCCGCGACGTCGACTACTGCTCGGGGGCGTGCCTGCTCGTCCGCCGGGAGCTCCTCACTGCCCTCGGCGGT
This sequence comes from uncultured Actinomycetota bacterium, assembly GCA_963824265.1. GTDB lineage: Bacteria > Actinomycetota > Acidimicrobiia > Acidimicrobiales > RAAP-2 > DASZUK01. The sequence goes on from CAWGOO010000002.1 coordinate 176,364, forward strand.
CTGGACCCTCGCTTCTCCCCCGCCTACTACGAGGACACGGACCTCTGTTTCTCGGCCCGGGCCCTCGGCCACCGAGTCGTGTACCAGCCGGCCGCTGTCGTCTGCCATCTCGAAGGCGCCAGTCACGGCACCGACGTGACGAGCGGCGTCAAGCAGCACCAGGTCGTCAACCAGGCGCGGTTCGTCGAGAAGTGGGGCGCGGTCCTGGCCGACCACGGCGAACCGGCCCCGGCCAGTCCCCGCCTGTCGAGCTGGCGACGGCCGGGCGGCCGGGTGCTCGTCGTGGACCACCAGATCCCGACGCCCGACCAGGACTCCGGATCGCTGCGGATGTTCGAGCTCCTGCTGCTGCTCGACGACCTCGGTCTCGGCGTGACGTTCGTTCCCCAGGACGGCGTCACCGTTCCCCGCTACCGCGATGCGCTGGCCTCGCTCGGCGTCGAGGTGCTCGACGGGCCCGGTGCGCTCGACCCCTACCTGAAGGCCGTCGGACCGTCGCTGGCCTTGGTGATCCTCTCGCGTCCCACGGTCGCTTGGGCGAACTACCCGATGATCCGCTCGCTCGTCCCGCAGGCGACGATCGTCTACGACACCGTCGACCTGCACTACCTGCGCGAGCGAGCGCGCGCCGCGGTGGAGGGGGGCGTCGCCGCCCAACGGAGCGCGGACTACCACTACGGGATCGAGCTCAGCCTCGTCCGGCTGGCCGACCAGACGTGGGCCGTCTCCCCCGAAGAGCGCGATGCCCTCTTGCTAGAGGAGCCGGGCCTGCGGATCGCCGTCGTGCCGAACATCCATCGCGACCACTCGAGCGGGCCGTCCTTCGCCCAGCGATCCGGCGTCCTCTTCGTCGGCAACTACACCCATCACCCGAACGTCGACGCTGCCCGGTGGCTGGCGACGGAGATCCTGCCGATCGTCCGGTCCGAAGCGCCCGACGTGACCCTCCACCTGGCCGGCGCCAACCCCACCGACGAGGTGCTGGCACTGGCCGGTGACGGGGTCGTCGTCCACGGCTGGGTCCCGTCGATGGACGAGCTCTACCGCCAGGTCCGGGTGTCGGTCGCCCCCCTCCGTTTCGGCGCCGGGATGAAGGGCAAGGTCGGTGAGAGCCTGGCGTACGGCGTCCCGGTCGTGACGACGCCGACCGGCGCCGAAGGGATCGGCCTGCGGCACGGCAACGGGCTCGTCGTCGCCGAGGACGCCGACGGCCTGGCCCGCTCGATCCTCGGGGTCCACCGCGACCCGACCCTCTGGGCCCGGCTCTCGGCCAACGGCCGCCAGACCGTGGCTCGGCAGTACTCGCCGGCCAGCGTCCGCGTCGGGCTGAGCCAGATCCTGGCCAAGCTCGGCGTCCTCAGCCTGCCGGCCGACGGCGACTCCCAGTAGCTCAGCCGGCCAGCCGGTCCCGTTCCCATGCGATTGGTCCACGGTGCCAACAAACGGCGAGTTCGGGCCGGTATGCTCCTCGGGTCCGCACTCCGCGTCGTCCGGTGAGTCGTCCCGGGCCCAGAGCACTTCGGAGCAACAGTTTGCCCAACGCTTCTTCGTCGCGCCGTGCCAGCCGGGGCGCCCACGCGCCGGCGCGCCGGCGGCCGAGCTGGACCCGTTGGCTGGGTGCGACGGCCGGCGTCGCCGTCCTCGCCGCCGGGGTGACCGTCGGCACGCTGGCGACGTCGTCGGGCGGCGCATCGACCTCCTACCAGCCGCCCAGCCAGTCCCAGCCGGTGCTGGCCGCGTTCTATTTCGGCCAGGCCAGTCCGGTCAACTTCTGGAACAGCGACCTCTCCGGCACGCCGGCCGCCTTCCAACAGATCAAGCAGGAAGGGTTCAACGCGGTCGAGCTGGCCGTCCCGTGGGGGGAGTTCCAGCCAGGGATCAGCCCCGTCGCCTACAACGCCGCCGCCTTCAAGCGCCTGGTCTCGTTGGTCTCGCTGGCCAACAGCCTGCACCTGCAAGCCGTCCTCCGGCTCAGCTACTCCGTCGACGTCTATCCCAACGAGCAGGCGCCGAACCGGTTCATGACCGTCTTCGGCAACCAGACGGCCTATAACGCCTGGCTGGCGTACATCAGCAAGGTGCGCCAGAGCGTCGCCCGCTTCCCGAACGTCAAGATCGGCGAGCTGTCGTGGGAGGACTTCTGGGACCCGGTGGCGGTAGCCCAGACGACCACGACACTGCCCAACCGGCTGCAGCTGGCCACACAGACCGGCTACCGGGCGTGGCTACAGAAGACCGACTCCCTGGCCAAGGTCTCGAAGCTCTACGGCACGAAGTTCACGAGCTGGTCGAAGGTGCCGACGCCGCTCAACACGCAGCCGGCCTTCAGCCTCGTCTACCAGTACGACGACTGGGCCGTCGTCAACCGGTTTTTCGTCCCGGCGTCGAGCCGGTTCCCCGGCCTGAACCTCGAAGCGAGGGTGGAGAACGACGCCCTCTACCACGGTTCGACCCAGATCGGCCTGTACTCGCACGCCAGCACGTTCAAGCTGCCCGGCACGTCGTACATCGGCATGTACTTCGAGCCGTACATGAGCGACCCGTCGACGACCAAGGTCGAAACGGCTGGCCAGGCCCTCACCGCCCTGCAGACGACGCTGTCGTCGATGCACCGCCGCTCCGGTGGGCTGCCGCTCTACATCTTCGAGTTCGAGATCGTCAGCAACAGCCCGGTGATCTCCAGCGCCCCCGGACTGCCATCCACACAGGTGCCGCAATTCCTGCTCGGCAGCGCACCCCTGCTGCACAAGTACACGATCGGCTACTCGCTGTGGACGTACCGGGACTACAACCAGAGCCCGCTCTACAACCCGTCGTTCAGCCTCGGCACGAGCGGCTGGACGGTGGCGGGGTCGGCGACGCCGTCGTCGTCGTCCAGCGGCAGCAGCTTGGCCATGGCCGCCAACTCGTCGATCGGCCAGAAGTTCAACGTCGGCGACCTGGCCGGCCCGGCGGGCAACACGGTCACGCTCAGCTTCAGCGCGACGACGACCGGATCGCCGGCGTCCGTCCGGGTGAACGTGGCCGACGCGGCGACCCGATCGGTGACCGTGCAGGGTGCCTCCCAGACGTACCAGGTCCAGCTGCCCGGCTCCGCCTTCTCGAGCGGGGCGCCGACCGGTCAGATCTCGATCGGCACGACCGCCCCGGTGACGATCTCCAACGTCCAGCTGTACAACTTCACCCAGTTCGGCGACGTCTACAGCGCCACCGGCGCCCCCGAAGCCGGTGCGGCGCCGCTAGCGACACTCAACCGCCAGCTCGCCGGGTCGAAGTAGGGCCACGACCGTCTCTACCAGGGCGGCTGCGAGTGGCCGGTATGCTGGCGACGTGAGCCGCGCCCGCCGATCGCGCGTCGGTCGCCTGCGGTCGGCCTTGTCCGCCCGGTCGAACGCCCCGCTCATCGAACGGTCCGGGTTCTTCGATGCGTCCTGGTACGTGGGGGCCTACCCCGACGTCCGAGCCGCCCGGTACGGGCCGGCCCGGCACTACCTGCGCCACGGCCACCGGGAGGGCCGCAACCCCGGCCCGCTGTTCGACGCCCGGTGGTACGCGGCCCAGCACCCCGGCGTCACCGGTCGCGACGAGAACCCGCTCGTGCAGTTCCTCCAGGCGGGGGCGACCGACGACCGGCTGGCCCGATCGGTGACCGTCCCGGCCCCGCCCGGACGGGAGAACGTCGTCGTCCACCAGCCGGCCGAGCTGCGGCCGTCCGGGTCGGTGGCGGTCATGGTGCACGCGTACTACCCCGATACGTTCGACCAGATCTGCGCCTCGCTGCAGCGGGCCCTCGGGTTCCCTTTCACGCTCCTCGTCTCGACGCCGACCGACGAGACCCGGGCGGCCGCCGACGAGTCGATCCGACGGCACGGGCTGCCGCCGTCGGCGATCGTCCGCGTCGTGCCCAACCGCGGTCGCAACTTCGGCCCGTTCGTCGCGGCCTTCGCCACCGAGATCGCCGGGCACGACTACGTCCTCCATCTGCACACGAAGCGGTCGCTGTTCACCGGGAGCGACCAGGCCCACTGGCGCGACCAGCTGGTGTCGTCGCTCATCGGGTCCCCGGCGATCGCCGGCGCGGCTCTCGAGCTGCTGGCCGGGCGGGCCGGCGAACCAGGCCGCCCGGACGCGTCGGACCGGCCCCCGATCGGCCTGGTCTTCCCGACCACCGCGGCGACGATGCCGCACTGGGCCCACCACTGGCTGAGCAACGCCGCGGCCGCACCCGGGCTCTTCGGCCGCCTCGGCGTCGATCGGTTTCCGACCGGTGGCTACTTCGAGTACCCCGTCGGCGGGATGTTCTGGGCCCGGGTGGACGCCATCCGACCGCTGCTCGACGCCGGCCTGACGTTCGAGGACTTCCCGGCCGAGAGCGGGCAGACCGACGGCACGCTCGCCCATGTCATCGAGCGCTGCTTCGTGCCGCTCGTGCAGTCCCGCGGCTACGGCTTCGTCGAGGTCGATCGGGAGACCGGCGCGTTCCAGCACGGTTGGGGGACGAGCAACCTCGACCAGTACCGGGCCCTCTCCGCCGACGGCCTGCGGGCAGCGATCGACGCCGCCGACATCGTCTCCTTCGACGTCTTCGACACCGTCGTGACCCGCCGCTCGACCCGGCCCGACTCGGTCATCCGGCTGGCTGGGGAACGGCTGCGCCGGCTACGGCCCGAAGCCGACGACTTCTTCGAGACGAGGAAGCAGGCCGAGAACCACGCCCGAGCGGCGCGCCGGTGGGCCGGCGACGTCGCACTGCCGGAGATCTACGACGCCTTCCCCCGCTCGGCCCCGTGGGACGACGAGCTGCGGCGGCGAGCGCTGGCGATCGAGACCGACGACGACTTGGCGGCGAGCGTCGTCCGGACGGCGGTGGCCGACGCGGTACGCCACGCCCGATCGCTGGGCAAGCGGGTCATCGCCATCAGCGACACGTACTTCGAGCGCGGCCACGTCGAAGAGCTGCTCGCCCGGGCCGGGGTCGGCGACTGCTTCGACGAGCTGTACCTCTCGTCCGAGCGGGGGGCCCGCAAGGACCGGGGCGACCTCTGGGATGTCGTGCTCGAACAAGAGGAGTTCGCCCCCGACCGGTGGCTCCACGTCGGCGACAACGAACGGTCCGACATCCAGGCCGCAGTCGACCGTGGCATCCGGACCTACCACTGCATGAACCCAACGACGCTGCTCGAGCTCCGGGGCTTGCGCTGTGTCACGGCGGCCGACACCGCGCACTGGGGGACCGACCTCCTACTCGGTCCGGTGACGGCCACGCTGGCCAACGACCCGTTCCTGGCCGGTGCGGCGTTCGACCCGGTCGTCGTCGCCGACGCCGACGCCCTCGGCTACACGGCGTTCGGCCCGGTCGTCATGGCCTTCCTCGTCTGGATAGCCCAGCACCCGGCGCTGGCCGACGTCGACCACCTCTACTTCCTCGCTCGCGAGGGCTACCTGCTCCGGCAGCTGTGGGAGCGGGTTCGGGCGGCGGGGCGGCCCGACCTCCCGGCATCGACCTACCTGCTGACCTCCCGCCGGGCGTCGATGGCGGCCGCCCAAGCGGTCTCGTTCGACGCCGACCAGATCCTGCGGGGCTTCGGTTTCGACGGCACGGTGCGCGAGATGCTGGCCAGCCGGATCGGCCTCGTCCTGCCCGAGGGCGACGAGCTCGCCGACCTGCGGCTGACGCTGCCCGACGACGACGTGGCCGGCCGCAAGATCCTGAACGAGCTCGAGGACGTCATCGTGGCCCACGGGGCTGGCGAACTGGAGCACATGGTCGGCTACCTCCGTCAGGTCGGTGTAGCCGGGCCACCGGCGGCCGGCGTCGTCGACATCGGTTACTCGGCGACCATCCAGAAGCACCTGCAGATGCTGGTCGGGCGAGGCTTGACCGGCTTCTACATGGGCACGCTGTCGAGCGCCAACGAGGTGGTCGACACCGGCGGCGCGGCCTACGGTTGTTTCGCCGACGACGTCCCGAAGTGGACGCTGGCGTCGCCGTTCCACCGTTACTCGATCCTGCTCGAAGCGTTCCTGACCGCGCCGCAGGGCCAGGTGGAGCGGGTCGAGATCGACGGGGACCAGGTCGTCCATCACTTCCGCCCGGAGTACCGGACGGCCGAGGAGCTCCGGGTCGTCGAGCGCCTCCACGCCGGTGCCACCCGCTACTGCGAGGATCTCCTCGGTTCCTTCGGAGCCGCGGTTCTCGACGTCCCGATCGACCTGGCCGCGGTCCTCGACCTCGTGACGATGGTCGCCACCGGCGCCGTCCTCTCCCCCGCCGCAACGTCGGCCCTGGTCGTCGACGACGACTTCTGCGGGCTGCCGCGACGGGTCATCATGGCCAACGGAGCGCCGCTCGGATGACACGGCCGACGACCGCCCCGACGCCCTCTACTGCCCCTGGGAGGCACTGGTGATGCTCAGCCGACTGCTGCGACGGGGCCGGACCCCCGTGCACCCGGACGAGCTCCGGTTCGTCTGCAACGTCTGCGGCGCGACGTCGACCGTCCGGCGCGCCGACCTCGGCCGGGAGTACAACAGCTGCTCCGCGTGCACGTCGATCGTGCGCTGGCGCAGCGTCGTCGCGGCCGTCTCCGTCTCCCTCTACGGCCGATCGATGCTGCTCGACCAGTTCCCCGTCGACCACAACGTCGTCGGGCTCGGCATGTCCGACTGGGACGGCTACGCCAGCCGGCTCACCCGGGTCTTCGACTACCGGAACACCTTCTACGACGAGCCACCGCAGTTCGACGTCATGGCCCCGGTACCCGACGAGATGGCCGGCACCTATGACTTCGTCATCTCCTCCGACGTGCTCGAGCACGTCGCCCCACCGTACGAACAGGCGCTGGCCAACCTGTGCCGGCTGCTCAAGCCCGGCGGGTTCCTCGTGCTGACCGTGCCCATGAAGGCCCAAGGGTCCACCGACGAGCATTTCCCCGAGCTCTTCCAGTACGACCTGGCCACCCTGGGCGACGACCGCGTCCTCGTCAACCGGACCCGGGCCGGCTCGATAGAGGTCTTCGAAGACCTCGTCTTCCACGGCGGACCCGGCGCCACCCTGGAGATGCGACTGTTCTCACTGCCCGACCTGATCGAAAGCCTCCAGCGCGTCGGCTTCGCCGACGTCGCGCCGTTCGACCGGGCGATCCCCGAGCACGGGATCGTCTGGAGCGACCCGTGCGGCTGGCCGGTGATCGCCCGGGCGCCGCGCTAGTCCGACCGGCGCCCTTTCTGTCCGTAGGCGCGTACGACATCTTCGAGCCCGGCCACCCGACTGCCCTTGACGAGCACCGCGTCGCCCGATCCCATCGTCCGCAATAGCGCCACGGCCTCGTCGATACCGGTGACGCGCCGCTGGCCGTAGAGGTCGGTCTCGTATCCGACCACCTCGATCCCGAGCTCCTTCGCCGTGGCGGCGACCCGGCGGTGCTCGGAATCAGTATGGCGACCGAGCTCGGCCATCAGTCCGAGGACCGCCAGCTTGCGCTCTCCGGGCAACCCGGCCAGCGAGCGCACTGCCGCGTCGACCGATGCCGGGTTCGCGTTGTAGCAGTCGACGACCAGGACCGGGCCGTCAACCACGCGCCGGACCTCCATGCGCAAGGTCGGCCCCTGGTTCGCCGCCAGCGCTGTCGCCACTGACTCGATGGAGACCCCACACCACAGGGCCGCCGTCGCTGCCGCCAACGCGTTCGTCACCTGGTGAGCGCCGCGGACCGCCAGCCGAACCTCGGTCTTCCCCCATGGCGACGAGAGACTGAACTGGGCCCGCAACCCTTCATCGAGTCTGACGTCGTCGGCCCGTACCTCGGCAGCTGCTCCCACCGCATAGCCCAGAACCGGACACGGGCAGCGCGACGCCATGCCTCGGACCCTGGGATCGTCGAAGTTCAACACGGCGAGGCCGGATGCCGGCAACGCGGCGACGAGCTCGCCCTTGGCCCGGGCGACGCGGTCGAGGTCACCGAAGTACTCCATGTGCGCCTTGGCGACCCTCGTCACGATGCCGATGTCGGGGCGTGCGACGTTGGCCAGCAGCTCGATCTGGCCGACATCCCGGGCTCCCATCTCGAGGACCACCCATTCGGCGGCGTCCGGCGCGTTGAACAGCGTTAGCGGCAGGCCCAGCTCGTTATTGAAGGAGCGTTCGTTGGCCGCCGTGCAGAAGGTGGCGGCCAAGCAGCCGGCCAAGAGATCCTTGGTGGTGGTCTTGCCCACCGACCCCGTGACGCCGATGGCGCCATCGACCCGTCGGCGAGCAAACCGTCCGAGGCTCAACAGGGCGGACGCCGTGTCGCCGACGCGGATCGCCGACCCGCCCACGGGTGGCTGAGTCGTCAAGTACGCCGGCGCGCCCGCCCCCAGCGCGGCCGGAATGAACGCGTGGCCGTCCCGCTCGGCCACGATGGGAACGTAGAGCTGCCCCCGCCGGATCGTCCGGGAATCGATGCTCGCGCCCTCGATGCTGACATCGGGCCCGACCAGTTCACCGCCCAGATGGGCCGACAGTTCAGATGCCCGGCAGTGCACGCCTTACCCTGACGGTTCTCATCGACCGGTCCGACTACGCGACGGGAAAGTCGAAGTACGTGTTCGGATAGGGCTCGTCCTTCAGCGAGTAATGCCACCACTCGTTATCGAACCGGGTGAAACCGCTTTCCTCCATGACCGAGCAGAGAATTCGGCGGTTGCCGGCTTCGGTGGGCGAGATTCCCTTCGCTCCGTGATGTGAGATCGGATCCATCAGGTCGTGGTCGCCACCCATCGGGACGGTGGCGCCGGTCGTCAACTGAAACAGCGTGAGGTCCACCGCGCCGCCCCGACTGTGGCCCGACCTTGCCGCCACGTACCCTCGATCGACCATGTCGGATCGTTCCATGTTCGGGTAGTGCCTGGGCTTGGTCCGACCGTCCTCCGGGCGCCTCGACCAACGCAGAAAGCAGTCCACCGCGCGTTGCGGGCGATACCCGTCCCAAAGCATCAAGCCGAAGCCGAGGGACGCTGCCCCGTGTCTCGCCCGCTCCAGTGCGACACACAACGCTCGAGAGCCGACAACTCGATTGACGGCATAGCCCTCTACGGGCTCGCCGGTGAAGTTGTCGCAGGTGGCGTACTTGGCGTCCCAGTGCAAACCGGACACGAGCTCGTCGACGAAGAAGAAGTCACCGTGCATCGTCAGGTCCGCCCAGTGCCAACGACACGACCCGGTCGATGACTTCGCTCAGCGGCAGCCCAGCGGCAGCCATCATCCTCGGGTACCGGCTGTAAGAGGTCAGACCGGGCAACGTATTCACCTCGTTCAGGACGACGGTCCCATCCTCCTTCAAGAACAAGTCCACCCGGGCCAGCCCGCGGCATCCCAAGGCCCGGTAAAGGACCTTTGCGGTCTGCTGGACGAGGACTCGCGACGCGGCCGAGATGTCGGCAGGAACGACGTAGGTCGCGTTCTCGGAGCCCCGTTCAGGCTCATCCTCCTGATGGATTCTGAAGAACCCATGCGAGAGGGAGATGTGGTCGGGTTCACCGGCGACCAGCTCTGCGCCGTCGCCCAGGATCGCGCAGCCGACCTCGCGGCCAACCACCGCCTCTTCGATCAACACCTTCGAGTCGAACTGTCGCGCCGCTTCGACCGCGTCGAGCAGCTCCTCGTCCTGCTGCACGCGACTCACACCGAACGACGAGCCGGATCGGGCCGGCTTGACGAAGACGGGATAACTGAAGCGGTGCGGGTCGACGAGCTCGCCCGGCGCGACGGTCCAGAACTCCGGCGTGGCGATCCCGGCTCCCCTCGCGACGAGGTAGGTCAGGGACTTGTCCATGCAGAGCGAGGAGCTCTGGACGTCGCAGCCGACGTAGGGGATGCCGGACAGCTCCAGCAGGCCCTGCATCGCCCCGTCCTCGCCAAGCCGGCCGTGGAGGACGGGAAACACCACGTCCAATCGGATCGTCCGGCACTGTCCCGGCTCGACGACGAACAGTCCGTGCACCCTCCTATCCGGTGAGAGCACGGCCCGACGGCCACCACCGTCCTCCCAACCCGCCGCCGGGCCATCGCACAACGTCCAGGCGCCGCTCTTCGTGATCCCGACATAGAACGGCTCATACCTTCCGAGATCGAAGCTCTTGGCAACCTCTTGGGCCGACTTGACGGAGATCGGGTGCTCTTCGGAACCGCCGCCGAAGAGGACGGCGACCCTTACCCGATCCACGGCGCTCGTCCTTCGAAGCGCAGGCAGTTGACGAACGTGTTGTCGACCACGTCTCTGAGCGCCGGCTCGGTGTAATAGGCGGTGTGCGGGGTGACGAGGACGTTCGGCAACTGTTGGAGCCGGGACAACAGCGAGGTCTCGGTGGCGCTCCCGCGGCAGTCGGCATGGAAGACCCCTTCCTCGCCTTCGACGACATCCAACGCCGCACCACCAAGCCGACCATTTTCCAAGGCCGAGAGAAGTGCCTCGGTATCGAGGAGAGCACCGCGTCCCGTGTTGACGATGAACGCGCCCTGCCGCATCTGCTCGATGCGTCGACGACCGAGAAGGTGGTGGGTGTCTGCGTCGAGCGGAGTATGGAGGGTGACGACATCGCTCTGCCACAACAACTCGTCGAGCGATACGTACTCTACGACCGCCTTCGGACGGCGGTCGTAGGCCAGCACCCGGCAGCCGAACCCTCGCAGTCTGTCCAGCACCGCGGCACCGATGCGCCCGGTTCCGATGACCCCGACGGTCATATGGCGGAGCTCTTTCCCACGCTCGTCGTTCAACCGGTAGTCACGAAGCTGCACCCGGCTGACGATCGACTTTGCACTGCGCACGGCCATCAGCATCAGCATCAGCGTGTAGTCGGCGACGCTGTCGGGCGAGTAGGCGACGCTTTCGACCGAGATGCCCAGTACTTCCGCGCCTTGTCGGTCGATGTGGTCGCAGCCAACGCTCCTGGTGGAGATGTAGCGAACCCCGGCACCGTGCAGCGCCAGGAGGACAGAGCCCATGATCGGCGTCCTGTGTGTCACGCTGATGCATCGATTGCCGGCCACCAGCTCGAGGGTCTGGACCGACACTGCAGCATCGGTGATGGTCGGGAGAACGCCGAAACCGGGTGCCACCTCTCGGAACCGGGCGACCTCGTCCGGCCGGCATCCAAAGAGGGTGATCCCCGACCGGACAAGGTCGTCGGCCCCGTCGCCAGACGCACCGTGGCGGCGGGTGACGGGCCGGGAAGCCGGCGGCCCGCACGACGGGGTTCGGCCGGCTGCCCGTTGCCCCGGCTCGCCATAGGTCACGGCTTCAGTCAAGACGGTGCCGTGTTGCCGGCACGTATGTGGATTCCGATACGCGGACGATACGTTCGGCCACGTAGCATCCGCGGAGTGTGCGAGTACTGATAGTCGAGGACGAGCCGTATCTGGCCGAAGCCATCCGCGACGGGCTCCGCTTGGAGGCGATCGCCGCCGACATCGCCGGTGACGGCGATGTCGCTCTCGGCCTGCTGAGCGTCAACGCCTACGACATCGCCGTCCTCGACCGCGACATACCCGGACCCTCCGGCGACGAGATCGCCAGACGGGTCATCGCCTCCGGCACCGGCATGCCGATCCTCATGCTCACGGCGGCCGACCGGCTGGACGACAAGGCGTCCGGTTTCGAGCTGGGTGCCGACGACTACCTCACCAAGCCCTTCGATCTCCGAGAGCTCGTGCTCCGCCTCCGAGCGCTCGACCGCCGGCGCACCCACAACCGGCCACCCGTCCGAGAGATCTCCGGACTGCGGCTGGATCCATTCCGCCGGGAGGTGTACCGAGACGGCCAGTACGTTGCCCTCACCCGGAAGCAGTTCGCCGTGCTCGAGGTGCTCGTCTCCGCCGAAGGTGGGGTGGTCAGCGCCGAGGAACTGCTCGAGCGGGCGTGGGACGAGCACGCCGACCCGTTCACCAACGCCGTGCGCATCACGGTATCGGCACTACGCAAACGGCTCGGCGAGCCCTGGATCATCGTCACCGTGGCGGGTGTCGGGTACCGCATCAGCACCCGACCAGAGCCCGGCCAGGAAGGAGAAAGCCATGGATAGGGCCCCTGGTGTGAGCGTCCGCCTCAAACTCACCCTCAGCTACGCCGGCTTCGTCGTGCTCGCGGGCGCCCTGCTGCTCGGTGCGGTGTGGTGGTTCCTCCTGCGCTATGTGCCCAGGGGCGAGACCGTCATGGTCCATGGCGCGCACGTCGACATTTGGCCCGGCCGGGGAGCCCTCTTGCGTGATTTCGCTCCGGCCGCAGCCATCTTGGGGGCCTCCCTGCTGGTGTTCGGCCTGTTGGGGGGATGGTTGCTCGCCGGCCGGATGCTCGCCCCGCTCACTCGCATCACCGATGCCACCCGCGTCGCTGCCACCGGATCGCTCGCCCACCGAATCCGGCTACCCGGCCGGAACGACGAGTTCCGTGAGCTGGCCGACAACTTCGACACGATGCTCACCAGGCTCGAAGCCCACGTGGCCGAGCAGCAGCGTTTCGCGGCCAACGCCTCGCACGAACTACGCACCCCGCTGGCGATCACGCAGACCCTGCTCGACGTGGCCCGCCACGACCCGAACCGCGAGCACGGCGAGCTCGACGAACGCCTTCGTGCCGTCAACACCCGGGCGATCGAGCTCACCGAAGCCTTGCTTCTGCTCAGCCAAGCCGAGCAGAAGGCCTTCACCCCCGAAGACGTCGACCTGTCCCTCATAGCCGAAGAGACCGCCGAAACCCTGCTCCCCCTGGCGGAGAAACGTGGTGTCACCGTCGAGACGTCCGGTCAGATAACGACGCCGACCACTGGCTCGCGACCGCTCCTTCGCCAGATGACCACGAACCTCGTGCACAACGCCATCGTCCACAACCTGCCGGGACAAGGCCGGGTCTGGGTCAGGACCGGCGTTCACCCCAACACGGTGGTCCTCGATGTCGAGAGCACCGGCGAGAAGCTCGCCCAACCGTTCGTGGCCACGCTGGTCGAGCCGTTCCAGCGGGGCACCGAACGCCTCCACACCGACCAGGCCGGCGTCGGCCTCGGCCTGGCCATCGTCAAGAGCATCACCCAGGCCCACAACGGAACCCTGACCCTCACCCCCCGCCCCGCTGGCGGCCTCCGCGTCACGGTGGAGCTCCCCGCCGTATCACCGCTGGCCGGCCGGGGATGATCAGGCCGTGACGACGGGCTCGAGCCCGCCACCCTCACCTCGGTCGACGACCGCCCGCCCGCGGCGGGCACGCCGGACTGCAGTCGGTCCGTTCGAGCGAGAGGTTCGGGCTGTACGCCGGGTCGTCGTCGAGCACGTGGCCCCATCGCTGGCGCATGTACCGGGCCGCGCCGGCCTCCTCCCCGTCGGCCTCCGCCCCGTCGCTCGGCTCGCTCACGGTCGTCACCACATCGGAGCGGACCGGCCGGTGGGAGACGAGCTCGGCGAACGGCGTCCACACCGTCGCCCAGCCGGCGTCGCGTAGGCGGAGGCACAGATCGACGTCGCCGTAGGCGGCTGGCAGGTGGTCCGCGTCGAAGCCGCCGACCTGCTCCCAGGCGTCGCGGCGCACGACCAGGCAGTCGGCGGAGACCGCGGCGACGTGCCGCGGCGTAGCGGCCCGACCCCAGTAGCCGATGTCGAGCCGGTCGAGCCCCTCGTGGACCGGCCCGGCGATGCCGCCGAGCCCGAGGACGAGACCGGCCTGACGGAGGCGCCCGCGGTCGTCGTAGATCATGGCCCCGGCCACGCCGATGCCCGGTTGCGAGACATGGCCGACCAGCCCCTCCAGCCAGTCCGGCGAGACGATCTCCGTCGCCTCGTCGACGAAGCAGAGCACGTCCCCCGTCGCCCGGGCCGCTCCACGGTTGTCGGCGGCGAACCGGCCGTCCGATCGACCGGCCGCCCGATCGGCATTGTTCGCGGCATCGACGTCGACCGCGGGATCGGCGACGTCGGCGACGACCACCCGGCCGACCTCCCGGTCGAGCAGCGCCCGGACGGTTGGACCGGTCGTGGCGGTCGTGACGACGACGATCTCGTACGACGGGTACGTCGTGCGGGCCCAGATGCTCTGGAGGCAGCGCCCCAGGGCCGCCTCGTCGGATGCCCGGACCACGATGCTGGCCAGCGGGGCCGGGGCTGGGACCGGCCAGGACACCCGGTTCCAGCCGAGGCCGGGCACCGGATCAACCGTCGCCGCGCTCTGCCAGCGGGCCAGATGGTCGTGAACGGCCCGCCAGCCGGCCCCGGCCGCGTACGGCTTGGCGCCGAGCGACGACGCGGTCGACGCCGGGTACGTTCGCCAGTGGTAGAGGACGTGCGGCACGTGGACGACCTGGTCGCGGCCGAGCCGGGCGGTGACCCGCAGGAGGAGGTCCCAGTCCTGGCTGCCCTCGTAGCCCTCACGAAGCCCGCCAACCTCCTCGACGAGGTCGCGGCGGACGACGGAGAGGTGGCAGACGTGGTTCTGGGCGAGCAGCAGTAGTGGGTCGAACGCCGGCTTGAAGTAGCTCGCCACCGGCTGGCCACCGTCGTCGACGAGATCCTCGTCGCTGAAGGCCACGCCGGCGTCGGGACGGTCCGCCAGGTGGACGGCCATGAGCGCGAGGGCGTGCGGGGCGAGCATGTCGTCGTGGTCCAAGAACGCCGCCCACCGCCCAGTGGCCAGGGACAGCGCCGTGTTCGACGCGGCCGAGATGTGGCCGTTCTCGGGGCGGTGCACGACCTTGATCCGTTCGTCGGCGCCGGCGCTGTCGTCGAGCAGCCGGATGACGGCCGGGTCGAGCGAACCGTCGTCGGCGATGCAGAGCTCCCAGTGCGGGTAGAGCTGGGCGCGGACCGAATCGATGGCCGCGCGCAGGTACCGCTCGGGAGGATCGTGGACGGGCAGCACGACGCTGAACGTCGGCGGGTCGGCGAGCGCGTCGACCTGCCGGGCGATGGCCGCGCGTCGACCGTCGTCGAGCGTGTCGTACCGGGCAACCCACTCCGGGTACGTGACGGGGTCGCCGTTACCAGTTGGGGCGACGGGTGACGGAGTGGTGCCGGCGGGCTCGAGGGTACCGGGAGATCGTCCGGGCCGGGCGAGGCGGCGGCGGCGCCAGCGGCGACCGCCACCAGAACGGCCGGCCCGGTCGTCGGTCACCACGCCAGCGTACCGGCCCGGTCAGTACTCCTCGCCGTCGAGGAGCCGCTCCATGTTCGGCGCACCGACCTGGCCCAGGGTGT
Organism: uncultured Actinomycetota bacterium; assembly: GCA_963824265.1. Lineage (GTDB taxonomy): Bacteria > Actinomycetota > Acidimicrobiia > Acidimicrobiales > RAAP-2 > DASZUK01. The sequence continues at coordinate 191,581 of CAWGOO010000002.1, forward strand.
CGAACTCGGCCATGGTGGCTCGGGCGGCGTCGAAGCTCTGGTCGCCGGCCTCGGCCGCGTCGGCCCGGAGGAGATCCGAGCCGTTCGACGCGTCCGGGTCGACTTCGATCCGGACGGGAGTCAGCGTCGGCGGCTCATCCGGCGGCTCGTCGTACGACGTCACGCCGTCGTCACGAACGAGCTTGGTCGGCGTGCCGTCCGACAGCCAGCGGGCCTCGTGGCGCTCGAACGGGTCGGTGTACCAGCCTTCTTCGAGCTGCTCCGGCATTGGCGCTTCCTCCTCCGACGGCAGTCCCGACAACGGGCCGAGACTACCGCCAGCCGCCCGCACCGGCGATCGACTTCAGTTGAGGATCTTGGCCTTCGCCTTCTCGAACTCGTCGTCGGAGATCGCGCCCTTCGACTTGAGGTCGCTCAGCTTGGCCAGCTCGTCCGCCGCGCTCGACCCACCGGCCGTCTGACGGACGTAGCTCTGGAAGGTCTGCTCCTGGGCCTGGGCCTGCTGGGCGGCCCGTTCGTGCATGCTGCCACCGCGGACGATCAAGTAAATGAAGGCGCCGAGGAACGGGAGGATGATCACCAGCAGCACCCAGAGGAACTTGTGCACCCCGCCCATGTCATGGCTACGGAAGATGTCCATGAAGATGCTGATGATCAGCCAGATCCAGATGAAGAACAGGAAGAACTCGAGCATCGTCCAGAAGACGTCGAGCAGTGGGTAGTCGGTTCCGAGCATCATCGTTCCCCTTTTCGTGGGCCCCCTGGCCGCGCTGCCGCACCGAATTCAACCACGGCGGCCACGGGCGGTGCATGGATGGCCCGGTCAGGCGTCTCCGCCTCGGCGACTCGGCCGGAACGGGAAATCGGTCGACCAACTGACTTAGAGTGCAGAGCTGGACGACACGGCAGCAGCGGGTCGAGCAGAGGGGTGGACGTATGGGAAAGCTGGACGGCAAGGTGGCCTTCGTGACGGGCGCCGCTCGAGGACAGGGCCGCGCCCATGCGGTCGTGTTGGCCGGCGAAGGAGCGGACGTCGTCGCGGTGGACACGTTCTCGCCGATCGACACCGTCGAGTACCCACTGGCGACGCCAGAGGACATGGAGGTGACGGTCAAGGAGGTCGAGTCGGCGGGACGCCGGATCATCACCGGCGACGTCGACGTGCGCGACCTCGACGGTCTGACCACCTTCGTGGACGTCGCAGTGGCCGAGCTCGGCCGATTGGACATCGTCGTGGCCAACGCCGGGATCCACAGCGCGGCGTCGACCCTGGACATGACCGAGCAGATGTGGCAGGAGATGATCGACGTCAACCTGACGGGGGTGTGGAAGACGGTCAAGGCGTCGGTACCCCACGTCGTGGCCGGCGGTCGTGGCGGCTCGGTCGTCCTCACGAGCTCGGTCGCGGCCGAACGGGCTCTGCTGGCCATGGCTCACTACGGTGCCGCCAAGGCCGGCGTCGTGATGTTGATGAAGACGCTGGCGCTCGAGCTGGCGTCCGAGAGCATTCGCGTCAACACCATCCACCCGGGGACCGTTCTCTCCGGGATGGTGCTGAACGACATGACGTTCGGGCGGTTCCGACCCGAACTGGAGAACCCGACCCGGGCCGACTTCGACGAGGCGTCCTTCAAGCGGCACGCCATGCCGACCGCCGGGCTCGACTGTGAGGAGATCGCAGAGCTCGTCCTCTACCTGACCTCCGACGCCAGCCGCCACGTCACGGGTTCGACGTTCTACATCGACGCCGGTACCCGCCTGATCTGAACTGCGCCGGGGGGTCCGGTCGGCTCAGACCGGGGCGACGAACTCCCACTTGAAGAGGTCAGAGGCGTTGGTGTGCGTGATCTGCTCCACCTCGTCGTCCGGCACGCCGTCGAAGACGATCTTCGCCCCGGCCTGGGTGTTCGGGAACGTCGTGTCGGCATGCGGGTAGTCGCTCTCCCACAGGATCTTGTCGACACCGATATCGGCCCGGTACTTCAGACCGATCGGTTCTTCGATCATGCAGAACCACATGTTCCGGCGGCACACGTCGGAAGGAAGAAGGTCATCCGCGTCCCTCGACCAGTACTGGTGACGATCGAACTGGCGGTCGGCTCGTTCGAGGGCGGCGGGTATCCAGCCGATGCCACCCTCGGACCACACCATCTTGATCTCGGGGAACTTCCGCGGAATCGGACTGAGCATCATGTTGACGGACGAATGGGCCGCTCGGGTGAAGGCGGCCGCGATCTCGACGATCCCCGGTTCCTCGGTCGTCAGGACCGTGCTCTTGCCGCTCGACGCGATGTGCATGCAGATGGGGATGTCCGCTTCGACACATGCCTCCCAGAGCGGGTCCCAATGGTCCGTGTGGAACGACGGCAGCCCCAGCGGGGCCGGGTTCTCGACCATCGAGATTGCCCGGGCCCCCTTTTCGACGCACCGCCGGACCTCGGCCGCGGCCAGCTTCGGGTCCCATAGCGGCAAGATCACCATGGGGACGAAGAGCTCCGGCGCCGCCGGGCACCACTCGTCGATGACGAAATCGTTCCAGGCGGCCACGCAGGTCTGGGCCAGTTCCTTGTCCTTGAACTCGAGGAACAACGTTCCGGCGAACCGTGGCAGCGAGGGGAAGTTCACGCTGGCGAAGATGCCCTCGGACCGCAGATCCTTGGCCCGTTCGACCGGGTCGTAACACCCGGGGATCATGTCGGCATAGCGAACCGGCTCGTTCTGCCACTCTTCTCGAGGCTTGCCGGCAACTGCATTGAGCCCCATCGTCTGTGCCCGCTGGTCCTCGTAGACCCAGAACTGTCGCCCTTCGTCCTCGATCACGTGCGGGGCCGCCGCTTGGAACTTCTTGGCCACGCGATCGGCCCAGACACCAGGCGGCTCGATGATGTGGTCGTCGACACTGAACAGCTTGTACACGATCCCCCTCCTTACCGATCGAACGCTTGGTAGAATTTACAATCTCGGGTTCACCAGTGTCAACCGGTGGGCCCCGGGCGAGAGGCGAGGCGGCACAGCCGCCGCGGAGGGGATATGAGCTTCGACGGACTCGACTGCTAGCCATGTGCAGCTACTAGCCGTGCGCGCCTACGCCCGTTCGTCGACCTCCAGCGACCATTCGCACGACCGAATCATTCTGGTGCTCGCCTGCGCCGCGCAGTTCATGGTCGTCCTCGACGTCTCGGTCGTCAATGTGGCGCTCCCGTCCATCGGGCGGGCGCTCGACTACAGCCCGGTCGGGTTGCAGTGGGTGGTCAACGCCTACGTCCTGACGTTCGCCGGATTCCTACTGCTGGGTGGCCGAGCGGCCGACCTCTACGGTCGCCGGAAGATCTACCTGTTCGGTGTCGTGCTCTTCTCCGCCACCAGCCTGGTCGGTGGGTTCGCCCAGACATCGACCTGGTTGACGGCGGCCCGGGCGGCCCAGGGGATCGGGGCCGCGTTCTTGTCACCCGCCACCCTGACGATCATCGTCACGACGTTCTCCGGGCTGCGGCTTCCGCGGGCCCTCGGTCTCTGGGCTGCCGCGGGTGGCGCGGGCGGCGCCGCCGGGGTGTTGATCGGCGGCGTACTGACCTCAGAGCTCGGCTGGCGGTGGGTGCTGTTCGTCAACGTGCCCATCGGTGCCCTGACCATGATCGGCGCGCTGACCTACCTCACGGAAGTCCGACGGCCGGGTGCGGCCGCACGGCTGGACGTGTGGGGTTCGGTGACGGTGACGGCGGGGTTGGCCGCTCTGGCGTACGCGATCGTCGACACCGACGAGTACTCCTGGGGGTCGACCCGCACGCTGGTGGCCCTGGCGATCGCGTTCGTGCTCTTGGGCGTGTTCATGGTCCTGCAGGTGAAGGTGGCGTCGAACCCGCTGATGCCGGTTCGGCTCTTCCGGTCTCGGTGGGTGACGGGGGCCAACATCGTCATGCTCCTGGCGGCGGCCGGCATCTTCTCGGTCTGGTACTTCCTGTCGCTTTTCTTGCAGAACGTCCTGCAGTACGACGCCCTGCGGACCGGTCTGGCGTTTGCGCCGTTGTCCGCCATGATCGTCGTGGGCGCGCAGACCGCGCCGCGGTTGCTGATCCGGCTGGGAACGCGTCCGCGTCCTCGTCGCGGGTGCCTTGATGGCCACGGCGGGTTTCGGCTGGCTGACCCAGATCGCATCGAGCCGGGGGTACTGGACAGTCGTGTTCGGCGGGGCGACGTTGGTATCGCTGGGCATCGGCTTGGTGTACACCGCGCTGGCCTCGGCGGGCACGGTGGGCGTCGATTCAACCGACGCCGGACTGGCCTCGGGGGTGCTCAACACGTCGCGGCAGGTCGGCGGCTCGATCGGCCTCGCCGCACTGGCCACCGTCGCGTCCAGTCACACGACTCATCTGCAGCACGCCGGGATCCCGGACACGAGCGCCATCGCCGCCGGGTATGGGCGGGCGTTCGCGGTCTCGTGTGCGTTGATGGTGGGGGCCTTCGTCGCCGCGTTCGTGGTCCCGGCGGTCGCCAAGACGTCGGCGGAGGCGGCGGCGCCCTCCGGCTCGGCGGACGACGAACCACGTCGGTCCGGCGCTCTACCCGAATGACGGTCACCGACCTCTGATCAACAGGAGCCGGACGCGCCACCATGGGTCAAGGTCTCGTGGGGACGGAGGGGCTCGAACCCTCACTGAAGGCGTTTTAAGCGCCCTGCCTCTGCCGGTTGGGCTACGTCCCCTCGCCACGGGTTTCTCGTCGGCGCAGCGCGGGCGTCCCGCGCCGGCCCACGAAGCTAGTGGCGGTCGACCACCGCGGGCCGACTGCAGCCGTCGGTCGGCGACGTCGACCGACGGGCCGGGTCAGCCGACCGGGTCGGCCAGGGGTAAGGATCCCCAGGCGGCGAGCTCGTCGTTCCGGGGGCCGTCGACCAGCTCGGTCTTCCGGCCGAAGACCATCGTCGCCCGCCGGTCCGCGTCCCACGACGGCCACTGGCCGATACCGCCGTGGCTCGGGTCGCCGGATCGGGCGAACGAGAGCCACGCTCGCTGCATCTCGTCGGAGAGCGCGTCCGCTTCGGGCCCGCTACCGGCGAACGCGCCGATCACCGGCTGGCGGACGCTCCCGAAAACGAACGGGATCTCGAGCGCGTGGCACGAGCCGAGTAGGCCGCCGAACGCCGGCGACTCCCACGTGAACAGGTACACGAACGTCGCCGGCTGGTAGCGCCGCTGGGCTGCGGCCAGCCGCAGTGATGGCCAGCGAAAGACGCGGTCGCTGCCCGCGGCCACCCAGAGGTCGAGCGGTCCGACCGGCTCCGCCCGGCCCTGACGGGCGGTCCGGTACGCATCGACGATCCGCTCGGGCGGGATCGTCGGGTCGGCGAGTTGGAGCCAGTGCAGCAGACCGTCCTCGTCCATGCCGTGCAGTCGGCGGTCACCGAGCGCGAAGAACGTCAGCTCGTCGCGCGTCGTTCCGATCAGCAACTGGACCGACGCCGCCTCGCCGGCCGCGACCGCGTCCTCCGGACGCCGCGGTAGGAAACCACCGTCGACCACCGGCAGGAACGGCAGCGGCAGCTCGCCCGGCCGCGGCGACCGGTTCTGCAGCTCCGCCGTCGCCGCGACGAGCTCGTCGGCCGGCACCGTCTCGAGCGACTGCCGCGTGACGTCGCCGACGCCGAGCACGCCGGCGAGATCGCTCGGCGGCCCGCACGGCCTGGTCGACCGAGTGCGTGTACGGCGGCCCGCTCTCGACGATCGCCCGCTGGAAGAGCCCGCGGGCCGCCGGGACACCGAGGAGCGCGGAGATCGCCATCGCCGCCGGCCGACTCGCCGAAGAGCGTCACGTTGTCCGGGTCGCCACCGAACGCCGCGATGTGGTCACGGACCCACCGCAGGACGGCGATCTGATCGAGCAGGCCCCAGCTGCCGATCGACCCGGTCGGCTCGTCACCGAACACCGGATGGCCGAGGAAACCGAGTGCGCCGAGCCGGTAGTTGCACGTGACCACGACGACGTCGCCGTCCCGAGCCAGGTCACCGCCCCGGTAGAGGAGGCTCGATCCCGCCCCGGTCGTGAACCCGCCGCCGTGCACCCAGACCATGACCGGCCGGGCCCCCTCGTCGAGGGCCGGCGTCCAAATGTTCAGGTTGAGACAGTCCTCGTCCTGGGCGACCGGATCACCCGGCACGGCGACGCCGGGGATCGGTGGCGTCTGTGGCGCGATCGGCCCGAACTCGACGGCCGGCCGAACACCCGACCAAGGGACCGGCGGTTGCGGCGGACGCCACCGGAACCTCCCGACCGGCGCTGCGGCGAAAGGGATGCCGGCGAACTGCCATCCACCGTCGAACTCACGACCCTCGACCCGGCCGCCCGCCACCTCCCGCATACCGTCCACGGAGGGCACCCTAGGGGGCATTGGCCGCTCGCCGTCCCGTGCCCATCCGCCAACGAGCACGGCAAGTACGGTGTTCACAACTTGCCGCAGAGGCCGTCTGAACCGGCCCGACCCCTTGGATTGTGTGACTCGAGGGGTTACTGTTGCAGAAGTGGCTGCTGTGAATTGTCGGAGCACACGCCGCTTTCTTCCGCCCACCCTCGCCGGTGGGATCGTGGCGATCGCCCTCGTGGCCATGGGGACGCCGTTCGCCGGCGCCACCTCCACCTCGTCGTCGAAGAGCTCGACCAGCGTCCCCACCCAGGCGCAGATCACAGCCACCCAGCAGCAGGCGTCGGCGCTGGCGACGACGATCGCCCACGAACAGGCGCAGACCGCCGCGCTGAGCCAGCAGTACGACGCGGCCCAGCAGACGCTGCAGACGGTCAACGCCCAGCTGGCGGCCACGGCCGCCGACCTGAGCACCACCCAGGCGAACATCACGGCCGACCGGGCGAAGCTGGCCCACGACGCGGTCATGGCCTACGTCTCCGGCGCGTCCGCCACTCAGATCACTGCCCTCTTCGCCAACTCCGCGGCCAGCGCCGACGCCCGGACCGAGTACGAGAGCACCGTGATCGGCAACGTCGTCGACGACCAGACCGCGCTCGTTGGCCAGCAGAACAAGCTTCAGGCCGACCAGGCCGCCCAGAAGGCACAGGAGCAGCAGGCTCAGGCCGAGGCCCAACAGGCGCAGGCTCTGCAGCAGGCGAACGCCAGCGCCACCGCGGCCGACGAGGCGACGTTGCAGCAGGTGAAGGGAACCCTGGCCCAGGAGGTCGCCGCCCAGGCCCAGGCGCAGGCGCAGGCGGCCGCCGCGGCCGCCGCCGCCGCCAAGACCGCGGCCGCCGCCCAACAGGCGGCCCAACAGGCGGCCAACGCGGCCGCCGTCGCCCGGACCGTCGGTGGGGCGAGCGCCGGCGCCGCGGCCACCGCCACCGCCAATCAGGCCGCTGCCGTCGGCCAACCAGAGCAGTCCAGCACCAGCAGTTCGGGCGGGACCAAGTCCGGCTCGAGCTCGGGCAACAGCGGCGCCCTGGGCCCGACGACGATCGGCGCCAGCGGCTCGTCGAGTGCCGGCGGCGCGGCCGCCGTCCAGCGCCGCGGAGAGCCAGCTCGGCGTCCCGTACGCATGGGGCGGCGAGTCGCCCGGCCAGGGCTTCGACTGTTCCGGCCTCACCCAGTGGGCGTGGGCCCAGGCCGGCGTGTCGATCCCGCGGACCGCCACAGCGCAGTACGCGTCGACCTCCCACGTCTCGCTCTCGGCCCTTCAACCCGGCGACCTGCTCTTCTACAAGAACCTCGACGGCGACGGCATCATCGACCACGTCGTCATGTACGTCGGCTCCGGCCCCTACGGCAGCACAACGATCATCCAGGCCCCCTACACCGGGACGACCGTCTCGTACTCGCCGATCTACTACACCGATCTCGTCGGGGCCGGCCGACCCTGATCTGCGTACCGGCCGCCCGGCGGCCGGAAGGCCGACCGAGGCGGTCAGTACGATGGACCCGTGGCAGCTCGCAGAGAAGTAGCGACGCCGGCCCGACCGAGTACCGACATCGTCCCGCTCCGCCTGCCCGCCGAGCGCAAGACCGTCTCGCCGCCCGCCGACGAGAGCCGCCGCTCCGACGTCGACGAGTGGGGTCGCTCCGAACGCGTCCGGGCCGTCGTCCGGCAGCTCTACGACCCCGTCTACGCCAACTGGTTCCGCGCCGACTGGGACGGACTGGAGAAGATCCCGACCGACGGCGGTGCGCTGCTGATCGCCAATCACGGCGGCGCCATCCCGTCCGACGCGCCGGTGATCATGCACGGCATCGAGAAGGAGCTCGGCCGCCCCGTCTACGGCATGGCCGACTACTTCTTCCGGACGCTGCCCGTCCTCGGCACGCTCTGGAGCCGGGCCGGCGGCGTGCCCGCCCGCCCCGACAACGCCTACCGGCTCCTCCGTGAGCAGCAGCAGCTGGCGCTCGTCTTCCCCGAGGGGACGAAGGCGACCGCCAAGTCGTACACCGACCGCTACCAGCTCCGGCGGTTCGGCCGAGGCGGCTTCGTCGAGATCGCGATGCGCGCCGGCGTCCCCGTCGTGCCGATCGCCGTCGTCGGGGCCGAAGAGGCGATGCCGACCCTCTTCCGGCTGCCCGCCGTCGCCAAGGCCCTCCGGCTGCCGTACTTCCCCGTCACCGCCAACCTCCTCCTGCTCGGCCCGGTCGGGGTCGCGGTCCCCTTTCCCGCCAAGATCAGGCTGCGCGTCCTCGACCCGATCACCTTCGACGTCCCGCCCGACCAGGACCGGTACTCGAAGAGCCGAGTGATGGAAGAGGCCGAGGCCATCCGGACCCGGCTTCAGGACACCCTCTACGACATGCTGCGCGACCGCCGCAGCGTCTGGTTCGGCTAGCCCGTGGGGCGCCGCGTCCTCGTCACCGGGGCCGACACGTTCTGGGGCGGCCGCGTCGTCCAGGCTCTCGAGGCCGACCGCGACACCGACGTCGTGCTCGGCCTCGGCACCCAGAGCCCGTCCGTTCCGTTCGAGCGCGCCGAGTACGTCCGCTCCGACCAGACGTACTCGATCCTCAACCGACTCGTCCGGGCCACCCAGGTCGACACGATCGTCCACACCTTCCTCGTCGTCGACTCGACTCAGGTCCCGTCTCGCGCCCTGCACGAGATCAACGTCATCGGGACGATGAACCTCCTCGCCGCGGCCAGTGCCCCCGGCTCGCCCGTCCGGCAGGTCGTCGTCAAGTCGTCGACGCTCGTCTACGGCTCATCCGAGAAGGACCCGAACACGTTCGACGAGGACACGCCGCGCTCTACGCCACCGAGGACCGCGGTCGAACGGTCCCTCGTCGAAGCCGAGGCGACTCGTCCGCGACTTCGCCGACGACAGCCCCGATGTCGTCGTCACCCTCCTCCGCTTCGCCAACGTGCTCGGCACCGACATCGTCACGCCGATCAGCAAGAACCTCTCCCGGCCGCTCTGTCCGTCGATCTTCGGCTTCGACCCGCTCGTCCAGTTCGTCGAAGAGGACGACGTCGTGCGCGCCGTCGACTTCGTCACCCGCGACCGACTGCCCGGCGTCTTCAACGTCGCCGGCCACGGCCGGCTGCCGTGGAGCGAGGTCGCGTCGATCTGCGGGACCCGGCTCCTCCGCCTGCCGCCCGTCCACCCGACGCTCGCCGTCGCCCCTCTCGTCCGCCTCCGCGTCTTCGATCTGCCGGCCGAGCTCGAAGCCCTCCTGCGCTACGGCCGCGGTGTCGACACCCGCCGCCTCATCGACGCCGGCTTCGACTACCGCTACACCAGCGCCGGCGCCGTCGAGAGCTTCGTCCGCGCCGTCCGCCTACGGCGGAGCACCGGCCGCCGACCGACGTCGTACACCTACGAGCACGACGTCGAGCAGTTCTTCCGGCACTCGCCGTCCGTGGTGCAGCCTTAGAACTGGCCGAGCCAGTCCCCCACCAGCTCGGGCCGGCGGACCTGCCACTCCTCGGCGGTGATGCCGAACCGCGCGTGGTCCTCCCACCGTCCGTCGATCTCCAAGAACCGCTCGGCCACCCCCTCGGAGCGGATGCCGAGCTTCTCGACGACCCGCAGACTGGAATGGTTGCGGGGAATGATCGAGATCTCGATCCGATGCAGTCCGATCGAGTCGAACGAGAACTGGAGGACGGTGACGACGGCCTCCGGCACGTACCCCCGCCCGGCCAGGCGGCGGTCGACCCAGTAGCCGATATGCCCGCTCTGGAACGGACCTCGTTGGATCGACGACAGCGTGATCTCACCGGCGAACTGCTCCTCGACGAAGATGCCGAAGCCGTAGCCGGTTCCGAGCTGGCGCTCGCGTTCCCGGATGGCACAGCGGGCGCCGAAGCTCTGCCGGTCCTCGGCCGGTGGCGGCGCCCCCTTCGGCCGAGGCTCCCATGGGACGAGCCAGTCCCGGCAACGGTCGCGCACGGCGAACCACGCGTCGTAGTCCCGGTCCCCCATCGTGCGGAGGGTGACGCGGCGCCCGACAAGCTCCAGCGGGTTGACGTGGACAGTGCGAGCCACCCGCGCATCGTGGCAGGTCGGCACACAACTGCGCCAGTGAGACCGACCCACGCGGGGCTGGTCGACTGCGGTAATACCCATACTCACCTGGTCAGATTGCCGGCCACGCCGTAGATTCCCAGCGTGGAACGGGTCCTCTTCGCGCCGCGTGACCTCCCGCCGCTCGGGCCGGACGTCGCTGCCGATCTGCCCCGTTACCGGGCGTGGGTGGACCAGCGCGAGGCCGAACGCCTGGCTGGCACCGTGCGGCCGGCCATCGCCCGGCCACCGACTACCGATGTCGCGCCGGGACCGCCGGTCTCGGGCATCGCCTGGCTCATCGTCGCCGACCACATCGATCCCGACGCCCTCCGCCGGACCGTCCGCTCCGTCGCTGGGCAGACCACGGACAAGTGGACGCTCGCGCTGGCCGTCGTCGGAGACCTCGGCCCGGAGAACGAGGCCATCGTCGCCCCGGTTCTCGCCGACCTGCCGGTCGGGCGCTCGGTGGTCGTCGAGCTGCCTCCGGAGACCCGAATGGCCGACGCCGTCGGAGCCGTCTTCGCCGCCGGCGACACCCCCGCGATGGCTCTGCTCGACCCCGGCGACGAGCTGGCGCCCGACGCCACGGCAGTCCTGATCGATGCGTTGGACGGCGCCGACATCGCCTACGCCGACGAGGACGATCTCGGCAGCGGCGACGGCCCTACGGACCCGACGCTGAAGCCGGACTGGTCACCCGAAATGCTCCTCTCGGCGCCGTACCTCGGCCGGCCACTGGCCCTGCGACGCATGGTGATCGACGCCGCTGGCGGGATCGGCAGCCTGGTCGGCGGAAACTGGGAGCACGACCTGATGCTCCGGACGACGGAGATCAGCGACCGGGTGGCCCATGTGGCCGAAGTCCTCTACCACCGCGGCCCGAGGCCTTCGGCGTCACGACCGCCGATCGGATCGGGCGCCGTGACCGAGGCCCTGGCTCGCCGAGGCGTCGACGGATCCGTCGAACCGGGTCCGCTTGCCGGCACCTGGCATGTCCATCGGCGGACGCGGAGCCGCCCGTCCGTCAGCGCCATCGTCCCGTTCCGCGACGGCGCCCGCTTCCTGCGGACCTGCGTGGACTCCGTCAGCGCCACCGCCGGCGATGTCGACCTCGAGCTCGTGCTCGTCGACAACGGCTCGGTCGAGCCGGAGACGCGGACGCTGGTCGAACGGTTGGCCACGCGGACGGACGTTGTCGTCGTGCGGGACGACCGCCCGTTCAACTGGGCCGCCCTCAACAACCACGCGGTCGACCGTGCCCGGGGCGACGTCCTGCTGTTTCTCAACAACGACATCGAGGCCCGAGACGATGGGTGGTTGGACGTATTGGCGGCCCAGGCCCTCCGCCCGGAGATCGGCGCAGTCGGGGCCCGGCTCCTCTACCCGACCGGCCGGCTACAACACGCCGGCCTCGTGATCGGCCTTGGCGGAGCCGCCGGCCACGTCCTCGTCGGTCTCGACGACACCGCTCCCGGATATCTCGGTATGGCCGCGGTCACGCGGGATTGCTCGGCGGTCACCGGCGCCTGCCTCGCCGCCCGGCGAGCGGTCTTCGACCAGCTCGACGGGTTCGACGTCTCTCTCGGCCTCGACCTCAACGACATCGACTTCTGCCTGAGAGCCCGCCAACGTGGTCTCCGAGTGGTCTACGAACCGCTCGCCGAGCTCGTGCACTACGAGTCGCCGAGCCGCGGCACGTCCGGCAGCGTCGACGACATCGCCCGGTTCGTCGACCGCTGGGAAGAGCTCATCGCCGCCGGCGACCCCTTCCTGAACCGACACCTGACCCGGTTAAACTCGACCTGCGCGTTGCGGGGGCCCGACGAAGAGGGATGGTGGCAGGCATGGCGCTCGACCCTCGGGACATCGTGAACGACGTCCGGCGTCGTTCACTCGACGCCGACGGCAGTACCGTCGATGCCGAGGGTGAGGGAACGGGCATCACTGACGGCGACGCCCCACTGCTCCTGTCTCAGCCAGTCCCGAGCCGAGCCCCGTTGACCCCGTTGCGGGACGAGCCGACGGTGGCGGCGATGCACGAAGCCTGGTCGACCGCCCACGACGCCGGGCAGAACCGCGGCGATCAGGCCCGTTCGCTGCGCACCCGAGCCGAGGCCGCCGTATCGGCAGTCACCGGCCCCGGGCAACGCCAGGACCGGGCGATCGTCGCCAGCGTTATTCAAGCGGTCGACGCGGTGGCTCGGCGCTGCGACGAGCTCGCCGGGCGGGTCGCCGAGCTGGAGGCCGTGATCGGCGAGGTCGTTGACGTCCTCGCCGCCGATCTGGTCCGGGTGCGTGCCGAGCTCGCCCGCCGCACCGCAGACGACGCCAGCAGCGACGGTGGCGAGCGGAAGTCCCTCCACGACGGGGAGGGCAGCCACCGGGATGGGTGACGGCCGGTCCGCCCGGCGGATCACCATCCTGAGCAGCACGTGGGGTGGGCGCGACGAACGGGCTTTCGTCATCCGCAACCTTGCCGGAGCGGCCTCGAGGGTTGCCGACGTCGACGTCTTCGTCCCCGGAGAACCTGGCGGTCCCCAGCCCGATGGCCTGTTCGACCTCGTCGCTGTCGGCACCCCCAGGGCCGGCGAAACCTGGCCGACGCCCGACGACATGGCGTGGCCGGTCGCGGCCCGCCCTGACGTCGTTCTGTTCGATCGAGTGGATACCGCCGCGATCGCTCTCGCCGAACGGTTCGCCCCGGGGGCGACGACGCTGGCCATCGACGACGGTGCCCCGGTACCCGCCGCGATCGAGCAGCTCCTGTCGGTCGGCGCGACGTCCGCCGCTGGCCGCCGTGCGACGCCGGTTTTTCCCATCGGCCTGCACGTCCCGGTCCATCCACTGGCCGCCCAACGTCGCCACAACGGTCTCGGGTTCACCGGCTACGTCCTCGTCCTCAGCGACCGGGGTCCGGCCGAAGAGGACTGCGACGCACCTCCCCCGTTGGCCGCATGGCTCGTCGCGGCCTTTCCGCGCCACGACGTCGTCATCGTCGAGAACGGCGTCGCGTCGGCCTGGCGGTCCCGATCGCTCCGCGGCCGGGTCGTCATCGACACCCGGACCGATCTGTGGCGCCTCGTCGCCCACGCCCTCGTCACCGTCGACCTGGGCCCCGGCGAACTGCTCGCCCGGGAATGCGTCGAGTCCCTTCGCTACGGGATCCCGGTGGTCGTCCCGGCAACGACCGCCGCGGCCGAGCTCGCAGGCGAAGGTGGCGGCCTCTGGTACCGCGACCCCGCCGAGCTGGTGGGCTGCGTCGATGCCGTCAACGACCCAAAGCTACGGAACACGCTCGGCGACCAGGGCCGGCGGTTCGCCGACGACTGGTACGGCAATGCCGACCGGTTCGTCGAACGGGTGGCCGTTGTCTTGGACGTGGTCCTGCAGAACCGTCAGCGGTAGGAGGCCCGGGGCGGCCACGCCAGGGGCATGGTCTCGTGGGCCAAGGAGAGGTTCGGGTTGTACGCCGGGTCTGCCGCGAGGACGCCCGACCAGCGGGTGTGCAGGTAGCGGATCTCCCGGGCGAACCGGATGGCGTTCTCACCGTCCGACTCCCTGGGCTCGGTCGGCGATGCATACCGCGTCATCTCGGCGTTGGGCGTCCACGCCACCCGCCAACCCCCCTCCCCGAGCCGCAGGCAGAAGTCCACGTCGACATAGGCCCCGGAGAGGTTCTGCTCGTCGAAGCCGCCGACCGCCTCGAACGCCTCACGACGGACGACCATGCACGCCCACGACACCGCCGAGAACGACTGGCTCAACATGGCCCGGCCGCCGTAGCCGGGATCGAGCCGGTCAGACCGGCGGTGGACGTACCCGACGGTGCCGCCGATGCCCATCACGATCCCGGCGTGATGGATCGTCTCGTCCGGGTAGAGCAGCTTGGTTCCGACAGCACCGATACCCGGCTGCATCAGCAAGCCGACCATCTCCTCCAGCCAACCATCCGCCAGAGCCTCGACGTCGTCGTGGAGGAAGCAAATGACCTCGCCGCGCGCCTGGCCGACCGCGGCGTTCCGGAGCGCGCCGTCCGACACGTCGCGATGGTCAGTCACGACCGTCACCGTGTTGCGCCAGTCCCGGAGGAACGCCTTCATCATCGGTCGCCGGTCACCGTCGTCGACCACCATGACGTCGACGTCGGGATAGCCGGCACGGGCCCGCGCACTGTTGATGCACCGGGTCAGCCTGACGCCGGTCCGGGGCAGGATGACGATCGTCGTCGACGGTGGGGTCTCGGGCAGCTCCCACCGGATTCGGTTGAACCCGCTCCAGCCGGCTGGCAGCACCCGGGCTCCTTGACCCACTCGCTGGAGATGGTCGGTCACCGCTCGCCGAGCGGCGACGGCCGCGTACGGCTTGGCCGACAGCGACGACGACGTCGAACCCGGGTGGACCCGCCAGTGGTACAGGACGTGGGGGACGTGCACGATCTGATGAGGTTCCAGGTGCTCGACCACGCGGAGCACGACGTCCCAGTCCTGGCTGCCCTCGTAGCCGACTCGGAAACCACCGGCCCGCACGATCAGGTCGCGGCGCAGCATGCACAGGTGCGAGAAGTAGTTCTGGCCGAGTAGCAGGATGGGGTCGAAGTCCGGCTTGAAGTACGGGAACGACCGAACCCCTTCGTCGTCGATGAGGTCCTCGTCGCTGTAGAGCGCGCCCGCTTCCGGTACGTCAGCCAGCGCCAACACGGCCAGGGCCAAGGCGTGTTCGGCCAGAAGGTCGTCGTGGTCGAAGAAGGCGATCCACTCGCCTGATGCCATTGCCACCGCCGTGTTGGAGGCGGCTGAGATGTGGCCGTTCTCGTCGCGACGCTCCACCCGTATCCGGGTGTCCAGCGCGGCGTACTCCTCTAGGACCTTCGGCACCCACGCGGCCGACGAGCAGTCGTCGGCGACGCACAGCTCCCAGTTCGGATAGAGCTGTGCCCGGACCGAGTCGATGGCCTCGCGGAGGTACTGCTCCGGCGGGTTGAAGACGGGCAGGATGATCGACACCAACGGCGGATCGACCAAGCGGTCGAGTCGCCCCCGGATGGCCTGTCGGGCTTCGTCATCGATCGTGTCGAACGCGGCGGCCCAGGTGGGGTAGCGGTGGTCCTCAGGAAGACCGGGGGGTGGAGGGACAAGATCCGTCCCTCCGTCGCCCGAATCGCCGGCTGGTTGTGCAACCGATCGAGCACGCCAGCGGTCGGCCAATTGTCGAAGCCTGATGCCGTAGCGGACAGGACGGCTCGCCGTCAGAGCGTTCAGCTCGGCGACCTGCTGGCGTTGCTCAGCCTCGAGCCGCTCGAGCTCGGCCGCCTGTTCGGCGATCTTGGACGCCAACCATTCCTCGCCCTCCACCCGCGCCAAGAGCTCTTCGATGGTGGCCCTCGAAACTGCCAGGTAGCTGCGAACCCCCTGCTCGTCGAGCGCCTCGATGTCCACTGGGGCGTCGGCGGGATCCGGCTTTCCGCCCGGCGGGGGCCCCATGAAGCCGAACCTAGCAGAACCCCCGACTCAGGAATCGTGAGCTTCGGCCGCGCCAGCCGGCCGAAAATCAGTCCAGCAGGCTCCGAGCCAGACCATCGAGAATGTCGAGCTCCGAAACCAGGCACTCCTGCATCGAGAAACGGCGCATAACCGCCCGTAGGATCAGAACTCCGCCGAAGATCACGTCACGTCGGCCCCGGTCCATTCCCTCACGGTGGCCGCGAGTCTCGGCGGATTCGTCGGCGAGGACACCGCACCAGTAGTCCACGCGATCAGCAGAGAGGACGGCGTGGTGCACCGCCAGACGTGTGTACTCCGCCAGGCCGCCGTCCAGCATGGCCAGCGTCGAGACCGTACCCGCCAGGCCAATGAGCCGGCGGACCGATCTCAGCTGGTCGAGCTCTGGAATTTCGTCGACCGCCCGTTCGAGCTCGGTGTCGATGATCCGTTGGGCCTCGGCGCGCTCGACCACCGTCGGCGGGTCTTGACGCAGCGTTCGCTCGGTCAGTCGAACACAACCGAGATCCAACGAGACCGCTCTGATCTCTCCATCTCGTTCCAAGATCAGCTCCGTGGAGCCACCGCCGATGTCCACCACGACGTCGTCACCACCAATCGCCGGAAGGTCCGCCGTAGCACCGGTGTAGGCCGTCCGACCCTCCTCGAGCCCGGTGAGAAGTTCGGCATCGAAGCCGACCACCGCCGAAGCAGCCTCGAGGAAGTCATTACCGTTGAGAGCGTCGCGAACTGCCGACGTTGCCACCAACCGGGCCCGTCCGACGTTTCGTCGATCCATCGTTTCGCGAAAGCCTTCGAGCACCTCCAGCGTCCGGGCAATGGCGCGAGGGGCCAGTCGGCGGGTGGCATCGACGCCTTCCCCCAGCCGGGTGATCCGCATCTCGCGATCGAGGGTCTGACCATCCGGCCCCAAAATGAGCAATCGGGTCGAGTTCGTCCCACAATCGACCGCCGCCACCGCTTGATCGGTCGTTCGGTCACCTGGAACCGGATCGCCGCCTGTCGCCGACGCGTTCATGCCATCGACTGCTCGTACGCCTTGATGTCGGCAAGACAACGGTCGCGCATCGAACCCGGCCCCGCGTAGTACTCCCGATACCAGTCGACGGTGCGAACGACAGCCTCGGCAAAATGCCACGTAGGGCGCCACCCCAAGATGGTGACCGCCTTGTCGATGGCGATCCGCAAAGTAGCGGCCTCAACGCTACGACCAGCTCCACCGGCCCGGACCCACCTCCCTTCCCCCCACGCGTCAATGATGGCCGACGCCAAGTTGCCGACGGTCGCCTCGTCGTCGGGGAGTGGGCCGAAGTTCCAAGAGCCCGCCCAGGGGGCCGGATTCGGATCATCTGCGAGACGGCCGGCTAGCGACAGATAGCCCGACAATGGCTCCAATACGTGTTGCCACGGTCGGGTGGATGTCGGATTGCGAACCACGAGGTCGCCCCCGACGGAGAGCGCCCGCACTGCGTCCGGCACGATCCGGTCGGCAGCCCAGTCACCACCACCGATGACATTGCCGGCCCGTACGGAGGCCAGGCGAACGCCGTGGTCCCCCAGCCTGTCCAGCGGGAAGAACGATGACCGGTAGGCGTCAACGACCAGCTCGGCGGCCGCCTTGCTCGCGCTGTACGGATCGTGGCCTCCCAACGGGTCGTTCTCTCGAAACCCCCAGACCTGACCGTCGTTCCGGTAGCACTTGTCACTGGTTGCCACGACCACCACGCATGGCCTCCCGGCAGCCCGGACCGCACCGAGCACCGAAGCCGTCCCTATCACGTTCGTGTCGAACGTCTCTCGAGGCGCCTGCAGGCTTGCTTGAACGATCGGTTGCGCAGCGAGGTGGAAGACGAAATCGGCACCCGAACCACTGACTGCCCGTTCGAGTCGATCGCCGTCACGGATGTCCCCGCGAACATCATCGATCAGAATGTCGGACACCCCCGACGCCACATAATTGCTCGGGTCCGTCGGCGGATCGAGGGAGTAGCCGGTGACCCTGGCCCCCAGGGCGTCGAGCCACAACGCCAGCCAGGAGCCCTTGAAGCCCGTGTGGCCGGTCACGAACACCGATCGGCCCGCAAACGCGCTCAGGCGCGATGCGTGCTCATTCGACGGTTGGCTGATCTCGTCCGGGAGCCTCGTCACGGCCGACCAGCGTATCCATCTCCGCGACCAGCGCCCGGCCGAGACCCAGGTCGACCTCCGGCGCCGGGCTCATCACCTCCGAACTCGACTTGCCCCCAGTGGCGACGACAGCCGAGCCGACCAAGACGCCAACGAAGCCGGCGAGACGAAGCGCCAAGGTCACCGGGTCCGTCGGAAGCTGCTCCCCGAAGACGATCGTCCCGACGGCGACGAGATAGGTGCTGCACACGACGTCGGACATCGACCCGACCACGGAGATGCGGGATCGCTGCAATCCCGTCTGGTAGAGCAGGAGTCCGAAAAGGGAGAAGACGAGGAATACGTACGGGTAGACCGACGCGAGGATGCGCGGGACGGCATGCAGGACGCCGTAGTGCACCACAAGCGTGGACGCGCCTTTGACTCCCAGAGTGGCGACTCCGTACAAGAGCCCGGCACCGATCCCATAGAGGAAGGCGGTGCTCCCTCGTCCCGCTTTGATCAGGAGCACCACGACGACTACGGCCGCCGTCGTCGGCAGAGCGACCAAGATCACCGATAGCCCAGACCCCTTGAGGCCTACCTCACCGGCAGCCCCGCCCAGCGTCACCGAGACGGACAGCAACGACACGATCACCACGGCCAGACCCAGCCACTCCCGCCGATGGAGGCGCTCCCCGATGTGCAGGCGTGAAAACACCACTAGTGCGACGATGCCGACGTTGAAGATCGACTGCACGACGGAGATAGGTGCAAGGGCGAAGGCCAACACCTGAAGTCCCAGGCCCACCAAGCAGAGTGCGAATCCCAGCATCCACTGCTTCGATCTCACGACCGTGCTGATCAGATGCCCCCCTCGCCGGGCCGAGAATCTCGGGGAGGCGGCTGACGGCGCTCTTCTCGATCAAGTTGCCAATATTGATGACAAACGAGGAGAGTAGGCTGAATATTATTCCCGCAGCCACAGTGGACTATTCGAGGCTAGCCGCCGGACGAACCCGGTCCGCCCTCACCCGCGGGAGCGTCGGCGTACGGGGGGCGACCATGGACCGACCGGTTGGAATCAGTGCCCCACAGGGACCTTCTATTCATGTGTCCATTGTCAATCGATCCGGAAAACCCAATCTTTCGACGGATGACGAAATTTGGTCGCCCCTTCACTTCTTCGTAGATGAGCCCAACATAGATGCTCACCACACCGAGCAGGCAGAAGAGCACGCCGAACAACATGACCATCAACGCGACGATCGTCCCGAAACCGGGAAACGGCACACCGGAGACGATCCAGTTGATGGTCAAGGCCAACAGCGCCAGGATCGAAGCACCGAAGAGGCCAATGCCGACCAGAGGAATGATCACCAAAGGGATCGAAGAGTGAGCGAAGATCGCCTTAACCGCCAGCTGGGCGACATGAGTCGATCGAGCTTTTGAATCGCCCGCAAACCGTTCGGGCCGCTCATGCTCGACCCCGATCGACTGAAATCCCACCCAAGCGATGAGCCCTCGGACGAAGCGATTTCGTTCATCCATCTCTCTGATTTGTTCGTATACGACTCGATCTAGCAACCGGAAGTCGCTGGCATTCTTCGGGATGAGATTCCCCGTCATCCGACCGATGGTAGCGTAGAACATGCGAGAGTTAAGTTGGCGTAACCAACTCGTCCCATTCCGGGCGGTGACGACACCGTAGATGTTCTCGTACCCCGCTTCCCAATGGGCGACGAATTCGGGGATCATCTCCGGTGGGTCCTGTAGGTCAGCGGTCATGAGCACCACCGCGTCACCGTCTGCCCACTCCAGTCCGGCCGTGATCCCGCCATCCATCCGGAAGTTCCTTGCGAGTTGGATTATCCTGAATCGCGGATCACGGGCCCGTATCGCTTGCAACCGTTCGAACGTATCGTCCGTGGAACCATTCTCGACCACGATGACGTCGAAATCATAGTCCGGCAACGAATCGAACACCGCCGTGAGACGCCGCGCCAGCTCGTCGACACAGCCGGACTCGTTGAACGCCGACGTGATGACCGAGATGCGCTTGGTCATCAGAGCCTTGGGCCATTCACATCGGCGTCCCCGAGCGCGACTTCTCCGCCGCCGGCTCTGGTTTCGCAGGTCTCGCCAGGCATCTCCCATCGGAGTATACGACGTGGTGCGCGGGCGCCAGATGACCCGCCGCCCGCGTTCTTCTTGCATCGGGGATTGCGGCTCCGCCGACGTGGGTCGGCAACGGCCTCCGACGCCCATGACACTGGAGACTGCAACTTCACCGGATGCCCAGGAACGAGCAGCGGGTCCCGTCGACCTGCATCACGACACCCGACGGCAGGCGGATTCGTCGGGGTTTCCGATCGTCGATAGCGAAGCTTCCGAGAGGCTTGACGCGTCTTGCGTGCCAAGGGCACACCAGGGAGGTGCCGGCCAGCCGAGCCGAATCGAGACATGCGCCCTCATGGGAACAGACTCGGTCGAACACCAGGATCTCCGAACCAACGCCACGCACCAGCCGCACCCCCGCCGAGCCGTGCCCGACCACCACTGTGGCCCCAGGCTCGGCAAGGGGAGCCAGATCTACCAAGCTCCTGTGCTCCAGGTCGACGTCAGGAGGAATCACGTTGGTCACGGTGAGATCGACAGTCTCGGCGAAGGTGCGAGGACGGCCGTCGGACTTGAATCGGTACCCCGCTCGACGGAGGCGCCCCCGTTGTTCTCTCATCGGCAGGTCTTCACTCATCAGCACGCGGTAGTTGGCCGTCAGCAGGCGTCGAAGGACAGGGAAGAACCACATCAGCACCCTGGGGCCACCGATGCGATAGGACGTCTCCACCCGGGCTCGCCCGGGGGCGGCGTCCGCGCCGACCGGTGTCGTGTCGATGATCCGAGTCTCGACTATGAGCACGAACACGAACAGCGTCGTGTAGTAGACTTGCGATCCGTCGGGAGCCACGTAGTTGGCCAGCGCGATCGGCATCGGCAAGCCGGCGATCCGTTGGATGTTCACCGTCGCGATGACCTCATCATCGATGGCGGCCGGAACGGTGCTGGCCAAGCTATGGACCTCGTTCAGGTGGGGAACGTCCTTGTAGTTCCAGTCCGCGTCCTCCGCCGCCCATTCGCCTTCACTCGAAACCACGAATGATCTGAAGACGAGACCATGTCGCTCGAGCCCTCGGGCGAGATTCGCGGCGGACCTGCGGATACTCATACTTTCGCCCCTGTTTTCTCCATGCTCGTCAGTATTACTCATGCTCGACAAACTGGACGATTTCTCTTGCGGCATCGAGTCCACCGATGCCGCTCGATGGATCAGCTGTCTGGGACCTGCGCCGTGTCTTGACGCCGTCATAGACGATCGCCGCGGCCAAGATAAGGAGTATCGGTGCCGTCGAAAGAACGCTGACGTCAACAAAGTTCCCGAGATAGAAATAGGCGCGAGGTGCGAGAGCGATACCAAAAAGTCCGGCGATGGCCAGCCGGAGGCTACTGACCTCTGCCTGCTTAACGAATAGCGCCAATGGGACGAACAATAGCAGCATAATGTAGTAATTCGAGATTCCAGTAAACAGGATAATAGATAGGGTGATCAACGCCACCCCTCTCCACAGGGAGGCCTCTTTCCATCGGAGATACCAAGCAAGTATCAGTGCCTCAACGATTTGCAGGGGCGTCACCACGGACGCGAGAGCATTTCGGACCGTTTGGGCGCCGTGTTCCCCGCCGACGGCGTAGCCGATGGACTGCAGCCATCCATAGATAGAGGCATTGTAAGCAGTGGATTGGTTTGCTGTGTTCAACTGATTCTGAAGCGCCGACTCGGCAGTTCGAAAGCCCGCTATATTGCTACCAAGTGATCCATGGAAGCTCCAGAATGCCAGCAAAGTTGCTAGAAGCGCAACCCCCAACCCAAGGGCCAGCAGGCGTAGCCGCCTGCCGCGGATGAATACAAAAAGAAAAAGAACAGGAATCACCTTAGTGGCCGCCATCAGTCCGAGTACAGCTGCGGACAGGACACCATACTTTCTCTCGAACGCTGCTATACCAATGACCAACATGATAAACAATATGAGATCGACATTGCCTCGGTCTATGGCAAACGTGACCGGCAGAGACAACATGGCGATGATCGTAACAATTACCCGCTCGAATAGACGCCCACCCGATGAAAAAGACCGGGCGAACCACCAAACGAGAAATCCGATAATGGCCGCCAGAAGAACGAAGAGGGCAGTATATTCGTCCAACCATGCCACCGGCGCCACCAACCAGTAGCCCACCGGAGGATAGCTGCCATTCTGGACGCCGTATGGATTCATACTGCGGAAGATTTCGTAGACTTGAAAGAAGTCGTTGAACCTCGGGTACTGAGCGTATAGCCAGGTGTTCCGTTCAAAATATGGTATCTGAGCCTTCTGAAAATGTCCCCAGTCCACCAATATATTTATAAGGATGGCGACACCCATCGTCCCGAAGGCAGCTCGGACCAGAGGCTGACGTACGGTCACGGAGACCGGAATAAGAGTGGCCAGGAACCGGCGAAGGATCAGAATCGTTCCTCCGACTATGGCAAGGATTGCCATCACCTGACCGAATCGTACGAGTACTACGTGAGTGATCGAAGCGGGCGACCCGTAGATAGTTACATTCATCGATACGTTTCGTATGAGGATGCCGTCCGGACTGCTGACGCGTAGCGTCTCCGGGGTAGCGTTCCAAAGTGGAAGATTCCAAGTGAAGGATTGAACCACGCCGCCATCGATCCGATAGCGGAGAGATTGATTACGGTCGACGACACCGCTGATGGTCAGCCACCGGCCTATCGGAACCTGCGTTGTCAGCACTATGGCCGTCGGGTCTACAAAGCCGGGCGTGCCACCCACGGTCGCCACCAACTCCCGCCGCTTCGTAACTTCAAAGGCCATCCCCTTATGGCCGGCGAAAGTCGAGACCACCGTTGCAGGCGTGGCGATCGAAGACGCCGGCAAGCGCAGTGTGAACGACAGGCCCACATCGAGTAGGGAGGCTTGGCGAAAGACTCGAGATTCATCTCCCACCGAATGCGTTGAGGACTGGCCGGGGGCCACGCTATCGACGTGTACCACCCGGTGGCCGGTCTGATGAACGATCACGTTGTCGAGTGGCGTCACCCATGCCATCAGGGCTACGCCGGCGATGACAAGCCCTACTCCGAAAGCCCAAGTCGGTATCCACTGAGGGATGATCCTGGGCCGGCGGAGCCGTGGCGTTCCACTCACATTTCCCACCGGTTCTCAGGACAGCGGGGGCATTTTGATCGAGAAGATCCCGCCCGCGCCACGGAGCCCCAGCCGGTCGACCATCCGCAAGAGGACTGTTCCTGGCCCGACGGCGACCTGTTGGCAGGACTGGTCGCTCCCTTCGCCAGGCCACCTTCGTCAGCGGGGTATCCCTCGCCGGCCGACCTCACGGGCGCCGACCGAACCGCTCGGACCGGCGAGCGCTGTCAGACGACGAAAACGATGGGCGCCAGATCAGCCTGGTGAGTTCCGTTGCACCCACGCCAGAAACCCGAAAGTTGGCACCACGGCCGTCAACCCGGGTTCCCCACGGCCACGTGCCGCTCGATCGTCGAGCAGATGTGGTCGAGATGGACCTCGGTCATTCCCGGGAAGACCCCGAACCAGAGTGCGCTGTTCATCAACCGGTCGGTGTTCGCCAAATCGCCGACCTGGCGGAATCCCGATCCGCTGTCGCGCATCTCGTCGAAACACGGCTGCCGGACCAGGTTCCCCGAGAACAACATTCTCGTCTGCACCCGGGCGGCCTCCAAGGCGCCGACCACGCTGTCCCGGGTCACCGGGGCATCGTCCTCCACCACGACGAGGAAGCCGAACCAGCTGGGCACCGAGTGGTCCGTGGCCTCAGGGAGCCGGAGCACGTCGCCGAGGGGCGCCAGGCGCTCTTTCAAGTAGTCGAAGTTGTGCCGGCGCGCCTTGACGAATGAGGGCAGTTTCTCCAGCTGCGCCACCCCTACCGCGGCCTGCATGTCCGTCATCTTCAGGTTGTAGCCGAAGTGGGAGTACGTGTACTTGTGGTCATAGCCTTCGGGAAGGGTCCCGAGGCACCAGCCAAAGCGCTTTCCGCAGGTGTTCGACCGGCCCGGTTGGCAGTAGCAGTCACGACCCCAGTCGCGGATCGATTCGGCGATTGCCGCCAGCTCCTCGTCGTCGGTATAGACGGCTCCGCCTTCGCCGGTCGTCATCTGGTGAGCCGGATAGAAACTGCTGGTGGCCAAGTGACCGAAGCTCCCGGTCCGTCGGGTCGTCGGCACGTCCCCCCGCCGAGTCGTGTACTCCGCGCCGAGGGCGTCACAGTTGTCCTCGATCAGCCAGAGCCCGTGCCCCTCGCAGAAGTCGAGCACGGCGTCGAGATCGAACGGGTTGCCGAGAGTGTGCGCGACCATCACGGCCCTCGTACGCGAGCTGAGCGCCTCGTTCAGCATGGCGACGTCGATATTGTCGGTCCGCCGGTCGACGTCCACGAAGACCGGGACGACACCGTGCTGGACCGCGGGCGCCACCGTCGTCGGGAACCCGGCGGCCACGGTGATGATCTCATCTCCCGGCCGTACCCGGCGGTCCCCCAACTTGGGGGACGTCAGCGTCGAGAACGCCAACAGGTTGGCTGAGGAACCCGAGTTGACGAGCCGGCACTCAGCCACGCCGACATACTCGGCCAACCCCTTCTCGAGCTCACGACAGAAACGCCCACTGGTAAGCCAGAAATCAAGGCTGGCATCGACCAAGGACACGACCTCTTCTTCGTCGAACACCCTCCCGGCGTAAGGCGCCGGGGTCTTGCCAGGGACGTAGACCGGCGTCGGCCACCGGCGCCGGGCATAGACGGCAACCTTCTCGAGGATCTCTCGCCGGAGAGCAGCCACCGACGGTTCCGCATCGCCGCGCGGCTCCGGACCGTCGTCGAGATCCGCCTGCCCGTCTCCACCAGGGGATTCTCCGCCACCGTCGGCGACGTTCCCTCTGATCTCCGGCGTCGAACCGATCAGGTCGGCCCCGACGTCGCCGTCGACAGACGCGTCCGCCACTACCGAAGAGTCTGCAGATGGGTCAGGGGGCCGGGGCACGTCTGCACTACTTTAGAGGCTTCCGGGCAAATGGAAGGGCACAGAGATGAACCATCGCGAACGTCAGATGCTCGACATCTTGCGGCGAGGTCGGGACGAGTTCGGCTATGCGGCCGTAAAGGCAGAGTTCGAGGCCGAAGGAACCAGGCCGGATGAGTTGCTGCGTCTGATGGAGATCGCCCGCAAGGCCGATCTGGGCCTCGGGCTGAAGATCGGTGGCTGCGAGGCCATGCGGGATCTGATGGAGGCGAAGCAGATCGGCGTCGAGTACGTCATCGCACCCATGATCGAGAGCACGTACGCCCTCTCCAAGTACATCGATGCCAAGAACATCGTCTTCACGAAGGACGAGCAGCAGGACACCAAGTTCCTCTTCAACCTGGAGACGGAGACGGCCTTCGGCCACCTCACAGAGCTCGTGGACATGGCGAAGTCACCCAACGGGTCGGATGGCATCGTGTTCGGCCGGGTCGACTTCACCTTGTCGACCGGTCGCGATCGCGACGACATCAACTCCGAGGCGATCACCGAGTACTGCGTGCAGACCGCCAAGGCGCTGGACGGCATCGGGCTGGACTACGTCGTCGGCGGTGGGGTCTCGATGGACGCCCTGGCGGCGTTGCGGACCATCCGGTCCGTCTACCTCTCCCGGTTCGAGACCCGGAAGGTGATCTTCGACGCCTCGTCCCTGGGCAGCGGGGACCTGGAGAAGGGCCTCGTCGAGGCAGTCCACTTCGAACTGCTCTGGCTCATCAACAAGCGGGAGTACTACGGCGCCATCCAGCAGGAAGATGCCAAGCGCATCGAGATGCTGGAGCGTCGGTGGCACGTTCTCACCGCCGAGGACCGCGCTTGACGGAACCTGACGTGCGTGTCGCCGACTACATCGCCCGGCTCGTCGCCGACGGCGGCGTGGACCGGGTCTTCATGATCACCGGCGGCGGTGCCATGCACCTCAACGACGCCTTCGGGCGCGAGCGGCGCCTTTCCACGGTCTTCTGCCATCACGAACAGACGTGTGCGATGGCTGCCGAGAGCTTCGGGCGCCTCGCCAACCGTCCGGCTCTGGTCAACGTCACGAGCGGTCCCGGCGGCATCAACGCGCTGAACGGCGTCTTCGGCGCCTTCGTCGACTCCGTCCCGATGATCGTGGTCTCCGGCCAGGTCAAGCGCGAGACCCTGGTGACCTCTTACGACCTTCCCCTCCGCCAGCTCGGCGATCAGGAGGTCGACATCGTGGCCATGGCCTCGCCGGTCTGCAAGGCCGCCACCCTTCTCGCCGACCCCGCCACAACCCGTTTCGTGGTTGAGCGGGCCTTGTGGCTGTCCCGGCACGGCCGTCCTGGGCCCGTGTGGATCGACGTACCGATCGACGTACAGTCGGCTCTGATCGACCCGGCCGCCCAGCGGGGGTTCGACCCAGCGGTCGACGGCCCCGCCGCCCAGCTCCCCGCCGAGCGAAGCCCTTTGTCCGGGCCCGCGCTTCGTCGCGTCCTCGCCGAAGCCCTCGAGCGGCTCGCCCAGGCGCAACGCCCAGTGGTCATCGCCGGTGCCGGCGTGCGGCTCTCCGGCGCACACGATGCCTTTCTCCGGGTGGTGGAGAAACTCGATATCCCCGTGACGACCGGCTGGAACGCCCATGACGCCGTCTGGGACGCCCATCCGCTCTACGTGGGTCGGCCAGGTTCGATCGGCGACCGGGCGGGCAACTTTGCCGTTCAGAACGCCGACTTCCTCCTGGTCCTCGGCAGCCGCCTGAACGTCCGGCAGGTCAGCTACAACTGGGCGGCCTTCGCCCGAGCGGCCTACGTCGTCATGGTCGACGCCGACCGGGCAGAGTTGGAAAAGCCGACGCTCTCGGTCGACCTCCCGGTCCAAGCCGATCTGGCCGAAGTGCTCTCGCTGATCGAGACGATCGACTACGAACCGCGGCCAACCCACCGCCGCTACCTCGAGTGGTGCCGAGAACGGACGGCCCGCTATCCGGTGGTCCTGCCCGAGTACACCAAGCGGGATGCTCCGGTGAACCCGTACGTCTTCGTCCAGGCCCTCTTCAACCAGCTCGCCGAGGGCGATGTCGTCGTCACCGGAGACGGGACGGCCTGCGTCGTCACGTTCCAGGCGGCAGAACTGAAGCGCGGCCAACGGTTGTACACCAACTCCGGCTGTGCCTCGATGGGTTACGACCTCCCGGCCGCCATCGGCGCCGCGTACGCCGCCGAAGGTCGGCGAGTGGTGTGCCTGGCTGGAGATGGCAGCGTCATGCTGAACCTCCAGGAGCTCCAGACGATCGTGGGCAACCGGTTGCCCGTCAAGGTGTTCGTCCTCAACAACGACGGCTACAGCTCCATCCGTCAGACCCAGCAGAACTACTTCCCGGACAATGTCGTGGGATGTGGGCCCGAATCGGGCCTCACTTTCCCCGACTTCGTCGCCATCGGGGCCGCTTTCGGCTTTCCGGATCCCGGCCGCTGCGACAACCACCGGGACCTGGACGCTGCCATCGGCCGGGTTCTATCTGCCGACGGGCCACAGCTGCTCGAGGTCATGCTCGACCCCGAGCAGCCGTTCTCACCCAAGCTGGCCTCGCGCCAACTGCCCGACGGACGGATGGTGTCGTCTCCCCTGGAGGACCTGGCTCCCTTCCTGCCTCGTGACGAGCTGGCCGAGAACATGCTCATCCCGCCGGTCGAAGAGTGACCGAATCCCAGCCGGCCGTCCTCGTCCTCGGCGCCCGGGGCGATCTCGGCGCTGCCATCGTCGATCGCTTCGCCGCGGCCGGGCACGAGGTGATCGGGACCGGGCGGGCGGAGTTCGACTTGACCGATCCCTCATCCGTTGACGCCTGGTTCGATCGACCGCGGCCACCGATCGGGGTCCTGGTCCACTCGGCCGGATTGAACCATCCCAAGCTGTTCCTCGAGCTTGCCGACGCGGAGATCACCGAATGCTTCGCCGCCAACGTCGAGGGATTTCTCCGGGTCTGCCGGTGGGTCATCCCCGAGCTGGTGGCGGCTCGAGGGCGAGTGGTCGTCCTCTCGTCGATCTTCGGCTTCCTCTCGCGGGTCGGACGCCTCCCGTACGCCATGTCCAAGCACGCGTTGATCGGCGTCGTCAAGACGCTCGCTCTCGAGCTGGCGGCGGACGGCGTCCTCGTCAATGCCGTCTCGCCCGGTTACATCGACACGAGGTTGACGTCGCAGAACAACGACCTGGCGACCATCGAACGGCTCCGGTCCGCCATCCCGCTCGGTCGCCTGGGCGCGCCAGACGACATCGCGGAGATCGTCCATTTCCTCGGTTCGTCGGCCAACCGCTACATCACCGGTCAGGACATCGTGGCCGACGGCGGACTGTCGGTCGACGGCGGAAGGGGTTGACGATGTCGACCTTCACGATCCAAGAGACCGAGTTCGAGCTCGCGCCCGTCGGCGCGGACGGCGACGCCGCTGAGCTGCCCGTCAGATCCTCGCCCCGCCCCTACGCGGTGGACTTCGCCGCCGGCCGGCCTCTCGTTGACGCTGTCGAGGCCCTACTCAGCCGGAGTGAGCACCCGGTGGTACTGGCCGACCGGCGGGTGCTCGACGAGCACCTGTCCGGTTCCCCGGTGCTGGCGAACGTCCCGACCATGGCGGTGGCGGCCACCGAAGAGTTCAAGAGCGTCGAGGGGGCTCTCTCGGTCGTCGACTTCATGGATGCAGAACGGGTGAGCCGCAGCTCGCTGCTGGTGGTGATCGGCGGAGGAATCGTCCAAGACGTCGGCGCCTTTGCCGGTTGCGTCTACAAGCGTGGCGTGCCGTGGGCCTATGTACCGACCACTCTGCTGGCCCAGGCCGATAGCTGCATTGGCGCGAAGAGCGGCCTCAACTTTCACGGCGCCAAGAACTTGGTGGGCGTGTTCTCCGCCCCCCGTCGCATCCTGGTGCACACCGACTTTCTCCAGAGCTTGGGCCACGACGACCTGCTCTCCGGGCTGGGCGAGGTGTTCCGGTTGAGCATCATCGGTGGCCCTGGCACCCTTGATGCCTTTGCCGACCAGCTCCCCGATGCGGTGGCCGGCAACCCCGAGGCCCTCGATCGGCTGATCCGGCTGGCTCTCTCGGTCAAGCGAGCCGTCGTCGAAGTGGACGAGTTCGAACTGGACCTTCGGCGATCTATGAACTTCGGGCACAGCCTCGGGCACGCCCTCGAGGCGTTGACCGATTACGCGGTTCCACATGGCATCGCTGTGGCCGTCGGGGTGCTGGTGGAGAGCGATATCAGCCACCGCAGGGGCCTGCTCCCGGACGAGGACCGGCGCCGGCTGGTGACCCTCGGCGCCGCCATCATCCCGACCTCGGTCCGGCAGATCTTGGCCAACGTGTCCTTTGACGACGTCCTCGACGTCCTCTTCCGCGACAAGAAGACCGAGGGTTCGGTATTGAAGCTCGTCGTTCCCGAGAGGATCGGTGCGATCCGCTTCGTCGATCTCGCTCTCGAACCGGCGACGATCCCGATCCTCGAAGAAGCACTGGGTCGGGTGCTGGACGAGCTGTGACCACCCCGGCGCTGCGGTTCTCGGATCCCGTCGCCGCCCGGCTCGTCGACGACGATCTAGGGGTCGTCGTCACCGGGGGGGGCGGTTGGCTCGGGCGGGCAACGCTGGAGATGCTCGACGGTGCAATAGGCCCCGAACTGACATCGAGGGTGCAGGTCTTCGGATCGTCGGCCCGGCGAATGGCCCTCCGCTCCGGCCGGAGCATTGCAGTCGCACCGATGGCCCAGTTGGCCGACCGCGGCCGGCGGCAACACACCCGGCAACTGCTGACGCACTATGCCTTCGTTACCCGCGAGCATGCCGGAACGCAGTCACTCTCCACCTATGTGGATACCAACCGAACGATCTCGGACGTTGCGCTGGAGCTCGCCGGCCGGGATGAGACGGTCGGCGTCTTCGTCCCGTCGTCCGGCGCCGTCTACGGTCCTGACGGGCGGACCTCCGAGGACCTCAAGGCCAATCCCTACGGAGCCCTCAAGCTGGCCGACGAACGCCGCTTCTCGGCTCTGGCCGGCGGCCCGGAGGGCCGGCGGGTAGTGGTGAGCCGGGTCTTCAACCTGGCCGGTCCCTTCCTTAACAAACCGAGCCTCTACGCCCTCGGGACCATCTTGGTGGACATCCAGCGCGGCGGCCCCGTCAGGATCCGGGCCCCCAAGCGCGTGGTCAGGTCGTACGTACACGTACAGGACCTCGTCGAGCTGGCGTTCGCCGCCATGCTTGGCCTCATCCCCGTCCCGGCCCAGCCGTTCGACACTGCCGGCGAGATCGAGGTAGAGCTGACCGAGCTAGCCGAGCTGGCGACGACAGTCCTCGGTTGTCCTGGGATGCTGGTCGAACGCCCGCCCCTCACGGAAGTGCCGGACGACCGCTACGTCGGGAGCCGCACGACCCTGGTCCAAATGGCGGCGGAGCACGGGATGCCGCTGCGCCTCCTACCCGTCCAGATCGAGGACACGGCGGACTATCTGGCCAGCGCGATGCGACCGGACTGATCGGCGCGATCCGACAAACCCGGCTGCTCTACCAGACCTTCCAGGGCGCCTCTCCGGACTGCCAGAGCTCCTCCAGCTGGTGGAGCTCACGCACCGTATCGACCGGCTGGAAAAAACCCGAGTGCTTGAACACCGAGAGCTCCCCGGACCCGGCCAGAGCGCCCAGCGGTCCTTGCTCGAACAAGGTCTCATCGCCCTCGATCCCGTCCAGCACCTTGGGCGAGAGGACGAAGAAGCCACCGTTGATCCAGTTCCCGTCCCCGTGCGGCTTCTCGAGGAACGCGGTGGCGCGATCACCCTCGATCTCCAGCGCACCGAACCGGCCGGGCGGCTGCACCGCCGTGACGGTAGCCAGACGTTCCCGCTGGCGGTGGAATTCGATCAGGGCGGTGACGTCGACGTCGGCGACACCATCGCCGTAGGTGCAGCAGAAGTCCTCCGCGCCGACGTAGTCCGCCACCCGCTTGAGCCGACCACCGGTCTGCGTTTCCAGCCCGGTGTCGACCAGCGTGATCCGCCACGGCTCCGCCGCCGTCTGGTGGACCTCCATGTGGTTCTCTCGTAGGTCGAACGTCACGTCCGACATGTGGAGGAAGTAGTTGGCGAAGAACTCCTTGATCACGTAGCCCTTGTACCCACAGCAGATGACGAAGTCGGTGACGCCGTGGGCTGCGTAGATCTTGCAGATGTGCCAGAGCAGCGGTCGGCCGCCGACCTCGACCATCGGCTTGGGTCGCGTCACCGTCTCTTCGGTGAGCCGCGTCCCCTTTCCACCCGCCAGAATCACCGCCTTCAACGGGGTTCCACCCCACCGCCAACAGGGATCGCACCAAACGCCACGGCCACCGGGTCACTCTAGGACGCCGACATCGCGCCAGGCGCCATGGCTGACGAGGACCGGCGGTAGACGGGCCAACGAACGCAGGCCGATCGGAGTGCCCGGCTAGAATGTCCCGATCGGAATGTTGGCCCCCGGCAGATCGACCGTAAACCGACCCCCCTCCGGATGAGTCTGCCGGGCGTCGTCGCGTACACCATCATCTCTCGCGCCTATGTGCCCCACGCTCGGGTACTAGCCCGCTCATTTCTCCGTCACCATCCGGACGGCGAGTTCTGGGCGCTTCTCGTGGACGACCTCCACCTGGAGATCGAGACAGCCAACGAGCCTTTTCGAGTCCTCCGGCTCGCAGACCTGCCGATCGATCGCCCCGAGGCGCACCGGATGGCCATGCTCTTCGGCACCAGGATCATCGCGGCGATCAAGCCGTGGGTGTTCGAGCACTTGCTCCGCCGTGGGGCCGAGGCAGTCATCTACATCGATAGCGACTTCGTCATCTACGACGACCTCTCCCACGTCGCCGCGGCAGCCGCCGAGCACGGGGTGGTGGTCGTCCCCCACGTGGCCACGCCATTGCCCCACGACGACCACCTGCCCGACGAAACTCTCGTCCTCGGCGTCGGTACCTTCAACGCTGGCTTCTTTGCCGTCGGTCGGGATGCGACCGCGTTCGTCGATTTTCTGAAGGAACGGCTACGACGAGAGTGCCATACGGACGTCAAGGGCATGCGGGTGAACGAACAGCGGTGGCTCGACTTCGTCCCTGCGCTCTTCGAGCACGTCGTCATTCGTGATTCCGGGATCGACGTGGCCCCGTGGAACATCCACGAGCGCCGGCTCAGCCGGACCGACGAGGGCGTGCTCGCCGGCGGAAGTCCCCTCAGAGCCTTCCACTTCAGTGGTTTCGACCCCCGGGTCCCCACAGTCCTGAGCGCCCGCGACTACTGGGAGTCTCCTCGGGTCCCCATGGCCAGCGAACCGGTACTGATCGAGCTCTGCGATAACTACCGCCGCGACCTTTTCGACGCCGATTTTGACGGGGCGCACGAAACGCCGTTCGCTTTCGACTTCCTTCCCGATGGGCGTCCGATCTACTCCAGCCTCCGAGCAATCTACGCAACAGCCCTGGCCCGAGAAGAGGCTCACGGGCGGCCCGGACCCCCTGACCCGTTCGATCCAGGCGCCACTGACGCTTTCGACGCCTGGCTCGCCAGGGCCTATGAGAGAGCTGCCTCTCCCGTACCCCGTGGCCTCCGGCCGGGTTTTGGGACGCGCCGTTCAGCCGAGGACTGGCTGGGCCGAATGGTGGTGACCAAGGGCGCCACCCGCACGGTCGAGGGCACGATCCGCCTCAACCCCGAGCACGACGACGTGGCCTTGTTGGGGCCTTACGCACAACTGAGCCCGGGCCACTATCGGGCTGCGGTGGATCTTCGTTCTGAGTCCAGTGTCCCGACAGCCGGTGATTCGCCCTCGTTCGTGATCATGTCGGACGGTTTCGTGCTCGCCGGGACCACCGCCGACCCCGGCGCCCCTGGTCCCGTGGTGATGGAGTTCACGATCTCGCCCAGTTTGGAACGGTCTTCGTTGAGCGCCGGCGTCGAGATCCGAACCTTCTCGCGCTACGGGACACGGGCGACGATCGACGGGATCCTGGTCGAGCAGCTCGAGAGCTCCCACGCGGCGGACGGCGTGACCGCGGCCCGCCTCGAGTGGCTCCCGGCCATGGTGGCCGGCGACGCCGGCCGACGAAAGGGGACTTCCATCGTCCAGGTGCCCGGGCGCCGCGGTTTCGTGGCCATGGGCCCCCATTGGCGACTGGAGGACGGCCACTACCGAGCCGACCTTTGCCTGCACGCCGACGAGACCGTTGAGCGCAAGGCTGACGACGTCGTCGGGCTGGTGGAATTGGTCGTCAACGATCACGTCCTGGCCAGCCGAGCGCTTGAGCACCGATCCCTCTCTCTCGGCCACGCGAGCCTGGACTTTGACTTCGGCGCCCCGTGGGTCGAGCGCCGCACAGCGCGGGCAGAGCTCCGAGTTCGGGGCGGTTCCGGGTCGGCCATCGCCCTAGACGGGGTCTCGGTGGAACGGATCGGCAACGCCGAAGCCCTCCCCGAGCGACGAACCGCGGGCGAATGGATCGAGGCCATGTGGGTCAGCGACATCGGCCGTCGTGTCGGATCGGAGATCCACGCCGAGTCGAGCGCCAGCGGGATACTCGCCTACGGCCCCCATTGGCGACTCGATGGTGGCCGCTACCGGACCACCATCGGTATCTCGGCGAGAGATCCGACAACGGATGGCCCGAGAACTCCCCTCGCCCTGATCGAGGCGGTGATCGACGGCGAGGTCGCCGCAGTGCGAACAGTGTCGTCGGATCCCCTGGCGGGGATCGACGAACCCGGGGGGAGCGCCCAGGTGTTGGAGTTTGAGGTGACGGCCAACGGTCACACC
This sequence comes from uncultured Actinomycetota bacterium, assembly GCA_963824265.1. GTDB lineage: Bacteria > Actinomycetota > Acidimicrobiia > Acidimicrobiales > RAAP-2 > DASZUK01. Next base: position 225,635 of record CAWGOO010000002.1, read on the forward strand.
GGCCAGGACGTCGAGTTCCGTATCCTCACGACTGGGAATCGCCCGATCGCCGTCCGGTCCGTAGTCGTCGAGCGGATCGAAACACCGTGATCGCGTTCACGGTGGTGTCGCGGGCCCAGCTATCCCATGCGCGTGTGCTCAGCCGCTCGTTCCAGCAACACCACCCGAGCGACGAGTTCTGGGCCCTGGTCATCGACGACATCGAGGGCATCGTGAGTAACCACGGGGAGCCCTTCCGGATACTCGACCTGGCCGATCTCGATATCGACCGGATCGAGGTGCACCGGATGGCGATGCTGTTCGGCACCCGCCTCGCCGTCACCATCAAGCCGTGGGTCTTCGAGCATTTCCACCAGCTCTCGGATACTCCTGTCGTTTACCTCGACAGCGACGTCATGGTGTACGACCACTTGGGACCGCTGCGGGAAGCGACCATGGAGGGGGTGGCGCTCGTCCCCCACGCCCTACAGCCTCTGCCTCGAGACGGGAAGGACCCAGACGAGACGAAGGTGCTCGGGGTCGGTCTCTACGACGCTGGCCTATTGGGTGCAGGGCGCGGCGCTTCGGACTTCATACAGTTCCTGAAGGAACGTCTCCGGCGGGAGTGCATCTTCGACCCGTCGCTGATGCGGGCGAACGAGCAACGATGGTTGGACTTCGTCCCCTCCCTCTTCCCCTACCGGGTGGTCCGGGACCCGGGGATCGACGTGGCCTATTGGAACCTTCATGAGCGCCCACTCAGTCAGCACGGACAAACGCTCCTGGCCGGCGGCGCCCCGCTTCGCTGTGTGCACTTTTCCACTTTCGACCCACGGTTGCGAGAGATTGCCGGCCGATACGAGGCCAGCGGCCGGCCGCGAGTCACCCGGGCCGCCGACCCGGTCCTGTCACGCCTCTGCCAGGAGTACGGGCACCGCTTGCTCGAAGAGGGCTTCGAAGAGGTCCACCGGATGCCTTTCGGTTTCAATGTGTTGCCCGACGGGACGCCGGTCTACGCCAGCCTCCGTTCCATCTATGCCGACTCCCTCATAGAGGCGGAGACGAGCGGTCGCCCGGCGCCGCCAGACCCGTTCGATGCAACGACAGTCGGGCCGTTTCGGGACTGGGCTGCTGAGGCCTACCGGCGGGCCGACCTGCCGGTGCCCCGGCGTCTTCAGGAAACGGCCGCCCGGGCCGAGAACCTCCAGGCTGGAAGTGTCAATGCCAGTGAGACCGCTGAGATCGAGGGATCGGTCCGAAAGCGGATCCGTCGCCTCCGGTCGCGTGCCGGGGCGGCCAGGCCGCGCTCGGATCGGAAGATGGTGGGCCGCCCTTCCCCCAAGGCCCGACCGCCGAGCCCCCCCGCCCAGGTTTCAGACCACTCGGAAAAATCGGTCGTTGACTGGCTCGGCTCGCTCGAGCCGGGATCGGCGGGAACCCGTCTGCAGCCAACGGGCCGGCAGATCGGGCTCATCCGGCAACGGGCCAAACCCGCGATCGGTGTCGCCCCCACAGACACCGGGGTCATCTGCCTTGGGCCGGGCGCGATCATGGACCCTGGTCGCTATCAAGCCACGGTCGAATTTTTCCTCCTCCGGCCGCCGAATGGCGCATCGCCTTTGGATCAGGCCCTCGTGGCTGAGGTCTTCCTCGATGGGTACGTCCTTGGCTACACCACGGCCTCCTTCGACGACGTCACCGGAGGGCCGGTCCGGGTGGACTTCGCCATCCCCACCCACCTCGCATCGGCCGCTCTACTCGGCGGCGTGGAACTGCGGCTCGTGTCTCGAGGGATGGTCGGCGGGGTGCTCGGAGCAGTCCTCGTCGAACGCACGGGAACCCCCGCCGAGGAATCCCGGCAACCCGCCGCTCCGAGTGGCTCCCGGTCATGGCGGCCGGCATCGCCGGACGACGCGCCGGCACCGAAGTGAACGCCCTGCCCGAGGTATCCGGCGTCGTGATGGAGGGGCCGTACTGGCGCCTTCCGTCCGGCACCTACGTCGCCCACCTCCGAACGCGGCCGCTGGTCGGTGAGGACGGACACTCCAGCCGGGAGGGAGAGCCGGTAGTCGTGGTCGATGTCGTCGCTCGGGACGCGGGGCTCGCGGAGCAGCTTCTGTCGGTGGCCCGCCTGAACGGGAACCGTATGGCCGTCACGTTCAACGTCTTACCATCCGACGCCAGCCCGGATACTCGTATCGGCCTCCGACTGCGCACCGAAACCGCCGTCGGGTTCGCCGTCGAGGAGCTCTCGGTCCAACCGGCACCCAGCTGACGGGCGGGCCGATCAGCTATTGGCCTGCGAACCGCGCAACTGGTCCAACTCGCTCCGCAGTCCTTCGGCGTACTCCTGGGCCATCGCCGCCTGGTCCTGGGCGATCTTCAAGTGCTCGGCCATCAACCCGATCTCGTCCCCGAGCTGATCGGCACGCATCGTTGCCTCGGCGGCAGCGGCTTCAGCTGCCTCCAAGCATCGACGATCCCTTTCCCACTGCTCCCGGATGTCGGCGAGCAAGAGGAGGAGGTCCGGAACGGTCTCGGCCAGAGTCGCGTCCGGCGGCGGTGGCGATACGGTCATTGACTGTCCTTTGTGAAGTGCACATTCACCAACTCGACGAACTTCTCCACCGCCACGTCGGCACTGGCAACGCTTTTGACGTACGAGGGGAAATAGCTGCCGACCGCACGACGAGCCTCGTCCAGGTCGTCGCCTTCCCAGATGATGCCCGGCCGCATCAAGATCTCGTCCCGGTCCCAGTCCTGCTCCCCGACGAGGACGACCGGAGTTCCACACAGCAGCGATTCGTCGATCATCGTCGTCAGCCAATCACAGGTGTAGAGGACCTCGGCCGACCGCAGGATCTGCGCCATCCGCTCTCGAGTCGGGGGCCAACGATCGGTGACGAGGTGCGCCGCCGATCGCTCGAAGTCGTCCGGCAGCACACCCTTTCCTATCCACAGCAGACCACCCTTTCCGGGGACGTCCTTCGGGAAGAACTGGGTTGGATCGACGAGCGGAACGTTCAACAAGGGGTATTCGGCGCTGACCTGAGGGCTGAACGAGACCACCAGGTCGTGCGGACCTGCATCCATGGCGTTCCCCGTGAACGTCCCCGGTCGGTTGAGCAACCACCGGACCACGCGATCGACGCCCAACAGGTTGCCCGTGACGATCTCCGGATAGACGACCACGGCATTCGGCAGGGCGCGCCCTCGGAGCAGCGGCGTCAGCCACCCCGGCCGGGTCACCGCCTTGGGTCCGATGGGGTGAATGTACGCCGAATAACCGAGACCGTTCAATCGGTCGCACAGCCGATGAAGAGCCACGACTCCGGCGTGAGCGTCCGTATAGTCCGGCGCGACGATGATGAAGGTGTCCAGCGGTCCGTGCGGTGACGAGCGGACGGGCCGTGGCCACCAGTCGACAACCGGGTCTCGCCCGGCCGTTACCGCGCGAAGCGAGCAAACGAAGTCTCCGTCGGGACCGGCCTTCTTCTCTGCACCCGACTCGTTGGCCGACCGGACGAGTCTGTGCTCCACCCCCTCAGGAGTGGCAACCTGCCCGTAGCGCTGGCCACTGTCCTGGCCCAGCCAAGCGGCAAGCTGGATGGAGTCGAGCACCTCCAACTCCTCGCCAGGGCGCAGGATCACGGCCGCGAGCGAAGCGTCCCCGGGCAATAGATCGTCCGCGTCGTAGTCGCTCCAGGAATCGATAGACGCAATGACCGCCTGTCGAGCCAGTAACGCTGCCCGACCGGCGGTGGCCGCTACCAATGGGTCGTCAGTGTCCTCGGCAACAACCACAGCACGAAGCGCCAGGCGATCACTCGCATCATCGGTCGAGGCCGCGTGCCAAAGACTCGTCAACTGCCGAACCAACTGATCCTGGTCGCCGATCGCCGATCCGAGTCCCGGGCGCTCAACCCCCTCCGGGCGCAACAACCTCGCACCCCGGCGGGTGCGGCCCACCAACACTCGGGCCCCGTCGCCGGGCTCGTCTAGGAGGCCGAGTCGTTCGCCGGCAGCTACGACGCATGTCCAGTCTTCCCATACACTCCGGCCGGTATCGAGACGTCGACCGGTTCCGCCGGGGACTGGATCCAGCCACGCCGGCCCCTGCACCAGCAGCTCGAGCAGCCGGATGTACCAGCCGACGGCGGATTGAGACACGTCCCTCTGGCGGTCATCCGTCTGGTGGCCTTCACTGGCCATTTCAACGCCGCCCAGGGCAGCGGTCCGAACCATCACTACCGGCGGGACGGAAGATGGCGCTCCACCGCAGAAGAGGAGCCTGCGGGCCAGGGCCCGTCCGTCGACGAGGTCTGCCCCCCGGCCGTCGATCCGAGACACCCAACCATCGAGCCGCCCCACCCGAGCTCGCTCGTGGGGCGACAAGGCAGCCAGGGAAAGTACCGCCTCAGGGTGCTCCCGTAGCCCGGCGAGGTGACGCTCTACGGTGTCCCCGGTCAGTTCCACTTCGGGATCGTCCACGACAACAAAGCCCGTCGACTTCAACCCCAACGAGCGGAAGCGTTGACCCGTGTGCGTGCCCGAAACGATGCCGCAACAATAACCAAGCCGGTATGGCGGTCCCGCCAGCGCCGAGGAAGAACCCGGCGGTCGTCGCTACCTTCCCGGCGCGCCGAGACCCATCCGATCGGCCACCCACTCCCCGACCGGATCGTCCCCGCCGGCCAGCCACCAGGCCAGATGGGCGTGGAGACACTTCACTCCCCGGCGCGTACCGCCCACGCCGCCCGAAGGCCGGGGTCCGAGGTAGCCGTCGGCCACGACGGCGTCCCGCTCGGCCGCATAACGGGCATGGGCCGCTTCCAGCGCCTCCGGGTCGACTTCGGCTTCGGCCTGGCGGACACCCCCGGTCGACTCCAACCGGCTCACCGCTTCCCGCAGCGCCGGATCGACCAACCAGTAGCGGGTGGGCATCGGCGTCCCATCGGCCAGGAAGGGCGTATTGACGATTACTACCGGAGAACCGTCCGTCTGACGGACGGCCACCGTGAAGTCGCCGGCCGGGCGGCGGCCGAGCAATCGGGTCACCACGTCGACGTCACCGGTCGACGCGCCGGACGGGGCGTCCGGCGAAGGGTTCAACGCCAGAACTCGAGCGTCTGGAGGATTCGACCACCGACGCTGGACGCGGTCGAGCCGTCGCCGCCTGTTGACCCCTTGGCCGACGCAGACCCGCCCTGGCCCGAGCGGCCGCCGGTACTGCCGCCCGAACTGGGGGAGCCGCCGGACGTACCCGTGTTCGCCGCACCGGACGACGGGTGGTTATTGGCGCCGTCCGGGAGCTCGGACTCCCCCGACGGCGTGACGGGCCCGCTCAATCCGGGGTCGCCAGCGTCCGGGGCGTTGGAGCCGGAACCGTCGCTCGGCGGCAGCACCTCGTACGCCGTCTGCCCGGACGTCACCAGGCCGTATTGCTGCCGGGCGATCCGGGCGATCTCCGCCGGGCTGGTCAGGCTCTTCCGCTCCTGGTCGAGTGCCTTGTCCTGCTGCCGCAGCTCGGTGAGCTGGGCCGTGCTGGCGCCCAGCTGCTCGTGCTGGTGGTAGAGCGCGGACGCCGGGAACCAGGCGGCGACGATGATGACGGAGACGACCGCGGCCCCGATCAACATCACCCGGTTCCGTCTCGCATCTCGCCGCGTGCCGGCGATCGGTCCGGCTCGGCGGCTGCGAAGTCGACTTTGGCTGAGCGGCCGACTTCGGCTTTCCAGTCGCCCTTGGCTGGGCAGTCGACTTTGGTTGAGCGGCCGACTTCGACCGAGCAGTCGACCGGGCCCCTGCGGCCCCGCTCGGGCTCACTGGAGAACTAGCGCTGCGGCCAGTCGCTGGCGACGCCGGACGGCGACGATCAGGCGTGGGCACTGCGTCCGCCGGCTACGCGCGTCGGCACCGCCGAAGCTGGCCGACCCGCCGAGATCCTCCTCGATCCGCAGGAGCTGGTTGTACTTGGCCACCCGGTCGGACCGGCACGGGGCACCGGTCTTGATCTGCCCGGCGTTCGTGGCGACCGCGAGGTCGGCGATCGTCGTGTCCTCGGTCTCGCCGGACCGATGGGAGATCACCGAGCGGTACGCCGACCGGGTGGCGAGCCCGACCGCGTCGAGCGTCTCGGTCAGCGTGCCGATCTGGTTCAGCTTGATCAGCACCGCGTTGGCGACGTTCGACGCGATGCCACGTTCGATCAGCTCGACGTTCGTGACGAACAGGTCGTCGCCGACCAGCTGCACGCGGTCGCCGATGGCCGCCGTCAGCTCGGCCCAGCCGTCCCAGTCCTCCTCGGCCATGCCGTCCTCGATCGAGACGATCGGGTACCGGTCGACCAGGTCGGCCCAGTACGCGACGAGCTCGGACGAGGTCAGGGTCCGGCCCTCGCCGGCCAGCTGGTAGCGCGCCGTCCTTCCAGAGCTCGCTCGTCGCCGGGTCGAGGGCGATGGCGATCTCGTCGCCCGGCGTCCGCCCGGCCGCGTCGATCGCCTCGAGCAGCAGCGTGATCGCCTCCTCGTTGGACGGCAGGTCGGGGGCGAACCCGCCCTCGTCGCCCACCGCCGGTCGACAGGCCCCGCTCGGCCAGCACGTTCTTGAGGGCGTGGTACGTCTCGGTGCCCCACCGCAGCGCCTCGCTGAACGACGCCGCGCCGACCGGCATGAGCATGTACTCCTGGAAGTCGATCGAGTTCCGGGCGTGGGCGCCGCCGTTGACGACGTTGAGCATCGGCACCGGCAGGACGTGGGCGTTGGCCCCGCCGATCGGCCCGGTAGAGCGGGATCTCCAGCTCCGCCGCCGCGGCCTTGGCCACGGCCAGCGAGGTGGCCAGCATGGCGTTGGCCCCCAGGCGGCCCTTGTCCGGCGTGCCGTCGAGGTCGACGAGGGCCAGGTCGACCGCCCGCTGGTCGAGCGCGTCGTAGCCGACGAGCGTCTCGTTGATCTCCCCGTCGACGTTGGCGACGGCCTTGAGAACGCCCTTGCCGCCGAACCGCTCGCCGCCGTCGCGCAGCTCGACCGCCTCGCGTATGCCGGTCGACGCCCCGGACGGGGCGATGGCCCGACCCCGGGCCCCGGAGTCCAGGACGACCTCGACCTCGACCGTCGGGTTGCCCCGGGAGTCGAGGACCTCGCGGCCGACGACGTACTCGATGGTGCTCACGGTGCTCACTCCCTCGGCGCCGTCCCTGGTGGGCGCCGATCCACAAGGCTATCCGCTGGCCGATAGGCCGAGGGGGACGCGGCGACCGGCGCCTCAGTGGCCTGGACCGACCATTCGCTGGCGCATCCGTCTCCCTATCTGCCACGATGCCCGAGTGTTCCGTACCCCGCCGGTGGCGCCGTCCGAGCCGGCGGTACGACGGACCACCCAGTCGCCCAAAGCCGGACGGGTGTCGTCCTCTGTCGTGAGCGCCTCCGGATGACGGACGAGCTGACCGTCGACCACGAGGGTGGTGAAGTTCGGCGGCCAGGGGGGCCATCCGCGACCGTGCCCCACCGCCGAGAAACAGGAACTCCGACGAACGGAACTGGGCGCGCGCTGGATCGGCCCTCGAACCCGTTCGTCCCGACCCGCCGTGGCATTGCCTTCGTCGCTGCCGGAGTCGCCCCTTTTGGGCTCGCCTATCTCACCGCAACGTACGTGACGCCAGGTGATTGGGTTCCGTTGTTGTTTGAAATCCTTGCTCTCTACGGGCTGTACGGCATCGCACTGTACTGGGCCTTTAAACCGAGTCATGGATATCCACAACAACGGAACGACGCCGATACCGTTCCAGTTAACGAACGAGGGCAACGAACCGACTGGCTCCTCTTGATTCGAGGCATCGCCGCTGCCCTGGTTTTCGTGATGCACACCGGAATTGTGTTCAAGCACGATTTCCAATGGGGAGGGTCGAGGTGGGCATGGATTGCGTTCTCGCCGGCATGGCTGGGGATGATCCTCTTCTTTACTCTCTCGGGTTACCTTATGGGAAAGGGCTTCAAGTCAGGTAAGTATCCACTAGATAGAAGAGGGATCAGCCACTATCTACGGAATCGATTCCTTCGCATTGTTCCGCTATCTCTCGTCGTAGCGGCAGCTATCATAGTCTTGCAGGCACCCAGTTGGATCGGACAGCCCGATCTCATCACCCGAACGACCTCTTTCACCTTCAACGGGATCCTCAGCCCGGAAGGGCTCGGATTCTTTCTGGAGCCTCTCCACCGAGTGGCAGTTTTATCTTGTAGCTCCTATCGCCGCGCTCGTCTGTTTCTTTCTGTTTCGTCGAAAGGCAATACTTCCCGTAGCCGTGGTGGTCGTGGTGGTCGCCGGGGTGGGTATACGTTGGATTCTCTGGGTTCGGCATGATGGTATCGTTGGGTGGAATCCTTTCGTCTATACCCCACTATATGGAAATATTGATCTTTTCATCTTGGGATTCGTCACTAGTTGGATTCGTCCCAATATCCAGAGACTGTCTGGAATTCTCCGACGAATTTGGGCTCCTATACTGTTGGTAATATATTTGGTATACGCGTATGTGTCGTACCGCGCTATGGAACTCGGAGACGTCGGGATTCAGAAGTTCTTCGCCGTCGTTATGCCGGCCATTGTGGCGCTGTTCTTGCTTCCCGTCCTCCTTGGAATGGAGGCATCGAATGACGCGGCGAACCTGCGTCCGGCATCGACCAGATCCCGTCTTAGATCACGCACCCTGTACTGGATCGGGGCACTGACGTTCCCCGTCTACCTCTGTCATTCGGCAATCCTGGTATCGGTCGAATCCGGAATTCCTCGGTCCCCCTATTTGACCCGACTTCTCGTCGCCGCTGTGCTGACGTTCGCGACTGCCCTCATATTGCACCTCACGGTCGAGCGAACGGCACTCTCGTGGCGAATCCAGCTAGGGAAACGATCGCGCGCACCTCGGCAAAGCGACCGCGTCGCGGAGCCTCTCTGACGGATTTCGCCAGTCCCACCTATAACCCCGCCCGCAGAAAGACGCCGTAGTGCAATCCACCACCGGCCGAGACCGCAATGTCAGACGGTGGTGGCCTCGCTGCCGAGACCTCCGCCCACCGGCCGGTCAGCTGCTCTCAGGACCGGCCGATGCCGGCGTACTCGAAGCCGAGGCGTCGCAGCGCCGTCGGATCGAGCAGGTTGCGCGCGTCGACGATGCGTTCACCGACCATCAGCTCGCGTACCTTGCCGAAGTCCAGCGTGCGGACCTCCGGCCACTCGGTGAGCACCGTCACCACGTCCGTGCCCCGGGCGGCCTCGTAGGCGTCCGCACAGACGGTCACACCGACGAGGTCGTCGGCGGCGATCCCGGGCGGGACGGTGGGGTCGAACGCCGTCACCACGGCGCCGGCGTCGACCAGCCGGCGGACGATGGCGACCGCCGGCGACTCACGCCGGTCGTCGGTCCCCGCCTTGAACGTCAGCCCCCACGCGCCGACCCGGAGCCCGAGGGGCGACCGGTCGCCGAGGATCTTGGCGACGACCCGTGTCTTCTGAGTGTCGTTGACGACGACCGCCTCGCGGACGAGCGGGAGGTCGTAGCCGGCCGACTCGGCAATGTGCAGGAGGGCCGCCGTGTCCTTGGGCAGGCATGAGCCGCCCCAGCCGGGGCCGGGGCGCAAGGACTCGAAGCCGATGCGTCGGTCGTAGCCGAGTCCGAGCACGACGTCGCGGACGTCGGCACCGACGGCCTCGCACAGACCGGCAAGGGCGTTGACGTAGCTGATCTTGAGGGCCAAGAAGGCGTTGGAGGCGTACTTGATCGTCTCCGCGGTCGTCGTGTCGGTCACGATGAGCGGTGCCCGGGTTCCGCTGAAGAGCGCACCGACACTCGCCGCTACCCGTTTGTCGTCGGCGCCGACGACGATCCGTTCGGGGTGCAGGCTGTCGGAGACCGCCGTGCCCTCCCGTAGGAACTCGGGGTTCGAGACCACCGCGACATCCTGGCGATCGGTGACCCGCTCGACCAGTAGCGCCGTACCGACCGGCACCGTCGACTTGTTGACGATCACGGCGCCGGCCGACAGGTGCGGCGCCACCTCGCGAGCGACCGCCTCCACCGCGCTCAGGTCGGCCGAGCCGTCGTCACCTTGCGGCGTCGGGACGCAGAGGAACACGAACGTGGCGTCGGCGACCGCCTCCGTCGCGCCGGCGACGAAGCGGAGCGCCCCCCGGCTCGTGCCTTCGTGGACCAGCTCCTCGAGCCCGTGCTCGACGATCGGGATCTCGCCGCGCTCGAGGGCGCCCAAGCGCGACGGGTCGCTCTCGGCGCAGACCACCTGATGGCCGAGGTGGGCGAGGACGGCCGCCGTCGGCAGGCCGACGTAGCCGGCGCCGATCACCGCGACTCTGGACCGGTTGGTGGGGGTGGGCGTCGTCATGGTGTTGGATCGTCTGGTCTGGGGACCGCCGCCGACCGGCCATGTTAGCTATCGGCGGCAGTACCCATCAGCGGCGAGGAACCCGAGCGACCAGGCTCGTGACCTCCAACGCCAGGGACAGCGACGTGCTGCCGAGGTGGTCGTACGTGCCGCTCGGGAGGACCTCCTCGTCGAGCACCCGCCGTTCGTCCATGTCGAGCGCTTCGTCGAAGTAGAGCAGGTCACCCGGCCCCAGCACCGGTGCGAGCTTCTGCCAGGCGACAGCCGTCGGCCCGTAGAGGTCGAGGTCGAACAGGACGAGCTTCTGGTGATCGGGGTAGGCCGACAGGTCGAGCTCTTCGAGGGTGTCCTCGACGTCGCCGACGTACCAGTGCACTCGCGGGTCGTCGATGGCCGGCGGGCCGTCGGCCGCGAACGCGCCGGCCGGGAACCGCCGCCAGGCACGCGGCAACCCCGTGAACCGGTCGAAGCCGTGCCACTCGAGATCCGACCGCTCGGCGACCAACGAATCGAGCCAGTAGTGCGTCGCGTAACCCCACGCCACGCCCAGTTCGATGACGAGGACCGGCCGTGTCGGGCGGAGCCGCTCCGCCATCTGGTGCCAGAGCTCTTCCCGGCGGGCAACGAGCCGCCAGTCGGTCCCGAAGTGGTCGATCTGCCACGTCGTGTAGTCGGCGATCTGGCCCGTCAGCGTAGCGGCTCGGCGAACCGGGCCCACCGAGCGGAACACGCGGGCAGCTGACGCCGCCACCCGCATCAGGGCGGGGTCGGCCGCCGCGTTCTGAAAGGGCTCGCTCGTCGCCCTGTCCCCGGCGAACCGCTGCCCGACGAAGGTGGTGATCGCCTTGACCCCGTCACGCGGTCCGATCTTCTTCCCCTCGTCGCGACCGCGCGGCGCATAGGCGATCGGGATCTCGAGGATCGGGATGCCCGCCTTGATCAGCTTCCCGGTGATCTCGTGATCGCCCTCGAACCCCACCGAGGTCAGGTGCTGGGCCCGGAGGAAGGGCCCGGGGTAGAGCTTGAGCCCGGTCAGCGTGTCGGTGATGACCTTGCCGTAGAGACCAACGACCAAGCCGGTCAGTACCCAGTTGGCGACCCAGGAGCTGAGCTCTTGGTCTTCGAGGACCCGGACCCGCCCGGCGGCGCCGGGTCGGAAGTTTTGCGGCTCGCGGTACCGGCTGCCGTAGACGGCGACCGTCCCGGCCGCTTCGGCCTGCTCGAGCATCGGGACGAGGTCGGCCGGGAAGTACTCGAGGTCGGCGTCGAGGACGGCGACGTACGCGCCGACCGAGGCCGCCAGGCCGGTCTGCACCGCCGCGGCCTTCCCCTGGTTGCGGTCGTGCCTGACCAATCGCACGCCGGTCTCGGCGACCCGTGCCGCCGTACCGTCGGACGAGCCGTCGTCGACGACGATGATCTCTTGCTCGTCGCCGAGAGCGCTCAGGCTCTCTTCGAGTGATCGGACCAGGTCACCGACCCTGGCCTCCTCGTTGTACGCCGGCACCACCACCGACAGTCGAACCGTCATGCGTCGATCCCTTCATTCCGCCGAACACCGCTCGCAACGCTTTCAGTCCGTCCCAGATATCCGTCTTCTTCCCGTCCCGCCAGCTCCTCGGCTGGTAGTCGACCGGTACCTCGGTGACCCGCCGCCCGTCTTCGACGGCCCGCTTCACCCAGGTCACGTCGTAGTCGAGGCCGCGGCCGGGATTGTCGAGGGTCCGGAACACGTCGCGCCGCGCCCCGCGGACACCCGACAGCGGATCGCTGACGATCCGGTCCAACCGGAGCATCAACAACAGCGTCACGAGGATCCCGCCCCAGTGGCTGAGCACATAGAGGAGCCGGTTCTCGCCGTAGACGGCCCGGAGCCGGGTGCGGGCGCTCGAACCACCGAGCGTGCGCGACGCCAGCACGACGTTGTCGCTCTCCTTGCGGAGCTCGGCCACGACTCGGCCGATGCTGGCCACGTCGTACTCGCCATCGCCCGGGAACGCCACGACGTACTCGCCGCGAGCGTGCTCGAGCCCCCGGTGGAGGGCTTCGCCCCGGCCACGGCAGCGCGCCTCGACGACGCGGATGTCGGACTCGGCTCGGAGCAGCTCGAGCGTCCCGTCGGTGGAGCCGCCGTCGATGACGACGATCTCGTGGACGAGCCCGTGCGGTCCGAGATCGAGATAGCGGAGCTGTTGGAGGACCGCCCCGATGCGAGGGGCCTCGTCCAGAACCGGGACGACGACGGTCAGCAACCCCAAGTCGCCCGACAGGTGCTCGCCGCTCTGCAGCCGCACCGCGCTCGGCGATCTCCTCCTTGACGGCCGATCCCGAATGGCGGCCGCTCGGGTCGGCCCAGACGGCCGGTCGGGTGCGGATCGACTGGCGCAGATGTCCCAGCAGCTCGGCGTCGCCGTCGTTGACCAGGACGCTGGTCATGAGGTCGGTGTCCTCCAAGGCCACGGTGTTCCGGCGGCTCATGAAGTACCGGAACTTGGCCAAGGTGTCCGTGACGCTTTCGGCCGGGTGCTGGTCGTGGTCCCTCGTGATGTTCGCCACGAAGACCTTCTCGGCCGAGTCGTTGGCTCGGATCGCCTCTCCCACGCCGACCGTCAGGTAGCTCGGGAAGAGCGACGAGTGCTGCGTCCCGGGGCCGTAGACGATGACGTCGGCATCGGCGATCGCCGCCGCCACCCCAGGATGGACGTCGGGCAGGACCTCGGCTCCGGCCAGCTCGGCCACCAGCCCTTCGGCGGCGTGCCACGTCGTCCGGTCCGCCAGCAACTCGTCGTAGGCCGCCTTGGGCAGCAGGAAGAGGTCGTCGATCGGCGCCGGGGGCACTTCGGCGACCAAGGTCCCCTCGTCCGGGCAGACGTAGGCACCGGCCCGAGCGGCCAACCAGAGGTTCTCGCCCGTCGACACGTTCAGGACGCGCTGGTCTTGGAGGCCGAAGAGGTGCTGGTAGGCGTCCACGGCCCGGTTGAAGTCGGTGCCGACGAACATCCCGGCCAGGACGGCGTTCCCGATGGCGAGGTCGTCGAAGGAGAACGGCTCGCCGGTGGAGATCAGGAACTTGCGGAACGCCGTGAGCTGATCGCGCAGCTCCGACCAGGTCTCGAGGGTCAACCGTCGGACGAGCGGGAGGAGCACCTCGCCCAGTTCCTCCAGCCGTCCGTCGAGGAGGGCATCGAACTGCGCCTGGGCCGCGTGCTCGCCCGACCGATCACCCGACCGGCGGCCGCCGAGCCGCGCCTCGAGGAGGCCGGCCAACCAGCGCGCCGCCTCGCTGCCGCCGGCCTCGACCAACGTCCCGCAGGTCTTGCGGATGTCGCTCGGGCCGAGGATCCCGGGCACGGCTCGCCGGACCCTCCCGGTCGAGAGACCGGCGTCGTACGCGTTGACGACCACCGTCAACCGGACGTTGCGCGTCCGGGCCAGCGCAGTCAGGATCGTCGTCGCCCCCCGACCGCCCGAGAAGACGACGACCTCGGTCATCGTCACCCGGTCCCGCTCGCGCTCATCGCCCGCCGGGCCTGCTGCAGCTGGGTCGGGTCGTTCACCCCGAGCGCCTCACCGGGATCGTCGACGTCGACGATCCGGACGCCGTGCCGCCGGGCCATCGGCGGCAGGACGTAGACGAAGTCGCGCTCCCGGTCCGGATCCGTCCAGCCGGCCATCTCGTCGGCGATGATCGCCAGCCCGGCCGCCGCCACGAAGCCGAAGGTGCCGACGTCACTCCGTCCGATAGCCGGGGACTCGTCGCCGTCCCGCCGGCGCGAACACGGCGAGGCGGGCCCCCTCACCGCTGAACCAGACGTACGGCCGCGGGACCTCGACGAGCGGGAGGACGAGCCCGGCGAAACCTCGGTCGAGCTCGTCCGCCACCCGGCTGATCGTCCCTCGGCTCACGCCGACCTGGTCGGCCCAGACGACCACACACGGCTCGTCCGGCGCCACCGCCTCGAGGCCGACGGCGACCGCGTCGGCGCTGCCCGTAGCTTCGGGCTGGACGGCCAGCGTCGGCCGGCTTGGACCATCCGAGCCGTCGGAGCTCGTCCTCGAAGAGCTGCTCCGTGCCCGGCCGGACCACCAGCACGATCCCGTCGACACTCGGCTCCACCGCCCACAGCACGCGGCCGAGGAGCGTCTGACCCCCCAGGTCCACCAGCGCCTTCGGCTCGGGGCGGCCCAATCGGCTCCCCTGACCGGCCGCCGGGACCACCGCCGTCGTCACGTCGTCACCGGACCCCGGCGAGCCGGAGGAACTCGTCGATGGTCCCGACACAGCCGGCGGCGCCGGCGTGCGGCTCGGCACAGCCCGGTCCGGACGCGGCGAGGTGGACCGTGCGGGCCCCGGCGGCGATGCCGCTCTCGAGCCCTTGTCGGCTGTCCTCGAGGACCCAGCAGTTGGCGGGCGCCAAATCGAGCGCCGCCGCGGCGAACAGGTACGGCTCGGGGCCGGGCTTGCCCGATGCGACGGATCCCGCGGTCACCACGGCGCCAAAGGGTAGCCCGCTGGCCGAGAGGAAGATGGCGACCGTGCCGGGCGACGAGCCGGTGACCAGCCCGATCGGCACCGCCGCCTCGGCCACCGCCGCCACCAGCCCGATCTCCGGGGACAGTGGCGGGTCGTCCCGGATCCACGCCCGGGCGAGCGCCTGCTTGCGCGCCGTGAGCGCCGCAATCCCGTCGTCCTCGCCAGCGCGGCCGTTCTCCGTCAGGATCAGCTCCCACGCCGCCGTCGTCGGCCGGCCGGCCAGCCGCCCGTAGTCGACCGGCGCCAACCCCTCTTCGTCACAGACGGCGCGGAAGGCCCGGTCGTGCACCGGTGAGGTGTCCCAGAGGACGCCGTCGAGGTCGAAGAGCAACCCCGTCGGCTCGTGATCGTGACGCTGGGTCGAGGGCATGAGCGGGTCGTGCCCAGCGTGCGGTCGACGGTCAGTACTTGCCGATGGCCAGCTGGAGCACTGCACAGCCTACGGGCAACACGAGGCCGACGGCGACGAGGCCGAACCGCCGGCACCCCCGGACGATCAGGTAGCCGACGACGGGCAGGGCCGGGATGGCGTACCGGACGTTGGCCGGGAAGTTGTAGTGACCCTGTACGAACACCAGGAGCGGCCAGCCGAGCGCGATGGCGGCCAGGGCGATCAGCACGCCGGCCGAGAGCCCACGGAGGCGGAGGGCCGGCGGGTCCAGCCGGCCGGCAAGGGGGAGGCAGAGGATCCCGACGAGGATGCCGAACGCCGCGATGTCCCACACCAGGTTGAGCCCGTCGTACGGGTAGTACGGCCGGAACAGGGTGAACACGCCGGTGATCCCGCTGCTCACCGTGCTGGGTTGGAGCGTGCCGATGTGGGTGAACCCGAGCAGGGCGTGGAGGACGACCGACGACGGGACCCCGGCCCGCAGGCGTTGCACCTCCGTCCAGCCGGCGAAGGCCACGATGGTGGCGACGAACATGACGACCGTCGCCGCCTGCCGCTTCACGGCCTCCCAGATCTCCCGGAGCGAGGTCAGCGACCGGTACTCCTCGACGGCCGCCCCGATCAGGAGGGCGAACGGAACAACCACGAACGTGCCCTTGGTCAGGCCGATGAGGACGCCGGCGATCAAGCCCAGCCACCACCCCCACCGCGGGCGTTGGCGGGCCAGTGACCAGGCCAGGAGCGCCACTGCTCCCGCGGCGACGCCAGCCGCGTCGTTGTTGACGGTTCCGGCCGAGTAGGCGAAGACTGGATCGAGCAGGCAGGTGGCGAGGAGGGCGGCCAGCGCCAGCAGGGACAGCCCGTCCACGACGGCGAACAGCAGGAGCAGGACCCCCGAGACGGCAACCCAGATGATCCCGCCGTGCCGGGCGTCGGTGATCGCCACGGTTGGCGGCGCCGCCGGATTGGCCGTGAGCACGAACGGGAGGTACCCCAGTGGTGGCTGCTGCGCCTCGTAGTCGTAGCCCCCGGCGGCGTAGTGGGACGCCGCGACCGGCTTCCCTCCGCACCGGACGGGCGGCGCCGGGACGACGGCCAGGCAGTCCACGAGCTCGCGGTCCGACCGGGTCAGCTGGTCGCCCCAGGCCGGCACGTGCCCCGCTCGCAGTGTGACGACGTAGGCGTAGTGCGCCCCTTCGTCGGCCACGTCCAACTGGGGGTTGTGACGCCGGTGGCCGCCGAGGGCGACGCTGGTCGCCACGGCGGCCACGGTCAGGAGGCCGGCGATCAACCACCACTGCCAACCACGGCGAGCGCGGCGGCGATGCGTCGCCGGAGTGGCCCTCGGGCCGTCCGCCCGCTCGTCATCGTCCACCACTTCCGCCGTCACCCGACCCCCCTCGATCCGTGCTC
The DNA here is from genome assembly GCA_963824265.1 of uncultured Actinomycetota bacterium. GTDB lineage: Bacteria > Actinomycetota > Acidimicrobiia > Acidimicrobiales > RAAP-2 > DASZUK01. Next base: position 242,345 of record CAWGOO010000002.1, read on the forward strand.
CACCGCTCGAATTCGTGCCCGCAACCGGTTGGCGGCCGCCCGCAGCGCGTCCTCGGGGTCGACCCCGAGGAGCCGGCTGACGTTGGTCACGGCCAACAGGAGCTCGCCGACCGCGTCGGTCATATCGACCGGTGCCTCAGGGCGAGGCGCTGTCTGGCCCACCGCCGGGTCGTGGCCGGGAGCCGTGCCTGGCCCCGGCAGGGTGGCCAAGATGGTCTCGGCCCGTTCCCGTTCGGCGTCGAACCCGGGCCGCTCGGCGCCCGGCACCGACCCGGCTTTGCGAGCCAGCTTGGCTGCCAGCGCCAGGGCCGGCAGGGCGGCCGGAATGCCGTCGGTCACGCTCTCGCGGCCCTTCTCGGCCTTCTTGATCTGCTCCCAGTTGCCGATCACCGTGCCGGCGTCGTCGGCCACGACGTCGCCGAAGACGTGCGGATGGCGAACGACCAGCTTGTCGTGGACGCCGCGGGCGACGTCGGCCAGCGTGAACCGGCCTTCCTCGGCGGCCAGGCACGAGTGGAAGTAGACCTGGAACAGGAGATCGCCGAGCTCCTCTTCGAGGTGGTCGACCGCGTCGGCCACCGCACCGTCGCCGTTATCGGCGTCGTCGGCCGGCCCGTCACCGGCGTCGGCCGGCCCGTCACCGGCCGCCTCGGCCCGGGTCAGCTCGTCGATCGCGTCGATCACCTCGTACGACTCCTCGAGCAGGTGGCGGGTCAGCGACGCGTGCGTCTGCTCACGGTCCCACGGGCAGTCCTGCCGCAGCCGGCGGACGAGCTGGTCGAGGGCGACGAGGTCGCCGGCCACGGGCACGACCAGCGACGGGATCCAGACCGACGTCAGGTGGTCAGGCGCGACGGCCCGGTCGAGGTCGTCCCACTCGACGGTCTCGACCTGCTCGTCGGCCAGTCCGAGGTGGTGCAGGACGGTGGCGGTCGGCGTCGGCTGGCCGGGCGGGAGGCGATCGACGTCGACGGACAGCTTGATCGCCGAGAGCACGTCGGTCGACCAGCACTGGGCGACGAGCAGCGGTCCCCGCTCGCCGGCGGCCTCCGTCTCGAACCGGGTGCCGTCGACCAGCCGGACGCCGGCCGCGACGGGGTCGACACCGAGCCGAGCCCAGGCGAGGTCGAGGAACGAGAGCGCCGGGACGACGGTCACGGCCACCCGCGGGTCGGCCCGGAGGAGCTCGACCGTGCGCTCGGCGACCAGCGGTGAGCCGGGGACGCCGTAGACGACGGGCTCACCCCGTTCGGCCGCCGCGGCCGCGACCACGAGATCCTCGACGATGCGGGCGTAGACGTCGTCGAAGGAGTCCGCGGCCTCGTAGTGACCGTCGAACGACGCAACGGCGCCGAGCGCCGCGGCGGCCGGGTGTCGGTCGGTTCGCAAGAACGCGGTCGACGCCGACGCGAGCAGCTCGACCGCGGCCGCCGTCAGTAGATCCGGTCCGGCCGGGCCGAGGCCGACGACGGTGACTCGCGGCAGGGGCCCTCGGGGCTCGGCCTCGTCGACCGCCGCCACCTCGTCAGCCGGCCGACGCCGAACCGGTGACGGCCGGCTGGTTGGCCGACGGGTTCAGGACGAATGACTCGGACGGACTGGCCGGCGGCAGCAGGGCGATCGACCCGGGCCTGGGCCGGCCGTAGCGGGGGTCGGCGGTGACCTGGGCCCGCTTGGCGGCGGCCCGGAGCGTCACTGCCGCCTTCGTCTGCCCGGCGTTCAGCACAGCCGTTTCGACTGTGGATCGGACGAAGACGGAAGCCTGCTGGCTCGTCATCTCGAACAGGGCGTACTGTCCATTGCCGAGGGACGCCGGCTGCGACACCTGGCCGACCGGGAGGTCCGCGACCCCGCTCGGCAGCTCGCTCGCCGCGGTGGTCCGGAGACCGCAGCCGATCGGCGTCACGGTCCCGACCGATGTCAACGCTGCGCCGGCGGCCACCTTGGCTTGGGCCGCGGTGGCATCGGCGGACGACGTGAAGAGGACGTAGCTGAAGCAGAGCTTGGTGAAGTCGGTCCGGTGCAGCGCGTAGTAACGGGTCAGCCCGGCGGTGGCCAGGCTGTACCCGGCGGCGTGGCTCAAGAGCAGGTCCTGTTCGGCTACGGCCTCGGCGAGCTGGTCCACGAACGCGGTCGGCAGCGATGCCAGGATCGAGCTGGTCGGCGGGCAGTTGATGCCGCTCGACTCGGCGGAGCTGACGACGCTGTCGATCTGCTGCGCGAGGACCACACGCCCGATCGCCTGGGACGCCGGCGTCACCGTCAGGTGCTCGTCGGCCACGACCTGGGCAACGAGCTGGTCGTTGAGCAGCTCGCTCAACCAGTACCGGGTGAACAACGCGTTGAACGTCGACGGGTTCGTCGTCCCGGCCGGCACGCCGACGCCCTCGATCGGAAAGTTCCCGGACTGGGTGGTCCCCGAGAGTGCCTCCGAGGCGTACAGATAGCACTGGAAGCCCTCGCTCTGGGCGATCACCGAGAGGTTCTCGTTGAGCGTCTGCTGGCTGATCTGGGAGCCGTTGATGCTGGCGGCGTTGGACGGCACGGTGAAGGCGGCGGCGGCCACGACGGCGGCGACGGCGGCGATGAGGACCAAGAGGCGTTTCACGCGCCGGGCATGCTACCGGCTCACTCCCCGGCGACCGAATCGACCGGGACGAGCTCGGCCAGCAGCGATCGGAGGGCGTCGGCCGGACGGCCGTCGCCGTCGAGCGGGACGACGAGTTGGCGCTGCTCCTCCCGGTACGTCGCGCCGGGCGCGACCCGGCGCAACCGCACCTGGGCGCTGGCCGGCAGCGCGAGCGGCGAGAGCCGGGCGACCGGGTGGCGCGCACCGCCGACCCGGGCCGGCTGGACGGCGACGTCGGTCACGCCGACGGCGAGGCAGGCGACGCGCAGGCGGGCCAGCGCCAGCAGCCCCTCGGCCGGCCCGGGCAGCGGCCCGAACCGGTCGGCCCATTCGTCGGCGATGTCGTCGACGTCGGCGGCCGTCGCCACCGACGCCAGCCGCCGATAGCCCTCGACCCGGGCGTCCTCCGCCGCGACGTAGTCGGCCGGCAGGTGGGCGTCGCCGGGGACGTCGAGCGAAATGGTCGGCGGCGTCGGCCGCGGCTCGCCGCGGGCCTCGGCGACCGCCTCGGCGACGAGCTGGACGTAGAGGTCGTAGCCGACGGCCGCGATGTGGCCGGACTGGTCCTGCCCGAGCAGGTTGCCGGCGCCACGGATCTCGAGGTCGCGCATGGCGATCTTGAAGCCCGATCCGAGCTCGGTGTGCTCGCCGACCGTCCGCAGCCGCTCGTAGGCCTGCTCGGAGAGCACCTGGTCGGCCGGGTGGAAGAGGTAGGCGTACGCCCGCTGGTTGCTCCGCCCGACGCGGCCGCGGATCTGGTGGAGCTGGCCGAGCCCGAGCCGGTCGGCCCGGTCGACGACGAGCGTGTTGACCGACGGCATGTCGATGCCCGACTCGATGATCGTCGTGCAGACGAGCACGTCGTACTGGCGCTCCCAGAAGTCGAGGACGACCTGCTCGAGACTGCCCTCGTCCATCTGGCCGTGGGCGATCGCCACCCGGGCCTCCGGCACGAGCGCGGCTGAGCCGGCGGGCGGCCGCATCGATGTCGGCGACGCGGTTGTGGACGTAGAAGACCTGCCCCTCGCGGAGGAGCTCGCGCCGGATGGCCTCGGACACCGCGGCTTCGTCCTGCTCGCCGACGTACGTCAGGATCGGCCGGCGGTCGGCTGGTGGCGTGTTGACGAGCGAGAGGTCGCGGATCCCGGTGAGCGCCATCTCGAGGGTGCGCGGGATCGGGCTGGCGGTGAGCGTGAGGACGTCGACGCCTTCGGCCAGTCGCTTGACGGCCTCCTTGTGCGTGACGCCGAACCGCTGCTCCTCGTCGACGACGAGCAGCCCGAGGTCCTTGAACGCGATGTCCTGGGCGAGCAGCCGGTGGGTGCCGATGACGACGTCGACCGAGCCGTCGAGCGAGGCCCTCGACGACCTTGCGGGCCTCGCGCGTTGGACAGGAACCGGCTCAGGAGCTCGACGCGGACCGGGAACGCGGCGAAGCGGTCGGCGAACGTCTGGTGGTGCTGGCTCGCCAGCAGCGTGGTCGGCACGAGCACGGCGGCCTGCTTGCCGTCCTGGACGGCCTTGAAGACGGCGCGCACCGCGACCTCGGTCTTGCCGAAGCCGACGTCGCCACAGACGAGCCGGTCCATCGGCCGCGCCAACTCCATGTCGGCCTTGACCTCGGCGACCGTCCGCAGTTGGTCCGCGGTCGGCGTGTACGCGAACGCGCCCTCCATCTCCGCCTGCCAGGGCGTGTCCGGCCCGAAGGCGTGGCCCTCGACGGCGGCCCGGCGGCGGTAGAGGTCGACGAGCTCGTCGGCGATCTCGCCGGCCGCGGCTCGGGCCTTCGCCCGGGCCCGCTGCCAGTCCGCGCCGCCCATCTTCGACAGCGTCGGCGCCTCGCCGCCGCTGTACGGCGTCACCGCCTCGATCTGATCGACCGGCAGGTAGAGGCGGTCGCTCCCCCGGTACTCGAGCACGAGGTAGTCGCGGGTCGTCCCGCCGACGGTGCGCGTCGTCACGCCGGCGTAGCGAGCGACGCCGTGCTGGCGGTGGACGACGTAGCTGCCCGGCGCGAGGTCGTCGAAGAAGCCGTCGGTCGGCCGCGCCCGAGGACGCGCCGGTCGGTGCGGCGTGCGCCGGCCGGTGACGTCGGACTCCGAGAGCACCGCCACCCGGGCATCCGGTACGACGAAGCCGGCGCTGACCGGTGCGGCGACGACCCGGACCCCCGGCGCGGCCACCGCCTCCCCGGCCAGCGGCGCAGCGACGCCCTCCTCGGCGAGCACCGTCGAGAGCCGTCCGGCACCGGCGTCCGTCGGCGAGCAGAGCGTCACCGAGTACCCGGCATCGACGAGGCCGGTCACCTGGCCGGCCAGGCGGCCCGGGTCGCCGGCCACCGGATCGAAGCCGCGGACGGTGATCGCCGGCGTCGCCGGCCCCTCCGCCACCGGCACGACCGACAGCAGCGGCGCCGAGCTCTCGGCCAGCAAGCGGCTGAACGGGAGGTAGAGGCGGGGGAACCGCTCGCCGGCCCCGAGTGTGCCGCCGCCCGGCTCGACGCCGGGGGTCGCCCCCCAGGTGGCCGCCAACGTGTCGGCCAACGCGGCCTCCTCGTCGGCCAGCTCGACCGCCCGGTCCCGGACCCGCCGGGGCTCGACCAGCACGACTTGGGCCTCCGGCGGGAGCAGGTCGGTCAGCAGGTGCTCGGTCGGGTACAGCCACGGCAGCCACGACTCCATGCCGTCGAAGACCTGACCGTCGGCCAGCTTCTCCCACTGGGCCCGTCCCCACGGCTCCGACTCGACCAGCTCCGCCGCCCGGGCCTGCACGGCCGGCGACGGCAGCAGCTCCCGGCAACCGAAGACCGCGACGGAGTCGAGGTCGCCGATCGATCGCTGGTCCGCGATGTCGAAGACCGTCAGCCGGTCGACCTCGTCGCCCCACAGGTCGATCCGGACCGGCAGGTCCGACGTCGACGGGAAGACGTCGATGATCCCGCCGCGTACCGCCACCTCGCCGCGGTGCTCGACCTGGTGCTCGCGTCGGTAGCCGGCCGCCACCAGGGCCGCCACCGTCGCCTCGGCGTCGAGCACCGCACCGGCGCGGACGACCAACGGCGGCGGCAGCTCATCCCACGACGCCAGCCGCTGCAGGACCGCCCGCACCGACGCGACGACGATCCGCGGGCCCGCCAGCCCGTCGATGCCGGGTCCAGCACCCAAATGCCCCGTGCCCAGGTGCCCCATGCCCAAATGCCCCATGCCCAAATGCCACAGCGCGGCCATCCGCTGGCCCATCGTGGCGACGTCCGGGCTGACGCGCTCGAACGGCAGCGTCTCCCAGGCCGGGAGCAGGACGACCGGGTCGGCGAGCGCGCCGACGTGACGCGTCCCCGCCCCACCGCTGCCGGCGCTGCCGGCGTCCGCCGAGGGGTCGTCGGGCGGGACGAAGCAGGCCAGGTCACCGGCCAACCGCGCCGCGGCGGCCGCGGTGGCCGTGACGACGAGCAGCGGGCGGCGGTCCGAGAGCCGGGCCAGGCCGGCCAGCACGAACGCCTGGGCCGGCCCGGGAACGGCCAGCGTGGCGTCGGCGAGCCCGACGACCCGGGCCAGCGCGGTCTCCTGGCGGAGCAGGGACGGCAGGGCGGCGAGCGGTGCCGGCACGTCGTCCACTTAGTCGCCGTCCCGACTGCCGGTGCCGTTGTAGCGGTTCATCGCCGCCTCGACGCCGTCCCCGGCGATCAGCTCGACCGCATCGGCGGCCGCCGAGACCGCGACGTCGAGGACGTCTCGGTCGCGGCGGGACGGTCGGCGCAGGACGTGGTCGGCGCCGGACTGGCGCCCCGGCGGCTTGCCGATGCCGATACGGACGCGGACGAAGTCCGGCGAGTGCAGGTGGGCCTGGATCGAGCGCAGCCCGTTGTGCCCGGCAATACCGCCGCCGACCTTGACCTTGACCCGCCCAGGTGGCAGGTCGAGCTCGTCGTGCACGACGACCAGCTGGCCGAGGTCGTCGATCCCGAACCGCCGCAGCAGCGGCCGCACGGCCGCGCCGGAGTCGTTCATGTACGTCGTCGGCACCGCCAGGGCGACGCGGGCGCCGCCGAGCTGGAGCACTTCGACCAGCGCCTGCTGCCCCTTCTCCGGCTTGAGCCGGCCGGTGCTGTGGCGGGCCGAGAGGATCTCGATCGCGTCGGCCCCGACGTTGTGACGGGTCCCGACGAACTCGGCTCCCGGATTGCCGAGGCCGACGACGAGCAGGTCCGCCGGGGTGCCCCGCCGCGGGCTCCCGTCGCGGCCACCCGGTCCCCGGCCTCCGAAGAGGCGCGGCAGGGTCTAGCCCTCGGCGGACTCGGAGGGCTCGGTGGCCGCCGACGCATCGGCTCCTTCGACCGCCTCGCCGCCTTCGCCTTCGCCCGCGCCCTGGAGCCTCGGGGGCTGGCCGCTGACGACGACCGCGTCCTCTTCGAGGTCGGTCGTGACGCCCGACGGCAGCTGGAGATCGGCGATCCGGACCGCGCCACCGATCGTCAGCGTCGAGATGTCGACCTCGACCGCGTTCGGGATGTCGGCCGGCCGGGCCCGGACCGGAAGGGTGAAGAGCTGCTGGTCGACGAGGCCGTCCCCGTGGTGCACCTCGATCGCCTCGCCGACGAGGTTGACCGGGACCTCGGCCGCGATGATCTCGTCGCGGCGGACGATCTGGAAGTCGACGTGCGTGACGGTGCCTTTGATCGGATGCCGCTGCAGCTCGCGGGCGAGCGTCAGGAACGTCTGGTCACCGGCATCGAGCGAGAGGAGTGCGTTCGTGCCCGACTCACCTGACAGGGCGACCCGCAGCTCTCGGCCGACGATGGCCACCGGGACCGGGTCGGTGCCGTGGCCGTAGACGACGCCGGGGATCTTCCCGTCGGCCCGGAGGCGCCGGGCAGGGCGAGAGCCGAGCGGGCGACCGATCTCGGCGTGCAGGGTGATCTCGGGCATGGCTGGTCTCCTCGGACGAAACGGCTGGCGCCGGCCGGGCGACGCCCCTCGGCGGGACGGCTCGGCGGACGGCTCATCAGCGTAGCCGCAGTCGGCCGGAGGCCACCACCGGGAACGACCCGGCCGGGCGGCCGGTGGTCAGGCGAGGTTCTCGCCGCCGAAGATCTCCGACACGGACGTGTCCTCGAAGACCGCGTCGATGGCGTCGGCGATGATCTTGGCCACCGAAAGGACCTCGAGCTTGTCGAAAACCCGGTCGTCGGTGACCGGCAGCGTGTCGGTGACGACGACCCGGGAGATCGAGGACGCCTTCAGCCGGTCGACGGCCGGGTCGGAGAGGACGGCGTGGGTGGCCATCGCCCAGATATCGGCCGCTCCGGCGTCGGCCAGCAGCTCGGCGGCCGCACAGATCGTGCCCGCGGTGTCGATCATGTCGTCGATGAGGATGCAGTGCCGGCCTTCGACCTCGCCGACGACGTGCCGGGCCTCGACCTGGTTGGCGCTGCCCCGGGGCCGGGTCTTGTGCACGAGGGCCAGATCGCTGCCGAGGTGCTGGCTGTACCGCTCGGCCACCTTCACCCGGCCGGCGTCCGGAGCCACGACGACGACGTCGCCGTCGGAGTGGCGTCGGAGGTACTCCTCGAGCACCGGGGCCGCGGTGAGGTGATCGAAGGGGACGTCGAAGAACCCCTGGATCTGTCCGGAGTGCAGGTCGACGCTGACGACCCGGTCGGCACCGGCCGCCGACAGCATGTCGGCGACCAGCTTGGCGGTGATCGGCTCCCGGCCGATCGACTTCCGGTCCTGCCGGGAGTAGCCGTAGTACGGGCAGACCGCGGTGATCCGCTTGGCCGACGCCCGCTTGGCCGCGTCGATCATGATGAGCTGCTCCATCACCGTGTCGTTGACCGGCCCGCAGTGGGTCTGGACGATGAACACGTCGCTGCCGCGGATCGAGCTGGCGTACCGGCAGTGGACCTCGCCGTTGGCGAACTCGCGCAGGTTCGCCTCACCGAGCTCGACGCCGAGGTGCCTGGCGATCGCGGTCGCCAGCTCCGGGTGGGACCGCCCGGAGACCAGCTCCAGTCGGCGGTGCGGGACGAACTCCACGGGTTGGACGCTACCGCGTCCGGCTCCGGGCCGCCCGGGGCCGGCGCCGGCCCCGGAACGGCTCAGCGGCCGCCGGCCGGACCCTCCACCGACGGCTCGATGCCGTCGCCGAAGAGGACCGAGAACGGGGCGACGACCGCGCCGGCCGGGACGACCGCCCCGGCCGTCAAGCAGGCGAACGGCCCGACGACCGCGCCGGCGCCGACGGTGGCGTCGGTGCACGTGCTGTACCGGATCTCCGTGCGATCCTCCACGCGGGTGTCGGTCAGCGTGCAGTCCGGGCCGATCTCGCAGCCCTCGCCGATGGTCGAGGTGCCGCGCAGGATGACGCCGGGCAACAGGACGACGTCGGTCGACAACTGGACCTCGGCATCGACGTACGTCCGCTCCGGATCCCACATCGTGACGCCGCGACGCATCCACCGTTCGTTGATCCGATCGCGCAGCTCGGCTTCGGCCACCGCCAGCTGCGCCCGGTCGTTCACGCCGGCTGCCTCCATCGGGTCGGCGACGGTCAGGCCGTCCACCCGGTACCCGGCCTCGTGGAGGACGCCGACGACGTCGGTCAGGTAGTACTCGCCCTGCTGGTTGGCCGGGCTGAGCCGGCGCAGCGACGGGGCGAGCAGGCTGCGCCGGAAGCAGTAGATCGACGTGTTGATCTCCGTGATCGCCCGTTCGTCATCGGTGGCGTCGGCCTCCTCGACCACCCGGACGACGAGGCCGTCCCGGCCGCGCACGACCCGGCCGTAACCGGTCGGCTCCGGGACGTCGGCGGTGAGCAGCGTCGCCCCTGCGTCGTGCTCGCGGTGATGCCGGACGAGCGCGGCCAGCGTCGGCGGCCGCAGGAGCGGGGTGTCGCCGGGTAGGACGACGACGTCGCCCTCGACCTCCTCGTCGAGCGCGGTGTCGGGGAGCCCGGTGAGACCGACCGCCGCGGCGTCACCGGTGCCCCGCTGCTCGGCCTGCTCGACCAGTTCGATGTCGAGGGTCTTCGGCGCGTGCTCGATCAGCGTCTTGCTGACCCACTCCCCGCGGTGGCCGACGACGACGGCGACTCGCTCGACGTCGAGCTCGGCCAGCGCGTCGAGGACGTGGAGCACCATCGGCCGACCGCAGAGCCGGTGGAGCGGCTTCGGCCGGTGCGAACGCATGCGCGTCCCCTCGCCGGCGGCCAGGACGACGGCAGAGAGTGGTCGGTGGCTCATGCCGGCCATTCTTCCGCCTCCGACCGGCCGGGGCATGGCACGGCCGGCGTCCGATCCGGACTGGGGCCCCTGATAAGATAACTCGTTCTATATGACGAGTAATGCCACTTCTAGTAGGTTAATCGCCATAATTAGCGAGTAATAGGTCCACGACCGACAGGTTTCCCACCGACACTTCTTCTACAACTCTTCTAATACGACGATTTACAGGCTATAATTCGAAATACTCGTCAGATAGTGAGAGTCATGCGAATCACGAACGAAAACGACGACGAGACGGTCCTCATCGAGGTCGGCCGGCGGCTGGCCCGGACAGCGCCTCGAAAGGAACATCAGCCAGCAAGGCCTGGCCACCGAGGCGGGTGTCTCGAAGCGCACCGTCGAACGAATCGAAGCCGGCGCGGAGACGCGGCTGTCCAGTTTCGTCCGCGTCCTCCGGGTGCTCGGCCTCCTCGACCAACTCGACCGGCTCGTGCCCGAGCCGCTGCCGAGCCCGCTCGAACGGCTGAAGCTGCACGGCCGGGCCCGCCGGCGGGCCGCGCCGGGACGGCCCGTCGGCGGTGACGCCGACGCGTGGCGGTGGGGCGACGGCGGCACCCCGTGAGCACCGTCGCCGAGGTGCGCCTCTGGGGCCGGATGATCGGCGCGGTCGCCCTGGAGGACGGCAGCGACACCGCGGTCTTCCAGTACGACCCGGCGTTCGCCCGCAGCGGCATCGAGGTGGCGCCGATCGCCATGCCGCTGCGAGACGCGCCCTACGCGTTCGCGACGCTCGACCAGGAAGCCTTCCGCGGTCTCCCCGGCCTGCTGGCCGACTCCCTGCCCGACCGGTTCGGCAACGCGCTCATCGACACCTGGCTGGCCGCGCAGGGGCGGGCGCCGGACAGCTTCGACGCGGTCGAACGCCTCTGCTACGTCGGGACCCGCGGCATGGGCGCGCTCGAGTTCGCCCCGGCCATCGGGCCGGCGCCGGGCGCCGGCCGGAACCTCCAGGTCGACCAGCTCGTCGCCCTCGCCTCCGAGGTGCTCACCGAACGGGCCGACCTGGTCGCCTCGCTCGACGACGCCGCGAAGGGGGAGGCGCTGAAGGACATCCTCCGGGTCGGCACGTCGGCCGGTGGCGCCCGGGCCAAGGCCGTCATCGCCTGGAACCCCCACACCGAGGTCGTCCGGTCCGGCCAGATCGACGCCGGGAGCGGCTTCGAGTACTGGCTGCTCAAGTTCGACGGCGTCTACGGCAACCGCGACAAGGAGCTCGACGACCCACAGGGATACGGCGTCATCGAGTACGCCTACGCCGGCATGGCCCGGGCGGCCGGCATCACGATGACCGAGTGCCGCCTGCTCGAAGAGCACGGCCGGCGGCACTTCATGACGCGGCGCTACGACCGGACCGGCGACGGCGCCAAGCTGCACATGCAGTCGCTCGGCGCGATCGCCCACTACGACTTCAACCAGGCCGGCGCCTACTCGTACGAACAGGCCCTGCTCGTCGTCCGCCAACTCGGCCTGTCGATGGACGCGGTCGAGCAACAGTTCCGGCGGATGGCCTTCAACGTCGTCGCCCGCAACCAGGACGACCACGTCAAGAACATCGCCTTCCTCATGGATCGCCAAGGGCGGTGGCGCCTGTCGCCGGCGTTCGACGTGACGTACGCGTACTCCCCCGTCGGGCAATGGACCAACCAGCATCAGATGTCGATCAACGGCAAGCGGGACGACTTCACCCTCGAGGACTTCCGGCAGTGCGCCGAGACGGTCTCGATGCAACGCGAGCGGGCCGACCAGATCGTCGACGACGTCCTCGAGGTCGTGGCCGGCTGGACGCGTTTCGCCAAGGACGCTGGCGTGCCCGACGACGTCACCCAGCGGATCGGGCGCGCCCACCGGCTGACGCTGGCCCGCGCCTGACCGGCGCCTGACCGGGAACACGCGCCGTCGTCGACGCCACTCGGGACCAAAGGGGGTGATCCGCGCTCCGGAGCGGTACTGTCGGGAACGGTGACTCGCGTTGACTACGACGAGTTCGGGCTCTTCCACGAGAACGCCGAAGAGTTCGGCCTCCCATACAACGGCCCGCCGACCGTCCGCCGCGAGGCGGTCGACGTGGCGCCGGGACGGCGGCTGAGCGCGCTCGTCTGGGGCACTGGCGATCCGGAGCTCGTCCTCCTGCACGGTGGTGCCCAGAACGCCCACACCTGGGACACGGTCGCTCTCGCCCTCGACCGTCCGCTCGTCGCCGTCGACCTGCCCGGCCACGGCCACTCCGACGATCCGGCCCGACCGCGCTCGCTCGCTCAGGACGCGACCGACGTCGCCGCGGCCATCCAGGCCCTCGCGCCGCGGGCCCACGCCGTCGTCGGCATGTCGCTCGGCGGCCTCACCTCGCTCGCCCTGGCCGCGCAACGCCCCGACCTCGTCCGACGGCTCGTCCTCGTCGACATCACCCCCACCGTTACCGCCGCCAAGGCGGCGGCCATCACCGCCTTCGTCGACGGCCCGGCCTCGTTCGCCGACTTCGACGAGATCCTCACCCGGACCGTCGAGCACAATCCGACCCGATCGGTGTCGTCCCTGCGGCGGGGCATCCTGCACAACGCGGCCCAACAGGACGACGGGAGCTGGGTCTGGCGCTACTCCCGTCAGGGCGGCCCGGGGGGCGACCACCAGATCGGCACGGACTTCGCCGGCCACTGGGACACGATCTCCGGGCTGACGGTGCCGCTCCTGCTCGTCCGCGGCATGGCCGCCGGATCGGTCGTCGACGACGACGACGAAGCCGAGGTGCTCCGCCGGCAACCCGACGCCCAAGTCACCCGGGTCGATGGGGCCGGCCACAGCGTCCAGGGCGACCAACCGATCGTCCTCGCCCGGCTCATCGACCAGTTCGCGCCGTAGGCCGACCGATGGGCGGCCGACCCGAACAGGCGCTGGCCACCGACCGGCCGACCACCGACCGGCCGACCGCGACCGACTGGCGGCGGACGTGGCTCACGCCTCGTGCCGTCGCCATGCACATCACGCTGCTCGTCGTCGTGCCGGTGTTCGCGGGCCTCTTCTGGTGGCAGGTCCAGCGTGTGCGCCAGGGCAACACGCTGAGTTGGGCCTACGTCTTCGAATGGCCGTTCTTCGCGGCCTATGCCGTCTACATGTGGTGGAAGCTCGTCCACGACCACGCGGTCGTCGCCAACGAGCCGGCCGAGACGGAGCCGACGACGCCGACCTCGCCGGTGAGCGGTCCAGTCAGCCGCCACGCCGACGACGACGAAGAGATGGCCGCCTACAACCAGTACCTCGCCGAGCTCGAGGCGTCGGGCCGACGCAAGCGCTGGTGAACCCCTAGGCCACCCGCCGCCGGCGAGCTCGACGGCCTCGGCGCCCGGTCTCCTCCCCGTACGGAAAACCGACTGCGTATCAAAAGCGTCTTTCCGCGCCCTTTTTCGTGTAGTGGCTGCCGCGACGGCCGATTGATCCGACGGCGAGGAAGATGCTCGTACAGCAAAGCGAAACCGTCTCGGCACCGCCCCGACGGCGATTGACCGGGCTCGACGGCCTTCGCGGCGTCGCGGCCCTCGCGGTGGTGGTCAGTCACATCCTCGGTACAACGCCCGCGTTCATCGACCCGGCGTCGGGTTCGGTGGCCTGGTGGCTCAGCTACACGCCGATCTCGCTGCTCTGGAACGGCAAGGAGGCGGTCATCGTCTTCTTCGTCCTGAGCGGCTTCGTCCTGTCCCGGCCGTTCCTGGGCAGCACGACGCCGTCGTGGCGGGCGTACTATCCCCGCCGGCTCATCCGGCTCTACCTCCCCATGTGGGGTGCGCTCGGCTTCACCGCGGTGCTGACCTTCCTCGTCGCCCGGCACGGGATGGCCGGGTCGGGCCTCTGGACCAACGGGCACGTCAACCGCACCGCTGGCTACGTCGGCCAGGACGCCCTCCTGCCGCACATCGGGGACACCTTCGACGGACCGCTGTGGTCGCTGCGGTGGGAGGTCTTGTTCTCGCTGGGCCTCCCGATCTACGTCGTTCTCGGCCGGTCCTTCCGGGCGTCGGCGTTGACCCGCGGTCTCGTCGTGCTGGGGGTCCTCGTCCTCGGCATCGTCGACATCAAGACCAACTCGATCGGCCTGCGCAACGCGGTGCTCTACCTACCGATGTTCGGGGTAGGCGTGCTCATGGCGGTGTACGAGGCCCCGCTCTTGCAAGCCGGCCGTTTCGTCGTCGATCGGTCGAAGTGGCTGTTGGCCGCGGTGATCGCCCTGGCCGTCATCCTGGCCGATTCGAGCGTCGAGGTCTACGCCCTTCGCAGCCACTACCCCGGCGCGGTGACGACGCTCTGTCACGGTGCCAGTGTCGTCGGCGCGGCCATGTTGATCTGGCTGGTCCTCTCGTGGCCACCGTTCGAGCGCGCCCTCGATCGCCGCTCGACCCAGTGGGTGGGCAAGCGCTCCTTCAGCCTGTACCTGACCCACGAACCGGTCCTCGTGGCTCTGGCGCTGCTACTCGGGGGACACCCGAACGTAGGGGTGATGCTGATCGTCGGCATCCCCGCTTCGCTCCTCGTCGCCGCCGGGTTCTACCTCGCCGTCGAACGGCCGAGCCACCGGTTCGCCAACGCGGTCGGCCGGCGGATCGGCCGGCCGCCGCCGGTTCAGTTCGACTCGCAGGCCTGCTGATAGATCCCGGCCGGGATGAGGTTCTGTGTGCAGTCCGACCGGGAGGTCACCTGCCAGACACCGTTCTCGGCCATGAAGACCATGGTGACTGTGGCGATCGGCTTGTCTGTCTGTGTGCCGGTGACCGTGACGGCCGCATACGCGAAGTCACCTGTGCACCCGTAGCCGGACAGCGAGTAGAAGTCGTGGTTGACGGCCTTCACCGCCGTCGTGATCGCTGTTGCGTTGCACGGCGCCGACGAGGAGGCCGCTGAGGTGGACGGCGCGGTCGTGGTCGTCGCCGGCGAGACCGAGGTGGTCGAGGTGGTCGAGGTGGTCGACGAGCCGCCCGCCGCGGTCGTCTGGCAGGAGCTGCCAACCGGTGTGGGGGACGCGGTGCTCGGTGTGAACGACTGGCCGAGGCTCGGGAAGTACCAGGTCATGGCCAGATAGGCCGGCTTTCCCGAACACGAGCCGAGCTCGTACACGACGACGTCGGCCGGCGTGCGGGCGCAGTTGGCTTCGATCCCTGTGGACTGCAGTACGCACCCTGTCCCGGTGCCGGTCGCCGTCGCGCCGCCCCATGAGCTCCACACGATGTTGACGACCTCGTTGGTGCCGCCCGTTCCCGAGATCGCGATCCCGGTGGGCTTCACCTGCCCGTAGCCGCCGGTGCCACCGACCGGCGAGTCGAGCACACTGGCTTCGAGCGTCGGCGCGGTCCCGCCGGATGTCGCGGCCGCGATGCCGGCCGCACATGAGGCCAGACCGACCGAACCGAACCTCTTGGCCAGTGTCGCCTCGGCCGGCTCGATCGTCGCCAACTTCGCCGCGAGCTGCTGGGCGTCGTGCGTCTTTGCGGACGCAGCCAACGCCGCGAGCTGGGCGAGCAGCTTCTTCGCCTTCGCGAACGTTTCGCGCAGGGCCGCCGCCTGGGCCTTGGGCTTCGGGACCGATGTGATCTTCTGCAGCTCGGCCTGGGCCTTCGAGACGGCCTTGGAGAGCGCGGCGGCGGTCCGAGCACCCGACGGACTGCCCGCCCCGACCTTGGCTCCGGCCTGAGCGAACGTCGTCGCGTAGGTGCGGCACAACCCGCTCACCTTGGCGGCATAGGTGGAGTTGCCCGTTCCCGCCGCTCCGGCCGCCGACGCCGAGATCGGCACGAGCAGAACGCCAGCGGTCAGACCGACGACCATCCGGCGCCGCCATCGTCCGGTCGTCGGATCGCTCGAACCGTCTGCTGCCACGTCCAGGCTCTCTTCCGTCCGCGCCACCCGGGTCCGCGCCACCCGGCCTGCAACCAGGGTGACAGGACTCCTCCTGAATGGCAAACGGAGGCGATCATCGGCTGAGCATGGCGCGGCGACACGGCTCCGGCCCGCAGAGCCCTCGATGCGGTGAGCGTCCCGACGACCACGAGATCGACGATCGCGTCGTCGGACGAGGAGCGATAGCCGTCACGTACGCTGCGGCGGTGCGCCGACTCTTCAAGGCCGCCGCGACCGTGCTGGCGCTTGCGCTCCTCGTCGGCGCCTTCGCCGTCGGCGCTGACGCGGCTTCGCCGACGGCGCTATCGGTTCGGGTCATGGGTGCCGATCGAAACGACATCTCGGCCTCATGCGAGCTCAACGGCACCGGCAGCTCTGTCATCGCCGCGGGCCGGGTAAGAAAGGGTGGCCTCGGCCACCTGTCCCTGTCGGTTTCGGTTCTCGACGCACAGGGCGCCGTCCTCAACCTGCAAGGTGTTGCCCACGCCGCGGCCGTGCCGGCCGAAGAGGGGCGATGGCAGGCGGATGTACGGATCACTCCGGGCTTCGCTCCGACCCGATGCGTCGTTGATCTGGCGACGCCCCAGGAGCTCAAGAGCTTTTCCGTCCCTTCTACAGCGATGGACCCCACCGTCACTCCGGGCGATCACGTGGTGGTGAACACGGCTGCGTACGCGACATCGCATCCCCGGAGCGGCGACGTCATCGTCTTCCGTCGCCCTACCGCCGAGGACTGTGGGGGCCGACCCGTCACGGACCTGTTGAACCGCATCATCGGCCTGCCCGGCGAAACCGTCGAGGTCCGCGCCGATTTGGTGTACCTCAACGGCAAGCCCCTACCGGAACCGTGGCTACCGGCGGCGACCGGCGAGAGCAACCCGGACACGGCCAACTACGGGCCGGTCACCGTACCGACCGGCGACTACTTCGTGATGGGCGACAACCGGACCCGGTCGTGCGACAGCCGCGAGTGGGGGCCGGTCAAGGACTCGGCCATCGTCGGCAAGGTCGTCCAGATAGTCCAGGGCACGCCGCCGGCAACACCGACAACATCGGCGACAGAGACAGGACCGACATCGTCTGGCTCGACAACCGCGACCACGACGGCCCCGACAACCCGGGCGAGCACAACAGAGTGAGCCCCCGCCCGTTCGGGCACCCCTGAACCAGGTGTTTTCCCAGTTCAGCGCTGTACGCTCCGGGGGGAGGGCTCGAACCTCCAACATCCGGCTCCAAAGGCCGACGTTCTGCCGATTGAACTACCCCGGAATGACTGCCGAACGAGCCGGTCGCTGACGGGCCCGCGACCGATCGACGGCCAATTGAAGCACCTCCGTCGGCCTAAGAAGTTACGAAGACCACCGATCCTGGCAGGAGGGCACCGATAGGCTCCGCGCCACGGCCGAGACGGTGGGGGAGCGGACGAAGGGCAGGTAGATGCGGATCCTGGTAGTCGACGACGACCCTGCGGTCAGATCCTCGCTCGACCGCGCCCTGCGGTTGGAGGGGTACGAGGTCGAGACGGCTGCCGACGGCCCGGCCGCGCTGCAGGTCTTGAGCATCGGCTCGCCCGACGCGGTCGTGCTCGACCTCGGGCTCCCCGGCCTCGACGGCCTGGCCGTCTGCCGTCGCCTCCGGTCGGCCGGCGACGACACGCCGGTCCTCATGTTGACCGCTCGCGACGCCGTCGACGACCGCGTCCAGGGTCTCGACGCCGGTGCCGACGACTATCTCGTCAAGCCGTTCGCACTGGCCGAGCTGTTGGCGCGGCTGCGGGCGCTCCTGCGGCGCCGGTCCGGCGCCGAGGGCGAGGTCCTGCGCTTCGGCGACCTCTCGCTCGACCTCGGGACCCGGGAAGCCCGCCGAGCCGAGCGGCTCTTCACGCTGACGCGTATCGAGTTCGACCTGCTCGAGCTGTTCCTCCGCCACCCGAGGCAGGTCCTCACCCGAGACGTCATCTTGGACCGGGTCTGGGGCTACACGTTCGACTCGGGCACGAACTCGCTGGCGGTCTACGTCGGCTACCTGCGCCGGAAGACCGAGGCCGATGGCGAGTCCCGGTACCTGCACACCGTGCGGGGGGTCGGTTACGTGCTGCGCGAGTCGTGACGTTCCGGTCGCGGCTGGTGGCCGTGGCGACCGTCGCGGTCGTCCTCGCGGTCCTGGCCGCCTGCGCCGCCAGCTACTTCGCCGCCCGGAACTCGTTGATCAGCTCGCTCGACGGGACGCTGCGGACAACGGCGACAAGCATCCTCTCGCACGGCGGGAGGGTGACCGACAACAGTGTCAAGGGGCTCGGCGTCCAGTACGTCGCGCCGTCCGGCCAGGTGCTCTCGTCCGGCAGTGACCTGCCGGTGACGGCGAGGGTCCGGGCCGTCGCCGCTGGTAAGGCGCCCTCGTACTTCACCGACGTCACGCTGCACGGCGACGACTATCGGGTGCTGGTCGAGAACGCGGGCACGGTGAACGTCACCAACGAGGTCGGCATCATCCTCTACACGAGCCCGGCCGCCCTCCAGGTCGCGCTGCCCCTCGACAGCGTCGACAACCAGCTCTCCCACCTCGGCATCATCCTCATCATCGTGGCCGTCGCCGGGATCTGCCTGGCCTTCGGGCTCGCCTGGCTGGTGAGCCGCACCGCCCTGGTGCCGCTGGACGAACTGACTGCGGCGGTCGAGGAGGTCGCCGAGACGACCGACACGTCCCGAAGGCTCGACGCCGGCGGCACCGACGAGCTGGGCCGGCTCCGGCGGGCGTTCAACCATCTGCTCGCCGCCCTCGATCGCTCACAGGAGGCCCAGCGACAGCTCGTGCTCGACGCTGGCCACGAGCTGCGGACGCCGCTGACGAGCCTTCGCACCAACCTCGAGGTCGTCCGACGGCTCGACGAACTGCCGCCGGAGGACCGGACCGTCCTCGTCGACGACCTGCTGACCCAGATGGGCGAGTTGACCAACCTCGTCGGCGACCTGTCCGAGCTGGCCCGCGGCGATCAGCGACAGACGGCCCCGGTCACCTTCCGCCTCGATCGCCTGGTCGAGGACGCAGTCGCCGTCGTCATCACCCACGGTCGTCCCCGGGACGTCGGCTTCGCGCTGGTCACCGAGCCCTGCTGGGTGCGCGGGCAGCGGGACCGGATAGCCCGGGCCATCGGGAACCTGCTCGACAACGCCCTCAAGTGGAGCCCGGACGGCGGTCATGTCGACGTCCGGTGCGTCGCCGGCGTCGTGACCGTCCGCGACCACGGCCCGGGCATCTCGCCGGAAGACCTGCCGCACGTCTTCGACCGTTTCTACCGGGCGGCCGCCGCCCGGGCCCTGCCCGGCTCCGGGCTCGGGTTGGCCATCGTCGCTCAGGTCGTCGATGCAGAAGGCGGCACCGTCACCGCCGGCCCGGCCCCCGGCGGCGGCGCGTCCTTCCAGATGACCCTCCCGGCAGTCAGCTCGCCGGCCCTGCCGGCTGGCCACCTCGCCGGCAGCGACGTCGCCAGCGGCGACGAGTGATCTTTTCGATTTCTTATCTGGGGTTGCCGCTGTTCTTAAGCCCGAGGCCCAGCATGGTCGTCGTCGACCGGCCCCGGCCCGCCGCCACGCCACCTACGGACACGATCGAGCAATCAGCCGTGCCCGCCGCACCGCACGCTGGGTGTCGTGACCGGCGGGCCAGCCGGGCCGGCGGACCCGACGTCAGTGACCGGCGCCGTCGATCAGCTCGATCCGGTTGCCGAACGGGTCGTCGACGTAGCCGCGGCGGACGCCCGGTAGCTCGTCGTCCGGGCGGACCACCAGGCCCGCCGCGTTGAGCCCGACGACCAGGGCATCGAGGTCGTCGATCACGATCGCCGGGTGGGCCTTGCGGGCCGGACGAAAACCGTCCTCGACTCCCAGATGGATCGTCACGGCACCGTTCGAGAACCAGCAGCCGCCCGCGAGGCCAGCGGCTCCGGCTTCGCCTGGCGAGCCAGACCGAGCAGTCCGGCATAGAACGCCTCGGCCCGATCTTCCCCTCCGGCGGGCATCGCCAGCTGGACGTGGTCGAGGCCGGTCACCCTGAACGCCACGTCCGAAGGCTACCGGGCAGCGCCGGAGCGGGCGCTCGACCGAGGGGCCACCTGGCGGTCGGTGCCCGGGCCCGCTAGCCTGCCGCACGACATGGGATCGCTGATCAAGAAGCGCCGCAAGCGAATGCGCAAGAAGAAGCACAAGAAGATGCTGAAGGCCACCCGCTGGCAACGGCGGGCCGGTAAGTAACTTCCCGACGAGCTCGGGCCACGGCCGCGGGCTCTCCATCGTCGGTTGGCTCGCCCTCCCCGCTCGTCCCGTTCAGCCCTTCCCGACGGCCGCGCCGTCCCACGACGCCGGCACGGCGCGGGCGACGATCAGCTGTCCCCGCTCGCCGTCGACATCGACTGGTCGGTCCTCGACATCGGTGCCCCGGGCGCCGAGATCGACGAACCACGTCGACCCGCTCCCGGCCAACGCCGGCTCATCGCCGGTCAGACGCGCCCAATTGGTCCCGCCACCGGGCCAACCGCGGCTCGACCGACAGGGCCGGTGCGGTGAGGTCGTTGACTCCGGCGTCGACCTGATCGGTGTCCCGTCGGTCGGTGTCCCGTCGGTCAGTGCCCGCCCGGTCCCCCGCTGACCGATCGCTCTGTTGTCGGTCCCAGGCCCGATAGGCATCGACCGTGCTCACGCCGAACGGCGGGAGCAGGAGGACGAAGGTACGCGGCTCGAACGGCAACGGCGACAGCTCCTCGCCGAGGCCGGTGACCCGGGCGCGGCCGCCGGTGACGCAGAACGGGACGTCCGCCCCCAGGGCGGCGGCAACGGAGACGTCGGTGCAGCCGGCCCACCGCAAGACGGCCGCCGCGTCGGTCGAGCCGCCGCCGAGGCCGCCTTGCACGGGGATCCGCTTGTGCAACCGGATACCAGCCTGCCGACCGACGGCGAGCAGGGCCCGCCGGACGAGGTTGTCCGGCCCGGTGCCCAGCCCGGTTGCCCGGGCGGTCGGGTCGGCAACGATCTCGAGCCCGTCGGCCGTCGGGTCGATCCACAACCGGTCGGCCAGGTCGAGCGAGACCATCTCGGCCTCCAGGTCGTGGTAGCCATCCGGCCGCCGACCGACGACGCGGAGCGAGACGGTCAGCTTGGCCGGCGCGACGACCCACCGACTGCCCGCTACGTCGCCTCCGCCCATCCGGCCAACCTCCCCCACTGCTCGACGTCCAGCTCCTCCGCCCGCGCCTCCGGAGCGACGCCGGCGGCGGCGAAGGCCGCCACCGGGACGACTCCGGCCAACGAACGGCGGAGCATCTTGCGCCGCTGCGCGAACCCGGCCCGGACGACCTGGCGCAGGCGATCGTAGGTGGCCGTCGTCACCGGCACGGCCGGCGACGGGCGTCGATCGATACGGACGAGCGCGGACTCGACGTTCGGTCGGGGTACGAACACGGTCGGCGGCACCCGACCGACCACCGACGCCTCCGCCCAGTAGTCGACGACGACCGACACGGCCCCGTAGGCCGCCTGTCCGGGCCGGGCGGCCAGTCGCTCGCCGACCTCCCGTTGGACCATGACGAGCAGCGAGCCCACCTGTGGCGCCTGCTCGAGGACCTGGACGACCAGCGGGGTGGCGATGTTGTACGGCAGGTTGGCCACGAGCGACCACCGGCCGTTCCCGTCGGCCGGTCCCAGCAGCTCGGCCCAATCGATCTGGAGGGCGTCGGCCTCGACCACCGTCACCGGCTGGTCGGCGACGAGCTGGCGAAGGATCGGGACGAGCCCCCGGTCGACCTCCACCGCGACGACCCGCGCCCCGGCTTCGGCGAGGGCCAGCGTGAGCGAACCGAGCCCGGCACCCACCTCGACCACGGCGGCACCGTCGGTCACCCCCGCCAGCCGGACGATGCGGCGCACCGTGTTGGGGTCGACGACGAAGTTCTGGCCGAGCGCCCGGCTCGGTCGGAGGCCGTGGTCGGCCAGGAGTCGTTGGACCTCCGGCCGGCTCAGCGTCACCAACTGATCGTAACGGTGAGCACTCCTGTCGACGGGTCCCCGATCTCGGAGAACGTGGTGTACGACATGTCGACGACGCGGCCCGGGTTGTCGGCCTCGCGGTCGTCGACCAGGCACGTCGTCCTCGCCCCGGTGACGTCGTTCGTCACGGTGAGCTCGGTGCCCCGAGGCAGCCACGGGCTGGCACAACCGCCGGCCGGCGTCTCCGTGTACCACGTCGCTCCGCCGGTCGCCGACGAAGTCGGCGGTGCGGTCGTCGTCGTGGTGGGTGGCGGCGGTGGTGCCGTCGTGGTCGTCGTCGTCGAGGTCGGCGACGGGGCCGCGGTCGTCGTAGCGGTCGGTGCCGCTGCGCCCGTCGACGTCGCCGACGCGGCCGGCGTCCCACCTGTCGATGTCGCCGCCATTCGTTGGTCGCCGAAGCGGACCAGCGCGATCTCGTCGCTGATCGGGACGACCCGGCCGTGGCCGAGACGGACGGCCGCGGCCGACGAACCGGTCGCTCCATCTGGACGAACCGGGCTGGACTGCCCATGCAATACGACAAGGGGGACGACCAGCATCGCTCCGCTGAACAGCAGGGCGAGGCCCGCGCGCCTCCCCCGATGTTCCGCGTCCTCAGAACTCCACCCTTCTCCGGGGACATTGGCACCCCGGGCGCCGACCATCCGGGCCGGGGTTTCGTGAGAAGTTAGGAAGGGTTCATTGCCCTGTGCAAGCCGGAATTGGGAACGTGGTCCGCCGCTGGCGCGTCACCCCTGGTCAGCGGGGTAATTTCGAGACCAATATTACTGTTCTCCCAGCTCAGAGCCGATATCTGGTGACGAAATTGGGTGATACACCAGGTCAGCGGGGTGGGAGAAAAGTAACAATCTGCTGCAATTTCATTGCGTCGCCAGACCGAATGCCCGGCTGGCGGCGGCCGCCGACGACCGGGCCACCTCGGAGGCGGTGAGCCCTTTCACCTCGGCGATCGCCGCGCCGACCAGCGGCACGTACGCCGGTTCGTTGGCACCGCCACGGTGCGGCACCGGCGCCAGGAACGGGCTGTCCGTCTCGACGAGCAGGTGGTCGAGCGGACACCGGGCGACGGCTTCACGGACGTCGGCCGCGTTCTTGAACGTGACGATGCCGCTGAACGAGATGAACATGCCGAGCTCGAGGCAACGCGTCGCCTCGGCCGGCCCACCCGTGAAGCAGTGCAGGATCGTCCGCTCCGGAACGCCCTCCGACGCGAGCACGGCGAAGAGGTCGTCCCACGCGTCACGGGCGTGGATGACCAGCGCCAGGTCGTGCCGCTCGGCCAGTGCCACCTGGTCGGCGAACGCCCGGCGCTGTTGCGCCCTCGGCGAGTGGTCGTAGTGATAGTCGAGGCCGCACTCGCCGACGGCGACGAGCACCCCGTCCGCGTCCGCCACCGCCCGTTCGACCAGCGCGATGGTCTCGTCCACTCCGGACGCCGCCTCGTGGGGGTGGAGGCCGACCGTCGCCCAGAGGTGCGGTACGTCCGGACCCAGCGCACCCGTGGCTCGCGCCCGGGCGAGGGCGAGCGCCTGGGACGACGTCGTCGGGTCCGTCCCGACGCAGACCATCCGACCGACCCCGGACGCGGCCGAGCGGCGGAGCACCTCGGTGACGTCGTCGGTCGCCGGGTCGGCGTCGGCCGCGCCGTCGGCCGACGCCGACGGCAGGTACCGCTCCTGCAGGTGGCAGTGAGAGTCGAACCACTCCCCGGCCGGCGTCGTCGGGTCCATCCGGCTGCGTCCTGTCCGCTCAGGCCTTGCGCCGGGGAAAGAGCGGGTCGCCCTTGGTCACCGGCAGCCCCCCCGGGTAGCCACCCCACGTCCGCGTCGGTCGGCAGGCGGCGGTCGGCCGGCGAACCGTCGAGCCCGATCCGCCGCCAGATCTCGGCGGCCGTCGACGGCATCGCCGGGACGGAGAGCAGGGCGACGATCCGCAGTGCCTCGAGCGCGCTGCCGAGCACCGCGTCGACCGCCGGGCCCGGGTCCGCCTTCCATGGCTCCGTCGCCTCCAGCTCGGCATTCGCCGCGCCGATCAGCCGCCACGTCGCCTCGAGCCCCTCGTGCGGGGCGAACCGACCCCACGCGTCCGCCGCTCGCGGTGACCGCCGCCGCGGCCGCCGCGGCCAGTGGACTGTCCGGGTCGGGCGCCGGTCCGATTCCGCCGCACTTGGACCCGACCACCGTCGCGACCCGCTGCATCAGGTTGCCGAGGTTGTTCGCCAGGTCCGAGTTGTACCGGGCGATGATGCCCTCGTAGGAGAAGTCGCCGTCCGCGCCGAGCGGCAGATCGCGGAGGAGGTGGTAGCGGGTGGCGTCGACGCCGAAGTCGGTCGTCAGCGCGGCGGGTGCGATCTCGGTCAACTTGACCGGGCCGTCGTCCGCCTGCCGGACGAGCGACTTCGACAGCTTCTGGCCGCCGACGAGCAGCCAGCCGTGGACGAACACCTCGGCCGGCGGGTCGATGCCGGCCGCCATGCACATCGCCGGCCACCAGACGCAGTGGAACCGGATGATCTCCTTGCCGATCAGGTGGTGCACGGCCGGCCACCACGCCTCGAACCGCTCGTCGTCCGAGCCGTAGCCGATCGCCGTCAGGTAGTTGATCAGCGCGTCGTACCAGACGTAGAAGACGTGCCGGTCGTCCCACGGGACCGGGACGCCCCACTGCAGGGACGTCCGCGTGATCGAGATGTCCTTGAGGCCGCCCTTGATGAAGCTGAGCGCCTCGTTGCGCTTGCCCGCCGGCCGGACGCCGTCGGGGTTGGCGTCGTACCACTCGAGCAGGCGGTCCTGGAACTGGCTGAGCGCGAAGAAGTAGTTGTCCTCCTCCATCTGGACGACCGGGCGGCCATGGACCGGGCAGTTGCCGTCGACCAGCTGGTCCTCGGTGTAGTAGTCCTCGCACGACACGCAGTAGAGGCCCCGGTACGAGCCGAGCGTGATGTAGCCGTTGTCGTAGATGCGCTGGAGGAACTGCTGGACCGCGGCGTGGTGCCGCGGTTCGGTCGTCCGGATGAAGTCGTCGTTGGCGATGTCGAGGTCCGCCCACGCTCCCTCGAACCGCTGGACGACCTGATCGGCCCACGCCTGCGGCGACAGGCCGTGCTCGGTCGCCGCCTCGGCCACCTTGGCCCCGTGCTCGTCGGTGCCGGTCAGGAAGAAGACGTCGTCCCCGCACAGCCGGTGCCAGCGGGCCAGCGCGTCGGCGTTGACCGTGGCGTAGGCGTGCCCGACGTGCGGCGCGTCGTTGACGTAGTAGATCGGGGTCGTGATGTAGAAGCGCGGCACCGCCGGTAGCGTACCGGCGCCCCGCGGCCCTGCGGCCCGGTCCGGACGGCCCTGCGGCCCGGTCCGGACGGCCCTGCGGCCCGGTCCGGACGGCCCTGCGGCCCGATCCGGACGGCCCCGATGGCCTCAGCGACCCCGGTCCCGCAGGTCGATCGCCATCTCGTACGCCCGTCGGCGCGGGACGCCGAGGGCACCGGCGACGGCCTCCGCCGCCCGGCGGGGCGAGTCCCCCGCAGCCAGCCGCTCGGCGACGGCCGCGGCGACGTCGTCGTCACCGGCGGCGGCCGGCGGCGGCGCGCCGCCGACGACGACGACGACCTCGCCGCGGATGGCCTCACCCCGGGCCTCCTGGGCCGCCAACTCGGCGGCCACGTCGGCGAGACCGCCCCGCCAGACCTCTTCGTGGACCTTCGTCAGCTCACGGGCCACCGCCACCGGGCGGTCACCGAGCGCGGCGGCCAGCTCGGCCAGCGTGCCGGTCACCCGCGTCGGTGCTTCGAGGACGACCGTCGTCCGCTCCTCCGTCGCCAACGCGGCCAGCCGGCGCCGGCGCGACGCGCCCCGTCGGGGTAGGAACCCCTCGACGCAGAAGCGGTCGGTCGGCAGCCCGCTGACGACCAGCGCGGCCAGGACCGCCGAGGGCCCCGGCACCGTCGTCACGTCGACGCCGCTGCCGACGGCCGCGGCCACGAGCCGGGCGCCGGGATCCGACACCGCCGGCGTCCCGGCGTCCGTCACCACCGCCACGGTCTTCCCCGCCGCGGCCCAACCGAGGATCTGGGGGATCCGAGCCGCCTCGTTGTGGTCGTGCAGCGAGACCAGCCGGCCGCCGGCCGGGATCGAACAGGCGCTGAGCAGCGCCCGCGTCCGGCGGGTGTCCTCGCAGCAGACGACGTCCGCCGCCGCCAGGACCTCCCGTGCCCGGGGCGGGAGATCCCCGAGGTTGCCGATCGGCGTCGCCACCAGGACGATCCGGCCGGTCGCCGGCGCCCCGGTCACCGGCGACCCCTCACGACGTCTCCCGGATCTCCAGCCGATCGCCCAGGCTCAAGCTCCAGCGCTCGAAGCTCCCAGCCGGCGACGCGAGCACGTTGCGGGCCCCTGGTCGCGGCAGGGCCACCCGCCAGGGGTTCAGGCGGACCGTGGCCAGGACGGTCAGATCCCGATCCAAGAACGCCGCGTCGACCGGTCCCCGCGCCCCGGCGGTGTGGACCGAACGGATCCCCAGCAGGAGCAGCGCGGCCTGGTCGTCCGGCCAGCCGAACAACCCCCGAGCCCGCTCGGCCAGGCACTCTGCGACGTCCGTCGATGCCAGCACGTCCCCGTCGCGCAGGAGCCAGACCTGCCTCACCGGTCCTCCACGTCGCCAAACGCTACTCCCGTCCTCTAGGCTGTCGGTCTTATGTCGAAGCGGACGGTCAAGCGCAAGCTACGGTCGAAGAAGAAGGCCAATCACGGCAAGAAGCCGAACTGCGGGCGCGGCTGACCGACCGGCTCGAGCGGGTCAGGCCGGTCGGCCCAGGCCCGGCCAGGCGACGCCGCGGGCGTCGAGCACGCCGACCAGTGTCGTCGGCCGGTCGGAGATGATCCCGTCCACCCCGAGGTCGACGAGCCGCGCCATGTCGTCGGGGTCGTTGACCGTCCACACGTGGACCGCGATGCCAGCTTTGTGGGCGCCCTCGACGAAACGCTCGTCGACGACGACCAGTTCGCCGTAGCGCTCGGGTACCTGGAACGCGGTCACCGGCAGCGGCTCCGGGGTCGTGCCTTGCTGTAGCGCCCGCCAGAACTCGGCGGTGGCCATCGTGCCGGCCGAGGTCGGCACATCCGGCGAGACAGCCCGGAACGCGTCGGTCGCCGGGTCGAGGAACGACGCCACGATCACGTCGTCGACCCGGCCGAACTCGGCCAGTAGCTCGGCCAGCGCCACCTCGTACGGCTCGACGGCCGGCGCGGTTTGCTTGATATCGAGGTTGAGCACGACGCCGGGGAACCGCTCGAGCACCTCTCGCACCGTCGCCACCTCGAAGTCCGGGTCGGTTGCCGCCCGGCCCCGGTACGGGTAGTCAGCGGCCGGCCGGCCCGGCGTGACGTCGGCTCCCGGGATGAACCAGTAGGCGTTATCGAGAGCCTTCACCTCGGCCAGCGTCAGGTCGACGATCCGACCGGCGCCGTCCGTCGTCCGATCGACCGTCGCGTCGTGGCAGACGACCAGCTCACCGTCGGCCGTGGCGTGGACGTCGAGCTCGATCCCCGTCGCCCCTGCGGCCACCGCCCGGTCGATGGCGAAGAGGGTCGACGACGGCCACTCCCAGGCCCCGCCCTGGTGGGCATAGGCGACGATCCGGCGTTCGAGCCACGGTCGATCGTCGGTCACGCCGGGAAGCTAGCCTCTGCCGCCGTGCTCGACCACCTTCTCGTCGATCTGATCAGCACCATCCGCCGCTCCTTGGACGACGCACTGCTGCAACGGCAGGCCGTCGAGGAGCGGTTCCAGGTCGACGTCTTCCTCGGCGACGTCTCCTGGGAGACGAGCTACAGCCTGCCCGGGGAGGAGCAGCCGCCCCGGGTCCGGGCCGACCTCTCGATCGACTGGCCGACGTGGAGCCAGACGGCCTACCGGAGCTGGTCGATCGGCGAGACCCCGGCCGAGCTCCCCGAGGTCATCGTCGAGGTCGCCATGCGCATCCAGCGGCTGGCCGGACCGCCGCCGGCCGAACAGGTGCTCGCGGTCCTCCCGGCCGAGAGCCCCGTGCTCGGGCGCGAGCCGCTCGTCCGGTCGTCGACCACGATCGAAGAGGTCCGGGCCGAGCCCGACCACGACCGGGATGCCGAGGCCGCGCCGACCGTCCGGTGGGCCGTCGAGGCTGCGTACGAGGGTCCGATCCGGCTCGACGAGACGAACCTCGAGGACCCCACCACGCTCCAGCCGGTCGTCAGCAGCCTCACCCGCTGGATCTCGTCGACCCTCGTCCAGCTGGCCGACCTGCCGATGACCTTCCTCCCACCCGACCCGGTCGAGGACGACTGACCCACCGGGGACGGTCCCGACCCGGACGGTACGGCGGCGGGGCGACTGGTACCGGCGGACTGCGGTCGGCTAGGGATGGGGCGTGGTTTCCCTCCGCCGTTTCGCCGTCAGCCGGCGCGCCCGGACCGCGATCACCGGGCTCGTCCTGGCCGGCCTCGGCGGCGGCCTGCTCGCGGCCTGCGGCAGCTCGCCGGCGGCTCCCCCGTCCAGCTTGGGGATCGTCCAGAACCGGCCGGTCCCGACGACGGCGCTCGTCACCGAGCAGGGCCGGCCGACGACGCTGGCCGCCTACCGGGGCAAGTACGTCGTCATGGCCCCGTTCCTCAGCCTCTGCCAGGACGAGTGCCCGCTCGTCACCGGCGCGTTCTTGGCCATGCAGCGTGACGTGCGAGCGGCCGGGCTCGGCGGCCAGGTCGTCTTCCTCGAGGTCTCCGTCGATCCGTGGCGCGACTCCCCGGCCCGGCTGGCCGCCTACGCCAAACGGTTCGGTGCCGACTGGCCGCTCCTCACCGGCACGCTCGCCAACCTGAAGGTCTTCTGGAAACAGTTCGCCGTCTACTTCGCCAAGGTTCCCGAGGAACAGCCGCCGATGCTCGACTGGTGGACCGGCCAGCCGCTGACCTTCGACGTCGACCACACCGACGGGTTCATCCTGCTCGACCCGGCCGGACGCGAGCGGTTCATCACCGTCGAGCCGCCGAACCTGCACGGCCAGCTCAAGCCCGGACTGCGCAAGCTGCTCAACGCCGGTGGTTTGACCAACCTCTACCACCAGACCGCCAATTCCTGGACGATCTCCCAGGGCCTCGCCGCGCTGAGCTGGCTCGTCGGCAAGACAATCCCGGCCACGTCGACGTGATCACCGCGGGGTGACGGCGACGTCGCGAGCGAGCACCACGTCACTAACGCGCCGGATCCGGGCGGCCGCGACGATGCCGCGCCTCGTCGGGACGCTGGCCGTCCTGGCCGGCGCGATCGTCCTCGCCGCCTGCGGCGGTCCGCCGGTGACGACGATCGACGCGACGCCCACGACCGCGGCCGGTGGGGTCACGCTCTCGAGCGAGCCGTCACCGGTCGGGCGCATCCTGACCACCGGCGCCGGCGCCACGCTCTACGACTTCGCCCCCGACACGCCGACGTCGAGCGCCTGCAACTCCGCCGCCTGCGTCCTGCTCTGGCCCCCGCTCACCGTCCCGGTCGACCAGGCACCGACGATCGGCCACGGCCTGCGGCAGTCACTCGTTGGCGAGATCCGACGGTCCGACGGGTCGACCCAGGTCACCTACGGCGGACACCCGCTCTACACCTGGAACGGCGACACGAAGCCCGGTCTGGTCACCGGTCAGGCTCTGCTCAACGAAGGCGGCTACTGGTACGTCGTCGCGCCGTCCGGCCGGCAGATCACGACCCCGTTCACCGTCAACGGCTGAGTGTGGGAGACCGCGGGCCCCTGAATCGGCAACTCCCATCTGGTTGACTGGGCGCTCCAGCGCCCGTGGTGAAGCCGGGCATAGCCGAGTGGAGGCGTCCAGTGGCCGAACCCAGGCAGCTCGCACAGCGGATGGTCGTGACCCACTTCATCGTCTCCGACGATGTCGAGCGCTCCACGCGTTTCTATAGCGAGGTGCTCGGCGGCACGGTGATCTTCGGCCCAGTGCCGACCAACATCTCCCTGGCCAATACCTGGATCATCATCAACTCCGGCGGTGGGCCCACCGACGACAAGCCCGAGGTCACCCTCGAGACGCCGAGCGACCCCGACCGAGTCAGCAGCTTCTTGAATATCCGAGTCGAGGACATTCACGCCGCGTACGCCGAGTGGAGCGCCCGCGGCGCCCAATTCTTGACCCCGCCGAAGCAGCACGCGTACGAGATCCGCTGCTACCTCCGGGACCCCGACGGCTACATCATCGAGGTCGGGCAGACCACCGACCCACAAGGCGATTGGTGGCCAGCCGAGTGGCCGCCGATCGGCGGAGCTCCAGACTGACCCACTGCCGGCTCGGCTCGGCGGCGGGGCTGGGCAGAGGGGCTGGCGGGGGGTCCGGCGGCGGGGCTGGGCGGCTCGCCGACGGGATTTTCTGAAAAATATGATCCGATTCGGTCGGCGTGCCGTACTAACGGTGTTCCACCAGTACGGCGGGACACTCTGCGACGAACCCCTCCCGTTCACGGGAGGGGTTCGTTCGTGCCGGGGAACCGGCGGTGAGTGCGGCGGCTGTGGCCCCGCCGGCTAGACGCCGTCGGCGGCGGCCCGCAGGGTGGCGAGGTCGAGCTTGGACATCCCGAGCATCGCCTGCATTGCCCGTTGGCCCCGGACCGGGTCGGGGTCGCCCAGGATCTCTCCCATCTCGTCGGGCACGACCTGCCACGAGAGGCCGTAACGGTCCTTCAGCCACCCGCACTGCCCCTCCTCGCCGCCGGCCGTGAGCTTGGCCCAGTAGTGGTCGACCTCGGCCTGGCCGGAGCAGTGGATCGTGAACGAGATGGCCTCGTCGAAGGTGAACTGCGGGCCGCCGTTGATGGCGATGAAGTCCTGACCGTCGAGCGAGAACTCGACCGTCAGCACCGTCCCGGCCTCGCCGGGGCCGGCGTCGCCGTAGTAGTTGACG
Organism: uncultured Actinomycetota bacterium; assembly: GCA_963824265.1. Classification (GTDB taxonomy): domain Bacteria; phylum Actinomycetota; class Acidimicrobiia; order Acidimicrobiales; family RAAP-2; genus DASZUK01. Next base: position 273,104 of record CAWGOO010000002.1, read on the forward strand.
TTCTTGACGGCCGAGTTCGGAAAAATCGAGATGTAGAACTCGGCCGCCTCGAGCCCCTCGGTGTCGAACCAGAGGCTGGGGGTTATCCGGGGCATCGTTTCTCCTGGGGTCGCCGGCCGCTCGGGCCGGGAGGGATGTTCACTTCTCATAGTGACGGATGCGACGCCTCGAAGTCATCGGTACCGACGCCAGAACCAGTGACTATCGTTCGGAGGACCGGCCACCATCTGGCGGCCATCGGCGGGATCCCGGACGGAGGACCGACGATGGACGCGATGGACGGACGGAGTGACGACCGGGCGGAGGAGGTCGTCGACGTGATCGCCCAACTGATGCCGGTGGTGACACAGATCGACCCTGAAGCGCTGGACGCCGCGCTCGACGTGCTCGTCGAACGGGCCAGGGCGGGCCGAGCGGGCGACGAGCCGAGCCCGTCATCTCGTCGGGGAACGGTGCCACCCGGATAGCGTGGCGCCCGATGCCGACGGCGGCCGGTTCGACAAAGGGCGCGGGTTCGGCAAAGGGCGCGGCGACGACACGCCGATCGATCGTCCTGGTGGCGATGATCGTGGCCAACGCCATGATCCTCGTCGACCAGACGGCCGTGCCGCTGGCGTTGCCGGCGATCATGAAGCAGTTCGGCGTCGGTACCCAGGTCGCGCAGTGGGTGCTCAACGCCAGCCTCCTCGCCCTGTCGGGGTTCTTGATCCTCGGCGGCCGCCTCGGCGACCTCTTCGGCCGGCGTCGGGTCTTCGTCGTCGGCGCGGTGGCGTTCACGGCCGCGTCCGCGGTCGGTGGACTGGCGCCGACGTTCCCGATCCTGCTCGGCGCCCGGGTCGTCCAGGGGCTCGGCGGAGCGATGATGCTGCCGGGGAGCGTGGCGATCGTCAACGCGACGTTCCCGAGCACGGAACGGGGCAAGGCGCTCGGCACGATGGGCGGCATTGCGGCGATCGCCGGCGCGCTCGGCCCGACGATCGGCGGCGCGCTGACGTCGGCCGTCAGCTGGCGGCTCGTCCTGCTCGTCAACGTCCCGTTGTCGGTGGTCTGCATCCTCGCCACCCTGTCGGCCGTGCCGAAGGACGGGCGGCGGGAGGCCGACGTGCACGTCGACTTCCTCGGAGCCGGCCTCCTCTGCCTGGCCATCGTCGGGTTGGTCTTCGGCCTGACGGAGAGCCAGACGACGGCCATCGTCTCGGCGCCCGTGATCGGGCCGCTGATCGTCGCCGTCGTGAGCGTCGTCGTCTTCGTCCGGTGGGAGCACCGGGCGCCCCACCCGTTGGTCGACCTCGGCCTCCTCCGTCGGACGGGCAACTACCTCGGCTCGACGATCAGTCAGGGACTGGCCGGGATGGCGGAGATGGGTCTGGCGCTCATCTTTCCGCTCCTCCTGATCCTCAACCTCGGGATGACGCCGGTGGTGGCGGGGTTGGCCCTAGTCCCGACGACCATCCCGATGATCGTGCTCTCGACCGCGGTCGGCCGATGGTACGACCGGTCGGGCGGCCGACGGCCGCTGGTCGCCGGCTTCTGCGTCCTCGCCGCGGCGGGCCTGGCCCTACTGGCCGGGATCACGTGGATGCACCCGGCGAGCACCGCCGAGCAGTACCTGATGCTCTTGCCGGGACTCCTCCTCTTCGGCACCGGCCTGGCTCTCGTCCTCACCGCCAACGACCCGGTCAGCCTGGACTCGGTGGCCGAGGGCAAGGCTGGCGAGGTCGCCGGTGTCTCGGCCACCGCCGAGCAGGCGGGCGGAGCGATCGGCATCGCCGCGCTCTATGCCGTCTTCCACGGCGTCTACGTCCGCCGGCTCGAGCACCTGGCCCACGGCGGCACGCCTAACGGGCTCACGCCGAAGCAGGGCGTGCAGCTCCGTCAGGCGCTCCAGGCGGCCGAGCAGACTGGGCTCCAACCGCACCACTTCGACCAGTCGCTCGTGCGGTTCTTGAAGCCGGCTTTCGAGGCATCACAACTCGGGTACGGCGCGGTCTTCATCGCCGTCGCCGCGATCTCCGTGGTCGGCGCGCTCTGTACCGGCCGGTTGGTCCGCCGGCCCGCTCGCTCGACCAGTGAGTCGTCGGGCTAACCGGCCGGAACCGTCCCGCCGGCCTCCCCCGCCGAGCTGGCGGTGGCGGTCGGGTCGGGCAGGGCACCGGCGCCACCGGCTGCTGTGGCAGCGGCCAGGTCCGGTTGGACGCCCGGTTGGAGTCCGATCAGGGCAACGACGGCGGCCACGGCCATGACGCCGGCCATGATGTAGAACACGGTCTGCGAGGCGTGGGCGAAGTCGAGCCGGAAGTACGGCGGCACCGTCCCGGCCCCACCACCACTGCCACTGGCCCCGGAGCTGGCCGCCGCGGCCTTCGCCGCGCCGGCCGCGGCCTGCGTCGGGCTCGCCCCCTTCGCCAGCAGACTGCTCGTCACCTCGGACCGCAGCCGGTTCACGAGGATGGTGCCGAGGATGGCCAGGCCGAGGCTGGCCGCGTAGTTCCGGACCGTCTGGGTGATGCCGGTGGCCTCACCGTAGGAGAGCCGTGACGCCCGGTTGACGGCGTCGGTGCTGGCCGGACTCAACATGAACCCCATCCCGGCACCGGCCAGGATGATCCACCAGACCTGGTGGGACAGGTTCAGGTCGGTCATCTTGCCGGCCCACAGGGCGAAACCGACCGCGGCAATGGCGCAGCCGAGGACGACCGGGACCTTGGCCCCGCGGGCGTCGAGGATTCGGCCGCCGATCTGCGACGTCACGACGAAGCCGATGAAGAAGTACAGCAGGACCAGGCCGGTTGTCTGGGCCGACTTGCCGAGAGCGATCTGGGCATACTCGCTGGCGAAGAAGAACAGCGGGACGAACGCCAGCATGGCGATGCCGAGGACGACGTTCTCCATGGCGAAGGCCCGGATGCGGAAGATGTCGACCTTCATCAGCGGTGTCCGCGTCCGCTGTTCGACCAGGGCGAAGGCCACGAGCAGGGCGACGCCGACGACGATGCACAGGATGGTCGCCACGTTGCCCCAACCCCACGTGGCGGACTGCTGGAACCCGATCACACTCAGGGCCACGCCGCCGACGATCAGCGCCAGGCCCCGATAGTCGATCGGCGCCGGCTTGTAGTCGGTCGTCGGCTTCGCGATGAAGATGAGGACGAGGGCCACGATGGCCACGGGCACGTTCACCCAGAAGATGGCCCGCCACGTCCACTCCGTCAGGTAGCCGCCGAGGATCGGCCCGACGGCCGTCAACCCCCCGGTGATCCCGAAGAACATGGCCAGCGCCTTGCCTCGTTCGCGCAACGGGAACGTCTGCACGACGATGCCCAGGGCGGCCGGGAACATGATGGCCCCGCCGGCCCCCTGTACCGCCCGGAAGATGATGAGCCACGCCTCGGCGGCCGATCCCTTCGGCGTCAGGCCGCACATCGTCGACGCGGCGGCGAAGATGATCACGCCGAGCACGACCATCTTGCGGTGCCCGAGCGTGTCGGCCAACCGGCCGCCGAAGGCGAACAGCGCGGCCAGCGCGAGCAGGTAGGCGTTGATGGCCCACTGCATCCCGGTGTCCGTCAACCCGAGCTCGCGCTGGATGTTCGGCGCGGCGATCGAGACGATGGTCTGGTCGATGAACGTCATCGCTACCGCGAAGATCATCCCGGCCAGGATCAGGTTCCTCGGTCGGCCGGTGGCGCTCATTGCGGACATGGCGACTCCTTGGCTCGCTCGGCGGGACCACCGCCGACGCCTCATGCGACGATCGATGGATAGCACAATTCGGCCGCCGGCTGCCGTGACCGGGCGACGGCTCCCGCCATCGCGAAGAGCGAGCTGAGACGGAGCTGCAAGGCGGCTGAAGCGCCGGTCAGACGTTGAAAACGGAACGTCCCTGGATTTGGGTGGTGTCGGTGTTCGCTGCGCTTACCCTTCCCGCTGCGGCTATCCGATTGCCGGCATTGATGGCGACGAAGGTCGGCTGCGGCTGGTGGGCCTAGCGCTGACTCTTCGGACTACCGAGCGAGCGACCCCTAGCCGAGGGCCTCCTCGTCAAGTGCTCGGACTCGATCTGCGAGTCCCGCTGGCCTTGACCGGCTCCACTTCAAGCGGCCAATGACCGATGCGTCTGTCCCGAGTGACGACCACCCAACCTTCGACGGCAGTCTCCGGGATCCTGATAGCGGCGGTCGTCCCAGGCCGAAGACGGCCGACGAAATCGGTCACCGGCGCCGCCCTCTTGGCGACTCGGCACAGACAGGGTTCACGACGAACCCCGGAGAAGCCCTTACCGCTCTGATCTGCCCCGGCGGTCATCTCCAAAGTCACGCTCTGGCGCTTCGCCGAAGTAGATTTGTGCGAGCCGGAGTACCTGTCGGTCATCCAAATGGTCGATGTCGACACGAACATCAGCTACCAACTTGGCCGCAACGTCCCGATGGTGCTCCTCGACGTAGGTGATCCAGTGGTGCGACGCGTTGGCCTTGCCCTTGCCGTCGCCAAGGACGAGGATCGCACCTGCTGGCGCGAGTTCTGCGGTGATCTCGGCCCAGTAGGCAGGGCTGTCAGCTTCGTAGGTTCCCGACGGATTCCCGGCCTTGTGGTGAACCTTGTGGAATCGTCCGTGAGGGTCGGGGGCGATCACACGCTCGGGGTGGGTGCCCACGTCCGCATCCGTTGCATAGATCAGCGTCTCGCGATAAGAAATCGCCGCGACCACGTTCTTGCCACGAATCACCTCCTGCTCTTGATTCGCCAACCGTCCTCCATCCCACGTCCCGAAGCGACGATAGTCGAGTCGATCTTGTGCAAGGAGGGCCCGGAGAGCAACGGAAGCGCCTCCCGGTAGGTCAAGGGCAGCGTCGACCGCGGCACCAGCGGTGAGTCCCAGCGCCTTGCCGTAGCGCCTCCGGCCATCCGAAGGGGCAGCCATCCGCGACCACTGTTCAATAGTGGCCCCACGGTCGCCTGTCGGCGTAGAGCGACACGGCGAAGCGGGAACTCGATGCCTCCGATGGCCTCGTATCGAAGGCAGCAGGGGAAATTCCCCCGCGGGGCTGGGCTCACTGTCGGCACCCGTCTCCGACAGATAGGCGACCCGCCCCCGCGCCCGGGCAGCAATCTGACACGGGGATGTGTTTTCTGGAAAAATGGAAATTTGGCGGCGATCGAACGCCTCGATGACATTGGCGCAACGGAGGGACAGTGAGCTCGCTGCTGTACAGGATCGGTAAGGCGTGCTGTCACCGTCGGCGCCTGGTGCTCGCCGGCTGGGTCGTAGCGATCGCGGTGCTGGCGGTCCTGGCCATCAGCGTGAAGCAGTCAACGAGTAACTCCTTCACCATCCCCGGGACCGAATCCCAACAGGCCCTCAACCTTCTCGATCAGAAGTTTCCCGGCACCGGGGGCGCCCAAGCCCAGGCGGTCTTCTCCGTTCCCTCGGGGGAGACGTTGACCACACCGGCTCACCGTCAGGCCATCGAGACCAGCTTGAGCCAGCTGCGCAAGCTTCCCCAGGTGGTAAATGTCACCGACCCGTTCACGGCGGGCACCGTGTCGAAGAGCGGGCGTATCGCCTACGCCGTCGTCGCCTACCCCGTTGCGGTGGCTGACGTGACCTCCCATTCGAAAACCGCGCTCCTCGATTCCGGCGGGCCGGCCAAGACGGCGGGAGTCACCGTCAACTTCGGGGGACAGGTCGCCCAAGCCACAACCAAGTCAGATACCGAGGTGATCGGCATCCTGATCGCCTTCATCGTCTTGCTCATCGGATTTGGTTCGGTGATCATCGGGGTCCTTCCCCTGGTAACGGCGCTCGCTGGAGTGGGCCTTACCAACTTGGCCCTACTGGCCCTGACCTCGGTGATCAGCGAGTCGAGCACCACGGCCGTGCTGGCCACCATGATCGGCCTGGCCGTTGGCATCGACTACTCCCTGTTCGTCCTCAACCGCCACCGGCAGCACTTGATCGAGGGCATGGAAATCAATGAAGCGATCGGGCGCGCCGTGGCAACCTCGGGGTCGGCGGTGTGTTTCGCAGGGGCCACCGTGCTCATTGCCCTGGCTGCCCTCAGCATCGTCAACATTCCTTTCCTTACCGTGATGGGCCTGGGAGCGGCCGGCGCGGTCGTCGTCGCGGTGTTGGCGGCCCTGACCCTCATGCCAGCCCTCCTCGGCTTCGCCGGCACCAAGATGCTTTCCAGCCGTTGGGCCCGCCGCAAGATCGCCAAAGCGGCCGCTCCCGGGTTCAAGCCGCTGTCCCGACGGTACGTCACGACGCTGAAGCGTGCGCCCATCCTGGTGGTCGGCGTCGGCATCATCGTCCTACTCGCCGTGGGCGCTCCCTTCTTGCACATGCGCCTCGGCCTACCTGACCAGGGGTCCCAGCCCACCAGCCAGACCACCCGGCGTGCCTACGACCTCGTTTCCGAAGGCTTCGGACCGGGGGCCAACGGGCCGCTGCTCCTGGTGGTCTATAGCCCCGGTGGGATCACCCCCACCCAGAAGCAGGCGTTCACCACCTTCTACAACGAGAAGCGGGACAATCCTCCGCCTGACGTGGCCTACATCGGTCCGCCCACCGAGAATCCAGCCGGCGATGTGCTGCTGGTAACGGTGATCCCCAAAACGGGTCCTAACGACCCGGCCACCACCCAACTGATCACCAACATCCGGACTGCTGTGGCTCAAGGAAAGGAGCAGTACGGCCTCAACACCTATGTGACCGGCCAGACGGCCCTCAATGTGGACATATCGGCCAAGCTGTCGTCGGCCCTCCCCGCCTACCTGGCGATCATCATCGTGCTCTGCCTGGTCATCCTCATCCTGGTCTTCCGCTCGCTCCTCGTGCCGCTCACTGCCGTCATCGGGTACGTGGTTAGTGTCCTCGCCGCCTTGGGAGCGGTCACCTTCGTCTTTCAGTGGGGCCACCTAGCCGGGGTCTTCGGCATCTCCAGTCCTGGCCCCATCCTGAGCTTCCTACCAATCATCCTGCTCGGCATCCTCTTCGGCCTGGCCATGGACTACGAGGTGTTTCTGGCGTCGAGGATGCGGGAGGAGTCCTTCAAGAAGGACCCTGCCGCCGCCGTAACGGATGGATACGTCGGCAGTGCAAAGGTGGTCGGCTCGGCGGCGATTATCATGATCTCGGTCTTCGCCAGCTTCATCTTCGCGCCTGACCCGACGACCAAGTCGCTCGGGTTCGCGCTGGCCCTTGGCGTGCTGATCGATGCCTTCGTCATCCGGATGACGGTTGTCCCCGCGACCATGTACCTCTACGGGGGGTCGGCCTGGTGGATTCCCCGGTGGATGGGGAGGGTGCTCCCGGACCTGGATATTGAGGGCCAGCGTTTCGAACAGCCGACTCCCTCCGCGCCAGCCCACGTAGCCCAGTCGACGATCTGATCGCTGGTCCAGCTACAAAAGGTGATGGCCCCCGCGCCGACCGGACCGCCGCCACCCACCGGCTGGCGATCCTTTCGCCGGGACCCGGCGCACGCGCCCGAACTCGCCGTTCTCAACGTCTTGCCTTTGCTCAGCCCTCGGGTCGCGCAATGGAGAGCCGAACAAGTCGGCCACGAGACCCGCGAACAGTTGAACCGATTGGCCCACCGGACGCTGCACGGATCGGTGAGACGGGCGCGGGAAGCCGGCATCATTACGGGGTCTTCCTTCTATGTCGGCATGGGCCCCGCCGTGGCCATGATCTATTGCGAGCAGCTCCTCTTGGTCCTGCGAATTGCGGCCATCTACGGGCGGGACCCCCAGGAACCGGCGCGAGCAGCTGAGCTACTGGTGTTCCAGCGCAGCTACAAGACGGTGGCGTCGGCTGAGTTGGCCTTGCGCTCGCTCGGCAGCGCCAAGCCAAAAGACGACCGGCTATCTCGGATGCGCCGCCTGCTCCTTGCCGTGCAACGGGTCCCACCGATGATCGGCTTTCAGTTGCGCCGATTGAGCAGTCCATTGGACATGCTCATTGTCGCAGCCGAGATCGCCGCCTTCTTCGTCCCAGTACTGAGCATCCCTGTCTGGGCTTACGCCAGCGGCCAGTCAACCCGGCGCCTGGGCCGAGCAGCCATCCTGTACTACCGGCAAGTTCCACGGAGCGCCGATTTCACCAGCACGATCGCCCTCCCCAAGCCGCCAACCCACCGGGTGCGCCAGCGGTTCGTGATCACTCTCACCGCGCTGATCCTCACCCTCGGCATCGTGGCACCCTTCATTCCTCTTGGTCGATCCGCCCACTTCCTGCCGCTCGGGGGCATCGTGCTGGCCGAGGTCGCACTTGTTCTGACCGGTCTGCGACTCTTGCTCATCACTCGCCCTCCGAGGAGTCTTTGAGATAGCCCATTTCGGCCGCCGGCTGCCGTGACCGGGCGACGCTCCCGCCATCGCGAAGACGAGCTGAGGCGGAGCTGAAAGGCGGCTGGAGGGACGATCAGACGTTGAAGCGGAACTCGACGACGTCGCCGTCGCGCATGACGTAGTCCTTGCCCTCGATGCGGGCCTTACCGGCGGCCCGGGCGGCGGGGACGGAGCCGGCGGCGACGAGGTCGTCGTAGCCGACGATCTCGGCCTTGACGAAGCCGCGCTGGAAGTCGGTGTGGATGACGCCGGCGGCGGCGGGCGCGGTGTCGCCGATGTGGATCGTCCACGCCCTGGCCTCCTTGGGCCCGGCGGTCAGGAACGTCTGCAGCCCGAGGGTGCGGAAGCCGACCCGTACGAGCTGCTCGAGCCCGGACTCGTCCTGGCCGTAACCGGCGAGCAGCTCGGCCGCATCGTCGGGCTCGAGGCCGGCCAGCTCGGCCTCGATCTGGGCACAGAGCACGACGGACTCGGCGGGGGCGACGGCCGCGGCCAGCGCGGCCTGCCGGTCGGGATCCGCCAGCCCGGCCTCGTCGACGTTGAAGACATAGATGAACGGCTTGGCGGTCAACAGGTGCAGGTCGGCGAGCCGCTCCCGACCGTCGGCATCGATGTCGCCGGCGGCGACGGCGACGGAGATGGGCCGGCCGTCGTCGAGGACATCACGAGCGGTCGTCGTAGCAGTCAGCACCGGCGCCAGCTCGGCCCGCATCCGGGCCTCCCGGGTTAACTTGGCTAGCCGGTTGTCGACGGTTTGCAGGTCGGCGAGGACGAGCTCGGTGTTGACGGTGGCGATGTCGCCGGCCGGGTCGACACGGCCGTCGACGTGGATGACGTCGTCGTCGTCGAAAGCCCGGACGACCTGGCAGATGGCGTCGGTCTCGCGGATGGCGGCGAGGAACTGGTTGCCGAGCCCTTCGCCTTCGGACGCGCCGCGGACGATGCCGGCGATATCGACGAACGTGACCGCGGCGGGGACGACGCGCTCGCTGTCGTAGAGGGCGGCGAGCTTCTCGAGCCGCGGATCGGGAACGGCGACGACACCGACATTGGCGTCGATGGTGGCGAACGGGTAGTTCGCCGCGAGGACGTCGTTGCGGGTCAGCGCGTTGAAGAGCGTCGACTTGCCGACGTTCGGGAGCCCGACGATGCCGATCGAGAGGGCCACGGGGCCGCCTCGACCTACTGCAGTCCGGCCGCCGCGGCCAGGGCGCCGAGGTCGGCCTGCGGGCGGGCGCCGAGGTGGCCGATGACCTCGCCGGCGCAGAGCGCGCCGAGCTCGGCGCAGCGCACCGGTTCGTGGCCGTGGGTCAGCCCGTAGAGGAAGCCGGCGGCATAGAGGTCACCGGCGCCGGTCGTGTCGACGACGGCCGGCACCGGGACGGCCGGCACGGTGACCGGGCCACGGGCGGTCAGCACGACCGAGCCGAGCGCGCCGCGGGTCACCGCGACGAGCAGGCCGCTCTCGGCGGCGGCCTCGATCGCGCCGTCGAACGACGGCACGCCGAACAGGCGGACGATCTCCTCTTCGTTGCCGAAGAGGACGTCGACGTCGTCGAGCAGGAGGTCGAGGAACTCGCGCTGGTGGCGCTCGACGCAGAACGGGTCGGACAGCGAGAGGGCGACCGAGCCGTCGTGGTCGTGAGCGACGGCGATCGCCCGGCGCATCGCTTCCTTGGCCGGCGGGAGGTCCCAGAGGTACCCCTCGAGGTAGACGATCTCGGCGGACGCGACGAGGTCGACCGGCACGTCGTCGGGCGTGATCGTCGTCGCCGCGCCGAGATGGGTGGCCATCGTCCGTTCGGCGTCACCGCTCACGAGGACGAGGCAGCGGCCGGTGCCGAGCGATCCCTCTCCGGTTGGCTCCGGCTCGGCGGCCACTGACGGCTCGTAGCGGACGCCAGCGGCTCGGATGTCGTGGACGAAGACCTGCCCGAGCGGGTCGTCGGCGATCTTGCCGACGAACCCGGCCCGGCCACCGAGCGCGGCGATGCCGGCCATCGTGTTGGCCGCGGAGCCGCCGGAGACCTCGACGGTCGAGCCCATCGCCGCGTAGATCGTCTCGGCCTGGTCGAGGTCGACAAGGGCCATCGAGCCGCGGACGAGCCCGGCCGCAGCGATCTCGTCCTCGGTGGCCGTCGTCAGGACGTCGACGAGGGGGGAGCCGACGCCGACCACGTCGAGCGAGGGGGCGGCGGCGGGCTGGAGCGGTTCGCCGTGGGAATCAGTCACAGGCCGAGAGGGTACCGGGCGCGGGACGGTACCCTTGGCCGATGGCCCCCGACGACCCCGCTGCTGCGCCCGCGCCCGATGAAGCGTTCCGGCTCCCGCGAACGGTCGAGCCGGTCACCTACCGGCTGACGCTCGCCCCAGACCTGGAGACGGCGACGTTCGCCGGCACGGCCGAGATCGACGTCGTCGTGCACGAGGCGACCGACGAGCTGGTCGTCAACGCGATCGAGCTGGTTATCGGCGGCGTCACGCTGACGACGGCGACCGGGGACGCGCTCGACGCGACGGTGGCGCTGGACGAGACGACCGAGCGGGCGACGTTCCGGTTGCCCAAGACGGTTGAGCCGGGGCCGGCGACGCTGCGCTGCTCGTTCACCGGGACGCTCAACGACAAGCTCCGCGGTTTCTACCGCAGCACGTTCACGGACGAGGCTGGCGCGGTCCACACGATCGCGACGACGCAGATGGAGTCGACGGACGCCCGCCGGGCGTTCCCGTGCTGGGACGAGCCGGATCGCAAGGCGGTCTTCGAGGTGGCGCTCGACGTCGCCGACGGGCTGGCCGCCTTCTCGAACTCGCCGGTCGTCGGCGAGGAGCCGAGCGGCGACGGTCGGCGGCGGGTGCAGTTCGCGCCGACGATGAAGATGTCGACGTACCTCGTCGCGTTCGTCGTCGGGCCGCTGGAGGCGACCGCACCGGTCGACGTCGACGGGGTGCCGGTCCGCGTCGTCCACGCCCCGGGCAAGGCGCAGCTGGCACCGTACGCGCTGGAGGTGGCGGCGCACGCGCTTCGCTTCTTCACCGCGTACTTCGACCTGGCGTACCCCGCCGACAAGCTCGACCTCGTCGCCATCCCCGACTTCGCCTTCGGAGCGATGGAGAACCTCGGGTGCGTGACGTTCCGCGAGACCGCGCTGCTGGTCGACCCGGCCAGCGCGGCGCGGACGGAGCTGGAGCGGGTGGCCGACGTCGTCGCCCACGAGATCGCGCACATGTGGTTCGGCGACCTCGTCACCATGCGCTGGTGGGAGGGGATCTGGCTCAACGAGGCGTTCGCGACGTTCATGGAGGTGCTCTGCGTCGACGCGTTCCGGCCGGCCTGGCAGCGGTGGGTCGGCTTCGGGCTGGAACGGGAGGCCGCGCTGGCCGTCGACGGCCTGCGGGCGACCCGGCCGATCGAGTACCCGGTCGGCTCGCCCGAGGAAGCGGACGGGATGTTCGACGTCCTCACTTACCAGAAGGGTGGCAGCGTCCTCCGCATGCTCGAGCAGTACCTCGGGCCCGAGACGTTCCGCGACGGCGTCCGCCACTACCTACGGGCCCACGCCTACGCCAATACCGCCACCGCCGACCTGTGGGACGCCCTCGAGGTCGTGAGCGGTGAGCCGGTCCGGGCGGTGATGGACTCGTGGATCCTCCAGGGCGGCCATCCGGTCGTCCGACCGGAGGACGGCGTCCTGCGCCAGCAGCCGTTCGCCTATACGCCGGCGGTGGCCGGCCGGGCCGACGGCATCGGCGAGCGGTGGGAGATCCCGATCCTCGTCCGCTCCCTCGACGGCGGCTCGGGTCGGCTGCTGCTCGGGAACACCCCGTCGGCGGTGCCCCCGGCGGTGGCGGCCAGCGCCAGCCAGGCGAGCGCTAGTGCGGGCTCGCCGCCGACGGTCGTCAACGCCGGCGGCTGGGGCGTCTACCGGGTCGGCTACAACGCGGACGACCTCGACGGCCTGGCCGCCCGGCTGGCCGATCTCGACCCGTTGGAACGGTTCAACCTGTTCGCCGACACGTGGGCACTCGTCCTGGCCGGCGAGGGGGAGCTGCGCCAGTTCCTCGCCCTCGCCGCCTCCCTCGGCGACCCCGGCCTCGACGGCGGTGATCCGAGCACGTGGACGGTCGTCACCGGCGCGCTCAGCCTCGGCGACCGGGTGGCGGACGAGGCCGACCGGGGCGCGGTGGCCACGGCCACCCGCGCGCTGCTCGGGCGCCGGTTCGCCACCGTCGGCTGGGAGCCGGCACCGGGCGAGGGCGAGCGCGTCCCGACGCTGCGCTCGTTGCTGCTGGCATCGCTCGGCACGATCGGTGGCGACCACGACGTCCGGGCCGAGGCCGCCCGTCGTTTCGACACCGCCGGGATCCGGCGAGGACGACAGCCCGATCGACCCGGACATCGAGTCGGCCGTCCTCCAGTCGGTGACGGCCCAGGTCCGGCCGGGCGACTACGAAGCGATCCTCGCCCGCTACCGGGCGCCGTCGACGCCGCAGGAAGAGCTGCGCTACCTCACCGCGCTGGCGACGTTCCCGGACGCGGACAGGTGCGTCGCCACGTTCGAACTGGCGCTTCGCGAGGTCCGGACCCAGAACGCGCCGTACCTCGTCACCGCCCTGCTGGCCAACCGGGTCGGTGGCCCGGCGGTCTGGGAGCGGGTCAAGGCGGAATGGTCGACCCTGCTCGAGCGGTTCCCGGTCAACAGCCACAGCCGGATGCTCGACAGCGCCCGGACGCTCTGCGGTGACCGGGCGCTGGCCGACGACGTGACGCGGTTCTTGACGGACCATCCACTGCGCAGCGGCCAGCGATCGGTCGACCAGATGCTCGAACGGCTGGCCGTCAACGTCGCCTTCGCCGACCGCTACCGCGGCGAGCTCGGCCAGGTCTTCGCCGGGATCGCCGGTACCGGGCCGGCCTGAGCGGACGACGGGGGGCCGGTGGGGCGGATCGACGACGTCGTCGCGGTGGCGCGGCGCACCCGCGGCTTCATGCCCGACGACGAGGGGGCCGCGCTGCTGGCCGCGGCTCGCCGGGCCGGGACGACCTTTGCCGGCGGGGACGGGGTCGGTCCGGCGACGTTCGTCGAGATCGGCGCCTGGTGCGGCAAGTCGACGCTCTATCTCGGCGCCGCCGCCGAGGCCAGCGGTGCCGTGCTCTTCAGCATCGACCACCACCGGGGGTCCGAGGAGAACCAGGCCGGATGGGAGCACCACGACACGGACCTAGTCGACCTGGACGACGGACGGCTCGACACGCTGCCGCACTGGCGCCGGGCGGTCGCTGCGGCCCGTCTCGAAGCGGCGGTCGTCGGGATCGTCGGCGACTCGCCGACCGTGGCCGCCCACTGGCGGACGGCCGTGGCCTTCTGTTTCATCGACGGCGGCCACGGTGCCGAACCGGCCTGGGCCGACTACCGGGGGTGGTCGCCGCACGTCGCGGTCGGTGGCTGGCTGGCCATCCACGACGTGTTCACCAACCCGGCCGACGGCGGCCGGCCACCCTACGAGCTGTGGTGCGCGGCGCTCGCCTCGGGCGAGTGGGTAGAGGACGGTGAGTGCGGCAGCCTCCGGATCCTGCGCCGCGTGGCGCCGGGATAGCTCAGCGGGCGGCGGTGCAGCCGTCGGCGGCGTCGCCGACGCAGTGGGGCTCGGCCAGGTCGAGCCCGGCCGGGAGGCACTCGCCGCGGAACAGCCCGGCGGCCGGCGACGTGCTCGAGAGGGCATCGGCGGCAAGGACCATCGCGGCCGCGGTGTACGTCGTCCGTTCGCCGCCGGGGAACGAGACCTCGTCGGGGTAGACCATGCCCGTCCAGTACGAGCCGTCCGGCAGCCGTAGCCCCTGGACGTCCGCCAACAGGCGGCGGGCGTCGTCGTCGAGACCGACGGCGTCGAGGGCCAGCACGCACTCGGCCGTCTCGGCCGCGGTCACCCAGTCGTTGGTCGAGACGCAGCGGACGCCGAGGCCGGGCATGACGAACCGGTCCCACCGCTCGGCCATGCGGCGCCGCCCGGGCTCGCCGCCGACGGCACCGGAGAGCATCGGGTAGTACCAGTCCATCGCGAACTCGTCCTTCGGTGCGAAGGCGCCGGGGTGGTGGGCGACGGCATGACCGAGCCGGCCGGCGGCGAGCTCCCAGTCCGGCCGGTCCTTGCCGAGCCGTTCGGCCACCGCGACCCCGCAGCGCAGGCTGTGGTAGATCGACGACGAGCCGGTCAACAGCGCGTACCCCTCGGGCCGACCGGCGCCGTCGAGCGACCAGCGGACCGAGCCGTCCGGCCGCTGCCAGCGCAGGACGAAATCGAGGCCGCGCTCCATCACCGGCCACAGCCGGCGGAGAAGGTCGTCCTCGCCGGTGACCAGGTGGTGGTGCCAGAGCCCGGCGGCCAGATAGGCGCAGACGTTGGTGTCGAGCCGAGGGTCCTTGACCCCTTCGACCAGGTAGTAGTTGAACCAACTGCCGTCGGCCAGCTGGCGGTCGGCCACCCACCGGTAGGCCCGCTCGGCCTCGTCGTGCAGGCCGCACACCGACAGCGCCATCGCCGCCTCGACGTGGTTCCACGGGTCGCAGTGGCCACCGACGAACCACGGGATCATCCCGTCGGACTGCTGCACGTCGGCGATCGACCGGGCGGTGGCGAGCACCTCGGACGCGCTGAGGATGCCGGGCACTTCGGGGATGGTCACCGGCACGGCCGCGCCCGGCGGGGCCGAGCTGGCGGACGAGGGCGTGTCGATCCGATCGGCGCTCACGCAGCCACCGCCGCCGCTTCGGCCACCGTCGCGGGCGACGCGGTGTCGGGCTTGCGGAGGTACTGCACGAGGCTCTTGCCGATCAACGGGCTGAGCGCCCGGTCAGCCAGCCGGGTCGCCTTCGGGGCCTTGACGATGTCCCAGACGAGCACCTTGTGGTAGGCCGCGACAGCCGGATTGGCGTCGTTGGCCGGTCCGACGAGGCACCGGAGCCACCAGTAGGGCGCGTGCAGGCCGTGGGCGTGGTGGCTGCCGGCCGGCACCAACCCGGTGGCGCTGAGCCGGGCCCGCAGGGTCGAACGACGGTAGATGCGGACGTGGCCGCCGGGCACGTCGTGGTACTCCTCGGACAGCACCCAGTTCACCACTTCCGGCCCGTAGCGCGGCACGGTGACGGCCATCGTCCCGCCGGGACGGAGCACGCGGGCCAGCTCGGCCATGGCCGCCCGGTCGTCGGGGATGTGCTCGAGCACTTCGGAGGCGATGACCCGGTCGAACGTCCCGGAGGCGAACGGCAGGTGGAGGGCGTCGCCTTGCACCGCGCCGGCCGGCGCGCCCGGGGGCAGCTCGCCGGCGTCGAGCATCGCCCCGAAGGTGTCCCGGACGCCGGCGACCTCGTCGGCACCGGCGTCGAGCGCCACCACCGCCGCTCCCCGGCGGGCCGCTTCGAAGGCATGGCGGCCGAACCCGCAACCCAGGTCGAGCACCCGGTCGCCGGCTCGCACGCCCAGCCGGTCGTAGTCGACGGTCAGCACGGTTCCCTCGCCCCCTCCGGGCCTCTCGACCCCTCTGACGTATGGCCCAGCAACGACTCGTAACACTCGGCGGTTCCGTTGGCGGTGACCTGCCACGTGAACCGGTGCAGGACTCGCTCGCGACCGGCGTGGCCGAGCCGCTGGCGCAGCTCGGCGTCGTCGAGCAGTCGGCCGATCGCCGCGGCCAGGGCGCCGGGGTCGTTCGGAGGAACGAGCAACGCGGTCTCGCCGTCGGTACCGGCGACCTCGGGCAACGCGCCGCCCGTGGTGGCGACGAGCGGCACGCCGCAGGCCATCGCTTCGACGGCCGGCAGCGAGAACCCCTCGTAGAGGGACGGCACGACGGCCACCTGGGCCTCGCCGTAGTTCCGGGCCAGTTCGTCGTCGCTGATACCGCTGACGCAGCGCACCGTGTCCCGCAGGCCGAGACGCTCGATGGCCTGGTCGACCCGCCCACCGGGCCGGGGGCGGCCGATGACGACGAGCTCGACGTGGCGCTCCGTCCGCAGCTTGGCGACGGCTTCGAGCAGCGGCACCAGCCCCTTCATCGGGACGTCGCTCGACGACGTCACCATGAGCCGGCCGGGGACGGCATGGACGCCGTCGATCGGCCGGAAGACGGTGTGGTCGACGCCGACCGGGACGACCGTCATCCGGTCGCTCGCCACTCCCATCTGCGCAGCGATGTCGGTTTTCGACGACGACGAGACGGTGAGGATGGCCGGCAGTTGCCGGGCGACCCGGACCTGCATGCGCAAGAAGCCGAACCACCGGCGGGTGGTGAGCCGCTGCCACGGGTTCGTCGTGTGGCTGAGGGCGAGCTGCCGGTCGACGGTGATCGGGTGGTGGAGCGTCGTCAGCAGCGGCCACCCGTCCTCGATCATGCCGAGCATGCCCGAGCCGAGGCACTGGTTGTCGTGGACGAGGTCGAAGTCGCCGCGGCGCTGGGCCAGCAGTCGGCGCACCCGGATCGAGTAGGCCCACGGTTCGCCGAAGCCGGCCGTGCACATCACGCCGAACTCGGCCGCGTCGGCCAGGTCGTGGAACTCCCGGGGATGCGGCACGCGGAACGGGTCCGGGTCCCGGTAGAGGTCGAGCCCGGGCACCGGCGTGAAGCCGACGCCGGGATCGAGCTCCGGCCACGGCGGCCCGGAGAAGACCTCGACGGAGTGGCCGAGGGCGACGAGCTCGCGGCTCAGGTGCCGGGTGTAGACGCCCTGGCCGCCGCAGCGCGGGTTGCCGCGATAGAGCAGGAACGCCACCCGAAGTCCGCCCGGCGCCGGCGGGGACGCGGGGACGGCCGGGGGGATGGTGACGTGGGTCGACCGCTCCCACGATTCCTGCATCTGTCGCCACTTCTGACGCGGCGCTTTAACCACGCGGCGACCCGACCCCTGCCGTCATGACGTGACAGCCTCCCCGACCCGCACGGTCTGTGCAAACACGCTTTACCCGACCCCGAACCAGCCGAGGACGGTGAGCGCGACGAAGACCGACGCCACCGCGGCCACGGCCACCACGAAGGCCCCGCCGAGCCACCGGGCCACCGGGCCGTTGGCGGCCTTCCCGAGCAGGCTCCGGCGGTTGGCCAGGACGAGAATGAACACCAGCGTGATCGGGGTGATGACCCCCTCGAGGACCTGGGTGTTGACGATCAGGTGGATCAGGTTGCCGGGGACGAGGACGACGGCCGCGCCGACGACGATCTGGGCGGTGAAGAGACCGAGGAAGAGGGGGGCCTGGCGGAAGCTGCTCGACACCGAACGCTCGGCACCGACGGCCTCGGCCACCGCATAGGACGTCGAGAGCGGGACGACCGCGGCCGCGAGGGCCGACGCACCGAGCAGCCCGAGGCCGAACAGCCACTGGGCCGCCGACCCGGCCACCGGCTCCAGGGCGTGGGCGGCCTCGGCGGCCGAGTTGAGCGGCCCGGTTCCCCCGAGCACGGCCGCGGTGGCCACGATGATCGAGATCGAGACGAACGACGCCAGCAGCGCGCCGCCAATGGCGTCGACCCGCTCGTACTTGAAGTCCTCCGGCCCGATGCCCTTGTCGACGACGGCGCCGGCCTCGTAGAGCTGGATATACGGGGTGATCGTGGTCCCGATGAGGGCGACCCCCAGCAACAGGAAGGCCTTGGACGCGATGAAGTGGGGCCACAGGGCCTGGCTGGCCACCTTGGACCAGTCTGGATGGCCGAGGACGGCGGCGATCGGGTAGGTCACGAAGACCAGCGTCATCAGGATGAAGATCCGCTCGGCGTAGCGGTACGAGCCGAAGAGCACGAGCGCCCAGATAGCGACGGCGGCGATCGGGACGCACAGGTATCGGGAGACGCCGAAGAGGCTGAACGCGGTGGCGATGCCGGCGAACTCGGTGACGACGAGGCCGATGTTGGCGATGGCGAAAGCGGCGATGGCGAAAGCGGTCATCCGCAGCGGGAACTGCTCGCGGATGAGCGCGGCCAGGCCCTTGCCGGTGTGCACCGACAACCGGGCGACCATCTCCTGGACGATCACGTAGGCGATGGCGATCATCACCATCAGGAAGAGGGTGCGGTAGCCGAACTCGGAGCCGGCAGACGAGTACGTGGCGACACCACCGGCGTCGTTCCCGGCGGCGGCCGCGATCAGCCCGGGGCCGGCCGCGGCCAGATAGATGAGGAACCGGCGGCGGCGTTTCGTCGGTGCCGCCGCCAACGGCGGCGATCCGGTCGGGACGGGCGGGGTGGCCTCGGACATGCCTCAGTCGAAGAGCTGCGGGAAGTGGAACCGACCTTTGGTCGAGACCAGCGCGTCGAGCACGTCGTCGGCCAGGATCCGTCCGATGGGCTGGTCGTCCTTGACGACCAGCAGGGACAGCCGCCGGGAGTGGATGAGCCGCTCGGCCACTTGGGTGGCCCGCTCGTCCGGTCCGACCGTCACGGGATCCTCGTCGTCCAAGAGGTCGCCGGTCTGCACGTCCGGCTCGCTCCGCAGAGCCAACAAGAGGTCGAGCAGCGGCAGATCACCGACGAGCCGGCCGTCCTCGTCCACCACGGCGACCGCGTCGATGTCGACGTCGTGGATCCGGGCCTCGGCCAGCCGGTCGGCCACCTCGGCGGCACTGTCCTCGACGTGGGCCCTGACCAGGGTGGTGGTCATGAACCCGCCGGCCTCGTTCTCGGGGTAACCGAGGAGCTCGACCAACCGAGCCGCCGACACCACCGGCATCCGGCCGAGCAGGGCCGTCCGCTCCTCCTCGTTGAGGTCGCGCAGGGCGTCGACCGCCTCGTCGGGCTCCATCGACGCCAGCAGCTCGGCGGCCTTGGCCGGTTGGGCCTCGCGCAGCAGTGACGTCAGGTCCTCGGCCTCCATCTCCTCGAGGGCGTCGGCGGCCTCGTCCGGCGACAGCGCGGCCAGCAGCTCCTGGCGCTCCGGCCGGCGCAGGTTCTCGAGCAGGTCGGCCAGCTCGCCGGGGCGGAGGCGGTGCAGCCCGTCGTGGGACGTCCGCAGCCGCACCTCGACGCCGTCACTGGTCGCCTCGCCGAACGGCTGGATGGCCGCCCAGTCGATCACCCGGTCCGGCGTCGGCCGGACCCGCCAACGCCGCGGGCCGAGCCGCCGCAGCAGCGTCGACGGACTGACGTCGACGCCGACCAGCCGGAGCCGGCCGAGCACCGGCGCCAGGTAGAGGTCGGCGGCCCGGATGACCTGCTTGCCGTCGATGTCGACGAGCTGGTGGTCGAGCACGTCCTTGCCGAGCATGACCTCGCCGGAGCGGCGGGCGAAGTCCCGCAGGTCGAGCCGGGCCGTGCGCAGGACGACCTGCGCGTGCTCGACCTGGTCGATCGTCGACGCGTCGACGAACGCCAGCCGGCGGCCGACCCGGACGACGAGCCCGGTCACCGGCGGGTACGTCTGACCGTCCGACCAGCGGGCGACGACGTCGACGAGCGAGCCGATCTCGTCGCCGGCTTGATTGCGTACCGGGCGGCCGACGAGACCGGCCACCGAGACGATGGCCTGGCGGACGGCGGCGGTCGCCAGGATGCGCTCGGTCCGGTGCCGCCGCACGCCGGACCGGCGGCGGGGGGCGTGCAGGACGCGCCCGCCGGATCGGCGGACGTCGTCGGGTCGGGCGGGGACGTCACCGACCGAACGGGCGGGCCGGCTCGGTCGGGTCAGGAAGAAGTGAGCCATCGGGCGTCTCCGATCGCAGCAACAGGTCGGTGCCGACCGGGCGCGGACAGACCGCTCGGTCGTCGGATGGAAGAGCCGGTCGGCCGACCGGCTGGGCCCACGCCACTCGTGGGCTGGCCCGGCCGCCGCTGGGCGCCGCTCGGCGGCGAAACGAGCTACCGGCTAGCCGGCGGCGGCGAAGGACCGCCGAGACGGGTGGGGCGGCGGGCCGTCGGGTCTACTGGGGGGTTCGCCCCTGGTCATCGGCCTCACCTCCTCGCCATTCAGCCCTCTGCGGGCACTCCGTCACTGGTCCTGGCCGGCAGTGTACCCGGTGCCCGAGGCACCGCCCGGGGCCGCCGGAGCACCGCCAAGAGGTGACCGGTAACCTCCGCCCATGGACCTCTCGTACCCTCCCGAGGCCGAGGCGTTCCGCCGGGAGATCCGCGGCTGGCTCGAGGACAACCTGCCCGACGGCTGGGGAACGCCGGCGTTCTCGATGACGAAGGACGAGCGGCGGGCGTTCAACGACGAGTGGGTCGACAAGCTGCGGGCCGGCGGCTGGATCTGCGCCAGCTGGCCGACCGAGTATGGCGGCAAGGGCCTGACCCTGCTCCAGCAGGTCGTCCTCAACGAGGAGTTCGCCCGCGCCCAGGCGCCGCTGCGGGCCGACTTCTTCGGCGACACGCTCGTCGGGCCGACGATCCTCCAATGGGGCACCGAGGAGCAGAAACAGCAGTTCATCCCCGGCATCTTGAAGGGCGCGATCACCTGGTGCCAGGGGTTCTCCGAGCCGGATGCCGGGAGCGACCTGGCATCGCTCACGACCCGGGCCGAGCTCGACGGTGACGAGTGGGTCGTGAACGGCCAGAAGGTGTGGACGACCCAGGCCCAGTTCGCGGACTACATCTTCCTGCTCGCCCGCACCGACCCGAACGCGCCCCGCCACGCAGGCATCTCGTACCTGCTCGTCCCCATGCGCCAGGAGGGCATCGAGGTCCGCCCCATCCAGCAGGTCGACGGTTCGGCCGACTTCAACGAGGTGTTCTTCACCAACGCCCGCTGTCCGAAGGACAACGTCGTCGGTGGGGTGAACAACGGGTGGAAGGTGGCGATGACCACCCTCGGCTTCGAACGCGGCTCGTCCGCGACGACCGGCCATCGCCGCTTCGCTCGCGAGCTCGACGTGATCATCGAAGCAGCTCGCCAGCGCGGCCGGGACCGCGACCCGTTGATCCGCCAGGGTCTGGCCCGGGCATGGTCGGCCGTCAAGATCCTCGAGATCAACGGCTACCGCACGTTGACCGACGCCCTCCACGGCACCCACCACGCGTCGGCGCTGGCCGCCGGCCACAAGATGTTCTGGTCGGAGACGCACCAGCAGACCATGGACCTGGCCATGGACATCCTCGGCCCCGACGCCCAGATCCTCGGCGGTGACGCCGGCGGCGGCGCCGAGGTGCTGCCCGGCCTGCGGCGCGGCCGGACCGACTACCCAGTCGACGATCTCCAGGCATCGTTCTTCTTCTCTCGGTCCGAGACGATCTGGGGCGGCACCGCCCAGATCCAGCGCAACATCGTCGGTGAACGGGTCCTCGGGCTGCCGAAGGAACCGCGCCCGGAACCGACCAACTCGTGAGGTCGGCCTAGCTGCCCGCCGCCCGGCGGGCCGGCGGCCCTTGACCGTCCGCACTGATGTCCACGATCGGTCGGGGTGAGAAGTCGACCACCTCCCCCGGCTCGGCGTCGGGGACCTCCGCCGCCACCTCCAAGGTCGACTGGGATGTCCGGCCGCCCCGGCAGTAGCGGAGGGCCAGCGGGGTGCAGGCCAAAAGGGTGGCCACTCCGCCGACCAGTACCGCCACGCGTGGGTTGCTGACGTCGGAGATCCAGCCGACGAGGGGCGCACCGATCGGCGTGCTGCCCAGGAAGGCGATCGAAAAGAGCGCCATCACGCGACCGCGCATGGCCGGATCGGCCTGCAACTGGAGCGTGGCGTTGGCCGTGGAGATGAACGAGATGCTGCACACCCCCATGAAGACCAGCGCCACCAAGGCGACGGCCTCGGTCGGCGCGGCGGCGACCGCCAGCAGCATGACGCCGAAGGCCAGCCCGATCAGGCTGAGCATGGCCGCGCTCGGCCGGCTGCGATGGGCGACCATCAGGCCGCCGATGACCGCCCCGAAACCCATGGCCGCCATGAGGGCGCTGTAGGTGCCGGCCCCCCCACTGAACGTCTGGGTGGCCAGCAGCGGCAGGGTGGTCGTGAAATTGAAGGCGAAGATCCCCACCACCGCCATCGCCAGGATGGGATCCCGCAACCCCGGGGTCGACCAAACGTAACGAAAGCCCTCTCGAACCTGGCCCTTGGCCCGGACCACCACCGGCTGGCGGTGCAGCTCGGTCGGCCGCATCATGAACAGGGCGACGATGACCGCGACGTACGACGCGGCGTTCAACAAGAAGCAGGCCGCCAGGCCGACGGCGAAGATCAGCACCCCACCGATCGCCGGTCCGATCACCCGGGCGGAGTTCATGACCACGCTGTTGAGACTGATGGCGTTGGGCATCAAGTCGCGACCGACCATCTCGGAGACGAAGGTCTGCCGGGCCGGGTTGTCGAAGAGGTTCACCGTCCCGAAGAGGGTGGCGATCAGGTACACCTCCCACATGGTGATCGTCCCGACGGCCGTCAGTAGGCCGAGGGCCAGGGCGAGCACCCCGGAGGCCGCCTGGGTGACGTACAGGAGGCGCCGCTTGTCCACCCGGTCGACGATCAGTCCGCCCCAGCTTCCGAGCAGGAGCATGGGCAAGAACTGCAGGGCCGTGACGATGCCCACGTTGAACCCGCTGCCGTGCAGACGGTCCGACAGGACGAGCAGACCGAGCGCGACGGCGTGCATCCAGGTCCCCGACGCGGAGATGACCTGCCCGACGAAGTAGAGCCGGTAGTTCCGGACGCGGAGCGCCATGAACGTCTGTCGGGCCGCCCGCCCGACCGGGCTCACGTCGCCCTCATTCGGCCACCAAGTGCTCGAGCAGGGTGACCAGTCCCGAGACCGACGCCTGCTGGTCCGGATCCAACGCGGCCAGTCGCCGGGTCAAGAACGCGTTCTTCAGCGTACGGATGCGCTGCAGCGTGCGACGCCCGTCGCCGGTCACGGCGACGCGGGCGACCCGCCGGTCGGTCGCGTCCACCTGCCGGACGACGAGCCCGGCGGCCTCCAGCGACGCGACCAGCCGAGTCACCGTCGGGGGCTGGACCTGCTCGGCAACGGCCAGCTCGCCGAAGGTCGGCCGCCCGAGCCGGTTCACCGTGCCCAAGGCCGATGCCTGGGCCGGCGACAGTCCGGCCAGCGACTCCTGGCGCAACCGGCGGTTGACGCGGTTCACCGCCACCCGGAGCCGGGTGGCCAGCTCCTCGTCCACCGCCGGCCCCGGACCGGCCGAGGCCCTCGGGTCAGCTGCGGGATCGGCCACCACCGTGCGGGCGCTGTTCATGCCCCTGATTATAGTTAGTTTTGCTAACTAACAGTACACCGTCCCGAACGACCGCCTGGCTGAGCTGGTCAGCTCGAGGCTGGACAGACGAGGTCCAAGAACCCCGGCCGCATGCCGACGTCGACGAGCTCCATGCGCTGCTCCCCTGGCCGGGTTAGGTAGGCGAAGTTCGACGGCGCGCCGTCCGGGCCGTAATTGGCCACCTCGACGGACCACCCGTCGGCTTCGAGGTCCCGGCAGTCGCTGGCGAGGTCGTCCGACCAGTAGGCCAGGTGGTGCAGGTGGAGCCCGCGATGCGGTGCCCAGACGCTCCCCGGCGAGCCCTCGAGCAGTTCGATGTGGAGCGGTCCTTCGAGGGAGAAGACCCGTCGGGCCGTGTCGTCCACCGGCCCCTGCGGATTGGCCAGGGGAAACGCCTGACCGGTACGCACGCCGGTCCAGTGCAGGTCGAAGAGCCCTCCCAAGGCGTCCATGGACGCCTCCAGGCCGTCGGTCGCCATGCCGACGTGGTACGGCTGACGCTGGACGATCACCGCGCCGCCGCCGATCCGGGCTCGAGCTTGAACAGCGACTGGGCGTTCAGGCCGATGATCCTCGCCGCGTCCTCGGACGGCAGGTCGCGCAGGTTCTCTTCGAGCTCGGCGACGACCCCCAGATGAGCGTCGGAGTGCGGGAAGTCGGTGGCCCACAGGATCCGGCTGGCGCCTTGGTCCTGGTAGAGGTAACGCAGGCCGCGCTCGTCCGGGTCGACGGAGGCCCAGAGGTTCGTCTGGAAGTACGAGCTCGGACGGCGGGAGAAGGGCACCTGCCAGGCCCCCGACGCGTGGTCCATCCGCTCGAGCCACGACGGGATCCAGCCGCCAAAGGACTCGAGGATGAGCACCTGGAGCGCCGGGAAGCGATCGAAGACCGCTCCTTGGATCATGGCGGTGGCCGCCCACTTGGTCTGGTCCGACTGGAGAGCCGCCTGCCAGAACAGTCCCCGATCGGCGCGGAAGTACGGGTTGTAGGTGAACGCGTCGTCCCGGCCCAGGCTGATGTGCAAACCGAGCGGGACGCCGAGGTCCACGCACGCCGCGTAGAGCGGGTCGAACGACTCGTCGCCGGGCGACACGTCGTAAGGATTATCGGCGCAGATCATGACGCTCTTGCATCCGTCGGCCACGGCCCGGCGGACCTCTTCGGCCGCCGCCGCCGGATCGACGACCGGGGCCACGGCCACGGGCACGAGTCGGTCGGGGCTCTTCGAGCACCAGTCGACGATCCACTCGTTGTAGGCCTTGGCCATGGCCACCGCGAGGTCCTTGTCCGGCGTCAGCCCGTCGACGTGCAGCATGAGGGTCGGGTAGAGGATCGACACGTCGACCCGCTCCTCGTCGAGCAGTTCGAGGTAGGCCTCGGCCGAATTGCCACCGAGGGCCGCCATCCGGGTATGCACCTCGCCCTCGCCCTTGGGGCGGGGCGTCTCAGCTACCGAGGCGATCCAGTTGGTGTGCTCGTCGACGCTCACGCAACGGAAGCCGTTGTCGGCGACGTTGACGGCGACTCGGCCGGCGAAGGACGGCTCGAGGCGATCGAAAAGGTCCGTCGGCTCCAAGACGTGACCGTCCACGTCGATGACTGGCGCGCCGTTGATCATCGGGTCGTTCCCTCCCTGTTCGTTGTTCTGGCTCTGTTCGTTGTTCTGGCTCTCATGAGTGACCGACTGCCGCCTCCCCGGCGAACGACTCGAGACGGTCGGCGAACTCCCGGGGTGACACCCACGGAAAGCTGATCGTGAGATCGGTGAACCCGATCTCGGCGAGCTGGGCGGCGCGTTCGCGCCACGGCGAAGCACCGCCGGCTGGGCCGGTCACGTGGCGGCGAGCGGTGGCGATCGTCGGGTCGTCTCCTCCGACCGGGAGGTACGTGGCGTACCGGAGCCGTTCGCCCGCCCGGCCGCAACGCGCCAGCTCCCGCTCGACCGACGTGATGCCGTCGGCCAGGTCCTCGATCGAGCCGTCGATGGGTGCCCAGCCGTCGCCCAGTTCGGCCACCCGTCGGAACGTCGCTGGCCCGCTACCGCCGATCCACAGCGGGACGTGCGGCGTCTGGACACCGCGGGGCTCGAAGGCCACCGGGGGGAAGGAGACGAACCGGCCCTGGTAGGACGGCTCGTCCCCCGTCCACACGACCTGGAGGGCTCGCAGGTAGTCGTCCGTCCGGGCGCCGCGGTCCTCGAAGGGCACGTCCAGCGCGGCGAACTCCTCGGCCAACCACCCGCTGGCGGCCAAGCAGGTCACGCGGCCGCCGGAGATCACGTCCAGGGAGGCGACGGCCTTGGCCAGGGTCAGTGGGTGCCGGTACGGCACCACTGCCGTCACCAGCAGCCGGATGCGCGACGTCAGTGAGGCGAGATGCGACGCCAGGACGAACGCGTCGTACCAGACCGACCCGATGTCCGGCGTCGCGTTCGCCGGACTGACGACGTGGTCGCCGACGGCGACGTGGGTGAACCCCATCGCCTCCGCCGACATCACGGCTTCGGCCATCGGGCCGACGCCGCCCCACCGCTGGTACGGGTACAGCATGATCCCGTAGTTCACCTCCCGAGCCACCTCGGACGCCGGCTCAGGAGCCCAGATCGTTCGGGATCAGCCGTGCCCTACAGGCTGGGGATGCTGGCGACGCACGTTGGCCTCTTCCCGGATCGCCGGCAGGGCTTCGACGATCGCCGACCGGTCCACCCGACCCGCCAGATCGTCGGCACCGGCCACCTTCAGCATGGCCGGCAGCCGGTCCTGCAGGCACGAGATGGCCCAGTCGAACATGGTGTCCCCGAAGGCGGCGACGTCGTAGGCGACGACGACGTTGTACTCGCCGGGAACGATGTAGTGATAGTGCGGATCGTCGGCGAAGACGTCGAAGCGCACGTACTCCTTCATGGTCGCCGCGTCGCAGACGTGCAACGAGACGCCCTGATCGTCGATCTCGTCATCCGGTCGGGCGGCGCCGATGATGGCCGCGCTCCGGCTATCGGACGCGTACGTCTCGTCGATGACGTCATCCGTCAATAGGCGGTACTCGATACCGATGGCCAGTGGCCCGGCCGGGATGTAGACCGTGTTCTCGGGAATTGGGGCAATCGGGTTGACGTCGAACCGGTACCCGACTGGGATTGCGTGCGCCATTGTGTTCTCCCTTCATTGCGGTTTGTCGTCCATCTCGAACGGTTCATCTCGTCGAGCTCGGTGGGCTCTCTGCCTTCAGATTTGCGACGGGTCGACGATATTGCGAAGCGGTTTTCCCTCGAGATAACGATCGAGATTGTCCAAGAATAGCTCCAGGACATTCGGAAAGTACCGGTCGAGCGATACCGCACAGTGCGGGGAGAGGTAGAGGTTCGGCACGTCCCACAGGGGACTGCTCGCCGGCAGCGGCTCCTCGCGGACGACGTCGAGCGCCGCACAGCGAATATGGCCGGAGGCCAACGCGTCGACGAGCGCGCCCTCGTCGACGAGGCTCCCCCGCGCCACGTTGCAGAACACCGATCCCGGCTTCATCTTGGCGAACGTCTCGGCGTCAAAGAGGTCGACCGTCTCCGCATTGGCCGGCAGGGCCAGGACCACGAAATCCGACTCGGCCAGCAGCCCGTCCAGACCGTCGGGGCCCGACAGCACGTCGACGCCGGGGAGGGTCATCCCCTCCACGAACGATCGCCGGGTGGCGATGACCCGCAGTCCGCAGGCCTTGGCCCGAACGGCCAGCGCGCTGCCGATCTCGCCGGCGCCGACGATCCCGATCGTGCAGCCGCTGAGCTCGCGCCCGTAGATGTCGACCCACTCGTGGCGCAGCTGTGCCTCGGCCAGTTCGGGGAACCGCTTCCAGATCATCAGGATGCGGGCCAGGGCGAACTCCGCCACCGGGACCGACGCCACGCCCCGGGAGTTGGTGAGCGTGATGCCGTGCTCCGTCAGCGGCACGTAGCGCAGGTTGCCGACGCCGGACCCGATGGAGTGGACCCAACGCAGGTTCGGGGCATGGTCCGGCAGGTCGAGCGGGGTGTCGTGGGTCAGCAGGATCTCCGCCCGGCCGAACGCTGCGGCCTGCTCCGGCGTCGGGACCGGTTCTTCGGCCTTCAACTCGTCGACTGAGGCGTCGATCCCCGACTTCGCCACCCGGAAGTCCCACGAGTCCTCATAGGCACACGTGATCACCTCGATCCGAGGATCGAAGTCGGCGATCATCCCGAGGTTCTCCAACGAGAGCATGTCCGGGGCAGCGATCTGGATGACGACCGACTCCGTCGCCGGCGATGCCGCCGCCCGACCGGCCGTTCCTTCGAGGGTCGTCATCTAGCTGATCTTCGGGACGACCGACTGGTTGACCATCTGCTTCACGGTCAGCGGCTTGGTGTAGGTCAGGATCCCACCGAACCCGGCCCAACCTTTCTGCAACTCCACCAACCCGGTCGAGTTGAACTTCAGTGTCACCGGCCAGGCGTACTGCGCGGGGCCGTCGTTGATCGTCGACACCGGAGCCCCCGACGCGGTGGCGATGGCCTGCACGACCGCCGGCCGGGTGTGGTAGTTGCCTTGGAGGTACTTCGACGTCGAGCACTGCAACGCCCGGAAGAACGCCCGGAGCGCCGGCTGCTTCGTCTTCAAGTCGGCGCCGGAGGCCACGTAAGCGGCGTAGGGCGTCTTCGGGGAGAAGGTCCACACCTGCTTGCCCAACTTCTCCTGCGTGAACTCGACCGACTCGGGGGGATTGAGGTAGCCGCCGCTGATGGCGCCGGTCTTCAGGGCGATGAAGTTTGTCGTGCTGATGCCCTGGGTCACGTTGAGGTCACTCAGCGCCAGGCCCTGCTTCACCAGGTAGCTGTTCAGGCCCGGGGCGATCGACGAGCTCGTGCCGCCGACCGAAATGGCGACCGTCGTGCCCTTGAAGGTCGAGGTATCGAGCTTGCCCTTCGAGATGTACTTGCTATCGACGTAGAAGCCATTGCTCTTCGGTGTGAGGAAGACCCCCGGCGCCACGATCCGGTAGGTATCGCCCGAGGCGATCCCGTTCAACATCCCTCCGGTGATCCCACCGAGCGTGATGTCGAGCTGGCCCTTCTGCATGAGCAGCAGGGCATTGGACCCGCTCACCACCTCGGGGGTGACGGTCAGGTTCTCCTTGGCGAACAACCCCTGCGACTGGGCCATGATGACCGGCGCCCATACCTCGAACGCACCGGCCCAGGCCAGCGTGAGGGTCTGGTGCTGCTTGACCGGGATCGGCGTGCAGGCCGGGTTGGTTGTGCTCTTGCTGGCCGCCCCGGCGACACCACCGCTGACCGCCGGCACCACGATCCCCGTCCCGCACAGCAGTCCCAACGCCACCGCCGTCGACGCCAACCCCCTACACCGCCGCAACCGTCGCACAGGCCCTCCCCTTTTCACCGTCGTGCACCACTCCGACCCGATCTGGATCAAGAAACAAATGTTTGTTCAAACTATAACGAACCGGTCCGGCTCGGGTCAACAAGTCACTCAACCAACCGACCGTCGCCATCGCGGCCAGACCCGAGCGGACCTAGCCCTCCCTGGACCAGGGACAGAGCTTCCGGCCGATGAGGGTCACCAGCATCGTGAAGAGGGCGCCGATGACCGCCACGACCACGATGCCGACGTACATCTGGCTGGCGATGAAGAGCGACCAGGAGTTCCAGATCAAGAAGCCGAGACCGGACGAGCTCTCGACGAACTCGACAGCTACCAGGGTCAAGATGGCCGCCCCCGCAGTGATCCTCAGGCCCACGAAGATCTGTGGCAGCGCGGCCGGGAAACTCACATGTCGCAGCATCTGCCAGCGCGAGACCCTGAAGGACTGCCCGACCTCGCGGTAGCCGAACGGGACCGTCAACATGGCCGCCAGCGTGGGGATGAAGGACAAGAAGAAGCAGTTGATGGCGATCAGTAGGACGATCGGCAGCTCGCCGATCCCGAAGATCAGCAGCAGCAACGGCAGGAGCGCCAGCTTCGGAACGGTCCACAGCGCGTACACCAGCGGCTCGAGCGCGGCCCGCACGGTGCGTGACAGCGAGACGGCCACGCCGGCGAGGATCCCGGTGGCGGCACCGAGACCGAATCCGAGCAACGTGCGCCGGACGCTGATCCACGTGTCCTTCTGCAACGTCCCGGCCTTCACCAGCGAGACCGCCGAGGCCCAGATGGCCGACGGCGGCGGGAAGAACTTGGGATCCACCCACTGCAGCTCGGCCAAGAGCTGCCACAGGCCGAGGAGGGCGATCGGGAGCAGGATGGCCAACGAGAGCTCGACGCGGCGCCGGCGGCGGCGGTAGGCGACCGGGTCCACGTCGGCCGCGGTGGGTCGGCGAAGGACCGGGGAGCCGGCCGGACCCGACGTCGGCGTCCGGAGGGCCACGTTCGGCCGGTCGCGCTCCACCACCACGGCTTCATCCCTCATGGCCACCACCTCCGGCATGGCTGAGCGCCCCGTCGACCTCGGACCGGAGCACCTCCCATATCTCCTCGTGCAGCGCCGCGAACTCGGCCGTGCCGCGGATCGTCCGATCCCGCGGACGGCTGAACGGCATCACGTGATCGGCTCGGATGCGACCCGGTCGGGCCGACATCACGACGACCCGGTCGCTCAGGAACATGGCTTCTTCGATGCTGTGCGTGATGAAGACCGCAGTCCGTCGGTCCTGTTCCCAGATCGCCACCAACGAGTCCTGCATGAGCATCCTCATCTGGGCATCCAGCGCGGCGAACGGCTCGTCCATCAGGATCAGCTCCGGCTCGATGGCCAGCGCCCTGGCGATGGCCACCCGTTGACGCATCCCGCCCGACAACGTGTCCGGGTAGGCCTTGGCGAACTCCGACAAGCCCAGCCGGTCGAGATGTCTCGCCACGATTGTCTTTCGTTCCGCCTTCGAACGGTGGCCGCCGACGTCCAGACCGAAACTGACGTTCTGCTCCACCGTCTTCCACGGGTAGATGCTGTGGTCCTGGAAGACCATGCCGACCAGTGGCCGAGACGCATCCTTGTGCTGGATCTCGATCTCCCCCGCTGACGGGGCCACGAGACCGGCGATCACCCGGAGCAACGTCGACTTCCCGCACCCGGAGGGGCCGACGATGCTGATGAACTGACCTTCAGGTACCTCGAAGGTCGCCGGGCCCAGTGCATGGACGATGCGCTTGCCGTCTTCGAACCGGCGCTCTACTTGCCGGACGGAGATCCTGCTCGTTGTCACCCGCGCTTCCCCTCCCGGCCCCCGACGCCCACCCCGGCCCCCGACCGCCACTCACGGTAATAGCAAACAAGTGTTAGGTCAAGTGCTGGGCCGGGTGATCGGCGCCCAGGCGGTCGGGCCGATCAGGTGATCGGGAGCGGGTGGCGGTAGAGGCGGGCCGCGTTCTCGCAGGTGATCTTCCGAACGTCCTCCGCCGGCAGGTCCTTCAGCTCCCGGTCGATCATCGCCTGGGTGTCCGGCCACGTGCTGTCGACGTGCGGGTAGTCGGCCTCCACCATGATGTGGTCGATGCCGATCTGGTGCCGGTGCTCGAAGGCCGACGGGTCCCAGAAGCTGGCGAACCAGAAATTCCGGCGCAGGATGTCGGCCGGCGACATCGACTGGTCGGACCAGGTGGCCGTCCGGGGGAACTCGAATAGGTACTCGAGCCGGTCGAGGACGGCCGGCACCCAACCGATTCCTCCCTCCGAGAGGGCGATCTTCAGCTCGGGGAACCGGGCGGCGATGCCCGAGTACACCCAGTCGACCGACGCCACCATCGAGTTGACCATGAAGAGCGCGGCGATCGTGTCGACCGGTGAATCGGTTGACGGGTGCGTGACCTGGGACGACGATCCCACATGCAGGTTGAGCACCGTCTGGGTCTCCTCGCAGGCAGCGAAGAGCGGGTCCCAGTAGTCGGTGTGGATCGACGGGAGACCGAGCTTCTGCGGGTTCTCGGTGAAGTTCACCGCCTTGAAGCCGCGCTCGGCGTTCCGGCGGACCTCGGTGGCAGCGATCTCGGCGTCGAGCAGCCAGACGACCTGGCTCGGGATGATCCGGTCCGGGTAGGGGGCGGTCCACTCGTCGATCACCCAGTCGTTGTACGCCTGGACGCAGAGTTGACCGAGCACCGGGTCGCGCATCCGCATGAACCGCTGTCCGGCGAAGCTGAAGACCATCGACGGAAAGCCCAACGACGCATAGATCCCGTTGATGTCCATGTCCCTGATGCGCTCGTGGATGTCCCACGCCCCCCGACGCATCTCGTCGAAGCGGACCGACTCGCCGCCGAGCGGCGCATCGATCGACCGCCCGGACGCCGCGTTGCCCCCGACGTTCAACTCCAGACCGCCGTCGATGAGCCAGTACTCCCGGCCCTCTTCTTCGACGACCCGCGGGCCGCGGTCGACGTACTTCTTCGGCAGTCGCTTCGTGAACAGGTCAGGCGGCTCCACCAGGTGGTCGTCGACCGAGATGATCAGGTGCCGCCGCTCTCGCGGCTCGGGATCGGGAAGGACGGCCGTCGAACGGTCGTACTCCTGGCCGGCCTGCCACACGTCCATCTGGGACATCGCTTCCAGCGTGGTCATCGGCGCTCGCTCCTCTCCGGGCCCG
Organism: uncultured Actinomycetota bacterium; assembly: GCA_963824265.1. Lineage (GTDB taxonomy): Bacteria > Actinomycetota > Acidimicrobiia > Acidimicrobiales > RAAP-2 > DASZUK01. The sequence goes on from CAWGOO010000002.1 coordinate 305,243, forward strand.
TCGCCGGGCGTCCTCCGGACTCGCCGGCGGGGGGCTGCGGTGCGACTGTGCCGTCACATCGCTGGTCGACGGCCGGTTGCCCGGCGATCCCAGACCCCCACGACGGTGCGACCGTCGACCCACCCTGCCGAAAACTATTAAATCAAACGTTAGTTCGAATCGAGACGGCTGTCAAGCGGGCTCGACAAAAGGAGCGACTGGACGGGCCCGCGGTGCGGGGCCATGGACGGCCTCGGTCGTGCGATGGACCGGCGCCCGTCGTGGCGGGCGGCGGGCTCAGCTCAACGAGCCGGTGGACGCCTTCCGACGACTGTCGGTTTTCGTCTTCGCCGCCGGCGCGCTCGGTGGCAGTAGGTGCTGCTGCGGAGCGATCATTAGCCCGTTGTAGATGATGTCGATGTAGCTCTCCGCGACCTCGTCGATCGTGAGAACACCGTCCGGCCGCCACCAGCGGACGGTGGCCGCGATGCTGTCCCGGATGAACCGGCGCACGAGGGTCGCGTGGAACTCGCCTCGCAGGACGCGGTGGCGGATCCCCCGGTTGACGACCTCGATCCAGATGTCCTTGAGCTCTTCCTTGGTGTCTTGGATATGGGCGAACCGGTCGATGATGTCGCCGGAATTCTGGATGAGGCCAACCGCCTGGCGGTTGGTGGCGATGCTGCGGAAGGACGCCCGGATCAGCTCGGCCAGCGCCTCTCTCGGATCGAGATCGCTCTCGGCGATCGCCCGGCACTTGCTGGCCATGCCGTCGTAGTACTCCGTCAGGATGACTCGGGCGATGTCTTCCTTGGAGTCGAAGTGGTGGTAAAGGCTCCCGGGAAGGATCCCGGCCTCGTCGGCGATGCCGCGAACGGTCGTGGCCGAGAAGCCCTTCCGGGCGAAGAGATCCCCGGCGATCTTGATCAGCTCTTCTCTCCGCAGCGACATGACCCGATAAACCTATCGCTTGTTTCCCCCCTCTTGGACGACGTTCGGTAGGCCGTGACCCGGCGTCGGAGAACCGAACCCAGAACCTCGGTCAGAAGCTCGGGACGTACCCGCCTCGGCCCAGCGACGCGCTCTCCCCCTCGTCGAGTGAATCGTCGAGACCCCCGACGACCTCGCGAACCCACGGCAGACGATCCGTCAGGATCCGCTCGACCCCGCCCTGCAGGGTCGCCGAGCTGACCGCGCAGGAGCTGCACGCGCCCTGGAGCTGGACCTCAACGACTCCGGCGTCGACGTCCGCGCCCACGAGGACGAGGTCGCCGCCGTCGGCCTGCACGGACGGCCGCATCAGCTCGATGAGCGATCGGAGCTGACCGAGCCGCTCGGCTCGTTCCTCGTCGCTCAACGGGGCGGCGCTGGAGCCACCGGCCATCGGGTCACCAGTTCCGGGGTCCACGGTCTCTGCCATCTCCCCATTCTGCCGTGACGGCCGCCCGACCGTGCCGCCCCCCGCCGGGCCGACACTATTTCCCGGCCGGCGCCACCGAGCTCAGGCGGCGACGACCGGGTTCTCGAGCGTGCCGACGCCTTCGATCTCGATGCGCACCGAGTCGCCGGGTCGCAGCCAGCGCGGCGGATCGAACGACGCGCCGACGCCGGCCGGCGTCCCGGTGGCGATGACGTCGCCGGGCTCGAGCGGGAAGACCGTCGTCAGGTACTCGATCATCGCCCCGAAGCCGAACAGCAGATCCGCCGTCGTCGAATCCTGGCGCAGGTCGTCGTCGACCCACGTCCGAATGGCCAGCCGGCCTGGATCACCGATCTCGTCCGCGGTGACCAGGAACGGGCCGGTCGGTCCGTGGGTGTCGAAGGACTTTCCCATCGTGAACGTCGGCGTCCGCCACTGCCAGTCCCGCACGCTCACGTCGTTGACGACCGTGAAGCCGACGACGACGTCGAGCCACCGGTCGGCCGGCACGTCCTTGGCGTGGCGGCCGATGACCAGCCCGAGCTCACCCTCATAGTCGACCTGCTCGGACACCGACGGCACCTCGATCGGGTGACCGGGACCGACGACGCACGTCCGCTGCTTGTTGAACCAGTACTGGTATGCCGGTGCCTCCCGGCCGAGCTCGGCGACGTGCGCCCCGTAGTTCATGCCGATCGCCAGCACCTTCGGCGGCGTGGGCACGGGCGCCAGGAGGTGGACATCGTCGATGCTCCAGCGGGGTGCCGCCGTCGCCGCGGCCGTCGCCGCGGCCTCGAGGGCGGGCTGGCCGAGGCGGAGCAGCGCCGGCATCTCCGCTGGCAACCCGATCGCCGGATGCGTGAGGTCGACCACCTCGTCCCTGACGACCAGGCCGGTGCGACCGGTCGTGCGGGCGACCTCTTGCACGCGCTCAGGGCCGGCCGCGGCGTCCCCGGTACCGGGAGGCAAGAACGTGGTCAGCTGCACGGGTCGACCCTACCGGCCGGCTCGACGCAGAAGGCCGCTGGGACCCCGGCGACCGACCAGTGGTCCGCGATCGGACTCGACCGATCCGCTACAACAGGACGGCCGGTCGGCGCGTCGGGGGCGTCTCCGACCGGCCGCGAGCGTGACCATGAACCGACCGGCCATCCGACGACCGCCGCTGATCATCGGCATCTACGGGATCACGGGCATCTGCGGCATGCTCGACGCGGCGTGCTTTCTCGGGCTCGGCCACGTGTTCGCCGAGATCATGACCGGCAACCTCGTCTACCTGGCGTTCGCCGTCGGCACGCTCGGCACTCAGGCCCACCTCTCCGTCTTGCCTTACGTCGTCGTGTTGGCGACGTTCGCCGTCGGCGCGGTCGTCGGCGGCCAGTTGGTCCACCGGCCCGGGGCCCTCGGGCGGCACCGGATCGGCTTCGCCGTCGAATGGGTCGCCCTCGTCACGGCCACCGTCGTCACCGCCGCGACCCACGCCGGTCCCCACGGCGACGCGCGCTTCTGGGTCACCGGCATCCTGGCCTTCGGCATGGGGGTACAGAACGCCATGGTCCGCCGCTGGGGCATCCCCGACCTGGCGACGAACGTGATGACGCTGACGATGACCGGATTGATCGCCGACTCGCCGCTGGCCGGCGGGCCGAACACCCGGGCGGCCCGGCGGGCCGCCTCGATCGCCATCTTCTTCGTCAGCGCCACCTTCGGCGCCTTCCTCGTCCGCTACGGCGTTGTCTGGCCACAGGTGGTCGCCGTCAGTCTCCTCACCCTCGACCTGCCGATCCTCCTCCGCGCCGACCCGGCGTCGGGCTGAACGCTCCGGCGCCCGTCCGGGCCACCCGACGGGCGAACCGCTTCGATCGAACGATCGCCGGGTCCTTGACCCGATGGCTGACGACCGACTTCCTGCCGGTCGGCGCCACGGACCAGACAGAGTGGGTCAGAGTGGATGTCGTGGACCGCGATCCCGGCCGGCCGGCGATACCGGCGATGTCGACCGGGTCGGTCGACTGAGCCCAGTGGTGCCGCTCTGGAGCTGGTTCGCGGTCGTCGGCCTCATCATCGTCCTGCTGGGGGTCGACCTGGCCAGCAATCGAGCCGGCACGGCACCGACGCTCCGCCGGGCCCTGATCGCCAGCGCGGGGTGGATCACGGTCAGCGTGGCGTTCGGTGTCGTCCTCGGTGCCGTGCAAGGCAGTGCGTCGGCCGAGCAGTACTTCTCCGCCTACCTGCTCGAGAAGGCGCTGAGCATCGACAACATCTTCGTCTTCGTCCTGCTGTTCCGGGCGTTCGGCGTGCCCGCCGGCTACCAGCACCGCGTGCTCTACTTCGGTGTCGTCGGTGCGCTCGTCCTGCGGGCCGCGTTCATCAGCGCCGGCGCGGCGCTGCTCGACAACTTCTCGTGGGTGCTCTACGTGTTCGGCGCCGTCCTCGTGCTCGGCGGCGTCCGGATGCTGCGCGGCGGCGGGCCGGTCGACCCCGACCGTAACGTCGTCGTCCGGCTCGTCCGCCACGTCGTTCCGGTCACCGACGGGTTCCGCAACGAGCACTTCGTCGTGCGCGAACGCGGTCGGTGGTGGGCCACCCCGCTGCTCGTCGCCCTCGTCGCCATCGAGGTGACCGACATCGTGTTCGCCACCGACTCCATCCCGGCCGTCTTCGGCGTCACCCGAGACGTCTTCATCGTCTTCACGTCCAACGCGTTCGCCGTGCTCGGCCTCCGGGCCCTCTACTTCGTCTTCGCCGACGCGATGGACCGCTTCGAGTACCTCAAATACGGGCTGGCCGTCCTCCTCGTGCTCATCGGGGTGAAGATGCTCATCACCCCGCTCGTCCATCTCTCGGTGATCGTCACGCTGGTGACGATCGTCGTCGTGATCGGCACCGCCGTCGGGGCCAGCCTCTGGCGCGGCCATCGCCCGGGCCCGGCACCCGCCGAACCGTGATCGACGTCATCGGGTTCGCCCAGCTCCGGGTCGGCTCGCCGCTGTCGTACCTGGTGGCGTTCGCCCTCCCGGCCCTCGACGCGGTCCTGCCGGTCGTACCGAGCGAGTCGGCCGTCGTCGCCCTCGGCGTTGCCAGTGCGGGCAGCCGCGACCCGATGATCGTCGTCCTGATCGCCCTCGCCGCCCTCGGGGCGTTCGTCGGCGACAACGTCTGCTACATCATCGGTCGACGCTTCGGGCCGTGGGCGGAGCGGCGGTTCTTCGCCAGCGACCGCGGGCGGGCCCGACGGGACTGGGCCGACCGGGCGCTCGAGCACTACGGCACGCGTCTCATCATCCTGTGCCGCTTCGTCCCCGGCGGTCGGACCGCGGTCACGCTCACGTGTGGCGTCACCGGCTACCGCCGCCGCTCGTTCGTCGTGGCCACTGCCATATCCGCAGTGCTCTGGGCGTCGTACGCCTTCCTGGTCGGTCGGCTCGGGGGTGAGGCCTTCAAGGACCGACCGTGGATCGGTCTGCTGCTCGCCCTCGGCATCGTCGTCGTCATCAGCCTCCTGGTCGAAGTTGCTCGCCGGGCCCCCGGGTGGTGGCGCCGCTGGCGCTCGCGTCCGGGCGGCTGACCCCCACACATCCTTTTGCAGATGCTCGGTAAGGTGGCCCGATGGAGCCCGCCGAGACGCTCGCGCTGGACGAGATCGACCTGTCCGATCTCGACTTCTGGGCGTTACCGTGGAACGTCCGCGACGGCGCGTTCAAGACGCTGCGCCGCGACCGACCGATCAGCCGGTTCGACGAGCCCGACCTCCGTGACCGTTCCGCCTTGGCACCGCCGCCGGGCCCGGGGTTCTGGGCCGTGACCCGGCACCGCGACATCGCGGAGGTGAGCCGCCGGCCAGAGGTTTTCCGCTCCGGCCAGGGAGCGATCAGCGTCCTCGACCTGCCCCCCGAGATGCTCGATTACTTCGGCGGCATGATCAGTACCGACAACCCGCGCCATGCCCGACTGCGAAGGATCGTGTCGACCGCGTTCAGCCCGAGGATGATCCGGGCCACCGAGGACGACATCCAGCAGGTGGCGGCCGACGTGGTGACCGAGGTCCAACGGCGCGGCGAATGCGACTTTGCGGTCGACGTCGCCGCCCAGCTCCCGTTGCGGGTGATCTGTCGGATGATGGGCATCCCGGTCAGCGAGCACGAACGGGTGCTCCGGTGCTCGAACATCATCTTGAGCAACGGCGACCCGGAGCTCGTCCCCGAGGACGCCGACCCGGTCGTTGCCTTCCTCACCGCCGGTCAGGAACTGGTGTCGCTGATGGACGACCTCGGCGAGCGGCGCCTCGCCCGCCCGACCGACGACCTGACGTCGGCGCTCGTCAACACCAACATCGACGGCGAAGCGCTCACCAGCCAGGAGTTGTCGTCGTTCTTCGTCGAGCTCGTCGTCGCCGGCAACGAGACGACGCGAACGGCCATCGCCCACGGGCTGTGGGCGCTGACCGAGCACCCCGACCAGCGCGACCTCTGGCGCGACCGGTTCGACGAGGTCTCGGCGACCGCGGCCGACGAGATCGTCCGCTGGGCGTCCCCCGTCACCTGGATGCGGCGGACGGTGGCCGAGCCGACCGTCCTCGCCGGCCACCCGATGGAAGCCGGTGACAAGCTCCTGCTCTTCTACAACTCCGCCAACCGCGACGACGACGTCTTCGACGATCCGTTCCGCTTCGATCTCCGACGTTCGCCGAACCCGCACGTCGGCTTCGGCAGCGCCGGGCCCCACTTCTGCCTCGGCGCCCACCTCGCCCGTCGGGAGATCACCGCCATGTTCCGCGAACTGTTCGCCCGGGTACCCGACGTCGAGGCCACCGGCGAGCCGGACAAGCTGCGCTCGGACTTCTCGAACGGGATCAAGCACCTCGGCTGCGCGTTCACTCCGGCCTAGCCGGCGCGGCTCCTCCCGTCGACGTCGGCGCTGTCGCCGCCGCGAACTCGGTGAACGCAGCCAGGGCCCGTGCTCCCCAGACCGTCCCGGGGCCGCCGTTCATCATCACCACGACGCCGATCGTCTCGGCCACCTCGGCGGTCGACGCTCCACGCCGGAACGCACCCTGGGCATGGGCGGCGATGCAGCCGTCGCACTCCCGAGTGACGGCGATGGCCAGGGCGATGAGCTCCTTGGTCTTCGTCGACACCTCGCCGTCGCCCATCGCCGCCCGGCCGATCGCCGCGTGGGCGCTCAAGACGTCGGGGATGGCCTGGCGCAACGCCCGGTACGGGCCCGCCAACGCCTCGCGGACCTCGGGTCCGTACGTCGTCTCGTGGTCGTGAGCCATGGGCCGCACCCTATGTGCCGAGGTCCCGGCCTGTACCGGTGAGACCGGCTATCCGGGCCGCCGATCGGGCGTCACGGGACTGGGCGTCACGGGACTGGGCGTCACGAGGCTGGGCGTTACGAGGCTGGGCGTTACGAGGCTGGGCGTTACGAGGTGGCCGGCCGAGACGCCGGGCCCCGGGACCGAACCTCCTCGACGTGCTCGAACGCCGACCGAAGATCACTGATCCAGTGGTCCTCGTTCGTCGCCACCAGGCGGACGCACCAAGCCAGCGCCTCGCTCCGGCTGCGGGCGACGCCGGCGTCGATGAGCGTGTCGAGGACCTGGCGCTCACCGATCCGCAGCCGCGTCATCACGGGCACGCTCGCCGTCGTGAAGAGGTACGTCGTCGACCCGCTCGACGCGCCCCAGCTCACCACCCGGTCGAATTGCGCCTGCGCCTCCGCGGCGACCTGCATCCGCCGGTCTCGCGTCTCCTCCCGGAAGCCGGCCACCCGGGCACCGGCCGCGGTCTCCCGCTCTGCCGTGGTGGCGTCGTCGGGCAACGCCACCGCGGCCAGCGCCACCGTCACCAGGATCTCGTCGTCGTCGACCTCGACGTCAGCCGGAGCGACCCCCCAGTCCTCGGGCAACCGGCCGGCGAACCACGCCCGGATCCGTTGGCGCTGCTCCGCCGTCGTCCGCTGCTCCGCACCCTGCCGGGGGCGGCCGCGGCCGCGCCGCCCGCTGGGTCGCCCGACCATCTCTTCATCTACCCTCTGTCCGTATTTCATGATTACATTATTACATACTGACGAATGGGGCGGAAGCCCCCCCGCCGGCGCGGCGGCTCAGGCCGCCTCACCGACGCACAGGGACTCGACCCCGCGGTCGTGCCGGTCGCCAACCGCGACGAACACGTCGTCGGGCGGCCAGTAGCCGTGGTCGTCGTCGAACCGCTGCGGCTCGTCGTCATATCGTTGTTCCATTGCTCTTCTCCTTCGTCACCATACGATCACCATTTCGAGCTCTGAGGTCGACAGATCAGCCGGGCATTGCCGACCCCGATCGACGTCGCCACCTGGTCGTCGCGGTCACCCGGTCGGCGCCCTCGAGGCAGCCGACCCGTCGGTCGACGCCGACACCCGGTGGCTCTGCCGTGGTTGCCATCCGGAACGCAAAAGAGCCGCCCCCTTGCGGGAGCGGCTCCTCGACAGTTCCGGACTTTCAGAAGTCCAGTTCAAACCATCGAGGAGGCCCCCTGCCCGGCGGCCGGCGCCAGCATCGGGCCACCGGCGCCACGGAGCGACATCGGCAGCGACGACTGCGCTGACCGACAGGCCGCACCTACCGCGGCGTGGGCTGCGACGGCGGCACTCACCTCGTACTGAGCTCGGTCCGGCCGTTGCATCCGGTCACTCTACACCTCGTCACCGGCAATGGTTCGCGCTCGATCGTCGCCCTACGGCCGAATACGGCCCCGAGACCCCGAAGTGCGGTCGAATGACCGGCCGGTCCTCGGGGTAGAGCGAGACGATGGGCACCGACCCGACCACCGATGCCGACGCGCTCGTCGACCGGGTCGACTATCCCCTCTACGTCGTCACCGCAGCCGACGAGACGGAGGTCAGCGGCTGCCTGGCCGGGTTCGTCACCCAGTCCAGCATCCGCCCGCCGCGCTTCGTCGTCTGCGTCTCGAAGCAGAACCACACGTTCGGCGTCGCCGAGCGGGCCGCCGGGCTGGCGCTCCACCTGCTCGGCGCCGACCAGCACGACCTGGCATCCCTCTTCGGGGAGTCGAGCGGTGACGTCACGGACAAACTCGACCAGGTCCAATGGCGGCGCGGCGTCACCGGTGCGCCCCTCCTCGCCGACTGCGCGGCGTGGGTGGAGGGCCGGATCCTCTGGCACACCACCGCCGGCGACCACGAGGCGTTCTTGATCACCGTCGAGCACGGCGGTGCCGGGCCTCGCCAGGGCCAGCTCGACCGTCTGGCCGCCACCGATCTCGAACCAGGGCACCCGGCCATCGAGGCGACGACCGTAGAGACGGTTGTCGGGCCCGACGGCTCGGGAAGTACCGCCTGAGAATCCCTGGACCGGCCCAGAGATCCCCGAAGATCGAGCCCTCCCACATCGATCTTCTTTGACGATGGCGGTGGCAGTAACCATTTCCTTGACAGATGGCCTTCCCTCCGCGACGATGGTGATGAAACGACCAGATGTCCAAACCCACGAGGGGTGTCCCATGTTCAGAACGGCTTCGACCCCAGACAAGCTCAACGGTGTCGATCTCTTCGCCGAGTGCAGCCGGTCCGAGCGGCGGCGGCTGGCATCGCTGATGACGCCGGTGCACATCCACCCGGGCACCCCGATCATGCGAGAGGGCGAGTCGGCCAACGAGTTCGTCCTCATCACCGGAGGAACGGCCCGGGTGACCCGCCAGGTCGACCGAACCACCGTCCCTGTCGCCGAGCTCGGGGCCGGCGCCTTCGTCGGTGAGATGGGCCTGCTCTCCGGACACCCCCGCTCGGCGACGGTGACGTCGCTGTCCGAGGTGACCGCGCTGGTCAGCTCCAGCGCGGAGTTCAGGGCGCTCGTCGACGCATCGCCATCCGTCGCCCGACGACTCGCGGCGGCGGCCCGAGAGCGGGCGGTCGTGAACGAGGCCCGGCTCCCCGAAGCCGGCTGACCGTCAGGTCGGCGCTGTCAGGTCGGCGCTGTCAACTCGACGCCATCAAGTCGACGCCGGCACGCCCCCAGGCGTCCACGGCTGCATCCACGGCGTCGCCGGCCAACCTTCGAGCGCAGCCATAAGCGGATAGGCGGTGGCGCCGTCGATGGACTCGCGGACGATGTCCGCATGACCGGCATGTCGGGCCGTCTCGGTGATCAGGTGGAGCAGCACCCAGCGCACCGACCAGGCGTCGACGTCGTCGGGGAACCATGGCACCCCCGGCGGGACCGGCACCGGCTGGTCGAGGTCGGCGACGCCGTCGAGCACCGCCTCGGTGTCTCGTGCCACCTGGCGGTAGCCGGCGAGGACAGCTGCCAGCGTCTCACCGGGCTGTAGCGCGAAGTTGGCCTCGTAGTCGCCCATCGATCCGGCGCTGCGGCGTTCGAGGACGATGTCCATCCAACCCCGCTCGGTTGCCGCGGCGTGCTTGACCAGCCCACCAACGCTCAGGACGCTGGCCGACGGCACCGCTCGGGCTTGTTCGTCGGAGAGCCCGTAGCTGGCGATCTGCAGGATGTAGCGCTGTTGGGCCAGCGCGGCGAGCAGGCCATCTCGTTCGTCGTCGACCGGGGGGATGAGGCCGGGCATTGGGCACCTCCGTCTTTCCGCCGGGATCTGGCCCCGGCCATCACTCCGGTCGGTGGCCGACCGAAGGTTCGTCGTCAGCCCATCGTGCGCCCGAGAACCGGCCAACAAATGGCCAGTTTCGAGATAAACGATCAGGTGGTCGCTTCGCTCACCTGGTCGAGGAGGGCAATGAGCCGGCGGATGTCGAGTGGTGCGGGCAGGAACATGAGGGCGCCGGCCTGCTCGAGCTGGTCGGTCCGGCCCGGCCCCACGTCGGCCCCGAAGACGGCAACCGGAATACCGGCGGTCAGTGGATCGGCCTTCAGCCGATGGAGCACTTCCTCGCCGCGGATGTCGGGTAGATGCAGCTCGACGAGGATGAGGGCCGGGTCGAGCTGGCGGGCCAGGTTGAGGCAGCTCTGACCCTGGACGGCCACCTGCAGGAGCTCGGTCCGGTGGCGGAGCACACGCTGGATGATCCGGAGGTTCGCCAGGTCGTTCTCCGCATAGAGCACCGTGCGGCCGCGGCGCGGTCCGTCGCCGGCCGGATGGTCGACCGCTGAGCGGACAGCCGGTTCCCCAGCCGCGGCGCCCTTGACGTCGCGGACCAGGCGAACCGTGAACGTGGACCCGACGCCGACCTCACTCCGAAAGGTCAGCGTGCCGCCCATCGCTTCGGACAGGGCCCGGGCCAGCGGCAGGCCGACGCCGGTGCCCTCGACGGTGCTGTGGGCGGCGGAGAGACGGTCGAATGGCGTGAACACCCTTTCGAGCTGTGACTCCTCGATACCAGGACCGGTGTCGGCGACCGCCACGTCGATCCCGTCGCCATCACCGGCCGACTGGATCGTGACGGTGACCGAACCGGTGGGCCGGTTGTACTTGATGGCGTTGGACAGCAGGTTGAGGAGGACCTGGTGCAGCCGTTGCCGATCGGCCAGGGCGGCCAGGGGCTCGGGCTGGACGACGTCGATCGCCACGCTCCGGACGGCGGCCGCCGGCCCCATCAGCGCGGCGGCGTCACGCACCACCGCGCCCACGTCGACCGTCTCGAAGAGGAGATCGAGCCGTCCCTGGGTCACCTGGGCGATGTCGAGCACCTCGTTGATCAGGCTGAGCAGATGCTCGCCGGCCCGCACGATGTGGTCGACGCTCTCGCGGTCCTCTTCGCCCAGCTGTTCGAGCTGCAGGAGCTGGCCGAAGCCGAGGATGGCGGTCAGCGGCGTCCGCAGCTCGTGGCTCATCCTCGAGAGGAACTCGTCCTTGGCCTGATTGGCCGCCAGCGCGTCGTCGCGAGCCGCGCCGATCTCCCGGTTGCGCTCGGCCAACAACGAACCAGCGGTGATGATGACGTCGGCCAGCTGGCCGATCTCGTCATCGGAGTCCGGGATCTCCTCGAGCGGCTGGCTCACGAGGAACCGTTGGGCGTTGACCCCTACCAGCTTCACCCGGCGGACGATGCTCGTCGACAACAACACGGAGCCGAAGATGCCACCGAGCACGCCGACGGCGAGGCCGGCGATCAAGAACCACTCCGACAGGTCCTGGGCACCGACGATCCTCGACCGCTGGAACAGCGACGCCGCACTCTGCGCGGCGATCAGACCGTGGAAGTCCTGCTGGAGTCGGCTCATCGACGCGTCGTCCTGGGCCACGAGCTCCGCGGCTGACTCGCCAGCCCCACCGGCGAGCGCGCCGGCCGAACCGGTGCTGGCGGCTGCAGTCGGTCCGCTGACCATCGCATGCTGTCGGATCTTCTCGAGGATGGTGATCTCGCGATGACCGTCGATGGCGACGGCGGCCACCGCTCGACCTTCGTCCACGGTCGGCTCGGTGTGCAGCGCGCCGAGCCACTGGACGAGCGTCGGGACGAGCGCGTCGAACGAGCGGAGCGACGGCTGGTCGCCGGTGGCCACCGAACCGCGGACCGACGAATCGGCCGCGTAGAACGACTGGACCGCCCGTTCGGAGGAATTGAGGTCACCGCTGATGACGATGGCCGTCGACCGGTAGCTGCTCTCGCGCCCCTGCAACCCGAGGGAGATGGCGACGGTCACGATCAGCGCCAGCACCGGCACGCCGACGATCAACAACGACTTGGTGAGCAGACGGGCGTTGGACCACCGGCGGGCCGTCCACTGCAAGGGGGATGGCATCAAGGTGGCGTCGATCGGCCGGACCGGATTCGGTACTCTCTGACTGCGAACGATCCGCTGGTCTTTGGCGTGGTCAAGAAGGCAGCCTTTTGGGAGGTCGTGACGCAGTGAACGATAGTGCCGAGCCGTCGACCGGCACGGACCACGAAGGCGTGCCGAAGCCGGCGACGGCGCCGTCCAAAGGACGGGTGCTCGTGGTCGAGGACGACCGGGCGACCCTCCAGTTCGTCATCACCGCCCTGACCCGAGGTGGCTTCACCGTCACGGGCGTCTCGGACGCGCAGCAGGCGCTGGCGGTGCTCGATGACGAGCCGTGGGAGGTGCTGCTGGCCGACATCGGGCTCCCGGACCGGTCCGGCTTCGAGCTGGTCGCCGACGCCCGGCGCCGACGGCCGCAGATGGCTATCGCCCTGATGACCGCCGACGCCAGCGTCGACGTGGCCGTGCGGGCGCTGCGGATCGAGGTCGACGACTTCCTCCCGAAGCCGATCTCGCCGACGACGCTCGTCACCCAGGTCGAGCGGCTGGCCGAGCGCCAGCGGACCCGCGACCGAGGTACGGAGCGCGTCCTCGCGGTCGGCGCTCACCCCGACGACGTCGAGATCGGCGTCGGTGCCATCTTGTTGAACCACCGCGTGACCGGCGACGACGTCGCCATCGTCACGATGAGCCGCGGGGCGCGCGGCGGCGAAGCGATCCGCCGGGCCGACGAAGCCGCCCGGGCGGCCCAGATGATCGGGGCCCGACTGTTCCTCGAGGATCTCGAGGACACCCGGATCCCCGAGGGCGATCCGACGGTTGCGCTCCTCGAGGGCGTCATCAAGGAAGTCCGCCCGACTGTCGTCTACACCCACACGCTGGCCGACTTGCACCAGGACCACCGCAACGTGCACCGGGCGACGATGGTCGCCGCCCGCCGAGTGCCGAACGTCTACTGCTACGAGAGCCCGTCGGCGACCGTCGAGTTCCGGCCGGTCCGCTTCGTCAGCGTCGACGACCATGTCGACGGGAAGATCGACGTCATCGGCGCGTACACCAGCCAGACCGAGGTCCGCCAGTACCTCGCCGAAGATCTCGTCCGGGCCACCGCCCGCTACTGGGGCCGGTTCGGGGCGACGAAGTTCTCGGAGCCACTCGAAGTCGTCCGCGACCGGCAGGCCGGCGCGCCGATCGCGGCCGCCGAGAGCCCATGACGACCGACGACGGTTCGGACGCCGCGATGACCGTTGCTCGATCGACCGGATCAGCTGACCGACCCGACCCGGTCCGCGTGCTCGTCACCGGGGCCGGCGGTCCGGCGGCGGTGGCGTTTCTCGAAGGGCTCGCCGACGACGGGCAGCTGCCAACCGACTGCTGGGCCGTCGACATCGACCCCTGCGCCGCCGGCCTCTATCTCGTGCCCCGAGATCGCCGAGCCCTCGTTCCGAGGGGGGACGACGCGGCGTTTGTCGACGTCGTCCTCGAGACGTGCCGGCAGGAGCGGATCGACGTCGTCGTGCCGACCGTCGACAGCGAGCTCATCCCCGTCGCCCGTCGGCTCGGTGACTTCGACGACCTCGGCGTGGCGGTTCTCTCGGCGTCGCTGGCGACGCTCGAGCAGTGCCTCGACAAGTGGGCGCTGCTGCAGGCCTGTGGTCCGGACATCCCGCTCCCGCTGGGTGGGCTCCTCGATGACGACTTCGACCCGGCGTCGCTCGGCTGGCCGGTGCTGGTGAAGCCGCGCCGGGGCAGTGGATCGAGGGGCATCGCGCTCGTCGAGGACGCGGCCGCCTTCGACCGACTTCCCCGCAACGGTTCGCAGCTGGTCCAGGAGTACCTGCCCGGGCCCGAGTACTCCGTCGACGTCCTCGCCTACCGGGACGGGCACGTCGCCGCCGCCGTACCGCGCAGTCGGCTCAAGGTCGACTCCGGGATCGCCGTCGCCGGCTGCTCGCTGCGCCGGCCGGCGCTCCAGGCGGCCGCCGCCGCGGTGGCCCGGACGGTTGGTCTGACGAGCGTCGCCAACATCCAGTTCCGAGAGGACGCCGACGGGCTGCCCAAGCTGCTCGAGGTCAACCCCCGCTTCCCGGGGGCGATGCCGCTGACCGTGGCCAGTGGCGTCAACATGCCGGCGCTGGCCCTGGCCGACCGGCTCGGTCACACCGTGCCGAGGGACGTGCCGTTCCGCTCGATCGCCATGGTCCGGCACTGGGCGCAGACGTTCCTCTCGGTGGAGGAGTTCGAGGCCACCGGTGTCCCGATGCCGCTCGGGCTCCCGACGTGACGCCGCCCGGCCGGCGGCGGATCGTTCGGTCCTGACCGTGTGGGGCACCGTCGGTGACGACATCCTCATCGCCCTCGTGCTCGTCGGCGCGATCCCACTTCTCGTCAACGCCTACCAGTACCTGCTCATCGGGGCGGTTCGCTGGAAGAACCACTACGGCTCGGTTGGCCCGTACCTGCCCCGCGTCGCCGTCGTCGTGCCGGCCTGGAACGAGGCGGCCGTCCTCGATGCCTCCGTCGACCGGCTCATGGCCCTCGACTACCCGCCGGACCGGCTCCGCGTCTACGTCGTCGACGACGCCAGTACCGACGGCACCCCGGCGCTCATGACGGCCAAGGCCCGTCAGTACCCCGGCGCGGTCTTCCACCTCCGGCGCGAGAAAGGCGGCGAGGGTAAGTCGCACACGCTGAACCACGGCCTCTCGGTCGTGCTCGCCGACGACTGGATGGAAGCGCTCCTCATCATGGACGCCGACGTCATCTATCGGCCGGACTCGCTGCGCAAGATGACCCGGCACCTGGCCGACGAGCGCGTCGGCGCCGTGACGGCCTACATCAAGGAAGGTTCGGAGCCGAGCCACACGCTGACCCGTTTCATCGAGTACGAGTACATCACCGCCCAGGCCGCCGGCCGGCGGGCCCAGAACGTGCTCGGTGCGGTCGCCTGTCTGGCCGGCGGGGCCCAGCTCCACTCGCGGGCCAACCTCGAGGCGCTCGGCGGGCGGATCGACTCGTCCTCGCTAGCCGAGGACACGTTCACGACGTTCAATACGCAGATCGGCGGCCGCCGGGTCGTCTTCGAGCCGAACGCGGTCGCGCTGGCCGAAGAGCCGGAGCGGCTGAGCGGGCTGTGGAAGCAACGGCTCCGGTGGGCCCGGGGCAATGTCCAGGTGACGTCGACCTACAAGAAGTTGTGGTTCCGGCCGTCCCCCGTCCACCGGCTGGGCGGGATCTCGTTCGGGCTGATCTGGTTCAGCATCTTCCTGCTCCCGCTGTCGATGATCATCTCGTCGGCCAGCCTCGTCGTCCTTTACTTCACCGACCTCAACTCCGCCCAACACGTCTTCCGGGCGCTGTGGATCGTCAACGCGCTCTGCTTCGTCTTCACGACCGTCTTCACCTTGCTCATCGACCGCGCCGCCGGGCGGCGGACGTGGCTGCAGGGCTTCTTCTTCCCCGGATCCGTCTCGCTGCTGATCATCCTCTACACCTGCTTCCCGACGGCCTTCCACTGGCTCCTCGGCCGTTTCGAGAACGTCACCCACTGGGAGCTGACCATCGACCAGCGGCACGACGTCATGCTGTTCGCCTACGTCTGGGTCGCCGGCTGCATGCTGGCGGCCTATCTCGTCAAGAAGATCGACGACGGCGGCGCCCACCGGACCGCCGCCGGGCTGCTCTACGTCGTTGGCTACGGACCGATCCTGTGCGTCGTCACGCTCGCCGCCTACGTCAAACAGCTCCGCCGGGCCGAGATGCACTGGGAGAAGACGGAGAAGTCCGGCCGGGTGGCGGTGCCCGAGTGACCGGCCGAACGGCGGTGCCCGGGTGACCGCCGGTACGGAGCCCGGCCGACCGGAACGGACCGACGAGGAGTGGGCGGCGATCTTCCGCGACGACCTCGCTAGCTCGCGGGCCGCCGAGCGGCGACTGATCTGGATGGAGCTGATCGCCCTCGGCGTCGTGGCCGGCCTCGTCGTCCTGCATTTCGTCTGGCACTAGCCACCTTCGTTCGGCCCGGACGGACGCCCGCCGACCCGGGCCGGGTGAACCCCCCGTGTTACCCTTTCGTCCAGGGGTCACTGGCGGGCGAGTCCCCGGCGACGAGCAGTGACCGGAGGCGGACGTGGCCAGTCGGATGACGGACGGCGATTCCTGGCGCGCCGGCGGTCGACCCGGGCCAACCACCGGCCACGCAGTTGGCACCGGCCTCGGTCCGGACGACTTCCAGCTCGTCTTCGAGGCGATCCCTGGCTGCTACCTGGTGCTCGACCCGTCGCTCACCATCGTCGCGGTCAGTAACGCCTATCTCGAGGTCACGGCGAACGAACGGGACCAGATCGTCGGCCGCCATGTCTTCGATGCCTTCCCCGACAACCCCGACGACCCCGACCCGACCGGGGTAGCGAACCTGCGGGCCTCCCTCGAACGGGTTCTGGCCCGCGCCCAACCCGACACGATGGCCGTCCAGAAGTACGACCTCGAGCGGCCGGCCGGCAGCGGGCGGTTCGAGGCGCGGTTCTGGAGCCCGGTCAACTCGCCGGTCCTCGGACCGGACGGCCGGGTGGCGTTCGTCATCCACCGGGTCGAAGACGTCACCGAACTGATCGGTCGGCGCGGCGAGCCCGGCGAACCGCGCCAAGGCGCCGAGCGGCGGGCGGACCGGCGCGGCGGGCAACCCGACGACCGGCGGGCGGCCGGAAGCGGTGCCGTCGAACGGCGCCGGGACGACGGGATGGTCATCGATATCCTCCAGCGGTCCCAGGAGCTCGCCCAGGCCAATCGCCAGCTCGAGGACGCCCGCTCGGCGACCAGCGGGTTCCTCTCCCGAATGAGCCACGAGCTGCGCACCCCCCTTACGTCGATCCTCGGCTTCGGCGAGCTGCTGTCGATGACGGCGCTCGACGACGACCAGCTCGAGTGGGTCGACCTCTCGCTGACCGCGGCCCGACACCTCCAGGCGCTCCTCGACGACGTGCTCGACATCGCCCGCATCGAGGCTGGCCACCTGTCGATCTCGCTCGAGCCGGTCTCGCTGGCCTCCATCCTGCACGACGCCTACGAGCTCGCCCAACCGCTGGCCGCGAGCTACCGGGTGCTGATCGGCGAGCCGCCGAAGGAAGGTCGGACGCTCTACGTGCTGGCCGACCGTCAGCGCTTGCGCCAGGTACTGCTCAACCTGCTCTCGAACGCGGTGAAGTACAACGACGAGCGGGCCCGGGTGACGCTCCGCGTGGAGGTCATCGCCGACGATCGGGTTCGGGTCCACGTCACGAACACCGGCACCGGCCTCACCGAAGAGGAGCTCGGGCGGCTCTTCGTGCCGTTCGAGCGACTGGGAGCCGAGGAGCGGGGCATCGAGGGGACGGGCCTCGGGCTCGCCCTCTCGGCGGACCTCATGAAGAGCATGAACGGACGGCTCACCGCGTCGAGCGTCCTCGGTGCCAGCTGCACGTTCACCGTCGAGCTCGCGCTCGCCTATCCGCCGGCCGTCGAGGAATCGGCTCGAGCCGGCGCGGCCCGGGATGCCCACGCCTACGAGCGCTCCCGGACGGTGCTCTACGTCGAGGACGTCGCGTCGAACGTCAAGCTCGTCGAGCAGATCCTGCGTCGGCGACCGAACATCACGTTGGTGTCGACGTCGCGCGGCCACAACGCGTTGGGGCTGGCGAAGGAGCACCGACCGGACCTCGTCCTGCTCGACCTGCACCTGCCCGACATCCCCGGCGAAGAGGTCCTCGCCCGGCTCCGGGCCGACGAGGAGACCGACGCCATCCCGGTCATCGTGCTCAGTGCGGACGCCACGAGTGTCCATCGCCGAGATTCTGATGGCCGCCGGTGCCGACGAGTACCTGACGAAGCCGATCGGTGTGCGCGAGCTCCTCGACCTGATGGACGAGCGGTTCGGGTGAAGGCGGTCCTCAACGTCCTGTGGCTCGTGCTCTGCGGGTTCTGGCTGGCCATCGGCTACGCCGTGGCCGGCATCGTCATGTGCATCCTCATCATCACGATCCCGTTCGGGATCGCCGCTTTCCGACTGGCCGCGTACGTCCTCTGGCCGTTCGGCCGGACGGTCGTCCGCCGGGACGATGCCGGCGCCGCGTCGACCGTCGGCAACGTCATCTGGTTCATCCTGGCCGGCTTGTGGATCGCCATCGCCCACATCGTGACCGGCGTCGTGCTCTGCCTGACGATCATCGGTATCCCGCTCGGGATCGCCAACATCAAGCTCGCCGCCGTCGCCGTCGCTCCGTTGGGAAAGGACATCGTCGCCACCGACGACCCGCGGCTCCAACTCGCCGACTGAGCAAGCGGGCGACCTGGTGATCGCCTTCGCTGCGTGGCTGACAGGGGAGGTTGGCTCGCCCCGCAGCCGGGTGCCCTTCCTCCGGCCGCTCGAGGTCGTCGGCGGCGTGCCCGCCGTCTGTCCGGCCCCGGCGCCGGCGAATGTGGCCGGTGGGGCGAGTGTTGCCCATGTGGCAGGTGCGGCGAAGCGAGCTGATCGCTAACATCGTCCTGGGCGGCCTGACAAAGGCTGGTACGGGATGGAGATGAGCCGCAGTTCCGGGTGTTGGACCGGGGGCTTCCACCGCCGGTGGTCGTCGCCCCTTCCTGCAGTCACATCAGTTGCTGCCACGCGCTCCGGCACGGCGTTCTTGGGCACGGCGTTCCTCGGCACGGTGCTAGTGGGCACGGTGCTAGTGGGCACGGTGCTGTTGGGAACGGTCCTCGTCGGTGCGATCGGGATCGGCGATGCCGGCGCCAGCCCGACGGCGACGAGCCAAGCTGGCGGCAGCCAGCTGGGCGTACCGGCAACCACGACGTCGCAGTACGAGAACGACGCCAGTCCGGCGGCGCTCTACGCCCAAGGCGAGGCGGCCGGATTCCGCCGGAGCGCAGGGCATGGTCATCCTCGACTTCGGCCGACCGGCCGACGAGGACACAACGCTCGGGACGATCACCCAGGACGACACCTTCGCGTCGTTCCCCTCGATCGCCGCGGCCGTCGAGAGCTACATCGCCGGGTACTTCCGGTCGGCTCCCGCCGGGCTCCGCCTGCACGTGGCCATCGGCACGAACGACAGCTGCGGCACCGGGCAGCCGTGCGGCAGCGTCGTCTGCGGCTGCGCGTTCGAGCCGCCGAGCTTCTGGACATGGGGCACCTCGCTGGCGTCGGCGGTCGAATCGGTGCAGGCGTGGGCGACCCGGACGAAGCAGCAGTCGTCGTTCACGGACACCGTGACGGTCGTCGCCGGCGATGACGTCGAGCCGGCTTTCGACCCGGGCTACCTGAACACCTACAACCTGCTGGCCGGTTATGCGGCCGAGGTCGGCGGCTACCAACCCGCCATGGTCGACTACGGCTCCGCCGAGCCCGGCTATTGGACGCAGGCGCAGCTGCTCAAGGTGGCGGACGGGTTCCGACCCGATGTCGTCTTCCCGGAGCTCTACTTTCCGACACACGTCGCCGAGTGGGCGTCGCTGGTCGGCTACGCCAAAGCCCACGGTCAGAACATGACGATCTTCGGCGTGCTCACCCAAGCGCCGGACGGCCAGACATCGGCGACGAGCTACACGTCGATCGAGCGGGCGATCGCGCCGATCACCGGCCAGTCGTCGATCCAGTGGACGTCGAACATCGGCCCCTGAGTCGCCGGCGACCGGCCCAGGTCGTCCCGGATCGACGGCCGGTCAGCATTTTTCGCGATCCGCGTATCTCGCCGCCCGGTACCCGCTCTATCCGACAGCGTCTGGGATCACAGGCGTTGCGACGAAAACCGGCACCTTCGCCTCGGTGCCGGTTTCGTCGCGCCTACCGGCGGGTGGCGGCGGGCCGCTGGCGCCGCCGACAGTGGGATTTTTCGATTTCCCGTGAGGAAGCATCCCCCGCGCCGTTCCTACGACGACCGGAAGCGGAGCCGGTCACTCGCCGTGTCGGCGGCGAACGAGACCCCGTTGCGTCGGGATGCGCAGCGGGGTCTCGTCATGTCGGCGGTGTGTCCGCCAGGTAATCAGGAGATGAACTTTTCCGTCGACGCGCCCGCGCCCGAAACGTCGACGGTAGGGTCGCGAATGGTCGACAACGACCGTCACAATGCGTACAGGGCCCGGCGAATCCCCCCCCTCGCCGGGCTCTGTCGCGTCCGGACCGGGCGAGTTCTGCCCTCCGGGCCGCCCGCCGTCAGCCGAGCCGGGTAGCCGCCTTCTTGGCCAGCGAGGTGACGAAGGTTGTCGAGAGCACCGTCGACAGACCGACCGGGGCCAGAACGGCGATCGTCTTCCCACTGCGAATGACGACGAAGTCAGCGTTCATCTGGAGGGCCTGCCCGTCGACCGTCAGGGGGATGGCGAGCTTCAGCGCGGTGGTCGCCGATCCCTCTCGTGGAAACGGCAGCCGCGACGTCGTGATCTTCGACGCTGTGATGCCGGAGCCTGTTGCCCCCGAAGCGATCGACTTGGCCAGGAGCTGGCCGACGCACGTCGGCGCCTTGGCGTTGGAGAAGAAGCCATAGGTGCGCTTGGCCGCGCTTGTCGAGGCGAAGATGCCGACGAGCTCGAAGACGAACTGGGCGGTCTGCTGCTCGGTGAAACTCGACTGTGCGCTCGGCGCGTTGGCGTCGAGGCCCGAAGTCGAGGTCCCCTCGCAGGACGCGACCTCAGTGAAGTCGTTTGTCGACCCTGTCGACGTCGACGATGTCGATGTGCTCTTTGTCACCTTCCACCCGGCGGGCAGGTCGGACAGGTGCAGCAGCTCACGGTGGGCGGCCGCGCTCGTCGGCTTGGCCGACGCGCCGGCTGGGACGACCGCCACCGAACCGGCGGCGAAGGTCAGCCCCACTAAGGTCGCTCCGAGACCGGTCCACCAGCTGCGCTGTCCCATCGAACCTCCGCTCGGTCGTGGGCCCTGCCCGTGGCGGTACCCGGCGAGTCGCCGATCGTAGCGGTCCGGCTCGGGACCACCGGGTTCGTGGCCGGCCCGGCCCGGAGTCAGGGTGCCTCGATCACCTGTCCGGCATACGAGAGCCCGCCACCGAAGCCGAGCAGCAGGATCGGCTCACCGGTCTCGATCGGTTCACGCTCGAGCAGCTTCGACAGCGCCAGCGGGATACTGGCCGACGAGGTGTTACCGGACTCGACGACGTCCCGGGCGACAACGGCCTTCACCGGTCCGACCCGCGCCATGATCGCCTCGATGATCCGCAGGTTCGCCTGGTGCAGGACGATCGCCTTCAGATCCTCGAGGGCGACGCCGCCCCGGACGCAGAATCTCCCCGACGATGCCCGGGAGCACGGTCGTGGCCCACCGGTAGACCGCGGCGCCCTCCTGGGTGAAGACCGGCGGCTCGCCGTCGATGACGACGGCGTTGCCGAGCTCGGGCAACGACCCCCAGACCACCGGGCCGATCCCGGGCCGGTCGTCGGTACGCTCGACCGCAGCCGCCCCCGCGCCGTCGCCGACGAGGACGCAGGTGCTCCGATCCGTCCAGTCGGTGACGGCCGACAGCTTGTCGACCCCGATGACCAGACCACGGGTCGCCGCGCCGGCTCGCATCGTGTGGTCGGCCAACGCCAGGCCGTGGGTGAACCCCGAGCAGGCGGTGTTGACGTCGATCACCGCCAGCCCGGCGGTGATGCCCAACTGCGCGGCCACCCGGCTGGCGACGTTCGGCGATCGCTCGACCGCGGTGCAGGTCGCCACGACGAGCAGGTCGATGTCGCCGGGTGCCCAGCCGGCCCGCTCGAGGGCCCGGGTGGCGGCCGCCGCCGCCATGTCGCTCACGGTCGTCTCCGGTGCCGCGATATGACGGGTCTCGATGCCGACGCGGCGCCGGATCCACTCGTCGCTCGTCTCGACGAGCTGCTCGAGATCGGCGTTCGTCATCACCGTCTCCGGCTGGAAATGACCCAGCGCGACGACCCGCGAGCCCGACATTCTCACCTCCTGCGCCCCCGGCCACCCCGACGGTGGCTCGCCGGCCAGCCTACGTGGCGACCGGTCGCGGCCGGTGGTCCTATGGGTCGGGCCGCCGATCCGGGCAGCGTCACATCCGCGGCTTCTCGTGGGTCATTGTCATAGGGACCGCGGAGCTGAGGACGGGGCAGATGCACGACGACGACGAGTGGCTGGCCAGACGCTTCGAGGAACACCGCTCGCACCTTCGGGGAGTGGCCTACCGGATCCTGGGCTCGCTGGCCGAGGCCGACGACGCGGTCCAAGACGCCTGGGAGCGGGCCAGCCGGGCCGGCGCAAAGGACGTCGAGAACGTCGGGGGGTGGCTGACCACGATCGTCGCCCGGGTCTGCCTCAACAAACTGCGCTCCCGCCGAACCCGGCGCGAGGAGCCGTTGGAGACGAGCCTCCCCGACCCGATCGTCACCGCCGACGCGGCTGCGCTCGGCCCGGAGGACGAGGCGCTGCTGGCCGACTCGGTCGGCCTCGCTCTCCAGATCGTGATCGAGACGCTCGCACCGGCCGAGCGGCTCGCCTTCGTTCTCCACGATCTCTTCGGCGTCCCGTTCGACGAGATCGGTCCGATGGTCGACCGGACGCCCCAGGCGACGAGACAGCTGGCCAGTCGGGCCCGCCGCCGGATCAAAGGCGCAGCGACGCCTGCGCCCGAGCGGGACGTGCCGCGGCAGCGGGCGGTCGTCGACGCGTTCTTCGCGGCGGGCCGGGCCGGCGACTTCGACGCGCTCGTCGCGCTGCTCCACCCCGACGTCGTCCTTCGGGCCGACTACGGTCCCGGCCGGCCGAGCCGGTCGATCGTCGCCCGAGGCCCCGCAGCCGTCGTCGAACAGGCCCGACTCGGCGCACGCATCGGCGGCACCCTGCACCCGGCGCTCGTCAACGGGGCGGCCGGGATCGTCGTCACGGCTCGCGGCCGGCCGGTGGCGGTGATGGGCTTCACCGTCGCCGACGGCCAGATCGTCGAGATCGACGCCATCGCCGACCCGGCGCGGGTCAGGCGGGTGGCCGCCGCCGTGCTCGGCCAGGGCGCGGATCCGGGTCTGGCGGAGTAGCCCTAGCTCAGACCGGCGGTGCGGGGACCACTTCGCAGATCCCCGCTCCGCAAAGGTGCTCGAGCGGAGCCCCCCAGAGCGCGGTGTCGAGCAGCTCCACCAGCGCACCCGAAGCGAGCTGGAGATAGCAGGCGCGAATCTCGGCCAAGAGACCGTTCTCCCCTTCCGCTTCGAGCACCTCGGCGAGCCGTTCGCCGTCCTGCGTGGCCGCGCTGAACAAGCGGGCGCCGCCGGCGATGAGCTCGCGCGCCGTGCCGGCGAGGTCGGGGGCCCAGTAGGCGACATGGCTGATGCCCGGGCGTTCTTCCAGCAGCCGTCGCTGGGGCGAGTCCGGCGTCGTCGCCGAGGGGGCGATGAGCTCGAGGGCCGGTCCACCGGCCAACCGGCCGAACGCCATCGTCACCCGCTGGTCGACCACGCCACCCCCGAGGCCGTCGTACGTCGCGAACAAGTGGGGGGCGGAGACGACCCAGGGTCCGGTGACCAGCCCGGTGTAGTCGGCCATGGCCGCCGGTAGGTCGTGCACCGTGGCGCCGACGTGCATGAGCGACAGCATCTGGCCCCTTCCCACCGCGTCCCCGGCGAGCGTAGTTTTGCGACCGGCGACCCTCAACTGATGTCGGCCTCGTGACCAGCGCCGCCGAGCCGCGCCCCGCTACTGCTCTCGAAGGATTCCGTCCCGACTTCGATCGGGCTGCCGCCAATGCCGGCCCGACCGCAATGAGGTTGGCCGCCACGAGGATGCCCGCCACCAGAGCCAGGAGGAACGAGACCGGGACGACGGCGACGGGGAAGGCCCCCAGTTGGGTAGCGAACAGGTTCCACAGCGCCCGTCCGGCGGCGACACCCACCGGCACGCCGATCGCCACTCCGACCAGGGACACCGCCGTCGCTTGCCAGACCACCGCCCAAGCCACCTGGCGGTTCGTGAACCCCAGTACCTTCAGGAGCCCCGTCTCCCGTCGGCGGCGCGACACGCTGACCACCAACACATGCACAAGCGTGGCCGCCCCGAAGATCGTGACGATCGCACCGAATATGAGCGGGAAGTTGATCGCTTCGCCGAAATTGGCCAACGAGACCGGCGTAACGGGGAGCGTGGCATACAGCGGGTAGGTATCGAGATAGTGGGTGATCGTCGCCTGTCCTCGTGGACCCGCGACCATTCGGGTGGCGATGGAACCGAAGTTCGTCGCTTCGACGGCGCGTCGGCAACGGGGCCGGCCGGCGCCGGCGGGACAGGCCGCCGCCTCGTAGCCGGCAATCGTGAAGATCGCGCCGTTGCCCAAACTGACGTAACCGCCCACCACCGGAAGGGGGACCTGGGCCACGACTCGGAACGACTTCGTGCGCTTGCCTCCCGATGGCGTGGAGACGGTCACGGTCACGACGGAACCCACGTGGGCGCCCACCTGACGCATGGTCGCGGCCCCCAGGCCGATCTGGCCGTCGGCGCTGGGCAGGTGGCCCGCTACCGTCAAGAACGGGATCGGACCCCGGAGTGCCCCCACCGCCAACGCCCCCACCGTCGTGTGGTCGATCGAGACCTGGGTGGCCACGGCACGGGTGATCACGTCGACGTCTTGATCACGCTCCAGGCTTTTGAGCAGCGCTGGATCGGGCAGGCCCGGCACGACGGGGAAGATGACCTGATAGGCATCGCCGTACAGGGCCGGAGTAGCGGTGAGATGAGAGAGGCTGGCCCCGAAGACCAGCGTGCCGCACAGCGCGACGACCGCCATGACGGTGCCGACGAAGGCGGTTCCCGTCGGGATGCTGGCTCCACTCGCCCGCCGCTGCAAGGCGTTCCGAACGCCGATCAAGGTGCTCGGCGGCGCGCCCATGGCGGCCAGCCGCGTCACCACGACGGAAGGGCGAACGATCACTGCCCGGTCGCCGGTAGGCGCCGAGGACGCAGCTCGCACGGCGGGCCAGATGCCGAGGGCGACGACGACCACTGCCGTTGCCAACCCCCCGAGCAAGAGGATGAGCGCGTCGAAGGAAACGCCGGTCAAGGGTTCAGCCAGTCGTGCTTCGCCCACGGGAGCCACCGGCGACAGTGCCGTCGCCAGCACCACCGCCCCAACGGAGCCGACCGTGCCGACCGCCACGTTCCGGGCCATGCCCAGCATGATCAGCTGCCACCGCTCCACGCCAAGGGCGACCAAAGTCGGATAGTCCGCGCTCTCGGCGAGGGACTGGCGGGCCAGTGCCTGGCCGATGACCACCAGGCCGACCAGGGCAGCCAGGGCAGCGAGGGCGAACCATCCGACGGCCTGCGGACGGATCGACCCTTCGACCGATGCCTCCAGGCCATTGCTGTTGCCTACGCCTTCCACGCCCTCGGCTCCGAGGGCACTGGCCGCGGCGTCGAACCGGGGGAGGTCGGCGGCGCGGCGCAATCGCACGGCGTACTCCGCTCCGGTGGCGGTGTGGGGGAGCACGCGGCGGGCGAAGGCGGGGGTGGTGTACACGTCGTACGAAGGTGTCTGCCCCGACGGAAAATCGAATTCAGTGGCGACGATCCCGACCACCCGGAAGGCAACCGACGGACCCAGTGGCTTGGGTCCCGCTCCGGTGGAGCTGTTGGCGGCCGAGGCCTGCGACGGCGCGAAGAACGGCATATGGATCACCGTTCCCACCTGCACGCCGTCGTCTCGCTGCAGCGTGAGCGACGCCAGAACTTGATAGGGCGCGTTCGGGTCGGGGAGCTGCCCGGAGACCAGCTTGTAGATCGGCTTGCCTCCCGCCGCCACGGCGAGCACCGTGAAGTTCGCCGGGTTGATCGGATGCGGGCAGTCGCAGCTCGGCCGACCGTTGAACGGGTTCGCCGCCTCCGTCACCGAGGAGACGCCGGGCAGCGTGGCGACCTGCGGCACCGTCTTGGTGGCATAGACGGTGGCGTCGAACCCGTAGGTGGCGACAAACCGGGGGAACGCCGCGTCGGTGCGGCGACCAGCGGCGACGGCGGCCAACACGAAGCCCCCCACCAGGCTGATCAGTACGGCGATGGCCAGCCACGATCGCCATCGACTGCGCAGCTCGGCACGCAACGCGACCCCGACTGCTGCCAACACGCCCTCCTCGGATCAGCCGATCGCCTCCAGTCTCGCTTCCTCGGCTGCCATCTCCAAGGTGGTTACCCAGCCGATACCTTCGGGTGGTAGCACCACTCGTTCCGAGACCCTTCCGCCGGTCGACCGATCGCTGGGCGGTGGAGACCGCGTTGCCCTGGCGCCTAGCATCCGCTCGTGGCAAAACACACCTCGCCGTCACCGCTCGTCGAAGTCTTCGTTCACGCCGTCGAGGAGCACCTGCCCTCGGACCAGCAAACTAAGCTCGACGGCTTCCGTGAAGCGATCGAGCGCACCACCGACGCCAAAGACGGTCACCGGGCGAGGCACTGTGCCATCTGGGCGGTTCGGCTGGCGGACGACAAGGATCTGCCGCACCCTCGTTGGCGGGAGATCAAGGAGCTCCACGAGATTCTGGAAGAGCGCGTGGCTCGGAACCGAGTTCGCGCTGGATTTCGAGGGCGCAGGTCGTCCGGCCCCGATGAAGGACACCGAGATCGAGTGGGTGGAGAACGCGGTCGACGTTGCCAAGGCGATCGGTGAAGCGGACGGATGGGATCACGCACCGTGGGAGGAGCTCCTTTCTGGGCTCATCGCGATGGAGCCCAAATAGACCATCCGACGACGGGGCGGGCTCGACTTCGCGACAGCAGGTCCCCCGTCGAGGGCCACCGCTAGAGTCGAGGCATGCCGATCGAAGGCGAGTACCGACCGAGCCCGGAGGCGCGGGTCCGTGACCAGGTCGCAGAGTACGAGGCGTCCGGTGGTCAACGGGCGAACACTCTCGGCGATACGGGGCTGCCCGTGGTGATCGTCAGTACCAAGGGAGCGACGAGCGGCCAGGTCCGCAAGATGCCGGTCATGCGGGTCGAGGACGGCGGCGAGTACGCCCTCGTCGCGTCAAAGGGGGGCGCCCCCCACCACCCGGTCTGGTATTACAACCTGAAGGCGAACCCGACCGCAGTGACCATTCAGGACGGCCCGGAGCCTCACGACTACACCGTGCGCGAAGTCGACGGTGCAGAGAAGGCGACGTGGTGGGACCGAGCCGTCGCCGCCTACCCGCCGTACGCGGACTACCAGGAGAAGACCGATCGTCAGATACCGGTCTTCGTCGCCACTCGCCAGGCCTGATCGTTGCGCCCGGACCGGGCGACGATCAAAGACCTGGACCGGTGTCGAAGATCGGCCATCCGATCTCGGTGCGCCACAACGTCTGGTCGGCGGTCTCGTGGCTGCCGACGACGTAGAGCTCCCGCAGGGGTCCCTCGACGCCCAGAGCATGTTCTGCCACGTACGCCCCCAGCGACCCGTAGGCGCGATCCACATCCCGGTGGGAGCCGAGATGGGTGATGACTGCGAGCTCGACGGCCGGGACCGTCAGCGTGACGACCCGCCCGGTGGGTTCGATCGGCTCGGCGGAGGGAACGTAGATCGTGGCTTCACCCCGTTCGTGGGTGAACAGGTCGTTGGCGAAGATCCCGCCGGCCTGACCTGACGGCGTCAGCTTCTGGGCGGCGATGATGCCGTAGAGCTCACCCAGCGCGCCCTGGAACCAAGAGGCGGCGTGCTCGAGATCGAGCACTTCGCGCACCGCGGCGGCCGACATCGCCGCCACCTGGCGGTGCTCGATCACCACTGGCGCGTCGTCAGCTGGCGGTTGCAGCAGATCCCGGAGTGACGCCGCTGCTTCCTGCGTCCGGGCCAGATTGGCCTCGAGGCGCCGGAGATGGCCAGAGATCAGCTCGTTGCGGGTGACCAGATCGGGCGCGGCGATGACCGCTTGGATCCCCTCGAGAGGCATGTCGAGCGACCTGAACCGGTGGATGACCTGAGCCGTCGCGATCTGGTCGGTGGTGTAGCGGCGATGACCGGTGCCGGGATCCACGTCGGCGGGCTCCAGTAGACCGATGCGGTGGTAGTGCCGCAACGTCTTGATGCTCAGGTGCGTGGCGCGGGAGAAGTCACCGATAGCCAGCGAGGACCGCACGGTGTCCAGTATGAGACCTCCCCCAAGGGGAGATACAAGCGCGGATGTGGTCTTGCTCCTCCCGCGGGGGGAGGCCCGAAACTGGACTGAGCGGGTCGAGGGACCCGCCCGGAAAGGACCGAGACCATGAGCACCACCCTTCCTCCCGTCATCGAGGAGCACGTTGCGGCAGTCAACGCCGGTGACGTTGACGCCCTGACGGCCACCTTCTCCGACGATGCCTACGTCGCGGCTCAGGCCGAAGCCCGAGGCATCGAGGCCGTCCGTGCCTTGCTCACCAAGGAATTCATTGACGACCACGTCACGCTGAAGGTCCGCGACGTGATCGACCACCGCGGTGACTTCATCGTGCGCACCGAGTACGACGGCACGTACGACAAGACCAATCTGCCCGACCCTTTGATCATGACCAACTACTTCTCGCTTCGCGACGGCAAGATCATCACGCTCGCCGTGATCTCCACCCCGCCCTCGGCATGACGAGCGCCCAGGCCGCTCTCGAACGGTTCCTCGTCGCCTTCTACTCGGGCGATATCCAGGGAACCCGCGATGCGGTGACGGAAGACTTCACGTTGTCCGGGCCGTTCGCCAGCGTGCACAACGCCGACGAGCTCTTGCAGCTCGGCGCCGGGCTCATGACGATCGCCCGCGGCCACAAGGTCCGGCGTTGCGTGACGACCGAGAACGAGGTCGCCGCGCTCTACGAGATCTTCCTCCAAGGACCGAGGGGTCAGGCTCCCTTGACCGTCGGCGGCTTCTTCACGGCCGCCTGCGACCGTCTGTCCGGTGGTCAGGTGATCTACGACTCAGCGGCCTTCGACGCCCTCGTCGCGCCCTGACCATGCCTCGGGCGAGTCGAGCAGCGTGCCGTCACGCGCCACTGAGCGCCGATCAGGTTGAGGCTGGGCGGCAGCCGCCCGCCGGCCATCCCCAGAGCTGGACGACGTCGGCGGGAACAGTCATCGGGCACGGCGTGTCCGGACCCGTTTGGCCATCGGCGTAGGCCGTCCAGCCTTTGCCGGGAGGCTGGGTGAACAGGTAGTAGGACCCGTCATCTTGAGAAGCGATCTGCGCCTGAGTGGGTGGTGTGCTCGGGTTGCTCGACGGAGCCGGAACCAGCTGGGCCCCAGCCCAGTAGGTGCCCGTGGCGTGATCCAAGGCGTAGTAGGTGAGGCCGGGCGTGAGCCCGGAGTACTGCTCCACCGGGATGTTGTTCACCGCGGCGCCAGCGGCCACCAGCTGGGAGCGGACGGCCGAAGTAACCGGTTCGTTGACTGCCTGGCTCGACGTCTTGGTCGTGGAGGTACTGGACGACGTCGTGGAAGGACTCGACGAAGTGGTGTTGGCGGTCGTCGTAGTCGACGAGGTATTGGCCGCGTCCGGCGAGCTCGAGCAGGCGGCCAGCGTCACGCCGGCTCCCAAAGCCAGTGCCCCGAGCACTACCAGTTTGGATTTCATCGCCCCTCCCGACCTCGGACCCTTCGTGGCCCGGAAGGCGACAGTTTGCCCCAAGGAGTCTCCAACCGGCGTGACCGTCCATTCGCTGGATCGGGCTTTCGTCGCTGCGGTCCCCACCGGGTCGCGATTTCAACCCACCGGCCTCGGTCGGCTGACCAAGATTTGGGTGCACCGTGACCTGATGAATCAAACAACCGAGTCAATATCCTGAAGTGTGTATTCTGGAATGGTGGGTCGTGCCGATCGGTGATTGAAGACGCGGCACGTCTGGGGCCTCTTGGAACTGCCGAGGCCGGGCGCCCGGTGGCCGGCCCGTCCACCGGCGCCGGTGAGCCGGCGATCGGGTGCGGCGAGCCGTTCGAGGTCCTGCAACGAGGCGCGGGCGGCGAGCGATGAACCACTCGACGCTCGGGACCTCCGGCCTCCAGGTGTCCCGGCTCTGCCTCGGAACGATGACGTTTGGTGTCCAGTGCGACGAAGATCGTTCGCGAGCGATTCTGGATGCCGCGGCCGAGGCGGGCATCTCCTTCATCGACACGGCCGACGTCTACCCGATCGGCGGTGATGCCTCGACGACCGGGCTGACGGAGGAGATCGTGGGGCGCTGGATGCGCGGCCGACGTGACGAGGTCATCATCGCGACGAAGGGCTTCAATGCGACGGGTCTCCATCCGTGGGACCGGGGCAATTCGCGCAAGCACCTCCTGTCGGCGATCGACGAGTCGCTCCGGCGGCTCCAGACCGACCACGTCGACCTCTACCAACTGCACCAGGACGACCGGGTGACTCCGCTCGACGAGACGCTCGCCGCCCTCGACGACATCGTCTCGTCGGGGCGGGCTCGCTACGTCGGCTGCTCGAACTTCGCTGCCTACCGGACCGCGTTGGCGCTCGGACGCAGCGAGGCCGGCGGCGTCGTCCGTTTCGTGAGCCATCAACCCCGGTACAACCTGATCTCGCGCGGTATCGAGCGGGAACTGCTCCCGCTCGCGGCCGAGACTGGTCTCGGTGTCATCCCGTACAACCCCATGGCCGGCGGCCTGCTGACGGGCAAGCACCGACGCGACGCCCCGCCGGAGGAAGGCACCCGCTTCGCCATCGTCGGGACGGGCGGCCCCCAATACCGCCAACGCTATTGGCACGACCGCTCGTTCGACGTCGTCGACTCCTTGCGCCCGATCGCCGACGCCGCGGGGACCTCGATGGCGACGCTGGCCGTGGCATGGGTGCTGGCCCAGCCGATCGTGTCGTCCGTCATCGTCGGCGCGAGCCGGCCAGAACAGTTGAACGACGCTGTCGTCGCCGAGATGGGCTCACTCGACGACGATCTCTTGCGGCAGCTCGACCAGCTCACCCTCGAGTTTCGATCTGCTCCGGAGACGGATCCGTGATCGAGCGCTCGTTCCTCGCCGCTGAGCGGACCGACCGCGTGGCATCAACGGCGTACCGCCGGGACCAGGACCCAAATGACCTACACAAGGGCGTGGCCGCCTACCTGGAGGAGCGGCGCCCGGTCTGGAGCGGTTGATGAGAGAACAGCGTCGTGGCCGGCGTATCGCCATGACCCCCGAGGAGGTCGACGACTTCTTGGAGCAGCAGCCCATCTGTCGGCTCGCCACCGTGAACCATGACGGTTCACCACATGTGTCGCCGCTCTGGTTCGTCTGGATCGACGGGGCGCTCTGGTTGAATTCCGTCGTCAAGAGCCAGCGTTGGGTAAACCTCCAGCGCGACCGTCGAATCAGCGTGGTCGTCGATGCCGGCGACACCTTTGCCGAGCTGCGCGGTGTCGAGATGATCGGCGAGGCCTCACCGATGGCCGACGTACCCCGGAGCGCGACGCCCGACGAATCGGTTCGCGTGCCGGAGGAGGTCTACGGCCAGAAGTACCTCGCTGGGCCCTTCGTCGCCGACGGTGCCCACGCGTGGGTCCGCCTCGTCCCGACCAAGGTAGTGAGCTGGGACTTCCGCAAGATGGGCTGACGACTGGCCTTCCCGGCGGCTCTGGGGATCAGGTCCTGCCGTAGTAGCGGAGCGCGTTGCCAGAGGTGATGAGCGTGGCCTCGTCCTCGGAGAGGCCGGCAACGCTGCCGGCCGCGGCCGCCTGTGAATACGGGAACTTCGTCTCGATGTGTGGGTAGTCCGTGGCCCAGGCGAGGTGTTCGGGGCCGAGGATGTCGACCGTGAAGCCGACGTTGCGATCCTCGAATTGGAACGTCGCGAGCAGATCGCGGTGCGTCACGTACTCGCTCGGCAGCATCGACAACGTGGCCATCCGAGCCGTGTCGAACTTGTCGTAGGCGTGGTCCATCCGGTACATCAGGTGAGGCAGCCATGAGACATCCGCCTCGGCGAGGACGAGTTTGAAGCCAGGAAACCGGTCGAAGACGCCACCGAAGATGATGTCGGCGACCGAGAGCTGGATCTCGAATGGGTTCATGATGTAGTTGGCAAACGTGCCGTTGCCAAATCCGCCAAAACCGCGTACGCCCGTCCCGGTATGCAAACTGATCGGCATCGACAGATCTTGGGCTGCAGCCCAGAATTTATCGTATATCGGGCTGTGGAATGGACGGTCTATGGGCGGGAATCCAGTGATGCTGGCGCCCCGAAGTCCGTTGGCGGCAATGCGCTCGAGCTCGGCGACCGCGGCGTCGATATCGGCCACGTCGATGGCGCCCACGCCGAACATCCTTTCCGGCGCGTACGAGGTGTACTCAGTGGCGTGGTCGTTGTACGCCCGGAAGCAGGCGGCCCGCAGCTCGACGTCGTCGAGGTGGAACAGCATCATGCACCACGTGTTGTAGAGGACCTCGGCGCTGACACCGTCGAGGTCCTGCTCCTCGAGCCGCTCTGCCGGATCCCAGACGCTCTTCGGCGCGCCGGCGAATCCCTGGGCGAACGCCTCGCGAAGCGCGTCGCCCTTGGCCGACGCCCCGACGAAGCCCCCGACGGGCACAGGGTCCATGTGCTCGACGTGCCACACGTCGACCATGACGCCGTCATACTCAAGTTTGGTGACTTTCGGCGCCCGCTCGCGAAAGCGCTTGTCCAGTCGCTGTTCCCACAACTCCGGCGGCTCCACGATGTGCGCATCGGCCGAGACGAGATACATCTTGTCGGCCACCTGCGTGCCGCCGCGCTGATCCGATCCGACGTTCGTAGACATATCGGCGAGTATCCTCTTCGATAGATGGCATGTCAACCCTCACCAGGGGAGATTGGGCGGGCTGCATTTTCCGCCTCAGGGTGGACGGTCGGCACGACTCCATCTTGCTTTCAATGAGGTCGTCTGTTTGCCGGCCGACGGGCTCCTCCAGCCCCGAAGCCCCGCGCCGCTCTGCCAGCCACGAAGCCCCGTCGCTCTGCCAGCCCCGAAGCTCCGTCGCTCGCCGGTAAGCGGAGCCGGCGGAGGGAACGGCCGGCCCGTGACTACCGCCGAATGTTCCTGGCCGCTGGCCGGACCATGGGTGATCCGCGACTCCTCCATCCGGATGCGGACCCCTCCCCTGGGCCGATCTCCCGAGACAACGGCTTGACCTGGGCCTTTCGGCGCCAAAGGCCGGCTGCTGGGCGGTGGCGCTCCAGCGCTCCGGAGGACGAGATGGCGGCGGCTCGCTCGCTGAGCGGACCTCACCTACATAAATGGAAAATCCGCGTTGCTTTTTCGGGCCCAGTTCGTTATACAGTCTTAACAACAACGTAACAGGGGAAGGGGATCCCGATGGGACTGAAGAGGGTACTTGAACGCCGACGGCTTCCGGCCGCGCTCATGGCGTCTGTCACCGGCTTGGCGATGGTAGCCGCGGTTGCGGCGCCAGCCGTCACGACCACCGCCGGTGCGGCAACCAAGGGCACGGTCAATTTCGATGCCGTGATGGACCTGACCGGCACATACGGCCAGTACGGCGGTTTCCAGCTGGCCGGGGACAAGGCCATGGTCGCCATCATCAACAAGAGCGGCGGCATCAACGGCAAGAAGGTCGTTCTCCACTACCAGGACGACCAGTCGAACGCCTCGACCGCGGCGCTCGCCGCCCAGCAGCTGCTGCAGCAGTACCCGGCGATCGTCATGGACAGTGGGACGATCACCCCGACCTGCAACGCCGTGCTGCCGGTGACGACCAAGGCGAAGGTCATCTCCTTCTGCTCGGGGACGTTCCTCCAGACAGAGTTCCCCCACGCCTTTGCGCTGATCCCGACGTCGACACTCCAGGCGGCCTCTGAGGACTCGGCGCTCAAGTCCCTGGGAGTCAAGAAGATTGCCATCGTCTCCGACCAGTCGTCCGGTGACCTGGCCGGCACCAAGCTGGTGTCGGACAACGCCCCCAAGTACGGCATGACGTCGGTGGGCTACATCACCACGCCGACCGGGGCGACCGACTACACGGCCGCCATCCAGCAGGCCAAGAACGCCGGAGCCCAGGCCATCGACCTGCACTCGGTTGTGGCGTCCAGCGTCGTCGCCTTCATGCGTGACATCCAGACGCTGGGTTGGAAGACAGTCAAGGTCGTGGTCAACGACGAGGCCGTCAGCACCGCAGTCATGACGAACATCCCGCCGGCCGTGGAAAAGCAGTTCTACGCTGTCGCCCCGCGGCTCTACGTGAAGGGCAAGAAGTCGACCAACCCCTTGCTCACACAGTTCGCCAAGCAGTTGGCTTCTCAGGGTCCGATCACCGACATCGGCATCTCCGCCTACCACGCTGACGCCCTCAACCTGACCAAGTACGCCATGGCCAAGGCGAAGACCACCACGACAGTGACAAAGGTGCAGAAGCAGCTGGAAGCGATGGGCAAGACGAACATCCCGGTGGGGCAGTTCCTCGCCTACCAGAACCCCGGGTACACCGCTGCGAACCACGGGCTCCCGAAGTCGACCAACAAGACATACTGGGCGATCATCCGGCCCGGTACGCCGCAAACAGGCCGCTACTCGGGTTACTACATCACCACCACGACAGGAACAACTAAGTAACCATCGATCCGGCGGCGGTAGGTCGTTCAGACCAGCACCGAGCGTGCACTGAACGATCGCCGTCGCCGGATCGACTTGGTGATCCACGATCGACCGGTTCGCACGCAGCCGGACGGTCGGAGGCAAGCGACAACCCGAAACACGCCGAACCACCAGGGTTCGGCGTGTTTCGGGTTGTCAGCCCGGGTGCTCATCCGCTTCGCTCCCGGATCCTGGCTCTCTCGGCCAGATGATGGCGGCTTCGATCGAGACCCCCTCTAGAGGGTCGGCTTTGGCGCCAACGCCAGCGACACGATCGCCAGCGTCATCACCGCACCACCTACGGTGACGGTCGCGATGCGTGCACTTCGGAGCCGGAAGTGGGTACTGATGCCGACGAGGAACAGCACCGATGCGAGGAAGATGGTCGTGCGGACGTAATTGTCCGAATTGGACGCCGCTACCTCCCCCGACGCGTAGGCCGCATCGGCCTCCGCATCGAGTTGCTTGGACTGCGCCAATCCCGGCTGCACGTAGTCGGGCATGTACGTAGGGCCCTT
This sequence comes from uncultured Actinomycetota bacterium, assembly GCA_963824265.1. Taxonomy (GTDB): domain Bacteria; phylum Actinomycetota; class Acidimicrobiia; order Acidimicrobiales; family RAAP-2; genus DASZUK01. The sequence goes on from CAWGOO010000002.1 coordinate 340,402, forward strand.
GGGAGCGTTGGGGTTCGTGGCCGGGTCAGTGGCCAGCCAGGAGTTGAAGGCGACCAAGAACTGAGGCGAGAAGCGCTTTACCGCGATATTCATCGCCGTCTGATTGTTGAGCGTGTACGCGGTGAACCAGGCATTGAACGTTGACGAATCGAAGTTCTTCGTCGTCAGGGCGTTCAGATTGGCGCGGTTGGCCTCGGTTCGCGCTGCCGACGCTTTGGCCAGGCTCAACGATGACTCGGTCCCCCACTTCGCCGAGGCGTACCCCGACCACGCGGCGAGTACCGCCACCACCGCGAGCAGCACCGCTTCGATGATGATCAGGGTTCTTGTCCGGTCTTCTTTTTCTTCGCCATTGGCGTGCTTCTTGTGTTCGCCAATCTCTTTTCCCACCTCCGTGGGGGACAGTCCCTCCGGCATGCACCCTCCTTTTGGGGACCATCCAAGCACCCGGAAGTTGCGTGCGGGTGAACGGTGGATGACATCGGATCCCGCCGGAACATCGGGGCGCCAAGCGGCGCGTACGGATACCTGTTCGTCACGCCGAGCTCGACGCGGCGATGATGTTCAGCCACTCATCGGCATGGAGGGATGAATGCACGTCAGGCTCCACTGGTCCGCCGTGGCGGACCGTTGCGGTCGGCAGCCTGGTTGCCATGTGTCACCCGGTCGCGCCTTCGGAGCATCTGGAGTGTGACGTCGATCGGCTGGCGGGTGGGAACACGATGGTTCGAGCGTGACCGGTGACGGGCCGGACGAGACGGGACCAAGGCCGCCTGACGTCAGGCGGCTTCGGGCCATTCACCACCTGGGGCCTGGCGTCCGACGGACGTGGAGCGGTGCGCCGATGGGAGAGCCGGCGCCTGCGCAAGCATCCGGCGCCGGCAACCAGGGTCGGGTCGACCTGGTGGGCGCCCTGGGCACGCGGGTGGTGGATCGGCGTGCTCTTCGCCGTGGGCTCGGTGCTCTTCGCCCTGGGAGCCTTTCCTCCCTATGCAGCCGCGGTCGGCGTAGTCGCCGACGCCGTCACCTATGCCGTCGGCTCCGTCTACTTCACCGCGGCGGGCTTCCTGCAGTACCGAGAGGCAGTGGACTCGGTCCCCGTCCGTCCCGGCTCGCGCCGGCGCCGAGTATTCGTGTTCCGACCCGGTCGGATCGAATGGTTGGCCACGGCCGTCCAACTTGCGGGCACCCTCTTCTTCAATCGCAGCACCTTCAGCGCCTGCCACGCTGACATCACGGCTCAGGCGGCGCGCCACACGGTCTGGCGTCCCGACGCGTTGGGCTCGATCTGCTTCCTGGTGGCCAGCCTGTTGGCCTGGTGGGAGGTATGCCACGGCTGGGCCGCCTGGCGTCCGCGTCAGGTCGATTGGTGGATCACCTTCGTCAACCTGGCCGGCTCGGTGGCGTTCGGCGGTTCGGCGGTAGCCGCCTACGTGGTGCCGGCCACTGGTGATCTACGTAACGCGGAGCTGGCCAACGTCGGGACGTTCGTCGGGGCAGTGGGGTTCTTGGTGGGTGCCATCCTCCTGCTCAAGGAGCGGACCGAGGATGTCGACACCGCCACGGAGGCGGCGGCGGCATAGCCACCGGATCGCGGTCGCCGAACGGTCCGAGGAACCGCTGCCTAGCCCCCCAGCTCACGGACAGCCATGAGCTCAGCTCGAGAGAACAGGAGCCCCCCGCCGTCCGACCCTTGAACCGGGGTCAGGAGCCCTTCGTCGATCATCACCTGCACACGGTCGTGCGCAACCTCCAGGAGCACCGCTGCCGTCGCCATGTCCACCAGTTCGTCGTCCACGTCAGTCCTTTCGTTCGTTACGAATCCACCTACGAGACGGCGGTCCGAGCCGGCTCAATCTCACTGCACTGCACCGGGGCCCGGCTGCGACTCGGTCCCCGGCACCGGCTGGCAACGGGTGACGGCGAAGGAACCCGGGGGGGTGCCTAGGTGAAAAGAGATGATCGACGTTGCCATCCGATCGGTATCGCCGAGGATCTGGCTCTGGCTGGTCAGGCCCAGCTCTGGCACACGGATGGTCCACCACCCGTCTTCTCGGCGGATGTTGTACCTGTACATGGCGCGGTCGGGCACCGTTCTCCTCCTCCGCTCGCCTCAGCGGCTCCCCCGGATGGCAACGGTAGCTGCCAAACCGACTGCCCGCTTGCGAACATATGTTTGTCATATCGAGTGCAGCCCAGTCGGGCTGACGTCCCGTAGGTGACACCGCCCGGTCTCACCCGCAGGAACGGGGGCCGGCGGCGGCGCATCGGCGGGAGTATCACCTGACACCCAGGGGTGCTCCTTTAATCGGCGATCCACATCGTCACGGTCCGATAGCTCAGGTGGCAGAGCGCTCGCTTGAACCGCGAGAGCCACTCGTTCGAGTCGGTTCGGACCACGCTGTCGAGAGTCGTTGCCTCGCGCGGTCGAACGGGACTCGGCCGGCCACCGATGCCCTCGACGATCAGAGGGCCGTAACCTCAGCAGCCGGCGACTCGGTTTCGGCCGGTCCGCTTCGCCCGGTACAGCCCGGCGTCGGCTCGGCGGACGAGATCCTCTGGGTGCCCGGCTGGCAACGTTGCGCACCCGCAGCTGACCGTCAGATCGACCGCAGCCCCCCCAATGGCGACCGGGCTCTCCGCAACGATCCGACGGATCTGCTCCGCCAACACGATTGCGGCTCGGGGTCCAGTCCGAGGCGAGATGATCAGGAACTCCTCGCCCCCCCAGCGGCCAACGATGGCCTGGGGCCACAGCGCGCCTACCAGGCGCCGAGTGACCTCCCGGAGGGCCATGTCACCGGCCAGGTGCCCGTGACCGTCGTTCACCAGCTTGAAGTCGTCGATGTCCAGCATGAGTACGCTCAGGGCCTCGCGGCGACGGCAGGCGGCGTCGAACTCGATCCTCAGACGCTCGTCGATGTGGCGGCGGTTGAAGACGCCGGTGAGGTCGTCCACCCGACTGTGGCGCTCGAGCTCCAAATTCCGGCGGATCAACGCTTCGGTCCGGCGAACGGAGCGCGCCACGGTCCCCAAGTACGCACCTCCAGCTGCGACCACCCCCATCGTGCGGAGAACGCGCCGAGCCTCAGAGCGCGCTCTCGACAGGTCAACCCTCTTCGGCCCGACCGCAGCCGTTACCGTCCCGAGTCGCCGCCCTCGGCCAGGCTGGGCGACAGCGACGACGCCTCTCGGCGGTGGGCGCCGTCGCGCCAGCGTGTCCGGGACCGCGACAGGGAGCCACGGGTCTAGCCGGGACGTCTCGCAGAAGCCTCGACTTGTGGCCGTGGCCGCCACGACCGACGGGTGGCTCATCCCCGCTCGGGAGTAGTCCTCCAAAAAGTAGATGTTCGACATGGTCGGCTCCTCTGGTGCTGTGCCCTGGTCCCGGTGGGTCGTCTCTGAGCATCTCCCTTCTGACTGCCCGAGACATCGGGAGAAAGTCCTATTCGCCGGATGGGTCTGCTTATTTGGCCGTCGAGCCGGCACTGGGACTCCGGGAGACGAGCGCGGCCAGAGAAGCCGAAAACGGACCCGCCCTATAGTTCTTGCGTGGATAGGGCCGGTTCAGTGAGATCGCCCTTCGTCGGTCGCGACCCGGAGCTGGCCGCCGTCGTCGGGGCAATCGACACTTCCCGCGACGGCAAGGGCATGCTCGTCCTGATCGGCGGGGAGAGCGGGGTCGGCAAGACCCGCCTCGTGACGGAAGCGACGCTGACGGTCGGTCCGGCGACCACGGTCCTGTTCGGCTCGGCGCTCGACATGACGGAGAAGCGGCCTTTCTCGCCGGTGACCGATGCGCTCCGACGATTCCTCGAAGACGACGGATCGGAATGGGCGACGGACGTCATCCGGCCGTGGTGGCCGTCGCTCTCGCGCTTACTCCATCTCGACATCCCCGACCGCGCAACGACGTCTGGCTCGCACGACGCCAACCCGGCCCCACCAGCGCCCACCGAACTGCCCGAAGTGGAGCTCTTGTGCCAGGTCATCGGCGCTCTGGCCGGTGCGCGTCCGCTCGTCTTCGTGCTGGAAGATCTTCAGTGGGCGGACCACTCGACGCGTGACCTTCTCTTGTACGCCCTGACCAATCTCGTCGATGCCTCCGTGACCATCCTGGCCACGTATCGGAGTTGACGCGATCGGGAAGGCCCACCCGCTCCGGCGGCTTCTCGCAGAGCTGGTCCGGAATCGGCGGGTCCTCTCGATCGAGCTCGCGCCGGGCGATCGGGTGGCCATCGGCGTGTTGGTGGCAGTGGTGACCGCCGATGCCACCGGATTGGGCGCCTTCGAGGAGACCGTCTGGCAACGGTCGGGGGGGAACTTTTTCATCGCCGAAGAGACCTTGCGCTCGATCATGGAAGGCCGGGGCACCGAAGTCCCCCATACGCTGCGCCAGATCGTTCTCGGACGGGTCGATGCTATGGCGGACGACGTCCAGCGCATCCTCCACGCCGTAGCGATCGCCGGCGAACCGGTGTCCCACGAGCTCTTGTCCGCCGTTGTGGGGCTCGAGGACGCCGCGCTCCTGGTCGCTATCCGCTCTGCGGTGGACGCTTCCATCTTGGTCGCCGAAGTCGACCGCTCGGTGTACCGGTTCCGGCACGGGCTCTACCGGGAGGTGATCGTCGGCGAGCTGCTTCCCGGGGAGCGGCACACCCTCCACCTCCGCTTTGCCGAAGCCCTTACAGCCCTCGGCGACCCGGCCGACCCCCAGACCGTCACCCGTCTGGCCCATCACTGGAACGAGGCCCAGCAATGGCCGGCGGCGCTGAGCGCCACCGTCGCGGCGGCGGAGCACGCCCTGCTGGCGCACGGCTATTCGGAGGCGAGCGGCTACTGGCGCCGCAGCCTGCGATTGATCGAGCTCGTCAACCGGGACGACCTCGCGTTCACGCGAACCTTCCTCCTCGAGCGGGCGGCGGCCACTGCATCGCTGGCCGGAGAACACCTCGAGGCCGTCTCTCTCATGGAGGAGCGGATCCGAGCCGGGACCGAGGGGGCGGACGCGACGGCGCGGCTCTACCAGGAGCTCGCCCGTTTCCTGGAGAGCGCGGGGAACAACCGGGCGGCCCTGGCGGCCCACCAGCGCGCCGTTTCTCTCCTCGATGCCGAGACAGTCCACACCGGCGACGCCGGGGATCTCGCCTTCGGCCCCAGATCACGAGCACGGGTACTCAACGGCCTGGCCCACGGGTTGCTCATCACCGGCCAGTACGGTCCCGCCCGAACCGAGGCCGAGCGGGCGGCGGCGCTCGCGGAAGAAGCCGGGGACGGGACCGAGCTCGCCCGAGCCCTGGCCACGTTGGGCTTCAGCCTGGCGTACCTCGAAGATCCCGAGGCCGGAGTCGCGGCGCTCCATAGATCTCTGCGGACCGCCGAGGAGCAGGGGCGACCGACTGATATCGCCAGAGTCTTGGTTGACCTGTCCGGGTTGCATGCGGGGCCGCTCAACCAGCTCGAAGCGGCTCTGACCATGGCCCGAGGGGGGGCCGAGCGCGTGGCGATGCTCGGATTGGAACGGACCTTTGGCGCCGAGCTGCGGGCCGTGGCCGCCAACACCCTCTTTCGTCTTGGGCGGTGGGCAGAGGGGGATGCCGAGCTGTCTCTGGCGCTCGCGGCAAGGCCGACCGGCGTACAGGCGATCGAGCTCCGGCTGGCGCGAGCGAAGCTCCTCGTCGGTCGAGGCGACACGAGCGAGGCCGAGGACGAGCTCGAAGCACTGGAGACCCTCTTGGCCGAATCCGTCGGTCCGCGGGACCGGGTCCCGCTCCTGACTCTCCGAGCCGGCGTGGCCCTCTGGCAGGGCCGCACCGGTGCGGCCTGCGACGCCGTGCTCGCCGGCTTCGAGATCGTGCCCCCGAGCTCCGACGACCTTTGGCTGGTGGCGCCATTGGTGTGGCACGGCCTCAGGGCACTCGGTGACCAAGCGGAGGGCATGACCCGGGAGGGGGGTCGAGAGGCCCAAACGATCAGCCAGGCGGAGACCGTCTTCGTCGAGCGGATGCACTTGCTGGCGGCCCGGGCACCGAACGCGCCAGACGCCCTCTCCCGGTGGGTGGGGGCCTACCTCGAGCTCTCGGAGGGCGAGTTGTCCCGGGCTCGACGAGCTCCGGACCCCGGCCCGTGGCTCCGGGCCGCTCACGCGTGGGAAGACCTGGGCCATCCCTACCCGACGGCGTATGCCTGGTTTCGCTACGCCGACGCCGCCTTCGCCCTTCGATCCCGGAGTGCCGACGCCTCGACGGCGTTGCTCCGAGCCCACGAGATCGCCTGTTCGCTCGAGGCGGAGCCCCTACTCGCGCTGGTCACGGCGTTGGCCGCCCGGGCGCGAGTAGCACTGGAGCCCGAACGGGTACCCACGGCCGAAACCGGTCGGACCGAGGAACGTCGCGCGGTTATGGCAACAGTTGCGAGTCTTTCCGCAGCTCCGGTTCGCACCATGACGGCGGCCGCGCTGGGAGGTTTGACCGATCGAGAGCTCGTCGTGCTCGGGGAGATCGCCCAAGGTCGTTCGAACCGCGAGATCGCCGACCGGCTCTTCATCAGCCAGAAGACGGTAAGTGCTCACGTCTCCCATATCCTGAGCAAGCTCGGGGTTCGTTCTCGCGTGCAGGCATCCGCCGTCTTCTACCGGGCGATGAGCTTGCCAGGTCAAGGGAAGTAAACAAGATGCCTACTGGACCGGGTACGAGGCCATCCAACTCTGCAGTGTCGTCTACCGCGCCGGCCGCGCCGACTGCGCTATCGCCGAGCACCGTTCCCGAGGTCATCGCCGGCCTGGACAGCGTTCAGGCGCAGGCGGTGGCCGCCGACGACCGGGGCGCACGGGACGGCTTGGCGTGCTTCAACTACCTCTACCGGAGCATCACCGGAGAAGTCCTCCAGAGACTGGAACAACCTGACGGCTTCCAGGACAAACGATTCATGGCGGCCCTGGACGTCGAGTTCGCGAAGCGGTACTTCCACGCGATAGCCCTCTATCAAGAGGGTCCGGCCAGCGCGCCGCGATCGTGGCGGGTGCTCCTCGACAAAAGGGCCGACGCCACGATCGCCCCCCTCCAGTTCGCCGTGGCCGGGGTGAATGCCCACGTCAATTTCGATCTTGCCTTTGCGTTGGTGGCCGCCTGCCAATCCATCGGATCACCACTCGGCTCCGACACCCAGCGGCAGGACTACCAATGCCTCAACCAGATCTTCGCCGACCAGATGACGTCGCTGCGCCATCACTTCGAGGACCTGGTCGAGCGGACCCTCGACCGGTCGGAGGTCAACGTGGTGAACAACACCGTTGACGACCTCATCGTCGTGCTCACCCGCGATGCCGCCTGGCACCGGGCCGAGCATCTCTGGAGTGTCCGAGACCAGGTGGCCGCCTTTCGGGCCGAGGAGGAGACGTTGGACATCCTCGTGGGCCTCGCCGGGCGGGGCTTGCTCGCCCATCTCTGACTGCCCCCACGGGCGGCCCAGGCCGGCGCCTGACTAGCCGGGGGTGAGCCCGGCTTGCTCGTCGTTTGCCAACCGCCGTGCGCTGGGTAATGGCCCTACACGTGCGAGAAGTTGGTTAGACAGAAGCCGCTTCTCGTACGCCCCCGAGCTTCGGCACCGACGTTGCTGTATTTGCAGGCAAGACCGGTGTTCATCGAAGGGCGAGGAGGCTACCGTCACCCATAGACGTGTAGTCGTTTGCTTGGACCGTCCCTGACCCTGGGGCTTCGGGTGTCGCCTACCTTCGAAGAGGGTCGGAGTCCGTGCTCGAGTACTTTCAGGCAGTGCTGATCAGGAACGGTTCCGAAACGACGGTGACGCTGAGAGGCGAGCTGGACCTGGTCGCGGCCGCGGCCGCCGAAGAGGTCGTGACGCAGGTGCTGGCCGATCCCGATACCGACGTGGTCCTCGACTTCGCTGATTTGACGTACCTCTCCGCCACCGGTGTGACTCCCCTGGTACGGCTCTCCGTTGCACTGGAGGGCACGGGCCGACGCCTGACCGCCCGCAATGCGTCCCGTACGGTCGCCCTGGTTCTTACGTTCACGCCGATCGAAGTGGAAGACGAGCCGATGAGCGAGGTCGTGGCCACCGCTTGACGAGGGGGCGGTCTGCCTTCGAGCTTTCGTCTCTCTACTAACGATCAGGTCTAGCCATCGGGTCGGCCTCCGTCAGGCTCAGGCCCCAGCTCAATGCCCCGCGTCGGACCCGCCGTCAATGGTGTCGGATCCCGGATGGCTTGGCGTCGCCACGTCCTCGACGGCATGGTCCAACTTGACGTGAGCGTTCGACAAGGCCCGACCGAGGGCGGTCCGAGGTGGCTTCGGTCGCTCAGACGCATGGCCAAGGGCCCGCTCGACGTCCGCGACGGCTACCTCACGCTGCTCCGGTGAGGTCATCGCCGTGTCGATCCGTTGGAGTACTCGATCCTCTCGGACCAGGATGGCCCGCAGCTGTCTGGTCACGTCTTCGAGCGTGTCCTCGAAACCTTGGGGGTCGGGGGCGTGCACGTTGCGGGGATCGACGTGCATCGTGCGCTCGTGGATCACCGTCATGAGATCCCGTAGGGCGTCCCGGTCAAGTGCCAACTGTTCGACCTCGGCCCCTGTGGCCGGTGAGGCCAGTGGCCAGACCGCTCGCTCCAGCGTGTCTTCGTAGCGGGATGCCGACCGGACGAGCTCGGCCCCCAGATCCGCTCGCTCGACCAGAATCCTCGGTCACGTCGAGCCGGTCGAGGATCCGCTCGATCCTGGCCCGCTCCTCGTCGAGCGGCTCGGCGAGCCGAGCCGGTGCGCCGGCGCTCTTCGTTGCGTTGTTGTCAGCCATGGATTTGCTCTACCCACTAACCGTCCGGGTCGACGCTGAGTGACCCGCGGATCGGACGACCGCGGAGCAAAGGCCCTGTGAACGGCGTGCACTCTTTGCCCTGGAACGCCCGTTTCATACAGGACCGCATCGTCGCCACCCCGTACGGTGACTCATGGCGATGACGAAGTGCCCCGGATGCAACCTCGTCGTGATCCACGACAAGGAGTCCGAGGAGCTCGAGTTCGACCGCACTGAAGACCCGCCGGTGCTCCTCGTCGGCGGCGTTCCGATCCACCGCTGCCACCAACTCCCTGGGCCCGACGACGTCCCCGCCGAGAGCTCGTAGAGCCGGCAGAGAGTCGTAGCTCTCGGCGTCGCCGAAGGCGTACAGGTGAGTCGAGGGTCGTCGCCCAGCGACGGGCGTGTCGACGGGCGACGAGGGGTATGGCGTTGCCACCAGTAGCCGCGACTGAGCGAAGGGAACAGCCCATGCATGCGGTGGGGTACATCATCGGCATCATCATCGACCTGATCTTTGCCTTCGCCTGCGGGGCGATCGCCGGAAGAAGGGCCGGGGCAAGGTTCTCTGGGGGGTTCTCGGCTTCTTCTTCAGCATTCTCACCCTGGTCGTCGTGCTCCTCCTACCCCGAAAGAAGTGCGCCGTAAGTGCGTGAGTGACCGCCGGGCGATGGCTGCGATGCTCCAACTGAAGAGAGAGACCTCTTTCGCCTTCGAGCTGCGCCGCGGCCGATTTGATATTTCCGTCGACGGCGCGAGTGTCGGGACGATCGACCACGACGAGACCGTCGAGGTGCCGGTAGAACCCGGCTCCCACACCCTCCGCCTCCAGGCGGGCCGGTACTCGAGCCGAGAGCTCACCTTCGAGGCGGCCGACGGCGCGACCGTCAGCTTCCGCTGCCACGGTGCCACTATCTGGCCGACCTACGTCGCATCGATCGCCAGACCCGAACTGGCGATCTCACTGAGACAAGCTTGAGGTCGTCGACAAATGGCTCGTGAGCTCGGCGTAACAATGCCCCACTCGCCGAGCCACCGGCGGAACCGCTCAGATCAATAGCCGGGCACCGGCGTAGTCGAGGACCACTGAGCCGAACTGGCTCAACTGGTTCGACCCCAAGGTCCCCGAGACGAGCGTGCTGGCCTTCGTCGGCGTGTCGGTCCGAACAAGATCCTGTGGCTGCAGCGGCGTGCCGTTGAGTGACCACGGACCACTCGTCACCAGCTTCTCCACGCTCGTGCAGGTGGCGCCCGACACCGGCGCCGACGAATGGGTGACCGGCAAGTTCAGCAACGACGCGGCCGAAGTCGCAACCGAGGAGTCGGCCGAACCGGTGTCCACGGCGAAGGTGAGGCGCTGAGCGGAGGTGCCGAACTGGACGGGAGCGAGGGCGAGAACGCCCCCGGTCAACCCGGACGCGATGTCGATCGGCACGGTGACGGGTGACGGGTAGCCAACGAGTAGGTCGGGTGGAGTTGGGATCGTCGTCGGCCCTTTGACGAGGCCTGGCTTGCCGGTCTCGGCTCCTTCGGGACCGGGGAGCAGCAGCTTCTGACCCTGGTAGTCGATGCGGACGGCGCCGAAGCGGCTAAGGATGTCAGACCCCAACAGTCCCGCTGGGGCACGGTGGAGACCAAAGTTCGGAATGGCCGTCGACTCGACCGTCTGGCCCGTCAACCGAACGGAGCCAATCGACCACTCCTTGATCCGCACCGGTCGAGCGGTCCCTGCGCAGTTGACGCCCACCACCTTCGTCGCCGCTCCAGCTGAAGCGAGGTGTAGGGCCCGGACGACCTGGGTGTCGACGATGGACACCGAGGCTCCGGTGTCGAGGACGAGCGGGAATGGGCCCGTCCCGTTAATGCATGCCGAGACCAACGCGATGGCGGCGCCGGATGAAGCCTTGGTCACCGCCAAGGGGACCGAGCTGGCCGCCCCGGGCGTCGGCGTTACCGTCCGACACCGTCCCGCTGGGGGCAGTTGGAGCCGGTTGGAGTTTCCCGAGGCCGCCGGCGAGCTGACCAACATCGATCCGAGCACCAATAGGACCATCGCCACGCCGGCCCACGGAGCTGGCCAGGCGGTGCGGTGGGGCGTTCCGATCACGATCCGACTCATACCCGCAAAGCGCGGTCTCTCTCAGGAGGCCCTGGGCCGAGGTTCCGGGAGCGGTCGAACCTGCGTCAGTCAGCTCGAACGATGCGAGCGCGGGGCCTCGCCAAAAACCGGTTCGGACGTGACAAATCCCACACCCCGGTCGACTCGTGCGACGAGCACGTCGATGGCCCCGAGACGCCGCGCCCGGTAAGCGGAGACCGAGATGGACGAAGGACGGGCCGTTGTTCAAGGCTGTAGCGGCCAGTTGAGCTACGGAGGCAACCAGTTGGCGCTTGTACAGCGGTTCGACCACGTTGGGATCACCGTCGCCGACCTGGACGCGGTTACTGAGTTCTTCGTCGGGCTGGGCCTGGAACTGGAAGGCAGGACGTTCATCGAAGGCGAGTTCCTCGACACCGTCATCGGCATCCCCAACTCCCGTACGGAGATCGTGATGTTGCGCACGCCAGACGAAGGCACCCGACTAGAGCTCTCCGCCTTCGAGCGGCCCGCCCACGATCCCGGATCACCCGGCGCGATGGCCAACGAACTAGGTCTGCGCAATGTGGCCTTCGAGATCGATGACCTCCAAGGGGCCGTCGATCGGCTGACCGCGGACGGCTACGGGCTGGTCGGCGGCATCGGCGAGTACAAGAGCAGCTGGCGAATGGCCCACGTGCGGGGACCCGAGGGAATCATTGTTTCCCTCGCCGAGCGAGTCGATTGAGCGTACCCCTGCCGCTCTCGACGAGAGCCTCGGCAACGCGGCACAGGTTGACTTGTCGGGCCGGCACTGACACCGTGATGGCGATACACGGCGGACCGCGGCGGTCGCCGAGAGGGGATGGCGAAGTGCACGCAGGGAAGAGGTTTGTCCGGGGAGCTGGGGCGGTCAGCCTGGCCATCGTGGTGGTCGGCGGAGGTGGCGCCATGGCGACGTCGCTCCTCACCGGGGAGGCGATCGCCGGCGCGGCGACCACGTGCGTGACGGCGGGGAGCACCGGTCTGACGGCCGCGCTGGTCGCCACGACAGGTGCCACCTACAGCGGCACAACGATCAACGCCGGCGGCTGCGACATCGGCATCTTCGTGACAGGGGTCTCTGGTGTGACCATCACAGGCGTCACGGTCACCGGAGCCAACGATCAGGGCATCCTGGCCGAGGACGCCACCGACCTGACGATCTCGCACTCGACCATCCAGACAAACGGACTGCACTCGGCACCGAACGTGCCCCAGGCCTTCGCCATCAGTCTCTTCGGCGTCTCGACATCGGTGGCAACCGCCAACACCGTGACCGCCAATGGGCGGGGCGGTATCGGACTGATGGACAACGGTCCCTTCAACCCGGGTGCCGCACAGCACGGACCACCCGATCTGTCGGCACCGTTGGTTCCCTCCAACAACGACGTGATCTCGGGCAACCGGCTCTCGGCGAACTATGCCGGCTGCGGCGTCGTGCTGGCCACCTTCAATCAGGGCAACACCATGACGACAGACGTCGTCTCCACAAACGTCGTCACCGGCACCCACGCCGTCGGCCCGACCGGTCCGGATGTGGGAGGGATCGTCGCCCAGTCCAATGGTCCGACATCCTCACTGAAGAACATCACGATCAGCGGCAACACGGTCACCGACTCGTACGAAGGCGGCATAATCGCCCACGCCGCCGCTCCGGGGTCGGGCACCTTCACAGTGGCCATCAGCGGCAACACCGTGTCCGGCAACAACTGGGGGCTCACCAACGGGCCGACGGCCACCGTCGGGGTGATCGTCGGCTCCAGCGGGGCTCCAGGCACCAAGAACGTCGGGACCACCGTCACTGGGAACACGATGACCAGCCAGTTCTACGGGATCTGGTCGTCCGGACCGAATCCCCCGACGGTGTCCGGCAACAACATCACCGTCACTGCGGGAGGAACGGCCTTCTACGTCGTCCCGGCGCCCGGCTCGGGGTACTGGAGCGTGGCTTCTGACGGCGGGATCTTCGCCTACGGCGCAGCCGGCTTCTATGGCTCGATGGGCGGCACCCACCTCAACGCCCCCGTCGTCGGCATGGCCTCCACCGAGGACCAGGGCGGGTACTGGGAGGTGGCGTCCGACGGTGGCATCTTCGCCTTCGGCGATGCCCTGTACCAAGGGTCGATGGGCGGCACCCACCTGAACGCGCCCATCGTCGGCATGGCGGCCTCCCCGTTCGTGCCCGGCACAAACGGTGCCACAGCTACACCCGCCGGAAAGGGCTACTACCTCGTCGCCTCCGACGGCGGTGTTTTCGCCTTCGGTGACGCGCACTTCTATGGATCGGCTGGCAGCCTCCACCTGAACAAGCCGATCGTCGGCATGGCCGCCACACCGAACGGCAAGGGCTACTGGCTGGTCGCCTCCGACGGAGGGGTTTTCGCCTATGGGACAGCCAAGTTCTTCGGCTCCACCGGTGGCACGCACCTCAACCAGCCGATCGTCGGCATGGCCGCCACACCGAGCGGCAAGGGTTACTGGCTCATCGCCGCCGACGGCGGCGTCTTCGCCTATGGGACAGCCAAGTTCTTCGGCTCCACCGGCGGCACGCACCTCAACCAGCCGATCGTCGGGTTGTCAGCGACGCCGAGCGGCAAGGGTTACTGGTTGACGGCCGCCGACGGCGGCGTCTTCGCCTATGGGACAGCCAAGTTCTTCGGGTCCGCCGGAAGCCTGCATCTCAACAAGCCGGTGGTCGGCATGTCGGCCGTCGGAGTGACGCTCTCGGGGGCGTAACGGCCGCGACGGTCCACGTTGTCTTGACCCATCGTCGTTGATGTCTCGCGACATCACCGGGGGTCACGAGATAGCGCCCTTCAACGAGGGCTGACCCGGACACCCACCAGCCGGCCCGGCTGGTGGGTGTCCTCGCGTCCGATTCAGTCGGCGATGTCGGCCACGGCAGTGACCCGCACCCGATGGAGGCGTAGAAGTAGCTCCCCGTCGACTGCGTTTCGCCTGCCGTACTCTTCGGCCAGTTCGTCGCCCATGTACCGACGGGCGATGGCGATCGATAGCGGGAGCATCTCATCCAGGTCACGAGAGATCGAGACTCTTCCCTCGATAGTCGCGAAGGCATAGGGAGGCCGTTCGTCATCTACCGAAAGCGCCACTCGCGGGATCGCGCATCATGGCCTTCCCTTTCACCGTGTCGGCTCCGGTCATGAAGACCAGGTCGCCCCCATCGAGGATGAACCAGATAGGAGCAACGTGCGGGCTGCCATCGGCTCGCGTGGTCGCCAGTTTCCCGGTGCGAGTGCCTGCCCCTAGGAACCGGTCCAGTTCGGCGCCCTTCATCTCGTGTGCCATATCCAAAGTATTGCCGTCGCACCGGTGGCTGCAGCCAGAATCTGCTACTGCTCGGTCACCTGGGGTGTGTCGGCGTGTTCGGATCCGAGTAGGGCAGAGAGCTTCTTGGGAGCCAGGATCCGATAGCTCTCGATCACGAGCTCACGATCTCCGCCCAGTCCGTGCGATCGGCGAGCCGGACCCCGATGCGATCACGCCCGGGTCTCCACGCGCTTGACCGTGCCGAACCGAGCCCCCCGATGTCGACCTCGAACGTTGAACCCCACGCTCGGCCCGGCCGGGCGTTACTGACCGCCGGGTGCAGGCATCACGAATGTGGCTGAACCAGCTATGTCATCCTGGCTCTCGCCTGCTCAACGCTATTGAGACGCGCCTGCTCATCAAGCCACCGACCAGAGCGTGCAGCTTGACGCTCGTCCGGAACGTGGCACTGGCCCATCGGGCCGTCCGTCGTGACGCCGCAGCGTCGACAGACAGCCATCCGTCCATTGGTCTCGGGGAGATGATGTTTGTCGAGCCGAACGGCCAGTTGGGATGGGCTAGCTGAGGTCACGGCTTCCTCTCGATGTGTCGATCGCTATTCCACGGTAGACGCGTGGCCGTGGTTCCGCAGGCCCTGGGTCCACCTTTCGCTCGCGACATCACAGGGCGCCCCAGGCAGGATTCGAACCTGCGACGCACGGTTTAGGAAACCGACGCTCTATCCCCTGAGCTACTGGGGCCCGAAAAGCACGCTATCCGGCCCGGACGCGGCGTCGGCGTCCCCACCGTGGCCGGCATCGGCATCGGCCGCCGCCCCGGTAGGCAGCCGAACGAGGACGCCCGTCCCCGCGCCGACCGTCGAGCGGATCGAGATCGTCCCGCCGTGGCGGTCGACGATCGCTTTGGCGACGGACAGACCGAGCCCGGTTCCGGGCAGGCCGCGGGTCCGGGCGTTCGACGCCCGGAAGAAACGGGAGAACAGCAGCGCCTGCTCGTCGTCGGGGATGCCGATCCCGGAGTCGACGATCTCGACCTCCCAACCCCCTTCGTCGCCATCGCCGTTGCGCTCGATCGGCGCGGCGCGGATCGTGACGAAACCATCGGCGGGCGTGAACTTGACCGCGTTCGACAGGACGTTCTCGAACAGTTGCGTCAACCGGTCGGCGTCCCCCGCCAGTGGTGGCCCGTCGGTCACGTCGAGCTCGATGGCCACGGACCGGACGGCCGCGTCGGGGGCGATCGTCCGTTCGGCGTGACGGACGATGGCTGGCACGTCGACCGACGAGACGTCGAGCGGGAGGGCCCGCGACTCGAGGCTGTCGAGCCCGACGAGGTCACCAGCGAGCCGGAGGAGCCGGTTGACATTGCGGACGATCGCCTCCAGGCAGGCGGCCTGCTCGGTCGCGTCGGCGGCGTCGAGGTCGTCCCGGTCGAGGAGGTTCCCCAACAGCTGCGTGTAACCGACGATCGACGTCAACGGCGTACGGAGCTCGTGGGAGACCGCGGCGAGCGACTCGGACCGGAACGCGTCCATCTCGGCGAGCCGCCGGTTCTCGTCTCGCTCGGATGCAAGCAGGCGCTCCCGCTCGGCTTCGGCGAGCGCTTGATTGGTGATGTCCCGGTACGTCGAGAGATGGCCGCGGTAGGTGCCCTGCACGTACATCGGGACGAAGTCGCACTCGAGCGTCCGGCCGTCGTAGAGCGTCGCCCGCACCCCGGCGATCCGCTCCGGCTGGGCCCGCAGCCGGACGACGGCGTCGGCCGCGTCCGGCGGATCGACGACGAGCTTCGCGACGGAGAGACCGATCGACTCGAGCGTCCGGCCCTCGAGGTCCTCGGGTCGGAACGGGAGGTGGAACAGGTCGACGAACGCCTGGTTGACGAGGACGACCGCCCGGTGTTCGTCCTCGAGCACGACCCCGGTCTGCATGCTGTCGATCAACCCGCTCAACCAGCGGTTGCTCGCCTCGAGCGCGGCCAGGGTGTCGTGCCGGCGGGTGACGTCTCGGGCGTGGACGACGATCCCGCGGATCGCCGGGTGGTCGACCTGGCTCTCGATGATCGCCTCCATGTACCGCCACGAGCCGTCGGCCGTCCGGAGGCGCATCTCGAACCGCTCGTCCGGGTCGATCTCGCCGGTGACGGCCCGGGCGAACACCTCCCGGGCGGCGTCGACGTCGTCGGGATGGAGCAGCGGGAAGATGCCGTCTTGGGCATCGAAGTCCGCCTGGTGGCCGATCAGCCGCAGCGCCCCACCGCTCGACCAGCGCCAGGACCCGTCGGGATTGAGGATCGTGACGATCTCGAGGGACCGGTCGAGAACGACGTCGAGCAACTGAGCTCCGGACAGTACGGGTCCGACGGCGGTCACGGCGGGGTTGGCGTCGACGATGGCGATCAGGTACCCGTCGATGCCACCGTCGCCACCGACCATCGGCACCGTCTGGCCCTCGCAGTGCCGCACGCTCCCGTCGGGCCCGATCGTCCGGAACGCGCCGAACCGGCCCTGGCGTTCGACGCTCGACTTCCACCGGTCAGCGACGCTCTCGGCGTCGTCGGGATGCACCGCCAGGTACCACGGCTGGTCTCGCAGCGAGCGCCCCGTCGTCCCGCTGAAGTCCTCCCAGCGCTGGTTGTGGTACCACGACCGGCCGTCGGGATCGACCGCGACGATGCCGACCGGCGCCACGACCGAGAAGGCGCCGAGGGCTCGCCGGGCGGCCACCCGTGACGGTTCGTCGCTCAAGTCCCCGCGTCGCTCCACCGCAAGTGCCCTGTCCGTTCGCCGAGCACGCGTCGTCCGGTGGACGCCGCCGGGCGCGGCCCTGGCCGCTTCATCGTCAGATGACCCTAGTACCGGACCCGGTCGGGTGACCTGGTCCGGCCGTTCGATCCGACGGTTCGATCCGACCGTTCGACGACCCCCCGAGCCGGACCTCCTATTCTGGACGGGCGCGCCCACGCATCGGGCGCGCCAGCCGAACATCGAGGAGAACCGATGCCCACCGCCCCCAGCACCGCCGACGACCAGCTTCCGTGGAAGGTCGCCGACCTCTCCCTGGCCGCGTTCGGCCGCAAGGAGATCGAGCTGGCCGAGCACGAGATGCCGGGGCTGATGGCGATGCGTCGGGAGCACGGCCCGGCCCAGCCACTGGCCGGGGCCCGGATCACCGGATCGCTGCACATGACGGTGCAGACCGCGGTGCTGATCGAGACGCTCACCGCCCTCGGCGCCGGGTCCGCTGGGCGAGCTGCAACATCTTCTCGACCCAGGACCACGCGGCCGCCGCGGTCGCCGTCGGCCCGGACGGCACGGCCGAGGACCCACGCGGCGTGCCGGTGTTCGCCTGGAAGGGCGAGAGCCTCGAGGAGTACTGGTGGTGCACCGATCAGGCCCTCCGCTGGCCGGGCGAGGTCGGGCCGACGATGATCCTCGACGACGGCGGCGACGCCACCCTGCTCGTCCACAAGGGCGTCGAGTTCGAGAAGGCCGGCGCGGTCCCGGACCCGGCGACGGCCGAATCGGAGGAGATGGCGCGTCGTCCTTCAGCTGCTGACCCGGAGCCTGACCGAGGACGCCAGTCGATGGACGGCCATCGCCAACGGCATCCGCGGCGTCACCGAGGAGACGACGACCGGCGTGCACCGGCTCTACGAGATGCAGCGCAACGGCGAGCTGCTGTTCCCGGCGATCAACGTCAACGACTCGGTGACGAAGTCGAAGTTCGACAACAAGTACGGCTGCCGCCACTCGCTGGTCGACGGCATCAACCGCGGCACCGACGTCCTCATCGGCGGCAAGGTCGCCGTCGTCTGCGGCTACGGCGACGTCGGCAAGGGCTGCGCCGAGTCGCTGCAGCGGCCAGGGCGCCCGGGTCATCGTCACCGAGATCGACCCGATCTGCGCGCTGCAGGCCGCGATGGAGGGCTACGAGGTGGCGACCCTCGACGACGTCGTCGAGCGGGCG
The DNA here is from genome assembly GCA_963824265.1 of uncultured Actinomycetota bacterium. Classification (GTDB taxonomy): domain Bacteria; phylum Actinomycetota; class Acidimicrobiia; order Acidimicrobiales; family RAAP-2; genus DASZUK01. Next base: position 358,594 of record CAWGOO010000002.1, read on the forward strand.
GACATCTTCGTCACCGCGACCGGCAACAAGGACATCCTCACCGCGGCCGACATGGCCAGGATGAAGCACCAGGCGATCGTCGGCAACATCGGCCACTTCGACAACGAGATCGACATGGCCGGCCTCGCCGCCGTTCCCGGCATCGAGCGGGTCAACATCAAGCCGCAGGTCGACAAGTGGGTCTTCCCCGACGGCCACGCGATCATCGTGCTGTCGGAGGGCCGCCTGCTCAACCTGGGCAACGCCACCGGCCATCCCAGCTTCGTCATGTCGGCGTCGTTCACGAACCAGACGATGGCCCAGCTCGAGCTGTACACGAGGGGCGAGCACTACGAGACGAAGGTCTACGTGCTGCCGAAGCACCTCGACGAGAAGGTCGCCCGGTACCACCTCGACGCCCTCGGCGTCCGCCTCACCAGCCTCACCCCCGACCAGGCGGCGTACCTCGGCATCCCGGTCGACGGCCCCTACAAGCCGGACACCTACCGCTACTGAGCCGCCCGGACGGTCAGGTCTGCAGGTCGACGACCGCTGCGGCCAGGTCGTCGAGCTCGCGTCGCCAGTCGCTCGGCGGCACGACCGGGCGGACGACGAACTTCGAGAAGCCGGCGGCAACGAACCGTTCGACCAGGTCGCGTAGCGCGTCGAGACCGACTGGCACAAGGTCGTCGAGCGGCCGACCCTTCGCCCGGACCGAGATGGCCGCGGCCGTCCGGTCGTCGAGCGCCGTGCGGGCGTAGCCGATGCTCATGCCGAAGTGCTCCGGGCTGATCGACCGGCCAGCGGCCGCGGCCGCGTCCTCGACCACCCGGCGGCCCCGCTCGGCCTCGTCCGGCCCGCACAGTGCGGGCAGCCAGCCGTCGGCCAGCCGCCCGCAGCGCTCGAGCGACGACCGGGCGATGCCGCCGAGCCAGACGTCGAACGGGTCCTGGGCCGGCCGGGGGGAAACCGAGACACCGGCGAACCGGGCCGCCGGGCCGTCATGGGTGACCGTCTCACCCGCCCACAGCCGGCGGAGCAGCGGCAGCACCTCGTCCATGGCCGTTCCGCGGTCGGCCGGCGCGATGCCGATGGCGTCGCGCTCGGGTCCGCGAGCCAGCCCGGGCACGAACGTCACGAGGAACCGGCCGCCGGACAGTACGTCGAGGTCGGCCACCTGCTTGGCCAGCCGGACCGGGTTCCGGCCGGGCAGCAGCATCGTCGTTCCGAGCTTCAGACGACGGTTGTGGGCACCGGCCCAAGCCAGCCCGACCAGCGGGTCCGCACCGTCACCGGTCAGGATCTCCGGCAACCACAGCGAGTCGAAGCCCCGCTCGACCAGGTCGTCGGCCAGCTCCGCCAGCTCGGCCCCGTCCAGGCCGCCCGCGCCGGTACCGACGCCGATCCGGATCTTCATGGCGCCGACCGCTAGGGCCCGGAGGGCCCGTTCGATACCGGCGTCGTCGACGTCGTGGTGGGTGACCAGGCGGACGACGCCCGGAGCGATCATGCCGGCCAGCACACCCTGCGGTCGCCAGATGGTCGACCAGCTCGACCGCCGACGGCGGCGCGAAGACGACGATGTTCGTCCGCACCGCTGTCGGCCGGCACCCGGCATCGGGCCACCGGTCGGCCACCGCCTCGGCCAGCCGGGCGGCCCGGGCGTGGTCGTCGGCCAGCCGCTCGACCATCTCCTCCAAGGCGACGAGCCCCGCCGCGGCGACGATGCCGGCCTGCCGCATAGCCCCGCCCAGGCGCTTGCGCTCGATCCGACCGGCCGCGATCACGTCGTCCGGACCCGGCCAGTACCGATCCGACCGGACGCGCAGAGGCCCTTCGACAGGCACGACATGACCGTCGTCGCGGTCGCCGCCATCGCGGCCGCCGAGACGCCGGTCGCCACCTCGGCGTTGAACAGCCGAGCCCCGTCCATGTGGACCGGTACATCACCCGCCGCCGCCTGGACGGCCCGCAGGGCGCGCAGCGACCAGGGCGCGCCGCCGGCGGCCATGTGGGTGTTCTCGACACAGACGAGCGAGACGGCCGGCTGGTGGTAATCGGCGGCCGTCCGGGCTGCCGCCACGGCGCTGGCCGCCACGGTCCCGTCGCCGTCGTCCACCGCAACGAACTGGACGCCCGCGTTGCGAGCCGCCGCACCGAGCTCGTAGGCGACGACATGCTGGCGGCGGCCGGCGACGACCGCCGTTCCCGGGCCGGGCGAGCACCCGGACGGCGATCTGGTTGGCCATCGTGCCCGATGGGACGAAGACCGCCGCGGGCTTGCCGACCCGCTCGGCGTAGGCGGCCTCCAGCGCGTTGACCGTCGGGTCCTCGCCGTAGCTGTCGTCCCCCACCTCCGCGTCGGCCATCGCCCGGCGCATCGCCACGGTCGGCTGCGTGACGGTGTCGCTCCGCAGGTCGACGACGTCGGACGTCACCGCCCGATGCTATCGGTCGCCCTCTGACACCTGCCCGGTAGGCTCCGCACCGTGGCGGCCGATGCGACCCAACCCAACCGGGCCCTTCCGTCCCACATCCGCGGTCTCGGCGAGGGCACCATCGGCGAGGTGCTCGACATCGAGACTGGTCGAAGCGACGCCCGAGCAGGTCGTCGTCCGACTGCCGGTGACGTCGAAGACGCACCAGCCGTTCGGCGTCCTCCACGGTGGCGTCTCCGCCCTACTCGCCGAGACGGCAGCCAGCTTCGGCGGTGCCGTCTCCGTCCCACCCGGCCAGAGCGTCGTCGGCATCGAGCTCAACGCCAGCCACCTGCGACCGATGACGAGCGGCACCCTTACCGCGGTGGCGACGCCCGTCCGCAAGGGCCGGACCATCCAGGTCTGGGACATCGCGCTGACCGACGACGACGACCGGCCGATCTGCCGGGCCCGCTGCACCCTGGCGGTCATCGCCCTGCCTGATCAGGCGTCGCCCGGTCGTCCCGGTACGGGCGACGCCGGCTGAACGGCCACTCTCCGTCCCCTCGAGTACCACCGGCGGGCCCCCTCGAGTATCACCGGCGGGCCGCCCGGCGTATCACGACGGGGCGGGATGGCGCGAACCGGTGCTCGTTCGCGTAGGATACGCCATGCTTCCGGTGCCACCCATCGCCGAACCTGGGTCCGTGGGCCTCATGCTCCCCCCCGTGCTTTCCAGTGACACCCCTGGTGGAGGCGGTCGTACCAGTGGTAAGAACGGTGGTAGCACCATGGGTACTACCGAGGTGCTGCAGCGGACGTGCCAGCAGGCCGAAGCCCTCGGTGCATCAGCCCTTTGGGCGGTCGACCACCTGTTCTGGGGGACGCCGATGCTCGAGTGCCTGACGACGCTGACGGTCGCCGCCACCGCGACGACGAGCGCCGCGCTCGGCACCTGCGTGCTCCAGCTGCCACTGCGCCGGCCGGCCGCGGTGGCCAAGCAGGCGGCCGCCCTCCAGCTGCTCTCCGGCGGCCGGTTCGTCCTCGGGGTCGGGGTCGGCCGTCACCGGGGCGAGTACGAGATGGCCGGCGTCGACTTCTCCCGCCGCGGCCGTCTGCTCGACGACGGCCTGGCCGAACTGCGCCGAGCCTGGGACAGTGCCGGCGACCCGGCCGTCGCGTACCGACAGGAGCCGGCCGCCCCGCCGGTGCCGGTCTGGGTCGGTGGGTCGAGCGACGCCGCCCGGCGCCGGGCTGCCACGTCGGCCGACGGCTGGGTACCGCTGTTCCTCGACCCGACCGAGCTGGCCTCGTCCCTCGAACAACTGCGGGCCGAAGTGGCCGTCGCCGGTCGCCCGCCGTCCGCCGTGACCCCGGCCGTCGTCGTCATGGTCGCCGTCGGTCGAGGGCGCAAGGTGCACGAGCGAGGTACCCACTGGCTCTCCTCCCTCTACGGCATCCCGCCGAAGGCGTTCGACCGCCACCTCGTCGCCGGACCGGCCGACCACTGCGCGACGCGGCTCGACGAGTACGTCGCCGCCGGCGCCGAGCACGTCGTCGTGATGATCGCCGACGACCAGCCGATCGATCACTTCGCCGAGCTCGCCGGCGCCCTCCGCCTGGCGGTCCCGCCGGGGCCGGTGGGTGCCGGGGCCGCTCGGCCCGACCTGGCCGAATCGGTTCGGCCCGACCTGGTGGAGGTGGGAGTGTGAGCACCGAACCGGTGGCGATCCTCGGGACGGGGATGACGGACATGAGCCGGCGGGACCAATCCGCCGAGACCATGGCCCATCAGGCGGTCCATGAGGCGCTGGGCGACGCCGGCGTCGAACCGCACGAGCTGTCGCTCGTCGTCGCGGCGAACGCCCTCGGCGGGCGGCTCTGTGAACAGGGCTGTATCCGCGGGCAGACGTGGCTGCGCAAGGCCGGCCTCGGCGACGTCGCGGTCGTCAACGTCGACAACTCCTGCGCCGGAGGGACGTCGGCCGTCCACGTCGGCTCCCTCGTCGCCCGGGCGTCGACCGGCCCGGTGCTCGTGCTCGGCGTCGAGAAGATGTGGACCGGCGACCGGGCGGCCACGCTGGCCGGCATCGAAGACGGCCTGCCGGCGGACTACCGGGCCGACATGCACGCCCGCTTCCGGCCCGAGGACAACCCCGGCGGCAGCATCCTGATGGGCCTGAACGACTTCTGGGCCCGCCAGTGCATGGAGGACCGGGGGACGACCGTCGAGCAGATCGCCGCCGCGGCGACGAAGGCACGCTTCAACGCCAGCCGGAACCCGATGGCCCAGATCACGAAGGCGACCACGATCGACGAGGTGCTGGCGTCGCCGCAGGTCTCCGGCGTGCTGACCCGCCTGATGTGCAGCTCGTTCACCGACGGCGCCGCGGCCCTCGTGCTCGGCCCGGCCGACCGTGCCCCGGCGGGCGGCGCCTTCATCGTCGGCTCCGTCGCCCGGTCGGGCAACGGCGAGATGGACTACCACGATCGGCTCGGCGAGACCGCCCGGGCGGCGTGGGAGGCGTTCGGCCGCGGCCCCGGCGACTTCGACATGGTCGAGCTGCACGACGCGACGAGCGCCGAGGAGATCTACGCCCTCGAGTCGCTCGGCCTGTTCGATCGCGGCAAAGCCGGCCCGGCCACGCTGGCCGGCGACACCGCCATCGGTGGCCGTGGCCTCACCGTCAACCCGAGCGGCGGCCTCGTCGGCCGAGGTCACCCGCTCGGCGCCACCGGCATCGCCCAGATCGTCGAGCTCGCCACCCACCTGCGGGGGCGGGCTGGTGCCCGCCAGGTGGAGGGCGCCCGGCTCGGACTGGCCGTCAACACCGGCGGGGTGATCGAAGGCGACGCGGCGTACGTCGGCATCCACGCCATCGCCGCCGGGAGCTAGCCCGTGCCCGGTCTCACCGTACGGGCCTGCGGCATCGCCGTCCCGGACAAGATCCTCACCAACGACGACCTCTCCGCCCGGCTCGACACGAGCGACGAGTGGATCGCCGAGCGCACCGGCATCCGGGAGCGGCGGATCGGCGGGACGACGTCCGGGTTGGCCGTCGAGGCCGGCCGCCAGGCGCTCGAGCGGGCCGGCCTCGAACCGGCCGACATCGACATCGTCGTCCTGGCGACGACGACGCCCGACGCCATGGTGCCGGCGACGTCGGCCACCGTGCAGGCCGAGCTCGGCATCCCCGGCGGCGCGTTCGACGTCAACGCCGCCTGCTCCGGCTTCGTCTACGGCCTCGTCACCGCGGCCGGTCTGATCGCCACCGGGTCGGGCCGGGTCCTCCTCATCGGCTCCGACACGCTCAGCCGCATCACCGACTGGGACGACCGGACGATGGCCGTGCTCGTCGGCGACGGCGCCGGCGCGGTCGTCGTCGAACCGGTCGACGGGCCCGGCGATCTGCTGAGCTGGAACGTCGGCGCCGACGGCAGCCTGCGTCATCTCCTGCGCTGCGACCACGGCGGGTATCTGTTCATGGACGGCAAGGAGGTCTTCCGGCGGGCCGTGCGGGTAGTCGTCGACTCCGCCGTCAAGGCGCTCGACGACGCGGGGCTGTCGGCCGCCGACGTCGACCTGCTCGTCCCCCACCAGGCCAACCTGCGGATCATCCAAGCTGCCTGCCAGCGGCTCGGCATCCCCGAGGAGCGGACCGCGGTCGTCATCGACCGGTACGGCAACACGTCGTCCGCGTCGATCCCGCTCGCCCTGGACGACGCCGTTGGCGGCGGTCGCGTCCGCCGCGGCGACCATCTGCTCCTCACCGGTTTCGGCGGCGGGATGACCTGGGCCAGCGCCGTTCTACGCTGGGGGGGATGAGCGAGAACACCACGAACGCCACCGCCACCACCCCCAGCGACCGCCGCCGGCCGACGTTGGTCGTGCTGGCCGCCGGGCGGGCCCGGCGCTACGGCGGCGTGAAGCCGCTCGCCCCGGTCGGGCCCGGAGGTGAGGCGGTGATCGACCTGCTGGCCAGCGACGCGCTGGCCGCCGGTTTCGGCTCGCTCGTGCTCGTGATCGGCCCGGCCACCGGCCCGGCCATCCGCTACCACGTCGAGCAGACGTGGCCCGGTGCGGTCGACGTCCGCTTCGCCACCCAGGAGACGCCGCACGGCACCGTCGACGCCACCCTGGCCGCCTTCTCCCATCTCGATCCGGCCGTCGCGTTCGGCGTCGCCAACGCCGACGATCTCTACGGTCAGGCCGGCCTCGCCCAGCTGGCCGGCCACCTGGCCGGCGACGGTTCGAACGCGCTCGTCGGCTACCGGCTGCGCAACGCGATCGTCGGCGACGCGCCGGTGACCCGCGGCGTCTGCCGGGTCAACCCGGACGGAACGCTCGAGTCCGTCGACGAGCGTCGCCAGGTGTGCGCGGCCGGTGACGGCCGGTACCTGGCCAAGGACGGACGGACGCCCGAGGAGCTCGACGGCGACGAGCTCGTCTCGATGAACCTCTGGGGCTTCGGACCGGACATGCCGCCGATCTTCCGTGCCGCCATGACCGACGCCACCGAAGCGCTCGACGCCGGTCGGGCCGACGCCGAGGTCCTCCTACCCGAGATCGTCGGCGCCATCCTCGCCGGCCGCTCGCCCGGCGGGCTGCCGGCGGCGCCGTTCCGGGTGTTGCAGGCCGACGGTCGCTGCATCGGCGTCACCCACCCCGACGACCTCGCCCTCGTCCAAGCCGACCTCGCCGGCCAGGTCGGGCGGGGCGAACGGCCGGCCCGGCTCTGGGGCAGCGTCGGATGACCGCGGAGCACCGCTCCCCATGACCCGGTCAGCCCGCCTGATCGTGGCGTTGGCCATCAACGTCGCCCTCGTCGCTGGCCAGATCGTTGCCGGGCTCGCTGCCCACTCGACGGGCCTCCTGGCTGACGCCGGCCACAACGTGACCGACGTCGCCGCCGTCGTGATCTCGCTGCTCGCCGTCCGCTGGGCGATGCGACCCCGCAGCGACGCCCGGTCGTTCGGCAACCACCGCGGCACGATCCTCGCCGCTCTGCTCAACGCCGTCACCCTGGCCGCCGTCACCGTGGCCATCGTCGCCGAGAGCATCTTTCGCCTCGTACACCCGGCGCGCGTCGACGGCGGGATCGTCGTCGTCGTGGCCGCGGCAGCCATCGTCGCCAACGCCGCGGCCGCCCTCGTCCTGCGCGACGGCAGCCACGACCTCAACATGCGCGCCACCCTCGTCCACATGGCCGCCGACGTCCTCGCCTCGTCCGTCGTCCTCGTCGCGGGCATCGTCATCATGGCCACTGGCGGTGGATGGGACCGCATCGACCCGGCCGCGTCGCTCGTCGTCGCGCTGCTCATCACCGTCCAGGCCGTCCGGCTGATCAAGGAGAGCGCCGACGTGCTCTTGGAATCGACGCCGGCCGACGTCGACCTGGCCGATCTCCGCCGCGTCATCACCGCGGTGCCCGGCGTCGGCGAAGTGCACGACCTGCACGTGTGGAGCCTGTCGAGCGAGTTCCGGGCCCTCTCCGCCCACCTCGTCCTCACCGGCCATCCCACGCTCGAACAGGCCCAGGACGTCGGCGGCCGCGTGCGGTCCGAGGTTGTCGGGCCGTTCGAGATCGCCCACACGACGTTCGAGCTCGAATGTGAGCGCTGCGTCGACGACGACATCGACGATCCGTGTGGTGTCCACGAGATCCCGGTCACCGTCCGGGCCCACGCCGATTGACCATGGCCGACGACCGAGGCTGACGATGACCGGCGGGGGGCACGGGGGGGACAGGGCGTGGTCCGGACGCGACGCGACCCCGAGTAACCGTCCGACCGAAGCCGTCCAGCTCCTCGGGGCCACGCCCGCAGTGACCCGCTGCTCCGACTGGCGGGACCGTGTCGGACAATCCCACTGCAGAGCCCGAGCCGGCACGCTCCAGGGAAGCCACCGACCCGTCGTACGAGCCACCATCATTCGAGCCACCGCCACCGCCGCGGCGCCGGTGACCTCGCGGCCCCCGTGCCGTCCCTCCAGTCGGCCTTGCGGCCTCCCTTCGGTGCGTCCGATCGGCCTTGCGGCCTCCCTTCTGCTCGCCCCTCGGTCCGCCTTGCGGCTTCCCTCAGGTCCGACGGCGGGTCTTGGCAACCCGAACTGTCGCCAGCGTGCGCTCCTCGTCACGTGACGTCAAGTAGCTGTCGGGAAATCCAGATCTTCTCCCCACAAAATTCCAAGCCGTCCCCAAGCCGGCGGCCCGTCGTCCCCAGCCCGGCGGCCGGCGTCCCCAGCTCATCCCCAGCCCGCTCGCTGACGATGGCGGCGCGGCCGAAGGCTGGATCGCGGACCGTACCAGGACGGCGTCGGCGCCCCGTCGTCGGCCGGCTGGCCGCAGTCGTCGCGCTCGCCGGCACCGGCCTCGGCCTCGTGTCGACCGGTGTGTCGGCGGCCGGCGGCCGCACCGATCCACCGGCCACCGCCGGTCACCCCGGCTGGCGACCGGCGGGCTCGAAGGACGCGGCCGGCACCGGACCGACCGCGGTCCGCGCCCTCGGCCTAGCAACCGGGGCCGCCGTGCCGGGCACCCGCTCGGCCTACTACGAGCCACTGCCCGCCACCGGTGTCGAGGCCATGTCGCCGGCGCAGTTCGTCGTGACTGGCCGCGACGCCCCCGACCCGTTCGTGCTCGTCGAGAACGGCACCGACTACCTGTACACCAGCCAGGGCAACCAGACCGGGAACAACATCCCGGTCGCCGCCGGCCGCTCGCTGACCACGCTCGGGCCACTCGGCGACGCCATGCCCGCCCTTCCGGCCTGGGCCGTCCCCAACTTCACGTGGGCGCCGGACGTCCACCGGTTCGGCGACCACTACGTCCTCTACTTCACCGCCATCGTCGCCAGCACCGATCCCGCCGACGAGTGCATCGGCATCGCCTCCGGCCCGTCGCCGCTCGGTCCGTTCATCGCCGAACCGCAGCCGTTCGTCTGCCAGCTCGACCAGCACGGATCGATCGACCCGCGGACGTTCACCGACGTCGACGGCACGACGTACCTGATCTGGAAGTCCGACGACAACGCGGACGTGAACGGCACCGAGCTGACGAACATCTACTCCCAACCGCTCAGCCCCGACGGCCTCCATCTCGACGGCCAGCCCGACCCGGATCTTCGGGCCCGACGAGCCCTGGCAGGGAAGGATCGTCGAGGCCCCCGACCTCGTCTGGGCCCAGGGGGCGTACTGGCTCTTCTACTCCGGCGCGTGGTTCAACCAGCCGGACTACGCCATCGGCGTCGCCCGCTGCGCCGGCCCGCTCGGGCCGTGTGCCGACTCGTCCGCCGAGCCGTTCCTGGCCTCGAACGACCAGGGAGCCGGGCCGGGCGAGCCATCCGTCTGGCGCGACGCGGCCGGCATCTGGTTGCTCTACACGCCATGGCGTTCGGACGTCCCCAGCTATACAACCCCGCCCCGGCCGGTGGCGATGCTCCGGCTCGGCTTCGGCCCGGCCGGGCCGTACGTCGCCGCCCCCACCACCGACGTCCCCCCGCCGACGCCCCGCCGGGCGCCACCGCTCGAACCGCCCGTCCTCCGGCTGGCCGTTGCCGGGCGGTCACGATGACGGCCGGGCTCAGAGCGGGGTGACGTAGGCGGCGTGGATGCCACCGTCGACCAAGAAGGTCGACGCCGTGACGAACGACGCGTCGTCGGAGGCCAAGAAGGCCGCCGCGGCGGCGATCTCGTCCGGCTCGGCGAACCGGCCCATCGGGATGTGGACGAGCCGCCGGGCCGCCCGTTCGGGGTCCTTGGCGAACAGCTCCTGGAGCAACGGCGTGTTGACCGGTCCGGGGCAGAGAGCGTTGACCCGGACGCCCTGCCGGGCGAACTGCACGCCGAGCTCGCGGGACATGGCGAGGACACCGCCCTTCGACGCGGTGTACGAGATCTGGCTCGTCGCCGCGCCCATGACCGCGACGAACGACGCCGTGTTCACGACCGATCCGCCGCCCCGTTCGAGCAGCCACGGGATCCCGTACTTGCAGCACAGGTAGACCGACGTCAGATTGACCTCTTGGACCCGCCGCCACGCGTCCATCTCCGTCTCCAGGATCGAGTCGTCGTCCGGCGGCGAGATGCCGGCGTTGTTGCAGCAGACGTCGATGCCGCCGTACTCGGCCACCGCCGCTTCGTACATCGCCTGGACGGCGTCCGGGTCCGTGACGTCGGCCGACACGAACAGGCCACCGACCGCCTCCGCCACCGCCGCACCGGCCGCCGGGTCGACGTCGACGACCACGACCGCGGCCCCTTCGGCCGTGAACCGCTCGGCCATCGCCCGGCCGATGCCGCTACCGGCGCCGGTGACGACGGCCACCTTTCCCTCCAGCCGGCTCGCCCGGACGTTCACGAGATCCTCCTCCTCACGGGTCGGTCGAGACGAAGACGGTCTTGATGTCGGTGAACGCGTCGGTGGCATCCGGTCCGAGCTCACGCCCGATGCCGGACTGCTTGAAACCGCCGAACGGCGTCCAGTAGCGGACCGACGAGTGGGAGTTGACGGAGAGGTTCCCCGCCTCGACGGCCCGGGCCACCCGCAGCGCCTTGCCGACGTCGCGGGTCCAGACCGACCCGGACAGGCCGTAGTCGGTGTCGTTGGCGATACGGACTGCGTCGGCCTCGTCGTCGAATGGGACGACCACGACTACCGGTCCGAAGATCTCGTCGGTCGCCGCCCGGTCGTCCGGGGCGACCGGAGCCAGCACGGTCGGCGGGTACCAGAAGCCCGGGCCGGACGGCGCCGAGCCACAGAAGGCGACCGGCGCGCCGTCGGGGACGAACGCCGCCACCTCCCGGCGGTGGGCATCGGAGATGAGCGGACCCATCTCGCTGGTCTCGTCGGTCGGGTCGCCGACGACGACGGCCTGGACGGCCGGTTCCAGCCGTTCCATGAACCGGTCGTAGACACGGCGCTCGACCAGGATCCGCGAGCGGGCGCAACAGTCCTGCCCGGCATTGTCGAAGACCCCGTACGGCGCCCGAGCCGCGGCCATCTCGACGTCCGCGTCGGCGAACACGATGTTCGCCGACTTGCCACCCAGCTCGAGCGTGACCCGCTTCACCTGGGCCGCACAGCCGGCCATGATCCGCTTGCCGACGTCGGTCGAACCGGTGAAGCAGACCTTGCGAACCGCCGGATGGGTGACGAACCGCCAACCGACGACCGAGCCGCTGCCCGCGACCACTTCGAAGACGCCTGCCGGCAGACCGGCCTCGACCGCCAGCTCGCCCAGGCGGATGGCGCTGAGCGGGGTGAGCGCCGCCGGCTTGAGGACGACCGTGTTGCCGGCCGCCAGCGCGGGGGCGAACCCCCAGCCGGCGATGGCCATCGGGAAGTTCCATGGGACGATGATCCCGACGACACCGAGCGGCTCGTGGAACGTCAGGCTGACCCCCCGGCCACCGGGATCTGCCGACCGCTCATCCGCTCCGGTGCGCCGGCGTAGTAGTCGAGGACGTCGCGGACATTGCCGGCCTCCCAGCAGGCGTTGCCGATCACGTGCCCCGCGTTCGCCACCTCCAGCGCCGCCAATTCGTCGACGTGGTCGTCGACGACGCCGGCGAACCGCCGGAGCAGCCGGGCGCGGTCGCCGGGCGCCACTGCCCGCCAGCCGTCGAACGCCGCCGCTGCCCGGCCCACCGCCGCGTCGACCTCCGCCGCGGTGGCCGAGGCGACCGTGGCGATGACCTCCGCCGTCGCCGGGTTGACGAGTGTCACGCAGCGATCATGGCACCGGCTCGAGCTCCAGCTCGATGCGAGCCAGCTCCTCGGGCGTGCCCTGCACCTTCGGGCCCTTGAACCACTTGCGGGCGGAGAGCACCCACCAGCCGCCGGCGAGGACCACCACCACGCCGACCGCCACCGGTGCGTAGTTGAAGGTGTGGGCGGTCACCGGGGATGTCTGCGGCAGCATGAACAAGAAGCAGATGAGGACCACCCAGACCGTGGCCACCCACCCGATCAGGTAGGTCCACTTGCCCAGGTTCCACGGCCCTCGCTCGAAGTGCTCCTTGGCCCGCAGCCGGAGGAAGATCGGGATGATGTAGGCGATATAGAGCCCGATCACCGCGATGGACGTGACGGCGGCGTAGGCCACCGGGCTCCACCCGTAGGGCAGGCCCAGGATGAAGGCGAAGACCACGGCGAACCAGATGGAGTTGGTCGGCGTACCGGTCCGACGGTTGATCTTGTGCCAGTGGGTCGAGCCGGGGACGGCGCCGTCCCGGGAGAACGCGTAGATCATCCGGCTGTTGGCCGTGACCGACGCCATCCCGCAGAACAGCTGGGCCACGATGGCGATCAGCAGGAGCAGCTCGCCTCCTACCCGGCCGACCGAGTCGATGAAGATCTGCGCCGGCGGGACGCCGGTGGTCGAGGCGATCTCCCCGCTGTAGTTCTGGATGGCGAACGTCACCCCGATGAGCAGGACCCAGCCGGCGACGAGGGAGACCACGATCGACATGACGATCCCGCGGGGCCCGGCGATGTTGGCGTTGTGGGTCTCCTCGGTCATGTGCGCCGAGGCGTCGTAGCCGGTGAACGTGTACTGGGCGACCAACAAACCGATGAAGAAGATGTAGACCGACGAGCCCCAGCCGGTGAACCCGCTCTCGTTGACGAAGTGACCGAAGACGAACGACGCCGACTGGTGGTGGGCCGGAACGGCGAAGAGCACGATGACGATCGTCAGGACCCCGATGATGTGCCACCACACGCTGACGTCCGACAGGAGTGCGACGACGCGGACGCCGAACGTGTTCAGCAGTCCGTGCAGGGCGAGGATGACGGCGTAGGCGATGACCACGTGCCAGTGCGTGGCCGACAACCCGGTGGTCAGGTTGAGGAACGCGGTGGCGAACAGCGCGGCACCGAAATCGATGCCTGCCGTCACCGCCACCTGACCCAGCAGGTTGAACCAACCGCAGAACCAGCTCCAGGCGGCCGGGTTCTTTCCCGACTGGGGAGCCAGCTTCGCCGCCCAGTAGTACAGGCCGCCGGCGGTCGGGTAGCTGGAGCACACCTCGGCCATGGCCAGCCCGACCAGGACCACGAGCAGACCGACCACCGGCCACCCGATCGTCATCGCCACCGGACCCCCGTGGGTCATCCCGAACCCGTACAGCGTCAGACAGCCCGACAGGATGGAGATGATCGTGAACGAGACGGCGAAGTTCGAGAACCCGCCCATCCGGCGGCGCAGCTCCTGTGCGTAGCCCATCTGGTGGAGCAGACGCGTGTCCGCGTCGGCCCCGGGCGGCGGTGGCGTTCCGACCGGTGGTGCGGTCGATGCGCCGGCCGGGACCGGCGTGACCGGTACCGCCTCGTTCGACGTCGGACCCGTGAGGTCGTCCACGTCCAACCCCCTACTGTCGGCCACCGGCCTCGGCAGGCGGCGCTGCTCCGATACGGCATTGACGCGCCGAGACCACGGTGTGTCAAGGGAAAATCCGCATCATTCCGGCGCCTCATGCCTATAACGGCTCACAATTTCGGCGCGATCCGCGCCTGAGCGACGGATTCACGCCCGCGGACACCAAGACGATGGCCGACCCGTCGGCGATCGGGGCGACGCCGCCCGTCGTTTAACCTCGCGAAGGTGGGGGGAACATCGGGCAGCACAAGGACGCAGTTCAATCTGGCTCGGGTCGTCGAGACGATCGCCCGGACGCTGCCCGACGGCGAGTGCCTCGTCTGGCGTGACCGGCGGCTGACGTACGGCGAGCTCGCCGAGCGATCCCGGCGCCTGGCGTCGTACCTCCACGACCGCGGCCTCGGCGTCCGGACGGAGCGGGACGGGCCGGACGGACGAGCCGGCTCGGCCGGACGGGCCGGGCTGGCCGGTCACCAGTCCGGGCAGGACCACGTCGCCCTCGCCCTCTACAACGGCAACGAGTACCTCGAGGGCATGATCGGCGCCTACCGCGCCCGGGTGGCGCCGTTCAACGTCAACTACCGGTACGTCGGCGAAGAGCTGCGGTACCTGCTCGGTGACGGCGCGCCGCGGGCCATCATCTACCACGCCTCGCTCGCCCCGACGCTGGCCGAGGTGCTCGACCAGGTGCCGCCGGTCGACGTCCTGCTGCACGTCGACGACGACTCCGGCAACGATCCGCTGCCCGGCGCCGTCCCGTACGAAGGGGCGCTGGCCGCCGGATCGGCCGACGGGCCCGACGTCGAGCCGTCCCCGGACGACCTCTACATCCTCTACACCGGCGGGACGACCGGCATGCCCAAGGGCGTGCTCTGGCGCCAACACGACATCTTCATCGCCGCCATGGGTGGTCGCCGGATCGGGACGTGGGAACGGGTGACCAGTTACGACGACCTGGCCAACCGGGTCGACAACGGCCTCCGGCTGAAGCTCGGCGTGCTCCCGCCGCTGATGCACGGAGCCGCCCAGTGGGCCACGTTCATGATGATGACCGAGGGTGCGACCATCGTGCTGCCGGACGACCCGCGGCACCTCGACCCGGCCGACGTCTGGCGAACGGTCGAGCGGGAGCGGATCAACACGCTCACGATCGTCGGCGACGCCATGCTCCGTCCGCTGCTCGACGAGCTCGACCGCCACGACTACGACACGTCGTCGCTGTACGCCGTGGGCAACGGCGGCGCTCCGCTGACCCCGGCGGTCCGCCAGCTCGCGCTCGCCCACCTCCCGACGTTGATCATCAGCGACTCGGCCGGCTCGTCGGAGACCGGCGCCCAGATGCATGCCGTCGCCGACGACGCGGGTGCCACCGGCGGTGCCGCCACGCCGCGCTTTCGCCCCGGTCCCGGGACGGTCGTCGTCGACGAGCGACCTCGGCGCGGTGCTCGCCCCCGGCCACGCCGGGAACGGCTGGCTCGCCCAGACCGGTGCGGTGCCGCTCGGCTACCTGGGCGACGAGGCCAAGACCGCCCGGACGTTCCCGGTGATCGACGGCACGCGGTTCTCGATCCCCGGGGACCGGGCCCGCCACCTGGCCGACGGCGAGATCGAGCTGCTCGGGCGGGACTCGGTGACGATCAACTCCGGCGGCGAGAAGATCTTCGCCGAAGAGGTCGAGCGGGCCATTGCCGGCCATCCGGCTGTCGTCGACGTCGTCGTCGCCGGCCGAGCGAGCACGCGGTGGGGCCAGGAGGTCGTGGCCGTCGTCCAGCTCGGCGACGGTCAGACGGCGGCCGCCGACGAGATCGTCGCCCACGCGGCCGGGTACGTCGCCCGCTACAAACTGCCGAAGGCCGTCGTCTTCGTCGAGACGATCCAGCGGTCGCCGTCCGGTAAGGCCGACTACCGATGGGCCCGCGAACAGGTCGAGAAGAGCTGAGTCAGACCGACAGGTCCCCGCCCGGTCGCAGCGCCCCGCCGAAACCCATCAGCAGGACGCCGAGGCTGAGGGCGGCGAGCGCCCCGAGCGCGCTCCAGCGGACGCCATGCTCCTCGAGCACCGCGCCGACCGCCGCGCCGAGGAAGAGGAACGCCACCGTCGCCACCCGCCGGGCCACCCGGGCGGCCCGGCCGGCCACCGCCACGACGTCGGAGGCCAGGCCGGCCATGGTGGTGGTGAGAACGGTCGTGTTGATGTCGGGGACCCCCATCCGGCGGACGACGGAGCTCTGGAAGCCCATCGACAAGCCGAACAGAACGATGACGACGTAGCGCAGTCCACCCCGGGTGGCGCCCGTGTCGAACAGGAGGACGGCGGCCGCGGCCAGGAACACCCATTCGGTGCCGAAGCCGGCCCGGAAGCGAGCGGTGGCGTCCCGGCGGCCGGCGACGGCGGCGCCGAGGAGAGCGCCCGACACGAAGGCCAGCAGGGCGGCCAGTCCGCCGTAGAGGATGGTGTTCTGCGTGTACCCGTCGGGCCGGGTGGTCGACGAGAAGCCGAGCAGGAGCACGTTGCCGGTCATGTTGGCCGTGAACACCCGGCCGAGCCCGAGGAACGTCGTCGCGTCGACCATGCCGGTGGTGGCCGCCAGTAGGAACAACCCGGTCAGCACGACCCGGGGCAGGACAACGCCCCCGCCCTCGCCGGCCTGCGTCATATCGACCAGTATCGGCGGTCCCGGCGTACGCTCCAGGGATGGCTCGCCTGCCCGACGACAACCGGGCCGCCGACGGCTGGACCGACGACGGCCGACCCCGCTGTGGCTGGGCCACGGGTCCGTGGATGGTGCCGTACCACGACGAGGAGTGGGGCGTTCCGGTGCACGACGACCGCCGGCACTTCGAGTTCCTCGTCCTCGAAGGCGCCCAGGCCGGGCTGAGCTGGCTGACCGTCCTCAAGCGGCGCGACGGCTACCGCAAAGCCTTCGCCGACTTCGATCCGGCCAAGGTTGCCCGGTTCACCGAGAAGAAGGCCGAGTCGCTGATGGGCGATCCCGGCATCATCCGCAACCGGCAGAAGATCCACGCCACCATCGACAACGCCGGCCACTTCCTCGCCGTGCAAGAAGAGCTCGGGAGCTTCGACGACTACCTCTGGGGTTTCGTCGACGGGCAGCCGGTGGTCAACCGGTGGCCGGCCATCGGCCACGTACCGGCTACTTCGGCGCTGTCCGATGCCGTCAGCGCCGACCTCCGCCAGCGCGGCTTCCGGTTCGTCGGCTCGACCATCTGCTACGCCCACCTCCAGGCCGTCGGCGTCGTCAACGATCACCTGACCACCTGCTTCCGGTTCGACGAGCTGACCAGCTGAGCGCGTCGGCGCACCGGGAGCGGTGCCCGTGGCGGGAGCACGTCCGGTACGGTGGCAGCTGGCGGGGGGCCACCGGCCCCCCCGACGACGACGACCGGGGGGATCGATCCTTGCGACGACGGACGGCAGTTCGGGGGGCGGCGGCGGCGATCGGCGTGGCCGGACCCGGCCGACGCATCGTCGCCTCCGTCGTCGCCGGTCCGCTGTTGACGGCCGGACTACTGGTTGGACTGATCGGGCCGGGAACCGGGCTGATCGGCGCCCCGGACCCGGCCGGCGCGGCGACCAAGCCAGCACCGGTGCCGGCCGCGCCGTCGGCCGGCTGCCGGGCCACCACCGCAGCCGCCCCCGGGGAGACCACGATCCCGCTGACCGTCGGCAGCCGGCACGGTTTCTATGTCCAGCAGTTGCCGACGTCCTACGACGGCCGCACGCCGATGCCGGTCGTCTTCGACTTCCACGGCTACTCCGAGCCGGCGTCCGGTCAGGTGACCCTCTCCGGACTCGGCACATACGGTCAATCCCACGGGTTCATCACGGTCACCCCCGGGGTGACAGAGCCGGTCCCGTTGTGGGAGGCGACGATCGGCAGCGACGACATGAAGTTCGTCGGCGGCCTCTTCGACGCCGTCGAGCAGACGCTCTGCGTCGACCAGGCCCGGCTGTACTCGACCGGCTACTCGAACGGCGCGTTCTTGTCGTCGGCCATCGCCTGCCAGTACGCCGGGCGGATCGCCGCCGTGGCACCGGTGGCCGGCATCCAGGACATCGCCGGCTGCCACCCGTCGCGTCCGGTCCCCGTCGTCGCCTTCCACGGCACCGCTGATCCGTTCGTCCACTTCGACGGCAGCCCCAGCCAGACCGCGGCCAACCTGCCGGCGCCGACAGGAAAGCCCGGGACGCTCGGGCAGTCCGGCGACAAGAGCGGACTGAAGAAGGCGCCGACGATCCCCGACGACACCGCGGCCTGGGCCAAGCGGAACGGCTGCGCCGCCGGGCCGAAGTCGACCAACGTCGCGAGCGACGTCACGCTGGTCCACTACCGCTGCCCGGACGACGCTGACGTCGAGCTCTACGTCGTCAAGGGCGGCGGTCACGCCTGGCCCGGCAGCCAGGTGTCCGAGGCCATCCACTCCGTCGTCGGCCGAACGACCTTCTCCATCACAGCCGACGCCATCATGTGGCGCTTCTTCGCCACCCACCCCCTCACTCCGCACGACTGAGCCGTGCGGACTAGAGGTCGTGGTAGATCGTGCCAACCCGGCCGCCGCGGATGGTGAAGAAGGCGACGACCGCGCCGAGCAGCAGCAGACCGCCGGAGATCTCCAGCGCGAGGTGCAAGCCGGAGCCGAACGCCTCGTAGGCCGCGTTGACCACCTTGGTGGCGATCTTGGCGACCTCCGCGTTCTTCGAGTGCTCGGCCTGACTGGCCGCGCCACCGTTCCCGACGCCGCCGGTGGTCACCGCGTGAAGGACGAGCGACTGGAAGCTGGGCGGAATCCCGATCGCCTTCAGCCGGGCGGCCAGATCGCCGGTCAGCTTGGAGTTGACGAGCGAGCCGAGCACCGCCACGCCGATCACCGCGCCGAGCTCCCGGCTCGTATTCGTCGCCGACGCCGCCATGCCCGAACGTTCGGGTCGGACGACGGTCAGCGCGGCCGAGGTCACCGGGACCAGGGCGATCCCGAAGCCGATCCCCGCGATCGGTAGCACCCAGCCGAGCGTGCTGAAGCCGACGTGCGGACCGAGCACGGCGCTCGTCGCCAGGATGCCGCCGGCCGCCAGCAGGCAGCCGACGACCATCGGCGTCCGGGCACCCGAACGAGCCACCCAGGGGCCGGTCACGGCGGACGCAATGATCAGCCCGGCGGCCATCGGCAGGAAGTCGAGTGCCGTCTGGTACGCCGACGCCGCGACGACGACCTGGAGGTAGAGGGCGGTGAAGAAGAAGATCGAGAACGTCCCGAAGTAGGCGACGAACGCCACGAAGTTCGAGCCGACGAACGGCGGCCGCCGGAAGTACCGCAGGTCCAGCATCGGGCTCTTCGACCGCCACTCCACCAGGACGAACGCCAGGCCGGTAAGGACAGCGGCGCCGAAGAGGAGCTCGATCGGCCACGCGCCGGAGCCGGAGCTCTCGCCCTGGATGATGGCGAACGAGAGGCACGCCAGCGCGGCCGCGCCGAGGATCGTGCCCGGCACGTCGAACCGGCGCCCCTGCGGATCGGACGACTCCGGCACGAACGCCAGGGCCATGACGAACGCCACCAGTCCGACCGCCAGGTTGAACCAGAAGATGGCCCGCCAGTTCGCCACCCCGACGAGGACGCCGGCGATCACGGGCCCGAGCGCCAACGCCAGGCCGGAGACCGCCGCCCAGACGCCGAGCGCATCCGCCCGCGTCTCCCGATCGGGGTAGACGTGGCGGAGGATCGACAGCGTCCCCGGCTCCGACGCCGCCGCGCCGACGCCCATGACCACCCGGCCGGCGATCAGCCAGTTGACGTTCGGCGCCAGCGCGGCCATCGACCGAGCCGGCGCAGAAGACGGCCACCCCGGCCAGCATCATCTTCTTGCGGCCGAGCAGGTCGCCCATCGTGCCGGCGGCCAGCATGAAGCTGGCGAACGTCAGCGCGTAGCCGTTGACGACCCACTGCAACGACGCCACCCCGGCGTGCAGGTCGCTCTGGATATCGGCCAGGCCGACGCTGACGACGGTGTTGTCGAGGAACGTGAGGAAGAGGACGACGCAGAGCGTCGCCAGCGCGACCGCCTGGGCCGGCGAACCGAGGCCCCCCTTCTCGATCTTCATCCCGGGGATGGCCCCGGTGGCCGCCTCGCCCGGACGACCGCGGCGACACCGTCGCCGCCCGCCGCGGCACGACTGGCCGCGTCTCGGTCATCGCGACGTCCAGCCCATGCCACGAACCTACCCGTGGGCCCTCGCCGCGAGACGGGATCGAACCAATTTCCGACGAACGAACGTTCGATGAAATCGGCGTCCATACCGGCCATCGGGTGGCCGGATTTGTGTGGAACGCTGAACGTCGTGCGAGCGGACCGGCTGGTGGCCCTGTTGCTGCTGCTCCAGTCCCGTGGTCACGTGACGGCGGCCGAGGTGGCGGCCGAGCTGGAGATCTCCGAGCGAACGGCCCGCCGGGACCTCGAAGCCCTCGGCATAGCCGGCCTACCGGTCTACTCCCGCCAGGGTCGAGGCGGCGGGTGGCAGCTGCTCGGCGGGGCCCGGACGGACCTGAGCGGCCTGAACACCGCCGAGGTCCGCGCACTGTTCCTCGTCGCCGGCCCGTCGTCATCGGTCTCCCCGGACGTCAAGGCCGCGCTACGCAAGCTGGTCCGGGCGCTGCCCGAGCCGTTTCGGACAGACGCCGAGGCCGCGTCGACCGCGGTCGTCGTCGACCCGACCGGCTGGGGGAGCTCACCGCGGGCCGCGCCCCCGACGCCGACCCATCTCGACGCCCTGCAGCAGGCCGTCGTCCACGGCGACCAGGTCGTGCTCGGCTACGCCGACCGTCAGGGTGCGTCGAGCCGCCGGACGATCCACCCGCTCGGCCTGGCCGCGAAGGGGTCGACCTGGTACGTGATCGCCGGCACGGACGCCGGGCAGCGGACGTTCCGGGCCGACCGCGTCACGTCGGTCACCCCGACCGGCGACCGGGTCGTCCGACCCGACGGCTTCGACCTCGACGCGGCCTGGCGGCAGGTGACCGAGGAGGTCGGACGGCGCTGGTCCACCGGCTTCGTCGCCCGGGGCGTCGCCGACCCGGACACCGTCCGACTGCTGCGCATGGTCATGGGCCGGCGCGTCCGGATCGGACCGGCCGGCCCGGACGGTCGGGTGCCGATCGAGGTCGGCAGCGGGAGCGAGCGGTCGTTGGCGGGCGAGCTGGCCGGCTTCGGCGGCCTGGTCGAGATCACCGACCCGCCGTCGACGCGCCGGTTGCTCGCCCAGCTCGGCGGCGAGCTCCAGGCCACCTACGGGCCGGATCCCGACCCCCGGTGGGTAACCTGGGACCGATGGCCGCCGGCGACGATCTTCTGGCCTACCGGCCACCGGTCGACGACATCCTGGACGCCCTCGACGTGACCGGGATCGACGAGGTGCTCGCCCTACCGGCGTTCGACCACGTCGACCGATCGACGGTCGCTGCCGTGCTCGACGAGTTCGGCCGCTTCGCGGCCGACGTCGTGGCCCCCACCGACCGGGCGGGCGACCGCGAGGGGGCGCGCCTCGACCAGACGGACGGCCACGTCACGACGCCGGCGTCCTTCGGCCCGGCCTTCGAACAGTTCGTCGCCGCCGGCTGGGGCGCGGTCACCGCACCGCCGGCGTACGGCGGCGGCGGGTTCCCGGCGTCGGTCGGCCTGGGCCTCCAAGAGATGCTCGGCTCGGCCAACCTGGCGTTCTCGCTCAACCCGGTCCTCACCCAGAGCGCCATCGAGCTGCTGACGGCCTGGGGTTCGCCGGACCAGCAGGCCCGGTTCCTGCCTCGGCTGGTCACCGGGGAGTGGACGGGCACGATGAACCTGACCGAGCCCGACGCCGGCTCCGATCTCGCCGCGGTGCGGACGCAGGCCGTGCCGGTCGACGGCGGTGGCTGGCGACTGTCCGGGACCAAGATCTTCATCACCTGGGGCGAGCACGACCTGGCCGACAACATCGTCCACCTCGTCCTGGCCCGCACGCCAGACGCCCCGGAAGGCACGAAGGGCCTCTCGCTCTTCATCGTGCCGAAGGTCACCGTGCTGCGCCGACGGATCGCTCGGCGAGCGCAACGCGGTGCGCTGCATCGGGCTCGAGGGCAAGCTCGGCATCCACGGCAGCCCGACGTGCGTCATGTCGTACGAGGACGCCGACGCCGAACTGGTCGGCGACCGGCACGGCGGCATCCGGGCGATGTTCACGATGATGAACGCGGCGAGGCTGACCATCGGCATCCAGGGCCCGAGCGTGGCCGAACGGGCCTACCAGCACGCTCGGGGGTACGCAGAAGGCCGGTACCAGGGGCGGGCGACCGGGGTCCGCCCACCCGCCCGGTCGCCGATCGCCGACCATCCCGACGTGCGCCGGCTGCTGTTGACCATGCGGACCTCGACGTTGGCCGGTCGGCATGCTCGTCCACCTGGCCACCCACTACCGGGACCTCGCTCGTTGGAGCGCCGACGCCGACGCCCGGTCCACCGCCCAGGTGATGGTCGACCTGCTCACCCCGGTGGCCAAGGCGTGGCCGACCGACATCGCATTCGCCGCGACGTCGGCCGGGCTGCAGGTGCTCGGTGGCGTCGGGTACGTCGAGGAGAGCGGCATGGCCCAGCGGCTCCGCGACGGCCGCATCCCACTCATCTACGAGGGAACGAACGGCATCCAGGCCATCGACCTCGTCACCCGCAAGCTCCCACACGACGGTGGCCGCGCCATCCGCCAGCTCATCGAGACGATCGCCCGATCGGCGGACGGCCCGGACCACGCCGACGATCCGCTGACCGTCAGTCGGGGCTGTGTGGCCGACGCGGTCGGTGTGCTGCGCGACGTCACCGACCGACTGCTCGCCGCCGTCGACGACGCGCCCGACGACGCGTTGGCCGGAGCGTCGGCTTACCTGGAATTGTTCGGCCTGACCCTCGGCGGCTGGCTGATGGTGCGGCGGGCGGAACACTTGGGCGCCGACGACGCCCGGGGCGGCCCGGCCGCCCTGGAGTGCGAGTTCTTCGCCACCGAGCACACCGCCCGAGCCGTAGGGCTCGTGCGACCGGCGCTAGCCGGCGCCAGCCGGTTGGCTATCGGCGATCAGCCGGACGGCGCCCGGCTGGTGTAGGTCGACCCCGCGTCCTGGGCGGCGAACCGGTCACCCGACCCGCTGGCGTCGGCGAACCCTTTCGACCACTGCGACCAGCCGACGGTGCTGCCCTGGGCAAAGGCCATGAACTGCCACGGGCCGCGGTAGGTGTTGTCGCTGAAGTGGTCGTGCTGGTCGTTGGCGACGTCGTTCGGCACCGTCCAGGCGACGAACGGCCGGTACGTGCCGTACTCGCTGAAGAGACCGTTGAAGCCGCATTCATTGGCCGCGGTGCAGTGGTGGCCGATCCGGCCCGGTGTGAACGTGAACACGTTATGCGAGACCGACACGTTCTGCGTCTTCCAGCGACAGTCGCCGTAGTAGTCGGGGGTCTGGCCTCGGGTGGAGGACGGGACGTGGCGGGCACAGGATCTCGGCGTGTACGTCCGGGGTGTCACGAGCGTGCACGCGCCGGTCGACGTGTTGGCCGACGACCCGCAGTAGCGGTTGGCGTTCTCCCACAGTACGACGCCGGACCAGTTGTCGACGAAGACGTTCCGGGAGATCTTGAAGGTCGAACCGTACGGGCCGGGCACCCGGGCGTCCGCACCCGACTCGCTGAGGTACACGGCGGCCTCGGGGAAACCCGGGTTGGTCGGACCGGCGCCGACGGCGTTCCCCACGAACGTGTTGTCGGTGATCTGGGCGTTGTAGCTGATCTCGTACTGGATGGCCGGCCCGTAATTGTCCGAGAAGTAGTTCTTCGAGAAGTCGATCCCCGTGTTGTCCGTGTCCGCCCACAGCCCGACCGATTGGTTGTCGTGGACGTAGTTCCCGGTCACCGTGGCGCCCCGGGTGTACCAGAACTTGGCCCCGCCGCTGCAGCCGCAGCCCGATGTGTGGCTTGTGTAGTCCGCGGTGTCGTTGAAGCTCACCTCGTCGCCGGTGACCGTGACGTGGCGCGGGCCGGCTGTCGAGTAGCTCTGGAACCCGTACTGCCCGTTCCTCGTCAGACAGTCGTCGGCCAGCACGTCGTTCGTCCCGAGCATCACGCCGGCGCCGGCCGGGTTGTCCTCGATCGTGTCGTTCCGGATGGTCCAGCCGGACGCTGACCCCTGGTTGACCACCCCCTCGTTCTCCGGCGCGACGAAGTGCTCGATCGTCAGGTACCGGATCGTGACGCCCGGCGCGTTGCCGCCGAACGCGAAGTTGTTTTGGCCCTGCCCGCTGAGGACGGCCCCGGGGGCGCCGACGAACGTGTCGCCATCGGCCGGATCGAACTGGTTGTCGGGTCCGTTGCCGACCGTGTGGACGCCCGACGCCAACCAGTAGGTCGTGTTGGGAGCGAATGTCGATGTCGGGACGTTTGTCCCGGCCGGCATGGCCACCGCTCCGGCCGGCGCGGTCGACGGGCCGCTCAGGACGGCTCGGTTGCCGCAGACGTGCACCGGCGGCGTGCTCGGCGCGCCCGGCGCGCCCGGCGTGCTCGGCGTGCTCGGCGCGCTGGTTGACGTCGTTCGATGCGAAGCGGCGGCCGCCGGCCCCGCGGCGGGCGGGAGAAGGGCGGCGGCCAGGAGAACGCCGACCGGGAGGACAGCACCGGCCAGGACCACGGAGCGTCGAACGGCCGGCTGCATCGTCCGATTCAAGCCTCCGCTCGGCCCCGCGGCCATTCGGCCATCGCCCGAGGCCCCGGCCATCGAGGCGCCGGTCCCGCGTGCCCCAACCGTTTGCCCCTGCCGCCTTGCCTCCCCAGCTTGCCCCCAGCTTGCCCCGTCATAAATCTAGAAATAGGATGTAATTAATCGGAAATAGGAGGTGGCCATGAGCGCAACCACCGAGCTGCTGGCCAACAACGCCGACTACGTGGCCGGGTTCACCAAGGGGGCCCTCCCCCTTCCACCAGCCAAGAAGGTCGCCGTGCTGGCCTGCATGGACGCCCGGCTGGACCCGGCCAAGGTGCTGGGACTCGAAGAGGGTGACGCCCACGTCATCCGCAACGCCGGCGGCGTGGCGTCAGAGGACGCCTTGCGCAGCCTCACGATCTCCCAGCGCCTGCTCGGGACCGAAGAGATCATCCTGGTGCACCACACCGACTGTGGGATGGAGACCTTCAGCGACGACGAGGTCAAGGAGCAGATCCTCGGGGATACGGGCCTGCGGCCGAGCTTCGCCCTGGAGGCGTTCCCGAAAGCCGAGGACGACGTCAAGCAGACGGCCGCCCGCATCAAGGCGAGCCCCTTCGTCCCGCACAAGGCCATTCGCGGCTTCGTCTATGAAGTCGAGACCGGTAGGCTTCGCGAAGTCCCGTTGGACTGAGCGACGGCCTGGTCCGGCCGATCGAGGGAGCGGCCGGTGTCTGCAGGGTTCGACCACGTGACCATCGTCGTCACCGACCTCGACGACGCCAAGCGGTTCTTCGCCGCCCTGGGCTTCGCCGAGTCGCGCGCGGTGGTCGTCAGCGGGCCGACGATGGCCGCGTACATGGGCATCTCGGGCTGGGAGGCCGACCACGTCACGCTGGTCGACCAGGGGGCCCCGGTCCATCAGGAGATCCAGCTCCTCTGGTTCCACCAACCCGAGGTCACGGTCGACCCTCGGAGCGGCGACCTCGCTCGGACGGGCTTCAGCCACCTCTGCCTCCGCGTCGGCGACCTCGACGACGCCACCGCCCGGCTGGCCGAGATCGGTCGGCGGCCGAGGAACGACGTCCTGGCCTTCCACGATCGGCGTCTCGTCTTTTTCGACGGGCCGGCCGGTGTCGTCGTCGAGCTCGCCGAATGGCAGACCGACCCGGGCACCACGGCCGCACCGGCGTAGACCACGGCCCGACGATCGCGGGCGGTCAACCGGGCCCGCAGGACGGGTCGGCGTCGACCCCGTCGGCGAGCACCCTCCCCTCGGCATCCTCGATGAGCCGGCAGAGCGCGTTCACCAGTTGAACCTGCCGGGTCGTCCGGCAGCGTGGCGCCCGCAGGGCCGGGCTGCAGACGAGGACGGCCAGTGCCTGGGCCCGGGACACCGCCACGTTGAGCCGGTGTAGGGAAAAGAGGAACTCGACGTCTCGAGGCAGGTCGTCGATGCTGCTCGTCGCCATCGAGTAAAAGACGACGGGCGCCTCGCGGCCCTGGAAGCGGTCGACCGTGCCGATCTCGACGCCGGCCGGCAGCCGGGCGGCCAGCGCGGCGATCTGGGCGTTGTACGGGGTGACGACGAGCACGTGCTCGGGGGCGAGAACGTGCTCGTCGCCGGCGGCGTCCACCCACGTGCCGCCGACCAGTTCGTCGACGGCCACGGCGATGCGTTCGGCCTCCTCGACCGACGCGGCCCGGTTGCCGTGATGGGGCACGGCCAGCCAGCGGATACCGGCCCCCGTCAGCCGTTCCTGGCTGGGTCGCGATCGTTGGTCGACCCGGCTGTCGACCCGCTGACGCTCGAGACCGTCGACGCTCGACAACTTGCCGTCGTAGACGACGTCGGAGACGAACCGACAGATCGACGGATGCATCCGCCGCGTGCGGTCGAGGAAGAGACCGACGTCGCCCGGCATCGTCGCCGCCCCGTCGATGACGTGGGCCAGCGCCGAGACGTCCGTCCCCTCGGGGTGCGCGCCCTGGAACGGCTGGTCGAGCTGGGCCGGATCACCGACGAGCAGCGTGTCGGGGGCGACGCCCATCGACGCCAGGGCGTTGGCCACGCTCACCTGGCCCGCCTCGTCGACCACGAGCAGGTCGAGCCGGCCGGCCATCTCCGGTCGGGCCATCAGCCAGGCCGTGCCGCCGAGGACGTCCACCTCCCCCCGGTCGAGCCGGTCGACGACCTCCTTGTTGTCGCCGACGTTGCGGACACCATCGACCGGGTCGTCGTCGACGTCGGTCTTGTGGACGAGAAGGACGGCCGTGCCCCGCCGGGCGGCCTCCCGGCCGACGGCGACGAGCAGATGCTCGATGACCCGGTGACTGTTGGCCGTCACGCCGACGCGACGACCTCGGTCCACCGCGTCGACGATCACCTGGGCGGCCGAGTACGTCTTGCCCGAGCCCGGCGGTCCCTGCACCGGCAACGCTGCACCGTCGAGCCGCGGGACCAGTCGGACGACCGCGTCGGCGCCATGCTCGCCGACGGCCGCCAGGGGACCGTCAGGCTCGTCCGCGCCGTCGAGCCGCGGCGGCCGACGCAGGAGCAGCTGCCGGGCGGCCCGCCACGGCGGCGCCGGCGAGTCGAGCCCGTGAGCGGCCACCCAGTCGGCCAGGCGGAGCAGGGACTCACGGAGGACGTACGTGCCGACGAGCTCCTTCGGGATGAGCGCCCGAGGGTGTGGCGCGGTGGCGGACAGCCCTCGTCGCAACACCAGTTCGCCCCGCGTCGGGTCGGCGGCGCTGGTGGGTTCCAGGCGGACCAGCTCGCCCGGCGACGATCCCGTGGCCGGGTCGACGGGCCGGTCGCCGAGACGCAGGCCGACGTCTTGGGACGGGAACGAGTAGACGTGCTCCTGCGATCGGCGGACCCGATCGCCGAGCCGTTCGAACCGAAGGTCGCCGACGGCCACCCGGTCGTCGTCTCGGAGCTCGTCCCACGAGAGCTCCCGCCGGGCGAAGTACTCGCGCCATCCGGCGTTGTCCTCGCGCTGGTGGAACTTGAGGAGGTGGGCCAGCAGCCTCCGGCCGCGCTGCTCGTCGTCCCACGCCGACGGATCCTCCGGTAGGCCGTCCAGCAGCCGGGCCGACGTCGCGTCGACCGAGGCCAGCCAGTCGGGCATCGTCGTCGACCGCGCTCCCCCGCCTTCGACCTCGGTGTCGAGGTCGAAGTCGACGGCTCGTGGCGGCTCGCCGCGCAAGGCGAGGAGCCAGTCCCGCAGCGCCAGCGTGGACCGGCAGTCGACCTCGTTATAGGCGACGATGCGGTCTCGGATGGTGTCGTCCGTCGGGTTGGAGTCCAACCAGTCCTGGTACATCTCGAGGCTCTCGGCGGCCGTCTGGACGTCGCCGGTCCGCCGGAGCCCGTAGAGCGGCTCGAGCTGCTTGATCGAGTACGACGGCGCCCCGACGACGACCGAGCGACGGACCACCCGGTAGAGGTCGACGAGCACCTCTTCTCGCAACAGGTCGGCGACCTCCTCCTCGCGCACGCCATGGCGGTTGGACAGGCGCGACAGCGCGGTCCGTTCGTAGCTGGCGTAGTGGTAGACGTGCAGGCCCGGGTGGC
The DNA here is from genome assembly GCA_963824265.1 of uncultured Actinomycetota bacterium. Taxonomy (GTDB): domain Bacteria; phylum Actinomycetota; class Acidimicrobiia; order Acidimicrobiales; family RAAP-2; genus DASZUK01. The sequence goes on from CAWGOO010000002.1 coordinate 386,679, forward strand.
GACGACGCCGTTCGGCCAGGTCGTCCATGAACTGCTCGAAGGCCTGCCGCTCGGCCGCCCGGTCGGCCGCGAAGCGGTGGTGGAACGCCCCCGGGACGTCGACCCACCCGAAGAGGTACTCGAGACCGCCGTCCTCGGCGTACGGGAAGCCCTCCATGTCGAAGAAGACATCGCCGTCGTCCGGCGGGGGCAGGAGGTCGAGACCGTCACCCGGCACCGTCGCCAGCCGCGAGTACGACACCCGCCCCTCTTCCCGGCTGTGGACCTGCTCGCGGGCCTGCCGCTCGAGTCGATCGAGCACGCCGCGGCCGATCGACACGGCGGTGGTCGTCGACTGGGCCGCCAGCGCCGCCACCGTCGGCACGCCGGCCGCCTCGAGCCGCTCAACCTGCTGACGGCGGATGCCGGCCACGAGGGAGAGGTGGTCGTCCCGTCGACGGCGGTCGTCGCAGTGCTCCTCCCACGGGCAGAGAGCGCAGTGCTCGACCGGGTACGGGTACGGCGCCGGGGCAGACAGGGCACCGGTGAAGCGCGCTTGGACGGCCCGAAGGTACGACGAGACCGCGGCGTACGCGAACCGCTCCTCCGATCCGTCCCCGAGGGCCAGGATCAGCCATCGCGGTTCGGCCCCCTGGAGCGGGGCGAGCAGCTGCCCGTAGAGGGCCACTTGGACGAGGGCGGTCGCCTTGGCCCGCCGGGCCAGCTTGGTATCGACCACGTCGTAGGCGTGCGGCCACGCGCCACCCGCCGGGCCGCCCCGGACCAGGAAATCCGGATGGCCCAACCACGTGCCGTCGAAGAGGGTTCCCTGGTAGACGATGTCGTAGCCGGCGGCCAGGGCGGCGATCGTCGCCTGCTGTGCATCCTCGAGCGCGGCCCGGCTCAGCGACGGTGGCCGTTCGAGCTCGGCCACCCGCGCGCCGGCCGCCTTGAGGTGGGCCAGGTAGGCCGCTTCGTGCTCGTCGCCGTAGCGGGCCGAGAGAGGGCCCGGTCGGCGTGGTTTGGCCAGGACGCCGGTGGCCGCGTCCCGGTCGAGCGTCAGGAGGTGGTCACACGCGAGGAAGCCGCTCAGATCCGAAGCGCTGAAGACGAACGAGCCATCGAGGAGCAGCACGGCGAACGACGAGTGTCGCGCACGGGGCCGTCCCACCGCCCGCCCAGCCCCGAACCATGGCCGCTCAGGTCAGCGCAGTGGCGGCGCGGCGGTTAGGCGGCAGCGCGAATGGTCAGGCGGCCGCCGGCCCGCACCGCGGGCACAGGCCCTCGAACACCAGCCAACACGGCGTTTCGAGCGTCTCGTGGTCGAAGTCGAGGCCGAAGCAGTCCGGGTCGAGGCATTCGAGAGCGTCGTCCTGGTGGAGGACAACCGGGCCTTCGCACTCGATGATGACCAGTTCTTGGCGCAGTGCCATCTTGCGCCTCCTTCGGGCGTCCGTGGATCTCTTCGACCACGGTACGGCGGGGGTGTGACACCGAGGGGGATGCTGCCGTTCTCCCTGTTCAGAGAGGTGTCTTTCCTGGCGTGGGGCCGGCCGTCAGGTCGGCGGCGGAGGCTCGTCGACCGGACGGACGACGACGGTCGACCGCTCGGGATGGTCGGGGTCGAGGTGGAGGGCCAGCGGCTCGTCCCCGTCGGGCTCCGAGTTGCCGTCGGCGACGACCACGATCTCGTTCTTCTGGCCGAACATGGCGTGGGCCAACCCCTGCATGGCGAGCGTCAGCACCTCGCCGCCGGCCGAGTGGGTGATCCGGCCGATCGCCGTCGCCGGCCGGCCCTCCGACGGCGACGCCTCATCGGCCGGCGCGTCGTCGGTCGCCCGGAGCCAGCGAAGCCACTGCTCGTCGGTCCAGTCCTCGGGGTCGGGCGGCGGTCCTCCGGCGAGCTCCGGATCGAGCGGGTCCACAGGTCCACGCTACCGGGAGGGTCGGGCTGACGGTCCCCGTCAGCCGGCACCCCTTGCAGGCCTACCGCGGGCGCAATAGCCTGCCAAGCGATCGCTTGGCCGGATGGTGCCGGGCACGGCACGTCGCCCGTCGGTCACCGTCCGAGGACGGACCGGGCGGGATCGCCGGGCGCCGCGGCCGGCCATCGTTGGAGGAGGAAGCCGTGCCGGTGGACCGCGTGCTGTACGCCCAAGCCGCTCACGGCGAAGAGGAGATCGCGGCCGTGCTCGGCGTGCTCCGGGGCGGCCCCCAGGCGCTGCGGATCGGGCCGAACGTGGCCGAGATGGAGCAGCGGGTGGCCACGCTCTTCGGCAAGGCCCACGGTCTGATGTGCAACTCCGGCTCGTCGGCCATCCTGCTGGCCTTCGCCCTGCTGGACCTGCCACGGGGCTCGGAGGTGATCACGTCGCCGCTGACGTTCTCGACGGACATCGGCGCGCTCTACCACCTCGGCCTCGTCCCGGTCTTCGTCGACGTCGAGCCGGACACGTTCAACGCCGACGTGTCGAGGATCGAGGAGCTCGTCGGCCCGCGCACGAAGGCGATCTTCCTGCCGAACCTGATCGGCAACGCGCCGGACTGGGACGCCGTCCGCCGGCTGGCCGACGACCACGGACTGCTGGTGGTCGAGGACTCGTGCGACGCGCTCGGCGCGACGTTGCGGGGCACGCCGACGGGCACCCGCTCGGACATCAGCGTCACGAGCTTCGCCATGGCGCACATCATCACGTGCGCTGGCAACGGCGGCATGGTCCTCCTCGACGACGAGGCACTCCGTGACCGCGGCCTCATGCTCCGCCGCTGGGGCCGGCGCTCCGAGCCGCACCTCTTCGGCTCCCAGGCCGCCCGAACCGGACACGTCTTCCGGGAGGACCTCGACGGCATCCCGTACGACAACGACTTCATCTTCGACGTCCAGCCGTGGAACCTCGAACCGTCCGAGCTCGGTGCCGCCTACGGCGTCGTCCAGCTCGGGCGCGCTGCGCGAGTTCCACGAACGGCGGCGGAAGAACTTCGACGTCTACACGGCGTTCCTGCACGAGCACCCCGAGGCGTTCATCCCGCCTCGCCAGCTCGACGGCCTGGAGACGGCGTGGCTCTGTTACCCGTTCCTCGTCCGGGAGGACGCCGGGTTCAGCCGCCCCGACGTCCAGGAGTACCTCGACTCGGTGCACGTCGACACCCGGACGGTGTGGAGCGGCAACATCACCCGGCATCCGATGATGGCCGGGGTGGAGTACCGAGTGCCGGGCGACGGCTTGCCGAACGCCGACCGGGTGATGCGCCAGGGCATGCTGCTCCCGGCCAGTCACGGACTGACCGACGAGGAGCTCGACTACGTCTGCCACCAGCTCGATCGGTTCCTGGCTGGGCACCGCTAGCCGAGCACCGATAGCGAGCACCGATAGGAGGGCACGATGGCCAGAGGAGCGGGCGGCAGGGTCGAGGGCAAGGTGGTGTTCATCACCGGCGCCGCCCGCGGGCAGGGTCGCAGCCACGCGGTCCGACTGGCCGAAGAGGGGGCGGACATCATCGCCGTCGACATCTGCCACGACTACGCCCCGACGACGTACGGCGTGGCCACCGAGGCCGATCTGGCCGAGACGGTCAAGGCGGTCGAGGCCACCGGTCGGCGGATCGTGGCGGCGCCGGCCGACATCCGTGATCGCGACGGCCTGCGGGCCGCGCTGGATGCCGGGGTGGCCGAGCTCGGCCGCCTCGACGTCGTCTGCGCCAACGCGGCGATCTGTGCCGGAGGATCGTGGGACCAGGTGAGCGAGACGGTGTGGCAGGACGTCGTCGAGACCAACCTGACCGGGACGTGGAACACGATGGTCGTCTCGGTTCCCCACCTGCTGGCCGCCGGTGGGGGCTCGATCATCTGCACCGGCTCGACCGCCGCGCTGAAGGGTCTGCCGTTCCTGGCCCCCTACGTCGCGGCCAAGCACGGGGTCGTCGGGATCGCCAAGGCGATGGCCAACGAGCTCGGCGCCCATCGGATCAGGGTCAACACGGTCCATCCGGCCGGGGTCGACACGCCGATGCTGGCGGCGCTGGGCGCCCTTGACTCGCTGATCGAGGGGAGCCCGGATCTCGGGCCGATCTATACGAACGCTCTACCGGTCGAACGCCTGCAGCCCGAGGACGTCTCGGACGCGGTGCTGTTCTTGGCCTCCGAGGAGTCCCGCTACGTGACCGGGCTCGCCCTGACCGTCGACGCCGGGAACACGATCCGCTAGTCGGCGAAGGCGGCCCGGGCCCGGTCGGCGATGGCCTCGGTCAAGCCGTTCAGCTCGCCCAAGCCGGCCACCGCCTCGGTGGGGGTCGACCGCCCGGTGCAGACCGCCCAGACGACGAAGATGAGCGGCCGGGCACGCAGGACGGCGGCCAGGCGGTCGAGCTCGTCCGGCTCGGGCTGGATGTGCGGGCGGTAGCCGGCGACGACCCGGTCGACCCGCCGGAGGTCCTTGGCGCCTTCGGCGTAGAGCAGGAACGCCAGCGACCACAGCCGTGGGGCGCGCCCGGCGCCGGCCCAGTCGACGAGGACGATCCCGTCACGTGACGCGACGACGTTGGCCATGACGAAGTCGGGATGGGTGAACACCACGGGCAGACCGTCGCCGTCGTCCAGTTGGTCGACCTCCTCACCCAGGGCTCGATAGGCGTCCACTTCGCCGTCGTCGACCAAGTCCCGGGCCCCGGCCAGTAGGTCGGCGGCCGCGGCCAGTTCCGCCGCCGGTCGGCCGTCGGCCAGGTGGTGCCACGCCCCGCCGGGCCGGCTGGCCACGCCGTCGCCCGGCAGGCGGTGCAGCTGACCGAGGAGATCGCCCAGCCGGCGCAGGCCGCCGGCGGCTCGGATGGCTTCTCGACGCTCGCCGGCCCGGACCGCATCGACGTACTCGGTGACGAGGACGGCCCGGCCGTCGAGCACGGAGACCGGTTCGTCGGTGGCGCACCGCTCGGCCGGGAACTCGTGGGCGGCCAGGTACCGGAGGACGTCGGCGTCACCGGCCACGACGTCGACGGGTCGGGTCGGGCGGAACTGCCGGGCTACCCAGCTCGGGCCGTCGGCCCGCTCGACGAGGAAGACGCCGACGTCGAGATCGGTCACGCCGGTCACCTGGATCCCGTAGCGGTCCTCGAGGTGGGCCCGCAGCCGCGTCGCTGGCCGGCTGGGCATCGGGGAGCCGAACCGGATGACGTTGCCGTCTCGGTCGACGTGCGATCCCTCCCGCAGCCGGTACGCGGTGTCACCGACCCGCCGGGTCAGTCCGGCCACGCCCGGTCGGGTCCACTCCTCGTAGAGGGCGTCCGCGTCGTCGACATAGAGGTAGGTCCCGCTGGCCTGGGTCGCCGGATCGTGGCCGGGATCGGCGGTCAGGTGCAGGCCGATCTCGTCGCGGTCGGCGAAGCCGTACTCGTCGCCGCTCGTGTACGCGGCGGTGACGAACCCAAGGGACCGGTAGTGGGCCAGCGCCCGGGTGAGGTCCCGCACCGGAAAGATCGGGCTGAAGTGCTCGAACCGGGCCCGGGGCCCCGGGTCGGCGGTCACCGGCGCGACCTACCAGGCTGCGGGCTCGATAGCGGCCAGGTCGTCCATGGCCGGTCCCCACCGCGCTTCGAGCCACGGGCCCGGGTCGGGCTGGGTCGAGCTGCCGACGACGGTCTGGACACCGACCGCGGCCAGCGCCTCGGCCCGGGCGACGATGGTGCCGGGTTCGTCCTCGTCGGGTCCGACGAGCAATGCGGTCACCTCGATCTCGGCGGGGTCGCGGCCGACGGCGTCGCAGTGCCGGCGCAGGACGTCGAGCTTGTGGGCGATCTCGGTTCCGTCGCCGACGAGATTGCAGGCGTCGGCGTAGGTGGCCACGAGCCGTAGGGTCTTGCGCTCCCCGCCCCCACCGATCAGGATCCGCGGGCGGGGCACGCTCACCGGCGGCGGCGAGCAGAGCGTTTCGGCGAGCTGGTAGTGGTGACCTTCGTAGGGGCCGTTGTCGTCGCTCCACATCTGCCGACAGATCTGCAGCGTCTCCTCCAACCGTTCGAAGCGTTCGGCGACCGGTGGGAACGGCACGCCGAGCCCCAGGTGCTCACGCTCGTACCAGGCCGCGCCGAGGCCGAGCTCGGCCCGGCCGCCGGAGAGGACGTCGAGCGTCGTCACCGTCTTCGCCAGCAGGCCGGGGTGACGGTACGTCACGCCGCCGACGAGCAGGCGGAGGCGGAGGCGCTCGGTCGACGCGGCGACGAACCCGAGGGTCGTGTAGCCCTCGAGCATCGGCTCGTCGGCCGGCCACATCCGGTCCATCTGGAACCAGTGGTCCATGACCGAAAGCGTGCGGACGCCGATGGCCTCGGCCGTCCGAGCCAACGAGGCCAGGGTCGGGCCGACGGCAGCCGAACCGCCGGGCCAGGTGAAACGGGGAACGTGAAGATCGACGCGCATGGACGCAACCTAGTGACCGCCGCGGCGCTACGTGCCGGGGGGCGCCTCCGGCTGGCCGAGGGCGGCCGCTTCGATCCGGTCGCCGACCGCCTTGTCGATCCGGCGCCAGTACTCGAACGCCCGCTGGCGGACCTCGTCACGACGGAGGCCGCCGAGCAGGCCGCCGACGGTGGCGACCAATCGCGAGCGCTGGTCGTCGTCCATCACCTTGGTCAGCAGCGTCCGGGCCTGCCCGAAGTCGTCGTCCTCGGCGTGCAGCGTGTAGGCGGCACGGACCAGCTCGCCGTCGGCCGCCCACACCGCATGCTCGGCATAGGTGTCGCTGTCGGCCGCTGGCGCGCCGGCGAACGAGTTCGGGTAGTAGACGGGATCGCTCACGTTGTCGATCCGCATGGCGCCGTCCTTGGAGTACGAGCGCACCGGTACGTGGGGCCGATTGACGGGGATCTGCTGGTAGTTCACCCCCAACCGGGCCCGGTGGGCGTCGGCGTACGAGAAACCGCGGGCGAGGAGCATCTTGTCGGGCGACAGCCCGGTGCCCGGCACGGTGTTGTTCGGCTGGAACGCGGCCTGCTCGATCTCGGTGTGGTAGTCGGTGACGTTCCGGTCGAGCGTCATCTTCCCAACGTCGACGAGCGGGTAGTCGTCGTGCGGCCAGACCTTCGTCAGGTCGAACGGATTGAATCGGTACGCCTTGGCCTCCTCGAACGGCATGACCTGGACCTTGAGGCTCCAGCTCGGGAAATCGCCCCGGTCGACGGCGTCGTAGAGGTCCCGCTGGTGGTAGTCGCCGTCCTCGCCGGCGATCCGGTCGGCGTCGGCCTGGGTGAGGCACTCGACGCCCTGGTCGGTCTTGAAGTGGTACTTGACCCAGAACCGCTCGCCGGTGGCGTTGACCCACAGGTAGGTGTGGGAGGAGTAGCCGTTCATGTGCCGCCAGTTCTTGGGAATGCCCCGGTCGCCCATCAGCCAGGTCACCTGGTGAGCCGACTCAGGCGAGAGGGTCCAGAAGTCCCACTGCATGTCCGGATCGCGCAGGTTGTTGGCGGCGAGCCGCTTCTGCGATCGGATGAAGTTCTGGAACTTGATCGGGTCGCGGATGAAGAAGACCGGCGTGTTGTTGCCGACGAGGTCGAAGTTGCCCTCCGACGTGTAGAACTTCAGCGCGAAACCCCGCGGGTCGCGCCAGGTGTCCGGCGACCCTCGCTCGCCGGCGACGGTCGAGAACCGGGCCAGCAGGTCGGTCGTCGTCCCGGGCTGGAACACCGCGGCCTTCGTGTACCGGCTCACGTCGTCGGTGACGGCGAAGGTGCCGAACGCACCACCGCCCTTGGCGTGCGGCTGGCGCTCCGGGATCCGCTCCCGGTTGAAGTTGGCCATCTGCTCGACCAGGTAGAAGTCGTTGAGCACGATCGGCCCATCCGGGCCGATGGTCAGCGAATGCTCCTGACTGGCCACCGGGATACCGGCATCGGTGGTCGTCGGCGGGCGGTTCGATCGATCAGGCGTCATGACTGCTCCTCCTGGCGCCGGGGCTCCTCGTCGCGTCGCCGGTTGGTTCATACCCATTCTCCGTCAGGTCGGTGGTCCCTCGCCCGGGGGACGGCCCCCTGGTACGTTGACCAGGAACGTTGGCCGAGACGACGGAGCACCTGGCGTGTGATCAAGTACCTCGGCTCCAAGCGGACCCTCGTCCCGGTCCTCGGTGAGCTGCTGACCCTGTCGGGCGCCGCGATCGGCCGTCGACCTGTTCACGGGCACGACCCGAGTGGCCCAGGAGTTCAAGCGGCGCGGCGTCGAGGTGACGGCCGTCGACACGGCGCGGTACTCCGACGTGTTCGCGCGGTGCTACATCGCCACCGACGCGACGACGGTGGACCCCGACGACGTCCGTGACGCCATCGGCTACCTCGACGGCTTGCCCGGGGAGGCGGGCTACTTCACCGAGACGTTCTGCGTACAGTCACGGTTCTTCCAGCCGTTCAACGGCGAGCGGGTCGACGCCATCCGCGCCGCGCTCGACCGGGAGTTCGCTGACAGCCCGCTGTTCCCGATCCTGCTGACCAGCCTGATCGACGCGGCGGACCGGGTCGACTCGACGACCGGGCTGCAGATGGCCTACGTCAAAGAGTGGGCACCCCGCTCGTTCAACCGGCTGGCGCTGCGGGAGCCGACGCTGCTCGCCGGCCCCGGCCAGTCCCGTCGCGGCGACGCCCAACTACTCGTCCACGAGCTGCCCCACGTCGACCTGGCGTACCTCGACCCGCCGTACAACCAGCACCGCTACTTCACGAACTACCACATCTGGGAAACGCTGGTCGCGTGGGACGCCCCGGAGCACTACGGCATCGCGTGCAAGCGCATCGACAGCCGAGACCCGGCGACCAAGAGCGTCTTCAACATGACCCGGGAGATGCCGGCGGCGCTCCGGCAGGTCATCGCCGACGTGCGGGCCGACGTGCTCGTGCTGTCGTACAACAACGAGTCGTGGGTGTCACTGGAGGAGCTGGTGGACATCTGCTCGGTCCGCGGCCACGTCGGCGTCCTGGCGTTCGACTCGAAGCGGTACGTCGGCGCGCAGATCGGGATCCACAGCCCGAGCGGCCAGAAGGTCGGGAAGGTGTCGCACCTGCGCAACGTCGAGTACGTCCTCGTCGCCGGTCCGACGGCCGTCGTCGACCGGATGACCGCCCCTTACGAGCCCGCCGGCGCGCCGCGACGGCTGGTCGTCGGGCAGACCGTTTCGGACTGACGGATCCCCCCTCGACGCGCCAGTCGGTCAGCGACTGCCGCGGGCCCGGGGCTGGTTGCCCCGGCCGGTACCACCGCGGCGACGTGATGCCGGTCGGGCCGGTCGACCTGGCCGCCCCGACCGGTCCGCCTTCGGGCGAGGATTCGACCCGGCCGTGGCTCCTTGCCGCCGGTCGGACTGGCGCTGGTCGCCCTGTCGCTGGCCGGACGCCGGTCGGTCCGACTGGTGCTGGCCGGACTGGTGCTGGCCGGACTGGTGCTGGCCGGACTGGTGCTGGCCGGACTGGCGCGGCTCCGAGGGGCGCCGGTCGGGGTGGCGACGGCGACCGTTCCGGGCCGACCCGCTGGGCGACGACCCGCTGGACGACGAACCGTTATCGGGCGCCAGGCCGTTACCGGTCGCCGTTCCGTTGCCGGTCGCCGTTCCGTTGCCGGTCGTCGCTCCGATGCCGGGCGCCGATCCGATGCCGGGCGCCGAGGAAGACGAATGGCCGACGGCCTTTTGTAGGAGTCGGACGGGTTCGCGGTCGGCGGGCGTGACGAAGGTCACGACCACGCCGTCGGACCCGGCCCGGCCGGTCCGTCCGGACCGGTGCACGTAGTCCTTGGCCGTCGCCGGCAGGTCGAAGTGGACGACACAGCCGACGTCGTCGACGTGGATCCCTCGAGCGGCGACGTCGGTGGCCACGAGCGCCTGAGCCTGTCCGGAGACGAACGCTTGGAGGGCGCGGTCGCGCTGGGCCTGGCTCCGACCGCCGTGGAGCGGGACGGCGTTGACGCCGGCGGCCACCAGTTGGCGGGCGACCCGGTCGGTTCCGTGCTTGGTCCGGCAGAACACGACGGTCGGGCCGTGTGAGGCCACCAGGTTGGCGGCCAGCGCCACGCGGTCTTCGCGCCGGGCGTCCACCCAATGATGCGTCGTCAACGACGGCTGCTCCTCGACCTCGACCGACACCTTGACCGGTGTCCGCTGGTAGCGCCGGACGAGCTGGTCGACGTCGCCGTCGAGAGTGGCCGAGAAGAGCAGGGTCTGGCGGTCGGGCCGGACCTGGTCGAGGATCGCCTTCACCTCTGGCAGGAAGCCCATGTCGGCCATGCGGTCCGCCTCGTCGATGACGACGATCGACACGTCGGCCATGGAGATCGCCCCGCGGGCCATCAGATCCCGCAGCCGGCCCGGACAGGCCACCGCGACGTCGACGCCGTGACGCAGCGCGGCGAGCTGGCCGCCGAAGCCGACGCCGCCGTAGAAGGCGGCGACTCGCCGACGACGGTCGCGCCCCATGAGGAGGCCCATCTCCTTCTCGATCTGGCCGGCCAGCTCGCGGGTGGGAGCGAGCACGAGCGCCCGGGGTCTACCGGGGCGCGCCCGCTCGACGCGGGCGGCGACCGGGAGCCCGAAGGCAATGGTCTTGCCCGATCCCGTGGGCGCCTTTCCGCAGACGTCCTTCCCGTCGAGCGCCGGCGGGAGGGCGAGGGCCTGGATCGGGAACGCCGAGGTGAGGCCGCGGGCGTCGAGGGCGCGGACGGCGTCGGCGGATACGCCGAGATCGGCAAAGGACAAAGACAAGAGACACACTCCCGAGCTGGGCAACCGGTCGCGGCGACGTCAGGAAGACGCGGATTGCCGCCCGGTAGAAGAAGACTTAATGATAGCAGGCGGCGGGGTCAGACCCGGATGACCTCGACTCCCGGAATGGCGTCGTAGTCACGGTCCTGCGTGACGACCGGGATCTGTTCGACGACGGCGGTGGCCGCCACGAGGGCGTCGAGTACCGGGACTCGCCGTCGTCCGGTCCGCAGCGCTGCGACGATACGGGCGAATTGACGCGCCACTTCGGCGTCGATCGGCAGCGGCTCCCACGTCGACTCGACCGCGGTGAGGGTTGCTACTCGGGCCGGTCGATCCACGTCGTCGGCGACGAGCACACCGACCGTCAGCTCGGCCAACGTCACCACCGACACCTCGGTCTCGGTCACCCCTTCCATCTCGCCGAGGGGCCGCCCCGACTCGGTGGCGACGAAGAACGACGTGTCGAGCAGCGCCCTCACAGGTCGTCCGTGGTATCGGACAACAGGCCCCGCACGTCGGCGAGCAGCCGGCGGTCGGCGGCGTGACGAGAGGCGACGGCGAGCGCATCGGCGACCGACACCGCCCGGTGGCGGCGCAACGGCACGATCTCGGCTACCGGACGCCGGTCGACCGTGACGGTCAGCCGTTCGCCGCGCTCGACCCGGCGCAGGACGTCGCTCACCGTGTTCCGCAACTCTCGGACCGAGATCGTACTGGTCATGGGCACACTGTAGTACTCATGTACACATGTGCTACACCCACGCGGGCCCGGTCGCGACATGCCCGTACCGCGTGACGACTACTCGACGAGCTCGGTGAAGGTGACCGGCGCCTCGAACGCGGCCCGGCGGGCAGCCCGGCGGAAAATGGCGAGCATCGCCGGGCCGACGAGCAAGATGAGGACGAAGTTGGTGATCGCCCGGCCGGTGTCCCAGCCGAGGGACGTCGTGCCGTCGAATAGGAGGTAACGCTGGACGTTGGTGGCCAGCGACGCTCCGGGCAGGTAGGCGATCGTGCTGTGGGGGTCGACGGCGAACGGCCAGAACGACAGGTTGAGCATGAAGCCGACGAAGTAGCCGGCCAGCGCGCCGTAGACCGCGAGCATGAGGACCTCCCGCTTGCCGCGGGCCGGCGGCAGGAGGCCGGCGAACAGCCCGACCCAGGCGCAGCCGAACATCTGGTACGGCATCCACGGCCCGACGCCACCGGTGATGAGCGCCGACGCGAACAGCGTGGTGCAGCCGAGGGTGAACCCGAACCCGGCACCGAACACGCGACCGGCGATGACGAGGGTGAAGAACACGGTCTCGATCCCGGCCGTCCCGGCACCGAGCGGGCGCACGGCCGCGCCGAGCGCGGAGAGCACACCGAGCATGGCGACCGCCTTGGCATCGATCCCGCCGTCGGCGATCTCGGAGAACACGATGGCCAGCACCAACACGAGCAGAGCGCCGAACATGAGCGGGGCCATGGTGCTGTCGCCGAACGTGTGGGGCGCGACGACGAACGGCCAGAAGAACGCGACGAAGCCGAGGAAGGACGCCATGATGATGACTGCCCTCGACCGCACGCCCACCCGGACGGCCACGCCGGCCGGACGTATCGCCGCGCCGGTGGCCATCAGCCCTCTTCCGCCAGCTCGCCGCCGGCCGACGCACTGTCGGCCCGCACACTGTCGGCCGGCCCACCGTCGGCCAACGCGCCGCGGACCTGGTCGACGGTGAGGATCTCGAGCGGGGCGAGGATCTTGGCCACCTGGGGGGCGAAAGCCGGGGAGCCGGCGACGACGTCGGCCGTCGGGCCGTCGACGACGACATCACCGGCGGCCATGACGACGACTCGGTCGGCCGCGGCGGCGACGAACTCGACGTCGTGGGTGGCGACGACGACCGAACGTCCCTCGGCGGCCAGCTGGTCGACGATGCCGACCAACGACCGCTTGGCCGCATAGTCGAGCCCGCGGGTCGGCTCGTCGAGCAGCACGACGCGGGGCGCCGCGGCCAACTGCACGGCGAGAACGAGCGCGAGCCGCTGACCCTCGGAGAGGTCGCGGGGGTGGATCTCGTCGGGGATACCCGGGGCCAGCCGGTCGAGCAGCTCCCGGGCGCCGGCGACCGGCGTTCCCGCAGCCTCGTCGGCCGACTCCCGATCGGCCTGATCGAGCTCGTCGCTGACGGTGTCGAGGTAGAGCAGATCCGTCGGGGTCTGCGGCACGAGGCCGACCAGCCGCCGCGCCCCGCTCGGCGGGAGCGTCTTTGGATCGGTGCCGGCGACCTGGACGAGCCCGGTCTGGCGGGGCCCGGCACCGTGGAGTGCCCACAACAGTGACGACTTACCGGAGCCGTTGCGGCCCATGAGCGCGGTCACCTCGCCATGGACGAGATCAAGATCGACGCCGCGGACGGCGACGACGGCGCCGTAGCGGACGACGACGTTGCGGGCCCGCAGGGCGACGCCGTCGCCCGGCCGGGCGAGCGATCGGTGGGGTGGCGGCACCGATCGGGCGCCGAGCTCCCCGCCGAGCCGGCGGCGGAGCGGCTCGGCTTGCCGGCGGGCGTCGCGGACGGAGAGCGGCAGTGGCCGCCATCCGACCAGCCGGCCGAGCTCGACGACCGGCGGCGCCACCGCCGTCGTCGCCAACATCGCCGCCGGCTCCCCAGCGACGACGGTGCCGTCGGCCCGGACCTCGACGACGCGGTCGGCGTACTGGACGACCCGTTCGAGCCGGTGCTCGGCCAGTAGCACGGTGACACCGAGGTCGTGGACGAGCCGAGTGACCGCGGCGAGCACCTCCTCGGCGGCCGTCGGGTCGAGGGCGGACGTCGGCTCGTCGAGGACGAGGACGCGGGGGTGGGCGGTCAGCACGGCACCGATCGCCACCCGCTGCTGCTGGCCGCCGGAGAGCTCGTGGAGGGCCCGGTCCCGGAGCTCGGCGATGCCGAGCAGGTCGAGCGTCTCCTCGACCCGCTTGCGCATCACGTCGGCCGGTACCGCGAGCTGCTCCATGCCGTACGCCAGCTCCTCCTCGACGGTGTCGGTGACGAAACCGGCGAGCGGGTCCTGGCCGACGACGCCGACGACGTCGGCCAGCTCCCGCGGTTTGTGCGTACGCGTTTCGCGGCCGTCGACGGTCACCCGGCCGGCCAACCGGCCGCCGGTGAAGTGCGGAACGAGCCCGTTGACCGCCCCGAGCAACGACGACTTGCCGACCCCCGTCCGGCCTACGACGAGCGCCAGCTCCCCCTCTTCGACCCGGAGGCTGACGTCGCGCAGCACCGGCGCGTCGGCGTCGGGGTACGTCAAGGTCACGCGGTCGAAGACGATCATGCCGGCACCTCGACGGGCGGTACCGGTGTCACCCGATCCCGGCGGTCGGGTCCCGCCGTCGACTCGACCGGTGCCGATCCGTGGTCGACGGCGGGGGCCCGACGGAACGGTCGGAGCGGCGGTGGTGCGGCCACCGCGGGGATCGCGGCGAACAGGACGGCGAGCGCCGGGACGACCGGCAGCGTCGGCCAGACGAGCGGCTGGGTCGACGGGTTGAGGCTGGCCACCGTGGCTGCGGCGATGAAGACGGCCGCCGGCACGATCCCGGACAGGACGACGATCCATTCGGGCAGCCGCCACGGGTCCGGCCGGTACTGGGTCCGCCGCACCCGGCGGCTGCCGACGACGAGGCCGGCGCAGCAGAGCACCGCGCCGGCCAAGAGCGAGGGAAAGCCGAGTGAGCCGGCGCGGGAGCCGTCGAGCAGGCCGTAGGCACCGAGGCAGAGACCGCACATCCCCGTCAGCATCAAGAGACCCGTGAGCCGCCGCGACCGGTGAGTGGCCGTGCCAGTACGTCCGTACCCCCGGGAGTCCATCGCCGCTGCGAGCCGCAGCGACCGTTCGAGGGCGTCTTCGAGCACGGGGATGGCGATGCTGCGAAGAACGTGGAACCGGCCGTGGGTGGCGCCGCGGAGCTTGCGGGCCCGGTTGACCCGTTGGGCGCTCTCGACCAGTTGCGGCGCGACCGAGAGCGCGACCACGACCGCCACCCCGAGCTCGTAGAGGGCGCCGGGCAGGACCCGCAGCGCCCGCTTCGGGTTGGCCAGCGCGTTGGCCGCGCCGATGCAGCAGAGCAACGTGCCGAGGCGGAGGCCGCCATAGAGGGCGGCGACCGTCCCCTCCAGGGTCACCGGCCCACCCAGCTGGACGCCGGCCGCCCACGACGGCAGTGGGATGTGCGGCAGCGTGAAGAGCACGTGCATCGTCGCCGCGTCGATGTCACCGCCGAAGATCGAACGGAACGCCACCCAGATGACGACGACGACGAGCGCGAGGTACAGGTAGTACTTGAATGCCCGTGCCCACGGCGCGTCGCCGCGCCGGTTGGCGACGACGATCCCGAGCACGGCCAGTACGAGTAGGAGCAACAACGGGTTCGTCGTCTGGCTGGTCGCGGTGGCCAGTCCGATCGCCCAGAGCCACCAGGCAACCGGGTGCAGCGTCCGCGGCACCCGCCGGTGCCCGACCAGGCTCCACCGGCGGGTCCTCCCGGTGACCACCTGATCGGCGGTGGTCGCCCGGCTTGGGCTCGTCCGAACAGGGTTCACTCGGTCTGGCTCCCCCGCCGGCGGCGCCAGGCGACACCCGCCGCCGCACCGGCGACGACGACGATCGCGATGCCCCCGACGATCACCGGCAGCGGTGAGCCCGCCGACGGGTGGACCCGGGCCGACGCGGGGTCGACGTCGACGATGCGGGGCGTCCCGTCACCCTTGGTCGTGCCATGAGCCGCGCTGCTCTTGGGTCCAGCGTCGCCGGCGCCACTACCGCCGCTCCCGGCGCTCCCACTGCCACCGGCGGCGCCCGTCGTCGTGGTCGTCCCCGTCGTCGCGGTGGTGGGCGTCGTCGACCCGGCGTGCCCGACGCTCGTGGCGGACGAGCCGGGCGCCGGCGACGACCCGGCACCACTGCCGGGCGCGTTGGCGCCCGTCGGCGGTGTGCTCCCGCTCCCGCCGGTGACGGGCGACCCACCGGTGGCGGCCGATGGGCCTCCGGCCGTCGCGCCGGATGTCGCGGCCGGGCTCGTCGTGGCCGGCGGCGCCGCGGTCGTCGTGGTCGTCGGGGGGCTTCCGCCGGCCGGGGGTCCGGTGCCGGCGACACGGACTGTTGTCGGGCTGAAGGTCGGCCGCGTACCGGCCCCGAAGACCCAGACTGTGACACTGCCCACCGGCGGCTGGTAGCTCATGGCGCCGGTCTGGCTGTAGGACCACGTCGCCTGGCCGGCGACGGCGTGCCAGTAGGACCAGTAGGCGGAGATCGGTGGGGTTGTCGTGCACGGTGTCTGCGCCGCCGCCGGCTCTGTGTCGATCCGGCAGACGTAGGCGGACCCGTCCTGGACGTCCCCCGCCGTCGCGAACCCAGCTGTCCGCAGAGCGCCGTAACCGGTGGTCGGCGTCGCCGCGCAACCCCGCTCGATTGTCTCGCCCCAGTGGGCGAAGTCCACGACCACGATCACCCCGGTGGTGGCGGAGCAGTCACCGACCGGCTGGGCACCAGCGGGCGCCGCGGTGACGACCAGGGAAGCCGTCGTCCCGGCCACCCCGGTCGCGGCGGCGGCCAGCACCAGGGCCCCGACGGCCAGCCACCGAGAACTACGCCACCTCTGGCTCTTTCGAGCGGATCGTCGGCGCTGGGCCATTCGTGCTCGTTTCCCGGGCGCAGGGCCCGGGGGCACTGGCCGGACGGCAGAGCCTCCGAACCCCGACCTGTGTCTCGACGGCTGGGAGCTCCTCCCCCGCCCAGGTATCCCGGCTCACGGCGGCCTCATCGGCTCGCCGTCGACGGTTGCGGACCAGCGCCGGACTTCGACCGGCTTCCCCTGGACGACGGTGTCACGCATGCGTGACGGTCCGGTCAAGGTACCACGGGCCGTCCAGACCCGGACAGGGGTCCATCGGTCATTGAAGAATGGCCCCGGGCGGCCTCGATAGCGTCGGAGGATCGTTCCCGAACCCGAACCCCCGGCCGATCCGCCACGCCGCTCCCCCGTCGCTCCGGCGGTCGATCCGGTGCTCGACCCGACGAGCGTGACCACGGCCGTGACAGCGGCCGAGGCGGCGGTCCGAGCCGCGCACGACGCCGCGGTGGCTGCCGGTCGCCTCCTCTATGCCGACCCGGCCACCGGGTACTTCGTCTTCACCGCGCCGGCCTTGGCGGCTCGGGGCTACTGCTGCGGCAGCGGCTGCCGGCACTGCCCGTACCCGCCCGACGAGCAGCGTCGGGCGGGTCGGCCGGGCGCGGGATGATGGCCTCGTGAAGATCGTCTCGCTGCTCCCGTCCGCCACCGAGATCGTGTTCGCCCTCGGCCTCGGCGACGACCTGGCCGGCCGGAGCTTCGAGTGCGACCACCCACCGGCCGCCCGGGCGGTTCCGGTCGTCTCGGGGACGGCTCTACCGACGGAGGCGCCACTCACGGCCCGCCAGCTCGACACGGAGGTGAGCACCCGGGTGGCGGACGGCGAGCCGATCTACACCCTGGACAACGAGCTGATCCGGTCCATCGCGCCCGACGTGATCCTGGCGCAGGATCTCTGCCGGGTGTGCGCGGTGCCTTCGGGCGCGGTCGACGAGGCGCTGGCGACGATCGGCTGCCGGTCCGAGGTCATCTCGCTCGATCCGGGACGGCTCGACGAGGTCATCGACTGTATCGGCGTCGTCGGCCGGGCGACCGGCACGGAAGTGACGGCCGAGACGGTCATGGCCGGGCTCCGGTCGCGCGTCGACGCGGTCCGCCAGCGGGTGGCCGGCCGACCACGGCCCCGGGTGTTCGTGCTCGAATGGCCGGACCCGCCGTTCAACGCCGGCCACTGGGTGCCCGACATGGTGGAGGCCGCCGGCGGCATACCGGTGCTGGCCGTCCCCGGCGAGCGGTCGCGGCGGCTCGCTTGGGACGAGATCAGCCGTGAGGCGATCGACATCACCGTCTTCAGTCCGTGCGGCTTCGACCTCGACGGTGCCGTGGTGCAGGCCGCGTCGTTCCTCGACCGTCCGGAAGTTCCCGGCCTGGGCCGCGTCGTCGCCGTCGACGCCAACGCCCACTTCTCGTGCCCTGGTCCTCGGGTGGTCGACGGCGTCGAGCTACTGGCCGAGCTGCTCCACCCCGACACCGCCGCCGTCGTGCCCGAGGGCGCCCGCGTCCTGCGCTGACGGTGAGAACCGCTCAGGACGGCGGTGAAGGAGCGGGTAGGACGTCGGCGTAGGCGAAGCCGTCCCGTTCGACGATCTCACCCACGGTGACGGCCAGCGGCCGGGCGAAGTCCGGGCTGTCGACGACGACGGTGTGGAACTCGCCGTTCTCCCCGCAGGGATCGACGTCCGGGGGCAGGTCCGCCAGGAACGACTCGTCGTACCAGCGACCGGCCAGCTCTCCCGGCAGCCGGCCGAGGTCGACGCAGGCGACCACGGCGCGAACGCCGACGGCCAGGAGCCGGCCGGCCAGCTCGCCGGTCGGTTGCTGCCACAACGGGAAGAGCGGGCCGAGGCCGGACCCTTCCAGCATCCGCTCCCGGTAGCGACGGACGTCGGCGAGGAAGAGGTCGCCGAACACGACGACGTCGATGCCCGCTGCCCGCGCCCGGTCGACGGCCGCGCCCATCAACCCCTCGTAGGTCTCGTTCGGGCATGGCCACGGCAACGCGACGACCTCGACGGGCAGGCCCAACGCATCGGCTTGGGCGTCGAGCAAGGCGCGGCGGACGCCGTGGATCGATACCCGTTCGGCCGCCGCATTGACGGTCGTGAGCAGTCCGACGATCTCGACCTCGCCCGACACCCGGACGTCGTGGAGCGCGAGGGCGCTGTCCTTGCCGCTCGACCAGCTGATCCAGGCCCGCCGGGGCCGGCCGGCGCTCAGGCCGGCCGGGCCAGGTTGGCGCCGATCCCGACGACCGGCTTGTTCAGCGGCTTGCCGCCCATCGAGCCGTAGAAGGCCGCGTCGCCGAAGGCGAAGAGGCCGCCGTCCGAGGCAACCTCCCAGTAGCCCTGGCCGTCGGGGGTGGCGGCGATGCCGACGATCGGCTTGTTCAGCGGCTTGCCGCCCATCGAGCCGTAGAAGGCCGCGTCGCCGAAGGCGAAGAGGCCACCGTCACTGGCGACCTCCCAGTAGCCCTTGCCGTCCGGCGTCGACGCCAGGCCGACGATCGGCTTGTTCAGCGGCTTGCCGCCCATCGAGCCGTAGAAGGCCGCGTCGCCGAAGGCGAAGAGGCCACCGTCACTGGCGACCTCCCAGTAGCCCTTGCCGTCCGGCGTCGACGCCAGGCCGACGATCGGCTGGTTCAGCGGCTTGCCGCCCATCGAGCCGTAGAAGGCCGCGTCGCCGAAGGCGAAGAGGCCACCGTCACTGGCGACCTCCCAGTAGCCCTTGCCGTCGGGGGTAGCGGCGATCCCGACCACCGGCTTGTTCAGCGGCTTGCCGCCCATCGAGCCGTAGAAGGCCGCGTCACCGAAGGCGAAGAGGCCACCGTCACTGGCGACCTCCCAGTAGCCCAGACCGTCGGGCGTCGAGGTGAGGCCGACGATCGGCTGGTTGAGTGGCTTGCCGCCCATCGAACCGTAGAAACCGGCCGTACCGAAGGCGAAGAGGCCGCCGTCACTGGCGACCTCCCAGTAGCCGGTGCCGGACGGGCCGAACGGCAGGGTCAGTCCGGCCAAGGCCGGGATGGCCTCATAGGTACCGAAGATGTTCCCCGTTGTCGCCGCTGTCGTCTGGAAGAAGGCACCGGCGTTCGGGCCCGACGACAGCTGGAACGAGAGCAGCGCCGAGACCGGCGTCGCCGTCCCCTTGGCCAGCGACGGCGCGGTGGGCGAAAGGCCGAGCGCCAACAATGCCTGGATCACCAGCCCGGTCGATGTCGGCTGGGTCGTCTGCGGGGTGGCGGCGCTGTTCGGGTAGTACGACCATCCGGCGTCGGCATCCTGACCGGCGGTGAAGAAGCCGAGCACGCCGGTCGAGACGAACGACGGCAGCGAGCCCTGCGCGACCAGACCCTCGACGGCCAGGGCGGTCGAGTTGGTGTCCGGCCCTGTGTTCGGGAATGTGCCCGGCACGCCGGTGCAGGCGTTCAGCGACTGGTCGGGCAGCGTCCACCCGCCATCGGGGCACTGCTCGGCGGTCAGCCAGCTCACCGCCGCCTTCACCGGTGCGCTACCACTGACGCCGGCCGCGGCCAGCGCGGTCAGGGCGAGTCCCTGGGCATAGGTGCCGGCCAGATATGTCGCCAGCTGTGTCGCCGTGCCGAAGAGACCGGCGTCGGTGCCGGTCGCCTGCTGGGTGGCGAGCAGCCGGGCGACCAGGTCGCTCCCGCCGAAGCTGTGCGGGCTCACGCCGAGCGCCACGGCGTCGAGGATCAGCAGTGCCAGCTGACCCGGACCGTCCGCGCCGTCGGCTGTCACGTATGTGGCGACGTGTGCCTGGAGGTAGGTCAGCCCCTGTCGGGCCACCGGCAGGTCGGCATTGGCGGCCGACAGCGCGAGCACGCTCTGGGCGGTCGACGAGAAGTCCGGCTCGGTCGAGCCGGCTGTCGCCGTCGGGATGAAGCCCTGGGCGTTGAACTGGCCGGCCAGCCAGCCGGCGGCCGACCGGGCCGCCGGTAGCTGCGGCAGTTGGGGTCCGGTGCTCGACGTCGCCGCGCCGGCGGTGGCCAGCGGGATCAAACCGACCGCCAAGGCCGACGACGCGGCCAGCGCGGCGATAGTGGCGAACCGACGGGGACTACGCATGGTCTCTCTCGCTTCCCGGGCCAGACCCGGGAGCACCCCACCGCGGCGGAGAACCACCGAGCCCCGGACCGTGTGTCTCGACGTTGGGAGCTCGACCACCGAACAGGTATCCCGGCTCGCAGCGGGCCTTCGCTCGCTGCCTACGGTTGCGGACCAGCGCCGGACTTCGACCGGCTTCCCCTCCGCGGTGGCATCGCTATTGCATTTCGGCGGTCACCGTAACACGGGTCCCGTCAGCTGGCGCTCTCCAGAGCGAGGTCGAGCTCCTCGAAGGTGGGGGCGATCGGCCGTTCGAAGGTGGGGGCGGGCGGCCGGTCGAAGGTGACGAGCGTGCCCATCTCCTCGTGGTGGCTCTGCACCGACGCGGCCATCGAAGCTTCCAGGTCGACCTCGATGGCGGCGAACATGTGCTTCTGCCGCCGGCTCAGGGCGTAGAGCCAGCTGCCACCGATGGCCATCCACGCCACGAAGATGTACGGGAAGATGTCGATGGGGAAGGCCGGCACCGGGTAGAAACTGCCGACGGTGGGCACGGCCAGGGCGAGACAGGCGATCACCGTCAAGACGACGTGGCCCGGCCTGCAGCTCGCCCCGCTTCTTCAGGTAGAAGGGCGTGGCGATCGAGATCAGGTAGTAGGCGACCAGGAACCCGAAGGCGGCCAGGGTCCCGGCGTCACCGAAGGTGGTGAGCGGGTTGGTGAAGATCTCGAGGATGCACGGGATCGGCCAGCATCACGAGGATGAAGGCGCTGATGGCCACGGTGCGGCGTGTGGTTCCGCGGGTGCGTCTGGGCCAGGGGCTTGGGGAACACCTCGTGGCGGGCCATGGGGAAGATGATGCGGGAACCGGCGTTCAGGCAAGAGAGGGTGAGCGAGAAGAAGCTCACCATGGCCCCGATGGCCACGGGCACCTTGAACCAGGCGACGCCGTAGGCCTTGGACAGCACGGTCAGCGGTGCGGCCATGCTGGCGAGGTCCAGGTGGGCGTGCGAGGCCCCGAAGACCTCGACGTAGCTCATGAAGACCATGAACGCCCCGGTGATCAGCAGGCTGGCGATGACCGCCCTCGGGATGTTGCGCAGCGGCTTGCGCGCCTCGCCGCCGAGCGTGGTGGCACTCTCGAACCCGACCAGGGAGAAGACGGTGATCACCACGGCCAGGCTGAGGTCGTGCATCGTCAACCCGTGCACCTTGAGCTGGGTGGTGTCGACCGTGAAGCCGTGCTTGAACAGGATCACGCAGGCCAAGGCGGCGATGCAGGCCACCGACGCCGCCTCGAACAGCAGGGTCAGCAACGAGGAGACCTTGATGTCCTTGTAGGCGATGAACCAGCACACGGCGGCAGACAGGCAGAAGAAGAGCACCGGGGGGATGGCGGAGTGCACCCCCATGGAGGCGAACAGCTGGGCGGCGAAGATGGAGAACCCGGTCAGGCCGGCGATGCCGATGAACAGGTAGCACCAGATGAGCGACCAACCCGACATCACCCCGGCGACCGGGCCGAGACCCTTGGCCGTGTAGCCGTACATCGAACCCGGCAGGGCCGACCGCTTGGCGAACTGGTTGAGGCAGAACACGACGAACAGCAGCATCAGCGTCCCGAACGCGTACGCCAGCCAGGTTCCCTGCCCGGCGTCGCCGAAGGCGAGCGGGATGATCAGCACCGCCGTCATGGTCGGCGAGATCAGAGCGACCGATTGGGCCAAGACGGTCGGGAACCCCAGGGCTCGGGTGCGCAGGCCCGCCGGGCGTTCACCGCCACTGGGCGGCGCGGCCGTGGCTGGTGGTCTGGTTGCCTCGATGGTGCTCACTGGGCTGCTCCTCACACCGTAAGGGAAATATGACGGTTACTGCTTCAGTCAATATTGAGCGCGAAATCCGTCATTGCAATAGCTGCCCTGTTAACGGCGTATAAACCGTTCGGTGCCGCCGATTAGCCGAGAAGCGCGCCAAAACACCCACGCAGGGATGGGTGCCTGGGCATGGCTCCTCTACCTCTCTCTTGCCGGCCTTTTGGCGGCGTGGGGCAGTTCGGGCGGGCGAAAATGTCGCCGCCGACCGCTCTCTTTTTCTGCCCTTTAATTCAGAGTAACTCCCGGCTAATCGGGCCGGATATTTATCAATTCGTCCCTACGACGGAACGGTCCCGTCGGGGAAGGACTGGTCCTCGAGCAGCAGGTCCTCGTAGAAGGCGCCGAACGACTTGTCGGGGCTGGCGATGGCGATCTCGAGCACCCACAGGTTCGGGTTCGGCGCGAAGCCGACCTCGGCCAGCGGCCCGTCGTAGTGGGCCGAGTGCGGGTAGTCGGACAGGCGGTGACCGGAGAGGTCCATGTTCAGCTTCCAGCCGAACCGCTCGGTGGTCTCGATCGCGAACTCGTAGAGCTCGACGCCGGTGATCTGCTCGGCCAACCATTTGGCCCGGACGATCTCCCAGATCTCGCGGACGTCGCGCTTGGCCTTGAGATGGCGCGGGTCGTCGCCGAAGACGAAGGTGTCGCCGGCGTCGCCCTCGAAGTCGCCGTAGACCGGGCCGATGTCGACGAAGAAGATGTCGTTCTCGCCGAGGACGACGCCGGGCTCGGACCGCTCCATGAAGTCCTTGGTCGTGTTCGAGCCGCAGCGCACGATGATGTGGTGCCAGCCGCGGCGCATCTCGAGGGCCGACAGCGTCGTCCGGGCGATCTCCTTGGCCTGTTCCTCGGAGAGGCCGGGAGTGAGCTGGTCGGCGATCAGGTGCACGGCCCTACGGGTCCGGGCCCGCACGGCCATGAAGCCGTCGAGGTCGAAACCGCTCCCGGTGCCCTCGATAGTGGCGACGTCGGTCATCGTCATTGTTTCCTCCTTGTCAGGGCTCAGTGGATGTTGTGCAGGTTGCGAGCCGGTTTGGCCGCCACGAGGAGCACCTCGGCGGCCGTGCGCTCCGCTCCCAGGCGATGCGGCACCTCCGCGTTGAAGTGCGCGGCCGCACCGGCCTCGAGGAGGTGGATCTCTTCGTCGTACTCGAGGCGGAGCGTGCCGCTCAGCACGTACAGCCACTCCTCGCCGGGGTGGCGAGCCGGGGCCGGGACCGGCCGATCCGGGCTGACCGTGACCCGCAGCGCGTCGATGACGCTCGAGCCGGCGTACCCGCTGCACGCGGTGATGGTCAGCCCGTTGGACTCCCGGCGGGGGGCGTCCGGCGGCGAGATGCCCAGCGGCGTCGAGCCCGCCGTCTCGCCGAAGAGGGTGCCGACCGCCACGCCGAACGCGTCCGCCAGGGCGAGCAGCGAGGCCACCGACGGCTGGCGCTCCGACGACTCGAGCCTCGACAGGTGGGACTTCGAGATGCCCGAGCGGGCCGCCGCCTCCTCGAGGGTGAGTCCCTGCTGTTCGCGGACCGCCCGGAGCGACTCCCCGATCGACGTCAGTACTGCGTCCGCTCCGACCGCCATAGAGCGACCCTACGGCGGTGATGCCTCAGAGACAACCTTTGTTGCCCCAATTCACGCGCCGGACACAAACGGGCCGACCCACCGGACGTCCGGCCGTCAGGACCGGTCGACCAGCTGGTCCACTCCCCCACCGCCGACCGTTCGGTCACCGGCGGCGACGAGCGCCGCGAAACGGGCGAGCAGATCGTGGCGGTGAGGCCCCAGGTCGTCGAGGGCCCCCGGCGTCGCAGCCCGGATGGCCTCCGGCGTCGTACCGGCGGCCACGACGTCGTCGCCGAACGCGTCGACGAACGCGTCGACCGCGACCCGGTCGACCTCGACGTGGAACTGGAGGCCCCATGCCCGGTCGCCCACGCGGAAGGCCTGCTGGGAGTAGGACGGGCTCGACGCCAGCGGCACGGCCCCCGGCGGCAGCTCGTAGGTCTCACCGTGCCAGTGGAGGACCGTCAGCTCGGTCGGGACGGTCGAGAGGATCGGGTCGTCGGCCGCCGCGGCGGCGAAGCGGACCGGTGCCCAGCCGACCTCGAGGCCGTTCCGACCGACCATCACGCGCCCGCCGGCCGCGACGGCCAACAACTGCGAGCCGAGGCACACGCCGAGCATCGGCAGCCCGACGTCGAGGGCATCGGCGATGAGCGCGATCTCCCGACGTCGGGTAGGAAAGCCGACGTCGCTGACGGCCGACATCGGTCCGCCCATCACGACCAGGCCGTCGAAGTCGCCGGTCCGCCCGGGTACCGGCTCGCCGGCGTACGCGTGGCGACACGCACGACGTCGATACCGGCGGCGGCCAGCGCGTCACCGATCGCGTAGGGACCCTCGGGCTCGACGTGCTGGACAACCAGACAGGACGGCATCGGCGGTGCTTTCGATCGGTCGACGTTGAGGCCGCCGAACATAGCCGCACCAGCCGCCGGCCCGGCGGGTCACGATCGTATGTCCGGTCCGGCCACGATGAGAGCTAGAACCGCGGTGCCACCCAGGAGGCCGAAGGCGACCAGCTCGACGACGAGCGACTGGACGGCGAACGGTGCGCTGAAGCTGTCCTGGAACCCGAAGAGCCCGACGTAGACGGAGAGGAGGAGCCCACCGACCGTCCCGGCGGCGAACAGCGCCCCGCCGACCAGCACGATCGGTCGTCGGACGACGGCGACCGCCACCGCGACGACGATGCCGACGATGCCTTGGAGCAAGAAGAGCGGCCCGATCGTCGGGATGGACCGATAGCCGGTGTCCCAGAGATGCAGGTGGATCACCGCCGACCAGATCAAGAGGGCGGCACCAGCCAACGCGGCGATCGACACCAGCCATCCCGGCTTGGTGGACGGCCCGGCCAACCGTGCCCACCAATCGGCGCGGCGGCTCACGTCGGCTCTTCGATCGCCGCGGTGCCGCCGGCGGTGATCGCCTGGCGCCGGGTCCGGGCATGCAGTCGGCCGACGACGATGGCGACCTCGTAGAAAACGACGAGCGGGACCGCCAGGGCGAGCATCGAGAACGGGTCGGAGCTCGGAGTGATCACCCCGGCGAACGCGACGAGGACGACGATGGCCCATCGCCGCCACGACGCCAGCTTGACCGGCGTGACGATCCCGGCCATCTGCAGGGCGATGAGGAGTACGGGCAGCTCGAAGGCCAGGCCGAACACCGCCATCATCAGGATCAACAGACCGATGTAGCTGGACGGGCTGTAGAGCTCGTGCAGAGAAGGCCCACCGACCGCGTCGAGGAACCGCAGCGCATGGCCGAACGACGCGTAGGCGACGGCGGCTCCACCAGCGAACAGGAGCACCGACGCGCCGACGAACCAGACCGCGCCACGCCGCTCCCCCGGACGCAGGCCGGGTGCGACGAACCGCCACAGCTGCCAGAGCACGACCGGTGACGCCAACAGGAGGCCGCCGTAGGCGGCCACCTTGATGCGGATCGACAAGCCGTCGAGCGGCCCCGTCACGTAGAGGTTGCACGCACGCCCCGGACCGACCGCGTGGCAGTACGGCACGAGGAGGAACCCGAGCAGATGGTCGAAGATGATGAAGACGGCGATGCCGCCGACGCCGACGGCGGCGACGGCGATCAGCAAGCGGTGACGCAGCTCGGCCAGGTGGTCGAAGAGACCCATCGGCGAACCCGCCGCCCGGTGCTGGCGACGCTGGCGCACGGAGGCGACGGAGGCCACGATCGGCTCAGTTCGCAGACGGGTCGGCGAGGTCCGCGGCCGCCGGGCCCGGCGTTGGGACCGGCGGCGAGACCGACTGGGGTACCGGCGGTTGGACCGACCGGTAGAGCACCTGACGTGGGTCGGCCACGGCCGCTCGCACGCGGGTCAGGCCGTCCCGGGCGTCGGTGAGCTCGGTGACCAACGGGTGGTCGCCGACGGTCTCACGGACCTGCTCGTGGAGCGACGCCCGCAGTCGTTGGAGGTCCCGGACGAGCGACGAGATCTTGCGAGCCGCCGCCGGGAGCTTGTCGGGGCCGAGCACGACCAACGCGACGACCGCGATGATGAGCAGCTTGGCCGGGTTCAGTGTGAAGAGCATCGGTTCCGCCAGCGGTTCAGGAGACGACGAGCATGCCGGTCATGTACTGGTGGATGTTGCACCGGTACGGGTACCGACCGGCCTTCGCCGGCGCCGTGAACGTCACCGTCTTGCCCGGTCCGACGTTGCCGGTGTTGAACTTCCCGGTGGTCGACGTAACGGTGTGCGCGACCGAGTCTCGGTTGACGACCCGGACCTTCTGACCCGGGCGCACCTTGATCGAGCCCGGCGCGAAGGCGAAGTTGTGGATGACGATCGTCGAGGCGGACGTCGGGTGGGCGGAGGCGGCGGCCGCGCTCGCCGCCTTCATCTGGGCCTCCATACCGCCCGAGCCCATACCGCCCGAGCCCATACCGCCCGAGCCCATGTGGCCGGAACCCATGCCGTCCGACGCCGCCACCGCGACGCCGCCAGCCGCCCCGGCGCCCAGCAGGCCGACGACCGCGGCCACCATGGCGCCCCGGACGACCGTGCGGACCGGGGTCACGACGGCGGCGGGGTAGGTGCCGAACCGTTCCCGACGGAAGCGGGGGCGGGGGTTGCCCGGACCGGGGTGGCCGCGACCACCGGCGTCGTCGTGACCGCGGTGACGACCGACGGCGCGGCGGGCGGCGCCTCGACCACGACCGGCGTCTCGGGTAGCTGTTCGTGATCCTGGCCGTGCTTGAACTCACGGGAGGCCGAGCCCAGCGACCGAGCGAGCTTCGGGATCTGGGTGCTGCCGAAGAGCAGGAGCACGACGGCGAGGACGATGAGAATGTCGGGTCCTTCGATGGCTGCAAGCATGAGAGTGTCCTTTGGGATCGGTGGCGCGGTCAGGCGGCCAGTGTGGTTGGGTTGAACGCGAGCGGGTTGCCCGACGAGTCCTGGATGCCGGGGTACTCGCCGAGGACGTAGTAGAGGATCGCCGCGTGCTGCATCTCGACCGGCTGGATGGTGGCGGCGACCGAGACGGCCTTGGCGCTCTTCAGCTTGGACGCCTCGACCTGGTAGGTCTGCGCCGCCGCATTCTCGAGCATCAGGGCGAGCTGCGCGACCTGCGTCAGGGTGGTCACCTGCCCGAGCGCTTGGTCGACCGTGGGAGTCAGGGCCGGGTCCGTCACGGTCACGGCCTTCTTGCCGGCGCCGGTGAGCAGGCTGTTCCAAGCGGCGGCGTGCTGGGTGTGCTGGCTCATGACCGTCTTGACGAACTGGCCGATGGCCGGCGGCACCGTGCCGAGCTTGCCGGACGCAGCGGCTGTGGCCGCGACGCCGTACGTATAGATCGCCAGGTTCTCGAGGCTGGCCGCCAGAGCGGCGACCGCCAGTGTGCCGGTGAGGCCGGCCTCGGGGTTGCTCGTGCTCGACGTTGTCGGCGTCACCGTGCTCGTCGAGGCCGCCGCCGCCAGGCCCGGCGTCGTGGCGACGGCCGCCAACACGCCGACACCGGCCAGCGCACCACCGGCGCCGAGCAGGAAGGTGCGTCGGTTGGTCGCCTTGGCCGAACCGGTCCGCAGCGCATCGGACCACCCGGCGAGGGCCTTGTGCATCGCCGGCAGGCCGACATCGTGGTGCAGGTCGTCGAGGTCACGGGTCATCGAGCGGACCTCGGACTCAGACGCCTCGATCTGGTGACGGGGCTTTCTCACTTGACGGCTCCTTGCTTGGCGGGGGCGGCTGTGCTGGTCGGGTAGAACGAGTGCGGGAAGCCGACGCTGCCGGCGGCGGCGGGCAGCTGGGCGACGGTTGTCGGCGACAGGGCGATCAACTGCGGCGCACCGCCCTTCAAGAGCGCCTGGACGGCCAGGAGCACCGAGGCGTGCTGGGCCTCCACGCCCATGATGCTGGCGAACAGCGCCTTGTTCTTGGTGTTCTTCGCCTTCACGGTGTCGCTGACGTAGGTCTCCGCGGCGATGTTCTCCAGCTCGAGCGCGAGGGCGACGACGCCGAGCGCGCCCTGTGTGGCGGACGCGCCGGACAGCGAGGCCACCGCCTTCTTCACGACCGGGACGAAGGCCGGGTCGGGCTTGTTCTGCTCCTTGCCACCCATCTGCTTGACCGCGGCGTTGAACGCCTGCGCGTGCTGGGCATGCTGGGATTCGGTCACCTGGCAGAACTTGGTGACGACCGGATTGGCGGCGCTCCCGCCGATGTAGGGAAGGGTCAACGCCGTCTTGTAGGTGCTGACCGCCAGGTTCTCGATCGACGCCGCCGTCTGGAGCATCTGGACGTCGGGGGACGAACTGGCGGACGCCGGCGAGGCGAGCAGGCCGATCAGCGCGGCGCCGCCAGCGGCACCGAGCAAGCCGGCACCGGCGAGGCTCGACTGCATCGATCGCCGGTGGTCGGCGAAGAACTGCCGGTTGCCAAGGATGTCGTGCTCACCGTCAACCGGTTGCGTGTGTCCAGTCTCGGCCAGCTCGGCCAGCGGTTCGCGGGTCGCGGCGATGGCATCGACCTGGAGGTCTTGTGACGCCTCGAGCAGCTCGTCGAGTCCGTGGGGAAGTTCCGTCATCAATGCCTCCTCGTGGGTGTGCTTCACGAGTTGTTCGCCACTGATCGGCGAGCGGATGACAGAAACTGCCCGGAAGTTGCCGAATGCGATCGCGACGGTGACGGAATCACCGCGATGGCGATTAAACGTCATCCGCCACACCGGTCGGCGCCGTAGACCCCGCGAATGACTGAGATGCACGAGCTGAGCGATGCCCAGTTGGCCGTCGCCATCGGCCGGTTCCGGGCCGAGGCGTTGGCCGAGGTCTACCGGCGCCACGGCGGCGCGGTCATGGGCCTGGCCCGGCGGGT
Source organism: uncultured Actinomycetota bacterium (assembly GCA_963824265.1). Taxonomy (GTDB): domain Bacteria; phylum Actinomycetota; class Acidimicrobiia; order Acidimicrobiales; family RAAP-2; genus DASZUK01. The sequence continues at coordinate 415,914 of CAWGOO010000002.1, forward strand.
CATGAGCGATGCCACCGAGGCGGAAGACGTGACCCAAGACGTCTTCATACGGTTCTGGGACCACCCCGACCAGTTCGACTCGAGCCGGGGGACGCTGCGCACCTACCTACTGACGCTGGCTCACAGCCGAGCGGTGGACATCATCCGGTCCCGATCGGCCCGGTTCCGCCGCGAGCAGCGGGACGCGCGAGTGGGTCGCCGCGGCCAGCTACGACGTCGATCTCGAGATCCAGGACCTGGCCCTAGCTGACCACGTCGCCAAGGCGATGGCCTCGCTCACCACCGACGAGCGCCAAGCCATCGAGCTCGCGTACTTCGAGGGCCACACCTACCGGGAGGTCGCCGCCTTGCTCGCCCAGCCCGAAGGCACGGTCAAGAGCCGCATCCGCAGTGGGCTGCGACGGATGCGGCGCTCGATCACTGATTACGAGAAGACGGAGCCATGACCGATACCAGCGCACCCCACCACGAGGACGTCGAGAGCCTCCTCGGCGTCCACGCTCTCGACGCTCTGGAGCCCGACGAAGCCGCCATGGTCGAAGCGCACGTCGCCACCTGTCCCCGGTGCCAGGCCGAGCTCGACGCCCATCGGGAGATCGCCGCGGCCCTCGGCAACACCGTCGTCGCCCTCCCCCCGGGCCTGTGGGACCGGATCGCCGAGCGCATGGACGAGTGGTCGGGGGCCGACACCGACACGTCGGCTCCCGTCGTCCCATTCGCCCGCCTCGTCGAGTCACCGACGCCGGGCGCTCCGACACCGAACGGCCCGGCACCGAACGGCCCGGCACCGAACGGCCCGACATCGAGCGCCCGGGCACCGGTCGACGGGGTCGTCCGGTCCACGTCGCGGTTCCGACGTTCCAGTTCCGAGCGTCCGGTCGCGGCCCGCGGTAGCGGGCGATCGGTGCGCGGCGCCCGCCGGCGGGTGGCGGCTGTTCTCGTCGGCGTCGCCGCGGTGGCCGCCCTACTCGCGTTCTTGACGGTGAACCTGGTGCAGGCGAACCATCAGCTCGGCAGCACCCAACAGGCGCTCTCTGACCAGAGTGGGAACGCGGCGGTCCAGGCCGCGCTGACGACGCCGGGGCATCGGCTCGTGTCGTTGCGGGCGCCGTCGGGTCGGCCAGTGGCCGAAGTAGTGGTCGTGCCCGACGGCCGGGGCTATTTCGTGTCGGCGACGATGCCCACGTTGCCGTCGGATCAGACCTACCAGCTGTGGGCCATGTTCGGCACCCGTTCGGTCTCGCTCGGCCTCATGGGCAACCGCCCGGTGAACACCGTTTTCACGATGGCGTCCGGAACCCCGACGCAGCTGGCGGTGACGGTGGAGCCGGCCGGCGGCGTCGCCCGTCCCGACCGGGGCCCGGTCGCGTCGGGTTCGCTCGACGCGTGACCGTCGGCTCGGCCGACACCCGACGGTCGACGTCGTGGGCTCGCGTCCAGTTGAACCGGTTGATCGGCGGGCTGGCCCTCGTCAGTGTTCTCCCGGTGGTGGCGGGCCTCGAACGGCTCTCCGGCGGCCTCGGCCGCCGGGCGGCGGTCCGGGGCGCCCACTGGGTCGGGCGGCTGTGCGGTGTCACGTTCTCGACGACCGGCATCGGTCGGCTCGACGACCAGGCGTCGTACGTGTTCGTCGCCAACCACTCGAGCCCGCTCGATATCCCGGCCCTGCTGATCGCCGACGACCGCGTCCGGTTCCTCGCCGCGGCCGGCCTCTTCAGGATCCCGCTTCTCGCCTCCGCCATGCGGGCCCTCGATACCGAGCCGATCGACCGCCACGACACGGCACATTCGTACCAACAGCTCGCGGCATTGGCCGAGTCGAGCGGGAACGAGCCGCTCCACCTGGCCGTCTTCGCCGAGGGCGGCATCGCACCCGCCGGTGAACGGCTGCCGTTCAAGAAGGGAGCGTTCGTGCTCTCGATCGACGCCGGGGCCTCCGTCGTTCCCGTCGCCATCCACGGCACCGGGGACCTGCTCCCACCGGGCGCTCGGCTCGGCCTCCGGCCAGGAACTGTCATCGTCGAGATGCTCGAGCCGGTACCGACGGCCGGCCTGACCAGAGCCGACGTCGAGGGGCTGCGGACGCAGGTGGAACGACTCGTGACGACGTGTCTCGAGAACCATCGATTCGCCGGCGTCTGACTCGCCGCTGTCGATCCTTCGCTCAGAGAGCGACCGTCGTGACCTACTTGACCTGAAGGCGACCCCGGTTCTTTAACCGTCGACCGCCCTTTTTGTGGGCCAGGAGGGGATTCGAACCCCTCACGTCCTTTCGGACACAAGGCCGAGGCCTTGCGCGTCTACCGGTTCCGCCACCGGCCCATGAACTTGCTATCGCTATCGGTTACCGGACGTCGTCCGTCGTACCTGATGCAGAAGGACTCTCGTCCACCCTCCACCAAATCTGAGACCGCCGGCCGGTTCACGACTGCGCCGCCAGGTCCGCGAGGTGCCCCGGAGGTGATCCCGTTGACCATCTCGTCAAGGTAACGGACGTCAGTCCCTTGGGGCGTCCGTCCCACGTAGGGTTCTCGGGCGACATTGATCATCCTCCGGTACGACGGCAGATGGTCGGTCGACGCATTTGTCCGCCGGTGTCGCCGGTTGTCATCGAACTGTCAGTCGCCGCCGTTACCGTCGCCTCTATGGCGGACTTTCGCCAGCAAACCCGCGGTGGCACCCGATGAGGGTGCTGCTCGCCGAGGACGACGCCGGCCTCCGATCGGTGATCGAACGAGGTCTGAAGGAGAACGGGTACATCGTCGACGCCGTGTCCGACGGGGAGATCGCGGCGCGCTACTTCGACGCCTACGACTACGACGTCGCCGTTCTCGACTGGCGCATGCCCAAACGCAGCGGGCTGGAGCTCGTCGAGCAGCTCCGTCGGCGAGGCGACCGAACCCCCCTGCTGATATTGACGGCCCGCGATACCGCCAATGACCGCATTGCCGGACTCGATACCGGCGCCGATGACTACCTGGTCAAACCGTTCGACTTCGGCGAGCTTCTCGCTCGACTGCGGGCACTGCAGCGCCGACCGGGGCTCACGCTGGGCCCGGTGATCGAGTGTGCCGACCTCGTGTTCGACCCGGCAACCCGTCAGGTCACCGTCGACGGCGCCCTCGTCGCCCTCACCTCGACCGAGATGAGCGTCCTCGAGATCCTCATGCGGCGTAGCCCGGCGGTGGTCACCAGGCGGGCCATCGCGGTGCAAGGGTGGGACGACGAAGCAGACGCGGTCGGTTCGAACACGATCGACGTGCACCTGGGACGGCTGCGGGCCAAGTTGAACGGCAGCCGGGCTCGGATCGACACGGTCCGTGGGAGTGGCTATCGATTGGTCTCTTCTTGACCACGCCGAGATGTCGGTAAAGGTTCAGCGCGCCCGGCGCCTTCATGCGGCGAGAGTGGCCATTGTCGCCACCCTGATCGTGATGGGCTGTTACGCCACGGGGGCCGTCGCCTTCAACCTATCGGTGGCCCATCGTCTGACCGGCGAAGTCGATGCCCAACTCGCCAACCGAGCCGAGGACATTGCCCGATCGGCCGGCCGCTCGACCACGGCACAGCCATCGGCCGACGGTGATCACGACCTCGACGACGCACCGGTCTTCCTCTGGCACGTCGACCGACATGGCACGCCAACGGCCCTGGCCGTGGACGGGCCGGGACTCGGACGCCACTCGTGGACGACCGGCGTAACGGCCGGGACGGCGGGCGGCCACGCGTTCCGGTTCTACGCCGTTCGATCAGGAAGCGGTTGGTATGTCGCCGGCGAGAGCGTGACGCAGATCGAACGCACCCACGGGGCACTGATCGGGACCGAGGTGCTCTTCGGGATCGTCCTGGCCGCGCTGGCCTTTGTCGGCTCACTCGTCATCGGTCTCCGGGCGTCAGCCCCGTTGGAGCTCGTGCACCGCCGACAGGTCGAGTTCACGGCCGACGCCTCGCATGAGCTCCGCACGCCCTTGAGCGTCATGCAGGCCGAGATCGACGTCGCCCTCAGTCGCCCTCGAACGATCGAGGAGTACCGGGCGGTGTTGCGTCGGCTCGACGACGAGGGACAGCGTCTCCGCCGGATCGTGGGGGACCTCTTGTGGCTGGCCCGAGCGGACGACCGACAACACATCGGCCATCACCAAGAAGACGCCGATGTCGTCATCTTGGCCAAGGTCACGGTGGAACGCTTTCGACCGGTGGCCGAGGCTCGCCACGTCGCGCTCGAGGATTGACACCGTCGGATCGGAGACGGCGCGCATCCGTGCCGACCCGATCTGGGTGGACCGACTGATCGGTGTCCTGGTCGACAACGCATGCAAATACGCCGGCAGGACAGGCGAGGTCGTGGTTCGGGTCCGGATCACCGGTGGCCGTGTTGTGCTCCAGGTCGACGACAATGGCCCGGGCATTCCACCCACGCAACGTTCCGTCGTCTTCGATCGCTTTCACCGAGGCGTCGACGAAGCAGCCGGGACGGGACTCGGTTTGGCTATCGCCGACTCGATCGTCCGGGCGACCCATGGGGTGTGGCAGATCGGCCGGGCGGAGATCGGGGGGGCCAGGATGGAGGTGTCCTGGCGAAGGATCGGCACACGCCGGGCAGACGGGGCGAGTCACCGAAACGAACAACCACCGGGTGACGAGCCGAATCCTTTCACGAGACCGTCAGTCGGCATTCCTACCGTGGACGTCATGGGGACATGGCGACCGACGACGTGAACGGGCACACCGTTCTCCGACCAAGGCGCCTTCACGGCCTCGCCTCGTTGGTCGAGGAAGTCGACCGTTGCTCCATCTTGAGGGCGGCGATGACCGAACCGCGCTTGATGTTCGTCGTCGACCCCACCACCTGTGCCGGCCACGGCGTCTGTGCCGAGCTGCTCCCCGAGCAGATCGCCACCGATCCGTGGGGCTATCCGATGATCAGCCCGGACGAGATCCCGGCCGGACGACTCGATCGCGCCCGACTTGCCGTTGGCCGGTGTCCACGACAGGTCATCCACCTGGTGGAGCGAGCCTAGTGAGCCAGTCCGTGCGCGCCGGACCGTCGCCCCAGACGATCGAGCCCGACGAGCGGTCGGGGAACCCTCGCCCAGCCAGGCTCAACGTCCGACGCGGTCACCCATACCGTCGGCGACGGCTCAAGGTCGCCGGACTCTTCGTGCTCGTCGTGTTCTTGGGATGGCTCGGGATCTCGTTGGGCGGTGCCATCACGAACCCGGGGTTGGGCGGTTCGGTCGGCGCCCGTTTCGCCGAATGGGCCCGCGGCCACGGGGGGGCGTCCATCGTCAACTGGACGGAGAACGAGTGGTACAGCCATCACCAGCCAAAGGTCGGCGGCCAGCTCCCGGCCGGGGCGATCCGGCGGCCGGCTGCCACGCCGAGCACCGCTGCCAACGCGCCACCCCACCTACCACCGCCGCTACCGATCCAGCCCCTCGCCAGTCCGGCAGTGGCCGGCGAGGGTCAGTGGTCGCCAGCCGGGCGCCGGGTCGACGGCGTCCCGGCCGTCTACACCACCACCCTCCGGCCCGACGCCGTCCACACGAGCTACGTGGTCGGCGCGGCGTGGATGGACACGAAGCTGCTCCGGGCCACGTTGTACTCCGGCAGCCAGATCCCCGGTGGCGGTCCGTACACCTACACCGCGCCGATCAGCTCGAGCGCGGCGCAGACCCTTGTGGTGGCGTTCAACGCCGGGTTCTTGATGTCGGCCGCCGACGGCGGCTACTACACCGACAGCCGGGTGGTCGTGCCGCTGCGCACCGGTGCGGCATCGTTCGTCGTCTACCGGAACGGCTCGGCGACGGTCGGACAATGGGGTCGAGACGTCGCGATGTCGGCTGATGTCGTCTCGGTCCGTCAGAACCTGGACCTCTTGGTGGACAACGGTCAACCGGTTCCCGGCCTAAACGCCGCCGACACGACGCAGTGGGGGGCGACGCTCGGAAACGCCGTCTACGTCTGGCGATCCGGTCTCGGGGTCACCCAGGACGGTGCACTCGTCTATGTCGGAGGACCCGACCTCAACATCACCGATCTGGCCAACCTGTTGGCTCGGGCCGGCGCCGTCCGCGCGATGGAGCTCGACATCAACACCACATGGGTCAACTTCACGGCCTACGATCCCCCTTCGGCGCGAGGTCCCGCTTCCCCCGTCAACGGCACCGAGCTCTTGCCCGCGATGGCCGGGACTCCGGTGCGGTATTTCGAAAGCTGGTGGGCCAGAGATTTCATCACCATGTCGGCGGCCGGCGAATGAGAACACGAACGGTCGCACTTCCTGGAACGGTCGACGAGCCGGTTCGACGACCCGCGACCCGCGGCCCGCTGCGACACTTCGTCCACGCCGTCCGACCGCGCCAGTGGGGCAAGAACCTACTGGTCTTCCTGGCGCCGGCCGCAGCGGGTGTACTGGTTCACCTCACGCCGTTTCTCCACGTTCTCGCGGCGTTCGGCGTCTTTTGCGCTGCCGCGGCCGGGACCTACCTCGTCAACGACGCGGTGGACGTAGGCGCCGATCGCCGGCACCCCGAGAAGCAGTACCGCCCGATCGCCAACGGGGACCTCACGGTGAGGGTGGCCGTCACCGGCGCGGTCGTGCTGGTCGCCACGGCGCTGGTCGGTGCCTGGCTGGCCGCCGGTTGGAACCTGACGCTCGTCGTCGGCACGTACGTGGCGGTCAGCGTCGCCTACAGCCTCCGCCTCAAGCGCGAACCGGTGGTCGAACTGGCCGCGGTCGCTTCCTGCTTCGTTCTCCGGGCCATCGCCGGCGGCGCGGCGGCGCATGTGCCGTTGTCGAACTGGTTCCTGGTCGTCACCTGCTTCGGCGCCCTCTTCGTCGTCGTTGGCAAGCGATGGGCTGAGCATGCTCGGCTGGGGGGTGAGCGGGCCCGTCACCGGGCCGTCCTGGCCCATTACACGCCGACGTTTCTCCGGTCGACGTTGACGCTGTCGGCGTCGGTGGCCGTCACCGCGTACTTCCTCTGGGCCTTCGACACCACCGGCTTGGCCAGTCGGGCCGGGCCGCGGGCCGTCTGGATCCAACTGACCGTCGTTCCGGTGGTCCTCGGTCTCCTTCATGTCCTTCAGCTGCTCGACGCCGGGAGAGGCGGCACCCCCGAGCACCTGGCGCTGGACGATCGCTTCTTGCAAGTCCTCGGCGTGCTCTGGCTGGCCCTGTTCTCGGTCGGGCTCTACGGATGACGGCCGAGCCGACCGAACGAGTGCTGAGCGGTTGGGGCCGGACGAACCCCTCCAGTGCCCAGGTGGTCCTGCCTGATGGACCCGACGGCGTCGCTCAGCTTCTGGGCGCGGGCGTGACCCCTGAGCCGATGGCCGCGTCACGACAGTCGGCGGCGTTGGGCGACCGGGCAGGGGGTCGCCCGCTGATCGCTCGAGGGCTGGGCCGGAGCTACGGCGATGCCGCCCAGTGCGCCGGAGGTACCGTCATCGAGACGACGCGACTCGATGCGATCGGCCCCATCGACCCGCGAGTCGGCACGGTCGAAGTCGGTGGTGGGGCCTCGTTGGGCGACCTGATGCGTCGAGCCCTCTTGACGGGTTGGTTCGTGCCGGTCACGCCGGGCACTCGCCACGTCACCGTCGGCGGTGCCATCGCCGCTGACGTGCACGGTAAGAACCACCATCGAGATGGCAGCTTCTGTCGCTATGTGACCAACCTCACACTGGTGACGCCGACCGGAACCCACGTGGTGGGACCGCACGAGGACGCGGCGCTGTTCTGGGCAACGGCGGGCGGCATGGGGCTCACGGGTGTCATCACCAAAGCGACTCTCCAACTGATCCCGGTGGAGAGCGCCTGGATGCTGGTCGACACGGCGCGGTTCGATCGACTGGATGAGCTGATGGCGGTCATGAGCGCCTCCGACGCCGACCACCGCTACTCAGTGGCCTGGCTCGACCTGGCCGGTCGACGCCGCGACCGGGGACGGTCGGTCCTGACGAGAGGCGAGCACGCGCCCCTGAACACGCTCCCGCCGGCGCTCCGCGGTCGACGGCCGACCAGACATCGCGACCGGTCAGTTCGGCCGCCGACGTGGACCGCTGGGCATCTGCTCACGCCGGGGCTCGTCCGAACGATGAACAGCCTGTGGTTCCGAAAGGCACCCCGCCGAGAGACGAGCGCGCTGCGGACCGTCTCGTCCTTCTTCCACCCGCTCGACGGGGTGGCCGGGTGGAACCTTCTCTACGGCAAACGTGGCTTCGTCCAGTACCAGTTCGTCGTCGGATCACGACACGCCCACCTCGTGCACGACGTGATCGGTTTGATCGGGAGCTACAAGGTCCCGTGCTTCTTGGCGGTCCTCAAGCGGCTAGGCCCGGGCAACCGCGGCCCCCTCTCGTTTCCGACCGACGGATGGACCCTCGCTCTGGACTTCCCGGTTGGACCAGACCGACTGTGGGCGTTGCTCGATCGCCTCGACGAGCTGGTCGCGGCGGCGGGTGGACGCGTGTACTTGGCGAAGGACAGCCGACTTCGGCCGGAGCTCTTCTCGCTGATGTACCCCCGCTTCGGCGAGCTGGCGGACGTTCGGGACCGGGTCGACCCCCAGCGGAAGCTCCAGTCCGACCTTTCGCGCCGGCTGGGGCTGGACCGGAGGTGCTCGTGAACGACGGCGCCCGTCAATCGGCCGTGGTCTTCGGCGGCACCTCTGAGATCGCCGCCCAACTCCTCGATCGACTCGTTGCCGAACAGTGTCGTCGGGTCGTCCTGGCCGGTCGGAACCGGCGGTCGCTCGAGCTCTCGGCGGCCCGTCTACGGTCCAGCGGCGCAGGCCACGTCGAGACGATCGTCTTCGACGCCACCGAGCTGGACGATGTGGGATCGGTGGTCGAACGGTCCTTCGCCGCTCTCAATGACCGGGTGGATCTGGTCGTCGTCGCCGTCGGCGCCTTGGGCGAGCAATCGGTCGACGAGATCGACCCCCACCGGATAATCGAGCAGATAACCGTCAACTTCACGTGGCCGGCCGCGGCGACGACGGAGGCGGCGCGCCGACTTCGGGCGACCGGTCAGGGGCGGATCGTCGTCTATTCGTCGGTCGCCGGCGTCCGGATCCGCCGGGCCAACTTCGTCTATGGCGCTGCCAAGGCCGGCCTCGACGGGTTCGCCCAAGGCTTGGCCGACGCGCTGCGCGGTTCGGGCGTGAGCCTGCATATCGTCCGGCCCGGGTTCGTCTTCACCAAGATGACCGCCGGCCGAGCGCCCGCGCCATTTGCCGTTTCACCGGCCGCGGTCGCGTCGGCGACGTTGCAGGGGATCGAACGGAACAAGTCGGTGATCTGGGTCCCGACGAGCCTCCGCTTCGTCGTCACGGTGCTCCGGCATCTCCCTCGGTCCGCCTGGCGACGGTTTCGGGGTTGACGTGCTCGGACGCGGCATCAGATCGGCCCCTACGACGGCGTCGGACGGGGGCCAGGTGGACCAGGCAGTTGTACGTGATGACGGCAATGGCCAGGTGCATAACCATCAGTACCGCTACGGCCTTCGGTGGGGCCCCCTTCGCCAGGATGTACAGGTCCGGCAGCCACAGCACCAGGGTGACGGCCACCGCCATCCGGAAGAACAGCCACCGGGGCGCCGAGGTGATCCGCACGATCACCGGCCAGGCCACGCAGGCGATGAGCACGCCGATCACGGTCAATTTGGCGTAGTCGGAGAACTGGAAGTGGACGTAGCCCTTGGTGGACGGGAGCACCGCCTCGCCGATGGCCACCAGGGCGGCGTCGGCCAAGAGGGAACCGACCAGCGACGCCACCGTGGCCAGCACCCATCGCACTACCGACGGTGGCCGGTGGCCCGGGGAGAGGTCCACCTTGGCCAGGGTCATCGCTCGCTGCACCATGTCCGACATCGTTCAGGCCTCCGTGGCTCGGCGGACCGGCCGCTCGGGGTTGGCCGGGCCATGCTCCGTGCCGTCCGTTGTACGGCCGCGGGCAGCCCAACGTCGTCAGCCGTCGGGATGAAACCTCCGCCACCCGGCTCATCCTCTGGTCGGTCCTCGACCTCTGTCAGGGTCCGCTCGCTCGGTCGCCAGCTTCCTCATGGCCCGATCGCTGGCGGGAGGCGTTGCTCGTCGGCATCTTTTCCGAAACCTCACAACCTCCCCTTAACTCCGTGTTAGGCAGCACCTCCACACTGGATGGGATGGCGCTCGACATGGCGACGCGGCCGCCTCTGACCGGAACACGGCCGATCGGTCGGCCGGTTCGACATCGGCGTCCGCCGGTGCGTCACTGGGTCCCCAACGCGGCCGCCGTGATCCTCGGCATTGGCCTCGGAGCATCGACGGCGCTCCCCCTCAGCCGGATCTCGGCCCAGTCGCTGTCGGCCCCGGGCGGGGTCGCCATCCTCTTGGGCAACGTCACGGCCATGGCGGGGACCTACCTGCTCCTCATCATGGTCCTCCTGGCCGCTCGGATCCCGAGTCTGGAGCGGGCGATTGGGCAGGAGCGCCTGATCCGCTGGCACCGTTGGCTCTCTCCGGCACCGCTCGTCTTGCTGGGTGCCCATACCGTCCTGACCACCCTCGGCTTCGCCCAGGCCGACCGGCTGACTTTCCTCGGCGAAGCCGGGACACTCATCATCACGATGGGGTGGATCCTGGCCGCCCTCGTTGCCTACCTCATGCTGGTCGCCATCGCCGTCGTTTCGATCCGGGCCGTCCGGCGCCGGTTCAGTTACGACACGTGGTGGGTCATCCACCTCTACACGTACCTGGCGCTGGCGTTCTCGGTTCCCCACCAGATCTTCGACGGCACAGACTTCATCGGGCACCCCGTCGTCGAGGCCGGCTGGCTCGCGCTCTGGCTGGCCACGGCCGGCGTGGTCGCCGTCTACCGCCTCGGACTGCCGATCTACCGCAGCCTGTGCCACGGTCTCCGCGTCGTCCGTGTCCGCCAAGAAGGCCCGGGTGTCTATTCGCTGGTGGTGCGCGGTCGCCGGCTCGACAGGCTGCCGGTGGCCGGGGGCCAGTACTTCGCCTGGCGGTTCCTCGTCCGGGGAATGTGGTGGCACGCCCACCCCTTCTCCCTTTCGGCGATGCCGGCGCCGCCGTTCCTACGGGTCACCATCAAGGTGACGGGTGACACCACCGCTCGGATCGCCTCCCTCCGGCCCGGGACCAGGATCGCCATCGAGGGCCCTTACGGGACCTTCACCGGGGCGGCCCGATCCCGGCTCAAGGTCGCGCTCATCGGCGCCGGCGTCGGGGTCACCCCGCTGCGGGCATTGCTCGAAGATCTCCCCAGGGCCGTGGACGTCGTCCTGGTGCAACGGGCGGCCAGCACCGACGGCTTGATCCATCGTTCTGAGCTCCACGAGATGGTGACGGCCCGCAGGGGTCGGATGGTCGAGCTGGTCGGGCCCCGTTGGACGCACCGTCTGGACGATCCGTACCGACTCCACCAAGTCGTCCCTGATCTGGCGTCACGCGACGTCTACGTCTGCGGTCCCGACGAGTTCTCCGGCGGTGTCATCGGCGCCGCCCGCCGCCTCGGCGTGCCGGCCCGGTCCGTCCACTGCGAATCGTTCGAGCGGTAGCGAGGCCGGAAGACCTCATGCGCCGAGCCAACCTCGTCATCGCTGGCACCGTCGCTGGCACCGCCGCCGTCCTGGCGTTCTCGCTCGACTCGACCCACGGGGCGCTCGTTCCGGGCTCAGGGGTCTCGAGCGCTGCTTCCCCGACGACGAGCGTGAACCCCGGTTCGTCGTCCGCCGCCACGTCGGTCCCACCGTCCTCCTCGCCCTCGACGACCACGCCGACGACGACCCCTAGCCCGGCCGGATCGACCACGGGTACCAACGAGGTTTTCCGCTACGGGCAGCTGGCGGTCACGGTCACCGTGAACGGGGGCAAGATCACGCACGTCGGCATCGCCACCATCAGCGAGCCCGATTCTCGCTCGGAAAGCATCGACAGCTACGCCATCCCACAGCTCGAACAGCAGGTGATCGAAACCGACTCTGCCCAGATCGACGGGGTCTCCGGCGCTACTTATACGTCCGACGCCTTCGTTGCATCGCTCACCTCCGCCCTCGACAAGTTGGGGTTCAAATAAATGGAGCCCGACGGGGACGTCCGGCACGTCGAACCGGTCATGGGGACGATCGTCGGCATCCGGAGCCCCGAACCGTTGCCGTCGGAAGCGGTCGAAGCTGCCGTCGCCGTCCTTCACGAGGCCGATCGCCTCTTTTCTGTCTGGACGTCCGACAGTCCCATGTCCCGTCTTCGTTCGGGACGGACAGCCCTGGACGACCTCGAGCCGGTCGACGCGGCGACCATTCGAGCCGTCCTCGAACGCTGCGAGCTGGCTCGGGAGTTGAGCGGTGGGGCGTTCGACCCATGGTCGCTCCCCGGCGGGGTGAACCCCACGGGCCTCGTCAAGGGATGGGCGGTCGAGCGAGCCCGGGACGCGCTGGTGGACCTTGGCCACGAGGCCGTCATGGTGAACGGGGGCGGGGACATCGCCGTGGCCGGTCGGCCGCGCGGCCATCCCTGGCGGGTCGGCATCCGCCACCCGGCGCAACCGACGCAATTGGCCGCAGTCATCGAAGTGAAGGCTGCCGTCGCCACCTCGGGGAACTACGAACGTCCGGGTCAATTGCTGGATCCCGCCACGGGGCGTACGGCCCGGGGCGTAACGTCGGCGACGGTCACGGGTCCCCGCCTCGACCTGGTCGACGCCCTCGCCACCGCCCTTGCCGTGCGAGGTACGCCGCTGCTCGAAACGATCGCCGCGCTCCCCGCCCACGGCGCGTACGTCATCTCCGACGAGGGTCGGCACTACGCGAGCGGCAGTATGACGTTCGCTGCTCCATGAGGGCTGGCCGGCCCGGGTCGATCTCCGGGGCCGGACCTTTGCCGGCTCGCCGATCAGTCAGAAGCGACCTGGAGGGTGGCCTTGGGGAGTAACTACGCTAGACGTAGCTACGTAGCACGTAGTAGTGTACCGGCCATGAAGCTCCGCCGAGCCAACGACCCTGCGTTGTTGATCCTGACCAGCCTGGCGGGAGGGCCGAAGCACGGGCACACGCTCGCCAAGGACATCGAACAGTTCGCCAGAGTGACGCTCGGCCCGGGCACGTTGTACGGAGCGATCTCCCGACTGGAGGACGGTGGGCTCATCGAGCCTCTGGAGGACGACAGCCGTCGCCGCCCCTACCGGCTGACGCCTGATGGCTCGACGGCTCTCGCCGCCGCGGTCGATGAGCTTCACCGCATCGTCGAAACTGGTGCGACCCGTCTGCGCTTGCGGCCGGCATGAGGCGCCGCGTGGAACGGCTCCTGAGGTGGTACCCACCAGCTTGGCGCCGGCGGTACGGCGATGAATTGACGGCCCTCATCGAGGACATGGGGGAGCTGTCGCCGCGCTTCCGGCGGGGGCTTGTGGCGGGTGGGTTGCGGGAGCGGCTCCACGAAGCCCGTCGTCCTCGACCGCCGGCCGAGCGCGTCCGGACGGGGGTGCTCCTCGTCCTGGCTTCCTGGGCCGTGGTGATGGTGGCTGGCCCCAGCTTTGCCAACCTCGCCGACGGGTTCACCCGGGCGCTCCCGCGCCAAACTGGGTCTGTCCCAGTCGTCGCCTACGCCGCCGTAGTGACGTTCGCGGCTACCGGGGCGCTCACCCTTCTTGCCGGCGTGGCCGTGGCTAGCCCGAGCTTCCTCAGGCTGATGCGCGCCGGCGGAGGCGCTTCGCTCCGACCATTGATTCGGCGAGCCCTGTTGGTTACGGCGGTTGGAGGATTAGCGTTCGTCGCGCTCGTGGCCACGACCCACACGCTCGGGCCGGTGCAACGGAGCGCCTGGTCACTGGCCGCCTTCTGTGTGGGGTCGGCGCTGTGGGTGGTGGTGATCGCTCTCTGGACCATGGTCGGCGGGACGGCCTGGCGTCGGATGGACGTATCGGCCCGCCTCTTGCGAGTCGAGTCCGCCTTGGCATTGACGTCGGCCGCGTCGACGGTCCTGCTCACTGCCGCTTCCGCCATCTGGTGGGCGGCGATAGCTGCTGCGGCCCCTCGGTTCCTGGAGAGCACTCCGGGACACCCGGTGAGCTCGTACCTCAATCCTCAGGCGCTGGCGACCGAGCTCGTCCTCGCTCTCGGCACGTTGCTGGCGCTGTGGGGGGCAATCCGAGCGCGGCGGCCGATACCTCGGGTTCTCGGGTAGGCCAAGGCCCTTAGGGCGAGCGGGTCGAGCTCTGTTGTTGAATTCCTTGTAGATTCAATCGCTCGGCTAAGCAGTCTTTTGCACTTTGTATGTAATCGGTGACCTGTACCCCAGAAAGTAGACCACCCTTGTGACAATTTGGCCCTGACCAACAGGAGCCAGATATGCCAAGGCAATACCCCGCCGAGCTTCGGCGCGAGACCTGTGCCCGGATGTTGGCCGGCGAGGCGGTGAAGGACCTTTCCGCCGAACTGGGCATCGCCGGGGTGACGCTGTACAAGTGGCGGCGCCAGGCGCTGATCGACAGCGGTCAGCGGCCGGGGGTCAAGAGCTACGAGGTCGATCCGCTGCTGGCGGCCCGCCGTCGGGTCAAAGAGCTCGAGTTCGAGCTGAAGGCGGTCAAGGCGGCCAGTGCTCTCTTCGAGGGGGGCACCGACCCAAAAGCAAGTTCCAGGTTGTCCGAGGGCTGAACAACCTGGGCTACTCCGAGCGCTACGCCTGTCAGCTCGTCGGCCTCGATCGATCGACCTATTACGGCCTCAAGTTCAAAAAGCCCAACGACGGCGAGATCCGGCGCCTCCTACTGGCCGACGCCATCGCCGACATCCATGCCCGCTCCCGGGGCACCTACGGCATCTTGCGGGTCAAGGCCGCCCTGGAGATCGAACACGGGCTCATCGTCAACACCAAGCTGGTCAAGCGGATCATGCGTGAGCTGGGGCTCCGTGGCCTTCCCGGTCCGAGGAAGGGGGTGAAGAACTTGAAGAACGCACCGACGTGCCAAGACCTGGTCCAGCGTCAGTTCACGGCGTCGGCCCCCAACGAGTTGTGGCTGACCGACATCACCGAGCATCCGACGGGCGAAGGCAAGCTCTACTGCTGCGTGGTGCTCGACCTCTTCAGCCGCAAAGCGGTCGGCTGGGCGATCGACCGCCGCTGCGAGGCCGCCCTGGTCAACGATGCCTTGGCCAAGGCCAGTTCGTCCAGGTCCACCAGGCCCGGAACGGTTATCCACTCCGACCACGGCAGCCAGTTCACCTCGTGGGCGTTCACCGAGAACGTCCGCCGTTTAGGGCTCGTCAGCTCCATGGGCACGGTCGGCGACTGCTACGACAACGCGCCGATGGAGTCGTTCTGGGGCTCGATGCAGATCGAACTGTTGAACCGCCAGAAGTGGCGGACGAACCTCGAGCTCGCCATTGCCATGGCCGATTACATCGAGCACTTCTACAATTGCACCCGGCGCCACAGCTCGCTCGGCTACCTCACCCCGAACGAGTTCGAAGCGTCACGCTCAACACCCACCCAGCCGGCCACGTTGTCCTAAGAAGTGGTCCACTGAATGGGGTCAAGCCCACGGGGTGGAGGTGATGGGATTCGAACCCACGGCCTCAGCATTGCGAACGCTGCGCTCTGCCAACTGAGCTACACCCCCGAAGGGTCCACCAGGCTAGTCGACCCGGTGGGTGGACGAGAAGCCAGGCATTGCACCGCCGGCTGCGGCGGCCGGCCTCCCGAGCACGGCGAACGCGACCCGGATGCCGCCGGCGCCTCAGCCAGACCCGAGATTTGCCGCCTGGAACGCATAGACGGTGCTGTCCGACCCCAGCATCCAGTACCTGCCGGTGGCCATGGCGGTCGCCATCCCGGCGATCGGTGCGCCGACCGGGGATCACCCTCCGATCCGTAGAACGCGGCGTCGCCGAAGAACAACCGTCGGCCCGTGGCCGCGATGCCCCGGCGTTCAGCGAGAACGGGTGGTCGAGGCGTTCAGCGTGATCGCGTTGCGGACGAGCGCCTTGAACGCCGCTTCGTCCACCTTGTCGTCCTCGTGGAAGTCGATCGCCCGCCTGACGTTGCCGTCGAGGCTGGAGTTGAAGAGGCCGGCGGGGTCCTTCAGCGAGGCGCCCTTGGCGAACGTCACCTTGACGACGCTCTTGTAGGTCTCGCCGGTGCAGATCATGCCGTCGTGGTACCAGACGGGCGTGCCGCGCCATTTCCACTCTTCGACGACCTCGGGATCAGCTTCCTTGATCAACGCTCGGAGCTTGGCGAGCACCTCGCCTCGCCAGTCGCCGAGCTCCTTGATCCTCGCGTCGATCAGTTGAGCCGGCGATTCCGCCCCACCCTTTGCGCTCTTCGGCATGCGTGCCCTCGCTCGTCCTTCGATCGCTCTCCGTTGCCGTCGTCCCGGGGCGGATGGCGGCGGACGGCGAGCTCGGCGTCAGCCGAAGCCTAGGGACGACGTAGCCGCGGCGCCACGGCAGGCGGCGAGGCGCGGGGGCACGTAGTCCGCACGCCTCAACCAGGGTTGGCTGACTGCGGCTCGGTGACGAAGTCGATGAGCCGCTCGACCGCGCCGACCAGCGCCGGCTCTAGGTCGGCGTAGCTGTGCACTGATCCGAAGAATCCGCCGCCAGCAGGTGGCCGGATCCGGCTCGCCCATCGCTCGACAGATGCCGGTCTTCCAGTCCTGCCCCTTGGGCACCGTCGGCCAGGAGACCAGTCCCACCACCGCCGGCTTGACCGCCTGCCACACGTCGACGAAGGGAGTGCCGGTTACCAGCACATCGGGATGCGCGACTTCTTCGGCCAGCCGGGCCTCCTTGGTGCCGGGAACGAGGTGGTCGACGAGAACGCCCAGGCGGCGCCCCGGTGCCGGCCCGAAGGCCACTATCTCGGCGGCCAGATGGTCGATCCCGTCGAGACGCTCCACCACCACTCCCTCCGCCCGGAGGTCGTCTCCCCAGACCCGTTCGACCAGCACGGCGTCGTGGATCCCCTCGACCAGGATTCGGCTGGCCCGAGCCGCCCGGGCCCGCCATCCGGCGACCGCGATCGAGCCGGATGCGGTGCGCGAAGCGGCGGTGGAGACGGCTCGGGGCCGGACCAGGGTTACCACCCGCCCGCCGGCGGCGAAGGCCCCCGGCAGCAAGGCGAACGTCCGCACCTGGCCAGATCTGGCTTGCACGGTCACCACGTTGGCACGGAGCCCCACCACCCGGCCGGTGAACCCCGAGGCCCGGTGGACCACCGCCAGCCCCGCCACTGCCTCGACGTCGGGGTGTCGGCTCGCCCGAGCGCGGGCTCCCGGACGCGGGTCAGCCAGGACATCGACCCAGGGATCGGGCGTGCGGCTCACGTCGGGGACCGTATTCGACGACCGATTGCGTCGAGCGGATGGGTCAGCTCCGGCGAGCGACGAGACCGGGCACGCGTGCACGGTGGGATTCGTGTGGGCGGCCGAGAGGCCGTCGGCGTTTCGTGGGATCCTTCGCCCAGACCATTTCGAGCGTGGAGGTCAGATGCGTAGCGATATAGGTGAAGGCGGGACGTTCCCCGACTACGAGCTCGCCGACCAGTCCGGCACGCCGCGTTCTCTCTCGGAACTGCAAGGGGGCAACCCGATGGTGCTCCACCTCTCCCGCGGGGGCTTCGATCCCAAGGAGCACCAGTTCGTTCGGCAACTGGTCGACGTCTATCCCGAATTTCGAAACGCGTACACGCGATTGGTCCTCATCTCCACCGACAATCAGCTGAACATCAACGAGTTCCGAGACGCCCTGGGTGCCACCTGGCCGTTCCTGTCGGACCCTGGTCGAGTGATCCAGCAGGACCTGGACATCAAAGAGTTCACCGACGAGCCACACGACCCGATGATCCCCCACACGTTCGTCCTCGAGCCCGGGCTCAAGATCTTCAAGATCTACAACGGCTACTGGTATTGGGGCCGCCCCACGATGGCCGAGCTGCACATGGACCTGCGGGCACTGTTCCAGAAGCTGCGTCCGGATTTCGACCTGGCGGCCCCGGGATTGAAGGAGGCTTGGGAACGAGGCGATCGCGACCAGTTCCTCGTCGACACGCTCGAAGCGCCGATTCGTTACACCGAAGGAAAGAGCATCGGCATCAAACGTTGACCGCCGACTGGGGTGACGTCGAACAGCCGGTACCGGGACAATCCCCGGTGCAAGGCGGCCGATCTGGTGCGACAATCCAACGGAGCCGAACAGAGGAGGCCGGAATGAGCACCGTCGACGGACAGGCTGGCGGAGGCGACGGGTCGGGGAACGGCTCAGGGGTCGATCTGAAGCTCGAAGCAGTCGTCATCCCGGTCGGCGACGCCGACCGCGCCAAGGCGTTCTACGCCGGGCTCGGATGGCGGCTCGACGCCGACTTCGGCTACGACAACGGCTTCCGGGTCGTGCAGTTCACGCCACCCGGATCGCCGTGCTCCGTGCAGTTCGGCACCAAGATCACGGGTGCCCCACCCGGATCGGCCCATGGCCTCTACCTCATCGTGTCCGATATCGATGCCGGTCGTGACGAGCTCATGGGCCGGGGGGCGAAGGTCAGTGAGGTGTTCCATCCCGGGGCGCCGGGAGCACAACTCGATCCCGACGGGGCGGGTGGTCGGGTCAGCGGGCCGGACGCGGATCACCACAGCTACAGCTCCTTTGCCACGTTCGAAGACCCGGACGGCAACAGCTGGCTGCTCCAAGAGGTGACCGAGCGCCTCCCGGGCCGGCTCGATCCGACCGTCACCACGTTCAGCTCGGCCGGTGACCTAGCCGGCGCTTTGCGGCGCGCTGCGGCGGCTCACGGCGAGCACGAGAAGCGGATCGGCCACGCCGACCCGGATTGGCCCGACTGGTACGCCGAGTACATGGCGCGCGAGCAGAGCGGTCAGGAGCTGCCGGCGTGAGCGACTTCGACGTGATCGTGCTGGGCGGCGGCGCACCGGGCGAGCACTGCGCCGGCGCCGTCGCGGCCCGCGGCCTCCGAGTCGCGGTCGTCGAGCGGGAACTGGTCGGCGGCGAGTGCTCCTACTGGGCCTGCATCCCCTCCAAGTCGCTCTTGCGCCCCGGCGAGGCCGTCCAAGGCGCTCGCGACGTCGGCGCCAGCGCTGACGTGAACGTGCAGGCCGCGCTGGACTGGCGCGACTTCATGGTGTCCGACTATTCCGATGCGGGCCAGGAACGATGGTTGGCGGACCGCGGCATCGTCCTCATCCGTGGCATCGGCCGACTGGCCGGTCCCGGCGTGGTCGAGGTGGACGGCACCCGGCACACGGCTGATCACGTCGTCGTGGCGACGGGGTCGGATCCCTTCGTGCCGCCGATCCCCGGGCTCGACGGTCTGGACGGGGTATGGGGCACGCGTGAGGCGACGAGCATGAAGGCCGTCCCTCGCCGACTGATCGTGCTCGGCGGCGGCGCCGCGGGTGTCGAGATCGCCCAGGTGGTGAGGCGGCTCGGTGGCGAGGCGGTGGTGGTTGAAGGAGCGGACCGGGTGATCCCGCGAGAGCCCGCCCCATTGGGCCAGGCGCTCGCCGAGGCGCTGCGCAAGGACGGGCTCGAACTACGCCTCGGCGTTCAGGCGGCGTCGGCCTCCCGAGACGGGGACGACTACGTGTTGAACCTCTCCGATGGCACCGAGGTGCGGGGGGACCGACTGCTCGTCTCCACCGGTCGGCGGCCCCGCGTCGAAGGGATCGGGCTCGAGACCGTCGGCATCGAGGCCAACCCACACGGGATCCGAGTCGACGAGTACCTGCGGGCCGGCGAGAAGACCTGGGCCATCGGTGACGTCACCGGGATCTGGCCCCTGACCCACGTCGGCGAGTACGAAGGCGACGTCGTGGCCGCCAACATCGCCGGCGAGAGCCACCCGGCGAACTACGAGGCGGTGCCGCGCGTCACCTACACCGACCCGCAGGCGGCCGCGGTCGGCGCCGCGGAGGCGCCCTACAGCACCACGACGCTCCTCTCGGAGGTGCCCAAGACCGCCACGTACTCCCACGCCTACGCCGAGTCGAACGGCTTCTTGACCTTGCTCAGCGACGGCGTCCACTTGACCGGTGCCTACGCCCTCGGTCCTGAGGCCGGTGAGTGGCTCCAGCAGGCGACGCTCGCCATCCGTGCCCGCGTCCCGCTGGAAGTGCTGAGCGACACCATCCAGCCGTTCCCGTCCTTCTCGTCGATCTTCGATTCGGCCTTCAAAGCGCTCCGCATGGAGATAGCCAAGATGCCGCCGCCCGTGCGACCGATGCAGGCGCAGGCGGCCCGGCCATGACGGCCGAGCTCCCATCACCCCCGAGGGGATCGTGCTGGCCCGAGGCATCCGACTGAGCCCTTGAGCGAGCGTCGATCATGACCACCGCGATCATCGGCACTGGAGTGATCGGCTCGGCCATCGCCCACCGGCTCGCATCCGGCGGCGAGGCCCTGCAGCTCTCGGGCGCCGACCACCAGTCGGCCCAGCGGCTGGCCGCGGCGATCGGCGAAACCGCGGTCGTCGCCGTCGACAATCGGAGCGCTCTACAGGGTGCCGGTGCCGTCATCCTGGCACTGCGGTTCTCCGTGCTGAAGAACGTCATCGACGAGATCGACGACGCGCTGGGTGACCGGTGCCTCGTCGTGCCCAGCAACCCGGTCGGTCTCGACGCACAACACGAGGTCGTGCGGCTCCTGCCGGAGGGGCAGTCGTCTGGTGAGACCGTTGCCGGGTGGCTACCGGCGGGGACCCGCTTGGCCATGGCGTTCGGCGCCATGTCGGCCGATCTCTTGGAGTCCTCGAGCAACCGGTCCCCGCTGGCCGCGGTGCTGTTCTACGTGATCGACGACGACCGCGGGCGCGACGAGGTCGAGCGGCTGATCCGAACGGCTGGCTTCGAACCGATCAAGGTCGGCGGCCTCGAAGAGTCGGGCCGGCTCGAGGTGGGTGGCGACCTACACGATCTCGTGGTCGGCTCCGCGGAAGCCCGTTCCCTGATCGTCGGGGCCTGATCGCATGCCGTTCGCTCGTCACCCGTGGCGGGAATTTGGCCGGAAGAAGCCGTGAACGGTCGTCTCCCCGATCCACGCCTGAACCTGATCTACCGGTTGGAGGCGAACGTCGGCGATCCTCAGGATGTCGGCGGGATCTCAGCTGGACACCGGCGCATCGTTCCGTTGACCGGCGGTACCTTCAGCGGACCTGATCTGCGCGGCGTACTGCTCCCGGGAGCGAGCGCCGATTGGCAGATCGTTCTCCCCGACGGCACCGCCCTGGGCGACGTCCGCTACACGCTCGAAACCGAACACGGCGATCTGCTCTACGTTCGATCGCAAGGCGTCCGGCACGGGAACGCGGCCGTCCTCGAACGCCTCGGGCGCGGGGAAGATGTCGACGCCGGCGAGTACACCTTCCGCACTGCCGTCACGATCGAGACCGGCGCCGACCGGCTCGACTGGTTGAACAAGGGCATCTTCATCGGCGTCGGCGGCCGCCAACGCGACGGGGTGATCTACGAGGTCTATCTCGTCGACTGAACTGGCCGTTCTCAGCCACTGACCTGCCAGCCGCACTGTTGGCAGGCGGCGGCGACGGGTTTGCGGGTGAAGAAGCGCAGTTCCCAGGTGTGCGACGTGGCGACCTGGGTCAGCGTGAGGGTGCGGTAGCGGTACGGCCCGCCACCGCCGCCGATGCCGAACCGAAGCTCGCCGCCCTCGGCCCGGACGAGAATCCGAACGGGTAGTTCGTGATCGGCGCCTGGTTGCCGTCGTCACGTAGCGGATGCGGTCGGTCGTGACCTCGATCCGGTCCGGGTGGCGACGCATCGACCACCACGTCGCCAGGACGAAGACGACGAGCACCGAGAAGAGGACGACCAGGACGACCGGCGGTCGAGACTCGGCCAGGGCGCGGCCGAGGGCGACGGCGAACGCGACGCCCAAGAACCCGAACAGCCCGTCGCGCTGGACCCGGCTCTCGCGTACGACCAGGACGTGAGATGCCGGTGCCGTTCCGCTAACACCCGTTGCGGGAACCGAGGTGACGGGCTTCACCCGGCGCTCCACGTCACCTTGGTTTCGGTGATGTTCGTGGGGGTGTCCAGGTAGTGGTCGAACACCACGGAGCTGGCCGGTTTGCCGGCAGGGGCGATGTAGACGTCGCACTCGGTGAACTGGCTCCCGACCGCCAGCGTGCTCGGCTCTGTGCCCTCGCACTTCGGAAATGTCCCGATCAGGGTGATGCTGTCGATCGAGTCGCCCTGCTTGTCGCGAACGTCGAGATCGCCGAAGATCCCGCTGATCTTCATCGGCCGCGTCCCGACGTTGTGGAAGCTGGCCGTGACGTAGAACGGCACGCCTTCCTTGCTCTGGGCATCGAGGTCGAAGCCCTTCAGATCACTGATCGATCCCTGCTGCACCCCGCTCACGGTGACCGCCAGCGTGGTCGTCACCTTGCTCGTGGTGCTGACCTCGTAGTTGACGTTGGCG
This sequence comes from uncultured Actinomycetota bacterium, assembly GCA_963824265.1. Taxonomy (GTDB): domain Bacteria; phylum Actinomycetota; class Acidimicrobiia; order Acidimicrobiales; family RAAP-2; genus DASZUK01. Next base: position 438,367 of record CAWGOO010000002.1, read on the forward strand.
GTCTGGCCGACCTTCAACTTGGTCCCCGACGGCGTGAGCTTGACGTGGCCACTCTTGGCGGCCGCGCCGGCCGACGCCGGCCGCCACACCCCACCGGTGGCGACAACGGCGAGCGCGGAGCCCGCCATCCCCGTCGTCAGGGCAAGAGCTCCGACGACGGCCCGGACCCGGTGCCGGCGGGGCGTCGCGAGGGTGGCAGTGGTGGTGCTCATGGCAGGTCTTCCTCTCTCCTTGCTACCCGTCGAGGATTCGACAGAGGGTAGAGCGACCGACTCGTCGACTCTGGACAGTTTTTCGAGCCCGATCCTCCGGCGCCGGGAGGCCGCGGCCGACCGCCGACCTGGCTGGCGGCGATCTGGCTGGCAGCGATCTAGGTGGCGGCGGCCGACGGCAGCGGGCGGCCCACCAACCACTCGAGCGACGCCAGCGCCTGGGACAAGGTCCACGACTTGCCGGTCTGGTGGTAGAGGTTCTGCCGCCCACCGGCGTTCAGCAGGCCCGTCAGACCCTGGTCGAGCCGGCCGTGGAGGTTGGGCGGGGTCGCATCGACGAACCGTTCACGACCTCGGCGGTCGATGAGCATGTAGCCATCCGTGTGATTGACGTCGTAGGTCAGCGGCTCGCCGGTCCACCAATCCAACATGGGTGGCTGATCCTCGGGAACGACCTGATGGCTGACACCGAAGAACTTCCACAGCCGGCCGAGAGCGGCTGGCGTCCCGGTGAGCAGCGGCCAGTCGGCCCCGAACCGGCTCGAGTAGGCGGCCACACGGGCTGGCGTATCCCGTTTCGGGTCGACGGTGATCTCCATGAAGACGACCTGCTTGCCCATTCCGGCCGCCCGGACGTCACGCTGGAGGGCGATGAACGCCCCGGTCACCAGCGGGCACTCGTCTTGGCAGAGCGAGAGGAAGGGAGCGAGGACGATGTACTTGCCGCGGTAGGCGGCGAGGTCCGTGGCGTGGCCGGCCGTGTCGACGAGCGGGATCGAGCCGGGGACGACCCGGTTCTCGACGATGCCCTGACTGGCGGGCGGTGCCGGTGGCGGGGCGCCGCCGCAGGCCGCCAGGATCCCGCCGACGATCAGGACGGCGAGCAGCCCGCGTCCGAGGTGTCGAACGGTCCGGCGGCGAGACGCGGTCAAAGAACGGACCGCGTCGGTTCTCCGGCCGTGGACGGGCCGGGAACGGCCGGACCCGGCGGACGACGCGCCGACAGCGTCGAGGGCCCGGTCTTGGCGGGCGGCCCGTCGTTCGTCCTGGTGCAGCCACCGCAGGGCGACCGGGATCATCGGCCAGAGCATCAGGGTGTCGCCGCCGACCCACATGATCACCCCGCCGATGTGGAGGTCCTGGAGCAACGGCGGTCCCCACGTCCGGTGGAGCGAGAGGTACGCCGGGAACAGCTCGTGCGAGGCGCCGTCGAGCGAGAGTCCGGTGAAGGTGTCGATCGGGATGGCGAGGAACAGGTAGCCGAACTGGAGCGCCGGGTGCATGCGGTAGCGGTTGGGGTCCGAACCGAAGATCTGGCGCCAGAACAGATAGCCGACGCACAAGAAGACGAGGTGCTCGGCGTTGTGCACGCTCTCGTGGAGCAGCGTGTAGTTGTACCAACTGGTCAGGTGGGTGAGCGGGATGACGAGCGCGTAGAGCACGAAGGCGACGGCCGGATGACCGAGCAGTCGGGCGAGCGGCGAGCGGAGCCACCTCGTCAACCATCGGTGCGCGTCGCCCCGGGTGGCCCGCCACGCCAGGTCGATCGGCGACGCCACGGCGAACAGGGGCGCCGCCACCATGATCAACAGCAGGTGCTGGATCATGTGGTCGTAGAACAGCTCGCCGTCGTAGACACCGACGAAGCTGAAGATGGCGATCGACGTCGTCAACAGCGCACCGATCCAGGCCACGGTCTTACCGACCGACCAGCGATGCCGCGGCTGGAGCCGGTTCACTCGTCGGACGGCCCACAGATAGAGGACGAGGGCCCCGAGCACGAGCACGACGGGGACGGCGTCGAGCTGGGTCGAGAGGAACTGGCCGCCGCGCAAGGCGGGGAGCGCGGCGTCACCGACGATCGGGGCGAACGGGCTCACGAAGGGCTGCACCACTGGCGTTCCATATTCGACGGACCGTAGTACTACGTAACGTAGGAGTTCAAGCTCGGGCCGGCTAGGCTACGGCGGCCGGACGCCGAGGAAAGGGGCACCGCACCGTGGCTCGACTGGGTGAGCTCGAACGCAAGGTCATGGACGTCCTGTGGGAGTCCATGGGGTCCGAGAAGACCGTGCGCCAGGTGGCCGAGGAGCTCCCGAACCACGCGTACACGACCGTGCTCACCGTGCTGGACCGGCTGCAACGCAAGCACATGGTGCGTCGGACGAAGGACGGACGAGCCCACCGGTACGCGGCGACGGCGAGCCGGGAGGCCTATACCGCGGCGCTGATGCTCGAGGCGCTGGGAGCCGCGCCCGACCGCGACGCGGTGCTGGTTCGCTTCGCCGAGGTCGTGACCTCCTCGGAGGCCAGTGTCCTGCGACAGGCGCTCGACGGCATCGCCGACGAGCCCGACCGGCCAGACGTCGACGCTCGGGGCCGAAAAGGCCGACATGAGGCTCGTACCTGGTGGCGGCGGCCTTGGTCGGTCTCTCCGTGACCTGTCTCGGCCCGGGGAGCAGTTGGCTGGCGACGGCCCGCTGGACGTCGCGGGCGCCCCGCGCCGCCGTCATGTTGTGGCAGGCGATCGGGGTCACCGGCGCCGTGGCCACGATCGGGGCTGGGCTCGCCGTGGCCGTCGCCCGTTTCGGCGTCGGTTTCCGGGCCGGGCTGGGCGATCTGGCCGCCGGTCTCGCGGACGGTCACCCGCTGAGTGGGCTCGGCCTGCCCGACGCGCTCGGGCTCACCCTGGCGGCCGACGTGGCGATCGTTCTCGTCACGGTCGTCGCCGTCATGATGGTCCGGACCGTGCGGGCCCGGGCCCGGCACCGCCGAGTACTCGACCTGGTCGGTGTCGGCAGCGAACAAGCGGCCGGCGCGCTACTGCTCGACCACCCGAGGGCCACCGCGTACTGCCTGCCCGGCATCCGGCCGAGAATCGTCGTCAGCGCGGGCGCGCTCCAGCTGCTGCGCTCATCCGAGCTGGCGGCGGTCATCGACCACGAGCGGGGCCACGCGTGCGAGCACCACGGCTTGGTCATGCTGCCCTTGACCGCGCTGGCCGAGCCGCTGCGATGGATCCCCTACGCCCGGCAGGCCCCGGCGGCCGTTGCCGCGTTGTTGGAGATGGCGGCGGACGACTATTCGGCCCGTCACCACGATCGGCGAGATCTCGCCCGAGCGCTCGTCCGGATGGGGACGGCCATGGCCGCACCGGAGTGCGCCTTCGCCGCCGCCGGGGTCTCGGTCCCCGCTCGGGTCCGACGCCTCCTTGGCGAAGACACGACGTCCCGGGCGGCGGCCACGGCGGCCGTCGGTGCGGCCGTCGTGCTTCTGCTCGTTCCGTTTGCCGCCCTTCTCGCTTGATCACCGAACCGACCCGCGGGTAAGCAGGACGGCATGGGCCGCAACGCCGTCTCCGTGGAAGGTGCGGTCGGGGCTCCGCCGACTGCCGTCTTCGGGTACATCGCCGACATGGTGAACCACCATCCGCACTTCCTCCCGCCGGCGTTCTCCGACTTCGAGGTCGTGTCGGGTGGCGTTGGGGCTGGAACCGTCACGACGTTCCGGTTCACCGCCGGCGGCCGGACCCGGGACTTCCGGATGACGGCGGCCGAACCCGAACCGGGGCGTCGCCTCGTCGAGACCGACGCCAACTCCAGCTCGGTCACCACCTTCGTCGTCGACCCGGGTGCCAACGGGATGTCGAACGTCACCATCGCCACCGAGTGGCAGGGCGCCAGCGGCATCGGCGGCTTCTTCGAGCGGATGTTCGCCCCGCGAGTGATGCGGTCGATCTACGCCGACGAGCTTCGCCGGCTGGACGCCTACGCCCGGCAGCAGGCGGCTCCGGCCGGCTCCGACTAGCCAGGTCAGCCGCCGGCGGCCCTCCGGGGCTCCTCGTAACCGACGGCTTCGCCGTCCTCGTACCCGTCGTCGTCCCACGCGCCGGGGTAACCGGACGTCGCCGCCGAGTGCGATGCGGCCCAGTGGTCACCAGGCTCGTCGTCCCAGGCGCCGGGGAACCCGTGCACCGCGGCCGACCGGCGGTCACCGTCGTCGAGGTACCGGTGCGACGTAGCGGATGACGCCCCGCGGCGAGCGCCGCCGAGCGCCTGGGCATAGGCCGCGAGGCCGAGGTAGGCGCCGAGGCCGACGACGGCCAGCACGGTGATCACCCAAAGCGGACGGAGGCTGTGGGCGATGCCGAGCGCCCCGGTTAGGACGGCGGTGCCACCGAGGGCGAGCAGCACGTCACGGCGCCGGCGGCGGCCCTGCTCCGCCCGGTAGGCCCCGGTCCGAGCGGTCAGGCTCGGCGGAACGCCCGACGGCCCGGTGGCGGTCGGACCGGCCGCCGCCGGCCCGGTCGGGGTGGCGACGAGCTGGGGCGGCATCCGCAGGTAGTGCCGACCGGCCGCGTCGTCGACGACGTCGTCGTCGCCAGCGGTGCCGTCAGCGACCGGCTGGAGGAGAACCAGGTTCGGCCGGCCCGGCATGCTGGAGACGGCCGGCAGACCGGACTGACCCGGGGCGATGCCGGTCGTCGCCAGGGCCGTTTCGAGCCGGTAGGCGGGGGCGACCAGTTTCGGCCCGGTCCGTTCGAGGAGATGCAGGCTCCGATGGAAGGAGTCGATCGACACGGTCGAGCGATGCTCGAGATGTCTCTTGATGAAGGCGGGCGCCAGCAGGACCACCCACAGCGCTACGAGGATCAGGATCAGCATGAGCGTCACTCCCCCTCGACCTACCTTCCTTGATCGAAAGACCCTAATGAGAGGCCTTTTGCAAGTGGTGGATGGTCGGGGGTGGCAGAACGCCGACACCTCAGGCGCTACCCCCTGTCGACCACACTTGTACTCCCCGGGCGGACCCTTGGCAAACGATTTCGCCCCGCCCTGGTCACGCGGTCGTCACCGAGCGCGCAACCCGCGCCTCGGAGGCCAGCTCGGCCCTCGACGCGTCAGGGCCCCTCGACCGGGCGACCCTTTTGCGCGACTCGCTCAGCCGACCGCCCGGCTCCACCAACGATCGCCATCGCGCCCGACGGTCACCGACAACCCGAAGCAGTGGGAGACCGCGTCGGACGTCAACGTCTCGTCGAGTGGGCCGGCGGCGACCAGCCGACCGTCGCGGACGAGTGCGGCGTGCGTCGTCGCCGGCGGGATCTCCTCGGCGTGGTGGGTCACGAGGACGACCGGCGGGACGTCCGGATCGGCGTTGAGCCGCCCGAGCCGGCTGACCAACCGCTCCCGGGCACCGAGGTCGAGGCCGGCGGCCGGCTCGTCGAGCAGCAGGAGCTCCGGGCGGCTCATGAGCGCCCGGGCGAGCAGGACCCGCTGGCGCTCGCCCTCGGAGATCACGCCGAATGCCCGACCACCGATACCGCCACGACCGGTGGAGGCACCGTCATGGCCGTCGCCGCCGTCGTCGCTCCCCCCGATGTCCGCCAGCAGCTCGTCCGCCCGGGCCCAGTCGTCGGCGGTATAGGTGTGCCACCACGGCTCGAGCGCGCCGTACCGGCCGGTGGCGACGACCTCGCGGGCGGTCAGGTCGGCTCGGAGCTGCCGGACGACGGACGCGCTGACCAGGGCCACCCTCGGCCGGAGCGTCCGCACGTCGACCCGGCCGAGCCGCTCGCCGAGAACCTCGACGACGCCCCGGGTCGGCCACAGCCGCGCCCCGGCGACCTGCAGCAGCGTCGTCTTCCCCGAGCCGTTCGGCCCGAGGACCACCCAGCGCTCGCCCGTGCGGACCGTCCAGTCGACCGAGTCCAAGATCGCCCGGTCGTCGCGGACGACATCGACGTCGACGAGCCGAACGGCCGGGACCGTGCTCAGCTGGGCACCCGCCGGCCGATCCGGCCGATCAGACCGGAGCAGCTCTGCTCCCACGTCCGGTCGCCAGCGAGCCAGAGCCAGATCTCACGGCGGTAGTCGCCGACGAGCCGCTCGAAGCCGGCCTCGGTGAAGCCGGCGGACTCGAGCGCCCGCCAGCGGCTCCACAGCCAACCGGCGACGCCGCCGGTGACGATCTCGGCGAGGTCGGCGCCGTCGAGCACGGCGTCGCGCCAGACAGCCTTCATGACGATCGGCTCGTCGGGCACGTGGAGCTGCGGGACGGTCGTGGTCACGGGTGCGGTTCCGGAGGTGGCGGTCGGCTCGGTCACCGGCGGATCACGACGGGCTGGCGATCGGTGCCGTCGTAGTTGCGGACGTGCTCGTCGTAGTCGATGAACATCGGCGCGTCGGGGTCGAACTTCCGCTGGAGCGAGCGGACGGCGATCCGCTTGTCGAGGTTGTCGAGGCGGACCAGGGCGTCGGGGTCGTCGAGCCCGCGGACGTCCAGCTTCGACCGGGCCTGCTGGAAGGCGAGCCGGCCGCGCTCGGTCCGGACGAGGACGCTCGTCCAGCCGTCCATCGAGCCGACGCTGCCGACGGAGATGTCGGCGCTGCGGCCGAGGAAGTCGGCACACTCGTCGCAGCCCTTCAGGGCGGCGCCGTGGAAGTCCTTGACCGGCTCGTCGACGGCGATCTCGCCGTCGCGGTACTCGACGATCATCCGGCCGCGGATGACGTCGACCTTGCTGACCCGGTCGAGGTCGATACCCCGCCGGCGCTCGAGCTCGTTCAGGATCAGCGCTTCGTAGTCGAAGCTCTTGGTGCACAAGAGGGCGATCGAGAGGACGACGGCGTCGACGCGGTGGGCACCGGTCGGCCAACGCCGGGCCTGCATGGCCCGGAGGCCCTGGACCTCGCACGGCGTGCCGACGACGGCGATGCGGGGTTTGGCGGGCAGCTGGTACCGGGAGAGGTCGAGCTCGGCCAGCGCCATCGTCTGGTTGTAAAAGCTGCCGGACGCGGCCCGCAGCTCGGCCGGACTGGTGGCGATGGTGGCGACGCCCTTCCACGGCTCGTCGGGGTCGGCGCTCGGCTTGGACACGAGCGCGCCGTCGATCTCGCCGGTGGCCAGCAGGGCGGTCAGCAGGGCGGTGACCGCCCCGCCGTCCTGGGCATCGTCGTTGCGGGCGGACGACCGGACGGCGTAGCCCTCGAGCACGGCCCCGAGCCCGTCGGCCGGCGGCGCGCCGCTGATCTTCCAGTAGGTGTCCGACGAGTCGGCCCGCAGCTCGGTCGGCGCGACCTCGTCGTCGCCCTCGAGCGGGGTCGACGGCGGCCAGAGCGCCTCGTAGCGGAGGCCGCCGCGGGGACAGAAGTCCCAGCACAGCGAGCAGCCCGTGCACATCTTGACCAGCTCGGGCAGGTCGGTGTCCTCGTCGATGCCGATCGAGTTGGACGGGCAGACCGCCACGCAGGTGCCGCACTGGATGCAGCGCTCGGCCTCGATCACCGCGGCCTCGAGCTCCCAGAACCAGACCTTGCCGGGCGGCTCGGGGATGCCGTTCATCTCTTCGCGCAGTCGGTAGCGCTTCACGACGACAGCTCCGCGACACCGTCGAGCGCGGCCTGGAGCTGGTCACCGGGCGTCCGGCGAGCCCAGTTGTGGAACGACTCACCCGGCCGGTGCTCCAGCTGATAGCGGCTGAACACGCCGACGAGCGCGTCGGGCACGCGGTCCACCGGCACGGCGCCGGCGACCCAGCGGATGAAGCCGGCGTCGGGCCCGAGCGAGCCGCCGAAGCCGATGTCGACGGCCTCTTCGATGTGCTCGTCGACGTGGGCGATGTCGCCCCGGAAGCCGACGTCGCCGATCTGCGGTTGCGCACACGACGCGGAGCAGCCGGAGAAGTGCATGCGGATGACCCCGCCGTCGTCGCCGGCCCCCCAGCGGGGGCGCTCGTCGGCGGTCCCCTCACCGTCGGACGACGGCTTCGTCGTGAGGGCGACCGGGATGCCGGCCAGCCGTTCGTCGAGCTCGCGGGCCCACTTCAACGCCCGCTCCTTCGTCTCGACGACCGCGAACCGGCAGAACTCGCTGCCGGTGCAGGCGACGACGCCACGGGTGAACGGGCCGGGGAACGGCGAGTACTTCTGTATGAGATCCTCGGCCAGGAGGGCGTCGACCCGGTCGCCGGGCACGCCGGCGAGGGTGAAGTTCTGGTCGGTGCCGAGCCGGACGGTCCCGTCACCGTAGGTCTCGGCCAGTCGGGCGGCTTCGACGAGCTCGATGCCGCGCATCCGCCCGACCGGGACGGAACAGCCGACGTAGAACAGCCCGTCCTGCTTCTGGTGGTGGACCCCGACGTGGTCACCCCGGAACCGCCGGGTCAGCTCCTCGCCGGCCGGGACGAGATCGAACCGGACCCGCTCGGCCAGCTCGGCCCGGAACCCCTCCGGCCCGAGCTCCTGGGCGAGGTATCGCATCCGAGCCAACCCACGGTTCTCGCGGTTACCGAGCTCGCCGAAGAGCTGGGCGATGGCCCGCGTCAACTCAACGGCCTGATCCGGGCGGATGAAGACGTCGATGTCCGACGCCATCCGCTCCCCGTCGGAGAGGCCGCCGCCGGCGAGCACGTTGAAACCGACGGTGCCGTCGGCCAGGCGCCCCGGCCAGAGCCCGATGTCGTCGATCTCGACCCGGGCGCAGTCCTCGAGGCAGCCGGTGACGGCGATCTTGAACTTCCGGGGCAGGTTGGCGTACTCGCGGTTGCCCGTGAAGAACGCGGAGATGGCCTGGGCGACCGGCAGGGCTTCGACGACCTCGTCGGCGTCGACGCCGGAGACCGGGCACGAGCAGACGTTCCGGGCCGAGTCGCCGCAGGCCTGGACGGTGGTCAGGCCGACCTCCCAGAACCGCTGCCAGATCCTCGGGATGTCCTCGATCCGGAGCCAGTGCAGCTGGATCGTCTGGCGGGTGGTGATGTCGGCGTACCGGTTGCCGAAGACCGGGCTGTCGTCAGGGCCCTCGCCGAACGCGTCGGCGGCGACCCCGATCTCGCGGACCTGGGGCGCGGTGAGCACGCCGCCGGGGACCTTGATCCGCATCATGAACGCGTCGCCGCCCTGCCGCTGGGGGTACAGGCCGACCCACTTCAACCGCTCGACCTCGCCGGGGACGGCGTTGAGGGCGGCGATGCCATCCTTCGAGTACTTCTCCACGATGGCCTGGGCCACCTCGAACGGGTGGCGGGCCAACTTCATCTGCTCGTTGTCGTTCAGCTCGCCGATGTGGCGGTACGGGTTGATGAACCGCATCGCCCGCTCACGACCGCGGAACTGGATGCCGTACGGGTTGTCGAGGTCGCGGGGCATCGCTAGGACTCGTGCAGTCCGCACTCGACCTTGCCGGATCCCGACCACCGTCCCGCCCGTGGGTCCTCCCCGTCGGCCACCGGCCGCGTCGTCGGGGCGCAGCCGATCGACAGGTAGCCCTTGGAGACGAGCGGATGGACCGGCAGGTCGTGGTCGACGAGGTAGCTGGCGACGTCGTCGTCGGTCCACGTGACGATCGGGTTGACCTTGACGAGCCCGAAGCCGTCGTCCCAACCGACGACCGGGGCGGCCGCTCGGGTCGGCGCGTCGACCCGCTTGAGCGACGTCAGCCAGGCTCCCTTGCCGGCCAACGCCCGCCGCAGCGGCGCCACCTTGCGGAACTGGCAGCACTGGGCGGAGCCGCACGGCCATTCGTCGGCGTCGGGGCCCGGGTGGGTGACGGTCAGGTTCAGGTCGTAGAGGGCTCGGACCTCCTCGACGAACTCGAGGGTCTCGGGGAAGTGGGCCCCGGTGTCCAAGAAGACGACCTCGATGGCCGGCTCGACCTTGACGGCCAGGTCGATGAGGGCGACGTCCTGGAACGACGCGGCGAGGACGAGCTCCTTTCCGAACCGGTCGACGGCCCATTCGATGGCCTTGGACGCCGGGGCCGTCGCCAGCCGGGCGTCCACCGAGCGGAGCTCCTCGGTGATCTCCTCAGGCACGGTTGCCGTGGTCTCGTTCACCGGTCCTCCCTTCGGTCCCGTCGATCCAGCCCTGTCGGCCCGCCACCGGTACGACGGTCGACCTCCGCACGCTTTACTTGTACGGAGAGCCGTCGACGGCCGGTGCACTGTCCGCTCGGTTCGGCGTGCCTTGACTTGTCGGCTCCGAGGACCCAAAGTATACATGACCAAAACGGTCAAGTATTCAGGGGGGTCAGCGAGCCCGACGAGGGCTCGTCGGCCTCTCCGGTGGGAGCGCCTGCCCGCCGGGCGCGACCGGCCAGATCAGGGAACAGGGATTTTACGATGAGCACGACCGAGATCTTCACCACCGAGGCTCCGCCATCGTTCACGCCCGCGTCCGGTCCCGTCGTCGACCACCTCGACCTCCTCGAGTCCCACGCCATCTTCATCATGCGCGAGGTGGCCGCCGAATGCGAGCGGCCGGTCCTGCTGTTCAGCGGTGGGAAGGACTCGGCCGTCCTCCTCCACCTGGCCGTCAAGGCGTTCCGGCCGGGCGGCTTCCCGTTCCCGGTTCTCCACGTCGACACCGGTCACAACTTCCGTGACGTCATCGACTACCGCGACCAGCAGGTCGCCCTGCTCGGCGAGCGACTGATCGTGGCGAGCGTGCAGGACTCCATCGACCAGGGCCGGGTGGCCGATCCCGGGCCCGGCGGCATGCGCAACCGACTGCAGACGACGACCCTGCTCGACGCGCTCACCGACAACCAGTTCGACGCCGCCATCGGCGGTGCCCGGCGCGACGAGGACAAGGCTCGGGCCAAGGAGCGCGTCCTGTCGTTCCGGGACGCGTTCGGCCAGTGGGACCCCAAGCGCCAGCGCCCGGAGCTGTGGCAGCTCTACCAGGGCAAGGTGCTCCCCGGCGAGAGCCTGCGGGCGTTCCCGCTGTCGGACTGGACCGAGCTCGACATCTGGCAGTACATCGGCCGCGAGGGCATCCCGCTGCCGTCGATCTACTTCTCGCACCGCCGCCCTGTCGTAGAGCGCGACGGCATGCTGCTGGCGGTCAGCGAATGGGTGACGCCGGGACCCGACGAGCAGGCGGTCGAAGAGACCGTCCGCTTCCGGACCGTCGGCGACGCCACCTGCACCGGCGCCGTCCGCTCGGGCGCGACGACGATCGAGGAGATCATCGTCGAAGTGGCGGCGTCCCGGGTGTCCGAGCGCGGGGCAACCCGGGCCGACGACCGGTTCTCCGAGACGGCGATGGAGGACCGAAAGCGCGAAGGGTACTTCTAGGCCGTGCCGGCCCCCGCAGGCGGTGACGCCGCACCCGCCGCCGCCGGCGAGCCGACCAGCACCAACGGCACCGGCCCGTCGGCCACCGACGATCACGCCGTCGATGGGCTGGGGGGCGTCATGGACCTCCTCCGCTTCGCCGCCGTCGGGTCGGTCGACGACGGCAAGTCGACGCTGATCGGGCGGCTCCTCTTCGACACCCGCCAGCTCTTCGACGACCAGGTCGAGGCGGTGGCCGCGGCGTCGGCCAAGCGAGGCATCGGCGAGGTCGACCTGTCGTTCGTCACCGACGGGCTGCGAGCCGAGCGCGAACAGGGCATCACGATCGACGTCGCCTACCGCTACGCGGCGACGCCGAAGCGCAAGTTCGTCATCGCCGACTGTCCCGGCCACGTCCAGTACACCCGGAACATGGCGACCGGCGCGTCGACGGCCGACCTCGCCCTCGTCGTCGTCGACGCATCGTCCGGTTTGCGCGAGCAGACCCGGCGCCACGCCTGTATCGCCGCCCTCCTCGGCGTCGACCAGTTCATCGTCTGCGCCAACAAGATGGACCTGGTCGGCTGGGACGAGGCGGCGTACCGCCAGGTGGCCGACGAGATGGCCACGCTGGCCGACCAGCTCGGCGTCCGCTCGTGCACCGTGATCCCGGCGTCCGCGCTCCACGGCGACAACGTCGTCGAACCGTCCGACGCGGCCGCCTGGTACGACGGACCGACCGTGCTGGCCGCGCTCGAGAGCGCGCCGGCGGGCGAGCTGGGCGACCGCCGACGGCTCACAGCCCGGCGCCGGTGGCCGGCTCCCGGTCCAGTGGGTCCTGCGCCACAAGGGCGGCGGCCGGAGCTACGCCGGCATGGTCAACGGCGCGCCGCTGCGTCCGGGGGACGGGGTCGTCGTCCTGCCGGAGGGCCGGGCGACGACGATCACGAAGATCGAGACCTTCGACGGCCCGCTCGACGTGGCGCCGGTCGGGATCTCCGTGGCCGTCCACCTCGCCGACGACCTCGACGTGTCCCGAGGCGACCTCATCGCCACCGCGGCCGACCCGCCGACGGTGACTGACGGAGCTCGAAGCCACGGTCTGCTGGTTCGGCGACCGGCCGCTGCGGGCCGGCGACCGGTTGCGGGTCAAGCACACCACCCGCACGACGCCGGCCCGGATCATCGGCGTCCAGGGCCGGCTCGACGTCAACCGGCTCGTGCTGGACGACGCCGACGAGCTCACGGACAACGACATCGGCATCGTCACGCTGACGACCGCCACCGCACTGGCCGCCGATCCGTACCGGCGCGACCGCATCACCGGCAGCTTCGTCCTCGTCGACGAGGCGACGAACGCCACCGTCGCCGCCGGCATGGTCGGGCGGCCCGACCTCGCCAGCGCGGCCGGCCAGGACGCCGACGGTCAGCTCTCGGGCGCCAGCCCGGCCTGACGGGCCCGGCCTGATCCGGCCCCGTCTGACTGCCGCAGTGCCCGCCGACCCGCTCCTCTACCCCGTCAGCCTCGTCGTCTCCGGCCGGCCCTGCCTCGTCGTCGGCGGTGGGACGGTCGCCGCCGGCAAGGTCGCCGGCCTGGTCGCCGCTGGAGCCGAGGTGACCGTCGTCGCCCCTGACGTCGACGCAACGATCGACGCCCTGGCCGATCCCGGCCACGCCGCCACGCCCGGGCGCCCGGGATCGGTCACCGTCCGGCGCCGTCGGTACCGGGCCGGCGAGGCGGCCGGCTATCGCCTCGTCGTCACCGCCACCGGGATCGCCGAGGTCGACGGCGCGGTCGCCGCCGACGCGGACGCCGCGGCGATCTGGGTCAACAGCGCCGACGACCCGGGCCGGTGCACGTTCCACCTGCCGTCGGTCCACCGCGACGGGCCGGTCAGCGTCGCGGTCTCCACCGGCGGCGCCAGTCCCGCCCTCGCCATCTGGCTCCGCCGCCGGGCGGCCGACGCGCTGGGGCCCGGCCTCGGCGACCTCGCCGGCCTGCTCGACGAGGCCCGCCGGCGCCTGCAGGCGGCCGGCCGGCCGACCTCGGCGGTCGACTGGCCGGCCGTGCTCGACGGTCCGCTCCCCCGGCTCGTCCAAGAAGGCCGGGTCGACGAGGCCCGGCAGCTGCTGGCCGACGCCGTCGACCGTTCCAGTTAGGGCTGGGCGACCATCAGCACGGTCGCCAGGACGAGAACGACGACGAGACCGGCCGACAGCCAGACGAGCTGCCGGCATTCGGCGCCGACCGCCGTGGCGAGCTCGGTGTCCGGGCCAGCGGCGATGGCGGTCCGGATGCGCCGTTCCGTCGGCCACAGGACGCCCTCGGCGACGGCGATGGCGAGGATCCACAGGACGAAGCCGTAGAGGATCCAGCCGTCGGCCAGCTCGAAGAACCCGTCGGACATCCCGAGTAGGACGAAGCCGAAGACCGGCACGCCGTAGAGAACCCGTCCGGCCCAGTTCGGGCCGGGTGCGAAGTAGCCCCGCAGGTCGGCCGGGACCGGGCCGGCCCCGACCCGCCCCAGTCGGCGCGCCTGCACGCCGCTGACGACGACGGAGCCGACGCCGACGACAACGCAGACGACATGGAGCAGGAGGACGACGTCGAACCCCGCACCGGTCGGCCGGTGGTGGACGGCGCCGGCGGCCAGCACGGCGCCGGCGGCGGGGCGGGCAGTGGTCACCAGCCCATTGTTCCCCGGGCAGCCGGCGGACAGTTAATGCGACCGCGCGGTAACGACGGGGCACCACCGCGTTGTACCGTGGAACAAGACCACTTTCGGCGGCGGTGGTCGAGAGACGACGGAAGCCAGGGAAGCAGGGTAGACGGATGGTGATCGACGACCAGAACAGGGCGCAGATCAACCAGCTCCGGCTCGACCCCCTGTCGGGCCGGTGGGTTGTCGTCAGCACCCTGCGGGCCCAGCGACCGGCCGCGTTCGTCCTCTCGGCGTCCAAAGGCCAGGTCGACACCAGCCGCCCGTGCCCGTTCTGCCCGGGTCACGAAGAGGCGAGCCCGCCGGCGCTCGAGACGTACGGGCCGACCGGTGCCTGGCTCGTCCGGGTCGTCCCGAACCTCTACCCGGCGTTCTCCGGCGACGAGCCGTTCGTGGTCACCAACCGCGGCCCGGTCTTCACCCAGGCGACCGCCGGCGGCATCCACGAGGTCCTGATTCTCTCGCCGGAGCACGACGCGTCCTGGTCGATGCTCTCCGACGAGCAGACGGGCCTGGTCATGGCCGCACTGCGAGACCGGATCGAGGAGCATTCGCAGCGGTCGACGCTCCGCTACAGCCAAGCCATCGTGAACTCCGGCCGGGAGGCCGGTGCGTCGCTCGACCACCCGCACGGTCAGCTGATGGGCATGTCGTTCGTGCCGCGAGAGCTGGCCGAGGAGCAGGCCCGGTTCGCCCGGTTCGCCGGCAGCTGCCTGCTCTGTACGACCGTCGACGCCGAGGAGTCGGAGGGCTACCGCGTCATCTACGCCGACGACCGCGCCGTCGTCGTCTGTCCGTTCTGGAGCGCGACGCCGTACGAGATGCTCGTCATCCCCCGCGCCCACAGCCCCCACCTCCACCGCAGCTCGACCGAGGATCTCGTCTCCGTGGGCCTCGCCCTCAAGGCGTGCCTCGGCCAGCTCCAGCACCTCATCGGCGAGGTCGCCTACAACCTCGTCTTCCACTCTGCCCCCTACCGGGTCAACGAGCCGTTCCACTGGCACGTCCACGTCTGGCCGAAGGCCACCACCCGGGCCGGTTTCGAGATGGGGACCGGCGTGGCCATCAACGTCGTCAACCCCGAGCAGGCCGCCGAGCATCTCCGGGTGGCCGTCCCCACCAGCCTGACCGCCTGACCGCCTGACCGGCCGGGGCCCGGCCCCGCCGTCGCCGATCAGCCGAGGAACGGCGCGGCGACATCGTCGAGCAGCCGCCGGTCGAGCGTCTTTGGGACCCCGACCGCCGCCGAGAGCGGGATCCGGACGATGGCGCCGGCCTGGAGGGCCATCATCGTGCCGAAATCGCCGTCGTGCACGGCCCCGACCGCGGCGACGCCGAAGCGAGTGGCGAGCACCCGGTCGTAGGCCGTCGGCGTCCCACCGCGCTGGATATGCCCGAGGGTGGTCTGGCGGGACTCGAAGCCGGTCCGCCGTTCGATCTCGTCGGCCAGCCACGCCCCGACGCCGCCGAGCCGGGCGTGACCGAACTGGTCGACCGCGTCCGACGACGTCGCTGACCGGGCCGACTCGAGATGGGGCCCGGCGGCGGGCAAGGCCCCCTCGGAGACGACGACGATCGAGGAGTACTGGCCGCGCTCGTGCCGGCGCACCAGTCGGGCGCAGACGGCGTCGAGGTCGAACGGCACCTCCGGGACGAGGATCTCGGCCGCACCGGCGGCGATGCCGGCGTGCGTGGCGATCCAGCCGACGTGCCGGCCCATCACCTCGCAGACGATGACCCGGTGGTGGGACTCCGCGGTCGTCCGCAACCGGTCGATCGCGTCAGTGGCCGTCTGGACCGCGGTGTCGAAGCCGAACGTCACTTCCGTCCCGGCCAGGTCGTTGTCGATCGTCTTCGGCACGCCGACCGCGGCCACGCCGAGCGGCCCGAGCCGGTCGGCGACCCCGAGCGTGTCGTCCCCGCCGATCGCCACGATGGCGTCGATGCCCCTTGCGGCCAACGTGTGGACGACCCGGTCCGCGCCGTCGTCACTGGCGAACGGGTTCGTGCGCGACGTGCCGAGGATCGTGCCGCCGAGGGTCAACAGGTCCCGGCAGCGGTCCGGCTCCAGGTCGACCGAACGGCCGTCCACCACCCCTCGCCAACCGTCGAGGAACCCGACGACGTCGTCGCCGTGGATCTCGTGGCCGGTGAGCACCACCGCCCGGATGACGGCGTTCAGCCCCGGGCAGTCACCGCCACCGGTCAGCAGGCCGAGCCGCATCGTCCCACCCTTCCACAACGCGCCCGTCGGGCCGGACAGCGCCGACCCGAGCGGGCCGAGCGCGCAGAAAGAGCTAGACCGCCGGCCGCTGGCGGGCGTCGCGGGCCAGCTCGAAGGCGGCGACGAGGGCGACGAGGTGGTCCCGGTTGGACGGCACCAGTCCCCCGATGCCCGGCGTGGCGACGTAGCCGACCATGTACGCCCGACGGTTGCGCACCTCCCACGCCTCGGCCAGCGGTGCGACGGCCGCCCGGTCGGCCGGGTCACGGTCCGACGTTGCGACCTGGGCGACGCGGTGGAGGGACCAGAGCACATCAGCCACGTCGGCGAGCGGTGAGCGCATGTCCGGCGCCATCGACCCGGGGGGCGCGCCGCCGGGCGTGCAGTCGGCGACAACCCAACCGAGGTCCGTGCGAGCCATCCGGCCGAGATGGAAGTCGCCGTGCGTCCGGATGGCCGGCGCTCGCAGGTCGGCCTCTCGCAGCGAACGGAGCGCGTCGGCAGCGTCCGGGCCGGCCGCCGGCGGCTCGACGACGGCTCGCGGGCCGGCGGCGGGGGCAGCGGCGATCGAGGCCTCGACGACGTCCACCCAGTCGGCGACGTCGTCCGTCCGGCGGCCGAACGCCCGGTCGAGCGCGAGGTGCATGCGGGCGGTCATCGTGCCGAGGGCCCGGGCCTCCGGGCCGAAGTCGCCGCCGGCGTCCTCGGGCCGGCCGCCACGGGCGTAGAGGTCGCGGAGCGACGTCAGGGCGAGAGCCCAGCCTTCGGCGCTCCCGGCCAGCTGCTCCTGGACGAGGCCGAGGTCGAGACCGCCCCGTCGCCAGAGGGCGAGCGGCGCCGCGAGGTGGTTGAAGCCGGCGTCGTCGAGGGCGACGAGCAGCCCGACACCGGGATGCGGCTCGGGACGCAGCCATGGGAACACGGTCAGCGACCGCTGACCGACGGCCAGCGTCGTCGCCTCGTCGTCGTCGACGAGCGAGACGACCGGCCCGGGGTCCGCGGTCTCGCCGGCCAACGCCGCCAGGACCAGCGGGGCGACCTCGGCGTCGCGGAGGCCGTCGACGACGAGCGCGAGCCCGTCGTCGTCCTCGAGCAGTCCGAGGACCGGCTGGTCGGCCGCCCGCAACAGGTGGACCTCCTCCCCCGGGCGGCGCAGACCGAGAACGACGTGAGCCAGCCGCCCGTCGACGTCGGCGATGACGTCGAGCACGCCCGGTCGCCCGGACCGGAGCACCTCGACCTGGCGGACGGTCACCGAAGCCGGGTCAACCGCCGGCGACGGTCCGTCGTCGCCCTGGGCGTCATCACCGTCGTGCCGGCTCCCGATCCCCAGACGCTGGTCGACCCAGGCCGCAACCAACCGGGACAGGGCCGCCCGGCGGTCGTCGGTGAGCTCGAGCAGCGAGCCGATCACGACGCCGGGTCCCACGTCACGAACCGGCGTCTTCCGGGGGTGGAGCCGGGTCGAGTAGGTCGAACCAGAGGTAGCCGTACGGGCCGAGGGTGATCGTGTACGGCTCTTCGGTGATGGCCGGGAACGGGACCCGGCCGAGCACCTCGACGGGCACCGACCCGGCCCAGCGGCCGAGCTGCAGCTCGGCCGGCTGGGCGAACCGGCTGAGGTTGTGCACGCAGAGGACTGCCTGGTCCCGGCGGGCGGCCTGGCCGGACTCCTCGTTGTCGGCCGGCACCGTGCGGGCCGTCTCCTCCCACGGCCCCCACTCGGCGAGGTCAGGATGGGTTGCCTCCAGCAGCACCGGCTCGGTGACCCGGACGTCGGCGACCTCGCCGTAGCGGACGTACGCCAGGATCGACGGGTTCGGGCAGCTCAGTACCTCCATCGCCCCGACGCCGAGCACCGGCAGCGAACGTCGCTCGACGAGCATGCCGCGGAGCCAGTGGAGGAACGAGCCGGGGTTGCGGCGCTGGGACTCGACGTTGACCGCGTCGTAGCCGTAGACCGGGTCCATGAGCGGGGGCAGGTAGAGCTGGGCGAAGTCGGCCTGGGAGAACCCGCCGTTGCGGTCCGGCGACCACTGCATCGGCGTGCGCACCGAGTCGCGGTCGCCGAGGTAGATGTTGTCGCCCATCAGCAGCTCGTCGCCGTAGTAGATGACCGGGCTGCCGGGCAACGACAGCAGGAGCGCGTAGAGCAGCTCGGCCAGCCGGCGATCGCCGTCGAGCAGCGGGGCCAACCGGCGGCCGATACCCATGTGCCGCTTCATCCGCGGGTCCTTGGCGTACTCGGCGAACAGGTAGTCCCGGTCCTCGTCGCTGACCTGCTCGAGCGTCAGCTCGTCGTGGTTGCGCAGGAAGATCGCCCACTGGCAGCCGTCCGGCAGCTCCGGCGTCTGGCTGAGGATCTCGGTGATCGGATAGCGCTGCTCGCGCCGCACCGCCATGAACAGCCGCGGCATCAGCGGGAAGTGGAAGCAGAGATGGCACTCGTCGCCGTCGCCGAAGTAGTCGGCCACGTCGGCCGGCCAGCCGTTGGCCTCGGCCAGCAGGATCCGTCCGGGATAGTCGACCTCCAGCTGCTTGCGGATCCGCTTGACGTACGCGTGGGTCTCCGGCAGGTGCTCGCCGGCCGTCCCATCGCGCTGGTAGAGGTACGGCACCGCGTCGAGACGGAAGCCGTCGAAGCCGAGATCGAGCCAGAACCGGACGAGCTCGAGCATGGCGTCGGCCACCTCGGGGTTGTCGTAGTTGAGGTCCGGCTGGTGGGAGTAGAAGCGGTGCCAGTAGTACTGCTGACGGGTGTCGTCCCACGTCCAGTTCGACCGCTCGACGTCGGTGAAGACGACCCGGGCCTCCGGCCACCGCTGGTCGTCGTCGTTCCAGACGTACCAGTCGGCCTTCGAGTTTGTCCGGCTGGAGCGGGACTCGACGAACCACGGGTGCTGGTCGCTCGTGTGGTTCATGACGAGGTCGGCGATGACCCGGATGCCGCGGCGGTGGGCGTCTTCCAGCAGGCCGACGACGTCGCCGAGCGTCCCGTAGTCGGGATGGACGTTGAAGAAGTCGCTGATGTCGTAGCCGCCGTCCTTGAAGGGCGACGGGTAGAACGGCAGGAGCCACAGGCAGTCGATCCCCAGCCACTGCAGGTAGTCGAGCTTGGCGCGCAGTCCCCGCAGGTCTCCGGTGCCGTCGCCGTTGGCGTCGTAGAAGCCGCGGATGAAGACCTCGTAGAAGACCGCGTGCTGGAACCAACGGGCGGACGGGTCGAACGACCCGTCCGTCGGCCCGACCGGGAGTGCGCTTGTCACCGGCCGACGAACGTCGCCTTGCCGGGCCCGTGCTCGACGAACGAGCTGATGCCCCGGTCGGCGTCCTCGGTCTCGCTGATGGCGACGAACTGCCTCGCCTCGATGGCCAGACCCTCCTCCAGCGTCGTCTGCAGCCCCTCGTCGATGGCCGTCTTGACCGCCGCCTGGGCCAGCAGCGGGCCGGCCGCCAGCGTGGCCGCGAACCGGAGGACCTCGTCGATGTGGTCGGCCTTCGGCACGACCCGGTTGACGAGCCCGATGGCCAGCGCCTCCTCGGCTCGCACGTGGCGACCGGTGAGCACGAGCTCCTTGGCCCGCCCGGCGCCGACCAGCCGGGCCAACCGCTGGGTACCGCCGCCGCCGGGGATCACCCCGAGCTGGATCTCCGGCAGGCCGAGCTTGGCGTCGTCGGCACAGATCCGCAGGTCACAGGCGAGGGCCAGCTCGAGCCCACCGCCGAGCGCGTAGCCGTTGATGGCCGCGATCGTCACCCGCGGCAACCCGGCCAGGGCGCCGGTGGTGGCCGCGAAGTTGGCACTGACGGCCTCCGCGCCGCCATCCTCCATCTGCACGATGTCCGCGCCGGCCGCGAAGATGCGTTCGCCGCCCCACAAGACGACCGCACCCGGCGGGTCGGCGGCCAGCTCCTCGGCCGCCCGCCGCAGCTGCTGCAACAGCTCACCGGAGAGGGCGTTGGCCTTCGGCCGGTCCAGCCGGACGAGGGCGACCCCGTCCGGTCGCCGGTCGACAGTAACGAAGACGTCGTCGGTCACCCCGGCACCGTACCCGACGGCGGTCGGCTCGGTCCGGGGGCGCCGGCGCTCACTCGGGCTCCGGGGCCCGACCGAGCAGCTCGTCGGCCGCGTCGTACGGGTCGACCCGGCCGTCGACCAACTTGGCCACCTCGGCCGCGAAGCCCGGGCCGGTGGTCAGCTCATCGACCTGGCGCCGCAGCCGGGCGGTCAGCACCCGCCGCAGCTCCTCGCCCAGCCGGTCCCGGCGCCGCTCGACGAGCCGGCCGGACCCGACGAGGTGCGCCCGGTGCCGGGCCACCTCCGCCCAGAGCTCGGCGACGCCTTCACCGGTGGCGGCGACCGTCTCGACGATCGGCGGCCGCCAGTCGCCGGTCATCGACAGGTCGAGCATCTGGTCGAGGTCCCGGCGCGCCTCTCGAGCCCCCGGGCGGTCCGCCTTGTTGACGACGAAGATGTCGGCCACCTCCAGCAGCCCGGCCTTGTTCGCCTGCATCGAGTCGCCCCACCCGGGGGTGACGACGACGACGGTCGTGTCCGCGGCCGACGCCACGTCCACCTCCATCTGACCGACGCCGACCGTCTCGACGATGACCGCCGGCAGCCCGGCCGCCCCGAGGACCCGGACGGCCTCGGGGACCGCCAGGGTCAGCCCGCCGAGGTGCCCGCGGGTGGCCATCGACCGGACGAACACCGACGGGTCGGTGGCGTGGTCCTGCATGCGGACGCGGTCGCCCAGGATGGCGCCGCCGGTGAACGGCGACGACGGGTCGACGGCGACGACCGCGACCTGGTCGATCGGCTCGGGGTCGGCATCGCCGACCTCCCCGGCGGCCGACACCGGCGGCCAACCGCCACGGGCCGCCGCGATCAGCCGGTTGGTCAGCGTCGACTTGCCGGCGCCCGGGGCCCCCGTCAGCCCGACCGTGTACGGCGGCGGCTCTCGGTAGGCCAGGCGGGCGAGGACGCGGCTCGGCTCGCCGCCGCGCTCGACGATCGAGAGCAGCCGGGCCAGCGCCACCCGGTCGCCCTTGCGAGCTTCGCGCGAGGAGGGTGTCGGGGTCGCGCGACGAACGCGTCACGGCCGGGACACTTTGGCCCCGAGGGACTGCAGGGCACCGGCGAGATCCTCGTAGCCACGGTCGACGTGGCGGGCGCCGGCGACCTCCGTCTCCCCGTCGGCGACCAGGCCGGCCAGCACGAGCGCGGCGCCGGCCCGGATGTCGGAGGCCCGTACCCGGGCGCCGGAGAGGCGCGGCACGCCGCGGACGACCGCGTGGTGGCCCTCGGTGCGCAGGTCGGCGCCCATCCGCCGGAGCTCGTCGACGTAGCGGAAGCGGCCGGAGAAGAGGTTCTCGGTGACGATCCCGACGCCGTCGGCCACCGTCAGCATCGTGACGAGCAGCGGCTTGTAGTCGGTCGCCACCCCCGGGTACGGCAGCGTCGAGACGTCCACCGACCGGAGCCGCCCGGGCGCGGCGGCGAGCAGCCCGTCGGGCCGCTGCTCGACCCGCAGCCCCATCTCGGTCATCTTGCGCAGCAGCATCTCGACGTGCTCGGCCCGGGCGTCCTCGACGACGATCTCGCCGCCGGCCAGGCCGACTGCGGCCAGGTAGGTGGCGACGACGACGCGGTCGGCGATGACGGTGTGGGCGGCCGGCTGGAGCGCCTCGACCCCTTCGACCTCGATCCGCGACGTACCGGCGCCGCGCACGCAGCCCCCCATCGAGTTGAGGAAGTTGGCCAGGTCGCAGACCTCAGGCTCGCGGGCCGCGTTCTCGATCACCGTCGTCCCCTTGGCCAGGACCGCGGCCATGAGAAGGTTGTCGGTCGCGGTGTGGCTCGGGTACTCGAGCACGACGCGGGTGCCGACCAGCCGGCCGGCGCCGGACGGACCACCGTCGACCGTGCCCTCGACGTAGCCGTGCGCCGTCTCGAAGCGGGCGCCCATCGCCCCGAGGCCGTGCAGGTGGAAGTCGATCGGCCGGTCGCCGAAGTCGTCACCGCCGGGCATCGACACCCGGGCGTGGCCGCACCGGGCCAGCAGCGGCCCGAGGACGACGATCGACGCCCGCATCCGCTCGACGAGGTCGTACGGAGCCTCCGGCACCAGAGCGGTCGGTGACGGCGAGTCGACGACGAGCACCCCGTCCTCCCGCCGCTCGACGGTGGCGCCGAGGGCGGCGAGCACTTCGGCCATCGTGTCGACGTCGGCGATCCGCGGCACGTTCGCCAGCTCGTGGCGGCCCTCGGCCAGCAGACAGGCGGCCATCAGCTTGAGTGCCGAGTTCTTCGCCCCGCCCGCCCGGACCGTCCCTCCGAGCGGGCCGTTGGGTCGGATGACGAAACGGTCCTGGAGGGGGGTCGGGTCCATCGGGCCCAATTATGGCGGCCCGCTGACCGTTCCTCCTACGACCCTGGTCAGGGCGGCGCGCCGGTGCTGGTCAGCGGTCCGACCGGGACACAGCCGCTAGGGTCTGGCCCCGTGAGCAGCGAACCGCAGGCCCCCGACCGCAACCTGGCCATGGAGCTGGTCCGCGTCACCGAAGCCGCCGCCATGGCGGCCAGCCGGTGGATGGGTCGGGGGGACAAGGAGGGGGCCGACGGCGCCGCGGTCAACGCCATGCGCGTCGTCCTCCAGACGGTCTCCATGGACGGCGTCGTCGTCATCGGCGAAGGCGAGAAGGACTGCGCCCCGATGCTGTTCAACGGGGAGCGCATCGGTGACGGGCTGCCGCCGCCGACCGACATCGCCGTCGACCCGATCGACGGGACGACGCCGACGGCGCTCGGCCGCGGCGGCGCGCTGGCCGTCATCGCCGCGTCCGAGCGCGGCACGATGTTCGACCCAGGACCGTGCGTCTACATGGAGAAGATCGCCGTCGGCCCTCGCGGGCGCGGGTCCGTCGACGTCAACCGGACGCCGACCGAGAACCTCCGCGCCCTCTCCCGGGCCGTCGGCCTCCCGGTGAACGACCTGACCGCGGTGATCCTCGACCGACCCCGCCACGAGGATCTCATCGCCGAGGTCCGCGCCTCGGGTGCCCGCATCCGGCTGATCACCGACGGCGACGTCGCCGGCGCTATCGCCACCGGCTGGCCGGGCGCCGGCGTGGACATCCTGTTCGGTATCGGCGGCACGCCCGAAGGCGTGCTCGCGGCGGCCGCCCTCAAGTGCATGGGCGGGGAGATACAGGGTCGGCTCTGGCCCCGCGACGACGAGGAGCGCAAGGCCGCGCTCGACGCCGGCTACGACCTCGACGCCGTCCTCACCACCGAGGACCTCGTCCAGGGCGACAACTGCTTCTTCGCCGCCACCGGCATCACCGACGGCGAGCTGCTGCAGGGCGTCCGGTACCACGACTTCGGCGCGAGCACCCAGTCCCTCGTGATGCGCTCGAAGTCCGGCACGCTCCGCAAGATCGACGCCAGCCACCCCCTGGCCAAGCTGGCCGAGTACAGCGCCATCCCGTTCACCTGACGCCGGTTCGCCGCGGCGGCTCCGGCGACGATCCGGTGGTCCCGACCGATCCGGCGCTCAGGCCGGGATGCCGAACCGCCCGGTGATCGTGCCTGTCCCGAGCAGGTGCTCGCGGGACATGAACTTGAACTTGGCGTACGTCGTCGTCTCGTCGAGGCCGAGCGACTCGGTGCCGAGGGCGTAGACGGTGACGATGTAGTGGTGCGGCTCGTCGCCGGGCGGTGGCGCCATGCCGCCGTACCCGGTCTCGCCCCAGTCGGTGAACCCGTCGACCCACTGGCCGTCCTCGGTCCCCGCCCCCTCGTCGAACGACGAGACGTCCGGCGGGATGTCGAACCGTACCCAGTGGACGAAACCGATCCCGGTGGGCGCGTCGGGGTCCCAGATGGTCACGGCGACGCTCTTCGTGCCCTCCGGTAGGCCGGCCCACGCCAGGTGCGGGCTGCGGTTCTCGCCGCCGCCGTAGGTGTGGGCCGCCGACGTCGGGATCGTCCCGTCGTCGGCGAAGTGGTCGCTCGTCACCGTGATCTCGCCGGCCATCGCCGCCTCCTCGTCCTCGCCCGACCCGGGCCGTACGAAGGCTACCTACCCAGTGGCAGCGGCTACGCCGTGACGCCGGCGACCTCGAGGCGCACCTCGGCCCGCCGGAGCGCGGCCTCGGCCGACGCCAACTCGACGTCCTCGGCCGTCAACGGCTCACCATCGGCCGACGCCGTCGAACTGGCCGAACCGGAGGTCCGTCCGGCGGCCCGCAGCTCTTCCACCCGGACCTCGGCCGTGGCCTTGGCTTCCTGGGCCCGGGCTACGTCGATCCGGTCGGACAGCTCGGCGATCCCGGCGAGCAGGGTGGCCCGGGTGGAACGCTCGCTCTTCACGCCCTCGTCGCCCTCGTCGCCTTCGCCGGTCAGCCCGGTGCCCGTCTCGACCTGGAGGAAGCCGCCGTGGACGGCCAGGTGGACCGGCTCGCCCTCGTCGACGTCCACCCGGACGTCGCCGGGCACCACGTCGGTGACGAGCGGGGTGTGACCGTCGAGGATGGTGAGCTCGCCGTCGGAGGTCCGCAGGACCAGCGCCCGGGCCGCCACCTCGAGCAACCGCTCCTCGGGGGTGACGACGATCACCGTGAACACGCCGTCGGCCATCAGCTGTCGCCGCCCTCCAGGGAGCGGGCCTTCTCCAGCACCGACTCGGCCCCGCCGACGTTCAAGAAGGCCTGCTCGGGGACCTCGTCGAGGTCGCCCTTGACCAGGGCCTCGAAGGACTCCACGGTCTCGGCGACCGGAACGGTCACGCCCTTCAGGCCGGTGAAGACCTCGCCCGACGTTGAACGGCTGGGACAGGAACCGCTGGATCTTCCGGGCCCGCGAAACGGTGACCCGGTCCTCCTCGGAGAGCTCGTCGAGACCGAGGATGGCGATGATGTCCTGGAGCTCCTTGTAGCGCTGGAGGACACCCTGGACCTGGCGGGCCACGGCGTAGTGGCGCTCGCCGACGACCTCGGGGGCGAGGATGTTCGAGGTCGACGCCAGCGGGTCCACGGCCGGGTAGATGCCGAGGGCGGCGATCTGCCGGGAGAGCTCGGTGGTGGCGTCGAGGTGGGTGAAGGTGGTGAACGGGGCCGGGTCGGTGTAGTCGTCCGCCGGGACGTAGACCGCCTGGACCGAGGTGATGGACCGGCCCCGGGTGGAGGTGATGCGCTCCTGCAGCTCGCCCATCTCGTCGGCCAGCGTGGGCTGGTAACCGACGGCCGAAGGCATCCGGCCGAGCAGGGTGGAGACCTCGGAGCCGGCCTGGACGAACCGGAAGATGTTGTCGACGAAGAGCAGCACGTCCTGGTTCTGGACGTCCCGGAAGTACTCGGCCATCGTCAGGGCGGCCAGGGCCGACCCGCAGCCGAACGCCCGGGCGGCTCGTCCATCTGGCCGTAGACCAGGGCGGCCTTCTCCATGACCCCGGACTCCTTCATCTCCAGCCAGAGGTCGGTGCCCTCGCGGGTCCGCTCGCCGACGCCGGCGAAGACCGAGACACCGCCGTGGTTGGTGGCCACCCGGTTGATCATCTCGAGGATGAGCACCGTCTTGCCCACGCCGGCCCCGCCGAAGAGGCCGATCTTGCCACCCTGGACGTAGGGCTCCAGGAGGTCGATGACCTTGATCCCGGTCTCGAAGACCTGGGCCCGGGGCTCCAGCTGGTCGAAGTCCGGAGCCGGGCGGTGGATCTCCCAGCGCTCGGCCACCGGGCCGATGTCGTCGGTGTCGAGGGGCTGGCCGAGAACGTTGAAGACGTGGCCGAGGACGACGTCGCCCACCGGGACGGCGATGCCCCGCCCGGTGTTGCGGACGGGGGCGCCCCGGACCAGACCGTCGGTGGGCTGCATGCAGACGCAGCGGACGCGGCCTTCGCCGATCTGCTGGGCCACCTCGGCCGAGACGGTGACCTTGGTGCCGTCGAGGTCGAGGTCGACCTCGACCGCGTAGTTGATCTCCGGCAGGGCGTGGGGCGGGAACTCGACGTCGATGACCGGTCCGGCGATGGCGACGACCCGGCCCTCCTCGAGCGGACGATTCTCGGTGGTCGGCGCCGCGGGTGCGGTGGTGGTCATTGGGGTCAAGCTCCCTTCGACTGGCGGAGCGCCTCCGCTCCGCCGACGATCTCCATGATCTCGGTGGTGATGGCGTCCTGACGGGCGCGGTTCATGATGCGGCTGAGCGTGCGGATCAGCTCGTCGGCGTTGTCGCTGGCGGCCGCCATGGCCCGCTGCTGGGCGGTGAAGAAGGAGGCCGCTCCCTCCAGCATCGCGGTGAAGATCTCGGACTCGACCGCCTTGGGGGCCAGCTCGGCCAGCAGTGTCTCGACGTCGGGCTCGAACTCGGTGTACCCGCCGCCGCCCTCGGCCTGGGCCGTCTGGCCGGCCTCGGTGGCCTCGCCGGCCGGCGACTCGGTGGGGTCGGGCAGCGGGAGGAGCTGGTGGATCTCGGCCACCTGACTGCCGGCCGACCGGTACCGGGTCGAGACCAGGAGGACCTGGTCGACGTCACCGGCGATGAAGGGGCTGGCCACCGCGGCCGCCACGTCGCGGGCGTCGCTGAACGTCGGTCGCTCGCTGATGCCGAGGAACGACCGCTTCGACGTCCTGGCCGCGGAAGCGGAAGTACGACTGGGCCTTCTTGCCGACCGTGAAGAGCCGGACGTCGACGCCGTCGCCCTGGAGCTTGGCCACCAGCCGCTCGGTGGCCCGCAGGACCGAGGAGTTGTACGGACCGGAGAGCCCCCGATCGGCGACGACGGCGAGCACGACGACCCGGTGGATCTCCTCGGGGGTCCCGAGCAGCTTGGCGGCCGCGGCCGGGTCGCCCTTGGCCGCCTCCACGACGATCCGGGCCATCCCGGCCCGATAGGCGCGGTTGGCCGTCATCCGGTTGAGCGACCGGACGATCTGGGAGGCGGCGATCAGCTCCATCGCCTTCGTGATCTTCTTCGTCGATTGGACGCTGCGGATCCGTCGCCGCAGCACCCGCTCCTGGCCACCGGCCATCGGTCAGTCGACCTTCCCGGTGTCGAAACCGTCGAGGAACGCCTGCAGGGCCTTGTCCAGCTCGGCCTCGTCCGGCAGCTTGCCGGTGCTCCGGATCGACTCGAGCAGGTCGGGGTGGTTGCCGCGGAAGTACTCCCGCAGCTCGGTCTCGAACCGCCGGACGTCTTCGACGGCCACCGTGTCGGTCCAGCCCTTGGTGCCGGCGTAGATCACGAGGACCTGCTCGTCCACCGGCACCGGCTCGTTCTGGGGCTGCTTCAGCAGCTCGGTCAGGCGGTAGCCCCGGTCCAGCTGGGCCTGGGAGACCTTGTCCAGCTCGGACCCGAAGGTGGCGAAGGCCTCCAGCTCGCGGAACTGGGCCAGGTCCAGCTTGAGCGTCCCCGAGACCGACTTCATGGCCTTGACCTGGGCGGCGCCGCCGACCCGGCTGACCGAGTTGCCGACGTTGATGGCCGGCCGGACGCCGGCGTAGAAGAGGTCGGACTCCAAGAAGACCTGGCCGTCGGTGATCGAGATCACGTTGGTCGGGATGTAGGCCGAGATGTCCCCGGCCTTGGTCTCGATGATCGGCAGCGCCGTCAGCGACCCGCCACCCAGCTCGTCGGAGAGCTTGGCCGCCCGCTCGAGCAGGCGGCTGTGGAGGTAGAAGACGTCGCCCGGGTAGGCCTCGCGCCCCGGTGGGCGCCGCAGCAGCAGGGACACCTGCCGGTAGGCCTCGGCCTGCTTGGAGAGGTCGTCGTAGACGATGAGCGCGGCCTGGCCGTTCTCCATCCAGTGCTGGCCCATGGCGCAGCCGGAGTAGGGGGCCAGGTACTTGAACGGTGCCGGGTCGCCGGCCGAGGCCACCACGACCACGGTGTACTCGAGGGCGTTGTGGGCGGCCAGCGTGCTCACGGTCTGGGCGACCGAGGAGTTCTTCTGGCCGATGGCCACGTAGATGCACTTCACGCCCTGGCCGCGCTGGTTGATGATCGTGTCGATGGCCACCGTGGTCTTGCCGGTCTTGCGGTCGCCGATGATCAGCTCCCGCTGGCCCCGACCGATCGGGGTCATGGCGTCGATGGCCTTGATCCCGGTCTGCAGGGGCTCCTCCACCGGCTGGCGGCCGACGATGCCGGGGGCCTGGACCTCCATCCGCCGGGTCTCGTTGGTGGCCACCGGGCCCTTGCCGTCGATGGGCTCGCCCAGGGCGTTGACCACCCGGCCGAGGAGGGCGTCGCCGACCGGCACCGAGAGGATGCCACCGGTGGCCTTGACCACCTGCTCCTCCTCGATGGCGTCGACTGTGCCCAGGACGACGGCGCCGATGGTGTCCTCGTCCAGGTTCAGGGCCAGGCCCAGGGTGCCGTCCTCGAACTCGAGGAGCTCGTTCACGGCCGCGCCCGGCAGCCCGGAGACCCGGGCGATCCCGTCACCGACCTCGACGACGCGCCCGATCTGCTCGGTGCCCGACCGCCGGGGTGTACTCGTCGACGTGGCGCCGGAGCGCCTCCGTGATGTCGTTGGCGTCGATCGTCAGCTCTGCCATCAGCCTGCTCCCTCTGCGTGTCGAACTCTCGTTGGACGGCGCCGAGCCCTGCGTCCTCCCAGCCGCCCGACGACCATGTGCTCGCGGAGCTCCTCCAGCCGACCTCGGGCCGTGGCCTCCACCTGAAGATCGCCGATCCGGACCCGCACGCCGGCCAGCAGCGAGGGGTCGACGGTCACCTGCAGCTCGACCGGCGCTCCGGCCAGGCGGGCCAAGGAGCTCGACAGCAGGCGCCCGCTCGTCGTCGTCCACCTCTCGGGCCGAGTCGACCTGCGCCACCCGCCAGCCGCGGGCCTCCGCCGTCTGGTCGACCAACCAGAACAGGGTGCCCACGATGTCCCGGGGCCGGCCGCCCTCGATGGCGTACTCCACCAGCCGGAGGGTGGCCGGCTGCACCTTGCCCGCCAGGAGCTGGTCGACGACGCCCCGGCGGACGGTGACCGGCAGGTCCCGATCGGCCAGGGCGCTGCGCAGCGGCGGGGTGGTCTCGACGGTCCGGGCGAACCGGAACAGCTCGTCCTCGACCTCTTCGAGGCGGTCGACCGGCAGGTCCTCGAAGACGGCGGCGGCGAAGCCGCCCACCCGTTCCCGGGCCGCCAGATGGCTGGGAACCGGATCGACCGCCGACTGCCCCTCGGCCGACTGGCGGGCCCGATGGGCCAGCCAGTCGAGCGCCACCGGGACCTCGGGGGCCGGAACCGCGCGCGGCGGCGAAGCTGGCCACCCGACGGGCCTCGGGCGAGACCTTGCCGGCCAGCAGGTCGTCGAGCACGGCCCGGCGGGCGGCGGGAGGAACCGACGGTGTCGGTCAGTGCCGACCGGAGGGCCGGGTTGGCCAGGAAGGTCTGGTCGACCGCGGCCAGGTCGGCGGCCAGGCGCGCCGCATCATCGCCGTGGACGGCCTCCAAGACGGCCGCGGCGTACCCCTCCAGGCGTGGCTTCACGGCCTCGAACCGGCTCCAGCCGCCGTGGCGTCGCTCGCCCCGCTGTCGTCGGAGAGGGCGGTGACGGCCTCGTCGATCAGGTCGCGGTGGGCCTCGGCGTCGACCTCTCGGCCGATGATCCGCTCTACGACGTCGACCACCAGGTCGCCCAGCCGGGCGGCCGCCTCTTCCACGGCCCGCTGGCGGGCCAGCTGCACCTCGGCCTCGGCACTCGTGACCAGCCGGTCGTACTCGGACTGGCCCCGCTCCTGCGACTCGGCGTTGAGCCGCTCGGCCGTCCGGTTGGCCTGCTCGACGATCTCCCGGGCCTGCTGGCGGGCGTGCTCCAGGGCCTCGCGCCGCTCGGCGTCGGCCGCCGCGGCGTCCGACTTGGCCTCGTCGGCCGCCAAGAGCTCGGACCGGATCTGTTCCTGCCGATCCTTCAGCGCCTTGTTCACCGGCGGCAGGATCCGCCTCGCCACGATGGCGAGCACGATCACGAAGGCCACGAGCTCGACGATGAAGGTCCCGTTGGGGATCAGGAAGTTGCTGGTTGCAATGGGCATGTGCTGTCAGCCTTATGGGTCGTTCCGGACGGTTCGCCTGGTGTCGCCGCCAGCCTCGGGCCGCCGCTGGCCGGTCGTCGGCCACGACGGTCCGTCGGCGGGCTACTTCTTGTACAGCGAGAAGACGAACAGGGCGGTGAAGGCCAGGTTGATGAAGTACATGGCCTCCACCAGACCGACGGTCAGGAACATGATGGTGAACAGCCGACCCTGGGCCTCGGGCTGGCGGGCCACGCCGGCGATGGTCTGGCTTCCGGCGAGGCCGTCGCCGATGGCCGCACCGACGGCGCCGCCGCCGAGCGCCAGGCCACCGCCGATCATGGCGCCGGCCAGCTGGATGGCCTGGGACTGGGTGTCTGCCATTTGTCTGGTGTCTCCTTTGGTATCGCTAGCGGGTCAGTGGACGTCGGCCACGTTCATGTCAATGGACTCTGACCTTCACATCGTGCTCGGACATGGCCGTGTCGAAGTAGAGGATCGTCAAGAGGGCGAAGATGAAGGCCTGGATCGGGCCGATCAGGAAGACGTCGAAGAGCTTCCAGATGATGCTCATGAAGAAGGTGAGGAAGTCCCCGATGGGGATGCCACCGAGCTTCCAGACCCCGAGGGCGGCGATCAGCGACAGCATGAGCGCCCCGGAGAAGCAGGTTGCCGAAGAGCCGCAGCGCCAGGGTGATCGGCTTGGCGATCTCCTCGACCAGGTTGATGAAGAGGTTGAACGGCAGCAGGAAGATCGGGAACGGCTGGGTCAGGTAGTGCTTGAGGTAGCCGCGGACGCCACGGACCCGCACCGAGGCGATGTGGACGAGCACGATGACGAAGATCGCCATGGCCAGCGGCAGGTTGATATCGGCGGTCGGGGTCAGGAGGAACTCGTACCGGCTGCCCAGCCCGAAGATCTCGAAGAAGTTGCAGACGAAGATGAAGAGGAACAGGGCGACGGCGAGCGGGATGACCGCCATCCCCCTCGGGCCGATCGAGCCCTCGACCTGCTTGGTGACCGCCTCGACGCCGGTCTCGAAGACGACCTGCAGCTTGCCGGGCACCCCACTGGTCGCCTGCCGGCGAAGGACGAAGCCCAAGACGATGATGACCAGCATGGCCGCGCCGGTGGCCCAGATGGTGTCCCAGTTGACCGTCAGGCCGAACAGCTTCCCTTGGGGATGGTCACCGACGGTGATGTCGCCCAACAAGAAGTTGACCGGCAGGACGTGCAAGAACCCACCCATCACTCAAGCACCCCCCGGTCGTCGCCGGCGTCGTCGTCGAACGGCGCCCCGGGGCTGAAGACCGCACCGGTGATGGCGCTGCCGGCGCCCATCTTCAGCATCGACCGGGTGACGTTCAAGAGCAGGATCATCTGGAAGAGGGCCAACCCTCCCAGCAGGCCGAACCCGAGCGGCGGCTCGACGAAGAGCAGGCCCAGGGCGACGACGGTGATGATGGCCATCCGGCCGAGCGTGTTGATGGCCAGCGGGCGACGCTTGTTCGCCTCGACCCGCTCGCCGACCTTGACCACCGACCGCTGGATGGCCCGGAAGTTGAGCATCCCGAGGCCGAGGCCGACGCACAGGCCCAGCGCCGCCCACGGCTGGCTGACCAGCAGCAGGACGATCAGGCCGACGACGCCGATGACCAGGGTCATGAGCATCGTACGGCGGGACACCGTCATCACATCGGGGAGGGAGAACCGGTCGAACATCGCCGCTCAGACCCCCCGGCACCGGCTCAGAGGAACTTGCGAACCTGGGCGACGGCGAGCAGTACAGCCGAGACGACCCCGAAGGCCAGGCCGGCGAACGTGAGCCACGGCGTCGTGTGCCAGACCGCGTCCAGGCCGTACCCGATCGCCCCGCCGGCGACCACCGAGACCGCACAGCCCGTGCCGATCCAGAACAGGTCGCCGAAGGTCGGCGAACGCTGCGCCGGCTCCGAGGCCGGCGACGGCTGATCCGGCTCCCGGCCGGCCGGTGTCGGGCCGGAGGGCGAGCTGGGAGGTTGATCCGCCATTTCGGGGCCGGACCGCGTCAGGGAGTGATGTGGTGTGCAGCTTCAACCCGAGGTCCAGAGGTCACGCGCTCAGGAGCGCGCCCGCACCGGCCACCGGGCAGGTGGCAGCCCGGGGGGAGGCGAGGTGGAGAGTTAACACGGACGTCATCATCGCATCCCCCCTCGCCCGACGGCAAAACCATCCGGGGCGCCCGCTCGCGGCTCCGCCTGGTCGGCGTCGGGCCCGACCGGTTCGGCCAGCTCGGACGAGGCGATGGGATCGGGCGGCGGCGGGTCCTCCTCGGCCTCGGCCTGCCGGCGCAGGCCGGGGTGGAAGAACGTGTAGAGACCGATGCCGAGGGCGGCGACACCGAACGGGATGATGGCGTTCACCTGGTGGATGAAGAGGGGGAAGAGGATGAACCCCGACAACAGCGCGGTCCACGCCCACAGGATGACCACGCTGCGCCGGTGACCGTGGCCGAGCCGCAGCAGCCGGTGGTGGATGTGGTCCTTGTCCGGGGCGGAGAAGTTGCCGCCGCGGGCGGTGCGGCGGATGAAGGCGAACGCCATGTCGACGAGCGGCACACCGAGGATGAAGAGCGGGATGAAGAGCGGTGCGAAGAAGAAGTACGTCGTCCCGGACTTGGCCGAGTACGGCGGCAGCCGGCCGCCGATGACCATCGTCGACGCCGACATCAGCAGCCCGAGGAAGAGCGCACCGGCGTCGCCCATGAACATCTTGGCCGGATGGAAGTTGAACGGCAGGAAGCCGAGACAGACGCCGCAGGCGATGACGGCGACGAGGGGCCCGACGTTGCCGGCCGGCAGCGCGCCTGTCTGCATCAGCCAAAGGCCGTAGACCGCGAGGGCACCGCTGCCGATGGCGACGACGCCGGCGGCGAGACCGTCGAGGCCGTCGATGAGGTTCACCGCGTTCGTGATGGCGATCACCCAGACGGCCATGATCAGCGGCGTCACGCCCGGCGTCAGCGAGACGAACCCGGCCAGCGGCACCTTGAACTGGTAGAGCGTGACGCCGAGGAAGTAGAGGATGCTCGCTGCCAGCACCTGACCGGCGATCTTGGCCGGCGCGGACATCTCACGGACGTCGTCGATCAACCCGACCGCGAAGATCGCCGCCGCGGCGAGCACGACGCCGAGCGGCTCCGACGACCCCTTGAAGACGTCGTGGAGCTGCGGCACGACCTTCGCCACCATCATCGCGATGAGGAACCCGCAGAACATGGCCGCACCGCCGCCGTACGGGGTGGCCCGGCTGTGGACCTTCCGGTCGTCGGGGAGCGCGACGTAACCGACGCGCAGCGAGATCCAGCGAGCAGGTAGGCAGAGGGCCGCGGTCGCCACCGCCGCGACCACCAGGATCAGCGCGTACCAACCGACCGGCGGCATGCCCTCCGCGTCCTCGCCCGCGCCCCGGGCTCAGCCGGACCCGGGCCGGCCGGTCGCCGGGGACGAGTTGGCCGTGAGCGTCGGGTACGGCGGGAACGCGCCACAGAGCTCGGCCACCTCGGCCCGGACCTGCGCCACGATCGCGTCGTCGGTCCGGCCCCGCAGCGTCCGACCGATGAGGTCGGCGATCCGGGCCATCTCGGCCGGGCCCATGCCGGCCGTCGTCTCCGCGGCCGTGCCGAGACGGAGCCCGGACGTCACGAACGGCGAGCGAGGGTCGTCGGGGATGGTGTTCCGGTTGCACGTGATGCCGGCCCGGTCGAGTACCTCCTGGGCCTCCTTGCCGGTCAGCTCGGCGTCGAACGGGCGCAGGTCGACGAGGAGCATGTGGTTGTCGGTGCCGCCGGAGACGAGCCGGAAACCCTCGGTCGCCAAGGCCGTCGCCAGCGCCTTGGCGTTGGCGACGACGGCGGCCGCGTAGGTGGCGAACTCCGGTCGGGCCGCTTCGGCGAACGCCACCGCCTTGGCCGCGATGACGTGCTCGAGCGGGCCGCCCTGGAGGCCGGGGAAGATCGCACTGTCGATCTTCTTCGCCAGGTCGGCCCCGCAGAGGATGGCGCCGCCACGCGGGCCGCGCAGCGTCTTGTGGGTCGTCATCGTCACGACGTCGGCCACCCCGACCGGGCTCGGGTGGACCCCCCCGGCGATCAGCCCGGCCGGGTGGGCCGCGTCGAACATGAACCGCGCGCCGACCTCGTCGGCGATCTCGCGGAACGGCCGCGGGTCGATGATCCGGGCATAGGCGGTCGAGCCGGCGACGATCAGGCGGGGTTGTTCCCGCTTAGCCAAGTCCGCGACCTGGTCGAAGTCGATCACTTCGCCAGGATCGTCCGCCCCGGCGGCCCCGGACGCCTCGGCGGCGGGGGTCACGCCGTAGGCGACGAACCGCCAGATCTTCGACGTGATCGATGCCGGCGACCCGTGGGTCAGGTGGCCACCGTGGTCGAGCCGCATGGCCAGGATCGTGTCGCCCGGCTCGAGCAGTGCCTGGTAGACGGCGAGGTTGGCGTTGGCGCCGGCGTGCGGCTGCACGTTGGCGTGCTCGGCCCCGAACAGGGACTTCGCCCGCTCCCGAGCGAGCTCCTCGACCTCGTCGATCACCTGGTTGCCGCCGTAGTAGCGCCGGCCCGGGTAACCCTCGGCGTACTTGTTCGTGAGGACGGAGCCTGACGCGGCAAGGACGGCCGGCGACGTGAAGTTCTCCGACGCGATCAGCTGGAGCGTGGTCGACTGCCGGGTCATCTCGTCGTCGAGGAGCCCGGCGACCTCCGGATCACCGGAGAGCCACCCGGCGAACGGGCCGTCTGACGATGCGGTGGACGGGTACTGGCTCACCGGTTACCTCCTGCGGTGACGGGGTCGGATCGGTCGTGGCCGCCGGCGGCGGCCTCGAGCTCGGCGATCTCGGCGATCCGCCGGTCGTGGCGACCGTGCTGGGGAACCGCCGCCAGAAACGCGTCGAGGGCGTCCAGGGCGGTCGCCTCGCCGACGGTCCGGCCACCGAAGCAGACGACGTTGGCGTGGTTGTGCTGGCGAGCCAGCGACGCGGTCGTCACGTCGTGGACGACGGC
This sequence comes from uncultured Actinomycetota bacterium, assembly GCA_963824265.1. Taxonomy (GTDB): domain Bacteria; phylum Actinomycetota; class Acidimicrobiia; order Acidimicrobiales; family RAAP-2; genus DASZUK01. Next base: position 473,663 of record CAWGOO010000002.1, read on the forward strand.
GGCCCGCACGCCGGGGATCTTGTTGGCGGCGATCGAGATACCGATGCCGGTACCGCACACGCAGACCCCGAGGTCGGCCTGAGCGGCAACCACGGCCCGGCCAACGGCGGCGCCGAAGTCGGGGTAGTCGACCGAGTCCCGGTCGTTGCCCGTCCCGAGGTCGGTCACCTCGTGGCCGGCACCGACGAGGTGCTCGGCCAGGACGACTTTCAGGTCGTAGCCGGCGTGGTCGGAGCCCACGGCGATGCGCACCTCCACACTGTACCTATGCCTCCCCGGGTCCCCCGGTCCCCCGTTCGGGGGCGCCGTCGCCGTCGGGTGCCCCTACCGGAAGGACGCCTCGACCCACGGCCACGGTATGGCGCCCTCCCGGAGGCACACCGGCGGGGAGGCCGTGCAGTCGACGATCGTCGACGGCTGGCCGTCGCCGGCCGCCCCGTCGAGGGCGAGCGCCACCGAACGGTCGGAGAAGAAGGTGTCGGCCAGCTCGGCCGCGGTCGTCGCCGGCGGCTCGCCCCGGCGCTGCGCGCTCGTGACCGCGAGCGGTCCGGCCAGACGGCAGAGCGTCCGGACGCCCCGGTGGGCCGGTCGCCGGAGGCCGACGGTCGTCCCTGCGCCGCCGATCGCCTGGCCGACCTCGGGCCGAGCCGGGACGACGATCGTGAGCGGGCCCGGCCAGAACCGGGCGCCCAGCACGGACGCCTGCCGCGGCCATGTCGACGCCACCTGGCGGACCTGGCGCCAGCGGCCGACGAGCACCGTCAGGACGAGATCGGGCGGGTGGCCCTTGGCCGCGAACACCGCAGCGATGCCGTCCGGCCGGTCGAGACGGGCGGCGAGCCCGTAGACGGTGTCGGTCGGCACCCCGACGACGAGCCCGTCGTCGAGAGCCCGAACCGCGGCGGCGACCGCACCGTCGTCGTCGAAGCCCACCACCTGCGGTGCCACCGGCACCGCTCAGATCCTCCCGACGACGGCCCGGTCCCGGCCGGCCAGGTCACGGGCGACGTCGACATCGACGAACCCGGCCCGCCGGGCGGCGGCGACCGCCGCGCCGGCCTGGTGGGGTGCCAGCTCGACGACGACCGCGCCCGGTCGGCCCAGCCACGCCGCCGCGTCACCGAGCACGACTTCGACGGCGGCCAGACCGGGCGTCCCGTCGCTCCCGTCGGCGGCCACCAGTGCCCGGTGGGGCTCGAGCCGGACCTCGGCCGGCAGGTCCGGCCACTCGGCGGCCGCCACGTACGGCGGGTTCGACACGACGAGGTCCACCCGGCCCCGCAGCGCCGCCGGCACGGCCGCGAACCAGTCGCCGGCGGCCAACGTGACCCGGCCGGCGACGCGTGGCTCGGCCGCCGTCACCCGGTCCCGGTTCACCGCGGCCAGGGCGAGGGCGTCGGCGTCGGCGTCGGTGGCCCAGACCCGGGCGCCCGTCTCGACGGCGATCGACAGGCCGATCGCCCCCGTGCCGGTCCCGAGGTCAACGACGACCGGCTCTCGCTCCCCCGGCCGGCCGCCGGGACGCCCGCGAGGTCGAGGCGGCGCAGCTCACGCAGCGCCGCCTCGACCACCTGCTCGGTCTCGGGTCTCGGGATCAGCGCCCGGCGGTCGACGGTCAGCTCCAGCGTCCGGAAGGCCCAGGTGCCGAGCACGTACTGCAACGGCTCGCCGGCCAGCCGGCGGTCGACCAGGGCGGTCAGTTCGGCCCACGTCGCCGCGTCGACCGGCGTCCCCGACGGACCGGCGCCAAGGACGTGGGCGACCACCCAACGGGCCTCGACCGGCGAGCCCAGCCGGTCGGCCAGGGCCCGCTCGGCTTCGGCCCGGGTGGACGGCGCCGGCCCGAGCGGCGCCACCGTCACCGGGGCCCCTCGTCCTCCCCGGCGAGCTGGCGGGAGCGCTTGTCGGCCATCAGGGCCTCGGTCAGCTCGTCGACGTCGCCGGCCAGGACCTGGTCGAGCTTGTACAGCGTCAGGTTGACCCGGTGGTCGGTGACCCGGTTCTCCCGGAAGTTGTACGTCCGGATCTTCTCCGACCGCCCGCCGCCGCCGACCTGGCTCTTGCGCTGGGCGGCCAGATCGGAGGCGCGGCGGTCCTGCTCGGCCTTGAGCAGACGGGCCCGCAGGACCGTCATCGCCTTCGCCCGGTTCTGGATCTGGCTCTTCTCGTCCTGCATGGCGACGACGATCCCGGTCGGCAGGTGCGTGATGCGGACGGCCGAGTCGGTCGTGTTGACCGACTGCCCGCCGGGTCCGGTCGACCGGTAGACGTCGATCTTCAGGTCGTTCGGATCGATCGCCACGTCGACCTCGTCGGCCTCCGGCAGCACGGTGACCGTGGCCGACGACGTGTGCACCCGGCCCTTGGACTCGGTGACCGGCACCCGCTGGACGCGATGCGGACCGGCCTCGTGCTCCAGCCGCGTCCAGGCGTCCGCCCCCTTGACGACGAAGACGACCTCGTTCAGGCCGTCCCGATCGGATTGGCTCTCCGACAGGACGTCGACCTTCCAGCCCCGCTGGGCCGCGTACCGGATGTACATGTCGTAGAGGTCCCGGGCGAAGAGGTTCGCCTCCTCGCCGCCCTCGGCGCCGCGGATCTCGACGATGACGTTGCGGCCGTCGTTCGGATCCTTCGGCAGCAGCAAGAGGTTGAGACGGCCTGACAGGTCCTCGATGGCGGCGTCGGCCGACTCCACCTCGGCCTGGACCATCTGGCGGTCGTCACCGGCCGCGTCGTCGAGCATCTCCCGGGCCGTCACCAGATCGGCTCGCGCCTGGCGAAGCTCTCGCCAGGTGGCGACCACCTCGCTCAGCTCCTTGTGACGCTTGGACAGCTCTCGCAGGCGGGACGGGTCGGCGCTGGTCGCCGGGTCCGCCAGTTCGTGCTCGACCGCGTCGAACTCGTGCTCCAGCCCGGCCAGGCGATCGTCAAGACTGGTGGCGTCGGCAGGCACGGCTGGTCAGCGAGCGACCCGGCCGTGGCGGCCGGGGCAGCTCAACTCTTGGCGGTCTTCTTGCCGCTGCGCTGGCCGTAGCGGCGCTGGAACCGCTCGACCCGGCCACCGGAGTCGACCAGCTTCTGCTTGCCGGTGAAGAACGGGTGGCACTCGTTGCACAGCTCGACGTGGAGATCGGCCTTGGTCGAGTGGGTCGTGAACGTGTTGCCGCACGAGCACCGCACGGTCGCCACCACGTAGTCGGGATGGATGTCAGCCTTCATCTCGTCGCTCCAGATCTTTCTCGAAGTCCGGCCAGTGTAAGGCTCGGCCGGCCATCGATCCCGGGCCGGTTCGATTCCCGGGGCCAGTCGTTCCGGGCCTAGTTGTTCGGGGTGGGTCCCTTGGCGATCTCGGCCAGGAACTCGTCGTTGCTCTTCGTCGTCCGGATCTTGTCCATCAAGAGCTCGAGCCCGGACGCCGCGTTACCGTCGCTGGCCAGGGCGTTGAGCACCCGGCGGAGCTTCCAGACCTGCTGGAGCTGGCCCCGGTCGAACAGCAGCTCCTCGTGACGGGTCGAACTGGCGTTGACGTCGATCGACGGGTAGAGCCGCCGCTCGGCGAGCCGGCGGTCGAGCCGCAGCTCCATGTTGCCGGTGCCCTTGAACTCCTCGAAGATGACCTCGTCCATCTTCGACCCGGTCTCGACCAGGGCGGTGGCCAGGATGGTCAGCGAGCCGCCCTCTTCGATGTTCCGGGCCGCCCCGAAGAACTTCTTCGGCGGGTAGAGCGCGCCGGAGTCGACACCACCGGACATGATCCGACCGGTGGCCGGTGCGGCCAGGTTGTACGCCCGGGCCAGCCGGGTGATGCCGTCGAGGATGATGACGACGTCGCGACCCTGCTCGACCAGCCGCTTCGCTCGCTCGATGGCCAGCTCGGCCACCGTGGTGTGCTCGTCGGACGGCCGGTCGAAGGTGGAGGCGACCACCTCGCCGTTGACCGACCGCCGCATGTCGGTGACCTCTTCGGGACGCTCGTCGACCAGGAGGACCATCAGGTGGACGTCGGGGTTGTTGGCCTCGATCGAGTGGGCGATCTGCTTCATCACCGTCGTCTTGCCGGCCTTCGGCGGCGACACGATCAGGCCACGCTGGCCCTTGCCGATCGGCGCCAGCAGGTCGACGATCCGGGCGGTCACGTTCTCCTTCGAGCCCGGCATCTCCAGGGCGAGCTGCGAGTCGGGGAACAGCGGGGTCAGGTCCTCGAAGCGGACCCGCTGCCGGGCCTCCTCGGGGTCGAGACCGGAGACCGAGTCGATCCGCAAGAGGGCCGGGTACTTCTCGTTGTTCGACGCCGGGCGGCACGCCCCCTCGACGTAGTCGCCCTTGCGCAGCGCGAACCGCCGGGCCTGGCTGATCGAGACGTAGACGTCCTTGCTCGACGGCAGGTAACCGTCGCAGCGGAGGAAGCCGTAGCCCTCGTCGCGCAGGTCGAGCAGACCGCGTACCTCGACCAGTTCTCCCTGGTACGCCCCTTCCTGGCTGGTGCCACCCTGCAGGTCCCGCTCCCCGCCGGGACTGCGCTCACGGCCACGGCGTCGGCGGCCGCGGCGGTTGCCGGCCTCCGACGCTTCCCTGCTGGTTCCCGGCGTTGTTGTTGTTGTGACGGTTCTGCTGGCCCGAACCCTGCTGACCCTGCTGACCCTGCTGGCGCCCCGGGCCACGGTCCTGGCGGCCGTTGGCCGGCTGGTCGCGGCGGGCGTCGATCGAACCGCCGCCTGAGAACGTCGTCGTCGCCGGCGTCGCGTCGGCCGAGCCGTGACCGTTGGACGACGCGCCGGTGATGCCGGCGGGCTCGGTCGACTCGTCGGCCGTCGTCGGCGTGGCGGCGGTGGACGATCCGGACGCCACGGGTTCGCCGGTCCCGGCCGGGTCGGCCGCAGGCGGCGTCCCCCCGTCACCGGATGGCCGGGCCGGGCCACCGTCCTCGTCGGCGGTCACCGACGCAGCGTCGGCGATCGGCGCGGCCGAAGCCGTCCGGCCGCGGCGGGACGGGGGTCGGGTGCCGTTGCCGTCGGCGGCCGGTGGGGTCGCTGCCCCGTCGCCCGGGGCCGTGACGCCGGTCGCCTCGAGGATCCGGTCGATGATGTCGGCCTTCTTGGTCCGGGTCGTCGTCTTCAGGGCCATCGCCTGGGCGATGGCGTGGAGCTCATCTCGCTCCTTGCTTTCGAGCACGGACCGTTCGAGCTGCTGTTCCGCAGTCATCGGTCTCCTTATCTCGTGAGAGGGTCGTCACGTTGGTGGCCAGCCACCACGTACGGGAAAACGGAAGTGGGAGAGGACGAGCGGTCTTGCAGGCCAACCCCCGCCACCACCGGCTCCGGCACCGTGTCGGGACCGGGACCGGTCCGCGACGAACGCTCCGAGGCGTTGGTGGGATGACTACATAGTAGCGGGCCAGGAGCGACGAAGGCAACAACCCGATCAACCGAGCTCGTTCCCGGCCGCCGACCGGGTACCGGGCCGGGCGGTCAGACGGCCAGCTCGGCCAGGATCGCGTCGATCTCGGGGGCGACGACCTTCGGAACGGAGATCTGGCTGATGGCCAGGTCCGGGTCCTTCAACCCGTGGCCGGTGAGCACGCAGACGACCGTCGAACCCTCCGGAACGTCGGACTTCAAGAGGCCGGCCACCGACGCGGCCGACGCGGCCTCGCAGAAGACCGACTCCTGCTCGGCCAGGAACCGGTAGGCGGCCAGGATCTCGTCGTCGGTGACCGCGGTGATCGAGCCACCGGACTCGCTGGCCGCGGCCGTCGCCGAGTACCAGCTGGCCGGATTGCCGATCCGGATGGCCGTGGCGATCGTCTCGGGCTGCTCGACCGGGTGGCCGAGCACGATCGGCGCCGCGCCGGCGGCCTGGAACCCGAGCATTCGCGGCAGCCGGGTCGACCGGCCGGCTCGCCTTGTACTCGAGGTAGCCCTTCCAGTAGGCGGTGATGTTGCCGGCGTTCCCGACCGGGATGCAGTGGACGTCGGGAGCGTCGCCGAGGACGTCGACGATCTCGAACGCACCGGTCTTCTGGCCCTCGATCCGGTACGGGTTGACCGAATTGACGACCGTCACCGGCGCCCGGCCGGGCAGCTCCCGCACGATCGTCAGGGCCTCGTCGAAGTTGCCGCGGACCTGCAGCACCCGGGCGCCGTGGACGAGGGCCTGGGCGAGCTTGCCCAGCGCGATATGGCCCTCGGGGATCAGGACTGCGCAGGCCAGGCCGGCCCGGGCCGCGTAGGCGGCGGCCGACGCTGACGTGTTCCCGGTCGACGCGCAGACGACGGCCTTGGCGCCCTCCTCGACCGCCTTCGAGATGGCCATCGTCATGCCCCGGTCCTTGAACGAGCCGGTCGGGTTGGCCCCTTCGACCTTCAGCCACACCGCCGCGCCGACCCGCTCGGACAGCCTCGGCGCCGGCACGAGCGGGGTCCCGCCTTCGAGCAAGGTCACAACCGGCGTCTCGGCCGACAGCGGCAACAGGTCGCGGTACTCCTCCATCACCCCCCGCCAGCCCGTCGTCATGACGGTGCCCCCGGCCCAACCGAACGCTCGTCGTCGTCGACGACCCGCAGCACGGCGCCGACCCGGTCGACGGCGGCCAGCTGGCGCAGGTCGTCCAGCGTCGCCTGCACATCGCCTTCGCGGGCGGCATGGGTGAGGAAGATGAGCCGAGCTTCGGCGCCCAGTCCCTCCTGCTCCATCGTCCGGATCGACACGCCGTGGTTGCCGAAGACCGTCGCCACCGCAGCGAGCACACCCGGGCGGTCGACGACCTCGAGGTTGAGGTAGAACGCGGAGCGGAGCTCTTCGATCGGTCGGACCAGCGTCGCCCCGCGCCGCGGCGCCGGTGCCGGCGCTCCCTGAATGAGGTTGCGGGCCGCGTCGATCAGGTCGCCGAGCACCGCGCTGGCCGTCGGCGCGCCGCCGGCCCCGCGGCCGTAGAGCATGAGCTCGCCGGCGGCCTCTCCCTCGACGAACACCGCGTTGAACGCCCCCCGCACCGAGGCGAGCGGATGGGACCGGGGCACCATCGCCGGATGGACGCGCACCGAGACGTCCGGCCCGCCGTCGACCAGCTCGGCGACGGCCAGCAGTTTGACGACGTAGCCGAGCCGGGCCGCGTAGGCGACGTCCATCGCCCGGACGCCGGTGATCCCCTCCCGGTGGACGTCGTCACCGACGACGTCGCTGCCGAATGCCAGGCCGGCCAGGATGGCCGCCTTCGCCGCCGCGTCGTCGCCCTCGACGTCGGCCGTCGGGTCCCGCTCGGCCAGCCCAAGGGCCTGGGCCTCGGCCAGCGCGTCGGCGTAGTCGAGGCCGTCGTCGGCCATGCGGGTCAGGATGTAATTGGTCGTCCCGTTGACGATGCCCATGACCCGCACGACCCGCTCGCCGGCCAGCGACTCCCGCAGCGGCCGGATCACCGGGATCGCACCGGCCACCGACGCCTCGTAGAGGAGGTCGACGCCGTTGGCCGACGCCAGGTCGGCCAGCTCGGCCCCAGCCTGAGCGAGCAGCGCCTTGTTGGCCGTCACCACGGGCCGGCCGGCCCGCAACGCCGTCTCGACGAGCGTCCGCGCCGGGTCGAGGCCGCCGATGAGCTCGACAACGACGTCGACCCCCGGCCGCTCGACCAGTTCTTTGGCGATCGTCGGTCAGCAGACCCGGCGGCACTGCCACCGACCGCTGCCGCTGCAGGTCGAGAACGGAGACGCCGACCAGCTCCAGCCGCACACCCGTTCGCTCGGCTATCTCGTCCGCCCGCGCCGTCAACAGCTCGACGAGCGCACCGCCGACGTTCCCACAGCCGAGGACGGCCACCCGCACCGGGGTCGGGTCTGGATGTCCTCCGGCCATCGGCTCACGCTACCGCCTGGACGACGGCCGGCTCGGCGAGCCGGCCGTCCCGTCCGGGGCCGATCGGCCGGCCGCCCCGAGCGGTCAGACGTCGAGCCGCAGCAGGTCGTCGAACGTCTCTCGGCGCACGACCTCGCGGGCTCGGCCGTCGGCGACGAAGACGACCGCCGGGCGCGGCACCTTGTTGTAGTTCGACGCCATCGAGTACCCGTACGCGCCGGTGACCGGCGTCGCCAGGACGTCGCCCGACGGCCAGGTCGGCTGGCAGTCGCGCCTCGGCGACGACGACGTCGCCGGTCTCGCAGTGCTTGCCGACGACCCGGGCCGTCTTCGGCCGCGCCGCGTCGACCTCGCGGGGCAGGAACGCCTCGTACCCGCTGCCGTAGAGGACCGGCCGCGGGTTGTCGCTCATGCCGCCGTCGACCGCGACGTAGGTCCGGATACCCGGCAGTTCCTTGATCGTCCCGACCCGGTAGAGCGTGATCCCGGCCGTCGCCACGATCGACCGGCCCGGCTCCGCGGTGACCCGCGTCGCCGGGTCGACGCCGGCCGCCACAGCACGCTTGGCGGGCCGCGGTCGCCCACTCCGCCTGTGATCGGCGCGGCCTCGCCGTTGACGTACGGCACGCCGAGACCACCGCCGACGACCAGCTCCGGCAGGTCGAGCGGCGCGAAGAACGCCCCGAGCACCTCCGCCGCCTGCTCGAAGTGGCCGACGTCGAAGACCTGGCTGCCGATGTGCGCGTGCACGCCGACCAGCGACACCCCCGGCAGCAGCTCGAGCGCGGCGACCGCCCGGCCGGCCGCGCCGGACGCCACCGAGAAGCCGAACTTCGTGTCCTCCTGGCCGGTCCGGACGAACTCGTGCGTGTGCACCTCCACCCCCGGCGTCACCCGGACGAGCACCTTCGGGCGCTCCCGGCTCGGCCGGCCGGCTCGTCGATCAGGCGGCCCAGGCGGGCGATCTCGTCGAACGAGTCGACGACGATCCGGCCGACGCCGGCGTCGAGCGCGTCCGCCAGCTCCGCGTCGGATTTGTTGTTGCCGTGCAGCACGAGCCGGTCCGCCGGCACCCCCGCCGCCAGCGCGGTCGCCAGCTCCCCGCCGGTCGACACGTCGAGGCACATGCCTTCGTCGTCGGCCAGCCGCGCCATCGCCTTGCAGAGGAACGCCTTCGTCGCGTACGCCACGCCGTCGCCCCACGCCGCCACCGCCTCCCGACACCGCGCCCGCAGGTGCGCCTCGTCGTAGACGAAGAGCGGCGTGCCGAACTGCTCGGCCAGGTCGACGAGGTCGACGCCGCCGACCCGCAGGTGCCCGTCCGCGGCCACCTCGGCGGTGTCCGGCAACAGGTCCCGCTGGAGCGGCCCTTCGGCGCTGGGCGGCATGGACGTGCACGATACGGCACCCAGCTGATCGACCTCGCCCGGGCGCGACCGTCCGACGTGGACGGTCGGGCGGGAGGTGACCCGCCGACGGCCGCGGCTACCATCGTTCTCTGCCCTTGGGCCGCGGCCCAAGGGCAGTTACCCGAATGCCCCAGTAGCTCAGCGGATAGAGCACCGGCCTCCGGAGCCGGGTGCGCAGGTTCGAGTCCTGCCTGGGGCGCCAAAATTGACTGAAGCGCACTTGTGAACGACTCGGCAGGCAGAATGACGGTCGTGGCGGACGGAGAGCTCTCTTTCGAAACATCGCGGCTGCTCGAAGACCTACCCAGCCGAGACCTGTTCCGTGGCCTGTTCCACTACCTCTTCGGCCGGGAGCCAGAGGAGAACCATGCCCTAGAACACCAGCTCGAGAGCGGTTCGATGAGCCCGCGACAGCTCATCGAATGGCTCGTGCACTCGTCCGAATGGACGTACTCGAGGCCGATGTCCGAGCTCGGGCCATCGCTGCACTTCGGGCGCAGCGCGTTCATCCGGATGCTGCCGAAGGCCCAGAGGATCCTCGACCTCGGCGGCGTTGCCTTGGGTGACCCACGGGGGGCGATGGTCTTGATGGGCTACCCGTACTCCTTCGACGAGATCGTCATCGTCGATCTCCCGAACGATGACCGCCACGAGCTCTACCAAGAGAACAGCCGCCACGAGCTCGTCGACACCGACCGGGGGCCGGTCCGGTACCAGTACCACTCGATGGCGGATCTCTCCCGGTACCCCTCGGGCTCGTTCGACCTGGTCTACAGCGGACAGAGCATCGAGCACGTGACGCAGACCGACGCCGAGCACATCATGCGCGAGGTGCGCCGGATCTTGAAACCGGAGGGTTGGTTCGCCTTCGACACGCCCAACGCCCGCCTGACCCGGCTGCAGCAGCCGACGTTCATCGATCCGGACCACAAGTACGAGTACGAGCACCGCGAGCTCGTCGAGATGCTCGAGGGCAACGGCCTACGTGTCGTCCAGGCCGTTGGCATCAACTACGGGGGCGAGTCGGTCCGCCGGGGCGTGTTCGACCTCTCCGAGGTCGCCACCAATCGGGGGCTCTTCTCCGACATCGTGAACTGCTACCTGCTCGGGTACGTCTGTCAGCCTGCCTCGAAGTCCGACCTGCCGGGGATGGCTCGAATGATGAAGTGGCAGATCGACGGACCCCGAAGCCTGCCTCGCAAGGCGATCGCCCGATTGAACCCGTCGAGGGTCAGGTCACGGTTGCGGCGCGGACCCCGGCCGAAGTAACCGACCGCCCCGCACCGGCTTTGAGCGAGACTCGCCGTCACATCGACGGACTGAGGACCCCAAGTGACGTCCTGAGCCATCAGCGACATTCTGCGTTGCCTCCATCTGATCTCCAACCAAGGATGGACTTTGTTTGTTGTCCCGTCGCGTTACTGCCTCATTCTGTTCAAGTACGAACCCCGAGATGCTCCTTCGCCCCGAAGCACTGACCGTTTGGGGCTGGTAAATTCTCCTCATCCTCTTCAAATCCTCGCCGCGGTGTGTCATTATCTGAACTGGTCCATGCCCCACCTCGGTTCTGAACTCGGAGGTCTGAGATTCTCCGAGGAATCGTTCGAAACGGCGAGAGGGGTAACCAAGGTTGGGGGTAGAGGCGGACGAATGTGGAATCGTAGGATTGTTCAGGTCGCCGTAGCCGCTGGAAGCATCGCGCTCATTAGTGGTCTCTTTACTGGAGACGTTGGGGCTGCGCCGTCAAAGGCCAGTTACAACCTGCAGGTTGGTGCCATCTGTCGCGGATACCAGCAGAAACTGCAGGCGGTCGGATCGACGCTGTCCTCGGACTCGACACCACAACAACTGGCTGCTGAGCTCAAGTCGACCATCCCAATGGACCAAAAAGGAATCTCAAGAATGAAGAAGATTCCTCAGCCGAAAGCAGAGGGGCGTCGATTGAAGGCGGTCTTTACGACGCAACGCATCGAGCTGGAGAGATTTAAGAAGTTGGATAACGATATCAAGGAAGGTAACGGGGATGCCGTACGCGTCCTTATCCCAACCTTGAGCTCTGTAGTAGCCAAGCTGAAAAAGCAATACGATATGGCGGGGTTGACTGAGTGCGCCGTTGAGACACCGGCAGCTCCGATGTCACCCGCGCCGTAGCTCGGAGGCCCGAAAGCAGGATCGTAGATCGGGACTTCCGATCCTGGCGACCAAGCCGCGATGACGGATCACCCACAAGTGGTCCCCGACGCATTCAGCTTGGCTCGAACGCCAAATCCGTCGGACGGAGGGGGAACTAGGACGACGCCCCGACGACCGTGACGAGCGTGCCGATCGGCGTGTACGGCCACACGTTGCCGGCTGTGGCGATCGGCATCTCGACGCATCCGTTGCTCTGGGGGTAGCCGTAGTGAGCCCGGGGGAACCCGTGCAGCGCGTCACCACCGTTGAAGTAGCTCGCCCACGGCACTGTCGGGTCGTCGTACGTGCTCCCTGTGACGTTCGTCCCCTTCATCTCGGACGCCTTCACGTGCTCGAAGACGGCGAAGGTTCCGACCGCGGTGTCGGCCCCGGGGGCTCCGGTGTTGACCGCGATCCCGCCGTATTTGACCGCGCCGTTCACCCACAGTGTGAGGTGCTGGGGCAGTGTCTTGGTGACGAGCACGTAGTCCCACGGTGTCGTGTCGCCCTTGCCGGCCCCCACGGCGACCAACAGGGCCGACCAGACCTTCGGCCCCGCCAACCCGTCAACGGTGAGCCCGTTCTGGTTCTCGAACGTCTCGATCGCCGCCTTTGTGATCTCGTTCGGCTCGCCCTGGGTCCACAACGACGTGAGCTGGGTCGGCATGCCAGGCCAACGCCAGGACAGTGTCCCCGGCTGCGGGAGGGCCATGTCCTGGGGCGCCGGGGCCGGATTCGGTTCGGCGTAGGCCAACGGCAAGAACCCGAGCAAGCCGAGAAGCTGCTGGAGCCTGGTCGTGCTGCCCTGGGCGATGGCGAACGTCACCGGTCCGGTTGTGGTCGTCAGGCGCTGGCCATCCGAACCGACGATGCCGTGCGGGCCGCTCGGGATGGTCAACGTCTCTGTCGTCGAGGGGATGAACGGGGCCGTCGGCTGGAAGGTCATCGTCGTCGAGCTCGTCCGGGACCAGGTCCCGCTGACGGTCGGCGCCAGCGTCGGCGTCGATCGGAACGTCCCGAGCGGAGCGGAGAACCGAACGGTGATCTTCGAGTTCGACGGCACGTTCTTTGTCCCGGTCGGCGGCGTGGTCGACACGATCGTCAGGGGCTTCTTCGGATCGCTGGCCGTCTTGGCCCCCCCGTTGGTATCGGCGGTGGCGCCGGCGCCACCGCCGGTCGATCCTCCGCTGTTGGCGGAACCTCCACTACCACTGTTCCCCCCGCCCCCACCGCCCGTGACGGCGAAGGCGATCCCGGCGCCAGCGGCCACGACGACGAGGAGGACGACAGCCAGGATCCACGGGCGGCGCTTCTTGGGGGGGCTGTGTGCTGCCAGCGACTGCATGGTGTTCGGCTCGCCTCGCTCGGTGGGATACCCGCGCCGGACCCCACGACGTCGACGAGGGACCCGATCAGGACGATACCCATGGGGTGGTTCATTCGGCGCGCGCCCGGACCGATTTCTGGCGAGTTCGATCGCTCGCCACCGCCTGGCGTCAACTCCCGTTCACGGACTGTTCACCGACTGGTCCGTTTGCCCCGCGGATCGTTCCTCCGAAAGGCGGCTCCCGCGTGACCGGCCTACATTCGGTCGGGCGCCTCGATACCGAGCAGGCCCAGGCCCTGGCGGAGCACCCGGGCGGTGACGTCGGCCAGCAGCAGCCGGCTGCGCCGTACCTCGTCGTCGTCGGCCTTGAGCACCGGACAGCGCTCGTAGAAGGTCGTGAACGTCGACGCCAGGTCGAAGAGGTACCCGCAGACCTTCGACGGTGCGTCGGCGTCGACCGCCTCGGCGACTGCCTCGCCGAAACCGAGCAGTGCGACGGCCAGTGCCCGCTCCTCCGGCTCGGTCAGCGTCGGCGGGACCGACGGGTCCGGCGGCGGGATCTCCGCCCGCCGGAAGATCGAGCGGATGCGGGCGTGGGCGTACTGGAGGTACGGCCCGGTGTTGCCCTCGAAGGCCAGCATCCGGTCCCAGTCGAAGACGTAGTCCCGCGTCCGGTCGTTGGCCAGGTCGGCGTACTTGACGGCGCCGATCCCGAGCGCCGTCGCCACCCGGGCCCGCTCGTCGGCATCCATACCGACGTCCCGGTCGGCCAGCGCGACGGTGGCCCGGGCGACGGCCTCGTCCAGCAGGTCGACCAGCTTCACCGAGTCGCCGGACCGGGTCTTGAACATCTTGCGATCGGCCCCGAGCACGCTGCCGAAGGCGACGTGCTCGGCCCTGGCCCCGTCCGGCAGCCAGCCCGCCAAGCGGGCGACGGCGAAGCACATCTGGAGGTGCTGGGCTTGCGGGGCGCCGACGACGTAGAGGATCCGCGTCGCGCCGAGCCGGTCGACCCGGTCCCGGATGGCGGCCAGGTCGGTGGCGGCGTAGCCGAAGCCGCCGTCGGACTTTCGGACGATCAGCGGGAGCGGGTCACCGTCCCGGTTGGTGAAGCCGGGAGGGAACACGCAGAGCGCACCGTCGTCCTCGACCAGGAGGCCGAGTCGGTCGAGATCGTCGACGACGGCTGGCAGCATCGGGTTGTAGAAGCTCTCCCCGACGATGTCGTCGTCGTCCAAGCAGGACGCCGAGCTTGGCGTAGACGTCGTCGAAGTAACGGACGCTCTCGGCCACCAGGAGGTGCCACAGGCGAACGGTCTCCGGATCGCCGGACTGGAGGAGGACGACCCGGCGGCGGCTGCGCTCCCCGAACCCGTCGTCGGCGTCGAAGGACTTCCGCGCCTCCTGGTAGAACCGTCCGAGGTCGCCGACCGACAGCTCGTGCGCCGCCTCTTCCTCGCCGAGGTCGACCAGATGCTCGATCAGCATCCCGAACGGCGTTCCCCAGTCGCCGATGTGGTTCTCCCGGTGGACGTCGTGCCCGACGAGGGCCAGCATCCGGCAGAGCGCGTCGCCGATGATCGTCGACCGGAGGTTGCCGACGTGCATCTCCTTGGCCACGTTCGGCGCCGAGTAGTCGACCACCACCGACTCGGGCTCGTGCGCCGGCTCGACCCCGAGGCGACCGTCGGTGGCCACCCGGGCCACCTGTTCGGCGACGAACGCGGTCGCGAACGTCAGGTTGACGAACCCCGGACCGCTGACCTCGACGCCCTCGCAGATGTCCGCCAGCTCGGCCGCCGCCACGACGGTCTCGGCCACTTCACGGGGGTTCCGGCCCAGGCGCTTAGCCAGGGCGAGCGCCCCGTTGGCCTGGTAGTCCGCCCGGTCGGACGCCCGCAGGACCGGGTCAGCCCCCGGCTCGACCGCGTCGAAGGCGGCCTGTAGGCGGCCAACAAGAACGGATTTGGCGTCGGGCATGGCCCATCTTCGCACCTAAGGGCGACGGTCAGAATCGGCGGGGACGATCCCGTGCATGGTCTACCGATAACATTTGCCGGTTTAAGCAGGTGGTGGCCGACCGTAAGGACCAGTTCGCGCAGGTCGGGACGGCCACCACCTGCTTAAACCCCCGGCGCTCGACTCGAGCTCCCACCGGCCGAGGGTCCTGATGTTCGCTCGCCGCGGTGGATTAGACAGCTCACTGCCCTGTGCCTCCCAGCTCGGCCACCAGTCGGTTCTCGTCGGCGTCTACGGCCACCAACTGCTTGTGGAAGTCCTTGACGACCGACGACGAACCGTTGCCGAGGGCGGCAACGCAGTCCGATGAGCCGGCTACCGAAGCCCGGATGAGGCTTTGCCAGACCTTCTCGGCCGAAGCTAGAGGAATCGGGGGAACCGTGTCGGGAAGCTGTTGTGCGTCACTCAGCCAGCGCCGGCAGGAGGCCAGCTCACTCTTCACCTTCTGTTTGGTCGGGTGCCGGGCGTTCTTCTTTCCTGTGTCGAAAACCACAAGCGCATCGTCAGCGATCTGCCCGATGGCTGGTTCGAACTGCTGCTTCCACTCGGCCAGCGTCAGCGGAGCGGTCGTAGTGGGGGTCGACGCGTTGCTGCCCGATACGCTCGCCGCCGCCATCCGAGTGGGACCGCCAACCAGCAACGTGGCCGCCGCCGTGGTGAGCGTCAACAGTGCCAGCGACGTCCGCCGCAGGCCAGGTCTTGGATCGTCACCGCTCCCACTGACGGTGAGACACTGCATGAACCGCATCAGTCTGGTTTCACCATTCGGGCCACCGCCAGGATGGTCGACTTCGATACCTGGCTGCCAGAGACGCTGACCGAGACCACACCCCGCAGATACCTCGGCACGGCTCGAGTCGGGAACTTCCACGTGACGCTCACGATGTTCTTCCGCATCGCCAAAACGCCGGTGACACCATTGGCGACCGTGACCTTTCCAACCCCGTAGGACGGGGCCTTGTAAGGAAGGTGACCGGGCGGAGCAACCGTGCTGTTCACATCCGACGACACGATGATGGTGGGCCCGGTTGTCGGCATCGGAAGCTTGCCGTCTTGCCCTCGTATCACGTACTCAGTCGCATACGACGCATATGTAGTGAGCGCCCCCGACAGGGGCGAGACATATCGCTGGCGGGCGGCGAACCGCGCCGGCATCACCGTGGCGTGCGGCAGCTGGCACCACCACGCGTCTGCCGCCCCGCTGGCTCCCGCCTGTTGGGCGTAGCCCGGAGCCTCCAGCGGGGGGTCGCCGGGAAGAGGCCCACACGGGACCGATCGCATCGGGCCGACCGCTGCCGCCCCGGCCACCCCTGACTGACTCAGTACCGATGGCACCGAGCCAGCCAGGGTGGCCGTCATGACCGTCGCCATCGCGAGTGCCCGGCGACCGGCAATCCTGGTTGTCATCTCACGAGACGACTGTGTCGGTGGCGATACCCACCACCGGAGCGTTGAGGGGCTTGCCGCCCATCGAACCCTGGAAGGTGGCGTCACCGAAAGCGAAGATGCCGCCGTCTGAGGCCACCTCGTAGTAGCCGGCCCCGGTCAAGGTGGTGGTGATGCCGACGATCGGCTTGTTGAGCGACTTGCCACCCATCGAGCCGTAGAAGGGGGCTGTGCCGAAGGCGAAGATGCCGCCGTCGGACGCCACCTCGTAGTAGCCGGTGCCTGTGGCCGTCGTGGTGATCCCGACTACCGGCTGGTTGAGCGACTTGCCGCCCATCGAGCCGTAGAACTTGGCGGTTCCGAAGGCGAAGATGCCGCCGTCGGATGCCACCTCGTAATAGCCGATGCCAGTCGCTGTCGCCGCGATGCCCACGATCGGCTTGTTGAGCAACTTGCCGCCCATCGAGCCCTAGAAACGTCGGCGTTGCCGAAGGCGAAGATGCCGCCGTCGGATGCCACCTCGTAGTAGCCGCCTCCTGTCGGGGTCACGGCGATACCCACCACCGGTTTGTTGAGCGGTTTGCCGCCCATCGAGCCGTAGAAGGCGGCGTTCCCGAAGGCGAAGATGCCGCCATCACTGGCCACCTCGTAGTACCCACCGCCTGTCGGCGTAGTGGCAATGCCCACGATCGGCTTGTTGAGCGGCTTGCCACCCATCGAGCCGTAGAAGGGGGCGCCGCCGAAGGCGAAGATGCCACCGTCAGAGGCCACCTCGTAGTAGGCGTTGGTCACCGTGACCGGTGGCGTCGTTGTCGACACCACGGCGGCGATCGGCGTTCCGGTGAGCTCGGCCAGCGTGGGCGAGGTAGACCCGCTCACGGTGGCCGTTACGCAGCCGGTCGTCGAGTCGAACGACTCGCTAGAGAACGCCGACCAGGCGGTGCCGTTCCACCAGTCGAGGGCGTTGCCGCCACCCAGTGTGCAGATAGTGAGGCTGACCGAGCTGAACGTGCTGCCCGTCGCCAGCTCGAGGTCGTAGTAGACCCCGGTGCCGGCCAACACCGTGCCGGTGGTCGGGTTGACGCTGTACTGAGCAACCGTCAGGGCACCGATCCCCTTACCGCTCGCCGAGATGGCCAGCGGAGCACTGGGTGTGGCCCCGGGCAGAACAGCGGTGGCCGTCCCTGTGGTAGTGGACGACGAGCCGCCCTGCTGACGCGTCGCCCCTGTCACGACCGGCGGCGTGGGTGCGGTTGGCGTCACCGCGACCGATGCTGTCGAAGGCACCGAGCTGCCTGTGGCGTTGGTGGCCGTCACCGTGAAGGTATAGGCCGTACCGGGCGTCAGGTTGCTCACCGTGCAGCTGAGCGGCCCGGTGGTCCAGACGCAGGTCTGGGCTCCCGGCGAACTGGTCACCGTGTAGCCGGTGATCGGCAGACCGCCGGTTGTCGAAGGCGCCGTCCAGGTCACCGTGGCCGCCGCCAAGCCGGCAGCGGCCGTGGCCCCGGTCGGAGCCCCCGGCACGGTGGACACCGTTTGGGTGAGGGCCGACGCCGTGCTGCCGACGAAGTCCGCGCTCCCGCCGTAGACGGCCGTGATCGAGTGGGCACCGACCGACAGTGTCGAGGTGGCGAAGGTCGCCGTCATGTGCCCGCTCACCAGCATGAGCGCCCCGGTGCCCAGGGTGGTAGCGCCGTCCTTGAACGTGACTGTGCCGCTCGGCGTGCCCGTTCCCGGCACCGTGACGGCGACGGTGGCGGTGAAGGACACCGAGTGGCTCTGCTTGGACGGGTTGGCTGAGGAGGCGAGCACCGTCGTCGTGTCAGCCTGGCCCACCGCCTGTGTCAGAGCCGACGACGTGGAAGTGGCGAAGTCGCCCGTCCCGCTGTAGACGGCGGTGATCGAGTGGCTCGCGACACTGAGCGCCGAGGTGGCGTAGGTAGCCGTTACGTGCCCGGTGTTTGTTGCCAGGGTGCCGGTGCCGAGGGTGGTCGAGCCGTCCTTAAAGGTGACTGTCCCGCTCGCCACGCCCGAACCGGGCGCGGTGACGGTGACGGTGGCGGTGAACGTCACTGTCTGGCCAGACACCGAGCTCCCGTTGGTCGACGAGGCGACCGCGGTCGTGGTGTCGGCCATGGTCACTGTCTGCGTGACCGCCGTCGAAGTGGACGGCGCGTTGTTGCCGTCACCGCCGTAGGCGGCGGTGATCGAGTGGAGGTCGACACTGAGCGAGCTCGTGGCCAAGCTGGCCTCCTCGCTACCGCTCACTGTGGCGAGTGCCTCGGTGCCGAGCACCGTCGAGCCGTCCTTGAAGGTCACTGTGCCGGTCGGCGGTGTCGTGCCGGTCGGGGTCACGGTGGCGGTGAAGGTCACCGACTGGCCGAAGACCGAGTTGCCGCTGGTCGACGAGGTGACCACCGTTGTGGTGGCCGGGAGCGGCTGGACTGTCTGTGCCACCGCCGACGACGTGCTCCCAGCGAAGTCGGTGGTGGTGGCGTAGACGGCAGTAATAGCGTCTGTGCCGACCGGCAGGTCGGTAGTAGCGAAGGTGGCGACCTCGTGGCCACCGCTTGTCGACAGCGTGCCGTGGCCGAGCACTGTCGAGCCCTTCTTGAATGTCACCTGACCGGCCGGGGTGCCCGCGCCGGGCGCGGTGACGGTGACGGTGGCGGTGAAGGTCACTGTCTGGCCGATCTTCGACGGGTTGGCCGACGAGATCAGACTGGTCGCGGTGGCCGCCTTCGCCACCGTCTGCGTGACCGCCGTCGAAGTGGACGGCGCGTTGTTGCCGTCACCGCCGTAGGCGGCGGTGATCGAGTGGAGGTCGACACTGAGCGAGCTCGTGGCCAAGCTGGCCTCCTCGCTACCGCTCACTGTGGCGAGTGCCTCGGTGCCGAGCACCGTCGAGCCGTCCTTGAAGGTCACTGTGCCGGTCGGCGGTGTCGTGCCGGTCGGGGTCACGGTGGCGGTGAAGGTCACCGACTGACCGAAGACCGAGTTGCCGCTGGTCGACGAGGTGACCACCGTTGTGGTGGCCGGGAGCGGCTGGACTGTCTGTGCCACCGCCGACGACGTGCTCCCAGCGAAGTCGGTGGTGGTGGCGTAGACGGCAGTAATAGCGTCTGTGCCGACCGGCAGGTCGGTAGTAGCGAAGGTGGCGACCTCGTGGCCACCGCTTGTCGACAGGGTGCCGTGGCCGAGCACTGTCGAGCCCTTCTTGAATGTCACCTGACCGGACGGGGTGCCCTCGCCGGGTGCGGTGACGGTGACAGTGGCGGTGAAGGTCACTGTCTGGCCGATCTTCGACGGGTTGGCCGACGAGATCAGACTGGTCGCGGTGGCCGCCTTCGCCACCGTCTGATTGACCGCCGTCGAAGTGGACGGCGCGTTGTTGCCGTCACCGCCGTAGGCGGCGGTGATCGAGTGGAGGTCGACACTGAGCGAGCTCGTGGCCAAGCTGGCCTCCTCGCTACCGCTCACTGTGGCGAGTGCCTCGGTGCCGAGCACCGTCGAGCCGTCCTTGAAGGTCACTGTGCCGGTCGGCGGTGTCGTGCCGGTCGGGGTCACGGTGGCGGTGAAGGTCACCGACTGACCGAAGACCGAGTTGCCGCTGGTCGACGAGGTGACCACCGTTGTGGTCGAGGGCAAGGGCGGCCCAGTTGGTCCGCCGGTCAGCTCGTAGAGCTTGTGGGATGTTTTGTCAGCGATGAACAGATTGCTACTGCCATCGATCCCGCCGACGACCGGCGTTGTGAAGGACTGCAAGGTACCTGTCGCCCCGCCGGCGATGTTGTAAAGGTCACCTGCCGTCATGGCCTGTCCGTAGTATGTGCCCGCCGAGTTGGCGATCACGTAAACGCCGGAGATGACCGCGGCGCCTGTCCCCATCGCGAACACCAGGTTGCCCGCGAGGTCCTGGGCCATTCCGAGGAAGTCACCGATGGCAACGGCGTTGGACGGTGACCCGTTGGTCGGAGGTGTTGTGTAGGGGGACGTCCCGTCACCGGCCACCTTGTAGGCGGTCCCAGCGGTGACCGAGGTCGAGGTCCCAGCAATAGTCAGGGTACCGTCGGCCTTGGGAAGAACCCAGCCACATGTGCCGGCATTGCCGACATAGACGTTCCCGTTGCCATCGGCGAATACGAAGGCTGGGCTAGCGGCAAAGGCCGCCGACCCAGTGGCTGCCAAGCTCTGGGCGCCGCTGGTGCACGCCGCGGTGCCGCCACCGGCGATCTCGGTAACCGAACCCGCCGCCTCCGTGGTCCCGAAGAGCGAGAGGCTGCCGGAAGTGAAATTGAGGTACGACACGCCCGTCGATGTAGACCCGTTGGTGCCGATGACGATGTTCTGGACACCGCCGCTCACCAGGCCGCTCCCTGCGGCGATCCCGGTGATGTTGAAAGGAGTCGGCAGTGTGATGCCGGGAGCCGGGAGATGTGTGGTCGCGGAGATGAAGCCGGCGAGATAGTAGAGGCCTCCGGCAGTCATCGAGAAGCCATAGTGGCTACTGGTCGTGGCCGCTACCGCCATTAGGAACGACTTGGAGCCTGTCTTGCTGGCGATCAAGAGATTCCCGCTGGCGTCGAACGTCACTCGTGTCGGCTTGCCAATGAGCGAGGACGTTGCGGTGAGACCGTTGGTGATCGGTGTCTGCCACCCGGTGTTCCCGGTACCGGCCACCTTGTAGACGTCACCTTGGACGAGCGTGCCCGTCGTCCCGAGTCCGAAGTCCGTGGCTGGCTGGTTGGCTGCCCGGATGACCAGGAACACCTGGTCGAGGTTGTCGACCTCGGCGATATCGCCGGTCGTCGGGTCCACCGCCGAGGAGATCACCGCCACCTTGGCCGAGGCGGAGGGCTGCGGACTGCCCACTGTGGGCGTGGTGCCCGTCAACCCCTGGGTGACCGTGCTAATTGCCGTGGCCGCTCCGGCCTCGGTTACCGGCAGCACTATCAGGGTTGCGGCCATGCCAGCGATCACCGCCAACGGACCGGCCAGCCACCGCCGCCAGCGATTGGGCGTCGAGGACCGCTCGAACGATGCGGCCGGGGTGGTGTCCTCGGTGGGGCTCACGCTTTCCTCCTGGTTGTATTTGCTCGTCACTTCGTGTTTCCTCGTCGTCGGTCGTCGTCCCTTGCCGATCATCGGTCGTCAGCAGCTCGATCAGACCGAGGCCATAGGCCCGGCCGGTGCAGGTTCAGGGCGTTCACGCCTCGCGCCCTTCCTCGTGGGCTCCCTTACCGCCGTGCGAGCCTTGATCGTGATCGGTCGGTGGCGATGGGTGGCTCGGGCCCACGGTGCTCGAACCGTGTGAACCGTGCGACGAACCCTCGCCGCGGTGCCCGCCCCCCTGGCCGCCGTGGGAGCTGCCGGGCAGTCGGCCCTGACCGGGGTCGCCGTGCTCTGAACTCTGTCCGCCGTGCTGATGCCCCGCGTGCCCAGGCCCCGGCTGGCCATGACCGGGCTGCCCATGACCGGGGTGTCCTTGGCTGGGGTGTCCTTGACCTGGGTGTCCAGAACCGTGGCCGGCGTGGCAGCAGTTGTCGCCCTGGGTGGTGACCGGGCCGGCGGCGATGCCGACGATCACCGCCCCGACGTCGGGGTGCCGGTGAGCGCTTGTGACCGTGGCGTCGCCGAAGGGGTAGACGGTGCCTGTAGCGGCCACCAGCCAGTATCCCTTCGCGTCGTCCGTGGCGACCATGGCCACGATCGGCTTGTCGGGATGCTGCCCAGCCAGCGGTCCGTAACTGACGGCGTCGCCGAACGGATAGACGGTGCCGTTGGTGGTCACCAGCCAGTAGCCCTTGGCATCGCCGGTGGTGACTGCGGCGACGACCGCCTGGCCCGGGACATGGCCGTCGGTCGAGCCATAGTTGACGGCGTTGCCGAACGGGTAGACCGTCCCTGTGGCTCCGACCAGCCAATAGCCGTGGCTGTCGGCGGTAGGGATCAGGGCCACGATGGGGGCGGCCAGCCGCCGCCCGGCCAGCTGGCCATAGGGAGGCGCGTCGCCGAAGGGGTAGACGGTGCCGTCGGCCCCGACCAGCCAGTAGCCATCGTCATCATGGGTGGGGGCCATGCTGACGATAGGCGCGCTCAGACGTCTCGGTGTGGGCTGGCCGAACGACCGGGCGTCACCGAAGGAGGAGACAACTCCGTTGGCCGCCACCTCCCAATAACCCTTGCGATCGGCCGTCGCCACGATGCCCACGTTGCGCCCCGCCACGTGGCGCCGGAGGGAGGACCCATAGTTGATGGCCCCTCCCTCGCTGACCACCGCGCCGTTGCTGGCGCTGAGCCAGAACCCCTGTCGAGGGCGGCATTGGGGCGGTTGGGTCGTCGTGGTGGTCGGAGGCGGCACTGTGACTTCGATCTGTTCGCTGCCAGCGGTTGTGGAGCCGGCCGCCTGGGCGACACCCTCGACGACACCGCCGGTCATGGCCGCCACCACGCTGAGCGCGAGACCCACCTGGGCGACACGGATCTGGGGGTGCTGGACGGTCACCCGGCCTCGGCGCCGCTCGCTCCCGTCCTTCACGCTGCGAACCACCGGGCGGTGCCGTTTGGTGGAGCGGCTCACTTGTCAGGAGCCTCGATCACGGTAGCGAAGGCCTCGATCCCGGTCTTGTCCTTCTCTTTCAACTCCTCCTCTGCCTGGCGACGACCCTCTTCCTTGGCGGCCAATAGCGCAGCCGCCTGCTTCTTCTTTCGGCGCTCCCCTCGAGTCGCCCACAGCCAGATCACGACGACCAAGAGGACGAAGAGAATCAGCTGGGGCCATGGCCAGGCCCAGGTCGAGCCCGACGCTGCCTTGACCACGGCCGGGGGCTCCAACTTGATGATG
Source organism: uncultured Actinomycetota bacterium (assembly GCA_963824265.1). Lineage (GTDB taxonomy): Bacteria > Actinomycetota > Acidimicrobiia > Acidimicrobiales > RAAP-2 > DASZUK01. The sequence continues at coordinate 496,671 of CAWGOO010000002.1, forward strand.
GGCGGTGTAGTCGTGCCCTTGGGCTCTTGGGGCACCAGGGTGACGTGGGCGGTGATCGGGCCGGCGGGTGGGATGTTCTTCACCACCACGCTGAAGTGGTCGTGCTGACCGGGCAGGAGGGCAAAGATCGAATGGCCCGACACCGTGGCCAGCGTGCCGAAGAGGCTGGTGATCGACACCACCTGCGGGGTAGCCAGGGCCACGTTGCCGGTGTTGGCCACTGTGTAGCTCACGGTGGCCGAGCCCGAGCCCACTGGATTAATCGTTCCGTTGTAGGCGATGCCGACGTGCTCGACCGAGAGCACTGGGTGCAGGTGACCGGCCACCCGCATGTAGATCCGGGTTCCCACCCGGCGATTCAACAAGAACTTGGAGCCGTTCTTGCCGGCCGACGAGGTGGAGACCTGGGCAACGATCCCGCCGAAGTGGTCACCGGGCGTGGCGTTGGCTGGAACGGCGATGACGAAGGGGATGTTGTCTTCGGTGCCGGGCGGGACCGTCACTTCGGTCTTGGCCAACGTGGTCCACGCCCCTACGCCGACGGATTTCTTGCCCTGGTTCAGTACGTCGAAACCGCCCGACGGGGTGTTCACCCCGTCGGCGGCGTAGACGGCGAAGGTTACCGGGATGGCCGAGTAGTTGGTAAGGCCGACCCAGCTCTTGAACCGGCTGCCTGGGGTGATGTTCGTGTAGATGAACGACGGCTTGCCTGTCGGGCCCTTGGCCGTCGAGGGCTCAATGCTCCACGTGATGTTGTTTGGTGTGGTGGTCGTCGTGGTCGACGAAGGAGCGGTGGTGGTCGTGGACTTGCCGTGGGCCGGGGCCTTGGCGGCGGCCTCGGCCTTGGGAAGGGGGACCGCCGACGCCGGCCCAGAGACCAGCGCGACCATCGCCATGGCCACCAACGGCAGGACGGCCAACGAGCCGACGCCGAACGCGACGAAACGCGACCTACCGAGGGAGCGTCGACAAGTGCTCTTGTGGTCAGTTTTCACGAATTTGGCCCGTCTTCATACCGCGATGCCGGCGTCGTGCGCACCACTGGTCTCCGGTCGGAACTTGGTGAGCACACTGGTCACTTATCTCACATGACTGGCTATATTTCACCATTCGTTCACCGAATGTTTACCAACTGATTCCCTGATTGACACGCTCGGTGCGGGGGCCCACAGGATCTCCTGCAGGCCCCCGCACCGTAGCATTACTTACGAGGTTGCACCTCGCGGTATTTACTAGATGGCGCTCACCGTGAAGGTGGCGTGGTAGGTGCCCGGCGGGGTGGTCGACGGGATGACCAGTGTGAGCTTGGCGCCCAACTTGGTCGTTCCGATGCCCGCGCCCGCTGTGGCCTTGGCCCACGTCGACGCCGCCGTCAGACCCGGGACGGTGCCCGGAGCGACGACCGGACCGGCGTGCACGCCGCTCGCCGGTGTGGTCTGCGAAAGGACCGCCGGGGTCCAGCCGAGGTCACTGCCCGGGAACGTGTGGGTGCCGGAGCTGAAGGTGCCGACCTGACCGGAGACGGTCCAACCCGGAACGGTGTTCCTGGATGTTGTTACCTGCGCCGGTGTCAGTGTGCCGTGGCTGGACTCGGTCGCGCCGTTCACCAGCGGCCGGGTCATCTTGACCACCGCGTGATCGTTGACGGTCAGCTTGAACACACCCGAAGCCGGAATGGTCTGGGTGATTGTCTCTGTGCCCGTTGTGCTGACCGTCTTACCGGTTGTCGGTGTTGTGTTGAATGTCGTTGTCCCCGGAGCTGTCGCCGTGGTGATCTTGTACGGCGTCGTGCCGGACGACCCGGCGAATGTGGCCGGGACGGCGGGGGTGAACGTGGCTGTCACGGTGTATGTGCCGACGGTCAACGTGGTCTCGGTGACGAAGGCCTGACCAGTCGTCGTTGTCACCGGCACTGTGCCGAGTGTGCTGGCGCCAGCCGTGAACTTCACGGTGCCGGCCGCCTTCGGAGAGACGGTGGCGGTGAACTTCACCGAGGTGCCCTGCTTCTGCGGGCTGGTCGGAGTGGCAGCCAGCGTGGTGGTCGTGCTCGTCGGAGCATGGGCCACGCCAGTCGGTCCGCCGGTCAGCTCGTAGACCTTGTGGGCTGTCGTGTCGGCAACGTAGAGGTCACCCGTAGCGTCGTTCCCACTCAGAACCGGGGTTGTGAACGACTGCAGGGTGCCTGTCGGTCCGCCGGCGATAGTGTAGAGGTCACCAGCGGTCATTGCCTGTCCGTAGTATGTGCCAGTCGAGTTGGCCACGACGTAGATACCGGCGATGGCCGCGCCGCCTGTGCCCATAGCGAACACCAGGTTGCCGGCTAGGTCCTCCGTCACCCCAAGGGTGTCACCAACGGCACTCGCGTTGGCCGCCGCGTGACTTGCCGGAGGTGTTGTGAACGGCGAGACGCCGTCACCGGCCACCTTGTAGGCAGTGCCTGCAGCGACCGCGGTCGACGCCCCGTCGATGGTCAACGTACCGTTGGCCTTGGGCAGGACCCAGTCACATGTACCGGCGTCCCCGACGTAGACGTTCCCACTGGCGTCGCTGAAGATCCCCGAAGGGCTGGCGGTGAAGCCGGCGGCTCCGGTCGCTGGCAGGCTCTCGGCACCCGAGGTGCAAGCACCCGTCCCGCCACCGGCGATCGTCGTCGCGCTGCCGGCTGCCTCCGTGGCGCCGAACAGCGACAAGCTACCGGAGGTGTAGTTCAGGTAGGTCACGCCGATCGATGTCACCGCGTTGGTCGCAATGACGACGTTCTGGGTGCCACCGCTCCCCAGCCCGCTCCCGGCCGCGATTCCGGTGATGTTCACTGGTCCGGACAGGGTGATCCCGGGCGTCGGGAGGGGCGTGGTCGACGAGATGAACCCGGCGAGGTAGTACAGGTCACCGGCGGTCATCGAGAAGCCGTAGTTGCTCCCCGTCGCTGCCGCCACCGCCATCAGGAAGGACTTGGATCCTGTCTTGCTCCCGATAAGCAGGTTTCCGGCGGCGTCGAAGGCGACGCGACTTGGCTTGCCGATCAGGGACGAGGTCCCCTTGAGCCCGTTGGTGATCGGTGTCTGCCACCCGGTGTTGCCGGTGCCCGCCACCTTGTAGACGTCGCCCTCGGTGAGGGTACCGGTGGTCCCGAGCCCGAAATCGGTGGCCGGCTCGTTGGCCGCCCGCACGACCAGGAACACCTGGTCGAGGTTGTCGACTTCGGCGATGTCGCCGTTCGCCGGGTCCACTGCCGAGGCAACCACGGCGATCTTCGCTGAAGCGGCGGGCTGCGGGCTACCGACTGTTGGCGTGGTGCCCGTCGAGCCCTGGGTGACGGTGGTGATCGCCGTCGCCGCGCCAGCTGACACAGCTGGCACCGCGATCAGGGCGGTCGACACCGCGGCCACAGCCGCCGTCGCCCCACCGAACCGCCGACGCCAGCGGCGGTTCATCGGCGTGGTGGAACCGGCCACGTCCTTATCTTTCATCGTGATCTCCTTGCGTTGGTTTCGTGCAGAACTCGATGTCTGCACGTCGTGGTTGGCGGATGTCCGCCATTTCCTCCTGGGATTTAGTGTCAACCTCTTCTCCTTAGGTTGGGCTGGGCATTTGAGCTGCTCCCCGACATGACGATTTACGACCACGCCGGGAGCAGGTGGCTCGCCGCCACGGCCACCAGCACGGCAAGTGCCAACAGCGGGGCGGTAGTGAGCAGGTAGGCAGCCCTCACGGTGGTCCGCCGGTAGAGGGCGACAGCACCGATGAGGGCGGCGATCATGGCAAGCAGGGTGAGCAGCAACCAGGCCAGGGCGTTCGGATCTCCCGAGTTGCCCTGCTGGTTCAAGCTCCGGGACTGTTGGAGGGTCGGAGCGAACGGTTGGCCCTTCAGGTGGGCGACGACGACGATCGCCTGGTTGGTGTTCCACGGAACACTGCTGGCCGAAGTGACCAGGGTCAGTTGGTCGCCCGACGAGGGCCCGTAGAGGTCGGTCATCGTCTCGGTAACCGTTCCTCTGTGGCCGGCACCTTCAGCGGACGTAACGACTGGCCGGCTCCCGCCGCCAGCCGTCGTCTGGCCTTTGGCCGCCTTCTGTCGGCCGAGGGTCGTCGTCGTCACGGCCGACGCTGGTGTGGCGGGTGGTGTCGTCAGCATCACCGTGCGCACGGTGTGCACCACGTACAACGATTCGCCCTGCGTGGTGGAGATGACCATGCGATCGCCGGACCGCAGGTTCGCCAGCCGACCGAACGAGCCGCCATATGCCGACCGCCGCCCGACCACGGCCGAGTTCCCGGGTTGACCCATACCGGCAGTGCCGGGGACGTGGCCCGGAGCGGCGGCGGTCTGGCTCGGGCCGACACCCTCCACCACGACCTGCTGGAGGCCGATGGCAGGAATCGTCAAGATGCCCAGCGGGCTGCCGGGGGCGGGAGGGGTGGTCGGTGCCGTCTCGCGGTAGAGGCCCTCGTTGTCGTGAGCCGCGCTGGCGATGTCTTGGCGTTCCGTGGCCATCAACGACCGCTGGTCTCGTTGGTGAAGGAGTGGCCCAATGGCATAGAGCGCCGCGCCGGCCGCGACGACCAACGCCACGATGGCGAAGCCCACCAAGACCATCGCCCGACGAGCACGGCTCCGGCTTCGCTCTTCGGCCGGCAAAACGGCGTCCGTGCCTGTCCCATCGGTACCGTCGGACCAATCAGCGCCCGGTGAGACGTCGTCAACAGCGGTCACCGACCGAATGTCCTCGGCCACCGCGGTCACGACGGTCCCACCGGTGGGCGGCGGCCACCCCACCGGAGCCAACGGCCGACTTTCGCCAGCGACTGACGCGGCGACCGCCCCGCGGCCAGCAGCACCAAACCGGGCAAGAGGAGAAACAGCAACAGCATGCCTACGGCGGGGAGTAGCCAGTTCGTACCCTCCGCCGCGGTGAAGCCGACGAGGGCAGAGCCCGGGTTCAGCGCCGACGGAGCGCTTTTCTCCCTACCTCCCGGCGTCGACGACGCCGTTCCGCCGCCCGTTCCTCCGCTTGTCGATCCGGAAGAAGACTCGTGAGACGACGAGAAACGACCCGACGAGCCTGAACCCCCCGACCCACCCGACTGACCACTTGCGGCCGTACCCGAACCGCTCGCCGTCGAGCCAGGGGTGCTGCTTGCCCCCTGGACGGTCGACTGAGAGCCTGTCGCGCTTCCTCCGGCCGTACCTGCTGATCCGCTCCCCGACCCGCTCGACGTTGTCGATGTCGTCCTCGTCGCGGAGACTGTCGCTCCGGCACATGCCGGAGTGGCCTCGCCGACCTTGGCGATCGCCGCCTGCGCTTGCGCCTGAAGCGCCGACGTCAGCGGTGCCATACCAGCCGGCAGACTTGTCTGCCCCGCGCCGGTGATATAGCTCAGCCACGCGGCCAGGTCCTGCTGCGACTGCGTCCGCGGCGCACATGTGGCCGTCATGAGCGGTTGGGTGGGGGCGATGGCGTACTCCACGTAGGTGAGCGGATAGGCCTGCGTCCCGTTCACCGGCCCACCGCGTGGGTCGGGCACGAGCGTCCCGTCCGCCTGGGGCGCCATATCCGATACCGCCGCCTGCATCGTGCTCTCCGTCGGAGCCACGTAGGTCGTCGAGGTTGGCGTCTCGATGGCGAAGTCAGCCTGGCCGCCCCAGATGGCCGCGGCGTCCGACGAGCTCACCAGCGAGAACGGCTGCACCCCGGGGGTCAGGTAGTGGATGAGATTTGAAAGCCCCGTCTCCGTCGTGGCGTTGTATTTCGGTTCGACCACGCCGAAATTGGCCGTCACGCTGAGTTGAGGATGGCCGAATGTGGCACTTACCAATGTTGTAGGCGCCAATGTGTGGAGGAAGGTCGTCGCAAAATACGTCGTCGCTTGCGTTGTCGATGTGGCCACCACCCCGCTGACCGATCCCGAATGGGTGATCGGGCCCCCACCGGCCCCGCGATAATAGTCATTGGCTAGTCTGGGGTTCTCGGCAACCAATGTCCGACCGAGAGGGGTATTCCATGTCTGGATTCCATCGAGGCTGAGAACTTCCGCCATCTGGCCGGCGGTGATGTCCAGCCCTGTATACGGCAAGAACGTATTTCCACTATTTACATTCTGTACTTGGATCGTCTGGCTGTGGGCGAGGACAGTCGCATTCAACGCAACTGGGACGGCAACGTAAGGGCGATCGGGTTCTGCACCCTGAGGACAATTCCCTGGGTTGAACGGCGACGAGGCAGCGCCGTAGCCGATGGCGCTGTATGCGACATCCGCCGAGCCGGCGGCGAATGTGCAGAGCGCCTTCGCGTCCCCACCGCCTGCCGACGAATTTGGAGGACAGCGCCTTTCCTCCACCAATCGCTTTATTGCACGCCCCCAGGGTCCATATGCTCATGAGGTGACCGAGGCGGTCGGGGCTGGCCGTTCTTAGCTGACCGGGGGCGCTTCCCCCGCAGCTCGTATTCACCGATGTCGCAACGAACGTTACTCTCGTGCCGACGAAATAGACTCCGGCTGTGGAAGGGTGAGTCGGGTCGCTCACCCACACTGCGGCGACCAATGTGCAGGGGTGTGTCGCGTCACACGCCACCACCCCATATCTCAGCTGCTTCCCATCGGTGACTTCCGCCAATACGGTCCCAGAGGCCGATGTATAATTCCGTGTCGATTTCACCTGTGGGCTGATTGTATCGACCGGAAGCAAGGCGCCATTGAGCGTCGGGTTTGTGTATGTCGTACATATTTGGCCAGGCCGAATAGGAAAGCCGTTGGGATAGCCCACTGTTCCCGACGGAAAACGCGAGAAGGTCATACCGGGAGCGCACCATGCGGTAGCGGCCACCGTGATCTCGATGCCGGCTGTCGTCCCGGCTTGAGTCCGAGTGATGGTCAGTGTCAGCGCTTGGCCTGTCGTCACATTCTGGGCCGGGGTGACGTTCATGCTCAACAAGGCTGGTGTCGCTGCCTGAGCGAAAGTGGAAGAAGCAATGAGAACGATCCCCAGCATGCTTCCGACGATGCCGACGACGGCACAAGCAGCGACGATCGACGACTGCCACCATGCGGAACGCTTTGCCCGTGAACTTCCGGGTGGCTGTTGCTCGACGCGGGGCCGGTGCACGGTGGGCAAGGGACAACCTCTCCGGTTCAGTTCGGGGCGAGTCTGTTTGCCGGGACTGTTCTGCTAGTCAGCATCGGCCTGATCGCCGGATCGGATGCTGCCGTGGCGATCGGCCGCCGTTGGGTCCGGAGTCATCTAGACACCGGACCCAACGGCTATAGCTCGACCGATTATTCATGCAGTAGTTGGACCTAGGTTGTGGGGTTGACCCATGTGTTGAAGGTCCAGTGCTTGTATGTTGTGGCCGGAGCCTGACCGGGGAAGTGGAAGCCCGGGAACTGCCGGCAGTTGGCACCGACCAGGTTGTCCTGGGATACCGGACCGGCCGAGTTGCTGAGCGGCACGAAGCCCTGGGCGGCGATGACCGACGAGTCGTCACCGGCACAGAGCCGGCTCTTGGTCCCGCCACCGTTTGTCACGGTTGTGGCCGCCGTCACCTTCTGGTTGTCGAAGCCGACCAACGTCTTGCAGGTGTTGTAGCCCGGCAGCGCTGTGTCGCAGACGTTGAAGACGTAACGGACGCCCGGCACCGCCGCCGTCGAAGCCGACGCTGTGGACGGCTTTGTCGCCGGAATGTGGGAGTACCACTCGTTCGCCTCGACGACGGTTGTGGTGTTGATGTGGGCCCGCTTGCCTGTCCGCTTCGGCGTTGTGGTTGTCGCCGTCGTGAAGTTCACGAACGCCTGCCCACCGTGTGTCGAGGTTGTCTGCATCTTGGCGATCTCGAGGTTGGTGGGTGTGAAGTTCCCGATTGTGGCGTTGCTGATCCGGTTGTGCTTAGTGCCCGTCCCGTACTCACTCGTGTTGTTCCACTCCGAGACGTACTTCCCCGCCGAGTAGACGAAGATGGCGTCCTTGATTGTGTGGTGGGACTTGTTCGGGTGGGTCGGTGTTGTCGTCACGAGGTGGTTGGCGTAGACGATCCCGCTCTCTGTGTTCTCCTCGTTGGGCACGCCCTGGGTGACGGTTCCGCCGATTGTCACTGTTGTGAACTTTGTGATCGCCGGGGTGGTGCATGTGCTGGAGGCTGTCGCGGTATGTGTCTTCTCCGCTGTGAAGCCGAGGATGTTCGTGTACACCGCCCGGGTGCCCGACCCAGACTGCGGCCAGAAGCGGACGATGGCGCCTGTGGTGCCACCCAGTGTGTGCCAGTTGGTGAAGCCCGCCTTGCAGCGGTAGATCCCCTGCATTTCGGCCCGGGTGATGGTGACCGGTGCAGTGGAGGTCCCGCCGGCGTTCTTGCCGACCAGCGGCGCCACACCGTCGAGGGCGTAGGCGTAGTAGTCGAAGTGGGCCCCGGCCGGGTCACCGCTACCGCTGCCTGTGCTGAGGGTCGTCGGCTCGGGCGGCGAAGATGACCGACCGATTGTGACGCACCCCTGCTTCTTGGCCGTCTTTGTGGCTGTGCTCTCTTCGGTGTGCAAGAAGGTCTTCCCGGCACCCGATCCGTTGGGCGCCCCACCGGAGACGCTTGTGAAGTTGATCCCGCCTGTGCAGTAGCTGGCTGTGGCCGCCACCTTCTGGTGCGCTGTGGTCCCGGCCGGCAGCAGGTTGTTGATCGAGGTCGGGAACAGGGCGTGCATCAGCTGATAGGTGGTGAACGACCCGGCCGCCGTTACCTGTTTGCTGCTGGCTCCGGCGGGCGTAGCCCCCAGGGCAAGGGCTCCGCCACCGGCCACCAAGGTGACGGCGGCGAGCAGACCTCCCCCGAGTCGCTTGAGTGTTCGCTTCATATTGGTCCTTTCGCGCAGGATTTTGTCAGGAATCTGACAATGGGTTTTAACGGTTATCTAGCCGATCTCACGTCAGAATCGGCACCCCTACTCTCCGCCGCCATCCTGGAAAAGTCAAGTTCTCATCGAACTCCGGACAAGCACGAAATCCCTGGTGACATGCTTGTGTCCATGCGGCGACAGGTGTTCGACCGGCTCCCGTCGATTCGGTGATCATGCGGTAAATTACGGAGGTCATAAGCCGCTTATATCTCGTCATCATGATTAGATACGTCGGCTTTGATCGCCGCTTGATCACTCCCTACTTTGTCGGCCGTCATTTGACTTTTCCGGCGGAGGGCGACCGTGAGCCAACCGACCGGGATCAACAGGAGGAGCATCATCAAGAGCCAGGTCCACGGCGCCGTTGCGCCCACGGCGGCCGGGACGTCGTACGCCACTGGGTCGTTTGTCCGGTAACTGCTCGATCCGCCACCGACCGCCTGGGTCCCCGAACCCGTCGATCCCACCGCGGCCGCCGCGCCGGCGACCGTCGTCGCGGTATGAGCACCCGCCGAACCGGCCGCGGTCTTCCCTGAGGCCCCCGTCGATCCGGACGAGCTGCCCGTCGAGGCGCCGGAGGTTGCGCCGGTTGATCCATTGGCGGCAGTTGAGCCCGTAGCCGACGAGCTCCCGGTGCTCGACGCGCCGCCCGATGTCGCGCTGCTCGACCCTCCTCCCGGTCCCGGGCCCAGTGACGTCTTGCCGACCGTGGGGTCAGGTGGTGGCGCTGCTCCTACGCCAAGATTCCCCTCGAATTGGGGGTCGGCACAGTTAGACGCATTCAACGTATCCGGCGGCTGCCCGGTCATGTACCCGATAGCGTTCGCCATGAATTGGGCGAGAGGCGCCGGTAGCGGTGAATAGCCGATATTCGCCATTGTCACTTGGCCTGTACACGCGACGTAGCGCATGAACTTTGCCAAAGTGTTGGTCACACCCTGGCTCGCATACGGCATCTTGCAGGTTGAGCGTGTCGCGGTCGGGGCGCACTGGTAGAGGATGTAGGAGTAGTACGAAGCCGGATACGCTGTCGGTGTCGTGCTCGTATAGACGCCATTCAATGTCTGCGACGTTGTGGGAGCCAGTACTGCCGTCTTCAGCGCGGCGGCGATGTTCCTGGCGTAGGGCTGCACCCAGTTCCCGGAGGCGTTCTCCATCCATGCCACGTCGTCGTGATAGACGAGGGCGTAGCCGAACTCGTCGTACCCGATGGACCAGAGGCCCTGTGTGCTCGAGATGTACTTGGCCTGCTGGTCCGAACCCGGGAAGTCCACGAAACCTGAACCACTTCCGAAGCTTCCTTGCGGTCCCGTCCCGTTGTCCACCTCCCACACCCGGTTCGTCGTTGTGAAGCCATACGTGTTCGCCCACTGGGCATATTGCGAGGGATCCTCGTGCTTGACGAAGTCGTAGAAGAGGGCGGTCGTTCCCGACTGCCCGCTGCGGAGATCGAGCGTGATCGACTCGTGTGGCAACACCAGGCCCTTGTTGTCCTTGCTGATTGTCGGGCTTGTCCATGTCCGAATGACGCCGAGGAAGATCCTGGCGATCGTCAGCGGCGAGAGGTGAAGGTATGTGACCGCCACTTTCCCTGCCGATGTCAGTGCGACGTGGTACATGAGGGCGACCCCACCGGCGACGTCGGGCGTATAGGCGAACCCACGGGGCACGTTTGTGTTCGCGTTGGCCGTATGCGGGTAGAGCTCCGTGTACTCGCCCTCGGTCCCGGCGAATGTGGCCGTGTTCTGCGCGTAGGCCGAGAGACCCGCGGGGGAGCCGGTAGCCGTGTAGTTGACGGTCAACCCCTGGTCTTCCGCCTTCTGGGTCCATGTCTGGAAGGCCAGGGCAGCGTAGGTGGAACCCTGGCCGTTGACCGGGGCCAGGTTTGTCGAGGCTCCGGCCACCGCTCCGGTGGCGACGAGGCCGAGAAAGACGACCAGGCCGGCGGCGACGAGGGCCACGCCGGCGCGTAAGCGACGGGCAGGGAGGCTCGCTTGAACATGCGTCATCCGAACCGCCCATTCACGTAGTCGAGGGTCCGGGGGTCGTCGGGGTTCTCGAACATCTTCTCGGTGGCTCCCTGCTCGACGACGTAGCCGGGCTCGTTCTCCTCAGCCAAGAAGAATGCGCACCGGTCCGACACCCGATGGGCCTGCTGCATGTTGTGAGTGACGATGACGATGGTGATCTCGCCGCGCAGCTCGGCGATCGTCTCTTCGACCCGCCTCGTCGACGTGGGGTCGAGCGCCGAACAAGGCTCGTCCATCAAGAGCACATTGGGGGCGACGGCGAGCGAGCGGGCGATGCAAAGCCGCTGCTGCTGCCCGCCCGAGAGGCCACCACCGGGCTGGTCGAGGCGGTCTCGGACCTCCTTCCACAGACTGGCCCGCTGGAGAGACTGTTCGACCAGGCCGTCCTTGTCGGTGCACTTGATGCGCGTGAGCTTCAGTCCGGCCAACACGTTGTCTTTGATGGACATTGCCGGGAAGGGGTTTGGCTTCTGGAAGACCATGCCGATGCGGGTGCGCACCTCTTGGGGCCGCACAGCCGTCGAGTAGATGTCCTGGCCGTCCAGGCGGATCTCCCCGTCCATGGCCGCTCCGGGGACGAGCTCGTGCATCCGGTTGAGCAGTCGCAAGAAGGTGGACTTGCCACAGCCCGAGGGACCGATCAACGCCGTCACCTCGCCGGCTGGCATGACCAGTGTCACGCCTTCGAGGACCAAGTGGTCACCGAACCAAGCGCAGGCGTCAGTGGCTTCCAAGGTGGCCGCCCCGGGCGGGGGGCCACCAACCAGCCGAGGGGGCTCTTTCTGAGGCCGGTCGGATTCGACAACGGGGACCGGGGCCGTCGCCGGCCCGTGGCCGTCGAGCGGCTCGCCGTCGTGTGGGGCGATATAGATATCGGTCATGAGGACTCCTGAACGACGGTCGCCGTGCTGCCCCGGGCCTGGCGATCGGAAGGACGCATGAACGAGCGCAGCCGAGTCGACCATTTGGGCGATCGGCGGGCCTTGGTCCGGTCCCGTCCGACGATGCGGGCCACCGCGAACAACAAAAGGATGAGCAGCATCAGGACCAGCGCTCCGGCGAAGCCCCTGGCGATCTCCACCGTGGACGGCTCACGGATGAACCGATAGATGAAGAGCGGCAGCGACTCCTGGGGACCGCTGAACGGATTGGCGTTCATGAGGTTGTAGCCGAAGGCGGTGAAGAGTAGGGGCGCCGTCTCCCCGGCCTCCCGGGCGATGCCCAGGATGGCGGCGGTTGCCACGCCCGATGAGGCCGTCGGCAGCACAACCGACCAGACCACCTTGGCGCGGGATGAGCCGAGCGCCAAGCCGGCCTCCCGGAGCCCCGCCGGCACCAGGCGCAACACCACCTCGATCGCCCGGCAGATGGTCGGCATCATCGTCACCGACAGGGCCAGGGACGCCATGAAACCGTTGAAACCGAAGAGCGAGCTGTCCTTGGCCAAAGGGATGATCAAGGTGGCATAAATGAAGAGGCCCGAGACCACCGAGGGCATTCCGCTCATCGCATCGACGAAGATGCGGACCGGGCGCCGGAGCTTGGAGCGGGTCTCGTTCAGGAAGATCGCCGTCATGGCCCCGAGGGGGAGGGAGATCAGCAGGGCGATGCCCACCTGCTCGATGGTGCCCACGATGGCATGTAGGCCACCGCCGGCCGTGGCCGGCTGGGTGGGGGTGACCCCCCTCTGCGTATGGGTGAAGAAGCCGAGCGACAGCGCCGGCAAGCCTCGTACCAGGATGTAGAGGACCAGCCAGACCAACGGGATCAGGACGGCGATCATCATCGACCACACCACGACCGTCACGAGCCGGTCCATCGCCGCCAGCCGACCCAAACGGTCCAAGGTGGCCACAAAGTAGATGGCGAGGAACACGAAGTAGGTCACGACCCAGAAACCGAACCAGCCGATCCCGTCCGTGAGCACCGCGAAGATCAACCAGCAGAGGCTGACGGCGCTCAGGGCTGCCGCGCCGGCCGTCACCAGGTCCATCCCCGTGAGGTTGGTCGGGCGTCGGGGCGTACGCCGACGGGCGGGCGGGCGACGCCGGGGACCGGCCGGCGGCGTGCGACTACCGCCGGCCGGACGCGGACCCGCCGGGGAGGCGATCGTCGCCTCGGTAGTTGCGGTGGTCACAGGTCCACCCCCGCTCCCGAGCGGCTCCGGGACACGATGGTGGACGCGATGAGGTTGGTGCCGAGCGTCAGGGCAAACAGCACGAGCCCAGCAGCCATCAGCCCGGATACTGTGGCCGCATTGCCAGCGCGGGTGGCGATGAACCCGGCGACGGTAGACCCACCTCCCTCGAGGATGTGGGACGAGATCCACGGCACCTGTGGCAGGAGCAACGACACTGCGATGGTCTCGCCGAGAGCTCGGCCCAACCCGAGCATCGAACCCCCGATCATTCCACCTTTCCCATAGGGAAAGACCACCGTCCGGACCATCCCCCAGCGGGTGCTCCCCAAGGCGAGCGCCGCCTCCTTCTCTCCCGGCGGCGTCTGAGCGAAAACGGCCCGGGAGATGGACGCCACGATCGGGATCACCATCAGCGAGACGACGATGCCGGCGATGAAGTACGAGTTGGTCAGCTGGGCGTCCTTATCGGTGGCGAAGAGAGGGAACCATCCAACGTGTGTCGTCAGCCACCGGGACAGGGGGACGATCTTGGCCGAGAGGAACAGGAACCCCCAGAGACCGAACAGGATGGACGGCACCGCGGCCAAGAGGTCAACCATCGCCTGGAGGAGCTTGCGGGTTGGGAGGGGGGCATACTCCGCGATGAACAGGCCCACGCCGATGCCGAAGGGGACAGCTATTGCTTCGGCGATCAGGCCGACGACGATGGTTCCGAACAAGAGGCCAAGGACACCGATGGTCGGGTTCGTCGCTCCCGACCGCCACACAGTGGTCGTGAAGAAGCTCCAACCCTGCTGCGACCAGGTGTGTCGACCCTGGTAGAAGAGGAAGACGCCGACGACGGTGAGGATCACGAGCACCGTGATCCCAGATGCCAGGGTCATTCGATCGAAGATGCGGTCGGCCTGGCTGGGATGCTCGTGGACCAACCGCTTGGTGCGGCGAGCTCCCCCCGGGGCCCCGGACGGCACCCGCAGCGTGGCGACGTCGTCCGCCATCACCGCCGCCCCATCGGTTGGGTGCGGATCGGCAAAGGGACGACTCCGGTCACGGCAGGCGCGCCACGGACGCTGCATGAAGCCATGCGAATCGGAGACTCTCCATTTCGAGGGTGTGGGTCGGCAACCGTCCTCCCCCGCCAGGGGGACTCCATGGGCACGGTACCGGGGCAAGGTGAATTCGCCTTGACGCACCCGGCGCCCGCCGATGATCTCTCCGTGACCAGACGGTAAAAGATGTACTAACAGCGTGGGCGTCCCCCGGCCGGCCGGTACCGGAGGGCCGAGACCGTTTGCCGCACGGCACTGGATCCCCTCGATCACGAGGTCGACGCCGAAGGCAAACTGCAGGTCGGCCACGGCGACGGAGTAGTCGGGCGCTCGGTCCCCAAGCGTCGGTGAACCGACCGCTCTCCCTGCCGGCAACTTGCCCCCGAGCACCTGGACTGGCTCGTCGAGATCAGTACTGCTCAGAACGAATCGGTAGAGCATCGTCGCTGCCATCACTCGCTGTGCCTCGGTCAGCTCGGTATCGCCCAGCAGTTTGGCAATGCTGTCCAAGCGATCGAGCCCAGTCACGGCGTCGAGCCGGTTGGCCAGGAGATATCGAGCCAGCCCCGGGTACATGGACAACCACGCCCGAGTCTCCAATGCCCACAGGCGAAGCCGTCTTGCCCAGTCGCCCCGGTCCGGGATTCTAGGCATCGATCGGACGATCTCCCCCACTACCGCCTGCACCAGTTCGGTCTCGCCGATGTGGCGTTGGACGCCCGTAGCCGTGGCGTTGACGCGCCGAGCGACGGCGCGCAGGTCGAGGGCGGCCAGACCCAGCTCGCCGACGATGACGACACCGGCGGCGACGATGCGGGAACGGGTGAGAGCTGGTCGGGGCATCTTCGTGGGAAGGCCGTTTCGTGAGAAGGCCGCGTGCCTCGCGGCATTTCTCCCACTCGCCGGTGTGCCCTACGCGAACACTTCGCGATGCGCAGATGAACTCTGGGTGATCAGCGCGCGGCGATGGTCCGGACCGCTGGTCCGGCGCCGTCGATCAGGGCTGTACGAAGGCGTAGATCGGTACCCCGTTGTACGACCGCGAGTCCGACGGCAGGTACGGACCGTTGACGATCACGCCCCCCTTGCCGTCCGGTTCGGGGCCGGCGTCGCCTTCGACCGAGATGATCGCCCCGTTCGGCCAGACTTGGGCGACGACACCGACGTGGACCGAGGTGGCGGTGGAGCTCGGCCCGGTCCCGAACAGCACGCCGTCGCCCGGTGCCGGCGTGGCCGTCGGCGCGAGGTCGAGGCCACGGGCCGCGCCCCATTCGTAGATGCTGCCAGTGAACGGGTACTGGGGGATGTTGACGCCGGCTTGTCGCCAGACCCAGGTGGCGAACAGCGCGCACCACTCCTCGCACGGTCCGTACGGGTTGCAGTAGTTCCCGTTTCCCGGACCCGTCCCGGCGGCCAGGTCCGGCCCCACCTGGGAAGCGGCGGTAGCGACGATGCCCGCCGCGCCACCGGGCGACGGGTTGGTGAACCCGATGGCGACGTCTTCGGGTTGGAGAAGCCAATAGCCGCCGCCGTCCGGCGTGGCGGCGATCGCCGCGGTCGGCGAGAACGGCGGCAGGTTCGGAGACGGCCCGTCGAACTGGGCGTCGCCGAAGTTCAAGACGCCGGCCGTGGCGGCCACGAGCCAGTACCCCCCGTCGTCGGCGGTCGGGGCCATCCCGACGACCGGCGCCCCGAGCTTCCGCCCGGACGCGGAGCCGAAGAACTGGGCGTCGCCGAAGGTGAAGATCCCCCCGTCGGCTGCGACCATCCAGTACCCGCCACCGTCGTCGGTGCCCGCCATGCCGGTGATCGGCTGCTGGAGGGCGAGACTGCCGGTCGAGCCGTAGAACTGGGCGTTGCCGAAGGCGAAGATGCCGCCGTCGGAAGCCACCAGCCAGTACCCGAGCCCGTTGGGGGTGACCGCCATCCCGACGATCGGTTTGTTGAGGGGGGTCCCGCCCATGGAGCCGTAGAACTGGGCATCGCCGAAGGCGAACACCCCGCCGTCTTGGGCCACCAGCCAATACCCCTCGCCATTGGAGGCGGCGGCCATCCCGACGATCGGGGCGTAGAGCGAAAGGCTGCCGGTGGAGCCGTAGTAGCTGGCGTCGCCGAAGGCGAAGACGCCACCATCGGCGGCGGCCACCCAGTAGCCCTGGCCCGTCGGCGTCGACGCGATGGCCACGCCCGGCGCCGACATGGTCGTCCCGGCGAAGGACCCGAAGGTCGGTGCGTCGCCGAACCCCGAGACACCGCCCCCGGCGAACGGGCCGGACGACGGTGGTGAAGCTCCAGCCGGCCCGGCCGACAAGATCGCCGGCAGCCCGACGGGAAGCAGCAGCGCTAGGACGAGCCCGACCAGGGCGGCAACCGTCGCGAGCGCGGCACGCGCTGGGGTGCGGCGGGACATTGCCAGCGATTGTGACAGAACGGGCCGGCGATCGCAGGTACCCCCCCCCCCCGCCCGGTCGGGTGGGCAACGACGGCCGGCAGGGGCAGAATGAGCAGATGGCTTCAAACTCCCATACGCATCCCGACAGCTTCGGTGCCCGTTCGACCCTTCCGGTGGGGGACCGGCGGTTCGAGATCTTCCGTCTGAGCGCGCTGCCGGACGCGGCGAACCTGCCCTACAGCATCAAAGTGCTGCTCGAGAACCTGCTCCGGCACGAGGACGGTCTCCGCGTGTCCGCGGCCGACGTCGGGGCGGTGGCGGCCTGGGGCCAGCACCCCCAAGCCCACGGGGCGAACGCCGGTGACGACGCCAAGGAGATCGCCTTCTCACCCGAACGGGTGCTCATGCAGGACTTCACCGGCGTGCCGGCGGTGGTCGACCTGGCGGCGATGCGCGACGCGCTGGCCGCGCTCGGCGGCGACCCGAAACGGGTCAACCCGCTCGTCCCGGTCGAGCTGGTGATCGACCATTCGGTCATCGCGGAGCGGTCCGGCCGGCCGGACGCGTACGACGAGAACGTTCGTATCGAGTACGAGCGGAACATGGAGCGGTACCAGCTCCTGCGGTGGGCCCAGGGCTCCTTCGACGGGTTCCGGGCGGTGCCGCCGGGCACGGGCATCTGCCACCAGGTCAACCTGGAGTACCTGTCCCGCGTCGTCTTCGCCACCGACGACAACCGGGCGTTCTGCGACACGCTGGTCGGCACCGATTCGCACACGACGATGGTCAACGGTCTCGGCGTACTTGGGTGGGGGGTCGGCGGGATCGAGGCGGAGGCGGCAATGCTGGGCCAGCCGCTCTCGATGCTGCTGCCGCCGGTCGTCGGCCTCCGGCTGGTCGGCGAGCTGCCGGAAGGCACGACGGCGACCGACCTCGTGCTGACGATCACCGAGCTGCTCCGCCGCCACGGCGTCGTCGGCAAGTTCGTCGAAGCGTTCGGCCCCGGGGTCGCGGCCGTGCCGTTGGAGAACCGGGCGACGATCGGCAACATGTCGCCCGAGTACGGGGCGACGTCCACGATCTTCCCGATCGACCAGGCGACGATCGACTACCTGCGGTTCACCGGTCGGGACGACGACCACCTAGCCCTGGTCGAGGCGTACGCCAAGGAGCAGGGCCTCTGGCACCAGCCGACGGAGGAGCCGGTCTACTCCGAGACGGTCGAGCTCGACCTGTCGACGGTCGTCCCGAGCCTGGCCGGACCGGCCCGGCCCCAGGATCGCGTCTCGCTGGCCGGCGCCGGCCGCGCCTTCCGTGAGGCACTGGGGAGGGAGCCCCGTTCGGCAGCTGACAATGACGCAGCGGCGCTGGCCGACAGTGAGCACAAGCTGGCCGACGGCGACGTCGTCATCGCGGCCATCACCAGCTGTACGAACACGTCGAACCCGCAGGTTCTCGTCGCCGCCGGCCTGCTGGCCCGGCGGGCGGTCGAGCGTGGTCTGGCGACGAAGCCGTGGGTCAAGACCTCCCTGGCCCCCGGGTCGCGGGTCGTCATGGACTACTTGGAGCGGGCGGGCCTGGTCGAGCCGCTCGAGCAGCTCGGCTTCTACCTCGTCGGCTTCGGCTGCACGACGTGCATCGGGAACTCCGGCCCGCTGCTCGAAGGTCTGTCCGAGACGGTGCAGGCGCACGACCTCTCGGTCGTCTCGGTGTTGTCGGGCAATCGGAACTTCGAAGGGCGCATCCACCCGGACGTGCGGATGAACTACCTGGCGTCGCCGCCGCTGGTCGTCGCGTACGCGCTGGCCGGGACGATGGACGTCGACCTGTCCACCGACCCGATCGGCACGGACTCGGCGGGCCACGACGTGCGGCTGGCCGACCTGTGGCCGAGCGAGCAGGAGGTCGCCGAGACGATCCGGGCATCGCTCACGTCGGAGGAGTTCCGGCGTCGCTACGCGTCGGTCTTCGACGGCGACGAGCGGTGGCGGTCCGTCACTATCGCCGAGGGGGAGACGTTCGCCTGGGTCGGCGACTCGACGTACGTCCTGAAGCCACCGTTCTTCGACGCGCCGTACTTCGACGCCGACGCTGCCGAGCCGGGGCCGGTCGACGACATCGACGGGGCCCGGGTGCTGGCGCTGCTGGGCGACAGCGTGACGACCGACCACATCTCGCCGGCCGGCTCGATCAAGCCGACGTCACCGGCCGGCCGGTACCTGTCGGACCACGGTGTCGCCCGGGAGGACTTCAACTCCTACGGCGCCCGACGGGGCAATCACGAGGTCATGATGCGCGGGACGTTCGCCAACGTCCGCCTGCGCAACCACTTGGCGCCCGGCACCGAGGGCGGCGTCACGCTCCATCTGCCCGGCGACGAAGAGATGTCGATCTACGACGCCTCGATGCGGTACCAGGCGGACGGCGTCCCGCTCGTCATCCTGGCGGGCAAGGAGTACGGGACCGGGTCGAGCCGTGACTGGGCCGCCAAGGGCACGCTGCTGCTCGGCGTGCGGGCGGTGGTGGCGGAGAGCTACGAGCGCATCCACCGCTCCAACCTCGTCGGCATGGGGGTCCTCCCGCTGCAGTTCCCCGCCGGCGAGAGTGCGGCGTCACTGGGCCTGACCGGCCACGAGACGTTCTCGATCAGCGGCTTGTTGGCCCTCAACGACGGGGTGCTGCCCAAGGAGGTGGCGGTGCGGGCGATCGCCGACGACGGCAGCACCACCGACTTCGCCGCCCGGGTCCGGATCGACACGCCCATGGAGGCCGAGTACTACCGGCACCGCGGCATCCTGCCCTACGTGCTCCGCCAGTTGGCCGGCTAGGAGCTCGGCGGCTCGCTCAGTTCGCCTGGACCTTGCGGAAGGCTTCGGCCAGCCGGCCGTCGACCAGGCCGGCCGACTCGGCGATGCCGGTCGACCATTCGCGCAGGAGCTTGTCGACGTCCATGTCGTCGGCCAGTTGGCTGCGATGGCTCCGCAGCGCGGCCACCTTTCGGTCGAACGTCGACGTCGTCTCGACGTAGACGGTCGGCTCGGGGAAGGCCATCAGCCACAGCTCGTCGACGGTGTGCGGCTCGAGCCCCTCGTCGAGCAGCTCAGGATGGGCGAACGGGTTCCGGGCGTCCGGATAGACCGCGCAGGCGGCGGCTTCGGCCGCCGCGAGGTGGTCCGGGTGGCTGGCGAAGACGCGGTCCCAGTTCCGCTCCGGTGCCTGGGCCAGCACCCGCTGGGGCCGGAAGCGCCGGATGACGCGGCTGATGTCGCGCCGGAGCTCGAGGCTGGCAGTGAGCCGACCGTCGGGGTAGCCGAGAAACGTGACGTCAGAAACGCCGACGACCGCCGCCGCGGCCCGCTGTTCGTCCCGCCGGACTGCGGCCATCGCCGCTCGCGGCAGGTCTCGGTCGTTGCCGCCGGCCTCGCCGTCAGTGGCGATGCAGTAGGCGACGTCGATCCCCGCCTCGGTGAACGCGGCGACCGTTCCGGCCGCGCCGAAGTCCACGTCGTCGGGGTGGGCGGTGACGACGAGAACGCGATCGATCCCGTCGCCGGGGGTCCAGCGTTCGATCAGAGCACGCCTTCGTCGGGCGACGGTACCCAGGCGGCCAGGTCGGCCAGGCGAGCGTCGTTAGAGAACATCTCGACGATCGGGATGCGCAGCCCCAGCCGGCGCTGGATGACCTCGGCCTCGACGACCTGGTTCCACAGCACGAGGGTGGCGACGATCCCCGCCGAGCCGGCCCGGGCGGTGCGGCCGGAGCGGTGCAGGTACGCCTTCTGGTCCTCCGGCGGGTCGTAGTGGACGACGACGTCGACGCCGTCGATGTGCAGGCCGCGGGCCGCGACATCGGTGGCGACGAGCACGGGGAGCTTGCCGGAGGAGAAGTCGGCGAGTGCCCGCTCCCGGTTGGTCTGGCGGAGGTCGCCATGGATCGCCGCGGCTTTCACCCCCTCCTTGCCGAGCTGCTCGACGAGCCGATCGGCACCGCGCTTGGTCCGGACGAACACGAGGGCCTTCTCGTGGGGCCGGCAGATCGCCGCGGCCACCTTCACCTTGTCCATCTGGTGGACCTGGATGAACCGGTGCTCCATCGCCGCGACGGTCTGCGTGTCGGAGACGACCTCGTGGTGGACCGGATCGGTCAGGTACCGCTTGACCAGCCGGTCGACCGCACCGTCGAGGGTGGCCGAGAACAGCAGGGTCTGATGGGGTCGCTCGAGTCGGCGAAGGACCCACTCGACCTGGGGCATGAAGCCCATGTCGGCCATCCGGTCGGCCTCGTCGAGCACGAGGACGCCGAGCTCGGCCACCGACAGCTCGCCCCGGTCGCCCAGGTCGATCAGCCGACCGGGCGTGGCGATGATGACGTCCACTCCCTTGCGCAGGCGGGCGATCTGGCGGTCGATGTCGGCACCGCCGTAGACGGCGACCACCCGGAGCCCGATCGCCTCAGCCAGCGGGGCCATGACGTCGTGGACCTGGACGGCCAGCTCTCGGGTCGGCAGCAGGACGAGGGCGCGCGGCTGGGCCGGGTTCCCGCCCGACGGCTCCTGGCCGGCCACGGCCTCCGCCGTCCGCTGGAGGAGGGGCAGACCGAAGGCCAGCGTCTTGCCGGAGCCGGTCTTCGCCTTGCCGCAGACGTCGCGCCCGGCCAGCGCGTCGGCGATCGTCAAGGCCTGGATCGGGAAGGCCGTCGTGATCCCCTGGTCGGCCAGGGTCTTCGTCAACGGCTCGGCGACACCGAGGGAGTCGAAGCTCCGGACGGTTTCGTAGGTGTCTACGGTCATTTCCTGCTCTCTCGTCGTTTGGCGGGACCCGGCGCCACGAGGGAGGAGAGGAAGGGCCCTGACGCCAGTCAAAGCCCGGTCGTCAACGGGATTTTACCAGGGGCTCCGGTGGACCAGGCGTATCGGGGGCCAGCTGTGCCAAGCTCGGTGGCCGGCGGCCGGATCACCGGCCACGAAAACGCAGATCCCCGACGACTCGTAGGAGGCATCGATGGCCAGGTTGGAGGCGGGCGACAAGGCCCCGGCGTTCACCCTCCCGGACCAGGACGGCGCGAAGGTCTCGCTCAAGGACTTCGCTGGCGGCCCGGTCGTCGTCTACTTCTACCCGGCCGACGACACGCCCGGCTGTACCAAAGAAGCCTGCCAGTTCAACGACAACCTGCAGGCGTTCAGCCGCTCGGGGGCCCGGGTGATCGGCATCTCGCCGGACGGTGCGGCGAAGCACACGAAGTTTCGTGAGAAGTACGGCCTGACGTTCCCGTTGCTCTCCGACCCCGAGCACGGGGTCATGGAGGCCTACGGCGCTTGGGGCGAGAAGACGATGTACGGCAAGAAGACCGTCGGCACGATCCGCTCCACCTTTCTCCTCGACGACAAGGGCAAGGTCAGCCGAGCCTGGTACAACGTCCGCGCCGACGGCCACGCGGCCAAGGTGCTCGACGAGCTGACTACCAGCTGACCGCAGCGCCTCACCGTTGATGGGTCGGGCACCAGTAGGTCGTCCGACCGCCAACCGTCTCCCTCGTCAGCGCCGTGCCGTCCTTCGGGCAGTGGCCGTCGGGCCGTCGCTCGGCCATCAGGTCCCCGGTGTGCGATCCGCCACGCTCGAGCAGCTGGGCGACGGTGGTCCGGACGTGCCGGTGAAGGCGTCGGAGCTCGGCATCGCTCAGTGAGCCGGCTGGTCGTCGCGGCGACAGCGCGGCCCGCCACAGGATCTCGTCGACGAGCAGGTTCCCGAGCCCCGCGAGATGGGACTGGTCCAGCAGCCGGGCCTTGAGCGGCGGCCCGCCACCGGCCGGGCCGGACGAAGATCGCCGGATCCCCAGCGCCGTCCGGAGCTCGGCCGGGGTGATCGTCGCAGCGTCCGGGCCGAGCTGATCCTCGGCCGGGGCGAGCTCGACCCGGCCGAACCGACGCGGGTCGTGCAGCAGCAGCGATCCGCCGTCGACGAACCGGAGCCCGAACCGGACCCACCGACGGTCGAAGCTGGCCGGGCCGTACAGCAGCTCCTCGATCGCCAGCTGGTCGTCGAGGACCAGCCCACCCGTCATCCCGAACCGCATGCCCAACGTCGGGCCGTCGTCGACGTCGAGGAGGAGGAGCTTGCCCCGCCGGCGAGCGGCTACCAGCGAGCGGCCGACCAGGGCCCGTCGGAGGGCGGCCGGCCTGACCTGACCCCGCAACACGTGCGGATCGGGCACCGCGACGGCCGCCACCGGACGGTACAACGCCTTCTCGGCCAGCCGACGGTAGTACTCGACCTCCAGCATCTCCGGCACGTCGAGCGACCGTACCGGAGAGCACGACGCCGATGCCGTCCTGATGACCCGCCGGTTGATGAGGCACCGCCAGTGGGCTGCTCGATAGGGTGGCAGCCGTGCCTCCCGAGAAGCTCCACTGGTCCCACCTGTACACAGAGGTCGTCACGTCCGGGCTCTGCACCGGCTGCTCGGCCTGCGTCGTCGTCTGCCCGTACGACGTGCTCGGCTACGACGACACCGACGGGCGGTACAAACCGTTCCACGTCGCCGAGACAGGCGGGGCGGACAACTGCACCCACGGCGTCAAGGGTTGCACGCTGTGCACGCGAGCGTGCCCGAGGTTCCGGACCTGGGAGCCGGAGATCGACCAGCACCTCTTCGGCCGCGAGCGGACCGACGACGAGGTCGCCGGCATCGCTCAGGACGTCGTGCTGGTCCGGGCCACCGACCCGGAGCTGCACACCGCCGGCCAGGACGGTGGCTTCGTCTCCGCCCTGCTCGTCTGGGCGCTCGAGAACGACGTGATCGACGCCGCCCTCGTCTCAGGCCTCGAGGGCGACGGATCGACGTGGAAGGCTCGGCCGGCCGTCGCCCGGACCCGGGCCGACGTGCTGGCGACGGCCGGCTCGCGGTACACCTACTCGGCCAACCCGATGGCCTACGCCGAGGCCATCGAGGGCGGCGCGGAGCGGATCGCGCTCGTCGGGATGGGCTGCCAGGCTTCCGCACCGCCGGTGATGGCCGCCCGCCGGGCCGGCAAGGTCGCTCGTCGGTTCACCCTCACCATCGGGCTGCTCTGCTCGAAGACGTTCGACGACGCCATCTTCCCGGAGCTGTTCGAGGCCCGCTACGGGCTGGCTCGCCAGGACATCGTGAAGATGAACATCAAGGGCGTCTTCCAGGTCTGGACGAAAGACGGCGGCTACCACGAGATCCCGCTGAAAGAGGCCCACGCCTGGACGCGCGAGGGCTGCCAGTCGTGCCCGGACTTCGCGGCCGAGCACGCCGACATCTCGACCGGCGGGATCGGCGCGTTCAACGACTGGACGCTCACGCTCGTCCGGACCGAACGGGGCCGCGAGGTGTTCCACGCCATGGTCGCGGCCGACGCGGTCGAGGTCCGACCGGCCGACGACGACCCCGGCGCGGTCGCGCTGATGCGCCGCCTCAGCCGGGTCAGCCGGAAGCGGTGGCCGGCCACCGCTGTCCCGATGCCCGGGCGCCTGCCCGCCACCTCGGCCCAATAGACCCCGGCCCAATAGACCGGCCGCCGGACCTCCGCCGGCCCCGACCTACCCGCCGAGCTGGCGGGCCCGGGCGAAGACCGCGTCGAACATCGGCTCGGTGAGCACGCCGGTGAACGTGTTCTGCTGGCTCGGGTGGTACGAGCACAGGAGCGTCCGCCCGTCCGGCAACGCGTGCTCGGCCAGGTGGGCGAAACGGGGACGCGGGCGAACGCCGTAGAGGTCGGCGACGGCGTTGCAGGCGAACTGGCCGAGGACGACGACCACCCGGATGCCGGTCAGCAGCCGGAGCTCGCGTTCGAGGAACGGCAGGCACCGCTCCCGCTCGTCGGACGTCGGCTTGTTGGCCGGCGGGGCACAGCGGACCGCCGCCGAAACCCACGCACCGGCGAGCACGAGACCGTCGTCGCGGGTGATGCTCTGCGGCTGGTTGGCGTAACCGGCGCGCCAGAGCGCGGCGTAGAGCCAGTCGCCCGAACGGTCGCCGGTGAAGACCCGTCCGGTCCGGTTCGCGCCGTGCGCCGCCGGCGCCAGGCCGACCACCGCGAGCCGGGCTGTCGGATCGCCGAACCCCGGCGCTGGCCGGCCCCAGTACGTCTCGCCGGCGAACGACGCCCGGGGATGGGCCGCCACCTCCTCTCGCCAGGCGACGAGCCGCGGGCACGCCCGGCACGCCACGATCTCGCGCTCGAGAGCGGCCAGCGGCCGGGCCATGGGGTGGCCGACGGGCGTTGCACCCGGAACCGGAGAGGAGCCGTCCACGGCGAGCAGCCTACGATGGGCTGTCGTGCCCACCACGCCGAAACCGACGACGGTGCTGCTCGTTCGCCATGGCCGCACCCCGACCACCGGGGCGGTGCTGCCGGGCCGGTCCCCCGGCCTCCACCTGGCCGACGAGGGACGCCGGCAGGCCGAGCGAGTCGCCGAACGGATCGGCGCCCTGCGGCATCGACCGAGCGCGGTCTACGCGTCGCCGCTCGAGCGGACGAAGGAGACGGCGGCCCCGATCGCCCGGGCCGTCGGGGCCCGGGTCCGGACGAAGCCGGGATTGATCGAGTGCGACATGGGCCGGTGGACCGGAGGCCACTTGAAACGGTTGGCCCGGACGACCGACTGGCAGACGGTGCAGCGCTGGCCGGGCGGCTTCCGTTTCCCAGGTGGCGAGTCGTTCGCCGAGATGTCCACCCGGGCCACGGACGCGGTGCTGGAGCTGGTGGCCGCGCACCCGGGTGAGACGGTGGTCGCGGTCTCGCACGCCGACCCGATCAAGGCCGTCGTCGCCACCGCGGCTGGCGTCCCCCTCGACCTCTTCCAACGCCTCGTCGTCTCGCCGTGCTCGGTCACGGCGATCGTCTACGGGGCCGACGGACCGCACGTCCTCTGCGTCAACGCGGTGGACTCGTTGACCTCTTTGGAGCTGTCATGAGCGACGACCTCGACCTCGAGTCTCCCGATCGCTTCTCGGTCGGGACGGCTGGCCCGGTCGGCGAACGACTTTTCCTGCTCCATTGCGTGCAGGGCCCGGTGTCGTTGACCGTCAAGGTCGAGAAGCAACAGGTCGCGGTGCTGGCCAGCTATCTCGGGCGACTGGTCCGCGAGCTCGGCCGTCCCGGCCACCTCCCCGACGACCTCGACTTCGACGTCGATGTCGAGCCGGACTGGGCCGTCGGGACCATCGGCGTCTCCTACGACGACGACCTCGACCGGCTGGTCGTCGTCGTCGAGGAGGCCGGGGAGGACGAGGAGGACGGCTCGGTGGCCCGGATCGCGGTCACCCGGGAGCAAGCGGCCGCGTTCGCCATCCGGGCCACCCAGCTGGTCGAGGCCGGCCGGCCACCGTGCCCGCTCTGCGGGCTTCCCCTCGACCCGTCCGGTCACGACTGCCCGCGCACGAACGGGCACCGGCCGCCGGTCACGTGACCCCGGCCGCGTGAACCCGGCGTCATGACGCCGAGCCCCATGCCCCAGAGCACAGGCTCCGGAGCGACCGAGCCGACGGTCGCCGAGCTCCTCGGCACCGGGGAGATGACCGTCCATGGCCGGATCGCCGGCAGTTCCAACGCGACGCTCCTCGTCACCTGCGCCCTCGGCGACACCGAACGGCTCGCCGTCTACAAGCCGGCCCGGGGCGAGCGCCCGCTCTGGGACTTCGCGAGCGGGCTGCACCGCCGCGAGGTCGCCGCCTACGTCCTCTCCGAAGCGCTCGAGTGGGCGTTGGTGCCTGAGACGGTCGAACGCCACGAGGCGCCGTTCGGGCCGGGATCGGTGCAGCGGCTCGTCACCGACGACGGCACGTCGCACTACTTCACCTTGCGCGACGACGAGATCTGGCGCCCCACGCTCGTGGCGATCGCCGCGTTCGACGTCCTGGCCAACAATGCCGACCGCAAGAGCGGCCACGTGCTGCTGGCCGAGGAGCGCTTGTGGGCGATCGACCACGGCCTCACGTTCCACACGGAGCCGAAGCTCCGAACGGTGATCTGGGACTTCGCCGGCGACCGGCTGCCCGAAGGGCTCCTGGCCGACGTCCGCCGGGTCCTCGCCGACGGATGGCCGGACCGGCTCGTCGAGCTGCTCGACCCGGCGGAGATCGCCGCGCTCACCGTCCGGGCCGAGGACCTCGTCGACGCCGGCAGGCTGCCGGAACCGGACGACGACCGGGAGTGGCCGCCCTATCCGTGGCCGCTCGTTTGACCCGGCTCGCCGACGACCGCGTGCCAGAATGGCCCCGCTCCGTTCGCCGAACACCAACCCCGCGGAAGTGATCTCGACGCCGTACCATCACTGCCGACGACCGGCTGCGCTCGGAGGGAACCGTGCCTAGGCCGGTCGAGGGGGACGGCCGGTACCTCCCAGGGCTGGACGGGCTCCGCGCCATCGCGGTCCTCGCCGTCATCGCCTACCACCTCAACTTCTCGTGGGCCCGCGGCGGCCTGCTCGGGGTCGGGGTCTTCTTCGTCCTCTCCGGCTACCTGATCACCGACCTGCTGGTGGCGGAGTACCGGCGGCGCCAGGCCATCGCCCTGCCGACGTTCTGGCTGAAACGGGCCCGCCGGCTGCTGCCCGCCCTGGTCGTCATGCTCTTCATCGTCACCGGGTGGGTCACGCTCTTCGACCGGGCTCAGCTACCGGCACTGCGCAGCGACCTCGTGCCCGGGATCTTCTACTACAGCAACTGGTGGTTCATCTTCCAGCACGTCTCGTACTTCGCCAGGTTCGGGCCGCCGTCCCCGCTGGGCCACCTCTGGTCGCTGGCCATCGAAGAGCAGTTCTACCTCGTCTGGCCGTTCATCGTGCTGGCCGGGATGAAGTGGGTGCACAGCCGCCGGACCCAGATCGTCATCATCCTCTCCGGCGCCGTCGTCTCGGCGCTGGCCATGGGCGTGCTCTTCTCCCCGACCGATCCGACACGGGTTTACGAGGGCACCGACACCCGGGCCTTCGCTCTGCTGATCGGGGCCGCGCTGGCCCTCGCGCTGCCCCGCACGCAGGCGTTCGCCAACGTCACCACCGGCGCCCGGAACCTGCTCGACGGGGCTGGCTGTGTCGCGCTCGTCGGCATCTTCGTCATGTTCTGGCGGACCGACGAGTACAGCGCGTTCCTCTACCGAGGCGGGCTCGTGCTGCTGTCCGTCCTGACCGCGGTCGTCATCGCCGTCGTCGTCCACCCGAGCGCCCGGTTCGGCAAGCTCCTCGGCGTCGAGCCGCTGCGCTGGATCGGCGAGCGGTCGTACGGCATCTACCTCTGGCACTACCCGGTCATCGTCCTCACGACGCCGAACAATGCACCGCCCAACCTGCTGCGGGCCATCCTGCAGATCGCCGCCTCGATCGGCCTGGCCGCGCTGTCGTGGCGGTACATCGAGCAGCCGGTCCGTCATGGCGCGCTCGGCCGGCTCTTCCAGCGCGTCAAACGGCACCAATGGTCGTGGCGCCGGCTGACGCCGGTCGAGTGGATCGTCGGCGGCGTCGTCTCGATCAACATCGTCCTCTGCACGGTCGGCCTCTCCGGGGCGGTGTCCGCACCGCCGATGGCGTCGGCCTCGAAGGTGACGAGCATCACGCCGCCGCGCCATCCGACCACCACCTCCGGTCCGACGACCACGGGCGCTCCGGGCGCCTCGACCGTCCCGACGACCACCGCCCCGCCGCCGCCGGCCGGCCAGGGGGTGACGGCCATCGGCGACTCGGTCATGATCGACGCCGCGCCGTATCTCCAGCAGATGCTGCCGGGCATCGTCATCGACGCCAAGGTCGGCCAGCAGCTCGTCCAGGTGCTCGCCACAGTGCCCACGCTGAAGGCCGACGGCGACGTCGGCAACCGGCTGATCATCGAGCTCGGCACGAACGGCCCGTACACGCCGACACAGCTGCGCACACTGCTCAACTCACTGGGCCCGATGCAGAAGGTCGTCCTCGTCAACACCCGCGTCCCCCGGTCCTGGCAGACACAGGTCAACCAGGTCATCGCCACAGTGGCCGCCGGCTATCCCAACGTCACGCTGCTCAACTGGAACGCCGACAGCGCCAGCCACCCGACATGGTTCTACACAGACGGCGTCCACCTGAAGCCGACAGGGGCCAAGCAGCTGGCCACACTGATGGTCCAGGCGCTGAACGCCCCGGTGCCGAAGGCCACGACGACGACCACGACCGTGCCCAAGACCACGACGACGGCCAAGGGCAAGAAGCCGAAGGGTTAACCCCGGCTCTTCAGGGCGTCGATGAGCGCCGGCAGGACCTTCAGCGCGTCACCGACGATACCGAGGTCGGCGACGGAGAAGATCGGCGCTTCCTGGTCCTTGTTGATGGCGACGATGTTCTTGGAGCCCTTCATGCCGACGAGGTGCTGGGTGGCGCCGGAGATGCCGCAGGCCACGTAGACGGTCGGCTTGACGGTCTTGCCGGTCTGACCGACCTGGTGGGCGTACGGCACCCAGCCGGCGTCGACGATGGCCCGGCTGGCCCCGGCGGCGCCGTGCAGGAGACCGGCGAGCTCTTCGATGAGCTTGTAGTTGTCGGCCGAGCCGAGGCCGCGACCGCCGGAGACGACGACGGGCGCCTCGTCGAGCTTCGGGCCCGACCGCTCCTCGACGTGACGGTCGACGATCTTGGCCGAGTTGGTGGCCCCGGTATCGGGAACCGTCGCCGCCACCACCTGGGCCGCCGCGCCGCCCGCGGGCTCGGCGGTGAAGGACTTGGCCCGGATGACGAAGATGCCGGGACCCTGCCCGGTGAAGCGGGCCGTGACGATGTGGCTGCCGCCGAACACGGGGTGCTGCGACGCGAGCTCGCCGCCGTCGGCGACGAGACCGGTGACGTTCGTGAGGACGGGCCGGTTCAGCTTTACCGACAGCCGGCCGGCGACGTCCCGGCCGTCGTAGGTGGCCGGGACGAGCAGGACGTCAGGAGCGTTGCCGCCGTCGACGAGAGCCGGCGATGGCGCTGGCTACCGGAACGCCGGGCAGGGCGCCACCGAGGTCGCCGACGTCGTAGACGGTGGTCGCCCCGTACTCACCGAGCCCGGCCGCCAGCGACGCCGTGTCGGCGCCCCAGGCGACGGCTTCGACCGTCGACCCGATGCTGCGAGCCTCGGTCAGCAGCTCCAGGGTGATCGGGGTCGGGCCGGCGTCGCCGGCCTCGGCCAGTACCCATACCTTGTCGATCGCCATCTCAAATCACCTTGATCTGTTCGAGGAAGGCCACGATGCGCTGCGCGCCGTCGCCCTCGTCCACCACGATCTCCCCACCCGACCGGGCCTCGGCTTGCGAGACGTCGGTGATCTCCTGGCCGGCCCCGGCCCAGCCGATCTCGGCCGCGTCGATGCCGAGATCGGCAACCGTCAACGTGTCGACCGGCTTCGACTTGGCCGCCATGATGCCCTTGAACGACGGGTACCGCGGCTCGACCACGCCGGCCGTCACGGTGACGAGGGCCGGGAGCAGTGCCTCGACGTCGTCGTAGCCGGACTCGGTCTGCCGCTCGACCTTCACGGTCGTCCCGTCGGTCGAGACGGCCTTGGCGAACGTCACCGATGGCAGGCCGAGCAGCTCGGCCACCTGGACCGGAAGCGTCCCGGTGTAGCCGTCGGTCGACTCGGTGGCGGCGATGACCAGGTCGGGTTCGGCCCGCTTGATCGCCGCGGCCAGCACCTTGGCCGTGCCGAGGGCGTCCGAGCCGGCGAGCGCGTCGTCGCTGACCAGGATGGCCTTGGCGGCCCCCATCGCCAACGCGGTCCGGAGGCCGGACACCTCCCCGTTGGGGGCCATCGAGACCAGCGTCACCTCGCTGCCGTCGACGTTGCCGGCCAGCTGGAGGGCCATCTCGACGCCGTAGGCGTCCGAGTCGTCGAGGATGAGCTTGCCCGCCCGGTCGAGGGTGTGGGTGGTGGGATCCAACGAGCCCGGAGCGGCCGGGTCAGGGATCTGCTTGACACAGACGACGACGTTCATAGTTCTGCATTGTTGACTACCCGACTGCTGCCTCGCCATTCGGACCGTCCGTCCGGACGAGCCGCAAGGCGTCGACCAGGCGGTCCGTCATAATCACGTCGACATCGAGCTCGGCCATGGCGACCAGGTCGCCCGGCGCGTTCACCGTCCAGACGTCGACCGCCAGCCCCGCCGCGTGGGCGTCGGCCACGAGCTGCTCGTCGACCGTCGTCACGAAGGGATGGATCGCCTGGTAGCCCCGGTCCGCGGCGTCAGCCAGGGCGACGTGGACGTCATCGGCCCAGCCGACCAGGCGGCCGACGGCGAGACCGGCGTCGCGGGCGACATCGAGGCTGGCGACGTCGAAGGACGACACGAAGACCTGCTCGGTCCACCCGCCGTCCACCAGGACGGCACCGACGGCGGCGGCGACGGCCCGCTCGGGATCGGCGGCCTCCTCGTGCTTGACCTCGACGTTCACGATCATCGACCCGCAGGCAGCGAGGGCATCGACCAGCAATGGGACGTGCGGCGGGAGCTGGCCGACCGGCGTCGTCGCTACCGGGCCGACCCCTCGGATCGCCGCGTCGTGGTGGACGACGAGCGCCCCGTCGGCGGTCAGCCGAACGTCCAGCTCAACGCCGTCGGCGCCGAGCCGCCCGGCCGCCTCGAAGGCCGCTACCGTGTTCTCGACCGGCCCGTCGGTATAGCCCCGGTGGGCGAAGACGAGCGGGCTCGAGCGGTGCAAGCTGGGCATCGACGACCTCCTGGGGTGACAGCCTCTCGAACGCCGTGACGGCATCTCGACGGCCCCCCGAAATCTGCTTGCAATAATCGGCGGGTGCCATATAATATCCTCGTCAATTTCCCTTTCCTTTTTGACGGCCACCAGCTTGGGGCCGATCATGTGAAAAGGTTCACAAACCTCGCAGTGGAGGCCCGACGATGGCGCTGATGTGGAACCGGACGGTCGACTGGGACGTCAACGATTGGCGACGGGCGGCAGCCTGCCGCAACACCGAGCCCGACCTCTTCTTTCCGGTCGGCACTACGGGGCCGGCGGTCGACCAGATCGACGCGGCCAAGCGGGTCTGCCGGGCCTGCGAGGCCCAGGAGCCGTGCCTCGACTTTGCCCTGGCCACCAACCAGGAGTCCGGCGTCTGGGGCGGCACCTCCGAGGAGGAGCGGCGCAAGCTCCGCAAGGCCTGGCTGGCGGCCCGCCGCCGGGCCAGCTAGGGCCGGCCGCCAGCTGAGGGCCGGCCAGTTCAGCCGGTCCGTTCGGCCGGCACACTGATCAGCACGCGGGTCCCGCCGCCCTCGAGGGCGGGCACGGCCTCCATCGTGATCGTCCCGCCGAGCTGGCTGGAGACGAGGTCACGAACGATCGACAGCCCGAGGCTGTCGGTCCGCTCGATGTCGAAGTCGTCGGGGAGACCGCTCCCGTCGTCCCGAACGGTGACCCAGAGCTCGTCCCCGCGGTGCTGGAGCACGACGACGACGTGGCCGGTCGAGGGTCCACCGTCGGCACCGCCGGTTGCAGGGGCCGCACCCTCGCCTCCACTGGCTTCGCCGTCGCCGGCCTCCGGCGGCTCCACGACGAAGGCGTGCTCGACCGCGTTCTGGAGTACCTCGGCCAGGGTGACAGCCAGCGGGGTGGCGATGTCGGCGGCGACGTCGCCGAGATCGCCCGACACGGTGATCTCGACCGGCCGAGGTGAGACGACCGAGTCCTCCGCCATCTGGACCAG
Source organism: uncultured Actinomycetota bacterium (assembly GCA_963824265.1). Taxonomy (GTDB): domain Bacteria; phylum Actinomycetota; class Acidimicrobiia; order Acidimicrobiales; family RAAP-2; genus DASZUK01. The sequence goes on from CAWGOO010000002.1 coordinate 528,857, forward strand.
CGAGCCGACGATGTCGCCGAACGGCACCTGGTCGCCGGGATCGCGGGAGAGGATCTCGTGGACGAGGGCGATCGAACGGACACGCCGCTCGGCCTCCCGGAGCGCTTCGCGCCCGGCGCCGAGGGCCACCCGGCGGGCCTGCAGGCTGAGCAGCGACGAGATCGTCTGCAGGTTGTTCTTGACCCGGTGATGGACTTCGCGGATGGCGGCGTCCTTCGAGAGGAGGAGCCGGTCGAGCCGCCGGACGTCGGTGACATCTCGGAGCAGGATGACCGCGCCGGTCACGGACCGGTGCGAGAGCAGCGGGATGCAGTGGACGAGGACGATGACGTCCGGCCGGCGTTCGACCTCCTCGACCACCGGTCGACCGGTGGCGAGCGCCCACTCGATGGCGGACTCCTCGATGCCGAGGTCGGTGAACCGCCGGCCCTCCGGCGCCGAATAGACGCCCATCCGGTGGAAGGCGTTCACCGCGTTCGGGGATGCGAACTCGAGGCGGCCCTCGGCGTCGACGACGACGAAGCCGTCCCCGACCCGAGGCGCCTCTTCCGTGCCGACGTCTTCGTCGGGGAACGGGAACGCGGAGGCGGCCACCATCTCGGCGAGCCGCTCGAACACCTCGAGGTAGGTCTTCTCGTAAAGGCTCCCGGCGCCCCGCCACGAGGTGACCGCGGCCGACGACACCCGGAGCAGTACCGCGACGACGGTGTCGTGGAAGCGAACGGGGATGTTCTCGACCGGCACGGACTCGCCGAGCATCGGGTGGTGCACCGTGCCCCGGACGATCTCCCCTTTGTGCAGCGACGCCGCGCTGAGGGCCCACGCCGACTCACGGACCGTCTGGCCGACCAGGTCCTGCTCCACGAGCGTCGGCCGGTTGCTCGGGCGCATCTGACCGAGGACGACCAGCTCGGGATCCTCGTCGATGCCGTCCCCTTCGGTCGCGTCCTCGTCGACCTCGCCCGGGCCGGCGTCGGCCACGCCGGCCGAGGACACCGGGACGACGAGGAGCAGGTCCGAGAACGACAGGTCGGCGAGCACGGTCCACGACCCGAGCAGCCGCTGGAGGTGCTCCAGCTCCTCCGGACCGAGATCCGTGTGCTCCGCCGCCAGCTCCGCCGGCGTCGCCACTACCGCTCCCCTTTCGCCGGCGGGACAGGTGCTCCCGGCTGGCCGGGAGGCGGACTGAGCGGCACCGTGTGGGGTACGCGGCGGCGGTAGCCCTGGAGACGGTCGACACCGATCGAGCCGAGAAGGGCCCGTAGGTCGGTGGAACGGTCGGCGACGTGGTCGAGGCGGTGGGCGTCCGAGGCGGTGGTGAACGGGACGCCGTGGGCGGCGAAACGGGCGAGGAGGGGCTCGGCCGGGTACTGCTCGGCCGCGGGCTTCCGCCAACCGGCCGAGGAGAGCTCGGCCGCGGTCCCGTTGGTCTTGGCAGCCTCGGCCAACCGGTCCCACCACTCGCGCGGGCTGTCGGGACGGCGGCCGGTCACCTTGATGAGGTCGGGGTGGGCCAGCACGTCACAGGTACGCGTGGCCGCGAGCTCCTCGATCGCTTCGGTGTAGGCGTCCCAGCAGGCGTCGACGGACCGGGTGGACCACTCGGCCATCGACGGCCCGTCGTCGAGATCGTCGAACCGCCACGCGCCGAGCCAGTGGACCGAGCCGATGAGGACATCGAACGGGTAGCCGGCCAGCAGCTCGGCGACTTGGTCCATCCGGCCCCGGTAGTAGTCGACCTCGAGGCCCATGACGACGGGTAGCCCGGCCCGCTTGGCCGCGAGCACGGTCTCGGCGTACGCGTCGAGGTCGGCGCCGACGTGGAAGTCCCAGTAGTCGGCCATCGACGCTCGGAGAACCGGCGACGGTTCGTCGTCGTCCCAGAAGCCCCGGAGGAGCTCGTCGGCCTGGGTGAACCGGAACAGGTGCTCGGTCAGGGCGACCTCGACAACGCCGGCGGCCTGGGCCCGTTCGCAGTACGCAGCGATCTGGTCGAGGACAAGCGGCGTGTCCCGCTCAGTGTGCGGCCACAGGTGCAGGTGGTAGTCGAGCATCGTCAGTCCCAGATCCTGCCACCGAGTCGGAGGAGGCCGGCCATGTCGTAGATGTCGGCATCGAAGAACGGGACGGTCGCGAGCACGTCGGGACGGGTGGCCAGCTCGGCCTGCTGCTCGGCCTCCCGGCGGGCGACAACCCGGAAGTTGAGGAAGCTGTCGGCGACCTCCTCGAGGACGCGTCGGGTCTGGGCCGGGTCAATCGGATGGGCGTCGGTCGGCAGTGAAGCGGTCAGCGCGACGGCCAGCTCGTCGGCCCGGTCCCGGACGGCTTCGGCGACGCGGGCGGCCACCGGGTCGCGGAAGTACGCCGGGAGGACCTTGTTGAGGACGATCGCCCCGAGGTGGAGCTGGCGCCGGACGAGCTCCCGGGCGAAGAACTCGGCCTCCCGCATCGGCGTCGTCTCGAGCGTGGAGACGACCATGAAGGTCGTCCGACGGTCGGCGAGCAGCCGGGTCACGGACTCGGCCCGCTCGACGAAGCCGTCGTACATCGACTGGAAGAGGATGAAGAACTCGGAGATGTCGGCCAGGAACTGCGTACCGAGGATGCGGTCGGCGACCTGGTAGAAGGGCCGGGAGGCCACGTTCACCAGACGGGACCGGTACGGGACGATCAGCCAGCGGAGGAGCCGGCTGGAGAAGAAGTCGGCCATCCGCTGGGGGGCATCGAGGAAGTCGAGGGCGTTGCGGGTGGGCGGCGTGTCGACGACGATCAGGTCGTAGCTGCCCTCCGCGTGGATCTCGTAGAGCCGCTCCATGGCGATGTAGTCGTGGCTCTGGACGAAGCGGCCGGCGATGTTCCGGTAGAGCGGGTTGGCGAGGATCTGCTCCCGGGTCTCGTCGTCGGGAGCGTGCCGCCGGACGAGGGCGTCCCAGCTCTCCTTGGTGTCGAGCATCGCCGCCCACAGCTCGCCGCGGGGGGTGGCGCCGGCCGACCGGAAGACATCGTCGGGGATACGCCGCTCGGTGTTCCCGAGCCCGGTGCCGGACAGACCGAGCGCGTCGGCCAGTCGCCGGGCGGGATCGATCGTCAAGACGAGCACCTTGCCGCCGTGGTGACAGGCGGCCATGGCGGCGAGCGCGGCCGCAGTCGTCGTCTTGCCGACACCACCGGGACCACAGGCGACGACGATCTCCTTGGCGGCGAGCAGGCCGTCGAGCGAACCCTCTCGGGGGGTGGGCCGGTCGGCGGCCATCAGAACCCGAGCTCCTCACCCAACGACGCGGCGACCTGGCGCGTCGTCCGCAGCCCGTGGGCCCGCGTGAACAGGTAGGGCAGGTAGAGGACCGGCACGGTCTGGTCGAGGCCCTCGCGTAGCCGTTGCAGGTGCTCGGCCCGGGTCCGGCGCATCGTGACGGCGAGCCGGGCGCCTTCGACCACCGGTCCGACGTCGCCGTCGACCAGGTCGGCCAGGCGTTCGATCCCGGCCGGTTCGGCCAGGCGTTCGAAGACCTCTTCTTCGTGACGGCCGAACAGCTCCGGCAGGACGCGGTTGACGACCACGCCGGAAAGGCGGACGGTCGTCTCGTCCGCCACCCGACCGGCCAGCTCGAGCGTCTCGGCCACCGGCATCTCCTCCGGCGTCGTCACCGCGACGAGCCCGGTCCGGGCCGGGTCGGAGAGGATGTCGAGCATCCAGTCGGTCTGGGTCCGGATGAGGCCGACCTTGACGAGGTCGTTGATGGCCTGGGGGGCGGCAAGCTGGCTGACGATGTGGCCGGTGGCCGGCGCATCGACGACGACGAGGTCGTAGTGACCCTCCCGGACCTCGTAACAGAGCTTGCCGACGGTCAGGATCTCCCGCACGCCCGGCGCGGCGGTGGCGACGAAGTCGAACGCCTTGGCCAGCGGACCGATCCGGCCGACGACCGGGATCTTCAGGTGGAGCTTGAGGTACTCCCGCAGCGACGCCTCGGTGTCCATCGACATGCCGAAGACGCCGGGCGCGATCTCACGCTCGGTGAACCCGGTCGGGGGGGCCTCGAAGAGCGACGAGAGGTCGCCCTTGGCGTCGACCTCGCAGGCCAGCACCCGCTTTCCCCGCTCGGCGGCCAGCTGGGCCAGCGCGGCCGCCACGGTCGTCTTGCCGACGCCACCCTTACCGGTGACGAAGACCAGCCGCAGGTCCAAGAGACCGGGGACGGTCACTGCTCCCCTCTCCCGGCCGGCGGACCGGCCACGGCCACCGGGGAAGCCGCCGGGAAGGCGGTCAGGGGGCGCCGAACCCCACGCGACGCTCGTTCACCGGGGCGCCGACCTCGACGTAGGCCACCTTGGCCACCGGCACGGCCACCCGACGGCCACGACGGTCGGTCAACCAGAGCACGCCATCTGTGCCGCTCAATGCCGACTCGATGTCGGCCAGGACCTTGTCCCGGTCGGCGTCCTCACCGAGCTCGACCTCCAGCTCCTTGGGCGTCTGGACGATTCCGATACGTACGTCCACTCGGTGAAGCTCCTCGGTCCTGGGGCAACCGGGCACGAGCCCGGTGCCGTCGACATGGCACCTCCGACGATACAGGCACGCGGCACACTGGTGGCATGCCAGAGGGCTCGCCGATCCAACCGCCGCCGGAACAGGGCCCCACCGACCGAGGCCCCACCGATCGAGGCCCCACCGATCGAGGCCCCACCGATCGAGGCCGGCGCTGGGCGGCCACGATGCTGGGGTTCGGGACGGACGGGGAGGGTCACCCCGCCGGCGGTGACGACCGATGGGTGCGGGTAGCTCACGTCGACTCCCGAGCCCGAGTGGCGTCGGTGGCCGAGGACGCCCGTACCGGTTCAACCGACCGCCCCGGTCGGGCCCTCGGCCGAGGCATGACCCGGGAGGCCCGCGAGGAGGACGAGGATCGCTTGTTCGTCCCGGGCGCCGCCCGGGCGGGCGGCAGCGGGCGGCGAGCCCGGCCGGAGGCGCCGGACGAGTGGCGGACCTGCTTCGAGCGGGACCGCGACCGGATCCTCCACTCGACGGCCTTCCGCCGGCTGTCGGGGAAGACCCAGGTGTTCGTCTTCCCGGAGGACCACCAGCGGACCCGGCTGACCCACGCGCTGGAGGTCGCGCAGGTGGCGACGAGCATCGCCCGGTCGTGCCGGCTGAACGTCGCGTTGACCGAGGCGATCGCCCTCGGCCACGACTGTGGGCACGGACCGGGTGGCCACGCCAGCGAGGACGCGCTCGACCCGTACCTGTCCGAAGGGTTCGACCACGCCTGCTGGGGGGCGGACGTCTCCCTGACGTCCCTCAACCTGTGCGCCGAGACGGTCGACGGCATCCGCAACCACAGCTGGTCGCGTCCGGCCCCGGCCACCGCCGAGGGTGAGGTGGTGAGCTGGGCCGACCGGATCGCCTACGTCTGCCATGACTGGGAGGACGCCGTCCTGGCTGGCATCGTCGCCCCGTCCGGCCTGCCGGCCATCGTGCGGGAACGGTGCGGAGAGCGACGCAGCGGCCAGCTGGGGGCGTTCGCCGACGCCATGGTCGACACGGTGCTCTCGACCGGCCGGATCGGGATGGCCGAACCGATGGCCGAGGCCCTGGCCGCCTTCCGGGCCGGCAACTACGAGCACGTGTACCTGCGAGAGGCGTCGGTCGCCCAGGGTGCGGCGGTCATATCGGTCCTGCGAGCCCTCGTCGACCACTACGCCGACCGCCCGAACGCCATCCCGGCGGTCCGAGAAGCGGGCGGACTGTCGGCCGGTGACCCGGAGGCGGTACGGGCAGCCGTCGCCTACGTCGCCGGGATGACGGACCGGTTCGCCTTCCGCCAGGCCGTCGCGGTGCTGGGCTGGGACCCGGCCAAGCTGCCGAGGGGCATCGACTGACCGGTCCGTCGGTCGGCCCCGGGACCGTCGTGGACCCGGGGCCGGAGCCCCGGGCCTACCTCTCCTGGCGGTTCAACCCGCTGCCGCCGTTGCCTGAGCGACGACAGCGGCGGCGTCATACCAGGATGTGTCCTTCGCCTGAGTGAACGACGGCGCGTACGACGTGGACGACGCCAGCGACGGGCCGGCCACAAGGACGTTGCCATGTGTCGGCTGGGTTGTCACGTAGTACGAGAACCCAGCCGAGCTACCAGCGCTGCCCGCCGCTGATCCATAGGACCAGCCCCAGTACAGACCGCCTGACGACCCCGAAGTCAGCGTCGGGTACTGACACGTCGTCCCCGTGCCGACTGCCGCGTTCTTGACGCCGGACGAGATGACCGACCACGACACGTTGGCGCCCAGAATGGAACGCCACTCGTCGGCCCACACGAAGTGGTCAAAGGTTGTGCCCGTCCAGTGGGCGTCGATGGTCGTCGGGCCGGCGCTCTTGACGACGCCGTACCAGATCTCGATGGCGTCGCCGCTCGGATGGTTTGTAAATCCGGCCGACTTCGCGGTCTGCCATGTGATCCGGCCGTTGCTGTCGGTGATCGAGGTCACATGCGACGTCCCCGAGGACGGTGCCGTGTGGGCCGTGACCAACAGGACATCACCAACCGCCGCCGTGGTCACCGGCAGCGTTGTCCCTGTGTTGTTCAGGGCGGGGTAGCCGGGCTGCTCGGTGTAACGGGCCGTCGAGTCGGCCCCTCCCCCGGTGGGGTTGACCCATGTGTTGAAGGTCCAGTGCTTGTATGTTGTGGCCGGAGCCTGACCGGGGAAGTGGAAGCCCGGGAACTGCCGGCAGTTGGCACCGACCAGGTTGTCCTGGGATACCGGACCGGCCGAGTTGCTGAGCGGCACGAAGCCCTGGGCGGCGATGACCGACGAGTCGTCACCGGCACAGAGCCGGCTCTTGGTCCCGCCACCGTTTGTCACGGTTGTGGCCGCCGTCACCTTCTGGTTGTCGAAGCCGACCAACGTCTTGCAGGTGTTGTAGCCCGGCAGCGCTGTGTCGCAGACGTTGAAGACGTAACGGACGCCCGGCACCGCCGCCGTCGAAGCCGACGCTGTGGACGGCTTTGTCGCCGGAATGTGGGAGTACCACTCGTTCGCCTCGACGACGGTTGTGGTGTTGATGTGGGCCCGCTTGCCTGTCCGCTTCGGCGTTGTGGTTGTCGCCGTCGTGAAGTTCACGAACGCCTGCCCACCGTGTGTCGAGGTTGTCTGCATCTTGGCGATCTCGAGGTTGGTGGGTGTGAAGTTCCCGATTGTGGCGTTGCTGATCCGGTTGTGCTTAGTGCCCGTCCCGTACTCACTCGTGTTGTTCCACTCCGAGACGTACTTCCCCGCCGAGTAGACGAAGATGGCGTCCTTGATTGTGTGGTGGGACTTGTTCGGGTGGGTCGGTGTTGTCGTCACGAGGTGGTTGGCGTAGACGATCCCGCTCTCTGTGTTCTCCTCGTTGGGCACGCCCTGGGTGACGGTTCCGCCGATTGTCACTGTTGTGAACTTTGTGATCGCCGGGGTGGTGCATGTGCTGGAGGCTGTCGCGGTATGTGTCTTCTCCGCTGTGAAGCCGAGGATGTTCGTGTACACCGCCCGGGTGCCCGACCCAGACTGCGGCCAGAAGCGGACGATGGCGCCTGTGGTGCCACCCAGTGTGTGCCAGTTGGTGAAGCCCGCCTTGCAGCGGTAGATCCCCTGCATTTCGGCCCGGGTGATGGTGACCGGTGCAGTGGAGGTCCCGCCGGCGTTCTTGCCGACCAGCGGCGCCACACCGTCGAGGGCGTAGGCGTAGTAGTCGAAGTGGGCCCCGGCCGGGTCACCGCTACCGCTGCCTGTGCTGAGGGTCGTCGGCTCGGGCGGCGAAGATGACCGACCGATTGTGACGCACCCCTGCTTCTTGGCCGTCTTTGTGGCTGTGCTCTCTTCGGTGTGCAAGAAGGTCTTCCCGGCACCCGATCCGTTGGGCGCCCCACCGGAGACGCTTGTGAAGTTGATCCCGCCTGTGCAGTAGCTGGCTGTGGCCGCCACCTTCTGGTGCGCTGTGGTCCCGGCCGGCAGCAGGTTGTTGATCGAGGTCGGGAACAGGGCATGCATCAGCTGGTAGGTGGTGAACGACCCGGCCGCCGTTACCTGTTTGCTGCTGGCTCCGGCGGGCGTAGCCCCCAGGGCGAGCGCTCCGCCACCGGCCACCAAGGTGACGGCGAGCGCCGCCACCGTCCGGACGCGTGCTATCGACCTCGCGCCGCCGAGGAACCTCTTCATCGCTCTCCCTGGGAGAAGGTTCGACTCGCGGCTGACGAACTATGGATTGGGAACTTTATGTTCCCGCATGAACGTTAACGTTTCGGAGCAAGGCGGTAATCCGGGACGCAATTTTCGGTGACGTCCGGGTGAAGGACGGCTGAAGAAATACTGACCAAACGCTGAGAGATCGGCGCGATCCCGGCGCTGTATCAGTCGGTAGGTGCGGTCTGACGGACGGTGAGCTCGCGTCGGTACACCCGGGCCGGCCCGAGCGCGGCCAGACGGCGAGCCAGCCCGTCGAACGCCACCGCGACGTCGCTCTCGGGTTCGGCAACCACGATGGGCCGGCCGTCGTCGCCGCCCTGGCGCAGCGCCGGGACGAGCGGCAGCTGGCCGAGGAGTGGCACGCCGAGGTCGTCGGCGAGGGCCTGGCCGCCGCCGCGACCGAAGAGCTCGTAGCGGGTCCCGTCGTCCCCGGTGAACCAGCTCATGTTCTCGATGACGCCACGGACGGAGAGCCGGAGCTTGCGGGCCGCGTAGGCCGATCGCTGGGCCACCCGCTGGGCGGCCGGCTGCGGCGTCGTGACGACGAGGATCTCCGATCGGGGCATCACCTGGGCCAGTGACAGCGTCACATCGCCGGTTCCGGGCGGCATGTCGACGAGCAGCAGGTCCGGCTCACCCCAGTAGGCGTCACCGAGGAACTGTTCGATCGCCTTGTGCAGCATCGGGCCGCGCCAGATCACCGGCTGGTCGTCGGGGACGAAGAAGCCCATCGAGAGCACCCGGACGCCGTGAGCGGTCGTCGGGACGACGAGGTCGCCGAGGACGATCGGGTCGCGGTCGGCCCCGATCATCTTCGGGACCGAGAACCCGTAGACGTCGGCGTCGAGGACGCCGACCCGGTGGCCGAGACGGGCGAGCGCGACGGCCAGGTTGACGGTCACCGACGACTTGCCGACCCCGCCCTTCCCCGACGAGATGCCGATCAGTCGGGTCCGCGACCCGGCCTGGAGGAAGCGGGGCGTCGCCGACTCTGCGCCGTGGTCGTGGTCGTGATCGCCGTGGGCGCCGTCGCCGTTCCCCGCCGGACCGTCGTCGGGCCCTTCCATGTCCCGCCGCAGGCGGCCGCGGAGGGCGGCGCGCTCGGCGTCGTCCATGACGGCGACGTCGATGACGATCTCGTCGGCCCCGGTCGTTTCCGCGGCGACGCGGACCGCGTCGCGCAGGTCGTCCTGGCCGGGCCATGCGGCGACGGGCAGGGCGAGGCTGATCTCGGCCCGACGTCGTCGGGCCCGGACGGAGCGGACCGCGCCCATCTCGTGCAGTGGCAGGCCGAGCTCGGGGTCGACCACCGCGCCGATCGCCTGCTCGAGTTCAACCTGGTCGCGTGCCATAGAGCCCTTCGGGTCGGGGAAACGGCCCGGCCGCCTGGGCCGGCCCTCACCGGTAGACTATCGACCGTGCAGCCGGCTCCCGCCGCCGTGCTGGAGGAGGGCAACCGCTTCGCCGCCGCCGTGGCCGCGGTCACGTCCGCCTTCGGCGACCCGACCCGTCGAGAGATCTTCCTCGACGTGCGTTCCCAACCGGGGTCGACCGTGTCGGAGGTCGCCGCCCGTTTCTCGCTGCACCCGAACGTCGCCCGCCACCATCTCGACCGGCTCGTGGCCGGCGGCTACCTCCAGGTCGAGACCGGCCGGGGCGGCCACGATCACGGGGCCGGCCGGCCGGCCAAGCGGTACCTACCGGTCGGCGACGACCCGACGATCGAGTTGCTGACCCGCCGCGACGACCTGCTCGTCCGACTGCTGCAGGAGGCCGTTGCGCTGCTCGGCCCGGAGGCGGCGGAGGTGATGGCGGCCAAGGTCGGCGAGGACTACGGCCGCACACTGGCCAGCCGGATGACGCCCGGCGAGGGTCAGCGGTCGGTCCGCGCCGCCATGCACGCGATCGCCGAGACGCTCACCGCCCACGGCTTCGCCGCCCACGCCGAGGACCAGGGGACGGCGACCGCGGTGGTCGCCGAACAGTGCCCGTTCGGCGATGCAGCCACCGCCCACCCCGTGCTCTGCGCGGTCGACCGCGGCATGGTCAAAGGGCTCCTGGCCGGGCTGTGCGGCGACGCACCGGACGTCTCGGTCGTCCTGTCGTCCCGGGCTCGCGGCGACGACACCTGCGCCGCCCTCGCCTGATCGTGGGCCGTCGGCACTACCTCGACCACGCGTCGACGTCGCCGCCCCGGCCAGAGGTCGTCGAGGCGTTCCAGCAGTGGCTGACCGGCCCGTTCGCCGACCCGGGACGGGTGCACGACGACGCCTGGGCCGTGCGGGTGGCCATCGAGGAGGCCCGGGAGAAGGTCGGCGGCCTGCTCGGCGTGCGGGCCCGCCAGGTTATCTTCACCTCCGGGGCCACCGAGGCCATCAACGCTGCCGTCTGGGGCGCCTGCCGCGAACGACCGGGCGGCGTCGTCCTCTGTGCCGACGTCGAGCATTCGGCCGTCCGCGATGCCTCCCGGCGGCTGGCCGCGGTCGAGAAGCTCCCGGTCGACGCCGATGGTCGGATCGATACCGACCGCGTCGCCGACGCCCTCGGACGGCACGCCGACGACCCGCCGGCCCTCGTGCACTGCCAATGGGCCAACCACGAGGTCGGCACCGTCCAGCCCGTCCACCGGGTCGTCGAGCTCGCCCGCGCGGCCGGTGTGCTCGTCCACGTCGACGCGGCCGCCGCGGTCGGGCACGCACCGCTCGACCTGGCCGCTCTCGACGCCGACCTCGTCTCGGTCAGCGGCCACAAGATCGGCGGGCCACCCGGCATCGGCGCGCTCGTGCTGCGGCGCGGCCTCCGGCTCGACCCGCTCCTCGTCGGCGGCCAACAGGAACGCGCCCGCCGGGCCGGCATGGAGAACGTGCCGGGCATCGTCGGCTTCGGCGCCGCCGCCGAGGCGCTGTCCGCCGACGGCGGTCGCCGACTGGCCGCCGAGATCGACGCCAACACGGCCCAGATCGACGCCATGGTCGGTGCCGCTCTGGCCGTCGCCGGAGTACGCGTCGTCGGCGACCCGGTCGACCGGCTCCCGCACCTCGTGTCGCTCGGCATCGACGGCGTCGAGGCCGAGCCGATCCTGATGGGTCTCGACCGGGCCGGCATCTCGGCCCACTCCGGATCGGCCTGCTCGTCGGAGTCCCTCGAACCGTCGCCGGTGCTCGAGGCGATGGGCGCCGACCCCAGCCACTCGCTGCGGCTGTCGGTCGGTTGGTCGACCGATGACGACGACGTCGACGCGTTCGTCGACGCGTTCGAGCCGATCGTCACCGGGCTGCGGGCGCTCGGTGACCCGCCGGCGCCTATCCCGCCGGTTTGACCCCGGCCGGCAGCGGCTGGTTCGCCGCCGCGAACGCCTTCTCGATCGACGGCGCAGCGTTCGTGATCCAGGCCTTCGGCGGGTGGTTCGCCAGGAACTTCCGGTACTCGGCCACCGCGGCGGACGGCTGCTTCTGGGCGAGCAGGATTGTCCCGAGGTAGAGGTAACCGGCGTAGAGGGACGGGTCGACCTTGACCGACTCGGCGACGGCCGAACGACCCTCGGCCGCCAGCGTCAGGTTCCCGGCCGTCTGCGCGGCCTGCCACTCCAGCCAGCCCCATTCGGCCAGCGCCTGCGGCTGATGCGGTGTCTCCGACAGCACCTGCTTGTAGACGCCGAGCGCCTCGACGAGCTCATTCTTCTGGACGAGTGTCGTCGCCTGGGCGAGCTGCTCTTGGATCTGTTGGCTGTGGCTGAGGGTGATGCTGCCGGTGGCCGTCTGGCCAGGCAGCCGCGGCGACGTCAGGTGCACGACGAGGAGGACGACGCCGGCGACGATCGCCGCGGTACCGACGACGGCCAGCCACGTCCGTCGGTGGCGGCGCGGCTGCGGCGCGTCGTCCTCGTCGACGACGAGCGGGACGAGCCCGGGCCGCGGCGACCGGGGCGCCGGGGGCTCCGTCGTCGTCGGCGGCGGGTCGTCGTCGCCGAGCGCGGCCAGCGACGCCTCGACGTCGGCCAGGAGCCGTTCGTCGCGGTGGCGGAGCACGGCGTGGTCGTCGTCGCTCAGGTCGCCGGCGTCGTGCTCCCGGTCGGCGTCGGCCAGCGAGCGGCGCAGGAAATCTCGCCGGTCCTCGAGGTGCCAGCGGTCCTCGGCGTTCGTCACGCCGCCGGCCGGCGTGTCGGTCGGGACGTCGGTCACCGGCCCTCCCGTCGCAGTCGCTCGAGCGCCCGGGACCGTCGCCAGAAGAGCACCGCCAGCGCGCCGAGCGCCAGCCCACCGGCGACGGCCGGGAGGATCCACACCAACGACGTCAACCCGCTGGTCGGCGGCCGGAGCAGGATCGTCGTGCCGTACTGGTCGACGAGCGTGGCCTCGATCTGCTGGTCGGTCCGACCCTCGTCCACGAGCGTGGCGATCTGGTGGCGGACGGCGACCGCCGACGACGCGGACGACTGGGCGACCGAGAGGTCCTCACAGCTCGGGCAGCGGATCTGGGCCTCGAGCGCCGTCGCCCGCTGAGCGTTCGTCGGGTGGCCGCCCGATCCGACGCCGCTGCCGATCGCCAGCGCCACGGCGAGCACGACCAGCAGCGCGCCGAGGCCGAGCCAGGGCCGGCTCGCCCGACCGGTTCGACCGAGCCGCCCGGCCGGACGCTCCTGACCGGACGGCGCCGTCGCCGGCGATGCGACGGTCGGCGAGGCCGTGGGCTCAGCCACCGACGACCCCGTGACCGTGCTGGGCGGCGGCGAGCATGCCGTCGAGCTGGCTGACCGTCGCCGGGCCGATCAGCGGGTCGCCGACGACCCGACCGTTGGGCCCGACGAGGAACGTCGTCGGCGGCGAGTCGACGCCGTAGGTGTTGGCGATCGACCCGCCACGGTCGGCGACCGCCGGCCACTGTGGCCCCCACTGCTCGACGAATTTCGTCGCGCTGGCGACACTGTCGTTGAAGACGACGCTGACCATCGCCGCTCCGCTCTCGCCGCGGATCCGCTGCTGGTTGGCGAACGTGACCAGGTGCGGCTCCTCGGTCTGGCACGGCGTGCACCAGCTGGCGAAGAAGTTGACGAAGACGTAGCGCCCCCGGTAATCGGCCAGCGAGACGGCCTTCCCGTTGAGCAGTGTCGCCCCGGCCAGTGCGGGGGCCGGTTGGCCGACCAGCGGGCTTGCGGCCTGGGTCGCCTGGTACGACGGGCGGGTGGCCGCCACGATGGCGACGACGACGAGCGCGAGCAGGACGACGGCGGCCACCCACCGGGCGGTGTGCCGGCGCCGGGCGGGAGGAGCCGGCGGGGTCGGCGCCGGAGGCGCCCCTTGCCCCACCCCGGCCGTCGTGCTCATCGGCCCTCCCCCGCGCCGACCGTGGCCGGCACTTCGTCGTGGTCGTCCCCGGAGTCGGCGTCGGCCGCCGCGCCGTCGACGGCCCGGCCGTCCTCGTCAGGCGGCCGCGGTCCGGCTGCAGCGACGACCGGCGAGAGGGACGAGACCGGGTCGGTCGGCCGGCGGCGCCGCCCGGGGACGAGCGCGAGCAGACCGCCAAGGCCGATGATCAGGCCACCGACCCACATCCAGGCGATGAGCGGCTCGACGACGACGGTCACCGCGATCGACCCGGCCGGCAGGTTGGCGATGCCCTGGCCGCCGGTCGACGCGCCGACGCCGCCGACCGCGTCGAAGGTCAGGTAGACGTCGTCGAAGAAGCCGGAGTCGATGGCCGGCGTCCCGACGGCTTCGGACGACGGACCGTCGTACTTGCTCACGGCCGGGGTGAACGGGCCGCCGCCGTCCACCTCGATGACGGCCTCGGTGGCCAACCGCTGGGGGGTCCGCACTGTCCGCAGCCCCTCGAAGACGAACGAGTGCCCGTCGTACCGCACGACCTGGCCCTGGGCCAGCGCGATCTCCCGTGTCGCCCGGAACGACGTCGCCGCCACGAGCCCCATGGCGAGCACGACGACGCCGAGGTGGACGACCATGCCGCCGTTGGCCCGACCGACGAGGCCGCGCCAGATGCCGGCACCGTGCCGCTGGCTCGTCCGCACCGACAGCACGAGCGACCGGGCGGCCGACGCGGCCGCGAACGCGCCGAGGCCGAACGCCAGCAGCGGCTCGAACCCCCGCACGCCGCCGATGACGCAGCCGATGACGACCAGCACGCCGAACCACGCCGGTAGGGCGAGGCGGTGCCAAAGGACGGCCCCGTCGACCTTGCGCCAGCTCAGCGCGGGGGCGATCGCCATCAACAGCAGCAGTGCCAACCCGAGCGGCGCGGCGACCGTGTCGAAGTACGGCGCCCCGACCGTGACCTCTTGGTTCCTGAGGGCCTGGTAGAGGAGCGGGAAGAGCGTGCCGAGCAGGACGACGAAGGCGAAGCCGACGAAGAGCAGGTTGTTGAGGAGGAACGCCCCCTCCCGGCCGAGCGGCGAGTCGACGCCGCCCGGCGAGCGCAGCCGGTCACCGCGCCAGGCGATCAGGCCGAAGCCGACGACGACGACGAGCAGGAAGAAACCGATCAGCAACGGCCCGAGCGTCGACTCGGAGAACGCGTGGACGGACTGGACGACGCCGGATCGGGTGAGGAACGTGCCGAGGATCGTCAGCGCGAACGTGGCGATCGACAGCGACATGTTCCAGACGCGGAGCAGGCCGCGGCGCTCCTGGACCAGCACGGAATGGAGGTACGCCGTCCCGCAGAGCCACGGCAAGAGCGCGGCGTTCTCGACCGGGTCCCAGCCCCAGAAGCCGCCCCAGCCGAGCACCTGGTACGACCACCACGCGCCGAGGACGATCCCGACCGACAGGAACGTCCACGACAGCAGCGTCCAACGCCGGGTCTCGGCCTGCCACTGCTCGCCGACCCGACCCGTGGCCAGCATGCCGATGGCGAAGGCGAACGGCACGGTGAAACCGACGAACCCGAGGTAGAGCAGCGGCGGGTGGATCGCCACCAGCGGGTTGTCCTGCAACAGCGCGTTCGGCCCGGCCCCGTGAAGCGGCGCAGTGCCCGGGACGGTGAGGAACGGGTTGGCCGGCCCGGCCATCAGCCCGAAGAAGAACGCCGACACCGCGTACATCACGAGCGTCGCCCACCGGATCACCGGGTCGGCGCCCTGGCGCCGGTAGCGCCAGACCAAGAGACCGGTGAAGACGGCCAGCGCCAGCCCCCAGAGGAGGATCGACCCGGCCAACGCCGACCACATCCCGGTGATCGAGTAGATCAGCGGCGTCGCCCGGGCGTTGTTGTCGGCGACGTAGACGAGCGAGAAGTCGTGGGTGACGAGCGCCCGTTCCATGGCGATCGTCGCCAGCACCGCGCCGATCAGCAGCACCGGCGCGAACAGTCGGCCGTCGAGCGCGCCGCCGGTCGAGGCATTGGCGGCCGAGGCATTGGCGGTCGAGGCATTGGCGGCCGAGGCATTGGCGGTCGGGGCGCTGGCGGTGGTGGCGACCGGCGCCGGGACGCCGGCGGGCAGCGCGGCGGCTCGCACCCGGGCCGGGCGCAGCAGCGACATGGCGGTGACGACCAGCCCCACCAGCGAACCGCCCAGGGCGATCCAGACCCCGATCTGGCCGAGCGCGGCGTTCAGCAAGGCGCCGGTCCCGGCCCGCGGCCCGGCCGGGCGGTCACGGCAGGGTCTTCCCGTTCTTGCCCTTCACCCGTGTCGGGTGGGCCGCGACGTATGTCGCGGAGTGCTTAACCTCGATCTGGTCGGAGAGGAACACCGTCGACGACGCCGACGCGAAGTGGCCGTCGACGACGACCGGGATGTCGGTCTGGAAGAGCTGCGGCGGCGACCCGATGTTGTGCACGACGACCGTCTTGTGGCCGCCGCCCGACATGACGAAGTCAGCCCCGGTGCCCGTCCGGCGGATCGTCCCGGGCACCACTGTCCCCTCCAGCCGGATCGTCGTCGTCCCGACGGTCGCTTTGTGGGCGAGCGCCTGGTCGACCGTGTCGAAGTAGTCGAGCGAGCTGCCCAACCCTTCGACGAGCAGGAAGACGACCGCGCCGATCAGGACGGCGAACACCACGATCAGCCGGAGCTTGGACCGCGGCCGCCGGCGTCGCGGTGCGGCCCCGCCCGGGCCGGCCGCGTCGGGCGGCCGGGTCGCCGGTGGCGTGGCGGCCGGCGAGCCGGTGAGGTCGGTGGCGTCCGCGGTATCGGTCACCGCTCGTCCCCGGCGTCGACCGCGGCCACGCCGTTGCGAACGGCGCCGACCGGTCCGACGGTCGCGTCGCCGTTGGCGGTATCGCCGTTGGCGGCATCGCCGTTGGCGGTATCGCGGTTGGCGGCATCGCGCTCGGCGATGGCCGCGGCGCGGAGCAACCGGCGGCGGCGCAGGATCAGCGAGACGCCGTAGAGGAAGAGGACGGTCAGGCAGATCGAGTAGCCGGCGTCGACGTAGCTCACCAGACGCTCCCGGCCGGCTCCGCCGGCGGTCGCTCGCTGCCCGGCGGTCGGACGGCGGCGTGTCGCCCTCGGCCCGCCGCTCGGCCAGCGAGATCTCGAGCTCCTCGTCGCCGACCCGGTCCTTGCAGCACCTCGATCTGGTAGCGGACGATCAGCATCCAGACGTACAGGAGCGTCATGGCGACGAAGCCGAGCAGCATCGTCCACAGCATCGAGCCGTGGACCTTGAACGAGTGTGTCGGCGTCAGGATCGACGCGCCCTGGTGCAGCGTCTGCCACCACTGCACCGAGAAGTGGACGATCGGGACGTCGACGAACGCGACGAGCGCGGCAACCGCACAGCGCCGGGCCCGGACCTCCGGATCGGCCGGCACCCGGCGGAGGGCCAGGTAGCCGAGGAACAGGACGAGCAGGAGCGCGGTGCTCGTCAGCCGGGCTGTCCACGTCCACCAGACGCCCCACGTCGGCCGGCCCCAGATCGAGCCGGTGATGAGCGTGAGCACGTTGAAGACGACGCCGATCTCGACCGACGCCGCGGCCAACCGGTCCCAGAAGAGCGACCGCGTCCGCTTCCACAGGTACAGCAGGCTGGAAAGGGCGGCGACGCCGAACGCCAGGTAGAGCGCCACCCACGCCACCGGGGGGTGGAGGTAGAGCAGCCGGACGATGTTGCCCTGCACCTGGTCCGGCGGCGTGACCCACAGGCCGAGCCAGACCGTCAGCGCGAGCGAGACCACCGCGGCGATGCCGATCCCCCGGACGAGCGCCGGCCGCCGGGCGAGCGGCTTCACCCGGCCTCCTGCAGCGGGCCGTAGAGGACGATCCCGACGACGACGTAGACCGCGGCGAACGGGCCCGAGGATCGCGCAGCCACGGCGCGCCGGTCGCCACCGAGCCGCTGATCGCGGCCTCCCACGCTCGGGAGCCGGCGAGCAGCACCGGGGCGAGGATCGGCAGGACGAGCAGTGGCAGCAGCGTCTCGCGGACCCGGAGCCCGGCCGAGAGCGCGCCGTAGATGACCCCGGCCGCGGCCAGCCCGATGGTGGCCAGCAGCGACGCCACGACGGCCAGCCAGACGACGTGGACCCGGACGCCGAAGAACAGCGTCACGCCCGCCCACAGGACGACCTGCAGGACCGCGAGCTGCAGGGCCACCGCCGCGGCCTTGCCGAGGAAGATGCCGGCCGGGTCGATACCCGAGAGCCGGAGGCCGTCCCGGGTGCCCTCGCCGGACTCGATGGCGAAGCTCCGCTGCGTCGCGAGCACCGTCGAGAAGAGCACGGCCAGCCAGAAGAGGCCCGGCGCGGCCGCCTTGAGGGCCGACGGCCCGGGACCCGAGGGCGAAGGCGAACAGGACGAGGACGAGGAGGGCGAACGGCAGCACCTGCCAGAGGGCGACCCGCGAGCGGGCTTCGATGCGCAGGTCCTTACCGGCGACGAGCAGCGCGTCACGCCACATGCGCTGCTCCCGTCGACCGGCGTCGGGCCGGAGTGGACGGGACGGCGGTCAACGGCGGCCGCCGGCCACCGCGCTCGGTCGCTCCCGACCCGGCCGCCGACCATGGCGACGACCCGGTCGGCCAACGGCACGGCGAGCTCCGGCTCGTGCGACGAGAAGAGGACCGCCGCACCGTCGGCGACGGCCTCGGCGACGAGCTCGGCCAGCAGGTCCCGGGCGCCGGCGTCCAGCCCGGCGTGCGGCTCGTCGAGCAGCCACAGCTTCGGGCGCGCGGGCGACCAGCGCCGCCAGCGCCACCCGCCGCCGCTGCCCGGCCGACAGCCGGCCGACGGTGGTCCGGCGCAGCCGCCCGGTGAGGCCGAGCCGCTCGAGGGCCGGGTCGACCCGGCCGGTCGGCAGGCCGGCCGCCCGGACGGCGAACCGGACGTTCTCGGCCGCGGTCAGCTCGTCGTAGAGCGGGGCGGCGTGGCCGAGCAGCCCGACCTCGACGCCGCACCGCCGTTCGGTCGTCCCGCAGGTCGTGGCCGAGCACCCACGCCTCCCCCGACGTCACCGCCAGCAGGCCGGCGCACGTCCGCAGCAGGCTCGTCTTGCCCGCGCCGTTCGGCCCGACGACGACGACGACCTCTCCGGCGTCGACCGACAGGTCGACCCCGGAGAGGGCGGGGAACCGGCCGGCGAGCGCGACGGCGGAACGGAGATGGACTGCAGGGGCCATGACCTTCCCGGCCATGCTACGAGGGTCCGGTCGACCGAATCCAAGCAGGGGGTCAGCGGCCTATTTCCGGGCCTCGCGGTCCCGGTCCCGGCGCGCTCAGCTCCGGGTGAGGCGCTCGAGCCCGAGGTGGTTGAGGAGGTCGGAGAACTGGCTCGACAGCCAGCCGAGCTGGCCGGTCAGCAGCAGGATGCCGAAGGCGACGAGGACAGCCCCGGCGACGAGGTGGACGATCCACAGGCCCGCGGCGGGCCCGGCCGTAGAACGACGTCAGCCGGTCGAACGCCAGCCCGGTGACGAGGAAGGGCACGCCGAGGCCGAGCGAGTAGGCGAACAGCAGCAGCACGCCCCCCGACAGCGTCGACCGGTCGTAGGCGAGCGCCAGCACGGCCGGCCAGGACCGGCCCGATGCACGGCGTCCAGGCGAACGCGAACGCCATGCCCATCAGCGGCGCCGCCCACACGCCGAGCGTCGACGGCCGGAGCTGGAACCGGTGGTCCGCGAAGACCCGGCGGAGCGGCCCGACGCCGGCCCGGGCCCAGAAGGCCGCCGGCAGCGCGCCGACGAGGAGGACGGCGCCCATGCACGACGACGATCACCGCCGGCCACCGTCGTCAGCGTCTCCTTGTGCGTGTCGAGGACGTGGCCGACACCCGACGCGGCCGCGCCGAGGGCGACGAAGACGATCGTGAACCCGGCGACGAACAGGCCGATGCCGCGCAGCAGCGGCGCCAGCGGCCGCGGGCCGCTCGCCGCCGCGCCCCCTGACCGGCCTCGAGCTCGGCGGCCGACAGGCCCGAGACCATCGAGACGTAGCCGGGGACGAGCGGCAGGACGCACGGCGAGAGGAACGAGAGGATGCCGGCGCCGAACGCCGCCAGCACCCCGAACGGATCGGCCGTGATGGTGGCGATCACCGGGTGCCCATCGCCGAGCGGTTCAGCGCAATTGGCTGCGGACCAGCGCCAGGTCGGCTTCGACCATCATCGCGACCAGCCCGGGGAAGTCGACCTCGCGGTGCCAGCCGAGGCTCTGCTCGGCCTTCGTCGGGTCGCCGACCAGCAGGTCCACCTCGGCCGGCCGCAGGAACCGCTCGTCGACGACGACGTGCTGCTCCCAGTCGAGATCCGGCCGCCGCGAACGCCAGCTCGCAGAGCTCGCGGACCGGGTGCGTCTCGCCGGTCGCCACGACGTAGTCGTCCGGCGTGTCCTGCTGCAGCATGAGCCACATCGCCCGCACGTAGTCGGCGGCGAAGCCCCAGTCGCGCTGGGCGTCGAGGTTGCCGAGCGCCAGCTTGTCGTCGAGGCCGCAGCGCGATGCGGGCCACGCCGTGGGTCACCTTGCGGGTCACGAACTCGAGACCGCGGCGAGGCGACTCGTGGTTGAACAGCATGCCCGACGACGCGTGGAGGTCGTAGCTCTCCCGGTAGTTGACCGTGATCCAGTGGCCGTAGACCTTGGCCACCCCGTACGGGCTGCGCGGGTAGAGCGGCGTCGACTCGCGTCTGGGGGACCTCTTGGACCTTGCCGAACATCTCCGACGAGCTCGCCTGGTAGAAGCGGATCTCCGGGTCGACCGTGCGGATGGCGTCGAGCAGCCGGGTCACGCCCAGCGCGGTCGTCTCGCCCGTCAGTACCGGCTGGCTCCAGCTCGTCTGCACGAACGACTGTGCCGCCAGGTTGTAGACCTCCGTCGGCCGGTGGTCCCGCAGGACGGCGATGAGCGACCCCTCGTCGAGCAGGTCCCCGGCCACCAGCGTCGAGCCGGTCCTGGATGTGGGCGATCCGCTCGAAGTTGACGGTGCTCGATCGCCGGACCATCCCGATGACCTCGTACCCCTGTTCCAGTAGGAACTCCGCCAGGTACGACCCGTCCTGACCGGTGACCCCGGTGATCAACGCTCGCTTGGGCATGGCTTTCAACGGTACCTCACGGCAACCCGGGCCCCCGTCCGCCCTACAGTGCGGCCGTGCCGACCGTCGCGATCCTCTCGTTCCGGCTCGGCGGCACCGACGGCGTCTCGGTCGAGGCGGCGAAGTGGGCCTGGGCCGCCGAACAGCTCGGACACCGCGTGACGACGGTTGCCGGCGAGGGCCCGGTCGACCACCGCCTGCCGGGCCTGGCCATCGACGCGGCGGAGCCGCCGACCGCCGGCGAGGTGACCGACGCCCTGGCCGGCGCCGACGTCGTCGTCGTCGAGAACCTCTGCTCGCTCCCCCTCAACCCGGCGGCCGCGTCCGTGGTCGCCGCCGTCCTGCGTGGCCGGCCGGCCGTCCTGCACCACCACGACCTGCCGTGGCAGCGGCCGCACCTGGCCGACCGCCCCGGGCCGCCGGACGACCCGGCCTGGCGGCACGTGACGATCAACGAGCTGAGCCGACGCCAGCTCGCCGAACGCGGACATCGACGCGGTCACCGTCTACAACACGTTCGACGTCGACCCGCCGCCGGGTCGTCGCGAACCGGTGCGGGCCGCGCTCGGGCTGTCCGGGGCGGACCGCCTCGTCCTCCAACCGACCCGCGCCCTCGCCCGCAAGAACGTCGCCGGCGGCCTGGCCCTGGCCGAGGCGGCCGGCGCGACGTACTGGCTCCTCGGGCCGGCCGAGGACGGGTACGGCCCCGAGCTCGATCGGCTGGTCGCCGGCGCCCGTTGCCCGGTCCAACGCGGCGCGCCACCGGGGGAAGCCCGACGTGGTCGACGCCTACGCCGCCTGCGACGCCGTCGTGCTGCCGTCGACGTGGGAGGGGTTCGGCAACCCGACCGTCGAGTCGGCCGTCCACCGGCGGCCGCTCGCCGTCGGCCGGTACCCGGTCGCTCGGGAGCTCGCGGCGGGGTTCGGCTTCTGGTGGTTCGATGCCACCGACGCCCGGTCGCTGACCGGTTGGTTCGACCATCCCGACCCCGAGCTGATCGCCCACAACGCCACCGTCGCCCGGGCCCACTTCTCGCTGACCGACCTGCCAGGTCGGCTGGCCGCCCTGCTCAGCTAGCCTCGTACCTGATGGCAAGGGCGGTGCGGACAGGACCTGTCCGGACAGGCGAACCGTACGACGACGGCGCCCGACCGGCGCGGCGGCTGACGGCCGGCGAACGCCGGGAGCAGCTCTTCACGGTCGCCCTCCAGCTCTTCGCCGACCGCGGCTACCGGGCGACCACGATGGATGACGTCGCCGAGGCCGCCGGCGTGACCAAGCCGCTGCTCTACCAGCACTTCTCGTCCAAGCGCGCCCTCTACCTGGAGCTCGTCGACTCCGTCGCCCACGACCTGCTGAGCGCGGTCAGCGAAGCCACCACGTCGGCCGACGGCCCCCGCCAGCAGGTCGAGCGGGGCTTCGCCGCTTACTTCCACATGGTGGTCACCCACGAGGCCGCGTTCCGCCTCCTCTACGGCCGCGACGACGCCGGCGACGAAGAGCTCGGCGACGCCCTACGGCGGGTCGAGGACGCCATCGCCCTGGCCATCGATCCGCTCATCGCGGCCGGCCTCGACGCCGAGCACCGGCGGTTCCTGGCCTACGCCGTCGTCGGCATGGCCGAGGGCGCCAGCCGCCAGTGGATGGCTGCCCGAGCCGAACAGGCCGTGTCCAACGGTGTTCTCGATGCCGCCACCGCCGACGCCGAGGCCCGTCGCCTCGCCGGGCGACTGGCCGACCTGGCCTGGGCCGGGCTCCGGTCCGTCCACGCCGACTGACGACGTCAGAGCCGCTCGACGAGCTGCTGACAGAGCGTCCAGAGCTGGCGGGCACAGGCGACGTAGACGTCGTCGTCGTGGCCGGCCGGATCGTCGACGTCCTCGTCGTCGGTCAAGGCCACCGCGGCGAGATCGAGCGCGGCCACCCGGCCGGGCAGCGGGGCCGGGCCCGGCGGAAGGTCGCGGCACAGCCGTCGCAACGTGGCCGTCCGCGCCGCGGCCGACGGGTGGCGGCGCCGGACGTAGCGGACGTGGTCGGCCTCCATGCCGATGACGACGTCGGCCCGGTCGAGCTCGGCCGGGTCGAGCTGCCGACTGCGATGGCGGCCCGTCGGGACGTCGGCCAGGGCCTCGATGGCGGCGATCGCCGACCGGGTCCGATGGCTCACCGGCTGACCGTCGACCACGTGCGTTCCGGCCGTCGTCACGTGCAGGCCGGCCCCGTTGACCTCGGACAGGTACTCGAGCATGAACCCGGCCATGACCGAGCGGGCGGCGTTGCCGGTGCACACCACGAGGAGCCGGCTCAGAGGTACTCCTTCTTGCGCATCCAGACGAGGACGAACCAGCCCCAGATCGGCGGCAAGTAGGACGTGAACAGGCGCTGGACGAACGTCGCGGCCACCGCCTCGGTCTGCGGGATGCCCGCCGCGGTCAGGCAGAGGATCATGCCGGCCTCGACGACCCCCATCCCGCCGGGCACCGGCGACAGCCCGCCGACCATCGAGGCCAGGGTGAGGACGATCAGCAGCTGGGCCAGACCGAGGTGTTGGTCGAAGGCGTGCAGGGCCGTCCCGAGCGCCATGGCCACGAACAGCTGGGCCAGCATGGCCCCGCCGAAGATCTCGACCATGTTCCGCGGGTGCTTGGCCAGGATGCAAAGGTGGGCCCAAACCTCTGACAGCTTCGGCCGCAGTGCGTCACGGGCCAGGCGGCGGAGCCGGGGCACGATCAGCACCGCGCCGAGCACGACGGCACAGCCGACGACGATCAGGACGATGAGCCAGACGAGGTTGCCATGGCTTTCTTCGCCGCTCGTCGGCTCTGTGAAGTGGAACTGGCTGATGGCAATGGGCAGGGCGATCAGGAAGAGCGCGCCCTTGACGATCCAGCTGACCGTCGAGATGACCATGCCGGAGCTGACCGCGACCGTCGCGTCGTAGCCGTCCTGTTGGAAGAACCGGACACGGCACGCCAGACCGCCCATCGTCCCGCCGGCCAGCTGCACGAAGCTGTTGGCCACTTCGAGCGTGAGGACCCGGCCGTAGGAGAGGGGATCGACGACCGACCCGGTCGTCGTGATCGCCAGCGACGGGTACGTCAGCTGGGCCAGTACGAACGTGGCCGCCACCCAGCCCCACTTGGCCCCCGTGATCGTGTCCCATGACTTCGAGACGTTGATCAGCACGCCGAGGAGGGCCCAGCCCCCGATGAGGGAGCCGATCACCATGACCAGCGTCATCCAGCTGATCCGGCGTGGCTCCGTCAGCTTCGGGACCTCCACCCCCGCCGCCGCCGCGCCCTGGTCGCGCAGCGCGGAGAGGAGGCCCTTCTTGCCCCGCAGCGCCCGTGACAGCACCGGGTCGACCGCCGCCCGCTGGAGGAACGGCAACGACGACGCCAGGACGTCGGTCGGCAGCACCCGGTCGGCCGCGGCGACGGCCCGCTCCGCCCCCATCGCCAGGCCGGCCGTGGCCAGGGCGGCTGCGACGTCGCGATCGAGCCGCTCGTCCGTCCCCGTCGACGTCGCCCGGCGAAAATCAACCAACCCAGCCGAGCCGTCGTCGGCGACCACCGTGGCGCCGCTGACCGACCCGTGGGCGATCCGGGCCGACCGCAGCCGGAGGATCTGCGCGAACAGGTCGTCGGCCGCCGCATCCGGCAGCACGCCGGGGTCGGGGACCGGCAGGGCCGGCTTCGAGGTGGCGTCGGTCCCCGGAGCGGTCGCACCGTCGACCGCGGCATCGTCCGCGCCGGGGTCGGACCGGCCGTCGGCCTCTTCGACCGTCGTCCCCGAGCTGACCGGCACCGCCAGCGTGGGCTCCACCGATGGCGGGGCCGCGGCCAACCGGTCGACGAGCCGCGTGCCGCCCGGTGGCCGCGTCACGAGGGCGGCGTCCCGGGACGGTCCAGCCGTCCCCGCGGCGAGCACCTCGGGTACCCGGGCGCCGGACCGGGCGGCCAGCAGGGTCAGGTAGGCCTCGTGCTCGACCTGTTGGACCCGGGTCAGCGTGAGGGTCGGTCCGGAGTCCCGGTAGGCGACGAACCGGAACAGCTTGGCGATCAGCTGGGCGTCGTGGGCGTCCCGGCCGTAGACCGAGGCATTGACCGGGCCGTCGTCGTCCGCCCCCCGGAACCGGGCCACGCCCCACTCCTGGTCCGGGGCGGCCGTGACGTCACGGACGGTGATCTCGAGGTCGGCGAGCAGGTCGACCACCTCCTGGGTCGACGGCAGCCCCAACGGCGAGCCGAAGATCAGGTGGAAGATCGCGGCCACCCCCCAGCCGACGGCCAGGCTGGCCAGCACGCTGATCGGCAACCCCGAGCCGTTGACGACGGTGGCCACCGCGGCCACGACGATGACCACCTCGACCAGCCGCTGCATTCCCCGGCTGAGGTAGGGCAGCGCGGCCGAGACGACGGCCGCGGTGGCGGCCATGCGGGCCACCGGGAACACGAGATCGATGCCCTTCAATGTCGCCGTCGGGCTGTGGCCGCCTGTTGCCCCGATCACCCACTCGAGCAGGGCACTGACCAGCCAGGCGACGAGGCCGGAGAGGAGGACGTCCCGGGCGACGTTGCGCCGCTTCGACAGCAGGGCCAGGACGCCGAGGGCGACGATCACCCCCACCGATCCCAGCCACCAGACGGTGTTGACCAGCCACCGCAGCGCTTCGGGCGGCGGCGTCAGGAAGTGGAGGATCGCCAGCTCCGGCGCGGCCGGCGTGCCGCTGATCAACCAGCAGCAGACGACGGCCAGGACGGCCACGCCCACCTTGACCGCGTCCGAGCCCCGGCGGCGGGTGGCGCCGTCGCCGACCGGGGCGAAGAAGATGGCTCGCCAGGGCCGATCGCGGTGGCCGTGGCGCCGCGGCCGCGACGCCTCACTGATCGACCCGACGCCGTCCCCTCCGTCCACCCCGTCCATGCTCCGCCGAGATTACGACCAACCGGCGGGGCGAGCGGAGATCACGAACCGGATGCCGCGCCCCCGTCGTCGAGGCCGGCGAACAGGTCCGGGTCCGAGGTGCGCAGCCGCCGCAGCAGGGCTGGCCACATGTTCTGGCGGAAGTACCGCTCGTAGAGCACCTTGGACTGGCGCACCTCGGCCGGCGGCATCTCGGTGGCCCCGATCCGCTCCATCTCGACCTGGTAATGGGCGGCCAGCTCGATCGACAGGGCATCGACGGTGGCGTTCTCCAGAGTGCTCCCGACGGCGATCACCCCGTGGTTCTTCAAGAACAGCAGGTTCTTGTCCCCGAGCGCCTTGGCGATCACCTTGCCCTCGGCCGAGGGGTGGGTGCCGTCGTCTTCGTGGAAGGCCTGCTCCCCGTCGAAGAGGACCGAGACCACGTTGTACATGCCCAGCGGCTTGCCCGTCCCCGACAGCACCGAGGCCCAGAACGAGTGGGTGTGGATCACGGCGTTGAGGTCGGGCCGCTCCCGATAGATCGCCGCGTGGAAGGCGATGGCCGGCGAGGCCTCCATCGAGCCCTCCAGCACCTCCAGGTCGAAGCTGACCTTGTCCACCCGGTCCGGGGTCGTCTCGTCGAAGTACTCGAACGGGGTGACCCAGAAGGCGTCTTCACCGGGTGCCCGCTCGCTGACGTGGCCCCCGACCTGGCTGTCACAGCCCTGCCGAAAGAGCATGCGCCGCGAAGCGGCAATACGGAACCGGACGTCGTTCATGTCCACGACGGGACCTCCTCAATGCTCGGTGCGTTCATGACCTGGTCGTCGGGCGCCACCCGACGGGCGCCGGCCGGCCTCAAGAAGGTCGAACGGCCGGACTGTCCTCGGCGGAGTACTGCAGCAGCGAGACCAGCACCTGCTGGTCGGGTCGGATGCGGTCGGTATAGAACTGCTCGGCGTCGAAGTGCTCCTCGGTCAGCCTCGACACCGCTTCTTCGTCCCCCGCGTCGATCAGCGCGATGAGCTTGTCGTGCACCTCCACCCCGGCCCGGCGATACGCCAGATCGGGGAAGGAGCCGGCTTCGAGCTGCTGGACACCCCACTCGCGTACCTGGGCCAGCCAGACCTCTTCGATCGCCCCGACCAGCACCGCGATCGGCTCGTTGCCGCACGAGGTCACCACCGTGCTGTGGAACCGGCTCATCGCCTCCATGAAGCGGGGCACGTCCTCCAAGGAGCGGACGCTCTCCTCCTGGATGGCCACCAGGGCCGGGACCACCGCCGTGGCCCGATCGGATCGACCGGCGCAGAGCCGGGCACAGACCGGCTCCATGGTGGCCAGCGCCCGACCGAGCTCGGCCAACCGCACGCCGCGGGACTGCAGCACCAAGCCGAGGCTGTAGGCCGGGCCACTGTGGGTCGGCAGGTGCACGACCGCCCCGCCGACGTTGCCCCGCCGGACCGTGATCAGCCCCTCCAGCTCGAGGATCCGCAGTCCGTCTCGCACCGCCTGCTTCGAGACCCCGAACTCGTCCAGGAGCCGCTCCTGGTTGGGCAGCTCGCTCCCGTCGGGCAGCTGGCCGCTCAAGATGCGCTGCCGCAGGGTGTCGGCCACCATCTCCGCCAAGCGCGGCGTCCGCCGGCGCCGGGTGAGGCTCGCCGGGCCCTGGGCGCCAGTCGGCGGAAGCTGCGTCGCCGCGTCGGTCCAGTCGGTCCTCACTGGCCCAACATCGTAGTTGGCGTGCG
The DNA here is from genome assembly GCA_963824265.1 of uncultured Actinomycetota bacterium. Lineage (GTDB taxonomy): Bacteria > Actinomycetota > Acidimicrobiia > Acidimicrobiales > RAAP-2 > DASZUK01. The sequence goes on from CAWGOO010000002.1 coordinate 556,219, forward strand.
TAGAGCCACTTCGTGATCACGACGACTTTCACGACCCCACCCCGGCTCGCCAGCGATCAGTCCAGCTCTTGGCGCAACCTGGGCAGTACCTCTTCGGCGCACAACGTCAGGCTCTTGATCGTGGTGTCGAACGACATCGTCCCGACGTGCATCATCATCAGCAGGTTGTCGCAACCACCGACCGCCCCGTCGAAGGCCTTCACCTGTTCCACCACCTGGTCCGGCGTTCCCACGAAGAACATGCCCAGCTCGATCAGCTCCTCCACCGGCGCGTTGATCAGGTGGGCGATCGGTGACTGTGGCTGCTCCCCCCGGGCCTGCTTGGCCAGGATCCGGGCGCGGATCCCGGCGTCCAGATAGCCCGGGACGTCCATGAACTGAGGAGCCGTCTTGTTGTGCTGCAGGTACCACTGCAAGGCCTTGCCGCCGGCCAGGGCCTCGCGCTCGGTCTCGCCCACGAACATCAGGCCGGAGTAGCCCACGCGCTCGGGACCCGGCTCGGGCAGGCCGGCGTCGACCGCCCACTTCCGGAAGGCGCCGAAGATCTTGGCCGCCCCCTCGGTGCCGGTGAGGATGGTGGCCAGGTTGTGGCCCCGAACGGCCACCTGCTCGCCGGTACTGACGCTCTGGGTGGGGACCCAGACGGCGGGATGGGGTTGCTGGTGGGGGCGGGGCCAGATGTTGACCTGACGGGCGTGGAAGTGCTCGCCCTCCCAGTTGAACGGTCCGTCGTGGGTGGTCCAGGCCTTGATGATGAGGTCCGCCGCCTCCCAGAACCGGTCGTACATGTCGATCGGCGTCATGTTCTGGGGGGAGACCTCCATGGGCACGCCGCGGACGAAGCCGCACTGGAGCCGGCCCCGGGACAGCACGTCGATCATGGCCATCTCCTCGGCCACCCGGATCGGGTCGGGCCGGTTGGCGATCGGGTTGCCGAGGGGGAGGATGCGGGCCCGGTGGGTCTCGCGAGCCACGATGGCCGCCGAGAGCGGCACGGCCACGTCGAGGCAGGTCGCCGTGGAGTGGTGCTCGTTGAGCATGATGTCGAGACCGAGCTCGTCGGCCGCCCGGTAGATGTCGAAGAACTTGTGGTACATCTCCGACCCGGCTTCGGGGTCGTAGTACCGGTTGGGCAGGGTCACCCGAGCCGAGTCGATGGTCTCGTCCGGCGGGATGAACGGGTACGCCATCTCGGTGAAGACGTAGTTGCGGATGTCCCTCATCGGCCAGCTCCCGCCGCCACCGGTGCGTCGACCGGCGACCGCCCCACCAGGGCGGCGACCGCCCCGGCTACGCCGGCCGGGTCCTGTTCTTCGAGCCGGTGCCCGCCGGCCAGCTCCCGACAGCGCGCATTCGAGCCGATGGCCTCGGCGTAGGCGGCGGCGTACCCCCCGGGGTCCCGAACGAACTGGTCGTCGTCACCCCACAGGACGAGCGTCGGTACCCCGATGCGGTGCAGCCGATGGATCAGCGAGGGATCGTGCCGGTACGGCAGGAACCCGTAGCGGACCATGGCTTCCTGTGCCTGGGCCAGGTAGACGAAGTCCTCCGGCCCGAGGGCCAACAGGTCCGGCCGCGGGCCGGCGCCGTAGGTGGCCGCCAGAGCCTGTTCGCGGGGGATGGCGTAGAGATCGACAAAGTCCCGGGTTTCTCGACCCCCCACCTTGATCCCGACCGGCGCCACCAGGACCAGAGCCGAGATCAGGGTGGTGCTCTTGACCGCGGCCGACGCCGCCACCCATGCGCCGAAGGAGGTGCCGACCAACGTCACCGGCCCACGCCCGATGGCTTCGAGGTAGTCGAGTAGCACGTAGGAGAGATCATCGACGGTGTGCAGGTGGGCCGGCCGCTCCGATCCACCCCAGCCGGGGAGCTCGGGGGCCCGGACGTCGAACTGCTCGCCCAGGGCGTCCAGCACGTCGGCCGAGAACAGCAGGCCGTCCTCACCGTGCAAGAAGACGAGCGACGGTCCGGAGCCTCGCCGCTCCTCGTCGAGCGCCACTCTGCCCGCCACCACCCGGTTACGGGCACCGCCCCCCGCGTCCGCCTCAGCCATGACGCATCCTCACGTCCCTCCCGATCTTCCAACTCTAGAATGCTAAAATAGAAATATAGGATTCGTCAAGGCACCGAAGGAGCCCGATCACCCATGGTCAAGGTCATGTTCAGCTGGAAGGACCGGTCGGACCGCACCGCCGAGGCCTGCGAAGCGCACTACCGAGCCGTCCACATGCCCCTGGCCCGTGAAGCCTTCGACGGGGTGGACGGGTTCCGGCGCCTCGTGTTCAACCGGGTCCGCGGGCATCGGGTCAACGACTTCAACGACCCGGCCTCCCATCCGGCGGAGACCGACTTCGACGCCTTCGTCGAGCTGTGGTTCGACAGCCCCGAGCAGATGGCCGCCGCTATGGGAACCCCGCCGCTGGACGCCATGTTCGAGGATCACGTCAACTTCATGGAGACCGACGTCCCGGCCAACATCCGGATCTACGAGCTCGACGAGACCCTGATCTTGGAGGCGGGCGTCTTGGAGGCGGGCGTCTTGGACGCCGGCGCCGCCTGAGCGCGCCGGCCGGCCCCCGGTACGACGCCGGATCAGGGCATCAAGGCCGAAATACCCAAGCTGACCTCGTGGACGACACCGGTCATCACGCCGGGGTCCGTGACCAGATACATGATCGCCCGGGAGAAGATCTCCGGCTCGGCCCACGGGATGCCCATGGGGTTGAGCCCGGCGAACCGGGGACGAACGTCATCGATGGTCGGGTTCTCGATCTCGGGACAGAACAGCTTGTAGTTGGCCTCGTTGTGCACCATGGGCGTGTCGACCGACGTGGGGCACATCACATTGCAGGTGATCCCTGTTCGGGCCACCTCCAGAGCCACCGACTTGGCCAGGCCGATCACCCCGAACTTGGTCGCCGAGTAGTGGGCCAGGTTCATGTTGCCGTGGCGCCCGGTCATTGAGGAGACCACGACGATCCGCCCGAATTGCTGCGCCTTCATCGTCGGCAGGACGGCCCGGATGCACTTGAAGGTGCCGGAAAGGTTGGTGTCGATCATGTCCGCCCAGCCCTGGTCGGTGATCTGGTCGGCCGGGCTGGACGTGCAGATGCCGGCGTTGGCCACCAAGATGTCGATCCGACCGAACTCCTCGAGCGTCCGGGCCGCCAGCGCCTCCACCTGGCCCGTGTCCCTGATGTCGGCGACCAGCCCGAGGCAGCGACCGCCGGCTTTCTCCACCAGTTGGACCGTCTCTTCGAGCTCCTCGGGAGTGGCCAGCGGGTAGGTCACCGAATCGATCGGGGCGGCGATGTCGGCGGCCACCACGGCCGCCCCCTCGGCCGCCAAGGCCAGCGCGTGCGCCCGCCCTTGTCCCCGACCCGCGCCGGTCACGATCGCCACTTTGCCGTCCAGCTGTCCCATCACGCTCTCCTCGGCTCGCTCGTCCGCACCGGACTAGTACGCGTTCGGGTCGTTCTGGACGGCCTCGGGCACCGGGTGCCGGTAGAGCTCGGAAGCGTTCTTCCAGGTCATCTTGGCGATGTCCTCGGCCGGCAGACCGCCGAGCTCTTCTTCGATGACGCGCTGGGTGTTCGGCCAGGTGGAGTCGCAGTGCGGGTAGTCCGACTCGACCAGGATGTGGTCGACCCCGATGCGGTCCCGCTGGACGAAGGCCGAGGGGTCCTCGACGGCGCAGAACCAGAAGTTCCGCTGCAGCACCTCGCGCGGGGTCAGGTCACCCTTCCAGTTCCCGTACATGGCGCTGTAGGACCCCATGTGATCGAGCCGGTCCAGCAGGGCCGCCACCCAGCCGATGCCGCCTTCGGACATGCAGATCTTGAGGTCCGGGTAGCGCGACGGGAGACCAGTGAACAGCCAGTCGACGGCGGCGAAGATGGCATAGGCGAAGAAGAGGACTCCCACCACGTCCTGGGGGGCGTCCGGCGTCGTCATCGGCGAGACACCGGAGGACCCGATGTGCAGGTTGATGACCGTCTCGGTCTCCGCACAGGCCCGCACCAGGGGCTCCCAGTACCCCGAGTGGATGGTCGGCAGGCCGAGCTTGGACGGATCCTCGCTGAAGGTCACCGCCTTGAAGCCCCGCTCGGCGTTCTCCCTGATCATCTTGGCCCCGAGCTCGGCGTCGAGCAGCCAGGGCAACTGGCAGGGGATGATGCGGTCCGGATAGGGGCCGGCCCAGGCGTCGAGATGCCAGTCGTTCCAGGCCCGGACGCAGGCGAGGGCCAGGTCGGTGTCCTTGGTGATCTGCTGGAGGCGCTGGCCGGCGAAACCCGGGAGGAACGACGGGAAGTTGACCGAGGCGTAGACGCCGTTCAGGTCCATGTCGGCGATCCGCTGGTCGATGTCCCAGGATCCCCGTCGCATCTCGTCGAACCGGGTCGGCTCCATGGCCCATTCCGACACCGGCCGGCCGACCACGGCGTTGAAGCCGACGGTGGGCAGCTCCACCCCGTCGTAGATCCACGTCTCGGTGCCGTCGGCCTTCTCCACGATCCGTGGCGCCCGGTCGGCCAGGGCGGCCGGCACCCGGCCCTCGAAGGTGTCGGCCGGCTCCACGATGTGATCGTCGGCGGAGATGACCGTGTACTTGCGGGTCGCTCGGGGTGGGTCGGGCAGGAAGGTCACCGTCCGTTCGCCGGACTGGCCGGCCACGGTGAAGTTCTTGTTCGCCGCAAGGTCGTCGATGCTCAGCATGTGACTCCTCTTCCCCCGGGACCCTGCCAACTTCGCAATTATCCAACTTCGAAATTATCGAGACAAAGGTTAGGGGGTCAACCGCGATCCCCCCGACCCCGGGACACCAGCGGACGCGTCGTCGGCCAGCCGTCGACGGATGTCGGCTCGGAGCTCGCCCTTGGCCACCTTGGCCCCCGACGACCTCGGCAGGTCGCCGACCAGCTCGAGCCGCTCGGGGAACCATTCCTTGCTGACGCCCCGCTCGGCCAGGAAGCCCGTCAGGTCCTCCAAGGTCAAGGTGGCGTCGCCTCGGGCCACGACGTAGATGCAGACGCGCTCGCCGAAGATCGGGTCCGGCATGGCCACCGCCGCCACCATGGCCACGTCGGGGTGCTCGGCCAGCTCCGCTTCCACCGCCGGCGCGCTGATGTTCTTGCCGCCGCGGATGATGATGTCCGAGGTTCGTCCGACCACCCGCAGATAGCCCGCCGCGTCCACCTCGACGATGTCGCCCATCAGCATCCAGCGGTCGTCGGTCAAGAGCTCGGCGTTGGCCGCGTCGTCGTCCAGATAGCCGAGGCAGGTTGCCGGCCCACGGCCGGCCGGGATGCCGGTACGCACCGGACCGCTCGCCAGCTGGCCGCTGTCCGGGTCGTAGATGCGCACCTGCATGGCGTCGATGATCCGCCCAGCCGTCCGCAGTCGGCGGTCCCGGGTGTCGGTCAGGGAGGTCCGACTGAAGGTGCCGGTCTCGTTGGAGCCGTAGAACTGGAGGACGAACGCGCCCGTGCGCTCCTCGAAGGCGGCCGCCCGCTCGTACGGGACGGCTTCGCCGCCGGTGTACATGGCCCGCAGCGAGCTCAGGTCCACCTCGTCGATCAGGGGCGAGTTCAGCATCATGATGAACTGGGTGCTGACACAGGCCAGGACGGTGACGCCGTACCGGGCGATCGCCTGCAGGGTGTCCTCCGCGCTGAAGCGAGGCGACACGATGGTGGGGCAGCCCAGGATGGCCGGCGTGAAGTGGACCGTCCAGAGGCCGAAGCCGAAAGGCGCCGGCACCGCTCCGTAGAAGATGTCGCTCTCGTTGAGTGCTCCGGACTCGACCGCCAGCTGGTGGAAGTAGAACCACCGGTTCTCGGTGTGGGCAACGCACTTGGGCAACCCGGTGGTCCCCGAGGTCGAGTTCACCAAGAAGAGGTCGTTCGGACCGACCGCCCGGCCGGCGATAACGGCCTCGGCGGCCGCCGGATGCCGCACGTCGATCACCTGCCCGTCCAGCCGGACGCCGTCCTCCAGCTCGCCCTCGGGCGCCACCAGGCTGCGGAGACCGGCCAGCTTCCCCTGGCCCATCTCGGCCACCACTTCGGCGGCCGGACGGCCGCCTCGTTCGCCGTGGGTGACGATCGCCGTGGCGTTGGTCCGGCCGAGCAGGTGCCGCACCTCGGCGTCGCCCGCTCGATGGCCGATGCCGACGGCCACCAAGCCGGCCTTACTGGCGGCCAAGAGCGCGGTGTGCACGGCCGGACCGTCGGGCAGGAGCACGCCCACCCGGTCGCCGGGCTCGAGGCCGACATCGACCATGGCCGCCGCCAGCTGAGTCGACCGGCGGTCGTAGTCCGACCACGTGAGGACCACATCCGACTCGGCTGTCGCCCCTGGGACGATGAACGCCGGAGCCTGCGGCTTGGTGCGGCTATGCCGCGCCACCACCTGGGCCAGCGTGTCGGTGCCCCACCAGCCTCGGGCGTTGTAGGCGGCGGCCACCACCGGGTCGACGCCGCCGTCGCCGTGCGCCCACCGGTCGACCGACGCTCCCCGCGCCGTTCGTTGCGGTTCGGCCACGCTCACGCAGTAGTCGACAGCTGCGCTGTGACCAGGTGTTGGTCGAGCCACTGGACCGTCTTCTCCCACCCATCTTGCGCTGAGGCCTCGTGGTACATCGTGGGACGGCTGTCGGCCTGGAACGCATGGCCGGCTTCGGCGTAGCGGTGCAGGGCCGTCGGGACCGGGGACCGAGCGGCCGCGCTGCGAAGCCGCTCGACCTCCTCGACGGGAGCCAGTCGATCGAGATCGCCGTACAGACCCAGCCAGGGGGTCTGGAGATCCGGCGCCAACTCGAGCAGCGGTGGGATGCCGAACTCCGCGTCGACGATGCCGCCTCCGTAGAACGTCACCGCCGCCCCGAGGGCCAAGTGCCGGGCGCCGAAGAGGCCGATGGTTCCGCCCATGCAGAAGCCAACCAAACCGATGGCGCGATCGTCGAACCCTTCACCGTTGAGGTAGCCGACGATCGATCGAAGATCAGCGAGGAGATCGGCTTCGTTGAGGGCCTTCATCTGTCCCACCATGCCGTCGATATCGTCGTAACTCAGTGACCGATCGCCGGCCCGATAATAGAACTGGGGCGCGATCGCCCGATAGCCGAGATCGGCGAACCGGCGGGTGAAGCTGTCGTTCTGCCCCGTGGCGCCCGCCGCGTCGTGCAGGACCACCACCGCCCGGCGGGGCGGTTCGTCGGGAGAGCAGTCGAGGATGGGCACGCCGCCGCCGCTCGTGAGAACCCCTCTGGATCTTCCCTCGGTCATGCCCACCCCTCGTCTCTACCCCGACCCGCGCTGGCGTCCCACGTCGGAACCGATCCCCCGACAAACCGACGCGGGCCCTTGCTGACACCCGGAAAACTAGTATAGTGCAAAAATAGGGTAATGGGGGCCCACGATGGTGGGGGTCGCGTCGCGGCCGAGTAGTGGGAAAAGGGAGGCGGCCGTGTTGGACTGCGTTGTCAAAGGGGGAACCGTCGTCGACGGCACCGGTAGCCCAGGTGTCCAGGCCGACATCGGCATCCAGGACGGACGGGTGGTGGCCGTCGGCGAGGTCTCCGAGGCGGCCAGCCGGACCATCGACGCCGACGGGCTGGTGGTCGCTCCGGGATTCGTGGACATCCACACGCACTACGACGCGCAGATCAAGTGGGACCCGGGGCTGGCTCCGTCCGTGCTGCACGGGGTGACGACGGTGGTCGGGGGCAACACAGGGTTCACCATCGCCCCGATCCGAGACGAGCACGCCGACTACATGCGCCGGCTGCTCTCCCGGGTGGAGGGCATGCCCCTCACTGCGCTGGAGGTAGGGGTCGAGTGGGGAACGTGGTCGTCGTACGGCGAGTACCTCGACGAGCTCGAGGGCACGTTGACCGTGAACGCCGGTTTCCTGGCTGGCCACTCGGCCATCCGTCGCATCGCCATGGGCGAACAGGCGGTGGGACAACAGGCGACCGAAGACCAGATGCTGGTCATGGAGCGGTTGCTCGACGAGAGCTTGGCCGCCGGTGCCCTGGGTTTCTCGTCGTCGAACGGCCGGGCCCACACCGACGGTTACGGCGACCCGGTGCCGTCCCGGTGGGCCTCGGGGGACGAGCTGCTCCGGCTCTGCCGGGTCGTCCGCGAGCACGAGGGATCGGTGCTGGAGTACATCCCGAGCTCGCCACCGGAAGAGGCCGACCGACTAACCGCGATGTCGCTGACCGCCGACCGGCCACTCAACTGGAACGTGCTGACGGTGGCGGCGGGACGGATCGACACCGTCCGGGCCCAGATGGCCGTCTCCGACCACGCGGCGGCTCGGGGGGCAACGGTTCGGTGCCTCACGGTGCCCATGGTGGTGGCGTTGCGCTACTCGTTCGTCACCGGGTTCGGGCTCGAGATCATGCCGAACTGGGGGCCGGTCTTCAAGCTGCCGATCGCGGAGAGGCTCGTCGCGTTGGCCGATCCGGCGGTCCGCGACCGGATGCGGGCCGGGGCCGCCGAGGCGCGAAAGGACCCGCGCAACGCCGAGCTCAGCGACTACGGAGCGTTCCTGGTCGAGTTCACCTCGTCGCCACAGAACCAGGACGCGCTGGGCCGGCGGATCGATCAGGTGGCGGCCGAGCGCGGCATGGACCCGCTCGACGCCCTGTGCGACATCGTCATCGAGGACGACCTGCAGACGGTGCTGCGCCCCCGGGCCAGTGGAGACGACGACGAGAGCTGGGCGCTCCGGCCGGACATCTGGCGGGACCCGCGAGTCGTCCTGGGCGGTTCGGATGCCGGCGCCCACCTCGACATGATGACCAGCTTCAGCTACTTCACCACGATGCTCGGCGAGTCGGTGCGGGAGCATCAGGTGATGCCGATCGAAGAGGCCGTGCACCTACTGGTCGACGTGCCGTCTCGCCTCTACGGCCTCAAGGGCCGGGGACGGATCGCCGAGGGGTGGTTCGCCGACCTGGTGGTGCTCGACCCCGACACCGTCGCGACCGGGCCGGTACAGACGCGCCACGACCTGCCGGGCGGGGCGCCGAGACTGTACGCCGACGCCGTCGGCATCGAGCACGTCGTCGTCAACGGGGTCGAGGTGGTCACCCACGGCCAGTACACCGGGGACCGTGGCGGCACCGTCCTGCGCTCGGGCCGCGACACCGAGACGGTGCACACCGCGTCGAGCTAGTCCACCGCCGGGCGGTTACTGGATGTGCACGCCGGAGATCGCCCGGGCGATGACCAGCCGCTGGATCTCGGAGGTGCCTTCGAAGATCGTGTAGATCTTCGAGTCCCGGTGCCACCGCTCGACCGGGTACTCCCGGACGTAGCCGTAGCCGCCCAGGATCTGGATGGCCTGCTCGGTCACCCAGACCGCGGTCTCGCCGGCGAACAGCTTGGACTGGGATCCTTCACCGGCCTCGAACGGCTTGCCGGTGGCGGCCATCCAGGCGGCCCGCCAGACCAACAGGCGGGCGGCGTCGATCCGGACCTTCATGTCGGCCAGCTTGAAGGCGATGGCCTGGTTCTCGATGATCGGCCGTTTGAACTGCTTGCGCTCCTTGGCGTAGTCCAAGGCGTACTCGTACGCCGCCCGGGCGATGCCGACGGCTTGGGCGCCGACCAGCGGCCGGGAGGCCTCGAAGGTCGACATGGCGGCCTGGGTGGAGGTCCTCTTCCCCTCCCGGGCCCGAGCCAGACGGGCGTCGAGCTTCTCCTTGCCCCCCAGGAGACACCGTCCCGGGACCCGGCAGTCGTCGAAGACGACCTCGGCCGTGTGGGAGGCCCGGATCCCCATCTTCTTGAACTTCTGGCCCTGGCTGATCCCCGGGGTCCCCTCGGGGACGACGAAGCTGGCTTGGCCGCGGCTCCCGAGCGACGGGTCGACCGACAGGACAAGGACGTGGGTGTTGGCGATCCCGCCGTTGGTGATCCAGGTCTTGGTCCCGTTCAGAACCCACTCGTCCTTCGCCTCGTCGTAGACGGCCCGGGACTTGAGGGAGGACACGTCAGAGCCGGCGTCGGGCTCGGACACACCGAAGGCGGCCAGCTTGATGTCCTCGGGCGTCCCGAAGCACTGGGGGATCCACTCGGCCTGCTGTTCGGGCGTGCCGTTGCCGTAGATGCCGGCCACGGCGAGCGTCGAACCGAAGATGGCCAGAGCGATCCCGGCGTCGCCCCAGCTCATCTCCTCGCTGACGAGCGCCATCTGCAGGCCGGTCGGATCGAGGAAGCAGTTGGCGATGAAGTCGAAGGAGTACAGCCCGATCTTGGCTGCCTCCTCGATGATCGGCCACGGCGTCTCTTCACGCTCGTCCCACTCGTGCCCGGCCGGCCGGATCACGTCCGCCGCGAAGTCGTGGACCCATTTCTGGATCTGGACCTGGTCCTCGTTCAGCTCGAGCGAGAAGTCGGGCATGGCTGGCCTCCTTGCCGGCGTACGGGGCCGCCATCGCCACCCCGAACCCTTGGTTACCCAATAGTAACCCGGGCCATGTCCTCCCGCTGCGTCAGGCCGGGCGGACGTCCTTGGCCATCAGGCCCTTCGGGCCCTCCTCGACCTCGAACTCGACCGCCTGTCCCTCTTCGAGGACGCGGTAGCCGTTCATCTGGATGGCGGTGTGATGCACGAAGACGTCGGCCCCCCCGCTCGGCTGTGAGATGAAGCCGAAGCCCTTCTCCGCATTGAACCACTTGACCGTTCCCGTTGCCACGGTGGCAAGCCCCCTTCTGCTGCCTGTGTTGCCAACCGGAACGCTAGCAGCCGGCGCAACCGGCATTGTGGCAAATCCCCAGTCCACAGGGGGCGGTCACCGCCGCGTCACCCCACCGACGCGCTGCCCGACCGGACCGCGGCCCCGCTCGCCCGGGCGGTCGGGTCGTCAGCGACGGACGGCCGTGCCAGTCGGGCCGTCCTCGACGATCCAACCGCGACCGACGAGATCGTCACGGAGCGCATCGGCCCGCGACCAGTCCTTGGCCGCCCGGGCGGCGTCGCGCTCGGCGACGAGCCGCCGGGTCTCGTCGTCGAGCTCGCCGACCGCGCCGCCCCGGAGCGGCAGCCCGAGGGCGGCGCAGAGGACCGCGGCCGTCTCGGCCGCGGTGGCCGCGTCGGCACTGGCGGCGTCGGTCATAGCGGCGTCGGCGGCGGCGTTCGCCCGGTTCACGAGATCGAAGATCCCGGCCAGTGCCCCGGGGGTGTCGAGGTCGTCGTCCATACGCTCGCCGAACCGCTCGACCTCGGCCGGATCGGCTACGGCGGCCGGTCCCTGGCCGGCCACGACCGGGTCGGCCGCTCGGAGCGGATCGGCGAGCGAGAACCGGCGAGCCAGGGCGTCGAGGCGGGCGAGGCCCTTCTCGGCATCGGCGATCGTCTCGGCGGTCACCTCGATTGGCGACCGGTAGTGGGCTCGTAGGACGAGCAGGCGGTAGGCCCGGGCGTCGGCCCGGGCGAGCAGGTCGGTGAGCGAGGTGAAGTTCCCGAGGGACTTCGACATCTTCTCGCCGCCGACCATCACCCATCCGTTGTGCACCCAATGCCGGGCGAACGGCCGGCCCTCGGCGACGGCCTGGGCCCGCTCGTTCTCGTGGTGCGGGAACGCCAGGTCCTGGCCGCCGCCGTGGAGGTCGAAGCCCTCGCCGAGCAGGTCGAGGGACATGACGACGCATTCGGTGTGCCAGCCGGGCCGGCCAGGGCCCCACGGCGAGTCCCAGCTCGGCTCGCCCGGCTTGGCCCGCTTCCACACCGCGAAGTCGAGCGGCGACCGCTTGGCTTCGGTGGCCTCGACCCGGGCGCCGGCCCGCAAGCGAGTCGAGCGGCTGGCGGGCCAGCAGCCCGTACCCATCGACCTTGTCCACGCTCAGGTAGACGCCGTCGGTGGTCTCGTAGGCGGCGCCGCGGTCGACGAGATCGGCGACGAGCTCGACCATGTGGGAGACGTAGGCGGTCGCATGGGGCGTGTCGTTCGGGCGCAGCACACCGAGGGCGTCCATCGCCTCCCACCACCGCGCCTCGTACTCGGCCGCCACCTCCGGCTCCGTGCGGCCCTCGGCCGCGGCACGGTTGATGATGTTGTCGTCGACGTCGGTGACGTTCGAGACGTAGTGGACGTCGAGCCCACGGAAACAGAGGTACCGGCGGAGGACGTCGAAGACGAGCGAGTACCGGCCGTGGCCGAGGTGCGGCAGGTCGTAGACGGTCGGGCCGCAGACGTACATCGACACGCGGCCGGGCTCGCGCAGCACCAGCGGCCGAACCGTGCCGGTCGCGGTGTCGTGGAGCTGCAGCACCCGGGTACGGTAACTCGATCATGAGCCCAGCCGCCCCCGACCAGGATCCGGCCGCCACCCGGCTCGACGGCGCGATCGACCGTCCCGCGGCGGTCCCCGACCGGCCGGCGCTCGAGGGGCTGGAGGCCAAGTGGGCCGCGGCGTGGGCGGCCGACGGCACGTACCGGTTCGACCGCACCGCGGGGCGCGAGGACGTCTACTCGATCGACACGCCGCCGCCGACGGTGTCGGGGTCGCTGCACATCGGGCACGTCTTCTCGTACACGCACACCGACGCGATCGCCCGCTACCAGCGGATGCGGGGCAAACAGGTCTTCTACCCGATGGGATGGGACGACAACGGCCTCCCGACCGAGCGGCGGGTGCAGAACTACTTCGGCGTCCGCTGCGACCCCTCGCTCCCGTACGACCCGTCGTTCGAGCCCCCGTCGCCGCCGCCGAAGGACCCGGTCGCGGTGTCGCGGCCGAACTTCGTGGCCCTCTGCGAGCGGCTGACGGTGGAGGACGAGAAGGCGTTCGAGGACCTCTGGCGGGCACTCGGGCTCTCGGTCGACTGGGAACTGACGTACGCCACCATCGACGAGCGGTCGCGGCGGGCGTCGCAGCGGAGCTTCCTCCACCTCCTCGCGGCCGCCGAGGTCTACCAGCACGAGGCGCCGACGCTGTGGGACATCGACTTCCGCACCGCCGTCTCCCAGGCCGAGCTGGAGGACCGGGAACGGCCGGGCGCCTACCACCGACTGCGCTTCTCCCGCGCCGACCCCGACCCCGGCGGGGCCCTCCCCGGCGGCCCGGCTGCGCCATCAGCCGACGGGGAGGCGGTCGATGGCGACGCCGTCGAGATCGAGACGACCCGGCCCGAGCTGCTCCCGGCCTGCGTCGCGCTGGTCGCCCATCCCGACGATGCCCGCTACCGGCCGCTGTTCGGCACCGAGGTCGTCACCCCGCTCTTCGGGGTCCGGGTGCCGGTCCTCGCCCACGAGCTGGCCGACCCGGAGAAGGGGTCGGGCATGGCGATGATCTGCACGTTCGGCGACACGACCGACGTGACGTGGTGGCGGGAGCTCGACCTGCCGACGCGGACGCTCGTCGGCCGGGACGGCCGGCTGGAGCCGGTGGTGTGGGGCGAGCCCGGATGGGAGTCGCAGGATCCGGCGGCGGCCGGCGCGGCCTACGGCGAGCTGGTCGGCAAGACGGTGAAGCAGGCGCAGGCCCGGATCGTCGAGCTGCTGGTCGACGCGGGGGCGCTCGTCGGCGAGCCCCGGCCGATCACCCACCCGGTGAAGTTCTTCGAGAAGGGTGAGCGACCGCTCGAGATCGTCTCGTCACGCCAGTGGTTCGTCCGGACGTTGCCGCTGCGCGACACGCTGCTGGCTCGGGGCGAGGAGCTCGGCTGGCACCCGCCGTACATGGCGCACCGTTACCGGGCGTGGGTCGAAGGGCTCGGCAGCGACTGGAACATAAGTCGGCAGCGGTTCTTCGGCGTCCCGTTCCCGGTCTGGTACCCCGTCGGCGACGACGGCGCGGTCGACCACGACCACCCGATGCTGCCCGGCGAGGACCGGCTGCCGGTCGATCCGTCGACCGACGTACCGGACGGGTTCTCCGAGGACCAGCGGGGCAAGCCGGGCGGTTTCGTCGGCGATCCCGACGTCATGGACACGTGGGCGACGTCGTCGCTCACGCCGTTGATCGCCGGCCGCTGGGCGGACGATCCCGACCTCTTCGGCCGGGTCTTCCCGATGGACCTGCGGCCACAGGCCCACGACATCATCCGGACCTGGTTGTTCTCGACGGTCGTCCGCTCACAGCTCGAGCTCGGCGCGTTGCCGTGGGCCAACGTGGCGATCTCGGGCTGGGTGCTCGACCCGGACCGCAAGAAGATGTCGAAGTCCAAGGGGAACGTCGTCACCCCGATGCCGTCGATCGAACAGCACGGCGCCGACGCCGTGCGGTACTGGGCGGCCAGCGGCCGGCCGGGCACCGACACCGCGGTGGACGAGGGCCAGATGAAGGTCGGTCGCCGACTGGCCATCAAGATCCTGAACGCGTCGAAGTTCGTGCTGGGCCGATTGGGTGAAGGGGGTCGCCTCGGCGACGGGTCGGTGCCGGGGCCCGACGCGGTCACCGCGCCGATCGACCAGGACCTGCTCTCCCGGCTGGCCGCCGTCGCCGCCCGGACGACCGCGGCGTTCGACGACTACGACTACACGAAAGCGCTCGAAGAGACCGAGACGTTCTTCTGGGCGTTCTGCGACGACTACGTCGAGCTGGTGAAGAGCCGGGCCTACGGCGACCCCGCCGACCGGGCGACGGCTTCGGCCCGCGGCGCGCTCGCGATCGCCCTCTCCGTCCAGCTCCGGCTGTTCGCCCCCTTCCTGCCGTTCGTCACCGAAGAGGTCTGGCATTGGTGGCAGGCCGGTTCGGTGCACCGGGCGAGCTGGCCGACCGCGGCCGAGATCGAGCCCGCGCTGGTGGGACGGGTCGCCGAGCTCGGCTCGTCGGAGACGCTGGACCTGGCGGCCGAGGTGCTCGGCGCGGTCCGTCGTCAAAAGACGACGGAGAAACGGTCGATGCGCGCCGGGGTGGCCCGCCTGACGGTCGTCGACACGGCCCGTCGGCTGGCGATCTTCACCAATGCCGAGCCGGATCTGCGCGACGCCGGCTCCGTCGCCGAGCTCGTGCTGGCCGAGGGCCCCGACCCGAGCGTGACCGTCGAACTGGCCCCCGAGGAGGCGTGATGCCCGTCCAAGAGCTCGGCCACCTGGTCCTCTACGTCCACGACGTCCAGCGGTCGGCGGCGTTCTACCGGGACGTCCTCGGCTGGCGCCAGATCATCCCCGAGCCCGGTGAGACGCCGGCGGGGATCGCCGCGTTCTCCGGCGGCCGGACCCATCACGAGCTGCTGCTGATCGAGGTCGGCCCCGACGCCCAGGCGATCCCCGACGGTCGGCGGGTCGGCCTGTACCACTTCGGCCTGAAGGTCGGCGACTCCGACGACGACCTGCGGGCCGCCCTCGCGCTGGTCGAGGCGGCCGGGGTCCCGGTGCTCGGCGCATCCGATCATCTCGTCACCCACAGCCTCTACATCGCCGACCCCGACGGCAACGAGATCGAGCTCTACGTTGACGTCCCCGGCGTCGATTGGCATGCCGATCCGAGCCTCGTCGCCGCGCCGATCCGGCCCCTGCGCCTCTGACATCGCCCGGTGCCTCATGGGGGCCGGCCACTGTCGTGCCGGCGCACTGGGTGACGCGATGGTTTGAACTGCCGGCCGGCCGGGCACATATGCCCAATCGGTGGCTACACCGGAGTTGCGGTATGGCGCGGCGCTCGTAAGCTGGAATATCGGTGTCGTCGTGGGACCGGGTCGGCCGAGAGGGATCGGATTGGGGTGGCTGAGAAGAAACGGTTGGTCGGCGACGCGAACAGCATTCGTGATGCCCGCGCCCTGGTGAGGACGATCATGTCGGACCAGGCGGCGGAGGTGCGCGACATCGCGGTCCTGTTGACCGACGAGCTGGTCACCAACGCGGTCGTCCACGGCGGCGGTCGGTTCGAGCTCAACGCGGAGCTCGGTCCCGAGGCGTTGCGCGTCGTCGTATCGGACCCCAGTCCGGCGGCGCCCCGCGTCCTGACGCCGAGCGCTGAGCAAGAGCACGGGCGGGGGATGGCCATCGTCGCCTCGCTGGCCTCGGCTTGGGGCTCCGACGCCGGCGAGACCGGGAAGGAGGTCTGGTTCTCACTGGACCTCACCCCGACCCACCCGTCAGAGTGACCGACAGAACCGGGGCCCCGAACCGGGCCCATCGAGAGGAGCGGGACGACATGGACCAGACCTTCGAGATCACCGAGGACAACGCCGGGGGTCTCCCCGTCGTGTCGGTGGCCGGGGAGATCGACGTGGCCACGGCACCGCAGCTCCGCGACCGGCTCCAGGCCCAGGTAGCGGCCGGTAACGCGACGATCGGGGTGAACCTGCTCGACGTCACCTTCCTCGACTCGACCGCGCTCGGCGTGCTCGTCGGCGCGCTCAAGCGGTGCCGGGAGGCCGGCGGCGACCTCCGCTTGGTGATGGCCGAGCCGCGCATATTGAAGGTCTTCGAGATCACCGGCCTGACCGGTGTCTTCCCGATCTACGCCACCGTCGACGAGGCCCGCGAGGCGGGACGATGACGACCGGGGGGCACCCGCCCGGTCCGGGTGGTGCGAGCCGAGCCGGCGACGACGTCGTCGAGCTGTCGATCCCGGTCCAGGCGGACCTCGTCGTCCTGGCCCGACTGACGGCGGCCACCGTTGCCTCTCGGGCCGGTTTCGGTGTCGAGGAGATCGAGGATCTCCGCCTGGCGGTCGAGGAGCTCTGCCTGTCGCTCGTCGGCGCCGACGACGACGGGCGACTGCGCTTCGCCTACCAGCAGACCGACGATGCCGTCACCATCACCTGCACCTTCGAACCAGAGGGCCCAGGGCGGACGGAGGACGAGAGCGCATCGGACCGAGCCGGCGATCCGGGAGCCGGCGACCCCCGACCCGAGGACGAGCTGTCGCTCCGCATCCTCGACGCCCTCGTCGACGAGCACGGCCGCGACGGTGCCGGCCGCGGTTCGATGGCCTGGCTGCGCAAGCGCCGGGCCCTGATGTCGATCTGACGGCGTCGGTCTGATGGCACGAGCCGGCCGGCCGGCCCACACGACGAAGGAGAAGTTCGGGGAGTTCGCCGTCACCCGGGACCCGGCGCTCCGCGACGACCTGGTGACCGCCCATCTCGGCCTGGCCCACCAACTGGCCCGGCGGTTCGTCAACCGCGGTGAGTCGTACGACGACCTCGTACAGGTGGCGTCGATGGCCATCGTCAAGTCCGTCGACCGCTTCGACCCAGACCGCGGCGTCGAGTTCAGCACGTTCGCCACCCGCACCGTCCTCGGCGAGCTCAAGCGGCACTTCCGGGACAAGGGTTGGGCGGTCCGGGCGCCCCGGCGCATCCAAGAGCTCTACCTGGAGCTCGGGCAGGCGGTGGGCACGCTGTCCCAGGAGCTCGGCCGCTCGCCCACCGTGGCCGAGCTGGCCACGGCGACCGGGGCGACCGAGGAATCCGTCCTCGAGGCCCTCGAAGCCGGCCAGGGCTACCGGACGGCGTCGATCGACGCGCCGGACCGCCAGGAGGAGACGCTGGCCGAGCGGATCGGTGGCGAGGACGACGACGTTCGGCAACGTCGACGACCGGTCGGTGCTCGCACCGGCACTCGCCCGGCTCGCCCCGCGGGAACAGACCATCCTCCGCCTCCGGTTCGTCGACGGCCTCACGCAGTCCGAGATCGCCGCCCGCATCGGCGTCAGCCAGATGCACGTCTCCCGCCTGTTGGCCGCCAGCCTCGAGCGGCTGCGCCGGGAGGTCGCCGAAGAGCCCTGAGCTCGACGGTCAGGCGTCAGGCGTCAGGCGTCAGGCGTCAGGCGTCAGCCAACGCCTTCCAGAGGGCCCGGTAGCTCGGGTAGGTGAGCTCGTCGGTCACGTAGCCGGCCCGCACCAGCTCGGCGTGGAAGCGCGGCAGGGTGCGCCACGGGACGCCCATGTCCACGTGGTGGGCCAGGTGCCAGCCGGTGCGGTACGGCACGAGCCAGAGCCGGGCCGGCCAGGTCTGCCGGACGTTGTGCGTCGTCACCCGGCGGTCCGAACCGGCCTGCAGGCCCCCGTGCTCGGCGATCGAGCGGAGGCGGTTGAGCACCCGCCACTGCGTCATCCACGGCAGCCACCACAAGAGCGGGTAGATCCACCAGCGCCCGGTGGCGAGCCACGACGCGGCCCACAGGACGGCCTGGACGGCGAGGATCGACAGCGCCACCCGGCGCGACGACCGGGGCCGGACGGCCCGTAGGAGCGGGACGAAGTTCTTCCACCCGGAGATGCCGACGGCGTCGCGGACCAGCCGGCGACGCAACGTCGCCGGTTCGCAGGGATAGCCGCCGTAGAAGGTCAGGTCCGGGTCGTCCGGTCCGAACTCGGCCCGGTGGTGCGCGAAGTGGCCACGCCGGTAGAGGCCGATCGGGATGAACGCCGGATAGGCGATCAGCCACGTCCCCACCCAGTCGTTGACCCGTTTGTTCGTGAACAGCAGCTTGTGCGCGGCTTCGTGCATCAAGATCGCGAACCGGACGTAGAGCGGCCCCATCGCCACGAACGCCGCGGCGTAGACGAACGGGTTGTCGACCCGGACCGCCACGGTGACGACCGCCGCCACCCACACCCACAAGGCCACGACGGAGAGGGCGTTGCGCCGGTCGTCGATGCGCCGGAGGTCGCGCCGGAGCGCCGGCACGCCCATGCCGTTGGCCATGAGCCGGTCGGTCGGAAGGACGTCCGGTCGAGCGGACGGTACCGGCACCATCGTCGACGACATCGTCACCACCACGGCTTGATATTACACTCATCGCCCAGATGACTCAATTCAGTAATACACCGCTGACGGCCCGATCGGTCCTGGCCAGCGCCCTCCTCGGCAGCGACCCACCGGAGCTGCCGGTCGCCCACCTCGTCCACCTCGTGGGCCTCTTCGGGATCAACGAGAACCGCGCCCGGGTGGCACTGAGTCGGATGGTGGCCTCCGGGGAGGCGACGACGGACGGTGATGGGCGCTACCGGCTGGCCGGCCACCTCCTCGGCCGGCAGGCCCGCCAGATCGCCAGCCGAGCCGGGCAGACCCGGCAGTGGACCGGCGACTGGGCACTGGTGATCGTGACGACCAGCGGCAGCTCGGCCGACGTCCGGGCGCAGCGTCGCCAGGCCTTCACCTTCGCCCGGCTCGGCGAGCTGCGGGACGGCACGTGGCTGCGGCCCGCCAACCTCGACGTGGACCTGACCGACGACGTGGCCGCCGACGTCCTCCGCCTGACGGCCCGCGTGCCCGACGGCGACCGCTTGAACGGTGACTGGCCGGACGGTGACTGGCCGGACGGTGGCTGGCCGGACGGTGACTGGCCGGACGACAGCCTGGCGGACGACCGGGAGCTGGCGCAGCGCCTCTGGGACCTCGACGGTTGGGCTCGGCGGGCCGACGAGCTGGTGGCCGGGTTGGCCGGGCTGCCGCCGACCGGGCGGGACGACCTGGCACCGGGGTTCGAGCTGTCGGCGGCCGTCCTCCGCCATTTTCAGGCCGACCCTCTGCTGCCGGCCGCCCTCCTGCCACCGGACTGGCCGGGCGACCGGCTGCGCCGCACCTACGACGACTGGGACCGCCGCTACCGAGAAGTGCTCGACGCCTGGAGCCGGCGCCGGTGACCGGCCGGACGGCGGCCGCCTGACGCTCCGCTGGACCCCAGCGGGCATGCAGCCACTACCGTGCTCGACGGCGGTTCCGACGGGGAGCCGCGATGCTCCCGGCCGGGTCTGGACCGGGGGCCGGCGCACCAGGAGGTTCGATGTTCGAGGTCGATCGGCAGGGCGAGGTAGCCGTGCTCCGCATGGCCCACGGCAAGGTCAATGCCATCGACCTCGAGCTGGCCGAGGGGCTGACCGCCGGTATCCGGGGCCTGGCGGACGACGACGCCGAGGCGGTCGTCCTCACCGGCGACGGCCGGGCGTTCTCGGCCGGCGTCGATCTCTACCGGGTGCTCGACGGCGGTTCGGCCTACGCCGACCGGTTCCTCCCGGCGCTGGTCGAGCTGTTCGACGCGTTCTTCGGCTTCCCGAAGCCCCTCGTGACGGCCGTCAACGGCGCAGCGATCGCCGGCGGCTGCATCCTGACCTGCTGCGGTGATCGCCGCCTGATCAGTGACGCCGGCGCCCGGATCGGTGCGCCCGAGCTGCGGGTCGGCGTCCCGTTCCCGGTCAGCCCGCTCGAGATCGTCCGCTTCGCCTGCGGCGGCCACACCGAGGAGGTTGTCTACACCGGGCGCCTCTACGACGGCCCCGACGCCGTCCGGGTCGGTATCGCCCACGAGGCCGTGCCGGCTGCCGACCTCGTCGGGCGGGCCGTGGCCGCCGCGGCCGACCTGGCGACGATCCCGGCCGACTCGTTCCGCTTGGCCAAGGCGCAGCTCCGTCGGCCGACGGTCGAGCGGATCGCGGCCGATGCGGCGGCGGTCGATCCGGCCGCCACCGCGATCTGGGGATCGCCGGAGACCGCGGCGATCGTTCGCGCCTACCTCGACCGCACCGTCGGCCGGGGCTGACCAACCAGTCGACCCCTCGGGCTCAGGCCTCGCCCTCGAACCGGTCGGGACCGGCCGAGCCGCCGGCAACCACGGTACCGAGGCGCTCGAGGTAGTGGTCCCAGCCCACCGTGTGGTCGTCGACCGCGTCGGCCGGCAGGCCACGGTGGGTCAACCGGACGAGCGTCTTGTGCCCTTCGGGGACGAGATCGATCTGCACCTCGGTGGAGCCGGCCGGGATCGGGTGGTCCGGTTCGTCCCACCCGAAGGTGAACACGACCTTGCGGTCGGGGACGACCTCGACGAACGAGCCACCCGACTGGTGCTTGTCCCCGACGTTCACCCGGTAGACGCCACCGGGCCGCGGGTCGAGCTCGGCCGTGCTGCCCATCCATTCGACGTGCTTCTCCGGCACCGTCAGGAACTCGAAGATCGTCGCCGGACTGGCGTCGACCAGGACCTCGCGTACGAGCTCAGCCATCACTGTCCTCCTTTTTTCCGCTTCTTGCGCTTCTTGCGTGCCTTGTCGTCGACGCGGGTCTTTCCGCCGCCGTTCTTCGGCCCGTCTTCAGCCGATCGCTTGGCCCGTTCGGCCGCTTCGGCGACGTCGCGCAACCGGTCCAACCCGCTCGTCCAGAACTCGTCGAGGAAGACCCGCAGCTTCGCCATCTCGTCGTGGTCGGCCCGGTAGAGCCGACGGACGCCGTCCCGCCGCTCG
The DNA here is from genome assembly GCA_963824265.1 of uncultured Actinomycetota bacterium. Taxonomy (GTDB): domain Bacteria; phylum Actinomycetota; class Acidimicrobiia; order Acidimicrobiales; family RAAP-2; genus DASZUK01. The sequence continues at coordinate 577,372 of CAWGOO010000002.1, forward strand.
ACGATCAGCCGAGCCTCCCGGAGCACGCCGAGGTGCTGGGAGATGGCGGGTCGGGTCACGTCGTCGAAGTGCGCGGCGATGTCGGACGCGGTCATCTCCCGCGACCACACCAACCGCAAGATCGTCCGCCGTCGTTCCTCGGCCAGGGCCTTCAGCACTGCATCCACGAAAGGTATTGTAAGCACCTACTTACGTAAGTGTCAACTAACGCTTCGTGGCTTCGGAAGCCGCCGGAGGGGCCGCGCCGGATACGAGTAGCGCCGGAGGGGCCGCGCCGTGCGGGCGGCCCCGGAGGAGCCGGCGGGGTCAGTCGAAGATCGGGTCGCGATCGCGGCTTCGCTTCAGCTCGTAGAAGCCGTCGGTCCCGGCGACCAGCCGGACGCCGTCCCAGAGCCGGCCGGCGGCTTCGCCCTTGGGCGTCGGGGTCACGACGGGGCCGAAGAACGCCACACCCTCGACGTGGATGACCGGCGTGCCGACGTCGTAACCGACGGGGTCCATGCCGGCGTGATGGGATGCCCGGAGGGCCGCGTCGTACTCGGTGCTGTCCGCCGCCTCGGCCAGCTCGACCGGCAGTCCGACCTCTTCCAGGGCCTCGACGATGATCGCCGGGTCGTCGCGACGCTGCTCCAGGTGGATGCGGTTCCCGAGCGCGGTGTACAGGGGGAGAAGGACCTCGCTGCCGAACTTCTGCTCGGCGGCGATGCAGACCCGCACGGGGCGGTACGCCGTCTTCTGCAGCAGCTCGCGGTACTGCTCCGGCAGGTCGTCACGGCCTTCGTTCAGCACGGCCAGCGACATGACGTGCCAGCTCGTGTCGACCGGTCGGATCTTCTCGACCTCGAGCATCCAGCGCGACGTCAGCCAGGCCCACGGACACATCGGATCGAACCAGAAGTCGACGGTGGCGCGGTCGGCCTCGCGACGATCGTCGTCGGTTGCGGCGGCAGAGACGTGGGTATCGGTGGAAGTCACGGGCACAGCTCCTCGGTGGTTCGCTCACCTCCATTCAACCGGCCGCGGCGCCCGCCGTGACCGGAAGTGGATGGGAGAATGACGGTGATGGCTCGGCCGGTGGGTGTCGTCTGGTTCCGGCGGGACCTCCGGCTGACCGACCACCCGGCGCTCGAGGATGCCCTCGACCGATGTTCGGCGGTCGTCTGTCTCTTCGTCGTCGACCGGCAGCTGACCGGCCCGGCGGGCGCACCTCGGCTGGCCTTCCTGGCCGCGTGCCTGGACGACCTGAACCGGTCGACCGGCGGCAATCTGGTGATCCGGTCGGGCGATCCCGCCGACGTCGTCCCCACAGTGGCCGCCCAGGTCGGCGCCGCCGGCGTGTGGTGCACCGCCGACTTCGGACCGTACGGGCAACGACGCGACGGAGCCGTCGCCACGGTTCTCGGCACCCGCGGGATCACGCTCCACCGTGTCGGCTCGCCGTACGCGGTGGCCCCGGGGACGCTCACGACCGCGTCGGGCGGACCGTTCCGAGTCTTCACGCCGTTCTCGAACGCCTGGGGCGCCGAGGCGGGCGCGCCGAGCCGACCTCGGCCGGCGGGCGCCCGGCGGACGAACGCGTTGGTCGCGGTATCGGCGGTGACGGTCGACAGCGAGCCGCTGCCCGTCCCTCCGACCACGGCGGCGCGCCTCCCCGAGGCGGGCGAGGGAGCCGGACGGCGCGCCCTGGATCGGTTCCTCCGCGGCCCGGTCGACCGCTACGACGAGGCCCGGGACCGACCCGGCGTGGCTGGGACGTCGCTGCTCTCGCCGTACGTGCGGTTCGGCTGCCTCCATCCCCGGCAGGTGCTCCGCCGCCTGGACCGGCGGCGGCCGGACCACCGCCGCTTCGCCACCGAGCTGTGCTGGCGCGAGTTCTACGCCGACGTCCTCTTCCACCATCCGCAGACGGCTCGCCGGCCCTATCGCAACGATTGGCTGGCCGGGGCCAACGACACCGGGCCGGCCGCAGCCGACCGCTTCCAGGCGTGGACGGAGGGTCGGACCGGCTACCCGATCGTGAACGCCGGGATGCGCCAGCTCACCGCAGAGGCCTGGATGCACAATCGCGTCCGGATGATCGTGGCCAGTTTCTTGGTCAAGGACCTCCACCTCGACTGGGTCGACGGCGCCCGCTGGTTCATGCGACAGCTCGTCGACGGTGACCTGGCGTCGAACCAGCACAACTGGCAGTGGGTCGCCGGCACTGGCACCGACCCGGCGCCGTACTTCCGGATCTTCAACCCGACCACCCAGGGGCGGCGGTTCGATCCGGACGGCCGGTACGTCCGGCGGTGGGTTCCCGAGCTGGCCGCCCTGTCGGACGAGCTCGTCCACGAACCGTGGCGGGCCGGGACGCCGACCGGCTCGACCCCCACCGGCTATCCGGCCCGGATCGTCGACCATGCCGCCGAACGGGAGGCGACGCTGCTCCGGTACGGCGCGCTCCGGCGGTGACCGGCATGCGCCCACTCCCGCGGTCCGTGCTCCACAATGGCCCGAGGCTCCACCGAGCCCACCTGCCGTAGTCGCTGTACCGAGGAGGGCCCCGCAGGATGGTGGCACTGATCGTCGTCCTGACCGTCGTCGTCGTACTGCTGGCCGTCCTCGTCGCCGGCCTCCTGCGTAGCCACGCCGACATCCTCCGGGCGCTGCATTCGCTCGGCGCCGGTGTCGGCGACCCGGCGATCGCCGGCGATGACGGCTCCGGCCCGTCCACCGCGGTCCCGGCGCCGGTGACGATGGGACCGCCGCTTCCCCGGGAGCGCAGCTCGACCAGCGCACCAACCGTGGCCGGGACGACGCCGGCCGGCGACGGGCTGGCCCTCTCGGTGGCGACCGCCGGTCGCCTGACCCTGCTCGCGTTCCTCTCCAGCGGGTGCAGCACGTGCCAGGGGTTCTGGTCGGCCTTGGCCGGCGACACCGGGTCCCTGCTCCCGCCGGGGGTCGACGTCGTCGTCGTGACGAAGGGTCCCGAGCTCGAGGTGCCCGCCGAGGTCGCCGCCCGGGCCGGTCGCACGACGGTGGTCATGAGCAGCGATGCCTGGACCGACTACGAGGTCCCCGCGTCACCGTTCTTCGTCCTCGTCGACGGCGTCGACGGGCGGCGGATCGGCGAGGGCATCGCCAACACGTTCCCGCAGGTGGCCGAGTTGGTCCGGCGGGCCCAGCTCGAGCGAGTGGACGCGGGGCGTCGGCCGGGCGGCACGACCACGGTTCGGGGGGGCGACGACGCAGCCGAGGGCCGCAGCGTCGGCCCAGCCGGCACCGGCGGCGACGGCCCCACCCGCGAGCGAGCGAACGACCAGGCGCTGCGGGTGGCCGGCATCCTGCCCGGCGACCGAAGCCTCTACCCCACGTCCCTCGACGATCTCTACGGTCGGGCCGACCCAGCCCTGGTGCCCGACGGGGACCAGATGGTCGACCGGGAACCGCCGGTCGGGCGGGCGGCCGGCAAGCGGGTCGGCTAGGTGGCGGTCCTTCGAGCCCACGGGATCGAGGCCGCGCTGCCGGCCGGGTTTGGTGGCCGGATCTTCGTCCGTCCGGCCGTCGGCCAGGAGGTGCCGCGCCCGGTGGCCCACTTCGCGACGGTGCCGATGCCGACAGACGCTGGGGACTTCGGCAGCGGCATCGTGACGGCGTTGGGCCCGACCGACGTCTTCGCCGTCCTCTTCGAGTACGGGCCGGAGTCGGTCGGCACCAAGCTGTTCGCCCGCCAAGGCCTGCCCGGGCCGTTCGACGAGGGCCACTTCCGCACGACGGTGCTGCGCCGCGGGCTGCCGCAGCAATCGGGGACGCAATGGTTCTTCACCGAGTCGGGCCGGCCGTTCACGTTCTACGCCGTGCTCGGTTCGCACGCCCGGCGCAACGCGCTGGTGCCACGGGTCAACCAGCTGCTGACCGCCCTGGCGGTCCACCCGACGTCGACGGTCGGAACGGCGGTGCCGTGGAACTGATCGGTCCGTACCTGGCGGCCTGCGCCCTCCTCGTCGTGGCCGGGCTGGCCAAGGCCGCCCGCCCCGACGACACGGCCCGGGCGGCGGTCCACGTCCTCGGCGGCACGGTCGGCCGGTGGCGGTGGGCCGTCCGGGCCGGCGCGGCGGTCGAGGTGGTCGTCGGTGCGGCGGCGCTGGTCGTGGTCGAACCCGCTCTGGCCGGCGCGGTCGCCGCCTCCTACGTCGCGTTCTGTGGGTTCGTCGTCGTCGCCCGTCACCGAGGCGGCCCGCTGGCCAGCTGCGGCTGCTTCGGCCGTCCCGATACGCCGCCGACGGTCGTCCACGCGTCCGTGGACGCCGGGTTGGCGGTCGCGGCGGTCTGGGTGGCCGTGGCCTGCCCGGTCGGCTGGACGGTGTCGCTGGTCGGCCACGGGACCGTGGCTCGGCATCCCGCTCGTCCTGGCCAGTGCGGCGTGCGCGTTCGTGGCCGGGCTGGCCCTCGCCACCTACGGCCGGCTGGTCGCGGCCCGGCGGCTCTTCGAGCCGGCCGCCAGCAATCCGGCCGACGGACGGCGGTTCGACACGGCGGAGCCGGCGGCGTGACGCTGGTCGACCGGGCGTCGTCGTTCCTCGATTCGAAGCTGTCGCGGCGCAGCTTCGTCAACCGGTCGGCGTTCGTCGGCAGCGCCATCGCGGTCGGCTCCGGGGTCGACTTGGTCCTGCGCCCGGGCACCGCCTACGGCTTCATCTGCGAGTGCGGCGACGCCAACTGTGGCTGCGGGTCGACGTGTTGCTCGGGGTTCAGCGAGTTCTGCTGCTCGATCAACGGCGGGTACAACTACTGCCCCACCGGCACGATCATGGGCGGCTGGTGGAAGGCCGATAACTCGAGCTACTGCGGCGGCCCCCGCTACTACATGGACTGCAACGCGACGTGCAGCTGCACGACCGGCTGCGGCGACGGCTGGGGGTTCTGCGACACCGGCTGCGACGGCACCGCGTGCGGCTGCGGCCCGACAGGCTGCAACTCGTGGATGACCGGCTGCCTGCAGTTTCGCTACGGCCAGTGCAACCAGGACACCGCCTGCATCGGCCGGATCATCTGCCGGGTCGTGGCATGCGTGCCGCCGTGGCAGGTCGACCCGAGCTGCACGACGACGAACGCGGAGGACGACGGCACGGCGGAACAGACCGTCCCCTGCTGGACGCCGGCGGTGCCGGCCCCACCGCCACCGCCGTGCACCTCGCCGGCCACCCAGTGCCGGACGGTCGCGCTGGCCAGCTCGGCCGACGGGGCCGGGTACTCGATCCTCACCGCGTTCGGTCGGCTGTTCGCGTACGGCGACGCCCCGTTCGACGGGGACGCGTCCGGTTTGGCTCTCGACCAGCCGATCGTCGGTATGGCCGCGACGCCGTCGGGCCAGGGCTACTGGTTCGTCGCCGCCGACGGCGGCGTCTTCGCCTACGGCGATGCCGGCTTCCACGGCTCGATGGGCGGCCAGCCGCTCAACCAACCGATCGTCGGCATGGCCGCGACGCCGTCGGGCCAGGGCTACTGGTTCGTCGCCGCCGACGGCGGCGTCTTCGCCTACGGCGATGCCGGCTTCCACGGCTCGATGGGCGGCCAGCCGCTCAACCAGCCGATCGTCGGCATGGCCGCGACGCCGTCGGGCCAGGGCTACTGGTTCGTCGCCGCCGACGGCGGCGTCTTTGCCTACGGCGACGCCGAGTTCTACGGGTCGACGGGCGGTCAGCCGCTCAACCAGCCGATCGTCGGGATGGCCGCGACGCCGTCCGGTCAGGGCTACTGGTTCGTCGCCGCCGACGGCGGCGTCTTTGCCTACGGCGACGCCGAGTTCTACGGGTCGATGGGCGGTCAGCCGCTCAACCAGCCGATCGTCGGGATGGCTGCCAGCCCGAAAGCCATCGATCCGGGTACCGCCGGCTACTGGATGGTCGCCCAGGACGGTGGCGTCTTCGCGTTCGATCTCCCCTTCTACGGCTCGCCGGCCTGAAAGGAGCTGCCGTGCTCGTCGCCTGCGCCCTCATCGTCTCGGTCGCCGCGGCCGCCCGGTCGACGTGGTCGCCGTGTGGCGTCTCGATGCTGTCGACGCTCACGCCGCTGGGCGAACGCGGCCGCGGCACTCGGTTCGCCTCGACCGCCGCCTGGTTCGTCGCCGGTTCGGTGGCCGGTGGCGCGCTGCTGGGCGCGACCGGTGCCGTCGTCGCCCTCGTCGTGTCGGCGGCCCACGTCGGTTCGACGACCGCCGACGTCGCCGCGGCCGCGGCCGCCGCCCTGGCCGCCACCGCCGACCTCCTGGTGGCCGGTCGGCGGGCCGTCGGCCATCACCGCCAGGTCAACGAACGGTGGCTCGACCAGTTCCGGCCGTGGGTCTACGGCGCCGGCTTCGGTTTCCAGATCGGCTCCGGGATCGCCACGTACGTGACGACGGCCGGTGTGTACCTGGTCGTCGTGCTCGGGGGCCTCACCGGCCGCCCGCTCGTGGCCGTCGCCTTCGGGCTCCTCTTCGGCGCCGTCCGCGGACTGGCCGTCCTGCTCGGTCGCCACCTCGACTCCGCCCAGGCCCTCCGTCGTTTCCATGCCCGGTTCAGCGCGCTCGGTCCGCGGAGCCGGGCGGCGGTGGTCGTCGTCGAGCTGGTCGTGGCCGTCCTGCTCGTCGCGGCGGCCGCCGCGGCCAGTTCGAGCCGAGTCGCCGCCATCCTGGCCGTCCTCATGGTGGTGGTCGTGGTCGTCCTGCTGGCCGCGGTGGCGACCGGCCGGACGGCACGGTCCACCGGCTTGGGGCAGCCGGCCGCTACAGGTAGTGCGGCGGAGCCTCGTGCTGATCTCGCCGAGCCCGGCGGAGCTCGTCACGCAGGCGCGCCACCTCGGCCTTCAATCGCGCCACCTCGGCCCTGAGGACGGCGGCGGTCTCGCCACCGCCCGACCGGTCGTCCGCTGACGGGTCGGGGGGCGGCGACGTCGACGGCCCGGTGGCTCCCACTCCCCCATCTTGTCCCGAGGCCGTCCGGTCGTGGGCGGCACACGACCGTCCGGCCGCGGGTACCGTCTCACGGGTGCCCCGGCCAGCGATCCAGGTGCCCCCGAACTGCGAGCTCACGCTCGGGTTGACCTGTGTCGACAAGTCCGAGCCGGGACGGACGGTCTGGCGCATGCTGGCGGACGAGCGGTTCGCCAATCCGGTCGGCCTCGTCCAAGGCGGGTTCCTCGGCGCGATGGCCGACTCGGCGATGGGGTCGGCAACGGTCACCTACGCCCACGCGACGGGCCGGAAGGTCACGTCGGCGAACGTCGAGATGAAGACGAGCTTCCTGGCCCCGGTGCGGATCGGGACGACGCTCGAGTGCCGGGCCTGGGTCGTCTCCGGCGGCTCCCGGGTGGCGTTCGCGGAGTCCGAGATCACCGACGACGAGGGGACGCTCGTCGTTCGGGCCAGCTCCACGTACCTGTTCACGCCCCGGACCTGACCGGGTCCGACGTCTTGATGCCGACCCTCGACGCCACCGCGCTGGAGCCGTTCTTCGACGAACACCGGCGGGAGCTGACCGGCTACTGCTACCGGATGCTCGGCTCGCCGTTCGACGCCGAGGACGCGGTGCAAGAGACGATGGTCCGGGCGTGGCGGGCCGCTGGCCGGTTCGAAGGTCGCTCGACCGTCCGCACCTGGATGTACCGGATCGCCACGAACGTCTGCACCGACATGCTGCGTGGCCGGCAGCGACGCAGCCGGCCGATGACGATGGGGCCGCCCCGACCGCCGGAGGAGCGGTACCTCGACGCCACCCTGGCCGAGGAGTCGTGGATCCTCCCGGTGCCGGACCGGGCCGTGCTCGACGACGGCGCCGACCCGGCCGAGACGGCGGTTCTTCGCGAGTCGGTCCGCCTGGCCTTTGTCACCGCCCTCCAACTCCTGCCGCCCCGCCAGCGGGCCGTCGTCCTCCTCCGCGACGTGCTGCGGTGGCCGGCGACGGAGACGGCCGAGGTGCTCGAGACGAGCGTCGCCGCGGTGAACAGCGCTCTCCAACGGGCCCGGGTCACCCTCGGCGACCTCGACCCCGACGAGCACGTCACGGCCGCCCCCGACCCGTCGCAGGCCCGGCTCGTCGAACGGTTCATGGACGCGTTCGAGCGCTATGACGTCCCGACGATCGTCGACCTGCTGAGGGAGGACGCCGTCCAGTCGATGCCGCCGTTCGCCATGTGGCTGCGGGGGGCCGAGGACATCGGCCGGTGGATGCTCGGCCCCGGGGCCGGCTGCCGGGGTTCACGCGTCCTCGCCACCGAGGCGAGCGGTTGCCCGGCGTTCGGGCAGTACCGAGTGGACCCGACGGGCGGCCACGCGCCATGGGCCCTGCAGGTCCTCGAGATCACCGGCGACCGCGTCGTCGGCCTCCACACGTTCCTCGACACGGGCGAGCTGTTCGCGCTCTTCGGGCTGCCGCCGCACCTGCCCGCGGCCGCCATCGAATGACCCATCGTCCCGACAAGCCCCCCGTACTGCCGATGCCCTCGCCGACGCCGGAGGAGCGGCTGCAGGCGATCGGGTTGGCGCTGCCTTCGCCGCCGGCGCCGCTGGCCCACTTCGAGATGTGCGTCCGGACGGGCAATCTGCTGTTCCTCTCGGGGCACGCCCCGCTCGTCGACGGGACGTACCAGTACGTCGGCAAGGTGGGCCGCGAGTGGAACGAGGCCGCCGGTTATGCGGCAGCGCGGCTGACCGCGCTCAACATGCTGGCCACGCTCAAGGCCGAGCTCGGCGAGCTCCGAAGGGTCCGCCGGATCGTGAAGCTCCTCGGCATGGTCAACTGCACCGAAGACTTCAGCCGCGTGCCGGATGTCGTAAACGGCGCGTCGGACCTCTTCGTCGCCGTGTTCGGCGACGCCGGGCGGCACGCTCGCTCGGCGGTCGGGATGCAGCAGCTCCACTACGGCATGGCGGTCGAGGTGGAGGGGATCTTCGAGGTCGACGACTGACGGCCGACCAGCGACGGACGATCGTGGCCGCGCTCGCTGCGGCCGGCTGCGTGGCGGCCGACGAGGAAGCCGACGCGCTGCTGGCCGCGGCTGGCGGGGACGGGGACCGCCTGGCCGACCTGCTGGCTCGGCGGTGCACCGGCGAGCCGCTGGCATGGCTCGTCGGTTCGGTCCGGTTCTGTGGCGAGGAGGTGGCCGTCCATCCCGGCGTCTACGTGCCGCGCTGGCAGACCGAGACGATGGTGGTCGAGGCCGTGAAGCGCCTGCCCGGCCGCGGGATGGCGGTCGACCTGTGCACCGGCGCCGGCGCGATCGCCGTCGTCCTCGGCCGTCGCCGGCCGACGGCGCGCGTCCTCGCCACCGACGTCGACCGCCGAGCCGTCGCCTGCGCCCGGATCAACGGGGTCGACGTCTACGAGAGCGATCTGGGCGCCGCCCTCCCGGCGGAGGTCCGCGGCATCGTCGACGTCGTCACCGCAGTCGTGCCGTATGTTCCGACCGAGGCGCTCCACCTGCTGCCGCGCGACGTCCTCGCCTACGAGCCGTTGGAGGCCCTCGACGGGGGCCCCGGCGGAACCCGCAACCTCGAACGGGCCGCCGTCGACGCGGCCACGCTGCTCCGGCCGGGCGGATCACTCCTGCTCGAGCTCGGCGGCGACCAGGCCGACGGGCTCGGACCGGTCCTGGCCGACCACGGCTACCAGGACGTCGACCTCCTCTACGACGACGACGGCGACCTGCGGGCGTTGGCCTGTCGCACCGCGCCGGCCGGTTGAACCGACCGAGCCCCCAGTTAGACTTTGGTTGCAAACAGGTTTCTGCCAGGTTAGGATGGCTCCCAATGGGCCCCGGCCAGACCTATCTCCACCTGGGTTTCCAGGACCGAGGTTTCGAGGCCGTCCTGCTCCGGGACCGGCCGCCGACGACGACGCTCGTGTTGCGCGGCGAGCTGGACCTCGATGCGGCGTGCACCGCCGACCAGGCGGTCGACTTGGCGCTGTCGGATCCGGCCCAGGCCTACGTGCTCGACCTGGCCGGGCTCCACTACCTCAATGCCGCCGGCGCGGCGCCGCTCGTGCGGCTGGCCGTCACGGCCCAGGGCGCCGGCGCCCGGGTCACCGCTCGTCGGGCCACTGGCCTCACCGCCATCGTCCTCGGCATGACGCCGATCGAGCTGGTCGATCTCGACCGGGCCCCAGTGCCGACCGGCGGCGGCTGCCGGTCGGCCGCCTGAGCCGCCCGGGACCGCCAGGGTCGGCCGACCGTATCGCTGCTGTTCAGCCGGTCGGCGCGGTGCGCAGCCGGAACTCGGCGCCGGCCGGGTCGGCGACGGTGGCGATCCGGCCGTAGGGGGTGTCCTGGGCGTCGTCGACGATCGAGCCACCGAGCTCGGCCGCCCGGGCCGCTGAGGCGTCGGCGTCGGCGACCTCCCAGTAGACGGCCCAGCGGCCACCGACGCCGTCGGGGAGGAAGCTCGAGGCATCCATGATGCCGGCGACCTCGTCGTCACTGCCGGGGACCCGGGCCGTGGCATAGCGGAATTCGTCGGTGTCACCCACCAGCTCGATCTTCCAACCAAACACCGAGCCGTAGAAGGCGGTGGCCGCGGTGAAGTCGCGAGTGTGCAGCTCGAACCAACTCGGCGCACCGGGCTCACCGATCACGGTGAACCCGTGAAACGTCTCAGGCTGCCAGGCGCCGATGGGCGCGCCGGTCGGGTCGACGAAGACCCCCTGGGTTCCGAGGTCGGCGACGGGCATGGCGGGCACGACGACCTGGGCGCCGGCCTCGCCGGCGTCGGACACGGTGCGGGCGATGTCGTCCGTGGCGAGGTACGGCTTCCAGCTGTTGTCGGCCTTCATGTCGCCCATGTCGCCCATTGCGCCGGCCACCGGGACGCCGTCGCGGTTGAACATGAAGTAGCCACCGAACTCCGGGTCGGGGTCACCGGACTCCCAGCCGAGCAGCTCACGGTAGAACCGCCGGCTGCCCTCCACGTCGGAGGTCCACAGGTCGGTCCAGCACGGCGCCCCGACGGGTGCCTGGTCACGGGTCGTCATCGATGGTCTCCTTTGTCTCGTTGGACCGGCCGTCACCGGCCGGTCTCGTCAGGATCGACGCCGCCGGCGGCCCGGAATCATCGGTGCCGGACCCGCCGTCGTCGTGGTGTCGCCGGCCGATGTCGTCACCGGAGGGCTGCCAGCAGCATGAAACGACCGCACGGTCGCTCTGCCCGGTCGGAGAAGAAGTCGGCCGTGCTGGTGAACGTGTCGACGTCGGCCACCTCGACGTGATCGTCGCGTACACCGGCGCCGGCCAACCGGCGCCGGATGGCGCCGACGAGGTCGAAACGGGCGTGGCCGGGACGAGACGGGTCGAGGAGGTCGTCACCGAGCGCGTGGCGCACCTCGTCGAGGGCCGGACCGCCGATCTCGTAGCTCGACCCGCCGATGCACGGTCCGACGGCGGCCCGGACGTCGAGCGGATCGGTACCGAAGGTGTCGGTCATGCGGTCGACGGTAGCTCCGACGACGTCGAGCACCGCGCCGCGTCGACCGACGTGCGCGACGCCGAGCACCCGCCGGACCGGATCGAAGAGGACGACCGGACCGCAGTCGGCCACCAGCACGCCCAAGGCCGCGCCCACCCGGTCGGTCACCAGTCCGTCGGTCTCGCCGAGCCGAGCCCGGGCGTCGGCCTCCGACCGGTACCCGCTACCGGCCAGTGCATCGTCGACGACGGCCACGCGGCAGCCGTGTTGCTGGTCGGCCACCGTCAACGTCTCGACCCCGACGGTTCGGCAGAGCAGTGCTCGGTTGGCGGCGACCCGGTCCGGATCGTCGCCGACGTGGTAGCCGACGTTCAGGCCGCGGTACGGACCGGTGCTCCGGCCGCCGTGGCGGGTGGTCGCGAGCGCCATGAGCCCGGGCCCGTCGAGCGCGAAGTGCCACGTGCACAGGCCGCCGGCATGGGACTGCTTCCGCACACGCTCATGCTATGACCGGCGACCTCGTCGTGTCGGGGCCCGGCCCGGTCAGGCGGTGACGCCGGTCGACGCCGCGCCGGCGTAGAGCTGGACGGCCCGCCAGCAGTACCAGGCGACGATGCTCCGGTACGGCCGGTACGGCTCGCCGAGCGCGTCGAGAGCCTTCGGCGTCGGCATCGGGATGCCCCAGGCCAGCCCGAACCCCTTGCGCACGCCGAGGTCGCCGGTCGGCCAGACGTCGAGGCGCCGGAGGTGGAACATGAGGAACATCTCCGCCGACCACCGTCCGATGCCCCGGACCGTCGTCAGCTGAGCGACGATCTCGTCGTCGCTCTCGCGGGCCAGCCGCCGGGAGTCGAAGACGACGGTGCCGTCGAGCACCTTCGTCGCCAGGTCCTGGAGCGACGCCACCTTGCTGCCCGAGAGACCGGCCGCCCGGAGGGCCGGCGTCGGCACGGCCAGCAGCCGCTCCGGCGTGACCTCGCCGTCGAGGGCCAGCACGAGCCGGCCGTGGATGGCCTGGGCCGCCGCGCCGGCCAACTGCTGGTGCGTCACCGAACGGACGAGCGTGGCGAAGTGCGTCTCCGTCGGCCGCGGGAATCTTGGCGGGCCGGCCTCGTCGAAGAGGCGGGCCACGATCGGGTCGGCCGCCGCCAGCATCTCGGCCGCCTGCCGGGCCGTGACCTTGCGGGAAGCGGGCATTCGCTGACTCTATGCAGCCGACGCCGACCGCCGGTCAGCGGAAGCGCGGCTCGGTCATCCGGGCCACGCTCTCGTCCTTGTGGACGCGCTCGTCGTAGCTGATCTGCCGGAAGAGGTCGGCCACGCTGGCGAACGACCCGTAGTCGTCGGCGAAGACGCTCTCGAACCGCTCGTCCTCCCACTCCGGGTGCTCGGTGACGAGATTGGCGTACTCGTGCTCCGCGTGGTCCTCGAAGTCCGCGTTCAGCTGGTAGCTCCACTCGGGACGGAGCACGTAGAGCAGCCAAGAGAGCTGGTAGTAGGTGAAGGCCAGCGCCTGGGGGACGGCGGTGAACCTGGCCCAGTCCTCGCGCTGGTCTTGGTGACTGATCAGCTCCTCGAGGATCAGCAGGTGCCACTGCTCGTTGTCCTGCTGAGCGCGGCTCTCGGTGACCCGGTCGAAGATGCGGCGGGCCAGGTCCGTCCGCTTCTGCGTGTGGGTGATGGCGATGTAGGCCACCTGCTCCCAGCTCTGGTACGGCACCCGGGCGACGAGCTCGAGCACCTTGAACTTCGAGAGCGTCCGCGGCTTCCCGTAGACCGCGTCCAGCAAGAGGAAGAGCGCCCGGGCGCCGACACCGTACCGCCGGCGATCGGACGACAGGGTGGCCCGTTGCGACTCGACCAACTCGTCGTGGTCCAGCCGTCCCATCGCGCCGATCGGTCGGGATCGGTCGGCCGTCCGGTCGCTCGCCGGTCGGGCTGTCTGGTCATCCGCCATCAGGACCTCCCTTCGGCCCCCCGGTGTGGCTGCCTGGCCATCGTACCGAGCGACCGTCGGTCCTAGCCCATCGAGCCAGCCGTTGGCGCAGAATGGTGGGCGATGGCACACGGACGAGCCGACGCGATCCGGGCGGCCCGGGTCTACGACCCACCCAACCCCGACGACGGCACCCGGGTGCTGGTCGACCGGCTCTGGCCGCGCGGCCTCTCGAAGGCCGCAGCCGCGTTCGACGAGTGGCTGCCGGCCGCGGCACCGACGACGGAGCTGCGGCGGTGGTACTCGCACGACCCGTCGCGCTTCGACGAGTTCGCCGCTCGCTACCGGAGGGAGCTGGAGCAATCGGAGCCGGCAGCCGCGCTGGTGTCGCTCCGGGCGCTGCGCCGGCAAGGTCCGCTGACGCTGCTCACCGCGACGAAGGACCTCGACCACAGTCACGCCGCCGTCCTGGCGCTGGTCGTTGCCGAGGCAGACTGACGCCGTGCAGGTGCATCTGGTCGACGGCACGTACGAGCTGTTCCGCCACTTCTTCGGCGCCCCGTCGCACCGAAACGCGGACGGGCAGGAGGTGGCGGCCGTACGCGGCGTGCTCGGTTCGATCCTCGGCCTGCTCGGCGACGGGGCGACCCACGTGGGCGTCGCGACCGACCACGTCATCGAATCGTTCCGCAACGACCTATGGCCGGGCTACAAGACCGGTGAGGGCGTCGACCCGGACCTGTGGGCCCAGGCGTGGCCGCTCGAAAAGGCGCTCACGGCGATGGGAGTGACGGTCTGGCCGATGGTCGACGTCGAGGCCGACGACGCGCTGGCCAGCGCGGCCGCGGTGGCGGCCGACGACGCAGCCGTCGAACAGGTGGTCATCTGTACGCCGGACAAGGACCTCGGTCAGTGCGTGCAGGGCACCCGGATCGTCCAGCTCGACCGGCGCCAGTCACGGCTGATCGACGAGGACGGCGTCGTCGCCAAGTTCGGCGTGCCGCCGGCGTCGATCCCCGACTACCTCGCCCTCGTCGGCGACAGTGCCGACGGCTTCCCCGGCCTTCCCGGCTGGGGCGCCAAGTCGGCCGCCACGGTGCTCGCCCGTTGGGGCCACCTGGAGGCGATCCCCGAGGATCCGAGCGGCTGGGACGTCGCCGTCCGGGGGGCCCCGAAGCTGGCGGCCGCGCTGGCGGACAGCCGCGACAACGCGCTCTTGTTCCGACACCTGGCGACGCTGCGGGTGGACCGCTCGCTCGTCAGCTCGGTCGAGGACCTCCGCTGGCGCGGTCCGACGGACGCGTTCACATCGGTCTGCACGGTGATCGACGCGCCGACGCTGCCGGCCCGGGCGGCAGCACTGGCCGCCGCCCGAGGTCGACCCTGAGTCAGACCGTCACCCGGCGCATCGTGGCGAACCCACCGGCGAGCAGTGCGACGACAACGGCGACGAGGACACCGCTCAGCCCGGCCACGCTGAGCGTGTGGAAGAAGTGGCCGATGCTGGACCAGGCGTCGGCCCAACTGGCCAGGACGGCGCCCAGGAGAGCCAGCGTCAGCTGGGCGGCGGTGAAGGCGACCAAGCCGACGACGTTCCAGCGTCGGTAGACGAGGCCGAACCACATCCCGTAGACGAAGAGCAGCGTCATTGCCACCGCCGACGTCAACCACGTCAGGTACCACGGCCCGTCGAGGATGTACGGCACCCGGAAGAACGCCATGTGCACGCCCCAGCCGTCGGTCGCCCGCTCGACAGCCTGCAGACCCGTGATGGCCAGCCCAAAGGCGACGGCCAGGGCGACGGCCAGAAGCGCGGTCCCGAGGTAGTACGAGCGCCGGCTCAGGCCGAGGGCCAGCCCGAACGGCAACGACCGGGCGACGCTCACGACGCCGGAGACGAAGAGGATGCAGAAGATGGCGGCCAGGCCGCCGACCCAGCGGTTCGCCTGGTCGCCGGCCGGCGTCAGCTTCAAGATGACGATGTCGGCGACGAAGGCGAACGTCAGGATCATCCAGGGCAAGAGCAAGTAGTTGAACCGCTGGACGAGGTGGTAGCGGGCGGCGTTGAAGCAGGCGGTCATGCGCTTCTCCTCTCGATGGTGTCGATCGTCTGGTCGTCGTCCCGCCCGGCGGCGTGGACCATGACCTGCTGGAGCGACAACGGCTCCAGGTCGAGGTGGAGGGCCCGGGCCCGGGCGCAGTCGCGGTCGTCCAGCGCGCCGGCGACGACGACGGACGCTTGAGAGGCGATACGGCGGCGGTCCCACGTCCGGCGGCCGGCCACGAACTCGTCGACGGCCACCGCTGGCCCGCTGACGGTGGTGGCGCTGCCCCGGACGTCGTCGGCCACGCCGTCGAGGACGACCCGGCCGCGGTCGATCATCACCACCCGCTCGAGCAGATCGGCGACCTCGTCAATCAGGTGCGTCGACAGCACGATCGTCCGGGGATGGGCGGCGTAGGCGGCGAGCAGCCGGTCGTAGAAGATCTGCCGGGCCACCGCGTCGAGACCGGCGTAGGGCTCGTCGAACAACGTCACCTCGGCTTGGGCGGCCAGACCGATGACGATGCCGAGCGCCGAGCGCATGCCACGGGAGAGCTTCTTGACGGCCCGGTTCACGGGGAGCTCGAAGTCGACCAGCAGCGACTGGGCCAGCTCGGCGTCCCAGTTCGGGTAGCACCACGACGCGGCGCGCAGCGCCTGGCCGACCCGGACGTCCGGAAAGAGCTGGTCTTCGCGGACGAGCACCAGCCGGCGCAGGATCGCATCGTTCTCCTTCGGGTTCTCCCCGAGGACCTCGACGCAGCCGGCGGAGGGGAACTCCTGGGCGGCGAGGATCCGCAGGAACGTGCTCTTACCCGCGCCGTTGCGCCCGAGCAGCCCGGTGATGGTCGCCCCCTCGATGTCGACGGTGACGTCGTCGAGGGCGACGTGGTCACGGTAACGCCGGGTCAGGCCGGCCACCGAGATCGTCGGTGTCATACCTTGATTCCTCCCTGGGTGTCGCTGGACTCCCGGATCAGCGCGGTCAACGTGTCCGGGTCGATACCGAGCCGGTCGGCCTCGGCGACCATCGGCTCGACGTACCGGTCGACGAACCGCTGGCGACGGACGTCGAGCAACCGTGCCCGGGCGCCGTCGGCGACGAACATGCCGATGCCGCGGCGCTTCTCGAGCAGCCCGTCGTCGGCGAGGACGTTGATGCCCTTCGCCGCGGTCGCCGGGTTGATCCGATGGAACGCCGCGAGCTCGTTGCTCGACGGGACCCGGTCGCCCTCGGCGAGCTGACCGTCGGCGATCTCGTCCGCCAGCCGCTCCGCGATCTGTGAAAAGAGCGGCGCGCCGTCATCGAGCATGCGCCGCTCCCCTGCCGCTCCTGGTCTCCGTCGTTCCTTGGTTCATTACTCTACTAATGTACCAATGAAGCTCGGCGCCGTCAAGGGGCAGCGACAGCTCACCTACCAGGGGGTATCGTTCCGGACGCACCAGGGACCGACTCGGGAGATCGCCGATGGATCGTGGACCGCTTCGAGTGGCGTCCGGCCTTCTGGCGAAAGCGCAGAGCACCGACTCCGACGCCGAGGCCGCCGCGCTGGCGGAGAAGACCTACGTCCTCCTGGCCAAGTTCCTCAACGCGTACGACGACGACCAGCTGCAGACGACCGGTCGGCCGCGCCGCCGGGAGCGACGCCTGCTGCGCGATCGACGGGCCGAGCGGCGCGGCGAACGGCGGAACGAGCGGACCGCCGAACCGGCGCCCCGGACCGATGCGGCCGCGGCGTACCGCCGGCTGACCGAGAACCCCCGACGGCGGGGCGACGGCCAGATCGACGTCACCGCCTGAGCTCGCCGACGGTCCTGCGCTCGCCGACGGTCCTGAGCTCGCTAAGGGTCCTGAGCTCGCCGACGGCCCTGAGCGGACCGCGCCCAAGCAGCTGAGGCCGGCGCGACCGGTCACGTTCACCAGCCGTGGCGGGTCAACGGAATGGACCGACCCGCGCCCGGGCCGGACGACCGGAGAGGAGCTGCAACATGGACACGTACCTTGCGCCCGTCGAGAAGCCACGGGGTTTGATGCTCAAGCTGGTGTACTTCTTCACGAAGCGCCAGTTCGGCAAGGTGGCGACGCCGATCGCGGTCTTCTCGTCCCGCATGCCGACCGCCTTCTTGTCCTTCTACGGCAAGGTGTCGAAGCTCGACAAGAAGCTCGAACTGTCGCCGTCGACGGCGATGCTCATCCGAGAGCGCGTCGCCAGCCTCAACACTTGCCTGTTCTGCATGGACGTCGGGCGGTGGGCCGCCATGAAGGCGACACCGGCGAACGGCCCGCGGTTCGACGCGCTGGCCAACTACCGGACCAGTTCGCTCTTCACCGACGCCGAGCGGGGCGCCCTGGACTACGCGACCGAGCTCACGACCACCAAGGACGTCACCGCCGAGACGTTCGACCAGCTGGCCCGCCACTACACCGAGCGGGAGATCTGCGAGATCGTCTGGCTCGTCGCCAGTGAGCATCTGTACAACGTGAGCAACATCGGTCTCAACATCGGCTCGGACGGTCTCTGCGAGCTGGCGTCGTCGCGGTGACGGTCCCGCGCCGGTCGCTCCCGGGCTAGCGGGGCAGTGGGCGGGCCGCCCTGCCTACGGTGGGGCTCATGCCCGAGCCCCACGGTCACTCCGGTGCGCACCGCCACGACGACGCGGCCGGCGGCCGCGACCTCGACCCGTTGCTCGACCTCGACGCCGAGGTCCTCCACGAGTACTGGGCGGCCGCGCTCGGCTGGGTCCGCCAGGCCACCGACCAGGCCGAACCGCAGCGGGTGCTCGACCTCGGTGCCGGCACCGGTACCGGCGCCATCGGCCTGGCGCAGCGGTTTGCCGAGGCCGAGGTCGTCGCCGTCGACGTCTCCCCCGGTTCGTTACGCCGACTGCACGAGAAGGCGGTCGATCTCGGACTGGCCGGCCGGGTCCGGACGGTCGAGGCCGACCTCGACACCGGGTGGCCGGACGTCGGCTCGTTCGACGTCACCTGGGCGTCCATGTCCCTCCACCACTTCACCGATCCGACCCGCGTGCTGAGAGACGTGCTCGCCGCCACCCGGCCTGCCGGTCTGATCGCCGTCGCCGAGCTCACCGAGCCGTTGCGGTTCCTCCCCGACGACCTCGGCTTCGGCCCACCCGGCTTCGAGTCCCGCACCGTCGCCGCGCTCGGCGCCGAAGATGCCGCGACGATGCCGACGCTCGGCTCGGCTTGGGCGCCGCGTCTCGCCAAGGCCGGTTGGGCGAGCGTCGACGAGCGCGCCTTCGTTATCGACCTCGACCCGCCCCAGCACCCGGAGGCGGCTCAATACGCCCGAGCGTGGTTCGCCCGGCTCTCCGAAGGCTTCGCCGACCATCTCGAGCCCGACGACCGCGCCACGCTGGCCGCGCTGCTCGACGAGCACGACGAACGCTGCCCACTCGACCGAACGACCCTCCATATCCGCGGCACGCGGACGGTCACGCTCGCCCGCCGGCCGCCCGAGCTCGATTGAGCCCGACTGGCTGGATGGATCAGGTCGGGTACTGGTTGTTGAGCCCGGCCTCGAGTGCCTCCCGGGGGATCAACCAGGGAACGAGGGTCTGGCCGCCGTCGACGACCAGGCTCTGCCCGGTGGTGTACATCGACGCCGAGCTGAGGAAGAACATGATCGGCCCGACGATCTCGGGCAGCTGCCCGTAGCGCTGCAGGGCGATCATCTCGTTCATACGGTCTTGGACGATCTGGTTGCCGAACATTGCCTCGGACTTGGCGATCGGGAAGGCACCCGGCCCGACGCAGTTGACCCGGACCCCCGCCGGCCCCCACTCCCGACCGACCGCCCGGACCAGGCTGGTCACCCCGGCCTTGCCGGCCGACGAGTGGCTGATCCCCGGCGCCCCGCCAATAGCGGTCGAGCTGGTCATCATCACCGCGGCGCCGGCCGTGCCGCTGTCGAGCAACGGCTTCGCCCAACGCTGAAGGACGTTGAACGCCGCGCAAAGCGTGTTGTCGATCGTCTGGCGGAACTCCTCCGGGGAGATCCGCATGGCCGGGCCCAGCGACACCTGGGCCGCCGCGTGCACCAGCGCGGTGGCCGGCCCGTCCTGCTCGACGGCCGAGAACACCGCCTCGACCGCTTCGGGATCGGTGGCGTCCCCGACGCAAGCCGTCAGGGTGCCCGGCAGCTCCGAGCCGAGCGACACCGTCTCGTCGAGCGCCCCCTGACGTCGACCCATGACGTAGACGGCCTTGCCGAGCGAGGCCAACTGGAGGGCCGTCCCCCGGCCGATGCCCGACCCCCCACCCGTGATCAGCACCCGCTCGTACGGGACGTCAACGGACCATTCACCCATGATCTCCACCCTCCCCGCCGCGCCAGATCGACCAAGCAAGCGGCTGATTAACTATCGGCCCCGTTCGCCGGCCTGTCAAGGGAAGGCCGGCGGGCTTAGGCGGGGAGCACGAACGGGAGCTCGTCGGGCGCTGCCTTGCGCGCGGCCAGGATGGCGGCGGCAGGATCGCCGACGGGCAGGCGCAGCGGCGGGCGTCGAGCTCGGCGGCGTCGGCGATGGCCCGCGCGACCTCTTCGGTGGTGAGGGAGTTGCTGCGGTCCAAACGGTCAACGGCCAGTGACGGGTAAGGGTCGCGGGGCAGCCGGTAGGTCAACGGAGCGTCGAGCGCGCCCGAGCTCACGGGTCCGGGCTGCAGCAACGTCGCATGGATCCCGAGCGGGCCGGTCTCGATGGCGAGAGCCTCGACGAGCGCCTCGAGGGCCCACTTGCTGGCCGCGTAGGCGGCGTTCCCGGAGAAGACGACGCGGCCGAGCACGCTGGACACGAAGAGCAACCGTCCGCTCCGGCGATCGCGCATCTGCGGCAACACCGCCTGCGCGACCCGGATGGCACCGGCGGTGTTCTGTGCGAACAGGCGCTCGATCTCGGCGACCGGGCTCGCCTCGACGGCCCCCAGGAAGATCACACCGGCGTTCGAGACGAGCACGTCGATCCGTCCGGCAGCTTCGATCGCGTCGTCGACGGTGGTCTGGTCGGTGACGTCGAGCGCCAGTCGCTGGTCGACGTCGAGGTCGTCGAGCGAACGGGGGTCACGGGCGGTGGCGACGACGCGGTAGCCGCGCGCGGCGAACTCGGCGGCGGTGGCCCGGCCGATGCCCCGAGAGGCGCCGGTGATCAAGACGGATGGCATCGCTTCTCCTGTTGGTTCGAAAATCAGACTCACTGATGGTGGCTACTGTAGTGGAGTGAGTCCGGAAATCAAACCCGCTAGGTTGGCGGCTCCTCGCGTCTGCGGCATTGCCGACGCATTGGGCCTCGTCGGCGACCGGTGGTCGCTGCTCGTGCTCCGAGAGCTCAGTTTCGGCGTCCACCGGTTCAACGACATCCGGGCCAACACCGGTGCTCCCCGCGACACCCTCGCGACGCGACTGCGCGACTTGGAGTCGGCTGGACTGATCACCCGCCGGGCCTATAGCGAGCACCCGCCGCGCGACGAGTACCTCCTCACCGCAGCCGGGAAGGCGATCGAACCGGTCCTCAAGGAGCTGCGGAGGTGGGGGGAGACCTACGCCCGCGACGCCCGGGTCGACCCCAGGGCGACGACGGACTGGCATCGGCCGTTTCGACGACCGCCGGCCTGAACCCCACCTCCGAGCTCATCTTGGAGCTCTACGGGCTCGGTGCCGTTGCCCACGCCCGGACCGCCATCGGTGCCGCCGCGTTGCCCCTCGACCTGCCCGTCGTCATTGCCCCGGAGGTCGAGGTCGACGCCTGACGCGCCCGGAAGGCGACGATCCCGGAGCCGGTCGCCGTGGATCGGTACCGCGCCGGACTGCTATCCTGATCGCTTACCGCCGCGGGGTGGAGCAGTCTGGTAGCTCGTCGGGCTCATAACCCGAAGGTCGTAGGTTCAAATCCTACCCCCGCCACCAAGTAGGGCTCTTATCGCGCTTCCGTGTATATGCACAGGCCGCTGACCAGCATGTTTGGTCGGCGGCCTCTGTGTTTACAAGGACAATTTATGGGGACCTACTCAGCCCTTGCGTATGCGGCATGGGCGGCGTGGAGCGGACGCCAGCGGCCCGTACGCTGTCGTTTCGCGACGAAGACGCGAGTCGGGCGAAGCGGTGCATGGGCATGCCCTGTGCGTGCCTATGCAGTTGCCCTGATCAAAGGCCTTCAGGGTGTGGCGGGGTGATCTCGACTTCGGCCGAGATCACGCTGGCAAATGAGGGGAACGGTGGGCGACCTCGATGGCGGTCGCCCGCTGTGTAGGGCGGAGGCGGCGATTGCTCGATAGATGACGGTTCGAGTCCTGCCGGGGGTAGTCCCAGCTCGTGCTGTGACTGTTTAGCTTCGTCGCGGGTGGCCAGAGGATGAAGGACGAACGCCGTTGAGCGAAAGTTCGAGATGGCGACGCCAGTCGTTATTCGGGGTCATGTTGGTCATGACCCCCCGGGTGATCATGATGAAATCCTTCACGCCGAAGTCAGATCGCAGGTACCCGGCGTTGACGGCCTTCGCGATGATTGGTTCAGCCGTGCTGAGAAACGCCTCCTTCTGCACGGCGAGATCGGCCCAGTCAAAATCCTCCGGTCCGAGCAAGGCGACCCGGAACGCTGCATCCCCCTCAGCCGCTTCCAAGTAGCAGACCACAAGCGCCTGAAACGCTTCTCCTGGTTCGCCGATAGACGCAGCGAACTGGGCCAGGTCGGTCATGCCCTCGAATCGCCGGGCGACGATGGCGGCCAGCAAGGCGCGCTTGGTTGGGAAGTGTCGGTACACCGTGCCCAGCCCGAGGCCACTGCGCGTAGCTACCTCGTCCATCTGCACCGTGTCGCCCTGTTCCGCGAACAGCCTCCCAGCCGTGGTCAGGATCGTGTCGCGGTTGCGTTGCGCGTCCGCTCGTCTCGGGGGGCCGGTGGCAGCCATGACTGAAACGGAATCGTACTCCCGCTTCCGGTAGGATAGAAACGGAAGCGGATGTCCGGTTCTAGATTGGAGCAACCATGATCGTCATCACCACGCCGACCGGTCAGATCGGCAGCCAGCTCGTGGCCCGGCTGCTCGCCGACGAGCAGCAGGGCCGGGTCATCGTCCGCGACGCCGCCAAGCTCGACGTCAGCGTGCGCGAGCGCGTCGAGATCGTCGAGGGTTCCCACGACGATCCGACCGTGCTCGACCAGGCGCTGCCCGGGGCAGAAGCGCTGTTCTGGCTCGTTCCCCCCGACCCGCGGGCACCGAGCGCCGAGGCCTACTACCTGGCGTTCGCCAGGGCGGGCGCTGCGGCGATCCGCCGCCACGGCGTCGGCCACGTCGTCGGGGTCACCAGCGCCGGGCACGGGTGGCCAAAACCCGCTGGCCTGCTGTCGGCCGCGTTCGCCATGGATGCCGAGCTCCAACGCACGGGTGCGGCGTACCGGGCGCTGAGCATGCCGTTCTACATGGAGAACCTGGACCGCCATCTCGCGGTCATCCGCGAGCAGGGGGTGTTCTCCCTGCCGTATGTGCCCGACCGGCCGCTCGCCATGGTCGCCACCCGCGACATCGCTCAGACCGCAGCCGCCCTCTTGACCGACGGCTCCTGGACCGGACAAGAGAACCTTCCCGTCTTCGGACCCGATCGACTAACCCCCGAGGAGATGGCACAAGTGATGTCCGACGTGCTCGGCCGGTCCGTCGCCTACCACCAGACCAGCCACGAGGAGTCGGTCTCGAGGATGGCGGCGCGCGGCGCCAGCGAGCAGACGATCCGAGACATGACCGAGATGCACGACGCCCAGAACGAGGGGCTATACGAGGTCGACTGGGCAGCGGCGACCCCCACCGCGACCGACTTTCGGACCTGGTTCGCCGACGTGCTCCGACCTGCCGCCGACGCATAGGAGACCACGATGAGCCCTGACACGTTCGATGAGCGGGTGGCCGTGATCATCGGCAGCACGCGACCCACCCGAATCTGCCCGGGAATCGCCGATTGAACCCAGCGAACGCTCAGCGAACAGAGCCCGCTCCGCTACCGATCGATCGACCTCGCGGAGAGCAACCTGCCGATGTTCGACGAACCACTCAAAGCCGCCCTGGGGGGCTACAAGGATGCGCACACCAAAGCGTGGAGCAATCGGATCAGCAGCTTCGCCGGCTTCGTGTTCGTGTTCCCGCAATACAACTGGGGCTACCCGGCGGCACTCAAGAACGCATTCGACTACTGGTCGGCTGCACGATCCGGTGACAGTTCGGGTTACGGGGCTTGGTGGGCCGGTGGGGTCAGGATCGTCTCGTACTCGATGGAAGTGCGGCAGCCGAAGGCGTCTTAGCGGCGCCTGCGGTGGTGGGTAGGTTCGATCTAGGTGACAGCGGCGATCCGCAACTTGTCGCGGGTCTGCAGGTGAGTTCCCTGACTCAGTTCCCAGGAAGTGCGCCAAGTTCGGCGCCAGCGAAGGTAGCTGCAATCCGGTCAAGGTGCCGCGCCCAGGGTTGCCGGTAGAAGGCGGCATCCACTGCACTCAGGCCGGACAACTGGACCTTCCCATTCGTGCCGTCGCCCGTAGGGGTGAGCGTGATCTCAATTAATGCTGGTGTCGGCGTCGCTTTGTCGGTCCTTTCATGGTCCCATCCAATCACCAGGCGGTGCGGGGATCGACTTCTATGTAGCGGCCGGTGACCACCGTCCCGTCGAGGTCAAGGTGGAACGCGTCCCCCGGCCGAGGAGCCGACATGAAACCTCGGCAGCCGTGATCAGACGGGGCCATGCCCAACAGGCACAGGCAGTCAGGGTCGGCGAGATGAGCTCACGGAATGCCAGTCCGGAGTACGCGACCGGGCGCAACGAGGTATCCGGCAGAGTCGATGGCAGCGGGCCAACAAGCGCATAGTGCTCACGCAACTGCTGTATTCAAGAGCCGTGAGCTGACCTGGGCGATGGCTGTGAACCAACCCGGTTTGGGCTCATCCGCCGATGGCAAGGGCGAGGAGGGTATTGACCGCGGTTTCGAACGGACGGGTACTCCGTTGTGCCTGGGCGAGTAGAAGTCCTCCTTGGAGCGTGGCGAGCAGAGTAGTGGCGAGGTCGTCCGGGTCGATGTCCGAGGGGAGCTTCCCCTCGGCATGAAGGGATCTGAGTCCATCGCCGATGGCAGCTGCCCACTGATCGAACCCCCCGGCAATGAGCGCTCGGGCCTCAGGGTCACTCTCGGCGAGTTGACCAACGAGCGAGCCAAGTTGGCAGCCCCCCTTTGCTTTGGTGCGCTTCGCTGCGGTGATCACCATGTTCCGCCAGGCTTCGACTCCGTTCGCGCTACCGAGCACATGCCGCTGGCGAGCGACGATGGTCTCGGCTTGGTAGTCGATGACCGCCTGCACGAGATCGTTCTTGTCGGGGAAGTAGTGGTACATCTGCGAGCCGCCGACTTCTGCCGCCACCTTGACATCTTCCAACGTGGTGGCCGCTACCCCGCGCTCATGGATCAGGGCGGCGGCCTCCTCCACTATTCGTGCCCGGGTGCGTGCTCCCTTGGGGGTGAGCTTCGGGCGGTCACTCGTCTCGTTGACCATCCACCCACGTTAGCAGGATTTTGAGTTTGACAACCCAGTATTGAGCTGTCAAAGTGAGTCACACAACCCATTTTAGGGCGAGAGGACGACACATCGCATGACTGATCTAACAGGCAGGACGGCTTTGGTTACGGGCTCGACGAGCGGGATCGGCCAGGCTACGGCCATCGGCTTGGCCGCCCGCGGCGCTCACGTATTGGTAGTGGGACGCAATGAACAACGAGCCAAAGACGTGGTCGCCGAGATCGAAGGCGGCGGCGGGACCGCACAGTTCCGGCTCACGACGTTGGCCGATCTGCAATCGGCCCAGGAGCTCGTCGAGTGGGCCACTGAGGCGGGCGACGGTCACGTCGACATCCTCATCAACAACGCCGGCGTCGCCTTGATGGGACCAAGCAACGCAGCCACCGAAGCAGAGTTCGACGAGACCTTTGCAGTGAACGTCAAGGTTCCGTTCTTCCTCGTTGCGGCCCTGGCGCCAGCGATGGCCGAACGCGGATGGGGCTCGATCGTCAACATCTCCACGATGGTCGCCAGCTTCGGGCAGGCGGGCATGGCTCTGTATGGCGCCAGCCGGGCGGCTCTCGAACTGTTGACGAAGGCCTGGGCCGCCGAATACGGCCCGAGTGGTGTTCGGGTCAATGCCGTTGCCCCCGGTCCGACGCGCACCCGGATGATGGAAGCTGTTCCCGAGGAGATGGTGAACCAGCTCGCAGCACTCGCACCAGCAGGTCGCGTCGCTGAGCCCGAGGAACTGGCTGCGGCGATCGTCTTCCTGGCCAGTGATGACGCCAGCTTCGTCCACGGCGTCACTCTTGCGGTCGACGGGGGCCGAGTGGCGACGTAACGCCTGTCGGCGGTGACGTTTAAGAGTGAAGACCTAGAGCACAGATCACACCTAACAACGGAGGAGTATCCACATGAGCGCATACGTAGTTGTCGAATTCACGGTCAAGGACCCGGATGTTTACCGTGAGAAATACGCCCCCAACGCTGGGCAGACGGCCAAGGAGCACGGAGGAGAGGTTCTCGCCGCCGGTAACTGGGAAATCCTGCACGGCGATGGCTCGCTCAGCTCAGGGGCACTCGTGCGGTTTCCCGACCATGAGACGGCCATCAAGTGGTACAACTCGCCTGAATATCAGCAGCTGATCGATGTCCGAAGTGTCGCGATGGATGCCCGCTTCAGCTTGCTCGACGGCCTCCCCAGCTGATCGAGGTGGCTCCAGATTCCGCCTCCTCGCCGTCGGCCGGAGCCCACTTCGAGGCTGACAGAGCGGGCTACACGACTCATTGCTACTGCACATCTTTCGAGGAGAGACCATGAGCAAGTTCGATGCTCAATTCGCCGGTCGGCTGGACGGACAGACCGTGCTAGTCACCGGCGCCAAGGGCGGTATCGGCCATGAAACCGCCCAAGGCATTGGGAACAGTGGGGCGACTGTGCTGGTGCACGCCCGCGGTGCCGACCAGGCCCGACGCGCCGTCGACCTGCTGGTCACCAACGGCAACGGCAAGACGGCCAGTACCTGCCCGTAGCCGGAGACCTCGGATCTTTAGCAGGTGTTCGGGAACTGGTCGACGCTGTGCACGAGGCCGCGCCGAAGGGACTCAACGGACTGGTAAACAACGCGGGCGCCGCGTTCTCCAGCAAGGCACTGTCACCCGACGGGTACGAGCGGACCATCGCCATCAATCACGTCGCGCTGGCGGCACTGACCGACGGGCTGCTCGACCTGCTCCGGAAGGGCGCTGATGATTTCGCCGCGCCCTCGCGGGTGGTCAACATGACCGCCGTGGTCGAGTCGCGGGGCAAGCCGATCACCGACTGGAGCTACCCGGGTAAGTACAAGCAGATCCAGGCCTACGCCAATGCCAAACTGCTGGCCCTGATGTACACCTACGCCCAAGCTCGCCGCCATAAGGGCGAGGGCCTGACGTTCAACGCAGTCAGCCCGCGCGCGGTCAAAACCACTCTCGGCAACAAGGCCGGCGGGCCGTTCAAATTGATTGAGGCGTTGACCAATCCGTTCGTCGGGCCTCCGGAGAAGGGGTCACGCGGCTGTGTGCGGCTGATGGCCGATCCGGAGCTCGCGACCGCGACCGGGGGCTACTACAGCCGCACGAAGGTGAAGAAGTCCTCGAAGAAGTCCCGGGACGCCGAAGGCCAGGAACGCGTCTACGCCCAGACCGAACGGGAATTGCGCGCCCACCTCTGAGCCGGCGGTCACCTACCGATGAGACCCGCCGACAACGAGCTCACGCAAGCGCTGCCGACGCTACGTGATCCTCGCGCCTGGGGTCGGTCGGCTCGCGGAGGTGGACGGTCAAGGCGAGGAATCCATTTGAGCTACGAGTCCTCAACACCGAGACCCTCGCCACCGCCGCCGCCACCGCTGCCGTCCTCGTCGACAAAGCCATCCCCACGGCAGCGGTACCGCTTCGGCGCAGGGGGAGAGCGTTCTGTCTCGCTATTTGCCGATCGCCTGATGGACCGAGCGGATCGCGCTGGAACCTTCACCCACGGCAGCTGCGATCCGCTTCATCGAGCCGTGACGCACATCGCCGACGGCAAAGAGTCCTGGCATGCTGGTCTCGAACGCCAGTGGGTGGCGGCCGAGTAGAGCGAAGGAGTCGCGCGATTGCCTCTCCGATAGATCGGTGTCGGTGAGGATGAAGCCGCTTCGGTCAAGTAGGACACCCTCGAGCCAAGACGTCGCGGGAACGGCGCCTATGAAGCAGAAGAGTCCAGCGCAAGGCACGCTCTCCCGAGCTCCCCCGGTCTTGCTCGCGAGCATGATTGACTCCAGATGCTCACCACCGTCGACTCCGACGACTTCGGTGCCCAAGTGCAACTCGATACGACTGTCGGCGAGAATGCGGGTGGCGAGATAGTTCGACATCTCGATTCGGAGATCGTCGGCGCGCACGACGAGCCGAACCCGTAACCCTCGACTGGCGAGAAACAAGGCCGCCTGACCGGCGGAGTTCGCCCCGCCGACCACCGCCACCTGAGGGCCATGGATCCCGCATGCACGGACTTCAAGCTCGGTTGCCGCGTAGTAGATGCCGTTGCCCTCGAAATCCGCCCACCGCTCCAGGCTGAGTTTCCGGTAGTGGGCACCACTCGCAATCACCATCGAGCGGGCCGCGACCTCGCTCCCGTCCGACAGGGTCAGCACAAGGTCGTCCGCCATCCGCAGCGACGTCACCTCGACTGGACTCTTTATCTCCGCCCCGAACTTCTGGGCCTGCACTAGCGCCTTGGCCGTCAGTTCCGCGCCGGCCAGGCCGGATGGAAAGCCGAGGTAGTTCTCGATACGTGCGCTCGCGCCGGCCTGCCCGCCTACGGCAACCCCTTCGAGCACCAGCGTGTCCAGGCCTTCAGAGGCGCCGTAGACGGCAGTCGCCAGCCCGGCCGGTCCACCACCGACGACGACAAGGTCGTAGACCTTCCCTGGCACAGAGCGGTACGCCAGGCCGAGCTGGTCTGCCAGTTCGCTCGGGGTCGCATTGCGGAGGATCCCGGTCGGGGTGATCACGACCGGGAGGTCTGTGACGTCGAGCCCGAGCGACGCGAGGGTCCGGTGGCCATCGTCGGTTTCGACGTCGAGCCAGCTATGGACGACGTTGAGACGCGTGGCCCAGTTGCGGAGCTCCAGCGTCTCGGTCGACTGCGCGCTGCCGACAATCTGGAAACTCCGCGCCGCTTCGCTCGTGCGCAGGAACTCGCGGCGTGCCATGAACGCCTTGAGAATGACGTCGGACAGCTCAGGGGCGTCGGACATGAGCTGCCGGAAGACTGGACGTGGCATCCGTTGGATCACGCCACCGCTTGGCATACGCGCCGAAAACATGGCGGCCTGCCCGGTCAGCATGTCTAGCTCGCCCAGGAACGAGCCTGGGCCGAAGATAGCTATGACCTGCTCGGGCATTCCGAACGCCGCGAACCTCACGACTTCCACATCGCCGGTTTCGATCAGAATGAAGTCGTAGTCGACATCTCCGGCGTTGCCCAGGAACGCGCCCGGGTCGATGACCGTCTCCGTGGAACGCTCGCGAATGAGGTCTAGCTGCGACGCGGTGAGGTCCGGAAAGCCACCCGGGATTTCCGGCGTCCCCCCGTCCGCTGTCTCGGGGTTCGCTTTCTCCACGCTCACTCGGTTCCCTCTCGTTTGTTCACACCATTACCTCTCCCTCTTTCGGTCCTTCAGGTTCCTAGCCGATGCTCGAAGCGAGGCAGTTGGAAGGGGCCGACGTCGAGAAAGAAGGCGTCGCGCCGCCCTAGCCGCCGTCATCGTGATCCTGGCCGGGCTGCCCGACGGGGCCTGCGCCGAGCGGTACCGCTGCCGTGGGGATGGCTTCGTCGACCAGGACGGCCGCGATGGCGGCGGCGGTGGCGAGGGTCTCGGTGTTGAGGACTCGGCTGCGGGCCGAGGCGCCATCCAGCAGCAACGCCAGTTGTTCGCCGAGTCGTTCGGGGTTGGTGGCGCCAGCCTCTTGGGCGGTAGCGGTGAGCCGTGCCGCAAAGGCCTCCTTGTAGTCGCGGGCATGAATGCGGGCCGGGTGACCCGGGTCGGAGATTTCGACGGCCGCCGCGATGAACGGACAGAGAGGCGAGTGGATGTCGAAGGCGGCGAGGAGTCGTTCGCGAGGTGTGAGGTCGGTGCGGTCGAACACTTCAGGCAGGATGTCGGGATCGAATCGGCGTAGGCATTCGGCGATCAGCTCATCCTTGCCGGTGAAGTGCTGGTAGAGCGTGCGCTTGGACACCTCGGCCACCGCGCAAATCTGGTCGATGCCGGTGCTGTTGATGCCTTGATCGCGGAACAGCTTTCGTGAAGCGCTGACGATTCGCTCTCGTGCGCCCCGGCCGCGCCGCAGGCCCCGGGGGCCCTTCTCCAACTCCGTCATACGCTCAGCGTAGCTCCAATCGGGTACAGATCGGTGTGCATAGCTTGACGTCCGTCGCAGGTGTCTGTACGTTAAGCACACAGATCGGTGTATCTAACACTCGGTCACAGCGAGTGGATGGAGTAGTTGTGGGAAAGCTCGATGGCAAGGTTGCGGTGATCACGGGCGGGTCTAGTGGTATGGCGTTGGCCGGTGCCAAGTTGTTCGTTGACGAAGGGGCTTACGTCTTCATCTCGGGCCGGCGCACGGATGCGCTGGACGAAGCCGTCGAGCTGATCGGCCGCAACGTGACCGGCGTGCAGGCCGATTCGGCCGACCTCGACGATCTGGACCGACTGTTCGAGACCGTTAAGCAGGAGAAGGGCGCGATCGACGTGTTGTGGGCGAGTGCCGGCGTGGGCGAGCAGGGCACGCTCGGCGAGATTACCGAGGAGCAGTTCGACGCCGCCTTCTCACTGAACGCCCGCGGCACCCTGTTCACGGTCCAAAAGGCGCTGCCGCTGTTCAACGACGGAGGCTCGATCTTCATGACCGGGTCAAACGCATCGCTGCGGGGTTACCCCGATTGGAGCGTGTACGCGGCCAGCAAGGCCGTACTGCCCGCCTACGCACGAGTGTGGGTGTCCGAGCTAAGAGACCGGAAGATCCGGGTGAACGTGCTGACCCCCGGACAGGTCGCCTCGCCGATGCTGGAAGAGGTGATGTCCCCGGAGATGAAAGCGCAGTTCGAATCCGTAATCCCGCGGCGCGTGATGGGTCGCCCTGAGGAGATCGCGTCGGTTCGCGTTGTTCCTCGCCTCGGACGACTCGAGCTATGTCAACGGCATGGAACTGGTCGTCGACGGCGGCACCACGGTGATCTGAGCACCACGGTGATCTGAGCGCCACGCCAGTCGAACACGGCAGCAAGACCCTCACGCCAACAAATCCATTGAGCACCTAATCCACACACACGAAGGAGCACACGTCATGACCACCATCAGCATCCTCGGATCGGGCAATATGGCGAGGACCATCGGCACCCGGGCGGCGAAGCACGGCCACACCATCGAGATCATGAGCCGCAACACCGCCAAGGCCCAGGAGGTCGCCGACCAGATCGGCGACGGAGCCATGGTCGGCACGTTCGGCGCAAGGCCGGCGGGTGACATCGTCATCGTCGCCGTGCTGTACCAAGGCGCGGTTGAAGCGGTCGCGCACTATGGCGATGCGCTGGCAGGCAAGATCCTCATCGACATCACCAACCCGTTCAACGCCGACGCCACCGGACTCGTAACCACCGAGGGCGACTCCATGTCCCAGCGGATCGCCGCCGCCGCTCCCGAGGACGCACACGTCGTGAAGGCATTCAATACGATCTTTCAGGGCCTTCTTGCTGAACACAAGCCCGTGGACGTGTTCTTCGCCGGCGACGGCGCCGAGGCGAAGGCACGCGTTGCGGCGTTTCTGGAGAGCCTAGACATGCGGCCCCTCGACGCTGGAGGGCTCGACATGACGTGGGTCCTTGAATGGGCCGGCATCCTCATAATGGGCCTGGCACGCACCGGCGCCGGCTTCGACATCGTCTTGGGAGCCAAGGCGCTCTGAGATTTTTTAGGGAGTGCATACGCTCGCCGTTGTGTTCATTACCGGCTGGACCTCGAAGGGCTCATCACCCGCCAGCGCGACACCACCAACCGTCGGATTCATGTAGTGGAGCTGACCAATGCAGGTGAGGAGACGTTCCTTCGGCTACGGACAGCCGCGGTGTCGTTCGACCGGCGACTCCGAGCCGGCATCACCGAAAAGGAATTGGCCACCCTCGCGGGCGTACTCGACCGTCTGGTCCGAAACGTGGCGGCCGACGACGAACCTCGCCAATGGGCCGGACTCCTGGAGCCGAATCCCTAGTCAATCCGCTGTGCCCGTAGTTACCGTCACCTTCGGTCATGAACCCGAAGGTCCGGTTAGTCGAGTTTCTGGGGACGCCGACGGCGGTAGCCCATCAGTGAGAGGGCAGTCTGTGTGTGCACTGCCCCCTGCAGGCTCGCCTACCAGCGGGGTTTGGTGCTGCGGAGGTCCAAAGTAGCTCGGGGGTGGCAACCCCCCGCCACCAAGTAGGGCGTTTATCGCGCCTCCTTACATATGCACAGGCCGCTGACCAGCATGTTTGGTCGGCGGCCTCTGTGTTGTACGGGGACAATTTATGGGGACCTACTCAGCCCTTGCGTATGCGGCATGGGCGGCGTGGCGCGGACGCCAGCCCGTACGCTGCGGATTTGCGACGGAGATGTGGTCCGGCGGAGCGGTGCACGGGCATGCCCTCTGTATGCCCGGCGTCCCTGCCAGTTCCTTAACTCAAGACAACCGTAAGAGCCCCATGGCGGTTGTCCGTCGCCGTGGTAGGGGCCCCAGGTCGACCATTCCCGGTCATCAAAATGCATTGGCCACCCCACCCCCACCCACCGCTTGTGGAGGGATGCCATCCCTTTCAAGTTCAATCCGCCACGGAGCGCCGCGGGATCGACGCTAGGAACTGAACTTGGTGGTCAGCCCGACCGAGTACGGGCCGTCGGTCGAGATCGGTTGAGCGGTGGACTGCACGTAGGTCGAGGCCTCGAGGGTGTCACTGAGGTGCTCGGTGGGCCAGGGGAACGGCTCGCCAGCCTGGCAGACCTTGTCGAAGATCACGGTCGGCCCAGCGGTCAAGCGGCAGTGCACCGTGCCAGTGAACGGCGCGAAGTCCGGCTGGCCGGGCGCCAGCACCTGGGTGACCTGGACGACGTAGTCCGGATAGGTGTCCTGGTAGAAACGGTCGAGGAAGGCGGACGGGGTGTTCCGCAGGACACTGCGATAGCCGGGTGATGAGGCCGCCGTGACGTTCAAAGTGACCAGCGCCGGCGCCGGGCGGAAGCCCGATCCCTCGGGTTCCTGCTCGAAGGGGAACGCGAACGTGTGCGGGCCGATCGCATCGGCTTGTGGCGTCCCCTTCAGCTGGAGGAACCATTTCGCGCCGCGATGCTCGATGTCAGGCGTGACCCCGGGAGGCAGCTTTTGGGTGATCGACTGGACGAAGGGCCGGATGGTCAGGTTTTGGCTCTGGGTCAGCAGTGGCGACGGGGTGACCTCGACGACGTCGACCCGGGAGAACTTTCCGGCGGGCATGTCGACCGTGGGCGTCATGGTGGCGTAGGTAGGCCGGTGGTCACCGGTGATCTTGAAGGTGCGGTCGATGGCCAGCCCGTACTGGTTGGTGATGTGCACTGAGACGTAGGGGAGGAAGTTCTGGTCGTCGGGAATGCGGAACGTCGGCGACTCGGACCACTGTGGATTCGTGGGGGCGTTCTCGGGCGCCACGAGCGGACCGGTGTCGCAGGTGTCGGACCCGGCATTGACACACTTGACCGTGTAGCGCTTCGAAATCACCTTTCCGTTTCCGTCGTTGGCCCAGTCGACGTCCACGTTGAACGTGTCCGACGGCGCGTTCTCGAGCATCCGGAGATCCAGGCTGAGAGATCCGTTCAGCACCCGGTCGTCCCTGACGTCCGACTTCAGCAGCTGGGGAGACGGGGGATCGATCGTGAATTCGACCCGGCCCGACGCCGTCACGGGCGTAGTCCCGGGATGGGTGTAGGACACCGACACGCGATAGCGACCAGGCGTGGAAAGCCGGGTCTGGAAACCCGTCAGGTTGCCTGACGGGGGCGGAATGGTCTGCGCCACCGCTCCGGAGTTATCGAGCCGTTCGATCCGCCAGGCGTAGGTGCCTCCGGCGCCCTGGCCCGGTGCGGACAGATTGGCCTGCAGGGTGATACGGCCGTCCGCCGTGAGGTTGCCGTCGACGCTCGGGATGACGTCGACCTTGGGCAGCAGGTCCTGTTCCTGCGCCAGCCGCACGGTCGTCGACGCACCGCCGGTAGTGCGCAGGATCCAGGTGGGACTGGTGACCGGAGCCAGCGTCTCGTTGGGGCCGGCCTTGGTGAGGAGGAACATGTCCTGGGGCGGCTGGCCGGAGACCTGGTCCTGGAAAAGCGACATCATCGCCGGCGTGCCCGAGCCGTCGTCGTACTTCAGGTTCAGCCGTGGCTCATAGGGTCCCCACGCCGTCTGGCCCTCCAGTTGGGTGGACACCAGCAACCAACCGCGGGCGATTTTGACGTGGTACGCCTTCACCGGCCGGCCTTGGTAGTCCGTGGTCCCCGGCTCGGCCAGCACCTCCAGCGGATCCTGGACCACGTTCTGCTGATTTACGAACTTCATGTCGGCGGCGGTCGTATCACCCTTGCTGTCCCAGCCCACGGTCGGATCAGGGACGAGCTGGCCGTTCTGGAAGATCATCCAGTCGTAGACGTAGGAGGCCAGTTGGCGAGTGAAAGCCTGATCATGGATAAGCGCTTTCGGCTTGCCCACCGGGTCTTGCAGCGTCGAGTAGTTGAGACCGGCGTAGTCGCCCTTGCTCGCCTCGATCCCGAAAGGATCGTTGTTGTTCAGCGCCTCGGTAACTCGCCGCCGGATCTCGACGCCGGGGGCCGCGTCCTCGACGATCCGCCAAATCGAGATCCCGGCGACGGCGGCGACGAACACCACCGCGGCGACCACGCCGAAGACGCCGCCGGCCGCCAACGCGACCTTCGTGACGTGATAGCTGGCTGTGGCGATGTAGCTCGTCACCAGGGCCAGGTTGAGGGCCGAGATGGTCGCAGCCGTCCCGGCGGCGACCGTGGCGGCCGCACCGAGTCCGGCGAGCGAGACATACGAGCGCGTGGTCTCGGCCATCATCTCCTTGACCTGAGGGTTACCCGACTGAGCAACCAACGGAGAGGGATGCCGGTACTCGGCCCAGGTGTCGAACGTCGCCACCGACGGCGTGTCCCGCAGGAATTTGTAGGTCTCGATGTGACTGCGCAAGGCACTGCAGGCGGCAGTCCCGCGGATGGGGTTGGGGACGTCGGGCAGGCCGCTCCCCGCCGGCGGCCCCGGGGGGACGTACACGCAGGGGTCGTTGGACCACTGCTCGTACTCGTGCAGGGCGTTCTCGGCCTGGGCTACCAGGATCTGCTTGTAGAGGGCCGAGAGCTGGTCGTAGGCCTCTTGTTCCTGGCCGGTCAACGGAAGGCCATACAGCTTCTTGTTGAGGATGTCATTGATCCGCATGGCCACGTAGGCCCGGATCTCCGGTCGCGCGTACGTTCGGACCAGGTCGTCGGCTTGAACGCCATGAGCGGCGGCGACACTGCTCACTGCCTCATTGATGATCCAGTCGAGGCCGGTGCCAGGCAGCCCGGATTGCTGAGTCGGGGCGTTCGTGATCGTGATCGGGCCGATGTCGACGTGATCCGGGCTGAGAAGCTGATCAGAACTGCCGAGGCAGAAGTTAACGTTGGTCGACCTATATACGCATTGCTGGGTGGTTGGGGCCGTGCCGCCCGGGTTGGTGACCGTGATCGAGCCCGAACCGAGGTCGCCGCTCACGGTGAGCGGAGGATGTGCCGGCTGGCTGGAAATGGGCGGGGACTGAATGAGGACCTGCGGGCCCTCGGCATTCGCCGGCCCGTTGGCGACCACCTGCAGGATGGTCGCCGCCACGGCCACGACCAAGGCGCACCGGCCCAGAAGGCGTCGCAGCATTCTCTCCCTCACGTGTCGTTCCCCTGACCGGCTCAGCGCACGCCCGCATCGCCCGGAGATAGATGTGCCGACGTGCGGGCGCTGCTGGTGTTGTCGCGGACTGCCGCCTGAGTCCGAGACCGCTCATGGCAAGATCGCCACGGTAAGGGGCGGGCGAGGCCGGAATCCCACACTCCGGACGAATTGCCAAGAGTGGAGCCAAGGTCCGCACAGATCGGCAAGAATCTGTCGATGGCACGGATGACGAACGCCATTTACCACCGCTTCGACACGCAGACCGTCGACACCCCGGGCCGTTTTGAGTACTGGCGCGCCTGGTGCGCCCAAGCGATCGACGTCCCGATGCAAATGGAGCCTGTGGGTCGGGCCGCTAATGCCTTTGACGCCACCGCCGAGGCGCTGACGGTTGGTTCGGTCAATTTCGTCGAACACCGCTCGGGTCCGGCGGTTGGCCGCTGGTCGCGCGAAGGGACCGAGGCGGCCGGGCGCCTGCGGCTGATGATCACCGCCCCGACGCCGGGGAGCACCGCGTTCTGCCACGGGCATCGGTTGCCGCTGGGGGACGGTGCGGCCGCGCTCGTGGGTCACAGCGACGGCGGTTGGCAGACTACGAAGGGCCTCCACGGGATTCAGGTCAACGTGCCCCGCCAGGCGGTGCCGTTCGCCGACGAGCAACTCGTGGCGTTCAACGATCAGCGCCGCCTCCTTCGCGACCCGACCTTCACCGGGCTCGTCCGCCCGGCCCTCCTCGGCCTGAGCGGGCAGCTCGACAGCCTTTCCACGACTGACCTCTCCGAGCTCCCCGCGCTCTGGATCTCGCTCTTGACCATGCTGGCGCGCTCGCTCGCCGATCGCGACCTCGGTGGGGTCGACACCGCGCCCGGCCGCCGACTCCAAGCCCGTCGCTACATCGAGGCCAACCTCGCCGACCCGCGCCTGTCACCGACCACCATCGCCGGCGCCCTCCACATTTCGCGCACCACGCTGTACGCCGCGTTCGCCGAAACCGACGGCATCGCGAGTGAAATCCGGCGGCGACGCCTCCACCGCGCCCGCGCCGTTCTGTGCGACCCCGCCAACGCCAAGTCGATCGCCGAGATCGCCGATTCCGTTGGCATTCCGAACGCTACTCAATTCAGCCGCACGTTCAGCCGGCGCTACGGAGTCCCGCCTCGCCAACTGAGAGCCGACCATCGCATGCGAAAGGAGTAACCGGGGGGCTTCCGCTGGTTCGGGTGGCCACCGACTTCCTTTGAGGTTGAGTCGAGCCGCTCCCGACCGTGCCGCGCTCGAGTCACTCCGGTTGGCTCGGCTTCGGCTCGGTCGTCTGCTCGGGGGATGGATTGAACCAGCGTCTCGATGGGGTCGCGAGGACGGCGAGACGGTGACGGTGGTGAAGGAGTGGTCGTGGCGAAGCTGATCTACGCGTCGAACATGTCCCTCGACGGCTACACCGAGGACGAACGCGGCGCCTTCGACTGGGCTCCGCCGGACGACGACGTCTTCGCGTTCATCACCCAGCTCATGCGGTCCGCAGGCACGTACCTCTACGGACGGCGCATGTACGAGACGCTGGCCGTGTGGGAGACCGACTCCACCCTGGCCGGGCAGTCAGGCCTCACGGCCGATTACGCGAGCGCATGGCAGGCGGCGGACAAGGTCGTCTACTCCTCGACCCTGGCCGCGCCGTCCACTGCGAACACCCGGCTCGAGCGCCACTTCGACTCCGGCGCGGTACTCGACCTGAAGACGGCCGCCAGTAGGGATCTGTTGGTCGGCGGCCCGAACCTCGCAGCCCAGGCTCTCGGCGCTGGGCTGGTCGACGAGCTCGCCCTGTTCGTCTGGCCAGCCATCCTCGGTGGGCGCAACCCCGCACTGCCGACCGACACCCACGCCGATCTCGAGCTCATCGACGAGCACCGATTCAACAGCGGCGTCGTTCACCTCCGCTATCGGCTTCGGTAACGACGCCGGCTCGGTCGGCTACGCCGGCTGATCCGGGTCCGACCCACGCGACCGGTTCCGGTCCGCCCGGCGTTGCAGGACGGTGCGTTCGCCTGCGTTCGCGGTACGCGAGGCTGCCTCGGTGAACGCCTGGCGCGCCTGCGCGTGCAACCCGGCTCGCTCGAGTAGGTCGCCGCGCACGCTCGGAACCAGCGGTGAGTCGCCGAGTGCATCGGCGTCCACCTCCTCCAGCACGGCGAGCCCGGCGCCGGGGCCGTACGCCCGCCCGAGCGCGACCGCCCGGTTCACCTCGACGACCGGGCCGGGCGCGGCGCGGGCCAGGACGTCGTACAGCGCCGCGATCCGGCGCCAGTCCGTGTCCTCGGCGCGTACCGCACGGGCGTGCTGCGCAGCGATCGAGGCCTGTAGGAAGTACCTCCCGACCGGGGTCCCGCGGGCGGCCAGCTGCTCCGCCCTCTCCAGGGCGGCCATGCCGCGCCGGATCAGCAGCTGATCCCATCGGTTCCGGTCCTGGGCCTCCAGCAGGACCGGTGCTCCGTCTCCGTCGAGTCGGGCCGGCATCCGCGAGCCTTGGATCTCCAGCAGCGCTTGCAGGCCGAGCACCTCGAGCTCGTCGGGAGCGAGAGCGGCCAGCATGCGCGCCAGCCGGATGGCCTCGTTTGCCAGGTCGGGACGCATCCACTCCTCCCCGGCCGTGGCGGCGTAGCCCTCGTTGAAGATCAGGTAGATCACCGCCATGACGTCGTCGAGCCGCTGAGTCCGCTCCGGCCCCTCGGGAAGCTCGAACTCGGCGTGCGCTTCGGACAAGGTCTTCTTGGCTCGTGAGATCCGTTGGCCCATCGTGGACTCGGTGACCAGAAATCCCCGGGCGATCTCGGCGGTGGTGAGCCCGCCGACCAGCCGCAGCGTGAGCGCGGCCCGGGACTCGGGCGTCAGAGTCGGGTGGCAGGACAAGAAGATGAGCCGCAGTACGTCGTCCTCGATGTAGTCGACCTGGCTCTCGACGTCGGGCATCGTCTCCTCCTCTCTCCCTCGGGCATGTTCGAGCTCCGCCACCTTGCGGCGGAGGCTGTCGGCACGCCGGAAGTGGTCGATGGCGCGCCGCTTCGCGGTGGTCATCAGCCACGCGACCGGGTTGTCGGGGACGCCGGTGGTGGGCCACTGCTCGAGCGCGGCGACGAGGGCGTCCTGCGCCAAGTCCTCGGCGAGGCTCACGTCTCGGGTCATCCGGGTGAGGGCACCGACGAGGCGGGCCGACTCGGCCCGCCAGGCGGCGTAGACGGCCTGGATCGGATCGTCGGGTCGGGACTCGGCCGGCACCGCGCCAGCGTAATGAGCCCGATTTCAGCCTGGATCCGCCGATCCTTGCCGAAGACGGCGAAGGATCGGCGGAGCCAGGGGTCACTCGCCGGGCGCCTCGGGCCCGGTCGAGATCTGGCGCAGCGTGGAGATCACGGTGATCTCGGGCCAGTACTTCGCGTGAAGCTCGGCGAACGACTGCTGGTCCGCCGCGGCCTCCTCGAGGCTGGGGTACTCCATGATGGCCCAGCCGCCGACCACCTCCTTGGCCTCGGCGTACGGCCCGTCGACGCGGGTGACCTCGCCGTCGCGGACGACGTAGTTCACGGCGTCTTCAGTCCCGTACAGACCGCCCCCGTCGAGGAACACGCCCTTGGCGGCCCGCTCGCTGATGTACTCGTCCATTGCGTCGAACAGCGCCTGCGGTGGCGTCCCGACGCCCTCTTCCATCCGCACGAATCCCATGAAACGCGGCATCTCGATCACTCCTTGTGGTTCCTCGGGGTTACTTTCTCGCCCGTACGTCGAACGAGAACGCGGTCCTTCGACATCGACCTTCGAGGATTCTCGACCAACTTGGCGGCACCCGGCGCGCGGGCGGCGTCGATTTCACCGTGGCCCGGCCGATGAGCTGGCTCGTCCGGTGTGGCCGGCTGCGCAGCGCCGTAGCGGCGACGGAGTGAGAGGGCCGTTCAAGCTCCCACAACTGCCTGGTCGATCGAGACCTCAGCGATCGGGTCCCGGCGAGGAAGCAGGACCATGACGGCCACGGCGGCGAGGACGATCGCACCTGAGGCCGCATAGAAGGCGATCTGGAGACCGTCGACGAAGGAGGAGCTCGCGGCGCCCGCGACCGGGCCTCCGATGTGCGTCGCCAGCGCCACCGAGCTCTTGGCCTGGGCCGCTAACGCTGGAGGTACGCCGGGAAGGTGGAGATGGTTCCGATACACCGCGATGAGGACGCTCCGCCCCGGGCTCACGCCGGCCACGGCCGCCGATACCGCATGGGTGATTGCCAGCCCTGATACCCACGACCAGCTTGTTCGACGCGCCGGGTACACCTACGACCAATTCGAGGACTGGGTTCGAACGACTCTCATTGCTGCTCTGCTGAATTAGTGGTCGAGGTTGCCGCGAGGCCGGATCACGTCGAGGGACGAAGTCCGAGGACGCGGCCCTCTGGCCGGGGGTGCGATGTCGCTATTGCCAGGCAGGTCCGCCCCCGAGTGAGCTACGTGGCGATCGCCACGACAGGTTGGTTGAGGGATTTGCCTCCCATTGAGCCGAGGAACGGCGCACCGAAGGCGAACAACCCACCGTCGCTAGCCACCTCGTAGTACCCGCCGGTCGGACTTGCCGACATGCCCACCACCGGTCGGTTGAGCGGCTTCCCGCCCATCGAGCCATAGAAGGTGGCATTGCCGAAGGCGAAGAGACCACCGTCGGTGGCCACCTCGTAGTAGCCACCTCCCTCGGGCGCCACCGCGATGCCGACCACCGGCTGGTTGAGCGGCTTCCCGCCCATCGAGCCATAGAAGGTGGCATCACCGAAGGCGAAGAGACCACCGTCGCTGGCGACCTCCCAGTAGCCCCTGCCATCCGGGGTGGCGGCTATGCCGACCACCGGCTGGTTGAGCGGCTTCCCGCCCATCGAGCCATAGAAGGTGGCATCGCCGAAGGCGAAGAGACCACCGTCGCTGGCGACCTCCCAGTAGCCCCTGCCATCCGGGGTGGAGGCGATCCCGACCACCGGCTGGTTGAGCGGCTTCCCGCCCATCGAGCCATAGAAGATGGCATCGCCGAAGGCGAAGAGACCACCGTCGCTGGCCACCTCGTAGTAGCCACCTCTGTCTGGCGCCACAGCCATGCCCACTACCGGCTGGTTGAGCGGCTTCCCGCCCATCGAGCCGTAGAACGAGGCACCGTAGGCGAACAGCCCGCCGTCAGAGGCCACCTCGTAGTAACCCGAGCGGGTAACCGGGGCCGAGAGGGCCAGGGTCTGGATGCCGGCCGAGCCGGTAGTGCCATAGCCGACACCTATGCAGGCCGCCGCGGCGATGCACGACAGGCCGTTGATCTGGTCTTCAGGCGTGGTCGAGACCGGATTAGGGATCGTGGCCAGCGCCCAGGTAGTGCCGTTCCAGGTCAGCACTTGGCTCACGTAGTTGTCGCCTGTGGGTGTGGTGTTGGCCCAGCCACCGGCAACACAGGAGGTAGGACCGAAACAGTCAACGGTAATGAGCAAGTCACCCAAGACGGCATCGGCATCGGGGACTGTCGCCACCTTCCACGCCGT
This sequence comes from uncultured Actinomycetota bacterium, assembly GCA_963824265.1. GTDB lineage: Bacteria > Actinomycetota > Acidimicrobiia > Acidimicrobiales > RAAP-2 > DASZUK01. Next base: position 618,398 of record CAWGOO010000002.1, read on the forward strand.
GCCGTTCCACTGCTCGACCAGGTTGACGAAGGCGCTGGGACTGGCGGAGTTGCCGACGGCGACGCACATCGTCGTGCTGAAGCACGACACGCCTATCAGCGCACTGCCGGGCTGCGAGCCCGGGTTCGGACTGGCGACGACGGCCCAGGCGGCGCCATTCCACTGCTCGATCAGCGTCTGAGTGTATGTGCCGATTTCGGAGTACCCGACCGCTTCACAGAACGACGCGCTCACGCACGAAACGCTTGCGAGTGTCGAGTAGCTGGTTGAGATGTCCGGAGTGGAGACGATTGACCAGGCGGCGCCATTCCACTGCTCGATCAGCGTCTGATCGTTTGCGCCGTTGCGGGAGTACCCGACGGCGACACAGAAGGTCGAGCTCGTACAGGACACGGCGTTGAGCACGTTGTTATGGGTCGCATCGGTATTCGGACTGGCGACGATGGACCAGGCCGTGCCATCCCACTGCTCCACGAGCGTCTGGTAGTAGTTGCCAGCGTCGCTGAAGTAGCCGACTGCGGTACAGGAGACCGCGCTCGTACAGGACACGCTGCTGAGCAGGTTTGTCTTGTCCGTCGCGGTGTTGGGACTAGGGACGATGGACCAGGCCGTGCCGGCCCACCGCTCGATGAGGGTCTGATTGTTGTCGGGGTTGTAGCTCCTTCCCACGGCGACACAGAACGACGTTCCTGTGCACGACACGCCCTCGAGCGCGCTGGATACGGCGGCCGCGTTCGGACTGGGGACGATGGACCAGGTGCTGGGCACCACCACATTCGGCGTCGCCGTACGGGGCGCGGGCGATGGTGATCGTGACCCCGGCGTGGCGCTCGTTGTTCCGGTCCCGCGGTGAGCGCCCGGCGACGGCAGTGCACCGACGTGCGCGGGGGTTTCGGATGCGCTGGCCACCACGGGCAGTGCAACGGCAACCATCGTTAGGGCGAACGTTGCTCCGAGGAGTCCCGCGGCTCGCTTCATCGTGCCTCCATTCAGTAGACCGGGTGACCCGGCCTTCGGCCCTATCGGGTAACAGCCATCCGATTTCGGCGCCCGCTATCAGGACACGGTCAAGGTTCACCGCTCGCCCTCGTCGGCGGGCGACTCGAACCCCCGGAATGGGCTGAGCCGAAGAAGCTGAGTGGGAGTTTGGTGTTCCACCCCCATAACGATGTCGTGCGGGTGACGTCGCCGGTAGTAGGGGAATGGCGGATTTCGGTTCTCCGGTTAGGCCGACCACTGGGCGGCAAGGGCGCTGCGGGAGCTGACTCCGAGCCGGCGGTAGATGTCGCCGAGGTGCTTCTCGATCGTCTTCGTCGACACGTGCAAGGTCCGGGCTGCCCCTTCGTTGGTGTAGCCGAGGCTGATGAGGTCGGCTACCTGGCACTGCCGCGGGGTCAACCGTTGTGTCCCCGACTCCGAGATCTCGGTCGGCGCGTAGAACACGGGGTACCGCCGCCCGCGATGGCAGGTCAAGGGCTTTGAGCACGCCGCTGACGTGACTTTGCACGGTGCGTGGCGACACCCCGAGCGTGGCTGCGATCCGGGCGTTGGAGCTGCCGGCAAGAAGGAGCTCGGCCACCTCGCGCTCGCGCGGGCTCATCGGCGACTGTGGTTCCCCGATGAGACGGAGCCCGATGCTCCGGAGGTCTCGGCGAGCGAGCAGAGCCAGCGCGGTGGCTCCCAGCAGCGTGGCCTGATCGTGCGCGCTGGAGAGGGCGAGCCTGGCCGACCAATTGCCATCGGCATCGCCTAACAGAGCCGAACCCGCCAGCAGTCGAGCACGCGTCGCGTCGAGATGGCCTTCGTGGCCGAGCGCAATCGCCGCCGCCCTCTCGGCCAGGGTGGCTCCCGCGACGACCTCGCCGTCGGCCACGGCCAGACGCGCCTTGATGCGCCTGATCGCCGCGGCGGCCATTCCGTCTCGCGGCAGCCCGCTGAGCGCGCCGGCGAGATCTCCCCACCGTCGGGCCGTCGGAATGTCGCCGAGGCTCAGTGCCGCCGTGACGAGGAGCTCGTACCCGTAGGCGCGGTCGACGAGCTGAATGTCCGGAAGCTGCGGACCACCGGCGCCGCGGAGCAGGACATCAGCTGCATGCTCGGCGCGTTGGGCCGTTGCCAGTGCGTAGGCCGTCAGCACCATGGAACCAGCCACGAAGTAACTGGGCGGGCATTGCGACGCCAGTCCATCGATGCTGGCGACATGGTGGGTCAACTCGTCGTGGCGACCGCGCAGGGCGTCGGCATAGGCGAGCGAGCTACGAGCGACGAGCCGCAGCGCAAGCAGCCCGTGACGTTGGGCGGCCTGTTCGACGTACGGAACCAGCGCACTGACTTCGTCGATCCGCCCTCGGAACAGGAGAGCCCGGGCGAGGGTCTGACCGGCGAAGACGGCTTCGGGCGGATCGGTGGCCGCCGAGGCGAGCCACACCCGCCGGGCGACAGTCTCGGCGAGATCGAGCCGCCCGACCGACATGGCGGCCTCCGCCGTGAGCGCGGCCGACCAGATGTCTCGCAACATGTCTTCATCGCTCAGACGCAGGATCGTTGTCGCCGCGCATTCGACGGAATCGATGTCGGACCCGCCGCGCTCCAGTCCGCCCATTCCGGAGGACAAGGCGCACAACGCCGGGAACAGTGGTCCCCCGAACCCCATATCCACCCCAACGCACGCATCGTCGTGTGCGGCAGCGAAGTCGGAATCGAGGATGTGCGCGAACGACCGGCCCGCCAACAGCAGTGCCCTTCGCGGCGAGGCATCACGACGTTCCGCCAGCTCGGCGTCGACACGTCGGTGGATCTCGTCCACGTCGCCACGCAAGAGCGCGTGTTGCAACTGCACCGGGTCCGATCCGCTAGGCGAGCTCACGATGATGTCGTCTTTCCACGGCTTCAGATTGTGATCAGCCCAGATCCGGGCCACCGCGTCCTTGCCGATGCCGACCCGGGTTGCCATCGCACGGGTGCTCCAGCGCGTCGAGCCGTCGGTTGGGCGTTCGTGCTGGGTGAGCCGCAACACCTCAGCGACAGTGGCCGCCGACACCGACGCCTTGCGGCCACGGCCCTTGGCGATCACTCCGACCCCAATCGGACCGCTCCTCACGAACCGAGCTCGCCAGCGACGCACCGTGTCCGAGTCAACCGCGCACGACCGGGCGATCTGCTCGTTCCCAACGCCGTCAGCTGCCATCAGCAAAGCTCTCGCCTGCAGAACCACACGATCTGGCAGCACCCCCGACCCCGCCAGCTTTCGTAGCTCTTTTCGCTGCTCAGCGCTCACCGGCAGCGGCGACGCCATCAAGAGCCAGGCTACATCGATTCCCCGTACTATTTAACAGACAGTGCACTTCGTCACCGGAACATCGTCGGCGGTGGCGGCTCGGCCCCGGGCGATTCGGTGATCGTCAGGCCAAGCCGCGCAACCGGGTGGCCTCAGCCACTCGGGTGATCCCGGCCATGTACGCCGCCGTCCGAAGGTCCACCGCACGCTCGATGTGGAGCCGCCAGACCGACCGGAACGACCGGTCCATGAACTCCAAGAGCTGGCCGTTGAATTGCTCCTCCGACCAACGGAACTCAGTGAGGTTCGACGTCCATTCGAAATAGCTTCCGGTGACCCCTCCGGCATTGGCCAAGATGTCGGGAACCACGATCACCCCACCTTCGCTCAGGCTGGTGTCTGCCTCGGACGAGAGCGGATGATTGGCTGCTTCGATGATGAGGGGAGCTTGTACGTCCGAGACATTCTTTCCGTCGATGGCATTCTCCAAGGCGGCCGGAATCAGTACGTCACAGTCGAGAGCGAGCAGCTCGGCGTTGGTGATGAAGTCTCCGGTCCCCACTTCTTTGAGCAGTACCCCGGGTGGGGTCTGGGCCAGCAGCGCGGGAACGTCGATGCCGTCGGCCACGTAGCGCCCGCCCGACTCGTCGGAGATGCCTACGAGAACGGCACCCTGTGCGGCGGCGATCTCGGCCACGTTGCGTCCGACGTTGCCGAACCCCTGGACCACCAGTCGCTGGCCGGCGATGCTGCGGCCCAAGGCCTTCAGCGTGGCCGCGGTGACGGCCACGACGCCCCGTCCGGTCGCCTCGACCCGACCGGAGACGCCGCCCAGATCGAGCGGCTTGCCGGTGACGACCGCCGGCGACCATCCGGCGCGCGAGGAGTAGGCGTCCATGACCCAACCCATGACTCGCGCATTCGTGTTCACGTCAGGGGCCAAGATGTCGAGGTTCGGGCCAATGACACCGGAGATGGCATGAGTGAAGCTCCGGGTGACCGCCTCGAGCTCCCGCGGCGAGAGCATGGCTGGATCGAGCGTTATGCCTCCCTTGGCGCCACCGAAGGGGAGGTCGAGCAGGGCCGACTTCCACGTCATCAGAGAGGCCAGGGCCCGCACTTCGTCAAGGTCGGTGTCGGGGTGGTAACGAAGACCTCCCTTGAAAGGCCCACGAGCGCCGTTGTGTTGGACCCGATAACCACGGAAGGACAGGACGGTGCCATCGTCGGCGTGGATGGGAACCTGCACATCGACTTGTCGGTAGGGCTCGGCCAGGAGGATCCGTACGTCGTCTTCGATGTCGAGCAGCGCGGCAGCGCGGTCGACGTACGCGTTCACCGACGCGTAGAACGAGGAGGGCATGCCGTCGAGGCTACCGACGTGCGGCATCTGACCGGACGCTTACCGCCCTCGGGCCTTCTCCACGTTCGACTGGTGGATGTGGGAGAGCCAGGCGTACGTCGCATCCGGCCCGAGACGCGCGTCGACCGGTTCCTCTTCGCGACGCACCGCGTCGATATAGGCACGATCGGCGGCGAGCCGGGCTGCCACCTCGGGACCAAAGGCGACGGCGCCGTGGCCCGGGACCAGGACATCGACGTCCCTGGTGGCCTCACCCAGGCGGTCGAGTGCCGTCTCATAGGCGCCGACCTGATCCGGGCGCCCAGGATCGAAGAGCGGGATCAAGACGTCGGAGAGCATGTCGCCGGCGAGCAGAACACCACGGTCTGCGAGGAGGACCGCGGCGTGCCCGACGGCGTGCGCCTGATGCTCGACGAGCTCGCCCGGCACGTGTCTGCCGTGCGAGGGCAGCGGAGTGACGAGCCCCAACAGCTCGAGCGGGATGCCCGACGCGCTTTCCGCCGCCATCGTCTGGCCTCGCTGTCGGGTTTCACTGGCGGCGTGGGCGGCGGCGGGGGTGGCGTAGCGCGGCACGTCACCGAATCGGGGATGCCAGAGCAGGTGGTCCCAGTGCGGATGGGTGGAGAACCCGGCAACCACCGGAATACCGAGCCGGTCCAGGTCGTCCGCAAGCTGGTTCAGATCCGAGCCATCGATGCCGGGATCGATGAGGATCAACCCCCTCTCCACGCGCACCGCGATGGCGTTGCTCGCGATCCATGCACTCTGGCGCACCCAGACGCCGTCGGCCACCTCGTTCAGCATCGGTTCACTCTTTCGGGTATCTCTCGGCGGGAACTGATCCCACGATGCCGTACTGCATGGCGTACATCGCCGCCCCGGTCCGGTTCGACACTCCCAGCTTGCTGTAGACGTGCTCGACGTGATTGCCCACGGTCTTGGGACTGATCGCGAGCTCGCGGGCGATGCCCTTGTTGGACATCCCCTGGGCCAGGAGGGCCAACACGTCACTCTCGCGTGCCGTCAGCCCGGCCGGCCCGGCGGCGCGGGCTCGGTTCACACGGTGCCCCGCCGCGGCCAGCACGGCATCGGTAGCGAGAGGGTCGAGCCGACCTTCGGTGGCATCGTTCTTCAGCTGGCGGACGGCCTCGTCCTCGCTCAGCGGGCCCCGGTACGGTCGCGGTTGCCGCATGGCGCTGTACGCGTCGGCGGCCGCGAGGACCCGGGCTCCTGGCGACAGCATCGTCCCGCTGATGCCTCGGTGGTAGCCGGACGCGTCCATCCGCTCGTGGTGGGTGGCCGCCAGCAGGCCGATGCGCCGCAACGGCTCGGGTCGATTGAAGATGCGCTCCACGTAATAGGCGTGCAAGCGCACCCGTTCTTGCTCGTTCGTCGTCAACGGACCCGGCTTTCCCCACACCGATCCCGGCACGCCGAACCGCCCCACGTCGTGAACGAGGGCAGCTCGGTAGGCCAGGTGGGCGTCGCTGGTCGGCATGTGCAACAACGAGGCCGCCCCCCGAACGAGCGCTGCCGTGGCGCCGGCGTGGCCGGCGAAGAAGGGGCACCGAAGGTCGCAGAAGTCGCCAATCGCTTCGAGCGCCCCGTCGAGCTCGTCGTCGGTCAACGGGCCCCGTCCTACCGGTTCGGTCGCCAGAAGCTCGTCGACGGTGTCGCGGTCGAGGCCCTCGAACAACGACTCGGGGTCGGCGGATACCAGCTTGGCGATCTCGGGATCGAAGTGGGTGCCGCTGCGGGCGCGGACGACGTCAAGCGCCGCCTCGATACCAGCCGTCCGCTGGAAGACCTCGCAGGCTTCGGCGACGTGGGAGATCCGGGCCGCCAGCGACACGCCGGTGCCGGAGAGGTCGTCGGGGAACCCTCGGCCGTCCCACCGGGCGTAGGCCTGCTCGATACCGGCTTGGACGCCTTGGTTCAGCCCCAAGCGGGTGGCGAGCGCGCCGGCCGCCGAGCAGTGATCGGCCATCTGTTGGACGACGTGCCGTCCCCCGCTGGCCATCATCACCGCGGTCTGGCGGGCCCGGTTGAAGGCCGACGTCCCGGAGCCGGCCCGGCGGAGCATGAAGACCATGGCCGGGAACCCCGCCAGATCGGTCTCGACGGCGTGGGCCCGGAAGTCGATGTCGTCGCCGAAGAGGACCGCCGGTTCGTTGCCGTAGACCGGGCACCCGACGTAGGTCAGGATGCCCACGTCGTAGAGATCGGCCAGGTCCGCCGTGTCCAAGCCGAGCCGTTCGCCGAGACGCATGCCGATCCGCGCCGAGCGGGCCATGTGCTCGGGTGGCTGTCCGAAGCCGAGGTCGGTGGCCAAGGAGAGCGAGACCAGCAGGTCCGAGAGACGGATGCCTGAGTCCCCCATGGCTGGATCGTACCGTTGCGTCGCCCTTTGACCCAGGCCATGGGGCGAATGCCTCATGACAGCTGACCAGCATTTCCTTACCGTTCACCTGAGCAACCAACACCTTTCAGAACGGAGGAAGGCCATGCAGAAGTACCTCATCGAGCGCACCGTCCCAGGTGCCGGCCAGATGGACGCGGCTGGACTGGCCGCCATCGCCGGCGAATCCAACAAGGTGCTCCGGGACCTCGGACCTGACATCCAATGGGTGCAGAGCTATGTGACCGACGACAAGATCACCTGCGTCTACCTGGCGGCATCCGAGGAGATCGTCCGCGAGCACGGCCGCTGTGGCGGGTTCCCGATCGACGCGGTGCGCGAGGTTCATAGGGTCATCGACCCGACGTCGGCCGAGCCGGTCCGATGAGCCGGGCCGCGATCAGCCTTACCACTGGCCTGGAGGACCCGGAAAAGGTGACCGTTGCCCTCCTGGTCGCGGTCGGCGCCGCCGAAGCCGGTCGGGACACCCTCATGTTCTTGACCAAGGAGGCCGTCCGCCTCGCCACCGAAGGCGTCGCCCTCGGGGTGGCCTGCGAAGGCTGTCCGCCAATTCCCGATCTGGTCCAGCGGTTCGAGGCGGCGGGCGGCACGCTGCTCGTCTGCCCCATCTGCTTCAACGCGCGGCGGCTCGACGAGACCGCGCTCGTCGTCAACGCCCAACTGGGCGGCACCGTCCAGCTGTGGGAGTGGATCGGCGACGGCGCCACCACCTTCAGCTACTGATCGAGTTCTCCACCCCGAGAGACGAGGAACGAACGATGCGAACCAGCTCGACCCCCGAGGCCCGGCGACCAAGCGCTCGCGTCGAGGCGGCCCTCGGGGCATGGGGTGATTTCGACCGAGACGACCCTTTCCCACTGTTCGCCGAGGTCCGAGAGCTCGGTCCGGTGCACCCGATCACCCTGGCTGACGGCCACGACGCGTGGCTCGTGGTCGGTCACGAGGAGGCCCGCCTGGCACTCAACGACTCCCGGTTCTCCAAGGACATGCACGCCGCGCTCGCCTTGGGCGGAGGGGTCGTAGCCGAGGGGCTCCCGGGGCCGGAGTTCGCCCGGCACATGCTCGCCGTGGACCCGCCGGACCACACTCGGTTGCGCCGTCTCGTATCGTCAGCCTTCTCGACGCGGCGCGTCGAAGGCCTGCGACCACGGGTACAGGCCATCGTCGACGATCTCCTCGATGCACTGGCCAGCGGGGATCCCGACGAACCCACCGATCTCGTGGCCTCGTTCGCCTTCCCGCTCCCCTTCACGGTCATCTGCGAGCTGCTCGGGGTGCCCGAGGACCAGCGTGCCTCGTTTGGTCAAGGGCTGGTGGCGATGCTCGTTCCGACGCCGACCGCGGCCGACTTCGCCCAGGCCAAGCAAGCGTCCGACGCCGTCGTGGCGCAACTCCGCCAACTGGTGGCTGCCAAGCACGATGCGCCCGGCGACGACCTTGTAAGCGACCTCATCGTGGCTCGGGACGGAGACGCCCGACTCGACACTCAAGAGCTGCTCTCGACCATCTTCTAGCTCATCGTCGCCGGCCACGACACCACGACGACGTTCATCGGCAACGCCGTCGTCGCGCTGCTCGACCGCCCGGAGCAGTACGAGCTCCTACGCGCCGATCCGGACCGGATCTCGGCCGCCGTCGAGGAGCTCCTCCGTTACGACGCCCCCGTCCCCCATTCAACCTTCCGCTACGCCGTCGAGGAGGTCGCGATCGGCGGCCACGTGATCCCGGTCGGGGCGCAGGTCATCGTCGGCCTGGCCGTCGCGAACCGCGACCGTTGCCGATTCGCCGAACCCGAGCAACTCGATGTTGAGCGGGCCGAAGGGCGCCACCTGGCATTCGGGCACGGGATCCACCACTGCCTCGGCGCTCCGCTGGCCCGTCTGGAGGGCCAGGTGGCCTTGGGATCGCTCATCCGGCGCTTCCCCCGGCTCCGCCTGGCTGGCGAGCGGGCCGAACTGCACTGGGGACGCGGCGACGGGCTCGTGCTGCGTGGCCTCTCCGAGTTGCCCGTCGTACTCGGCCCCACTGTGCCGACACCGCACGGGTCCGCCCCTCGGCCACTCGGTTGACGTCTGCCAAATAGTGCGGTGGCTCGAGTATGTCGGCCTCGACGGCGCCGTGACCGCAGGGGGTCGAATCCGCCATTTCCCCACTACCGGCGGCGCTCGGCTCGTGTCACCATCCTCGCCGTGGAGACCGAACACCAGCCAGGGGCAGTTGGCTGCTTGTTCGGATGGTCGACACAGGGCAATTCGGGGAGCCGGATGCCGAAGAGCCGTTGACGAAAGGCGATCGATGAACTGGGTTACGGTGCGGCCACTTCTTGCGGTGTCGGCTATCGCGGCGGTGGGGTCCAGCCTCTGGGTCTCGAGCGCCGCGGCGACTCCAGTGGTGACGACGGCAAGCAGTCACGGGTCTCAGGCGACCTGCTCCCAGCTTTCCAAAGCCGAGGTCCAGCCGCTGCTCGACAATCCGATCACCAAGGTGACGGTCAAGACCGAGACGTCCAGGCAGTTCAACCTGAAGAACACACGTATCGGCCAAGTGTGCGTCTACGCCGCCGGGTCCGGGGACTCCGAGGCGTTGACCGTCACCGTCGTGGGCGGACCGTGGGCGGCCAAGGCGTACGCCACCGACGTCCAGAGTCTCGGTCCCCGGCCGGTTCTTGTTCAAGGGGTTGGAAGCAAGGCGATCCGCGAGCGAGTCGACAGCAAGGGAGCCGTCGGGACATCGAGGTTGTCGTCGATCAAGGGCACCACGTACTGCGAGGTTGTGCCACAGGCCGACGACATCCCGGGTGTCGGACAGCTCGAAGAGGCAGCTGGCGCCACGTCTGATATCGGTGACCAGGCCTACGGCGAGATCGCTGCCGCCATCGGCACTCTCTGCAACCGGATCTACGGGAGTGGGAACACCAAACCGGACCTGAGCGGCCTGGCTGCCGCCGCCGCGGCGGCGGCCACTGCTCCCACCACGACGACGACAACAATCACAGCGACAAACCCATTCAAGACATGAGTCGATGACCACTGCACGGTCGTCGGTAGCCCCGCAACGGCGAGGCATCGGGCCGGTGCCTACCCGGGGAGCATCGTGGCGAGGCCGTCGAGCACTCGCTCGAGACCCCAGCTGAACGCGTTCTCGAGGCGGTCGGGATCGTGGGGAGAGCGCGCGTCGAGGACAACGCGGGAGAGCACCGGGTAGCGACCGCTGTCGATCAGGCTCTGCACGTACGACCTCTGGGTCTGCATCCATTCCTCCTGACTGAGGCCGGAACGACGGGCCGCCTCCTGCTCGGAGAGGTCCTCGAGCGCGCGACCGCGGACGAAGGCGTCGAGCGTTTCGACCATCACGAGCATCTCGTCGATCTCGAGGCCCAGCCCGTCAATCGCGCCGAGCACCTCTTCGTAGCGCCGTGCCGTGTTCGGTCCCAACGTGCGCCGACCGCCGCCGTGGACCGCCAGCCAAGGGTGGCGCAGCGTCATCGCCCGCAAGCCGGCGGCGACCGACCGGAGGTCGGCGCGCCACTCGCCGCTGATCTCGAAATGGAGATCGTTGCCCATCACCGCGTCGACCATCAGATCGACCAGCTCGTCCTTACGGGTTACGTAGCGGTACAGCGAGGCTGCCCCGACCCCGAGCTCGACCGCCAAGGCCCGCATCGAGACGGCCTCGATCCCCTGGGTGTCGGCTAGTGCCACCGCGGCGGCGGTGATCTCGTCGCGCGAGAGCGACGGAGCCGGACCTCGGCCGGACCGCTCGGGCCGTTCCCAGATGACGCCATAGCTCGAACTCGAACTCATTGCGAACAGTGTACCCAGTCTGTTACGGTGGGGACTGCGAACGGCGTACCCAGTAAGGAGCCAGCATGGAGACCGACGCAGACATCGCCACGTTGCCTCCGGCCGGAGGGCTGACGACGGCCGGCGTCGCCGGAGCGCCGCCAGCCGCTCCCAACCCGCTGCGCTGGTTCGTGTTCGCGGTCGTGATCGCCGCCAACGTGATGGACCTCATGGACGCGACGATCGTCAACGTCGCCGGTCCGTCCATCCGAGCTGCGCTCGGTGGCAGTGCCTCCACCCTGCAATGGCTGGCCGCCGGCTACACGTTGGCGTTCGCCGTGTTCCTGATCACCGGCGCCCGCCTGGGCGACATGTTCGGCCGCCGGCGGCTGTTCCTGATCGGCTCCGCCGGCTTCACGGTGATGTCCGCCGCCTGCTCCGTCGCCCCTTCGATGGAGGTGCTGATCGTCTTCCGGGTGCTGCAGGGCTCGTTCGGGGCGCTGATGATCCCCCAGGGGTTCGGGATGATCAAAGAGGTCTTTGACGAGAAGGAGATCACCAAGGTGTTCGGCGCCTTCGGACCGGTGATGGGTCTCTCGATCCTGGCCGCCCCGATCCTGGCCGGTGCGCTGGTCGAGGCCAACCTGTGGGGGATCGGATGGCGGTTGGTGTTCTTGATCAACGTCCCGATCGGCATCGCCACGCTGGCCGGGGCGGTCCGGGTCCTGCCGCGCACCGTCGCCCATCCGGGAATCCGCCTCGACGTCGGCGGGATGGTGCTCATCGCCGTGGCGCTGACCGCGATCATCTACCCATTGATCCAAGGCCGGGCCGCGGGCTGGCCGGCGTGGACCTTCGTCTCGCTCGCGGTCGGCGTGGCGCTGCTCGGTGTCTTCGTACGGTGGGAGCGCCACCTTCGTGGCGATCCGCTGATCGAGCCCGGGCTGCTCGCCAACCGCACGTACACCAGCGGCATCCTCGTCGCGCTCGCCTTCTTCGGCGCGTTCGGCGGTCTGTTGCTCTGCGTCTCCCTGTTCGCCCAACTTGGCGAGCACTTCTCGCCGATCCACGCCGGACTGACGCTGATGGCGATGGTGGTCGGCCTGATCGTCGGCATGGGCGTGGGATTCGCCCTGGTCGGGCGGCTCGGGCGGCACCTGCTCCACGCCGGCATCGCGGTCGTCGCCGTGGGAACGGTGGTGCTGGCACTGACCATGACCGGCGCCAGCTCGGCCTCGACGCTGGATCTCGGCTCCCGGGCTGTTCCTCATTGGCCTCGGTGCCGGCGCCAGCATCGGCCAGCTGTTCGACTTCATCCTGGCCGGTGTGGGGATGAGCGAGGTCGGCTCCGCCTCCGGTGTGCTCGAAGCCGTCCAGCAGCTCTCCAACGCGCTCGGCGTGGCCGTGCTCGGAACGATCTTCTTCTCGGCGCTCGGCGGCCATCTTCCGACGCAGGCCCTGGCCGTCACGGCGTGGGCGTGCCTGGTCCCACTGGGCGCTACCTTCCTCCTGCTGTTCAAGCTCCCGATGCGCGCCCGCGAGCCGCAGCTCTGACGGCCGGACCCACCGAGTGCGACGATGAACCAGCTCGACCGCGGCTTATGGCCGGCGGGTGAAGGTCAGGTGGGTGACGCCGCTGGGTGCCGTGACCACCTCGACGTCGTAGTGGTCCTCGAGATCGTCCACGCCGTCCCACAGGCGCTCGCCGCGGCCGAGCAGGATCGGCACCTGGACGACATGGAGGTGGTCGACGAGTCCGGCGGTCAGGAATTGGCGCACCGTCGTCGGGCCTCCACCGATCCGCACGTCGAGCCCCCCGGCGGCGTCCCGGGCCAGGCCGAGGGCCTCGTCCGGCGAGGCGTCGACGAAGTGGAACACCGTGCCCTCGTCCATCTCGATGGACGGCCTCGGGTGGTGGGTCAGCACGAAGACGGGAGTATGGAACGGCGGATTGGGTCCCCACCAGCCTCGCCACTCGGCTTCGGTGCCCACATCGGTCCAGGCGCCGGTCTGCGGGCCGAACTTGCCGCGCCCCATGATCTCGGCGCCGATACCCGGTCCGTAGCGTTGGGCGAAGGCGTTGTCCATCCCTTCGTCGCCACCCGGCTGCCCGAGCAGTGACCGCCCGAAGCGGGTGGCGAACATCCAGTTGTGCAGCCGCGAGCCGGCGTGCCCGAATGGCGCGTCCAGGGTCAGGCCTTCGCCCGTTCCGAACCCGTCGAGCGAGATCGCGAAGTTGTGGACCCGAACTTTGGACATGCGCTTCCTTGGTGACGAGGCGGCGTTCGTGGTTCAACGTAGTTCGACCGGCGCTACCCGGCATCGTCCCTCCTGAGCGGTCTCAGTTCGCCGGCCGCCCGTCCGCGGGGTCGTCGTCGTGCGGGAACGAATGGTGCTCGTGGACGACAGTCCACCGTCCGCCGCGCTTTTCCAGACCAATCGTCAACCGCAACAAGACGCCGGGGCGGCGGGCGAAGTCCTCGGGGGTGCCGCACTGCAGCAGGCCATAGGCGAGCGCCACGTCGGTTCCGGCGACGACGTCGATTGTCTGGATCTCGAACACTGCGCCGGTGGCCAACCATTCGAAGAACGGCCGCCAACTGGCCCGGTAGGCGTCGAGCCCGCGTACTCCCCGGTATGGCGGTGGCACGTCGAACATCACGATGTCGTCGGCGTGGTCTCTCGCGACCGTCTCGAGGTCGCCATCGTTGACCGCGGCCACCCACCGCTCGATGAGCTGTCGAATCTCTGTTTCGTCGCTGACCATCGGTCTCCCTTCCGTCTCGCCGGGTTACGTCCGGGCGACGGGACCGATCCCGCTCGTCGCCCGAGTCGGGAATTCTTGTCGAGCCGGGCGGCGGCCGCTGGTCACCACCAACCGATGAGTTCGGCGCCAGACGAACGTCAACACCGCCAACGGACAATCGAAAGAGAGGCACAGACCGTGGGCAAGGTGGTCGTATCGCAATTCGTCACGGTGGACGGCGTGGCGGAGGATCCGGGCGGTTCCGAGAAGACGGCATTCGGCGGTTGGGCCTTCAAGTTCCCCAGGGGCGACGAAGGCGACCGGTTCAAACTCGACGAGGCCATGGCGAGCGACGCCCTCCTGCTCGGCCGGGTCACCTTTGAGGGGTTCGCCGCGGCGTGGCCGTCGCAGTCCGGCGACTTCGCCGACAAGTTCAACGACATGCCCAAGTACGTGGTGTCGGCCACGCTGACGGACCCGGCGTGGCGGAACTCGACCGTTGTCGACCCGGACGGCCTCTGGCGAACGGTCAAGCGGCTGAAGGATGAACTGTCCGGCGACATCTTGGTCAACGGCAGTCTGCAACTGGTGGCCGGGTTGGCCGCTCTCGACCTGGTGGACGAGTATCGGCTCATGGTCTACCCGACGGTGCTGGGGGCGGGGAAGCAGCTGTTCACCGGGAACAAGACGCCCAGGGACCTCCGCCTGGCCGGTGTCGATCCGGCCGGGGAGACCGTCATCCTCACGTACCAAAGGGCTGGCTGACCTCGGGCTGGTTGTTCAACGTAAACGTCAGGAGCGCGGCGGCCGACGGCGCAGCCGCTTGTCGATCAGTGCCGGCGCGTCGTAGAAGATGTCGTCCCGATTGACGTCGACCCCGGGGGGCACGATCTCGTCGATCCGGTCGAGCATGTCCTCGCCAAGGTCGACCTCCGCCCCTTCCAACAGGTCGTCGAGGTGCTCGGGCCGACGGGGTCCGATGATGACCGACGTCACCGCCGGATGGGCCCTAACAAAGCCCGTGGCCAGATGGGACAGCGGAAGACCGACCTCGGCGGCCAAGGCGGTGAGCTCCTCGACGGCCGCCAGCTTCGCTCGATTGCCCGGCGTCGTCATGTCGAAGAGCCGGGAGCCGCGGCCGGCCGCTCGATGTCCGATCGTCGGGTCGGCTCGACCGGAGAGCCAGCCCGAGCTGAGCGGCCCGAAGGTCAGCACTCCCATGCCGTAGCGCTGGGCCGCGGGCAGCATGTCGGCCTCGATGCCGCGCAAGAGGATCGAGTAGGGCGGCTGTTCGGTCCGGAAGCGGTGGTGGCCCCGGCGCTCGGCGACCCATTGGGCCTCGACGATCTGATCGGGTGGGAACAGGGACGAGCCGATCACTCGGACCTTGCCGGCTCGCACGAGGTCGGAGAGGGCGGCCAGCGTCTCGTCGATGTCGGTCGCCGGGTCGGTCCGGTGCATCTGGTAGAGGTCGACGTAGTCCGTGCCGAGCCGCCCAAGGCTGTCGTCGATCGCCCGCTTGATCCAGCGGGGCGAGCCACCCCGCTCGTTGGGGTCCTCACCCATGGGGAGGCTGAACTTAGTGGCGAGCACCACGGCATCCCGCCGGTCCTTGAGCGCCTTGCCCACGATGACCTCGGACTCGCCCTGGGAATAGACGTCGGCCGTGTCGACGAAGTTGATACCGGCGTCGAGGGCCCGGTGGATCATCCGGACCGACTCGTCGTGATCCGAGTTCCCCATCGCCCCGAACATCATCGTCCCGAGAGCAAACTCGCTGACCGAGATGCCGGTACCGCCGAGGAGACGTCGTCGCATGATCGCACCGTAGCGGCGGCCGCCGGCTACATCGCCCTACGGACGAGCTCCTCGAGATGGTCGATTCGGCGTTGCGACCAGCCGGACCGGCTCAGGCCGCGGCGATCTCCACCTCGGCCGAGATGACGACGGGCAGGTTGAGGGGCAGCGCGGCGACACCGATGGCCGTGCGCGCGTGGACGCCAGCCACGGGGCCGTAGAGCGCAAGGATGAGCTCGGAAGCGGGGTTCATCGCCGCGGTCGTCTGCGGGTACCGGGGTGCGGCGTTGACGTGCCCGCTGACCATGAGCCAAGCCACGACGCGATCGAGGTCGCCGATCACCGACTTGAGGCTGGCCAGCATCGCCAGGGTGGCGAGACGCGCCGAACGCTGAGCGTCCTCGAGGGACACCTCGTCGGGGACGGAGCCGAAGGGCCCCGCCGGCGAGCCGCTCGGATCGAGGGCGCCGTGGCCGGAGACGTAGGCCCGATTGCCGCGCACGCGCACCCAGGCGAACGGGATCTCCGACCCCTGGAGGGAGGGCGGCTGGCGCCGGCAGGGCGAGCCCGAGCTCTTCTAGTCGACGTTCCACTTCCATCGGTTCAAGTTCTATCCCGCTCCGGGTTTCGATCGGTCAACTGGGCGCTGGGCGCTGGCGGTGCGCCACAGCTATGGGCGCGGCCTTGACGGTAAAACGACGGCGGCGCGACGGTTCTCACTGCGGCCGTCGCTCGCCGACTGCACGATCTGCGAACCCCTTCGCAATGGCCAGCGGAGGCGCCGATGATTCCGGCACGTCGACGGCGTCTACACGAGTACTCGCCGCGACAGAGAGGAAACCATCATGGGCAGGCTGGTCGTCACCGAGTTCATGACCCTGGACGGGGTGGCTCAGGCGCCGGGAGGGCCCGACGAGGACCGCGACGGTGGCTTCGGGCACGGTGGATGGCAGGGGCCACTGCGGGGCCCCGAGACCGCCGCCGTCCTTTTCGAGCAAGCCAGCCGGATGGACGCCTTGGTTCTGGGCCGACGGACCTACGAGATCTTTGCCGGATACTGGCCGACCGCACCCGAGGAGATCCCGTTCACCAGTCTGCTCAACCGGGTTCCCAAGTACGTGGCCAGCCGAACGCTCGCCGACCCTTTGGCCTGGGACGGCTCGACCGTTCTGACCGAGTCCATCGGCGAGAGCGTCACCTCACTCAAGGAACGTCACGAGGAGCTCCACGTCATCGGCAGCCTGAACCTCGTGCAGTCACTACTGGGCCTCGGCCTCGTCGACCGGCTGAACCTGTGGGTGTACCCACTGGTGCTGGGCGGCGGCAAGAAGGTGTTCGACGGAGGAACCGTGCCAACCGCGCTCCGGCTGACGGGATCGGTCAGCTACACCAACGGCACGCTCCACCTCACGTACGAGACCGACGGTGCGCCCACGTACGGCACCCTCGCCACATAGGAACCGGCTCTCGGGCGTACTCGACGCCCGACCCCGCATGCTTCGGACGAGCGGAGCGGGCGTCGCTCAGCCGACGTAGCGGCCCGTCTGGACGTCCTCGACCCATCCAGGGTGGGTCGGCTCCCAGCCGAGCACGCGCCTGGTCTCTTCGTTCGCGACTGGGTTGTCCAAGCCCGCGAACCCGGCGAGGAAGCCAAGGTACGTCGGGGCCTCCTCCTCAGTGATGCTCTTGGTCTCGATGCCGAGCCTGCCCGCGATCGTCTCGGCGATCACCTTGAACGGAATCCCGAGATCGCCAACGCCGTGGAAGGTCGAGCCGGCGGGCCCCTTCTCGATCGCCAGGCGGTAGAGCACGCCGATGTCGTAGGAGTTGGCCGCCGGCCAACGGTTGGCGCCGTCGGCGAGGTAACCGGCGACGGCGTTCTCGCGGGCGCAGTCGATCAAGACCGAGGTGAAGCCGTGATGGTCGAGGTCGCTGTGGACCATCGGCGCCAGCCGCACGACGGAGGAACGCACCCCTCGTCGGGCCAGCGAGCGCGTGTAGTTCTCCGCGTCGACTCGGGGACCACCATCTGACCGATCCTCCTCGGTGCCGGGGCGACCCGTGATGCCGGCCATCGCCAGCATCAGGGTTCCGCCGGTCGTCACGAAGGGCTTGTCGGTGTCGACCAGCGCCTCGCCGATGGCCTGAATGGCTGCGAGGTCCGAGTCGACCGCGCCCAGGAAGTCACCGGTGCGCAGTGCTTCATGCTTGAAGGCGAGATGGATCACGCCGTCGGCCTCGGCGGCCGCGACCTTAAGACCGTCGAGGTCGTCGAGGTCGCCCCGGCGGACCTCGGCGCCGAGCGCCGCCACGGTCTTCGCCGATGTCGCAGAGCGGGCAAGGCCGACGACCCGATGGCCGTGGTCGAGCAGTTCGGGAATGACGGCCGAGGCAATGTGGCCTGAGGCGCCGGTGACGAAAACGCGCATGGGGTACTCCGATCGAGACGGGGATGTCACTTGGTGCCATCACCATAACAGACGTATGGCACTCGGTGTCATCAACTACGCTCGACCACCGATGGCACGCTGGAAACCAGACGCGGCAGGCCGCCTTGCCAAGGCCGCCATCACGCTGTTCGCGGAACAGGGCTACGAGGCGACGACCGTCGCCGAGATCGCCGAGCGCGCCGGGCTGACGAAGCGAACGTTCTTCCGCTACTTCTCCGACAAGCGTGAGGTGCTGTTCAGCGGATCGACGGAGCTCGAGCGCGTCTGGCTTGACGCGGTGGCCGCCGCGCCGCCGGCGGCGACTCCGCTGGCCGCAGTAACGACCGGATTCGATGGGGTGGCGGAGATGTTCGTCGAACGTCACGACTTCGCCCGCGTTCGGGCCCGGATCATCGAGGCCAACCCGGAACTGCGCGAGCGTGAGCTGATCAAGCTTCAGAACCTCGTCGGCTCGATCGAGGCGGCGCTCGTCGGCCGGGGCTTCTCCGTCAATGTCGCGATCCTCGCCGCCCAGGCGGGCGTGACCGTGTTCCACGTGGCCTTTGCCGCCTGGGTGGAGCAGGACGACTCGACGGCGTTCCGACGGCTGATGAGCGAGTCGATGGAGGAGTTGCGATCGGTGACGGCCGGCTGATCGCCCGGTCTGCTCCAGACCTGGTAGTTCACCGTGCTCGGGCCCACGCCGAGGGATCTCATTGTGCGGCTCGGCGCGTCGGGAGCGACTGCCGAGGCCCATAGGTTGAGACCGAACGGGACGGAACTACCGAGTCAGGAGGCGTACATGCCGGCGAAAGGCACTGCGGAATGGAAGGGTGACGTGCCCTCGGGCACCGGCACCTTCACGGCGGGCGACACCATCAGTGGGGGCTACACCTTCAAGTCCCGGTTCGAGGACGGTCCCGGGTCCAACCCGGAGCAGTTGATCGCCGCCGCCTTCGCCGCCTGTTTCTCCATGGCCCTCTCCAACCTCTTGGCCCAGGCCGGTCACCCACCCGACTCGGTGAAGACGGAGGCCACCGTCACCTTGCGACGCGTCGACGACGCCCCGACCATCACCAAGATCGACCTCGTCACGGTCGGCCGGGTGCCGGGACTCGATGAAGCTGCGTTTGCGGAGCACGCCGCGGCGGCCAAGGCTGGCTGTCCGGTCGGTCGAGCGCTGGCCGGTGTACCCGACATCACCCTCGAAGCATCCCTGGTCGCATGAGCGACGAGCTCGCCCCGGGGGACGCCATCCGGCTCGACGACACCACTCGGGCCGCGGTGGACTCCGGGCGACTCGTCCATCTAGCCACCATCAACCGGGACGGCACCCCGCAGGTGACCTGTGTCTATGTCGGCTGGGACGGTGACGAGATCGTGGCCGGCCATCTCGCCGATCACGTGAAGCTGCGGAACATTCGGCGCGATCCCCGGGTGACGCTCTCGATCGAGTCCGATGTCCCCTTCGAGGGGTTCAGCCCCTATCTCGTGATCCACGGTATGGCGCGCGTCGAGGAGGGTGGGGCGGTACCCGTGCTGCGCCGGATCACCCATGGCCAGTTCCCGCCGGCCGGAGACGACTGGCCCGAAGGGTTCGTCACCCGTATCTCGCCTCGGAAGATCTCGGGAACTGGTCCCTGGGGTCTGGCCGATTGAGCCTGCGTCCGAACGCCGCGGGGATGGGCTCTCTGGGCCGCCGCACCGAGCGAGGCCGTGGGATCCCTATCGAGCATCTCCCTCGGCTCGCGAGACGCCCTCGGTACCGGCGGCGCGCAGCGCGGTGAGGGCGCCGTCCAACGCCGCTTCGAGGGGCTCGAGCGACTGCATGGTCTGGGTGAGCAGGAGACCGCCCTGCAGCGCGGCGAAGGTCGAGAGTGCCAGCCTGCCGGGTTCGGCATCCGGCCGGAGGAGGCCCGCCGAACGCATGCGATCGAGTCCGGCCTCCAGGTAGCCACGCCACCGGTCCATATACGCCGTGAGCTCTCGTGCCTGCTCGGGGTCGTCTCCGGCGACGTCACGGGCCAAGGCGCTGATCGGACATCCCCAGTGCGGCTGGGATCCGTAGTGGGCAAGGAGGGCACGGCGCCACCCTTCCCAGGCGTCCCAACTGTCGAGGGCGTCGAGGTACGGTCGTTGGGCGTCGAGCACCCGCTCGCCCTGTAGGGACGCAATGGCGGCCACTAGCTCGGTCTTGCCTTTCGGGAAGTAATGAAAGAGCTGGCCCTTGCTGGTCGCCGCCTCCGCCCCGATGTCGTCCAGGCTCGTGTGGCCGATGCCTCGGGCCAGCACCAGATCCGCCGTTGCGCCCACGATTCGATCGCGGGTGGCCGCGCCCTTCGGGGTCAGCTTCGACGGCGGCACCCGACCAGCCTAACTTTTCTGGACCCAATGGTCCATTTACGGTACGGTTCTGGACTACGTGGTCTACTTCAGGACCGCCGGACGGAGGCAGGCCATGGGGACGCGACTCGACGGCAGAACGGCCCTCGTCACCGGGGCGACGAGCAACATCGGGAGGGCCATCGCCCTGGCGTTCGGGGCCGAGGGCGCCAACGTCGTCGTCAGCGGTCGCAGCCACGAACGCGGCGGGGAGGTTGTCGATCGGATCCGTGCGGGCGGTGGGCAGGCGGCGTTCGTCGCGGCGAACCTCGATGGGTCTCCGCTCGCGTCCACGACCCTGGCCACCCGGGCGACCCGAGCACTGGGCGGCCGGATCGACATCTTGGTGAACAACGCCGGCATCTTTCCTCGCACCACCACCGCGACGACCGACGAGACGACCTTTGACGAGGTCTACGCGGTCAACGTCAAGGCGCCGTACTTTCTGACGGGCGCGGTCGCTCCGGCCATGGTCGACGCCGGTGGCGGGGCGATCATCAATCTGGGGTCGTGGATCGCCCGCCTGGGCATCGCCAGCGCGCTCTACAGCTCCACCAAGGGCGCGATCGAAACCTTGACCAGGGCGTGGGCGGCGGAGTTCGGACCGTCGGGCGTCCGGGTCAACGCCATCTCGCCCGGCGTCATCCGCACTCCCCATCGAGATGGCACCGACCCCGGCCGCCATCCGGCCGAGGTGATGATGGCTGGGACCCCCGCTGGCGCGAGCGGTCTGCCCGACGCCATCGCCTCTGCCGCGGTGTACCTGGCCAGCGACGAAGCCGGGTTCGTGCACGGGAGCGTGATCGACGTCGACGGCGGTCGTACCAGCGTGGCGGTCATCGCCTCTTGAGCCGGCTCGGACCCTAATTACACTCTTCTTAGCGAAATTGAGCTATTTGCCTATCGAACTCCCAGTCGTCGTTCAGGCCGGACCGTCAGACTGCAGGTGATCCTGAGCAACCAACGGACTGAAGGGAGGTCGTCGACCGATGATCGAAGCCCTGACGTTGGCGGTACCGGAGCTGGGCAACCGCACCTACCTGATCCACGACGGAGCAGCCGCCGTCGTGGTCGACGCCCCGCGAGACATCGATCGGGTGATCACCGCGGCAGCGACCGCCGGCCTCCGGATCACCTTCGTTGCCGAGACCCACATCCACAACGACTACGTCTCCGGGGGATCGGCCCTGGCCACCCGGCTCGGGGTCCCGTACCTCGTGGCGGCCGGGGAGCGGACGGCCTTCGAGCGTCACCCCGTTCGCGACGGTGACGAGATCACGGTCAGCCCGTCGTTCTCGCTCAAGGTCGTGGCGACGCCGGGGCACACCGCCCACCACGTCTCGTACCTGGCGATCGACCAGGGTCGTCCGGTACTCGCGTGCACCGGCGGCTCGCTCCTCTACGGTTCGACCGGTCGGACCGACCTCGCCGGTGACGTTCATGCTGAGCCGCTGGCCCGCCGGCAGTTCCGGTCGGTCCAGGTTCTGGGCCGCCTTCCGGATTCGGTGCAGGTCCTTCCCACCCACGGCTTCGGCAGCTTCTGCTCCCCCGGAGCCAGCGGCGACGTCGACGGGTCGACCATCGGGGAGCAGCGGAGCACCAACCTGGCATTCCGGGCCCTGGACGAAGACGTGTTCGTCCGTCAGCTGCTGTCCGGCCTGACGGCCTACCCGAGCTACTACCGACATATGGCCACTCGGAACCTGGCGGGAGCGGCGGAACCCGATCCGACGCTCCCACCGACCCTCGACGCGAAGGATTTCCAGCGAGCCCTCGGTGGGAGCAGTTGGGTGGTCGACCTCCGGGTGCGCTCCACCTTCGCCCGATCGCATCTCGTCCGATCGGTCAACGTCGAGCACTCGCTCCAGTTCTCGACCTATCTCGGTTGGCTCCTCCCCGAAGGGACGGCCCCGATCCTGATGGCCGAGACGGCCGAGCGACTGGCCCATGCCCAGCTCGACCTCACGCGCATCGGTATCGACCAGCTGGCGGGCGCGTACGTCGGAGAGCTCCCGCCGGCCGTCCTCGAGCGCCAGGTCCGCTCCTATCCCGTACGCGGCTTCGTCGACCTGGTCGAAGCCAGTCGACGGCCCGGCCAGGTCGCTCTCGACGTCCGGCGAGACGACGAATGGGCCACCGGCCATCTGGAGGGTGCGGTACACCTGCCGCTGCACGAGCTGCCGGACCATCTGACCGAGATCCCCGACGGGACGTTGTGGGTCCACTGCGCGGCGGGCTTCCGAGCCGGCATCGCCGCCAGCCTCCTCGAGCGGGAGGGCCGGAGCGTGGTGCTCGTCGACGACCAGTTCGCGAAGCTCCCCGTCGAGGCCGTCACTACGTAGCGGACGGCGCGCTGACCGGCCCCATCGGTGGTGCGCTGCCGTCGGTTCACCCGACCGGTCCGAGCGGCCGCCACCGAGCCGTAGAGTGGCCTCTCCCGTTGGTGCATCCAGCACCGCCTCATTGGGAGCAAGGACGGCAGTGACCGAGTCGGCGACGGAGCAATCGACCACCTTCGCCGAGCTGGGCCTGCGGCCCGAGCTGTTGGCGGCGCTCGCCACGCTGGGCTACGAGGAGCCGACGCCGATCCAGCAAGCAGCGATCCCCGTTCTGCTGCGGGGACACGACCTGCTCGGCCAGGCCGCCACCGGGACGGGAAAGACGGCGGCGTTCGCCCTCCCCATCCTCCAGCGGCTCGCGGTCGGCGAGCGCGGCCGAGAGCCCATGGCCCTGATCCTGGTGCCGACCCGAGAGCTCGCGATGCAGGTCTCCGAGGCCATCCACCACTACGGCCGCCAACTCGGCGTCCGCGTCGTGCCGATCTACGGCGGCCAGCCGATCGGCCGCCAGCTGCGGTCGCTCGAGGCGGGCGTCGACGTCGTCGTGGCCACGCCCGGCCGGGCCCTCGACCACCTGCGACGGCGCACGCTACGGCTCGACTCGCTCCAGGTGATGGTCCTCGACGAGGCCGACGAGATGCTCGACATGGGCTTCGCCGAGGACATCGAGGCGATCTTCGCCGAGACGCCACCGGGCCGTCAGACGGTGCTCTTCTCGGCGACGCTGCCCAAGCGCATCGACGCCATCGCCCGCCAGCACCTCCGCGAGCCGACGCGGATCCGCATCGGGCGACGAGGTGCGCAACAGCGACGAGTCGCCCCGGGTGCGGCACAGTGCCTACGTCGTGCCAGCGGGCCCACAAGGCGGCGGCCCTCGGGCGGATCCTCGACGTCGAGTCGCCGGCCGCAGCCCTCGTCTTCTGCCGGACCCGCGAGGACGTCGACGGGCTCACCGAGACGCTCAACGGCCGCGGCTACCGCGCCGAGGCGCTGCACGGCGGGATGAGCCAGGAGCAGCGAGACCGGGTGATGGGGCGGCTGCGGGGCGGGACGGCCGATCTCCTGATCGCCACCGACGTGGCCGCGCGCGGGCTCGACATCGAGCAGCTCACCCACGTCGTCAACTACGACGTGCCCTCCTCGGTGGAGTCCTACGTGCACCGCATCGGGCGGGTCGGGCGGGCCGGCCGGGAGGGCGTGGCGATCACGCTGGCCGAGCCGCGCGAGCACCGGATGCTGAAGACGATCGAGCGGGCGACCAAGCAGAAGATCACCGTCGAGAAGATCCCCACGGTGGCCGACCTTCGGGCCCGTCGCCTCGACCTGACCCGTGCCGCGCTGCGCGAGAGCCTCCTCGACGACGACCTCGACGGCTTCCGGGTCGTCGTCGAGTCGCTGACCGAGGAGTTCGACGTGATGGAGGTGGCGCTGGCCGCGGTCAAGCTGGCGCACGCCGCGACGGGGGGACCCGACGACGAGGAGGACATCCCGGACGTCGCCGTCTCGGTGCCACCGGTTGGGCGAGCTCGCAATGCCCGCCCCGGCCGGAACCAGCGGACCGGCGCGGGGGGTGGGCCCGGGACGACCCGGCTCTACGTCAGCCTCGGCCGGGAGGCCGGACTACGGCCTCAGGACCTCGTCGGGGCCATCACGGGCGAGACGAGCCTCAGCGGACGCGACATCGGCGCCATCGAGATCTCCGGGCGCTTCTCGCTCGTCGACGTGCCCGAGGATGCCGTCGACGAGGTGATCGAATCGCTGCGCGGCACCAAGATCCGCGGCCGGCGCGCCACCGTACGCCGGGAGCGCTTCTGACTCGAGGGCCACCGCCGACCCTCTCGTCGGCGCTGGTCCCGGCGCTGTCCACGGCCTGACCGATAGGCTTCGCCGCTGTGCCCAGACCGGGCCATCGGGGGAGGTCGGCGAGCGGTGACAAACGCAAGCACATTCGGCAGTGGATTCCGGCGGGTCCCTCGGCGGATCGGGACTGGGGACGCTCCAGCAACCGACGCCGTTGCACATTCACGCCCCGCAGGCCGTCGGCGGCATCGTCGATACCGGTGTGCTGATCACCCTGTTGCTGAGCCTGCTCGGGCTGGTGGTGATGCTCACGGTGGTCGGGATCCTCGTGATCGTGATCGTGTCCAACCGGGCCGACCCGGACCCGACGGGTCGACGACCGCTGTCGGTGTACCTGTTCGGCATCTCGTTCGTCACCTTGCTGACCGCCGTGGTCGGGTCAGTGGCGGTGGTGGAGTCGGTGGTGTCGTTGATCGGGTCCACCGGCCCGGGGGTCGGCGACGCGGTGGCCCGGGGGGCGGTGCTGGGTGGGTTGATCACGGTGGTGAGCGTGGCGGTGCTGGTGGTGCACCTGCGGCGCGGCCTGCGGTTCGCCGTGGCCGATGGCACGGCCGGCCCGTCGCAACGGATCGCTCGCAGCTACGTGGCCGCGGTCGCGTTCGTATCGGTCCTGATGCTGCTCTTGTCGGCTATCGCCGCGGTGTACCTGGTGTTCGTGCTGGCCGGCCCCGGGGTGTTCGGTTTCGGGGTCAGCCGGACCCTGGCCGGCGAGGCCCTGATCGTCACGGCCTACGTGGCAGTGGTGGCCTTGTTGATCCTGACGACGCACCGCGACATGGTGTCGCCGGGCCTGCGGTTCCTGAAGGAGCCGAGCCCGTGGGCACCATCGGCTGCTCCCCCGCCGCCGCCGCCCCCGCCGCCGGCACCCATCACTCCGCCGGCACCTTCGACCTAGGCGGAACGGGAACGGCGCCGGCCTGCCGGGTCAGCTACGACCCGGAGTAGCCGGGCCCGGGTGAGCCCGGAGCGCCCGGCCGGGAGGCCGACGGCGACAGGTCGATCGGCCCGTGGGTCGCTTCATGCGCCTGGAGCTTGGCGATGAGTTGCTCGACGTCCGTCGCGGTCGTGGCGGTGCCCCGACCGGTCTGCTCGGCGTAAGCGACGGCTCCGAGGTCGCGAAGCAGGGCATCCGCGTCCCGCTTGGCCTGGTAGTCGTCCAGCTTGGCCTGGCCCTTTTGGGCCGCGTCCTTGGCCACCGCAGTGGCCACGGCCGCCTGCTCCTTCACCTTGTCGAGAAAGCCCACGAGATCACCTTCCGCACTCGTCGTTCTTTGGATGGGAGGCGCTGCGTGTTGATCATCCCACGCCGCGACCGTTGCCGCTACGGGGGGCCGACGAGCGCCCTGAGCTCCCGGCGGCCGAGCCGCTCGAGTCAGGCCTCGTTGGCCGATGTTGTTGTCGACGTGGTCGTGGTCGAAGACGTGCCGGACGAGCCGTTCGACGCCGATCCCTTCGACCCGCCCACCGTGCCGGTGCTCGCCTTGGAGCTCAAGCCGGTCGTCGACGTCGTGCTCGACGCTGCGCCGCCGGTACTGGCCGCCTTGTGGTTGGCCGTCGTCCCGCTGCCGGTGCCTTTGGCCGCGGTGGTCGTGGTCGTCGCGCCCGCCTTGGACGACGATTTCGACGGTGACGTGGACGACGGCGCCGTGGTGGTGGTCGTGGGCGAGCCGGTCGACCCGAGCAGGCTCTTGGCGGCTGTCTCCTCCGCGTGCTCGGCCGCGATGTCGTTCTGGTATGTCCCGAGGTTGCCCGCCTTCAGGTCGGTCTGGGCCTTGGCGTAGTCCAGGGCGGCCTGCTGTAGGTCCTGCTGGGCTTGGGCGACGGCGGACGACGCCGCCGGGTTTGTGCCCGGGGTGGGCTGGCTGCTGTTTGTCCCGGTGGCCGATGTCGCTGTCCCGAGGTGGGTACCGAGCACCTTGTTCAAGGAGGCGTCGAGCGATGTCTCCATCCCGACCTTCTGACCGAAGACCGCGATGACGTACTTCAGCTGGGGTTGTGGGTTGCCGGTCGACTCGGTGTAGAGCGGGCGGATGTACAGCATCGACTGGTCGATCGGGACCATGAGGATATTGCCGAGGACGACCTGTGAGCCGTGCTGATCGAGCAGGCTGATCTTCTGCGACACTGTGCTCGACTGCTGGATGTACGAGTCGGCAAGGGCGGGACCGACGACGCTGTGGCCGGGGGTCGTCACGTAGACGCGAAGCTGCCCGTACTGGCCCGGATCGGACCCGGCCATCATGAACGCAGAGAGGTTCTGGATCGACGCGCCCTGGGACGCGGGGACATAGGCGTCGGAGATCGTGAACGACTGCGTCTGCTGGCCGGGTTGTTCGAGCACCTGGTACAGCGGGGACATTCGTTGGGGCGCGCCGCCGGTGACCTGGCCCTGGGCATTGGTCGTCACGGTGACGGCGAGCGCGTTGGACGGCGACCCGACGCCGGCGGTCGGCGAGAGGTTCCAGGCGTCACCGGCGGTGTAGAAGTTCGACGGCGACGTGATGTGGTAGCGGCCGTAGACAGCGGCCTGAGCCGAGAAGAGGTCCTCGGGGTACCGCAGGTGGGCGGCCAGCGCCTCGGGCATGGCGGACGCCGGCGTGAACATGTGCGGGAACGCCGACTCGTAGGCCCGGAGGATCGGGTCGTTGTCCATGGCGTAGAACGTCATCGACCCGTTGTAGGCGTCGATGACGACCTTGACGGAGTTCCGGACGTAGTTGTAGCTGCCCGGCAGACCGCTGCCCGGCGGGACCTGCTGGGTGTCGGCGTTCTGCGAGTACGGGTACTCGGCGGTCGTCGTGTACGCGTCGAGGATCCAGTCGATGTGGCCGTCGACGACGGCCGAGTACGGGTCGTTGTCGAAGCTGAGGAACGGTGCCGCCTTCTGGGCCATGCCGACGACTGTCCGGACGAACATGATCCTCGACTGGGGCGTGATCAGGTCGGAGATCAAGAGGTTGAAGTCGCCGAGCCGGACGGCGAACGCGGCCTTCGTGAAGAACGAGCCCATCTTGACGCCGCCGGTGCCCTGGTAGTGGGTCTCGACGTCGACGCCTGTGTCCTTCTGGTAGTCGAGCTCGGCCTGCTTGGAGTCGGCGACGACGTAGCCGGGGTCGTTGAGTCCGAAGTAGACGTCGGGCTGGGTGATCTTCGGCAGTCCCTTGGACGACACCGGCGGGATGTCCTTGATGGAGAAGACCGGGTTGCCGTTGGACGTCGTCTGGTTCGCCTGGGCGAGGGCGATCCCCTCGCCGTGCGTGTACTGGAGGTGGGTATTGACCCAGCTGGTCGACGGCAGGTCGTTGGGGTTGAGCTGCCGCACGCCGACCAGGGCCGGGCGGAGGGTCCCACCGACTGTGTACCGGTCGATGCCGACCGTCTGGAACTGGTAGTAGGACCGGAGCCCCTGCAGCTTCTGGAACGTCGGGAGCGAGATGCTCGGGTCGGGGTCCCAGAGCCGGATGTTGGCCAGCGTTGTGGCGTTGTCGGCCACCGTGTTGGCCGACACCGTCGTGTTGCCCTCGAACGGGACCTGTTTGACGTGTGTGACGCCGTAGGCGGCGCGCGTGGCGGCGATGTTCCGCTTGATGTACGGCTGTTCGAGCGTGCTCTGGGCCGGATTGACCTTCAACACCTGGAGGACGGCCGGGTAGATGACGCCGATGACGAGAGCGACGAACGCCCAGATGCCGATGGCCAGCACCGGCAGCGTCCAGCCCTGCCGGCGGATGTTGTAGAGCAGGATCGCCGCCGCGAAGAGCGAGATGAAGAAGAGGACCTCGAGGGCCGGCAGACGGGCGTGGGCGTCGGTGTAACCGACGCCCTCGACGTAGCCGTTCGTCGACGTGTCGAGCTGGAACCGCTGGAGCACGTAGCCGGCCGCCTTCACGAGAGCGATGAGAGCCAGCAGGACGGACAGGTGCACCTTGACCGCCGGCCGGACACGCGGCGGCGTGCGTTGGGCTCGGATGCCGCCGTTCAGGTAGTGGAAGATGGCGGTGACGACGAGCATGACGACGAGGACGATCAGGCCCCAGTCGACGAGGAACTGCAGGAACGGCAGCCGGAAGACGAAGAACCCGACGTCCATCCCGAACTGCGGGTCCTTGACGCCGAACGACTGGGCGTGGGTGAAGAGGATCCAGTTGTTCCACTCGCCGACGGTGCCGGACGCGGCGATCAGCGCGAACACGAACGAGATCGCCGCGTAGATCCGCCGGGAGTACGGCCGGACGGCCTGCTGGTACCGGCGGACGAGCTCGTCGTCCGGTTCGAGCGTGGCCGTGCGGATGCCGATGCGGTCGCAGACCACGAGATTGACCCAGAGACCGACGAAGAAGATCGCCCCGAACGAGGCGAACAGCCCGACCTTTACCGCCAGCAGCGTCGACCAGACGTTGTGCAGTTGGACGGACGAGAACCAGAGGCTGTCGGTATAGAGCGTCGCCAACGACTTGAGCGACGCGAGGATGACGACGAGGACGACGACTGCGCCGATGATCCACCAGCGCGCCCGGCCTTTCGCCCGCGGGGCGCGCGCCGGCAGGTCTTGGGGGGTCCGCACCGGGTGCAGCCTAGATGGCGGTCAACGTCAGGCTGGGGTCGGGATGACGAGGCACCGGCAGCCGGCGTGGGCCGGCGGATGGTGATGGCCGGTCGGGAACTCCTCGCCCTTGGCGACCACCCCGGCCAGCGCGTTGTCGTCACAGTCGGCGCAGCCCGTCCCGCCGCCGGCGAGCACCCACCGGAGCCCCGCCCGGCCGGCCGCCGCCGTGACGCCGGCCGAGAACGCGTCCAAAGCGGCGTCACCGACGAGCCGCTCGACGCGGACCCCGCGCCACTCGCGGTAGGCCGCGCCCACCCGGTCGGCCGGGTCGGCCGCCGCCGCTCTCCCCGTCGCTCAGCCGGCGACGGAGGAGCGTGACAACGGTACCGGCCACTCCGGACGCCACCTTGGCCACCATCTCGTCGTCCGGCGCCGGCGGCCGCCCGCGGGTCGATCCGAGCTGACGCCGAGCGAAGGCGATCCCGGCCACCGCGGCCTCCCGCAGCTGGGCGGTCGCCGCGTCGACGTAGAGCGCCCGCTGATCCTCTTCGGGCGGCAGCCCGCCGGCCCCGTTGGCCGGACTGCTGCGCAGCTGGTCGAGCAGTCGGTTCTGGTCGTCCTGCAGCGCCCGCTTGAACCGGCGGGCCAGCTTGGCGACGATCGGGTCGAGGACCTCCGCCCGGGCGGCCAGGACCGCGGCGTCGGCCGCGTCGACCTCGGCGGCATCGTCCGCCGTCGGCGCTCGGCCTCCTCGGACTTTGCCGGCCCAGCCGGCCCGTCGGGCGCCTCGTCGGCCGGCGGTGCCGGCTCCGCCTCGATCTCGATCTCGACCACGTCGACGACGACCGTCTCGTCGACCTCCACCTCGACCACGTCAACCGCGGCGGCGGACGTCGGCCCGGACGGGTTGACCGGATGGCTCGCCCGGAGCCGGGCGAACAGATCCTCGACCGCGTCGACATCGCTCGGTCCGCCGATCGTCACCGGTGTCGACCGGGCCAGTGTCGTCCGGGCCAGTGTCGTCCGGGCCCGCGAGGTCGCCGGGGTCGCCGGGGTCGCCCGCGAGGGTCGACACCACCGGGGTCGGTCGGTTCGCCCGGATCGGTCGAGGCCTCGGACGGCCCGTCGACCGCGGCGCCGGCGCCCTCGACCGCGACATCGTCAGCCGGAGCACCGTCGTCGTCTCGGCGGAGCGGACCGGTGGCCGCCGATGGCGGACGGCGGAGCGGACGACCCGGCGTCCTCGACATCGAAGACGACGCCGGCGGTTCCCTCGAGGTTGGCGATCGCCCGATCGACCTCGGCGTTGAGCGCGCTGTTCGGCATGTCACTCGGCTGACGGCGAGCGACGTCGGCGGCGGCGGCCCGGGCGTCGTCGTCGGCCCGGACGAGATCGCCGACGACGCGGTCGACGGTGTCGCGGACGCCGAGGACGGCGGCGGCCAGCTCGTCACGGGCCGCCCGGAACTGCTCGATCTGCAGCGTGACGGCCCGGCGGCGCTGGGCCATGTCGGCGAGGATGCGACGGCGGGCCTCCTGGGCCTGCTCGATCATGGCCCGGCCCTGCTCCCGGGCCCGCTCGACGAGGGCTTCGCCCTCGACGCGGGCGGCGTCGAGCATGATGGCGATCTCGTCGCGCCCCTCCTGGTGCATCGCCGCCGCGGCGATCTCGGCCTCGGCGATGCGCTCGGCGGCGCCCGATTCGGCCCGGACGAGCGCCTCACTGGCGTGTTGCTGGGCCTCTCGAACGGCGCTGGCCGCCGCCTCTCTCGGCCTGGAGGGTGATGCGGGCGGCTTCGTCATGGGCGTTGCGGAGGACGGCCGCGCTCTGCTGACCCAGCGCCGAGGTGAGGGTCGACTCGTCGAGCACGGGGTGTCGTGACCGCTCCTCGGCGTCGGCGAGCTCCTGGCGGAGGCCCTCGTCGTGCTGCTCCCAGGCCGACAGCTCGCGGGCGACCATCTCGAGGTACGCCCGGACCTCCTGGGGGTCGAAGCCACGCCGGACGGTGCCGAAGGAGTGCCGAGCGACGTCGGCCGCGGTCAGCCGCGAGGAGGAGATCGTCGGGCGATCGTCGGGCATGGAATCAAGACTACGACGTCACTCCGCTCTGATGTGGTGTTTGCCCAGGCTGGACCGGTGCCGGCGGCACCTGGCCGCCAAGGCGTCGGAGGGCGTCGAGCGCCTGCGTCGAGCGACGAGACCGCGTAGATGTGCAGGGACGGGACGTCCTTCGACTTCGCTGCCGCGAGCTCATCGGGCGGCACGAAGAAGACGGTGGCGCCGGCCCGCTCGACGGCGACGGTCTTCTGGGCGACGCCGCCGACGTCGCCGACCGCGCCTGTCGGTGTGATCGTTCCGGTGGCGGCCACCGTCCGTCCGCCGGTCAGGTGGCCGGACGACAGCGTGTCGATGATGCCGAGCGTCATCGCCAGCCCGGCCGACGGGCCGCCGATCTCGGAGGTGTCGACGGCGACCGGGAACGGGTAGTCGAAGTCCTGCTGCGTCTCGACGACGACGCCGAGGTAGCCCGGCCGAGGGGCCGTGCACACCGGGACAGCCGGACGATTGGCCGCCACCGGCCGGACGACGGCCGAGACGGATCGGCTCGTCGACGACCCGCCCGGGCCGGATGATGCCGTTGGCGGTGACGGTCGACTGCTCGACCGACAGGTGGACCGTCTCGCCGGGGCCGTAGGGGTGGAGGGCGGCGATGAACGCACAGTCGTCGTCGGTGGCGTGACCGTTCACCGCGGTGACGATCTGCCCGACCTGGAGATGCGGGCCGGCCGGCGAACCCGGCTGGACGGCGAAGACGAGCGCGCCGGCGTCGTGCTCGGGCACGGAGTAGCCGAGACGGGTGAGCGACGCCGCCTTGGCGGCCGACTGGGACTGGGCCATCTCGAGGTAGCCCTGGGTCGTCAGCTGATCGGCCGGCGTGTCCGGTCCGAGCAGCTCGCTGGCGCTGACGATCTGGGCGTTGGAGTCGAGCAGGGTCGGCAGGTAGTCGAGCAGCGACACGGGCGTCACGTAGACGTCGGTCAACAGGATCGGGCCGTGGAGCGGATGCGCCTTGCCGGGTGGGACCTTGACGAGCGGACCGACCGGCTGCGCCTGGCCCGGCGTCAGGGCGTAGTAGTTGAGCGTGATCCGGCTGGCCACGGCGACGAGGATGGCGAGCAGGACGACGACGACGGCCAGGACGATCGGCCAGCGCCGGCGACGGGCCGGCGCGCCGACGACGTCGGGGACCGGCGGGCCGGCTCCGAGGCTGGCGTCCGTCGACGCTGGCTCGGCCGGCACTGGCTCGATGGACGGGGACCGGGGTTCGGACATACTCGCGGTGGTGCCGGACGATCCTGCCACGGAACCCGCCGAACCAGCGGGCGCGTCGACCCGCCGGCGCGACGTCGTGATCGCCGGCCATCGGGGCGACGAAGCGACGGTCCGGGCGGCGCAAGCCGATCCCGACCCGTCCGTCCGCGCCGCCGCGGTGGGCGCGCTCGGGCGCCTCGCCGCGCTCGGGCCCGACGACGTCGCCAACGCCCTCGCCGACCCCTCCCCCGTCGTTCGCCGGCGGGCCGCGCAGGAGGCCGCCACGGTCGGCGACCAGCCCGTACCAGTCGACGCCGCGCTCGAGCGGGCACTGGCCGACCCCGATCCGCTGGTCGTCGAGGCCGCCTGCTGGGCGCTGGGCGAACGGCAGGTTGCCGGTGTGGTGCCGGCCCTCGGCCAGGTGGCCGGGAGCCACGCCGATACGCGGTGCCGCGAGGCCGCGGTCGCCGCACTCGGTGCCATCGGGGTGCCGACGGGGCTGGCGGCGGTGCTGACCGCGCTCGGTGACAAGCCGACCGTTCGCCGCCGCGCCGTCGTCGCACTGGCGGCCTTCGACGACCCGGCGGCCGACGACGCGCTGCGCCGGAGCCTCGACGACCGGGACTGGCAGGTTCGTCAGGCCGCGTCGGTGCTGTTGGACGACGACCCGCCCGACGGCTGACGGGCTACCGGCTCGGCGGCGGTCAGTCGGTCGACGCGAAGAGGGAGCTGAGCCGCTCGAACGACTCGATGCAGCGGCCGGCCCCGAGGGCGACGCATTCGAGCGGCGTGTCGACGAGGTGCACGGGCACGGCGGTCCCGTCGGCCAGCCGCTGGTTCATACCGCGCAGGAGGGACCCGCCGCCGACGAGGTGGATGCCTTGGAAGATGATGTCTTGAGCCAGCTCCGGCGGGGCGTCGCCGAGGCAGGTGACGGCGGCCTCGACGATCTGGGCGACGAGCTCCTCGAGGGCAACGCGGACCTCTTCGGGCGAGAGCAGGACGGTCTTGGGCATGCCGGTCACGATCTCCCGACCGCGGACCTCGGCGTGCTGCTCGCCGGCGTACGTGTGGGCCGAGCCAATGGCCAGCTTGATGGCCTCGGCCGTCCGCTCGCCGATGGCGACGCCATGAACCGTGCGGACGTACGTCTGGATGGCCGAATCGAGGTCGAAGCCACCACAGCGGATGGCCCGCATGGCGACGACCCCGCCGAGTGAGATGACCGCGGTCTCCGACGTGCCGCCGCCGACGTCGACAACCATGTTGCCGACCGGTTCGTGGATGGCCAGCCCGGCCCCGATGGCCGCGGCCATCGGCTGTTCGATCAGGTAGCTCGACGCGGCACCGGCTCGCCGGGCGGCCTCCTTGACCGCTCGGCGCTCGACGCGGGTGATGGCGGACGGGACGCAGATGAGCACGCGAGGTCGGTTGAGCCGGCCGACGCCGACCCGCCGGAGCAGCACCTGCAGCATCCGTTCGGTGATGTCGAAGTCGGTGATCGCGCCCTGACGCATCGGCCGGACCGCGACGATGTAGCCGGGCGTCCGACCGATCATCTGCCAGGCCTCCTCGCCGATGGCGAGGACCTCTCGAGACCGGCTGTCGAGCGCGACGACGGTCGGCTCGTTGAGGACGATGCCCCGGCCCTTGGCGTAGACGAGCGTGTTCGCCGTGCCCAGATCGATGGCGAGGTCTCGGGACATTCG
The DNA here is from genome assembly GCA_963824265.1 of uncultured Actinomycetota bacterium. Taxonomy (GTDB): domain Bacteria; phylum Actinomycetota; class Acidimicrobiia; order Acidimicrobiales; family RAAP-2; genus DASZUK01. Next base: position 652,360 of record CAWGOO010000002.1, read on the forward strand.
CCTCATGGTAGGGGCCGACGTCTGCCGCCGGGAGCGACGTCGGCGTCACGCAGGGCGACGTCAACGACGGGCGGAGCCTCGGTAACCTCGGACCTCGTGACCCCTCAAGGCCCACATCCCTTCGGGGGTGGACCGGAACCGGACGGGGCGAGAGACGACGATCGGGCAACCGGCGGACCGCTCGACGACAACGAGGACGCTGCGCCGAAGGGATGGATCCCGCCAAGGGACCGTGCCTGGCGCCACCCGTCCGAGGTGCCGACCGCGGACGCTGGCGGGGCCGGCGGTACCGCCGGAGGCGCGCCGATGCTGCCGTTTCCCGCTCCCGGCCATCCGGGCCGCCGCCACTCGCACCTGGCGACGATCGGCATTGGCGTTGGTGCGGCGGCGGCCGTGCTCATTGGGGTCCTGCTGCTGGCGAACGCCGGATCCGGGAACGGGACCGCGCCGTCGTCAACAGCCGACCCACCGTCGGTGGCCAGCGCGGTGGGCGGCTGTTGCAAGGTCGTGCCGACCGCCGCACAGGCGACGGAGCGATCGATCGTCGCCCTGGAGGTGACGACGGACGGCGGCGGTGTCGCCGAGGACTGCGGGGTCGCCGTCGCCTCCGGGGGACTGATCGTCACGACGGCCGACGCGGTCGACGGCATCCGGTCCGTCACGGCGATCACCGCCAGCGGGACGCGGATCCGCGCCGCGGTGCTCGCCGTCGATCGCGACTCCGACATCGCGCTCCTCCGCGTCGACGCCGACGTACCGGTCGCCCGTTTCGCCGACGACGCCACCGTCTCGCCGGGCCACCCCACGATGGTCATGGCGCTGGCCGCTCGCTCGACGAAAGGCGCGGACGCCGCGCTGTGGGCCAACGGCAGCGTCCAGTCCGTGGCGACGGCCATCCAGGGCGGCGACGCCGCCGGCCTGGCCGCGTTGACGACCGGCGCCACCGTCGTGCCGGCCATGCCCGGCGAGGCGTTGCTCGACTCGACAGGCCGGGTGATCGGCATCCTCGACAGCTCCGGGCGCCCGGCATCGGGCGGCGGCGAAGAGGTGTTCTTGCCCTCTCAGCTCGTCGTCGGCGTCGCCGACGCGCTGGCCCAGCGCGGCTACGTCCAGCATGGGTGGCTCGACGTGAAGGGCCGGGACGCGCCGGCGAGCTCGACCAAAACGACCGTCACGGCCGCCGACTCCGTGACGACCACGGCCGGGCCCGCGTCCGACGGTGCCCAGGTCGTCGCCGTCGGTGCTCCCGGACCGTCGGCCAACGCCCTCGAACCGGGCGACGTCATCGACTCCCTGGACGGCGCCCCGGTCCGGTCGATGGCCGAGCTGCGGTCCCGTCTCTACGTGCTCGGACCGGGCAGCTCCGTCCACCTCGGCGTCGAACGACAGGGAACGACGCTCGACGTCGATGTGACGCTCGCTTCGTCGCCATAGCATGCGACTGTGGGGATGAACGATCCAACCGGCGGGAACCCGCTGCAGGGCCTGCTGGGTGACCTGCTGAAGATGATCGGCACCCAGGCCGGCGGCACGCCGTGGCTCGATGCGGCCAAGGCACTCGCCCACAACGTGGCCACCGACGGCGCGCCCGAGGCGAACGCCGACCCGCTCCAGCGGATCGCCCTCGAAGAGCTGGCCCGGGTGGCCGAGCTCCACGTCGCCGAGGCCACCGGCCTCCCCGTCGGCGTGAACGGCCAGCCGGCCACGTTCGTCCCGGTCGGCCGCGGCGCCTGGGCGCTGAAATGCCTGGAGGCGTGGGCACCGTTGATCGAGAAGACCGTGGCCGCCCAGCGGGCGGGCGGGACGGGCGCCGAACCGCCGACCGGGCGGCCGGGCGGCGACCAAACCCCTGACCCTTCGGCCGACGCCGGCCAGTCGCCGCTGAGCCAGCTCGGAGGCCTCGGTGGCCTGGGGGACCTCAGCGGGCTGGGCGACCTCGGCGGACTGGGCAACCTCGAAGGCCTGGGCGGCCTCGGCGGCGCGGACGGCCTCGAGGCCCTGCTCGGGCAGCTGGCGAACACGATGGGGCCGGTTCTCGTCGGGATGCAGTTCGGATCGGCCGCCGGCCACCTGGCCCGGCACACCCTCGGTCAGTACGCGCTGCCGATCCCGTGGCCCACGTCGGGTGAGCTCCTCGTCGTCCCGGAGAACGTCGCACAGTTCGCCGCCGACTGGAGCCTGCCGCCGGACGAGACCCGGCTCTGGGTCTGCATCCACGAGCTGACCGCCCACGCCGTCCTCTCACGGCCGCACGTAGCGGAGCGGATCACCGCGCTGCTCGAAGAGGTCTCGGCCGGCGCGGCGGCCGCCCAGGACGGACTGGCCGAGCGATTGGGCGGCGAAGCCGGCGACATGGAGTCACTCCAGAACCTCCTCGCCGACCCGGAGTCGCTCCTCGCCGACCTCCTCTCACCCGGCCAACGGCGGACGTCCGAGCAGCTGATCGCCGTCACGACGGCGCTCGGCGCCTACGTCGACCACATCACCGCGTCGGTCGCCGGGACGTTGGTCGGGTCGCCGGCGGCGCTGGCCGAGGCGTGGTACCGCTACCGGACGCAGGACACCGCCGGTGAGCAGGCGGCCGGCGCCCTCCTCGGTCTCGACCTCAGCCGCGCCCAGGTCGATCGGGGGGCGGCCTTCGTGAGCGGCGTCGTCGAGCGAGCCGGTGAACCGGCGTTGGCCCGGCTGTGGTCGGACCAGCGGCACTTGCCGACGCCGGCCGAGGTCGACGCACCTGGCCTCTGGCTGGAGCGGATCGACCTGCCGGACGCCGACGAGGACTGACGCTCGGGCTCCCCGCCGACGTCGGCTGCCCCGACACGCTGGGCAGCCGGAGACGCTGGCCAGCCGAAGACGCCGACTATCCGAAAACGCTGGCTACTCGGTCTCCTCCGGAAAGCCAAGGTCCCAGTCGAGGGTCAAGTTCTCCCGCTCGGCGTCGCGCACGACGCGTTCGCGGTTGCGGCGGAACTGCGGATCGTGCGGCGGGAGGAGGACCAGCCGGGCGATCACCCGGTAACGGAAGGCGTCGATGACGTCCGGCGGCCCGAAGTCGGACTGGACGTCCCAGTGGGGCGCGACGGGGCCGAGGTACACCACCCGGACATGGCCGATCGGTTCGACCGGCTCTTCGGTCGTGGTCTCCTCGAGCTCCGGGGACATCGCACCTCCTGGCGAACGGCGGCGCCGGGAAACGGCGCGGACGGGGGATCAGCGTACCGGCTGGCGGTCGGCCCGGTCCGCTCGTGCCCCGGCTTGGGCCGGCGAAGGCCGGCCCCCTCAGCCCGGCGGGTTGGTCAACGTGACCGGGAGCATCGACCGCCGTCCCCCCGGTCGACGCCGATCGTGACGGTGTCGCCGGGCGAGTGGGCCGCCAGAATCCTTGACGAGCGCCGCCACGTCGGCCACCGCTGCGCCGTCGACGGTGACGATGACGTCGCCGGTCCGGATCCCGGCGTCGGCCGCCGGCCCACCTTTGGCCAGGCCGACCACCAGCGCGCCGGACGTCGTCGACAGGCCGTGCGCCCGGGCGGTTGTCGCTGTCACGTTCTCGACGACGACGCCCAGGTACGGGGCGGCGCCGGCGGTGGCGCCGGCGCCGGCGCCGCTACCCGGCTTGGTCGCCCCGGCGCCACCCGTGCCGCCGGTCAGGAGCCCGGGCAGCAGCGGCTTGATCGTGTTGATGGCGATGGCGAACCCGATGTCCTGAGCTGGTGCGTTACCACCGCCGCTCTGGGCGACTGCCGTGTTCATCCCGATGACCTGGGCCTGGGAGTCGACGAGCGGTCCGCCGGAGTTGCCTGGGTTGATCGGCGCGTCGGTCTGGAGCAGGCCGGAGAGGTGCTCGTCGACCCCGGAGACGTCGGACCGGGCCGACAGCGAACGCCCGACTGCGGAGACGATCCCTTCGGTGACCGTCGGGCCGCCCTGGAGGGCCAACGCGTTGCCGATGGCGACGACGTCGTCCCCGACCTGCGTGCTGTCCGAGTCACCGAGCGCGACCGTGGGCAGGCCGTGTGCCCCGTCGATCTGGACGAGCGCGACGTCCTGTGTCGGGTCCGTGCCGATGACGTGGGCCCCGAGGGCCTTGGTCTGCCCGAAGAGCGTCACCGTGACCGCGCTGGCCCCGGCGACGACGTGGTTGTTCGTCAGCACTTCGCCGTCCGGCGTGAGGATCATCCCGGTACCGGCGCCTTCGACTTCGCCGCTACCTGTCCCGGACGCGGTGCCACCGGTGAACTGGGTCGTGTCGATCGACACGACCGCCGGCTCGACCTTGGCGAGCACCCCCTGCACGTCCGTCGGATGGGCGAGCACGCTGCGGTTCGGGAAGTACTTCTCGACGACCGTCTGTTGCCGGTCGAGCCCCACCCACAGCCCGACGCCCGCGCCGACCAGGGCGGCGACCACCGCGGTCACGCCGACGACCCAGACCCAGTTCCGGCGGGTGAGGGTCTGGACCACCCGTTGCGGCGGCGGGGCCGGTGGCCACGCGGCCATCCCGTAGGGATGGGCACCGTACGGCGGTACCCCGTACGGCGGGGCCCCGTACGGGGTGGGCGCGTACGGCGCAGCGGTTCCCGGCGCCGGCCACCCCGCCTCGCCGCCCGGCGACACCGCCGGGGGCCCCCCGGCCGGGGGGCCGCCAGCCGGCGGATCGGGCGGCGGCGGATCGGGCGGCGGGGAGCCCGGGGCCGAAGATAAGGATTTCGTCAAAGTCGGCCCGGAGGGGCTTTCGTTGCGATTCCGTGACTACACTTGCCCGCAAGAAGGGAGCACGCCGATGAACACCGACTGGATGGCCGAAGGCAAGTGCCGGGAAGTCGCTCCTGCTGTCTTCTTCCCGAGTGACGGGCTGGGCGTGCAGTCCGCGCAGCGAATCTGCGCCGACTGCCCAGTAGCGGAGGCATGCCTAGAGTATGCCCTCGTCAACCGGATCGATCATGGCGTCTGGGGGGGACGGTCCGAGCGTGAGCGTCGCCGTATCCTCCGCCGTCGCCGAGTCGCCGCCCCCGCCATCTCCGCCTGAGCCACGCTCCGGGGTCCTCCGGGCCACCACCGGTGAGCCTGGAATGCGTCGTCAACGTCAGCGAGGGTCGAGACCTCGATCTGCTCGGCACGCTCGCCAGGGCGTGCGATGACGTCCTGCTCGACGTCCACCGGGATCCCGACCACCACCGGTCCGTCTTCACCTTGGGCGGTCCGGCTCCAACCGTCGAGCAGGCTGCCCGGCACCTGACGGCCACGGCAGTCGCCCGGCTCGATCTCACCGCCCACGACGGTCGCCATCCGAGGATCGGGGTGGTCGACGTCGTCCCGTTCGTGCCGTGGCCGCCGGGGCCACCCGACGAGCTGAGCCGGGCGACGGCTGCTCGCGACCGCTTCGCCGAGTGGGCCGGGACGGCTTTGTCGCTCCCGTGCTTCCTCTACGGACCGCTGACTGATCGACCGGTGCGCCCGCTGCCGGCGGTGCGCCGGGACGCGTTCGGCTCGCTCCGGCCGGACACCGGCCCGCCGATCCCGCACCCGACGGCTGGGGCGTGCGCCGTCGGGGCACGACCGGTGCTCGTCGCCTACAACGTGTGGCTGGCCGGCGGCGACCATGGGCTGGCCCGATCGGTGGCGGCCGCGGTCCGGGGACCGGCGATCCGGGCGCTCGGACTCGACCTGGCCGGCACGTTCCAGGTCTCGTGCAACCTGATCCGGCCACTCGAAGTCGGACCGGCCGCCGTCTACGACCGGGTGGCCGAGCTGCTCGAGGGTACGGGCACGTCGATCACCCGCAGTGAGGTCGTCGGTCTCGTACCGGCCGCCGTCCTCGATCAGGTGCCGGCCCGCCGCTGGCCCGAACTGGACCTCCGGCCGGATGCCACCATCGAGGCCCGACTGGCCGACCGTTCCCTCCGGCCGAGCTGACCGGATCGGACCACTCGACGACGGATCAGCTGGCGCTGGCGACCGCAGCCCGGCGCAGGACGGCCCGCTGCCGACGGATACGGCGGCGTTCCCGCTCGCTCATCCCGCCCCAGATGCCGAACTTCTCGCCGTTGGCCAGGGCGTACTCCAGGCAGTCCTCTCGGACGACGCAACCCCGGCAGACTTCCTTGGCCTCGCGCGTCGATGCGCCACGCTCAGGGAAGAACAGATCCGGGTCCACTCCCATGCAATTTGCCTGCGCCTGCCAGCTGCGCTCTTGGCGACCGTAGAGCAGTGACACAACGTCCACGGGTTCGCCTCCCCTCGCCACTATGTGGCAACGATGTAACTACAACGGTGTCATCTTCCACCATGTCGCCGGGGAGCGCAAGTGGAAATAGCGTGAACGCCCGTAACGATTCGGGAGGGACGCGGCCCGCGCCGCGACGACGGGGTGCTCCGGGCGCCGAAGCCGGGCGCCGGAGGCGGCTCAGCCGGCCGGCCGGAGGACTCGGCGGTGGGTCAGGAAGTCGACGAGGACATACCCGCCGAGGGCGTCAGGCGTGGTCGAGAACGTCCGACCGCCGTTGATCCGGGCGATCTGCTCGACGAACGGGAACTGCGTCCGCTCGATGTCGAGAGCGAAGACGTTGATCGTGATCCGCGAACGCGTGCAGCGGACGACCTCGGCCATCGTCCGCCGCAACGTCTCGGGCTCCGGCGGGTACCGGAAGTGCACGTCGCCGTCGTCGTCGATATGGGCCGTCGGCTCGCCGTCGGTGACGACGATGATCTGCTTCGTCCCGTGTTGGTGGGCGAGCAGTTTGCGGGCGAGCAGGAGGCCGTGTTGGAGGTTCGTCCCGTAGACGTAGTCCCACATCGCCGTCGGGAGATCCTCGGGCTTGATCTCGCGGGCGACCTCCGAGAAGCCGATGATGCCGAGGTAGTCCCGCGGGAACCGGCTGGAGATCAGCGTGTGCAGTGCCATCGCCATCTTCTTCGCCGGGACGAAGTTGTCCCGCATCGGCATCGACATCGAGAGGTCGACGAGCAGCACGGTGGCCGACCGGGTCAGCGCTTCGGTCTCGACGATCTCGAAGTCTTCGGGGGCCAGCCGCACCGGCACGCCGGCCCCGCCCCGGCGGACGGCGTTGTGGACGGTCTGGGTGAGGTGGAGGTTGAACGGGTCGCCGTACTCGTACGGCTTCGTCGTCTCCTCCCGGTCGTGGCCGGTCCCTGACCAACTGGCCTTGTGGTCACCCAACCGGTCGCGGGCCATCTGGGAGAAGAGGTCGGACAGCGCCCGCTGGCCGAGCCGGCGGACACCCTGGGGCGTCAGCTCGGTCCGTCCGCCACGGTTCTCGATCAGTCCGGCCTCGGTCAGGTCCCGGGTCAGGCGGGCAAGACGATCGAGGGAGCGGGCGACGTCGTCGCCGAGGTGGCGGGCGACGTCGTCGAGATCGATCTCCGACAGCGACGACGCCGCGGTAGCCGACTGCAGGACATCTTCGATGCGGTCGAGCTGCCCCAGCTGCGCGGTCATGTCGGTCGCCTGCCCGATACCCATCGGCGCGTCACCGGTGAAGCCGTAGCCCTGGCCCCAGCCGGCATCGGGGACCGCCCGCTGGAGGTTTCCGGACAGCCGCTCGACCTGCCACCGCAGGTCCATGTCCTCCAGCAGGGAGTCGGCGAGCTGACGGAGCTGGTCGCGCTGTTCGGGCGAGAGGGACTGCCACATTGCTTCGGCCGCGGCCATCCGCTCGGCGAGCTGCTCGAGCAGGTCGTCCAGCGACTCGGCGTCGCCGAACAGATCCCCGAACTGCTCCATGAAGTCTTCGAACGTTGGGTCCAGCGGTTCGCCCCGTTCGCGCTGTTCGATCATCTTGTTCAGTGCATCGAAGGCGTCCCGCAACCGGGCGAGCTGCTCGGGGTCGGGTGACGACAGCGCGTCCGACATCCCCTTGAAGTACGAGTCGGCCACCTCCTGGCGCAGCTCGTCCACCAGGTGCTCGAACTGCTCTCGCGCTTCGGTTGAGACGAAGTCGTACTGCTGGAGCCCGCGTACCCGGCCAGCGAGGTCGTCGGGCAGCAGGTCCAGCGCGATGCGCCTCTCCGCCGCCACGTCGCCAGTGACCTGTTGGCGACGTTCGTCACTCGAGCTCCGGGCGTCCGACTCGAGGTCGTCGATGGCCGATCGTTCGGTGCCCACCACGTCGTCGAGGGCCGTTGACAGACGCCCCAGCTCGCCGTCCGGGTCGCCTTCCGCCAACAGTTCCGCCCGGCGCCGGCGTAGCCGCTCGATCATCTCGCGCAGCCCCATCACCCGGTCCCCCGCCGACGTCTCCATGCCACTGCGCATCAGCCGCCGCACCGCGTCATCGAGGTCGCCGCCGGCCAGGAGGTCGTCGGTCAGCTCGGCCAGCAGGTCGTCGGGGTCCAGGTCGAGGTGGTCCTGGGTCCCGTCCCAGCGGCTGTAGTCGTACCCCACTCCCGCCGCCGGCCCTGGCAGTTGCGGCTGGGTCATTTGCGGCTGCGGTAGAGGGCCCGGGCGCCGGACGCGTCCTTGTTGAGCCGCTTCGTCAGGTGCAACCCCTCGAGCAGGAACTCGAGCGCGCTGGCCAGCAGAGCCGGCGACTCGGCGGCTTCGGAGCCGGCCAGCTGACGGGTCGGCGGCTCGAGCTCGGGCATGTCCGCCAGGACGGCGAGGTAGTCGGCGGCCGGCAGGTCGTCGCCGGCGTGGACGACCAGGCCGGTACTGAACGCGGCCACGACGGCCGACGGATCGGACAGCGTCACCCGACGGCGGAAGACGGCCAGCACCGCGGCTGAGGCGAGCTGGGCGACGACCTCCTGCTCGCGTCCTTCCTCGAGCGCCTCGACCTCGACCTTGCCCTGGGTGGACGGCACGAGGGCGGCCAGGTCGCTGACCCGGGGCACGACGACCGGCTCGCCGGTCCGCAGCGCCCGGCGCCGGGCGTTGGCGACGAGCGTCTCGTAGTTGGCGATCGTCAATCGAACGGAGACGCCGCTGCGCTGGTTGAGGTGCGGGCTGCGCCGAGCCAGCTGGCTGATCTCGGCGACGACCTCCTCGAGGTAGGCGGGCACCGTCACCGGGGGGCCGCCGGTCGGCACCTCGGCCTCGGCCTTCATCACCGCCACCTCGGTCCGCGTGTCCATCGGGTAGTGCGTCCGGATCTGGGCGCCGAAGCGGTCCTTGAGCGGCGTGATGATGCGGCCCCGGTTCGTGTAGTCCTCGGGGTTGGCCGTCGCCACCAGCATCACGTCGAGCGGCAACCGGACCCGGTGGCCGCGGATCTGGACGTCGCGCTCCTCGAGCACGTTGAGCAGACCGACCTGGATGCGCTCGGCGAGGTCCGGGAGCTCGTTGATGGCGAAGATGCCCCGGTTGACGCGAGGCACGAGGCCGTAGTGCAGGGCGAGCTCGTCGGAGAGGTACCGACCCTCGGCCACCTTGATCGGGTCGACTTCGCCGATCAGGTCGGCGATCGACGTGTCCGGGGTGGCGAGCTTCTCGCCGTAGCGGTCGCTCCGGTGCCGCCACTCGATCGGGGTCTCGTCACCCTCCTCGGCCACCCGGAGGCGGGCGAACCGCGACGTCGGCTGGTACGGGTCGTCGTTGATCTCCGACCCGGCGACCACCGGCAGCCACTCGTCGAGCAGGTCGACGAGGGCCCGGATCAGCCGGGTCTTGGCCTGGCCGCGCTCACCGAGCAGGATGACGTCGTGGCCGGCCAACAGCGCGTTCTCCAGCTGCGGGATGACGGTTTCTTCGAAACCGAGCACGCCGTCGACCAGTGGCGCCCCGGCGGCGATGCGGTCGGACGCGTTGCGACGGAGCTCCTCGGCGACCGGGACGGACTGCCATCCGGACGCCCGCAGCGCGCCGATCGTCCTCGGCAGGTCGGGCGGCGGAGTAGGCAGGGATGGCGACGTCGGCGACATGGTTGCGAGCCTATGCCGGGCCTCCGCCGGCCATGCCGGCCCGGGTGGCGGCCGGTTGGACGAGCCGGCGCGCCGGCCGGAAGGCCATCGGGATCAGCGCTGGGGCGGACCGCTCTCGCCGATGGCGAAGTTGTGCTCTGCGGCCCGCGGTCTGGAAAGATGTGGCGACCCGCGTGCCGGCCCGACGGCCCGACGCGGGGAAGGACGGTCGAACAGGCCCGCAGACCCGCTTGACCGGGGAAGGAGGACGGCGTGACGACGGTGGAGAACGTGACGGTCACCCCGGTCGAGATCGGGGGTACCCGCGGCGGGCCGGACGTGCCGACCCTGCGACAGGACCGCTGGTGGCTGCAGCCGGCAGTGACCGCCTCCATCCTGATCGCGTTCGTCGTCTACTCGACGTGGGCCGCGTTCGTGAACAAGGACTACTACGTCGGTGCCGCCACACACCGGGACCTGCTCTCGCCGTTCTACTCCCCCTGCCTGGCCGCCAGCTGCGTCCCGGGCAGCCACCCGAGCTTCTACCTGTCGTGGTGGGAGATCTCGCCGGCCATCTTGATCCTGATCGTCCCGCTCGGCTTCCGGCTCACCTGCTACTACTACCGCCGGGCCTACTACCGGTCGATCTGGTTCTCGCCGCCGAACTGCGCGGTCGCCGACGGCCACGAGACGCTACACCGGCGAGACCGCGCCTGCCGCTGATCCTGCAGAACGTCCACCGGTGGTTCTTCTACCTCGGCCTGGCCCTCAACGTGATCCTGACGATCGACGCGGTCATGGCCTTCCGCCAACCGGGCAACCCGTCCGGCTGGGGCATCAGCCTCGGCACCGCGGTCCTCTGCGTCAACGCCGCGCTCCTGTGGTGCTACAGCCTGTCGTGCCACTCCTGCCGGCACCTCTGCGGAGGCCAGCTGAAGAACTTCTCCGAAGCACCCGATCCGGCACCGGCTCTGGAAGCTGGTGACCCCCCTCAACGCCAACCACATGAAGTTCGCCTGGGCCAGCCTGGTCTTCGTGGCCCTGACCGACCCTACGTCCGGCTGGTCGCCGCCGGGGCGTTCCACGACCCGGGCTTCCACTTCTAGGCCCGGACGGGGCGCAGTCGGTCGGGCCGCCAGGCGGCGAGGACGAGAGGAACCGGAGAACAGATGGCCGAGTACGAGTCTCACCAGTACGACGTGATCGTGATCGGCGCCGGCGGCGCCGGGCTGCGGGCGGCGGTCGAGGCCCAAGAGCGCGGGCTGCGGGTGGCCCTCGTCTGCAAGTCGCTGCTCGGCAAGGCCCACACGGTGATGGCCGAGGGCGGCGTGGCCGCGGCGATGGGCCACGTCTACTCGGAGGACAACTGGCAGGTCCACTTCCGCGACACGATGCGCGGCGGCAAGATGCTGAACAACTGGCGGATGGCCCAGCTCCACGCCCAGGAGGCACCGGAACGGGTCCACGAGCTCGAGAGCTGGGGCGCCCTGTTCGACCGGACCAAGGACGGCCGGATGACCCAACGGGACTTCGGCGGCCACCGCTATGCCCGCCTGGCCCACGTCGGCGACCGGACCGGCCTGGAGATCATCCGGACGCTGCAGCAGAAGGTCGTCTCCATGGGCATCGACGTCTTCATGGAGTGCAAGGTCCTCCGGCTGCTGGCCGACGCCGGACGGGCAGGTCTCCGGGGCCGTCGGCTACTGGCGGCCGACGGGCGAGTTCGTCACGTTCACCGCCAAGGCCGTCGTGCTGGCCACCGGATCGATCGGCAAGAGCTGGATGTACACCTCCAACTCATGGGAGTCGACCGGCGACGGCCACGCCATGGCCATCTGGGCCGGGGCCGACGTGATCGAGATGGAGTCCGTCCAGTTCCACCCGACCGGAATGGTCTGGCCGCTCTCGGTGCGCGGCCTGCTCGTCACCGAGGGCGTGCGCGGCGACGGCGGGGCGCTCCGCAACAGCGAGGGCCAGCGGTTCATGTTCGACTACGTCGCCCCGATGTTCCGGGCGGAGACGGCCGAGACCGAGGAGGAGGCCGACCGCTGGTACGACGACCACATCAACAACCGGCGGACCCCCGACCTGCTGCCCCGTGACGAGGTCGCCCGGGCGATCAACAGCGAGGTGAAGGCCGGCCGAGGGAGCCCCCACGGCGGCGTCTTCCTCGACATCGCCAGCCGTCGGTCGGCCGAGTACATCCGCCGCCGCCTGCCGGGCATGTACCACCAGTTCATGGAGCTGGCCGGCGTCGACATCACCACGACGCCGATGGAAGTCGGCCCGACCTGCCACTACATGATGGGCGGTGTCCGGGTCGACGCCGAGACCGAGGCCGCCACCGTCGCCGGACTGTTCGCAGCCGGCGAGGTGGCCGGCGGCATGCACGGCGCCAATCGCCTCGGCGGCAACTCGCTGTCCGACCTCCTCGTGTTCGGGCGACGGGCCGGCATCGGCGCCGCCGACTACGCCGAGGGCCGCGCCGGTGAGCCGGCGATCGACGACGACGAGATCGAGGCCGCCGTGGCCGAGGCTCTGGCCCCGCTGGAGCGCGACGGCGGCGAGAACCCCTACGACATCCAGCACGACCTGCAGGCCACCATGCAGTCGCTGGTCGGCATCATCCGGACCGGCCCCGAGCTCGAGGAGGCGCTGGAGAAGCTCGACGAGCTGAAGGAGCGGATGGCCAAGGTCGCCGTCAGCGGCGGCCGGACCTACAACCCCGGCTGGAACCTGGCCACCGACCTCCCGGCCATGCTGACCGTCTCCACCGCGGTGGCCCAGGGCGCCCTCCACCGCAAGGAGAGCCGGGGCGGCCACACCCGGGAGGACTACCCGAACGCTGACCCCGAGATGGGGAAGGTCAACTTCGTCCAGCGCCAGACCGGCGAGCGCGGGCCGTACGCCCCGATCACCGTCAACCCCGAGCCGCTGCCGGAGATGCCGGCGGAACTGCGCGAGCTCTTCGAGGAGGGACACTGATGTCCGACGTCCCCGACACCTCCGACGTACCGGGAGCACCGCTGCCCGACGAGCCCGAAGCGCCAGTCGCGGCCGTGGCTCCGGAGGCGGCCGCCACCCCGGCAGCGGTGAACCCCGACGCCGTGGCAACCGGTGGTCCGGCTGGCGGTGACGCGACGGCCGGGCAGCAGCCGGTCGCCGCTCCCCCGGCGACGCCAGGCGACTTCACGATGAGGATCTGGCGGGGCGACGAGGGGGGTGGCGCGTTCAGCGACTACCAGCTGCCCGCCCAAGAAGGCGAGGTCGTCCTCGACGTCATCCACCGGCTGCAGGCGACGGACGCGCCCGACCTGGCCTGCCGGTGGAACTGCAAGGCCGGCAAGTGCGGGTCGTGCTCGGCCGAGATCAACGGCAAGCCGCGGCTCATGTGCATGACGCGGATGGACACGCTGCCGGAGGGGACGGTGACCGTGGCGCCGATGCGGGCGTTCCCGATCGTCCGCGACCTGGTCACCGACGTCAGCTTCAACTACGAGAAGGCCAAGGAGGTCCCGGCGTTCCAGCCCGGGCCCGTCCCCGAGGGCGGCTACCGGATGCAGCAGGTCGACGTCGAGCGGGGCCAGGAGTTCCGCAAGTGCATCGAGTGCTTCATGTGCCAGGACGTCTGCCACGTCATCCGGGACCACGAGGAGAACAAGACCCGTTACGCCGGGCCGCGGTTCTTCATCCGCTACGCCGAGCTCGAGATGCACCCGCTCGACACCAACGACCGCCGCGAGCTGGTCCGCCAACAGGCCGGCCTGGGCCTGTGCAACATCACGAAGTGCTGCACCGAGGTCTGCCCGGAGCACATCAAGATCACCGACAACGCCATCATCCCGCTGAAAGAGCGCGTCGTCGACGCGTCGTACGACCCGGTCGGCTGGCTCGGCCGCAAGATCCTGCGGCGCTCCAAGGCGTCCCCCGAGGAAGCGTCGGCCGGTGGGGCGGTCCCGAACGAGGCGGCGGCCGGTATGGCCGCGCCTGAGGAGGCGTCGGCCGGCGGCCAGTAAGGTGCCGGTCTTTTACTCTCCCGAATGGGTGGCTGCCTTCAACGCCGCCATCGCCGACCTGGACGTCTCCTCGGTTGACGCCGGCCCTTCGCTGGCCGTCACCGACGGCGGGTTCCGGGTGGCCCACGTGGTCCACGACGGACCCGGCGACCGCGAGATCCGGGTGATCCTGGCCCTGGCCGACGGGCGGTTGGCCATGGGGTTGGAGTCGGCCGACGATCCAACGAACGACCCGGTCAACGTCACCCTCTCCCTCTCCTATCAGGACGCAGCCGCCCTGTCCCGGGGAGAGGTGGACCCGGCCACCCTCGTCGGGACCGGCCGGGTCCGCGTCCGGGGCGATCTGTCCGTGCTGGTGGCCGGCCAGGCCCTGCTCGCCGCGGCGTCGTCCCAGTTGGCCGGCCTACAGGCCGACACCGCCTATTGACGCATTGCCCTACTGACGCCGCGCCGTTCGTCGGCGACTCGCGCCGGGCCCTCGGCCCTCAGGCCGTGGCATCGGGCGGCAGGTCGGCGAGCACGTAATCCAGCAGCTCCCGTCCGTGGTCGGACGCGACGGCGACGTCGGTCGCGCTGACGCGCACGCCGTTGAGGGACTGCAGCCGGAGGACGTCACCGTGGGCACGGGAGTTCGGGAAGACGCCGGCGTAGGAGACACCGAGCGTCTCGAGGTGGTCGGCGACCAGGGCGGTGGCGTGGTGCTCTAGCGGCAGGTCCAGATAGACGGCGTCGAGACCGCGGGCGAACAGACGGTCGCGGACGGCACCGACGGCCGACGGCAGGTCGGCCCCCGGCTCACTGGCGGTCAGGACGGCGACGTTGTGGTCGTCGACCACCGAGGTGTGGAGCACCGACCGCGGCGCCAGCCGGGCGTGCGACGGTGCGTCGGCCAGCCGGGCGTGCAGGCCGCAGACCGAGATCGTCCGGTGGACGATCTCTCGGTGACCGGCCGGCGCGTAGACCGGCCGGGCCGGCCCGGTGTTCGTGCGGAGGTAGAAGAGCGCCACCGACTGGCGACGCGGCCGGGTGGCCGCCGCGTTGTTGTCGACCGTCGCCGGGATCCAACCGAGCAGGAAGCCGGTCTCGTGCGCTCCGAGGTCGACGTTCGCCCGCTGGCTGTACGGGTGCGCGGCGGTGGCCTCGCTGTAGAGGCCGGCCAGGCCCCGCCGGGTGGCGATCGTGGCCAGCTCCCGCTTGACCGCGGTGAACAGGTGGTGGCCCCGAGCGGCCGGCATCGTCACCGCCTGTCCGGCGTGGCCGACCCGGTCGTGCGTCGTCCGGAAGGTCATGGCCGCGTGGCAGAGCAGCTCGCCGCCCGCCGTCTCGGCGATGCACGAGACCATGAGGCCCTCGGAGATCCGGCGGGACACGGCGCGGGCGTCGTAGACCCAGGCCGCGTCGTACGAGTCGCCGTACGCCGTGCGGATGGCGTCGGCCAGCCGACCGGCCTCCTGGGCCTCGAGCACGCGGATCCGCGTCCCGTCGACGCCTGCGTCGGTCACGATCTGGCCGGCCTCATCAGGGCGCCATGGTAGGCGCGGGAGCATCCGTGGACCGGGGGGAATAGTGTCGGACGTGGCGGCCCGCGCCGGGCGGGCCGGGACTATGGGAGGCCCTAGTGACCCAGCCGATCGACGACCACTTCCTCCTCCGGTACCGCGAGCTGCTCGACGCCGAAGACGCCGCCTTCGACGAGGTCGAGCACGCCTGCGAAGAGGGCAACCGGCCCCACTTCGACGAGGAGATGGCCGTCTGGCAGGACTCGCTGGCCCGCAAGCTGACGTTCCTCTCGAACGCCGGTATCGAGATCGCTCTGCCCGTCTCGTCCTGAGCCGGGCGCAACCGGCGGCGGTCGACGCGATCGTCGTCGGATCGGGCCCCAACGGGCTCGCCGCCGCGGTCACCCTCGCCCGGGCCGGCCTCTCCGTCCACTGCTACGAGGGGTCGGAGACGCCCGGCGGCGGGTGCCGGACGGCCGAGCTCACGCTGCCCGGCTTCCGCCACGACGTCTGCTCGGCCGTCCACCCGCTCGTCGCCGCGTCTCCGTTCTTCCACGACGTCGACCTGGCCGGGCGCGGCGTCCGCCTCCTGACCCCCGACGTGGCCTTCGCCCACCCCCTCGACGGCAGTCGGGCCGCGGCCGTCGTGGGCTCCGTCGACGACACCGCCTCGACGCTCGGAACCGACGGGGACCCCTACCGCCGGCTCTTCGCGCCGCTCGTCCGGGACGTCGACCGGATCGTGCCCAGCGCCCTGGCCCCGCTGCGGGCCGTGCCACCCCATCCGGTCGCCATGGCCCGCTTCGGCCTCGGCGGCCTGCGGTCGGCCCGGCAGCTCGCCGGGCGGTTCGGCGGCGAGGAGGCCCGGGCCCTGCTGGCCGGCGTGGCCGCCCACCCCATGCTCCCGCTCGATGCCCCGCTGTCGGGCGCGTTCGGTCTGTTGCTCACCACGCTGGCCCACGCCGTCGGCTGGCCGGTGGTGGAAGGGGGGTCGGCGGCCGTCGTCGAGGCGCTGGTCGACGAGCTCGCGTCGGCGGGCGGCTCGCTGCACACGGATACCTGGGTCCGGCATCTGAGCGACCTCCCGCCGGCCCGCTCGGTGCTCTTGGACGTCACCCCGCGCCAGCTCCTCGGGCTGGCGGGCAACCGGCTACACGACCGGGACCGGCGGGCGCTCGGCGCCTTCCGCTATGGCCCGGGCGTCTGCAAGGTCGACTGGGCCCTCGACGGGCCGGTGCCGTGGGCCGCCGAAGCCTGCCGTCGGACCGCCACCGTCCATGTCGGCGGCACGTTCGAAGAGGTCGCCCGGAGCGAGTCGGACGTGGCCGCCGGCCGACACCCGGCGCAGCCGTACGGCATCGTCGTCCAGCCCGGCGTCGTCGACCCCTCCCGCGCCCCGGCCGGCCGGCAGACGCTCTGGGGCTACTGCCACGTGCCGTCCGGGTCGACGGTCGACATGACCGAGCGCCTCGAGGCACAGATCGAGCGGTTCGCGCCCGGCTTCCGCGACCTCGTCCTCGCCCGTTCGACGTCGACCGCCGCCGACGTCGAGCGCCACAACCCGAACTACGTCGGCGGGGACATCAACGGTGGCGCGGCCACCCTCCGCCAGACGGTCTTCCGGCCGACCCGGCGGTGGAACCCGTACCGGACGGGGCTGCCGGGCGTGTACCTCTGCTCGGCGTCGACGCCACCGGGCGGGGGCGTCCACGGCATGTGCGGCTACGCCGCGGCCCGCGTGGCCCTGCGAGACCTCGGCGCCGGTTAACCGAGCAGGCCGAGGCCCTGTACGTCGGCCCGCTCCGCCTCCAGCTCTTCGGTGGTGATGCGGATGCGGTCCTGGGCGAACTCGTCGTGCTCGAGACCCTCGACGACCGACCAGCCGCCCTGGCCATCGGCTCGCACCGGCAGGCCGAACTGCAGCCCCTCGGGCGTGCTGTACTGGCCGTCGCTGGCCACGGCCACCGACGTCCAGTCGCCGTCGGGGGTCGCCGTCCGCAGGCTGACGACGGTGTCGATGGCGGCGTTGGCGGCCGAGGCCGCCGACGACGCGCCGCGGGCCTCGATGATCGCCGCGCCGCGCTTCTGCACCGTCGTCAGGAACTCGCCCTGCAGCCAGTCGGTGTCGGTGATGACGTCGGTGGCCGACTTCCGGCCGATGCGGGCGTTGGCGACGTCGGGGAACTGCGTGGCCGAGTGGTTGCCCCAGATGGTCAGGTTCGTGACGTCGGCCACCGGTACGCCGGCCTTCTGGGCGAGCTGGCTCTTCGCCCGGTTCTCGTCCAGCCGGGTCATGGCGAACCACCGGTCGGCCGGCACCTCGGGCGCGTGCGAGCGGGCGATCAGGCAGTTCGTGTTGCAGGGGTTCCCGACGACGAGCACCCGGACGTCCGCCGCCGCGTTCTGGGCGATCGCCTCGCCCTGGGGGCCGAAGATCCCGCCGTTCACGCTCAGCAGATCGCCGCGCTCCATCCCGGCCTTGCGGGGGATCGAGCCGACGAGCAGGGCCCACGACGTCCCGTCGAAGGCCACTTTCAGGTCGGACGTCGGCTCGACGTCGGCCAGTAGGGGGAACGCGCAATCGTCCAGCTCCATGACGACGCCCTCGAGCGCCTTCATCGCCGGCTCGATCTCCAGCAGGCGCAGGACCACCGGCTGGTCCGGCCCGAGGAGCTGGCCGGACGCGATGCGGAACAGGAGGGAGTAGCCGATCTGCCCGGCCGCGCCGGTGACGGTGACGTGGAGGGGGGTCTTTGCCATGCCGCCACGTTAGGCGTCCCGGCCGGGCGCGGTCGAGACGGGACGGGGCGCCGGACCGCCCCGATGGGGGCGGTCGGCGAGGTTGCGGCCGCTCTGGACGGGGTGCTCTTCTTGTACGAGTGACTGACTCCCCTGCACCAGCGACTGGCTCGACGATCATCTACACCCACACCGACGAGGCGCCGGCCCTGGCCACCTACTCGTTCCTGCCGATCGTCCGGGCGTACGCCGCGACGGCCGGCGTCGGCGTGGAGACCCGCGACATCTCGCTGGCCGGGCGCATCCTGGCCAGCTTCCCCGAGTACCTCGACCGAGGCCCAGCGGATCGACGACGCCCTGGCCGAGCTCGGGCGAGCTGGCCAAGACGCCGGAGGCCAACATCATCAAGCTGCCGAACATCTCGGCCTCGCTGCCCGCAGCTCAAGGCGGCCATCGCCGAGCTGCAGCAGCAGGGCTACGCGCTGCCCGACTACCCCGACGACCCCAAGACGGACGCCGAGCGCGACGTCCGGGCCCGCTACGACAAGGTCAAGGGCAGCGCCGTCAACCCGGTGCTGCGCCAGGGCAACTCCGACCGCCGGGCCCCGGCCTCGGTCAAGAACTACGCCCGGACCCACCCGCACCGGATGGGCGCCTGGTCGCCCGACTCGAAGACCAACGTGTGACCCACATGGACGGCCGACGACTTCCGCTCCACCGAGCGGTCGGCGGTGATCGCCGAGGCCGGCACGCTGCGCATCGAGCTGGTCGGCGACGACGGCGCGACGACCGTGCTGCGCGAGTCCGTGCCGGTGCTCGGCCGGCGAGGTCGTCGACGCCTCGGTCATGCGGGTGGCCGCGCTGCGACGAGTTCCTGGCCGCCCAGATCGCCCGGGCCAAGGCCGAGGGGGTCCTGTTCTCGGTCCACCTGAAGGCCACGATGATGAAGGTCTCCGACCCGATCATCTTCGGCCACGTGGTCCGGGCCTTCTTCCCCGAAGACCTTCGCCCGCGTACGGCGCCGACGCTGGCCGCGGCCGGCCTCAGCCCCAACGACGGGCTCGGCGCCATCTTCAACGGGCCTGGACGCGCTGCCGGACGGCGCGGAGATCCGGGCCTCGTTCGACGCCGAGCTGGCCGACGGCCCGCGCGCTGGCCATGGTCGACTCGGACCGGGGCATCACCAACCTGCACGTGCCGAGCGACGTCATCGTCGACGCCTCGATGCCGGCGATGATCCGCACCTCGGGCCACATGTGGGGCCCGGACGGCGAGGAGGCCGACACCCTCGCCGTCATCCCCGACAGCAGCTACGCCGGCGTCTACCAGGTGGTCATCGACGACTGCCGGGCCCACGGCGCCTTCGACCCGGCGACGATGGGCTCGGTGCCCAACGTCGGCCTCATGGCCCAGGCGGCCGAGGAGTACGGCAGCCACGACAAGACCTTCGAGATCGCCGCCGACGGCACCGTCCGGGTGGTCGACGGGGCCGGCGCGGTGCGTGCTCGAGCAGCCGGTCGAGCGCCGGCGACATCTTCCGGATGTGCCAGACCAAGGACGTCGCCGATCCGCGACTGGGTGAAGCTCGCCGTCAACCGGGCCCGGGCCACCGGCGACCCGGCGGTGTTCTGGCTCGACGAGGGCCGGGCCCACGACGCCAACCTGATCGCCAAGGTCACGGCGTACCTGGCCGAGCACGACACCGACGGGCCTGGAGATCGAGATCCTCTCGCCCGGTCGAGGCCACCGACGCTGCTCGCTCGAGCGGATCCGCCGCGGCGAGAACACGATCTCGGTCACCGGCAACGTGCTGCGCGACTACCTGACCGACCTGTTCCCGATCCTGGAGCTCGGCACGAGCGCCAAGATGCTCTCGATCGTGCCGCTGATCGACGGCGGCGGCCTGTTCGAGACCGGCGCCGGCGGCTCCGCCCCCAAGCACGTCCAGCAGCTCGTCGAAGGAGAACTACCTGCGCTGGGACAGCCTCGGCGAGTTCCTCGCCCTCGCCGTCAGCTTCGAGCAGCTCGCCCAGACGCACCGGGAACGCGCCGGGCCCAGGTCCTCGCCGACACCCTCGACCGGGCGACCGGCACCTTCCTCGACGAGGACAAGTCGCCCGAGCCGCACGCGTCGGCGGCATCGACAACCGCGGCAGCCACTTCTACCTGGCCCTCTACTGGGCCCAGGAGCTGGCCGCCCAGACCGACGACGCCGAGCTGGCCGCGGCGTTCGCCGGCCTCGGCCGAGACGCTGGCCGAGCAGGAGGAGGCGATCGTCGACGAGCTGCTCGCCGTCCAGGGATCGCCGGTCGACATCGGCGGCTACTACCAGCCCGACCCGGCCATGGCCGACGCGGTGATGCGCCCGTCGGCGACCTTCAACGCCGCCCTCGCCACGCTGGGTTGACTCGCCCGGTTGGGCCCCCACCTCCTCCGGGGCGGTGGGGCCCGTGCCCCGTGCCGGCCGTCGTCCTCAGCCGGCCGCGGTGAGCTCGGGGGCGAGGCCGAGGGCCCGGTAGATCTCGCGGGTCGCGGTCGACCGGTTGAGCGTGTAGAAGTGCAGCCCCGGTGCGCCCAGGTCGAGCACGGCCCGGCACAGCTCGGTGGCGATCTCGATGCCCTCCCGACGGACCGCGTCAGGTCCGCCGCGGCCGTCGGCCGCTTCCAGGCGGTCGACCATCCAGGCCGGGACGGCCGCGCCCATCGCCGCCCGGCGGGGGATCGACTGGAGGGTGGTCACCGGCATGATCCCCGGGAGGACCGGTTTGTCGAGCCCCCGCTCGGCCAGGTCGGCGACGAGGCCGCCGTACTCGTCGGCATCGAAGAAGAACTGGGTGACGGCGAAGTCGGCCAGCCGGAGCTTCTCGGCCAGCCGGTCCCGGTCGGCCGCCAGGTCAGGCGACGCCGGGTGGCCGGCGGGGTGGGCGGCGACGCCGATCGAGAAGCCGCCGATCGCCCGGGCCAGCTCGACCAGCTCGATGGCGTGCGCCAGCTCGCCAGGACCGTCGGCTGGGTCCTCCGGGGGGTCGCCGCCGAGCGCCATCAGGTTCTCGACGCCGGCCTTGCCGTACGTGACGAGGATGTCGGCCAGCTCCAGCCGGCTGTGGGCGACGCAGATGAGGTGGGCCATCGGCACCAGCGACGTCGCGTGGAGCATGCCGGTCACGAGGTCGTAGGTCCGCTGGCGGGACGTCCGGCCACCGCGGTAGGTGACGGAGACGAACGACGGCCGCAACGGTTCGAGGTCGCGCAGCGTCCGGGTGAGCGTGCCGAGCTCGGCGTCGCTCTTGGGCGGGAAGAACTCGAACGAGTACGTCGGGCCGGCCGCCAGCAGGTCGGCGATCTTGGTCACGGCGACAATCGTAGTGGGGCTCTGGACGGCGAGGGCCTGGTCAGCCGCCTCGGGCCGCCCGGTCAGCCGGCGCCGGCCCGCCCATAGTCGTCCTCCAGGCGGACGATGTCGTCCTCGCCGAAGTAGTCGCCGTGCTGCACCTCGACGAAGACGAGGTCGACGTCGCCGGTGTTCTCGATCCGGTGGGCCGCGCCGACCGGGATGTCAACGGCGTGGCCGGCGGCCACTGCCACCGTCGCGGCGTCGATCGTGACCGACCCGCGGCCGCTCACGATGAACCAGTGCTCGGATCGACGGGCGTGTTGTTGGTAGCTGAGCCGCTTGCCCGGTTTGACGACGATCCGCTTCACCTTGTGGTCGTGGGCCTCGTCGTCGAGCACGGTGTACGAGCCCCAGGGCCGCTCGTCGTACTCCCGGGCCGCCCAGACTCCCCCGCCCGGCTGGCCAGAACCAGTCGGCTCGCTCATCCCTGCCGCTCCGCGGCCGCGGACGGCGTTGCGCAACAGCATCGCCCTCGTCATCGGGCCCACGCCCCCGATCCGCGGGGTGATCCATCCGGCCACGTCGGCCACCTCCTCTTGCACGTCGGACAACAGTTTGCGCCCCTCCCAGCTCGTCCCGGCCCCGACGACCGCGGCACCCGGCTTGATCATCTCCGGCGTCACCAGCCCGGCCCGACCGGCCGCGGCGACAACGACGTCGCCCTCGCGAACGAGCTCGGCCAGGTTCGGTACGCCGGTGTGGACGACGGTCACCGCGGCGTTGCAGCCCGGCCGCTTCGACGCGAGCAGCAGTGCCAGCGGCCGGCCGATCGTCAGCCCGCGGCCGATGACGACGACGTGCTTCCCCTCGACCGGGACGTCGAACGCGTGCAGCAGCTCGACGATGCCGGCCGGCGTGCACGGCAGCGGCCCGGGCGCTCCCATGACGAGCTTGCCCAGGTTGACCGGGTGCAGGCCGTCGACGTCCTTGGCCGGATCGACCGCCAGCAGCACCTGCTCCTCGTCGAGCCCCGACGGCAGCGGGAGCTGGACGAGGTAGGCGCTGACGGCCGGGTCAGCGTTGAACCGGGCGACGACCGCTTCCACGTCGGCTTGGCTGGCGGTCGCCGGCAGCCGTTCGTCGAACGACGTGATGCCGACCTCGGCGCAGTCCGCGTGCTTCATCGCCACGTACCGGGCGCTCGGCGCGTCGTCGCCGACGAGCACCGTGCCCAGGCCGACCCCGACGCCAGCGGCACCGAGGCGAGCGACCCGGTCGGTGACCTCGGCCCGGACGCGGGCCGCGAGCAGCTCGCCGTCGAGACGGGTGGCCGTCATGGCCGGACCTCCCGGAGGAGCGGGCCCAGATGCATCGGTGACGGCCGCATCAGTGGCGGAAGTGCCGTTCGCCGGTCGTGACCATGGCCAGGCCGATGGCGTCGGCCGCCGCGATCGACCTCGGCGTCGCGGACGGAACCGCCCGGCTGGACGACCGCGGCCACGCCGGCCCGCCCGAGCACCTCGAGGCCGTCGGGGAACGGGAAGAACGCGTCGCTCGCCCCGGCGCCGCCACGAGCCCGCTCGCCGGCCTTGCCGACGGCCAGCTCGGCCGCCACGACCCGGGACTGCTGGCCGGCGCCGACCCCGACGGCCTGGCCGTCGGTGACGATCGCGATGGCGTTCGACGTCGTCCGACCGCAGACGCGCCAGGCGAGCATGAGGTCCCGCCACTGCGCCTCGGTCGGCGCGGCCTTGGTGACGACCTGCCAGCCCGACCGCTCGGCCAGGAACCGGTCGGCCTCCTGGACGAGCACGGCCGCGCCGAGGCTGCGGACCTGCCGGGCGATCGGCTCCGGGGCCGGTGCCGACAGCAGCCGGGTGGCCTTGCGCCGCGACGCCAGCTGCGCGAGGGCGTCCGGCGTCGTAGGTCGGGGCGACGATGACGTCGGCCTGCGGGCCGGCGGCGATCGCCTCGGCCACCGCCGGCGTGACCGGGCCGCCGATGGCGACGATGCCACCGAACGCCGACGTCGGGTCGCACTCGAGCGCCCGCTCGTAGGCGGTGACGAGGTCGGCGGCCACCGCCGCGCCGCACGGGTTGGCGTGCTTGATGATGGCGACCGCCGCCGGCCGCTCCGGCGTCGCGCGGCGAGCTCGTGGACCAGCCGCCACGCCGCGTCGGCGTCGAAGATGTTCAGGTAGCTGAGCGCCTTGCCGCCGTGCTGGACGACGTCGTCCCACCAGCTGGCCTGCCCGGCGATCCGGTAGCGGGCGCCGTGCTGGTGCGGGTTCTCGCCGTAGCGGAGGATCTCGGCCCGCTCCAGCGTCAGGTGGACCGTGGGCGGCAGCACGCGTCCTCGGCTGCCGCGTCGCAGGCGGTCCGCCGGCGCCGGGACGGCACCCCGTCGTCGAACCAGGCGACGATGGCCGCGTCGTAGGCCGCGGCGTGGGCGAAGGCCGCCCGGGCCAGCCGGTGCCGGGTGGCCGTCGGACAGGGCGCCGGTGGCCTTCAGCTCGTCGAGCACGCCGCCGTAGTCGGCCGGGGAGGTGACGACGCCGACGTGGGCGAAGTTCTTGGCCGCCGCCCGGACCATCGTGGGGCCGCCGACGTCGATCAGCTCGACCGACGGGTCCGACGAGAACGGGTAGAGGTTGCAGACGACGAGGTCGATCGGGTCGATCCCGTGCGGCCAGGTCGGCGAGGTGCGCCGGGCACGGACCGGTCGGCCAGGATGCCGCCGTGGATGCGCGGGTGCAGGGTCTTGACCCGGCCGCCCAGCATCTCGGGCGAGCCGGTCACCTCGGCCACCTGAGCATGGGGGATGCCCGGCGTCGGCCAGCGCGGCCGCGGTGTTGCCGCTGGCCACGAGGTCCCACCCGAGATCGGCCAGCTCGCCGGCCAGGTCGACCAGCCCGGTCTTGTCGTAGACCGAGAGCAGTGCCCTCACGTACGTACCTCCTCCGGCTGCTCCGCGCGGTCCTCCGGGGTGGCTGCCGGTGCAGCCCGTCCAACGATCGGTGGCGGCCAGCTCGTCGACAGCCGCCAGGACGGTGGCCGGGTAGAGCTGCCGCTCGACTTCCTTGATCCGCTCGTGCAGCGACGCCGCGGTGTCGTCCGGCCGGACCGGCACCGACTGCTGGGCCAGGATCGGCCCGGCGTCCATCTCCAGCGTCGCCAGGTGCACGGTGCAACCGGTCACCGTCACCCCGGCGGCCAGCGCGTCCTCCACGCCGTGCCAGCCGGGGAACGCCGGCAGCAGCGCCGGGTGGGTGTTGAGGATCCGGCCGCCGAAGGCGTCGTGGACCGGCTGGTCGAGCACCGTGCCGAACCCGGCCATCGCCACCAGGTCGGGGCCGTGGCCGACGAGGACGCGGGTCACCGCCTCGGTGAACCCCCGGCGGTCGAACTCGGCGCCGAAGCCGCCCCACTCCCGGCGGTCGACCAGCTCGGCGGCCACGCCGGCCGCCGCCGCGACCTCGAGGCCGCGGCACGGCCGGTCGGAGAGGACGACGGCGACCGGGACGCCGGCGTCCAGCATGGCCTCGAGGATCGTCCCGCTCCCCGAGACCAGAACGGCTACGCGCACGGCGCCCAAGCTACTGTGCCGCCCGGCCCGCCCGATACCCACCGAACCCGAGACAGGGTGGCCGATCATCGGTACGGCCCGGCCACCGACGCCACCCCGGAGACGCCGCCCCCGTGCGGAGCTCCGGCCACCCGCCTTCCATCACCCACCGCTCCCTTTTCTGTCCTCCCGGGCCCCCATTGGCGTCGCGCTCGCAGGGACCGACTGGGACGCCGTCACGGCCTGGGCGACGATCGTTGTGGCCGCGGGCCTCGTTGCCGCCGCCATCGGCGCCTTCATCGCGGCCAGACAACTGCAGGAGACGAGAAAGGGTCGCTACAGCTCGCTCTTCATGGAGATGGCCCGAGCATGGGACGAAGACGACCTGATTGCGGTTCGCCAGTCCGTGAAGGGCATGGATCCGTCGAGTTTCAGAGACCACTACTTCAGCGAGACAGCGCAGAACAGCAAAGCGTTCTACGAGCTGCTCAAGCTGGGCAACCTCTTCGAGTATCTCGGCATCCTCGAGGACGAAGACAGCCTCGAACTGCGGCTCGTCGATACAGCGCTCGGCAACTCCGTCGTGTTCTACTGGGAACTGTACGAGGTGGCCATCAACGAGGAAGCCCGAGGATGGCCGGACTTCTACAAGAATTGGCGCGAACTGGCTGGCAAGCTGGGGGCCCAGCACCCGACACGGCCGAAGTTCTTCTGAGCCGCAGGGCGCGTCGCCCTCGCTGGGTTGCTCAGCGGGGGTGGATGTCTCGCATGGTCAGCTCCTCTCTTCGCCCTTTCAGGCTAGCACTGCACTTCACGAATTAGAACAGGCTTGGGACCGACGTATTCCCTGCTCAGGGCAAGTCCCTGTCAGGGCTGGTCGTCGGGAATGTCACCGGTCGCCGAGCTCCTTGACGATCTCGACCATCTTGATCGCCGGCCTCGGTCGGGTTCTGGGCGACGGTGACGCCGGCGGCCGCGAGGGCCTCCATCTTGGCCTGCGCGGTGCCCTGGGAGCCGGAGATGATGGCGCCGGCGTGGCCCATCTTGCGTCCCGGCGGGGCGGTCACGCCGGCGACGTAGGACGACGACCGGCTTGGTCACCTTGTCGGCGATGAACTCGGCCGCCCGCTCCTCCTCGGAGCCACCGATCTCGCCGATCATCATGACGGCCTTGGTGTCGGGGTCGTCCTGGAACGCGGCGAGGCAGTCGATGAAGTTCGTGCCCGGTACCGGGTCGCCACCGATGCCGACGCACGTCGTCTGGCCGACGCCCTGCTGCGACAGCTCGTGCAGCGCCTGGTACGTCAGCGTGCCGGAGCGGCTGACGATGCCGACCGGACCGCCGGGCAGGGCGATGTCGCCCGAGGTGATGCCGATGTTGCACTTCCCCGGGGAGATGATGCCCGGGACAGTTCGGGCCGAGCAGCCGGGTGCCGGGGAACTCCTCGACGAGCCGGTTGTAGGTCAGCGCCTCGTCCTGGGCCGGGATGCCCTCGGTGATGCAGACGACGAAGCCGATGCCGGCCTCGGCGGCCTCCAGGATGGCGGCGGCGGCGTGCGGCGGCGGCACCGAGATGAACGACGCGGTGGCCCCGGTGGCCTCGACGGCCTCGCCACGGTGGCGAAGACCGGGATGCCCTCGATCGTCCTCGCCGCCCCGCTTCGGGTTCGTGCCGGCCACGACCTTGGTGCCGTAGGCGCGGTTGCGAAGGCCGTGGTACAGGCCCTGGCTGGTCGGGCTGATGCCCTGGATGACGACGTTCGTGTTCTCGTCGACGAAGATGCTCACGGTTGCTCCTTGGGGGACGTGTGATCGGGCTCGCCGGCCAGGGCGACGGCTCGGCGGGCGGCGTCGAGCATGGTCGGCTCGGCCATGCAGCGTGTCGGACAGGTGCGGGGCCAGCAGGGCCCGGCCCTGCTCGGCGTTCGTGCCGTCGAGCCGGAGGACGATCGGCGACGTGATGTCGACCCGGCCCAGGGCCTCGATGATGCCCTTGGCCACCTCGTCGACCCGGGTGATGCCGCCGAAGATGTTGACGAAGATCGACTTCACCGCCGGGTCGGCGTTGATGACCTCCAGCGCCGCGGCCATCACGTCGGCGTTGGCGCCGCCGCCGATGTCCAGGAAGTTGGCCGCCGGTGCCGCCGACCTGGGTGACGACGTCGAGGGTGCTCATGGCCAGCCCGGCGCCGTTGGCGATGATGCCGACCGTCCCGGACAGGCCGATGTAGTTGAGGCCCTTCTCCTTGGCCATGCGCTCCCGCGGGTCCTCGGTCTCGGTCGCCGCGAACTCCTCCCACTCCGGGTGGCGGAACGCGGCGTTGTCGTCGAGGGTCACCTTGGCGTCGAGCGCGTGGACCCGCCCGTCCGGGGTCAGGATCAGCGGGTTGATCTCGGCCAGGTCGCAGTCGCCCTCGACGTAGCAGCGGTACAGCTTGACCAGCAGCGCCGCCGCCTGCTCGCGGGCCTCCTCGTCGAGGTTGGCCCGGGCCACCCACTCCCGGGCCGTGCCCTCGTCGAACCCGTCGACCGGGTCGACGTGGAGCCATGGCGATGGCGTCCGGGTTGGTCTCGGCGACCTCCTCGATCTCGACGCCGCCCTCGGCCGAGAGCATGCCGAGGTGCAGCTTGGTCGGCCGGTCGAGGGTGAAGCTGGCGTAGTACTCCTTGGCGATGTCCGACGCGTGCTCGATCCACAGCCGGCGGACGACGTGGCCCTTGATGTCGAGACCGAGGATGTTGCCGGCGTGCAGCCGGACCTCGTCGGCGTCCTTCGCCAGCTTGACGCCGCCGGCCTTGCCCCGGCCGCCCACCTTCACCTGCGCCTTGACGACGACCGGGTAGCCGGCCGCGTCGGCCTGGGCGACCGCCTCGTCCACCGTGTCGGCCACCCCGCCGGCGGAGATCGGGATGCCGAAACGGGCGAAGTACTGCTTGCCCTGGTACTCGTAGAGATCCACTCTTCCTCCTGCTGTCGTACTACTGGCTGCTGTCGTGCTACTGGTTGCGTTGCTACTGCTGACTGTTGGGCTACTCGTTGGTCGTGATGGCGGCCGATCGCGGCCGCGCCGGTCCAACCGGGCACAGCGGGGCAGATCCGGCGACACAGATGTCCGTTAGGCCCCGAGGCCCTCCTCGCGCTGGTCGAGAGCCTCGGCGAGCCACTGGCCGATCGACGGCAGCGGGCGCGCCCGGGGTGAACACCTCGGCGACGCCCATCGCCTTCAGCCGTGGGATGTCGTCCTCGGGGATGATGCCGCCGACCAGGACGACGACGTCGTCGCGGCCCTGCGCGGCCAGGCCCTCGACGATCCGGGGCACGAGCGTCAGGTGGGCGCCGGAGAGCAGCGAGAGCCCGACGGCGTCGGCGTCCTCCTGGATGACCGCGCTGACGACCTGCTCCGGCGTCTGGTGGAGGCCGGTGTAGACGACTTCGAAACCGTCGTCACGCAGCGCTCGGGCGATGACCTTGGCCCCGCGGTCATGACCGTCGAGGCCAGGCTTGGCCACGACGACTCGGTACGGGCGCTTCATCGATCCCCGATGATACGGCCTGGCCGGACGGCCCCACCAGTTGCCGCCCACCAAGGTGGCCGACCGGAGCCGCCGGCGTGACCGCAACGGTGGGAAGGACGGTGGGAAGACCAGGGCCTACGATGGACACCATGGTGGTCCGTCACGCCTTCACTGTGGACGAGTGGCATCGCATGGGCGAGGCCGGGCTGTTCAGTCGGGGAACGGCCGCACCGAGCTCTTCGACGGGGAGATCATCGAGATGGCCGCCGTCGGTAGCCGGCACGCGGTCTGCGTCAACCGGCTGAACCGACTGCTGGGCCTGGCCGCTCGATGATCGAGCGGTCGTGCAGGTCCAGAACCCGGTGGGTCTGGAGGAGCGGTCCGAGCCCCAGCCGGACGTGGCCCTGCTCCGCCCGCCGGTCGACGCTACTGGACGGCCACCCGGGCCGTACTGACGTCTACCTACTCGTGGAAGTGTCGGACGCTAGCCTGGGACTTCGACCTGGAACACCAAGGGCCCCGCCTACGGCCGAGCCGGAGTGGTCGAGACGTGGATGATGGACCTGAACCGGGAGGTCGTGCCTCGTCATGCGACGATCCCGGGACCGGACGGCTACGGCGAGCAGCGGGAAGTCGGCCGGGGAGAACTACTGGAAGCGGTGGCAGTGCCCGGCGTGGCCGTCCCGTGGACGTCACGTTCTGGGTCCGCTAGCACTGAGCGTGATTGGGCCGACAGCCGGACCTGCGAACCGCCGATCCGGGGGCCGGCTCAGGCCCGCTTGAGCGGCGTGGCCGAGAGGAGCAGCCGCTTCTCCCCGACCGAGGCGAACTTCACCTTGGCCTGGGCCCGCTCGCCCTTGCCGACGGTGGCGATGACCACGCCTTCGCCCCAGTGGTCGTGAACGACCTTGTCGCCGGCGGCCAGGTCGAGGTCCTCGGCTCCGGTGGTGGTCTTCTCCCGTTCCCGGCGAGGGCCCAGAGCGTCGTCGTAGCGCCGGGCTCCCGCCGGGCCGCGGCCGCCGCCGAAGACCGGCCCGTCGTCGTCGGTCCGCCAGTCCCCGGCACTGTCGTCAGCTGCGTAGCCACGCCGGCGGCCACCGCCGCGGTCGCCGTAGCCGGACCCGCCGCCGTAGCCGGACCGGCCACCGACGACACCGACGTCCTTGATCAGCTCGGCCGGCACCTCGGCGAGGAACCGACTGGGAATGTTGTGCGACGTGTTGCCCCACAGGGTGCGCACCCAGGCATGAGAGAGGTACAGCCACCGCCGGGCGCGGGTGATACCGACGTAGCAGAGCCGTCGTTCCTCCTCGAGCTCGAGCGGCTCGCCGAGGGCGCGGAAGTGGGGGAAGATCCCGTCCTCCAGCCCGACCAGGAAGACGGCCGGGAACTCGAGGCCCTTGGCCGTGTGCAGCGTCATCAGCGACACCCGGGACGCCTGGTCGTCGAGCTCGTCGCTGTCGGAGACGAGCGCGACGGTCTCGAGCAGCTCGGTGAGCTCGTCATACTCCTCGGCCACGCCGACCAGCTCGGCGATGTTCTCGATGCGCCCGTCCGCCTCGTGCGTCCGCTCGGCGACCAGCTCGGCCAGGTAGCCGGACCGCTCGGCGACCGCCTGGAGCAGGTCGGCCGGCGCGACGGTGCCGATCATGGACCGCAGATCGGCCAGCAGCTGGTCGAGCTGCTCGGCACCCCGCAACGCCTTGCCGGTCAAGCCGGCCTCTTCGGCGTGGGCCAGCGCCTCGCCGATGCTCTGGCGCTGTGGTTGCGTCGACGCCCAGGCCGACAGGCGTAGGACGGACGTATTGCCGATGCCGCGCTTCGGGACGTTCAGGATGCGCCGGGCGGAGATCTCGTCCTCGGGGTTGGCGAGCAGCCGGAGGTACGCCAGGAGGTCCTTGACCTCCCGCCGGTCGTAGAAGCGGGTGCCGCCGATCACCTTGTACGGCACGCCGGAGCGGACCAGGGCCTCCTCGACGACACGGCTCTGGGCGTTCGTGCGGTAGAAGACGGCGACGTCGCCGGCGGAGACGTCCTCGACGGTGCGCAGGCGCTGGATCTCGCTGGCCACCCAGGCGGCCTCGTCGTGCTCGTCCTCGGCCCGGTAGCGGCAGATCGGGTCGCCGGCGCCGCCCTCGGTGAACAGGTGCTTCGGCCGGCGCGACGTGTTGTTGGCGATGACCGCGTTGGCCGCGTCGAGGATCGTCTGCGTCGACCGGTAGTTCTGTTCGAGCAGCACCGTCGTCGCCCGCGGGAACGCCTCCTCGAACTCCAAGATGTTCCGGATGTCGGCGCCCCGCCACTTGTAGACGGACTGGTCGGAGTCGCCAACGACGGTGACGCGGCCGTGGTCCCGGCCGAGCAGGATGACCAGCTCGTTCTGGGCCCGGTTGGTGTCCTGGTACTCGTCGACCAGGATCTCGACGAACCGCTCCTGGAAGGACTGCCGGACGTCGTCGCAGGTCTGCAGGACCCGGACGGCCTGCATGAGCAGGTCGTCGAAGTCCATCGCGTTGGCGGCCAACAGCCGGCGCTGGTACTCGGCGTAGACCTGGGCGATGCGTCGGCGGAACGGGTCGCCACCGAACGAGGACTCCTCCGCGAACGCCGCCGCGTCGACCAGCTCCGCCTTGGCCTGGCCGATCACCGCGGCGATCGACCGCGACGGGAGCTTCTTCGTGTCGAGCCCGAGCTCGGCCGAGATGATCTCGATCAGCCGCCGCGAGTCGGTGTCGTCGTAGACGGTGAACGCCGACTGGTAGCCGAGGCGTGGAGCGTGCGAGCGGAGGATGCGCAGGCACGCGGAGTGGAACGTCGACACCCACATCCGCTCGGCCCGCTTGCCGACCAGGTCGACCACTCGGCGGCGCATCTCGTCGGCCGCCTTGTTGGTGAACGTGATCGCCAGGATCTCCCACGGCGCGGCGTCCCCGGTGGCCAGCAGATGGGCGATCCGCCGGGTGAGCACCCGGGTCTTGCCCGACCCGGCGCCGGCGACGACGAGCAGCGGGCCCCCGCGGTGCTCGACCGCGGCCCGCTGGGCCGGATTGAGGTCCTCGACGAGCCGTTCGACGTAGTGACTGCGGGCCGCCGCCCGGTCGTCCTGGACGTACTCGTCACCGTCGAAGTGCTCGCCGCTCTCGAAGTAGTCGTCGGTGAGATGGGGTGGCGACGGAGGCTCGTCGTCCGGCGGCATCGCCGGGGGTGGTGCGTCGGGTGTGTCGGTCGAGGGGGCCGGGGGATCGTCGTCGAGCGAGAAGAGCTGGTCGTCACCTAGGCCCTTGAACGCGCTCACTCCCACTCGATCGTGCCCGGCGGCTTCGACGTCACGTCGAGCGCCACCCGGTTGACCCCGTCGACCTCGTTGATGATGCGCGAGGCGATCCGCTCGACCAGGTCGTACGGCAGCCGGGCCCAGTCGGCCGTCATGGCGTCGTCGCTCGTCACCGCCCGGATGACGACCGGGTACGCGTACGTCCGGCCGTCGCCCATGACGCCGACCGTCCGCACGGCCGGCAGGACGGCGAAGCTCTGCCACAGCTCGCGGTAGAGGCCGGCCTTGCGGATCTCCTCGACGACGACCGCGTCGGCCGCCCGGAGGATCTCGGCCCGCTCCGGCGTGACCTCGCCGATGATGCGGACGGCCAGACCGGGTCCGGGGAACGGCTGGCGCCAGACGATCTCGTGGGGCAGGCCGAGCTCCTCGCCGACCGCCCGGACCTCGTCCTTGAAGAGCAGGCGCAGCGGCTCGACCAGATCGAAGTCGAGGTCCTCGGGCAGCCCGCCGACGTTGTGGTGGGACTTGATGTTGGCCGTGCTGCCACCGCCCTCGCCGTGGCCGGACTCGATCACGTCGGGGTAGAGCGTCCCTTGGACGAGGAACCGGGGCCCGTGCCCGTCGCCATCGGCCCCGTCGACGCCGGCGCCGAGGTCCCTGGCCACCTCCTCGAAGATCCGGATGAACAGCTCGCCGATGATCTTGCGCTTGCGCTCCGGGTCCTCGACCCCGGCCAGCGCGCCGAAGAAGCGGTCGGCCGCCTTCACGTGGACGAGGTCGACGTGGAACTGGCGGCGGAACGTCTCTTCGACCTGGTCGGCCTCGCCCGCCCGCATCAGCCCGGTGTCGACGAACACGCACGTCAGCTGGTCGCCGACGGCCTTGTGGACGAGCGCAGCGGCCACCGCCGAGTCGACACCGCCGGAGAGCGCGCAGAGCACCCGCTCGCGGCCGACCTGCTGGCGGACGGCGGCGACCTGCTGCTCGATGATCGACACGTGCGTCCAGTTCGGCGGGATCCCGCAGGCGTCGTAGAGGAACCGTTCGAGCAGGTCCGCGCCACGCTCGGTGTGGGCGACCTCGGGGTGGAACTGGACGCCGAAGATGCCGCGCGCCGCGTCGTGGAGCGCCGCGACCGGCGCGTCGGGGCTGGTCGCAGTGGCCACGAACCCCGGCGGCACGTCCGTGATGGCGTCGCCGTGGCTCATCCAGACCTCGGCCTCCTGCGGCCAGTCGACGAAGAGCGGCGAGGTGCCGGCCTGCGTCAGCCGGGTGCGGCCGTACTCGCCGCGGCCGGTCCGGGCCACGGTGCCGCCCAGCTGCTGGGTCAGGAGCTGGGCGCCGTAGCAGATGCCGAGGATCGGGACGCCGGCGTCGTAGATCGCCGGGTCGAGGGTCGGGGCCGGCGTCTCGTAGACCGACTTCGGGCCGCCCGATAGGATGATCCCGCGCGGCCGCCGGGCCAGCAGCTGCGGCGGCCGACAGCGTCGGCGGGACGATCTCGGAGTAGACGTGGGCCTCACGGACCCGCCGGGCGATGAGTCGGGCGTACTGCGCGCCGAAGTCGACGACCAGTACGGGGTCGTCGACCGCGGTCAATGGCCCATGCCCACGCCCTGGGACCGCTGGAGCTGCTTGCCCTCGGTCTGCAGGGACGGAGCCACCATGACCTCGGCCTTCTGGAACTCCTTGACGGTCTCGTAGCCGCAGGTCGCCATCGCCGTCCGCAGGGCGCCGAAGAGGTTCATCCGCCCGTCGTTCTCGTGGGCCGGGCCGAGCAGGATCTCCTGCAGGCTGCCGCGCACGCCCGTGCGAACCCGGGCGCCCCGCGGCAGCGTCGGGTGGAACGTCGCCATGCCCCAGTGGAAGCCCCGGGCCGGCGCCTCGGTGGCCGACGACAGCGGTGATCCGAGCATGACCGCGTCGGCGCCGCAGGCGATCGCCTTGGCGATGTCGCCGCCCTTGCTCATGCCGCCGTCGGCGATGACGTGCACGTAGACGCCGGTCTCGTCGAGGTGGCGCATGCGAGCGCCGGCGACGTCGGCGATGGCCGTCGCCTGGGGGACACCGAGGCCGAGGACACCGCGGGTCGTGCACGCGTTGCCCGGGCCGACACCGACGAGGACGCCGACTGCGCCGGTCCGCATCAGGTGGAGGCCGGCCTGGTACGACGCGCAGCCGCCGACGACGACCGGGATGTCGAACTCGCGGATGAACCGCTTCAGGTTGAGCGGCTCCGTCGTCTTGGACACGTGCTCGGCCGAGACGACCGTGCCCTGGATGACCAGGAGGTCGAGCTCGGCGGCCAGGATGGCCGGGGCCAGCGCCTCGGTCCGCTGCGGCGTGACCGACGCCGACGTCGTGATGCCGGCGTCCTTCATCTGCCGGATCCGCTCGGTGACCAGCTCCGGCTTGATCGGCTCCTGGTACATCTGCTGCATCCGGCCGGTCGCCTTCTCGTCGTCGAGCTCGCGGATCTCGTCGAACAGTTGCGTCGGGTCCTCGTACCGGGTCCACAGACCCTTCGAGGTTGAGCACGCCGAGGCCGCCGAGCCGGCCCAGCTCGATCGCGGTCTGCGGGCTGATGACGCCGTCCATCGCCGCGCCGAGCAGCGGCAGGTCGAACCGGTAGGCGTCGATCTCCCAGCTATGTCGACGTCTTCTGGGTCGCGGGTCCGCCGGCTGGGGACGATGGCGATGTCGTCGAACCCGTACGCCTGGCGCCCGGACTTGAAGATGCCGATCTCGATCTCTGCCACAGCCTGCCCTCCGGCCTCGTAGACGGACGCCGGGCCGACCCTCCGACGTCCCTTTACGTTACCGTGCGGTCGTGGCCGGCCGGAGCCCGTCGGACCATCGGGTCATCGCCGGTCAGGTCATGCCCGCTTCGACGCCGAGGGCGATACAGACGAGCTCGTAGAGCAGCCGGGCCGTCGCTCCCCAGACGATCTCGCCGGCGACGTCGAAGAAGCGGACCGGGTACGACCCGTCGGCCGAGCCGCGACCGACCCGGCCGGGGAAGATCCAACGCTCCTCGTGGTAGACGCCGTCGGCGACGAGGTCGGCGAGGGCGACGTCGAAGGCCCGTTCGACCTCTGTCGGGCTCGGCACGAGGGCGTCGGGCGGGCGGTCGAGGACGGCGACGACCGGCGTGACCTGGCGGTTGGTGACGAACGTGAGCACCGGCCGGAGCCAGCCGACCGGCCGAACGGCGGCCGGGTCGAGGGCGACCTCCTCGAACGCCTCCCGGAGGGCCGCAGCGACCTCGTCCTCGCCGGGATCGACGCCGCCGCCCGGAAAGCTCACCTCGCCGCGATGGGACCGGAGCGCCGACGACCGCCGGGTCAGGACGACCCGGGCCTCGCCGGCCTCCTCGAACAGGGCGACGAGCACCGCCGCCCCCCGCACCGCCTGCTCCGGCGGCGGACCGTCGAAGACTTCGATGGCGCGGTCGGCCGACGGCGGGACCGGCCCGGCCCAGCCGCTGCGGTCGAGTGCAGCGACGACCCGGGCGACGCTCAGCCCTCGCCGGTCGGCCGGGTCGAGGGCGGCCCACGGTGCCGGCGCGCCGGGTCGGGCACTCGGCGGTCTCGGGATGACCTGGGGTGGGGAGTCGGGATCGGGCGAGGACGGTCGCATGGCCGCAGCCAGGCTACGGGCGCCGACGGTGACGCGCATCGACCGGGCCACGAGGCCCGGTCGATGTCGGTACTGCTGGACTTGGGAGCCTGGGCGCCCCGGTGGGGGCCCGAGCGGGACTTACATCATCCCGCCCATGCCACCCATACCGCCCATGCCGCCCATGGCGGCGGCGGCTGCGGCGGCGTCGGCCCCGCCGCCCTTCTCGGGCTTGTCGGCGACGAGCGCCTCGGTGGTCAGCAGCAGCGCGGCGATCGACGCCGCGTTCTGCAGGGCCGACCGGGTGACCTTGGCCGGGTCGATGATGCCGGCCTTCACGAGGTCCTCGATCTCGCCGGTGACGGCGTTGAGACCGTGGGCGCCCTTGGCCGCCTCGACCTGGCCGACGAGGACGGCGCCCTCGAGGCCGGCGTTGAACGAGATCCACCGCAGCGGCTCCTCGACGGCCCGGGCGACGATCCGGGCTCCGGTGGCCTCGTCGCCGTCGAGGCTCTTGGCGAGCTTCTCGATGGCTTTGCGGCTGCGGATCAGCGCGGTGCCGCCGCCGGCGACGATGCCCTCCTCGACGGCCGCCCGGGTCGCCGACAGGGCGTCCTCGATGCGGTGCTTCTTCTCCTTCAGCTCGACCTCGGTGGCCGCGCCGACCTTGACGACCGCGACGCCGCCGGCCAGCTTGGCCAGCCGCTCCTGCAGCTTCTCGCGGTCCCAGTCGGAGTCGGTGTCGTCGATCTCCCGCTTGATCTGGGCGACCCGGCCCTTGACGTCGTCCTCGGACCCGGCGCCCTCGACGATCGTCGTGTCGTCCTTGGTCACGATGATCCGTCGGGCCCGACCGAGCAGGTCGAGGGTGGCGCTCTCGAGCTTGAGGCCGATCTCCTCGCTGATGACCTGACCGCCGGTCAGCACGGCCATGTCCTGGAGCATCGACTTGCGGCGCTCGCCGAAGCCGGGGGCCTTGACAGCCACGGACGTGAACGTGCCGCGGATCTTGTTGACGACGAGGGTGGCGAGGGCCTCGCCCTCGACGTCCTCGGCGACGATCAGCAGCGGCTTGCCGGTCTGCATGACCTTCTCGAGCACCGGCACGAGGTCGTGGACGGCGCTGACCTTGCCGTTGAAGAAGAGGATGACCGGCTCGTCGAGCACGGCTTCCTGGCGCTCGGGGTCGGTGACGAAGTACGGCGACAGGTAGCCCTTGTCGAACTGCATGCCCTCGGTCAGCTCCAGCTCGATGCCGAAGGTGTTCGACTCCTCGACGGTGACGGTGCCGTCCTTGCCGACCTTGTCGATGGCGTCGGCCAGCACCTCGCCGATGGCCGGGTCGGCGGCCGAGATGGACGCCACCTGGGCGATCTCGGTCTTGCCCTCGATCTCCTTGGACTGCTCGGCGATCGACTCGACCGCGGCCTTGACCGCCTTGTCGATGCCGCGCTTGAGGCCGGTCGGGCTGGCCCCGGCGGCGACGTTGCGGAGGCCCTCGCTGATCAGCGCCTGGGCGAGGACGGTGGCCGTCGTCGTGCCGTCACCGGCGACGTCGTTGGTCTTGGTGGCCACCTCCTTCACCAGCTGGGCGCCCATGTTCTCGAACGGGTCCTCGAGCTCCACCTCGCGGGCGATCGAGACGCCGTCGTTGGTGATCGTCGGGGCACCGAACTTCTTCTCGATCACCACGTTGCGGCCCTTCGGGCCGAGGGTGACCTTCACGGTGTCGGCCAGCTTGTTGACGCCGGCCTCGAGGCCGCGCCGGGCTGACTCGTCGAACTTCAGGATCTTCGGCATCGGTGACGCCATTCCTCTCTGGATGTCTCGCCCTCGCGGGCACTGCAGGTCAGAAGGGGGTCGCCGGCGGGCGGGCTCGCCCGAGCCGCCGGGCCCGGGGAACTACTTGTCCAGCTTGGCCAGGACGTCGCGGCCGGAGAGGATCAGCAGGTCCTCGCCGTCGACGGTGATCTCGGTACCGCCGTACTTCGAGTAGACGACGGTGTCGCCGACGGCCACGTCGAGCGGGATCAGCTCACCGGTGTTCTCGGCCCGGCGGCCGGGACCGACGGCCAGGACCTCTCCCTGCTGCGGCTTCTCCTTGGCGGTGTCGGGGATGACCAGACCGGACGCGGTGGTCTCCTCGGACTCGCCGGGCCGGACGACGATCCGGTCATCGAGCGGGTGCAGCTTCATCGGAACTGGCCTCCTTGGCACTCATTAGCACTCGTACCTGTCGAGTGCTAATGCTAGCGGGCCGCCCTCGAGACGGCAACAGGGACTTCCACCCCGAGAGAAATCGCCGGCGCGGCGAGCTGGCCGCAGGCGGCGTCGATCTCGACCCCCCGGGTCCGCCGCACGGTGGCGTTCACGCCGGCGGCGGCCAGCCCCTCGCGGAACCGGCGGACGCCGGCCGTCGGGGTGCCTCGGACGGGGTAACCGGGGGTCGGGTTGAGCGGGATCAGGTTGACGTGGGCGCCGAGCGGGCGGGCGAAGGCGGCCAGCTCGGCCACGTCGGTGTCCCGGTCGTTGACCCGGTCGATCAGGGCCCACTCGATCGACAGCCGACGGCCGGTGACCTCGGCGTAGACGCCACAGGCCCGGCGCAGCTCGGCCAGCGGGTACCGCCGGTTGAGCGGGACGAGCTGGTCACGCAG
This sequence comes from uncultured Actinomycetota bacterium, assembly GCA_963824265.1. Classification (GTDB taxonomy): domain Bacteria; phylum Actinomycetota; class Acidimicrobiia; order Acidimicrobiales; family RAAP-2; genus DASZUK01. Next base: position 690,440 of record CAWGOO010000002.1, read on the forward strand.
CTCGTCGTTGGCCGCGTGGAGTGAGACGGCCAGGTTGACCGGCAGCGCCTCGGTGGCCAGTCGCCGGATCCCGGGCACGACGCCGACCGTCGACAGCGTGAGGTGCCGGGCCGACAGGCCGAGGTCGTCGTGGAGCCGCTCGACCGCGGCCCACGTGCGGTCGTAGTTGGCCAGTGGCTCCCCCATGCCCATGAAGACGACGCGGCGACAGCCGCCGGGGCCGGGCCGCCCGGGTGGCGGCGACGACCTGCTCGACGATCTCACCGGCCGTCAGGTGACGGCGGAACCCGGCCTGGCCGGTGGCGCAGAACGAGCACGCCATCGCGCAGCCGGCCTGGGTCGAGACACAGACGGTGACCCGGTCCGGGTACGCCATGAGCACGGACTCGACCCGCGAGCCGTCGGCCAGCGCCCACAGCCACTTGAGCGTCTCGCCATCGTCGGCCGACTGCCGGGTCACCTCGGTCAGACCGGGCGGCATCGCGGCCTCGAGCCGGTCTCGTAGGGCGAGCGGCAGGTCGGTCATCTCGCTCGGCCGCAGTGCCCGCCGGTGCAGGCCGTCCCAGACCTGGCGGACGCGGTAGGTCGGCTCGCCGGCGAGCAGCTCGCTCAACGAGTCCGGGGTGATGTCGTAGGTCACGCTGCCTGGATCATGCGGTCAGGATCATGCGGTCAGGATCATGCGGTCAGGATCATGTGGTCAGGGGGAGGAAGAGGTTCGGGTCGGCGCCGAGGGAGAGCGGGCTCGGCCCGTCGTGGGCCAGCCGCCAGGACCCGGCGGCGGCGACCATGGCCGCGTTGTCGGTGCACATCGCCAGGCTCGGCAGGTAGGCCGGGACGCCGAGCCCGTCGGCGGCTTCGGCGATACGACGCCGCAGCAGCGAGTTGGCGGCGACGCCGCCGCCGATACAGAGCCCCTTGGCGCCGATCTCGACGACGGCCCGCCGGGCCTTGACGACGAGCACGTCGACGACGGCCGCCTGGAACGACGCGGCGACGTCCTCGGTGGCGGCGTCCGGGTGGCGCTCGACGGTCCGGACGACCGACGTCTTCAGTCCGGAGAACGAGAAGTCGTAGCTGTCGTCCAGCAGCGCCCTCGGGAACGCGAACGCGGTCGGGTCGCCGGTGGCGGCGATCCGGTCGACGACCGGGCCGCCGGGGTAGCCGAGGCCGAGGTAGCGGGCGACCTTGTCGTACGCCTCGCCGGCCGCGTCGTCGATCGTCTGGCCGAGCAGCCGGTAGTTGCCCGGGGCCGCGCATCTCGACGAGCAGGGTGTGGCCGCCCGAGACGAGCAGGACGACGAGCGGCCAGCCGAGGTCCGGCTCCTCGATCACCGACGCGAAGAGGTGGCCCTCGAGGTGGTTCACGCCGACGAACGGCACGCCCCAGCTCATCGCCAGGCCCTTGGCGCCGCTCACGCCCGACGAGCAGCGAGCCGATCAGGCCAGGGCCGCAGCGTGGCGGCCACCGCGTCGACCGGGGCGCCCCGGCGGTCCCCGTCGGCTCCGTCGTCACCGCTCAGACGGGCCGGCCGCGGCCAGCGCCTCGGCGACGACCTGGGTGAACAGCTCGACGTGGGCCCGGCCGGCCAACTCGGGGACGACGCCGCCGTAGCGGGCGTGCAGGTCGATCTGGCTGGAGACGACGGAGGACCGGACGGTCCGGCCGTCGTCGACGACCGCGGCCGCGGTCTCGTCGCAGGACGTCTCGATGCCCAAGACCCGCATCGGACCAGAACCCTCATCGGACCAGCGCCTTCACGTCCGGCGAGGCTAGCTGGGCCTCGATGGCGGCCAGCCGGTCGGCGTAGGCGGCGGAGTCGATGTCGTAGGCCCACATGACGTAGGCGTCCTCGCCGGTGGCCTGGTAGTAGCCCTTGCGGACGCCGACCGGCGCGAACCCGAAGCGGCGGTAGAGGGCCTGGGCCCGGTGGTTGCCGGCGGCCACCTCCAAGCGAGAGGTGCCGGGCCCCCTCGGCCAGGGAGATGTGGACGGCCTGGGCGAGGAGCCACGCGCCGAGGCCCCGGTGCTGGTGCTCGGGGGCGACCGCGATGGTCGTGACGTGGGCCTCGTCGTCGACGAACATCAGCCCGAAGTACCCGAGCACGTCCCGGCCGTCCCGGGCGACGCGGTAGGCCCGACCCTTGCGCAGCGCGAGCTCGGACGTGAAGATCGGCAGGCTCCACGGCTCGGGAAAGACGGCCTGCTCGATGACCATGACCCGTTTCAGGTCCCGGCGGCGCATGGGGACCAGGTCCACGGCTACCCCGGTTCCCGCTGGGCCCAGTTGATCCGGGCGTCGGCGTCTCGCAGGTAGATCGGCTGGACCGCCTCGGGCGCGGCGAGGTGGGCGCCGGCGGCCAGGCGGTCGGGCGGCCAGGGCCGACGAGGGCGTCGGGCGGCGGGCTGGCCGGCCGGGCGACCCGCAGCCCGGGGACGGCGGCCAGGCGGTCGGCGTAGCGGTGGGCCCCGTCACCGACCGCCAGCAGGTCGCCGTCGGCGCCCGCCGGCGCCGAGCCGACAGGTCGGCGACCAGGTCGTCGGGGGTGAACCGGGCCGGCGCGGGCGACCCCGCGGCGGCGGGGTCCCGGTCGTACCGAGCGGCGAAGACCTCGCCGCGCCGGGCATCGACGACGGCGGCGACCGGGCCGGTATGGCCGGCGTCGTAGGCGGCGCGGGCGAGCGACGTCGAGGCTGGTCACGCCGAACAGGCCGACGTCGAGCCCCTGGGCCAGGCCCTTGGCCGTGGCCACGCCGACCCGCAGGCCGGTGAAGAGCCCGGGACCGACGTCGACGGCGATGGCATCCACGTCGCCGAGGGTCACGCCCGGCCTGCTCGCAGCGCGTGGGCGATGGCCGGGGCGACCGACTCGGCGTGCCGGCGCCGGCCGGTCGCCCAGACGACGGCACGCGGGCCGCTGCCGTCGGCCACCGCCACTCCGACCAGCTCGGTCGCGGTCTCGATACCGAGGAGGATCACCGGCCGGCCGCCCCCGCCGGTCTGTCGGCCGACGCGGCCCAGGGCGCGACCGCGTCGGCCAGCGCCGCCCACCGGTCAGCCCAGGCCCCGCCGCCCTCGACCGTGACGTCCCGGACGTCGTCGTCGTCGCTCGACCGGGCGGCGAGCGTCACCGTCAAGGCGTCGGGACCGAGGACCGGGGCGGCCGCGTCGCCCCATTCGACCAACGCCACGGCTCCGGTCGCGCTGCCGGCCGGCGAGCCTTCGGCCAGCACGCCTTCGACGAGCTCGGGCAGGCCGAGGTCGGCCACCTCGGCCAGCCGGTCGAGCCGGTAGACGTCGGCGTGGAGGAGCTGGCCGAGCGAGCACGAGTACTGGCGGACGAGCGTGAACGTCGGGCTCGTCACCGGCCCCTCGACGCCGAGCCGCCGGGCGAACCCCTGGGCGAACGTGGTCTTGCCGGCGCCGAGGCCGCCGACGAGCAGCAGGACGTCACCGGCACGGGCCTCTCCGGCGAGCGCGCCGGCCAGGGCGCGGGTGCCGTCCGCGTTGCGGGTCGTCGCTTCCAGTCGCCAGCTCACGGCGGGCCTGCGGTGAGAAGGCGCTTGGCTCGGACGAAGTCGGCTCGCATCTCGGCCAGGACGGTACCGCCGGACCGAAGCGCCGCCGCCGGGTGGTACGTCGGGACGAGTGACCCCCCGCCGAACGGGTACGCCCGGCCGCGGACGCGGCGGATGCCGTCGGACGTATCGAGCAGGAGCTTCATGGCGAAGTTGCCGAGCGTGACGACGACACGGGGAGCAATGAGCTCGACCTGGGCCTCGAGGTAGGGGCGGCAGGCGGCGATCTCGTCGGGACGCGGGTCCCGGTTGTTCGGCGGCCGGCACTTGACGACGTTGGCGATGTAACAGCGGCTCCGGTCGATGCCGATCTCCTCGGCCATGAGCCGGTCGAGCAGCCGGCCGGAGCGGCCGACGAAGGGCTCGCCGGCCAGGTCCTCGTCCCGGCCCGGGCCCTCACCGACGAACATCAGGTCGGCGCCGGGATCGCCGACGCCGAAGACGACCTGCGTCCGGCCGGCGGCGAGCGGGCACCTGACGCAACCGAGGGCCTCCTCCCGGAGGGCCGCTAGCGGATCGTCGGCCCGGAGGGCCGCCAGAGGCTCTCGGCCGGCCATCTACCGGGCAACCCGTTGCAATAGGTCGCAGAGCTCGTCGGCTCGCTCGAGCATGACCATATGGCCGCAGCCGGGGTAGACGGTGAGCTCGGCGCCAGGGATCTGCTCGACGATCGCCCGCGCCATCCGCAGCGGGGTGGAGAAGTCGCGGGACCCGACGACGACGTGCGTCGGGAGGTCGATGGCGTGGATCTGCCGGTGGACGTCGAAGGCGAGGAGCGGACCGAACAGCCCGGAGAACGCCGAGGGCGACATGGCACCCATCATCGACCGGGTCAGCTCGACGTCGGCCGGCGCCGGGGCCGCACCGAACGTCGCCCGGGCGATCCAGAGCGCCAGGTCGTCGGAGGGGAAGAGGCCGCGCCCGCGGCGCTCGGCTCGGCCGAGACCCCGGGCTGCCCCGCCGACCAGGGCGGCGCCGACGAGCGCACCGGCCGGGCCGGGCACGATCGGCCCGGCGGTCGTCGACACGAGCGCCAGGTTACGGATGTGTCGGGCCAGCTCGTCGGGGCGGCGGACCGCGAGGAGCTGGCTGACCATCCCACCCATGGAGTGGCCGACGAGCAGTCCATCCGTGACGTCGAGGGCTCGCAAGACCTCGAGCAGGTCGTCGGCGAGCCGCTCGAACGTATAGCCGTCGTCGCCGGCCAGGGACTGGCCGTGGCCACGCTGGCTGACGGCGATCACCCGGTGGCGCTCGCCGAGCTGGCGGAGCTGGGGCGCCCACGTCGCGACGCCCAGGGTGATGCCGTGGACGAGCACGATCGGTGGCCCGTTCCCCCGCTCGACGGCGTGGATGCGGCCGCCGTCGTCGACCGGGACGAAGTGGTGCTCGAGGTCCGGCGGCAGCGTCCGGCCGGCGACGATCAGCTCCTGTTCGCCGGCCTGCCAGCGCCGGGTGGCCGCCCGCTGCAGCGCGTAGGCAGTGCCGGCGGTCGCCCCGAGAGCGGCCGCGGTGACGGTCCAGCGAGCCGGCCTCACGGCTCCCCCACCGCCGGCTCGGCCGGCGGCCCGCCAGCCGTGGCCCCGGCCGCCCGGCCGTCCTCGGTGTACACGCGGGGCACCCGCGGGCCGATCCCGCAGAGCACCTCGTAGCCGATCGTGCCGAGCCGGGACGCCCAGTCGTCGGCGGTGATGACGTCATCGCCCTGGGATCCGAGCAGCGTGACCTCGTCGCCGACGGCCACGGCGGCGTCCGGTCCACAGTCCACGACGATCTGGTCCATCGTGACCATGCCGGCCAGCGGCCGCCGCCGGCCGCGGATGAGCACGGAGAACCCGGCGCCGAAGAGCGCCCGCGGTACGCCGTCGGCGTAGCCGAGCGGGACAGTCGCCACCACCGACCGGTTCGGCAGGGGCCGCAGCCGCCCGTACGACGGGCGCTCGCTGGCGTCGAGCTGGCGGACGGCGGCGACGCGGGCCCGCAACGACAGGGCCGGGCGCAGCGACTGGCCGGTCGCCGCCTCGAGCCGGCCGGCGAGGGCCGGCGACGGGAGCTCGCCGTACACGGCGATCCCGCAGCGGACGAGGTCGTAGCGGGCCTCTGGCCAGGCGATCGTCGCGGCCGAGTTGGCGGCGTGCAGGACCGGGGGCCGCGTGCCGCTGGCCGCCACGGCGGCCTCGAACCGCCGGAGCTGGACGGTCGTGAACGAGCGGTCCTCGTCGCCGACGCCGTCGGCCACCGCCAGATGGGTCCACACCCCTTCGAGCTCGAGCTCCGGCTCGGCCTCGACGGCCTTGACGAGGGACGGCACGTCGGCCGGGTCGGCGCCGACCCGGTGCATCCCGGTGTCGACCTTGACGTGCACGGGCAGTCGGGCGCCGGCTCGGCGGGCCGCCGCGGCCAGGGCGCGCACCGACCCCTCCGTGGCCACGGTCGGGGTCAGCCGGGCGGCGACGACCGCGTCGACCGCGTCGGCCGGCGGCTCCGAGAGCAGCAGGATCGGCTCGGTGAGCCCGGCGTCGCGCAGCTCGACGCCCTCGTCGACGAGAGCGACCGCCAGGCTGGTCGCGCCGCCGTCGACGGTCGCTCGGGCGACGGTCGGCGCGCCGTGGCCGTAGGCGTCGGCCTTGACCACCGCACAGAGGGCGGCCGGCGCGGCGATCTGGCGGAGCAGGCGGACGTTGTGGCGGACTGCGGCCAGGTCGACCTCGGCCCACGCCGGACGCGAACGCCCCTCAGCCATCGCCGTCCCCGAGGTGGGCGGACAGCCACGCCGCCACCAGTGGCGGCAGATCCTCGGCCACCAGCCCCTCGGCCGGCCCCCGCCCGGCCGCCCGGCCGTGGACGTGGGCGGCCAGCGCCGCGGCTGTCGGTCCAGGCGCGCCGCGGGCGAGGAACGCCCCGACGATGCCGGACAGGACGTCGCCGGTGCCGGCGGTGGCCAGGCGCGGGCTCCCGGCCGCGGCCAGCCGTACCGAGCCGGCGGCGCCGGGGGCCGGAGCCGGGGAGGCGACGGCGGTCAGCGAGCCCTTGAGCAGGACGACCGCACCGGTCCGGTCAGCCAACCGGCGGGCCGCAGCCACCCGGTCCGGCCCCGGCGCCTCACCGGCCAGCCGTTCGTACTCACCGTCGTGCGGCGTGAGGACGACCGGTCGGTCACCGGCGAGGACCGCGCGGGCGGCGTCGGCGCCGCCGAGGGCGAAGAGCGCGTCGGCGTCGGCGACGACCGGGACGGGCGACGCGGCCACCAGCCGCCGGACCTCGGCTCCGGTGTGCTCGTCCCGGCCGAGGCCCGGACCGACGACGAGGGCCCGGCAGCGGTCGAGCACGTCGAGCACGTCCGACGCCCAGCCGTCGGCCGGCAGCGCCAGCCGGACGGCCTCGATCGGCCACGGTCCGGGCTGGTCGGTCGGAACGCCGGGCACCGCGAGGCGGACCATGCCGGCGCCGGCATGGGAGGCTCCGCCGGCAGCCAGCACCGCCGCGCCCTCCATGCCCGGCGAGCCGGCGACGACGGCCACCGCGGTGGCCCACTTGTGGGACGACGGCGATCGGCGCGGCACCGACATCGCGATGTCGGCGTCCTCGACGAGGCCGACGGCCGGTTCGCCGACGGGCACGCCGATGTCGGCGACGACGACCTCGCCGGCCAGGCGGGGCCCGTCTCCCTGGAGGAGGCCGGGCTTGAGGGCCGCGAAGGTGACGGTCCGGTCGGCCGGCATGGGGCGGCCCGAGGCCACGCCGCTGTCGCCGTCCACGCCGGACGGGATGTCGACGGCGAGCACCCGGGCGCCGGGCGGGACGAGCGGCGCGGCATACGTGCCGCGGAAGCCGGTGCCGTAGGCGGCGTCGATCACCAGGTCGCACGGCGGCAGGCGCCCCGGGGCCGCCGCGTCGAGCAGCGTCACCCGGCTGCCGCGGCGGCGCAGGATCGCGCCGGCCACGCGGCCGTCGGCGCCGTTGTTGCCCTTGCCGGCCACGACGACGACCCGGTGGCCGTAGCCGGAGCCCAGCAGTCGGAGGGCGGCGAACGCCACCGCCGTCCCGGCCCGGGCAACCAGCGCGGCCTGGTCGACGTGAGCCAGCGCCGCCGCGTCGGCAGCCCGCATCTCGGCCACCGTCACCACCGGGCGCACCGGACTACGCCTCGTCCCCGTCCGGCGGCCGGCCGCCTTCGGCGACCACTGTGCCGTGAGGGGTGCCTTCGGCGACCACTGTGCGGCCGGGGGTGCCTTCGGCGACCACTGTGCGGCCGGGGGTGCCTTCGGCGACCACTGTGCGGCCGGGGGTGCCTTCGGCGACCACTGTGCGGCCGGGGGTGCCTTCGGCGACCACCATGGCGATGGCGACGTGCGGCGTGTGCGTCAGTGAGACGTGCCAGCGGGCGACCTGCCGGCGCTGGGCCAGCTCGGCCGCGGCGGCCGTGAGCCGGAGGGACGGCGCGCCGGACGTGGGGCCGGTCCCGGGCGCCCGGACGACCTCGACGTCGCGCAGGGCGAAGCTGCCGATGCCGCTGCCGAGGGCCTTCATCGTCGCCTCCTTGGCGGCGAAGCGAGCGGCCAGACGCTCGGCCGGATCGCGGGTGGCCGCGACGTCGGCCCGCTCGCCGTCAGTGAAGAGGCGGTCGGCCAGCCGCGGGCGGCGGCGGAGGGCCAAGCGGAACCGGTCGACGTCGACGGCATCGACCCCGACGCCCACGACGCCGTCGATGCCGTCCATAGCAGCGAGGCTACCCGAGCGACTGCGCCACGACCCCGGCCAGGGACTGCGCCACGTCGGCCGCTTCGGCCTCGGTGGCGGCCTCCACCATCACCCGGACCAGCGGCTCGGTCCCGCTGGGCCGCAACAGGACCCGCCCGGAGGCGCCGAGCCGGGCTTCGGCCTCCCGGACGGCCGCCCACACGGGGGCCGCGTCGGACAGGCGACTGGCGTCGGCGACGCTGACGTTGACGAGCACCTGGGGCAGTTGCTCCATCAGGCCGTCGGCCAGCTCGGGCAGCGAACGACCGGACCGGACCAGCAGGTCGGCCAGGAGCAGCCCGCTGAGCACCCCGTCGCCGGTGGTGGCCCGGTCACGGAAGACGATATGGCCCGACTGCTCGCCACCGAGGGCCAGCCCGCCGGCCTCCAGCGCCATCAGGACATGCCGGTCGCCCACCGGCGTCTCCTGGACGCGGATGCCGCGCTCGGCCATGGCCAGCCGGAATCCGAGGTTGGTCATGACCGTGACGACCACGGTGTTGGCGGTCAGCTCGTCCCGGCCGGCCAGATCGACCGTGAACAGGGCCATGAGCCGGTCGCCGTGCACAACCGACCCGGTGTGGTCGACGGCCACCACCCGGTCGGCGTCGCCGTCGAAGGCCAGCCCGAGGTCGGCTCCGGCGGCCGGCACCGCAGCCGCCAACGCCTCGGGGTGGGTCGACCCGCAGCCGTCGTTGATGTTGGCGCCGTCGGGGTCACAACCGAGGGTCGTCACGTGGGCACCGAGGGCCGCGAAGGCGGCCGGCGCGACCGCCGCGGCCGCACCGTTGGCGCAGTCGAGGACGACCCGGAAGCCGTCGAGCCGGCGGCCGGCAAGGGCGGCGGTCAGGTGCCCGTGGTAGGCGGCCGCTGCGCCGTCGTCCGGCGCGATCGTCCCGACCGCCCGGCCGGTCGGGCCAGGCACGGCGTCCGCGCCGAGGACCGCGTCGATCTCCGCCTCGACCGCTGCCTCGGTCTCGACCGCCAACTTCGTCCCGCCGGGAGCGAACAGCTTGATGCCGTTGTCGCCGAACGGGTTGTGAGAGGCCGAGACCATGGCGGCCGGCACGCCGCGCTGCTCGGCGCAGTAGGCGACACCGGGCGTCGGGAGGACGCCGACGTCGACGACGTCGACCCCCTCCGCGGCCAGGCCGGCCGAGAGCGCCGATTGGAGGAGCGTGCCCGAACGGCGGGTGTCCCGGCCGACCAGGAACGTGGGGGCGTGGAGCACCCGGGCGGCGGCGTGCCCAAGGGCCACCGCCAGCTCGGCCGTGAGCTCGGTGTTGGCGGTTCCTCGAACCCCGTCGGTCCCGAAACGGGCTCGGCCCACTACGGCTGGGGACTCACGACGCCGGGGCGCCCACTACCGCTTCGAGTACTGCGGGGCCTTTCGGGCCTTCTTCAGGCCGTACTTCTTGCTCTCCTTCTCGCGGGCGTCGCGAGTGAGGAAGCCGGCGCGCTTGAGCGCGGCCCGCAGCTCGGGGTCGAGGTCGCAGAGGGCGCGGGCGATGCCCAGCCGCAAGGCGCCGGCCTGGCCGGACATGCCACCCCCGTCGATCGTCGCGTCGATGTCGTACGACTCCGCGGTGCTCGTGATCCGGAGCGGCTCACTGGCCAACATCCGGTGGGTGGCCGACGGGAAGTAGTCCTCGAACGACCGCTTGTTGACCTTGATGGCCCCCTCGCCGGGGCGGAAGCGGACTCGAGCAACGGCCTGCTTGCGACGGCCGGTCGTCTGTGAGAGCGGTACGGGCATGAGGTGCCTCCTCAGCCGGCCCGGCGGGCCGACGGCAGGTCGAGCGGCTGGGGGTCCTGGGCCGCGTGCGGGTGGTCGGGGCCGGCGTAGACCTTCAGCTTGGCCAGCTGCTGGCGCCCGAGCGTGTTCTTCGGGATCATCCCCCGGACGGCCCGGCGGACGACCTCTTCTGGCGCCCGGTCCATCAGGTGGGCGTAGCTCTCCTTGTGCAGACCGCCCGGGTAGCCGCTGTGCCGGTAGGCGAACTTGTCCTGCGCCTTGCCCGCCGTGAGGACGACCTTCGCCGCATTGACGACGACGACGTGGTCGCCGGTGTCGAGATGAGGCGCGAAGAACGGGCGGTGCTTCCCGCGCAGCAGCCGGGCGACCTCGGTCGCCAGACGGCCCAGGACGAGCCCGTCGGCGTCGACGACATGCCACGCCCGCTCGATCTCGTTCGCTTTCGGTGAATAGGTACGCAAAGCGGCTTCCCAACCTCTGAAGTGGCCGTCGCCCCCTTTTCGGGGCGGGCTCGGACCGGCCCGAGGGCCGACGGAACAGGATACGGCGGCCGGGGCCGACAGGCAAGCCGGTCCAGCTAGTACGCCACGTCGACCAGGCAGAGACCGTGGGCCGGGGCGGGACGGGCGGTGCCGGCGCGGCTGCCGGCGGCCAGCAGACCGACAACGGTCGCCGCATTGCCACGGCCTCGGCCGGCGTCGACCAGAGTGGCGACGACGGACCGGACCATCTGGTGGCAGAACGACGATGCCGCGATGTCGAACCGCAGGAGACGGCTCTCCCCCGCCTTCGTCGGGCCGGCCCCGCCCGTCTCGCTCCCGTGGTCATCGGGGACGTCCGCAGCCTCATGGGCGACGACCGACCACCGGGCGTCGGTGACGACGCGGACGATCGGCTCGTCGGCCCCGGTGCCGGGTGGGCGTCGGCAGAACGCCCGGAAGTCGTGCTCGCCGACCAGGGCGTCGGCGGCCGCGGCCATGGCGCGGCGGTCGAGCGGGTCGGCGACGTGCCAGGCCACCGAGGCGAGCAGTGGGTCGGCGACGGGCGCGTTCCAGACGAGGTACCGGTAGTGCCGGGCAGTGGCCGAGTGCCGGGCGTCGAAGTCCGGCTCGGCCGGCTCGGCCGACCGGACGACGATCGCCGGCGCGAGCTGGCGGTTCAAGACGTGGACGAGATCGATGTCGAGGTCGGCCGGCAGGTCGACATGGACGACCTGGCCGCGGGCGTGCACGCCGGCGTCGGTGCGGCCAGCACAGACCAGCCGGGGCGGTCCGTCGAGGCGGCCGGCCCGGGCGAGGGCTGACCCGAGGGCACCGGCGACGGTCGCGGTCCCCGGCTGGGCGGCGAACCCGCGGAACCCACTGCCGTCGTAGGCCAGCAGCAACCGCCACCGCCGCGCGGAGGTCACGGCGCCGCTGAGGCTCAGACGAGCTCGATGCGGGCCATCTGGGCGTTGTCGCCCGGGCGCGGTCCCAGCTTGAGGATCCGGGTGTAGCCGCCGGGCCGCTCCGCATAGCGGGGCCCGATCTCGTCGAAGAGCTTGTGGGCCATGTCCTTGTCCCGGATGAGCGCGACGACCTGGCGGTGCTGGTGGATCCCACCCTTGCGGGCCGCGGTGATGCACTTCTCGGCCACCGGGCGCAGCGCCTTGGCCTTGGCCTCGGTCGTCACGAGCGACTCGGCGGCGATCAGCGAGGCGACGAGGTTGCCGAGCATGGCCTTCTGGTGGGCGGCGCTGCCGCCGAGCCGTCGTCCCCGCTTCGGGGTGCCAAGCATTGCCCTAGTCCTTCTGGCGCAGGGACAGCCCGCGCTCGTCGAGACGCTGGACGACCTCGTCGAGCGACTTCTGGCCGAAGTTGGTGATACCGAGCAGGTCGTCGTAGGTCCGATCGACGAGCTCGCCGATGGTGTTGATCTGGGCCCGCTTGAGGCAGTTCCGCGGCCGCTCGGAGAGGTCGAGCTCCTCGATCCGCAGGTCGAGGTCGGGCGACCCGCCGGTGACGGTCCCGGTCTCGCCGAGCTCCAGGCCCTGCGGGGTCTCCTCGAGGTCGGCGACGAGGCCGACGAGGGTGCGCAGCGTGTCGCCGGCCGACGCCAGGGCCTCGCGCGGCGTGAGCGAGCCGTCGGTCTCGATGTCGAGGACCAGCCGGTCGAAGTCCGTCGACTGCTCGACCCGGACCGGCTCGACCTCGAAGGTGACCCGGCGGACGGGCGAGAAGATCGAGTCGACCGGGATGACGCCGATCGTCGACGACCGCTTGTTCTTGTCGGCCGACACGTAGCCCCGGCCCCGCTCGACGGTCACGTCGAGGGCCAGGCGGCCCTTGGCGTTGAGGGTGGCGATGCGGAGGTCGGGGTTGAGCACCTCGACGTCGGCCGTCGTCTGGAGGTCGCCGGCGAACGCCTCGCCGGGGCCCCGCTTGTCGAACCGGAGGGTGACGGCCTCGTCGGCTTGCACCCGGACGAGCAGGTCCTTCAGGTTCAAGATGATGTCGGTGACGTCTTCCTTGACCCCCGGGAGGGTCGTGAACTCGTGCAGGGCCTCGTCGAAGCGGACCTGGGTCACGGCGGCCCCGGGGATCGAGGACAGCAGGGTCCGGCGCAGCGAGTTGCCCAGGGTGTGGCCGAACCCGGGATCGAGGGGGCCGACGGCGAAGCGCTGCCGGTTGTCCCGCTCCTCGTCGACGGCTTCGACGGTGGGGCGCTGGATGATGAGCATTACTGGCTCCTCAGTGGGGGTCGTTACTTCGAGTAGAGCTCGACGATGAGCTGCTCTTGCACCGGCTCGTCGATGTGCTCGCGGAGGGGGGGGTTCAGGATCTGGACGGTGAAGCCGGCGTCACCGGCCTCCAGCCAGGGCGGCCGCTGGCGGTCCAGCGTGTCCATGTTCCGGCGGACGGCGAACATCTCGCGGGACGGGCTCTTCAGGGCGACGGTGTCGCCCTTGCGGACCCGGTAGCTCGGGATGGTGACGCGCTTGCCGTTGACGAGGACGTGGCCGTGGCGGACGAACTGGCGGGCCTGGCGGCGGCTGGCCCCCCACCCGGCCCGGAAGACCACGTTGTCGAGCCGCAGCTCGAGCATCCGGAGCAGGTTCTCACCGGTGATGCCGGGCGCGCGGCTGGCCTCCTCGTAGAGGTTGCGGAACTGCTTCTCCAAGAGGCCGTAGATGCGGCGGGCCTTCTGCTTCTCGCGCAGCTGGGCCAGGTACTCGGAGCCCTGGCGCATGCGGTCACGGCCGTGCTCGCCGGGCGGGTAGGCCCGGCTGTGCCGGTCGGTGACGGCCTCGGAGACGGGGCACTTGAGCGAGTAGCACCGCTCGCCCTTCAAGAACAGCTTCGTCCGCTCTCGCCGGCAGAGCCGGCAGACGGGTCCGGTGTATCGAGCCATGATCCGTTCCCCTCAGACCCGGCGCCGCTTCTTGGGGCGGCAGCCGTTGTGCGGGATAGGGGTGACGTCCTTGATGCCGACGACCTCGATGCCGGCCGCGGCCAGCGAGCGGATGGCCGTCTCCCGGCCGGAGCCGGGGCCGCGGACGAGGACGTCGACCTTGCGGACGCCGTGCTCCATGGCCCGCCGGGCGCACGCCTCGGCGGCCAGCTGGGCGGCGAAGGGGGTCGACTTACGCGAGCCCTTGAAGCCGACGTTGCCAGCGGAAGCCCAGGCCAGAACGTTGCCCTCGGGGTCGGCGATCGAGACGATGGTGTTGTTGAACGAGCTCTTGATGTGGGCGACGCCGTAGTTGATGTTCTTGCGCTCGCGCTTGCGCGGACGGCGGGCGGCGCCTTGCTGCTTGGTTGGCCTGGGCATCTACTTGCGGACCTTCTTCTTTCCGGCCACCGTCTTCTTGGGGCCCTTTCTGGTTCGGGCGTTGGTGTGGGTCCGCTGCCCGTGCACGGGCAGGCCCTTGCGGTGGCGGACGCCCTGGTAGCAGTTGATCTCCATCTTGCGCTTGATGTCCTGGGAGACGTCCCGGCGCAGGTCGCCCTCGACCTCGCAGGTTGGCGTCGATGTCGTTGCGGAGCCGGGTGACCTCCTCGTCGGTCAGGTCACGGACGCGGGTCGACGGATCGACCTCGGACCGGGCACAGACCTCCTTGGCCAGGGTGTCGCCGATGCCGTAGATGTAGGTGAGGGCCACCTCGAGCCGCTTCTCGCGCGGGATGTCCACGCCGGCGATGCGAGCCATGCTTCGATTCCTCCCTAACCCTGGCGCTGCTTGTGCCGGGGGTTGTCGCAGATCACGACGACGCGACCGTGCCGGCGGATGACTTGCACTTCTCACAGATCGGCTTGACGCTCGGTCGCACCTTCACGATGGCTTCCCTTTCCTCACTGCACTGCTCTTCGTCAACTGCCGGCCCATCCGGCGCCCCCCGTGGCCACTGCGGCCGGCGGTCACTTGTACCGGTAGGTGATCCGACCCCGGCTCAGGTCGTAGGGGGTGATCTCGACCTGGACCTTGTCGCCGGGAAGGATACGGATGCGGTGCATCCGCATCTTCCCCGAGCTGTGGGCCAGCACCTTGTGCCCGTTCTCGAGCTCGACTCGGAACATGGCGTTGGGCAGTGGCTCCACCACCGTGCCCTCCAGCACGATGGCGTCTTCCTTGGGCTTGGGCAGGTGACTCTCCTCGACTCGTTCTTCCACCCGGCACGGTCCGCGGCGTACGACACCGCTTTCGTTGTGGGCGACTGACCAGCGCCGCCCCAAAGGCCGGGCGACGGGCCGAACGAAGAGTCTACCCGAATGGCGCGGACAATGCCAGCCCGACATGGTATTGGACGGCGCCGTCACGGCACGGTGAAGACCTCCGGGCCGTCGTCGGTGACGGCGATCGTGTGCTCGAAATGGGCCGAGAGGCGACCGTCGGCGGTGACGACGCTCCAGCCGTCGTCCATGAGCATCGGTCTCGGCGCTGCCGGCGTTCACCATCGGCTCGACCGCGAAGACCATGCCGGTCTTGAGCGTCGGGCCGGGGCTGCCAGGCCAGTAGTTCGGGACCTGGGGCTGCTCGTGCATGGCCGTGCCGATGGCGTGGCCGACGTACTCGCGGACCACGGAGAAGCCGGCCGCCTCGGCGACGGCCTGGACGGCCCGCCCGACCTCGTGCAGCCGGTTGCCGGCCCGCAGCTGCTCGATCCCGGCCCACAGGCTCCGCTCGGTGACCTCGAGGAGCCGGGTCGCCTCCGCCGAGACCTCGCCGACGCCCATCGGTGAACGCCGCGTCCCCGTGGTAGCCCTCGATGATGGCGCCGCAGTCGATCGAGATGATGTCGCCCTCCTCCAGCCGGTACGCCCCGGGGATGCCGTGGACGATCATGTCGTTCGGGGACGTGCAGATGACGGCCGGGAAGCCGTGGTAGTCGAGGAAGTTGGACGTCGCGCCCCGCTGCTCGAGCACCTGGCGGGCGACGGCGTCGATCTCGGCGGTGGTCACGCCCGGGCGGGCGGCCTCCGGGTCTTCTCGTGCATCTCGGCGACGACCCGGCCGGCCCGCCGCATCTTCGTCAGTTCGTCGTCGTTCCGCCTCACGCCGTTCAGACCTCCGCCGGGCTTCGCCGTTGGACCGTCGGTCGTCGATGGCCTTGACGCAGCGCCGGGTGACCGCGTCCGGCGAACCCGTCCCGTTGATCGGGACGAGCAGCTCGTGGCGCTGGTACCACTCGATCAGCGGAGCGGTCTGGCGGTCGTAGAGCTCGAGCCGCCGCCGGATGGCCTCCTCGGTGTCGTCCTCGCGCTGGATGACCTCGCCGCCGCAGACGTCGCAGGTCCAGTTGGTCAGCGGCGGCGAGGTCACGGAGTAGTTCGCCCCGCAGTCGACGCAGACCCGGCGCGACGCCAGGCGCTTGAGCACCATCGTCGTCGGCACCTCGAGGTCGAGCACGAGGTCGAGCAGGTCGGGCTCGAGCAGCTCGGCGAGGTCCTCGGCCTGGGAGATCGGTCCGCGGGAAGCCGTCGAGGATGAAGCCGCGGGCTTGCGTGTCGCCGTCGGTCGAGCCGCTGCCCGACCATCTCCATGACCAGGTCGTCGGGGATCAGCTCGCCCTGGTCCATGAGGGCCTTCGCCCGCTGGCCGAGCGGCGTGCGCAGACTTGACCTCGGCCCGCAGCATGTCGCCGGTGGAGACATGGGGCACGACGAAGTGGTGCGACAGGCGCACGCACTGCGTCCCCTTGCCGGCCCCCTGCTTGCCGAGGACCACGAGCCTGACGCCGGGTACCACCACCCTACTTGAGGAAGCCCTCGTAGTTGCGCATCATCAGCTGGCTGTCGATCTGCCTCATCGTTGTCGAGGGCCACGCCGACCGAGATGAGCAGGGTGGTGCCGAAGAACGGGAACTTGTTGATGTTCCACAGGGCCATCAGGATCGACGGCACGACGGCGACCGAGGCCAGGAACAGGGCACCGGGCACGGTGATGCGGTTGAGGATGTGGGCGAAGTACCGCTCGGTCGGCGGTCCCGGCCGGATGCCGGGGATGAACCCACCCTGCTTTCGGATGATGTCGGCCTGCTGGTGGGGATCGAAGGCGACGTAGACGTAGAAGAACGTGAACACCACGATCAGGACGAAGTACAAGAAGATGTAGATGAGGCTCGTCGGCTGGATGTTGTTCTTGACGAAGCTCTGGAACGACTGCCAGGGGATCACGTTGCTCAGCAGCACCGGGATGTACAGGACCGAGCTGGCGAAGATGATCGGGATGACGCCGGACTGGTTGACCTTCAGCGGGATGTAGGTGCTCTGGCCGCCGTACATTCGGCGGCCGACGACCCGCTTGGCGAAGGTGACCGGGATCCGTCGCTGGCCCTGGTCCATGAAGACGATGACCACCAGCAGCAGGAGCGAGACGAGGAGCATGACGGTGAACTTGACCGCGCCGCCTTCCTCGTAGATCGCCTTGCCGCCGGACGGGATCGACGCGACGACGTTGGCGAAGATCAGGATCGACATGCCCTGGCCGATGCCCCGCTGGGTGATCAGCTCGGCCAGCCACATGACGAACGCGGTGCCGGCGGTGAGGATCAGGACCATGAACGCGCCGAGCTGGATCGTGAACTTCGGGATCAGGTCGATGTTGGTGCCGAGGAGGGCCGCGTCGTGGCCGTGGAAGGCGTAGACGAGGCCGGTCGACTGCATGAGGGCCAGGGCGATCGTCAGGTACCGGGTCGTCTGGGTGATCTTCTTCTGGCCGACCGCCCCTTGGTCCCGCCACTCCTCGAGCTTCGGGATGACCGTCGTCAGCAGCTGGATGATGATCGAGCTGGTGATGTAGGGCATGATGCCGAGCCCGAAGACGGCCAGCCGGACGAGCGCGCCGCCGGAGAACAGGTTCAAGAAGCCGAGGACGCCGGACGAGCCGGCCTCGGCCTGGAGCTTTTGAAGCTGCGACCAGCTGACCCCGGGGACGGGCACGTTGGCCCCGACCTGGTACAGGGCGATGATGAGCAGGGTGAACAGGACCTTGTTGCGCAGGTCCGGAACCCGGAAGATGTTGCCCAGCCGGGAGAGCATGGGATTCCTGTCGACCCGGGCCCGGTCGGTCTACCGGTTGGTCAGGGCATTGCCCCGAGCCGGCGGACGGCCGTTGCCGAACGGCAACGGCAAACGATCGACGGTGCCGCCGGCACCGGTGATGGCAGCCTCCGCCGAGGCCGAGAACGCATGGGCCGACACGCGGACCGGGCGGGTCAGCTCGCCACGGCCCAGCACCTTGACGAGCGCGCCCTTGCGGACCAGCCCGCTGGCCACGAGGAGCTCCGCAGTGACCTCGTCCGCCTCCAGGGCGGCCAGGTCGTCGAGGTTGACCGGGGTGTACTCGACCCGGAAGGGGTTCTTGAACCCCTTCAGCTTGGGGATCCGCTGCATCAGCGGCAGCTGGCCACCCTCGAAGCCGGCCGGGATGGTGTCGCGGGCGCCCTGGCCCTTGGTGCCACGGCCGGCGGTCTTGCCGCCCTTGCCGCCGATGCCACGACCGACCCGGCGCTTCGGCCGGGCCGAACCCTTGGGCGGGCTGAGCTCGTGCAGCTTCATCGGGATTCGTCCTTCTCGTTCGAGACCGGCTCGACCAAGACCAGATGGGGCACGCGGGCCAGCATGCCCCGGATCTCCGGCCGGTCCGGCAGGTCGTTGTGCTGGCCGATCCCCCGCAGCCCGAGGGCGCGGAGGGTGCCACGGTGCTTCGGCTTGGTGCCGATGGCCGAGCGGACCTGGGTGACCCGGAGGGTCCGGTCGCCGGCCGACTTGGAGGCGCGGGCGGCCGGCATCGTCAGCGGCCCTCCGCCGCGTACAGCTCGGTCTCCCGGCGGCGCTCGCGGTAGGCCCGCAGCACGCCGGCCGGGGTGACCTCGTCGGGCTGCTTGCCCCGGAGCGCCGCCACCTCGTCGGGCCGGCGAAGGGCCTTGAGGCCGGCGATGGTGGCGTGCGCGACGTTGATCCCGTTGGACGAACCGAGCGACTTGGCCAGGATGTCGCGGATGCCGGCCATCTCGAGGATGGCCCGGGCGGCACCGCCGGCGATGACGCCGGTCCCGGGCGCGGCCGGCTTGAGCATGACCCGCCCGGCACCGCTCTCGCCGATCACCGGGTGGGTGATCGTCGAGCCGGCGAGCGGGACCTCGAAGACGTTCTTGCGCGCTTCCTCGATGCCCTTCTGCACCGCCAGGCCGGCTTCCTTGGCCTTGCCGTAGCCGAGCCCGACCCGGCCGTTGCCGTCGCCGACGACCATGAGGGCGGCGAACGAGAACCGGCGGCCACCCTTGACGACCTTGGCCACCCGGTTGACCCGGATGGTCCGCTCTTCGTACTGCGTGTCGGCCATCGTCTCAGAACTCCAGTCCCTCTTCGCGGGCGGCGTCGGCCAGAGCGGCGACCCGGCCGTGGTAGGCGAAGCCACCCCGATCGAAGACCACCTGAGTGATCCCGGCGGCCTTGGCCCGTGCCGCCACCAGGCGGCCGACGGCTTCGGCCCCGCTCACGTTACCCCCACCGGCCGAGCCCAGTTGCTCGCGCAGCTCGGCCTCGCCCGACGACGCGGCAGCCAGCGTCCGGCCGGCCTGGTCGTCGATGACCTGGGCCGAGATGTTGCGGTTGGAGCGGCTCACCGCCAGGCGGGGACGGTCGGCCGTGCCGGCGACCTTGCCGCGCACCCGGTCGTGCCGGCGGATCCGCAGCGCCCGTTCTCGGTTCGTACCAGCCATTACTTGGCCGCCTTTCCAGCCTTGCGGAGCACCCGCTCGCCGGCGTAGCGGACGCCCTTGCCCTTGTACGGCTCGGGCTTGCGGAGCTTGCGGATGTTGGCGGCCACCTGGCCGACCTGCTCCTTGTCGATGCCCTTGACGATGATCCGCGTGGGGGTGGGCACCTCGAAGGTGATGCCGTCGGGGGCGTCGACCGGCACCGGGTGCGAGAACCCGAGGGCCAGCTCGAGCGCGCCCGGGCCCTTGGCGTGCGCCCGGTAGCCGACGCCGACGATCTCGAGCTCCTTGGTGAAGCCCTGGGTCACCCCGGCGACCATGTTGGCGACCAGCGAGCGGGTCAGCCCGTGCAGGGCGCGGTGCCGCGCTCGTCGTCGGGACGGGTCGACGACGAGCACGTCGCCGTCCTGGGAGATCGTGATGCCCGGCGGCAGCTGCGCGGGCCAGCGTGCCCTGCGGGCCGGTCACCGTGACCGAGTCGTCGGCCAGCGTGACCGTCACGCCGGACGGCACGGGGATGGGCGATCGTCCGATGCGGGACATCAGCAGCCTCCTTCGCGCGGTGCAGGCGCTACCAGACATGGCAGAGCACCTCCCCGCCGAGGTGGCGCTTGCGCGCCTCGCGGTCGGTCATGAGGCCGTGGCTGGTCGAAGCACGGCGACGCCCATGCCGCCGAGCACGCGGGGCATCTTGTCGGCGCGGGCGTAGATGCGCAGGCCGGGCTTGGAGACGCGCTTGATGCCCCCGATGGTCCGGGTGCGGTCGGCGGCGTACTTCATCGTGATCTCGAGCGTGGAGCCCGGGCGGATCGGGTCCTTCGCTATCGAGAAGCCCGCGATGAAGCCCTCGCGCTCGAGGATCGGCGGCCAGGGCCTCCTTCACCTTGGAGCCCGGCATCTTCACCGTGTCGAACTGCGCCGAGTTCGCGTTCCGGATCCGCGTGAGCATGTCGGCGATCGGGTCGGTCATGGTCATGGCCGGTCTCCTACCAGCTCGCCTTCGTCACGCCGGGGACCTCCCCGGCGTGCACCATGGTCCGCAGGCAGATCCGGCACAGCCCGAACTTGCGGTACACGGCCTTCGGGCGCCCGCACCGCGGCACGGGTGTAGCCGCGCACCTTGAACTTCGGCGTGCGCTGCTGCTTTTGGATGAGTGCCTTCTTCGCCATGGTGACTAACGGGTCTCCTGTCGGAACGGGAAGCCGAACGCCCGTAGGAACGCGCGGCCTTCCTCGTCGGTGCGTGCGGTGGTGACGATCGTGATGTCCATGCCCCGGGTCGTGTCGATGCGGTCGTAGTCGATCTCGGGGAAGATCAGCTGCTCGGTGACGCCGAACGTGTAGTTGCCGTGGCCGTCGAACGACCGGGACGAGAGGCCCCGGAAGTCCCGGATCCGGGGGATGGCCAGGCTGATCAGCCGGTCGAAGAACTCCCACGCCCGGTCGCCCCGGAGCGTGACCTTGGCGCCGATGGCCTGGCCCTCGCGGAGCTTGAAGCCGGCGATCGACTTGCTTGGCCCGGGTGACGACCGGCTTCTGCCCGGTGATCGTCTCGAGGTCGCGCTGCGCGCCCTCGATGAGCGACTGCTGCTGGGTCGCCCGGCCGACGCCCATGTTGACGACGATCTTCTCGAGCCGGGGCACCTGCATCACGTTGTCGAGGCCGAGGTCGGTCTTGAGCTGCTCGCGGACCTCGGCGTCGTAGCGCTCCTTCAGCCGGGGCCGCGACGGCGCGGCGACGGTGCGGTCACAGCTCGCCTCCGCACTTCCGGCAGACCGGACCTTGCGGCCCTGCTCGTCGATCTGCATGCCGATCCGCGTCGGCTCGCCGCAGGACTTGCAGATGATCGACACCGACGACGACCGGCATCGGCATGAACTTGTCGATGATGCCGCCCTGCATCGTGGTGCGGGTCGGCTTGGCGTGCCGCTTGGCGATGTTCACGCCGTCGACGACGACCTTGTGCTCGGCCGGGAGGGCCCGGACGACCTCGGCCCGGCTGGCCCCTGTACTTGCCGGACCGGACCACGACCCGGTCACCCTTCTGGATCCGCATCACAACACCTCCGGGGCGAGCGAGACGATGCGCATGAACCGCTTGTCCCGCAGCTCTCGGCCGACCGGGCCGAAGATGCGGGTGCCGCGGGGCTGCTGCTGGTCGTTGATCAGCACGGCCGCGTTCTCGTCGAAGCGGATGTAGCTGCCGTCGGGACGGCGCTTCTCCTTCTTCGTCCGGACGACGACGCACTTGACGACGTCGCCCTTCTTCACCGCCGCGCCGGGGATGGCGTCCTTCACGGTGGCGACGAAGACGTCGCCGATGCTGGCGTACCGCCGGCGCGAGCCGCCGAGCACGCGGATGCACAGCACCTCGCGGGCGCCGGAGTTGTCGGCCACCCGAAGGCGCGACTCCTGCTGGATCATCGGGCACGCTCCATGATCTCGGACAGCCGCCAGCGCTTCAGCTTCGACAGCGGCCGGGTCTCGACGACCCGGACACGGTCGCCGACCTTGGCGGCGCCGTCGGCGTCGTGGACGTAGAGCCGCTTCGTCCGCTGCACGGTCTTGCCGTAGCGGGGGTGACGGACCCGCTCGACGACGGCGACGACGACGGTCGCCTCCATGGCGTCGGAGACGACGATGCCCTCACGCACCTTGCGGCGGTTCGACCGCGGCCCCGCCGGTTCCGCCGCGGTCACCGCGGGCGTCGTGGACGGGGCCGTCGACGTCGCAGTCGCCGGACCGTCGGTCCCCTCGGTCGGCTCGACCGGGGCCGCCTCGGCCGGCTCGGTTGCGCTCGTGTCGGCCATCAGGCCTCCTCCTCCTGCTCGTCATCGACCGTCTCCGGCTCGTCGGCGTCTGCCGACTCCTCGGCGGCCCGGGCCGCGGCCACCCGGGCCGATCGCCGGGTCGGGATCGGGGTCTCGTAGGTGCCCTCGGCCTCCTGGATCTCCCGATCGCGCAGGACGGTCAGGATGCGGGCCACCTCGCGGCGGACGTCCTTGACGCGGGCCGAGTTGTCGAGCTGGCCGGTGGCCAGCTGGAACCGCAGGTTGAACAGCTCCTTGCGGGACTCGGCGAGCCGGGTCTCCAGCTCTGTCGGGTCCATGAGCACGAGCTCGGACGCGGCCGTCATCAGACCAGCACCTCCGGCGCGTCGTGGGTGCCGGGGCGGACGACGAAGCGGGCCTTCATCGGCAGCTTCTGGATGGCCCGCTCCATGGCGGCCTGGGCCAGCTCGCGCTCGACGCCGGCGAGCTCGAAGAGGATGCGACCGGGGCGGACGACGGCGACCCAGTGCTCCGGGTTGCCCTTGCCGGACCCCATGCGGGTCTCGGCCGGCTTCTGGGTGATCGGCTTGTCCGGGAAGACGCGGATCCAGACCTTCCCACCACGACGGACGTGGCGGGTCATCGCGATACGGGCGGCCTCGATCTGACGGGCGGTGAGCCAACCGGGCTCGATGGCCTGGATGCCGAAGTCGCCGAAGCTGACGGTCGTGCCGCCCTTGGCGGCGCCGGTCCTCCGACCGCGGTGCTGCTTGCGGTGCTTGACCTTCTTGGGCATCAACATCTCAGTCCGCCTCCCTTCGGAAGTGCGGCGTCTCGTGGTGCTCGTGACGGTTCCGGCGCTCGATCTCCTCGTCCTCGGCGAGCTGGCGCTCGAGCGCGTCCGGCTCGGCGGGCGGCGCGATGAGGTCGCCCATCGGCGCTTCGGCGACTTCCTCGTCGTCGGTGCTCTCCTCGGCGCCGACCGTCGGTGCGCTGTCGGCCGGGGGGGCCTCGGGGGCCGGGGCGACCGCGACGGCCTCCTCCTCGATCAGCTCCTCGGCGACGACCACCTCGGCCACCGCCTCTTCGAGCTCGGTCTCCTCGATGGCGGCCTCGTCGGCCGCAGCCGTGCCGGGCTCCGGCTGGTCCTCGCGGCGACGGCCGCCGCCGGCGGTGATCAGCCGGCGCGGCCGGCCCTGGCCGGAGGTCTCGCCGACGGCCATGGCGGCCTCGCGGGTGATCTTGTCCTCGATCGAGACCTTGTAGGGGAGGATGTCGCCCTTGTAGATCCAGACCTTGACGCCGACCCGGCCCGAGGTGGTCTTGGCCTCGCGGAAGCCGTAGTCGATGTCGGCCCGGAGGGTGTGCAGCGGCACGCGGCCCTCCCGGTACGACTCTTTGCGGGACATCTCAGACCCGCCGAGCCGGCCGGAGCACTGGACCTTCACTCCTTGGGCGCCGGCCTTCTGGACGGTCTGGATGGCCCGCTTCATGGCCCGGCGGAAGGCGACCCGGCGGACGAGCTGGTCGCAGATCCCCTGGGCGATGAGCGCGGCGTCGAGCTCGGGCTGCTTGATCTCTTGGATGTTGAGCTGGATCCGGTTCTGCAGGCCGGTGATCTCCTCCAGCTTCTTCTTGAGCCGGTCGGCCTCGGCGCCACGCCGGCCGATCACGATGCCGGGACGGGCGGTGTGGATGTCGACCCGGAGGCGGTCACGGGTCCGCTCGACCTCGATCCGGCTGACCGCGGCCGCCTCGAGCTGCGACATCAGGTAGTCGCGGATCTTCCAGTCCTCGACGACGAAGTCGCGGTAGTGCCGCTCCTCGAACCATCGCGACTTCCAGTCGGTGGTCACGCCGAGGCGGAACCCGTAGGGGTTTACCTTCTGGCCCATCTACTTGCTCTCCCCATCCGGCTCGGCGCCTCCGTCTTCGTCCCCCGCCACTTCTTCGGCCGCCGCCTCGGCGACCTCTTCGTCGCTGGCCTCGCCGGCCACGGTTTCGGCTTCGGCCTCGACGACGTCCTCGGCGGACTGCTCGGCAACTGCGTCTTCGACCAGTTCGGTCTCCATCTCGGCTTCGGTCAGGGCGGCCGCTTCAGCCTCGGCCTCGGCCGCCGCGGCGGCCTCCTCCTGGGCCTGGCGGCGCCGGCCAAGCCGGCCGGCCAGGTCGGCCCGGCGACGAGACTCGGAGACCCGTCGGGAGCGCTGGGCCCCGGCGACCTGCCGTTCGGCCCGACGGCGGGCCAGCCGCTCGTCGGGCAGCCGGCTGACGATGACGGTGATGTGGCAGGTCCGCTTGCGGATGCGGGTGGCCCGGCCACGGGCGCGCGGGCGCCACCGCTTCAGCGTCGTGCCCTCGTCGGCGAAGCACGCCGAGACGTACAGCTCCTCGGCGTCGAGGCCGTCGTTGTGGACCGCGTTGGCGACGGCCGAGGCCAGGACCTTGGCGACCACTGTGCCGGCCTCCCGGGGGGTGGTCCGCAGGATCTCGGCCGCCCGGTCGACGTCCTTGCCGCGGATCAGGTCGAGGACCTGACGGGCCTTGGACGCGGACATCCGGTAGTGCCGGAGGACGGCCTTGGTGCCGGGACGCTCGTTGGTCTTCGACGCCGGGCATCTCAGCGCCTCCCCGCCCGCTCTTGGCCGGCGTGGTAGCGGAACGTCCGGGTCGGCGCGAACTCGCCGAGCTTGTGGCCGACCATCGACTCGGTCACGTAGACCGGGACGTGCCGGCGGCCGTCGTGGACGGCGACCGTGTGCCCGACCATGTCGGGGATGATCGTCGACCGGCGGGACCAGGTCTTGATGACCCGCTTCTCGCCGGTGGCGTTGAGGGCGTCGACCTTCTTCAACAGGTGGTCGTCGACGAACGGGCCCTTCTTGAGGCTGCGCGGCACTGGACGGACCTCCCGTTACCGCCGGGCCCCGCGGGTGCGGCGGCGGCGGACGATCAACTTGTCGGATTCCTTGTGGCGGGCGCGGGTGCGTCCCTCCGGCTTGCCCCACGGCGACACCGGGTGGCGACCACCGGACGACTTGCCCTCGCCACCACCGAGCGGGTGGTCGACGGGGTTCATGGCCACGCCGCGGGTCTGCGGGCGGACGCCCTTCCAGCGGTTCCGGCCGGCCTTGCCGACCTTGACCAGCTCGGCCTCGGAGTTGCCGACGACGCCGAGCGTGGCCCGGCAGTCGATGGGCACCCGGCGCATCTCGGTCGACGGCAGCCGGAGGGTGGCGAACGCGCCTTCCTTGGCCACCAGCTGGATGCTCATGCCGGCTCCCCGGGCCAACTTGCCGCCGCCACCGGGCCGGAGCTCGACGTTGTGGACGACCGAGCCGACCGGGATGAACCGCATCGGCAGGGCGTTCCCCGGCCGGATCTCCGCACCCTGGCCGTTCTGGAGGACGTCGCCGACCTTGACCCCGGCCGGAGCGAGGATGTAGCGCTTCTCGCCGTCGCGGTAGTGGAGGAGGGCGATCCGGGCGTTGCGGTTCGGGTCGTACTCGATCGCCGCCACCTTGGCCGGCACGCCGTCCTTGTCCCGCCGGAAGTCGATGATCCGGTACTGGCGCTTGTGACCACCACCGCGGTGACGGGCGGTCTTGCGACCGAGGTTGTTGCGGCCACCGCTGCTCGCCTTCGTGGCCAGCAGGGAGCGCTCCGGCCGGTCCCGGGTGATCTCGGAGAAGTCGGCAACGGTCTGGAACCGTCGTCCCGGGCTGGTGGGCTTGCGTGCGCGCAGCGGCATGGGATCCTCAGCTCTCGAACAGGTCGATCTTGTCGCCCGCGTGCAGGGTGACGATGGCCCGCTTGGTGCTCGGCCGCCGGCCGACGGTGTTCGTCCGGCGGTTGCGCGTGGCCTTGCCCTTGCGGTTGAGGGTGTTGACGTTGTCGACCCGGACGTCGAAGGCCTGCTCGACGGCGTGGCGGATCTCGATCTTGTTGGCCGACGGGTCGACCACGAACACGTAGACGTTCCGGTTCATCAGCGCGTAGGTCTTCTCCGAGATGACCGGCCGGAGGAGCACGGTGGTGGCGTCCTTCATGACTGCTCCCCTTCTCCGTCGGCGTCGGCCTCATCCCCGTCGGCACCGACGATCTCGACCTCGTCGACGAGCTCGAGCGCATTCCCGTCGGCGTCGACCTCGACGATCTCGATCTCGTCGACCTCGT
Organism: uncultured Actinomycetota bacterium; assembly: GCA_963824265.1. Lineage (GTDB taxonomy): Bacteria > Actinomycetota > Acidimicrobiia > Acidimicrobiales > RAAP-2 > DASZUK01. The sequence goes on from CAWGOO010000002.1 coordinate 716,664, forward strand.
TGCCGTCGGCGTCGATGTCGATCACTTCGTCGACGATCACCGCTTCCCCGGTCCCGGTGTCCACGACCGTGTCGATGATCTCGATGACCTCTTCACCGGTCTCTTCGTCGATGGTGTCGATCACCTCGACGATCTCGATCACCTCGGCCCCCGGAAGGGTCTGGTCGGTGAAGACGATCCAGTCGTTACGCAGGACGTCGTAGGCCGAGAGCTCGCCCCGCAGGATGGTCTGTACGGTCGGCAGGTTCCCGAACGACCGCTCGGCGACGACGTCGTCGTAGTCCAAGACGACGAGGACCCGGCCGGTGAGCTCGAGCGCGGCGAGGGCAGCGACGGCCGCCTTCGTCTTCGGTTCGTCCCAACCCCAGGTGTCGACCACGGCGATCCGTTCCTGAGCCGCCCGGTCGGAGAGCGCCGAGCAGAGCGCGAGGCGAACCATCTTCTTCGGCGTCCGCTGCCGGTAGCTGCGCGGCTTCGGCCCGAGAGCGACGCCGCCGCCGGCCCAGCTGGGCGAGCGGGTGGAGCCCTGTCGGGCCCGGCCGGTGCCCTTCTGACGGAACGGCTTGGCCCCGCCGCCACGAACCTCGGCCCGGGTCTTGGTCGACTGGGTACCGGCCCGGGCGGCCGCCAGCTGAGCGGTGACGACCTGGTGGAGCACGGCCTGGTTCGGCTCGATACCGAAAACGGTCGGCTCGAGATCGACGGAGCCGAGCTCGGTGCCGGTGACGTCTCGTCGGACGACGGACCGGGAGACCGGCTCGGCCCGCTCCTTGCGCACGGCGGTACGGGTCATCGACGGCTCCCGTTCTTCGACGGTGGCGTCTTGACGGAGTCCCGGAGCACGACCACCGACCCCCGGGCACCGGGAACGGCCCCCTTCACGAGGACGAGCTGGCGCTCGGGGTCGGCCGAGACGACCTCGAGGTTGAGGGCGGTCACCTGCTGGCCGCCCATCCGGCCGGCCATCCGCGTGCCCTTGAACACCCGGGACGGCGTGGCGCAGGCCCCGATGGAACCGGGGACCCGGTGGGCCTTGTGGTTACCGTGCGATGCCCCCTGGCCCTTGAAGTTGTGCCGCTTCATCCCGCCGGCGAACCCCTTGCCCTTGCTGACCGCGATGGCGTCGACCTTCTCGCCCGCCGCCCAGAGCTCGGCAGTCAGCTCCTGGCCGACCTCGTAGGCGCTCGTGTCGTCGAGCCGGAGCTCGACCAGCTTGCGCCCGGGGTCGACGCCGGCCCGGTCGTAGTGACCCTGCTCCGGCTTGGTCAACGTACTGGTCCTCCGGAAACCCCAGGTCACCTGCAGGGCGGAGTAGCCCTCCCGTTCGGGGGTCTTGACCTGCACCACGCGAACGGGCGCGACTCGCAGCACCGTCACCGGAATGGCGCGGTTCTGCTCGTCCCAGACCTGGGTCATGCCGACCTTCTCGCCGACGATCGCCTTCGTAGCCACTAGTTGTGCTCCCGTGTGCACGCCAACGCTCCGCCCGGGAAACCCGAGCGGAGCGCTCGAATGTTGCGGCCCAAGGTCCCCGACCCCAAGGGGCACGGGCGCTCAGGCACGTCTACTGGTTGACCGGACATCGCGCGAACGGCGAACCGGCCCGAAAAAACAGCTTACAAGATTGCTCGACTGCCGTCTACCGGGAGATGCTCCCGGAACGGCGATCAGGCGTTCTGGATCTTGATCTCGATGTCCACCCCGGCCGGAAGGTCGAGGCGCTGGAGCGAGTCGACGGTCTTCGGCGTGTGCTCGACGATGTCGACCAGACGCTTGTGGACCCGCATCTCGAAGTGCTCCCGACTGTCCTTGTACTTGTGGGGCGACCGGATGACCGTGTACCGGTGCTTGTCGGTCGGCAGGGGCACCGGCCCCTGGACCTTGGCCTGCGTGCGCAGCACGGTCTGGACGATCTTCTCGGTGGACTGGTCGAGGATCTCGTGGTCGTAGGCCTTCAGCCGGATCCGGATCTTCTGGCGTGGGCCGTCGGCCATGTGAACGCGACCTTCCTGACTACTTGAGGATCTTGGTGACCCGGCCGGAGGCGACGGTGCGGCCACCTTCCCGGATGGCGAACCGGAGCCCCTCGACCATGGCGATGGGCTTGCCGAGCTCGACGGTCATGTCGGTGTTGTCGCCGGGCATGACCATCTCGGTGCCCTCGGGGAGGGAGATCGTGCCGGTCACGTCCGTCGTCCGGAAGTAGAACTGCGGCCGGTAGTTGGTGAAGAACGGCTTGTGCCGGCCGCCCTCTTCCTTGGTCAGGACGTAGATCGTCGCCTCGAAGTCGGTGTGCGGGGTGATCGAGCCGGGCTTGCAGAGCACCTGGCCCCGCTCGACCTCTTCCTTCTTCGTTCCCCGGAGCAGGGCGCCGATGTTGTCACCGGCCTGGCCCTGGTCGAGGAGCTTGCGGAACATCTCGACGCCGGTGACGGTCGTCTTCTGGGTGTCCCGCAGGCCGACGATCTCGACTTCCTCGCCGACCTTGACGATGCCCTGCTCGACCTTGCCGGTCACGACGGTGCCACGGCCGGTGATCGACATGACGTCCTCGATAGGCATGAGGAACGGCTTCTCGATGTCCCGGATCGGCTCGGGGATGAAGGTGTCGACCGCGTCCATCAGCTCGAGGATCTTCGGCGTCCACTCGGCGTCGCCCTCGAGCGCCTTGAGCGCGCTGACGCGGACGATCGGGGTGTCGTCGCCGGGGAACTCGTACTCGTTGAGCAGCTCGCGGACCTCGAGCTCGACCAGGTCGAGCAGCTCCTCGTCGTCGACCATGTCGGCCTTGTTGAGGGCGACGACGATGTACGGGACGCCGACCTGGCGGGCGAGCAGCACGTGCTCACGGGTCTGGGGCATCGGGCCGTCGGCGGCGGAGACGACGAGGATGGCCCCGTCGACCTGGGCGGCGCCGGTGATCATGTTCTTGATGTAGTCGGCGTGGCCGGGCATGTCGACGTGCGCGTAGTGCCGGTTGGCCGTCTCGTACTCGACGTGGGCGATCGAGATGGTGATGCCGCGCTGCTTCTCTTCGGGCGCCTTGTCGATCTGGTCGAACGGCGTGAAGGACGTGTTCGGGTTGTTCTCCGACAGGACCTTGGTGATGGCCGCGGTGAGCGTGGTCTTGCCGTGGTCGATGTGCCCCATCGTCCCGACGTTGAAGTGGGGCTTGATGCGCTCGAACTTCTGCTTGGCCATCTGCCGAACTACTCCTGATCTCGGGCGGCGCCCCCTCGGGCCCGCACGGCGGTTGCCCGCCCTTATTCTCTGACTCTGGTTGCGATGCTGTCTGCGCCGGATACCCGGCGGATCCTGCCTACTGCGGGCCGGTGGCCCGCTCCGCCTACTCCCCTGCGCCTTGGCGATGATCTCCTTGGCGATCGAGTCGGGCACTTCCTTGTAGGCGTGGAACTGCATCGTGTACGTGGCACGCCCCTGGGTGCGCGAACGCAGGTCGGTAGCGTAGCCGAACATGTCGGCCAGCGGTACCTGGGCCCGGACGACCTGGCTGTTGCCCCGCTGCTCCATGCCCTCGACCCGGCCGCGGCGGGAGACGAGGTCGCCGATGACGTCGCCCATGTAGTCCTCGGGCGTGACCACCTCGACGGCCATGACCGGCTCCAGCAGCACCGGGTCGGCGGCGCCGGCCGCCTTCTTGACGGCCATCGAGCCGGCGATCTTGAACGCCATCTCCGACGAGTCGACGTCGTGGTACGAGCCGTAGGTCAGGGTCGACCCGGACGTCGACGGTCGGGTACCCGGCCAGCACGCCCGAGGTCATGGCCTCCTGGATGCCGGCGTCGACCGAGGGGATGTACTCCTTCGGGATGACGCCACCGGTGATCTTGTCGACGAACTCGTAGCCGCCGCCGGGCCCGGTCGGCTCGAGGCTGATGACGACGTGGCCGTACTGGCCGCGGCCGCCGGTCTGGCGGACGTAGCGCTCCTCGATCTTCTCGACCGGCTTGCGGATCGTCTCGCGGTAGGCGACCTGCGGCTTGCCGACGTTGGCGTCGACGCTGAACTCCCGCAGCATCCGGTCGACGAGCACCTCGAGGTGCAGCTCGCCCATGCCGGAGATGACCGTCTGGCCGGTCTCCTCGTCGGAGCGGACCCGGAACGTCGGGTCCTCCTCGGACAGGGCATAGCAGGGCCTTGCGACAGCTTGTCCTGGTCGGCCTTGGTCTTCGGCTCGACCGCGACGTGGATGACGGGCTCGGGGAACGTCGAGCTCCTCGAGCACGATCGGGTGGTGCCGGGTCGCAGAGCGTGTCGCCGGTCGTCGTCTGCTTGAGGCCGACCGCGGCGACGATGTCGCCGGCGAAGCAGGCGTCCATGTCCTCGCGGTGGTTGGCGTGCATCTGCAGCGAGCCGGCCGATCCGCTCCTTGCGGTCCTTGGTCGAGTTGAGTCACCGTGCCGCCCTTGCGCAGCGTGCCCGAGTAGACCCGCAGGTAGGTCAGCTTGCCGACGAAGCGGGTCGGTCATGATCTTGAAGGCGAGGGCGGAGAACGGCTCGTTGTCGTCGGCCTTGCGCTCGATCCTCGTCGTCCTTGCCCGGCTTCGTGCCCGGCGGTGGGCGGGAGGTCGAGCGGGCTCGGCAGGTAGTCGACGACGGCGTCGAGCATCGGCTGGACGCCCTTGTTCTTGAACGCCGAGCCGCACAGCACCGGGACGACCTCGTTGGCCGAGCGTGCCGGTGCGCAGGGCCCGGCGGAGGTCGTCGGCGGTGATCTCCTCGTCGGCCAGGTACTTCTCCATGATCGTGTCGTCGAAGTTGGACAGCACGTCGACGAGCTGGTGGCGAGCGTCGTCGGCCTCGGCGACCAGGTTGTCGGGGATGTCGGCGTCTTCCCACTGCTCGCCCATGCCCTCGTCCCAGACGAGCGCCTTCATGGTCGAGCAGGTCGATGACGCCCTGGAAGTCGGCCTCGACGCCGATCGGCAGCTGGATGACGGCCGGGTTGGCGTCGAGGCGGTCCCGGATCATCTCGACGCGTGCGAGCGAAGTCGGCGCCGACGCGGTCCATCTTGTTGACGAAGCAGATCCGGGGCACCTCGTACTTGTTGGCCTGCCGCCAGACCGTCTCGGTCTGGGGCTCGACGCCGGCGACGGCGTCGAAGACGGCGACGGCCCCGTCGAGGACCCGCAGCGACCGCTCGACCTCGACGGTGAAGTCGACGTGGCCGGGGGTGTCGATGATGTTGATCCAGGTGGTCGCGCCACCGGCAGGTCGTGGCCGCGGAGGTGATCGTGATGCCGCGCTCTTGCTCCTGGACCATCCAGTCCATGGTGGCGGCGCCCTCGTGGACCTCGCCGATCTTGTAGTTGCGACCGGTGTAGTAGAGGATCCGCTCGGTCGTGGTGGTCTTGCCCGCGTCGATGTGGGCCATGATCCCGATGTTGCGGGTCCGGGCCAAGGGGAACTCGCGAATGGGAAGGGGTTCGGCCATGATTCTTTGAGGGGTTCTCTCGGGCTTCTTCTCGGACTACCGAACCACTACCAGCGGTAGTGGGCGAAGGCCTTGTTGGACTCGGCCATCTTGTGCATGTCCTCACGGCGCTTGACGGCCGCGCCGATGCCGTTGGAGGCGTCGAGGATCTCGTTGGCCAGCCGCTCGGCCATCGTCTTCTCGCGGCGCTGCCGGGAGTAGCCGGTCAGCCAGCGGATGGCCAGCGTGGTCGCCCGGCGGGGCCGGACCTCGACCGGGACCTGGTAGGTGGCGCCACCGACCCGGCGGCTCTTGACCTCGAGCTCCGGACGGATGTTCTCGACCGCCCGCTTGAGCACGGCCACCGGCTCCGAGCCGGCCTTCTCCTCGACCATCGTCGAGGGCGCCGTAGACGATGCGCTCGGCCAGGGTCCGCTTGCCGCGGGTCAGGACCTTGTTGACCACCTGGGTCACGAGCACGGACCGGTAGACCGGGTCCGGCAGGAGCTCGCGTCGGGGGGCGGGGCCGTTGCGGGGCATCTCAGGACTCCTTCTTGGCGCCGTAGCGGCTGCGGGCCTGGCTGCGGTCGCGGACACCGGAGGTGTCGAGGGCGCCGCGGATGATCTTGTAGCGGACGCCCGGCAGGTCCTTCACCCGGCCGCCGCGGACGAGGACGATCGAGTGCTCCTGGAGGTTGTGGCCGACGCCGGGGATGTAGGCGGTGATCTCGACCCCGCTGGTCAGGCGGACACGGGCCACCTTGCGCAGCGCCGAGTTCGGCTTCTTCGGGGTGGTCGTGTACACGCGGGTGCACACCCCCCGCCGCTGGGGCGCGCCCTTCAGGGCCGGGGTCTTGGTCTTCGATTCCTTGGCCTGTCGTCCCTTACGGACGAGCTGGGCGATCGTGGGCACGCGTTACCTCTAGGTTCTCAACGGACAGGTGAGCTGCGCTGCGCACGCGCCCGGGCGAGGCCCGGGCGCGGCAACAGCGAGCGGATGAATGCTACGGCACCAGGTGGTGCTGGGCAAGCGGCAATATCCTACCGGCCACCAGGGCCGGATCAGGCGCCGGCTTCGGCTGCGCCCTCCCCGGTCTCGACCGGGCCGGACCCGTCCTCGGCCGGCGGGGCCGCCGCACCGAGCCAGCTGGCGTCGATCGACGACTCGAAGGAGTCGTCGCCGAGCCCGTCGCCACCGACGTCGCGCAGCCAGGCCGCCAGGTCCTCGGTGTCGGCGTCGCCGGACGTCTGGGCCCAGAACGGCATGGCCTCGGCGTCGGGCATCTCCAGCCGGATGTCCCGGTAGCGCTCCATGCCGGAGCCGGCCGGGATCAGCTTGCCGATGATGATGTTCTCCTTGAGCCCGAACAGCTGGTCGGACTTGCCCTCGATGGCCGCCTCGGTCAGCACCCGGGTCGTCTCCTGGAAGGAGGCGGCCGAGAGCCAGCTGTCGGTGGCCAGCGAGGCCTTGGTGATGCCCATCAGCTCCGGCCGTCCCTCGGCCGGGCGCTTGCCCTCCTCGACGAGCTGCCGGTTGACCTCGGCGTAGATCTGGTTGTCGACCCGCTCGCCGGGCAGGAACGGGGCCTCGCCGGGTTCGGCGACGAGCACTCGGCGGAGCATCTGGCGGACGATCAGCTCGATGTGCTTGTCGTGGATCGACACACCCTGGTCCCGGTAGACCTTCTGGACCTCTTCGACCAGGTACTGCTGGGTCTCGCGGATGCCCTTGACCTCGAGCAGCTCCTTCGGGTCCTTCGGTCCCTCGACGAGGGCGTCGCCGGCGTCGACCTCCTGGCCGTCGGCGCACCTCGAGGTGGGCGCGGGGCGGAACGAGCGCGGACTCCTCGGTGCCGTCGTCGGCGACGACGGTGATCCGCCGGCCGCCCTCTTCCTCCTCGACGCGGACGACACCGGAGTGCCGGGCGAGCACGGCCGCGCCCTTCGGCGTACGAGCCTCGAACAGCTCGACGACTCGGGGCAGGCCGTGGGTGATGTCCTCACCGACGATGCCGCCGGTGTGGAACGTCCGCATCGTCAGCTGGGTGCCCGGCTCGCCGATCGACTGGGCGGCGATGACCCCGACGGCCTCGCCGAGCTCGATCATCTTGCCGGTGGCCAGGGACTGGCCGTAGCAGGCGGCGCAGACGCCGTGCGTGGCCTCGCAGGTGAGCACCGAGCGGGTGCGGATCCGGTCGATGCCGGGGTCGTCGCGCAGCTGGGCGCACGATCTCGTCGGTCAGGATCGTCCCGACGTCGATCTTCGTCTTGTCCGAGAGGACGACCGGCTCGACGAGCAGGCGGCCGTAGGCCCGGGTCTCCAGGTAGCTCCGCTTCCCGGCGCTGTCGGGAACGATGTCCTCGATCCAGATGCCGCGGCCGGTGCCGCAGTCGTCCTCGCGGACGATCAGCTCCTGGGCGACGTCGACCAGCCGACGGGTCAGGTAGCCCGGAGTCGGCCGTCCGCAGGGCGGTGTCGGCCAGCCCCTTCCGGGCGCCGTGGGTGGAGATGAAGTACTCCAGCACCGACAGGCCCTCACGGAACGAGGACTTGATCGGCCGGGGGATCATCTCACCCCGCGGGTTCGAGACCAGGCCCTTCATGCCGGCGATCTGGCGGATCTGCTGGGCGTTCCCTCGGGCGCCGGAGTCGACCATCATGTCGAGCGGGTTGAACGACAGGCCGGCCAGGGCCTGCTCCATCGCCCGACCGACCTCGGAGTTGGCCGACGTCCAGATCTCGATCTCCTTCTGGCGCCGCTCGTCGTCGGTGATGATGCCCCGCTTGAACTGGGTCTCGGCCTTCTCGGCCTCCTTCTCGTAGCGGTCCAGGATCCCCTGCTTCTCGGGCGGGGTCCGGACGTCGTCGATCGAGATCGTCAGCCCCGACTGCGCTGCGAAGCGGAAGCCGAGGGCCTTGATCCGGTCGAGGCTGGCGCCGACGACGTGCTTCGGGTAGTCGGCGGCCAGCACCTCGACGATGGAGCCGATCGGGGTGTTCCGCTTGCCGACGACGTCGTTGACGTAGCCGAACCCCTCCGGAAGGGCCTCGTTGAAGAAGATCCGGCCCGGCGTCGTCGTGATGCGACAGTCGGCCGTTCTCGTCCGGCTCGATGCCGGCCGCGACCAGCCGGTTGGCGAGCGACGAGTCGGCGAGCGGGCGCAACAGGACCTTGGCGTGCAGGTCGACGTCACCGGCGTCGAAGGCGGCCTGGACCTCGTAGCTGTGCCGGAAGGCCCGACCCTCGCCCTTGGCGCCGTCGACGGCAAGGGTCAGGTAGTAGCCACCGAAGACCATGTCCTGGGTCGGCACGGTGATCGGGCGGCCGGTCGCCGGCGACAGGATGTTGTTGGCCGACAGCATCAGCACGCGAGCCTCGGCCTGGGCCTCGGCCGACAGCGGCAGGTGGACGGCCATCTGGTCGCCGTCGAAGTCGGCGTTGAACGCGGTGCAGACGAGCGGGTGGACCTGGATGGCCTTGCCCTCGACGAGCACCGGCTCGAAGGCCTGGATGCCCAGGCGGTGCAGGGTCGGTGCGCGGTTGAGGAGCACCGGGTGCTCCCGGATGACCCCTTCGAGGACGTCCCAGACCTGGGGACGCCGGCGCTCGACCATCCGCTTGGCCGACTTGATGTTCTGGGCGAGCTCGGCGTCGACCAGCCGCTTCATGACGAACGGCTTGAACAGCTCAAGGGCCATCAGCTTGGGCAGGCCGCACTGGTGGAGGAGCAGGTTCGGGCCGATCACGATGACCGAACGGCCGGAGTAGTCGACCCGCTTGCCGAGCAGGTTCTGGCGGAACCGGCCCTGCTTGCCCTTCAGCATGTCGGACAGCGACTTGAGCGGGCGGTTGCCCGGCCCGGTCACCGGCCGGCCGCGGCGGCCGTTGTCGAACAGCGCGTCGACGGCCTCCTGCAGCATCCGCTTCTCGTTGTTGATGATGATCTCGGGCGCGCCGAGGTCGAGCAGCCGCTTCAGCCGGTTGTTCCGGTTGATGACCCGGCGGTAGAGGTCGTTCAGGTCGGACGTGGCGAACCGGCCACCGTCGAGCTGGACCATCGGCCGGAGGTCCGGCGGGATGACCGGGACGGCCTCGAGGATCATCGCCCGCGGGTCGTTGATCCGCCGGCCGTGCTCGTCGCGGCGGTTGAAGGCGGTGACGATCTTGAGCCGCTTGATGACCTTCTGGCGGCGCTGCGCCGACAGCGGGCGCCGGCCGTCGGCGGCGTCGATCATCTCGCGGAGCTTGACCTCTTCGACGTCGAGGTCGATCCGGTCGATGAGGTGCTGGATCGCCTCGGCGCCCATGCCGCCCTCGAAGTACTCGTCGTAGCGGATCCGCAGCTCGCGCCAGAGCAGCTCGTCCTCGAGGATCTTGCGGGCGTGCAGGCTCTTGAACTCGTCGAGCGACCGCTTGGCCAGGTCGACCTCGTCGTCGGCCCGTTCGCGGATGCCGCCGATCTCCTTCTCGACGGCGCGCTGGCGCGCCTTGACCTCGGCGTCGCGGGCACCCTCGGCTCTCGAGCTGCTTCAGCTCGTCCTCGAGCGCCTTGAACCGGCGGTCGATGTCGAGGTCGCGCCGCCGCTCGATGTCGGCGATCTCCTCGGCCAGCTCGGCTTCGAGGTTCGGCAGGTCCTCGTGGCGCTTCTCCTCGTCGACCCAGGTGACGAGGTTGGCCGCGAAGTAGATGACCTTCTCCAGCTGCTTCGCCTTCAGCTCCTCACGGGCCTCGGTGCCCATCAGGAGGTAGGCCAGCCAGCTCCGGGTGCCGCGGAGGTACCAGATGTGGACGACCGGCGCGGCCAGCTCGATGTGGCCCATCCGCTCGCGGCGGACCTTCGAACGCGTGACCTCGACGCCACAGCGCTCGCAGATGATCCCCTTGAACCGGACGCGCTTGTACTTGCCGCAGTAGCACTCCCAGTCCTTGGTCGGACCGAAGATCTTCTCGCAGAACAGCCCGTCCTTCTCGGGACGGAGCGTCCGGTAGTTGATGGTCTCGGGCTTCTTGACCTCGCCGTTGGACCAGCCGCGGATGGAGTCCCCGGTGGCCAGTCCGATCCGCAGCTGGTCGAAGGTGTTGACGTCCAACGCCATTAGGAGAAGCTCCTCTCTGCGGCGCGCCGCTCGTCCTCCTCGTCCGACCCTCGTTCGGGTCGGCTGATATCGATCCCCAGTTCCTCGGCCGTGCGGAACACGTCCTCGTCGAGCTCGTGCATCTCGATCTCGGAGCCGTCGAGCGCCAGTACCTCGACGTCGAGGCAGAGCGACTGCATCTCCTTGATCAGCACCTTGAAGCTCTCCGGGATGCCCGGTTCGGGGATGTTCTCGCCCTTGACGATCGCCTCGTAGACCTTGACCCGGCCGAGGACGTCGTCGGACTTGATCGTCAGCAGCTCCTGCAGCGCGTACGCCGCGCCGAAGGCCTCGAGCGCCCAGACCTCCATCTCGCCGAACCGCTGGCCACCGAACTGGGCCTTCCCGCCGAGCGGCTGCTGGGTGATCATCGAGTACGGGCCGGTCGAGCGGGCGTGGATCTTGTCGTCGACCAGGTGGGCGAGCTTCAAGATGTAGACGTAGCCGACCGAGATCGGGTTGTCGTACGCCTCGCCGGTCCGGCCGTTGTAGAGCTGGGCCTTCCCGGTCGGCTTGATCTGGACGTCGCCGTTGGCCGAGTCGCTGTTCAGCCGGCCGAAGATCTGCTGGATCGTCGGGTGCTTCCCGGCATCCTCTTCCTCGTCCCAGTGGGCGCCGTCGAAGACCGGCGTCGCCACCCAGGCCGCCGGTACCGTCCGGGGTCGGGTCTTGCGCAGCGCACCGTCGCCACGGCCGCTGGTGCCGACACCGTCTTCGACGGTGACGCCCTCCCAGCCGTGCCGGGCGGCGTAGCCGAGGTGCGACTCGAGCACCTGGCCGACGTTCATCCGGCTCGGCACGCCGAGGGGGTTCAAGATGATGTCGACCGGGGTGCCGTCGGCCAGGAACGGCATGTCCTCGACCGGCAGGATCTTGGAGATGACGCCCTTGTTGCCGTGGCGGCCGGCCAGCTTGTCGCCCTCGGAGATCTTCCGCTTCTGGGCCACGTAGACCCGGACGAGCTGGTTGACCCCCGGCGGGAGCTCGTGGGAGTCCTCTCGCGAGAAGACCCGCACGTCGATGACCTTGCCCTCTTCTCCGTGCGGGACCTTGAGGCTGGTGTCGCGGACCTCCCGGGCCTTCTCACCGAAGATGGCCCGCAGGAGGCGCTCTTCGGGCGTCTGCTCGGTCTCGCCCTTCGGGGTGACCTTGCCGACGAGGACGTCGCCGGGACCGACCTCGGCCCCGACCCGGATGATGCCCCGGTCGTCCAGGTCCGCCAGGATCTCCTCGGAGAGGTTCGGGATGTCCCGCGTGATCTCCTCGGCCCCGAGCTTGGTGTCCCGGGCGTCGACCTCGTGCTCCTCGATGTGGATCGACGTGAGGACGTCGTCCCTGCACCAGCCGCTGCGGAGAGGATGATGGCGTCCTCGTAGTTGTAGCCCTCCCACGGCATGAACGCGACGAGCAGGTTCTTGCCCAGGGCCAGCTCGCCGTTGTGGGTCGACGGACCGTCGGCCAGCAGGTCGCCGGTCACCACCTTCTGGCCCTCGTCGACGAGGACCTTCTGGTTGATGCACGTGTTCTGGTTCGACCGGCGGAACTTGGCCAGCCGGTAGATCTTCCGGCCGAGGTTGTGGCCGAGCCGGTCCTTCTGGCCGGCCCGGTACTCGACCACCAGCTGATCGCCGGCGACCTCGGTCACCGTGCCGTCGCCCTCGGCGATGATCACGTCACCGGCGTCGCGAGCCGCCCGGGCCTCGACCCCGGTGCCGATGTACGGCGCTTCGGGGACGACCAGCGGGACGGCCTGCTTCTGCATGTTGGCGCCCATGAGCGCCCGGTTGGCGTCGTCGTGCTCGACGAACGGGATCAGCGCGGTCGAGACCGAGACGATCTGCTTCGGGGAGACGTCCATCAGGTCCACCTCGGAGGGCGGCACGAAGTCGATCTCGCTGGTCGTCCCGTAGGAGGTGTTGGCCGCGCCGACCCGCACGCCGGTCCCTTGCGGGCCGCGACGGACCAGGACCCGGTCCTCGGTGAAGGTTGCCCTGCTCGTCGATCGAGGCGTTGGCCTGGGCGATGACGTGCTCTTCCTCTTCGTCGGCCGCCAGGTAGACGACCTCGTCGGTCACCCGGCCCTCGAGGACCTTGCGGTAGGGGGTCTCGATGAAGCCGTACTCGTTGACCCGGGCGTAGGTGGCCAGGGCCCCGATCAGGCCGATGTTCGGGCCTTCCGGGGTCTCGATCGGGCACATCCGGCCGTAGTGGGAGGTGTGGACGTCACGGACCTCGAAGCCGGCCCGCTCACGGGACAGGCCGCCTGGGCCGAGCGCCGACAGGCGCCGCTTGTGGGCCAGCCCGGAGAGCGGGTTGTTCTGGTCCATGAACTGGCTGAGCTGGCTGGTGCCGAAGAACTCCTTGACCGCGGCCACGACCGGGCGGATGTTGATCAGCGTCTGCGGGGTGATCGCCTCGACGTCCTGGGTGGTCATCCGCTCCCGGACGACCCGCTCCATGCGGGACAGCCCGACGCGGACCTGGTTCTGGATCAGCTCGCCGACCGAGCGGATCCGGCGGTTGGCGAAGTGGTCCTGGTCGTCGATCCGGTAGGTCGAGTCGCCGTCGGCCATGTGCAGCGCCAGGTGCAGCATGTACGTCGCCGACGCCAGGATCTCCGACGGGCTCAGCACGCCCTGGCCCGGCGCCGGACGCTCCAGCTCGATCCCGAAGAGGTCCGAGATCCGCTCGATCTCCGGACCGAGCTTGCGGTTGAGCTTGTACCGGCCGACCCGGGTCAGGTCGTAACGCTTCGGGTTGAAGAACGCGTTCTCGAAGTACTGGCGGGCGGCCTCCACCGACAGCGGCTCACCGGGACGGGCCCGCTTGTAGATCTCGAGCAGCGCCTCTTCGCGGGTCGGGGCGAGGCTCTTCTCCTTCTCCCACTGGCCTTCGAGGAAATCGAAGTGGCGGACGAAGCGCTCCAGGAACGCGTCGTCGCCGTAGCCGAGGGCACGCAGGAGAACGAACAGCGACAGCCGACGCTTGCGGGCCACCCGGGCGCCGGCGGTGACGTCCTTGCCCGGCTTGGCTTCGACGTCGAGCTCGACCCACTCCCCCCGGTACGGGTGGATGGTGCCGGTGAAGATCGTCTTGGCGTCCCGGCCCGGCTGGAAGATGACGCCGGGCGACCGGACGAGCTGGCTGACGACGACCCGCTCGGTGCCGTTGACGATGAACGTGCCCCGGTCCGTCATCATCGGGAAGTCCCCCATGAAGACGGTCTGTTCCTTGATCTCCCCGGTCGTGGCGTTCAGGAACCGAGCCCGGACGAACACCGGCGCGGCGTAGGTCATGTCCTTCTCCTTGCACTCCTCCACCGAGAACTTCGGCGGTGGGCGCAGGTCGGGGTCGGACGGATCGAACTCCAGCTCGAGGCTGAGCTGTCCGGTGAAGTCTTCGATCGGGCTGATGTCGTCGAACGCTTCCGCCAGCCCCTTATCGAGGAACCACTGGAAGGAGTCGCGCTGGATCGAGATCAGATCCGGCAGCGGGCAGTGCCTCGTCAATGTTGGCGAAGGACACACGTTCGGGGCTTCGGGACCGTGAGAGCAACGGCCTACTCCTCCCAATCGGGTAGTTGGCGGGACAAGTCGGATAGCTGGCGAAACAACCTGGATGAACAGGGGGACGGGTGGTCGGTCAAAGGCCCGGACCGGGCCGGAGGACGTGCCGAGGCGCGCGCCATTCAGCGGGTTTTACAGGCAAAGGCAGCGAACGGGTGCACGGCAACCCTGCATCCTACCCGCGGGCGGGCAAGGACACAACCCCCGGCCGCGAAAACCTCACGGGGGCGGGGCCCGACGCTGGCGACAGGCTAGGAGCCGACGCCGCGGGCGTCAAGGATGCCGGCCGAGCCGGCCCAAGCGGGACGGCCAACGGCTACTTGACCTCGACGGTCGCCCCGGCGCCCTCGAGGGCCGCCTTGGCCTTCTCGGCGTCGTCCTTGCTGACCTTCTCGAGCACCGGCTTCGGCGGCGCTGTCGACCAGGTCCTTGGCTTCCTTCAGCCCGAGGCTGGTCAGCGACCGGACCTCCTTGATGACCTGGATCTTCTTGTCGCCGGCGCCGGTCAGGACGACGTCGAACTCGGTCTTCTCCTCTTCGCCACCGCCCGCGTCGCCACCGCCACCGGCCGCCGGCGCGGCCGCCACGGCCACCGGGGCCGCCGCGGTCACGCCGAAGCGCTCTTCGAACGTCCTTCAGCAGCTCGCTCAGCTCCAGCACCGACAGCTCTGCGATGCCGTCGAGGATCTGGTCCTTGGTCAGGGTCCCTGCCATCTGGTGGCCTTCCTTTCGTTACTTTCGATCTCGGTTGTGGTTCGATCCGACGGTTCGGCTATTCGGCGCCGGCGGCCTCGGGGGCCGCGTCCGCGCCGGCGGCCGGCTCTGCGGACGCTTCGGCCTCGTCGCTGCCGCCTCGGGTGCCGTCGCCTCCGCCGGAGCGTCGGCCTCGGCCTCGGTGGCCGGTGCCTCGGCCTCGGGGGCCACGTCGGCCGCGGGGGCGTCCGCTACGGCCACGTCGGCCGTGGGCAGTCTCGGCTGGCTGGTCGGCCTCGGCGGTTGGCGCCTCGGGGGCACCGCCCTTCTCCTCGAGCAGGGCGGACAGGCCGTAGGCGAAGTTGCGGGGCAGGGCCTGGAGCAGGCCGGCCAGCTGGGCCAGCGGCGCCTGGAGCGCCCCGGCGAACCGGGCCAGGAGCACGTCGCGCGACGGCAGGTCGGCCAGCGCTCCGAGCTCGACCGGACGAGAGGACGTCCCCGTCGATGAGACCGCCCTTGACGATCAGGTGGGGGTTGGCCCGGGAGAACTCGCGGAGGGCCTTGGCCACCGCGCTCACGTCGCCTTCGACGAACGTGATGGCCGTCGGCCCGGTCAGCAGATCTTCGAGCGGGCTGGTGCGGGCCGCCGGCGATGGCCAGCCGGACGAGGGTGTTCTTGAAGACCTTGTAGTCGCCGCCGGCGGCTCGGAGGTTCCGCCGCAGCTCGGCCAGGTCGGCGACGGTGAGGCCGCGGTACTCGGTGACGACCGACGCGGCGGAGCGCTCGAGGCGCTCACGCACCTCGTCGACCACGGCGACCTTGTCGGCTCTCGGGTTGTCCATCGCTCCTCGGCTGCGAACGGGCCGTGGACCTTCGCGTGCGACAGAACCAGAGGTTCGAAAGTCGCCTCGTCGGGCGGGCCCACTGGGAGCCCTTTGCGCACGAGTGGTGCACCGGAGGTCTACGGCGTCGGATTCAGTGCTCGCCCGCCATCGGTGGAGAGCTGTTGACTACAGGCTACTGCGGCCGCGCCCGGGCGGCCAACCGGGTCCGCCGCCGAGCGGCTGACCAGGGATCAGGCGCTGGCGGCCAGCTCCGCGTCGTCGGCGGACCGGGCCCGGTTGGTGTCGATCTTGACCCCCGGCCCCATCGTCGTCGACAGCGTCGCCGCCCAGCAGGTAGCGGCCCTTGGCGGTCGCCGGCTTGACCCGCAGGAGCTCGTCGACGACCGCGTAGACGTTGGCCTCGAGCTGGTCCTTCGTCGAACGAGACCTTGCCCGACCGGGAGGTGGATGTTGCCGACCTTGTCGGTCCGGTACTCGACCCGGCCGCCCTTGAACTCGACGACGGCCTTGGCCGACGTCCATGGTGACCGTGCCGGTCTTCGGGTTCGGCATCAGACCGCGGGGTCCGAGGACCCGGCCGAGCGTCCCGACCTGGCCCATCAGGTCCGGGGTGGCGATCGCCACGTCGAAGTCCAAGAACCCGTCGTCGCGGACTCGGGCGACGAGGTCGTCGGCGCCGACGACATCGGCCCCGGCGTTCCGGGCCTCGGTCGCCTGCTCACCGGCCGCGAAGACCGCGACCCGGACCGTCCGGCCGGTCCCGGACGGGCAGGCTGAGGGTGCCGCGGACGATCTGGTCGGCCTTGCGGGGGTCCACGCCGAGGCGAACGGCCAGCTCGACCGTCTCGTCGAACTTGGCCGAGCCCAGGCCCTTGACCAGGGCGACGGCCTCGGTCGTGCTGTGCAGGGCCTCCCGGTCGTACTGCGACCCGAGCTGCCGGTACCGCTTTCCGTGCTGCGTCATCGTTCCTCCGTATGCTCCGAACCTGATCAGCCGCCGACCGCGATGCCCATGGACCGAGCGGTGCCGGCCACCTGCTTCTTGGCCGCGTCGAGGTCGTTGGTGTTGAGGTCGTTGAGCTTGATCTTGGCGATGTCGGTGAGCTGGGCGTCGGTGATGGTGCCGACCTGCTCGCGACCGGACGTCGCCGAGCCCTTGGCGAGCCCGACGGCCTGGCGCAGCAGGACCGGGGTCGGCGGCGTCTTCAGGACGAAGGTGAAGATCCGGTCCTCGTAGATCGTGATGTCGACCGGGACGACCGTGCCGCGCTGGTTCTCCGTCGCCGCGTTGTACTGCTTGCAGAACTCCATCGTCTGGACGCCGTGGGGCCCCAGGGCGGTGCCAACCGGCGGTGCCGGCGTGGCCGCGCCGGCCTGCAGCTGGATCTTGACGATGGCGAGGATCTTCTTCTTGGGGGGCATCGGAACTCTCTCCTACAACTTTGCGACCTGGCTGAACTCGAGCTCGACGGGCGTCTCTCGGCCGAAGATGTTGACGAGGACCTTCAGCTTGAGCTGGTCCTCGTTGATCTCGGCGATCTGGCCCGGAGAAGTCGGCGAACGGCCCCTCCTTGACCCGCACGGTCTCGTCGATCTCGTACTCGAGCCGTGGGCGGGACCGCTTGGCGGGAGCCTCGACGCCCTCGGGCTTGACCTGGAGGATGCTCTCGACCTCGCGGCGCGACAGCGGCGTCGGCTTGGTGCCCGGGCCGACGAAACCGGTGACCCCGGGCGTGTTGCGGACGGCTCCCCAGGTGTCGTCGTCGAGGTCGCAGCGCACGAGGAGGTAGCCGGGGAAGACCTTCTTCTGGACGGTGACCTTCTTGCCACCCTTGAACTCGACGACGTCCTCCATCGGGATGACGACCTCGAAGACCCGGTCCTCCATGCCCCGGGAGGCGACGACGCTCTTCAGGTTCGAGCTGACCTTGTTCTCGTAGCCGGAGTACGTGTGGACGACGTACCAGCGACCGGGCCGGTCGTAGGGGCTGGGGACGTAGACGTCCTCTTCCTCGTCGTCCTCGTAGTCGTCGGCGCCCGCGGCGTCGACGACGTCGTCGACCGGCCCCGCAGTGCCAGAGTCGCCGTCGGCGTCAGTCGGGTCGGCCGGAACGACGTCCACGGCAGGCGCGTCGATCGCCTCCTCGGCGTCGGTCGGCTCGGTATCGGCGGGATCGGTCACTGTGCTCACTTCTGTCGTGTCACTTCTGGAACATGAAGAGAACGCCCTTGCCGAAGGCGAAGTTCAGCAGGAAGATCAGGGCGGTCATGAGGACGAGGGTGGCCAGGACGATGGTCGTGTAGTTGACCATCTCGGCCCGGCTCGGCCAGGCGACCTGCCGGAGCTCGTCCCGGATCTCCCGGACGAACTGTATGGGGGACGTCCGCTTCTTGGCCGGCCGCTTCGCCGGCGCGTCGTCGGACCGACGGGTCGACGACGAGCCGTCGGCCCCTGTCTGGTCCTGGCGCTGCACTGTGCGCTTGCTCTCGCGGTTCACGGGCTTGGCTCCGGATAATCTTGTCGACGGTCCTGCGCTACCACAGGCTCCGAGCAGGGCAGGAGGGACTCGAACCCCCAACCGCCGGTTTTGGAGACCGGTGCTCTACCAGTTGAGCTACTGCCCTCCGTGGGCGCTCTCGGGCCCTCCCAGGCCTGACGGAGCCTGCGGCGGTGACCTATGAAGCAGAGCGAAACGTTAGCACCGCTCCGGCGCGGCCGCCCGGCGGGCCGCCGCCTGGCTCAGCGGGTCTCCTTGTGGACGGTGTGCTGGCGGTCCCACCGGCAGAACTTCTTCATCTCGATCCGCTCGCGGTCGTTGAGCTTGTTCTTGGTCGTGATGTAGTTCCGGCGCTTGCAGACCTCGCAGGCCAGGGTGACCTGGACGCGCTTCTCGTTCTTGGCCACAGCCGTTTCCTTTCCTCGGCGTTCGTCGTCCCGGCGTCCCGGGCAGTAGCGGCGGCGGGACTCGAACCCGCGACAACACGATTATGAGCCGTGTGCTCTGACCAACTGAGCTACGCCGCCATTGGGGAGCCCCCTGTCGGAATCGAACCGACGACACCAGCCTTACCATGGCTGTGCTCTGCCGACTGAGCTAAGGGGGCCACCGCGGTCGCGGACCGCAGGCGACAATGATAGTCACGGCGCGACCGGGTCCGCTCCGGCGGTGTCGCCGGGCCGCGGCGCCCGGCGGTGTCGTCGGGCCGGTGACGTCGCTACCATCCCCGGATGCGGATCCGACTGGCGGCAGCGGCCGACGCCGAGGGCATCCGGGCGATCTACAACCACGAGGTCACGAACGGCACGTACACCTTCGACCTCGTGCCCCGGACGGCCGAGGAACAGAGGGTCTGGCTGTCCCGGCACGACGGCGCCCACCCGGCGGTGGTGGCGGCGGGCGACGACGGGCAGCTGCTCGGGTTCGGCGTCCTGTCGTCCTTCCGGGCCCGCCCGGCCTACGCGACGACCGTCGAGGACTCGGTCTACGTCGACGGCGAGCACCGCGGGCAGGGCGTCGGTCGGGCCGTCCTCGAGGAGCTCGTACGGCTGGCCGGCGCCCACGGATTCCACACGGTCATCGCTCGGATCACGAGGGAGAACGAGCCGTCGATGGCCCTGCACCAGGCGTGCGGCTTCGAGCTCGTCGGGATCGAGCGCGAGGTTGGCCGCAAGCACGGCCGGTGGCTCGACGTCGTCGAGCTCCAGCGGATGGTCTGACGTCGCCGAACCTGTCGGGTGGCTGGGGCCGCTCCGGCCGGGCGACCGGCGCCCGACGAGCTGGGTCAGCCTTCGATCGCGATGACCGGGTCGTCCGGCCAGGCGAGCGTGGCGGCATCCCCCGAGTCCCGCCAGGCGGTCGCCCACCGGCCGATCGGGGCGAGCAGCACGGCCAGGAGGGCCAGGAGCGCAGCCGCGACGGCCAGCGGATTGGCGTGGATCAGCTCGTCGAGCAGGGTGCGCCCGCCCGGAAGGCCGATGAACGGCGACGCGACGGACAGGGCGATCAGCACGGTCCGCAGGCGGCCGGTGGCCACCGGCGCGAGCAGGACGACCCCCCACGTGAGGTACCACGGCTGGACGACCGGACCGAGGACGACGAAGAGGAGCAGGCTGAGGCCGAGCGCCTTCAGCCCACCGATCCGGTCGCTGTTGATGAGGAGGTAGACGGACGCGACGGCCGCGCCGAGGAGACCGAAGACGCGCGTCACCGACAGCACCCCGGCCGTCGACACCCCGTGCAGGCCGACGGCGTGCAGCAGGCCGCCGACGCCCATCCCGATCCCGGTCGCCGGGGCCAGCCAGCTCCGGACGGTCCCGGGCGTCGCCAGATTGCCGATCCAGCCGAGGCCGAGGCCGCTGACGGCCGATAGGGCGAGCATGACGGCGCCGGCGATCAGGCCGGCGTAGACGAGCGGTCGGATCCGTTGGCGCCACGGGATGCCCATGCCCAACCATTCCCAGCCGATGTAGACGACGCCGAGGGCAGCCGGGACCTTGATCGCCGCGGCGAGAGCACACAGGATGACGCCCCAGACGGGATGTTTGTACTTCGCCGCGGTGATCCCGGCCAACAGCAGCCCGATCATGATCGCGTCGTTGTGGCCCGAACCGATCAGGGTCAACAGGACGAGCGGGTTGAGCACGGCTAGGACGAAGATCGGACCGACGTCGCGGCCGTAGGCCCGGGCCAGCTTGGGGATGCACCAGGCGATCAGCGCCACGCCGGCCACCGCCAGCAGGCGGAGCAGGATGACCGTCACGACCGCGTGGTGGAGGCTCGCACTGGCCAAGAAGCCGTCGATCATCAAGAACAGCGGTCCGTACGGCGCCGGGGTGTTCGACCAGAGCGGGTCGACCGGGTTCACGTACGGCCCGGCGCCGAGGGTGAACGGTCCGTAGTGGTACGGGTTGATGTGGTGGCTCATCATCTCGCCCTGGGCGGCGTACGAGAAGACGTCGCGGCTGAACACCGGGGCGATGACGAGCATCGGGACGATCCACAGGACGAGGATCCAGCCGAGGTACCGGATGGGCACGCCGGGCCGGCGGGCCAGTGCCTTCATGAGGCCGTACCAGACCCGCATGAACAGGACGAGGCCGCCGTAGACGGCGACGAGGCCGAACAGCATGAAGCCGGTCGACGTCGTGTTGGCCGGCGGCTCCCCGAAGAACCACGTCCCGGCCATCTCCAGCTTGAACGGCGAGCTCGGCAGCGACGCGCCGACGGCCACCGCGGTCAGCGCGAGCAGCCCGAGCAGCGCCGGGCGGCGCAGGAACGACCAGTCGTCGGCGTCGTCGGCGTCCGGCTGCATCCGCTCGCTGAGCAGAGAGGACGGCAGGAACCGGACCTTGGTCACCTCGAGCCGCATCGCCGCGTGGTCGGCGAGCGTCTCGACCCGGTCGCCCAGCTGCCGGCCCAACCGCGTCAGACGGCCGTCGGCCGCACGGTCGGCGTCGGGGGAGCTCACGGTGTCGGCCACAGCAACCTCGATGTCGCCTCGGGGGACGGGCTGGAAGCGGCACCTGGGCCTGCGGCGCCCCGAGGGCCGCAACCGCGCCGTAACGACATTGTAACCCTCGTCGCCGCGGCGGCAAGGGGACTGCTGGTGGGCCGGGGAGGATTCGAACCCCCGTAGGCGTACGCCGACAGGTTTACAGCCTGTTTCCTTTGGCCACTCGGACACCGACCCGTAGGGGGGAGACTAGCCAATGGCCACCGAGCCCGACGACTCCTCGTCGGGTGTCGTGCCGGATGGCTCGTCCGCCGCCCGGCGCAGCTCCCCGTACGGCCACCGACGATCGGTATCGTGGGGTCATGCCCAGCTTCGACATCGTGTCCGAAGTCGACCAGCAAGAGGTCCGCAACGCGGTCGACCAGGCCAACCGGGAGGCGTCGACGCGGTTCGACTTCAAGAACACCGAGTCGTCGATCGAGCTCGGCGAGAACGAGCTCATCTTGCACTCGTCGACCGAGGACCGGTTGCGGGCGCTGCACCAGGTGCTCGACGAGAAGCTCGTCAAGCGACAGGTGTCGCTCAAGGCCCTGGACCCCGGCAAGATCGAAGAGGCCGCCAAGGGCGCGGCTCGCCAGCGGGTGGCGATCAAAGCCGGTATCTCCCAGGACCACGCCAAGCGGCTCAACAAGTTCATCAAGGATCTCGGGCTCAAGGGCGTCGGTTCACAGACGCAGGGCGAGCAGGTCCGGGTGACGGGGAAGAAGCGCGACGACCTACAGGCAGTAATCGCGGCCTGTAAGGACGAGGACTTCGGCATCCCGCTGCAGTTCAATAACTTCCGCGACTGAGCCCGGCGGCGGCCGGAGCGGCCCCGACGGGCCTCATCGAACGGCGGCACCCTCGGGGTGCTCCTCGATCCCGGTGCCCCGTTCGCCGACGTGCTCTTCGATGTCGAGGTGCTCGTCGATCTCTTCCAGCAGGTTCGGCGCGTGGAAGAGCCGGTTGAAGAGCAGCAGCTTGAGCACCCAGAACACGGCGAACGACAAGACGTTGGCGAAGAGAACGAGCGCCGTCAGCTCGGTGTGGCCGAGGTGGTGCGTCTGGCCGATGTGCCGGGCGACGGATGCGCCGATGATCGAGAAGGCGATGCCGGCGGCCGCGACGGTCCAGAACGGGATCACTTCCTTCCTCAGGTGGGACCGCCCTGACTTCCCCCAGGCCCAGTTGCGGTTGAGCCAGTACGAGGGGAACGTGGCCACCGCGTTGGCGAAAACGGTGCTCGGCACCTCGGTCCACCACTGGAAGACGCCATAGACGAGATAGAGGACCCCGACGGACACCCCGGTCGTGATGACCGAGACCATCAGGTAACGGAAGATCTTCTTCCCCTCATGGGTGTGAAGCCAGGCCCAGAGGCGTTGAAACAGTTCCGTCATATCTCATCAACTGTACTCGCCGGACCTTACGAAACACTTGCGTTTCCGCCGACGTCGGTCCGGCCGCGGGCCGGCGCGGGCCGAGGCCTCGCCATGGGGGGCGGCCGGCGATCAGCCGAGCGCGTTGTCCCGGGCGATCTGGCCGAACCAGGCTGCGCTGGGCTTCGGGCGGCGCTCGAACGTCCGCCGGTCGACCGCGACGAGCCCGAACTTCGGCCCGTAGCCGTAGGCCCATTCGAAGTTGTCGAGCAGGCTCCATGCGAAGTAGCCGCGGACGTCGACGCCGTCGTCCAGGCAGCGCCGGACGCCCCGGAGCGCATCGGCGTAGAACGCCACCCGCTGGTCGTCGTCGTCGGTGGCGATGCCGTTCTCGGTGACGACGACCGGCAGGCCGGTCACGGCGGCGGCCCGTCGGACGGTGTGCTCCGTGACCTGCGGCCAGTACTCGTACCCCATCTGCGTGACCGGGACGCCGTCGGCCGCCCCGAGCAGCCGGCCCCCGGCGCCGAAGCGCAGCCGGGTGTAGCACTGGACGCCGATGAAGTCGTCACCGGCGGTCGCCCGGAGGAAGGTGTCCTCCAGCAGCTCCTGCGCCTCGGCTCTCGCCTGCTCCCCGCCGTCTTCGGCCACCAGCTCGGCCATCGAGAGCGTGAGCCCGACGGGGAAGTTGCCCGGCCCGGCCCGCAGCGCGTCGACGGCGAGCCGGTGGGCCCGGATCATCGCCTGGTTGACGATGACGTGGCGAGCGAGATCGTCACGGATGCCCGGCGGGAAGACGCCGAACGTATAGCCCATCAGGCCGACGACGTTCGGCTCGTTGATCGTGCACGCCCAGCCGATGACGTCGCCGAGGGCGGCGGCGACCCGGCTGACGAACCGGGCGAACCGGTCCGGTGCATCCGGCGACTCCCAACCGCCCCGGGCGGCCAGCCAGCGGGGCGTCGTGAAGTGGTGCATCGTCACGACCGGGTGGATGCCCCTTTCGAGACAGGCGGCGCACAACCGCCGGTAGTGGTCCAGGGCGGCGGCGGACCACTCCCCCTCGGCGGGTTCGATGCGGCTCCACTCGAGCGAAAAACGGTACGCGCCCAGACCGAGGTCGGCGACGAGGTCGACGTCTTCCCGCCAGCGGTGGAACGAGTCGCAGGCGTCCCCGCTGGACTCCGGGCAGCCGGATCCGGGATCGTGCTCCCAGGCCCACCAGTCGTTGTTGACGTTGCCCCCCTCGATCTGATGGGCCGCAGTGGCCGTTCCCCACAAGAACCCCTCGGGGAACCGGCCGTCGGCACGTTCGGCAGACATGGAGCGCACCGTAGCTCGGGTCGTTTCACACCGAAGCCCGTGTGGTTTCACACCGACCGCCACGGCCTGCCAACATGATCAGGTGAGCGAGTCCCTCGATTTCCTGGTCCACCTGCTCGACCTCGAGCCGATCGAGGTGAACATCTTTCGCGGCGTCCAGCCGAAGGAGGAGCGCCAGCGGGTCTTCGGCGGCCAAGTCGCCGGCCAGGCGCTCATGGCCGCGGGGCGGACCGTGGAGCACGGACGCGTCCACTCACTCCACTCGTACTTCCTCCGACCGGGTGACCCGACGATCCCGATCCTCTACGAGGTCGACCGGATCCGGGACGGCAAGTCGTTCACCACCCGGCGGGTCGTCGCCATCCAGCACGGGCGGGCCATCTTCAACATGGCCGCGTCGTTCCACGACGACGAGGCCGGCCTCGACCACCAGTTCCCGATGCCCGACGTCCCGGCCCCCGAGACGCTGGAGACGCTGCCCGAGCGGCTGACCCCGTGGCGGGACGAGCTGGCCGACTGGTTCTCGCGCCCGCACCCGATCGACCAGCGGCACATCGGCGAGCTGCCGTGGCGGCGCGAGTCCGGGTCCGACCCGTTCCAGCGGCTGTGGATCCGAGCCGACGGCGACCTCCCCGACGACCCGCTGCTCCACGCCTGCGTCGCCGCCTACGCGTCCGACCTGTCGCTCTTCGACACCATCCTCCAGGCCCACCCGATCAACTGGGACGACACCAACTTCATGGGGGCGAGCCTCGACCACTGCATGTGGTTCCACCGGCCCTTCCGGGCCGACGACTGGCTGCTCTACGACACGGACTCCCCGGTGGCCGCCGGCGCCCGAGGCTTGGCCCGAGGCTTCCTCTTCGACCGGTCCGGACGGCTCGTCGTCTCGATGGTCCAAGAGGGGCTCGCCCGCATCATCAACTGAGCCGGCGGCGGCCAACCGCCGCCCGCTCGACGACCGGCTCGGCCGATACGCAAATCCCCGAGGCCCGGCGGGGCCCGCGACCCCGAAACGTCCGTCGGTCGGGTTACCGGCCGCTCATGGCGACGTAGTCGCGGGGCTCGGAGCCGATGTAGAGCTGACGGGGCCGAGCGATCTTGGAGTCCTGGTCGAGCATCTCCTGCCAGTGCGCCAGCCAGCCGGCGGTCCGGGGGATGGCGAAGAGGACGGGGAACATCTCGAGCGGGAACCCCATCGCCTGATAGATCAGGCCGGAGTAGAAGTCGACGTTCGGGTACAGGCGCCGGGAGGTGAAGTACTCGTCGGCAAGGGCGATCTCTTCGAGCTTGAGGGCGATGTCGAGCAGCGGGTTCTTGCCGGTGACCTCGAAGACCTGGTCGGCGGTCTCCTTGATGATCTTGGCCCGGGGGTCGTAGCTCTTGTAGACGCGGTGACCGAACCCCTGAAGCCGACCGTTCCCGGCCTTGACGCCGGCGACGAAGTCCGGGACGTTCTCGATCGACCCGATCTCGGTCAGCATCTTGATGACCGCCTCGTTGGCACCGCCGTGGCGCGGCCCGTAGAGGGCGGCCGCGGCAGCCGCGGTCGCCGAGTACGGGTCGGCGTGGGACGAGCCGACGACGCGCATGGCGGTGGTCGAACAGTTCTGCTCGTGGTCGGCATGGAGGATGAAGAGCACGTCGAGCGCCCGGGAGAGCACCGGGTCGGCCTCGAACCGGGGTTCGGCGACCTTCCACATCATCGAGAGGAAGTTCGACGGCGAAGTCGAGCGAGTTGTCCGGGTAGACGAAGGGCATGCCGACGCTGAACCGGTGCGCGGCGGCGGCGAGCGTGGGCATCTTGGCGATGAGCCGGATGATCTGCTTGTTCCGGGACACCGGGTCGAAGATCTCCTTGGCGTCCAGGTAGAACGTCGACAGCGCCGCGACGGCCGAGACGAGCATGCCCATCGGGTGGGCGTCGTAGTGGAACCCCTCGAGGAACCGCTTGCGCACGTTCTCGTGGATGAACGTGTGCATCGTGATCTCGTGCTGCCAGTCCTCGTACTGCCCGGGCGTCGGCAGTTCGCCGTGCAGGAGGAGGTAGGCCACCTCGAGATAGGTCGATTTCTGGGCGAGCTGCTCGATCGGGTAGCCGCGGTAGCGGAGGATGCCGGCCTCGCCGTCGAGATACGTGATGGCGCTCTCGCAAGCCGCCGTCGACATGAAGCCGGGATCGTAGAACCAGACCCCGGGTAGGAACTTGCCCCAGTCGGTGGCCGCTACCCCGCCATTGACGATGGGTATCTCGACGCTCTCGCCCGTCCGGTTGTCGGTGATCGTGATGCTGTCCGCCACGAGCTCGAACCTTTCCTGCTGATGTCCCTTTTCTTTTTTCTCTCCCCTCGCTGATCCTATGGGGTCGTTGACGATGCGGTCGAGGCGGGCGCCACTTTGATCGTGAACGTCCTGGTCGTTCCCGTCCGGTCGGTCTGCGCGGCCGGCGGGGTGACCGAGACGGTCAGCGCGTAGGTCTGCCCGGGCGTGACCGGGATCGACGGCAGGACGACGGCTTGGGACCGGCCGGCGGCCAGGTCGACGGACCGGGAATGGGTAGCGCCGCCCTGCACGGCGACCGAGACCGTCGTCGCCGGCTCGTCGACGTTGCCCTCGTTGGCGACGACTGCCGTGACCGACAGCGAGTGCGTCGGCGTGACCGTGGCGGCCGGCGGCGGCGGTGTCGTCGGCGGCACGACCGGCGGTGTCAGCCGGATGCCGTGAGGCAGCAGGACGACCCGGTGGTCGGCCAGCAGCGACGACGAGCCGCTGACCTGGTCGACGAGGGTGGCCGCCGTCCCCGCCGTCCACGGCCCTCGGAGCCAGACCGACCGGGGCAGCACCGCGCCGCCCGGCGCAGCCCGGAACTGGCGACGTACGCCGGCGTACGCCCGATCAGCGGCCTGGAGCAGCTGACCAGCACTGGTGAGATCGGTCGTGGCCTGGTCCGACGTCAGCAGCGTTTCCGGCGCCGAGGTGGTCGACGTCGTCGGCGCCCCCACGACCGGCAACGGCGCCATCCCGAGCAACCCGTCGACGGCCATCCGCATCTCGGCCACCGCCTCGGCCCGGTCCGCCAAGACGCCGGCGAAGTCCCGACCGAGGTCGCCCGACGGTGTCGGCGGGGCGAGGGCGGCACCGTTCGTCGAGACCTGGGCGCTGGCCGTAACGAGGCTGTCGAGCTGCTGCTGGAGGGCCGGCCGGGTCAGGCCGGGCATGCGGCGCAGCAGTGTCCGGAGCTGCGCGCCGGTCTTGTTCGACCGGTCGACCAGCGTCGACCCCTGCGCGGCATACGACCGGTTGACGTCCGTCGAGTAGGGGCCAGACGCCCGGCCGACCCGGGCGACGCCGCCGATCAGCAGGACGAGGGCGACGACGGCGACCAGGACGACGACGACGATCGTCGTCCGGGATCGCCGGCGCCGGCGGCGCTCGAAGGGCGGCATCGGCGCTCGACGCTACCGCCGGGCGTCCCGGCGGCGATGAGTGTCAGGCGTCCGTCGGCTCGGTGGCCCGCGACCGGCCGTCGCCGTTGGACGCCGTCGGGAGGACGCTGGCGGTGCTGCGCCACTGCACGGTCGGACGGATGGCCACGGGATCAACCCGGTCCCGGTGGCGGTCGACGACGGCCAGCAGCGACGAGATCGTCGCCTGGTTGAGCAGGTGCGGAACGAGCCCGAGGTCGAGCAGCTTGGTGTGCGCGGCCCGGTAGTAGTGCTCCTGCTTCTCGACCCGCGGGTCGTCGAGGTGGTCGACCTCGACCCGGCCGGGGTAGGCGTCGACGACCATCTCGGCGAGCTGGCCGACGGAGAAGGACTCGGTGAACTGGTTGAAGACCCGGAACTCGCCCTTGTCCGGCGGGTTCAGGCAGGCCAGCTCGACGCACGCCAGCGTGTCGCGGATGTCGAGCATGCCCCGGGTCTGGCCGCCGCTGCCGTAGACGGTCAGCGGGTGCCCGACGACGGCCTGGACGCAGAACCGGTTCAGCACGGTGCCGAAGACGCCGTCGTAGTCGAACCGGGTCGCCAGATCCGGGTGGAGCGCGGTCTCCGGCGTCTCCTGGCCGTAGACGATGCCCTGGTTGAGGTCGGTCGACCGCAGGCCCCAGATCCGGCAGGCGAACATGATGTTGTGGCTGTCGTGCACCTTGGACAGGTGGTAGAAGGAGCCCGGCTGCTTCGGGTAGGGCAGCACGTCGGTCCGGCCGTTGTGCGTGATCTCGATGAAGCCCTCTTCGATGTCGATGTTCGGCGTGCCGTACTCGCCCATCGTCCCGAGCTTGACGAGGTGGATGTCCGGGTTCGACCTCGGCGATCGCGTACAGCAGGTTCAGCGTGCCGACGACGTTGTTCACCTGGGTGTAGACCGCGTGCTTCTGGTCGATCATCGAGTACGGCGCCGACCGCTGCTCGGCGAAGTGGACGACGGCCTCCGGCTCGAACTCGGTGACCACTCGCTTGACGAACGTCGGCGTCGGTCAGGTCACCGACGTACATGTCCAACCGCAGCCCGGAGACCTCCTCCCAGACCCGCACCCGTTGCTGCAGGTGACGGATCGGGACGAGGCTGTCGACGCCCATCTCGTAGTCGTACTGGCGCCGGGCGAAGTTGTCGACGACGCCGACCTCGTGGCCTCGCCGGGACAGATGCAGCGCCGTCGGCCAGCCGAGGTACCCGTCACCGCCCAGAACGAGGATTCTCACATCGGCTCCCTTCGATGAGCGGACCTGCCCGGACGCAACATATTTGCAACACAACAATGCCGCAACAAGCTGAGACGGAGCTGAGATTCAGCAGAATCAGAGCTGAGCAACTGTAAGGATTCCCTTACGGCGGCAGGCCCTCAGGCGTCGGCCAGGGCGCGGCGCACCTCTGCCTTCGCCCCGACGAGATCGTCGATCCGGTGGGTGACGGCGCCGTCGGGGCGGAGGAAGAGGAAGCTGCAGCGCTGAACCGGCCGGCCGAGCGCCGACTCGACCGCCACCGCGTAGGCCGCCCCCTGCCACCGGTACTGCGACGACGGCTCGTCCGTTCCCTGGTCGGTCTTGTAGTCGACGACCTCCAAACCGTCCGGACCGTCGACCAAGAGGTCGACGAAACCTTCGAGGACCCGACCCTCGACCGCCGTCCCGACGTACACCTCCCGCCAGTGCCGACCGGCCGCGGCCGTCCGCACCACGTCGGCCGCCAGCGCCGACCGCACGAGCCCGGCCACTTCGCCGGCGCGGTCGGCGATGCCCTCCACGGCCGAATGGACGCGGGCGAGCTCGTCCAGCCCGGTGCCACTGGCCAGGTCGACGACCTGGAGCGTCGCGTGGACGGCCCGACCGACTGCCGTACCAGCCCGCCCGCGGCGCCGTAGCGGCCGGCCGGTGCCGTCGTCCTCGGCCCCGCCGTGGTCGTCGCCGTCCGCTGCCCCCCCGCCGGGTCCCCGCCAGTCGCCGGCGCCGGCCGCGGCGACCAGGCCGGCGATCCCGGTGGCCGAGATCGTTCTCGGGAGCGCGTCCAGCCGCTCGGCCCGGCGCTCGATCCACGCCGCCGCGCTCGTCCTCAGTGGCCATCGGCTCGGCGAACCCCGCCCGGTCGGCCGGTGCCGACGGCGACCCGGCCGGCCGGGCCGGCCGGGCCGGGTTGAACGGCACCCACGGCGGATCGACCGCCACGAGACGGGCCGCCAGGCTGCCCGTCGCTCGTTCGGACCGATGGACGCTGACGACCAGGTGGTCCCGGGCCCGGGTGGCGGCGACATAGAGCAGGCGAACCTGCTCGCCGTCGTCGAGATCGGCCTCGCGGGCGGCGAGCGCGGCGTAGCCCGGAGTGGCCAGCCCACCGCCGGCGGCCAGCTCCGGGCCGTCAGGTCCGAAGAGCACCCCCGGTCCCGACGGCCGGGCCCGGGCCGCGCCGGTGCCGGCGACGACGACGACCGGGAACTCCAGCCCCTTCGCCGCATGGACCGTCATGATCCGGACGGCGTCGAGGTCCGGCTCCGCAAGGATGGCTTCGGTAACCCGGGCGTCGTCGACCGCCTGGCGGTCGACCCAGGCCAGGAACCGGCGCAGGTCGCCGCCCGAAGCGTCGGCGAACAGCCTCGCCTGGTCGACGACGAACCGGAGCCGTCGCCACGCCTCCCGCCAGCGGGGCCCATCGAGCGCCAGCAGCAACAGTCGCCGGTCCTCGACCACCCGCTCGACGAGGACGCTGACGTCGCACCACCATCGCGCCTCGTGGTGCGCCCGCAGCGCCCCGAGCCCGACGATCACCGGGTCGTCCGCCGGCAGATCGCCGGGCGGGTCCGACCGGAAGTCCCAGCGGCCGCCGGCGGCCCGGAAACGGACGAGGTCATCGTCACCGCAGCCGTAGCCGGCCGACCGGAGCGCGCCCACCACGGCCAGCTCGTCGGTCGGGTCGTCGACGGCATGGAGGACGGTCAGCAGGTCTTGCACCTCCGGCGCGGCATAGACCAGCGAGCTCGACTCGAGGCGGTACGGGATACCGGCCTCGTCGAGCGCCTCCTGCAGGGCCGGTACCGACCGCCGGGTGGGCACGAGAACGGTGATGTCGGCCAGCGCCGCCGGGCGACCGGTGGCTCCGATCGGCCATTCCTCGGCCCGGGCGGCCAGGACCGTCGCCGCGACGTCGGCGGCTTCCGCCGCTCGGGCCTCGTCGGCCCGGGCGGCCGGCGGGACGTCGGAGCCGAGGACCAAGACCGCCGGCCGGGAGCCCGCATGCGCCGGCCGGACCGGGTAGGACGGGACATGGCCTGGTCCGGCGGAACCGGTCGTCAGTCGCTCGAACACTGCGTCGACCCACGACACGATCCCGGGAACCGAGCGGAAATTGGCGGTCAGCGACAGCGCCTGATCGGCCACCGCCGCCTTGGTCGCGGCAAACGTCGCCAGATCGGCCCGGCGGAACCGGTAGATCGACTGCCTCGGGTCGCCCACGAAGAACAGCCGCCCCGGTTCGATCGGGAGCGACTCCCACGAGCCGTCGGCGGGCAGGGGCCGCGACGCGTCGGCGGCAACTGACGAACGGTCGGCTGCGGCAGCGATACGGAAGGCCAGTTCGGCCTGGATCGGGTCGGTGTCCTGGAACTCGTCGATGAAGAGAAAGCGATACCGGTCATGGAGCGCGGCCTGCACCACCGGGTCGTCCCGGGCGACGTCGCGGGCCAGGACGAGCAGATCGTGGTAGTCGAGCCGGCCCTCCCGACGGCGGGCGTCGGCCGCCCGCCGCGCCGCCGCGGCCAAGGCGGCGCCGACGTGGCCAAGGGCCGAGCGGGCGGCGTCGGCGACGACCCGATCCCGCGCCGCCTGAGCCTCGGCCAGCCGGGACTGGACGTCGGCCTTCCGGCCCTGCCAGGTGGCCGGCCGACCCCGGTTGCCGGCCGTGAGCTTCGACGCGGCCCCGGCCAGGACCCGCAGGACGTCGATCTCGGTCTCACTGTCCTCCAACCGCTCGACCGTCGGGCCGAGGGCGTCGAGGTGACGGAGGAGCCGGTCGTCCGGATCGTCGCAGTGCGGAGCAAGCGCCAGCGCCTGCCGCAGCGGAACCAGGACCTCGTCCGGATCGATCCGAGCGAGCGCAGCCGGCGCCACGCCGTCGCCGGGCCGGATCCGGTCCCAGTTGGCGTCGAACGCCCGGGCGATGGCCCGGAGGTCGTCGAGCTGGGCGCCGCAGGCGAGAAGCCACTGCACCGCCAACGATGCGACCAGGATCCGCCAGCAGGGTATCGACGGTCCCGGCCCACCGGTCGTCAAAGGCGATCGCCGAGCGGACCTCGTCGAGCACCTCGAACACCGCCGGCAAGCCGGCCGCGAACGGGTGGTCGGCGAGTATCCGTCGGGCGAAGCCGTGGAGCGTCGTGACCGCCGCCCCATCGAGGCCGGCCAGTGCGTCGACCGCCGCCGCCCGCCGCGACGCCGTCGGGTCTGCCGCGGCCGCCAGCTCCAACCGTTCGGCGAGCCGGTCCCGGAGCTCCCCGGCGGCCGCCTCCGTGAACGTGATCGCCGCCAGCTGGTCGACGCCGGCCCGGCCGGTGAGCAGGATCTCGAGGATGCGGGCTACCAGCTGCGTCGTCTTGCCGCTGCCCGCGCCGGCATCGACGAACAGCGTCGACGACAGATCGGTGGCGATGGCGGCCCGAGCCGCGCTGTCGTCCATCATCTGGCGTCCATCATCTGGGGCCATCATCTGGCGTCCGTCATCCGCGTCCGTCATCCGGCGTCAGCCAGCGCGACGTACCCCGCCGCCCACGGGTCGTCCCGCTTGCGATCCCACGACCGCGACCGGTCGCCCGGGCAGATCCGGTCGAACGGACAGACGCGGCAGTTGGCGGCTCGACCACCGGGCCCGTCGGGCTGACCGGGATTGGCCGGGAAGCGGCCGGCCTCGATGGCGTCGACCAGGGTGCGCAGCACTGCCCGGAAACGGCCCTCCGCCGCCGCGGTCAGCCGGAAGCCGTCTCTGGGGAACCGGCCGCGGACACTGCCGCGGTCGCTGACGAACCAGTAGCCGACGTCGACCGGACCGGCGGCCCGGTACTGGCGAGCCGCGGCCATTCCGTAGAGTACGAGCTGCAGCCTCGTCCCCCGAACCACCGGGTCGTCGGCCAGGGCGCCGACGCCGTACCGGCCGCCAGTCTTGTAGTCGAGCACCGAGAGACCTCCACCCGGCAGCCGATCGATCCGGTCGACCGACCCGCGGAACCGGACCGACCGGCCGTCACCCAACGAGATCGATACCGGCGCGGCGCGGTCCCAGCCGAACCGCTGCTCGACCGCTTCGGGCACCGCGCCGGTGGCGGCCCGGTACCGGTCGTCCTCGCGCAGGAAGTGACGGAGCTCGGCCAGAATGGCCGACCGGTCTATCTGCCAAAGGGCCGGCCGGCCGGTCAGGCCCCGCAGCTCGGCGTCAGCGAAGGCGTCGTCGGCCAGGCGGCCGAGGCGGTCGTACGCCTCGGGGCCCCACGGTCGATCCGGTCGGACCCGCTCCTCGGCCGGCCGGGCGAGCTCGTCAGCGACGAACCGCTCGAGGATCCGGTGGACCAGGGTGCCTCGCTCGGACGCCCGCATTCGGAGGATCGCCTCCGGTCGCTCCGCGTCGTCGATCCCGAGGACCTGGCCGAACAGGTACCGGCGCGGGCAGGTCGCGAACGCCTCGAGGCCGGTCGCCGACTGCACCGATCCGTCGCCGGCCGGCGTGGCGACCACCACGTCGTCCAGCCGCCCGTCGAACCGGCTGAACCGCCTCCCCCGCCGACCCTCTCGCAGCTCGAGGCCGCGTTCGAGCACCGCGTCGTGGCTCACCAAGAAGTGCCGGGTCAGCCGCCGGCCCGACCGCATCCACCGCACGAGGTGCTGCCGGTCCCAGTCGGCCGTCGAGACCGGTTCGTCGAAGCCGGCTGAGCCGGCCGCGGCCGCGCCGAAAGAGGGGACCAGCGCATACGCCGGGCCGGTCGACAAGCCCGCCAGGTCGCCGGCATGGAGGCGCCGGCCCACCGCGGCTACGACCTCGACGGTGTCGAGCAGCAGCCGAGACGGGCGGAGCTCGCGCCCTTGCCGTTGGTCACCCGACGCGCACGACAACAACCGGACCGGGGCCGCGGCCAGGGCCGCCAGGTAGTCCCGGCGCGCTTCAACCGTCCGGGCCGCGCGCAGCGGCAGCTCGTCGCTGCAAGCCTCCCGGTCGCGGTCAGGTACGAGAACGTCGTCGGCCGACCGCTCGGGGAACGCTCCCTCGGCCATGCCGACGACGCAGAGCACGTCGAGGTCGAGACCGACGACGTCGGCGACCCGGCCGACCAGCACCCCCCGGCCGAAGCGCGACGTCTGGGGAGCCGGCGCGTCCAGTTCGGCCGCCAGCGCGGCGCCGAAGTCGACCAGGCCCGGCCGTGAACCGCGGAGGTCGTCGAGACCGGCTAGACCGGCGAGCACGTCGAGGACCGCCTCCAGGGCGGCCACCTCCCGGGTCGGCCAGTCGAGATGGCTCGACGGGCCGCCGAGCAACTGGTCGAGCCGGTCCCTCGCCCATCCGGCCCATCCGGCCCAGCTCGTTGGCGACGCGGCCACGTGCTGACCGAGCTCGGCCATGAACGACGAGAGCCACTCGCCGCGCTCAGCCATCCTTTGCTGCACCGATCCGTCGTCCGGTCGCGTCGCGGCCCGTTCCCGCAACCCGACCGCGTAGGCGGCCGGACGGTCGATCCACTCGGCCAGCCCGCCGACGACGCCGGCCGATGCCGACAGGGCGTCCCACGCCGTCGCCGGGACCGGACGGCCGCGGTGCCGGAGCGGTGCCGACGTCAGCCAGGCAGTCACCTGGTCCCGTCGCCACCCGTGGTCGACGAGCTCGAGCAGTCCGAGCAGCGTCCGACCGGCCACGGTCGATGCCAGCGACCGGACGCCCGTGCCGTTGAGCGGGATCCCCGCAGCCTCCAGGGTGTCGTGCACGAGCCTCGGGTACGGCGCCGTCCCGCCGTGGACGACCGCCATCCTTTCCAACGGGGTCCCGGCCGCGTTGGCCGCCATCAGTTGTCGGACGACGAGAAGGACCTCGGCGTCGGCGGAAGGCGCTACCAGAACCCGCGTCCCGGTCGCCACCGTCGCCGGCTCGAGGCCGGCGGGCCGGGTGGCCGACGACCAGTGCCGGAGCTCGCTGTCGTCGACCTCCCGGTCCCCGGTCGATCCGACGATCACCGTCACCGGCGCGTGCTCGGCCAGCGCGTCGACCAAGACCCGATCGGTCGGTCGGACGAAGCGGGGCAGGTAGACGACGACCGGCCCGGTGGCCGCCGTCGTCGCCTCGGGGGCCCGGCCGATCTCCGCCACCGCGGCGGCGACCAACGCCGCGTCGTCGACGTGACCTGCCAGACGCTTGCCCACCGCGGCGACCAGGCCCACCACCTCTGCCGCCCGGCCACCCTGTCCGGCCAGAACGGCCAACATCCCCGGCGAGGCTCCACGAAGCTCGCCGTACGTCCGAACCAGTGCACGGACGGTGGCCGGCTGCTCTCGAGCCGAGGCCAGGAAGCCGGTCGTGTGGTCGGCCAGAACCAAGCGAGCGGCTTCGTGCACCACCGCTCGGCTGGCCGGCTGCCGCTCGCCGATCGTCGGCCCGGCCAGCTCGCCGGCGAGGCGGCCGAGCGTCAGGAAACGGACGTTCAGAACCCCCGGCGGCGATGCGGCCAACCGCCGGCGTACGGCTAGGCCGACCGGGCCTCGACCAACCACGACCGTCACGAGCCGGAGAGGGTCATCGGCCTGCGCCGTGGCGAGCGCCTGGGCGAGCTCGCCGAATGCTTCGTCCCCATAGGCGGCCACGCGGACCGAGAGGCTCATCCTTCGGCCTGGCGGAGCGCCTCTCCTCCGTCGCCCGGGAGGCTCCGGAGCGTCGGTTGGTCTTCTCCGAGCTCGGGCGCCTGAGGATGGCGGGCAGTGGCCGACACCGGCATGAGCCCCGGCAGCTCCTTGGTCCCGGCCCCGATGACCCCCAGCTCCGGGAAGCGCCGAGCCGTGACGAGGACCCGCGATTCCAGCGATCCGATCGTGTCGTTGAACGCCTCGACCGTCGTAGTGAGACCTCGCTGCAGCTTCGCCAGGTGGGTCCCCATGACCCGCAGGCGGTCGTAGAGCTCGGCCCCCAACCGTTGCACGACACGAGCGTTGGCGGTCAGTGACTCCTGCTGCCATCCGTAGGCCACCGTCCGCAGCAGGGCGATGAGCGTCGTCGGGGTGGCCAGCAGGACCCGGTTGGCCATGGCGTGCTCGATCAGCGTGGGGTCGTGCTCGAACGCCGCGGCCAACAACGGATCGCCCGGGACAAAGGCGACGACGAACTCCGGGCTGGGGTCGAACTGGTTCCAGTACTCGCGCTTGGCCAACTGGTCGACGTGCGTCCGCAACTGGCGGGCGTGGGCGACCAGCTCGATCTTCCGGGTCTCCTCGTCGCTGGCATCGACCGATCGGAGGAAGGCCTCCAGTGGGACCTTCGCGTCGACGACGACCTGGGCCCCACCGGGCAGCTTCACCACGACGTCCGGACGGAGCCGCCCGTCGGGGGTATCGACGGAGACCTGCTCGTCGAAGTCGCAGTGCGCCAGCATCCCGGCCATCTCCACGACCCGCCGGAGCTGGAGCTCGCCCCATCGCCCACGGGTCTGCGGCGACCGGAGCGCCGTAACCAGGTTGCCGGTCTCCTGTCGAAGCTTGTCGTTCGTCGAACCGAGCTGGCGGACCTGCTCCGTCAACGTCGCGTAGGCCCCCTTGCGCTCCAGCTCGAGTTGGCGGAGTCCCTGTTCGTACTTGGACAGCGTCTCCTGCAAGGGCGCCAGGAGATGGGTGATGGCCTGCTGGCGCTGGGCCAGGTCCCCCCGCGCCGCCTCCTGGGCCTCCTTCAACCGGCTGTCGGCCAGCGTCAGGAACTGCTCGGCGTTGCGCTGCAGGGCCTGGTTCGACAGGTCGGCGAAGGAGCCGACCAGGCGCTGGCGATCCTCTTCCCAGGCCGCGGCTCGCTCCGTCGTCGCCTGTCGGAGATGATCGATCTCCGCGGCCGACCGAGCCTGCGCCGCGTCGGCCGCGGCCAGCGCGGACCGGGTGTGCTCCAGCTGGTCGGCCAGACCAGCCGATGCCTGCCGAGCGTCGTCCAGGCGGGCCTCGACGGCGCGGGCATCGGCCAGCAGGCGGCCTTGCCGGCGGGTGGCCACCAAGAGCCCGGCGACGAGCCCCAGCGAAGCCCCGACGATCAGGCCGATCAGCAGTCCTGCGGTCATGAGGTCACAGTAACGGCGGGGTGTGACAGCGCCGGGGACCGCACAAGCGGTGTCGGCCGGGGCGTCGGACACCCGAGGGCGGCCGGGTCGGTCGGACGGGCGACCGGACGGACGGTGGGTCGTGTGGCCAGCCGGTACCGTGGGACGATGGTCTTTCGTGGGGCGACCGGATCCCGTCGCCGCCCGGGCAGCTCGACCGGCGCCCGGCTCCGACGCGTGCGACGAGCCGGTCTCGCCGGCCGTCGATACCACTCCGGGCACGTTCCGGCCGGTCATCGACCGCGCCGAGGCCGACGATCCGACAGCACCCCGTTCGACCTCACCGATCATCGCTCAGATCGACCGACTGTTCGTGCAGGTCTTCGCCCTGGTCGGCGAGGCCATCGCCGGCGCCACCCACGCCCTGCTCGCCGGCGACCGGGAGGCCGCCAAGCAGCTCGTCCAGCGGGACGAGCTGGTCGACACGCTGATCGGCGAGATCGCGGCGCTGGCCCAGAAGGAGCTGGTAGCCGGAGACACGACGGTCGACGAGCGCCGGGAGCTGGTCGCCGTGCTCCGGATGCTGCCGGACCTGGACCGCAACGGGGATCTGGCCGAGCACATCGCCCGGCGGGCCGCCCGGGGCCTCGGCGCCGAGATGTCGGCCCGGAGCCGAGGTCTGGTCGAGCGGATGGGCGAGGTGGCCGCCACCATCTGGAGCAGCACCGCGGACGCCTTCGCCGAGCGCTCGCCGACCGCGGCGGTGGCTATCGACGATCTCGACGACGAGCTGGACGATCTCCACGTCACCCTGACCGCCGAGCTCGTGGCCGGGACGATGCCTCTGCCCGTTGCCATCGAGCTGGCCATGGTCGCCCGGTTCTACGAGCGGTTCGGCGACCACGCCGTGAACCTGGCCCGACGAATGGCCGCCCTGGTCGGCGGTGGGCCTGAACCCGCCACCTCGGGCGCCGACTGAACCGCCGCCTCGCCGTCGGGCCGAAGCCGAGCGTGTCAGAAGCGGAGATCGAGGAGGGCCTCGGCGATCTGGACGGCGTTGAGGGCCGCGCCCTTGCGAAGGTTGTCGCCGACGACGAACAGCGCGAGCCCGCGGTCGGCGCGCCGGACCCGACCGACGTACGAGGGGTCCCGACCGGCGACGTCGAGCGGGGTCGGCATCTCGGTCACGACGACACCCGGCGCGGCGGCGAGCAGCTCTTCGGCCCGTTCCGGCGAGAGGTCACGCTCGAACTCGGCGACGATCGCCGCGCCGTGGCCGGTGAAGACGGGAACCCGGACGCAGGTGCAGGTGACGGCCAGGTTCGGAAGGCCGAGGATCTTGCGGCTCTCGTTCCGGTACTTCTGCTCCTCGTCGGTCTCCCCGAGAACCGTCGTCGACCAGCTTGCCGGCGACGGGGAGCACGTTGTGGGCGATCGGTCCGGGGAACTTGTGCGGGCTCGGGATAGTCGAGCGCGCCGCCGTCGAAGGTGAGGGCCGAGGCCCCGTCAGCGGTCTTGGCCAGCTGGTCGGCCAGCTCGGCCACGCCGGCCAGCCCGGCCCCGGAGACGGCCTGGTAGGTGGCGACGACCATCCCGGTGAGCCCGGCCTCGTCGTGCAGCGGCTTCATCACCGGCATGGCGACCATCGTGGTGCAGTTGGGATTGGCGACGATGCCCTTGCGGATCTCCCGCAGCGCCGCCGCGTTGACCTCGGGGACGACGAGCGGGACGTCGGGGTCCATGCGCCAGGCCGACGTGTTGTCGACGACGACGGCGCCGGCCGCGGCCAGCCGGGGTGCCAGCTCTCTCGACGCGGTCGCCCCGGTCGAGCAGAGGGCGATGTCGAGCCCCTCAGGTCGGCCGTCGCGGCGTCCTCGACCACGATGTCGCCGTCGGCCCACGGCAACCGCGTCCCGGCCGAGCGGGCCGAAGCGAAGAACCGGATGTCATCGGCGGGGAAGGCGCGCTCGACCAGGATCGACCGGATGACCCGACCGACCTGCCCGGTGGCGCCGAAGATTCCTAGCCGCATCGCCCCAAATTAGAGCTCGAAGGCGCGGTGCAGCGACCGGACGGCCTGCTCGACCTGCTCGGTCCGGACGATGCAGGAGATCCGGATGGTCGACGTGGAGATCATGTCGATGTTGATCCCGTCGGCGGCGAGGGTCTCGAACATGGTGGCCGTGACGCCGGGATTGGACTTCATCCCGGCGCCGACGAGGGAGACCCGGGCGACGTCGTCGTCGGAGGTCACGCCGGTGGCTCCGAGCTCGTCAGCCAACTCGTTGGCCACGTCCACCGACGTCGGCCAGGTCGACCTTGGGGACGGTGAACGAGATGTCGGTCGTGCCGTGCAGCGACGTGTTCTGCACGATCATGTCGACGTTGACCGATCGGTCGGCGAGTGCTCGGAAGAGCCGGGCGGCCAGGCCGGGGCGGTCGGGCACACCGGTCACGGTGACCTTGGCCTCCGACGTGTCGTGGCTGACCGCGGTGACGATGGCCTGTTCCATTGACGGATCCTCCTCTACGACCCAGGTGCCGGGCTCCCAGGTGAAGCTGCTGCGGACGTGCAGTGGCACGTCGTGGTTCCGGGCGAATTCGACCGAACGGAGCTGGAGCACCCGGCCGCCGGTGGCGGCGATCTCCAGCATCTCCTCGAAGCTGATCCGGCCGAGTCGGTGGGCGTCGGGCACGACCCGGGGATCCGCGCTGAAGACGCCGGTGACGTCGGTGTAGATCTCGCAGGCGTCGGCCCCCAGTACCGCGGCCAGGGCGACCGCGGTGGTGTCGGAGCCTCCCCGGCCGAGCGTCGTGATGTTCCGCTCGGTCGAGACCCCCTGGAAGCCGGCCACGACCGGGACGGCGCCGTCGTCCAGCGCCTCCCGGAGCCGGTCGGCCCGCACGTCGAGGATCTTGGCCCGCGTGTGGTCGGTGTCGGTAAGGATCCCGGCCTGGCTGCCGGTGAACGACGTCGCCGGGATGCCGAGCTCGGCCAGCGCCATGCAGAGGAGGGACATCGAGATCCGCTCGCCCGAGCTGACGAGCATGTCGTACTCGCGGGGCGGCTGGACAGTGCTCACCTCGCCGGCCAACCGGATGAGGTTGTCGGTGGTCTTCCCCATGGCGCTGACGACCGCGACGACCTGGTTCCCCGCCCGGCGCGGTCCGGGCGACGTGGTCGGCGACGGCCCGGATCCGGTCGGCATCGCCGACGGAGGTCCCACCGAACTTCTGAACGAGCAGCGCCACGAGGGTGACGCTAGTAGCGCCGGCGCGGTCAACTGGCTGGATGGGTGCAGATAGGGTGTCGAGCCGTGCCCAGCGAGAAACGGTCCCGGCAACGGGCAGCCCGGGAAGTGAAGAAGGCCGCCGAAGCGAAGGCGACGCGCCGGCGGAAGCTGCTCCGGAACTCCTTGATCGTGGGCGGCCTGGCCGTCGTCGTCGTGGGCTCGGTCCTCTTGATCAACCGACCCTGGTCCCACCCGTCGGCCGACACCACGACGACCACCAAACCCAAGGCCACCACGACGACGACGGCCGCCGCGTCGACGACCACGGCCAGTACCCAGTACTCAGCCGCCCAAGCGGCCGCCAACGCCACGGCCACGGCCGCCGGCTGCCCGGCGAACCCCACGACGAGGGTCAACACGCTCACGTGGTCGTCGTACCCGGCAATGACGATCGACACGTCGAAGACGTACAAGGCGACAATCAAGACGACGGCCGGCACATTCACGATCACACTCGACGCCAAGCAGGCCCCGAAGACGGTCAACAACTTCGTCTTCCTGGCCGACAAGAACTATTTCCACTGCGTGATCTTCCAACGGGTGATCACGAACTTCATGGACCAGACGGGCGACCCGACCGGCACCGGGAAGGGCGGCCCGGGTTACCAATTCGCCAACGAGAACGTCCCGACGTCGTACGCCACCGGCGACGTCGCCATGGCCAACTCTGGCGGGACAGACACCAACGGCAGCCAGTTCTTCCTGGTCGTCCCCGGCGGGGCGACAGTCCTGAACCAGGATCTGGCCAGCGGCGACAAGTACTCCGTCTTCGGGACCATCAGTTCGGGTATGACAGTGGTCGAGAAGATCAACACCGACGGCAGCTCGTCCGGCACGCCCAACGTCACGCAGACGGATCCTGTCCGTGACTATCCATCCGAGCTGACCCGAACCATCCGATACGCCGCTGGGCGCGGCCGCGACAAGCGCCCCGTGCCGAGAGAGGAGCCCACATGTCCGACGTCCCCGCCGCTGACGGGTCGAGCCCGAAGCGCCAGAAGTTCGACGCGGAACCGCCGATGGTCATCGATTCCAGCCAAGCGGTACCGAGCGACGATGGTGACGTCAAAGGGAACGATGGTCATCGAGCTCGACGCCCTGGCCGCGCCGAAGACGGTCAACAACTTCGTCTACCTGGCGCGGTTCCACTACTACGACGGGATCGTCTTCCACCGGATCATCCCCGGCTTCGTCCTCCAGGGCGGCGACCCCGAGGGCACCGGGCGGGGCGGCCCGGGCTACCGGTTCGCTGACGAACTGCCGAAGCCGGGCCGGTACCAGATCGGCTCACTGGCCATGGCCAACGCCGGGCCGAACACCAACGGGAGCCAGTTCTTCATCATCAGCGGTCCGGACGGAGCGGGCCTGCCACCGCAGTACTCGCTCTTCGGCGCAGTCATCTCCGGCGGCGACGTCGTCCAGACCATCGACGCGATCGGGACCCGGTCGGGCACGCCGACCGAAGAGGTCGTGATCGAGTCAGTGACGATCGAAGAGCTCGACTAACCGGGACCCACCGGGTCCCGGTCGACGGTCAGACGAGCGGTGCCGCCACCTCGTCGACGGCGGCGACCACGATCAGCAACTCGCGATCCCGCTCGTAGGTGAGCAGCTGCTCAGCCGTGTGGAGATCGACCCAACGGAGCTCGTCGACCTCTTCGTTGACCGTGAACGTCCCCGCCTCGGCGTCCATGATCCAATAGGCGACGACCTTCGGCCGATCCTTGCGGTCGCGGTACTCGGTGTGCCCGACGAAGCGACCCAACCGACACTGCAGGCCGGTCTCTTCCCAGACCTCGCGCAGCGCGCACTCCTCGAAGGTCTCCCCGGGCTCGAGCTTGCCCTTCGGGAACGACCAGTCGACGCGGGCCGGGCGGTGGACGACCGCCACTTCCGGCCGGCCGTCGGCGGCCCGGCGGACGATGATCCCCCCGGCCGCACGGACCAGCTCTCCGGCCTGCCGTTCCAGGGTCGCCGTCCGTGCATTGGCCACGTCTCCGACACTACCGGGCAGTACGTCGGCCGGGGTGCATCCGCCCATGTCACGGCGGTTGACGTCACCGAACCGTCACGGAAGGGCTCGGCGACGGCCGGGTTACCATCGGCGGATGGCCGAGGACCAGGTCGAAGTCGAGTGGCAGTTCGACGCGCTGGACCTTCGACCGGTCGAGCGCTGGCTGGCTGCCCTCCCCCTCCTGCCCCCGGCGACCTGCCGCCGCTCACCGCACAGGCCAAGCCGCCGCGGCGGCTCACCGACCGCTATCTCGACACCGACGACTGGCGGATCGGACGGGCCGGCCTGGTCCTGCGCACCCGTCGGCGCGGCCGGCACGACGAGGCGACGCTGAAGGATCTGCAGCCGGCCGGGCGCGACGGCCTACGCGAACGTCTCGAGATCACCGAGGTACTGCCGGCCGAGGGGCTCCCGGCACTTGGCGTCGGAAGGCCCGGTGGGGTGGCGGCTGGCGGCCGTCGCCGGACATCGCCCACTTCGCCAGGTTCTCGAGGTCCGGACCCGGCGACGCCCCTTCTCCCTGCGGATCGGCGGGGAAGAGGTCGCCGAGGTTGCCCTCGACGACACGGTCGTCGACGTCGGCCCCGGACAACCGCCGGTGCGACTGCGGCGGGTGGAGGTCGAGGTCGTCCCTCGTTGGGTCAACGATCTGGAGCCGTTGGTCCGAGATCTCCGGTTGGCCAGCGGGCTGCAGCCGGCAACGCTCTCCAAGTTCGAGGCCGGGCTGCTGGCCCTCGGGGTGGTGATCCCCGGGCCGCCGGACCTCGGGCCGACGGAGATCGCCGAGACATCCACCTTCGGCGACCTGGCCTACGCCGTGCTCCGCCGTCACCTCGGTGTCCTACTGGCCAAGGAGGCCGGAACGAGGCTGGGCGAGGACATCGAAGAGCTCCACGACATGCGGGTCGCCACCCGGCGACTGCGGGCGGCCATCGACCTCTTCGCCGACGCCCTTCCCGTCCGGGTCCGCCAGCTGCGCGACGAGCTGAGCTGGTTGGCCGAGGTGCTCGGCGGCGTCCGCGACCTCGACGTCCAGATCGACAACCTCGACGACATGGTCCCCGCGACGGCGGCCGCGCCGCTCGAGCACCTCCGCCACCTGCTCGAACGCGAGCATCGCGGCGCTCGCCGGGCCCTCCTCGAGGCCCTCGACTCGCCCCGCTGGGAACGGCTGGCCGACGGGCTCGTCGGCCTGGCACAGCAGGGCCCGAACCGCCGGTCGGTCGCGGCTCGACGGCCGGCCGCGCTGGCCGTGCCCGAGCTCGTCGTCGCCCGCCACCGCGCCGTCGCCAAGGCCGCTCGACGGGCCCGACGGAGCGGCGTGGCGAGCGACTTCCACCGTCTACGTATCCGGTGCAAGCGGCTCCGGTACTCCCTCGAGTTCGTGGGCGGCGTCTACGGCGGCCGG
Organism: uncultured Actinomycetota bacterium; assembly: GCA_963824265.1. Lineage (GTDB taxonomy): Bacteria > Actinomycetota > Acidimicrobiia > Acidimicrobiales > RAAP-2 > DASZUK01. The sequence continues at coordinate 760,000 of CAWGOO010000002.1, forward strand.
ACGGAGCGGTACACGCGCCGCCTGGCCAAGGTCCAGGACGCGCTCGGACTCATGCAGGACGCGGAGGTGGCGACCCGGTGGCTCCACGATCTGGCGACCACCGGTGATCTGCCGCCCGCGACCGTCTTCGTCATGGGGGGCGCTGCCGAGCGCTACGACCGCCGGGCCACCGACCTCCAATCGACGATGGCCCGGCGGCTCGAAGTCCTCGACGGCAAGGCCTGGACTGCGCTCTCCGCGACGATGGACCGTCGCCGGGCCGCGGCCGAAGCGGCCCTGCTGCCGCCCCCGGTTCCCGTCCCTCGAGACGGCCCAGGCACCGCTGAGATCCCGATCGACCCCGATGTCGAAGGCGAGTCGGCGCCCGAGCTCGGGGAGCCAGTCAACCCCGACGACGGGGTCGACGGCGGGACCAGCACAAAGATCGAGATCGAGGTCGAGGTCGAGGTCGAGGTCGAGCCGGCGACCGAGTCCGAGAACGAGAACGAGGTCACGGCGCTGGCGGAGCCGGAGAACCGTGACCCGGTCGAACCGGCTCCGGACGGGACGGTCTCGACCAGGCCGCCCGCCCGGCTGGAGCCGGCCGGGGCGGCATCGACCCCCGCCGGGGGGATCATCGTCGACTGGCCACGCCCGACCGGGGCCGAGGGCTGGGAGCCGCAACACCCCGGAGCAGAGGACTGACCCAGTCGGGGCCAACCCGATCGATCGGCTTCGAGCGGTCCTCAGGCCAGCGGGAACAGGCCGTCGTCGCCGATCAGCAACCGCGGTTCCTCGGTCACGACGAACTCGAGGCGGTCGGTGTCGAGGAAGCTGCAGATGTCGGTCCAGACGACCGCGAAGTCGTCCTCGACCATGTGGGCCCGGTACTCGTCCATGGATTCGAACCACTGCACGGTGACACCGTCGAACCCCGGGTCGTCATCGCCGGCGTAGTCGTCGAGCGGACGGGGGTGTTGCTCGTACCGGACGACGTGGCTGCCGCTGTGGGTCGAGGCGATGAGCGGACCATGGACCGTCCGCCAGTGCTCGTGAAACTCCGCTGGCGTCGTCCCGGCCCTCCGGCGCAGGAGGCAGGTCAGCCGGACCACGGCGCCGCTCCGATGATGTGCACCCCGCCAACCTACGACACCGTCGCCCCGACACCGGGTCGCCGTGTCCTGGTGAGCCGGGCAGGCCGGACCCCATTTCCGACGAGTTAGTAAGTATCTGCTTACGTAAGTATCTGCTAACTTCAGTCCATGAAGAGTGCCGAGATCTGGAAGCACATCCACGACGAGCGGGCGACACTCGCCGCGGCGTTGTCGCCACTCACGGCCGACCAGTGGGCGACCCCGTCGTGGTGTGCCGGCTGGTCGGTGCAGATGACGGCCGGGCACGTCGTGGCGGCCGCCGAACAGACGATCCCGAACTTCTACCGGGAGCTGATCGTGGCCGGGTTCCGTTTCGACGTGTTCACCGATCGCGGCGCCCGGAAACTGGGAGCGCTCGAGCCGGACGAGTTGGTCCGCCGGCTCCAGGCCCGGACGTCGACGACCAACCACCCCCCGGCGCCGGTCGTCGCCATGCTCGGCGAGGTGGTCGCCCACGGCGAGGACATCCGGCGACCACTGGGCCTACGTCATCAGCCGCCGGAGGCCGCCCTGGTGGCGGTGGCGGACAGTTGGCAGCGGACGAACCTGCTCATCGGCAGCAAGCGCCGGATCGCCGGCCTGCGGCTCTGCGCCTCCGACATGTCCTGGTCGCACGGGGAAGGCCCGGAGGTGACCGGTCCGATGCTCTCCCTCATCATGGCCATGGTCGGGCGGAAGCCGGCTCAGGCGGATCTCTCCGGGGAAGGCGTGGCCGTGCTGACGGCGCGATCCTGACCCCGACTCGGCGACGGCTCGGCCTCTTGGCTCGATCGTCCGAATTCCGGGGGTTCGGCAGCAGCTTGTAGCCTCGCTGCCCATGGACCACACGATGTCCCAGCGGCTCGACGACCTGCTGGCCCGCAAGGAGCAGGCCCTCCACGCCGGCAGCCCGGCCTCGGTGGAGAAGCACCACGCCAAGGGCAAAATGACCGCCCGGGAGCGGATCGACTACCTGCTGGACGATGGCTCGTTCCAGGAGCTCGACATGCTGGCCCGCCACCGGGCCCACGGGATGGGACTGGACGACAACCGGCCGTACACCGACGGCGTCGTCACCGGCTTCGGGACGATCGACGGCCGGCGGGTCTGCGTCTTCAGCCAAGACTTCACCGTCTTCGGCGGTGCCCTCGGCGAGGTCTTCGCCGAGAAGATCCACAAGGTCATGGATCTCGCCGCGTCGACCGGCGTCCCGATGATCGGCCTCAACGACGGGGCCGGCGCCCGGATCCAGGAGGGCGTCGTCTCCCTGCACTCGTACGGCGGGATCTTCCACCGCAACGTGACCGCATCCGGCGTCATCCCACAGATCAGCGTGATCCTCGGGCCGTGCGCCGGCGGGGCGGTCTACTCGCCGGCGATGACCGACTTCATCTTCATGGTCCAGGGCACGTCTCACATGTTCATCACCGGCCCGGACGTCGTGAAAACGGTGACCGGCGAGGACGTGACGCTGGAGGATCTCGGCGGCGCGATGAGCCACGCCACGAAGTCCGGCGTGGCGACGTTCGTCTCTCCCGATGAGAAGGCCTGTTTGGACGACGTCCGCTACCTGCTCGGGTTCCTCCCGTCGAACAACCTGGAGGAGCCGCCGCCGGTCGTCTCCGGCGACGACCCCGAGCGGTCGACGCCGGAGCTCGTCGACCTGATGCCGCCGTCGCCGAATCTGCCGTACGACATGAAGAAGGTCATCGCCGCGGTAGTCGACGACGGCGACTACCTCGAGATCCATGCTCACTGGGCGATGTCGATCACCTGCGGTTACGCCCGCATCGACGGGCGGGTCGTCGGCATCGTCGGCAATCAGCCGGCCGTGCTCGCCGGGGTGCTCGACATCGACTCGTCCGAGAAGGCCGCCCGGTTCGTCCGGACGTGCGATGCGTTCAACATCCCGCTCGTCACGTTCGTCGACGTGCCCGGCTTCATGCCCGGCACCGACCAGGAGTACGGCGGGATCATCCGGCACGGAGCGAAGCTGCTCTACGCCTACTGCGAGGCGACCGTCCCGCGTATCCAGATCATCACCCGCAAGGCGTACGGCGGCGCGTACGTCGTCATGAACTCCAAGTCGATCGGCGCCGACCTGGCCTTCGCGTGGCCGTCGGCGGAGCTGGCCGTCATGGGGCCCCAGGGCGCGGTCGAGATCCTCAACCGGCGCGACCTCGCCGAAGCCGCCGACCCCGCCGTTCGGCGAGCCGAACTGGTCGACGAGTACACCGAGCGCTACGCCAACCCGTACATCGCAGCCGAGCGCGGCTACGTCGACGACGTCATCTCGCCGGCCGACACCCGCAAGGTCCTCGTCCAGAGCCTGGCCATGCTGGCGTCGAAGCGGGAGGACCTCCCCCACCGCAAGCACGGGAACGTCCCGCTCTGATGACGGGCGCTCCGGGCGACCCCGGGATCGACACCACCCTGGCACCGTATGCAGCGCGGCCCGAGCCGGACCCGCTGGCGCTGGCGTTGGTGGCCGCGGCGGCCGACCAGCTCTGGACGCGGCCGGCACCTCTGAGCGACGAGTCGGACCCGGCCCACCGGGTATGGCGGTTCAGCGGTCGCTGGTGGTCGAAGCCGACGCCGCTGCGCCGCGAACGGCCCTGGTCGGGTCGCTGATCCGGAAGGGCGCGCCTCAGCGGTCGACACCCCGGCGACGTTCGACGAGGCCGACCATGTCGGCGACGATCCGGTCGAGCTCGAAGTCCTTCGGCGTGTAGACGGCCGCGACGCCTTTGCCCCGCAGGACCTCAGCGTCGTCCGGGGGGATGATCCCGCCGACGACGACGTCGGCCTCGACCCGGGCGGCGCGGAGCCGATCGAGGATCTCGGGGACGAGCTCGAGGTGGGATCCGGACAGGATCGAGAGCCCGACGAGGTCGACGTCCTCGTCCCGGGCGGCCGCGACGATCTGCTCGGGCGTCAGCCGGATGCCCTGGTAGACGACCTCGAAGCCGGCGTCGCGGGCCGCAACCGCGATCTGCTCGGCGCCGTTCGAGTGGCCGTCGAGCCCGGGCTTGGCGACGAGGAGGCGCGGCGGGCCGCCGGTGGCCGCGGTGAGCGCCTTGACCCGCTCGACGACCGGTGCCATCTCGGCACCACGGTGGCCGGCCGCGCCGCCGACGCCGGTCGGGGCGCGGTACTCGCCGAAGACCTCGCGCAAGGCGCCGGCCCACTCTCCGGTGGTGCCACCGGCGTGGGCCAGGGCGATCGTCGCGTCCATCACGTTCGTCGTCTCGTCCAGCGCGGCCCGCCGGAGCTCGTCGAGCGCCCGGGCCACCGCGCCGACGTTCGCGTCGGCGTCGCCACTCGGCCACGTCGGCCTGCAACTCGGCTTCGACGGTCGGGTCGACCTTCAGGATGCTCTCCGCGCCTTCGTCGCCGGTCAGGGGCGACGGCGCGGTCTCGGTGAAGCAGTTGACGCCGACGACCTGCTGCACGCCGGTCTCGATCCGCCGCACCCGGTCCGACTGGCTCCGGACGAGCCGCGTCTTCAGCTCGTCGATCGCCTCGAACGCCCCACCGAGGCCGAGGACGTCGTCGAGCTCGGCCCCGGCCGCGTCGATCAGCTCGGCCGTCTTCGCCTCGACCACCTTCGACCCGTCGAAGATGTCGTCGTACTCCAAGATGTCGGACTCATAGGCCAGGATCTGCTGGATCCGCAGCGACCACTGCTGGTCCCACGGACGGGGCAGCCCGAGCGCTTCGTTCCACGCCGGGAGCTGGATGGCCCGGGCCCGGGCGTCCTTCGACAGCGTCACCCCGAGGGCCTCGAGGACGATGCGGGGCACGTTGTTCTCCGGCTGCTGCTCGGTCAGGCCGAGCGAGTTGACCTGGACGCCGTAGCGGAACCGCCGGAGCTTCTCCTCTTCGACGCCGTAGCGCTCGCGGCAGATCCGGTCCCACATCGCAGTGAACGCCCGCATCTTGCACGTCTCCTCGACGAACCGGACGCCGGCGTTGACGAAGAAGCTGATCCGACCGACGACGGTCGGCAGGTCGCCTTCGGCCACTTTTCCGGACGTCCGCACGGCGTCGAGGACGCCGATGGCCGTCGCCAGCGCGTACGCCAGCTCCTGAACCGGCGTCGCGCCGGCCTCTTGGAGGTGGTAGCTGCAGACGTTGATCGGGTTCCACTTCGGCACCCGGTGGACCGTGTAGGCGATCGTGTCGACGGTCAGCCGGAGGCTCGGTTGGGGCGGGAAGATGAACGTGCCTCGGCTCAGGTACTCCTTGACGATGTCGTTCTGGGTCGTCCCCTGCAGTGCCTTCGGGTCGACGCCGTGGTCCTCCGCGTTGGCGACATACAGGCCGAGCAGCCACGCTGCCGTGGCGTTGATCGTCATCGACGTGTTCATCTCGGCCACCGGGATGCCGTCCATGAGCTCGCGCATGTGGCCGAGGTGAGCGACCGGCACACCGACCTTGCCGACCTCCCCAGCCGCTTGCGGGTCGTCCGGGTCGTAACCGGTCTGCGTCGGTAGGTCGAAGGCGATCGACAGGCCGGTCTGGCCCTTGGCCAGGTTCGTCCGGTAGAGCGCGTTCGACGCCCGGGCGGTGGAATGGCCCGAGTACGTCCGCATCATCCACGGCTTCGACCGTTCCGGCATCGCTACCATTCTGCCCCCCTACCCGAGTGGTGACGCCCCGGGGTGCCCACCGGACCCTCGCCGGGGGGCCGACGTCCTATTTCTTGTAGTCGTAGAACCCGCGGCCGGACTTCCGCCCGAGGGTCTCGGCGGCCACCATCCGGCGCAACAGCGGGACGGCCGCGTAGTTCGGATCCCGGTACTCCGTGTACAGCGTGTCGAGGATGGCCAGCGACGTGTCGAGACCGACCAGGTCGAGCAGAGCGAACGGGCCCATCGGAAACCCGCAACCGCCCTTCATCGCGGTGTCGATCCCCTCCTTCGTCGCGACACCCTGCTCGAGCAGCCGCACCGCGTTGTTGAGGTACGGGAAGAGCAGTGCGTTGACGACGAACCCGGCTTGGTCCTTCACCGTGACCGGTTCCTTGCCGCACGCCTCGGCGAACGCCACCGCGGCGGCGATCGTCTCGTCGGAGGCAGTGATCGGCCGGACGACCTCGACCAGGGACATCGCCGGGGCCGGATTGAAGAAGTGGATGCCGCAGACCCGGTCCGGCCGCCCGGTCTCCATGGCCAGCTCGACCACCGGCAGCGTCGACGTGTTCGTCGCGACGATCGTCTGGTCCGAGCAGATGCGGTCGAGCTCGGTGAACAGGTGCTTCTTGACCGCCAGGTCCTCGACGACCGACTCGACGACGAGATCGACGTCGGCCAGCGCGCCGAGATCGGTCGTCGTCGTGACCCGGTCGAGGATCTGTTCGCGCTCCTCCTCGGTTCGCTTGCCCTTCTCGATCTGCCGGGCGAGCGACTTCTCCAGGCCGGCGACGGTGGCGTCCGCGCTCGACTGGCTCCGGCTCCGCAGCACGACCTGGTGGCCGGTGGCGGCGGCCACCTCGGCGATGCCCGAGCCCATGATCCCCGAGCCGACAATTCCGACACGCGTGACAGTCATGGAGAAAGACGTTACTCCGCTGCAGAAATCGGCTCGTCACCCGTCCGTCGCCGGACCCTCCCGTCGCCGCCGGCTGGTCACGGCCTGCGCCGCCATTGCGTCGAGGAACGCCTCGGGGGCTCGGCGGTAGCCCTCCCACGCCTCTCGGGCGGTGGCGGGAGCCACGATGATCGCCCGGTTCTCGGCCACGCCGTCGAGGATGTCCGCGGCCATCGCCGACGCCGGGTACGGCGGCCCGAGGGCGTTGGTCAGGAGCTTGCGGGCGTTCACCGCGCCACCCGGGCCGGCCTGGTCGAGCAGCGGCGTCTCGACCGGGCCCGGACAGACCACGCTGACGCCGATGCCGTGACTCGCTGCTTCGACCCGGAGGCTGACGCTCAAGCCGACGACCGCGGCCTTGGCCGCGGCGTAGGGCGTGAGCAGCGGCGACGGCACGAGCCCGGCCAGCGACGCCGTGTTGACGATGTGGCCGGCCCGTTGGCGCACCATCCACGGGTACGCCGCGGCGACGCCGTAGACGACGCTGTTGAGGTCGACGTCGATCACCGTCGCCCAGTCGGCCAGGGTGAGCTGCTCGACGGGGCCGCCGGCGCCGATGCCGGCGTTATTGCAAAGCAGGTCGATCCGGCCATGACGATCGACGACCGAGTCGACCAGCGCCGCCACCGCACCGGCGTCGGTGACGTCGAGCTCGGACGCCCCGGCACCGCGACCGATCGCTGCCGCGGCCCGGTCGGCCCCCGGGCCGTCGACGTCGGCGAGGACGACCGTCGCCCCCTCGGCGACGAGCGCGGTGGCCAGCGCCCGGCCGATGCCCGACGCAGCCCCGGTGACAATGGCCACCTGGCCGTCGAAACGGCGGAACCCCCCGCCGTCGTCGGGCGGCCCGCCAGCCGGACGGCTGGCCGTGGTCATGGCCGGAGCTTACGTGTGCGACCCTTGGTCGGATGATCGTCGGATTCCTCCGTCAACGTCGAGATCGGTGACCGCGTCCTGCTCGGCGACGCGTCGTTCGTCGTCGGCGCCGGCGAGAAGGTCGGTCTCGTCGGCCGCAACGGCGCGGGCAAGTCGTCGCTCATCTCCGTGCTCGTCGGCGAGCCACCGGCCCAGGTCCGCTCCCGCGGCAACGTCCGGATCACCGGGACGCTCGGCTGGCTACCCCAGGTTCCCCCGCCGCGCGGGCTCGGGTTGGACCCGAGCGGCTTCTCCCACGTCCTCTCCGCCCGCGGCCTCGACGTCCTCGACGACGCGCTCGACCAGGCCCGGCGCCAGATGGCCAAGGACCCGACGGAGGAGAACATCCAGCACTTCGCCGACCTCGAGCTGCAGTACCGGGAGAACGGCGGCTACGAGGCCGAGTCCGTCATGGGCCGCCTCGCCGCCGGCATCGGGCTGCCCGAGGACGTGCTGCTCGACGATATCGAGGCGCTGTCCGGCGGTCAGCGGCGGCGGGTCGACCTCGTCCGCATCCTCTTCCAGGCGCCCGACGTAATGGTCCTCGACGAGCCGACGAACCATCTCGACCTCGACGCCAAGCGGTGGCTCATGGACGAGCTCGGGACGTTTCGCGGGGCCTTGCTCGTCGTCAGCCACGACCTCCAGCTCCTCGACCGGTCGATCACCAAGGTCTTCCACCTCGATGACGGCCGCCTCCACGAGTACAAGGGGACGTACTCCAGCTATCGGGCCCAGCTCACGGCGGACCAGGACCGACGCGAGCGGGCGGCCCAGCTCGAGGGCCGTGAGATCAAGCGGCTCAGCACCCTCGCCGACACCATGCGCGGCCAGACCGCTCGCCGAGCCCGCGTCGCCAAGTCCCTCGACCGCCGGGTCGAACGGTTGGAGGGCCAGCGCACGGAGGTCTTCGCCCGCGAGCGCAAGAGCATCTTCCGCCTCCCCGCCCCCCAACGCTCGGGCGCGGTGCCGCTGACCGTCGCCCATCTCGGTGTCCGCTACGGCGACGACACCGTCCTCGCCGACGTCGACTTCGCCGCCGGCCGCGGCGACCGGATCGTCGTCATCGGTCGCAACGGTGCCGGCAAGTCGAGCCTGCTCCGCTGCGTGGCCGGCGTCCAAGCGCCGAGTGACGGATCGGTGGCGGTCGGGACGAACGTGTCGATCGGCTATTTCGCCCAGGAGCACGAGCAGGTCGACCCGACCAAGACGACGCTCGAGAACGTCGACGACACCGTGCTCAAGACCGACCCGGAACGCCGGGCCCTGCTCGGCTCGTTCGGGCTGCCGTCCAAGGCCGCCGATCAGATGCCGGCGACGCTGTCGGGCGGCGAGCGGGCCAAGCTCGGTCTCGCCATGCTGGCCGCTGGCCGGGCGAACCTGCTCGTCCTCGACGAGCCGACGAACAACCTCGACCCGGCGTCGATCGAGGCCGTCGGCCGGATGCTGAGCATCTGGCCGGGCACGCTCGTCGTCGTCAGCCACGACCGGTCCTTCGTCGCCGCCCTCGAACCGACGCATGCCCTCGCTCTCCCCGACGAGCGGTACGACTACTGGCGCGACGAGTACCTCGACGACGTCGCCATCCGCTGACCGAGCCGCCCGGCGTCGTGGGGAGCGGCCTGGACGTGCCAAAGTGGCTCGTATGAGAGGAACCGGGAAGCCTGGCCTGCTGGCCCTGGTCGGCGGCGCGGCCTGGACCGACGGCTGCGATTTCGACGCTGAGCTGCTCGCTGCGTCCGGCGGCCGCGAAGTCGTCGTGCTGCCCACCGCCGCCGCGTACGAGCACCCCGAGCGGGCCGTGCTCGCCGCAGCCGAATGGTTCGGCGCGCTCGACGCCGAGGTCGAGGGTCTCATGGTCGTCGGCCGGGCCGACGCGGAGGACGACGGTGCCGCCGAGATCGTCCGCCGGGCCCGCTTCGTCTATCTGAGCGGTGGCTCCTCCCTCCACTTGCGGTCGGTCCTCAAGGACTCCAAGGTCTTCGCCGCGCTGAAGGACGCATGGCTCGACGGCGCCGTCGTCGCCGGTGCCGCGGCCGGCGCGATGGCCCTGACCGACCCGATGGTCGACCCTCGCGGCGGGGCCCTCACCGTCGGCCTCGGGCTCGTCGGCGGCCTCGCCGTGATCCCCCACTTCGGCGATGTCGGCGAGGACGCCCACGGGGAGAAGTTGCACCGCTCCGTCGTCCTCGCACCGAAGGACCTCCCGGTCGCCGGCATCCCCGAGCGGACTGCTCTGCTCCGCGAACCCGACGGCCGCTGGCGGTCGGCCGGCGTCGGGCAGGTCGCGGTGTACCTCGGTGGCTCGCCGGCCGTCGACGGGCTCGGCGCACTCGGTTAGCCGCCGCGCTGGCGCTCGGGTCGAGCGCGCCGGCGACATGCCTCCGTAACACAGCGTCCTGCTAGAAACACCATCGGCGACCGTCCTCGATGCCGGAGTGATCGGCAGGTCGTCCTCGTGCAGCGCCGGGAGTCGGTCGTCGGTCGACCGTCCCGGTGGCCACGCCACCGATCCAGCGCACACGACGAGGAGGCCGGACATGCCGGCAGCAGGGAGACCGGAGGGGACCGGGAGCGATGAGGGGATGGGAGTACAGGCGCGGCTGGCCGCGCTCGAGCGGTCAGTCCGCGCCATGGCGGACGAGGTTCACACCAGACGGCTGGTCGTCGTCGACGACCGCGGCCGGGTGCGGTTGGTCACCGAGATCGTCGGTGACACGGCCGAGCTGCGGCTCGAGCTACCGGGCGCCCTGGGTGACCGAGCCGCCGACGCGGACGGCGGAGCCGGCGAACGGAACGGCGGCGGCCCGGCGGCGGTCGTCCTCCATGCCACGTCGTCGGCCGACGGGTCCGACGACGGCCTCGGACCGGCCGTCGGCATCCAGCTCTGGGCCGACGGCGACTCGGTCGTCGAGATCGACGCCTGGCCGGGCCCCGACGGCCACTGGCAACCGCACGTCCACCTAACCGGTGGGGCGTGACGAGCGCCCGGGGGGTGGGCAGCACCGGCGATGGTGCTACGTATCAGTCTGTAGATCTATCGGTAGCCACTGAGCAGCGTGAGTGCCGTGGAAGGCGACCTGCAGCGCCAGCTCGGGCAAGGTCTCCGCGCCCATCGAAAGGCTCGCGGGCTCAGTCAGGAGGAGTTCGCCGACGTCGCCGGAGTCCACCGGACCTTCATCGGTGGTCTCGAGCGCGGTGAGCGCAACGTCACGCTCCGGACGGTCGAACGGCTGGCCGACCGCCTGCACGTCGATCCGATGGACCTGCTCAGCGGCGCCGGCGGCGGGTAGGGAAAGCCCCGCGACCTACTGAATCACCGGTCGATCTCGGCAAGCCGCCGCCGACCGCCGGCCGGATTGCTACCCATCGGTCTGTAGATCAGCAAGTAGCCGTTCAGCAGGGTGTTCCCGTGGAGGGGGCCCTACAACGCCAGTTTGGCCAGGCGCTGCGCGCTCTGCGAAAGAGCCGGCTGCTCAGCCAGGAGGTCTTTGCCGACGTCCTCGGCGTGCACCGGACGTACATGGGCGGGCTCGAGCGGGGCGAGCGGAACGTCACGCTCCGGACGGTCGAACGGCTGGCCGACCGGCTCGGCCTCGACCCCCTCGACCTGCTTCGGGGCCCTCCCCCCTGACGGGCGCCGATCAGGCGACCAGCCGGCGGCGGTGGGGCTGATCGGCCGCCGGTCGACGCCGGGGGGTCAGCTGCCCAGGGTCCGGGCCGGCTGCGCCGACAACGTTCGCCGGAGCAGATCGAGCGCGGAGATGGCCGAGTACTGCCGGACCCGCGGCCGATCGCCCGGCAGGTGGAGATCGGCCGTGACGACCCGGCCGTCAGGCAGAGCCAGACCGACGAAGACCGTGCCGGCCGGCTTTCCCTCCTGTTCGGCTGGGCCGGCGACGCCGGTGATGCCAAGCCCGACGTCCGCGCCGACGACCCGGCGGACACCGGCAGCCATCGCACCGGCCGCGGCCGCGGTCACCACCGGACCATCGGGTACCTCGAGCACCGAGAACTTGACCGCCGAGTCGTAGGCGACGACACCGCCCCGGAACCACTGGCTGCTCCCCGGTACCTCGACGACCCGAGAGGCGATGAGCCCGCCGGTGAGGGACTCGGCGATGCCGAGCGTCAGCCCCCGCCCGAGCAGGATCGTGCCGACCGCCTCCTCCATCGTCTCGTCGTCGACGCCAAAGACGATGTCCCCGAACCGATCGGCGAGCGCCGCCCGCACCTCCCCCACTTCGGCGTCGAGCAGTGTCCGGGCATCGGCGGCGGTGGCGGCTCGGGCGGTCAGCCGCACCTTGATCCCTTCGATCCCGCTGGCCAAGAAGGCGATCGTGACGGCGCCGGCCACTGACGCCGCGTCGTCGAGCGCGTCGATGCGGTTCTGGAGCGCTTCGGCCAAGCCCGATTCGCTCGTGCCCCACGTCCGGAGGACCCGACTGGCGATGACCGCCTCCTCCCCGGCCGCGGCCATCCGGGCCCGCAGGTCGGGCAGGATCCCCCGCTCGAACATCTCGGCCATCTCGTACGGCACGCCGGGTACCGCGTAGACGACCTTGCGGCCGACCGGGCAGATCAGCCCTGGCGCAGTGCCTCGGGCCTGTTCGATGACCGACGCGCCCTGCGGCACGTCTGCCTGGCGGCGGTTGTTGTCGGACATCTCGCGGCTCCGGGCGGCGAAGAACCCCTCGATCCGGGCGACGATCTCGTCGTCGCGAACGAGCGGGACGTTCATGACGTCGGCGATCGCCTCCCGCGTGATGTCGTCCTGCGTCGGCCCGAGACCGCCGCACACGATGACGCCGTCGGACCGAGCCAAGGCGGTACGCAGCGCGAGCACGATCCGACCGTGGTTGTCCCCAACGGCCTGGTGGAAATGGGAGCCGACCCCGGCCGCGGCCAGCTGCTCGCCGAGCCACGCACTGTTCGTGTCGGCGATCTGACCGAGCAGCAGCTCGGTCCCGACCGCCACGATCTCGACCCTCACCGTCCGGCTCCGGTGCTCATCGGCCGGCGGTCGCCTCCCGCAGGGCCGAACGCCCGTCGAGCAGGTACTGCAGGCCGGTGAACACCGTCAGAGCGGCCGCCACCCAGATGGCCACCAGCTGTAGGCCGTGCTCGCCGGCCAGTGGCGGCAGGAGGCAGGTCGGCGATGGCCAGATCCTGCACGAGCGTCTTCACCTTGGCCGACATCCGGGCCGGGATCGACACCCCGCGGCGGCCGGCCCACGACCGATAGGCGACGAGCCCGATCTCGCGCAGTGCGATCAGCCCGACCGGCGCCCACGGAAGATGGTGCTGTACGGCCAGCGCGCCGAGCGCGCCGAGGACGACCACCTTGTCGGCGAGCGGATCGAGGAACGCCCCCGACCGCGTCGTCCCCTGCCGGCGGGCGAGCCAGCCGTCGATGCCGTCGCTGCCGGCGACCGCGACACCAACCGCAACCGTCAGCCACGTCGCCCCCTGCGTCACGATCAGGCCGACGAAGACCGGCGTCGCCAGCAGGCGGGCCATCGTCAGGGCGTTGGCCGGCGTCGCCAGGGCCGACGGGCCGAACGTCTGGTCCGACGCGCTGCTCATCCGGCGGATTCCGCTCGACGGTGATCCACTCGACGGGGACGAGCGGCGTCGCTACGACCGGCGACCGTCCGAACGGGCTCGGCGACGACGTCCGTACCGAGCGACGCCGTCACGACCACGTCCACGAGCGACCCGACCGGCAGGTTGGCGGGTACCCGGACGACGCCGTCGATCTCCGGCGCCTCGTGCACCGTCCGTCCGATCCCCGGCGCGTCGACCAGCACCTCGCGAGTCTGCCCGATCAGTAGGTCCCGCCGCCGGGCCGTGATCGCGTCCTGCAGCTCCGTGCACTCCTGCAGCCGTTCGAGCGCCAGCTCCGGCGCCACCTGGTCCGGGAGGTCGACCGCCCGGGTGCCGTCCTCCGCCGAGAACAAGAAGAACCCGGCCCAGTCCAATGTCGCGTCCTGGAGGAACGCGAGCAGGGCGTCGTGGTCTTCCTCGGTCTCCCCCGGGTAACCGAGAATGAACGACGACCGGAACGACGCCGCCGGTTCCGCCTCCCGGATCGTGGCGATGCGCCGGAGGAACCGGTCCCCGTCGCCCCACCGCCGCATCCGGGCCAGCAACGGACGCGAGACGTGCTGGAGTGACAGGTCGAAGTACGGCACGCCGGTCGCCAGCATGGCGTCGACCAAGTCGTCGGTGAGACTCGACGGGTAGAGGTACAGCAAGCGGGTCCGCGGGACCAGCGCCGCGACGGCCCGCGTCAAGGCGACGATCGGCGTCGGCTCCCCCCGTCGCCGACCACCACGGGCCGGCCCGGACGGGCCGCCCTCGTGCGTGCGGTCACGGCCGTACGAGGCGAGGTCCTGGGCGACGAGGACGATCTCTCGAACCCCGTCAGTCAGCTCGGCTGCGCCGATGCCGCCACCTGGGCCGCGTCCGGCGACCAGCGCACGGACCTCGTCGAGGACGTCCGCCGGTCGACGAGACCGCTGCTTGCCCCGGAACGACGGGATCGCGCAGAACCCGCACGAGCGGTCACAGCCCTCCGCGATCTTGACGTACGCCCAGGGGGCCGCGGTCGGCGGTCGGGGGAGCTCGAGCAGGTCGAAGGACGTCGTCGTCGAGCTCGGCCCGACGGGCCGTCGATGCCGGCGGCCCGAACCGAGGCTGACCGGTACCGACGCCGCCGGCCGGGAAACCGGCTCTTGGTCGGGCTCCGACACGAGCGCCCTGCCAAAACCGGCGACCAGGTCGACCTCCGGTAGGGCGGCGGCCAGCTCGTCGCCGTACCGCTCGGCCATGCATCCGGTGACGACCAACCGGGACCCGGCCCGCCGGTGCTCGTCGAGCAACAGGACGGTATCGACGGATTCCTGGCGGGCCGCCTCGACGAACGCGCAGGTGTTGACGACCACGAGGTCGGCGTCGTCCGGCCCGTCCGCCGGCTGATAGCCGTCCGCCGTCAGCAGCCCGGCCAGCTTGTCCGAATCGACCTGGTTCTTCGGGCACCCGAGCGTCTGCAACCAGTAGCGCTCGTTAGCCATGACGACATTCTCTCCTTTTGCCGGTCGCCGGGCCGGTCCGCGTGTCACGGGCCCCGACGCCGGCTCGACCCTCGCCCCCGATGTCCGGTCGCGGCGTGCGCCCGGACCCGGCATCGACCGGCGTCCGACACTGACCGGTTCAGCGGAGAGGGAGGGATTTGAACCCTCGGACCGGGTTCCCCCAGTCAACTCATTAGCAGTGAGTCCGATTCGGCCGCTCTCGCACCTCTCCAGCGACTCCGTGCCCCTTCCCGGCCGCCGGCGGAGCGTGGCTCCGAGCGATGCGGCCGGATCGGCGTCCGGCGTCGACAAAGGCTACCGGATCACCGGCGGCGTCCAGCGAGCGGCGTCCAGCGAGCGCCGCTCGGCGATCGCGTCCAGATGGGTGGCCGGCCGTCGTCGAGGGTCACCGCCGCGGCGACCGGCGCGGGGGGAGACTGGCCGGGTGCGGTTGTTCGTGGCGATCTGGCCGCCGGCCGAGGTACGGGACCGGCTCGGCACGCTCGCCCGGCCGGCTGCCCCGGGCCTGCGATGGACGACGGCCGATCAATGGCACGTCACCGTTGCGTTCCTCGGCGACGTCGCCGACCACGAGCAGTCCGGCGCAGCTCGGGCGCTCGCCCGCGCCGTCGAGCCGCTGTCGTCCCGCCCGCGAGCCGTCGCCGGGCCGGCGACGTCGGTGCTCGGACCGGGCATCCTCTGCGTCCCCGTCGCCGGACTGGACGAGCTGGCGAGAACCGTCCGGGCATCGAGAACGTGATCGGACCCGAGCTGGGCCACGTCCCTGCCGGCGAGGGACGCCTCCGCTACCGAAGACCAACGGGGTCTACGCCACGCGCAACGGCCGCGTGCCGAAGCTGGCGCCAGGCAGCGTCCGTCGCCACTTCGCCGTTCTGTCGGCAGTTCTCGGGAAGGCGGCGGACTGGGGCTGGATCCCCGAGGACGCCTGTGAGAACTGCGAGGCCCTCCTCCCCGCCCAAGAGACCCACTGAGCCAACCGAAGGCCAGGTGGCAGAGCTCATTGGGCGCACGTGGAGCAACAACGTCCTATGGGCGTTGCTTCTATCCGAAGCGATCGTCACCGGCGCCCGGCGCGGCGAGGTTTCGGGGCTCGGGTGGCCCAACATTTTGTGGCCTCCGAACTGGAACCCCTACGACGAAGACGACGAGCGAGGCGCGGTCGTCCACTTCACAACAGTCGTCTGGACGGCTGGGAAAGACAAGGGGGTCAAGGACACCCTCAGGGGCGGAGAAAGGAAGTTCGTTCCAATCGCGTCGACTCCACGCGGCTCTGTTCATCTGGCGGCTCTGGCGCGAGCGTGAGGCCGCCAAGGCCGGCGACGAGCTCGTCCCCGACGCCTTCATCGTGTCGACGCTTCGCGACAACGCCCCCCGACCCCAAGGCCAGGGGGCGCCAGGTGCCCTCGAAGTCGGCGAGTTGCATCGTGCCGATAGCTGTGCAGGCCACCTTTCCCTCGAACCTCTGCCGTAACGGTAGAGCCTGGTTATGTACTCGCAGTGACCGACGGGGCGTTCGCCAAGCAGGCACCTTCATCCTTGGCGACGGTTCCCGGTGTGGCTGCATCAACCTTTGGTTCTGTAGGGCCGCCTACGCCAAGTGCGGGAACCTGACCGGTACCGTAAGCCGGTGTTGGGTCTGGCCATGTTGTGAAGCCCTTTTGATGCATACAGTTGGCCAGGTTAAGACGGTTTTGATAGAGGGTTTCCCACTCAGCGCGGGAATAGGTCTGGCTTGAAACTGGCGACTGTGAATCAAATTGTTGCGACGACCGGTTGAGCTGCTGTTGAACGCCCTCAGCGTTGGTCCCCAAGAGTTTCTGTGCTTGAAGACTCTGAGCGGTGGGGCTAAGCGCCGCCGAAGGCAGTGCTCCGCTTGATGAACTTGCTGAGGCCACCAGCACCCCCCCACCGGCAGCGAGACCTGACACCATCAGACCGATGGCGCCAAGTTTTGCCGAACGCCCCAGCCGGCGCCGGCTAAGAGCCGGAGTTGTGACTCCCGATGGAATCTCACGCCTTGTAGTGGAGTGCACTTCAATAGACTCCCATCACGTTTAGGGATTATGGTCACAATCTATGCCGATCGCCAGGTAGCAAGAGCCCCACTATTGGAAGATATTCGTTGTATAGAGGTTCGCTTGCAGGCCAATCGATCGGGTTGTGTATTCGATGTACCAGTGTGCGCCAAAAACAGATTCGTACGGCTTCTGGGATTCAACCCATCCATATGTAGGCCGATACCTAATGCCTGTTGGACCTGTATAAATATTCGACCCTGTAGAATAAACGACCGATACGTGCGAGGCATAACATCCGCTCTGTGTGAGCTTTTCACTCGCGTAAGCAGTCGCTATATATTCTCCCCACTCGATGGCAAAGATGCAGCCGGTCTGTGTCGGCAACGGATTAATCTGGTAGACGGCATTCTGTGTAATATGGGTTGCACTAGCGCTAGACGCTAGGGCAATAACGGGAACCAGAGCAGCAATCGCTACACAGGTGCTCTTGGCAAGGACCCGCCGAGTCCTCTTCATTGGTCTGGCCTTCAAGGCTTGGGCCCCTTTCGGGCATGTAATCGCGTTTAAGCGATGGCGGCGGGTTCGCAGGAACGGCCAGCGGATGGAAACCGCCGGTTATCTATAGTGTCGTGATCTGCCGTCCGATGTCGTTGCAGTCAGTATGTACTTGGGTGGCTGGCCTTGTCAATGGGGGCCCTGATGAGCGAGATCGTCCAAAGCCCTTCCGTCTCGCGATGTACCTGCTAGAAGGGCACCTTTACCGTCACCGCCCTCGCCAACTGCGTGTCGGGTCCTGGTGAGAACGACACGACGAGCCGTCGATGACTGATTCGACGCGGGTCTGTGCCGAGGGCGAAGCCTCGTTCGTCGATGCCGAGGAGTCGAAAGCGGTGCGGGAAAGGACGAACCATCGAACAGTCGACGTTGCCGTTGATGCGGTCTCGGAGAGTGTACGGGCGCCACTGCCGGGCGTCCCGGGGCCATCAGCCGTGGTGGACGCGTCGCTGACAACACGGGCATCCGGTGCGCTCGGCCACTTGGACGGCTGCTCGTCGAGCCACCAAACGCCGGCGCCCTCCCCGTCGCCGTCGGTAGTTGCGCCCTGCCGCTCTGATCTAATTCTGATCTAGCCCTCAGACAACACTCCCGGCGGCTCTCCGCAGATCGCGCCTGGTGGCGTCTGCAGAGGTGGGACGAAAGTCCTGGGAAACGTTTCGCGCCTCATTAGCAGTGAGTCCGATTCGGCCGCTCTCGCACCTCTCCAGCGACTCCGTGCCCCTTCCCGGCCGCCGGCGGAGCGTGGCTCCGAGCGATGCCCGCCGGATCGGCGTCCAGCGAGCGCCGCTCGGCGAGCGCCGCTCGGCGATCGCGTCCAGATGGGTGGCCGGCCGTCGTCGAGGGTCACCGCCGCGGCGACCGGCGCGGGGGGAGACTGGCCGGGTGCGGTTGTTCGTGGCGATCTGGCCGCCGGCCGAGGTACGGGACCGGCTCGGCACGCTCGCCCGGCCGGCTGCCCCGGGCCTGCGATGGACGACGGCCGATCAATGGCACGTCACCGTTGCGTTCCTCGGCGACGTCGCCGACCACGAGCAGTCCGGCGCAGCTCGGGCGCTCGCCCGCGCCGTCGAGCCGCTGTCGTCCCGCCCGCGAGCCGTCGCCGGGCCGGCGACGTCGGTGCTCGGACCGGGCATCCTCTGCGTCCCCGTCGCCGGACTGGACGAGCTGGCGAGAACCGTCCGGGCATCGCCGCTCGGCCGGTACGTCCGGGCCGACGAACCACCGTTCCGGGGACATCTCACCCTGGCCCGGGCCCGGCCGGGGCGGCGGGTAGCCGGCGCGCTCTGCGGCGTGCCGGTCGACGTCCACTGGCCGGTCCACGAGGTCAGCCTGGTGTCATCCACGCTCGATCCGGACGGCGCGCGGTACGAGACCCTTGCCAGCGCGACCATTCGTTCGCGAGAAGGACCGAGGATCCCTTGACGAACATGCGTTCGCCGCTAAAGTGCTCGGACGGTCGCCAACGCCGGCCGCCCGAGGACCGCCTCGGCGCCATCCAGACCCGTACCCCAGACCCCCATTGATACAGCCCACCCGTAGGGTCGGCACCGACAGCACAGACCAGACCAAGTCGATCGATGCACGAGGAGACTGAGCAGATGGCAGAGGAACGAGAGAAGGCCTTGGACATGGCCCTCGGGCAGATCGAGAAGCAGTTCGGCAAGGGCTCGGTCATGCGGATGGGTGACAACATCAACCTCGGCATCGAGGCGATCCCCACCGGAGCGCTCTCCTTGGATCTCGCCCTCGGCATCGGCGGCCTCCCGAGGGGCCGGATCGTCGAGATCTTCGGCCCGGAGTCGTCCGGAAAGTCGACGCTGGCCATGCACTGCGTGGCCGAGGCCCAGCGGAACGGCGGTATCTGCGCGTACGTCGACGCCGAGCACGCGATGGACCCGGTCTACGCCAAGGCCATCGGGGTCAACGTCGACGCCCTGCTGATCTCCCAGCCGGACACCGGAGAGCAGGCGCTGGAGATCGCCGACATGCTGATCCGATCGGGGGCGCTCGACATCATCGTCATCGACTCGGTGGCCGCTCTGACGCCGAGGGCGGAGATCGACGGCGAGATGGGCGACACCCACGTCGGGCTGCAGGCTCGGCTGATGTCACAGGCCCTGCGGAAGCTGACCGGAACGCTCAACAAGTCGGACACGATCGCCATCTTCATCAACCAGCTCCGGGAAAAGATCGGCGTAATGTACGGATCACCCGAGACCACCCCGGGCGGCCGGGCGCTGAAGTTCTACTCGTCGGTCCGTCTGGACATCCGCCGGATCGAGACCATCAAGGACGGCGCCGAGATGATCGGCAACCGGACCCGGGTGAAGGTGGTCAAGAACAAGGTTTCGCGACCGTTCCAACAGGCCGAGTTCGACATCATGTACGGCACCGGGATCAGCCGTGAGGGTTCCCTGCTCGACGTGGCAGTCGACCTCGGCCTCATCAAGAAGTCCGGCGCGTGGTTCACGTACGAAGGCGAGCAGCTCGGCCAAGGTCGAGAGAACGTCAAGGCGTTCCTCCGGGAGAACCCACAGCTGATGGCCGAGATCGACGACCGGGTACGCCAGCACCTGGCGCCTTCGGACCCCGAAGACGGCCCGCAGGACGTCGACGGTGTCGTCGACCCGGACGATCAGCCGATCACCCTGTCCGACTGAGCACCCGACGACCACCGACCGCCCGTGGACGGTGGTCGAAGAACCCCTAAAGCCGGGGTGTGGGAAGCAGTGCCGAGGGGGCTTCGGAAAACCGACCTGCTACGCTGTCGGGCTAGCCGGTCGACGAGGTCGACTGGCGGCCGGCAGCATGCCGGTGGGCCTGATTCGAGTTTCCGGTTCGGGTTGGCCTGTTGACAACTCGACTGGAGTTCAGTGGTTTCACTCTCCGACCTGGGCGTTTCCGCCCGTCTGGTCGCCCGAACAGCTCGACGGGGCACCGGCCCGTCTACCCCGGGCACTGGCCGTTACGGCGCCCTAGGCCGGTCTCCAATCGGCCGACGATCAAGTCCCGTGCCCGTGCCGGGATACCGTCGGTGACGCCCATCCAAGACCTCTCGGCCTGCCTCCCGGTTCGGAGCCGGAACGTAGGCCGCCAGGATGCAACACCCGCAGGCTTGCCTGCGGTCCCCAGTAACCGCAGTACCGAAATGCAATAGAAAACCGCAGTACTTAAATGCAATAGAAAGAGGAATCATGCCTATCGGCACCGTCAAGTTCTTCAACACGGAGAAGGGCTACGGCTTCGTTTCACGCCCCGACGGGGACGATGTGTTCGTCCACTACAGCAATGTGCAGGGCTCCGGTTTTCGGACCCTGGAAGCCGGCCAGCAGGTCGAGTTCGAGATCGCCCCGGGTCGTAAGGGGGACGAGGCGCGGAACGTCAAGGTCATCTGACACCCGCCGCCCGTCACCCGTCACCGTCTGGCCGACGCCGCCCCCGACCGGGCGTCGCGGCCACAGCGAAGGAGTGGTGTGTATGGCAAGGCCTCGTTCGACGTTCGGCAAGCTCCAACGCGATCAAGCGAAGCGAGCCAAGGCAAAGGCCAAGCAGGAGGACCGGGCGGCTCGCCGGGAGGACCGGGCGGACACCGGGGAGTCTGACGACGGACCGATGGAGGACCAGGGAGCGCTGCTCGAGCAGTTCGCCCGCCTCCACGAGGATCTCGCCGACGGCCGTATCTCGATCGACGATTTCGAGGTGCGCCAGGAAGATCTCCGCAGTCGGCTCCGGGTGGACTGACTGACGATATGACGACCGACCGGCCCGATGGCCGGTCGGATAGGGGTACCGACACAGCGGCCGAGACGGCGACGTGTCGTCCCGACCGCTGTGTCGCGTCCGGAGACCGCCTACGAACGCCGGCTCGCCGTCAGTGGGCCGGCGGCCCCGCGCTCTCGGCCGGGCGGTCCCGGGTCTCGAGCCAGCGCCGAAAGCCGGCGGCGTTGGAATGGACGCCGTTGAGCGTCTCGAGCTTCTCCCGGTGCTCTTCGGGGACGTCCCCGATCTGGTCGGCGAACCGGTCGGACAGCGCGGCCGCGATGTCCTCGCCGTTGCGGTACGCCTGTTCTGCGGTGGCTGCCCACTGCTGCAGCGTCGTCGCCGCCTCGTCGAGGAGCGCGTCGGGGTCGTCCAGCAGGCCGTAGTGGGCCAGGGCGATCCCAGACGGCCGGCGGCTCGCGAACTTCCGCATCGACGTCAGGGCGTGGTCGAGGTCGAAGTCCGGCGGCGGCGTCGACGGGCGGAGGACCCCGGCGTCGGGGAGCCGGACGCCGACGGCATCGCCGGCGAAGAGGATGCCGCTCGCCGAGTCGTGGATGCCGAGGTGGTGCTTCGCATGGCCCGGGGAGTCGATGGCAACGAGCACCCGGTCGGGCCCGACGCGGACCTCCTCGCCGTCGGCGAGGACGTGGAGCCGTTCGGACGGCGTCGGGTCGAGGCGACCGTAGAGGGAATCGAGGAGCGGCCCGTAGACGCGGGCCGCCGAGTCGACCAACCGGGTCGGGTCGGCGAGGTGACGGGCGCCCTTTTCGTGGACGTAGACCGTCGCGTTCGGGAACGCCCGGGCCACGTCGCCGACGCCACCGGCGTGGTCGAGGTGGATGTGGGTGACGATCACCCCGGCAAGATCGGTCGGACCGAGGCCCAGCCGGTCGAGTGACGCCAGGAGCACGGGGACCGACGACTGGCTACCCGTCTCGACCAGCACCGGTGCCGGGCCCTCGAGCACGTAACCGGCGGTGACCCGCTCCCACCCGCCGAGAAGGGTGTCGATCTGCAGCACACCCGGTGCGATGGCCACCGGAGCAGCCGGCTCGACGTCGCCGGGCCCGTGAGCGTCGTCGTCTCCCGACGGGGTCGCGCCCCCGTGGGCGTGACCGTGCGGGAGTGGGCCGCTCACCGCCGCGGTACCGGCAGCCGCCGCCTGGTCATCGGGACCTGGTCATTGCGCCGCCACTTCGACGACCACCTTGACGTCGTCCGGCTGGCGATCGAGCGCCTGCTGCCACTGGTCGAGCGGGACCTTGCGGCTGACGAGCTGCTCCAGCCAGGCCCGGTCGGCCTTGGCCAGCGCGTCCGCGCCAGCTTCGTAGTGGCGCCGGTTGGCGTTGACCGAGCCGACGACGGCCTCGTTCGACAGAACCATCGACCGGTTCAGCGCGCCCTCGTCGACGTCGATGCTCCGGCCACCGGACGACACGCCGGTCAGGCAGACGACGCCGTCGGGCCCGACGTGCTCCATCGCGTCGAGCACCAGGCTCGACACGCCGGTGCACTCGATGATGGCGTCCGCGTCTGAGCAGGCATCGGCGATCGAGCCGGTGTGGTACTGCGCGCCGAGCTGGCGCACGAGGTCGGGCTTGAGCCCGGTCGTCATCTGGTCGATCACGTGGACCTCGAGCCCGGCCTGGACGCCGATCAGCGCGGCCAGCAGCCCGATCGGGCCGGCTCCGGTGACGACCGCCTTGGTCGGCGCCCAGTGCGCCCGACCGCCGATGCGGTCGACCTGCTCCCACGCCTTCGCCACCACGCTGGTCGGCTCGAGCAGGACGCCGAGCACACCGAGCGACGGATCGACCTTGACGACGTACTCCGGCGTGATCCGGTACTGCTCGGATAGGTAGCCGTCGTGCTCCTTGATGCCGCGCTCGGTGTACTGGCCATTGCGACAGAAGTCCCACTCGCCGACCGCACAGTTCCCGCAAGGCACCGGGTCCGGACGACGGACGATGCCGACGACGAGGTCGCCCTGGGCCACCGGGCCGCCGGCCGGTGCCTCCAGGACGCGCCCGAGCGACTCGTGCCCGAGGACGAGCCGGTCACGACCCGGCGGCGCCCAGCCGTACTGGCCGGAGAGGATCTCGATGTCGGTCCCGCAGATACCGACCGCCAGCGTCTCGACGAGCACCGGGCCGTCGCTTTCGGACGGCGGCGGAACGTCGGACAGCTCCGCCGAGTCCTTCTGGAGGGGAACCACCGTCAACGCCTTCATCTACGCCTCCTCATCGTCGTCCCGGGCTCATCGTCGTCCCGGGCTCATCGTCGTCCCGGGCTCATCGTCGTCCCGGGCTGTGCCGGATCATGCCGGCGACCCCTCGGGTGATGGCGTGTCGCTCCGGGCGCCGTCCACGGGCTTTCCTCCCGGCGGTCGGGCGTTGCGCAACGTGCCGAGGCCGTGGCGGGTGAGCCCCCCGAGACCCCATTTGGCCGCTCGCGTGCTGCTCGTCCCGACGCCACCGATCAGGTTCTCGGTCATCAGCCGGCGCATCCGGTTCGCCACCTGCGCCTGGCCGGGCGTCAGTGGCTCCTGGCCCGTCAGTCGGCAGGCCGTGTTGACGAGCGACACGTGCGAGAACGCCTGCGGGAAGTTGCCGACCTGGCGACCGGCCACCGCGTCGTACTCCTCGGCCAAGAGGCCGAGGTCGTTGCGCAGGCCGAGCAGGCGCTCGAACAGCGCGGTCGCCTCGTCGACCCGGCCGATCATGTGCAAGCAGTCGGCCAGCCAGAACGAGCACGCCAGGAACGCACCTTCCCGGCCGGTCAGACCGTCGACCGCGCCGTCGTCGGTCGTGCGGTACCGCAGCACGAAGCCCGCGTCGTCCATCAGCTCGCGTTGGACGGCCTCGACGGTGCCCACGACGCGGGGATCCGTGGCCGGCAGGAAGCCGACCAGCGGGATCATCAGCAGGCTGGCGTCGAGCTGGTCACAGCCGTAGTACTGCGTGAACGCCTTCTTCTCCGGGTTGTAGCCCTTCTCGGCGACCTCGGCGTGGATCTCGTCCCGCAGCGCCCGCCACTTGTCGATCGGACCGGGCAGGTCGGGCCAGTCCTCCATCGTCCGCACCGCGCGGTCGACGGCCACCCAGGCCATCACCTTCGAGTGCGTGAAGTGACGCCTCGGCCCGCGGACCTCCCAGAGCCCGTCGTCGGGGAGCTTCCAGCCGTCCTCGATGAACTCGATGAGCTTCGTCTGCAGGTCCCAGATGGCGTGGCTGTGGATGCCGTCCATCTGACCGGCGCTGTAGAGCGCCGACATGACCTCGCCGTAGACGTCGAGCTGGTACTGGTCGGCCGCGGCGTTGCCGACGCGGACCGGCGCCGATCCTTCGTAGCCCGGGAGCCAGTCGACCTCCCACTCGTCGAGCCGTCGCTCACCGGACGCGCCGTACATGATCTGCAGCTTCGACGGATCACCGGCCGTCGCCCGGAGCAGCCAGTCGCGCCAGGCGAGCGCCTCTTCGTGGTACCCGCCGCGCATCAGCGACTCGAGCGTCAGCGTCGCGTCCCGGAGCCAGCAGTACCGATAGTCCCAGTTCCGGTTCCCGCCCAGCGACTCCGGTAGCGACGTCGTCGCCGCGGCGACGATGCCGCCCGTCGGCTCGTACGTGAGCGCCTTCAGCGTGATCAGCGACCGCAGCACCGCGTCCGCGTACTCCCCCTGGTAGGTACACGCGGCCGACCACGTCCGCCACCACGCGTCCGTCGTCGTGATCGTGAACCACGGGTCGGTCGGGTGCGGCGGCACCTCGTGCGACGGGAACCACGTCAGCGTGTACGGGATCTGCTGGCCCTCGTGGATCGAGAACTCCGACACCGACCGCAGGCCCTCGCCGTGGACGTCCATCCGCGTCCACAGGGCCACCGAGTCGGGACCGGCGGTCGCCGTCAGCAGGTTGTTGGCGCCGATACGGCTCACCCACGGGATCGACTGTCCGTAGTCGAACCGCAGCGACAGGTCCATGCGGATCGGCACGGTCCCTCGCACGCCCTCGACCATCCGCACGACCTGCGGGTACGTCTCGCGGATCGGCATGCAGTCGGTGATGCGGATCGTCCCCTCGGCGCAGTCCATCTCCGTCTCGAGGACGAGCGTCCCGTCGCGGTACTGACGCCGCGTCGCCGTGACCGCTCCGGCCGGGGCGATCTTCCAGAAGCCGTGGTCGTCGGTGCCGAGCAGCCGAGCGAAGCAGGCGCCAGAGGCGAAGTTGGGCAGGCAGAGCCAGTCGATCGACCCGTCGCGGCCGACGATGGCCGCAGTGTGCAGGTCGCCGATGACCGCGTAGTCCTCGATCGGCAGGGGCATGGCGGCCATTCTTACCCCACCCGCTCCGGCCCGTCCGGCGTCGGTCGGGCGCTCAGTTCTGAACGCACGCCCCGGTACCGACGTTCGACGTCCGCGCCTCGGCCTGCTGGACCCGGCTCGAGACGCCCGGCGACGCCAGCGCA
This sequence comes from uncultured Actinomycetota bacterium, assembly GCA_963824265.1. GTDB lineage: Bacteria > Actinomycetota > Acidimicrobiia > Acidimicrobiales > RAAP-2 > DASZUK01. Next base: position 785,518 of record CAWGOO010000002.1, read on the forward strand.
TAGCCGACGTTCGCGGCGACGGTCGACCGTGAGAAGACGACCCCGATCACCGTGCCGTCCGCCTCGACGACCGGGCCGCCGGAGTTGCCGGGCTGGACGTTCGCGTCGAGCTGGTAGACGTTGCGGACGACTGTCCCCTGGTTGTAGATGTCCCGACCGGCCGCCGTCAGGCTCGACGCGATGCCGGCCGGCGCCACCGCCAATGTCCCGTTCTGCGGATACCCGAGCACCGCGCCCTGCGTCCCCCGCCCGACCTCGTCGGGGTCGAGGTGCAGCGGCGGCCCGAGCGGCGCCTTCGTGCGCAGGACCGCCAGGTCGAACGACGGATCGAACAGCACCGCCGTCGCCGGGTACGTCACGCCCTGGACGATGACATCGGTCGACGGCTCGCCCGCGACGACGTGGGCATTCGTCACGACCAGCCCAGGCGCGACGACGAAGCCGGAGCCCTCCTGGAGGTACCCGCAGGCCTGGCCGACGACCTTGACCGTCGACGCCGCCGCGCCCGACCCGATCTGGTCCGCCTCGCCGCCCGACGGCGTCGCCACCGGCTTGGCGGTCGGCTGGGCCAGTCCGGCGAACACCGACGGGAACGCCGAGCCGCCGAGGAACGTCTGGAGGTGGTTGAAGAAGTCCGGCGGCGGCGGCATGACGTCGTCGACGGCCTTCAAGACGTCGGAGCGCTGGATGGCCGAGCTGAGCCAGACGTAACGGCTCTCCGACAGCATGTACGCCACCAGCCACGACGAGACGAGCACCGCGGCGACCGCCACCGCGACGCCGAAGATCGCGTCGACCGATGCCAGATGGCCCCGCTGGATGGCCCCATAGCTCCACCCGCCGGCTATCCGGCCGGAGACGCCCAAGATGACGGCCAGCCCGAGGACGAGCACCAGCGTCACCGCCACCCGAACACCCTGTGAATGGATCGACGCACCGATCGCCACCGCGATCAGGCCGCCGAGGATGACCCCGAGGATGAAACCGCCAAACGTCAGCACCTGGACGAGCGCGCCAAGCCGCAGACCGTGCACGGCCGCGGCGACCACCACGAGGATCAGCACGAGGTCGACCCAGTCCACCGGCGTCGAGGGTAGACGACCAGCTCGCGCCTACCGCCGCAGCAACGGCGGTGCCCCCACTGCGAACAGGGCGGCCGTTAGAGTTGCCAGGCCGTGGAGCATGCGTGAGCGACTGGCCGATCTCGGGGCCTTGGGGCCGCCCGGGCCTGCCGGTCCGGGCGCGGTGGACGACCGCCGTGACCGCCGTCGTCGTCGGCGTGGCCGTCGTCGGCGTGGCCGGCGGCTGGCTCGGTTCGGCGGCGGCACTCGGCGCTGACCGCGGGCGCCAGGCGACGCCGGTGACCGTATGGGGACAGCCGGCAACGGCCGGCACCGGCTCGCTCGAGGCCGTCTCGTGCGGCGACGCCCGCCACTGCTGGGCCGTCGGCCGGGCCGCTGTCGACGCGCTCGGCACGACGACGTCGACCAGTCCGGCGCCGTCGGTCGTCATCGACGCGACGACCGACGGCGGGAAGACGTGGACCGCCGAACCAGTGACCGTCAGCGACCCGACCGACCTGGCCGCCGTCGACTGCCCGGACCGTCGGCACTGCATGGCCGTCGGCACGGCCGACCACGACGGCCCGATCCTCGGCGCGGTGCTCGTCACCGGCAATGGTGGCCAGGCGTGGCAGTCCGTCGCCTCACCGACCGGGTCCGTCGCCCTCTCGGCCGTGCACTGTTTCGCCGTCGCCGACTGCCTCGCCCTGGCCACCGACGGGTCGACCTACTGGTCGGCGTCGACCACCGACGGTGGAAAGGTGTGGCAGCGCGGCGGTTCGCTGCCGGCCGGTTTCGGCGGGATCAGCCACGTCGCCTGCGTCGACAGCACAACCTGCGTGACCGTCGGCTACGAGTCGGCGTCGCCCGGACAGGGAACCGGAGCCATCGCCGTCACCGACGACGGCGGCGAGACCTGGGTCGCCGCGCCGCTCCCGACGGGCGTCGGCGTCCTCCATGGCGTCGACTGCACCGGTGGCGCGACCTGCGTCGCCGTCGGCACCAAGTCCACGACGACCACCGACGTCGCCCTCGCGCCGAGCCAAGTTCTCGTCAGCGACGACAGCGGCGCCTCGTGGAGCCTGACGGCGTCGCCGATGGGCGTCGGCGACGCCTTCGCCGTCTCGTGCCCCGCCCGTGGCGGCTGCGCGACCGTCGGCACCGTCTGGACGGTCACCAACCCGCCGACGCCCATCGGCGGCGTCGTCGCATCGGGTGCGGGCGGCCTGGCCTGGCAGACGATGCGGACGCGTTACGTTCCCGTCGGCCTCACCGGTGTCGACTGCCCGGCTCCGACCTCGTGCGTCGCCGCCGGTAACGACGTGCTCGCTCGCATCGCTCTCCCCCTCCCCAAGAAGACCGGTCGAACGCCCGGGACCACCAGCACGACCACGACCACGACCGGCGGCTCCGGCGCCACCACGACCACGACTGGTGGTGCAACGGCAGGGGCTCCCGCCGCCGACTAGTCAGCCGAGGGCGGGGACGACTTCCTCGGCGATGAGCCGCAGGTGGTCCATGTCGGTCAGGTCGAGCACCTGGAGATAGACCGTTGTCGCCCCGAGCTCGGCGTACGCCCGCAGGCGGTCGGCGACCTCAGCCGGCGAGCCGGCGGCGCCGTTCGTCCGGAGCTCGTCGACGTCCCGTTCGATCGCCGCCGCCCGACGGCCGAGCTCGGCCTCGTCGGCGCCGCAGCAGACGACGGCCGCCGCCGAGAAGCGGAGCCCGGCCGGGTCGCGGCCGATCTCCTCGCAGGCCCGGCGGACCCGGTCGAATTGGGCACCCGTGTCGTCGACCCCGTGGAACGGGATGTTGAACTCGTCCGCGAACCGCGCCGCCAGGCGCGGCGTCTTCGTCGGGCCGGTGCCACCGACGATGAGCGGCGGGTACGGCGCCTGGGCCGGCTTCGGCAGCCCTGGGCTGTCGACGACGGTGTAGTGCCGGCCGTCGTACGAGAAGCGGTCACCGACCGGCGTCGTCCAGAGGCCGGTCAAGATCTCGAGCTGCTCTTCGAGCCGGTCGAACCGCTCCCTCATCGACGGGAACGGAATGGCGTACGCCCGGTGCTCGTCGTCGAACCAGCCCGCGCCCAGCCCCAGCTCGACCCGGCCGCCGCTCATCGCGTCGACCTGGGCCACGGTGATCGCCAACGGGCCCGGCCACCGGAACGTCGCCGACGTCACCAGCGTTCCCAGCCGCAGGCGCGTCGTCTCCCTCGCCAGGCCGGCCAGCGTCACCCACGCGTCCGTCGGTCCCGGCTGGACGTCACCGACCATCGCGGCCATCCACAGGTAGTGGTCGGACCGGAAGAAGCCGTCGAAACCCAGCTCCTCCGTCGTTCGCGCCACGGCCAGCAGGCGCTCGTAGTCCGCACCCTGCTGTGGCTCGACGAAGATCCTGACCCGCACGGTGCCCACGGTACCGCCGGGACGCGCCGACGCGACCGTTCGGTGCGGCGGCCGCCGCCTCACCCCACCCGACCGGCCCCGCTGCGCCGGAAAGCCGCCACTCGGTGCTAGAAGGTCGTGATGCAGATCGGGGTGGTCTTCCCCCAGACCGAGATCGGCGACGACGCCGGCGAGATCAGGGCGTTCGCCGAGGCGGCGGACGGGCTCGGCTATCGCCACGTCGTCGCCTACGACCACATCCTCGGCGCCGACACCCGCGTCCATGCCGATCTGGGTGGCCCGTACGACCTGTCGAGCACGTTCCACGAGCCGATGGTCCTCTTCGGCTGGCTCGCCGGGTTCACGTCCCTCGACTTCGCCACCGGCATCCTCGTCGGCCCGCAACGCCAGACCGCGCTCGTGGCCAAGCAGGCCGCGGAAGTCGACCTGCTGGCCGGCGGCGGCCGCCTGCGGCTCGGGCTCGGCATCGGCTGGAACCGGGTCGAGTACGAGGCGCTCGGACAGTCGTTCGGCGACCGCGCCGCCCGGCTCGAAGAGCAGGTCCACCTGCTCCGTCGACTCTGGGCCGACGAGTCCGTCACGTTCGACGGGCGCTTCCACACCGTCACCGCCGCCGGCCTCGCGCCACGGCCCGCGTCCGGGGCCATCCCCATCTGGATCGGCGCCATGGCTCGACCGGCCCTCGAGCGCGTCGGCCGGGTCGCTGACGGCTGGTTCCCTCAGGCCCGGCCGGGCGCCGGCCTCGAAGAGGCCCTCGACGTCATCGCCGCCGCCGCCCGCGACGCCGGACGCGACCCGACCGACATCGGCTTCGAAGGCCAGGTCCTCGCGTCCACCGACCCCGGGCCGGCCGCCCACCAGGCCGACCGCTGGCGGCAGGCCGGCGCCAGCCACCTCTCGGTGAACACCATGGCCGCCGGCTACCGGACCGTCGACGACCACATCCTCGCCCTCGCCCGGCTGGCCGACGCCCTCGGTCTCCGCCGGGACGACCGACCGGCGGCACGATGACGGTCCCACCCGCCTCCGGGCCGCCCGCCTCCGGCCAGGGCCCCTCCGGACCACCACCCGGCTGGTACCCGGACCCGGGCGGTAGCGGTGGGCAGCGGTGGTGGGACGGCTTCCGGTGGACGCCGTACACGACCTCGCCGCCGGCACCGGCGCCCACCCCGACGGCCGACGGATGGGGCGGCGGTCACGACCCGACGGCCCGCCAGCTGGTCGCCGACGAACGGCGATCGGTGACGACGGGACAGTGGGCCGTCGTCGCCTATGCCGTGCTCTCCGTCGCCAACCTCCTCGTCCTCGTCCTGCACTACGGCGGGACGTACCACCAGTGGGACCACTTCTTCCATCAGATCAACACGGCCAGCCAGAACGGCCAGTCCCCGCCGCCGGTCCCGTCGTCCCTCGCCTTTCCGCCGTACCTCTTCATCCTCTCCCTCGCGTCGCTCGCCGCCGCCATCCTCCTCCTCGTCGGCCAGCATCGGGCGGCGAAAGCCGCCCAACGCCTGCGGCTGCCGGCCACCCACCGACCCGGTTGGGGCGTCGGCTTCTGGTTCATCCCGATCGCCAACTTCTTCTGCCCGTACCAGGCCATCCGGGACTGCCTGCCGCCAGGTCATCCGGGCCGGCGTCGGATCCTCCGATTCTGGCTGCTGTACCTGGCGGCGACCGTCGTCACGATCGGCGCCGAGATCACCACGACGTTCAGCCGGCCGGCCGGGATCGGGCTGACCGCGGTCGTCGCCGCCCTCTGGGTCGTCGTCGCCGCCGACGTCCGCAAAGTGATCGCAACAGTCGAGACGGCACACCGCCAGCTCACCGACCTCTGAATCAGCTGAACCCCAGCTGAACCGGGTCGCCGGACGACGGCAAAGCGGTCGGCCCCGTGCCTGGCGGATCGGCCGCCGCAGAGATTTCGTTACGGTGTCGCTAAGAGTTTCCCGGCGGTTTCCCGGGAGTTCACCTACGAAGAGTACGACTGTTGTCGTGCAACGAGAGACGGAAGGCGACGGACGCGTCGGCATGCCCGAGGCGGCCACGACTCCCACCGACGGCCGGTCCTCACCGACCGTCGACCCGCTCCTCGCCGCCCTCGACCCTGACCGGGGCCGGCCGGCCCACGTCATGGCGTCCGAGGACCTCACGCTCCGGTTCGGCGACAAGACGATCCTCTCGGAGATCGACATGCAGTTCGGTCGGGGGACGATCACCGCGCTGATCGGCCCGACCGGCTCGGGCAAGTCGACGTTCCTGCGGACGCTCAATCGCATGAACGACAAGGTGCAGGGGTTCAAGTACTCCGGCGACGTCCATCTCGACGGCACCAGCATCTGGGCGTCGTCCCAGGACCTGCTGACGCTGCGCCGTCGGGTCGGCATGGTGTTCCAACGGCCGAACCCGTTCCCGATGTCCATCCGGGACAACGTCGTCGCCGGCGTCAAGGCTCACCGCATCGCCAAGGGCAAACAGCTCGACGTCGTCGCCGAACAACGGCTCCGCGAGGTCGGGCTGTGGGACGCGGTGAAGGACCGCCTTGGTGACTCGCCGTTCCGGCTGTCCGGCGGCCAGCAGCAGCTGCTCTGCCTGGCCCGGGCACTGGCCGTCGGCCCCGAGGTGCTGCTCCTCGATGAGCCGACGTCCGCTCTCGACCCGATCTCGACCGAGTACGTCGAGGCCCTCGTGCGGGAGATGGCGCCGGCGCTCACGCTGATCGTCGTCACCCACAACCTCGGCCAGGCCAGGCGGGTGGCGCACAACACGATGTTCTTCTACGACGGACAGCTCGTCGAGCACGGACCGACCGAGGAGATCTTCGAGAGGCCGAAGGACCCACAGACCGAGCGGTACGTCACTGGCCGCATGGGCTGAACGGCCGGTCGGCGATGGCCCGGCCGTTCGGTGATGACAAGACGGCACCGGTCGATACGACGGGTGCTGAGCAATCCGCACGACTACCCACACAACCATGACAATCCATCAAGCATGACAATCCATAAGGAGGAAGTCCCTGTGACTCGGATGTCCCGAGCCAAGCGTCTCGTTCCCGCCGTGATCGGCGGTGCCGCGCTCGTCCTGGCGGTCGCCCTGCCGGCCGGGGCCGCGTCGGTGAAACTGCCCAAGAGCGGCGTCGAGAAACCGTCGAGCGGCACAGTCAGCGAGACCGGGAGCAGCCTGCTGTACCCGCTCTTCAACCTGTGGGTCGCGGGCTACAACCAGACGTACCCGACAGTGACGCTCCAGACCGCCAGCACCGGGTCGGGGACCGGCATCACCGATGCCTCCAACGGCACCGCCGATATCGGCGCCTCCGACGCCTATCTCTCGACAAGCGAGCTGCAGGCCACCCCGACGCTGGAGAACATCCCGTTGGCCATCTCGGCCCAGCTGGTCGAGTACAACGTGCCCGGCGTCACCGCCCACCTGAAGCTGAGCGGCAAGCTGCTGGCCCAGATCTACCAGGGCAAGGTGACGACATGGAGCAACTCGGCCATCGCCAAGATCAACCCAGGCGTCAAGCTGCCGACCCTCCCGATCGTCACCCTGCACCGGGCCGACTCGAGCGGTGACACCTTCTTGTTCACGTCCTACCTGTCGAAGGCGACACCGTCGGGCTGGGGCAGTTCGATCGCCTACAACACCACAGTGAGCTGGCCGAACGTCCCGGGCGCGCTGGCCGAGACCGGCAACTCCGGCATGGTCGTCCGGCTGCAAGGCCACCGCTGGCTGCGTGGCCTACGTCGGCATCAGCTACCAGACGCAGGTTCTCCAGTCCGGTCAGACCTACGCAGCGTTGCAGAACGCGGCCGGCCAGTACGTGCTCCCGAGCCAGGGTTCGATCGCCGCCGAGGCGGCGTCGTTCGCCGACAAGACGCCGGCCAACGGGACGATCTCGCTCATCTACGGCCCGGCCAAGCAGGGCTACCCGATCATCAACTACGAGTACGGGATCGTGAACACGAAGCAGTCGACAACGTCGACGGCCAAGAACATCCGGTCGGTGCTCGAGTGGGCGACCAACCCCACGCTCGGCAACAGCTCGACCTACCTCGCCCAGGTGAACTTCCAGCCGCTGCCGGTCAAGGTCGAGGCCACCTCGATCAAGCAGATCCTGAAGATCAAGTAGCGCACCGAGTAGGACACAAGGTCAGTACGCCCACATGAGCGTCGTCGGCGGGACCGCGGGTGGTTTGCCCGCGGTCCCGCCTGCACCTCTGCACCCGACTTCGGCCCCCGCCGCGCCGCCGGCCCATCGCCGCGTGCTGCAGGTCCTGCGGCGCTCGGAGAGCGGCGTCTGGCGATGGGCCGGCCGGGTGGCGGTCATGTTGCCGCTGGCCGCACTCGTCTTCGTCCTGGCCGTCCTGGCCGTCAAGGCGGCACCCGCCATCCGGGTGAACGGGTGGAGCTTCCTCACCGGCTCGACGTGGAACGCCGGGAGCGGCTATGGCGGGGTGACCCACACCGACGGCGTCGCCCACCCCATCGGGGCCGAGTACGGCGCCTGGCCGCTGATCGCCGGCACCCTCCAGACGTCCGTCATCGCGGTCATCATCGCCCTGCCGATCTCCGTCGGCTGCGCCTTCGCCCTGACCGAGCGGCTGCCCCGTTGGATCTCGCGACCGCTCGGCTTCGCGGTCGAGCTGCTGGCCGGCATCCCGAGCGTCGTCATCGGCCTCTGGGGGATCTCTGACGTTCGGGCCGTTCCTGGCGCAGCACGTCTACCCGATCATCGCCGACCACATGCCCGACGTCCCGGTGCTCAGCTACTTCCGCAACCCGGTCGGCCACGGCGAGGGCCTGCTGACCGGCGGGCTCGTCCTCGCGCTGATGATCGTCCCGATCATCAGCTCGACCACCGCCGACCTCTTCCGACAGGTCCCGCGGCTCCCCAAGGAGGGCGGCGAGGCCCTCGGCATGACCGACTTCGAGGTCGCCAACCGGATCACCGTGCCGTGGGTCCGCTCCGGCATCATCGGCGCGACCGCCCTCGGTCTCGGCCGCGCCCTCGGCGAGACGATGGCCATCGCCATGGTCGCCGGCTCGATCTTCCAGGTGGCGCCCAACATCTACTCGCCGATGTCGACCATCGCCGCCACGATCGTCAGCAAGCTCGACGGCGCGCAGACCGACGGCACCGGCTTCGCCGTCGCCACGTTCGCCGAGCTCGGACTGATCCTGGCCGTCATCTCGGTCGTCGTGAACCTCGCCGCTCGGGCCATCGTTCACCGCACGTCGAAGCTCGGTGGTCCCGTCGGGCGGGGGGCCTGAGGCCGTGAGGCGGTCGCGCCGGCGCGGCGGGCTCGAGATCGCGTTCCGGGCTGGGACGTACCTGGCACTCCTGCTCGTGCTCGGCCCCGCCCTGTGGATCCTCATTGGCGTCGTCGCCCGCGCCGTTCCCCACTGGCACTGGGACGTGCTGTGGACGCCGACCAAAGGCTCGAGCGGCGGGCTCGAAGGGGCCATCATCGGCACGCTCATCCTGATGGTCGGGGTTCTGCTCATCGCCGGCACCATCGGCGTCCTGGCCGGCATCCACCTGGCCGAGCTGGCCCGCCCCCGCCGGAGCGGGAAGCCGGGTGGCGGCATCATGCGGACGGCCGCCGACGTGCTCTCGGGGTTCCCGTCGATCGTCCTCGGCTACGTCGGCTACGTCGCGCTCGTCGTCGGGCTGCACTGGGGCTACTCGCTCCTGCCGGCACTGCTGATCCTGTCGATCATGGTCGTGCCGTACATCGCCAAGTCGACCGAGACCGCCGTCCGTCAGGTCCCGACGGCCTACCGGGAAGGGGCCGAGGCGCTCGGCATGTCGATGGGCTACGGGCTTCGCAAGGTCATCCTCAAGAGCGCGCTGCCGGGCATCGTCACCGGCCTCCTGATCGCCCTGGCCATCGCCTGCGGCGAGACGGCCCCGCTGCTCTACACCGCCGGCTGGAGCGGCAGCATCTGGACAGGGTCGTTCATCGGCGGCCATCAGTTCTCGTACCTGACCTATCCGGTGTGGACCTTCTACAACACATCCACCGAGTCGGGTCACTCCCTCTCCTACGACGCCGCGCTGCTGCTGCTCGTCATCGTCCTGCTGCTCCTCGTCGCCTCGCGGATCGTCGTCGCCCGGACCCAGCGCCACGCCGAGAGCCACTGAGCGCTCCCGGTAGGGTGGGCCCAACGGGGCGCGAGACACCGAGGAGGACTGATGGCGTTGGGTAAGGAGCTGGGGCCGCTCGCCGGTCTGCAGGGGACCTGGGAGGGCGACCAGGGCCTCGACGTGGCGTTCTCCAACGAGAAGGGCCAGATCGGCGAGACGCCGTACCGCGAGAAGACGACGTTCAACCCGTTCGGTCCGGTCGAGAACGGCCGGCAGGTGCTCTACGGTCTCGACTACCGGACGGCCGCCTGGCGGGACGACGAGGGAAACCCGTTCCACACCGAGGTCGGTTACTGGCTGTGGGACGCGGCCGAGGGACAGGTCATGCGCTGCTTCATGGTGCCCCGCGGCACGGTCGTCCTGGCCGGCGGAGAGGCAGCGCCGGGCGACACGACCTTGCGCATGACGGCCAAGTGCGGCTCCGAGACGTACGGCATCCTCTCCAACCGGTTCCTGGCCGCCCAGGCCCGCACCAGCGAGTACGAGCTGACGCTGACTATCGGGGACGGGACGTTCTCGTACGACGAGACGACCGTCATCGAGCACGGCCGCCTCGCCGACGTCATGCGCCACACCGACCGCAACACGCTCGTCCGCGTCGACCCGCCCGAGGAGCACGGCGAGGTCTCCCGCCACGAGGACGCCTGAGCACGGGGGCGCCTGAGCACGGGGGCGCCTGAGCACGGGGGCGCCTGAGCACGACGAAGAAAGGGGGGACGAATGTTCGAGTGGTCGGAAGAGCAGCTGGCCATCCGGGACGCGGTCCGGCGGTTCGTCGCCGACGAGATCGCACCGAACGTCGACGAGCTCGAGCACGGCGACACGCCGCCGTACGACGTCATCCGCAAGCTCTACACCACCTTCGGCCTCGACCAGCTGGCCCGGGAAGGCTTTGCCCGGGCCCTCGAGCGCAAGAAGAACGGTGATCCGGCGCCGACGCGTCGGGGCGGTGACAGCCAGGCCGCGATGACGCTCATCCCGATCATCGAGCTCTGTCACCACTGCCCGGGCATCGTGACGGCCCTCGGCGTCTCGACCGGACTGGCCGCCGGCACCGTCATGAAGCGGGGCACGGCCGCCCAGATGGAGCGGTGGGGGCTCGACCTGCTCACGTTGGACAAGATCGGCGCATGGGCGATCACTGAGCCGAGCTCCGGGTCCGACGCCCTCGGTGGGATGAAGGCGACGGCCCGGCGCGACGGTGACGAGTACGTCCTCAACGGGAACAAGACGTTCATCACCAACGGCCCCTACGCGGACACGATCGTCTTCTACGCCAAGCTCGACGACGGCCGCGTGACCGATCCGCGCCACCGGAAGGTGCTGACGTTCGTGCTCGACCGCGGCATGGACGGATTGGACCAGTCCAAGCCGTTCCGCAAGATGGGACTCCACTCGTCCCCGACCGGCGAGCTGTTCCTGACCGACGTCCGAGTCGGCCGGGACCGCCTGCTCGGCGAGACCGAAGACGAGACCGGCGGCGGCGGCCGCCAGAGCGCCAAGGACAACTTCGTGACCGAGCGCGCCGGCGTCGCCGCCATGGCGCTCGGCGTCATCGAAGAGTGCCTGAAGCTTTCGGTCGCCTACGCCAAGGACCGGCTGCTTTGGGAGAAGCCGATCGGCGAATTCCAGCTCGTCCAGTTGAAGCTGGCCCGCATGGAGGTCGCTCGGCTGAACGTCGAGAACCTCGTCTTCCGGCACATCGAGATGGCCGTGGCCGGCAAGAGCCTGACGTTGGCCGAGGCGTCGGCGATGAAGCTCTACTCGGCCCAGGCCGCCACCGAGGTCGCCATGGAGGCCGTCCAGCTCTTCGGCGGTAACGGCTACATGTCCGAGTTCCGCGTCGAGCAGCTTGCCCGCGACGCCAAGGTCTTCCAGATCTACGCCGGCACCGACGAGATCCAGGTCACCCACATCGCCCGGGACCTGCTCAGCCGTTAGCCCGTCAACCGCTCAGCCCGTCGGCCGTCAGGCCGTCGGCCGGTCAGCCGATCGGCAGGTCGAGCGCCTCCTTGCCGGTCAGCCAGGGGCGGCCGGCCGCCGCCAGGTCGGCCCACTTCCCGAGGTCCTGGCCGGTCTGGCCGAGATCGTCGGGCGTCGGCCCGAACCGGTCGGCGAGCGGGCGCAGCGCGTCGACGTCGAAGTGGTAACAGTCGGCCGCGTTGGCCCCGAGGATCTGCTGGGTCTCGTCGACCGGGATGTCGTGGAACGCGTTGCGCAGCCACTCCTTAGTGTGCGGCCACGTCCCTTCGGGGTGGGGGAAGTCGTTGCCCCACATGAGGTTGCCGACCCCGATCTCGTAGCGTCGGGCGAGCTCCCGGCGCCGGGTGTTCGAGGCGCCGATGAAGCAGTTCCGGTCGAAGTACTCGCTCGGCCGCATGCTCAGGTGGTCGGTCAGCTGGGACCCCAGCTTCTTGGCCGCGTGCTCACGGTCGTAGACGATGTCGGAGCTCCACAACAGGTCGGGCGCCCAGAAAGCCCCGCACTCGGTGGGCACGAAGGTGAGCTCGGGATACCGCTCGAAGACGCCGGACCACAAGAGGACCCAGAGCGGCCGGGTCGACCACCAGCGGACCTCGGCGATGTAGATGCCGACGTGCTCGCCGTACGACGCCCGGTCGGCCGCTCCCGAATGGACGTGGATCGGCATCTCCAGGTCCGAGCACGCCGCCCAGACGGGGTCGTACCGCTTGTCGTGGTACGGCTCGTGCGGCTGCCACATCGACGGGATGAGGATGCCGCCCCGCAGCCCCGACTCGCGGGCCCGGGCGATCTCGGCCACCGCCGCGTCGACGTCGAAGATCGGCACCAGCGCCACCCCGGCCCGGCGGTGCGGGCTGGCGGCGCAGAGCTCGGCCAGCCAGCGGTTGTGGGCCCGGGCGCCGGCGAGGAGCAGCTCGGTCGGCACGTCCGCAGTGGCGCCCAGCCCGGCGCCGAACGGCGCCGACGCCCCACCGGTGACCGCGTCGGCGTCGGGGAAGATGACCTCGCCGACGACGCCGTCGGCGTCCAGCTCCGCGTCGCGGCGCTCGGCGTCCCAGCCGCCCCGGAGCCCTTCGGCGTTCTCCTCTTCCCACTCCGCCGCGAACTCCGGGTTGCGCAGCCCCTGCTCCGCCAGCTCGACCTCCATGGCCGCCCGGGCGGCCAGCGCCTGGTCGAACGCGTCGCGGTAGGCCGGGTCGAGCCACTCCCGGTAGGCCTTGTTGGGCAGCCCGGCATGGCAGTCGGACGAGATCACCATGTACCGGTTCATGTCTGCGCTCCCTCTCCTCGTGCGGCCGCGTCGGGTTCGTCGTCGTCGCCTCGACCGAGGGCCGTCACCCCGGCACCTCCCGCAGGTACGTCGGGTTCGACCGGGCGAGCATCGACTCGGCGCGGGCTCGGATCTGCTCGTCGATGCGGGCGCTCGGGGCGAGGATCCAGAAGTCGTTGGCCTTCACGCCCCGGACGACCTGGTCGGCGACGTCAGCCGGCTCGGTGTACTCGACCTGGATGCCGGCCGCGGCCATCTGCCGCTCGACGTCCTCGACGGTCGGGTACGGCGTCACTCGCGGCCGTTCCTTGGCCAGCGCGGCCGGGCGGTTGCGCCAGGACTCGAACAGCCCGGTCCGCAGCATGTTCGGACCGGGGAAGAGGACCGAGGCGCCGACGACCGACCCGGCATCTTGGAGCTGCGCATAGAGGCATTCGGTGAGCGTGACGACCGCGGCCTTCGTCACCGCGTACTGCGGCGTGCCGCGCAGCGGCGAGATCCCGCCGTTGCCGGACGACGTGTTGACGACGTGGCCGGGCTCGCCGGACGCGACCATGCCGGGCACGAAGGCGTTGATGCCGTGGATGATCCCTTCGAGGTTGACGCCGAGCGCCCACCGCCAGTCGTTGAGCTCGTGCTGCCAGAGCGGCCCCTCGGCGCCGGCGCCGATACCGGCGTTGTTGCAGAGCAGGTGGACGGCGCCGTAGGCATCGACGGCGCGATCGCGCAGTTCGACCACGGACCGGTAGTCGGCGACGTCGGCAACGACGCCGGTCACCTCGTACGACTGGGCTCGCAGCTCGCCGACCGTGCGGTCGAGCACCGGCTGCTCGACGTCGGCGAGGACCACCCGCATCCCTTCGGCCGCCAGCCGTTCGCCGATGGCCCGGCCGATCCCGCCGGCGCCGCCGGTGACGACGGCCACCCTCCCGGCCAACTCCTCCATACCGACGGCTCCCCTACTCGTCCCCGCCCACCGGCGAGAGGTCGTCGTAACGCTGGTGCACGTACGGCCGGACCCACTCGCCGGGGACGGTCCCGTGGATCTCTCCCCGCTGGACGCTGCTCCGGGTGGCGAGCACGATGTCGCGGCACTGGTGCACGGGGAGGTCGGCGACGGGGTCGAACCGCGAATCGCGCAGGAGCACGTCGCCGTCGACGCGGGCGAACGTGCGCGTCTTCTCGGTCCGGTGGCAGTAGACGAGGGCCGGGTCGTTGTCGAACCCCTTGCCGTCGGGAGCGGGCAGGAACTTGAAGTAGAAGTCCGTCCGGGTCTCCTCGTCCGGCGGCTCGAGCTCGTCGCCGACGCGGCCGGCGATCTCGATGACGGTCACGCCCATCCGGGCCACGCGACCGACGACGCGGTCACCGGCCCGGGCGAGCTCGACCGTGCCGAGCTTCTTCGGCTCACCGAACGTTTCACGGCCGCCGATGACCGACTGCTCGGTCGTCATCGGCATGAAGAGGGCGTAGTACCCGTCGGTCCCCTCGTGCCGGGCCCGCACCGAGAAGCTCCCGGCACCGAACGTCGGGTAGCCCGGGATGTCGACGGTGGCCACGGTCACCTTGACGAGCGGCTCGTCGCCGACCTCGATCGGTGGCGGCAGCACCGCGGCGATCGCCGTTGGCTCGGTCAGGTACGTGGCCACGAGCGTCGTCGCCCAGACGTCGACCGACGTCGCCTCGACCTCGCGGTTGCGCAGCGCCGCCTCGGACCTCGCGCCATATCGAACTCTGGTCATCTCGATCTCCTCCCGGATCTCCGTCAGCCCCGCAAGCCGGCGAATGCCGGGCAGCGGTCGGCGTCGGCCGGGATGGCGTCGAGCGGCAACGGCTCGGCGATCTCGGCGTGCGTCGGTCCGACGCGGTCCGCCAACGGTTCGAGGAATGCCAAGTCGAACCCGTAGAGCCGAGCGGCGTTGGCGCCGATCATCGCCTGGACCTCGACGGGGTCGACGCCGGCGAACGCGATGCGGAGGGCCTCCCGACTGAACGGGAAACTGGCCTCCCGGTGCGGGTAGTCACTCCCCCACATGATCCGGTCGACGCCGACCGCGTGACGAAGCGCGGCCTCGGCCGGCCGCATGAAGCTCGAGCCGATATGGCACTGGCGGGCCCAGTACTCGCTCGGTCGCAGGCTGAGCTGCTCGACGACGGGGTTCCCCCACTCATACTCCTGGGAGCCGACCGCGGTGCCCATCCGGTGGAAGAAGAAGTCGAGCGTCCCGAGCGTCTCGGGTATCCAGGCGGTCCCCTGCTCGGTGAAGACGAACTGCAGGTCGGGGTGGCGCTCCATCACGCCGCCGAAGATGAGGTTCCACAGCGCACGGTGCGCGTACCAGGTCACCTCGAGCAGGAACGTCACCTGGTCGATCGGCTGGTCGCCGAGGGGCGGGACCGCGCTCCCACTGTGGTGGTTCACGACGAGGCCGGTCGCCTCGCAGGCCCGCCAGATCGGCTCGTACACCGGCGAGTAAAGGGGTTCGAGGCCGGAGCCAGGCGGCGCGCCGGGCAGCAGCACGCCGCCGCGCAGGCCGGCGTCCGCCGCCCACTCGATCTCGGCCACCGCGGCGTCGACGTCGTGCAGCATGATCTGCGCGATCCCGGCCCGCCGGCCCGCCGCGGCGTCGCAGAAGTCGACGAGCCAGCGGTTGTGCGCCCGCAGCCCGGCCCACCGGAGGTCGAGGTCCCCCTGGGTGGCCCCGGGCACCTGGACCTTCAACGACGGCTCCGGGTAGAACGGCGGGATCGTGTTCGGATAGATGATCTCGGCGACGATGCCGTCCGCCTCGAGGTCGACGAGCCGTCGCCCGCTGTCCCAGTTCCGGCCGCCCTCGTCGCCCATGAGGTCCTCGAACGGGATGGCGTAGTCACGGGCCCAAGCGTCGAACGCGTCGTGGTGGCGCCGTTCGAGGTAGTCGCGGTACTCGTGCAGCTCGGCGCCGCCGTGGCAGTCGGCGGAGACCACGACGTACCGGTCGGTGTCGGTCATCGGCGCGCACCCCTTCCCCCGTGCGACGCTGGTCCGGTGCATGACCGGCGTCGGCTCTTCTGTAGCATCGTTACATGACGGGTCGGGGACGTCAAGGGGCCGGACGTCAAGGGAGCGGCCCGCTCTCGCGCTCCCAGGTGCTCGACGCGGCGATGGAGATCGTCCAGGCGGACGGCCCGGACCGGCTGACGATCCGGGGCCTGGCGGCCAAGCTCGGTGTAGCCGTGACGGCGATCTACTGGCACGTCGGCGACAAGCAGGCCCTCCTCGACGGCCTCGTCGACCGGATCATCGAACAGATCGGCGAGATCTCCGTCGGCGGCCGGGGCCCGGAGGCCCGGCTGGTGTCGGCCGGCCGTTCACTCCGCCGTTCGCTGCTCGACCAGGCCGACCTGGTCGCGCTCGTCCAGCGGCAGGGGCGGACCGCCGCGCTCTTCCAACCGGCCCGCCGGGTCCTCGTCCGCGAGCTGGCGTCGGCCGGTCTCGACGGCGAGGACGCCGCGCTGGCGCTCCAGGCCATCCTGACGCTCGTCGTCGGCTCGGTGCTGATCGGGCGGCAGGTAGCGCGCCAACCGACCCAGCTCGAGGAGCCCGAGACGCTGTGGACGGCGGCGGACGTCCCGGGGGCACCAGAGCTGCTGCCGTACCTGGCCCACCACCTCGATGAGGAAGAGGTCTTCGACTACGCCCTGCGGACGCTCGTCCGCGGCGTGATCGCCAGGGCCGGCGCCAGCGGCTGAACGGCCGTTCGCCCGCCGCTGACAGGGAGGGCGTCAGGCGAAGACGACGGTCTTGTTGCCGTTGATCAGGACGCGGTCCTCGACGTGCCACCGCAGCCCTCGGGCGAGGACGGTCTGCTCGATGTCGCGGCCGATGCGGACGAGCTCTTCCGGCGAGTCCGCGTGGTCGATCCGGCGGGTGTCCTGTTCGATGATCGGGCCGGCGTCGAGATCGGCGGTCACGTAGTGGCACGTCGCGCCGATCAGCTTCACGCCCCGCTCGAACGCCTGGTGGTACGGCTTGGCGCCGGCGAACGACGGCAGGAAGCTGTGGTGGATGTTGATGATCCGGCCGCCGTAGCGGGCGCAGAGGTCCGGCGGCAGGATCTGCATGTAGCGGGCGAGGACCATGACGTCACCGCCGGCGTCGTCGAACAGGCGGCCGATCTCCTCGAATGCCTTCTCCTTGGCCGCCCGGTCCACCGGGACGTGATGGAAGGCGATGTCGTGCCACTCGACAAGCGGCCGGAGGACGTCGTGGTTGGAGATGACGGCGGCGATGTCGCAGTCGAGGTCGCCGCTCCGCCAGCGATAGAGCAGGTCGGCCAGGCAGTGCTCTTCCTTGCTCACGAGCACCACGACCCGCTTGCGGACGTCGGTGTCGGTAACGTGCCAGTCCATGTCGAACTCGTCGGCGACCGAGGCGAACCGTTCGCCCAAGCCGTCCGGACCGAACGGCAGCGAGTCGGCGATCATCTCGAGCCGGCAGAAGAACCGCCCGGTCGACAGGTCGCCGTGCTGGGCGGCTTCGACGACCCAGCCGCCGTGGCCGGCGATGAAGCCGCTCACAGCCGCGACGATCCCGATCCGGTCGGGGCAGGTGACGGTCAGCACGTAGCGGCGCACCGCCCCATCATCCCCGAGGTCGGCGGCCGCTGCCAACGGGGGAACGGATGATCTTCGTAACCGTTTCGACACAAACCCCTTGACAAACCCGATCAAATCGGTAAGAAATAGTGCACCATGAGATCCCATCGAAATCACCACCCACGATCGCTCGCTTCGCGCCTCGTCGCTCTGGTCGTCACCCCGGCCCTGGCGTCCGTCCTGCTCTTCACCGTCGCCGGCTCGGCCGGGGCGGCCGGGCAGTCGGTCAACCTCGTCGCCTACTCGACGCCCAAGCCGGCCTACGCCGCCCTGGTCACGGCGTTCCAGGCGACGAAGGCCGGGCAAGGTGCCACAGTCGTCCAGTCGTACGGGCCGTCGGGCACGCAGGCGACAGACGTCGTCAGCGGGCTGCCGGCGACAGTCGTCAACTTCTCGCTGTCGCCGGACATGCAGAAGCTGGTGAAGGCCGGTGACGTCTCGAGCAGCTGGAACAAGGGCCCGACGAAGGGGTTCGTGACCAACTCGATCGTGTCCTTCATCGTCCGGAAGGGAAACCCGAAGCACCTCACGACGTGGGCCGACCTGGTGAAGCCGGGTGTCCAGGTCATCACGCCGAACCCGTTCAGCTCGGGTAGCGCCAAGTGGAACCTGATGGCCGCCTACGGCGCCCAGCTGGCGCAGGGCAAGTCGAAGGCCCAGGGCAACGCCTACCTGGCCAAGCTGCTCAAGAACACGGTCGCCCAGCCGAGCAGCGCCAGCAGCGCGCTGCAGACGTTCCTGGCCGGCCAGGGCGACGTGCTCCTCGACTACGAGGACGACGCGCTCTACGCCAAGAGCCAGGGCGAGCCGATCTCGATCGTCACGCCGGCGCAGACGATCCTGATCCAGAACCCGATCGCCGTGACGACGAAGGCCGCCAACCCGACGGAGGCGAAAGCGTTCGTCGCCTACCTGCTGTCGCCGGCCGGCCAGAAGGTCTGGGGGCAGCAGGGGTACCGGCCAGTGCTGCCGGCGGTGGCGGCGAAGTTCAACTTCCCGAAGCCCAAGAGCCTCTTCACGATCACAACCCTCGGCGGCTGGACAAAGGTCAACACGACCTTCTTCGACCCGACATCCGGCGTGGTCACCAGAATCGAGGGCGGCCTGGGAGTGTCCACTGCCAAGAGCTGACACGCCCGACATCGCGCTACCCCGCCTGGCGGGAGGCGACCGGACCCGGGACCATCGGTCCCGGGTCCTTCGCCTGCTCGGGCGCATCGCCGGCCCGGGACTGGCGGTCACGTACCTGAGCCTGCTGGTCCTGTTGCCGGTCGCCGCGGTGCTGGCGAAGGCGTTCAGCGGCGGCTGGGGCCCGTTCTGGCGAGCGATCTCCCAGCCCGAGGCGGTCGCCGCGCTCGAGCTCACCCTCGTCTGTTCGCTGATCATCGCCATCTTCAACTCGCTGGCCGGCGTCGTCATCGCCTGGGTGCTCGTGCGGGACGAGTTCTGGGGGAAGAAGCTGCTCGGCGCCGTCATCGACCTGCCGTTCGCGCTGCCGACGGTGGTGGCCGGCCTGACGCTGCTCACCCTCTACGGGCCGGGCAGCCCGTTCGGGGTCAACGTGGCGGGTACCCGGATCGGCATCCTGTTCGCCCTGGCGTTCGTCACGCTGCCGTTCTGCGTCCGGTCGGTCCAGCCGGTCCTGGCCGAGCTCGACCGGGAGACGGAGGAGGCGGCGGCCTCGCTCGGCGCGTCGTCGACGGGGGTCCTGCGGCGCGTCATCCTCCCGAGCATCGCGCCAGCGATGCTGGCCGGGGCCGGTCTGGCCTTCGCCCGGGCGATCGGCGAGTTCGGCTCGGTCGTCTTGATCTCGGGCAACCTGCCGTTCAAGACCGAAGTGGCATCGTCGTGGATCTACAGCCTGACGCAGAGCAGTCAGCTCTCCGGCGCTGCCGCGGTGTCGGTCGTCCTCATCGTTATCGCCCTCGTCGTCCTCACCGGCATCGGGCTCCTGCGCCGTCGGTTCGACGTCTCGGAGGCAGCATGAGGTCCCGCTGGCGTCTTCCGATCCGCGTGCTGACCCTCGGCTACCTCGGCCTGCTGGTCGTCATCCCGGTGGGGTCGGTCTTCTACCGGGCCTTCGAGCACGGCTTCGCCGCGGCGTGGGACGCGGTGACGACCCCCGACGCCCTCCACGCGATCTGGCTCACCGTGATCGTCGTCCTCATCGCCGTCCCGCTCGACACCGTCTTCGGGGTCGGCGTCGCGCTGATCCTGTCCCGGCACCGCTTCCCGGGGGCGTGGTTGCTCGACGCGTTCGTCGACATCCCGCTGGCCATCTCGCCGGTCGTCGTCGGCCTGGCCCTCGTCCTCGTCTACGGCCAGGCCGGCTGGTTCGGCAACACGCTCGCCGGCTGGGGCATCCAGGTCATCTTCTCGGTGCCCGGCATCATCATGGCGTCGGCGACGGTCGCGCTCCCGTACGTCGTCCGCGAGGTCCTGCCGGTGCTCCAAGAGATCGGGACGGAGCAGGAGCAGGCCGCCACGACGCTCGGCGCCGGCTCACTGACGACGTTCCGGCGGATCACGCTCCCGTCGATCCGCCGCGGCCTCGCCTACGGCGTGACGCTGACGACCGCCCGGGTGCTCGGCGAGTTCGGCGCGGTGGTCATCGTGTCGGGGAACATCGAGGGCCGCACGCAGACGTTGACGCTGTTCATCCAGGACAGCATCGAAAACCTCAACCCTGTCGGCGCGTACGCCGGCGCCGTTATCTTGGCGGTCGTGGCGTTCGCCGTGCTCGCCGTGTTGGGGGGCGACCGAGAAAGGAGGGCGACCCGTTGGCGATCATCATCCGAACAGTCTCCAAGCGCTTCGGAGACGCTGTTGCCCTCCGCGACGTAAGCCTGGAGGTCCCCGCCGGCTCGCTCACCGCACTGCTCGGGCCGAGCGGTGGCGGCAAGTCCACCCTGCTCCGGGTCATCGCCGGTCTCGAGATCCCCGACGCCGGCACGATCGAGATCGACGGGCAGGACGTGACCGGCGTGCCGGTCCGGGACCGGGGCATCGGCTTCTGCTTCCAGCACTACGCGCCCTTCCGCCACCTGACCGTCCGACGGAACGTCGCCTTCGGCCTGGAGATCCGCCGCCGACCGAAGGCCGAGATCCGCCAGCGGGTCGACGAGCTGCTCGACCTCGTCCGCATCACCCACGTCGCCGACCGTTACCCGTCGCAGCTGTCCGGCGGCCAGCGCCAGCGGATGGCGCTGGCCCGGGCGCTGGCCATCGAGCCCCGGGTCCTCCTCCTCGACGAGCCGTTCGGGGCCCTCGACGCCCAGGTCCGCCAGCAGCTCCGGGTGTGGCTGCGCGAGCTCCACGAAAAGATCGCGGTCACGACGATCCTCGTCACCCACGACCAGGAGGAGGCGATGGAGGTCGCCGACCGGCTGGCCATCATCAACGACGGGGGGCTCGAACAGGTCGGCCCGCCCAGCGAGATCTACGACCACCCGAACAACGAGTTCGTCCTCAACTTCCTCGGCCCGGCGACCGTGCTCGACGGCGAACCGGTGCGGCCGCACGACCTCGTCCTGCATCTCGAACCCGAGCCCGGCAGCCGAGTGGTGACGGTCGAGCGGGTCACCCACCTCGGCTTCGAGGTCCGCGTCGACCTGCGCCTGGAGGGCGGCGACGCGATCTGGGTCCAGCTGAGCCGGGGCAACGCGGCCGAGCTGCAGCTGGCCGAGGGGGACGACGTGTGGCTCTCGCGGTCCGACCACCCGGCGGTGACGACGTTCGACGGTTTGTCGCGACGGCCGTCGGGGCAGGTATCCCCCCTGACCGGAGAGTGAGGAACGATGGCTGATCGAACGACGCCCGACGACGAGACGGAGGCCGCGGAGGCCGAGGACGCAGCGGTCGCCCGCGGGGCCGACCGGCCGCCGACCACCGACGAGGAGGCCGCGGCGGACAAGGCCCGGGAGGACCCCGAGATCGCTGGCGACCCGAAAGATGTCGCCGCCCACTACGAAGAGATGGCCGAGCGCGGCGTCGAGGAGAAGGGCGAGGGCCGGATCACCTAGCCGGCTCGACCCGGCGTCGCTACGACGGTTGGGTCTGGGCCTCCTCGACGGTCAGCTCGGCTGCCGGATCGGCCTCGAGCCGGTCGTCGGGGATCGGCTCGCCGCTCCGCACGGAGCGGCCATACGTGCCGTCGGCCAGCCGTTGCTCGGCGCGCTCGAGGGCCGCCAGCCGGTCCCGCAACCCGGCGCTGACGGCGTCGTCACCCTCTTCCGCGGTCAGCCGCTCGGCCGGGTCGGCCATGTCGCCGCCTTGGTTGGCCGCGGCCCGATCGTCGTCGCCCGCCGCGGTGGCGTCGGCCAACAGCCCCTCGACCCTCTTCCGCTCGACCTCCAACAGCGCCCGTGCTCGCTCGTCGTCCATGACGCCAACGTACCGCGTCCCTTACCGCGCACCCCCGGCCCGATCGGCCAAGTACCCTCCCGGCACGTCCCCCGAGCACCGACGAAGGTGAGGTCGACCCGTTGCGCAAGATCGCCTGGACGCTCGCCGTTCTCGTCGTCGTCGTGGCGGCTCTCGTGATCGTGCAGATCGTCCGGTCGCCGCCGGGGCAGTCGGCGGAGGTCAGCGGACCGCCGCCGGTGACGGTGCCGGGCAGCAACGCGTTGCCCTGGCCGGCGAGCGGCGAGGCGGTCGTCGCCATCGGCGCCACCGGGCAACCGAGGATCTCCGGCTCGACCGCCTCGGTACCGATCGCCAGCCTGGCCAAGATGATGACCGCCTACGTCGTCCTCGAGGACCATCCGCTGAACGGGACGACAACAGGTCCGTCGATCACCGTCACAGCCGCCCAGGCCGCGGCCTACGCCACCGAGGCCGCGCAGCAGGACTCGGTCCTCCAGGTGACGGCCGGAGAGACGCTCACCGAGAAGCAGGCCCTCGAGGCGTTGCTGATCGCGTCGGCCGACAACGTCGCCGACCTCCTCGCCCAGTGGGACGCCGGGAGCACGGCCGCGTTCGTCACGAAGATGAACACGACGGCGCACACGCTCGGTATGGACCACACGACGTACACCGATCCGTCCGGCCTCTTGACATCGACGGTCAGCACGGCCAGCGACCAGCTGGTCATCAACCGGACGGCGATGGCCATTCCGGCCTTCGCCACCATCGTCGCCATGCCGGCCGCGACGTTCCCGGTCGGCGGGACGATCCAGAACTACGACTACGACGTCGGCCACGACGGGATCATCGGCGTCAAGACCGGATCCGACGCCGCCGCCCTCGGCTGCTGGGCGTTCGCCGCCACGCGGTCGGTGGCCGGCACGACACAGACCGTCTACGGCGTCGTCCTCGGCATCCCGGCCAACGCCGCCGGGCTCGTCGAACCGGCGCTGGCCGCCGGCAAGGCGCTCGCCGACGCCGTCCCGGGGACCGTCCAGGCGATGACCGTCGTCC
The DNA here is from genome assembly GCA_963824265.1 of uncultured Actinomycetota bacterium. Taxonomy (GTDB): domain Bacteria; phylum Actinomycetota; class Acidimicrobiia; order Acidimicrobiales; family RAAP-2; genus DASZUK01. Next base: position 808,444 of record CAWGOO010000002.1, read on the forward strand.
CGGCGGGGACGACCGTCGGGTACGTCACGGCCCCGTGGCGCAAGGACCCGATCCCCGTGGTGACGACCGAGCCCGTCCACGGCACGGTCGAGAACGGCACCCGCATCGACGCCCACGTCGTCCTGCACACGCCGGCCGGGCGCACCGTCGCCGCCAACCAGTCGGTCGGCACGCTGACCGCCCCTGGCGTCGACGGCGTCGACCACACGACCGTGGTGACCAAGACGGCCGGGACCGGGCCGAGCCTCCGGTGGCGGCTCACCCGCCGCTAGCTCACTCGACGGACAACACCGGGTCGAGGGCCAACGCGGCCTTGCCGCGCAGTCCGGTGAGAAGGAGGGCGACGACGGCGACCAGGCCGAGGAAGGCCGTGGCGGCTTCGAAGCCGTGGGTCACGAGCGCCGCCGGCGCCTGCTCGGAGCCGGCGAAGGCCCCGAAGACGAGGCTGGTGACCGCCAACCCCATCGCGGTCCCGAGACCGCGCGTCGTGTTGAGCACGCCGCTCGCCAACCCCGACTGCTGCCGGGGGACGGCGCCCATGATCGCCGCGTTGTTGGGCGGCGTGAACGTCCCGAGGCCGACGCCGAGGACGGCCAGCTCGGCGGCGATCGTCGACGTCGAGCCGTGGAAGGCGACCAGCCCGGCCATCGCCGTCACGACGAGCGCCAGACCGGCGATCGTCAGCGGCCGGGCGCCGAACCGTTCGGCCAACCGACCCGCCAACGGGGCGGCGATCCCGAGGGCGACGGGCATGACGCCCAGCAGCAGCCCGGCCCGGCCGGGCCCGAGCCCGAGGCCGCGCTCCAGGTAGAACGGCACGACGAAGAGCGTGCCGAAGAGCACGACGTACGAGAGGAGCCCGCTGGCGACGCCGGCGGAGAACGGGAGGCGCCCGAAGAGCGAGAGGTCGACCATCGGGAACGCCGTCCGGCGTTCCCGACGGACGAAGCCGGTGCCGACGGCGACCGCCACGGCGAACAGCCCGACGACGGTCGGCGATGCCCAACCGAGGGTGTTGCCGAAGGAGACCGCACAGAGCAGCGCGCCGACGCCCGGGACGAACAGCGCCAGGCCGGGCCAGTCGAACGGGGTGCGGGGCTGGAGGTCCCGGCTCCGCGGCACGAGGTAGCGGGCCATCGCCATGCCACAGAGCCCGACCGGGACGTTGATGAGGAAGATGAGCCGCCAGCCGCCGAGACCGATGAGCAGGCCACCGATCGTCGGTCCGAGCGCCAGTCCGAGCGCCTGGGCTGCGCCCTGGATGCCGATGCCGCGGCCGAGCTTCTCCCTCGGCAACGCCAGGACGACGATGGCCACGCTGTTCGCCTGGATCATCGCCGCGCCGACCCCCTGGAGAACGCGGAACCCAATGAGCGCCGGCAGCGTCGGCGCCAGGCCGCAGAGTGCGGAACCGACGATGAAGACCGCGAAGCCGTACGTGTACAGCAGCTTGCGGCCGACCATGTCGGCCATCCGGCCGATCCCGGTCACCAGGCCGACCAGGACGAGCAGGTACGACAGCCCGACCCAGGTCACCGAGCCGAGCGACGCGTGGAAGCTCCGCTGCAGCGTCGGGAACGCCATCGTCACGATGCTGGCGTCGAGCTGGCTCATGAACGCGCCGATGCAGACCGTCACGACGACCAGCCAGCAGGCGCCGGGGCGGGCGACGATCGCCGGCGGCCGTCGCTGCTCGACGAGCAGGCGCCGCCAGCCGATCACCTCCTGCTCAGCTCCCTCTCGGGCAACCGCCGTAACCTGGTCCATCGCTGCTCTGTGCGCCTGTTCTCGTTGGCCGGTGAGGATAAAATACCAATGTCAGTACATTTATACCACGGCGGTCAGAGATGAGGGCGGTCGACCGGGAAAGCCCGGTACCGCTCTGGGCGCAGCTCGACGACGACCTGCGGCGCCGGCTGGCTGCCGGCGAGTTCGCGGACGAGTTCCCCGGCGAGATGGCGCTGGTCGACCAGTACGGCGTCAGCCGCAACACGGTGCGCGAAGCGATGCGGCGGCTCCGGGCCGACGGCGTCGTCGTCGCCGGTCGGGGCCGCAAGCCGCGGCTGGCATCGGGGACGGAGATCGAGCAACCGCTCGGCGCGTTGTACAGCCTGTTCGCGTCCGTCGAGGCGTCCGGCCTCGAACAGCGCAGCGTCGTCCGGGTACACGAGATCCGCGTCGACGCGGAGGCCGCTGACCGGCTCGAACGGCCGCCCGACGAGCCGCTCTTCCACCTCGAACGGCTGCGGATCGTCGGCGGTGAACCACTGGCGATCGACCGGGTGTGGGTCCCGGCGGAGCATGGCGCCGCGCTCCTCGACGTCGACTTCCGCCACACCGGCTTCTACCAGGAACTGCTCGCCCGGACCGGCGTGGCGCTGACCGGCGGCCGGGAGCTGATCCGCGCCGTCCTGCCGGACGCCGGCGACCGCGAGCTGCTCGGTCTCGGCGCCGACGTCGCGGTGCTCGCCATCGACCGGTTGAGCAACGCCGGCGCCCGGCCCGTCGAGTGGCGCCACACCAACGTCCGGGGGGACCGCTTCAGCTTGGTGGCCGAGTTCTCCTCCCGGAACGGCTACCAGCTCGGCGTGCCGGAGTAGCGCTACCGGGCCGGCGGGTCGGAGTAGCGCTACCGCTCGGCGGGCGGAGCAGAGGAAGTGGCGGGATTACGCGACGACGTCGGCGACCGTCGAGGCGCCGGCGTCGAGCAGTCGGCGTCCGAGGTCCTCCAACGCTTGGTCGAGCGCGTCGTGCTGCGCGGCGTCCACCGCCTCGCCGAGGAACAGCGCGCCGTCGGTCTCCTCGTCCACCGACGTCCCTTTGGCGTCGCGGTAGTTGTACGAGTAACAGATGACGCGATCGCCGACCGCGTAGACCGCGACGTCCGGGCGGAGCGGCATGTCCGAGGCGTCGCCGCCGATCGGTTCGAAGTGATCCGACGCCGGGCGGCCGAACCGCAGCTCGATCGGGCCGGTACCGAGACGGTCGAGGTCGTACGCGCCGAGCGGACTGACGTGGATGACGGACAGCGCGCAGTACAGCCGGACGACCGGTGTGGCGGTGAGGACGTCCTCGCCCCGGACGACCCGCCGGACGAGCGCCTCGACACTGGAGCGGTAGCGGGACGGTCGCAGGCCGGACTGGCGGAACGCCTCCCGCCAGCCCCGCAGGATCGGGTCCTCTATCACCTCCGTGCCGGGCGGAAACCGGGCGGCGGCCGCCGCGGCGACGGCCGTCGGCGAGGGGATGTCGAGGTGGGGCGCGGCGGCCGAGAGACCGGAGACGGCGAAGCCGCGGACCCGGACGTCGGGGTGCCGCTCTCGGACCGCGTCGTCAATCGTCACCGAGATCGGGTGCGACAGCTCCGAATCCATGGTCCCCCCGTCTCGGCCTCCAACCCTCGTGGGTCGAACCCTAGACCGAGACCGCCGCCTGCCCGGCGGGCCGGGCGTCCGTCACGACCCGGTATCGGACAGGAGAACGCGCCCACGACTGGTCGAGGTCGAGCAGCCCCCGCCGCGTCTTGCGGAGGTTGTGATGGGGCACCCTCGGGTAACGGTGGTGCTCGGCGTGGTAGCCGTCGCCGTGCGGGTGGAAGACCACCCGTTGGAGCCGGCCCAGCGACGAATACGTTCCGGAGAATTCGTTCGACGCGGCGTAGTCGTGCTCCTCGCTCTCGCCGACCAATCTGATCGCCGGCAGCAGCGCCGAGAACGCCAATAGCCACGTCAGGAGCGCCACTATGGTCACCGGCCATCCGATGGCCAGGCCGATCGCCGACCAGACGACGGCGTGCCACACGATCGTGAAGAGCAGGTTCCGCTTGTCCGACCCAACGCCCTTCCACCAGTTGACCGAGTACCGAGGCAGGCGGGCGGCGACCGCCAACCCGAACGCGCCATAGCCGCGGTCGAGCGGGAGCTCGGCGAAGCTCGCTGTCACGAACCGCTCCAGGCACGGGTCGCGGTCACTGGCGAATTTCCCGTGGTGGTTCACCAGGTGCGACGCCCGGTAGCAGGCGACCGTCGACCCGACCGGTATGGCCGCGAGGACGTTGGCCAGGCCGTCGTTGACGGTGGACGACTTCCGACAGAGGTTGTGATGCGACGCCTCGTGCGTCAGCATCTCCGTCGCCCGGAGGCTACGGGCGATGACGAGGAGCAGCGGCACACCGAACACCAGCGCGTAGACCCGATCGTCGAGCCAGAGGTACGCCAGGCCGATGCAGGACGCGAGCACGAGGACCTGGTCGACGATCAACAGGCTGACGGACTTGAACGATGTCGTCCTCTCCATCAGCGATTTGAGCTGAATCGTTTCCCGTGATTCTTCGTATCCCCGAGGCAGTCTTTCCGTGCTCGTCGTCGCCATCTCGACACCCAAATTCGTCGACACCACGCCCGTGATTTGGATTTCTTGATTTCCTATTGAAACGGGCTGAACAGATGTGGCGACCGGACCCTTCTCACATCGCCACCAAACAATCAATTGCCGAGGCGAAATAGAAGATCAACGTGGCCCGCCAGAAAATTGGGTCTTTTCTGCAAGAAGCGCGACGGCGCTTCGGGTCAGGGCAGCAGCGTCAGCCGCCGGTGGTCCCCGAGAGGGTGGAGAAGAAGTAGAGGAGGAGAGAAGGAGGGGGGAGAGAAGGAGGGGGGAGAGAAGGAGGGGGGAGAGAAGGTGGGGGGAGAGAAGGGGGGTGAGCTCAGTCGGCTTCGACTGGGATCAGCCGTGGCTGACGGCTCCGACCCCACTCGACCGCCACACCGTCCCGGCGCATCGCCGCGACGAAACGAGTGATCGAAAGGAAGATCGCCAGAGCGGTGAGCCCGTAGGTGGCCGCCGACCGCTCGAGGACGAAGGCGTGGAGCGACGAGGTGAAGAGGAGCCAGAAGACAATCCCGGCGTTCACCATGAAGACGGTCGCCCAGAGGAGCGAGATCCGGACGAAGAACAGACGCACCCGGGGGCGCGCCAGAAGCTCTGGACTGATCGGGCAGAAATCGTGGGCGAAGCGTTGGGTGAACGGGCGTCCGATCAACGCCGACACCAAGAGGACGAGACCGATCGCCGCCGTCGTGGCCGTCGGCTGTACGAAGTACAAGAACGCGCTACCCGTGATCCACGACACCACCGTGCGAATGGTCAACAGGACCGTGCCGATCAACAACATCGTCGAGACGCGCTCCACCTCTTCGGATTCTTCGTCCGAGAGCCAGATAGGACCAGCCGAGCGCCGCCAGGAGCGCCCATCGGAAGCCGGCCGTCATGAGGACGAGGTAGAAGAGCGCGAGCGGCACGACGACCGCTTCCACCACGACGGGGATCGCGTGACCGATGACCGCTCGCGGACACGGCAGCTTGAGGTGCTCGCCCTGGGCCCCCGCCGCGCCAGTGGAGAGAGCCAACGGAGAGATCCCTCGCGTCGTCATTGAGGAAGGAGAACGCCGCACGGATCGACGACCGCGATCAGCAAAACGGTGCGTCAGCACCCGGGTTGGGCCACGGCGCCTCGGCCATATCGTCACCTCGTCTCTCCACGCTGAGGAATTGCGGGAGAAACCCGGAGGTGTGACCGGCAACGACACACGGCTGGCGTATCGGCCGGGCGCTACCCGACCGTACTACACGCCCCTGTCGATGACTCGGCGGCGACCGACTCGTTCAGTCGGCTTCGACCGCCCTACTGGACAGCCGGGATGGCACTCCGCGCCCCGGCCCGGCGGAGGTGCCGGAACACGTCCCCGTAGGCCCGGTGGGGTCGCTGTTCGACGTAGTCGATGTGGTGTTCGGCGCAGAACGGGCGCACCAGCTCCCGGGCCCGTCGCAGGTTGGCTCGGGGCATGGTCGGGAACAGGTGGTGCTCGATCTGGCTGTCCAGTCCGCCGAAGATGAAGCCGACCAGCGACGGACTGGAGAGGTTGCGCGAGGTGAGGACCTGGCGGCGCAGGAACCCGAGGTCGTCGCCACGGACCGGGATCGGCATCCCGACGTGGTTGGTGACGAACGTCGCGCCCAGGTACAGCCCGAGCAACATCTGCGTCACGGTGATGAACGCCACAGCGCGGAGCGGCGAGAGCAGGAAGAACGGGGCCACGAAGAAGACCCCGACGTGCACGGTCAGCAGTGCACCCTCGATCAGCGCCGCCCGGCCACGCCGGTGGGCCAGGGAAATGGCGCTGGCCACGTGGAGGTTGATCGCCTCGAGGAGGAGAAGCGGCACCAGGGCGAACGGCTGGACGCGAGCGAACGACCGGCCGAAGCGGCCGCGGGTGGCGGCCTCGCCCGGCACGTAGACCAGTGCGCCGGGGGCCACATCGGGGTCCTTGCCCGGGCGGTTGGTGTGCGCGTGATGGCGGTTGTGCTTGGTCAACCACCAGCCGAAACTGAACCCCGTCAGCATGTTGGCGTGGAGCAGACCGATCAGATCGTTGCCCCGTCGATGGGCGCAGATCTGCCGGTGCCCGGCATCGTGGCCGATGAACCCCATTTGCGCCAGAACAAGCGCCAAGCCGGCCGCGACGGCCAGGTTCCACCAGCTGTTGCCGACGATGACGGCCGTGACCACCAGCGCCGCCAGTGCGCCGACCGTCGTGCCGATCTTGATCGCGTAGTAGCCCCGTCGCCTCGCCAGGAGGTGACCGGCGCGTACCTGGCGGGAGAGCTCGGCGAACTCTTGGCGGTTCGCCCGCCCGACTGGTGGATTCTGATGCTCGATCGGCACGACCCTCGCTCGGCTGGCGTTCATGGCGAAACCGCCTCTGGGACAGCCGGCGGCTGGCCTCAGTTCGGCCCTGGTAGGCCTCGATCTCCGGTCGAGTTCGACTGACCGGTCCCGAAGCCCGTCAGCGAGGCGTGGGCCAACAGCGCGCCGCAGGTCACCTCGAACCTTAGGCGCGCCGGGGCGTCGGCGAACAGTTGTTCCGATAGAACGGTCCGGGCTCCGCCGAGCGCGAACTGGCTAGTCCCTCGGCTTGCCCAGGGTCACGTCGGCGAACGGCAGCTCGTCGGGTCGACAGATGTAGGTGTCGAGCAGATCGCCGCAGCCCGGGCAGAGACAGCGGCGGAGGACGAGGTCCTCGCCGGTCTCTCGGTGGGGGGCCACGAACAGCGGCGAGATGGCTGTCATGTCGATGTCGAGCTCGGCCGCTCCCATGCGGTAGTTGCCGTCGGAGGGGGCGAGGACCTGACCGCAACCGGCGCAGGCCAAGACGTCGCCGTCGGAGGTGTGACCGATGGCCACCGCCTCGATCACCCGGACGGCGTCGTCACCGAGCGTGACCTGGCCTTCGACCGGCTGACGGGCCGCCCGGGCCGCCCGGAGCCGCTCCTGGCGCAGCTCGGCGCGCTTCTTCTCGGTGCCGGGGACGTCGAGTTGGCCCTGGGCGTCGACGACGACGCCGTAGAGGCCGGCTACCTCTTCTTCGTTCACCCGACGCTCGTGGCGGTCCTCGACCACCAGGGCGGCTGTGCGGTCGAGCGGGTCACCCCAGCCGGCGCCGGGGTTCGGCAGCACCTCGAACACGTCGTGGATCCCGAGCCGGTTGTCGTACTTCTTGATCGGGGCCAGGTCACCGTGAGGGGCCATGACCCGCAGCTCGGCTGGGGAGCCGGGGAGCCGTCCGTCGTCGAACCACTGCTGGATGTCGGTGTCGGCGGCATGCCAGTTGTAGCCACCGGTCGCCGGGTAGCCCCCGGCGATACCCATGCCCTGGGTGACGCTCTTGAGCAGCCCGCCCGAGGCGATGAACGAGCTCTTGGTGCGGTGGCCGACCCAGCCGCAGGCGAAGGTGACCCCGCCCCGCCAGCGGCCGTGGCCGCCCGACTCGGGCAGCTCTCGGCGGTAGAGGTAGAGGAACGGCAGCGTCTGCTCGTACTTCTCCACGTCGGAGATCCGGTTCGACACGGCGAAAACCGGGCCGCCGTGGTCGATGCCGTCCCGGAAGTTGAACGCCCCCACCCCGCCGGCGACGGTGTCGAGCGTCAGGTCGGCGAACGGGTTGCCGTACTGGTCCGTGCCGAACATGGCGTTGTTCGACGTCGTGTGGGCCGACGGCGAGGCAAAGGCGTGCCGGGCGAGGGGGTCGAGGCCGCTGACCATCTTGGCGCCGAGGTTGTGGGCCTGGGTCAGCGTCACCAGGGTGCCGAGCGCACTCGAGACCGCCGCCGGATGGTCGGCCGAGGTGATGGCGCCGGGTTCGAACTCGAAGTCGAGCTGGCGGAGCACGCCCGCCGCGCACAGGTATTGGTCGTAGGCCAGGGTCGGCAGGAGGGCGTTCAGCACGACCGCCCGGGCCACGCCAGCAGCGATGTTGAACGAGCCGGTCGACGGGTCGGTCCCGGCGTTCGACACCTTGATCCGGTCACCGGTCTTCTCGAACGCCATGCAGATCTTGTAGAGGGCCGGGTCGTCCTGGCGAGCGCCGGCCACGTAGCGGACGTCCCGCCACGTGGCGTCGGGCAGCCGGGAGAGCCGGGCCCCAACGGTCTTGGCCGTCGTGTCGATCATCTGGTACATGACGCCCTTCAGGGTCGCCGCCCCGTACCGCTCGAGGATGTCGGTGAACCGCTGGCGGGCGAAGTTCAGGCCGGCCATCTGCGAGTTGAGTTCGAGCACCATCATCTCCGGCAGTCGGGACCGCCGGGTCCAGGCGTCGACCAGGTCCTCACGGACAACGCCGTTCTCGGCCAGCTTGATCGGCGGCATGAAGGTCGGCTCGGTGTAGACGTCGGTGGCGTCCTGGATGAAGCCACCCGGCTGGGAGCCACCGATCTCGCGCTGGTGGACGCAGTTGTAGAGCCAGGCGAACAGCTTCCCGTCGTGGAAGACCGGGGCGAACACCGCGGTGTCCATCTGGTGACAAGTACCCACCCACGGGTCGTCTTGGAGGAACACGTCACCGTCGTGGACGCCGACGTTCATCGACCGGTGCTCGAGCGTCCACTTGATGACCTCGTCGGCACTGCCGGCAAAGAACATCGAGTACGCCCCGAACGTCACCGCGTCGCCGATCTCGGTGGTCACCGCGCAGTTGAAGTCGTAGCCCTCCACCACGATGTTCGAGCCCGAGACCCGGCGGATGGCGTCGCCGTGGTCGACGTTGAGGTTCCACAGCTTCGAACGGATGACCTCGTAGGTCACCGGATCGACCGAGTGGTCGGCCTCGGTATCGAAGTGCAGGCCGGGATCGACGACCAGCTCGTCGGGGGGCAGGTAGCCATGGCGGAAGCTGGCCCGGCGCCGCTGCAGCTCGTTGTCCAGGCTGGGCGTCTCGGTGAGTGCCATCACTCCCCCTCATGCATCGGTCGTCGCTTGGCCAAGGTCCGGCCAGGCTTGCGTTCCCGCGGCTCGTCGCACTCCGGAACGAGCTCAAAATTGACCTACCAACGAGACGGAGTCAACCGGTCCTCTGTCCGACGGAGGCTGGACCGTCCGATGCAGACATAGGACAATCATCGAGGAGAACGGAAACGAGGCACCCGACCGATGGACAACCTCCTCGACATCTGCGCTGACCTGCCGCGTCACGCCGTTCCGGCCGGATCGTGCGTGGTCGAGCAGGGCAGGAAGATCGCGTCGCTTTTCGTCCTGGTCGACGGGGTGGTCACGGTCGAACGTGACGGGGACGAGATCGCCACCGTGAAGACAGCCGGTTCGATCTTTGGCGAGGTCGCCTCGTTGTTGGACCGGCCGGCCGTGGTCACGGCTCGGGCCAAGGTGGACTCGGTCTTCTTGGTGGCGGAGGATGGCGCGGCCTATCTCCGCGAGCGACCCGATGTGACGATCGTCGTCGCCCGGGTGCTGGCTGCCCGCGTCGACACCCTCTCCACCTATCTCGATGACGTCAAGCATCAGTACGGCCACCACAGCGACCATCTGGGCCTGCTCCACGAAGTGCTGGGAACGTTGATGCACGCCCACCCGGCAGTGGTACGCCCTGGCTCCGCCCGCATGCCCGAGACCGACTACTGATCGAGCCGACCTCGATCTCGGCGGGGTGATCCCCCGTCCGTGTCGGACAGGTCGACGATCTCTTGAGCCGGGGCGCCCATCCAGCTCGCCGTTCGCGCACCGACGTCGACCACGATGTGAGGCGGTTCGTGCCCCGGCTGGTGGCCGGCGTTGAACACCCAGGTCGGCCCTTGCCGGTCGACCCAGCTTCCGCCGTCGACCCAGGGCGCCTGGTGGATGTGCCCGCAGAAGACCATGTCGGGCTGCCACTGATCGATCCACGCCGTCAGGTCCGGGTCCGGGTATTCGCGACGCCCGTTCGTGCACAACCGGCTGCCGGCCGGCGGGGAGTGGTAGATCCACACCCAGTGGGCGGGGCGATCGACCGCGGCAGCCCGCAGTTGCTCGGCCACGATCTCCTTCGTCAGCGGCCCGTCCCACCACTGGCAGACGGTGAACCGGATGTCCTCCAGGTCCACACTGGCCCCGTCGACGAAGAGCTGAGGGACGTCGACCGCCGGCAGCCAACCGGCGCGCTGCTCGCCATCGGGCCCGGGCCCGTCGAGGTCGTGGTTTCCAGACGAGGCCAGCACCACCGCTGAGCGGGCCATCCGGGTCAGGTACTTCGACACGACCACGATCTGGGCCTCCAGGGGGCTCCGGCCGGCGATATCAAGAAGGTCGCCAGCCAGTACGACCACGTCGACCTGCCCCGCCTGGTCCAGGGTCCAGTCCAGCTGCGGCAGGTTGTAGTGGACGTCCGAGACGCAGAGAAGGCGCATCAGGCTCCCGGGATGCCGGCGACCGGGATGCCTCGGCCCACCTGGCCATCGAGGAATCGGTTCATGTCTCCATGATGGCTTACGCCGTACGCCTGGCTCCGAGTGCGGCGCCAGCGTGGGTTTGGTCCGGCAGGCGTGAAAACGTCCCGCAATCCGTGGTGGGCGCGCTCGGAGGGATTCGAACCCCCAACCTTCTGATCCGTAGTCAGATGCTCTAGTCCGTTGAGCTACGAGCGCCGGCCGTGCGTCTGGGCCGACCGCTCGGGCCGACCACCGGGACGAGGCCCGCACGGACGCCGCACCCCGGAAGACATCATGCTACCCCGTCCAACCAGCCGTCCCCGAGAGCAGGCGGCGGTCGGCTGGGGCCTACAAGCCGAGGTGGTTGCCGGTCCAGAGCTTGATCCCGCCGAGGATGCCAGCGCTGTTGTCGACGACGGTCGTCCGTTCGAGCAGCTCGCCGAGGTCGTCGCGGACGACGCGCCGGGCGTTGCCGCCGCCGAGGTAGAGGTGGTCGAAGAAGAGCAGCTGGTCGAGCTGGGCGGCGGCCTTACGGACGCGGCGGTTCCAACGGTGATCGCCGATCTCCTTGCGCGTCCGCTCGCCGAGCTGGTCGTTGTACGTCTCGCCCTTGCGGAACGGCTGGTGGGCCAGTTCGAGGTGCGGCAGGAGTTGGCCGTCGAGGAAGATCGCCGTGCCGAACCCGGTGCCGAGGGTGACGACCAGCTCGAGCCCCTTGCCGGTCACGACGGCGAGCCCCTGCACGTCGGCGTCGTTCGCCACCCGCGCCGGCTTGCCGATCGCCTCGGACAGCGCTCCGGCCAGATCGAACCGTGTCCACGCCTTGACGAGCTTCGGGTCGACGTCCGATCCCGGCCCGGACTCGGTCACGAAGTGCGGGGCACTCAAGATGTGGCCGTGGCGGACCATGCCGGGGAACCCGGCCGAGACCCGATCGGCCTCGGGGAGCGACGCGACGAGCTTCGACAGCACCGGCACCATGCCGCGGTCGCCGGTCGGTGGCAACGGGTACGACGTCGCGCACGCGGACCCGGTCGGCGACCATCGCACCGGTGGCGTCGAGCACGGAGGCCTTCAGGCCGGTTCCACCGACGTCGATGGCCAACGTGTACGGCCGCTCGGGGGTCGCGGTGACCGTTCCCGGCTCGCCGGCTTCCGTCTCGGCCTTGCCTTGCGAGCTGTCCGTCGGTTCGTCGCCTTTCGCCGCCGATCCCCCGTCCGTCGGCTTCCCGTTGCCGTTACTGCCCATTCGGTCCCTCTCCGTTCGTCTCGTCCCACCCGTCGTAGTGCAATGCCGCGTCCAGCGGCGCCCGGTCCCGCCAACCGTGTCGTTCGAGGTCGGGCACGGTCTCGAGGTGCGAGACCGGGCCCAGACAGAGCCACGCGACCGGGCGGATGGCGTTCGGGATCCCGAGCAGCTCCCGGAGGAAGTCCTCCCGGTAGAACGAGACCCAGCCCATGCCGATGCCTTCTGCGGTCGACGCCAGCCAGAGGTTCTCGATGGCCAGGCAGACCGAGTACAGGCCAACGTCGGGAATGGTGTTGCGCCCGAGGACGTTCGGTGCCCCGCGGGCCGGGTCGTACGTGACGACCACCGAGAGCGTCGCCTCCATGATCCCGTCGATCTTGATCCCCGCGAACCGCTCCGCCTCGGTCCCCGACAGTGACCCGGCAAAGCTCGCCCGCTCGGTCTGCACGTGGTCGTAGAACGCCCGCCGGATCGCCGGGTCGGTGACGAGGACGAAATCCCACGGCTGCGTCAAACCCACGCTCGGGGCCGCGTGGGCGGCCTCGAGCATCCGGCGGAGGGCCGCCGGCGGGATCGGCTGGCCGGTAAACTCGGCCCGAACGTCGCGCCGGCGGAAGATCGCCTCGTAGAGGCCGATCATCGGCATCGGCCCATCGGGGTCGACGGCCCCGTCGATCAGGCCCGCACCCTCACGGCTCATGGTCCCGCACTGTAACCGTCCGTCCTAGCGGGCCGACGGCCCGGCTCCGTCGAGCCGGGACGTGGCCCCACACCCTTCGAACGCAGGGTCGGGTCGTGCCACCACGGCCGGAGCGCCAGACGGGCCGGCGGCAACGAGCCGTAGACGAGGACGCCGGTCCCGGTCGGCAGCCGGCGGAGCGCGTCGGGCGGGAGCAGCCGTCGCTGGACCGGCGCCGACGTTCTGACCCGGTGGCCGCCCGAATCCCTCGACGTCGACGGAACGAACAGCTCCTCGTCGCCGACGAGGTGGCTCGCCCGGTCGAGCGTGCCGGGGTCGGACGTTCCGGAGAGGAAGACCTTCGCCCGATGGTTGTTGACGACCGTCGCGGCCCGGTCGCCACTACAGGTTCGTTTAAGATATGGATATGAAGATCGGTATCTACGCACGTATCTCTGAGGACCCCGAAGGCACCCGTCTCGGCGTGGGTCGTCAAGAGGAGGACTGTCAAACCATCGCCAAGGTCCGACATTGGGAGGTGAGTGGCGTCTACGTCGATAACGACGTCTCCGCTTTCGACGCCAAGGTGATCCGGCCAGAGTTCGAGCGTCTGCTGGCCGACCTTGCCGCGGGGACCATTGGGGGGGTCGTGACCTACGACCTCGATCGTTTCGCCCGCCAGCCGGCTGACTTGGAGCGAGCTATCAAGGTCTTCGATCAACGGGCCAGCCTCGTGTTCGCCACCGTGCAAAGCGACATCGACCTCTCGTCGCCCGATGGACGCACGATGGCCCGGGTGATGGTGGCCTTCGCCAACAAGTCCTCGATGGACACTTCCCGACGACTCAGGCGAAAGTACCTAGAGTTGGCGCAAAAGGGCATCCCCCGCAGCGGCTCTCGCCCTTTCGGATACGAAGACGACAGAGTCACCATCTGCACATCAGAGGCTGAACTGATCCGCAAGGCGGCCATTGACGTTTTGAACGGCATGTCGATCCACTCGATCGCTCGACGCTGGAACGAACAGGACGTCAAGACTCCGACCGGCGGTGTCTGGCGTCAGTCGACGGTGCGTCGCCTCCTCGTCTCTCCCACCATTGCCGGCTACCGCGTCCATCAACGAAAGATCGCCGTTGACGCCAACGGCGATCGAGTGATGGCGCAACGGCCGCCGATCCTTGACATGGACACGTGGGAGGCGCTGTGCTCCTTTATCCTCGATCCGGCACGGACGGGCGCCTACACGCACCCTGGCGGCTGCAAGCACCTTCTGAGCGGCCTAGTGCGGTGCGGACGGTGCGGCACCAAGATGGTGGCTAGCACGAACCCCCGTCGCGGACAGGTGCTGATCTACGCCTGTAAGCCGGCATCCCACAACGGCGGCTGCGGTCGCATGAGCGTGTCAGGGATTCTTTTGGAAGAACTCGTTACCGAGCTTGTGCTTCGCTACCTGTCCGACCGTCACGTCGCCCACGAGATCCAGCCATGGACGGGCGAAGCGGACCTCACAGCCGCCACTACCCGGGTCTCCGAGCTAATGGCAGCCTTCGCCGTCGGCGACCTCTCTTCTGAGACCGTGTTCCCGGTCGTAACGAAGCTAGAGCACGAAGCCAACCGGCTTCGCACCGAGCGAGCGGCCTGGTTGCGTGACCAGATGTTGCGCGCTAATCAGCCGACGAACGTCGCTGAGTCGTGGCCGACCCTTGCGCTCGACGAGCGTCAGGCCGTCGTGCGCCGTGCGCTCCAGTCGGTGGTGGTGAAGCCGGCCGAGAAGAAGGGGTGTCGCTTCGACCCCTCACGGGTCGAGGTCGTCTGGCAATAATCGAAGCGATGGCCGCCCACGCCTCGTCGGAGAGGACGGGCGCGGCGGCCAGTTGCTGTTCCAGCCACTCCTCGTTCGTCACGATGGCTCACCCATAATCGGGATCATCGGCCTCCGCGTTCCCCCAAACGTCCGCCAGCCGATCCCGGGGCGTGGGCACCTCGGGTATTCGATTCCCCCGGCCGCTCCCCCACCCGTTCACACCAGCTCGGGTCCATGTGGAGGAACGGTCGGGGGAACGGCCCGCAGTATTGGCCCGTTTGTTTGATCACTCCGTCAGCGCGGCGCCCGCCGGACGACCGGCGCGAGGTGGATCAGGACTCGGCGGAGTACCAACGCCCGTACCAAGGCGGGTACCAACTCCCGGTTACCGAGCTGGCGTACTCGGAGGGACGGTGGACGGTCAAGGGTGGCCGGCAGCGCCGGCAGCCTGGCACGAGTGACGGGCGGCCCTTGACGGTGCCGTGGTGAAGTGGTCTGTCAGCGATCGTGGTCGTTGCCCCCGGAGGGGGCTTAATTGTGCACTATCGGCCGGGACGAACTCCGGCGTCACAGATCACGACGGCATGCGTAGATCTAATGTTGCAGGGTGCTCGAAGCCCTGACGTTCGATGACGTACTTCGGCGAGCACCCGCGTGGGGCACTCCCGGAGAGCCGCTCGGTCAGCGGCTCATCAGCATCGTCTTCGCGCGTCCGGCCTCGCCGGTGTGGCGCGACCTTGAGACCAACCGAGCCTTCTTGGACGTGAGAAGTGGTGGTTCATGGGATCTCTTTTTCGCCGGGATGTCTGCCTACGGTGCGATCGAACCCGAGGCGGTACCCATTGACGATCCGTTCTGGAGACGCCAGTACCCCCGCTTCATGAATCCCGGAGCATTCGTCAGTATCGAAGAGACCGTCCACCGCGGTCAGCGTGACGCCGGGTGTGATCAAGGTCACCTCTGGCGCTACTCGGGCGAAACCGACTTGGTGAGTTTCATGTGTTACGCCCGGGAACCGGACTGGGCCTCGCTTCGGAGCATCCGGATCGAGGAGTCGATGACCGGGAGACCGATGTCGCTCGGACGGATCACCGAGGGTCTAACCGGATGGGCGACCGACGATGTCGACCCATACTTGGCACCGGGCTCCGTCGAGCCTTCATCGAATGGCCGATACGCAACGTCACTGGGAATGGCACTCTCATGGACCGCGACTGCTGTCACCGGCGGGGTGATCGGTGACGCAGCGTACGACCTCCTGAAGGTCTTGTTGGGCCGATAGAGAATCGGCGCGCCGAGTCCCTTCGGGAATCCGCCAGTTGTCAGGGTTAACGTTGCCTGGCGCGGTACCAGTTCGTACGCTCCTTCCCGCTGCCACCTTGCCATCATCAGCGGTCAACGGTCTTCGATGCTGCACCAGGGCGAGAAGTAGAGCGTCGGCTTGCCCGCCCCCATGACACCCCGGTCGGTCGTGAGCGCCGCCGACACTGTCACCGCATCATCCCCGCCCACCCGGAGTCGGACACCGACCGTCGGGGCCGCAGCGTAGAGGTCAACATCGTCGCCGTCACTGGCGTAGAGGGCAGCCGAGCTGGTGCCACACGGTGACCAGTCGGGAGCGATCTTGACCTCTACCTTCGCCTCTCGATCGTCAACCGCCAGCACGATCCGCTCGTCGCCGCGTCGGTCGGTGACCGACAAGCCGGGCACGCGGAGTCGACCGTCCGGCTGGACGTAGGAGGCGAGCAGGGCCAGGCGATCGCTCACCGAGAACGGCTTCCCCTCCCCCACCTCGTCCCCTGCAGGCTTGGGGTCGCTCCGAGCTGCTTCTTCGTTCTCGGGCACGGCCGTCCTCCTTCTCTATGATCGACTGGTGCACAGGACATTTACTACTCATAGACCATACTACTCATAGTCCGTGCCATCGGTCATCAGATGGTGAACAGCAAGGACGAACAAGCGCTCCTGCGATCCCTCGGCAAGCGCCTGCGGAAGCGACGGGAGGCTCTCGGCCTGTCCCGTCAGGCCGTGGCCGAAGCGGCCGGCCTCAACTACGACTACCTCGGTTCGGTCGAACGAGGCGAGCGGAACGTGGCGATCATCAACCTGGCCCGGCTGGCCCAAGTGCTTGAGTGCAGCGACGTCGGCGAGCTGCTGGACGGCGTATCGCTCTAAGCAACCCCGGCGGCCAGCTCGCCGCTCGGATCACAACCCGAAGTCGGGACCTTCAAAGTCAACGTCCGGGCTGATCCCCTCGGGCAACCCCCACTCGTTGACGGCGGGCGCCGAGACGACCACGTCGACGCCCATCTCGGTTCGCAGGTAGTCCTCCCGGGCGGCATCGGCCGCACTGATCTCCTCGGGCGTCATGCCGTGCGCTCTTTCGTCCCGTTCGGCGCGGTCGTGCGTCAGCGTTTCCCGATCACGCTCAGCCTCGGCGACGAGGGCTCGGCGGCGGGGAGCCACGGTGTGGTTCAGCAGCCGGGCTCGTTGCTGGGCCGCGTCCCGGTCAACGACCTGCCGGTCGAGCCGGGCCGCCGTTGCTTCTTCGTGCGTGCGTTCGGTGTCGTGGTGCGCAATCAGCGGGCGCAACCGGCGGTCGACGGCGTTGACGGCCGACTGTTCGACGGCGCCATCGGTCCAGCCCGATCCGGGGAGCTGGCTGTCGTTCCACCGTTCGGCCGCCTGTG
This sequence comes from uncultured Actinomycetota bacterium, assembly GCA_963824265.1. Taxonomy (GTDB): domain Bacteria; phylum Actinomycetota; class Acidimicrobiia; order Acidimicrobiales; family RAAP-2; genus DASZUK01. Next base: position 825,621 of record CAWGOO010000002.1, read on the forward strand.
ACCGGAGGTCCTCGGCCACCCGTACCTGGTCGGCCCGCCGGCCGAGACGACCTGGTCCGCTCTCGATGGTGCGGGCCGCTTCTCGGGCACCGAAGTAGTCCGCTCGGGCCGTCGTCGTCAGCTCATCCCGGCCGGCGGCGATCTGGTGCAGGGCGGCCCGGTGGCCGGCGGCCCGCGCTCGGGCGTCGGCCGCCACCTGACGGTCCTCGATATTGGCCCGGTCCCACGCCGCTTGGTCCATGACCGGGGTGGTCGGGAAGGCCAAGAGCCCGCTGCGCAGCCGGGCCTCGATCGCCCCAGCCCGACGGTCGAGCTCGCCGGCCGAGTGCCAGGTGGTCGGGTCGATCGGCTGGTGCACGGCCGGAGCATGGACCGGGGTGGCCTGGTGCTCGGCGCGGCGGCGAGCGGCGTCCAGGCCCCGGTCGGCCCGATCTCGTTGCAGGGCGGCGACGAGCTGGTCCCGGGCGTCGTCGAGGTCGCCGGCCACGACGTGCAGCGTGTTCTCGAACCGGCCCCGGGTGGCGGCCACGTACAGCCCGCCGGCCGTCGTCGTCTGGCTCACCCAGGCAATGGACCGGTCGGCGGTGATCCCCTGGTTTCCGTAGTCGGTGGTGGCGTAGCCGAGCTGGACCGCCTGGGCCACATACGCCCGGTCGAGGGTGACTCGTCGCTCGCCGTCACGGGCGACAACCGCACCTCGTTGGACCTCCTCAACCGTCCAGGCTTCCCGGTTGGCGACGCCCAGGTCTGGATCGTTCTTGCGAGTGACGATCCGGTCGCCGGCTCCAATCCGTACCCCGTCCATGCCGACGGCCACCTGGCGGTCGTCGACGGTGCCGGCCAGCACCCGGCGGTCCCGGACCGTCTCGTTCACCGCCAGGGCCTCGGCATTGGTGGCCACGGTGACAGCCAGGCTGCCCGGCCGTTCGGCCGCCCGGGCGGCCTCGTCGGCCAGCGCGGCCGTTGCCTCCTCGTCGCTGCCGTGCACGACGAGCATGCCTCGCTCGACCATCTGGTCGGCCGCAGCGAAGGGGTCGTCGCCTTCTCGGATGGCCAAGGTGAGCGCCGCGTAGGCCCGGTCGGGCACCGTCACCGGCAATCCGTCCTCGTCAGTCGTCAGATGGACGAACCGGTGCACCTCGTCCAAGGTGAGCGGGTCCGCCGCCCAACGGCTGGCCGTCTCCATGACCCCGCCCCGGCCGACCGCGCCGAGTTGGCGGGGGTCGCCCACCAGGCGGACGGCGGCACCGGTCTCGTGCGCCAGGTCGACCAACGCCACCGCCTGGTCGACGGTCATGAGCGCCGCCTCGTCGACGACGATGACCGACCGGGCACTGAGAGTGGACCGGGGCTCGAAGGGCCGGCCGGTCTTGGGGTCCAGCTCGCCCGGTTCGAGCCGCGACCAACGGCCGGCGGCGTCCCATCGCCAACCGTGGGCGTAGAGGAGCTTGGAGAGGGAAGAACCTTCGGCCCCCAGCTCCTTGGCCGCCACCATCGCGCCCTTGCGGGTGGGGGCCACCACCGTCAGCTCCCGGCCCTGGTCGACCAGGCGGTCTCGGGCCACGGCCAACAGCGTGGTCTTGCCGGCGCCGGCCGGGCCGATCACCACCTCGAGTCGGCGGTCCCCCGCCACCGCGGCCGCCGCCTCGGCCTGACCGGCGCCCAAGCCGCTGGCTTCCGCCAGTGCGAAGGCGTCGTGGTCGCGTCCACCCTCGCCGCCGGCCAGCCCGGCCAGTCCGGTGTTCAAGGCCCAGTCGGCGACGACTACCTGGTCGGAAGTCAGGTGCTTGGACATGGCGGTCGGAGCGTGTCGGGTCGGATCGAGGACGGAGCGGCACTGGGCGAGCGCCCGGGTCTCCACCTCCCCCACCAGTTCCCCCACCGGTTCGCCGGGGCCAGTCACGCCGGTGGCCAGCACGGCCCGCTCGACCTCGGCCGAGAGGTCGGCCTTGGACCAGGCGCTCTTCTGGCCCGACAGCGTGGCCACCACCATCTCAGCCACCAGGTCTCGGTCGATCTCGACCACCGAGATCTCCTCCAGGGCGATCGGGGTCCGGGCACCGGGGCCGAAATCGAACCCGGCCTCGGCCAGCTCGGCACCGAGGCGAGCGGTCAGCTCGGCCGTGGTCTCAGTCACGGCCGGCTTGGCCTGGCGGGTCTTCTCCCACGCTGCCTGGTCCCAACCGTTCATCACCCGCTGGGAGGGCTCACGGTCGGGGTGCTCGATTCGCCACCTCGCCTCGATGGCCGTCCGATGCTCGGCCACCTGGGCCGTGCGCTTGGACAAAAGCGACACAGCGTCGCGGGCCTGGTCGATCTCGCCGTCTTGGCCCAAGGTGTAGCCCTCGGCGGCCAGGGTCCGGCGCAGCTCGACGTCGGTCACGAGCACTCGGGTGCCTCGTTCGTGGATAGCCCCCAAGTGCTGACGCAGGGCGGCCGAGTGCAGGCCCCGCCAGCTCCCGTCCGGGGCCATGACCCGGGTATTGAGCATCAGGTGGACGTGGCGGTGCGGGTCGCCTTCTCGGCTGGTGAGGTGCGTCACCCGGGCCGTCTCGATCCGGAGACCACCGACCTCGCGCTGGGCGCCCTTCGGGCCGACCCGGGTTACCGCCACCGCCGAGAAGTAACGAGAGACCTCGTCGGCCTGGCGGGCCAGGGTGCGATCGAGCGCTTCGGCCACCACCGGGTTCTGCGAAGCGACGATCGACAGGGACTTCGGGTTGTTGATGGCCACCTCGACGAACCGCAAAGGCTGGCGCTCCGGACCGCCGGAGCGGATCACCCCCTTCACCTCGCCGGTCAGCGGGTCCATGCCCTCGACCCACTTCACCAGGTCGCCGGCTTCGGCGAGGGTGGTCGTCCCCACCTTCTCCCCGGCGCACCAGGTATCGATGGCCACGGCCACCCGGGCCTGCTCGGTGTAGTACGCCTCGGCCCCCCGGTGGCCCTCGTCGAAGTAGCGAGCGGCGGCCACGCCCGAGCCTCGGTAGAAGTGGAAGCCGCCCTTCATCTGATCAGACGCTCCTTCCCGAGCCGGCGCCGGCGCCCATCCCGAATCAGCTACCGCAGGTAGCATACGTGCCGTCCAACTAAGCGGACAGGCCAACCACTGCCAACACGATCAGAACCAACAACCAAACAGCTGATCAACCACCAACCAACCGAGCACAGAACAACCATGACTCCGTCCCGACCGAGACGACGAGGCGCCGGCAGGGCTGACGACAGCTATTGCCTCGCCGACACGACGCTCGACGGCACCCTGGAGGAGTGGCCTGCCGAACCGCCCCGGGCACCGAGGACGCCGATGGAAGCGACCCGGTTGGCCTTGATCCAGTCGCCGGGGACGGTCCACCAACTCACCTGGAAGCTCAACGACGTGGGACGGGCCTCGCGTCTCGCCCTGGACTTCCGGCGCGCATCGCCGGCGACGCTCGACCCGAAGGCGACTGGCCGCTTCGACGCCCGGGCCTTCTTCGACCCGGACACGAAGAAGTGGCGAGTGGCAGCCCGGTATGTGCCAATCGGGCAGCCGCAACCCGAGAACCTGGAGCACAAGTAGTGGCACACTCCCGACCGTTGTGTGTCATGCGATTCTCGTCAGAGCGGAGCCATCGTGGGAGGCTGAGGAGCGTGGCCCCTTCGCTACAGAGCCGGTCCACCGGGTATAGCGAACATATGTTCGCCTACAAGGTAGACTCAGGTGGATGTCGGTGAGCGAGCAAGCCGCTGTCCTGGCGCTCCTGTTGGGATCGAAACGCGGGTGGGCATCCATCGCTGACCAAGTCGAGGAATGCGGAAGCGCGGTCCAGGTTCTCTCGCGCTCCGACGCTCAGGGAACGTTCTTCGCGGATCCAGATTCGCTAACGGACCAAATCAGCGAAGCGGAGGCCATGATCCAGTCCTGGCGAGGAGAGGGCATCCATTTCGCCACCTTGCTGGACGATGACTACCCTCACCAGTTGCTCACGATTCACCAGCGCCCACCTTTCGTCACTTGGCGCGGATCCCCGGAACTCCGGGACGCGGAGGGCGTGGCCATCGTTGGCACCCGTGATGCCAGCCCTGCAGGAGTCAGGCGGGCGGGCGACCTAGCCGGAGAGCTAGCCGACCGCGGTATCACGGTCATCAGTGGTCTGGCCGCCGGGATCGACACGGCCGCCCATCTCGGCGCCCTTGAGGTCGGCGGTCGAACGGTGGCTGTCGTTGGTACCGGGCTTCGGCGGGCCTATCCCGCGCAGAACGTTCGACTCCAGGAGCGCATTGCCGGCGAGGGAATGGTGTTGTCGCAGTTTCTTCCGGACGCGCCTCCCACCAAGCAGTCTTTCCCCATGCGGAACGCCGTGATGAGCGGTTACGCCACTGCAACGGTGGTCATCGAAGCGGCGTGGAAGAGCGGGGCTCGGATGCAGGCCAGGCTGGCACTCGAGCATGGCCGACAAGTTTTCCTTCTGAGCTCGTTGCTTGAACATGATTGGGCGCGTGATTACGCCAACCGACCGGGAGCGACGGTCGTAGAAACCGTGGACGATGTTGTTTCCCAACTGGGCGCCGCGATGCTGCGAAGCGACGACTTGAGTTGGGCGTGAAGCTCTCCCCGTGCCCACCGTCAACGAACTCAGCGCGCCGTATGAGAATCATCTAGTACCAGTGCTACCGGCCGGACCCGGAGTCTGCCCGGTGTGCCACACCTCGATGGGCGAAGGATACGAGCGCTGTTACGGCTGCAACTCCGCGACGCGAGAACTCCCAGTGACGGCGAGTGCCTTGAGCTTCGTGGGCCTTGCCGTCAAAGGCGAGCAATTGGCTCGCGATCTCTGGGTGTACAAGGACCAACGCTACGACGGACTGACTCGTCGACGTCCGGCCATGGGCTTGGCGGCCGTTCTCTGGCGGTGGCTAACCGACCACGAGTGCTGCGTAGCTGACGCTGCGGGGGTGTCCGGGTTCCCTCACGTCACTACCGTTCCAACCACCCAACAGCGGTCGAACCACCCGCTTGAGCACATCGTGGGGTCGATAATCGGCGCAACCAAGGACCGGCACGTACGACTTCTGACGGCCCGAAGTGATGACGACGGCAGCCGGTGGTATGGGGCCGACCGCTTTCAACTCACCGCTGATGTGGACCGTGGCGCGCCGATTCTTCTGATCGACGACACGTTCACTACCGGATCACGCCTACAGAGTGCGGCTGCGGCACTCAGAGAAGCTGGATCCGGCCCAGTTGGTGCCGTCTGCATCGGGCGCCACTTTAATCGCAACCCCGGAGATCGCTACCGAGATGCCGCCCAGGCCTACTACAAGGCCGCTAAGGATCGAGGTTGGGACTGGAATCAGTGCTGCCTAGAACCATGAACTTCACACTCAGATGTGTCTCGGATCACAACGACGGCAACGTCATGATTTAGAGCAGAGGTACCGACCTCGCACCATGCCACCTGCTCAGGTGGTTCAAAATGCAAGAGGACGAACCGCCCAACCACGAACTCTGCCGATCGGCAGCGAACACCTGTTCGATAGTATCTATTCGATGTTTGTTGCAGCTGGACTGGATGCTCAGAGATCGAGAGCCGGCGTATCTGGCTCTCAGTGCGATCACATCCAGCACACACGGCTCGCGCTCTGCAAAAATCGCATCGTGGCGGCCGTATCCTGGGATCCCGAGCAGTGGCAGCTACATGCCATCGCTATGCTCCAGCACCATTTTGGAGTCGAGAAGGTGATCCCAATCCCAGACCAGGATGGAGGCGACCGAGGGCTCGATGCCTACACCGTGGACGGCATGGCCTACCAGTGCTACGCCCCCGAAGATGAACCTCTTGCTCCGAGCAAGCGGGCGACTCTGCAAAAGAACAAGATTACGACCGACCTAGCCAAATTGAAGAAATTTAAGGACAAGCTTGTGCCGCTACTTGGCGACATCAAGCTTCATACCTGGGTACTACTTACGCCAGTGCATCAATCAGCGGCCGTCATCGAGCACTGCGTAAGCAAAGCAGCCGAGGTCATTAAATGGACATTGCCATTTATTTCAATTCCCTTTCAGGTGCAGGTGCACTCAACTACTACTTATACAAAGGCCAATCGTTTTATTACTCAAACCGAGAATTTCCAAAGCGATCTCGATCGGCCACCGGAATCACCAGTAGGAGCTGATTTCGGCGCAGTCGAGGGCGCTCTCGTCGACAAAATGGACGCCAAGCTTGCCAGAATCCCTCTCCTCAAGGATGCGGCTATTCGACGCGAGCATCGAGCAGTCCTACTCGAAGGGCAACTTGGAGGTGACAATCTCCTCGACCGGTGGCGAGATCGTACGCCTGACGTAGCCAGTCACTTTGAGTCGATGATCGAAGCTGCTCGTAAGGAAATGATCTTCTCGGCGGCAGGTGAGGGTGGACCCGCCCAATATTATCTCGGTCTTCGGAAGAGCCTTGTAGAGCGGTTCAGCTCAAGTGTCACCACGCATGGTAACGCCGAATTCTTGGCTTGGAAATGCATAACCGACTGGCTTCAGCAATGTCCTCTTAATTTTGTAGAGGTACCGTGATGGCCCTTAGCCCTTCAGTTTCAGGTGACGCCGAAATTCTATTCAGCAACGCTCCCGTTCTTATCTCTGTTCGGAACCGAGTACCTTGGCGCACGGGGTTGATGTGTCTAATCCTCTCCCGATTCAAGAAGAGTCAGGCTCGTCTCGATTATTTGCACCTTCTTACTTGGTCAATGGAAACGGATGGGACGCGGGCGCTGTTGACGATCTGGCTCTCTGGGCAACGACCGATGGATCGCTCCACCGTGCGGATTGACCCAGAGCTGAACGTCACGATCACGCTCGGTCACGGACTGAACCTCGTCGACATTACTGGGACGAAGAAGATCCAGCTCACCGATAGAGGAAAGGCTCTTGCAGCAGAAATTAACGCTAGCAACAGCCTATTCACGGTCGAAAAGGCATTTTTGGAGACTCTGGGCCCCCTGAATGAATCACGACTGACCAGAGTACTGGGGGCGTTGGCCGAGTGATGCGCTTCAGAGCGGTGCGAATCGATGTTGAGACCGAGGGCCCTAATGCCGAGTTTGAACTGCGTTTTGACAAGGGGCTCGTCATCATCAGCGGGACGAACAGCATCGGCAAGTCCCTACTGTTCCAGTCTCTCATCTATGGGTTGGGACTAGAGGGCATGTACGGCTCTGGCCGACAACACGGCCTGCTTACGCGGGCGTTGACGGAGGAAATCAAGTTCGGTAGTCAGACGTACCGAGTCGTCAATTCCTCGGTGACGGTTGAGATTGAAAACGATCGTGGCGGTCTTCTTACCGCCCGGCGGGCTGTGGCTGGAACGACGGATCATCACCTCGTAGCGACGTGGATGCTTGGTGGGATTACCGGCTCTATGCCGGATTCCGAACGTCGTGATTACTTCGTCAGGCGACCCAGCGCGACGGTGGGCGAATTCGGTTTCCGTAAATTGCTAACCGATTTCCTGGGATGGTCATTGCCGTTGGTACCCACCTATAACAGTGCAAACGAGGTGCCACTCTATCCGGAAATTCTCTTTCCTTTTCTAGCCATCGAGCAGAAGACCGGCTGGTCTGGCGTAATTCCTCGAATCCCAATGTACCTCCAGGTTCGTGATCCACTGCAGCGAGGAGTTGAGTTTTATCTGGGACTCAATCTCATTGAACGAGCGCGTAAAATGCAACGCCTGCTTGATCACGAAACGAATCTGCGACGTCAATGGGATGTTCTCTCGGCTGGCCTACAGTCGTCGGCAGGTCTTCGTGGGGCTCGACTTATTGGGCCCCCCAAGTGGGAGGCATTGCGAAGAAATCAGGCTGGAGCGACGGTGCCAACGACGGTCCAGGTAACGGCTGAAGTCTTGCAAGGATCAAGTTGGGTGCCGATAGAGACCGCACTGGAGGCGCCGCACGCTGGTATTGAACTAACGACGCCTCACGATCTAGAGCAACGGCCAAATACCGAGGAACTCAACGACCGACTAGCCGTTGCAATGCAGCGGATGCGCGAGCTGTCTGGATCCCTTGCTTCTGTTGAGGACACGCTCGACATGATCCATACCCAGCTTGGCTCATTGCGGACGCGACTAGCTGCGATCGAGGAGGAGCGGAGAAGATACGAACAACTCAATGTCTTGGTCGGTCTTGGGTCGCCCGTGGCGGTCGCTACGTTCGGTCACCGAGACTGTCCAACCTGCCAACAATCACTTGAAGGCCTAGAACACCAACCGGATCTCGCCACCCTGGATTATGGACAATCATTGGTGGTCTTGTCGGAACAGGCAAAGACCATCAAGTCGCTACAGGAGGACGCAGAGCGCTCAGCCAACGACCAAGTCCTGATCCGAACGCAGCTCGAACGCGAAGCCGATGAACTACGTCGGGAGGTCAAGGCAATCAAGGCCGACCTCATCACGCCGGACACGATGCCGTCGATCGCGCAGCTGCAAGAGCGCATCCAAGAAGAGAACCGTCGAGCTGATCTTCAGAACTTGCGTGTTGATCTGATCGATGCTTCCGACAAGATGGAAACCGTTGCGGAAGACCTTCGCCAGACGCTCGCAGCACGGAGAGCGCTCGGAACCACCGATCTAACCGATGAGGAGCGGCGACGCCTCGAAGCATGGACGGAACAGTTCCGACAGATGCTCCGTTCGGTCGGGGTGACCAGCTTCCCCGTAGATGAGATCGAGCTACCGGTATCCGGTAAGCCCAGCGTCGTCGGATATGATGACGTCGGCTTCCAGGCATCCGCTAGCGACGTCATCCGATTGCGGTGGTCGTATGCCCTATCGCTGATGCATGTCTCCCTAGCGGTCGGTGGTCCTCATCCAGGTTTGCTCATGATGGACGAGCCACGTCAACAGGAGGTAGAGAGCTTCAGCGAGTTCCTTACCCTTGCGGCTGGAGAAGCTGGTCAAATTATCCTGACGACGAGCGAGCCCGTCAACGTTATTCGAGAGGCACTGGGAGGTGCGGAGGTCCAGATCGTTGATCTAAGAGGATTGCTTCTGAGCGAAGTATGACCGGGGCACTGAGCGATGAAACGACCCAACAACTGGGTAACGTTCAAGAGTCATCTGTCCCTCTCAGACAATTTGGTCTTTCCCCGGGAGAGAACCTCGGTACCGTCACCATGATGAGAGGCGACGATGCCGGACCATGGCAGCTCCCGATCACTGGGTTCGAAATCTGTGACGTGTGGTTTGGTGGGGAGCTCTACCTGATCGCGTATGGCGATCCCCCATCAGGTGAGCGCATGGCAAGTCGGACTCAGATCCGTTTCGGGGGACTTCTGGTCCATCACACCGCTGACGGTCAGGATGTTCAGGTTGACGCAAGGGGGCCGTGGCACTCTGCGACCTCGCTGCTAAACCTCCGGCACGCTCGCTTCACGGTTGCCAACGCGACCCCGGACGGACGGCTACGGCTCTCATTCAGTGACGGATCACGTATTGAGGCGGACCCCGGTCCTCGCTACGAAAACTGGGAGGTGTCGGGGCCGGGAAGACTGAACTTTGTCTCGCCGGCGGGTGGCGGTGATCCGGGAATCTCCTACTAAGCGGCGCACTGCTCCTTATCAGGAGCCATCCCTTACTGAATGTTGACACCGTACCGGGCGGTGACCTGGGCCAGGTCCTGCCAGATCGTAAGGAGCTGTACCCCGTGCCCCGCGCAGGTCGCCGCGAGCCCGTCGAGCTCGGCCAGGGGTGCGATGTTCGCCGCCTCGTCGAGGACGACGAGCAGTGGCGGGTCGAGCGCCGCACCGCGCTGGGACGACCGAACGAACGCCGCGTCGAGGACCTGCTTGACGAGGGCGACGAACAGGCCGCGCAGTCGGCGTTGGTCGTGCGCCGGTGCGCAGAGGTACAACGTGTGCGGCCCGGTCAGCAGCTTGGCGGGATCGATCTGGTCGACCCGGCCGGCCGAGCGGCCGGCGCCGTCGACCGGCGCCCCGCCTGGTTCCGCGAACGGCTCGAGGATCGTCTCGGCAGTCGTGTACACCGAGCTGCGTTGTCGATCGTCGCGCTGCCACGTCGCCCGCGCGGCCTGGAGCGCTGACGTCGCGCCAGCCGCCTCGAGCAGGTCGGCCACCTCGGCCACCTCCTGCGTGTCGACCCACCGGACGACGTCGGCCATCGTCCGCCCGCCGCTGGACGCCGCGTAGAGCAGCGGGGCCAGGAGCTTGGCCGCCGTTGCGTACCAGAACTCGCTGTCGGCCGTCGTCGTCGCGCCCTGGGTCACCTCGGTCAAGTCGGCGGCCACCCGGCGGGCGCCGGCCCACGTGCCGGCCACCGTCAACGGCGACCACTCGCTCGGCGGCAGGCCCGTCGTGCGCCCGGGGTCGAAACACCACACGCGTCCGCAACGGCGACGCCACGCAAGCGTGTCGCGAGCGAGATCCGTCTTGACGCTCGCCGCGACGACCGGCCCCTCCCAACCCAGGATGGCCGGGATCGCGAGCCCGGTCGTCTTGCCACTCTGCGTCGGGCCGACGACCGTCACCGACTGCGCCCGCTCCGCGGCCAGCGCGGTCCGTCGGCGCCAGCCGCGGCGACCGGCGATCCCACCGAGGACGAGCCGACCGGGCTCGGAGCCGCCGACGACGAGCGACCCGAGGTCTCGGCGTCGGGCCCACCGGGCACCGCGGTCGTGCGGCGGGGACGCATGCGACCTCCCGACCAGGCCGGCGACCGAAGCGACGGCCGCTGCGGCCACCGCGACCACCGCCACACCGACAGCGGCGAACAAGAGCGGCACTGACACCGGTCGGCCCTTCAGCGAGCGGCCATCGCCGCGTCGGTGTCGACGAGACGCCGCTCCATAGGGCTCAACAGGTGCTGGACGAGGAACGCCCGCTGCCCGACCTTCCAGAGCGCCACGCCCCGGCGCAGCTGCGGCAGCAGCTCGGCCTCCGTCGGCGAGAGCGACAGCAGCTCACTGGCCGCCGCCACCTCGCCGGCCGGCTGCGCGTAGACAACCCGCGTCTCGGAGTCCGAGAGCAGGCCGGTGGCCAGGCCGACCTGTTCCGACCCGGCCGATCCGACCGAGCGGAGGTCCGAGAGCCGGTGGAGCACGGCAATATTGCCGACCCCGTACGCCCGCGACAGCTTCCACGACGCCTGGAGCCATCGGGCGATACCAAGGTCGGCGAGCACCGCCCAGGCTTCGTCGACCACGACGAGCACCCGAGCGCCGTTCCCTCCGCGGGGACCAGTGTTTTCGTCGACGCCACCCACCGCGTCGTCCCCGCTCCGGCTCGCCTCACCGGCCTGCCGAGCCAGGGCGGCCTGGAGCCATGCGGTCGCGCAGGCCATCAGGATGCCGAGGGCCGCGGAGTTGTACAGCGCCGACAGGTCGAGCACGACGAGCGGCCCGGCGAGGTCGAGCCCGGGCGTCGTCGGGCCGTCGAACATGCCGCGGAGGTCGCCGTGGACCAGCCGACGCAGCTCCAGGGCGGCGTCTCGCCCGTCCTCGAGCAACGTCGCCCGGTCGGTGCGCACGGTCGCCGCGACGTCGCTCGTCGGGTCGAGCAGCGCGTCGACGACCGCCGGCAGCGTCGGCTCGGCTCGCCGGTGCCCGACCGTCGTCAGCGCGAGATCGATGGCCGTGCGCTCGCGCGGCTGGAGCACGCGGCCCAGGCAAGCGGTAGCCAGCGACGCCAGTAGGTCGAGCTGGCGATAGTCCGCCGAAGGCGACCCGCGCCGCGGCTCGTCAGCTGGCCCCTCCGACGGACGGCCGTGGCCCCCCGTCGCCGATGCCGACCCCAGCCCCCTGGCGACTTCGGGGCCGTGCTCCAACGGGTTCAACCGGACGCTCCCGCCCGGCCGGAGGGCGATCGGTCGAACGCCCCACGCTTCGGCCAGCGCGCCGTACTCCCCCTTCGGGTCGACCACCCACGCTCGACGCCCGAAGACGGCCTGACGCCAGAGGTACGTCTTGACGAACGAGCTCTTGCCCCGGCCGATCTGCCCGAAGACGATCATGTTCGGGTTGCTGACGATGCCCTGGGCGTAGAGCTCGAACGGGTCGAAGACGAACGAGCCGCCGAGCAGGTCGTTACCGATGAGCACCCCTCGGTGGCCGAAGCCGGGTTCAGCGACCATCGGGTACGCCGCGCCGAGGTTGCGGGTCGTCAGCTGGTGTGCCGGCAGCCGGCCGCCGGTCCCGGGCGACGGCGTCACCGCAGCCCCCGGCCCAGCGGCAACGTGTACGTGAACGCCTGCTCCTGATCGCCGTAGAGCCGCCGGAGCTCGAGCCGGCACTGGCCGGCCGCCTGCTCGGTCGCGTCACACGCCTCGGCCAGCTGCTCAACCGTCGGCGCAGTCACCGTGACGAAGCCGGAGAACCGGACCGCCGCGTGGCCCTCGGCGAGCTCGGCCTCCCGGCGCACGGCCAGCTCGCTCTCCCGGGCGCGACGGGCGGTGGCGAGGAAACCGCCGCGCCGCCGGAGCTCGGCGTCGGCGAGGTCGGCCGTCCGGGCTTGTTCGGCCTGGCGCATGGCGCGGACCGGGCTCAACGGCTCCATGACCACCGAGACCGTCCGGCGGACCGGGCCGAGGAGGAGCGGACCCAGGAAGTCCGGACCGACCTCGATCCGCGGCCATTCCGCGATCCAGTACGTCGTGTGCCACGTGCCGTCCGTCCGCAGCCGGCCCCACTCGGCCTCGGTGGCGATCGGCCACGGCCACGACGGCTCGGCCGGCTCGGCCGGCCCGGCTGCCCGATACCGCCCATCGGCGACCGCCGGCGGTGCGGGGACGACCCCGACCGGACCCGACCGGGCGGCCCGGCGAAAGAGCTCGGTGAGCTCGTCGGCGTCGAGCACTCGATCGACCGAGACGTCCGCGTCGGCCAGGGCCCGACGGAGCGCCGTGATCTCGCGGCCGAGCACCGTATGGGGCTCGCCACCGCCCGACGAACGATTCGACGAACGGCCGGCCCGCACCTGCACCGCCAGGTGGACCTCGTGTCGGCACGTCGCGGCGCCCGCGAGCAGCGCGGCGTACGACTGACGGACCGACGCCCCGGGCGCGACGACCGCCCGTTCGTCGAGGTACGAGCGCACCGCCTGGCCGTCGTCCGGCAACGTCGTCGCCACCCACTGCAGGCGGTGGACGACTGGTCGCTCTCGGGCCAGCGACGAGAGGACCGCGGCCCACCCGGCGACCCGGCGCTCCTTCTCTGCGTCACCGAGGAGCGCGAAGGTGTGCCCGCGGAGCTCGAGGACCGCCGTCGACGTCCGCCGACGCGGGTCGCGGACCACCCCGAACCGGTCGTCGCCGGACAGCGGTCGGACCGCGACGATCTCGAGCCCGGCGAACGGCTCGGGGACCGCGGCCCTCGCTCGGTAGCCGCTGCCGCGCCGGTCGAGCGTCTGGCCCTGACCCGGAACCGGCGATCGACGGCTGCGCTGGCCGGTCACCGACGCGATCCCCCACCGCGCCACCGTCGGTAGCCATTCGTCGCCCGACCGCCCGGCCACCGGCCAACAGCTCAGGGCCAGCGCGCCCCCCACGGCCAGCACGGCGACCGCGATGTTCGCCGGCCCGACCTGCGCCCGCAGCACCAGGATGGCGACCACCAGGCCCGCGGCGACGGACGCGATCTGGCCGGCGCGCCAGCCGGCGACGAGGCCGCGTCGTTCGAGCGGCCCGAACCGGTACCGCGCGGGGTCACGAGCCATCCTTGTCCTCCTCCCCTCCACCGGACGCGGCCGATGGGGAACCAGGCGGAAGATCGGCGCTGTCCGATCCATCGCTCGGATAGGCCCACCGGATCACCGGTCCGAGGTGGTCCTGGGCCAACGAGAACGGCACCCGCACTCGGCCCATCCGGTCGACCGCCCCCGGCTCGGCGCCCGCTCCGTCTGGTCGCTCGTCGCTCGTGGTCGGCGACCGGCCCCACAACGGTGACGGTCCCCGCCGGGAGCGACCGGCCGTGCCCCCGACACCGTTGCCGTCCGGGTCGCCCCCCGCCCCGCCGTCGCCGCCGGGCTCCGCAACGCCCTCCCACATCGGGACGCCGAACGGCTCGTCGGAACCGGCCGCGGCCGAACCGCCGCCGGTCTCCGACTGGCCGGCGGACGGCTCGCCGCCCGGCTCGCCGCCGGGCACACCGCCGGTTTCCGGATCGCTCCCGGGCGCGTCGAACGTCGAACCCGCTCCAGTTCCCGCAACGCCCGGCGTGAACCCCGCGCTGCGGGCGAGCCGCAACGCGTGCGACGCCGCGTTGCGCGGCAACGGGCCGAGCGACGAGCTCAGCCGATGGCGGGCCCCGTCGAGATGACCGGTCGCCCCGGCTTCGATCGCCGGGATCAACCGCAAGAGCACGAACGGACTGAAGACGGCCAACAGCAGCAACGCGCCGCCGCCAAGGATGGCGGAGAACCCGCTCTGGGTCCCCGAACCGAGGGCGGCGACGGCCAGGCTCAAGATGGCGACGACGACGAACTTCGAGAGGATCAGCGCCGCCAGCGTGTCGACGAGCCGGCGCGCCCAGTGCGAGATGGCCGGCCACGCCAAGCTGGCCAGTCCGATCGGGAGGAACAAGACCGCCACGTACACCGCCGCCGCCCGCACGAGGAGCTCGAGCCAGAGTGCGAACGCGCCGAACGCCAACAGCAGCGCGCCGACGAAGAGCACGAACGACGGGATCCCCGGTGTCCCGCCGGCGGCCTGCGACGTCAGCGCGGTGGCCAAGCCGGAGAGGACCTGGGCGATGTTGGTCCCCGCGCCGGCGGAGATGGCGCTGCAGAGACTGTCGGTGACCGCCAACGACAGCTGGACGAGCTGGACGGCCACCGCCGTGAGGACGAGAGCCAGCGGCAACTGCACGAGGGCCGATCGGACGAGGACGGCCGCGCTCTGGCGGTAGACCGACTGGGCGATCGACAGCAGCAGCACCGGCACGACGACCGCGGCGGCGATCCCGGTCATCGCCCGGTAGTCGGTCGTGAACCAGCTCGACCCGACGTCGATCGACGTCGTCGTCGAGAGGACACCGCCGACCTGGTCGAGCAGCCAGCCGGCTCCGCCGACGACCCAATTCGACAACGCGCCGAGGACGCCGTCGGCCCCGGCACCGAGGACGGTCGAGCTGGCTCCCCCGACGGCCTGGCAGACAGGGTCGAGCAGACCCGGGCAACTCGGCATCGTCGTCAGTGGACGTTCAGGCCGGCGTGGAAGAAGAAATTGATCAGGACCGGCGCGGCGCCGATCAACAACGCAGCGAGGCCGGAGACGAGCACGGCCCGGCGGCCGACGAACGACTGCTGGTAGTTCTGCGTGTGGGCGCCGAGCGCCCACACCGCCGCCCCGACGACCAGCGCCACGAGAGCGAGGATCAGCGCCCACCCACCGATCCCGTTCGTCAGCTGCTGGAGCGTCGCCCCGCCGGGCAGCTGACCCGGGTTGGCGTTGAGGCTGACTGTCCCGCTTGTACCGACGAGGACGGCGTGGAACATCTGCGACATCGGTGGCTCGCTCCCTCCCGCTCGCCCGGCGGACTCTCTGCGGATCAGAGGAGCCGGGGGCAGAACGGTACGGGCCCCTCAGATGTCGGTCAAGATGTTTCAACCATTTTCATATCTTTTCTTTCCCTTCGGTACATCGACGCTACCTGGTCGATCAACCACCCGTGGCCCTGTCATGCTGGGGAGGTATGGGCGTTGTCGTCGGACCGGTGTTGGCGGGGGCACAGATCGGCGGAAATGGGCTGTCGACGGTGGCGGTCTACGCCATCGCTGCGGCGGTCCTCGTCGTGGCGATCCTGGTCGCAGCGCTGCTCGGCCGGCGGGCCGGACGCCGGGCGCTCTCCCAACGGCTCACCGCGCTCGGGACCCGACTGGGCATCGACCCGCCGGCGGACGACCACAACATCGAGACCGCGCTGTCGTACCTCGAGCAGGTGACGGGCGCGGCAACGGAGGCGGTGGCGGAGTCCAGTTCGGACGCCATCCGGCTCCGCCGGTCGCTCGACACGCTGCCGCAGGGCGTCGTCATCTGCGACGAGAACGGGACCGTCGTCTACCGCAACGGCCGGGCGAACACGCTGATGACGAGCCGGCACGGCGACGCGCTGGCCGCCCAGGCGGTCACGGAGCTCCTCGAAGACGCCTGGCGGGGCGGCACGGCGGAGCGGACGCTCGACCTCTACGGCCCGCCGCGGCGGACGCTGACGGTCCGGGCCCACCAGATCGACGACGGCCGTCGACCGCTCGGGGTGATCGCGATGATCGAGGACGTGTCCGAACGGCGGCGGCTCGAGGAGATCCGGCGCGACTTCGTCGCGAACGTCAGCCACGAGCTGAAGACGCCGATGGGCGCGCTCGGCCTGCTGGCCGAGACGCTCATCAGCGAGCCGGACGTCGAGATCTCCCAGCGGCTGGCCAGCCGCATCCACACCGAGGCGTTCCGGGTCAGCCGGATCATCGACGACCTGCTCGACCTGAGCCGGATCGAGTCCGAGGAAGCGCCGCCGCGTGAACCGGTGCTCGTCAACCTGGTCATGGCCGAGGCCGTCGAACGGGTCCGGGCGACGGCCGACCAGCGCGGCATCACGATCACGCTCTCCGAGCCGTATCCACCGGTCGCGGTGCTCGGCGACCGGCGCCAGCTCGTCTCGGCGATGCACGCGCTGCTGGAGAACGCGGTCACGTACTCGTACGACGGCACGACGGTGACCGTCTCGGGAACTGTCGTCACCGAAGGGCTCGACGCCGCGGACCCGCTCGCCGCAGTGGCGGCGGTCTCGTCGGCGGCCACCGCGACGATCGGCAGCAGCCTGCCGTCGCTCGCCCCGCTGGCGCCGATCGCCACGACGATCGAAACGGCCGACTCGATCGATGTCGACGGTCGCGGCACCGACGGCAGTCCGACGGCCGAGGCCGAGGCCGAGGCCGGCAACGGCAACGGCGCCGATGACGGGGCCGCCGAACCCGGTGGGCGCACGTCGCCTCCGGCGACCGTCGGTACCGGCGACGCGCCGACGGCCTGGAACGGCACCGGCGGCGACAACGCGACGCTCGGCGGCGAGCCGCCGGCGCCCAACGGGCCCGAGCCGGCCGCTCGCCCGGTCGTCCGCGAGACGGTGCGATTGGCCGTCGCCGACCACGGCGTCGGCATCCCGGCCCGCGACCTCGACCGGATCTTCGAGCGGTTCTACCGGGTCGACCACGGGCGGAGCCGGGACACCGGCGGCACCGGCCTCGGCCTCTCGATCGTCCGCCACGTCGCCAACAACCACCAGGGGTGGGTGGACGTGGAGTCCCGAGAAGGGGAAGGATCGACGTTTACTCTCGTCCTGCCTCTCCAACCGGAACGAACCTCATGACCGATCGACGGGCCTATATCGCCCCCCACGACGCCCGACCGCTCAACGTGCTGCTGGCCGAGGACGAGGAGTCGTTCGTCGACGCGCTCGTCATCGGTCTCGGTCACGAAGGCTTCAAAGTGTCCGTCGCCCGCGACGGGCTCGAGGCGTTGCGGCTGTTCGAGGAGACCGCACCGGACCTCGTCCTGCTCGATCTCATGCTCCCGAAGATGTCCGGGCATCGACGTCTGCCGGGCCATCCGAGCGCACTCGGCGGTGCCGATCATCATGGTGACCGCGAAGGGCGCGGAGATCGACACGGTCGTCGCCCTCGAGGTCGGCGCGGATGACTACGTAACGAAGCCGTACCGGCTACGCGAGCTCGTCGCCCGGATGCGGGCGGTCATCCGGCGGACGCCGCCGAACGCTGGCTCGAGGTCCGGTCCGGACTGGTCGGACGGCAAAGCCGACGAGACGTCGCTGGTCGCCGGGGACGTCCGCGTCGACCTCGACCAGCGCCGGGTCTTCGTCCGCGGTGACGAGGTCCACCTTGCGACGCAAGGAGTTCGAGCTCCTCCGCCTGCTCGTCGACAATGCCGGCCGGGTGCTGACCCGCGACGTCCTCATCGACCGGGTCTGGGGAACCGACTACATCGGCGACACGAAGACGCTCGACGTCCACATCAAGCGGCTCCGGTCGAGGATCGAGGCGGAGCCGTCGGCGCCGACGCTGATCACGACGGTTCGGGGCGTCGGCTACCGCTTCGACGCCGGCAACAGCTGACCCGACCGGTCCCGGCCGGCGGCCGGCGGCCGGGCCGAGCCCGACGCGGTTCAGCGAGCGGGTATCCGGGTGTTCCCGCCGAGCCACGGCCCGAGACAGTCGGGCAGCTGCACGGAGCCGTCCGGCTGGCGGCCGGTCTCGACGAGCGCGGCCCAGATCCTCGGCCACGCCAGGGCGGAACCGTTGAGCGTGTGCACGAGGACCGGCCCGCCACCATCGGCGGGCCGGTAGCGGACGTTCGCCCGACGGGCCTGGTAGTCGCGGAACCAGCTGACCGAGGAGACCTCGAGCCAGCGGTCACAGCCGGGCGCGTAGACCTCGAGGTCGAACGTCCGGGCGGCCGACGCGCCGAGGTCGCCGGCGCAGAGATCGAGGACGCGGTAGTGGAGGCCGAACGCCCGCAGGAGCCCTTCGGCCCGCCGGAGGATGTCGGCGTGGACGTCCGGCGCCTGCGCCGCGGTGGCGTACGCGAACAGCTCGACCTTCTCGAACTCGTGGACGCGCAGCAGCCCGCGGGTGTCCCGCCCGGCCGCGCCGGCTTCCCGGCGGAAGCACTGCGTGACCGCGGTGAGGCGGACCGGCAGCTCGGCCTCGTCGAGGATCTCGCCCCGGTGGAACGACGTCAGCGGGACCTCGGCGGTCGGGATCGCCCAGAGGTCGTCCCGTTCGAGGTGGTACGCCTCGTCGGCGAACTTCGGGAGGTGGCCGGTCGACGTCATCGTCTCGGTCAGCACGAGCGTCGGCGGCCGGATCTCTTCGTACGCCCCCTGATCGGACGGTGAGTCGTGGCAGTCGAGGGCGTACGACGTCAGGGCGCGCAGGAGCCGGGCGCCGACGCCGCGGTAGAGCGGGAACATCGATCCGGCCAGCCGGGCGCCGCGGGCCATGTCGAGCAGCTGCAGCGCCTCGCCGATCTCCCAGTGCGGCACCCGCTGGTGCTCGGCCGGGACCGGCGCCGGCACGCCGTCGGCCTGGCCGGGCCACCAGTCGCGCAACACGACGTTGTCGTCCGGGCCCGCGCCGTCCGGCGCGTCGTCAGCCGGCAGGTTCGGCAGGTGGAGCAGGGTCTGGCGGAGCTCGTCGGCCAGCCGCGTCTCCTCCTCGGCCGCGGCGCGCTCCTCCTCGCCGAGCCGACGGCTCTCGGCCGTCCGCTCGTCGGCGGTGGCCTGGTCGCCGGCCTTGCGCGCCGCGCCGACCTCCCTCGACAGCGCCTTGACCCGGGCCCGGAGCGTCTCCTGCTCCGCCAGCCGGCCGCGGTGGGCGACGTCGAGCTCGGCGGCCCGGTCGACGTCGGCCGGATCGACGCCGCGCCGGCCGAGGCTGGCCTTCACCCCGTCCCGGTCGTCGCGGATCAGTCGGATATCGATCATTTCGGCGCCAACGGTAGCGTGCACCCCGATGCCGCAGCCAAGTGCCACAACCCCGGTCGTCGAGTGCCGGGAGCTCGTCGTCCGCTACGGCAGCCGCACCGCGGTCGACGGGCTGTCGCTGATTGCCAACCGGGGCGAGATCGTCGCCGTGCTCGGGCCGAACGGCGCCGGCAAGACGTCGACGATCGAGTGCCTCGAGGGCTACCGCCGGCCGGCCGGTGGCGCGGTCCGCGTGCTCGGCCTCGACCCGATCGCCGACCACCGGGCGCTGGTCCCGCGGATCGGCGTCATGCTCCAGCGCGGCGGCACCTATCCGATGCTCGGCCCGCGCCACGTCCTGCGGCTGTTCGCGGCCTACTACGACCGACCGGACGACCCGGACCGGCTGCTCGACCTCGTCGGCCTCGCCGACGTGGCCGCGACGCCGTGGCGGCACCTGTCCGGCGGCGAGCAGCAGCGGCTGTCGCTGGCCCTCGCGCTCGTCGGCCGGCCCGAGGTGGCGTTCCTCGACGAACCGACCGCCGGCGTCGACCCGGAAGGCCGGCTGGCCATCCGCCGGGTCGTCACCGGCCTACGTGACGACGGCGTCGGCGTCGTCCTGACGACGCACGAGCTGACCGAGGCCGAACAGCTGGCCGACCGGGTCGTCATCGTCCGCCGCGGCCGCGTCGTCGCCGACGGTACGCCGGCGTCGCTGGCCGCCGGCGCGGCCGGCGGCGGACCGGTGCTGACGTTCGCCGCCCCGGCCGGGCTCGACACCGGCGCGCTCGGAAGGGCGATCGGCGCCGAGGTCGTCGAGGAGGCGGCCGGCCGGTACCGGATCGCCGCGGCCGCGTCGCCGGCGCTCACCGCGGCGCTCGCCGGTTGGCTGGCCGAGCACGACGCGACGCTCACCGACCTGCGGACGGGCCGCACGCTCGAAGAGACGTACCTGGCGATCGTCGGCGACGCCGCCGAGGGCGACGAGTCGCTGGCGCCATCGATCGGGCAGCAAAGAACCGGCCGGAGGCGGGCGCGCTCGGCGGCCCGCCCGGGCGGCGGCCGGCGGTGACGCCCCTCGTCGCCCAGATCCGGGCCGAGACGTTCATGACGCTGCGACGCGGCGAGACGCTGCTGTTGACGGTCGGGATCCCGGTCGTCTTCCTCGTCTTCTTCTCGACCGTCCACGTCGTCTCGACCGGCGACACCGCCGCGGTGGCGTTCTTCGTCCCCGGCGTCCTCGCGCTGGCGATCATGTCGACCGCGATGGTCTCGCTCGGCATCGCGACCGGGTTCGAACGCGGCTACGGCGTCCTCAAGCGGCTCGGCACGACGCCGCTCGGCCGGCCGCGGCTGCTCGGCGCCAAGATCGCCACCGTCGTCGTCGTCGAGCTCGTCCAGGCCGCCGTCCTCGTGCCGGTCGGCTTCGGCCTCGGCTGGAACCCGGGCGGGCCCGGAAATGGCGGCGTGGCCGCCGGCGAGGCGATCGCCGTGGCCGCGCTGGCGACGGTGGCGTTCGGCGGCATCGGGCTCCTGCTGGCCGGCACGCTGCGGGCCGAGGTGAACCTCGCTGCGGCGAACGGCCTCTACCTCGTCCTGCTCCTCCTCGGCGGCATGGTCGTGCCGTTGGCCAAGCTGCCGGCCGGCCTGGCCGACGTGGCCAAGCTCCTGCCGGCCGCGGCCCTCTCGAACGGCCTGCACGCCGCGCTCGGCACCGGGTCCGCAGTACCGGTCGAGGCGTGGATCGTCCTCGCCGTCTGGGCCGTCGCCGCGCCGGCCGCGGCCGCGCTCACGTTCCGCTGGGAGTGACCCGTGCCGCACCGACCCGCCGGCCGCGGGCACAGTCTTTCGAACCCCGACCTGGTCGGTTCGGCCGGCTCAGCCGCCGTTCAACAGCCGGCGCTGCCAGGACTGGAGCTCGGCCACGCTCGTGACCGGCCCCTCGTGGATGGCCGCGATCGTGCCGTTGCCGTTCACGTAGACCACTTCCGGCAGACCGGTGAACGCGAACTTCCCCTCGGTCACTGTGTAGCTCCGGTCGGCGCCGACCGGGAACGTGACACCGCTCTGGTGGACGAAGGCCAAGGCGTTCGCCGTCGGATCGCTGCCGTCCACGCCGATAAGGGCGACGCGGGCCAGGCGGCTGTGCGCCGCCTGCTCCTGGTGGAACGTCTTGGCGACCATCGGAACCTCGGCCTGGCACGGTCCGCACCAGCTGGCGAAGAACAACAAGATCGCCGGGTGACCGTTGCCACCACCGTCGTTCGAGACGCCGACGTCGGCGCCGCCACCGAGCCCAGGTAGCGAGAACGTCGGCACCTGGCCGCCCACTTGCGGTGCCCCGCCCTTCGATCCCGTGCCGATGCCGGTGAACAGGCCGACCGCCAGGCCGACGGCCAGGACGACGCCGACCACCAGGAACACCGGGCGCGGCCGACCGGCGCGGCGCCCGGTCGGGGGGGTCTCCGGCGGTGGTGCGCCGGGCGGTGGCGCAGCGAGCGTCTCGCCGCCCCCCGTCGACTGGCCCCCCGTCGACTGGCCCTCCGTCGACTGGCCCTCGGTCGATTGGACGGTGCTCACGGGTGACGGATCAGCACGTCGACGGCCATCGCCACGAACAGGACGGTCAGGTACGTGATCGAGTAGCTGAACAGTCGCATCGCATCGCGTCCGGTCGCCCGGTCAGCCCTGGCCAGCTGCCAGAGCCGTCCGGCCATCAGCAAGAACCCCGCGCCGAGCACCGCGGCCACGACGACATACAGCGGCCCCATGTCCGCGATGCTGGCGAAGAAGAGCGAGACCGCGACCAGAAGAACCGTGTAGAGCAGGATCTCGCGGGCCGTCCGCCGCAACGTTGCCACCGCCGGCAGCATCGGCACGTGCGCCGCGTCGTAGTCGTCGCGGTACTTGACCGCCAGCGCCCAGAAGTGCGGCGGCGTCCAGATGAAGATGATCGCGAACAGCACGACCGGGGTCCAGCTCAGCGATCCGGTCACCGCCGACCAGCCGACGAGCACCGGCACCGCGCCGGCCGCGCCGCCGATGACGATGTTCTGGCTCGACCGTCGCTTCAGCCAGAGCGTGTAGACGAAGACGTAGAACGCGGTCGCGGAGACCGCGAGGACGGCCGACAGCAGGTTGACGGCCAGCCACAGCTCGACGAACGCCACCACCTCGAGGCTGATGGCGAAGACGAGCGCCGCCCGCGGGGTGACCGCGCCGGTGACGAGCGGTCGGTTCCGCGTCCGGTGCATCACCTGGTCGATGTCGCGGTCGACGAACATGTTGATCGCGTTCGCCCCGCCGGCCGCCAGCGCCCCGCCGACGAGCGTCGCCACCATCAACCCGACCGACGGCAGGCCGCGCTGCGCCACGATCATCGTCGGCAGGGTCGTCACGAGCAGAAGCTCGATGATCCGCGGCTTCGTCAGCGCCACGTACGCCCCGAGCCGCGCCCCACCCGCTCGAACGCCCTGGAGGGCCGGCGCTTGGGAAGCCATCGGTCGTGAGCCTACGGCCCCCACGCCTCTTGGTACCAGACAGTCCCCCACCGGCTGGCCACCGTGCCCGATTACCGGTCCCACGAGGCGCCGATCACGGCCGGCCGGGCCGGCAGCCAGCGAAAAGGACGGCCGCTGGGCGGCCGGTACGATGGCCCGAAGTGTCGCCCCCCCGGCCCACCACGCCGCCGCCCGCCGCCGCCGCCCGCCGCGGCCGGACCCGCCGGCTGCCGACGGTCGGCCCGACCGCCTTTCACCGCCTGGCGGTCGTGTCGCTCGTCATGGTCGTCCTCATCGTCGTCACCGGCGCGGCCGTCCGGCTGACCGGGTCCGGCCTCGGCTGTGCGGACTGGCCGGACTGCTCGACCGGCCACCTGACGCCGCCGCTGCAGTTCCACTCCCTCGTCGAGTTCGGGAACCGGATGGTCACCGTCCTGTTGACGATCGTCGTCGCGGTCACCTTCCTCGCGTCGCTCCGCCGCCGCCCGTTCCGGCGCGACCTCGCGTGGCTCTCAGCCGGCCTGATCGGCGGGGTCCTGCTCGAGGCCGTCATGGGCGGGATCGTCGTCTACACGAAGCTCAACCCGTACCTCGTCATGGTCCACTTCCTCGCGTCGCTGCCGCTGGTCGTCGACGCGGTCGTCCTCCTCCATCGGTGCCGCCGCGACTACGCATCCGGCGCCGGCCGCCGGCTCGTGCCCCGACCGATCGTGCTGCTCGGCCGCGGCCTCGTCGTCCTGCTGACCCTCGTGCTCGCCGCCGGTGCCGCGACGACTGGAGCCGGGCCGCACGCCGGTTCGGCGCAGGGCCAGCTCGCCGCCAAACGGATCCCCGTCCCGCTGCGCGACCTGGCCGAGCTCCACTCGAGCCTCGCCCTCCTCCTCGTCGGCGTCGCCCTCTCCCTCGCCGTCGCCCTCCATGCCATCGACGTTCCCGAGCGAGTCCGGCGCGGCGCCCGGATCCTCGTCGTGACGCTCGTCGCCCAGGCCGCAGTCGGCTACACCCAGTACTTCACCCACCTTCCCGCCGGCCTCGTCGAGATCCACGTCATCGGCGCCACCGTCCTCGTCGTCGGTGTCGTCCAGTTCCTCCTCGCCCTCACCCACCACCCGCCCGAGGTCGTCGCGGTGCCGGTCGGCACCACCGCCGATGCGAGCGTGCGAGAGGCTGCGGACGCACCGGCGGCGGCCGGACCCGCTGCTCTTGGGACCCCTGGACCAGGGTGGCCGGGCGCGGCGACTGCTACCGTGGGCAGTCCCCGAGAAGCCCGCTGACCGTCGACTGACGCCGGTCCGAACGCCCCTCGGTTTGCCCCGCCCCCATCGTCTAGCGGCCTAGGACGCTGCCCTTTCAAGGCGGTAACACGGGTTCGAATCCCGTTGGGGGCACGGATTGACCTTGACCCCGTTTCGGGGACCACGGTTTATGAGAGTTTGGTCGTGAGAGGCACCGATAGTGTCCGCGCGTGAGACAAATTCTCGTTGGGCGCAGGCTTTGGATCGCCGTGGTCGTCGCGGCCCTCGTCGGGCTCGTCGGCGGCGGGCCGGTCAGTGCCGCGGTAGACGGCCTCCCGAATCCCCCGAGCCCGCCGACGATCAGTGCCGACACGGCGTTCCTGGACGGGCTGCAAGGCACCTACGACCAGCACTTGGCCACGATCGACGCTCTCGCCGCCGAGATGAAGGCCAATCGATCGAAACTCGACGGCCTGCTCGATCAGCGATCAGCGAAAGCCACCGAGCTTTCGCAACCGGGTCTGACGCTCGAGAAGCGACGAGCCCTCAAAGCGGAGATCACGGCGTTGGACATGCAGATGACGGGACTGCGGTCCCGAAGTGAGGCGCTGTCCGACGAGCTCAAGGCCAAGAACCTCTATCTGCAACAGATGTTCGACCTCATGCTCTCCATCCAAACTCAGCTGGATCGGCTGGTGCAGCAGTCGGCGCGGGGGATCAAGCCGTAGCCCGGCAACGAGAGCCGGCGGCTCGACCCCCGAGAGCGACGACCAGCCGGAGGTGACGCGTGCTCGGATCTGAGGTGCGGGTCGCCGGTGACCGGCAGCCGGTCGGTCACCTTTGGGCGATCGACAACCTTGGCGTATAGTGGTCCTTCGCCCTCCGAGCCGATCGGTCGATCCGTGGCCAATCGGGACCGGAGGAACGAAGCAGTACGTCGAGGACCTGTGGTGCAGCTAGGAGTGCACGCCGGCCTGTCAAGCCGGAGGTCGCGGGTTCAAATCCCGTCAGGTCCGCCACCAGGTAGCCCCGTCACCGCGGGCTAGCCTGGCGCCGCAATCGCGGTCGGGTAGCTCAGTTGGCAGAGCGCGCGCCTGAAAAGCGCGAGGTCACCGGATCGACGCCGGTCCCGACCACCGAGAAACGCCAGTTCGAAGGGCATCGAGCCCTACAACTGCCCTCTTCTACCCCCCTGCAGTATCCAGTCGACGACCTCGCCCCACGTGATCTCGCGGTTCCACTCCTCGAGTCCGGACTCCATCCGCTCCCTATACGGGCGCAGCGACGCTGCGGTCTTTTGGACGAGCCGAGCCGCTCTTCGCCTCATCGCCCGCTGGACGAATAGGAAAACGAGGAGCAGCCCTCCGAGCGCTACCTGCCCCGCCAACCCCTTCGAACCATCCGATGCAGTCATCGTGCCGAGGCTCCTCCGCTCAAGAACATGCGGCCATTGGCCGCGACACCGTGCCATCAGCCAGATCTCGGCCAGACAACCTCTGTATCGAACCACGGTCGAGGGTGCCTATCGTCACCCGCTGAGGGTAACTGCGATCACGCGCGTGGTGCGGAATGGGGATGGTCACTACCGGTCCTTCCGGGCCCTTCGGGGATGGAGGGACTCACCGCGAGCGAGCATGTCGACGTACTCGGCCAGCTTGCGGTCCCGGGTCGTCGGGCGCTTGACCGCGTTGAGCCGGTAGACGATGGCGTAGCGATTGGCGGCGTCCAACTGGTCGAACGTCGCGGCGGCGGCGGGGTTGGCTGCCAGCGCCTGGACCAGATCGGGCGGCGTCTTCGTGTCGGCCTGGCCGCGATAGGCCGCTTGCCACCGTCCTTGCTCCTTCGCCGCATCGACGGCCGCGATGCCGGCTGGCTGCATCCGCCCAGCCTCGGTAAGGCGGTCGACGTGCTCGACGTTCCTGGCGGACCAGGGACTGCCGGGCCGGCGCGGCGTAAAGCGCTGGCGATAGCTGTCGTCGTCACGTCGTCCGATCTGCCCGTCGATCCAGCCGAAGCACAGCGCCTCGTCCAGCGCCTGTGCGTAGGTCAGGGCCGTCGTGTGACCGCCCTTCTTGTGCAGCACCAGCCAGACCCCGGGGTATTCGGCATGGTGGCGGTCGAGCCAGGCACGCCATGCCTCAGCGTCCTGGACGAGCAGCTCCGCGAGCTCTGTCACCACCGGCGCTACGGCACGACCGCCGGACGGGGGCTCCGGCAGAACGGTTGGCCGACGCGATCGAGCAGCACCGTCGTCGCTTCGCCGAGCGCCTTCGTCGACTGTGGGTGAGGCACACACACAAAATAGAACGGCGTCGCCAACCTCGCCGTGCAGATACTTCAAGCCCGCGAGCAGTCACTGGCAAGCGCAACGGCCCCTGATGTGACCACGCCCCCGGGCGCACCGTAGCCTTCGCCTGCCAGCACCGAGGGGGGGTCGGCGCACGTCAACCCGTGAACAGGGAGGCTGGATGTCGACCGACGGTGTCATGTCGGACCAATACGCGGGTCCCGCCACGAGCGCACCCGAGGGCCCTGCCGGGGCCGAGCCCGAGGCCGTGTTCGCTCGGGTGCGAACCGAAGTCCTCCAGGTGGTGGTCGGTAGGGAGGAACCACTCGAGCAGCTCCTGATCGCTGTGCTCTGCCGGGGCCACGCACTGCTCGAAGACGTCCCGGGTGTCGGCAAGACCGTTCTGGCCAGGGCGTTCGCCGCCGCCCTGGGCTGTGAGTTCCGCCGGATCCAGTTCACGCCCGACGTTCTCCCATCGGACATCACCGGCTCGAGCATCTACAACCAGGGCACCGCCGACTTCGAGTTCCGCCCCGGGCCCCTCGCCACCCAGGTGCTGCTGGCGGACGAGATCAACCGGGCCACCCCCCGGGCCCAGTCGGCGCTCCTCGAGGCGATGGAGGAGCGCCAGGTCACCGTCGACGGCCAGACCCGACCGTTGCCGCAACCGTTCCTCGTCCTGGCCACCCAGAACCCGATCGAGCTGGAAGGGACGTTCCCCCTGCCCGAGGCCCAGCTCGACCGCTTCTTGGTGCGCGTGCCGCTCGGGTACCCGACGCTCGACGAGGAGCACACGATCCTCCAACGGTTCGAACACGACGACCCGCTGGCGCGGGTCCAGCCGGTCACGACCCCGGCCGAGATCCTCGCCCTCGGCGAGCGCCGGGGGGAGGTGTTGGTCGGCGACGACGTCCGTGGCTACCTGCTCGAGATCGTCCGCGGCACCCGGACCGACAGCCGGGTCGCCCTCGGCGCCAGCCCCCGTGGAGCCCTGGCCCTCCACCGCGCCGTACAGGCGCGGGCGCTGCTGCACGGGCGATCCTTCGCCCTGCCTGACGACGTGAAGGCGCTGGCCGCACCGGTCCTTGCCCACCGGATCCTCTTGACCGCGCAGGCCCGACTGCGCGGCGACACCCCCGAGGGGATCATCGCGGCCATGCTCGAGACGACCGCGGTCCCCGTCGAGACCGAGCTCGGCGAGGCGCTCGAGGCCTCGGACGTGGAGTGAACCGCCGGGCCGACCACGAGCTCTGGCTCGCCGGCGTCTTCGCCGTCCTCGCCGGACTCGGCTGGTGGCGGCACTCGATCCCGCTCGCCCTGGTGGGTGTGGCCGGCCTCCTGGCGGCCCTGCTGCTCTACCTCTGGCAACGGACCTGTCTCGACGGGGTCGCCTACGAGCGGTCGCTCAGCCACGATCGAGCGGCGTTCGGCGAAGAGATCGCGTTCGAGCTCGAGATTGTCAACGACAAGCTGCTCCCGCTCACCTGGCTGCACATCGAGGACAAGTTCCCCCGCCACCTGACGGTCCGGGGCGATCTGGTCACCGATCGGTCGGAGCGGTGGCGGTTCCTGGTCACCGTGTTGCCGATGCTGCCCTACCAGCGGGTGCGGCGACGGGTGACGATCGTGTGCGATCACCGTGGCGAGCACACCTTCGGGCCGGCCGAGCTGCGTTCGGGAGACCCGGTCGGCTACCGCCGCCGATCTCGCCGGGTACGTGAGGAGCTCTCGCTGCTCGTCTACCCGAAGATCTTCGCCCTGGAGCCGACCGGGATCGCCTCACGGGTGCCGCTCGGCAACCACCGCTCCCGGGCCCTCGTCGGCGATCCCAGCCGGGTGGTCGGCGTGCGGGAGTACCGGCCCGGGGACCCGTTGCGGCACGTCGACTGGCGAGCGACGGCGCGCAGTACGGGACTGCTGGTCCGAGAGCACGAACCGACCGCCTCCCTCCGGGTGGCCGTCTTCGTCGATCTCGACGTGGCCCGGAACGCCCCGCCGTCCGCCGCGCCCGACCTGGTCGAGTTCGTCGTGGCCGTGGCAGCGTCGGTCGTCGCCGACCTGGCCGGACGGGGGGTGGCCGTAGGCCTCTACTCGGCGGCGACGGTGCACGGCCGCGAGATCGCCCACGCCCCGAGCAGCGCGCCTTCCGCCCTGCCCGAAGCGCTCGAGCTCTTGGCCAGGGCCTTCCCCTTCGGCCGCCTGTCCTTCGCCGATGTCCTCACCCATGAAGGCGGACGGCTCTCCCGCGCCACCAGCGTCGTGGTGGTCGCCGCGACGTTCCCGCCAACGACCCAGCTCGCCCTCGACGAGCTCGGCCGCCGGGCTGCAGTGACGACGATCTGGGCGGCGTCGGAAACGACGGAGGCCCCTCCACCCGACGGCGTTGACGACGTCCGTCTCACCGCCCAACACACCGACGACTGGCACCACCGTGCGACCCTGGAACTGGCTCCATAACGTCGCCGTCCCCGTCGTCCTGGCGGTGGTCGAGGCCACCTGGGTCTCCCTCTGCCTCAGTGCGATCGTCAACGGATCGGGCCGGTTCCACATGGACCTGCCCTACCTGGCCTTCGCGTTGCCTGCGGCCACCGCCGCCTGTCTGGTCGGGCTGTCCGGCCGCCTGTCGTGGCGCTGGTGGCAGCGGGGCATCGCCTTGGCCCCGCTCGTCGTCCTCGGCGCCGCGCTCACCGCCGGCCTCGTCAGCGAGCTCTCGGTACCCGGCTCGTTCGCGGCGGTCGCGCTGCACCCCTGGACCGTGGTGGGACGGGTTCCTTCGGAGACCGCGGCCATCGCCTGGCTCGTCGCCTCGCTGACCTGGTTGCGGGGCACGTGGCTGGGGGCCCGTCCGATCACCTTCACCCACGCCGCCTGGTCGGTCGCCGTGTCGGTCCTGGCGTTCGTCGTGCTGTTCCTCGTGCTGGCCGCCGACCACCAGCCGGCCGCCCACCTCGCCACGCCGCTGGCCGCGGTCCTGTTCATCATCTTCTTCGCCGGCTCGATCGCCGTGCTCGCCCTCGTGCGCGAGCGGGACGTCGAGGTGGAGGCCCAAGGTCGATCCAACAGCCGACCGAGCGGAGCGTGGCTCACCGTGCTGGCGATCCCCCTGCTGGGGGTCGCGGCGGTCGCCCTCGTCGTCGTCCTCCTCGTCGGTCCCCTGGCGCCACTGGTCGGTCGAGGGGTCGAGCGCGCTGGATTGGGCATCGGAGCGGCCATCGCCTGGCTCGCCCGGGCCATCGCCGATCTCTTCCCCAAGTCCCACCCCAAGCCCACGACGACGACGGTCCGAGGTCTGCACGCCGGAGGCCTCGGACGAGCCCCCAAGCGACTTCCGGCGGCGCCGATCCACGTGCCGGCCTGGATCGGGGTCGTCGTCGCCCTGGTAGTGGTCGCCGGCGTTCTCGTACTGCTCGTTCGTTGGCTGACCCCGCGCCTGGCTCGGCGCCGGACCACGACGACCCCGGTCGCCGACGAAGAGCGCGACACCGTGTTCAGCTGGGCTCACCTGCGGGACCAAATCCTCGCGATGTTCCGGCGCCTCTTCACTCGGCGACGTCGGTCGATCGGTGCCGACGAGCTGAGGCAACCGGTCGCCACCCCGGCCGGTTCGGACGAGGCCGGGATCCGGGCGCAGTACCGGCGCCTCCTGGTCGCCGCTCGCCAGCGCGAGATCGGCCGGGCCCCGTCGGAGACCACCCGTGAGTTCGAGCAGCGGCTCGCCGGCGCCGTCGTGCCCACCGGAGCGGCCGGCGAGCTCGACCAGCTCACCCGGCTCTACGACCGTGCCCGGTACGGCGACGTTCCCGACACCACCGAGGAGCGAGCCCTCGCCCGACGCGATGCCGACGAACTGGTCGAGATGGTCCGACGGCATGGCTCGCCGGAGCCGGAAGTCCTCGAACCCGGCGCCCGGTAGGGCGAGATGCTCTCCCGGGTGATATCCGGAGCTCAGCCCTGCCCGTAGCTGTCGATCAGCCAGTTCCCTCCGGACGACTTCTTCATCGAGATCGTCCAGAACGTGTCCGGATTTCCCCGATCCGGCGAAGGCGCCTCGATGAACGTGCAGTAGACGTCGGCCGTCGAAGTCTTCTGGCCCTCGGATCGACAGTGGACGTCCATGAAAGGCTTTCCTTTCGACACGTAGCCTGTGACCCACTTGGTCAGATTCCGCTGTCGAGGCGTGAAGTAGCTCTCGGCCTTAAGCGCGTTCTTGGCGTTAATGGCCTGAAACCAGGCCAGCGCCGTCTGGACCGGCGTTCGGGGCGGAGCGGACGGGGCTGCTGCACCGGTTGAGCTCCATCCCACCAGCGCGATTGCAGTGCAGCCGATCGCCACGCCACCCGCCCTCAACCACATAGCCTCGGCCCCCCCTCGACTGCTCGGCGACCCGACGCTCGTTCCGCCAACCCATCTTCGCAGTCTGAGTCCCGTCCCGTGCTCGGCTCGTCGCCATGTCGACGGCGCACCGGCTCCGACGTACGGTCTTCGTGGTCGAACTGGCCCTCTACGGACGGCTCGGCGGCTTTCCGGCGGATGGCGGCTCGAGCACACCGAGCAGCTCGACGTGCTCGGTCATCGGGAACAGGTCGAACGCCCGGAGCGCCGGCATCGTCCATCCGGCGTCGAGCAGCACCCGGACGTCGCGGGCGAACGACGCGGCGTCGCACGAGACGTACGCGATCCGTCGGGGCGGCGGCCGGAGCCCGGCCAGCGCGGCGATGACCGCTTTCCCGGCGCCCTCGCGGGCCGGGTCGAGGACGACGAGGTCCGGCGTCCCGATGCCGCGGGCGACCAGCGCCGGCGCCACCGTCGCCCGGACGACGTCGACCTGCGACAGGTCGGCAGCGTTCTGCGCGGCATCGGCACACGCCCGGCGGTCGCGCTCGACCGCGACGACCGAGCCCGACGGGCCGACCGCCCGGCCGAGCAGCACCGCGAAGAGGCCGACGCCGGCATAGAGGTCGGCCACGGTCTCCCCGGGCCGAGGCGCGAGCGCGTCCAGCACGGCTTTGGCCAGCAGCGCCGGCGCACCGGGGTGGACCTGCCAGAAGACACCGGCCGAGACCGTGAACGGCCGGCCGAGCACGTCGACCTCGATCCGCCGGGGCGGCCGGACCGTTCGGCCGTCGACGACCAGTCCGCCGTCGACATCGCCGAGCATGGCCGTCGTCGCCGGCGGCAACGCCCGGCGCCGCAGCCCGGTGACCGACGTCACCCGACCGCCGATCCCGGGGCCGCCGAACACCTCGACCTCCCGCACCCCGGCCCACATCCGGCGCTCGACCGCGACCGACTCGACCTCCTTGGACGCCAGGAGGCAGCCGTCGACCGGCTCGATGGCGTGCGACCGATGCCGGCGGAAACCGACGCTGCCCTGGTCGTCGACCGCGAACCGGACCCTCGTCCGCCAACCGAGCCCATCCGGCGCCCCGGCCACCGCCTCGACCGGCACGTCCCGCTCGACTCCGGCGATCCGCCGGAGCTGCTCGGCCATCATTCCGGCTTTCAACCGACGCTGGGCGGCGACGTCGACGTGCTGCCAGTCGCAGCCGCCGCACCGGCCCGGCCCGGCAAACGGACATGGCGGCTCGACCCGGTCGGGCGACGGTTCGATCACCCGCACCGCGTCGGCCCGGAGGAACCGGGCCGTCTCACCGGTCACCTCGGCGACGACCCGCTCGCCGGGCAGCGCGTGGCGGACGAACACGACCCGGCCGTCCGGCGCCCGGCCGACGCAGCCGCCCCCGTTGGCCATCGCCCCGACGTCGAGCTCCATGACCGGTCAGCCTCCCATAGCCCCGCGGCAGCGGGGCCACGAAGGCTCAGCCGCCCTCGTAGGGGAAGCCGAGGTCCGGCGCGGTGAGCACCGCCCGGAACGGCAGGCCTTCCTCAGCTGCCATCGCGGCCACCGTCCCACCGCGGTCGACGACGGCCACCAGTAGGACCGGCTCGGCCCCGGCCTCCCGGACGGCGTGGGCCGCCTCGAGCAGCGACGTGCCGCGGGTGACGGTGTCCTCGGTCACGACGACTCGATCGCCGGCGTCGAGGGCCCCGGCGATCCGCCCACCCCCGCCGTGGTCCTTCGCCTCCTTGCGGACGCTGAACCCCTTCAACGGCCGGCCCCGGGTGGCCGCAACGCCGGCCGTCACGAACGCGACCGGGTCGGCACCCATCGTCAGGCCGCCGATCGCCGTCGCGTCGTCCGGCACGACCGACAGCACCGCGTCGGCCACCAACAACATCGCCTCGGGACGGCAGACCGTCTGCTTGGAGTCGATGAACCAGCTGCTCCGCTTGCCTGACTTCAGCACGAAGTCCCCCCGGCGCACCGAATGCGTGAGCAGGTGGTCCCGTAGCTCGGCAAACGCGGTCGGCGGCAGCGCCACCCCGTCTCCCGTCCCGGGCGCCACGCCGTCGTTCATCGCAGATCCACCTTTCCCGTTCCCTCCACCACGGCCCCCACCACCACCGGCTGGTGGCCGGCGGTCGACAGGGCCGCCAGCACCGCCTCGCCGGCCTGCTGGTCCACCACCAGCACCATGCCGAGCCCAAGGTTGAACACCCGGGCCATCTCGTCCTCGGCCACCTCGCCCAGCCGGGCGATCTCGTCGAAGATCTTCGGCGTCTCCCAGCCGCGCCGGTCCAGTCGGGCGTCGCAGCCGGCCGGCAGTACCCGGACCAGGTTGCCCGGGATCCCGCCGCCGGTGATGTGGGCGCACGCGTGCACCCCGCTCCCGGCCAGACCGTCCGGTCCGGCGGCCCCGTCTGGTGCGGTCTCGCCGACGGCGGCAGCGCCGGCGGCGATGGCGGCCAGGACGGCCGGGGCATAGATCACCGACGGCCGGAGCAGCTCGTCAGCCAGCGTGGCGTCGGCCCCCGGCCACGCCGGCTCGTCGAGGCTCCGCCAGCCCCGGTCCAGCAGGACGTGGCGGGCGAGGGAGTACCCGTTGGACCGCAGCCCCGGGGAGGGCAGCCCGATGAGCACGTCACCGGGCACCACCCGGTGCGGGCCCAGCTCCCGGCCCCGCTCGACCACCCCGACGGCGAAGCCGGCCAGGTCGAGGTCGTCGTCGGCCATCGCGCCGGGGTGCTCGGCGGTCTCGCCGCCGATCAGTGCGCAGCCGGCTTGCCGGCAGCCGTCGGCGACGCCGGCGACGACCTCTTCGATCCGCTCGGGGACGAGCCGGCCGACGGCGACGTAGTCCAAGAAGAACAGCGGCTCGGCTCCCGAGCAGACGAGATCGTCGACGCACATGGCCACGAGGTCGATGCCGACGGTGCCGTAGCGGTCCGTGGCCCGGGCGACCAGCAGCTTGGTACCGACACCGTCGGTGGCGGACACCAGCACCGGCTGGCGGTACCGGTCGGTGTCGAGAGCGAACAGGCCGCCGAAGCCGCCGATCCCGCCCAGCACGCCCGGTCGGGCCGTGCTGGCCACCAAGTCCTTGATCCGGTCGACCGCCGCGTCGCCGGCGGCGATGTCGACGCCGGCCCCGGCGTACGTCGCCCCGCCGACCCCTGACGATGCCGATGCCGCCGGCACGGTCGGCTCAGACTCCCGGGAGCGCGCCCTGGAGGGACGCCGCGGGCCGGTCGCCGGCACCGTTGCCGGCCGACGGCCCGTCGCTCCGCAGCTGCACCGGCACTGGCACCGGGTACTTCCCCGTCAGGCA
The DNA here is from genome assembly GCA_963824265.1 of uncultured Actinomycetota bacterium. Lineage (GTDB taxonomy): Bacteria > Actinomycetota > Acidimicrobiia > Acidimicrobiales > RAAP-2 > DASZUK01. Next base: position 859,777 of record CAWGOO010000002.1, read on the forward strand.
GGCGTCGCAGAACCCGGCCCCCGGTGCCCCGACGGCTTCCTTGAGGTTCCGCAGGCTGATATAGGCGATCGAGTCGACGCCCAGGTACTCCTCGATCTCCGGCAACGACCGCGTGGCCGCGAGCAGCTCCTCGCGCGTCGGCGTGTCGATCCCGTAGAAGCAGGGCCAGCGGAACGGCGGCGACGACACCCGCAGGTGGACCTCCGTGGCGCCGGCTTCCCGCAGCATCCCGACGATCGCCCGCGTCGTCGTGCCCCGGACGATCGAGTCGTCGACGACGACGAGCCGTTTGCCGGCGATGTTCTCCCGCAACGGGTTGAGCTTGCGCCGGACCGCGTTGCCGCGGGCGGTGCTGTCGGGATTGATGAACGTCCGGCCGATGTACCGGTTCTTGACCAGTCCCTGGCCGTACGGGATGCCGCTGCGCCGGGCGAACCCCTCCGCCGCCGGGACGCCGGAGTCGGGAACCCCCATGACCAGATCGGCGACGACCGGGGCCTGCTCCGCCAGCAGCTCGCCCATCCGCCGCCGGGCCCCGTGGACCTCCCGGCCGTACAGCCGCGTGTCCGGCCGGGCGAAGTAGACGAACTCGAAGATGCAAAGGTGCGAGCCCACCCGGTCCGGCTCGAACACCCACTCGGAGTGGACGCCGGTCTCGTCGATCGTCACCAGCTCCCCCGGCTCCAGCTCCCGGACGAACGTCGCGCCGATCACGTCGAGGGCCGGCGACTCCGACGCCAGCGCCCACCCCTCGGGCTGGTCGACCGGCCCGAGCCGGCCGAGGCACAGCGGTCGGAAGCCGTGCGGGTCACGGATCCCGTAGAGCCGGGTGGCGTCGATGAGGACGAACGAGAATGCCCCGTCGACCGACGGCAGGACCGTCCGGAGGGCTCGGGTCAAGCGGTCCGGCCCGCTCGCCGATCCGTCTTCTTCGGTCGCCGCCGTGCCGGCCGTCGGGGGCTGCCCTTCAGGGACGAACGGGCCCTCGGCGAGGAACTGGCGGGCCAGCAGCTCGGCGACGACGTCGCTGTCGGTCGCCACCATCCCGGGGAGCATGCCGGCTCTCTCGGCCAGGTCGGCCGTGTTCGTCAGGTTGCCGTTGTGGCCGAGCGCGAAGCCGGCCCGGCCGACCGACCGGTAGACGGGCTGGGCCGACGACCAGTCCGACGACCCGTGGGTGGAGTACCGGGTGTGGCCCATCGCCAGGTAGCCGGGGAGGCCCGACAGCGTCCGCTCGTCGAACACCGTCGTGACGAGACCCATGTCTTTGACGACGGTGATCGTCTCGCCGTCGCCGACGGCCATGCCGGCCGACTCCTGCCCACGGTGCTGGAGGGCGTAGATGCCGTCGAACGTGAGGTGGGCGACGGCCCGGCCAGGCGCGTACACACCGAAAACCCCGCAGGCTTCCTTCACCGTCCGGTCCTGTGCCCCACAGCTTCCGGGTCAGCGGGTAACTGGCGTGCGGCGCGCGCCAGCCCGCGGACCCCTCGACGTTTCGCCTCCATTCTCCCACAGCCCGTGGCCCGAGCGACACTCGCCGGTAACCTCGGGACCTGATGATCGACCTCCACACCCACTCCACCTGCTCGGACGGGACCGATCCACCGGAACGGATCCCCGAGCTGGCCGCGGCCGCCGGCTGCACCGCGGTCGCCCTCACCGACCACGACACGCTCGTCGGGCTCGGCGCCGCCCGGCGGCGGGCCGACGCGGTCGGCATCGACCTCGTCCCCGGCTGCGAGGTCTCGTGCGCCTTCCGGGGCACGAGCGCCCACGTCCTCGTCTACTTCGTCGAAGACGGGGACGGGCCGCTCCAAGACGAGCTGGCTCGCCTGCGCGACGACCGGGTCGGCCGCAACCGGCGGCTCGTCGCCCGCCTCCAGGAGCTCGGCATCCCGATCACCTACGACGAGATCGTTGCCGAGGCCGACGGCGAGGTCGGCGTCGGGCGGCCGCACGTCGCGGCCGTCCTCGTCCGGCTCGGCGCGGCCGAGTCGGTGCCCGACGCGTTCGATCGCTGGCTCGGCAGCGGCCGGCCGGCTTACGTCCCGAAAGCCCGGCTGACGCCCGCCGAGGCGGCCACCCTGGCCCGCGGCTCCGGCGGCGTCGCCGTGCTCGCCCATCCGCTCACCCTCGGCCTCGGTCCGACCGAGCTGGCCTCGGCGGTCGCCGAGCTGGCCGAGGCCGGGTTCGCCGGCATCGAAGCCGTCTACGGCCGCTACAAGCCGGACGAACGGGTCGCCCTGGCCCAACTGGCCCAGCGCCACGGCCTCGTCGCCACCGGCGGGTCCGATTACCACGGCACGGTCAAGCCCGACCTCACGGTCGGTATCGGCCAGGGGGACCTGCGGGTCCCTGACGACGTCGTCGCCGAGCTGGCCACCCGACGCCCCGGCTGACCCGGCTCGGCCCATTCGCTCACCCGACAGACGATTCCCCCAAGGCATCCGGGAGGGCTCGGGCCCAGGCGCCGGTCAACCGGTCGACCGGGAGGTCGACGAGCCCCTCGGCAAGCCCCTCAACGACTAGGCGGTCGCCACCGGCCACCCCGAGCACCTCGGCCGGTACGCCGGCCCGCGCCGCCCGGTCGAGCACGGCGTCCGGACGGCTCGTGGCGACGACGACCCGCGACGGCAGCTCGGTGAAGAGCTCCGCGTGCCCGGCCAGCGAGCCGAGGCGGGCGCCGGTCGCCGACGACAGGGCCATCTCGGCCAGAGCCACCGCCAGGCCGCCACCGGAGACGTCGTGGACACCGTCCAGCAGCCCGTCACCGCCGCCGACCCCCTCGGCCACCGAGCGCGGCGACGAGGTCGACCAGTCGGCCGTGCGCGGCCAGGTCGAGCGGCGGCAGCACCCCACCTCGCCGGTCCCGGCGCTCGACCGCCCAACGGGTCCCTCCGAGCGGATGGGCGGCTCCCGACGCCGCAGCCCGCGAGCCGAGGAGGACCACCGCCGACCCCGGTCCCCAGCCGATGCCGGGTGGCGGCCGCCGGACCGCGTCCACGAGGCCGAGCACGCCGATGACCGGCGTCGGGTCGATGTCGGCGCCCCCGCTCTCGTTGTAGAGGCTGACGTTGCCACCGATCACCGGCAGGCCGAGGCCGCGGCAGGCGTCGGTCAACCCGTCGACGACCTCCGAGAGCTGCCACATGACCGCCGGGTGCTCCGGGTTCCCGAAGTTCAGGCAGTTGACGACGGCCACCGCGGTCGCCCCGACGCAGGCCAGGTTGGCCACCCCCTCGGCCAGCGTGAGGGCGGTGCCGGCCCGCGGGTCGAGCGCGCACCACCGCGGCGCGGCGTCAGTCGTCACCGCGATCCCCCGTTCGCTGGCCGGCAGCCCCGGCCCCGCCAACCGCAGGAGCGCTGCGTCCCCGCCCGGGCCGACGACAGTGTTCAAGAACAGCTGGTGGTCGTATTGCCGGTAGACCCAGCTCGGGTCGCCGAGCAGGGCGAGCAGGTCCTCGCCGGCGTCGCCCGGCGCGGCCGTCGCCGTCGGGTCGTCGGCCGCCCGCGCTGCCCGGTCGGCCGGCGCCGCCAGCGGCCGGTCGTACAGCGGGGCGTCGTCGGCCAAGGACGCGGCCGGCACCTCGGCCAGGATCGGCCCGTCGAACCCGTCCCGGATGCGGAGGTAGCCGATCGGTCCAGCGCCGCCCGGCTCGGCACCGGCCGGTCCGGCACCGGAGGGCTCGGGCTCGGTGACCCGGCCGACCACGGTCGCCCGGACCTCCCAGCGCTGGCAGACCTCGGCCACCGCCGGCCAGTCGTGCGGCGTGACGATCGCCAGCATCCGCTCCTGGCTCTCGCTGGTCATGACCTCCCACGGCGTCATCCCGTCCTCCCGGCGGGGCACCGCGGTGACGTCGACATCCATCCCGACGCCGCCCCGAGCTGCCGTCTCGCTCGTCGCACAGGCCAGGCCGGCGCCGCCGAGATCCTGGATCCCGACGACGAGCCCCTCGTCGAGGAGCGACAGGCAGGCCTCGATGAGCCGCTTCTCCTCGAACGGGTCGCCGACCTGGACGCTGGGCCGCTTCGTGTCGTCGGCCGCCGGCCCCTCGGCGCCGGCGAAGCCGGCGGACGCCAGCACGCTGACCCCGCCGATCCCGTCCCGCCCGGTCGTCGACCCGAGCAGGACGACGAGGTTGCCGGGGCCCGACGCCTGGCCGAGGACGAGCCGTTCGACCGGCAGCGCGCCGAGGCACAGCACGTTGACCAACGGGTTCTGGGCGTAGCACGGGTCGAACGTCAGCTCGCCGCCGACCGTCGGGACGCCCACGGAGTTCCCGTAACCGGAGATGCCGGCCACGACGCCTTCGAACAGCCAGCGCTGGCGGGCGTCGGTCAGCGGGCCGAAGAACAGCGGGTCCATCACCGCCAGCGGCCGCGCGCCCATCGTGAAGATGTCCCGGAGGATCCCGCCGACCCCGGTCGCCGCGCCCTGGTACGGCTCGATGGCCGACGGGTGGTTGTGGCTCTCGATCCGGATGGCGACGGCGATGCCGTCGCCGGCGTCGATGACCCCGGCGTTCTCTCCCGGCCCGACGAGCACCCGCTCGCCTTCGGTCGGCAAGCGCCGGAGGTGGAGCCGGGACGACTTGTACGAGCAGTGCTCGCTCCACATGACCGCGTACAGCGCCAGCTCGAGGTGGTTCGGGGACCGGCCGAGCACCGCCTCGACGTCGGCGAGCTCGTCGTCGGTCAATCCGAGCGCCCGATGCAGCGGCTCCGTCACGGCGTCGGCCATCGTCGACACCGTAGCGGCGACGCCCGACGTCACGAGCGACCGGACGACGGTCGGTCACGAGCCAAAGGGCCGCACCGTTTCTATGGGAGGACCGGATTCACCCGATTCTCGGGCCGGCCAGAACCGGCGGCAAATTCCTTACCGTTCCAGGTGCGTTCACTAAAGGAACAATCCCCTCTCCAATTCGATCCACTTGTGCCACCGGCGCGGACCAGGTGGTTGCAAACTGGTTGCCGGGTCAAAGAGAAACGAAAGGCAACGGTGAGGTCGCAGCCCTTTTCTGACGCAATGTTCACCGCCTCCGGAAAAAATTCTGACGAATACGTTGCGAATTGCTTTGTGTTCGACCCGTCTATGAGCGACAATAAGACCATGGCCAGTACCAAGACCAGAGCAGCCCGACGCACGATGAGCGCCGAGCACAAGGCAGCCCTCGCCATGGGCCGAGAGGAAGGACTGGTGGTTCGGCGCTATCTCGAAGCGATCGAGTCAGCCCGACCCCGACGGGGAAGGCGGCGAACACCAGCGGCCGTACAGAAAAAACTCCAAGCCATCGATGCCGAGCTGGCCAACGCTGAGCCCTTGGCCCGGCTCCACCTTCTCCAGGAACGCAAGGATCTGCAGGCGGCATTGGAGAAGACATCTGACATGCAAGACCTGACAAAGCTCGAAAAGGACTTCGTCAAGGTCGCCAAGGCCTATGGCGAGCGGAAGGGTCTCGACTACGTCACCTGGCGCGGCGCCGGCGTGAGCGCAGCCGTTCTCCAGCAGGCCGGCATCGCCCGCACGCGCACCTGATCGTCGATCGCCGGGCGCGTCGGTTTTCGCCGTCGGCGTCAGGCAGCGCGGGCCGTCATCGCCGAATCGAGCAACGCGCGGAGGAGCACGGCGCCGTCGCTCGACCCGAGGAGATCATTGACCGCTCGCTCCGGATGCGGCATGAGCCCGACGACATTGCCGGCGGCATTGCAGATGCCGGCGATGTCGTCGACCGATCCGTTGAGATTGTCGACGTAGCGGAGCACCACCCGGTCCTCGGCCTGCAATTCGGCCAGGACGGCGGGGTCACAGACGTAGCTCCCCAAGAAGTGATTGATCGGGATCCGCAGTTCCGTCCCGACCGCCACGTCACTGGTCAGTACCGACGCGGCCGAAGCGACCTGCAGCCGCACCGTCGTGCACAAGAACCGCAGGTTCCGGTTCTTCTGCAGGGCACCGGGCAAGAGCCCGGCCTCGGTCAGCACCTGGAAGCCGTTGCAGATACCGACGACCGGGCCGCCGTCGGCCGCGAAACGGGCGACCGCGCCCATCACCGGGGAGAAGCGGGCCAACGCGCCTGGGCGCAGGTAGTCGCCGTGGGCGAACCCGCCCGGCAGCACGATCGCGTCCACGCCGGGCAGCTCCTCCCGGCCGTGCCAGACCAGCTCGGCTCGGCCGCCCAGCTGGTCGACGGCCAGCGCGGTGTCGTGCTCACAGTTCGTTCCCGGGAAGACGACCACCCCTACCCGGGCGGCCATCAGGCTGGACTTCCCGGGCCGCCCGTCGGCTCGAGCTCGACGGACGTCTCCTCGATGACCGGGTTGGCCAGCAGCCGGTGGGCCATCTCCGACGCCCGGGCCCGGGCCGCGACCTCATCGGCGGCGTCCAGCTCGAAGCGGAACGACCGGCCGGCCCGGACCTGGTGCACCTCGTCGAAGCCGAGCGCCGGCAGCGCCCGTTCGATCGTCGCGCCCTCCGGATCGGCAATGCCCGGACGCAGCCGGACCTCGACGCGTGCGGCGAACCTCATTTCGGGGCACCGTACCAGTCGGCCAGCCGGCGACCGGCGACCCGTTCGTAGGCGGCCCGGTAGCGCTCGGCCGTCGCCCGGACGACATCCGGCGGCAGGGGCGGCGGGGGCGGTCGCTTGTCCCAGTCGCCGGCCGACGCCCAGTCACGCAACGGCTGCTTGTCGTAGGCCGGCGGCGTCTGGCCAGGGACGATCTGGTCGGCCGGCCAGAGCCGGGACGAGTCGGGGGTGACGACCTCGTCGCACAGGCTGAGGACCCCGTCGACGTAGCCGAGCTCGAACTTGGTGTCGGCCAGCACGAACCCGGCCGCCGCGGCCCGCTCCGCCGCCCGACCGAAGAGCGCCAGCGACAGGTCCCGGGCGGCCGTTGCCGCGTCGCGGCCGACGAGGTCGACCGCGGCGTCGAACCCGATGTTCAGGTCGTGCCCCTCCCCGGCCTTCGTCGACGGCGTGAAGATCGGCTCGGCGAACCGGTCGGCCAGCTGCAGGCCGGCCGGCATCGGCTCCCCGTGGACGGTGCCGCTCGCCGCGTACTCGTCGTACGCCTGGCCGGCCAGGCGGCCACGGACGATGCACTCGAGCAGGAGCATCTCCGCCCGCCGCACCAGCAGGGCGCGGCCGGACCACCACGGCTCGACGCCGGCCGGAACGCCGGCCGGTCCGGGCAGGGCGGCCGTGGCCGGAACCCGGGCGACGATCTCGGCCGGATCCGCCGTGACGATGCTGCTCGGGGCCAGGTCGGCCAGCTCCTCGTTCCAGAACGCGGTCATCGCGGTCAGCACGCGGCCCTTGTCGGGGATCGGCTCGGCGAAGATGACGTCGTACGCGCTGATCCGGTCCGACGCCACCATCAGCAGCAGCCCGTCGCCAGCGTCGTAGAGCTCCCGGACCTTGCCCGAGTGGAGGAGGTTCACGCGGTCGGGCCGTCGTCGATGGCGGCGAGGGCGTCGAGGAAGCGGCCGCGATGCCGGAGGTACCGCTCGAGGTCGAACGCGACGTCGAGATCGCGTTCGGACAACGTCACGTCCGGGTCGGCGACGAGCACCTGGCGGAGGTGGCGGCGGTCCGTCCAGGCCTGGCGGGCGTCGCGCTGGACGATCCGGTACGCATCGTCGCGACTGAGCCCGGAACCGACGAGCGCCAGCAGGACCGACTGGCTGAACACGAGCCCGAGCGAGCCGTCGGTCAGGTTGGCGAGCGCCCGGTCGGCGTGGATCACGAGGCCGGACACCAGGCCGGTCGCCTTGCGGAGCATGTAGCACGTCAGCAGCGACGCGTCGGGCAGGACGACCCGCTCGACCGAGCTGTGGGAGATGTCGCGCTCGTGCCAGAGCGCGACGTCCTCGAGGCCGGCGCCGGCGTAGCCGCGGAGCACCCGGGCCAGCCCGGTCAGCCGCTCCGACAGGATCGGGTTCCGCTTGTGCGGCATCGCCGAGCTGCCCTTCTGGCCGGCGCCGAACGGCTCCTCCGCCTCGCCGACCTCGCTGCGGGCCAGGTGGCGGACCTCGGTGGCGATCAGCTCGATCGTTGCTCCGATCGACGCGCAGGCGTACAGGTACTCGGCGTGCCGGTCCCGGGCGATGACCTGCGTCGCCGGTACCGGCCGGAGGCCGAGCGCTCCGCAGACATGCGCCTCGACGGCCGGGTCGACGTTCGAGTACGTCCCGACCGCGCCGGACAGCTTGCCGACAGCGATCCGGTCCCGGGCCGCCCGGAGCCGCTGGCGGTCCCGGTCGGCCTGCAGCGCCCAGAGAGCGAACTTGGCCCCGAACGTCGTCGGCTCCGCGTGCATGCCGTGCGTCCGGCCGGTCACCGGTACGTCGATCAGCTCCTCGGCCCGGCCGCGGAGGGCGGCGACGAGCTCGTCGGCCGCGTCCAGCAGCAGGTCGGCGGCGCGAGTCAGCGTGGCGCACTGGGCGGTGTCGACGACGTCCGACGACGTCAGGCCGAAGTGGACCCACGACCCCTCCGGCTGGCCGATCCGGCCCTGGACGACGTCGACGAACGCCGCGACGTCGTGGTCGGTGACGCGCTCACGCTCGTCGACGTCGGCGACGAACGCCGCGTCGACCTTGGGGGCCCGGGCCCGGACGGCCGCGGCATCGGCGGCCGGCACGACCCCCACCTCGGCGAGGCCCTCGACGGCCAACAGCTCGACCTCCAGCCACATCGCCATGCGGGCCTCGTCGCCGAAGATCGCCGCCATGTCCGCCGGGCTGTACCGCCGGATCATCGGACGGCCTCCGTTTTGGCTTCCGTTCTCACCGACGCGGCCTCGGCGGCGATGTCGCGACGGTAGTGGGCCCCGTCCCAACTGATCCGGCCGGCCGCCTCGTAGGCGGTGCGGCGGGCATCGGCCACGGTCGGCCCGAGCCCGGTGACCGAGAGCACGCGGCCACCGGCCGTCACGAACGGTCCATCGGGCGCCGGCCGGGCGGTGCCGGCGTGGAACACCATCGCTCCGTCCACCGGGTCAGCGAGCTGGCCGTCCGGTCCGAGCCCGTCGATCCGGTCCCCGGACCTCGGGGTCGTGGGGTAGCCGGCGGTGGCCATCACGACGCACACCGCGGCGTCGTCGGTGACGTCCGGTCGCCCGTCACAGGTGTCGGCCAGGTTGCCCTCGGCCACCGCGACCAGCAGGTCGACCGGGTCGTCGGCCAACCGGGACAGCACCACCTGGGTCTCGGGGTCGCCGAAGCGGACGTTGTACTCGAGCACCTTCGGGCCGTCCGGCGTCAGCATCAGCCCGGCGTACAGCACGCCGCGGTAGTCGATGCCCCGCGACCGCAGGGCGGCGACGAGCGGCTCGACCGCCCCGAAGACGAGCTCGTCGACGAGGCCGTCGTCGATGTCGAGCACCGGCGAGTACGCCCCCATCCCGCCGGTGTTCGGACCCGTGTCGCCGTCGCCGGCCCGCTTGAAGTCCTGCGCCGGGGCGAGCGGGACGACCCGGCGGCCGTCGCAGAGGACGAGCAGCGAGCACTCCGGTCCGGTCAGCCCCTCCTCGATCACCACCCGGTGGCCGGCCGAGCCGAAGCTGCCGCCGGCCAGCTTGGCCGCGACGTCGGCCTCGGCCTCGGCGACGGTGCTCGCCACGAGCACCCCCTTGCCGGCGGCCAGCCCGTCCGTCTTCACCACCCACGGACCGGGCAGTTCGCGCAGGAACCGGTGCGCCTCGTCGACCCGGTCGAACACGCCGAACCGGGCGGTCGGCACGCCGGCCTCGTCGAGCAGGTCCTTCATGAACGCCTTCGACCCCTCCAGCCGAGCGCCGTCGGCACCGGGCCCGACCACCCGGCGGCCCCGAGCCCGGAGCCGGTCGGCCAGCCCGTCGACGAGCGGGACCTCCGGACCGACGACGACGAGGTCGGCCTCGATCTCCTCCGGCGGCGCCGGCGTCACGGTGATGCGCCGGCCCGACGCCGTCTCGCCGGCCATCCCCGGGTTGCCGGGCGTGACGACGACGTCGGCCGTCCGGCCCAGCGCCCAGGCCAGCGCGTGCTCGCGGCCGCCGCTCCCGACGACACAGACAGTGGTCTTGCTCCCCATCAGGTGGCGGCCATCGAGCGTCGGACCATCAAGCGGTGGCGAACGACACGAACTGTTCGCGCCCCGGACCGACGCCGACGAGCCGGACGGGGACACCGATCTGGTCGGCCAGGAACGCGACGTAGTCGCGGGCGGCCGGCGGCAGGTCGGCGCTCGACGTGGCCGACGTCAGGTCGGTCCGCCAGCCGGGCAGCTCCTCGAAGACCGGCGTGACCTGGTGGAGCGTCGACTGGTGGTACGGCGGGTGGACGAACCGCTCACCGCCGGCCTCGTAGGCGACGCAGACCTTCACGGTCTCGAACGTGTCGAGGACGTCGAGCTTGGTCAGCGCCACCTCCGACAGCGAGTTGAGCCGGACGGCCTGGCGGGCCATCACCGCGTCGAACCAGCCGCAGCGGCGCCGGCGGCCGGTCACCGTGCCGAACTCCCGGCCGCGGGTGACGAGCAGCTCTTCGAGGTCACCGTCGAGCTCGGTCGGGAACGGCCCGGCACCGACGCGGGTGACGTACGCCTTGGCGATGCCGATGACGCGGTCGATGTCGCGCGGACCGAGGCCGGTACCGGTGCACGCGCCGCCGGCGACCGGGTTCGACGACGTGACGAACGGGTACGTCCCGTGGTCGAGGTCGAGAAACGTCGCCTGCGCGCCCTCCATCAGGACGTTGCGGCCGGCGTCGAGCGCGTCGTGGACGAGCCCGACCGTGTCGCCAACCATCGGGGCGACCCTCGGCGCGTACTCGTCGAGGTACCGGCCGGCGATCTCGTCGGCGTCGAGCGGCAGGCGGTTGTAGACCTTGGCCAGGACGGCGTTCTTCTCCTTCAAGACGACGTCGAGCTTCTGCCGGAAGATCTTCGGGTCGAGCAGGTCCTGGACCCGCAGCCCGACGCGGGCGGCTTTGTCGGCGTAGGCCGGACCGATGCCCCGCTTGGTCGTGCCGAGCGAGTTCTTGCCGAGGTACCGCTCGGTCACCCGGTCGAGCTCCTGGTGGTACGGCATGATCAGGTGGGCGTTGCCGCTGACCACCAGCCGGCTCGGGTCGACACCCTTGCCGGCCAGCATGTCGACCTCGGCCAGCAGCGTCGACGGCTCGACGACGACGCCGTTGCCGATGATCGGCGTGATATGCGGGTAGAGGATCCCGCTCGGGCACAAGCTGGAGGGCGAACGACTCGCCGTCGACCACGATCGTGTGGCCAGCGTTGTGGCCGCCCTGGTAGCGGACCACCAGGTCCATCTCCGCGGCCAGCAGGTCCGTCAGCTTGCCCTTGCCTTCGTCGCCCCACTGGGTCCCGACGACCACGGTTGCCGGCACGACTGGTTCCTCCGTCCGTCCTACGGATTACGTCGCACTCTACCCCAGGGTGACGGCGTCACCGTCGGCCTCGACGGTGACGGTCGAGCCCTCCGGGTACCGGCCCTCCAGCAGGGCGAGGGCCAGCTGGTCCTCCACCGCCCGCTGGATCACCCGCCGCAGCGGGCGGGCGCCGAAGTCGGGGTCGTAGCCCTGGTGGGCGAGCAGCTTCTCGGCGTCGGGCGTGACGACGAGGGTGAGCCGCCGTTCGGCCAGCCGGGTGCGCAGCCGGGAGAGCTGGATGCCGACGATGACGGCCAGGTCGTCCTCGGTGAGCGGGCGGAACCGGACGATCTCGTCGATCCGGTTGACGAACTCGGGCTTGAAGAACGCGCTCGGATCGCCGGGCAGGTTCGACGTCATGATGAGGACGGCGTTGGTGAAGTCGACCGTCCGGCCCTGCCCGTCGGTCAAGCCGGCCGTCCTCGAGCACCTGCAGCAGGACGTTGAAGACGTCCGGATGGGCCTTTTCGATCTCGTCGAGCAGCACGACCGCGTACGGCCGCCGACGGACGGCCTCGGTCAGCTGGCCGCCCTCCTCGTAGCCGACGTAGCCCGGAGGGGCGCCGACGAGCCGGGAGACGGTGTGCTTCTCCATGTACTCGCTCATGTCGATGCGGATCATCGCCCGCTCGTCGTCGAACAGGAACTCGGCCAGGGCGCGGGCGAGCTCGGTCTTGCCGACGCCGGTCGGACCGAGGAAGAGGAACGAGCCGATCGGCCGGTTCGGGTCGGAGAGGCCGGCCCGGCTGCGGCGGATGGCGTTGGCGACGGCGCGAACCGCGTCGTCCTGGCCGACGACCCGGGCGTGGAGGGTGTCCTCCAGCCGCACGAGCTTGTCGACCTCGCCCTCCATCAGCCGGGTCACCGGGACGCCGGTCCACCGGCTGACGACCTCGGCGATGTCCTCGGCGTCGACCTCCTCCTTCAAGAAACGCTGGCTCGACTGGAGCTTGTCGAGCTCGGCGGTCGCTGCGTCGATCCGGCGCTCCAGGTCGGGCAGCTCGCCGTAGCGGATCGCCGAGGACCCGGCCAGGTCGCCGTCGCGCTCGAACCGCTCGGCCGCCGCCCGCTTCTCCTCCAGCTCGCCCTTGAGCGAGCGGATGGCGTCGATGGCCTGCTTCTCGGCCTGCCAGTGGGCGGTCATGGCGTCGGCCTTCTCGTTGAGCTCGGCGAGCTCCTGCTCGAGCCGGGCGAGCCGCTCGGCCGACGCGTCGTCGGACTCCTTCTGCAGCGCCATCCGCTCGATCTCGAGCTGGCGGATGCGCCGGGTGACGACGTCGAGCTCGGTCGGCATCGAGTCGATCTCGATGCGCAGCCGGCTGCCGGCCTCGTCGACGAGGTCGATCGCCTTGTCGGGCAGGAACCGACCGGTGACGTAGCGGTCCGAGAGGACGGCCGCGGCGACGAGGGCGGCGTCCTGGATGCGGACGCCGTGGTGGACCTCGTACCGCTCCTTCAGGCCGCGGAGGATGGCGATCGTGTCCTCGACCGACGGCTGGCCGACGAAGACCTGCTGGAACCGGCGCTCGAGCGCGGCGTCCTTCTCGATGTACTTGCGGTACTCGTCGAGCGTCGTCGCGCCGATCAGACGCAGCTCGCCGCGGGCAAGCAGCGGCTTGATCATGTTGCCGGCGTCCATCGCCCCTTCGGCCGCGCCGGCCCCGACGATCGTGTGGAGCTCGTCGATGAAGGTGACGACCTCGCCCTCGGCGTCGGTGATCTCCTTCAGGACGGCCTTCAACCGCTCCTCGAACTCGCCGCGGTACTTGGCGCCGGCGACCATCGAGCCGAGATCGAGGGCGATGACGCGCTTGCCCTTGAGCCCGTCGGGGACGTCGCCGTCGATGATCCGGTTGGCGAGCCCCTCGACGATGGCCGTCTTGCCGACGCCGGGCTCGCCGATGAGCACCGGGTTGTTCTTCGTCCGCCGCGACAGCACCTGGATGACCCGGCGGATCTCCTCGTCCCGGCCGATGACCGGGTCGAGCTTGCCCTGGCGGGACAGCTCGGTGAGGTCCCGGCCGTACTTCTCCAGGGCCTGGAACGTCGCCTCCGGGGTCGGCGGACGTCACCCGGTGGCTGCCCCGGACGTCGCGCAGCGCGGCCAGCAGGTCGTCGCGGGGGACCCCGAGCTCGTCGGCCCAGCGCCAGCAGGAGGTGCTCGACCGACAGGTACTCGTCGCCCATGTCCCGGCGGAGGCCGTCGGCGACCTCGAGCCCGTCCCGGGCGGCCCGGCTGAGCGTCGGCTCGGAACCGCCGACCGCCCGGGCCAGCCGCGAGAGCTGCTCGCCGAGCCGGCGCTGGACGTCGGTCGGCTCGACGCCGAGCCGGGCGAGGAGCGGCGGCGGCGATGTTGTCCGGCTGGGCGAGGACGGCCGTCAGGAGATGGGCCGGCGTGATCTCGGCGTGGTTGGCCGCCGCGGCCTGCGCCGATGCGGCCTGGAAGGCCTCGCGGGTCTTGTTCGTCCAGTGTTCGGGGTCGAGAGGCATCAGCTCACCTCCCGGTCCGCGCCCGGCGGACCGGCACGTAGGGGATCGGGGACTGGTCGAGTGGGACGAGGTCCCGCCGGTAGAGGCGGTGGGTCTGCTCGACCGCGGCGCGGGCCTCGGCCCGGGCCTGGTCGAGCTCGGCCCGGAGCTGCGCGACCTCGGCTTCGAGGGCCATGACCTGGCGGACGCCCTCGAGGTTGAGGCCGGCCGCGGTCAGGTCCTGGATCCGGCGGAGCCGGTCGAGGTCCTGCTCGGAGAAGCGGCGGCTGCCGCCGCTGGTGCGCGACGGGTCGAGCAGCCCCTTGCGCTCGTAGAGCCGGAGCGTCTGCGGGTGCACGCCGGCCAGCTCGGCGGCGACGGAGATCACGTAGACCGCCCGCGAGCCGTCGTTACGGCCGTTGGTCGACCCATTGATCGGCATCGCCGCCATCACCCGACCGCCTGGTCGACGTGGGGCGCCGTCCCGAAGGCGGCCGCCAGCGCCTCGACGGCGGCCCGCTGCTCGTCGGTCAGCGTCTTCGGCACGGTCAGGTCGACCCGGACGAGCAGGTCGCCGGCTTTCGCGCCGTTCCGGCCGCTGCCGGCCGGCACGCCGCGACCCTTCACCCGGAGGTTCGTCCCCGGTTGGGTGCCCGCCGGGACGCGCAGCGTCACCGGGTCGTCGAGCGTCGGCACGGTCACCGTCGTCCCGAGCGCGGCGTCGGCGAAGCTGATCGGGACCGTCAGCGTCAGGTTGCGGCCGCGACGGCCGAAAGTGGCGTCCTTGGAGACGCGGACGACGACGTAGAGGTCGCCGGCCGGCGCCATGCCCTGACCGGGCGCGCCACGACCCTTGACCCGGATCCGCTGCCCGTCTTCCACCCCGGCCGGGATCCGGACCTTGACCGTCCGGTTCCGCCGCTCGGTGCCGGTGCCGCGGCACGTCGGGCACGGGGTGTCGACGAGCGTGCCGCGCCCGTTGCACTTCGGGCAGACGGTGCTGAGCGAGAACAGCCCCTGGTTGTCGTCGAGCGTGCCGCGGCCGCCGCAGCGGTCGCAGGTGTGCGTGCCGGTACCCGGCGCGGCGCCGGTGCCGTTGCAGGTGTGGCAGCGGGCGTCCTCTTGCAGGTTGACCGAGGTCGTCACGCCCCGCACCGCGTCGCCGAAGGACAGATGCAGCTCCGTCTCCATGTCGGCACCGCGTTGGGGTCCGCGAGCCGCGCCGCCGGTTGCCGCGGCCGCCGCCGAACAGCCCGCCGAACAGGTCGCCGATGTCGCCCATGTCCTCGACCCGGAACGTGCCGCCGGCGCCGCCCGGCGCGCCGCCGCCGAAGCCGCCCGGCGCGCCGAAGCCACCGGCCATCGGGCCGAGCCGACGGACCTCGTCGTACTCCTTGCGCTGGTCGGCGTCGCCGAGGACGTCGTAGGCCGAGGCGATCTCCTTGAACCGGTCCTCCGACCCGGGATTGGCGTCCGGGTGGTACTGCTTGGCCAGCTTCCGGTACGCCTTCGTGATCTCCTTGTCGGACGCGGTCGACGAGACACCGAGGACTTGGTAGTAGTCCTTCTCGAACCACTCACGCTGTGGGGCCACGTCAGCTCCTGACGCGGACCATCGCCGGGCGCAGGACCTGGCTCCGCCAGCGGTACCCGGCCCGCATGACCTCGTCGACGGTGACGCCGCCGGCGTCGCCGCCGTCGGCATCGGCCGGCCCATCCGATTGGAGACTGGTCGCGACGGCGTCGTGGACGACCGGGTCGAACTCGACGCCGATGTCGTCGAGCCGCTCCAGGCCCTCCTTGGCGAGGACGTCGAGCAACTGCTCGCGGGCGGCGAGCAGGGCGCGGGCCTCCTCGGAGATCGCGGCGTCCGCTTCGTCGGCGCCGTCGGAACCCGAGCCGCTGACCAGGTGGGCGCGGGCCAGGTCGAGGTTGTCGAGGACCGGCAGGAGCTTGCCGACGAGCGAGCCGGCGGCCCGATCGCTCTGCTCGTCCTGCTGGCGGACGACCCGCTTGCGGTAGTTGTCGAACTCCGCCTTCAGGCGCTGGAGGTCGGCGAGGTACTCGTCTCGCTCGGCGGCCAGACTGGCGACATCGGTCAGGATCGTCCCGCCGCCCGGCTCCGAGGTGGTCGCCGGTCCGCCGTGGCCGCCAGGCCCGGCGGCCGGGCGAGCCACCCCACTCCGATCAGACGGGCCGAACGGGTTCGGCGTGACGGTCGGGTCGCCATCTTCCGACGGGATGGCCGAGGCCGGCGCGTCCGTCGACACCTCCTCGGGTCGGGCAGACGGATCGGTCACTGCTCGTCCACGATCTCGGCGTCGACCACCTCGTCGTCGGACGGCTCGTCGGACGAGGAGCCACTGGCTTCACCGTCGGAAGAGGCCGACGACTGGGCGGACTGGGACGCCTGCTCGTAGAGGCGCTGCGAGAAGCTCTGGCTGGCCGTCACCAACTTCTCGGTGGCCGACTTGATGGCCTCGAGGTCGGTGCCGGAGAGGGCGTCCTTCACGCCCTGCAGGGCGCCCGAGACGTCCTCCTTCTCGGTGCCCTCGAACTTCTCGCCCTGCTCGCGGAGGAGCTTCTCGGTCTGGTACACGAGGGTGTCGGCGGTGTTGCGCACCTCGGCCTCCTCGCGTCGGCGACGGTCGTCCTCGGCGTGGGACTCGGCGTCGTGGACCATCCGCTCGATGTCGTCCTTGGCCAGCGACGACTGGCCGGTGATCGTCATCGACTGCGTCTTGCCGGTCGCCTTGTCCTCGGCGCCGACGTGGACGATCCCGTTGGCGTCGATGTCGAACGTGACCTCGATCTGCGGGACGCCGCGCGGTGCCG
The DNA here is from genome assembly GCA_963824265.1 of uncultured Actinomycetota bacterium. Lineage (GTDB taxonomy): Bacteria > Actinomycetota > Acidimicrobiia > Acidimicrobiales > RAAP-2 > DASZUK01. The sequence goes on from CAWGOO010000002.1 coordinate 876,522, forward strand.
GCGGCAGGTCGACGAGCTGGAACTTGCCGAGCGTCTTGTTGTAGCTCGCCATCTCCCGCTCGCCCTGGAGGACGTGGATCTCGACCGACGGCTGGTTGTCCTCGGCCGTCGTGAACACCTCCGACCGCTTCGTCGGGATCGTCGTGTTCCGCTCGATCAGCCGGTGCATGACGCCGCCCTTCGTCTCGATCCCGAGGCTCAGCGGGGTCACGTCGAGCAGCAGGACGTCCTTGACCTCGCCCTTCAGCACGCCGGCCTGGACGGCGGCGCCGATGGCGACGACCTCGTCCGGGTTGACGCCCTTGTGCGGCTCCTTGCCGGTCAGCGACTGGACGAGCTCCTGGACGGCCGGGATCCGGGTCGACCCGCCGACCATGACGACGTGGTCGATGTCCGACGTCTGGAGCCCGGCGTCCTTGATCGCCGCGTCGAACGGGCCCTTGCAGGCGTCGACGAGGTCGGACGTCAGCTCGTTGAACTTCGCCCGCGTCAGCTTGAGGTCGAGGTGCTTCGGCCCTTCGGACGTGGCGGTGATGAACGGCAGGTTGATCTGCGTCTCCTGGACGCTCGACAGTTCGATCTTGGCCTTCTCGGCGGCCTCCTTGAGGCGCTGCATGGCCATCTTGTCGTTCGACAGGTCGACGCCCTCGGTGTCCTTGAACGACTTGACGAGCCAGTCCATGACCTTGTCGTCCCAGTCGTCGCCGCCGAGCTTGGTGTTGCCGGACGTCGACTTCACCTCGAAGACGCCGTCGCCGATCTCGAGCACGGACACGTCGAACGTCCCGCCGCCGAGGTCGAACACGAGGACGGTCTGGTCCTTGTCCTCCTTGTCGAGCCCGTACGCCAGGGCGGCCGCGGTCGGCTCGTTGATGATCCGGAGGACCTCGAGCCCGGCGATCTGGCCCGCCTCCTTCGTCGCGGTCCGCTGGGCGTCGTCGAAGTACGCCGGAACGGTGATGACGGCCTGGTTGACCGTGTCACCGAGGTACGCCTCGGCGTCCCGCTTCAGCTTCCCGAGGATGCGGGCGGAGATCTCCTGGGCGGTGTAGTCCTTGCCGTCGATGTCGATCTTCCAGCTCGTCCCCATGTGCCGCTTGACGGATCGGATCGTCCGCTCGGGGTTCGTGATCGCCTGACGCTTCGCCACCTCGCCGACGAGCACCTCGCCGGTCTTCGAGAACCCGACCACCGACGGCGTGGTCCGACCACCCTCCGCGTTCGGGATGACGACCGGCTCGCCGGCCTCCAGCACGCTGACCACCGAGTTGGTCGTCCCCAGGTCGATTCCTACCGCCTTGGCCATGTCCGTCCTGCCCTTCCTCTGGTTTTCCTTCTGACTTCTCTGTCGGCGCTTGCCGGTCAGTTCTTGACCTTCTTGTTACGAGAGCCAGTGTAGCAAAGTTGAGTGTGATGTGCGCAACTTTTTCTACCCAATCACGTCATAGGCGTTGCCGGCCCGTCCGAACGGCGCCGATCGACGACCGTTCGGGCCGGTGACGTGGGCCGTTGGTACGCTGCGGGCGTGCCCGACCTCGTCCTCCTCCGCCACGGCCAGTCGACCTGGAACGCGCTGAACCTGTTCACCGGATGGCACGACGTCGACCTCAGCGAGCTCGGCGAGACCGAGGCCGGCGACGCCGGGGGGCTGTTGGCCGGCGAGACCGACCTCGACCTCCAGGTCGTCCACACCTCCGTCCTCACCCGGGCCGTCCGGACGGCCAACCTGGCCCTCGACACGGCTGAGCGGAGCTGGCTGCCGGTCCGCCGGCACTGGCGGCTCAACGAGCGCCACTACGGCGCGCTGCAGGGCAAGAACAAGAAGGAGACGGCCGAGCAGTTCGGGGCGGACCAGGTGAAGGTCTGGCGCCGTAGCTACGACACGCCGCCGCCGGCGCTGCCCGAGGGCGACCCCGAGCACCCGGGCGGCGACCCGCGCTACCGGGAGGTCCCGCCGTCCGCGCTGCCGGCGACGGAGTGCCTGGCCGACGTCGTCCGGCGTACCGTCCCGTACTGGGAGGACGCCATCGTGCCCGACCTGCTCCGGGCCGCGGCCAGTGGCGGCGGCGTGCTCGTCGTCGCCCACGGCAACAGCCTGCGCGCCTTGCGCAAGCACGTCGACGGCATCGCGGACGCCGACATCGTCGACCTCGAGATCCCGACCGGGATCCCGTACCGCTACCGCCTGGGTGACGATCTGTCGGTCGTCGACGCCGGGTACCTCGGCGACCCCGACGCGGCCGCGGCGGCGGCCGACGCCGTCGCCCGCCAGGCTGGCTGAGCCCGCTCCGCTCCGCTCCGCTCCGCGGCCCGGCGGCAACCCCGTGCAATCGGGCCCGTGCACGACAGTCCCGTACACGCGGCGGGGCCGGGGCACCTCGCCGCACCCCGGCCCACGCGCTCGTTGGCGGCCGGCAGAACCCGCCGACCCGTCCATGGCGGCCGGGACCTGCCGGTCCCGGCCGCTCACTTCCTACAAGGCGTCGGTCCCCCGCTCACCGGTCCGCACCCGGACGATCGTCTCGATCGGGAGCACCCAGACCTTGCCGTCACCGATCTTCCCGGTGGCGGCTGAGCTGACGATCGCGTCGACGACCTCGTCGACCTGGGCGTCGTCGACGACCACCTCGATACGGATCTTCGGGACGAAGTCGACCTCGTACTCCGCACCTCGGTAGACCTCGGTGTGGCCACGCTGGCGCCCGAACCCCTGAGACTCGGTCAGGGTCATCCCCTGTACACCGACGTTCTTCAGGACCTCCTTGACGTCGTCCAACTTGAACGGCTTGATCACCGCTACGACGAGTTTCATGGTGTCTCTCTCCTGAGTTCCGAGTTGACCGGTCAGCTATCTGCACCAGCGGGGGACGACCCACCTCCTGGTGGTGTACCCGACCCGCCGTGGGACTCGGACAGTCCGGCCATGGCGAACCCGCCGGTGCGGGAGACGAGCACCTCCTCGGGGAAGGCCTCCTCGTCGTGGATGGCCAGGTCGCCGATCTCGAGGACCTCGTCCTTGTACCGGACACCTCGGAGAACGATCTTGAGGAACCACATGATGATGAACGTCACCAGCGCCGACCAGATGATGACCCACAGGGCGGCCCGGAACTGTTCCCAGAGCTGGTGCCACGATCCGTTGTACATCAGGCTCGTCACGCCGAACGGGGTACACGTCTTACCCCCCGTCGTATAGACACCCTGACTGGTCGCCACGACTTGTCCGGCGGCGTTGAGGTGCCCGCAGCCGTACTCGACCATGTTCGGGTCGGCGAAGACGCCGACCATCATGCCGCCGAGGAAGCCGGCCATCCCGTGGGTGTAGACGACACCGAGGGCATCGTCGACCTTCGAGAACGGCCGCACCTTGGACAGGTAGTTCCAGGCGAACCAGACGAAGGCGGTGGCGATCACCCCGACGAGGATCGCTCCCCAGCCGTTCACCCATCCGGCGCTCGGCGTGATGGCCACCAGGCCGCAGATCATGCCGTTGACCGCACCCAGGAACGTCGGCTTCTTCGCCTTGGAGAACAGCCCGTCCATCGCCACCCACACCAGCACGCCGGTGGCGGTCGCCAGGTTGGTGTTGACAATGGCCGCCGCGGCGTCGGTGCCGGCGTAGTACGGGTCCCCGCCGTTGAAGCCGTTCCAGCCCAACCAGAGGATGCCGGCACCGACGGCCGCCATCACGAGGTTGTTGGGGATGGCGTTCTTCCTATCTCGGGCCAGTCTCGGTCCGAGCACCCACGCCGCCACGAACCCCGAGACGCCGGCCGACATGTGGATCACGTAACCACCGGAGAAGTCGACCGCTCCTTCCTGGGCGAAGTACCCACCGCCCCAGAGCAGGAAGGCGTCGACGCAGTAGACGAAGGTCGACCACAGCGGCACGAGCAGGCACCAGGCGCTGAACTTGATCCGGCCCAACACGCTGCCCAAGAACAGCAGCGGGGTGATGGCCGCGAACACGAACTGGAAGTACGCCAGCGAGTCCGTCGAGAAGTGGAACGGGATGACGGTGTTCGCCGCCGACTTGGCCTGGGCCAGCTGATTACTGGCGTTCGTGATCTGCCCGGGCTTGCCGATGAAGTTGTCCCAGAAGTGGGTCCACCACCCCACCCCTGTCAACTGGGTAGGCACGCCGTTCTTCACCCCGCCGCCGAGCGACGTGGCGCCGAAGCCCAGCTTGAACTCCCACAGCACCCAGGCGACCATCACCAGCGAGAAGCCGGCGAACATCATCGCCAGGACGTTGACCGCCCACTTCTTCGGGACGATCGACGCGTAGAGGACCGCCAGGCCCGGCAGGCTCATCAGCCCGACGAACGTGGCTGCCGTCATCTGCCACGTATTGTCGCCCGTGTTCAGCCAACTCGGGTACGGCACTTGACTCAAGGCTGCCAGCACTCGGCCCTCTCCTCTCAGTGATCGACGCTTCGATCGGTCCCACGCCAACCCGTACGACAGGCGGTCCGACGCCATTGCAGGCGCAGCCGAAGTCGCAGGGCTCTTTGCTGGGGGGAAGCATGCCGGGCGGCGATTTCCGGACCGTCACACCCGTGTTACGGGCGCGTGAACTGGACCTGGGACTTCGCTGACCCGACCCGCGGCCACCGACCTCCGCTACGATCCTGCGATCGTTGACGACCGCACTTCAGCGAGCGCGCCCGCGCCCGAAAAAGGCGACCACTCACCGGCCGCCGACCGTCCAGATGATGCCGACCGCGTCGCGACGCTCCGCGGCGCGGGGGTCGGAACGGTCGACCGGCGGCGGCTCGTCACGATCGTCGTCGGACTCTGCCTCGTCGTCGTGGCCGTCCTGGCCGTCGTCTTCTTGATCGCCGGCCTCCACAAGAACGACCAGACGACCCGGCTCCGTCAGGACGGGGTACCCGTGACGATCACCGTCACGAGCTGTGTCGGCCAGCTCGGCGGCAGCGGCAGCAACGCGGCCGGCTACACGTGCCAGGGCACCTACCGGCTCGACGGCCACCGGTACACGACGCCGGTCCCCGGCCTCGCATTCCACTCGCCCGGCACGACGCTCCCCGGTGTCGCCGTCCCGGGAGAATCCGGCGCTCGTTACGACCACGGCGGTCCTGGCGACACAGCATCCGTCAGCCGGCGTGTTCGTCCTGCCTGCCGTCCTCTTGGCCGTTCTCCTGGTGGGGATCGTCGGCCTCGTCGCCTGGCGACGTCGGAGCGGCGAGCCCAGTCAGGACCCGGGAACCGGGACTGGGACCTAGGAACCCGGGCGAGGACTCGGGAACCTGGACTAGGACTCGGGAACCTGGCGGCCCTTCGGGCGGGCCGTCGGCGGCGTATAGCGCTTACTGGCCATCGGCGCTGTCGGCGAGCCGCCGCCGGGCGAACCGGACCGGGACGTCCGACCACCAGTGGCGTCACGTAGGTCGCGCTGCGTTCGGTACGCCCGGACCAGGTACCAGGCGCCGACGAGCACGAACGGCACGCCGAACCCCCACCAGTGCAGGTTGAAGATGGCCAAGCCGTAGAGCGCGCACAACACGCCCATGAACAGCCGCTTGCGGAACCACGCGGCGATCATCAAGAGCACGCAGAGGACGAGCAGGACGAGCAGGAGCTCGTGGTAGACGGCCACCGAGGTGTACTTCGGGTTCGTCGCACCGTTCTTCAGGAACTGCGCCGGGTCCTCGTCGACGTCGGCGTGGATCACGAGGAAAGCGATGAGCGCGCCGATCGGCGCAGCGATCAGCCCGATCCCGCGTTCCTTGTCGTTGGCGAAGCGGTTGGCGTCCTCGAGCTCTTCGACCGAGGGCTTCTTGGCCACCGGGGCTTTCGCCGCGGCGTCGGCCGGAACCGGCTTGAGGACCAGTCGGCTGAGCCGTTGGCGGAACGTGGGGACGGCGTCGTCGTCCGCGCCGGATGTCCGGGGGGCGCTGGGCACGGGGAGAAGGCTAGCGCGGCAGGGCCCGGCCGGCCGAGCCGGAGGCCCTCGTAACCGAGCGTTCACACGATCCGGCCGACCTCGATCGGGTCCCCGAACCGCCGACCAGGAACGTTATCCGGGCACGGCGGCCAAGGGCTCGATACCCTTTTACCCATGGCACCCGGCGCGAAGAACCTTGACCTGTCGACCATCTGGCTGTTCTCGACGAGCTCAGCCCGCGATCTACGGACGATCCAGCGGGCCCTCGAAGACGTGAACGTCCCCGCCGGCCGCGTCCTGTGTGAGGAGGGCACGATCGGCCGTGAGTTCTTCCTGATCGTCGACGGCCAGGCCGAGGTCCGCCGTAACGGCCGCAAGATCGCCACCCTCGGTGCCGGCCAGTACTTCGGGGAGCTCGCACTCTTGGACCGGCGACCTCGGTCGGCGACGGTCATCGCGGCGACCGAGATGGAGCTGCTCGTCCTCGGCCAACGGCAGTTCAACGGCATCCTCGACGCGGTGCCCGCGCTCTCACGCAAGCTGCTGGCGGCGATGGCGACGCGGCTGCGCGAAGCCGACACCAAAGCCGCCGCGCTCATCTCGCACTGACGGCGGCGTCGTGGAACTGACCGCTGCGCTCGACTTCGTCCGACCCCGGCGGCACGGCGTGCTCGTCACGCTCCGGCTCGGCGGTCGGCCGCAACTGTCGAACATCGCCTTCGCACTCGGCGACGACGGGATCGTCCGGATCTCCGTCACCGATTCGCGGGCGAAGACGAAGAACCTCCGCCGCGATCCGCGGGCCTCGTTGTACGTCGTCGGCGACGACTTCTGGTCGTACCTCGTCCTCGACGGCGACGCCAACCTGACGCCGGTGGCCGCCGATCCGCAGGACGCCGTTGTCGACGAGCTCGTCGCGCTCTACCGGACCGTCAGCGGCGAGCACCCGGACTGGGACGAGTACCGCCAGGCGATGGTCGACGACGAGCGGCTCGTCGTCCGCCTCGTGCCGGAACGGGCCTACGGCATGGTCCAGCCGCCGGGCTGACCGTCGAGGGAACTACTCCTCACCGGCCGACAGCGTTCCCTCCGGGGCTGCCGATTCCGGTGCCGAGGCCGTAGCCCCGGCCAGCATGGACTCCTCGACCAGCTGGGCGAGGTCGAGCACGCGGACGTCGTCCTCCTTGGCGTTGGCCCGGACGGCGTCGTCGAGCATGATCATGCAGTAGGGACAGGCCGTCGAGACGACGTCGGCCCCGGTGCCGATGGCCTCGGCCGTCCGGTCCATGTTGACCCGCGTGCCGATCGTCTCCTCGAGCCACATCCGGGCCCCGCCGGCGCCGCAGCAGAAGCCCCGCTCGCGGCACCGCTTCATCTCGACCTGCTTCGCTCCCGGGATGGCGTCGATGACCGACCGCGGCTCGTCGAAGACCCGGTTGTGGCGGCCGAGGTAGCACGGGTCGTGGTACGTGACCGTGCCGTTGTAGCCGGCTCCCGGCGTCAGCTCGGCCGGTCGAGACGAGGTGCTCGAGCAGCTCGGCGTGGTGGATCACCTCGAAGTTGCCGCCGAGCGCCGGGTACTCGTTCTTGATCGAGTTGAAGCAGTGCGGGCAGCTGGCGACGATCTTCTTCGCTCCGACGCCGTCGAGGGTGGCGATGTTCGCCTTGCCCTGCTCCTGGTAGAGGTACTCGTTGCCGAGCCGGCGAGCCGGGTCACCGGTGCACGACTCCTTCGGGCCCAAGATGGCGAACGTGACGCCCGCCCGGTGCAGCATCCGCGCCGTCGCCTGGACGCCCTTGCGGGCCCGCTCGTCGAGCGCGCCGGCGCAGCCAACCCAGTAGAGGTACTCGACGTCGTCGGGGATCGTCCCGTCGATCACCGGGATCTCGAAGTCGAGGGACTGCGTCCACTCCGTCCGCTTCGCCTGGCCCAGACCCCACGGATCGCCCTGGTTCTCGATGTTCCGGAGCATCAGTCCGGCCTCGGACGGGAACCGCGACTCCATCAGTACCTCGTACCGCCGCATGTCGACGATGGCGTCGATGTGCTCGATGTCGACCGGGCACTGTTCGACGCACGCGCCGCACGTCGTGCACGACCACAGGACGTCCGGATCGATCGTGAACGGCACGAGCGTCGGGATCTCGACGTCGCCGTCACCGCTGGGGGACTTCTCGTTCTCCTCGCCCGGCGTCGGCATGGACTTCCCGAGGAGGCGGCCCGAGGACGCGAACATGTTGTCCCGGAGCCCCATGATGAGGAGCTTCGGCGACAGCGGCTTCTCCGGTGTTCCACGCCGGGCAGGCCGACTGGCACCGCCCGCACTCGGTGCAGGTGGCGAAGTCGAGCATCTGCTTCCAGGTGAACTGCTCGACCATCCCGACCCCGAAGACGGTGTCCTCGGTGACGTTCTCCATGTCCATGTCCGGCGTCTTGTCGAGCGCCCCGAGCGCCCGCGGCCGCCGGGAGAAGGCGACGTTGATCGGTGCCAAGAAGATGTGCAGGTGCTTCGAGTACGCCACGAAGACGAGGAAGCCGGTGATGACGGCCACGTTGAGGATCAGGAACACGGTGGCCAGGACGTCGTTGACCCCACCGCCGAGGGGCCGAGGGCGTTGCCGACCAGATGGGAGGCGAAGGCCCAGTCGTTGTAGGGGAACTGGGTCGGTTGGGCCGCCACCTGGGCGCCCCGGTAGAGGAGGAGCGTGATGATCACCAGGCCGATCATCAGCAGGACCAGCCACGCCGCGCCGGTGTGGGAGCCGTAGAAGCGGGAGGACCGGTCCTTGCGGGCCGGCGCGTTCTTGATCCGGATGATCGTGAAGGTGACCAGCGCCACCAGGACGGCGACGGCGAAGAAGTCCTCGACGAACCCGATCCACGACCAGGTCCCGATCCCGGGAATGTGGAAGTCCTTCTGGAAGAGGCAGCCGTAGGCCTCGACGATGGTCAGCAGCAGGATCGTGAAGCCCCACATGGTGAAGAAGTGGGCCACCCCCGGGATGGTCCACTTCAAGAGCTTCCGTTGGCCGGCGACTTCGGTCAGCTCGGCCTCGGCCTTGGGGAAGATGCTCCCCCGCACCCGGTCAGGCGCTGGCTGCCCGGCCCGGATCAGCCTCGACAGCCAGTGGAACCGTCGGCCGGCGACGGCCAGGCAGATGACGGTGACGGCCATACCGATAGCGATCCTGACGGGCACTGCTCCTCCTCGAGCTCGGGGTCAGGTTGATCGGCCGGCCCGCCAACCGGCCGAATGACGGCAGACCACGGTAGAGGACGCGGTGGACGAGGAGGCCGGATACCCTCCGGCCCGGGTCCGGCCGGTCAACGGCGGAAGTTGTCCGCGTATCGGCTCGGCGTCGGGCCCCACTGGCCCTGGTACTTCGAGCCCAGCCCGCTCGACCCGTAGGGGCGGTCGGCCGCGGTCGTCATCCGCAAGAAGCTGATCTGGCCGATCTTCATCCCCGGGTACAGCGTGATCGGCAGGTTCGCCACGTTCGACAGCTCGAGCGTCAGGTGGCCGTCCCAGCCGGCGTCGACGAACCCGGCCGTCGAGTGGATGAGCAGACCGAGCCGGCCGAGCGACGACTTCCCCTCCAGCCGGGCGACGAGATCGTCCGGTAGCCGGACCCGCTCGACCGTCGACCCGAGCAGGAACTCGCCCGGGTGGAGCATCAGCGGATCGTCGTCCTTGACCTCGACGAGCTCCGTCAGATCCTCCTGGTCCTCACGTACGTCGATCACCCGCTGCGTGTGGTTCCGGAACAGCCGGAAGTACCGGTCGACGTGCAGGTCGACCGACGACGGCTGGATGCAGTCGTCACCGAGCGGGTCGATGACGATCCGCCCGGCTTCCAGCTCTTCGCGGATCGTGCGGTCGGATAGAACCATGACGGGCTAGACGATAGTGTGGCGGCCGCTCGCGGGCGTAGTTCAGAGGCAGAACATCAGCTTCCCAAGCTGAGAACGCGGGTTCGATTCCCGTCGCCCGCTCCATTCGAAGGCCCTGGTCGGCGTGATTTCGAGGGCCTGACGATTACACCAAAGCCAGGGGTTCGTCGCGCGGAGACAGCGACTTTGCAACCTGCCGCCGAATGGTGGTGCCCGTGTTTCGGATGGGATACCGCACCCAGCCCGGCCCGCCGCGAGGACCCAAGGCTGGATCGAGCGCCTCGCAGAAGGCGTCTCCGAAGTACCCAAGCGGAAGACCCAATGGCCGGCGAGGGAGCCTGTGCGGGCGTGGCACCTGGCGCGCGGTGCCGGCTGCGTAGGTCAGGTAGCTGCAGCTACCAGCTCCAGATCGGGTCTTGTAGCTGTGACTACCGACGTGACCATTAGGGCCCAGTCCTTTCCTTTCTCATCCTCGTTTGGAGCGCTCCGCCAATGCCTCCCGGCGAGGATTTATCCATTCCCCGGCACCTTTCGGCCGAGGACTACCCTTGCGACCGTGGAGGAGACGAAAAGCTACGACGGAGTGCTTCCGGCGGCCACGATCGGTCGCTACGACTTCTTCGAGACCCGTAACGCCACGAAAATCCTGAACGCCACCAACTCCGAGGAGTTCGAGGACCTGGCGGACGTTCTTGCCGTGTTCGCCGTTATCGAGGAGAAGGACCTCTATATCGTCAAGGGCCGCGGCAACGAGACCGAGGCTGCCGCCAGGATCAACCGGGCCTTTAGGGACCATGGTTGGGCCGAAGGCAAGTACACGACCACGCTGCATGCCGAGCTGGTGTTGAGACAGGCAGGCGCTCCTACGTCCGAGGCGGTGGGGGCGACTGGGGTCTCCAGTTACAACATCGACAACATCAAAGGGCGCGTCGCCATCGACACCGAGTGGCACGCAAAGGACGGCAACCTTGACCGAGACCTGGCGGCATACCGGTCCCTCTACGACAGCGGCATCATCGACTGCGCGGTGATGATCACGATCAACCGCGCGGCGATGAAGGCGTGGGCACGGCGGGTCAACCCCGAGAGCACGAAGTTCGGCGGCACCACGGTCACCAGCCTGGAAAAGGTCACTGACCGCCTGAAGCGTGGTGATGCCGGCGGCTGCCCTGTGCTGATTGTCGCCGTATGTGAGCGAACGACCTAGGCACTCATCCCGTAAGCCTGATAACGCCGGCCCCGGGGCGTGACGTCGGGGTCGGCTTCGTTCCCCCATACCTCCCAGCCGGGTTGCGGATAGCGGGCGAATAGCTCGAGGTAGGCCCCAGGACTGCACGCCTCAATCACCGGATACAGCTCGTCGGGCTTGCGGGAATGCTCCCGCTTCTGCGTCTCGATCATGTTGACCTGACGCCGGCCGGGAGCGAGGGTACGCAGCTTACCCCGAGTCCCGAAGAGGACGGGCTCGGTGACGTTGCGGAAATAGAACCCCACGCCCCGACCGTCGGGTCCCCCATCCTTGCGGCGCTTGGCCCAGACGATCATCGCCTTGTAAGTGAATCCCCATGACTCCAGGACGTGAAGACCTTCGGCGAGCAGAGCGTTCGGCACCCATAGGTAGCAGTGTGACTGATCGGCCATCAGGTCTGCGACGGGCATCGAGGCAATGTCGGCGGTGGTCAGGGTGTCGTAGCGACTAAGGCGCTTGTGCTCTGGAGCGACCTTTCCGGTCCGGTTCTGGAAGCGCCACGGCGGGTCGGCCAGCACCGTCCCGAAAGACTCTCCACCAAGAGCGCCTAGATCCAGGTCAGCGAAGCTCACTTCGTCCTCTCTCGTATCTCAGCTAGAGACCGGCCGCCGAGGCGGGGCACTCGCCATCGAATCCACCCGTCGACCGTCCCCACATCAAGGGCCAGTCGAGCCGCCTTCGATGGCGAAGAGCTCACGATCTTCCCGACTCGGATGTTTCCATCTGCCTGTATCACGCCCGACACGGACGGCGCAGACCTACGACGAAGCTCGACCCACTCGTCAGCCTGCAGCACTCCCCTGGCTAGTAGGTCACTCAGCGAGGCGGTGCCGGTCGTCCTGGCCATGATTACCCCTTCCAAGATCTATAGATCCAGAGATCTGTTTAGCACGCCTATACAGACGCGTCGGGGATCACCTCTCTGATGGCAAGCGAGACGGGACTCTTCTCCCTACTTGTCTTGCTGTTCACTGCCTTGGTGCTATCTAGCCGACCTAGTGGGCATTGTTGAACCATATTTGTCAGATGAGCGAGTCATGGACTTTCGGCTTCTCGAGTTGGGAGTCCTGGTTCGCTTCTACCCCCATTTCATTGAAATCCCTGTTCAGGGTCGTTTTTATAGTTCCGGACCCCCGAGCAGCTGCTCGCCGCATGCGCGCCGTGGACCGCCCCGTCTTCAGTCAGCTACCCGTCGCCGGCCACCGCCGGGTTCGACGCCTGCATCGCATCGCTGACACCGGTGGCAACGTCATCGGTCACCGGGCCGCCGGCTGGCGAGCTCGGCTGGCGGGGAGGAAGGAGCCGTACGAACCCGGTGAACAGGAAGTTGACCACCACGACGACGATGAGGGACGCCGCGAAGGCCTGGGTGTAGGCGACCGCCGATTCGGCGTCCCCGAGGACTGAGAAGAAGATGAGCCCGGTGATCGCCACGCCCACCGCCGAACCGACCTGTACTGCGGTGGTCAACGTCCCCGACGCCGATCCCTCGTGCCCCCGCGGGACCCGGGAGAGGACGGTGGCGAAGAGCGGGGAGTTTATGAACCCCTGGCCCGCCCCCATCAGGGCCACCGCGGGCATCAGGTAGTAGGGCGACCCCGTCGATCCGATCACCTGGAGGGTCAGGATCGCGGCCAGCCCCCCGGCCCCCACGACGGTGAAGCCGATAGCGATGATCCCCCGGCCGAAGCGGCTGGCCAGCCGGGGCGAGAAGAGCGCCGTGGACGAGTACCCGATCCCTATCGAGGCGAACGCGAGCCCGGCCGCCCCGGGCGACAGATGGCGTCCCGACTGGAGGTAGATGGCGAAGACGAAGAACATCCCGTTGAGCCCGATCTGGGTGAACAGGATGATCGGCAGCCCGACACTGAAGGACCGCTGTCGGAACAGGGAGGGGTCGATCAGCGGGAACCTTCCCTGGGCCGCCCGGAGCATCTGGTGCTTGGCGAAGCCGAGAAAGGCGATCGGAGAGAGTGCCAGCAGGACGATGACCCACGGCGGCCATCCGAGCTCGCTCCCCTCAATCAGAGGGACGATCAGCAGCAGTAGCGCCAGCGTGATCAGGGCGACACCAGGCAGGTCGAGGCCGGCCGCTCGTTCGGGACGAACCCGCGGCAGGACGATGAGCCCACCGATCAACCCAATGACACCGATCGGAATGTTGACGGCAAAGACCGACCGCCACTCGAGCCCCGCCACGTTGGCCTGGATGAGCAGTCCACCGATCACCTGGCCGAAGATCACGGCCCCGCTGCTGGAGACGCTCAGGTAGGAGATGGCTCGAACGCGCTCGAGCGGGTTGAATATCCGCTGCACCACGGCGTACGCCTGGGGCACCATGACCGCCGCCCCGGCCGCCTGGACCACCCGGGCCCCGATCAGGAACGCCGGGTTCGGTGCGACGGCGCACAACACCGATGCCGCCGTGAACACTGCCATCCCGATGAGGTAGACGCGGACCCGGCCGAAGAGGTCGCCCAGCCGGCCGCCGGTAATGAGGAGGACGGCATAGGTCAGGGCGTAGGAGGTGACCACCAGCTCGGCCTCGCTGGGGCTGGCCCCGAGGTCGGCTCGGAGCGACGGGATGGCCACGTTGACCACGAAGGTGTCGAGGGCACCCATGAAGGGGCCGATCCCGACGAAGGCCAGGATCAACCACCGGTTCCGCTCAGTGCCGATGAAGCGCTCGCTGGCGGCAGCGATCCTCGGCTCCCCCTCGGCTCGCCCCCCTGCGCTCACTCGATTGCCGGTCTCGTCACCGACGTCCCGTCCCCGGCCCATGGCCGCTAGGAGACGATGAGGTCCTCTCGTTCGGGCTCGATCGTCATCCGCCGTACCCCGCCGTCGCCCAGGGCACCTGGGCGACGATCCGGTTGAATTCGTTCGATAGTACGAGGTCTGCCGTTGGTCCATCCAAACCCAGGGGCGACAGCCCGGCACCGCGCCGCGCCGATGGTACGGTCGCCCCGATGGACGACGACCGTCCGACCGACGGCGCCGCGGCCCTGGACCGGCTGATGGCCGGTAACCGACGGTACGCCGCCGAGGCGCCGGCCAACGACGGCCGCGACGCCCGCCGCCGACAGGCGACGTCGGTCGCACAGCAGCCGTTCGCGGTCATCCTCACGTGCGCCGACTCGCGGCTGCCGGCGGAGATCATCTTCGACCAGGGCATCGGCGACCTCTTCGTCGTGCGCGTCGCCGGGAACACCGGCACGGCCCCCCAAGTCCAAGGATCGATCGAGTTCGGCATCACCGCGCTGAAGGCCAACCTCCTGATGATCCTCGGGCACGAGGACTGCGGCGCGGCGAAGGCCGCGGTCGACGCGGCCGTCGACGGGACCACCTACCCCGGACAGATCGGCGCCTTCGTCGACCCGATCGTCCCGGCCGCCCGAATGGCCGCCGGGTTGCCGAAGGACCAGCGGGTCGCAGCGGCCGTCGTCCAGAACGTGCGCGACCAGCTCGCCCTGTTCAAAGAGCTCGGGCCGATCGTGCAGCCGGCGATCGACGACGGCTCGGTTCTGCTCGTCGGCGCGACCTACGCGCTCGGCGTCCGGCGAGGTCACCCTGCTCGATTGAGCGGCTCGTCAGCGTGCTCCAGAACGTGCCGCCGGCTCGCCGACGCCGCCAGCACCGGATCGTGCTTCCACAGCGCCTCGGCGATCGCCTGGTGCTCCGCCAGTGACTCCTCCGCGCCGACGTCCGTCCCGCCGTCCAGGGACCGCCAGAGCAGGTTCATCAACGCGAGCAGCACCGGCGAACGGGCACCGTGGTAGATCCGGAAGTGGAACTCGCGGTCGAGCCGCGCATCGAGCGCGGTGCCCGGCTCGCACTCCTCCATCTGCGCCAGGATCTCGTCGACGCCGTCGAGATCGGCGTCGGTCATCCGCCCCGCCGCCAGCTCCGCAGCCAGCGACTCCAGGCTGGCCCGGATGAGCGAGCTCTCGTGCGTCGACGTGTCCGCCGCGCCCGCCACCGTCGTCCCATGGTGCAGCTCGGTGACGACGAACCCCTCCGCCTCGAGCTTGCGCAGCGCCTCGCGTACCGGCGTCGGGCTGACGCCGAACTGTTTTGCCAGGTCCCGCTGGCGCAACACGTCGCCGGGCACGAGGTCGCCCCGTTCGATCCGGTCACGGATCCCCACCGCGACGACATCGCTCTTGCTCACGTACTCCACGCGACTACCCCATGCTGGCTCGTCATCTCCGGCGATCGTAGGGCGCCGCCGACGAGTTGGCACATGATATTTCAAAGTGCCCGGGACAGCCTCGGCCGGGCGGCGGCAGCTTGCAACGGCAGCTCACCCGCCCGAACGGGCCGCCGCCCTTTGGTCGCCGCCGGCGGCCGGTGTACGGTCCCTGCGTGATCACGGCGCTCGCCGGCGGGGTCGGAGCGGCTCGGCTGCTGCGCGGACTGGTCCGCGTCGTGCCGGCGGAGGAGCTGACGGCGATCGTCAACACCGCGGACGACATGGTCTACTGCGGGCTCTACATCGCGCCGGACATCGACACGGTGACTCGGACGCTCGCCGGCACGTTCAACGAGGTCAAGGGCTACGGCGTGGCCGACGACACGTGGACCGTCCTCACCGCCCTCGGCCGGCTCGGCGGCGACACCTGGTTCGAGCTCGGCGACCAGGACCTGGCGACCCACCTGTTCCGGTCCCGACGGCTCGATCAGGGTCACACGCTCAGCCAGGTGACCGCGGAGCTGGCCGCCGCCGCCGGCGTCGGCGTCCGGCTCCTGCCGGTCACCGACGATCCGCTTCGCACCCGCGTCCGGCTGCAGGCCGGCGAAGAGGTCTCATTCCAGGAGTACTTCGCCAAGCTCCGCCACGCGGTGCCGGTCGCCTCGATCCGCTTCGACGGCGCGGCCGCGGCCACGCCGGCGCCGGGTGTCCTCGACGCGATCGAGCATGCCGCGTTCGTCGTCGTCTGCCCGTCGAACCCGCTCCTGTCGATCGACCCGCTGCTCGCCGTGCCCGGCCTGCGCGAACAGCTGGCGTCACGGCGGGACCGGATCGTCGCGGTCTCCCCGATCGTCGGCGGCCGGGCGATCAAGGGTCCGGCCGACCGCCTCCTGGCCGAGCTCGGCTTCGAGCCGTCGGCCGCCGGCGTGGCCAACTACTACGCACCGTGGGTCGGGACGCTCGTCATCGACGACGTCGACGCCGAGCTCGCCCCGCGGGTGGAGGCCGCCGGGCTCCGCTGCGTCGTCACGGACACGATGATGACCAGCCCGGAGCGGTCGGCCGCCCTGGCCGCCGTCGTCGTCGACGCCGGCTCACTCGACGACGATCAGCTCACGGCCAGATGAGCGTCTTGCCCCGGTAGAGCCCGGCGACCAGCGCCGTGTTCTCCGCCTGGGACAGCGCCGGCATGTCCTTCACGACGCCGAACGACCGGAGCTGCGCGGCCTCCGGCGTCCACTCGGCCGTCGTCTGGACGCCGATGCCCCGACCGGGCAGCGTGTGGTGCGCGATCAGGTGGCTCTCGAACGTCCACACCTGCTCCTCGTGGGCCAGCGGGAACGCGGTTGTCGCGTGGTCGGCCGCGGCCACCGCGTGCTCGATGCCGACGCACCGGGTCACGTGGGCGATGCAGTAGTCGACGGCGTGGAGGTCGGCCCGCATCCAGTCGGCCGCCGCCTGGCGGTGCTCCCGCAGGAACGTGCCGTTGAACGCCTGGACGTTGTACGTCCCCTTCACGCCGAACTCCGCCGGCGTGAACTCGTTGAACGACTTGCCCTGGGACCGCAGCGTCAGCGGCTCGTTCGACTGGTACACCTGCAGCCCGTCGACCGTGCCGTCGACGGCTTGGTCCGGTGTGTAGTTCGTCGTCGAGACGAGGTCGACCTTTGTGACGTCGACGCCGGCCTTCGCCAGCATCGCCCGGACCGCGACGCCGACCGCGGTGTGATAGCCGAGCGTCTGGCCCTCGAGTCCCGGCAGCGACGTCACCGACTTGGGGGTGACCACGGCTTCGTCGGTCGTGTCCGCCAGCGTCGCCACCCCGACCAGGTTCGAGCCGTTGGCGACGACCTCGAGCAGTGTCGCCGCGCCGCCGATGTTCGTCACCTGGGCCCGTCCGGCCGACACCAGCTCGTCACCGTCCTCGGCCGCTGCATCGACGGCCACTGTCAGGCACATTTGGCGGAAGAAGCCCAGTTTCTGCGCGGCGAAGACGTCGATGATGCCGCCGGACGCGTCGAACCCGAACGGCGAGACGTACGTGATCGGACCGACCGCCCGGTTGGCCTCGCACTCGGCGTGCGAGATGGCGGTCGTCGCCGCGTCCGCCGCCGGCACCGATGCCCCGACCGGCCCAACGGCCACCGTGCCGGCCACCAGCACCATCGCCAGCCCCGTTCCGGCCGCCAGCCCGCTCAACCGTCCCCGCACCGCCGCCCTCCTCCGTCCCTGCCGGGAGCGCATTGAAATATCAAATATGATCTATCACAGATCGGTCCACCACCGCCGTTGCGACCCGACGATACCCGGCGCGACCGGTCAGCTCACCGGCGGGTGCGGTAACGGCTCTCGGTGCCGTCGGCCCACCACAGCACCTTGGTCTGCAAGAAGACGACGAGCACCGTCAGCAGAAGGCCGATGACGGCCAGGAAGAAGACCGAGGCGTAGATCGTCCGCAGGTCGGCCTGCTGGGCGGACAGCTCGATCAGCGACCCGAGCCCGGCCAGGCGGCCGGCGGCGGAGAACTCGGCGACGACCGCACCAACGACGGACAGCGGGAGGCAGATCCGGGCTCCGGCGAAGAGGAACGGCAGGCTGCTCGGCAGCCGCAGCCGCCAGAGGACCTCGAGACGGGACGCGTGCAGCGTCTGGAAGACGTCGGCGGCCAGCGGGTCAACGTCGCGGAGCCCGGCCAGCGAGCTCACGAGGAACGGGAAGAAGACGATGATGGCCGTCAACAGGTACTTCGGCAGCATCCCGAAACCGAACGCCACGACGAGGCCCGGGGCGATGGCGACCACGGGCGTGACGTTCAGGACGACGGCCAGCGGCATCAGTGCCCGCTCGACGACACGCACCTCGGCCATGACGACGGCCAGCACGAACGCCGCGCCCATGCCGCACGCCGCACCGACCGCGATCTCCTGCAGCGTGACGACGGCGTTGTCCCAGAAGACCGCCGGCGAGTCCCAGATGCTCGAGAAGATCTCCGGGATCGTCGGCAGGACGTACGGGTTGTTGACGGCATAGAGCTGCCAGCCGACGCCGAGGGCGACGAACGCGACCAGCGGCGGGAGCCACGTACGGAGCTGGACCCGCTCGGCGAGCGACCGCCGGTCCTCGTCCTCGACCGGGTCAGTCATCGACCGGCCGCCAGACCGCCCGGAGGGCGTCTCGGACCCGCTCGACCAGCTCGTGGAAGGCTGGCGTCGATTCGACCGCGTCCCGCCGGGGTCGGGCGAGGTCGACGTCGATCACCGCATGGACGCGCCCGGGCCGGGCGGACATGACGACGACCCGGTCTGACAGCGTCACCGCCTCGGGCACCGAATGGGTGACGAACAGGACGGTCTTGCGGTTGGCCTGCCAGAAGTCGAGGAGCTCGTGCCGCTGGACCTCCCGGTTCAGCTCGTCGAGGGCGGAGAACGGCTCGTCCATCAAGAGGACCGCCGGTCCGAAGACGTACGCGCGGGCGATCGCCACCCGTTGCTGCATCCCGCCGGACAGCTGCGACGGGTACCGATCGAGGACGCTCCCGAGCCCGAACGCCCGCAACAGCTCCTCGGGGTCCCGCACGTCCGGGCCGGCCGGGGCTCGGCGGTTGACCTGCGCCGGCAGCCGGACGTTGTCGATCACCGACCGCCACGGCAGCAACGCCGGCGACTGCGGGACGAAGCCGATGTGCTTGGCCGCCGCGGCGTGTTCGACCGTCTCGCCGAAGATCGACACCCGGCCGCGATCGGCCGGCAGCAGGCCGGCGACCACCCGGAGGAGCGTCGACTTGCCGCACCCGCTCGGGCCGATGACGGTGACGAACTCGCCGCGCCGGAGATCGAGGCTGAAGCGATCGAGCGCGTCGACGCGGCGCCCGGCGGGCCCGAAGACCTTGGACACGTCGTCGACGACGACACCGGCGTCGTCGTCGACGACCATCTCAGGTGCCGGCGGCAACGCCGGCGAGGTCGCCCATCGGGCAAGTATGGATTACCGTCGAGGGTGATGCGACGACACCGTTCACGGTTGGCCAATCTCCCCGTACGGATCGCGGCCGGCGCGTTCATCTTGAACGCCGGCATCGGCAAGCTCGGGGCGACCGAGGAGACGGCCGGCGCGGTCCACGGGATGGCCGTCGGCACGTACCCGCTGCTCGAGGGCGTACCACCGGACCGGTTCGTCAAAGCGCTCGGCGCCAGCGAGGTGGCGCTCGGGGCCGCCCTGCTCTTCCCGGCCGTCGGCGACGGCCTAGCCGGCCTCTCGCTGACCGCCTTCGCCGGCAGCCTGCTCGGCCTCTACTTCAAGACCCCCGGCCTACGCGACGAGGGCAGCCTCCGCCCGACCCAGCAGGGCACCGCGATCGCCAAGGACGTCTGGCTGCTCGGCATCGGGCTGTCGTTGTTGGCCGACTCGGCCCGGTCCTCGCGTCGGCGGGCCAAGAAGGCTCGTCTGGCCGAGCTGCCGGCGCCCGCCTAGCTCGCCGCCTAGCTCGCCGCCTCGATCGCCAGCTGGTCGCCCTCGGCCAGGAGGTACCGGCGGAAGCCGTCGACGATGGCCTCCTCGGCCTTGCCGCCGAAGAAGGGCACCCGGACGATCAGCTCGCCGTCGGTGGCCCGCTCCGTCGACTCGCCGTGGGCGATGAACCGATGGGTACCGGAGCCCTCCATCAGATCCGGGTAGTGGTCAGGCACGACCACGAACTCCGCCCCCGGCTGATCGACGTGGACCGTCAGGACGACCGCCCAGGTCAGCTTGGCCGGATCGACCACCGCCCGGGCCACCGACGGCAGTGTGCCGTCGAAGGCGAACCCCAGCACGAGCCGGACGGTGTCGCCGTTTTCGGTGCGATCACGGAGCGCCGGGGCCGGCACGCCGGGCGTGCCGGCCAACGTGCCGTAGAAGGCCGAGGACACCAAGGTGGCCACCACCCGGTCGACCGGGGCGGCAATCGTCTGGCGAACCTCGTACCGCATCCCCTGCTCCCCTCTCGCACCGCCGTCCCCCCCATACCGGCGGGCCGGTCGGACGAAGCGGTCAGGCGGACGCCGGCACCACAGAATACGTGTCGCGGCCGGACCGCAGCAGCGTGCCGGGGACCGCGCCGGTCGGCTTCCCGTCGACGACGGTCTCCACCCCGTTCACCAGCACCCGGACCACCCCGATCGACTCGGCGAAGAGCCGCGGCGTGTCGCCGGGGAGGTCGCTGACGAGGCGGGCCGGTTCGGAGGCCACGGTCGCCGGGTCGAAGACGAACAGATCGGCCTTCATGCCCTCGGCCACGACGCCGCGGTCGCGCAGGCCGAACAGCGCGGCGGGCTGGCTCGTCATCATCTGCACGGCCCGCTCGACCGGGACGAGCTGGCGGTTGCGCAGGCAGTCGCCCAAGAACGCGGTCGGGTAGTTCGAGCCGCACATCCGGTCGAGGTGGGCGCCGGCGTCGGACCCGCCGACCATCGCCCGCGGGTCCTCCCAGGCTTCGGCCCGCAGCGCCCAGGTGGCGTCGTCCCGATCCGTGGGCTTCGGCCACAGGACCGTCCGCAGGTCGTCGGCGATCACGATGTCGAGGAGCGTGTCGAACGGCGTCGTCCCACGCTCGGCCGCGATCTCGGACACGTCGCGCCACTCGAGGCCCTGGTTGGCCTCGGAGAACGTGTCGCCGATGACGTAGTTACCCCAACCGGCCAGGCGCCGGAAGACCCCGGCCTCCTTGGCGTGCGCCAGGTCGTTCAGCTGCTGACGGACCTCGGGGTCGCGCAACTTCTCGATCCGCTCGGGGACCGGCAGGCCGAGCACGTCACCCCAGCCGGGGATCAAGAACAGGGCGCAGAAGTTGAGGAAGCTCATGTTCATCGGCACGAGCGTCGGCATCGTGAGGGCGACGATCTGCCCGCCGGCCTCCGTCGCCGCGGTCGACGCGCCGAGCTGATGGGCCATCTTCTCCGGGGCCCGCGAATCGACGGTCAGCAGGTTCCAGTTGAGCGGCCGCCGCGCCGTGGCCGTCATCGCCACCATCAGGTCGACCTCTTCATCGGAGAACGTGTCGAGGCACCCGCTCGTGATGTACTCGAGCGTCGTCCCGTCGTGGGCGGCCACTTCCTCGCAGAACGCCAGCATCTCCCGCCGGTCGGCGTTGCGCGAGTTGATCGGGTTGCCGTCGCCGTCGGAATGCGTGCGCGACTGGGACGACGAGAAGCCGAGGCCGCCGGCAGCGATCGATTCGGCCAGCAGCTGCCGCATGGCCCCGATCTCCTCGTCGGTCGCCACCTCCCCACCCCTCGCCGCGCCCATCACCTTGCGCCGCAACGCACAGTGGCCGACCAGGAACCCGGCGTTGACCCCCAGGTTGCCCTCCAGCCGGTCCAGGTACTCGCCGAACGTGGCCCACGTCCACGGCACGCCGTTCTCCAGGGCCGCCAGCGGCATCCCCTCCACCTTGGCCATCATCCGCCGGATGTAGTCGGCGTCCTCGGCGTTGAGCGGGGCCAGGGTGAAGCCTGTGTTGCCACCGATGACCGTCGTCACCCCGTGCAGGTTGGACGGCGACGCCGACGGGTCCCAGAACAGCTGGGCGTCGTAGTGCGTGTGCGGGTCGACGATGCCCGGCGCCACCAGCAGGCCACTGGCGTCGAGCTCGCTCGCCCCTCCGCCGTCGACGTCACCGACCGCCGCGATGACCCCGTCCCGGATGCCGACGTCGGCCCGGAACGTCGGCGCGCCGGTGCCGTCGATCACGGTGCCGCCGCGGATCACGTAGTCGTACTTGGAAGCTCCCGTATCTGACACACCGTCAGTTTAGGCCGGCCGGGTCGGCGGAAGGCCAAGCTTGCGGTGGTCCCACGTCACGACCCGGTCGACGTGCAGCTTCACGACGACCCGCTTGTGGAGCATCGCCTCGACGAACGGCCGCAGCTCTTCGGTGTACGGCGCCTGGTAGCGCTCGAAGACGCTGACCCCGAGCTCCCAGATCCGGTCCGGGTCCTCGACGATCTCCGCCCGGCCGACGAGCTCGACGCCGCGCAGCTCCTCGTAGTCGTCGCCGTCCTCGAAGAGGCACGTCATCTTCGGATCGCGCCGGAGGTTCTGCACCTTCTGGGCCTTCGCCTTGCTCTCGATGGCGACCGCTCCCTCCAAGAAGCCGTACCACATCGCCACCGCGTGGATCGTCCCGTCGTGGTTCATCGTGCACATCGAGAGCGGGCGGCGCTCGTGGAGGAACGCGTCGACCTCCTCGTCCGTCATCTTGATGACGTCGCGCTGGTTCACGCCGGGGGTGGCCATCGCGTCGCTCATCCGACCTCCTCCTCTGCTCGACGCCTGGAACCGGCGCCTGGGCCGGGGTCGAGCGTAACTTCCGCCGGCGACTTCCACGAGAGTTCACCTGGGGGTCACCTGGGTGTTGCGGGCGATTCGCGGGCCGTTCATCTGCCCTCCGTACGGTGCCAGTGATGCCGGAGCCGTCCCACCGAGGATTCAGGACCCCCTGTCCGGGCCGGACCTCCGGTCAGCCGGCACCGATAGTGCCGCTCAACAGTCTCGACGGGCCCCGGTCCGGCCCCCGACTGGCTCCGGTCGTCCCCCTGGCGCCGCCGCGCCGGGGCGTCGTCACACTGCTCGCCCAGATGCTGGCGTACCTGTGGGGCGAGGCGCCCGACGAGCCGTCCGCCGGCGGGCCCCCGTTCGATCGGGCCCGGATCGACCATCCCGCCGGGGCCGGTCGGCCTCGGCGTGTCCCACCGCCGCCGCCGGGGGCTGGGTTCCCGAACGACGCCGCATGACCGCGGCCCCGGTCCGATGACGATGTCGACCCTCGACACCGACGAGGTCCCGTCGCCGCCGTCGCGGGACAGCCGGCCACTGGTCCTCGTCGTCGACGACGAGGAGTCGTACCGCCAGGCGTTGGCATCCGGCCTGTCCCGCGAAGGCTTCGCGGTCGAGCTGGCGGCCGACGGCCACGAAGCACTCCGCCTGTTCCACCGGGTCCACCCGGACCTCGTCCTGCTCGACGTGATGCTTCCGGACCAGTCCGGCGTCGAGCTGTGCCAGCGCATGCGGGCCCTCGCGCCGGTGCCGATCATCATGGTCACCGCCCGCGACTCCGAGGTCGACGTCGTCCTCGGCCTCGAGCTCGGCGCATCGGACTACGTCGCCAAGCCGTTCCGCCTGCGCGAGCTCGTCGCCCGGATGCGGGCCGTCCTGCGCCGCGGGACGACCACGCCGGCCCCGCGGGACGAGGTCGTCCAGGCCGGCCCGATCCGCCTCGACACCGGCCGCCGGGAGGTCACCGTGCACGGCCAGTCGGTCGACCTCTCCCGCAAGGAGTTCGACCTGCTCGCCCTGCTGATGTCCCACGCCGGCCAGGTCGTGACCCGGGAGTGGTGCATCGACCGCCTCTGGTGGGACCAGGATCTCTCGGACACCCGGACGCTCGACACGCACGTCAAGCGCCTCCGTCGCAAGGTCGAGCCCGACCCGGCGCACCCACGGCATCTCGTGACCGTCCGGGGCGTCGGCTTCCGCTTCGAGCCCTGACCAGCGCCGGCCGCTGACCGGTCGGACGGCCGTCGGACGGCGGGCGGACGGCGGGCGCATCACCCCGGTACGCTGCGGCCATGGCCAAGACCGCCGTGCAGAAGGGGGACCAGGTCCCCGACTTCGAGCTCCCGGACCAGACCGGAACGCCCCGCCGGTTGAGCGAGCTGCTGACCGCCGGGCCGGTCGTCCTCTTCTTCTACCCGGCCGCGATGACCTACGGCTGTACGAAGGAGAGCTGCCACTTCCGGGACCTCGGGAGCGAGTTCGCCGCCGTCGGCGCCCAGCGGGTCGGCATCAGCGCCGACCAGGTCGAGAAGCAGAAACGGTTCGCCGACAAGCATGACTTCGACTTCCCGCTGCTGTCCGACGCCGACCGGACGGTGGCCACCGAGCTCGGCGTCCGCCGACCGCTCGACAAGCTCGGGAACCGCCGGACGACGTTCGTCATCGACACCGACCGGACCGTGCTCGACGTCATCCAGACGGAGCTGTCGATGCACGCCCACGCCGACCGCGCCCTGGACGTCCTCCGGGCACGCACGGCGTCGGCCTGATCGGCCCGGGTCCCCGACCGGTTGGGACCGACAGTGACGACCGTGGTCGTCACCGGCTCGGCGTCCGGCATCGGCGCTGCCATCGCCGACCGGCTGACCGCCGCCGGATCGGTCGTGCTCGGGGTCGACCGGCGCGATGCCACGATCGTCGCCGACCTCGGCACCGCCGAGGGCCGGGCGACCGCGGTCGATGCCGTGAGGGAACGGTCCGACGGCGTCCTCGACGGCGTCGTCACGTGCGCCGGGCTGGCCGGCGCCCCGTCCCGACCAGGCTCTCGGCTGGCGTCGGTCAACTACTTCGGCACGGTCGCGGTGCTCGACGGGCTCCGGCCGCTGCTGACCGCCGGCACCGGGCGGGCCGCGGTGGCGATCAGCTCCAACTCGACGACCATCCAGCCGAGCATCCCCTCCGCCCTGGTGGCGGCCTGTCTGGCCGGAGACGAGACGGCCGCCCGGGCCCTCGCCGACGAGGCCGGTTCGATGGCGACCTATCCGGCGACCAAGCTGGCCATCGCCCATTGGGTGCGGAAGTACGCGACCGGTGCCGACTGGGCCGGGGCCGGCCTCCGGCTCAACGCAGTCGCCCCCGGCATGGTCGACACCCCGCTGATCGCCGAGGGCCGGGCCGACCCGGACGTGGCCCCGCTGCTCGACCTGCTGCCGATCCCGGTCGGCCGCCCGGGCCGGCCCGAAGAGATCGCCGCCCTCGTCGACCTCCTGCTCGGCCCGGACGGCGGCTTCTTCTGCGGCTCCGTCGTCTTCGTCGACGGCGGCAGCGACGCCCTGCTCCGGGGCGTCGACTGGCCGGCGGCGTGGGATCTCGACCCCGGCTCGGCGGTGCGGAAGCTCTCCTCCGGCTGACGCGCCCTCGGTTGGACGCCCAGCCGGGCCGTCGGCCGGATAGCGCATCCCTAGGCTGCGTCCGTGCCCAACCGGATCCTCGTCGACGTCGCGCCACTGCGCGAGAGCCGCGAGTTCCGCCTGCTCTTCATCGGCACGCTCGTCGGGACCCTCGGCAGCCAGCTCACCGTCGTCGCCATCCCGTACCAGGTCTACGCCGAGACCCACTCGTCGTTCCAGGTCGGCGCGGTCAGCCTCGCCCAACTGGGTCCGCTCATCATCGGGGCCCTCATCGGCGGCTCGGTCGGCGACGCCGTCGACCGGCGGACGCTCATCCTCGTGACGTCGGTCGCGCTGGCCCTGACGAGCGCCGGCCTGGCCGTCAACTCGCTGGCTGCCCACCCGTCGGTGCTGGCGATCTACCTCATCAGCGCGGTCGCGGCCGGCCTCAACGGCTTCGTCAACACCGCCCGCAACGCGGCCGTGCCGTCACTCGTCGCCCGCCGCCACCTCGTCGCCGCCTACGCGTTCACCCAGGTCACCTTCCAGCTCGGCGCGGTCGTCGGGCCGGCGTTGTCGGGCCTCCTGATCGGGGCCATCCACCTCCAGTGGGTCTACGCCACCGATGCGATCACGTACTTCGTCACGATCGTCGCCGTCCTCATGATGGCCCCCATCCCGCCGGCCGCCGGGGTGACCCGGCCGGGCATCGGGTCCGTGATGGAGGGCCTCCGTTACCTGAAGGGCCGCCAAGCGCTGCAGGGCGTCTACCTGGTCGACATCAACGCCATGGTCTTCGGCATGCCCCGGGCCCTGTTCCCCGCCCTGGCCGCGAACGTCTTCCACGACGGCGCCGGTGTCCTCGGCTACCTCTACTCGGCCGTCGGGGTCGGCGGCCTGCTCGGCGCCATGACGACCGGGTGGGTGGCCCGCGTCAAACGTCAGGGCCTGACGGTGATCCTGGCCGTCATCGTCTGGGGTATGGCGATCACCCTGTTCGGGCTGAGCCGGGTCCTCGTGCTCGCGCTGATCCTGTTGGCCGTGGCCGGTTGGGCCGACGTCATCTCGGCCGTCCTGCGCAACACGATCCTCCAGTCCTCCATCCCCGAGCAGTTCCGCAGCCGGATGTCGTCGATCCAGATGGCCGTCGTCCAAGGCGGACCGCGCCTCGGCGACCTCGAGTCCGGCGCGGTCGCCTCGGCCGTCACGACCGAGTTCTCGATCGTCTCCGGCGGGCTGGCGTGCATCGCCGGCGCGCTCGTCCTCACCGCCCTTTTCCCCGGCTTCCGGCGCTACCGCGACGACCCCCACGCCGGCGACTCCGGCGCCGACACCCCTGGAGCCGACACCCCTGGAGCCGACACCCCTGGCGCCGACACCCCTGGCGCCGGCACCGGCCACGACCCAGCCGGCTCCCCAGACCGCGGGCCGCCGGCCGTCGGAGCCGGCGAGGACTGACCGGGTACCGTGGCCCGGTGCCGTCGACGGTCTTCGAACCGGCCCGTCTCGGGCCGATCACCCTGCGGAACCGGGTCGTCAAGGCCGCGACGTTCGAGGGCGCGTCCCCCCAGGGCCTCGTCACCGACGCCCTGATCGACTTCCACCTCCGGGTGGCCGACGGCGGCGTCGGGATGACGACGGTGGCGTACCTCGCGGTGTCGCCCGAGGGGCGCACCGACCGGCGGTGCCTCCAGCTCCGGCCCGAGACCGTCGAGGGGCTGGCCCGACTGACCGACGCGGTCCACCGGACCGGCGCCGCGGTGGCCGCCCAGATCGGCCACGCCGGGCCGGTGGCGAACCCGAAGTCGAACCAGGCCTCCGCGCTCGCCCCGTCGCGGACGGTGACCCCGTTCGGGTCGGTCGTCCGGGCGGCCACCGACGACGACATCGAACGGATCACCGGCGACTTCGCCCGGGCGGCCGCCCTGGCCGTCGAGGCCGGCTTCGACAGCATCGAGATCCATCTCGGCCACAACTACCTGCTCAGCGCCTTCTTGAGCCCGAAGCTGAACCGCCGGACCGACCGCTGGGGCGGCCCGATCGAGCACCGCGCCCGCTTTCCCCGCCAGGTCGTCGCGGCCGTGCGGGCCGCGGCCGGCGACCGGGTGGCGGTGACGGCCAAGCTCAACATGGCCGACGGCGTCCCCGGCGGCCTCTGGGTCGACGAGAGCCTCCAGGTCGCTGCCCGGCTCGAGGCGGACGGTCACCTCGACGCCCTCGAGCTGACCGGCGGCAGCTCCCTGGCGAACCCGATGTACCTGTTCCGCGGCGACGTCCCCCGGCGGGAGTTCGCGGCGACGCTGCCGCCCGCCGCCCGCTTCGGCTACCGCCTCGTCGGTCGGCGCTTCATGCCGGAGTACCCGTTCGAGGAGGCGTTCTTCCTGCCGTACGCGCGGCAGTTCCGCGCCGCGCTGACGATGCCGCTGATCCTGCTCGGTGGCATCAACCGGCTCGACACGATCGAGCGCGCCCTCGACGACGGCTTTGCCTTCGTCGCCATGGCCCGGGCGCTGCTGCGGCAACCGGACCTCGTCAACCGAATGCGCGCCGGGACCGCGGCCGAGTCGCTCTGCGT
This sequence comes from uncultured Actinomycetota bacterium, assembly GCA_963824265.1. GTDB lineage: Bacteria > Actinomycetota > Acidimicrobiia > Acidimicrobiales > RAAP-2 > DASZUK01. Next base: position 904,258 of record CAWGOO010000002.1, read on the forward strand.
CCACTGCAACAAATGCATGCCGACGATCTACCGCGGCACGCACTGCGTCCTGGCCGACTGGCGGCCGTCGTAGGCGGCACCCTTGAGCCGTCAGTGGAACACGTACCCGCCGTCGGCCACGAGGACCTCGCCGGTGACGTAGCTGGCGGCGTCGCTGACCAAGAAGAGAGCCGGGGCGACCATCTCGATCGGCGACGCCAGCCGGCCGAGCGCGGTGGCGTCGGTCAGCGCCCGCGCGATGGCCGGGTCGTTGTTGCGCACCATGTCGGTGTCGACCGGCCCCGGGGCGAGGGCGTTCACCCGCACGCCGAGCGGCGCCAACTCGGCCGCCATCGACCTCGTCAGGGCGAGCAGGCCGGCTTTGGCCGCGGCGTACATCGCGACGGTGATCCCGCTCAAGAACACCTGGATCGAGACCATGTTGAGGACCGCCGCGTGGTCGCTGGCCGCCAGGTACGGGAGTGCGGCCTGGACGAGGAAGAGCGGCCCGCGCTCGTTCGTCGCCTGCGTTCTCGCCCACGCATCCTCGGTGATCGAGCCGATCGGCATGGCGAGGGCGTTCGCGGCGTTGTTGATGACGATGTCGACCCCTCCGTAACGGTCGACCGTCCGGTCGACGAGCGCCGTCAGGGCGTCGAGATCGCCGACGTGGGTCGGAACGGCGAGCGCGTCCCCGCCGTCGGCCGCGATCGCCTCGACGGCCTGTTCGCAGGCATCCGCTTTGCGGCTGGCGACGACGACCTTCGCCCCCTGGGCGGCCAGCCCTCGGGCGACGGCCAAACCGATGCCGCGGCTGCCGCCGGTCACGATCGCCACCCGCCCGGTCAGGTCGAACAGTTCGGCCATACCGGGCCAGCTGCCGGCCGTCAGCTCGTCCACCACGGGCCGAAACCTTAGGAGGTGGCGGTGCCGGCCGCCTCGAGGACCGCCAGCACCTCGTCCCCCCACCGTTCGAGCTTGATGGGACCGACCCCCGAACAGCCCGCCAGGTCGGCCAGGCTCTGCGGCGCCGCCCGGGCGATGCCCTCGAGCTCGCGGTCGTTGAAGACGATGTACGCCGGCACGTTCTCGCTAGCCGCCACCTGTTTTCGCCAGATCCGCAGGGCGTCCGCGGCGGCAGCTGCGGTCGGTGCGAGGGGTGCGCTCTCTGTCCGCGCCGCCCGCGCCGCCGGCCGCCCGGTACCGGACCGGCCCCCGCGTTTGCGGTCACCCCCCTTCTGGTCCCCGCGCCCGTCGCCGGGCCGCCGGCCACCCGACCGTGTCGGCCCGGCTGGGACGAGCGGTCGGAGGCGCGAGCCGTCCAGCTCGGCTACGAAGATCGACGGCGCGTCCTCGGCCGTCATCACGGCCACCCGGTCCCGCCCCCGGGTGATCGCGACGTGGAACACCCGGCGCTCGCCCTCCTCGTCGTCGCTCAACCGGTGCGGGAACTGACCGGCACTGGCCCCGAAGACGACCACTCGGTCCCACTCCCGGCCCTTGATCCGATGGACCGTCGACAGCAACACCTGGGGGCCGGGATGCTCCGGCGGGTGGGCCAAGACGGACCGCAGCCAGTGGTCGAACGTCTCCACTTCCGGGTGGAGCGCCGCCACCGACTCCAGCGCCACCAGGTCGTCGGCGTGGGACGACCGGTCCACCTCCTGGTGGGAGGCGTCGAGCACGTCCATCGTGTCGCCGAGGCCGATCTCCAGGCGGATGAACCGCAGCGCCTCGGCGCTGGACCGCCGGCAGGCCACGGCCAGCCGATCGACGTCGCGGGCGTAGGCCTCGAGCTTCGGGACGTCGCGTCCGGAGAGCCGGCTGGCCAGCCGCTTGACGTCGTGGACGGACGTCTCCGGTCCCCGGGTGAGCATGTCGACCACCTTCGGGGCGATCCCCCGCGATGGGCGGCGGACGGTCTCGGTGAAGTCAGCGGCGGCGATCCGGCCGGGATCGAGGCCGATCCGCAGGTAGGCCAGCGCGGTGCGAACGCCCGTGCGGCGCAGCACCTCGGGACCCACCGCGGCGTTGGTCGCCAGACCGGTCTCGGCGCAGGCCACCTGCACCGGCAGGAGGGTGGCGTTGACCCGGGCGAGGACGGCCATCTCGGACGGGTCGACGCCGTCGGCCTGCCACGCCTGCAGCAACGCCACGGTCGTCCCGGCCAACTGGTCCGCCGGGCTCCGGTGGACGGCGAGCGTCGCCGGATCCGGGGTTTCACCGGCCAGCTCCCGGGCCGACTGGATCGTCTTGGGCACTCGGCGATGGTTGTAGGAAAGGAGGTTCCGCGCGCCGGCGACCACCGCCGGCGGGCAGCGGTAGCTGACCTCGAGCGCATGGGCGACGGCCCCGGGGAAGTACCGGTCGTAGTGCACCAGGAACGTCGGATCGGCGCCGGCGTAGCCGTAGATGACCTGGTCGTCGTCGCCGACACCGAAACAGTCGAACCCCGGGGCCGACAGCAGCCGGATCAACAGGACGTGGGCCGGCGTCAGGTCCTGGAACTCGTCCACCAACAGGTACCGGCAGCGCTGCTGGGCCCGCTCCCGGGCTTCGGGGTCGGTCAGCAGGATCTCGACGGCCCGGTAGATCTGCTCGTCGAAGTCGACGGCGCGGTGGTCGGCCAGCCGGGCCCGGTAGCGATCGAACCCCTCGGCCAGGCCGGCCGCGTCGGGGAACCGTTCCTCGACCTCCGACGGTGGCGCCAGGCCGAGGCGGATCGCCGAGAGACCTTCCAAGAACGGCGCGACCGTGTCGGTGTTGGCCTGTCGCCGGACCTCGTAGACCTCCTGGACCGCCGCCCGGGCCCGCGGTTCGTCCCAGACGTCCAGCCGGCCGCCGTCGGCTTCGTTGCAGATCCACAGGCCCACGCTGTTGAGCGTCCGGATCGCCGGGCCGTTTGAGGACGCCGGCCGGTTCGGTCCGTCCAGGTCGTTCGGGGCGGCCAGGCCGGCGCACCGCTTTCGGAGCTCGTCGGCGGCCCGCGTGTTGAAGGCCAGGGCCGTGATCGAACCGGGGTCCACGCCGCGGTCGGCGACCAGGTGCCGCAGCCGCTCGGTCAGAACCCGGGTCTTGCCCGATCCCGCCGGCGCGACGACCCGGGCCGGTCCGCTCCGATGCGTCACTGCGGCCCACTGGTCCGGTGCCAGCTGCGCCGTCGGCGCAGCGTGGCCGGCCGGTTGCAACCGGCCAGCCTCGGCATTCCACCGATGCACCACCGGCACCCCGTCCGGCAGCTCCGGTGGCTGGCCCGGGCCACCGTCGACGAACAGCGCGGACCCGTCGGCCAGGATCAGGTCCGCCGGCCCGCCTTCCACTGCCCCCTCCCCGGCCCACCGCCGGGCCGCCTTCCGGCCGTGCCACCAGATCGGCTCGCCGGCCGAGCGGGCGTCGTAGGTGTTCGCCCAGACCAAGAACTGCAGCCGTTCCCGGGAGAACGTGAAGTCCGGGGCGAGGTCGTAGACCGACCCGGTCCACCGTTCCGGTGCCCGCAGGTCGTCGGTGGGCACGTCCAGCTCGACCACCACCGGCTCCCGGACCAGCCAGGCCTCGTGGAGCTCCGCCACTACCGCGACCGGGTCGGCCAGCGCCGCCGGATCGACCGCGACGTGTCGACAGCCGGCCCACGGTTCGGGGACCGGCGCCCCCGGCGCCACGACCACGCCGCGGCCCAGCACGGTCGTCACCATCGGGTCCACCGACCCACGGTACCGAGCCGCTGTCGCAGCCGGTGCCGGTAACATCCGGCCGTGGCCCGCCCTTTCCGGTTCGGCCTGCACTTCTGGGAACTACCGGTCGACGACTGGCGGGGCCGGGTCCGCCGGTACGAGCGGCTCGGTTTCTCGACCGTGACCCTCACTGATCACCTGGTCGTGCCCCAGTGGGAACCGGTCGCCGGGTTGGCGGCGGTGGCGGCCGTCACCGAACAGCTCCGGGTCGGCCCCCTGGTGCTCGACATGGGCCTGCGGGACGCCGCGCTCACGGCGAAGGCCGCGGCCACCGTCGACCGGCTCTCCGGCGGTCGCCTGGAGCTCGGGCTCGGTGCCGGGTACGTCGCCGCCAACTTCGGCGCCGCCGGCCGGCCGTTCGGATCGGCCGGGGACCGGGTCGGCCGGCTCGAGGAGGCGGTCGAGTTGATGCGCCAGCTGTGGACGCAGCCGACGACGACGTTCCGAGGCCGCTTCTTCGACGTGGTCGACGCGCCGATGGCCGCGTCGGTGCCGGTCCACCCGCCCTTACTCGTCGGCGGCGGCGGCCCGAGGGTCATGCGGTTCGGCGGGCGCGTCGCCGACACCGTGTCGATGATCGCCCGGCAGGACACCGGGGAATGGTCGGTGGCCGAGTCGTTGACCGACTCCGGGCTCGAGCGGATGGCCGAGAAGGCCGGGTGGGTACGCGAGGGCGCGGTGGCCTCCGGGCGGGACCCGGCCTCGGTCGAGCTGCACACCATGGTCGCCCGCGTGATCGTCGGCGACGACCCTGGAGACGCGGTCGCCCGGGCCCTGGCCGCCGACGGCGCCGATCCGCGGGCCGCCGCCGAGTCGACCCTGTACCTCTGTGGCACAGCCGACGAGGTCCGAACGCGCCTGCGGCGGTGGAGGGCCGACGCCGGCATCTCCTACGTCTCCCTCTTCGACCCCGGCGACGAGCAGATCGAGTGGTTGGCCGAGCACGTCGTTCGTCCGTTGACCAGCGAGGACCTGGTCGCCGGACAGACCTCGCGCTAGACCGACTTCATGTTGTCGAACCGGGCGTACTGGTTGAGGAACACCAGGTGGGCCGAGCCGGTCGGGCCGTTCCGGTGCTTGGCCACGACGATCTCGGCCATGCCCCGGCGGTCGATCGGCGTGTCCGGGTCGTACTGCTCCTCGCGGTAGATGAACAGGACGACGTCGGCGTCCTGCTCCAACGAACCGGACTCCCGCAGGTCCGAGAGCATCGGCCGCTTGTCCTGCCTCGCCTCCAATCCCCGGGAGAGCTGGGAGAGGGCCACCACCGGGCACTCGAGCTCCCGGGCCAGGATCTTGAGGCCCCGGCTGATCTCGGCCACCTCGACCTGGCGGTTCTCCGCTCTGGCCCGACCGGTCATCAGCTGCAGGTAGTCGACCACGACGAGCCCCAGATCGCCCTCGCTCTTCTTCAGTCGCCGCGCCCGGGCCCGGATGTCCATGACCGTCAGGTTGGGATTGTCGTCGATAAAGATCGTCGCCTCGCTGAGACGACTGACCGCCGTGCCCACCTTCCCCCAGTCCGATTCGTGGAGGTGGCCCGTGCGCATCCGCTGGGCGTCCACCTTGGCCTCGGATGCCAGCATCCGCTGCGTCAGTTCCAGGTGGCCCATCTCCAACGAGAACAGCAGGGCCGGTCGGCGCAGCGCGATGCCGACGTGGGCCAACATGCCCAACGCAAAGCTCGTGTTGTGCGTGGGAACCATCGCCCGGCCGGCCAGGAACAGGTGCGAGCGGGCACTGACCGCGATGCACCGCACCGGTACGGCCGGCAGCTCCTCGATCGCCGTCACCGCCCGCCGCGTGTGCTTGCCGTTCCGGCGATGGCTCTTCGTGGCCGCCAACCGGTCCGCCTTGCGGGCCATGCGGAAAACCGGATCGAGCGGGGTCCAGCGGAATCGCCAGGCCTGCGCCGTCCGGCCGTCCGGCAACGCGATCTGACGTTGCCGGATCGGGTGGGGCTTGTGCCCCAGTGAGCTCGCCAGCTCCCACGCCTGCTCCAACAGCCCCTGGTTGGCCAGACAGAGCTCCACCGTGCCGTTGGCGTTCGTCACCGTCCCGTCGGTGTCCATCAGCCCCTGCAGCAACGCCAGCCGCTGCTTGACCGAAGCCCGTAGGTACCGCGCCGGCACATGCTTCACCGAGCCGCCGAGCAACCCGACCGCCTGCAGCTCTCGGGTCAAGACGCGCCAGGGGCCGCGGTAGGTCTGCCAGGCTCCTTTTCCGGGCACCGGGATCGTCGCCCACTGGAGGCCCGCCCGCCGGGAGAGCCTGTACCCGCGCGATTCGAACTCGTCGACGAAGTGACCGACATCGCGGTCCCCAATAGTCAGCTCCGAAGACGTCGTGGTCCCGTCGCCGAGCCAGCAGCCGAGCACGTAGGGATCGACGGGGAGGTCGGCATCCGGCAGGTCGATGGCTCCGGCGACCGGCAGGTACCAGTTCGGGCGGCGACCCCCGTCGGCCCGCAGGCCTTCGTTCAGCATCTCCTGGGTGGTGACGACCCGGGGCCGGCGCCATCGGGCGGACTGGTCCCTGGCCAGCTGCGGACGGTCAGCCACTCCCTGGGCGGCCCGATCGTCTCGGTCCCGCCGTGACCTCCAAGCGGGGAGGTCGTAAGCCAGCCACCGGTGACCGGCATCGGCGACCACCGAGCTGCCGTCGTCGAACCGCACTCGATAACAGCGGTGGTCGGTGAAGACCGGCGAGGTGTACGTGACCCGGCAGGGCCCGCCCTGCTCGTCGAACACCTCGTCGCCCACGGCCAAGGTGCCCATGGTCGCCCACCCCTCCGGCGTCGGGATCGGCGTGTCCAGGGCGAGCGCCTTGCCCATGGCGGGCCGTGCCCCGACGATCGTCAGACTGGCCGGCTGCAGCCCGGCCAGGATCTCGTCGAGGTCGGTGTAGCCGGTGGCCACGCCGGTGATCCGGCCGCTGCGCTGGGCCAGCTCCTCGATCCGGTCCAGGCTGGGCAGGAGGAGGTCCTTCAGCGCCTCGATGGTATCGGTCGTCCGCCGTTGCGCCAGGTCGAAGACCTTGCGTTCGGCTTCGTCGACCGCGCCGGTCACGTCCTCGGGTACCGAGTAGCCGATCTCGGCGATCTCTCCGGCTACCCCGACGAGCCGCCGGAGCAGGGAGTGCTCTTCGACGATACGGGCGTAGTGCACCGCATTGGCGATCGACGGCGTGTTCGCCTGGAGCGAGACGAGCAGGGCCGGATCGGCCACGACGTCGAGCAGGGACGATCGGCGCAGCTCATCGGTCACGGTGACCGCGTCGACCGGCTCGCCCCGTTCGAACAGGTCGACGATCGCCCCGAAGATGCTGCCGTGGGCCGGCTTGTAGAAGTCGGCCGCCGAACAGATCTCGACGGCTGCCGCGGTGGCGTCGCTGGACAGCAGCATTGCGCCGAGGAGGGACTCCTCCGCCTCGAGGTTGTGGGGAGGGACCCGAGGTCCGCCGCCGGCCCCACCCCCCTCCGGAGCGGGCCGGAGGTGGCGGGGACGATCGTCGAAGGCTTGGACCATGGTCTAGCTACCTTGCGGGAAGCGGCCTGGGGATCGGAAGGCGCGAAACCTGGGGATTCGGAATGGAAAACCCCTGATCGAGCCTGTGAACGACGCTGTGGACAACGCGGCCGGTATCCACAGCGTCCGGCAGGGGGGAACTCCGGGCGCGACGCATCCCCGGAGCATCCCCGGAGGTTGTGACACTCCCTGCCGTCACCGACGACGGCAGCCGGAGCGGGCGGGTCAGTTGACCGCGACGACCTCGACGATCACCGCGGTCGCGATGTCGGCGAAGAGGTGCACGGGCACCTCGTACGTCCCGACCGCCTTGATCGGCTCGTCGAGCTCGACCTGATGGCGGGCGAGGCCGACACCCTTCTGGGCGGTCACCGCCTCGGCGACGTCAGCCGCCGAGATCGAGCCGAAGAGCTTGCCGCTCGAGCCGGCCCTTGCCTCCAGGCGGAGGGAGACGCCGGCGAGCGCCTGGGCCTGGGACTGGGCGGACTCACGGTCCTTGGCCTCCCGCAGGTCACGGGACCGACGCATCGCGGCGGCCTGGCCCGTCACACCCTCGGTGGCCACCATCGCCTGCCCGCCAGGCAGGAGGTAGTTGCGGGCAAAGCCGCCAGCGACGTCGACGATGTCGCCGCGCCGACCGACCCCGTCGACGTCACTTCGCAGGACGACCTTCATCAGCTCTCACCCTCCCCCGCGCCATCCGAGGCGGCCGGCGCCACGTCGGCAACCACCGGCTCGGCCGCGCCGTTGGTGGCCGGACTTCCCTCGTCGGGCGAGCCGGCTCGGGCCGCCGTGGTGTCATCGCCCCTCGGCTCCCGACCACCGGGCCGGTCGCCGCGGTCGCCGCGATCACCGCGGTCGCCGCGATCGCCACGGTCACCTCGATCACCGCGACCGCCTCGACCCCCGGGACGCTCGGTCACCGTCCGCTGCGTGTACGGCAGCAGGATGAGCTCGCGGGCGGTCTTGATCGCCAGCGCGATGTCTCGCTGGTGCTGCGCGCAGTTCCCGGTGACCCGACGCGAGCGGATCTTCCCGCGGTCGCTCATGTACTTGCGGAGCAGCGGGACGTCCTTGTAGTCGACCCACTCGACGTGGTCCCGACAGAGCGCGCACGGCTTTTTCTTGACCCGCCGGTTCAGGTCCTTGGGCGCCCGACGGGCGGTCCCGCCGCGGTAGTTACTGCGTGCCATCAGAAAGGCTCCTCGTCGTATCCGTAACCCGCACCCGCGGGGGTCTGCTCCTGGTTCCGCGGTGGCGCCGACTGGCGGCTCCCGCCGCCTCCGCCGCCCCCGCCTCCGCCAGCGCCGCCACCGGCCGGGCCCCGACGCTCGTTCTTCGTGACCTGAGCCGACGCCCAACGAAGGGACGGCCCGACCTCGTCGGCGATGACCTCGACCTTCGACCGACGGTCACCGTCCGGCGTCTCCCAGCTCCGCTGTTCGAGCCGGCCGGCCACGACGACCCGGGCGCCCCGGGTCAGGCTCTCGCTCACGTTCTCCGCCATCTCCCGCCAGCAGACGACGTCGAAGAAGCTGGTCGACTCCTCCCACTCCTGCGTCTGGCGGTTCTGCCACCGGCGGTTCACTGCCAGGCCGAACGATGCGGTCGGCTGGCCGGTGTTCGTGAACCGCAGTTCGGGGTCCCGGGTGACGTTGCCCACCAGGGTCACACTGTTGTCAGGCATCGCTCTCCTCCTCGCTCCACGCCCGTCCGAGGGTTCAACTCGCCGGCTGCTCGGCCGGTACGGCCGGCGCAGGCGCAGCGTCAGCTGCCCGGGTCCGACCACCGCTCGACGGGCTGCCGGTCCGCTTGGCGGCCTTCTCCGGCAGCCGGACGATCTTGTGCCGGAGCACCTCGTCGGCGAGGCCGAGGAACCGGTCGAGCTCGGCCACCGTCTGGCTCTCGCCGGCGAACTCGACGAGCACGTAGTAGCCCTCGCGCTTGTGCTTCACCTCGTAGGCGAACGGCCGCCGTCCCCACCGGTCGACCGCGCCCGGCGTTCCGCCGTTGTTGCGAACGGTCTCGAGCAGGCGGTCCACCGCGGCCTGGATGGCCGGCGGCTCGGTGCCGATATCGAAGATGACCATGACTTCATAGGGCCGCATGCGGCAACCTCCCTCTGGACCGGCGGCGGACCGCTCGGGCCCCGGCGATCGGGGCAGGGTTGTCGTTCGTTGCGTCAGGCTCCCGCAGGCTCCCGACCGACCCGGAGATGCTAGCCGTCATCGGACGATGCCGCCGACGGACCACGAACGCGACGGCCCGGCGCCGGGTCAGGCCGGCGCGTCGATCTCGTCGTCCTCCGGCGCAAGGGCGCTCTGGAGGTCGGCCGACGCGTGGTAGCTCTCCTCGTCGGCCGGGAACGTGCCAGCCCGGACGTCGGCGGCATACGCGGCGAGCGCGGTCGTCGCCGCGTCGCCCAAGTTGGCATAGACCCGGGCGAACTTTGGCGGCTGGCGCGACCCCAGGCCGAGCAGGTCGTGGAAGACGAGCACCTGGCCGTCGCAGTGTGGCCCGGCGCCGATGCCAATCGTCGGGATGTCGACGGCGTCGGTGACCGCGGCCGCGACGACGTCCGGAACGCCTTCGAGGACGATCGCGAAGCACCCGGCGGCCGCGAGCGCCTTGGCCGCGTCCTTGAGCGCCTGCGCGGCGTCGGCGCTCCGGGCCTGGACGCGGTAGCCGCCCATGGCCAGGACCGACTGCGGGGTCAGCCCGAGGTGGCCCATCACCGGGATCTCTGCCCGGACGATCCCCTCGATGACCGGCAGGCGAGCCCTGCCGCCCTCGAGCTTGATCGCGCCGGCACCGGCGCGCACCAGCGTCGCGGCGTTCCGCACGGCCTCGTCGACCGTGAGGTGGTAGCTCATCCACGGCATGTCGCCAACGACGAGCGCCCGCGGCCGGGCCCGGGCGACCGCCGCGGTGTGGTGGGCGATGTCGTCGATCGTGACGTGGAGCGTGTCTTCGTAACCCAAGACGTTGTTGGCGACCGAGTCCCCGACCAAGAGGACGTCGACGCCGGCCGCGTCGGCCAGCCGGGCGCTGGGCTCGTCGTACGCGGTGACCATGACGATCGGATCGGCGCCGTCCCGGCGCTTACGGCCACGGACGACCGGCGCGGTCACCGGCTTGTCGGGACCAGGCGACGCCGGGGCGGGCGGGGTAGGGCTGGACATGGCATGCCCTCCTTGCTGGAGACGGGTGAGCTGGAGACGGGTGAGCTGGAGACGGTGCGCCGGCGGCACGTGCGGCGCCAGTGGACGGGTGACGCAGGTGCCGCCGGTCCGGCCGTGCAGCCCTGCCTCACCATCCTGCCCCGTCGCCGGCCGGCGGTCTAGGCCCTCTTGCCGGCTTTGCCGGCCCGCGAGGCCCGGGGCACCCGGCCTCCCGCCTGGTACTTCCGGGTCAGGTGATGCCACGCACAGTCCGGGCAGACCTCGACGTCGTAACAGAGCACCGGCTCGGGCCGGCGGCGCAGCCGGTTCAGCTCGGTCGCCGTGCCCGGGCAGCGCCCCCCCGGCGGCAGTCCGGCGCCGAAGACGTACGTCACCTGCACGGTGGTGGCCGACTCGCAGATCGGGCACTTCTCGTCGGTCGTCCGCCCGACGTTGCGGGCGGCCCGCAGGAGCTCGGGGTGGGCGTCGCAGACGTCGACGATCCCGAGCCGCCCTTTCTGGACGTCGCGCACGACCGCGTTGCGCGCCAATCGGTACTCGACACGCGCTTCGACGCTTGGCGCCTCGGGTCGCCCCGATGCCCCCTGCCCGGAGGTCACGGTCACGGTGCAGAGGCTAGCGCCGCCGACCTCCCGTGACCGCGACGCCGAAACGCACGCGTCGTTATATCGATCCGATATAGTTCCCCGGATGTTGGACTTGGCCATCTTGGGACTGCTCGAGGAGCGGGAGCTTCACGGCTACGAGATCCGGCGCCAGCTCCGCGACGGGCTGGGCCTGTTGGCCAACGTTTCCTTCGGCTCCCTCTACCCGGCCCTGGCCCGGTTGGAGGCGGCCGGGGCGGTGGAGGCGGCCGAGATCCTCGGGGGTTCCGAGGGGGCGCCGACCCCGCCGACCGGCTCGCTGAGCGGGGAGTGGGCCGTTCTGCGCGCCCGGCGTCATGCCGGGGGGCGCGGCCGGAAGTCCCGAAAGGTCTACCGGATCACCGAGATCGGGCGCCAGACCTTTGCCGAGCTCCTGGCCGGGACGGGCACGGTGGACGACGCCCGGAGCTTCGGCCTGCGACTGGCCTTCGCTCGCCACCTCCCCCCCCAGGCTCGGCTCGGGCTGCTCGAACGGCGGCGGGCCCAGCTGGTCCAACGCCTGGGCGAGGTGCGGGCGGCCACGGGTGAGCAGGAGCTCGACGTCTACGCCCGCTCGGTGGTGGAGCACACGGCCGAGGGCGTGGCCCAGGACATCCGCTGGCTGGACCAGCTGATCGAGGTCGAACGGTCGACCGCCGCAACGACCGAATTCCATGCAGTGACGGAACCGAGAACGCAAAGAACCGTGGAGAGAATGGGAGACAGTAAATGAGCACCGTTCGGGTGGCCATCGCCGGAGTCGGCAACTGCGCCAGCTCGCTGATCCAAGGGATCTCGTACTACCGGGACGCTGCTCCCGAGGACACCGTCCCCGGTCTCATGCACGTCGAGCTCGGCGGCTACCACGTCCGTGACCTGGTCCCGGTGGCGGCGTTCGATGTGGACGCCACGAAGGTGGGCACCGACTTGGGCAAGGCCATCTTCGCCGGCCTCAACAACACCATCCGGTTCGCCGAAGTCGGCGATCTAGGGGTCACCGTCCAGCGGGGACCCACCCTGGACGGGCTCGGCAAGTACTACCGGGAGGTGGTCGAGGAGTCTCCTGCCGCTCCCGTTGACGTGGCCCAGGCCCTCCGGGACGCCAGGGCGGATGTCCTGGTCTCGTACCTGCCGGTCGGTTCGGAGGCAGCGCAGCGGTCCTACGCCCAGGCCTGCCTGGACGCCAAGGTGGCCTTCGTCAACGCCATCCCGGTCTTCATCGCCTCCGACCCCGAGTGGGCCCGCAAATTCCACGCCGCCGGCGTGCCCATCGTCGGCGACGACATCAAGAGCCAGGTGGGTGCCACCATCGTCCACCGGATCCTGACCCGTCTCTTCGAGGACCGGGGGTTGTCGCTCGACCACACCTACCAGCTCAACGTGGGCGGGAACATGGACTTCAAGAACATGTTGGAGCGGGAGCGTCTCGAGTCGAAGAAGGTGTCCAAGACCCAGGCCGTCACCAGCCAGATCGAGCACACCACGCTGCCTGCCGATGACGTCCACATCGGTCCCTCGGACCACGTCCCGTGGCTGAAGGACCGCAAGTGGGCCTACATCCGCATGGAGGGCCGCAACTTTGGTGACGTCCCGTTGAACCTCGAGCTGAAGCTGGAGGTCTGGGACTCCCCCAACTCGGCCGGCGTGATCATCGACGCCGTCCGCTGCGCCAAGCTGGCACTCGACCGGGGCATCGGCGGGCCCCTTCTCGGCCCCTCGGCCTACTTCATGAAGTCGCCGCCGGTGCAGTACCACGACGACATCGCGCAGCAGCTGGTCGAGGAGTTCGCCGCCGGCGATCCCGGACCCCGCTGGCCTGACGACTGAGGGTCGTTCTCCACCAGCCGCCCTAGGAGGGCGGGCAGGTCAGGCCGAAGCCGGAGAGGACTGCGGTCGGAACCACCATGTTCCCGGCGGCGCCCGGAGGGCAACCGACCTCGGCCGAGCCGAAACCCACCACCGACCAGACCCCGTTGGCCAGGTGGAGGAAGCCGTAGCCACCCTGGAATGTGGCCTGATCGGTCGAGGTCGGCCCGACGGCGAAGGTGGCCCATGTGGGCTGCACCGTCGACACGACGAGCTTGTTGATGTGGTACTTCGACTGCGTCACACCCTGGGAAGTCTGGAAGGCGACGACGGCTGTGGTGAGGGCCGCCCGTTGCGACAACACCGTGGTGGTGGTCGGCGGCGCCGTGGTCGTCGTGGCCGCAGCCGTCGTGCTCGTGGTCGTTGTGGTCGACGGGCACGTCAGACCGAACTCCGACAGCACGGCCGACGGGACGACGGCATTACCGGTCGCTCCCGGCGGGCAGCCGACCTCGGACGAACCGGACGAGACCACCTTCCACGTGCCGCCGTCCATCTGCGCGAAGCCATAGAAGCTCTGGAAGTCGGCCTGGTCCTGCTTGGCCGGCGCGACGAAGAAGTACGCCCAGCTCGGGTCGGCCGTGGCGACGTCGGCCTTGGTCACGACGTACTTGAACGACTGCACGCCCTGTCGGCTCAAGAACGTCGTCACCGCCGCCTCTATCCCCGACGCGCCCGACGACGAGGTCGTCGACGTCGTCGTCGAGCCGGTGGCGCTGCCCGAGCCGGAGCTGCAAGCTGCCAGGACGGTCCCGCCGAGGACCAGTCCGACGAGGACCGCGCCGACCTTGATCCGCGTCGCTTTCATGTCGTTTCCCTCCGCTCTGCCCACCACCGGTCGAGCCGGCGGCCGGCCTCTTCTTCACCCAACGGTCCCTCTTCCATGCGGAGCTCGAGCAGGAAGGCCAGCGCCTCGCCGACCGTCCGTCCGGGCGTGAGCCCGAGCCGGTCCATGACCTGGCGGCCGTCCAGATCCGGGCGGATCGCGTCCAGCTCCTCGAGCTCGCGCAGCTCGGCGATCCGACGCTCGAGCTCGTCCATCCGGCGACCGAGGGCCCGGGCCTTCGCCTCGTTTCGGGTCGTGCAGTCGCAGCGAGTGAGCTCGTTGAGGCGGTCGACGAGCGGGCCGGCGTCGCGGACGTAGCGGCGAACGGCTTTGTCGGTCCAACCGAGCCGGTACGTGTGGAAGCGGAGGTGCAGCTCGACCAGCCGGACGACCGTCTCGACCTCGTCCTTGGGGTAGCGGAGCGCCTCCATCCGGCGCCGGGTCATCCGGGCCCCGACCACCTCGTGGTGGTGGAACGTCACCCCGCCGTCCACGTACGCCCTGGTCCTGGGCTTACCGACGTCGTGGAACAGCGCGGCCAGCCGCAACAGCCGGTCCGGCTCGGATTTGTCGGCCGACGTCTTGTCGACGACCGCCAGCGTGTGGGCGAGCACGTCCTTGTGCCGGTGGATCGGATCCTGCTCGAGCGCCAGCCCGGGCAGCTCCGGCAGGAACTCCTCGGCCAGTCCGGTCTCGACGACGAACCACAGGGCGTCCGACGGCGTCGGGACGACGATCAACTTGTCCAGCTCGTCCCGGATGCGTTCGGCGGAGACGATCGAGAGGCGGTGATGGCCGGTCCGGATGGCGTCGACCAGCCGCTCGTCGGGCCGGAGCCGGTAGCGGGCGGCGAACCGGGCCGCCCGGAGCATCCGCAACGGGTCGTCGTCGAACGAGACCTCCGGGTCGAGCGGCGTGCGGAGCCGACCGGCGGCCAGGTCGGCGATCCCGTCGAACGGGTCGACGAGGCTCATCTCGGGCAGCTTCAGCGCCATGGCGTTGACGGTGAAGTCCCGGCGTGACAGGTCGTCGACGACGTCGTCGCCGAAGCTGACCTCGGGCTTGCGAGAGTCCGGTTGGTACGCCTCGGCCCGGTGCGTCGTGATCTCGTAGGTCCGGCCACCTCGGCGGCAGCCGATCGTCCCGAACCGCTTCCCCTGCGTCCACACCGCGTCGGCCCAGCCGCTCACGAGCCGTTCGATGTCGTCCGGGCGCGCCGGCGTCGTCAGATCGTAGTCGCCGTCGCCGGCCGGCGCGGTCGCCGAACCGGCGACGAGCGCGTCCCTGACGGACCCCCCGACGAGGTAGAGGTCGTAGCCGGCCCCGATGAAGCGGTCGGCCAGCTCGGTCGTGGCGTCGACCAGCGGGCGGAACCGCTCCGGTACGGCGCTGGGCTGCACCCGATCACGGTAATGCGCGTCGCCACCCTTGCCGGCCATGTCCGCCAAGACAGCCGTCGGCGCGGCCGGTGGCGGTCGGCCGTGCTCCCCGATTGCCGGTCGGCACCGGTTAGCGTTGCCGGGTGTCGTTGAGGTGCGCTCGGTCCACCGGGATGGCAGCGCTCGCCCTCTTCCTCGGTGCGTCGCTGGGCGTCGGCCTCGGCGCGGCCGACGCCGGAGCCGCCACGGCCACCCCGGCGGCGGCGGCGGCCAGCACCACCGGCGGCGGAAGCCAGCCGCTGCTCAAACTGGTCTGGCAGACAGCAACCGTGCAGCCGCTGTCGGGAGCGTCCCCCAATTTCACGCTCGACGTCGAGACCGGGCCGGGTGAGCCGGTCGACAGCCAGGTCGGCATCACCCTGTACGGCGCCCTCCACACCCGGTCGAACTTCGAGCAGACCCTGAACACCGCCCCTTCCGGCACGCCGATCACACGGACGACCCCGGTCGCCCTCTCGGCGCTGCCCCCCGGCAAGCACGGCGGCAGTGCCCTGGGCGTCGACGTCGTCACGTCGGCGACAACGCCGCCGGCCGGCACGCCGAGCCTCGACCTCGACTGCACGCCCGGCACATGCACAGGCGTCTACCCGGCCGTCGTCGCCCTCTACCGGTCCGGTGACCCGAGCGCGCCGGTCGCCCGGTTCACGACGTACCTCACCTACGTCGAGAGCAAGAGCACACCGGCCGCGTCGCTGCGGTTCGCCTGGGTCGTCCCGCTGGCCGCACCGGTCGCCATCCGGTCGGGCGAACGCGACCCGGCGGCCGCGGTCAACCCGCCGTCCGCGTCGACGGCCGCCGCCCTCGACCACCTCGTGACGTCGCTCTCCCAGTACTCCGAGGTGCCGGTGACGGTCGAGCCGTCGCCGCAGACCGTCCAGGCGATGGCCGCCGACAAGGGGTCCGGCCGTCAGGCGGCAGAGACGCTGGCCGGCCTCTCGCACGACCAGACAAGCCACGAGATCCCGGCCCAGTCGTACGTGCCGATCGACCTCGGTGCGCTGGCCGGTGCCGGCGAGGGCGGCGAGATCACAGGGCAGATGGCCACGGGCGCGGCGGCGCTGCGGACCGCCGGGGTGGCGACGACGAGCCGGACGTCGTCATGGGTGGCGACCGGGTCGGTCGGCAGTGCCCTCGGCACGGGGCTGGCCCAACCGCAGGTGGGCGCGAAGCAGGTCGTCGTTCCCGACAGCGCCCTGGCCAGCCCCGACACAGACCACGGGACGTGGTCGTCGACGTTCCAGATCGCCTTCGGCAAGGGTTCGCCGACGTTCGCCGGCGCGACGTCCGACGGCGAACTGGCCGCCCACTTCACCGCGGACCGGCGGGACCCGGCACTGGCGGCCACCCAGCTGCTCGCCGACCTGGCCATGATCCACTTCGAACGCCCGAACACAACCGGCACAGGGGCCGGGGCCCGGGGGGTCGTGGCCGTCCCGCCGGCCAGCTGGGAGCCGAGCACGACATTCGACGACCAGCTGCTGGCCGGCCTGTCGACAAATCCGGTCGTGACCCCGGTCACCCTCGACGGGTTCTTCACGTCCGTCCGTAACGGCGGCTCCCGCCATCTCCAGTCCGGCGGTCCCGGGCCGACGCTCCCGTCCAGGCTGGCCCACCAGATCAGCCAGGCCCGGCTCCGCCTCACCGGGTTCGACACAGTGGTCCGCCCACGTTCGACGCCGGTGCTGACCCAGCTCGACCAGCTGCTCCTGGCCACCGAAGCGGTGAACCTGTCGTCTGCGGACCAGTCGGCCGGGGTGGCCACGTTCAACCGATCATTGGGGGCCCAGCTCGCCCAGGTCACGTTCGCGACCAGCCGCAGCATCACGTTGACCGCGCGGACGGGGTCGATCCCGATCACCATCTTCTCGACTGCCCACTACACCGTCGTCGGGCGCCTGACGGTGAGCAGTGACAAGTTCCAGTTCCCGCAGGGCTCGTCCCGGCAGCTGACGATCAACCACCCGACGACGCCGGTCCGGATCCAGGTCGAGGCCCGGACGTCCGGTGACCTGCCGATCGAGGCTCAGCTCGCGGCGGCGGACGGGTCCCTCGTCATCGCCCAGGGTCAGCTGACGGTCCGGTCGACCGCGACGTCGATCGTCGGCATCGTCCTGACCGCGGCCGCCCTCCTCGTCCTGCTGGCGTGGTGGGCCCGGACGTGGCAGGCCGGACGCCGCAAGAAGCGGGCGGCCCGGAGCCGCCGGGCAGCGACCGGGTGAGCACCGCCGACACCGGGAGCGGCGGCGCGACCGAAAGCGTCGGGGACGGTCGACGGGAAGCCGAACAGCCGCCGACGAACCTTCGCCGGGCCGCCGTCTGGATGGCCGCCGGGACGGCCGTCTCGCGCTTCACCGGCGTGCTCCGGGTGCTGGCGCTGGCGTTCGCGCTCGGCGCAACGCACCTGGCCACAAGCTACAACCTGGCCAATACGACGCCGAACATGTTGTACGACGTCGTCCTCGGCGGCGTGCTCTCGGCCACGTTCATCCCCGTCTTCGTCGACCGGCTGGCCACCCGGAGCGAGCGCGAGGCGTGGCGGGCGATCTCGTCCGTCATCACGCTGTCGGTCGCCGTCCTCGTCGCCATGACCGTCGTCTTCTGGCTGCTCTCGGGCCAGGTGATCGACGCGTTCACCGCGCTCGACCACACCCATTCGGCCGTCCAGTCGGCCGGTCTCGACCAGGAACGGGCCGTGGCGACCAGCCTGCTCCGCTGGTTCGTCCCTCAGGTGGCCCTCTACGGCCTGATCGCGCTGGCCACCGCGCTCCTCAACACCCGCCGGCGGTTCATCGCGCCCATGTGGGTCCCGATCGCCAACAACGTCGTCTGCATCGTGGTCCTGCTCTGGTTCCACCATCTCGTTCCGGACTTCCCGTCACTGGCGGGCGTCGAGGCTCATCAGGGCCAGCTCATCCTGCTCGGCCTCGGCACGACGCTCGGTGTCGCCCTCCAGGCCGTCCTGCTACTTCCCAGCCTGCGAGCGGCCCGGCTCTCGCGCCTCCGTTGGCGTTGGGACCCGCGGCACGAGGCCGTGCGGACGATCGTCCGGCTCGGCAGCTGGACGTTCGGGTTCGTGGTCGCCAATCAGGTGGCGCTGTTCGTCATCCTCGCGCTGGCCGTCGGCGTACCGGCCAGCGATCCGGTGTCGTCGTACACGTACGCGTACACGTTCATGCAGATGCCCTACGCCGTCGTCGCGGTCTCCGTGATGAGCGCGGTCACGCCCGACCTGGCCCAGCAGTGGGCGACCGGCGACATGATGGCGTTCCGTCGCCGGTTGGCCGGTGGCCTGCGGGCGGTGCTCGCCATCATCTTGCCGGCCGCGATGGGCATGTTCTTGCTGGCCAAGCCAGCTGTCGCCCTGCTGCTCGGCCACGGCGCGACCAGCGTCTCGAGCACGGAGGACACCGGGGCGGCCCTGGCGCTGTTCTCGTTGGGCCTCCCCGGCTTCTGCACGTTCTTGTACGTCGTCCGCGTCCTCCAGTCGATGCAGCGGACGCGCGGTCGCGTTCTGGCTCTACCTCGTCGAGAACGCCATCAACATCGTCTTCGCCCTGGTGCTCGTCCATCCGCTCGGCGTCAAGGGCCTTGCCCTGTCGCTCTCGATCGCCTACTCGATCGCCGCCGTCGCTGGCATCGTCGTCCTCCGTCGGTGGCTCGGCGACCTCGGCGGTGGCCGGACGTGGGCACCGCTCCGTCGGGTCGTCGTCGCCACCGTGGTGATGGGCGTCGTCGTTCTGATCGTCTCGAACCTGTCCGGTGCCGACCACGGCTTCGGTCTCCTCGCTCGGGTCGTCGCCGCGGTCATCGCCGGCGGTCTCGCCTATTGGGCGACCATCTCGCTCCTCGGCGGCCGCGACCGCCACCGCGGTCGTCGCCGGCGGCCGGCGCCGGACGCGGACCGACGACCGACGACCGGTGGCGTCGTCGCGGGGACCCCTCCCCTCCCCCGGGCGGCACGGCGCCTCCGACCGACCCGCGCCCGCCGGCCGGCCCGTCGCCGAACCGCCGCCCCGACGCCCACCCCAGGGCCACGTCCGGCGGGTGCCCCGGCCCCCGACGGCGCCCCCACCTGCACCCGGAGGGGGCCGAGCGGGGTAGGTTCTGCCTGGCCTCGGGCGGGTACACGAAGAGGCCGGGTACGTCGAAACGAGACGGGAGGGGCGGATGTCCGCGATCCGTGTGGTCACCGACAGCGCATGCGACCTGACCGACGAGCTGGCCGCGGCCAACGGGATCGTCGTCGTCCCGCTGACCATCCGCTTCGGCACCGAGGAACTGGCGGACCGCCGCGACCTGTCGCCGGCCGAGTTCTGGCGCCGGTGCAAGGCGTCGCCGACCCTCCCGGAGACCGCGGCCCCGGCACCCGGCGCGTTCGCGACGGCGTTCGCCGACGCGGCCGACGCCGGCCAGACCGGCGTGCTCTGCCTGACGATCTCGTCGGGGGTGTCAGCGACGTACCAGTCCGCGCTGACCGGTGCCGACGCGGTCGCCGGACGGATCCCCGTGAAGGTCATCGACACGCGCTCGCTCACGATGGGCCAGGGCCTCATGTGCCTGGCCGCCGCCGAGGCCGCGGCGGCCGGCGCGTCGCTCGACGAGCTCGTCACGCTGGTCGAAGGGCTCATCGGCCGGACGAGGATCCTCGGCGTCGTCGACACGCTCGACCACCTCCAGCGCGGCGGCCGGATCGGTGGCGCGGCGGCGCTCGTCGGCTCCCTGCTCTCGATCAAGCCGGTCATCCAGGTCGTCGACGGCGTCGTCGAGCAGGAGTCCAAGCAGCGGACCCGCAGTCGGTCCCTCGACTACCTGGCCGCAAAAGTAAGGGCGGACGCGCCGCTCGACCGGATCGCCGTCAGCAACGGCGCGGCCGACGACATCGACGCCGTCGTCTCCCGGTTGGCGGGGTTGGACGTCGCCCACGAGCTCCTCGTCGTCGATCTCGGGCCGGTCGTCGGCACCCACGCCGGCCCGGGCACCATCGGCGTCTCCTATCAGCTCCCGCCAGACGCCTGACCGGGCCCGCTAACCTCTCGGCCATGACCGAACCGGCCGCTGGTCCACCTTCTGCGGAGCCCCGCCCGTCGGCCACCGCCGGGGCCTGGGACGGGGCGCACGACGTCGCTACACGACTTCAACGCCGAGTGGCCGAAGAAGGCTGCCGACACGGTCGACCTCGTCGTCGACACGATCCATGACAAGGCCATCCGCCCGGTGCTCCTCGCCGCCCGGATCGTCGTCTTCGGACTGCTGATCGCCGCGCTCAGCTCGGTCGTGCTCATCCTGCTGTCGATCGGGCTGCTCCGACTGCTCGACGTCTACGCCTTCCCCGGCCGCATCTGGCTCTCCTACTTCGTCATCGGCGGCGTCTTCACCGTCGTCGGCCTCTTCGCCTGGACGAAGCGCACCTCCCGGGCCGCCCGGCCCGCCGACGGCCACTGAGCCGCCCGATGCCCGAGCACCGGAAGATCGTCATCGCCGGCTCCGGGCCGGCCGGCTTGACGGCCGCGGTCTACACCGCCCGCGCCCAGCTCGCTCCCCTGGTCGTCGAGGGTGAGCCGTCGTCCACCAGTGACCAGCCGGGTGGCCAGCTCATGCTGACCACCGACGTCGAGAACTTCCCGGGGTTTCCCGACGGGATCATGGGCCCCGAGCTGATGACCGCCATCCGGTCCCAGGCTGACCGCTTCGGCGCCGAGCTGCTCACCGCCAAGGTCTCCCGGCTCGATCTCGCCGGCTCGCCCTTCGGCGTCTGGATCGGTGACCCCGACGCGCCGGAGCCGACGTACGAGGCCGAGTCGCTCATCGTCGCCACCGGCGCCCGATCGCTCATGCTCGGCGTGCCCGGCGAGGACCGGCTGCTCGGCTACGGGGTTTCGACCTGCGCGACCTGCGACGGGTTCTTCTTCCGCTCCCAGCACATCGCGGTCGTCGGCGGCGGCGACTCCGCGCTCGAAGAAGCACTCTTCCTCACTCGCTTCGCATCCAAGGTGACCGTCGTCCACCGCCGCGACCAGCTCCGGGCATCCCGGATCATGCAGGACCGGGCGCTCGCCAATCCGACGATCGAATTCCTGTGGAACTCCCAGGTCACCGAGGTCGTCGGTGACGGGAAGGTCACCGGGGTGCGGCTGCAGGACACCATCGACGGCGCCGAGTCGGAGCTCCCGGTCACCGGGCTCTTCGTCGCCATCGGTCACGAGCCCAACACCGCGCTCCTCAGCGGGCAGCTCGAACTGGAAGACAACGGCTACGTGCGGACGTTCGGCGGCGCCCGAACGAGCGTCGACGGCGTCTTCGTCTGCGGCGACGTCCAGGACCACACGTACCGCCAGGCCATCACCGCGGCCGGGTCGGGGTGCATGGCCGCCATCGACGCCGAACGCTGGCTCGAGGCCCGCGGCTCGTAACCTCCCCGCCGAAGAACCGCGGCCGGAACGCGGCCGGGAACAACCAGCCCTAGGGCGGCGTTGTGTGGGAAGCTCGGACGACGGTCCGGGTCGAGTCAGGAGACGCAGATGAGCGAGAAGATCGTGACCCTCGACGACGGTACCTTTGACGAGCATGTCAAGGCCTCGGACGTCCCCGTCCTGGTGGACTTCTGGGCCGAATGGTGCGGGCCGTGCAAGATGATCGCCCCCGTCCTGGAGGAGATCGCCGAGGAGCAGGCCGGCAAGTTGGAGATCGGCAAGCTCAACATCGACGACAACCTGGACGTGACCAGGCGGTACGACGTGATGAGCATCCCGACGCTGATCCTGTTCAAGGACGGCGAGCCGAAGGTGCGGCTGATCGGGGCCAAGCCGAAGGGCCAGCTCCTCCAGGAGCTGTCGGCCTACCTGTAAGCGGCCGCCTGGTGGACGTCGCCGTCGCCAGGAGCGCCGGTTCGCTCTCTTCTCCCCTCGAGGAGGCGCTGCCCCTCCGACAGGGCGACGCTGGTGACGCGGTGGCCGACATCCGTCGGCGACTGGGGACCCTCGGCTTCCCGACGGCCGGCGACGTCGAGGACCGGTTCGGCCATGCCACCCGGGCCGCGGTCGAGGCGTTCCAGCACCGTCGCGGCCTGCGGGTCGACGGTGTTTGCGGCCTCCAGACGTGGAACACCCTGGTAGAGGCCGGTTTCCGGATAGGCGACCGCTTCTTGTACCGACGCACGCCAATGCTCCGGGGCGACGACGTTGCCGAGCTCCAGCAACGGCTTGGGTCGCTCGGCTTCCACACCGGTCGGGTCGACGGCATCTTCGGCGACACCACGTCGGCCGCGCTCGGCGAGTTCCAACGGAACGCCGGCCTCCCGGTCGACGGCATCCTCGGTGCGACGACCTTGCGCGAGCTTCTGCGCGTCCAGATCCATCACGAGCAGGCCGGCGCCCTCGTCGCTACGGTCCGTGACCGAGAGCTGCTCCGTCAGGCGCCGCCGACCCTGTCCGGACGACATGTCGCCGTTGGCGAAGGCGGCGGGCTCTCCACGACCGTCGCCGCCCTCCGCCGCCGCCTCGTCGTCGCCGGCGCTCGCGTCACGTCGCTCCACCATCCCGACGACTCCGCCCAGGCCCTCGAGGCGAACGCGGCGAACGTCGACGTCTACTTGGCGTTGCGACTCGACCCCGAGCGCCCCGGTTGCACCACGTCCTTCTACGCCGGCTATCGCTACGAGTCACCCGGCGGTCGGCGGTTGGCCGAGCTCGCCCAGCAGGAGGTGCTCGCGGCCTTCGGCCTGCCCGATCGGGCGGTTCACGGGATGTCCGTGCCGCTGCTACGCGAGACCCGGATGCCCGCAGTGATCGTCGAGGTGGGCCCGGCGGCCCTCGTCGTCGAACAGGGTCCCGCTCTGGCCGGCGCGTTGGCCGGCGCGCTCGTCGCCTGGGCCGGATCGGCCTGGGACTGACCGATTATCTCGCCGCACCGACGCGCGACCCGCTTTCGACAGTGAACGGCTCGCGAACTAGAGGGTTCGCCGGTGAACAGTTCGCGATCGATCCCTTCACTTTAGGGAGAAATCAACAATCCACAACGTCATGCACAGGTTGTGGACGAGGCTGAAGCGGGCCTTGACGGTTTCTCGTGAAACCGGATGCCGGCATCCGCCGATCGGTCGAGCCTCAGCCGTCGACGACCGATTGTTCCAGGTCAGGATTGTGCGAGCGGTCACCGTCCACCATCGCTCGATAGATACGCTCCAGGTCTTCGAGCGTCGCGAACTCGACCACCAACCGGCCGCGTCGGTTCCGCAGCTCGACCGTCACCCGCGTATTGAGGTGGGTCGACAAGAGCTCCTCCAGCTCCAGGACTCCCGGCTCCGGTAGCCGCCCCGGTGGGGTCGCCCGGGGGGTCGTACCTCTGGTATTACCACCCTCGACCTCAGCCGGAGGCTCCGCCACTACGGGGACCGCGGCGGCGCTTCCGTTCGCCGGTTCGTTCTCCGCCCGCACGAGGTCCTCGACGGCCCGGACGGTCAACCCTTCCGTCACGATCCGCTGGACCAACGCTTCCTGCAGCGCCCGGTCCGGCGTCCCGAGCAGTGCCCGGGCATGACCGGCCGAGATCGCCCCCTCGGCCAACGCCCGCTGGGCGCCGCTCGGAAGCTGCAAGAGACGAAGCGTGTTCGTCACCTGCGCCCGGCTCTTGCCAACCCGGGTCGCCACCTGCTCGTGCGTGAACCCGAACTCGTCGATCAGCTGCTGGAATGCCGCGGCTTCTTCGAGGGGGTTCAGATCCTCTCGATGGAGGTTTTCGACGAGTGCCTGCTCCAGGCTGTCCACGTCCCCGGTCTCGGACTTCACGAGCACCGGTATCGTCTGCAGCCCGGCCCGACGGGCGGCCCGCCACCGGCGTTCGCCGGCGATCAGCTCGTAGCTCTCGTCGGCCCCGTCGATCGACCGGACGAGCACCGGCTGGAGGACACCGAGCTCCTTGATCGACGCCGCCAGCGACGACATCGCCTCCTCGTCGAAGTGCGTACGCGGCTGCAAGGTGTTCGCCCGGATGCTCGAGATCGGCACCTCCCGGAGCGCGGACGCTCGGTCCCCCACCACCTCCGTCGGGATCAGCGCTCCCAGACCCTTACCCAGCCCGCTTCGGCGCGCCATCGCTCACCTCCTTCGCCAGTTCCCGATAAGCGACCGCTCCTCGAGAGGTTGGGTCGAACACCGTGATCGGTTGACCGAAGGACGGCGCCTCCGACAACCGGACCGTCCGCGGAATGATGCTCCGGCACACCCGGTCGGCGAAGTGGCTGCGTACCTCGTCGGCCACGTCGATCGCCAGCCGCGTCCGCGCGTCGAACATCGTCAGGACGATCGTCGAGACCTCCAGCTCGCTGTTGAGGTTCGACGCCACGAGATGCACGTTCCGAAGTAGCTGGCTCAACCCCTCCAGGGCGTAGTACTCGCACTGGATCGGCACCAGGACCTCGCCGGCCGCGGCCAGGCCGTTCACCGTGATCAGACCCAACGACGGCGGGCAATCGATCAGGACGAAGTCGAAATCCTCGACCACCGAGTCGATCGCCTTCTTGAGCTTGAGCTCCCGGCTGAACGCTGGCACCAGCTCGATCTCGACGCCGGCCAGGTCGATCGTCGCCGGCGCCACGAACAGGTTCTTGACGCTCGTCGGCTCGATGCAATCCTCCATCGGCGTGTCTCTCATGATCACGTCGTACATCGACAGTTCGAAGTTCCGGGCGTCGATCCCGAGGCCGGTCGTCGCGTTCCCCTGCGGATCCAGATCGACCACGAGGACCCGGTAACCCAGCTCGGCCAGCGCCGCACCAAGGTTGACCGTCGTCGTCGTCTTCCCAACCCCACCCTTCTGGTTCGCCACGGCCAGCACACGGGGAAGCCTTCGGACCTTCTTCGGCGTACTCGGGATCCCCCGCCTCCGGCTCGTCGTCGACCGATCCGGAGATCCGCGACCGGCGGCGAGCGGTGGGGCCCGGGGTCGAGGCATCGGCCACGGTGGCCGGCGTGGACTCCCCCACCGGCCCCTCGTCGACGTCTTCGGCCTCCTGGTCCCACGGCATCGTCGCGCCAAGCACCGGGGTTGGGGGGGCTGCTGCATCCGCCGGGGCCGATGCCGCAGGAGTCGGTGCCGGGGCGGGTGCATGAGCAGGTGCCGATGCCGCAGGAGTCGGTGCCGGGACGGGTGCATGAGCAGGTGCCGGTGCCGGAACGCCGACCGCAGCTGGCGCGTCGGCCGGCACGGCGGCCCGATCTGCAGCGGCTCCTGCCCGGGCCATCGGCACGTCTGCAGCCGGTAGCTCTTCCACTGCCGGCTCTGCCGGTCCGCTCTCCCCCACCTCGGCCGCCTCGGCCACGGTCTCGACGGCGACTGGAGCTTCCACGTCCATCGCGTGCCCGGCGTCTAGGCCCGAAGAAAGGGCTGGAGCCTCGGTGTTCTCGGGCGGCGCGTCCCCCGACGGCGTTCCATCTGGCGTTCCGTCTGGTATTGGCTCGGGATCCGTCACCCGGCTTGCCTCGACGACCGGCGGCCCCGGTGGGGGTGGTTCCGGTGCTATCTCCGCTTCGGTGGGGACCTCAGGGACTTCGTCCTCCAGAACCCGCTCACGGCGCCGGAGACGCATCACCTGTTCTCTAGATAGCGGCCGGCCACGTCCCCATCCTCCACGTGTCCGGGGTCCAGGTCAAGCCTCTCTAGAGGTTTCACGTGATTCATGACGGTGAAACACCCCCAATAATCCGCCGGTCGAGCGTGTCCGGTTCAAAAACAGTCTCGCCGAAAAGCTTCCCGAGGGATTGGCCGGACGAGGGATTGGCCGGACGTCCTCCCGGCCTCTTCCCATCCATTCCGGTATCGGCAGCAGGACCCAGGCCCGATGAGCTCACCCGCGTCGGCTCAATTTCGACGGCTCCGCACCTCTTGACGTTTCACGTGGCACTATACGGTGAAACACCCTTAGCGGAGGGTGTGCCCGCGAAGACGAACGAGGGGAGTCGCAGTGGTCACGGAATACGAGGAAGGACTGCTGATCGGACTCTTGATCGGCGAGGGTCATTTCGGGGGGGATGGACGCCAGCCCCAGGTGACGCTGCGCATGCACATCCGCCATGAGGCGATGTTCCGTTGGTTGGAAGAGACGTTCCCCGGTGGCAAGCTCTACGGTCCTTACCACCATGATGGTCGTCACTACTACCAGTGGATGGTCCGGGGCACGTACCTCCGAGACACCCTGCTACCGATCCTCGAGCGGCGGATCTCACCGGCGATCGATGGTCACAGCTACGAGCGCCTCGATGCCATGCGGCGTCAGTACGCCGGACGACTCAACCGACCAGAGACCCAGCCCGCTGCGGGTACTGCCCCAATGGACGCCGCCTCGACGCCGAGCGATCGTCCAGAACCCACGCCGTAGGGGTCCTGGTGGGCGCCTGCCACCAGGACTAGAGCGCCAGGATTAGAGCGCCAGGATTAGAACAGTGGACGCTTGGTCGGCACCCCGACCCGACGGGGGAATCGGTCGGGGCAGATCGCCGACTGCTCGGCCAGGCGATAGCTGAAGTCGCCATCGATCCGGCGGCTGGCCGACAGCCCGAGCAGGCCCAGTCCGGCGGCTGGCCAGCGTTCGCTGGTCGATGTCAGCTCTTCGGGCGGCTCGGACGTGATCAGGCATCCGCCAACCCGGAGGAACGGGGCCGCACATTCGGCGACCACCGGGGGAGTGGCGAATGATCGGGCGACCACGAGGTCGTACCGACCGCGCTCGAGATCTCGTCGGCCGACCTCCTCGGCCCGCCCACGAATGACCCGGACCCGGTCGAGGAGCCCGAGCTCGGTCACGGCCCGTTCCAAAAACACGGTCCGCCGCTCGCTCGCATCGAGTAGGGCCAGTTCGGTCTCTGGCCACACTGTGGCCAGGACGAGGCCGGGAAGGCCGGCGCCGGAACCGAGGTCGAGGGCTCGGATGGGAGCCGGTTGGCGGCCGTACGCCGAGGCAAAGCCTCGGGCGTGCTCGATGTGCCGATCGATCGGCCCAGGCCCCAAGAAGCCGATCTCCCGGGCTTCGGCGAGAACGTTCTCCAACGAGGTCGGCTGAGTCACGAGCGCCGCCCAGCGGGTCGCCCAGGACGGACGACGTCGGTCGGGAGGGCGACCAGGAGCCGTGACTCGGCCGGCACCGCGGTGATGACGGCGGCTACGACCGCGTCGTCGTTATCAGTTGGCCGGAGCGATGACGATGTAGCGGGCGGGGTCTTCGCCCTCAGAACGCGAGACAACGCCGTCGATCTCTTTGACCGAGTCGTGGACGACCTTTCGGTCGGCCGGCGACATCGTCTCCAGCGCGCGCTCGGTACCCGTCTCTACGACCTCGGACGCGACCTGCTGGCTGAACCGCTGGAGAGCCGCGGCCCGCTTCTCGCGATACCCCGCGACGTCGATCAGGATCCGGTCGGTCTTGCCGGGGCACTGCCGCTGCACCACCGTCCGCGTCACGTCCTGCAATGCCGAGAGCGTCGCTCCCTTCGGACCGACGAGTACTCCCAAGCCATCGCCGGTGGCCGCGATCTCCACCGTCTCCTCGTCGAGCACACGCGTCTCGATGGCTGCGTCGAGACCGTAACGGGCCAACAGGCCCTGCAGGAAGTCCCGCGCCACCTCCGCCTGCTCCTCCAGGGTCATCCCCTCTGCCATCCCGGCCTCCTCTTTCGTCATCGATCTTTCGTCGTCTTCGGCAGCTCGGGATCGGGCGCCGCTGCGCGCCGTCCCGTTCTGGGCTCCGCCATTGCGGGCCCCGCCGTTGTGGGCGGCTGAACGCTGATCCGATCCTGCCCCGTTCGCCGTCCCGGACTCGCGGTTTGCGGCTCGGTTCCGTCGCCGGCGAGCCGATCGGCTCGTGCCACCGGCTGACTCTCCGGCGCTCCGACGTTTCGGCCGGGCGATCGGGGGCTGCCGATCCGTCGCCGTTCGGTCGGCCGTGGTCTTCGCGACCTTCTCGTGGCCGACCGCCGCCGCTCTTCCCGCTCGACCTCCCCGCGCCGTTGCGATCGTCGCGACCGCGCTCCGGTCGTTCCTTGGTCCGCCGGGTCCGCTTTGGACGCGGACCGACCGGTCGCACCCTCGCCCGCACCCGAGCTTCGCCACGGACGCGGCCGAAGAGCCCGGTTTTCGGCTCGGCGACGATGATGACCTCGGCGTCCTTCTCGGCCACGCCGAGCTGGTCCAGCGCGGCCTCCTTGGCTTCGTCTACGGACTTTCCAGCGACCTCAACCCACTCCACGCGTCAGCGAGCCTTTCTCGTTCTCTTCGACTTCGACCGGGGGTGCGCCTTCGGGGCAGTGTCGTCGACACCACCCTTGCTGGCTCCGTTGGCCCCGGTCTGTTTGACGTTCGTCTTGCCGTTGGCTCCGGTGCTCGCGGGTCGGGGCCCCGACCGCTGGCCGGTCTTCGAGCCTGCGCCGCCAGCCGACACCGGCCGACTGGATTTCGCTCCCCCCGGTTTGCTCCCACCGCCCGTCTTCGAGCCCGCGGCCTTCTCCCCGGAAAGAACCTCGGAACCGACATCGAGCGCGGGCGCGGCGCCGCCTCCCGGTTTCTTCTTGCTCGAGCCAGCGATCTCGCGTTCGCCCGGACGTTGAACAATCCCGTACCGGAAAATGACGTCCTGCGTTCCGATACGAATCGCCGACGAGACGATCATATAAATAACTACCCCAGCAGGGACCAGGAAATAGATGTAAGCAAAGATCAGCGGCATGACCTTTTGCATGGTCTGCATCTGCGGGTTCATCTGCGCAGCGTTGCCCTTGTTGCGCTTCGTCATCTGGCTCATCTGGAAGTACTGCAAGGCCACGGCAATCGCGACCAGCGCGAAGTAAGGAATGTAGTCGTACCAGTTAGCGTGATGCGTGAGCGGCTTCGAGGCCAGGTTCAACCCAAATGACTTCATCACCCCGGGCGTATTGACCAGGTTGTGGAACATGGTCGACGTCGTCGGGATGTACCGGGGCACCGCGCACACTGTCCCGGACGAAGGGAGGCAGGCCAGAGCGTGGAACGAGCTCCCATGGTGCGGGCCCACATAGACCAGCCCATTTCCGGCTCCACGGTGGGCGAACGCGTTGGCTGTCTTCCCGGTCGCGGCCATCGCATTCTTCAATGGCAGCACGGCTGTTGTGGGGAAAAGCGCCTTCTTATTGATGGTGTTCGTCAACCCCTTGATCGTGTCGTACAGGACGATCAACGCCGGCATCTGAAGGAACATCGGGAGACAACCACCGGTGGGACTGACGCCATGCTCCTTGTAGAGCCGCATCATCTCGGAATTGAGCTGCTCCCGGTTTTCGGGCCCCTTGTACTTCTGTCGGAGCTTTTGCAGCTCCGGTTGTAGGGCCTGCATGGCCATCATCGACTTCGTGCTCTTGATCGTCAACGGCGTCAGCAACGCCATGATCAGGATCGTCAGCAGGATGATGGCGATGGCGTAGTTCGGGATCAGCCCGTAGATGAAGGCCAACACCGTGCCGACCAGCACGAACAACGGATGGAAGATCTCGCCGACCGTTTTGAACAGCGAGTTCTCCGCCAGGACGGGCGCCAGCGCCACCAGGTGGGTCATCGTGGGCCTCGCCTCCCGTCATGACGAACTTCGAGCGGGACCAGGTCGACGCCGTGCCCACCGAACGGGTGGCAACGAGAGACCCGGCGAACGGCCAGCAGACCGCCCCGCCACGCCCCATGGCGCTCGACGGCTTCTTCGGCGTAGACCGAGCAGCTGGGATAGAAGCGGCAGGGCGACACGCTTCCGGACCGAAATCCCTGGTAGAGGTGGATCATCGCCAGGGCCACCCGCTGGGCACGGCCGTCCGCCGACGGGTCGTTCATCGGCCCGGCTCGCGGCCCGGACGCCTGGCCGTCGACCCGGTCGGTCCGGCGGCCGCCGACGTCATCGCCACGCGCACCGCGCCGACGAGATCGTCGAAAGGCATCGTCGCCACCGCTGGCGTCGGCCGCAGCAGGTAGCTACCCGGCGTGACGTCCGAAGCGACCTCACGGACCGCCGATCGCAGGCGACGCCGGAGTCGGTTGCGGTGGACAGCATTCCCGTGGCGTCTCCCGATCGCGTACGCGAGCTGGGGAAAGGCTGCGTTGTCGGGGTGTGGGGGAGCGAACGCGGCTCGAACCGGACCTCGTCCGGAGCGTCCGGACGGCCGCTCCAGCGCCCGAAAGGTGGCGCGGTCACTGATCCGTCCGACCGAGGCCATAAATGTATCCGACCAGGTCAGACGGTCAGGCGGTGACGCCCCTTGAGCCGCCTGGCCTTCAGGATCGCCCGACCTGCCCGCGTCGACATCCGCTGGCGATAGCCGTGGGTCTTCGCCCGCTTGCGCGTGTTGGGTTGATACGTTCGCTTCACTTTCGGAGCCTTTCGCGCTTCCGCCCATTCCCCACCGTCGGGGGACCGGTCCAACCACCCACCACCGCGGGTGGGGACCATCTTCGTGCCGGCCCGGCGTCAGCCGGCCGCAATGGCGTCCCCAGATGCTAGGCGCGATCGGCGCCGGCCACTAGTCGACGCTGTCACCTGGCGCTCCGTTTGCCACTAGTCGTGTCGCCCAGCACGGTGTACGTTCGACCGACCACGGTCATGCGCATGTTCCACACCTGTGGACCACGCTGTGGACGAACGACGGCATGGCCGCGCGGAGGAGCAGGTGGACGAAACCAGTGGGCTGTGGACGCGATGTGCGGCGTCCTTGCGTGAACAGGTGTCGGAAACCACGTGGCAGATGTGGCTGTCGAACATCGTGCCGATCTCGTTCGGCGACGGTTTCATGGTGCTCGGCGTCCCGAACCTCGTCGTCCGGGACCGCGTCGACACCCGGTTCCTCCAGCTGATCGAAGAGACTCTGGCGGTGATGGCCGGAGAGCCCGTCCAGGTCGACCTCCGTCTTCTGGACCGGCCGAGCAGCGACGAAGCGGCTCGTCTCGAACCATCATTCGATGCTGGCCGCAGCCCAATTGGCGTTCCGGACCCCCCGCCGGCCCGTACGACCAACGGCCGGGCGGGCGGCGGCGGGCGCGAGACCGCCACGGTCTCCCTCGACCTGCGTTTCACGTTCGACACGTTCGTCGCCGCCTCGTCGAACCGCCTGGCCCACGCAGCCGCCCAGGCCGTCGCCGAGACGCCCGGGCGGTCCTACAACCCGCTGTTCATCTATGGCGACTCCGGGCTCGGCAAGACCCACCTGCTCCACGCCATTGGGAACTACGTCCAGGAGAACTTTCCCGCCCGGACCGTGCTGTACGTCACGACGGAGACGTTCATGAACGACTTCGTCGACTCCCTCCGGATGTCGACGACGATCGCCTTCAAACGGCGGTACCGGGAATGCGACGTCCTCCTCATCGACGACGTGCAGTTCATGGAGAACAAGGAGGGCCTCCAGGAGGAGTTCTTCCACACCTACAACGACCTCCACGGCGCCGGGAAGCAGATCGTCCTCACGTCCGACCGACCGCCGAAGTCGATCGAGACGCTCGAGGACCGGCTGCGCAGCCGGTTCCTCTCCGGCCTTATCACCGAGGTCGATCCCCCCGACCTCGAGACCCGCCTGGCCATCCTCCGATCCAAGGCCGAAGCGGACCACGACGACATCCCCCACGACGTCCTCGAGTTCATCGCCACCCACGTGAAGAACAACATCCGAGAGCTCGAGGGAGCATTGATCCGGGTGACCGCGTTCGCCAGCCTGAGCCGCGAGCCGATCTCCATCGACCTCGCCGAACGGGTCCTCTCCGACATCGTCGCCGCCGGCGAGCCCCGGCGGATCACCCCGCAGATGATCCTCGACGCCACCGCGGCCAGCTACGGCTTCAGCGTGGATGCCATCTGCGGACCGAGCCGGACGAGGCCGCTCGTCACGGCCCGGCAGGTTGCCATGTACCTCGTCCGGAACCTGACGGACTACAGCTACCCGGCCATCGCCCGGGTCTTCGGCGGCCGGGACCACACGACCGTCATCCACGCGGTCGACAAGATCACGACCCAGATGAAGGAGCGCCGGCAGATCTACGAGCAGGTCACCCAGCTCACCCACGAGATCCGCAACGGCACGTGATGCGGCATCGGACTGGCGACCACCCAGGGCCTGTGGACGGGCGCCGTCTATCCTGGGGACCGGTACCGCCTCCGTCCCCAGATCGCCCGGTCGGACCCAGCACCGGCTTCTCCGCTGTTCCGACCACCGATCGACCAGTGGACAGCGATATCCTCCGTCACCAGGGGAAACCCCGTTTCGTCCACAATCCCCAGCCCTTACTACCTCTAGAACCGAATTAATTCATCTCTCTCCATCAGCGGGTGGTCCGGCGGCGGTCACCGACACCCCGAACGAAAGGACAGGCTCCGTGAAGTTCCGGTCCGAACGTGACTCCCTCGTCGACGTGCTCGTCACGGCCGGTCGTGCTGTCGGCGGTCGCGGTGCCTCCTCGGCGGTCCTCTCCGGGCTGCTGCTCGTGAGCGAGGGGAACCAGCTCGTCGTCACGGGGACCGATCTCGACCTGACGATCCGGGTGGAGCACGAGGTCATCGGCCTCGAGGACGGTTCCTGTGTGGTCCCGGCGCGGCTGACGGCCGACATCGTCCGGTCGTTGGAACCTGGAGCGGTGACGTTCGAAGGGGCGGAGGAGAAGGTCGAGATCTCGGCCGCCCGATCGCGCTTCGGCCTCCGGGCGTTTCCGGTCGTCGAGTACCCGACGATCGCGCCGCTGGCCGAACCGACGATCACGCTGCCCGGCTCCTTGCTCGGGGAGGGCCTGCGCCAGGTGGTCCGGGCGGCGTCGACCGACGACGCCCGTCCGTTGCTCACCGGTGTGCTCCTGACCGGCGAGAACGGGGCCATCCGGATCGTCGCCACCGACTCCTACCGGCTCGCGCTTCGGGATCTCACGGGCACGGCCGGTCTGACGGGGGAGGACATCCTCGTGCCGGCCCGGGCGTTGGGCGAGCTCCAGCGGCTGTCGTCGTCGTCCACGTCCGACGACGACGTGAAGGAGGTCGGCGTCGCCACCGGTGCCCACGACATCACGTTCACGCGCGGATCGGTCCGCATCAGTACCCGATTGCTCGACGGGTCGTACCCGGACTACCGGCAGCTGATCCCGGACCACTATCCGAACCGGCTGCACCTGGGGAAGGAAACGCTGATCAGCGCGTTGCGCCGGGTTCGGCTGCTCGTCCGGGACAACACGACCCCCGTCCGATTGTCGATGCGACCCGGCGGCGTCGACCTGTCGGTCGTCTCCCAAGAAGTCGGCGACGCCAGTGAGACGGTCGACGGGGACTTCACCGGCGAGGATCTGGTCATCGCGTTCAACCCTTCGTACCTGATCGACGGTGTCGAGGCGGCCTTGGGCGACGAGGTCGTCATCGAGACGGCCGATCCGTCGCGCCCGGCGACGGTCCGGGGCGCTGAACACGACGATTTCCGGTACCTCCTGATGCCGGTGCGCGTCTCCTGATCCTCTGGTCCCGGTCGCACCGATGAACCTCCGCCACCTCGAACTGGCGGACTTCCGGATCTTCGCCGCGGCCGAGCTCGAACCGGATCCGCACGGCACGACCGTGATCACCGGTCCGAACGGTGCCGGCAAGACGTCGTTCCTGGAGGCCGTCGCCTATCTCGGCCTCCAGCGATCGTTCCGGACCGCGTCCCGCGAGGCGATGATCCGCAACGGCGCCGATCGGGCCATCGTCCGGGCCACAGCTCGACCAAGATGGCCGGGCAATCCTCGTCGAAGCCGAGATCGCGGCGACCGGCCGGTCGCGGACCCAGGTCAACCGCCAGCCGGCGCGGTCACGGCGCGAGACGGCCGACGCCGTCGCCGGTGACGGTCTTCTCGCCCGGAGGATCTCGCGGTTGTCCAGGGGGGACCGGTCCACCGACGAGATCTGGTCGACGACGCGCTACGGCTGCTCGACCGTGCCGCGGCCGGTGCCCTCGACGACGTCGACCGGGTCCTCCGCCAGCGGGCCGCGCTCCTTCGTCAGGCCGGTGGCCGGCTCACCGCGGAGATCGAGACGACGCTCGATGTGTGGGACGACCGACTGGCCTCGGCCGGGTCGGCCGTCGCGGCGGCTCGGTCGGCACTCGTCGACGCGCTCCAACCGATCGCGGCCGAGGCCTATGGGGCGCTGGCCGGCGCTGGCCGTTCGTCGTCGACCGAACACCCGTTGACACCAGGGTTCTCGGTCACCTATCGGCAGTCGTGGGCCGGTGACCTCGGCTCGGCGCTCCGAGCCGCCCGGACCGACGACGTTCGGCGGGGGGTCACGACGATCGGACCACACCGGGACGACCTGCGGCTCGAGCTGGCGGGGCGCGACGCCCGGGTGCAGGCGTCCCAGGGAGAGCAGCGGTGTGTCGCGCTCGGACTGCGACTGGCCGTCCACCAGCTCGTCACCGAACGGTCCGAGAACGCGCCGATCCTCCTTCTCGACGACGTCTTCTCCGAGCTCGATCCCGACCGGAGCCGGGCGCTCCTCCGACGGCTCCCACCGGGCCAGACCCTGCTCACGACCGCCGTTCCGCTACCGCCCGGCGTCGATGTCGCCGCGGTGGTCGATGTTCGCGCGACCGAGCAACCGTCGGGGAAGGCCGTCACGGCGTCGTGAACCGGCGGTCGTGGCGCCGGCGGTCCGGCATCGATCGGGGACCGCGGCCGATCGGGGAGTCGCTCGACGACGCGGTGGCCGGTTTCGTCCCCCCCAGTGCGGCCACCGACGCGAGCCGCCCGCCGGACCTGACGGCCGGGGCTCTGTCGGCCGTGTTCAGCCGCTGGGAGGAGATCGTGGGTCCGGCCGTCGCCCGGCACGTGCGCCCGATCCGTTTCTCCGGTGGAGCGCTCGTCGTCGCGGTCGACCAGCCGGCGTGGGCCACGCAGGTCCGGGCGCTCGGACCAGGCCTGTTGGCCCGCGTCGGCGAAGTCGGCGGCGTCGTTCCCGAGCGGCTCCAGGTCATCGTGAAGCCGGTGCCCGGCGGGCATTGAGTGCGTCCTCGGCGGGGTCCCGTCGGGTAGGATGTGGTGTCCGCACCGGAACGTACGGCCCGAGCCGATCGGGGGCCCGGTGCGCACGTCGAGCACATGTGATGCGAAAGGGCGCGCCCGTGGATCTGAGTGTGAGGGCACAAGAAATTGACCACTGACGGCGGTTCGTACGACGCCGGCGACATCACCGTCCTCGAGGGTTTGGACCCGGTACGGATCCGGCCGGGTATGTACATCGGCTCCACCGGACCGACCGGCCTGCACCACCTGATCTGGGAGGTCGTCGACAACTCCGTCGACGAGGCGATGGCCGGGTACTGCACCCGGATCGACGTCACCTTGCTGGCCGACGGGGGCTGCCGGGTGGTCGACGACGGCCGGGGGATCCCGGTGGACCCCTTCCCGCAGTCCCCGGACAAGTCAGCGGCGGAGATCGTGCTGACGACCCTGCACGCCGGCGGCAAGTTCGGCGGTGCCGGCTACAAGATGTCCGGCGGCCTGCACGGTGTCGGGGTGTCGGTGGTCAACGCCCTGTCGAGCCGCCTGGTGCTCGAGATCGACCACAGTGGCAAGCACCACACGATGGAGTTCGGCGACGGCGGCAAGCCGAAGACCAAGTTGACGGTCACCGGGCGAAGCGCCGAGAGGTCGGACGGGCACCACCGTCACGTTCTGGCCGGACCCGACCATCTTCGAAGAGGTTGAGTTCCGGGCCCAGACGGTGACCGAGCGGCTGCAGGTCATGGCCTTTTTGAACAAGGGTCTCGAGATCCGGTTCGCCGACGAACGACCGGGGAACCAGAAGAAGGAGACGTTCAAGTACAACGGCGGCATCGTCGACTACGTAAAGCACCTGAACGCGTCGAAGGAGTCGCTGTTCCGCAAGGTCGCCTCGTACGGGCAGGTCGACGACGGCCAGGAGGTCGAGGTCGCGCTGCAGTGGAACACCGGGTTCCACGAGAGCATCTTCTCGTTCGCCAACGGGATCTCGACCACCGAAGGCGGGATGCACGAGGAGGGGTTCAAGACCGCGCTGACCAGTGCGACGAACCGCTACGCCAAGACCCGGAACCTCTTGAAGGAAAAGGACGACAACCTCGACGGGAAGGACATCCGTGAAGGTCTGACCGCGATCGTGTCGGTCCGGTTGAAGGACCCGCAGTTCGAGGGGCAGACGAAGGCCAAGCTCGGCAACGTCTCCGTCCGGTCGCTGGTGCGAGAAGGCCACGAACGAAAAGCTCGCCGAATGGTTGGAGGAGAACCCGGCCGAGGCGAACCAGATGGTCAAGAAGGCACTCGTGGCCCAGCGGGCCCGGGTGGCCGCCCAGCAGGCGCGCGACCTCACCCGCCGCAAGTCCGGACTGGACGGTGCGGGGCTGCCCGGGAAGCTGATCGACTGCTCGTCGCGGGACCGGCGGGAGTGCGAGCTGTTCATCGTCGAGGGCAACTCCGCCGGCAGCTCGGCGAAGGACGCCCGCGACCCCCGCACCCAGGCCATCCTGCCGATCCGCGGCAAGATCTTGAACGTCGAGCGGGCCCGCATCGACAAGATGCTCAAGAACGCCGAGATCCAGGCGCTGATCGCGGCCATCGGGGCCGGCCTGGCCGAGGACTTCGACGTGGCGAAGATCCGATACCACAAGGTGATCGTCCTAGCCGATGCCGATGTCGACGGCAGCCACATCCGCACCCTGTTGCTGACGTTCTTCTTCCGTCAGATGAAGGCCCTCGTCGAGGGCGGGTTCGTGTACGTCGCCCAGCCGCCGCTGTACTCGACCTTGATCGGCAAGGAGAAGACCTACCTGAAGGACGACACGGCCAAGGACGCCTTCTTGGCCGCGCACCCCGATCACAAGCAGGACTTCCAACGGTTGAAGGGCCTCGGCGAGATGGACTTCAACGAGCTGCGCGACACCACGATCGACCCGTCGAAGCGGTCGTTGCTGCAGATCAACGTGGAGCAGGCCGCGCTGGCCGACGACGTCTGCTCGGTGCTCATGGGTGACGACGTCGAGCTGCGGCGGCACTTCATTCAGACCAACGCCAAGGATGTGCGCTTCCTCGACATCTGAGGGGACGCCATTTGAGGGGACAGAGACTATGGCACCACCGACCAGCACCCGCGGCGCCGGGACGAACGGCAGCTCCGGCGACGGCGGGGACGGGGGCGGCGACACCGCCGTCCTCGGCTTCATCGAACCGATCGAGATCCAAGAGGAGATGGAGCGCTCGTTCCTCGAGTACTCCATGTCGGTCATCGTCTCCCGGGCCCTGCCCGACGTCCGGGACGGGCTCAAGCCGGTGCACCGCCGGATCCTGTACTCGATGTTCGACCAGAGCCTCCGGCCGGACCGGCCGCACGTGAAGTGCGCGGCGGTCGTCGGCGAGGTGATGGGCACGTACCACCCGCACGGTGACTCGGCCATCTATGACGCCCTCGTCCGCATGGTCCAGGAGTTCTCCATGCGGCACCCGCTGGTCGACGGCCACGGCAGCTTCGGCGGCCCGGGCCCCGACGAGGGCCCGGCGGCCATGCGGTACACGGAGTGCCGCCTCCAGTCGCTCACCCTCGACCTCATGGCCGGCATCGACGAAGAGACCGTCGACTTCGCGCCGAACTACTCGAACAGCACCGAAGAGCCGGTCGTCCTGCCCGCCCGGTTCCCCAACCTGTTGGTGAACGGCTCGCAGGGCATCGCGGTCGGCATGGCCACCAACATCCCGCCGCACAACCTCGGCGAGGTCGTCGACGCCACGATCCACCTGCTCGAGCACCCCGAGTCCACGCCGGACGACCTGATGCAGTTCGTCAAGGGCCCGGACTTCCCGACCGGCGCCCAGATCCTCGGCCGGCAGGGCATCCTCGACGCCTACCGGACCGGGCGCGGGTCGATCAAGATGCGGGCGGTCGCCGACATCGAAGAGGGCAAGGACGCGACCCGCATCGTCGTCACCGAGCTGCCGTACCAGACGTCGGTCGGGGTCATCTCCCAGAAGATCGACGACTTGGTGAAGACCGGCGAACTCGACGGTATCGCCGAGGTGCTCGACTCCTCCGCCGGCAAGAAGACCCGGCTGGTCATCCGGCTCAAGCGCGATGCCAACGCCAACGTCGTTCTGAACAAGCTGTACAAGCACACCCCGCTGCAGACGAGCTTCGGCGTCAACACGCTCGCCCTCGTCGACGGGGTGCCGCGGACGCTCAACCTGGCCCAGGTGCTGACGCACTACGTCGCTCACCAGATCGAGGTCGTCACCCGACGCAGCGAGTTCCGGCTGCGCAAGGCCCAGGCCCGGGCGCACATCGTCGAGGGCCTGTTGCGGGCCATCGACATGCTCGACGCGGTCATCGCGGCGATCCGCGGCTCCGACGACCGCCCGGCCGCCCGGCTGGCGCTGATGACCGACCCGTTCTCGTTCACCGAGGAGCAGGCCAACCACATCCTGGACATGACGCTCGGCCGGCTCACCCGGCTGGGCCGGTCCGAGCTGGAAGAAGAGATGGCCCAGCTCCGGACGACGATCGCCGAGCTGGAGGCGATCCTGGCCGACCCGGCCAAGCTTCGGGGCGTCATCGCCACCGAGATGACCGCGATCCGTGACAAGTTCGCCGATGCCCGCCGGTCGATCATCACCCACGACCCCGGCGAGCTCGGGGTCGAGGACCTGATCGACGACGAGGAGGTCGTCGTCACGATGACCGCCGCCGGCTACATCAAGTCGGTCTCGGCCGACGCCTTCCGGACCCAGGGCCGCGGCGGCCGCGGCGTGCAGGGAGCCCGACTGAAGGAAGAGGACCTCGTCACCCACGTCGTGCACACGACGTCGCTCTCGTACCTGCTCCTGTTCTCCAACCGCGGCAAGGTCTACCGGCTGCGCGGGCACGAGATCCCGATGAAGGAACGCACGGCCAAGGGCACCGCGCTGGTCAACCTCCTTCCGCTCGACAACGGCGAGCGGATCCAGGCGATCGTCGAGACCCGCGACTTCCCGGTCGACCAGTACCTGGTCTTCGCCACCGCCCGCGGGCAGGTCAAGAAGACGGCGTTCAGCGAGTACGACAAGTCGCGGCGGGAGGGGTTCATCGCCATCAACCTCCGGGACGGTGACGAGCTCGTCCGGGTGGTCGCCACCAGTGGGGACGACGACCTCTTCGAGGTCACGAGCAACGGCATGACGATCCGCTTCTCCGAGAACGACGTGCGGGCGATGGGTCGTGACGCGGCCGGCGTCCGGGGCATCCGGCTGCGCGAAGAGGACGTGGTCGTCTCCCTCGACGTCGCCCGTGACGAGGCCGACATCCTGATGGTCACCGACGCCGGCTACGGCAAGCGGACGAAGCTGGACCGGTTCAACCGCCAGGCCCGCGGCGGCCAGGGCGTCCGTGGCATCCGACTGACCGCCAAGCGCGGTCGGGTGGTCGCCGCGTTCATGGTCTCGCTCGACGAAGAGATCCTGCTGGTCTCGACCGGCGGGGTCGTCATCCGGACCGCAGTGCGCGAGATCGCCTCACAGGGTCGGGACGCCACCGGCGTCCGGGTCATGAACCTCGACGACGGGCAAGCGGTCGCCGCCGTCGCCGCCGTCTCCGGCTCCGAGTAGCGCCGGCTACGTGGCCGCGTCGAACGTCACGGTGTACGGCGCGGCTTTGGGGAAGTAGAAGCCGAGGTTCTTCGCACCGGACGAGACGAAGAGGTGGGCGGCGGACGAGCCGACCTCGACGACGAGCGAGTGCTGGGTCGAGAAGCTCTTGCTCTGGCCGGCTTCGAGGATCCCCGCGTACAGCGGCGCGGTCTGGCCGGGATCGGTCACCTGGACCCAGCTCGGGTTGCCGACCGCCGACGTCTCGACGGTGAACGTCGAAGC
Organism: uncultured Actinomycetota bacterium; assembly: GCA_963824265.1. GTDB lineage: Bacteria > Actinomycetota > Acidimicrobiia > Acidimicrobiales > RAAP-2 > DASZUK01. The sequence continues at coordinate 944,301 of CAWGOO010000002.1, forward strand.
CCGGACGGAGAACGTCGCCGCGGTAGGCGTTGTCGACACGAGTCGTAGGCCACTGGCCGGCGCGGCAGTCGTGGTCGTGGACGAGGTCCCGGTGGTGACCGTCGTGGTGGACGCCCCGGGGTGGTTCGGGTGGGTGATGCCGATGGTCTGGAGCCAGGACGGCTGGACGGCCTGGATGACGAGACCGGCCACCCCGACGAGGACGGCCAGCGCGACGACGACGACGAGGGCGCGTAGCCACAGCGGGGTGCCCGCCCGCCGGTGCCGGCGCGGGCGGTGGGGCAACCCCGACACGGCCGGCGTGAGGCCGGTGTCGAGGACGGCGACCGCGGTCGAGGTCGTCCCCGGCCACGCCGGTACGTCCGTGTTCGGCGGCGCGTCGGCGACGGCAACCGCGATGGCGGGCACCGAGGCGGTGGTGGTGGCGGTCGGTACGCCGGCGACCCGGGGGACCGTGGCGGTTGGCGCGTCGCCGGCGGCCGTAGGAGCCCACCGTTCGTCGGATGCGGCTCCCGGTGCCGTTGCCGGGCGGGCCGCCGGCCAGTGCTCGACGAGGCTCAACGCGTAGAGGTCGCCGGACAGGCCGAGGGAGCTCGCATAGATGCGGAGAGCCTTGACCGTCGCCACCCGGTCCTCCAGCCGGCCGACGTCGCCGCTCTCGAGCCGCTCGAGCTCGTCGAGCGGGAGCCCGGTGCGGGCACTGACATCTTCGAGCCGCAGTCCCTGGCGGGTCCGCACCCGTCGGAGCGTCCGGGCCAGCTCGGCGACGGAGGCGGGTTTCTTGGGCGAGCCGTTGCGACGGTTGCCGCCGTCACGATGCCGCATTCAACGCCCCATTCCTTCCGTCCCGGTACGCCCGAGCGTACTGCTCCGACACCCGGAAGGGCGTTCCGGTGGGTTGGAGCGGTGCGAAAACCAGGTCCACAGGATACCGACAGGGTTACGGGGGAGTATCTAGGGTCGAGGGAGGTAGCCGATGGCCGGCGAGGACGCCCGAGTCCTGGTGGTGGACGACGAACCAGGGATCACCGATCTGGTCTCGATGGCCCTTCGCTACGAAGGGCTGACGGTCGAGGTCGCCCATACCGGTCACGACGCCCTCCGATCGGTCGACTCGTTCCGGCCACACCTGATGGTGCTGGACGTGATGCTGCCGGATCTCGACGGCTTCGAGGTGCTGCGCCACCTGTCGGGTGACCATCCGCGGGTGCCGGTGATCTTCCTGACGGCCCGCGACGGCCTGGAGGACAAGCTGCGGGGGTTCACCCTCGGCGGCGACGACTACGTGACGAAGCCGTTCAGCGTCGAAGAGCTGATCGTCCGGGCGCGGGCGATCCTGCGGCGGGTCCACGAGATCGAAGAGGACAGCGGTGTGCTCCGGTGGGCCGACCTGGCGCTCGACGAGGACCAGCACGAGGTGACGCGCGACGGGGTCGTCGTCGAGCTGACGCCGACCGAGTTCAAGCTGCTGCACTACCTGCTCTTGAACAGCGACCGGGTCGTCTCGAAGGCCCAGATCCTCGACCGCGTGTGGCACTACGACTTCGACGGGAACGACAACGTCGTCGAGATCTTCATCAGCTCGCTCCGCCGCAAGCTCGAGGCCCACGGACCGCGGCTCATCCACACGGTCCGCGGCGTCGGCTACCGGCTCAAGCGCCCGCCGGCGTAGGCGGCCGGCCCGGTGCCCCTCCGGACCCGGCTCCTGCTGGTCCTGGTCGCCGTCGTCGCCGTCGGCCTCGTCGTCTCCGACGTCGTCGTCTACGCCCAGCTCCGCTCGTTCCTGTACTCGCGGGTCGACTCCGAGCTGCAGGCCGCGTCCTACACGGTGAGCGGCATCCTGTTCCACCAGCACCCGTCGGCGTTCCCGGTCCGTCCGCGCCAGTCGACCTCGCCGACGTCGACGGTCCCGTCGACGCAACCACCGACGACGACGGTTCCGATCACGTTCCCGACCGGCTCGTTCCCCTTCACCGGGCCGCACCGGCCCGGCCGGGCCCGCGACGGCCAATTCCCCGAGGGCACGATCGGTGAGCTCGTCGGCCGTGGTGGCAAGGTCGTGGGGACGCTGGTCTCGTTCGTCTACGGCGGGCCGGCACCACCGGGTCCGGCCCTACCGCATCCCCTCCCATCCGGCGGACGTAACGGCGCCACCTTCAGTACCGGCAGCGTCGGTGGGAACACCGTGGCCTACCGAGTCCTCGTCCGGCCGCTCCACGTCGACGGGCTCACGCTCGTCGTCGCGGTGCCGCTAACCGAGACCGACCAGACGCTCGGCCGGTTGGCCTTGGTGATGATCCTCGTGAGCGTGGGCGTCCTGATCGGCCTCGGTGCGCTCGTCTGGTGGATCGTCCGGCGCGGTCTCCGTCCGCTCGAAGCGATGGCCGCGACCGCCGGGAGCGATCGCCGGCGGGGACCTCGGTCGCCGGGTGGCTCCGGCCGAAGACCGGACCGAAGTCGGCCGGCTCGGCCTGGCCCTCAACGCCATGCTCGGCGAGATCGAGACCGCCTTCGCGGCCCGGGCCGCTTCCGAGGGCCGGCTCCGCCGGTTCCTGGCCGACGCATCCCACGAGCTGCGGACGCCGCTCACGTCGATCCGGGGCTACGCCGAGATCTTCGACCTCGGCGCCCGGGAGCGACCCGAGGATCTCGCCACCTCGATGCACCACATCCGGGAGGAGGCCGACCGGATGGCGCTGCTCGTCGACGACCTGCTCCTGTTGGCCCGGCTCGACCGGGAGCGTCCACTGGCGATCGAGCCGACCGACCTCGTCCCGCTGGTCGACCGGGCGGTGGCCGCCGGACGGGCCGCCGCGTCGGGTCATCCGGTCACCCTCGTCACGCCGGGCGAGGCCGTCGTCGCCGGCGACGCCCACCGGCTCCGCCAGGTCGTCGACAACCTCCTCGCCAACGCCCTTCGGCACTCGCCGGACGGCGCCACGGTCGAGGTGCGGGTATCGGCGGCGCCGGACGCGGTGACGATCGAAGTCGGCGATCACGGTCCCGGGGTCGCCACCGCCGACCGCGAGCGCATCTTCGAGCCGTTCTACCGGGCCGACAGCTCGCGGGCTCGGACGACCGGCGGCGCCGGCCTTGGGTTGGCCATCGTCGCGGCCATCGCCCGGGCCCACGGTGGGACCGTCGGCGTCGAGCCGAACGGGAGCGACGGGCCGGACGAGCGCGGCGGTGACGGGGGCGGCGGGGAGGGGACCGGCGCCCGGTTCTGGGTCCGCCTGCCGGCGCACCCACCGGGAGCGGCCTAGACCAGCGTCGGGAATGCCTGCCGAGTCCGCCTGGTTGCCGATAATTGCGGTATACCGAGTGTGCTCGGGCGGAGGCAGTGGTCGCCACGGGCACGGGGCTGGGGAGGAAGCCGGGCCCATGAGCGTCGAGATCCTGTTGGCCTTGGTGGCGAGCTTGTTCACGGCCACGTCGTCGGTGGCCCAGCGGGTCGCGGCTGCGCCGGCGCCCGGGGAGATCACCTTCAGCTGGCGGCTGCTGCTCTTCCTCCTGCGCCGACCGGTCTGGTTCTTCGGCATCCTCTGCATGATCGCCGGCTTCTTGTTCCAGCTGGCCGCCCTCCATTTCGGCGACCTCAGCCTGGTGCAGCCGGTGATCGCCACCGAGCTGTTGTTCGTCTTCGCCTACCTGGCGCTGCGCAACCGCCATCGCGTCCACGCCCGCGACTGGCTGGCCGCGGTCGGCATGGCGGTCGGGCTGGGTGGCTTCCTGTTCCTGGCCGACCCCTCCGGCGGATCGACGACGGAGGCGACCGCGTGGATGTGGATCCTGGCCGGCGCGGCCACGTTCGGCGCGGCTGGCGTCGTTGCCGCGCTGTCGCTGCTCCCGGGGCGTCGCGGTCGCGGCCTGTCGCCCGCCCGCAAGGCCGCGCTGCTCTCGGTGTCGGCCGGCATGGCCTGGGGGTTCGTCGCCGCGGTTATCAAGGAGCTCAGCTCGCACGTCGACCAGGGTTGGTACGCGGTCTTCTCGAATTGGGCGCCGTACGTCCTCGTCCTCTCCGGCGCGGTCGCCATGTTCCTCGTCTCCAACGCCTTCCAGGCCGGTCCGTTGGCCGCCTCCCAGCCGGGGCTGACGATCGTCGACCCGCTGGTCGCCAGCTTGTTGGGGATCACGTTGTTCGGCGAGCAGCTCCGGTTCGGCCCGTGGCATCTGGCCGGTGAGATCGTCGCCGTCGCCGTCCTGGTCGCCAGCGTCGTTCTGCTCAGCCGCAGCCCACTGATCAAGGACGGGGAGGTCGACACGCCGCCGCCGCCGCTCGAGGTGCCTCTGTCGTTGCCCGACAGTCCCGCGCGGGGGATGCGGGACCGTACCCGGACGGGTGGGGACTCGTAGCAGCGGACCGGCGGATGGGAGCCGTGCCCTCGGTCGAGGTCGATCGAGACGTCGCCGGGCGGCGTCGGCCGTTTCCCGGGATTTAGCGGACTTCTAGCTGGACTTGAGCCATTTCTTACGGACCACCGGTCTACTGGGTACACGGAAGCGATCCGAAAGCGGATCGCAGCCAGCCAACCAGGAGGCACGATGACCGATCCCCAGTCGCAGCCGGAGATGGCCGGACCGACCGGCCCACTTCCGACGGAACCGGTGCCGACGCCCACCAGTGACAGCGCCGCCATCGCCCTGCCGCCGGTCAGCGCGCCGCCAGTCGGCGGGTTGCCGGCCGGAGACACCCAAGAGATGCCGGCCGGGCCCGGTCCGTGGCCGCCGTCCGCCGGCGCGACGCCGCCAGCGGGGACCCCGTGGACGCTGCCGCCCGGTGCGGACGCCGGTGCCGGCTCGGGCTCTGGTGGTTGGCCCCCCGGCGCACCGGGATCGCCCTGGGGCCCGCCGGGAGCGGGCTGGACCGGGCCGATGCCGCCAACCGCGCCGGCGACGTCGTCGTCCGGCGGTCGACGGTCGAAGGTGATCGGTGCCGCCGCGCTGCTCACTGCCGTGGCGATGCTGGCCGGCGTCGGCATCGGTTACGCCGTCTGGCAGCCGTCGACGACCGCACCGGCGTCCGCGTCGGCTCCGGTCGGCGGCTCTCGTCCGGTCTCGCCGGGCTCGTCCGGCTCGTCCGGCGGGTCGAGCTTCGGGTCCGGCGGCTCGCCGTTCGGCCGGGGCTCGTCCGGCTCGTCCGGCGGCTCGACATCCGGCGGCGGGTCGTCCAGTTCGTCTGGTTCGTCCGGCGGCTCGACGTCGTCCGCCGCCGGTTCGCCCTCGAACCTCTCGTCGATCGCGTCCGGCGTCGATCCCGGGTTGGTCGACATCAACACGACGCTCAGCTACCAGGACGAGCAGGCCGCGGGGACGGGGATGGTCCTTACCTCGAACGGCGAGGTCCTGACCAACAACCACGTCATCGACGGGTCGACGAGCATCAGCGTGACGGACATCGGCAACGGCAAGACGTACACCGCCAGCGTCGTCGGCTACGACCGCAGCCATGACGTCGCCGTGATCCAGCTCCACAACGCCTCCGGTCTGCAGACGGTCACGACGGGCAACTCGTCCAAGGTGGCGGTCGGGGAGGGCGTCGTCGGCATCGGCAACGCCGGGGGGGCCGGCGGCACGCCGAGCGTCGCCGGTGGATCGGTGACGGCCCTGAACCAGGCCATCACGGCCAGCGACGAGGGGGCGGGCACGTCCGAGCAGCTGACCGGCCTCATCGAGGTGAACTCGCAGATCCAGCCCGGTGACTCCGGCGGACCGCTCGTCGACACGGGCGGCCAGGTGGTCGGCATGGACACCGCGGCGTCGGCGTCCCAGGGCTTCACCTTCCAGGACGCGACAGGCCAGGGCTACGCCATCCCGATCAACACGGCGCTGACGATCGCCAAGCAGATCGAGGGTGGTACCAGCTCGTCGACCGTGCACATTGGGGCGACGGCCTTCCTCGGCGTCGAGATCCAGGCGGCGTCGGGACAGACCGGGCAGGGCTCGTCCGGCAGCGGCTCCGGCAGCGGCGGCTCCGGTAGCGGAGGGTTCGGTCAGTTCGGCGGTACAGGCGCCACCACAGGCACAGCCACGACAGGCACAGCCACGACAGGGAGCTCGACAAACGGGGCGAGCACAGCGACCACAACCGGCCAGGGCAACTCGAGCACGTCCGGTGCGGACGTCGCCGGCGTCGTCGCCAGCTCGCCGGCACAGAAGGCGGGTCTGGCCGACGGCGATGTGATCACTGCGGTCAACGGGACGACGGTCAGCTCGGCCGACGACCTCACGACCGTGCTGATGGGCCACCACCCCGGCGACAAGGTCCAGGTGACGTGGACGGACAGCTCCGGTCAGTCCCACACCGCGACGGTCACGTTGGCCACAGGGCCGGCCGAGTGATCTGACGGACCCAGGTCCCGTCGAGATGGCGAGGCCCGGTGGGCTCCCCGAGAGGGAGCCCACCGGGCCTTCTCTCGCGGATCGGGGCTGGAACGCTAGGCCGCCAGGCCGTCACCGGGGTCGGGCAGCAAGAGCAGGTTCTCGATCCGGGACGGGTCACCCCACGTCGAGAGGAAGTGGTCGAGGTCGTCGACCACCTTCGGTTCGCCACCGGTTCGGTCGAGAACCGAGACCGAGTAGCCCTGGCTGACGAACCAGCCCAGGTACTCCCGTACGGACGAACCCGAAACCCGGGCCAGCATCTCCTCGCTGACCTCGCTCACGACGGCCGGCCGCCACTTGGCGATGAGTTGGCGGGCTCCAGCGACGGCTCGGGCTTCGGCCCCCTCGACGTCGATCTTGACCAGGTGGATCGGGCCGGTGATCAGGTCATCGAGACGGAAGGCCGGCACGATGACCCCGTAACCTCGGGCGATCTCGCCGATTTCGTCGGAGATCAGGCTGGCGTTCGAGCCGATGTGGGTCGAGAGGTGGGACCACCCTTGGTGGTCATGGAGAGCGACCGGCAGCAGCGTGAGGTTCTCCACCCCGTTCTCGGCGACCGACATCAGGATCAGTCGACAGTTCTCCGAGAACGGCTCCACCGCGAACACCCGACCGACCGGCCCCACGAGCTGCGAACCGACCAACGCGTGGTAGCCGACGTTCGCACCGATGTCCACGAAGGTCATCCCGGGCCGCAGCCGCTCCTCGAGCACACGGGTCACCTCCGGCTCGTAGCCGCGGCCTTGGATGATGTCCTGGGAGACCGAGACGTCGGCAACGTCGAGGACCAACCGGATGCTCCCGATCTCGACCCGGACGACGTCTCGAGGCCCGAACCTGACCTGGAACGGCGACGGTGCGCTCGGTCCGTCGAGCGCCGCCAAGATCCGCCTGATCGCCTGGAGGTCCCGGACGCGCAGCGACCGGGCCGCCCGGCGAGCCACCTCGTCGAGGCCTAAGTCTGCCGGCAGGGCCTCGGGGTAGAGCATGTTCAACGCGTCTCGTAGTGAGAGCGAGAACGCCCCGGGCGTCGAGACCTTCCGCTGCCACCGGAGAGCGGCTCCCGCCACCAGGTTCCGGGCCCGGGCGACCTTCGTCGCGGCCGTCCCGGGCAGCAGCTCCGCGACGCGACGCTGGAGGGCGGACGGCATGGCAGATGGTAACCGGGGAGCGCCAGCGGCCGGAGGGTCAGCGGCCGGAGTGCCGATGGCGAGCGCTCGTCAGCGCCCGACGGCTTTGCGGAAGGCGGCGACGAACGTCGTCGCGAGCTCCTCGGCCGCCGACGGATCGGCCGGCAGGTCGAGCCGAGCCCGGAAGTCCGTGACGCCAGCCTCGACGAGCGCCGGTACGGCGGCGATCGTCGGCTCGAGATCGAGCGAGCGGTCGTCCTTGCGGACCAACGGCAGGAGGCCGACGATCCGCAGGTCGGACGGATCCCGACCGGCGTCAGCGACCAATTCCCGCATTTGGGCGATGCCGGTGACGACGTCCGCCGCCGCGTCGCCCCACGGCATCCAGCCAAACCCGAACCGGGCGATGCGCCGGGCGACCAGCGGATTGACGGTGCCGCTGATCCAGAGCGGCACGCCGCCGGCCTGCAGCGGCTTCGGCATCATGTGGATCGCGTCGAACCGCAGCCCGGGTTCGTCGTAGGCGGCGATGGGCTCTCGCCAGAAGAGCTGGCAGACCTCGAGAGTCCGGTCGAGCAGCCGGCCACGACCGTCGAACTCGAGTCCGGCGGCGTCGTACTCCTCGCGCTGCCAGCCGACGCCGACGCCGAGATCGAGGCGTCCGCCGGAGAGCACGTCGATCGTCGCAGCCACCTTGGCGAGGATCACCGGGCGGCGGAGAGCGGCGATCAGGATGTACGTGCCCACCCGGATCCGCGTCGTCGTCGCGGCGATGAACGAGAGGACCGTCAGCGGCTCCAGCCAGTGGCCGTCCGGCCCGGTCGGCTGGACGCCTCCCTTGGAGCCGCCGATCTCCGGGCGGCCGTACTCTTCGATCCGCTCGCCGAAGACGACGTGGTCGGAGACGACGATCCGGTCGAACCCCGCCCGGTCGTACATCTGCGCAGTCTCGAACAGCGGTTGCCAGCTCGCCGGCGGGTCGTCGGCATAGGTCGGCACGTACGTCGACAGTTCGATCATGATTCCCCTTCAGCTCGGTATTTCCGCGCCCGACGCGTTCGGCGAGCACGACATGGTCGGTCAGTTGGTGAGGGCCGCGTCGCCCAGAACCGGTTCGGAGGGCCTGCCGTCCGGGCCCACGGGGATGTCGCCCTCCAAGGTCACCCGGTACATGAGGCGCTCGGACGACAGATGGCCGACGTCGTTCGGCGCGAGATGAGCGGTGGCCCGGTTGTCCCAAAAGGCCACGTCGCCGGCTTCCCACCGGAACCGCACCGTGTACTGGGGCCGGGCGATCTCGGCGTAGAAGAGGTCAAGGATCCGCTGGCTCTGTGACTTGGTGAACCCGATGATCTCGCTGTCGTACTTGGTGAAGCTCGGGCTGACGTACAACGCCCGCTCGCCGGTCTCCGGGTGCACTCGGACCAGCGGGTGGATCGCCACGAACGCCGCACGGTCGATCTGCTGAGCCAACCGGCTGTTCGGATCGCTGGCCTGGCGAACCTGGGCATAGCTGTGCGTGGCCCGCAGTCCGTCGGCCAGCTCCCGCAGCCGCTGCGGGAGCCCCTGGTAGGCAGCGACCAGGTTCGTCCACTGCGTGTCGCCACCGTATGGGGGGACGGTCTCGGCGCGAAGGATCGAACCGAGCGGGGGGTTGATCAGCGCCGTGTCATCGGTGTGCCACGCGTTGTCGTCGGAAGCCCGCCTCCGTCCGTACGTCTTCTCGTATCGTCGGCTGTCGAGCGGGAGGACCTCAGGGAATCCCTCGAGCGGGCCGGCTTCGAACGGATTGGCGGGCGTCAGCCGGCCGAACCGCCGGCCGAAGGCGACCTGCTCGGCGTGTCCGATCGACTGGCCGCGGAAGAAGACGACCTTCCACTCAAGCAGTGCTCGGCGGATCGCCGAGATGGTCGCGTCGTCCAGTCCGGAGCCCAGGTCGACGCCATTGATCTCGGCACCGATGTGACCAGCCACCGGCCGTACGTCGAGCCCAGCGCCAACGGTCATCACTGCCAGCTTTCTACGTTCGTCGACCTTCGAAGAAGATAGCCTCCGAGGCCCGCCGACCTGGTGGCTGCAGGATCAACGAAAGGCGGCCAACCACATGTCGGTCATCACCTCGAGGACCTGTTCGCGGTCGACGTCCCAACCCACCCGCACCCAGCGGTGGAAGATCGTCTCCAGCTGCGAGTAGGCGAGCAGCCCCCGCGCCCGACGTCCGGCATCGTCGGAGATACCCCCCGCTTCGAGGCCCCGAGCGATCGCGTCCATGCCGTTCTGGAAGCTGCGCCAACGGCGAGCCTGCACCTCTGGGTGGAAGGAGGCCGCCTCTTCCTCGGCCCGCATCGCCGTTCCGGCTCGCTCCCAGAAGTCGAATAGGCGGCTCAGCCAGGCACGGAAGTCGTCCCCTCGGCCGGACGCGACCGCCGTCTCCAACTCGTCCAGGAGGAGATGGGTGTCCCGCCGTACCGATTCGCTGAGGGCGGCGACCACGTCGGCCTTGCCTTTGAAGTACATGTAGAAGGTCGTCCGGGTGGTCCCGGCGGCCCGAGCAATGTCCTCGACCGTGGTGGCCCCGAATCCTTGACGGCGGAAGCACGAACCGGCGGCTCGCACGATGCTGCGGCGAGTGCTTTCACGCTGGGCGATCCGGAGTGAGGCGCCGGCTGGCGCGTCCGATGAGCGGCCCACGGGCTCAGAGGGCCCCGCGACGGCAGCGGCGTGGCGCTGACCAACGGGCGCGACCGGACCTCAGCATCGTCCACCGACGGCGTTCGTTCCCTTTACAGTTGCAAGCTCACTTGACACGGTGTAAACCTTTAGCACCATCTGCAAACCGTACCCTGCGCACATCGGCGCGATGACCTGGGGGGGTCCGTGGACCAGACCACCATCGATCGGACGCGGCGAGATGATCGACGGCGGTGACATCGTCATCGTGGGGGCGGGACCGGCTGGTCTCGCTTGTGCGGCGAGGCTGGCCGAGGCCGACTGCTCGGTGCGGCTGGCGGACGTCGGCACGTTGGGCGGACAGCTCCTGAATGCCCTCGCGATGCGGGGATCCGATGCGTTTCCCGACGCCTCGGGACCCGATGCGGCCGCCACGATGCTCGATGCCGTCGTCGCCCTCGGTGTGCCGATCGTCTTCGAAGAAGTCCTTTCGGTCAAGCCGGGCAGCCCGGGAGGCTGGACGGTCGAGACCACAGCCCAGACGATCACCGCGGCCGCCGTCGTCATCGCCACGGGCAGCGAGCCGGCCTCCCTGCCGATCCCCGGCGCTGATGCCTTTCGAGGTGCCGGGATCTGTCACTGCGCCATGTGCGACGGGCCACTCTTCCAGGATCGAGCGGTGGTGGTCGTGGGCGACGAGCCCTGGGCACCGGATGAGGCCCTCCACCTCTCGGGGCTGGCGAGCTCCGTCACGTTGGTCACCCCCCGCAGCCGGGCGACCGAGTTGGACCGTGATGGGTGGAACGAGTCGATTCGGATAGTGGCGGGCGAGGTTGTGGCGCTGGTGGGCGGTGAACGGCTGGTCGGTGTCCGGATCGCCACCGACGACGGCGAGCTGCTCCTTCCCGTAGACGGGCTCTTCACGTACGTCCGTCGGTTGCCTCGGACGAATGTGCTCGGCGGCGCTCTGGCGACGACCGGCGACGGCTGTCTGGTGGTTGACGGGAACCTCGAGTGCTCGCATCCCGGGGCGTTCGCCATCGGTGACGTCAGGGCTGGATCACCCAGGACTCTCGACGGGGCCCTCGCGGACGCGAAGAAGGTGGCCGACGTGCTCATCGCACGAGAACGGCACCGTGATCACGAAAGGCAGATAGCGCTATGAGCGGAGACGAGGACTTCGACGTGGTCTGGCCACTCGGCCGGACGGTGAGCGCGGTCGTCGCCGACACGATCGCACCCAGTGACCTGTCGGGCCGCACGGTGGCCTTCATCTGGGACTACCTCTTCAAGGGCGCGGAGATGTTCCAGCTCATCCAAGAGGAGATCAGCCGGCGCTACGACGATGTGACGTTCGTACCGCCCGAAGTCTTCGGTGACATCCAGGCGGCCACCCGGGACGGTAAGGCGAACCTGGCGGCCCTTCCGGACCGGCTGCACCAGAACGACGTCGACGTGGCGGTCGTGGCGGTCGGTGCGTGCGGCGGCTGCATGCCGGCCATCATCCGGGCCGCATCGGTGGCCGAGGCGGCCGGCGTGCCCACCGTCGCCATCGGCGGCGAGGGGTTCGAGGCCCTGGGGCATTCGGTCGCGCGCTCCCTCGGCATAGGCCACATCCCTATCGTCGTCTATCCAGGCGTCATCCCGTCCGACACCTCGGAGGTGTTCACGAGCAGGGTGTCGGAGGTCATTGTCCCCGGCGTCCTCCAGGCGCTGACGGCCCGCAGCCGAGCTCGTACCGGCGGTCCCACCGAGCCGAGCGAGGTGGAGCCCGCCATGCGGGACATCGTCTTCTCCGGCACCCTCGACCAGGTGCAAGAGCACTTCGAGGAGCAGGGATGGACCGACGGCTTGCCGGTCATCCCCCCGACGTTGGACCGTGTCGAGGCGTTCCTCCAGTACACCGACAGAGATCCGTCCGAGGTGCTGGCGGTGCTCGCCCACGAAAAGCGTGAGGCGACGGTCTGGGACATCGCCGTCAATGGCGTGATGGCTGGCTGCCGGTCGGAATACCTGCCGATCCTCCTCTCGATCGTCGAGTGTCTCGCCGATCCTCAGTACACACTCGAGCAAGCCGGCTCCACGACGGGCTTCGAGCCGCTCGTCGTGGTCAGCGGGCCTCTCGTCGAGGAGCTGAATTTCAACTCGGGCATCGGCGTCATGCGGGCCGGCCGGCGAGCCAACACCAGTATTGGGCGCTTCACCCGTCTTTTCATGCGCAACGTCCCCGGCTTCCGGATCCCCCCGGACTAACCGACAAGGCGGCGATCGGTCAGCCGTTCAACGTCGTGCTGGCGGAGAACGATGCGGCCATCGAGGAGCTGGGCTGGCCGGCGTACCGCGTCGACCGGGGCTTTGACCCCGACGACACCGTCGTGAGCGTCCACAGCGTGAATTCCGTCAGCGCCCCGATCTACTCGGGGGGTGACACGGCTGAGGATCACCTCGCCACGATCTCGTTGCTCTTTGCCAATGCCATGGGGCCCTTTGCGCTCGCCGGCGTGAGCACGAACGCCTGGCACCCGTTGCTGGTTCTCGGTCCGAGCATCGCCAACGCGCTGGACGGCTTCGGGTTCAAGAAGGACGAGATCCGCCGGTACCTCCACGAGCACACCCACATTGCGGCGGGGGTGATGGAACGGTTCGCCGACCAGATGGGCGCAACCGGCTTCAGCTTGGCCCGGTTGGTGAAGGAAGGTCGGGCCAGCGAGATCTACGCCGTCTCCGACGACCCGGACCGCCTGGTGCCGATGTTCGTACGGCCGGAGTGGATCGAGATCGTGGTGGCCGGGAACCCGTATCGAAACCAGTCGCGGGCCTATGTGAACGCCCATCCCCAGGGCGGTCCGCCAGCCCGGCGGGTCGAGTTGCCGCGTGATTGGAGGGCACGCGGGTAGGGCTGTGGGGTAGGTGTCCACCATCCTCGGCGACCGAGGGTGAGAGCCAGACGAATCGAAGGTCGGGGGATCATGTCGGCGCCGGAGGGGACCGGTCGACGCAGAAGGTGACATAGACAAAGGGAGGGAAAATGTTGAAGAAGTACTGTCGACGAGTCGGCATGGTGGGGGTGGTCGGGGCGCTGTTTCTCGGGGTCTGTGGAACCATGTCGGCTGGGGCGGCGACAACCAAATATCAACCGACAACGCCGGCGCCGCATCCATTGCCGGCGAAGACCTCGGTAACGGTCGCGGTATCGGCCAAGATCGAGCCGTTCATCGAGCCGGCTCTCGCCGCGGCGGAGGGTGAGTTCGCCAAGACAAATCTCAACGTGACAGTGAAAGTCGTGCCGCAGACACAGCTGCCGGTGGTCCTCGCACATGGGACAGTTGCGTTGGCGATCGGGGGCTTCAGCGCCGGGTTCCTTAACGCAATCCATACCGGAGTTCCGATGGTATTTGTTGGGGATATATTCTCTTATGAGAAAACGGCGGCCACAGGACTGTGGGGTTCCAGGAAGGTATTCACTTCCACGGGTGCGGTGAAGAAGACAGTAAACAGGCCACTCAATATCTCGGTCGGTCTTTCGGGGACGACCTCGGCCGCCTTCTACCCCGTGCAGGTGTGGGCAAAGAAGCACGGCATCACATTTCACCAGGTCAACACAGTGAAGATTGCCACACCGACAAAGACGATCGGCCTGGAGAGCGGGAGCCTCGACGCGGCGGTCCTTGACGCACCGTTCACGGGGGAGATTGCCGACAATCCCAACTACGTAAAGCTGTTCCCCAACTACGCTGCTGCGGTTGCTGTCACCAGTAAGGCGGAACTGACTGCTCACCGACCGGTCGTCGAAGCGATCTTGCGGTCGATGATGCGTTCGGCCCGGACGTACCTCACCCCTGGGTACCGCAACAACCAGACGGTCATGTCGGTACTGTCGTCATTCTCCGGGGTCACAGAGAACACCATCAAGAAGTCGCCGCCATTGGTGTTCAGTCTCGACATGAGTATGGTCCCGATCGAGAAGACGATGCAGGGAATGCAGCAGGACTGGCTCCAGTATGGTGGGATCCTCCAATACATCAAGCCGATCCCATATAAAACATTGGTGACAAATGCGGTGATAGTCGCCGCCGGCAAGTAGTTAGCGGAAATTGCGCCCTGGCCCGGTGACCATCGACCTGCAGGTCGGTCGATGGTCACCGGGCGATGGTCACCGGGCGATGGTCACCGGGCGATGGTCACCGGGCGATGGCCGCCGTCGATAGCACGCGTCGTCGTTCTCTTATCCAACTGTCGATCGTCGGGATGACCTCGTCCAATGGCAAGTGAACAGGTAGCCGACGCCGTGAGTCCCCCGATCCGGGTGGGGGTGGTGGGCGCCAACCCGACTCGAGGGTGGGGGATCACGGCGCACCTGCCCGCTCTGGCGGCGCTCGAGGAGTTCGAGATCACCGCGGTGGCGACGACTCGGTCCGAGACGGCCCGGACCACCGCCGAAGCCTTCGCGGTGCCTCTGGCTTTCTCCGATGTCGGAGATTCTGGTGGCCCATCCCGATGTGGACCTGGTGGCGGTCGCCGTGAAGGTGCCCGATCACGACGCGGTGATCCGAGCCGCGTTGGGTGAGGGCAAGCACGTGTACTCGGAATGGCCGCTCGGTGTCGACACGGAACAGGCCACTCGGCTGGCTGCGCTGGCCGAGGAGAACGGCGTCGCCCACATCGTCGGGCTCCAGGGCTACCACGCGCCCGGCGCGGTGTTCGTGAGGGAACTTGTCGACCAGGGAGCCATCGGAAGACCCCTCGCCGTGAGCGTCGTCACCTCGGGCGGTCCGGCGTGGAAGACGCTCTCGGCCGATCATCGATACGCGACCGACGTCGCCGCCGGGGCGACGGTGCTGAGCATTACGGGCGGGCACGTCCTCGCCACCCTGGCTCGGGCCATCGGCCAACCCCGCGTGCTGAGCGCGGTGGTGGCCTCGGTCAGAGGGGAGGCGACCATTGTCGAGACCGGAGAGACCGTGGCAGTGAGCGCCCCGGACCAGGTCGTGGTGGGCGGCCATCTCGACAACGACGCCATCGTGTCCTTGACGGTGCAGGGCGGTGTGGCTCCCTCCGGGCCCGGGTTCGAGGCCCGGATCGTTGGTACCGAGGCCACGCTCACCGTTCGTCCCGCCTCGCCCGGAGGGATTCACATCGCCGACTGGGTGATAGCTCTCGCCAGAGCGGACGGATCGGAAGAAGACCTCGCGGTGCCTGACCGTCTGGTCCCCATCCCGGCCTCGGTACCGGCCGGGCCACCCCGCAACGTGGCGATCCTCTATCGAAACCTGGCCGAGCGGATCAACCACGGTCGGTCGGTCAGCCCGGACTTTGCCGATGCCGCCGACCTGCACCGGCTGCTCGACGTCATACAGCAGGCCTCGGACACCGGCACCGCCCGAACCGGACAGTCACGTCTCGGGTCTCGATGAGACGCAGACGGCGGGTAGTCGGCCGGCACGGACGCCGCAGATCGACCTCGGAGGGACGACGGTCGGCGGCCCCCCTTGTCGGAGCTCCGTCGCGAGCCGTCGACGGGGTTATTCGGCTATCCCGGTCTCGACGAGTGCCCTGTCGAAAGCGGCGAGCATGTCGTCGACCACCTCGGTGGTGTGGGCCGCCGTCAGCGACAGACGGCCCGGCGGAACGTGGAACCCCTGCTTCATCATGTGGAGCGAGAGCCGGAGCTTGTCGGCCGAGCGATCGAGCGTGTCAGCGTAGGAGACGACGGGCTTCGTCGAGAAGTGGACGCCCACCAAGTGGTTGGTCCCAGTGATCTGGATCGGCACCGAGCGGGACTTGATCACTTCGCGCATACCGGCGCGCGTGTAATCGCCGAGCTCGGCCATGGTGTCGTAGACGTCCTGGTTGAGGAGCTGCAGAGTGGTGATCCCGGCGACCATGGCCATCGGGTTGCCGCCGAAGGTGCTGGAGATCTGGACCGCGGCCCCGCCGTAACCGGCCGGCTGGGTGGTCCCCTGGGCCTCCGACAGTGCCATGATGTCCTGGCGGCCGCCGACGACACCGATAGGCATGCCGCCGCAGATGCCCTTCCCGGTCGTCGTCAGGTCCGGGATGACGCCGTACTTCTCCTGGGCACCGCCCCGGCCGACGCTGATGCTGATCATCTCGTCGAAGATCAAGAGGGCGCCAGCCTTGTCGCAGAGGGCCCGAAGCCCCTCGAGGTAGCCGAGCTCGGGGGGTATGAAGCGGCTGGTCCCCAGGATGGGCTCCACGATGATGGCCGCCATCTCGCCCGGATGTTCGTCGAACCGAGCCTGGGCCTCGGCCAGGTCGTTGAAGGCAGCCATCGCCGCGGTCTCGACCAGCGAAAGAGGCACGCCCCGTCCGATGCCGGTGTCGCCAGTCGTCCCCGGCCGCGGGGTCGCTTGCAGCTCGGCCTCACCGATACAGACCCCTGTGTGGGTCCCGTGGTAGCCACCCCGCATGCGCAGGATGCGCTCTCGACCCGTGAAAGCGCGGGCCAGGCGCATGGCATACATCGTTGCCTCCGCTCCAGAGCAGACCAGCCGGACCCGCTCGAAGGACGGGACCCGCTCGCAGATCAGTTCGGCGTACTCCACGGCGTGATGGTTGGTGAGCGGGCAGAAGTGGAACCCCTTGGCCGCCTGCGCTTGGACAGCTCGGACGGTCGGACCGTGCGAGTAGCCGAACACCAGCGAGTGGGCATTGTTGAAGAAGTCGACGTAGCGCCGCCCGTCGAGGTCCCAGATGTGGCAGCCCTCGCCCCGCTCGATGAAGACCTGGTGCGGGCGGCTGCTTCCGAGCCCGACCGGGAGCCCGCCGGGGAACACGGCGACGGCTCGGTCGAACATCGCCTCTGAGGCGGACGCGGTGAGGACGAACTCGTCCGCGTCCTCACCGAGGTCTATCTCTGGCATGCCGGGCTCCCTTCCGGTGGCGCCGCCCCCGAGCCTGGACGACGGCTACTTGATGGCTATGACGTCGACGGTGCGGATGTCGGGGTCCTTGGCCAACAAGTCCGGGGCGACCTGTCCAAGCGCGGCGGGGATCTCGCCTTCCAGGTGGGCTTGGCGTGCCTCCTCGGTCTCGAACGAATCGAAGATGCCGTACTGGGTGTCGCTGATCTTGAAGGCGTACCAGGTGACGGTGCCAGGCTCCGCTACCGCCAACGCCCGGCCGGCTTCGAGGAACGCCCCGAGCTCTGCACCCTTGCCGGACTTGGCCTCCAACAGCGCGAGCAGTCCAAGTTTCACCGTCATGCCGGTCTCCTTACGTTCGGGAATGGTCGTCTTTCTCGATGATCAGCACGGGATCGCCGGCGGCGGCGTCGACGCGCTTCCCCCGGAGCCACCCTCAGCAACAGCTCGTGCAGTGGGGCCACGATCTCGTACCCGCCGGCGCCTGCCGCCCAAGCCGTGACCCACGTGGCGGACTTCGGGTGGAGCGCCAGGTGTCCCAGCGGGCAAGGGGGGGGCCGTTGGGTCGACAGACGCCACACCGGCGATCCTAAGTCGAGGGCCTGGCCGGCGCGCCCATCAGCGTCGGAGCCGGTGCCAGCGGGCGAGAAGCTCCCGGTTCCCGGGCAGCTCGATGCCATCCAGGGGGCCTCGGTTCGTCGGCCAGAGCAAGAGGTCGGACCGGGTGCCCCGAATGGCGGTGTCCGCCTTGGCCTGCTCGGGGAAGGCCGGGGCCAGGACATTCAGGTTGATCTGCGACTGCCGAGTGAGTGGGCGAGGGGGGACTTGAACCCCCACATCCTTTCGGACACAGGAACCTGAATCCTGCGCGTCTGCCAATTCCGCCACTCGCCCGGGCCATCCAAGGTTAGCCGACAGCGCGTGAGGCAGAATGCGCTCCGTCACCTGGACCGGGAGCGCTATGCCTCCTCTAGGTGAGCGACCGACCGGTAGGATCGACCGGACCATGGGACTCCAGCAGTTCGAGGAGCGACTCGAGCGCTTGGTGGAGGGAACGTTGGCCAAACCCTTCCGTAGCAATCTCCAGCCGATCGAGATCGGCCGGAAGCTGACGCGCGAGATGGACCTGCACCGCCGGGTGGGGGTCCACGGTTTGCTCGCGCCCAATTCGTTCTCCGTGACGCTGGCCACGGCCGACGTCGACCGGTTCACGAACTTCATCGACGCGCTCTCCAAGGAGCTCGCCGACGCGGCCCGGGAGCACGCCCGGATCGAGGGGTACTCGTTCGTCGGGCCGGTCGAGGTCCAGATCTACGAGGGAACGCGTCTGCGGCCGGGTCGGTTCGCCATCACGGCCGAAGTGGTCGAGGGGCCCGAAGAGGAGATCCGCGCCGAACTGGTCCTCCCCGACGGCGGTCGGGTGACCGTCGGGGACGACCCGGTCGTCATCGGGCGGCTGCCGGAGTGCGCGATCGTGCTCGGTGACCCCAACGTCAGCCGCCGCCACGCCGAGATCCGGCGGGCCGGGGACGTCGTCGTGGTGACCGACCTGGGTTCGACCAACGGGACGAAGGTGAACGGCACCGCCGTCCGCGAGCAACAGCTGGCGAGCGGTGACGAAGTCACCGTCGGGTCGACCACCCTCGTTTTCGAGCTGTCGTGACCGAAGGGCCCGCCGGGGTCGTCCTTGGCGCCTCCACCAACTATTCGGCGATCCTGCGGCCGCTGCAGTGGCTGGTCGTCGTGCTGATCTTCCTCTTCTTTCTCCGGGTCGTCCGGGCCGTGTGGGTCGAGGTCCGGCCGGCCGGACCTCGACAGACCCGATCGGAGCGACGGCGAGCGGCCCGCGACGAGCGCCGGGCCATCGAGGGCCCCAGCCGAAACGACGACGCAAGCAGCTCTTTCTTGAGACGTTGGAGCCGGTCGACCAGGCCGGCCGTACGTTCGACCTCGACGACGAGCTGACGATCGGTCGCTCCCCGGGCTGCGGCGTGCCGACCACGTACGACCCGTACAGCTCGACCCTCCACTCCCGTCTCTACCGGCGTGGTGACCAGCTGTGGGTCGAGGACCTCGGGTCGACGAACGGGACGTTCGTCAACTCCGAGCGGCTCACGAAACCCGTGAAGCTGGCCAAGGGCGACCTGCTGCAGGTCGGCGCAACCGTCTTCGAGGTTACGAAGTGACCGTCCTGCGGTCCGGCTCGGCAACCGACGTCGGTCGGGTCCGCAACTCCAACCAGGACCGGTTCTTGGAGGAGCCGAACCTGTTCGCCGTGGCCGACGGTATGGGCGGCCACGTCGGCGGCGAGGTGGCGGCCCAGGTCGCGGTGGACACCCTCCGCGTGGCCTTCGCCCGCCAGGCGACCGTCGACGGCCTCCGGCGGGCCGTCGGCGAGGCCAACACCGCGGTCTGGCGCGAGGGCCAGGAGCAGGCCGATCTCCGGGGGATGGGGACGACGATGACCGCAGTCGCCCTCGTGGCCGGCGCGGACGGGCGGGACGTGATCGCTCTGGCCAACGTCGGTGACTCCCGGGCCTATGTCTTCTCCGGCGGCCGAGCCGTCCAGGTGACGTCGGACCACAGCCTCGCCGAGGAGAAGGTCCGCCAGGGCGAGTTGACCGAAGCCGAAGCGGCCGTCCATCCCCACCGTCACATCCTGACGCGGGCCCTCGGCGTCTCGGCCGACGTCGACGTCGATCTGTGGGAGCTGCGGCTGCACGACGGCGATCGGATCCTGCTCTGCAGCGACGGGCTGACGAACGAGGTCGGGACCGAGCAGATCGCCGGCACGCTCGGGTCGACGCCCGAGCCGGCGGAAGCCGCCCGGGCGTTGGTCGACGCCGCGGTGACCCATGGCGGGAACGACAACGTCACCGTGCTCGTCGTCGACGTGCTCGTCGCCGACCAGAGGGCGACGCCCGCTCCCGAGTCGACGACTGACGGCCCGGCCGTTGGTGGGTTGGCCGCCGGCGCGGCGGCGGGTGCGATCGCCGGGGCGGGAGCGGCCGGTGCGGCCGGTGCGGCGGAGCCGGCGGGCGCCAACGCATCAGCAGCCGGCGCGGCGCCGGGCGCGCCATCGGCCGAAGCGGCCGCCGGGACCAGCCGAGCGGACCAGCCGGCGCCGGCGGCCGACGACTCGACGACTGGTGTCGTGGCGGCCCAACCGGCCGACGCGACCGAACTGACGACCGACGACCGGGCAGCGTCGACCGGTGTCGTACCGGGCGTGCGGCCGGCCGACCGGCCGGTGACCACCGACGGGGCGCCCGGTGAACCCGAAGCCGAGGAACCAAGCCGGCGCCAGCGCCGCCGACAGCGGCGTCGGGAACGGCGCCGTTCGGGCACCCCGCGCCGGCTCACCTTGCGGGTCGTGCTCTTCGTCGTCCTCGTGCTCGTCGTAGTTGGCGCGGCGTACGGCTTCTTGCGCTGGTACGCCAACGACAACTGGTACGTCACGATCGAGGGCAAGCACCTCGTCATCTACCAGGGCCGCCCCGGCGGCCTGCTCTGGTTCAAACCGACGGTGGTGGAGCGGACGTCGGTGACGACCGGCGAGGTGCTCCCGACACGGCTGCCGGTCCTGGCAGCCGATGTGAACGAGGGGTCGCTGGCCAACGCCCGCCACTACGTCGCCAACCTGCACCAGGAGTACCTGACACAGCGACGGATCAACCGGGGGGAGACAACGACCACGACGACGACGTTCCCGTCGACCACGTCGACCACGTCCGGCGGCGTGACGACGACGGCACCGGGAGGGGTCACGACGACCACCGTGGCCGGCGCGGTACCGACGACCAGCGCGACGACGGTGCCGTGATCAGCTGATGGGACGCCGCATCCGCTGGCTCGGCCTCGTGCTCATCCTGTGTTTGACGCTGATCTTGCTCCAGCTGGTCAACATCCAGGTCCGGCAGGCCTCGAGCCTGAATGCCTCGGCCAACAACCCGAGGAACATCGCCAAGCAGTACAACAACAACCGTGGCGTGATCCGAGCCGCCAATGGCGCAGTGCTGGCCAAGTCGGTACGGATTGCCAACCCACCGCCCGACACCTACCAGTACTACCGGACATACCCGACAGGGACACTGTTCTCCGGGATCGTCGGCTTCTCGTCGAAGTACCGCGGGACCCAGGGCGTCGAGTACGTGTACAACACACAGCTCTTGCCGCACAAGCAGACAGCGACCACGCTGAGCCAACTGCTGTCCCCGCCGGCACCGACGCCCGACGACGTGACCCTGACCGTGCAGCCGACACTGCAGCGGGTGGCCCGGACAGCGCTGGCCCATCTGCCTGGCCCCAACAAGGACGCGGCGGTCGTCGTCCTCAATCCGAAGACCGGCGCGGTCTTGGCGATGTACTCCAGTCCCAGCTTCGATCCGAACACACTGTCCAGCCCGGACTACACAAAAGAGGTCGCGGCGAGCAAAGGCGACTTCACAGACAAGGACGCCGAAGGCTTCCTCCCGGGAGAGCCACTGGCCACCTGGTATCCGGTGCTGCCCGGGTCGACGTTCAAGGTGGTGACCAGTGCCGCGGCTTACCACCTGAAGCCGACAATGGCCACATTCACATTCCCGGTCGCCGGCTGTACGACGAAGGGTCAGCTTCCGACAACATTGACCATCTGCAACGACTCCGATACACCGAGCGGGGCCACGACCTGTGGTGGGACGATGGTCCAAATGCTGCCGGAGTCCTGTGACCCTGGCTATGCGCTTCTGGGGTACAAGCTGGGACCGACAGTTCTCTCGGAGCAGGCCGAGGACTTCGGTTACGACGCCAAGCCACCGATCGACCTGACAAGCAACATCGTCCAGGCGTCGAAGTTCCCTGCGGTCAGCGATCTGCAGCCAGGCAAGAGCCCGGGCCCGGGCGGAGTTCCCTTGGCGGCCTTCGGTCAGGGCACAGTGAGCGCCACCGCCCTCCAGGGAGCGATGGTCGCCGCGGGTATCGCCGACACAGGGGCCGTCATGACGCCCGCACGTGATGGCCCAGATCCGCAATGCCGCAGGGTGGCATCGTGCAGACCTTCGGACCGAAGGTCTACAAACAGGCGGCCACAGCGGCGTCGGCCAAGAAGGTCAACGGCCTGATGCAAGGCGTCGTCTCCACACCGAAAGGTACGGCGCACGCTGTCGGCTTCACACCCAACGACCACGTGGCGGTCAAGACCGGCACGGCTCAGGTCGGCTATCCGAAGGTGACGACAATCAACGACTGGATGATCGGTTTCGCTCCGGCGACAAACCCGACGGTGGCAGTGGCCGTGGTGGTTCCGCACCAATCGACCAGTTCGTCGGGGGCGACGATCGCCGGGCCCGTCTTCAAGAAGGTGATCGAGGCCGCGCTGGCCCAGCAGGCGGCCCTCGCGCCGGCGACGGCCACGACCACGACGATCGCGCCCACGACGACGACCGTCCCGCACTTCACCGAGCCACGGCAGCGACGACGCACGATCCCGCCGACCACGACGACGCCGACTACGACGACCGTCCCGGCGACGTCGACAACGGCCGCGACGACGACCACGACCACGACGATCCCGTCGACGACGTCGACCGTCGCGCCGGTGGCGACACCGGCTCCGCCGACAGCCGCGACGCCGTGAGGGCGTCCTCGTGGCCGCTCGACGGTCGCCCGTTCTCGTACCGGTCGCGGCCTAGGCTCTGACGCCAATGGAACCCGTGCAGACGCCGCGCGTCTTCTCCAATCGGTACGAGTTGACGCACCTGATCGCCCGGGGGGGAATGGCCCAGGTGTACCGGGCCCGAGATCGTCTTTTGGACCGGCCGGTGGCCCTCAAGGTGCTGTTCCCCGAGCTGTCGGTGGATCGCGCGTTCGTCGAGCGGTTCCGCCGCGAAGCCCAAGCGGCGGCGAACCTGTCGCACCCGAACATCGTCCCCGTCTTCGACTGGGGCGAGGACAGCGGCACGTACTTCATCGTGATGGAGTTCGTCGACGGTCAGCCCCTCTCGGCGGTCCTGCGCGACAACGGCCCGCTGGCTGCGAAGCGGGTGGCGGACATCGGCGCGCACGTCGCCGCCGCGCTGTCGTATGCCCACCGCCACGGGGTCATCCACCGTGACGTCAAGCCGGGCAACGTCCTCATCACCGACGAGGGCCTGGTGAAGGTCACCGACTTCGGGATCGCCCGGGCGGTCAACACCGAGGAGAGCCTGACCCAGACCGGGGCGGTCATGGGCACGGCGACGTACTTCTCGCCAGAGCAGGCCGAGGGGATCGGGGTCGACGCCCGCAGCGACGTCTACTCGCTCGGCGTCGTCCTCTTCGAGATGGTCGCCGGACGGCCGCCGTTCCTCGGCGAGACGCCAGTCTCGGTGGCGTCCAAGCACGTTCGCGACCAGCCGCCGCCGCTCCGCAGCCTCCGACCCACAGTGCCGGCCGACCTGGAGGCGGTCATCGCCAAGGCGATGGCGAAGTCGCCGGACGATCGGTACGCGTCGGCCGACGACCTGCGGACGGACCTTCTCCGGTTCCGCGACGGCCGGGCGGTCCTGGCCGGCGACGTGGGCACGACGCAGCTGCAGCAGGCGGTCGGCACGACCGGCGTCCTGGGCGCGGTCGGCCAGACCCAGGCAGTTCCGGCGGCCCCGGGCGACGAGGGTGCCGACGACGAGGCTCGCAAGAAGCGGACCCGGCGGCTGGTCATCGCCCTGATCATCCTGCTCGTCGTCCTGGCCGTCATCGCGTTCTTCCTGGTCAGGGCCTTGTCATCGAGCTCGACGTTCGCTCTGCCCAACGTGGCCCATCAGTCGGAGGCGGCGGCCAAGGCGACACTGCAGGGTCGGGGGCTGACGGTCGATAGCTCGCGGGCGCCGTCGAGCACCAAGGCGGCCGGGATCGCGTTGCGCACGAAGCCGCCGGCCGGCACGCAGGTGAAGAAGGGCGACACGGTCACACTGGTCGTCAGCAGCGGGGCGGCCAAGCCGGACGTGACAGTGCCGGATGTCACGACAAAGACAGTCACGTCGGCGACGTCGACACTCAAGGCCAAGGGCTTCACGGTGACAGTGACCCCGATCAAGAACAGCAAGCCGAACGGGACGGTGTTCAAACAGACACCGGTCGGCGGTACGAAGGCCAAGTCCGGATCGACGGTGAAGCTATCGGTGTCGGAGCAGAGCTCGGTCAAGGTACCGAACGTCGTGGGTCACAACCAGGCCACAGCCGGCGCCACCCTGTCGGGGACAGGGCTCAAGGTCGGGTCGACGAACGCCGCGTGCTCGAACTCGTACTCGAGCGGCCTGGTGTCGGCCCAGAACCCGGGCGCCGGAGTGGCGGAGGTGCCCGGAACGGTCGTGAACCTGACGATCTCGTCCGGGCCCTGCCAGGCGGTCGTGCCGGGAGTCGTCGGCCAGAAGGTGACAGCGGCCAAGGCGACATTGGGCGGCAAGGGGTTCAGCCGGGTCAGCGCCGTGACAACGGCGAGCTGTAAGTCGACAACAAACGGGATCGTCGTCGGCCAGAAGCCGGCCGCCGGCTCGTCGCTCTCGACCGGCACACCGGTGACACTGAGCGTCTGCAGCAACACGACGCCACCGTCGACCACCACCACGACGACGACCGCGCCACCGAGCACGACCACCACGACCGCGGCCGCGCCACCGAGCACGACGTCCACTTCGACGGCAGCTCCCTGACCGACCGGCCCGGTCCGCGGCGGCTCCCGTCGGAAGCCGACCCGGAGGGACGTAGTCGTCAGTCCCCGGCGACCCGGGTCAGGAAGTTGCCGAGCAGCGTGGGCCCGGAGGGGGTCAGGATCGACTCGGGGTGGAACTGGACTCCTTCGACGTCGAGCGAGCGGTGGCGCAGGCCCATAACGACACCGCCGTCTGCGGTGGCCGTCACGACGAGCTCGTCGGGCACGGTCTCGGGGGCGACGACGAGCGAGTGGTAGCGGGTGGCGACGAACGGGTCGGGCAGCCCGGCGAAGATGCCGGCCTCGTCGTGGGTGATCTCGGAGGTCTTGCCGTGCATGAGGCGGGGTGCCCGGACGACGGTCCCGCCGAACACCTGCCCGATCGCCTGGTGGCCCAGGCAGACGCCGAGGATCGGCAGCTCGCCGGCCAGCTCACGGATGGCGGCCAGGCTGATCCCGGCGTCGTCCGGTCGTCCTGGGCCGGGCGAGACGAGGACGGCGTCGGGATGCTCCCGCCGGATGCCGGCGACGTCGATGGCGTCGTTGCGGAAGACGACCGGATCGGCACCGAGCTCGCCGAGCTCCTGGACGAGGTTGTAGACGAACGAGTCGTAGTTGTCGATCACGAGGACGCGGACCGCCATCGAGGCGATGGTACCGGCCCCGCAACGGCGGGTGTCCCGAGGGTGGCTATCCTCGTGGCCCATGGCCGCCAAGGCGAACACCGGACCGGGTCGGGCCCAGCGCAAGGGTCGGTCGGCCGACGGTCGGACGACCGCCAAGGGCGGTTCGCGGGTCGGTCGCTACACGTCGGCGGAGGAGAGCGGCCGCTACACGGCGCCGATCCCGAAGGGCGTGAAGGCGAGCCCGCGGTGGTTCGGCGGCCTCGTGTTGCTCCTGCTGGTGCTCGGCGTGGTGATGATCCTGCTGAACTACCTGACGGTCCTGCCCGGCGCGGTGTCGGTCTGGTACCTCGTCGCCGGTCTGGTCATCATCTTCGTCGGCTTCTTGATGGCCACCCGGTACCGCTGACCGGTCAGCGCCGTGGCCGGGTCAGCCCTCGGCCGCCTCGCCGGGACCAGGGCGTCGTCGGCCAACAACCGCTTGACCCGCCGGCCGACCCGGTGCTCGATGATGAAGGCCAGGAACGGGAGGAAGCCGGCGCCGACCATCGCGGCCATCTGGAGCAGCGTGAAGCGGGCGCGCCGGGCGAGGTCGACGGCGGCCAGCAGGTAGACGATGTAGAGGAAGCCATGGATCGGGCCGACGATCTGGGCGACCTGGGGAATTGTCGCCGCGTACTGGAGCGGGACGCCGACGAAGACGAGGATCAGCAGCCCGACGCCGACGATGTACGCCATGATCCGGTAGCGGAGCAGCGCGGCCGCCAGTCCCCGGTTGGCCGCCGACGGGTCGTCGCCCTGGACGTAACCGGGGGCCACGACCTGGCCGATCCGTCGGGGCGTCGACGGGGGCGTCGATGGTCGACGCGGGGTCTCTGTCGGGCTCATCGACGGCGCCACGTCTTCGGCCCCTGCTCGGCCAAGGCAGCCAGCCGGTCGTTGTAGGCGGCGAGCGCGTCGTCCTCGTCCTCCCGGCGTCGTGCCGAGGACCCCCCGCCGACCCCGTCGGCTCCGGGGGGTCCGGTCTGCCCGGTGGCCTGCAGCTTCTCCTGGGCCCGGCGACCGACGGTCCCCGGGTCGGTGTGGATCAACATCCACCAGCCCCACACACCGACGACCGCGAAGGCCGGCCACTCGACCGAGTACAGGTAGCTGAGGCCGTTGCCGTCGAAGGCCCGATTGACCTGCCACCAGAACGCGAAGAGGCAGCCGGGGAACCAGAACAGGATGGCCACGTCAAGGCCGAGCGCCCGCCTGGAGAACCATCGCTGCCGCACGTCCTGGCGCACGACCGCAGCCTACCGACGCCTCGCCGTCGGCCGACAGCGGAGGGGTGGTGGCCGGTCAGCCGAGGCGCTCGATGACGGTGGCGTTGGCCAGGCCGCCGCCTTCGCACATGGTGAGGAGGCCGTATCGACCGCCGGTGCGCTCGAGCTCGTTGAGCAGGGTGGTCATCAGCTTGGCCCCCGATGCGCCGAGCGGGTGGCCGAGAGCGATGGCGCCGCCGTTGACGTTGACTCGGGCCATGTCCGGGTGGTGCTCCTTCTCCCAGGCCAGGACCACCGACGCGAACGCCTCGTTGATCTCGACCAGGTCGATGTCGTCGATCGTCAACTTGGCCCGCTCCAGCACCGTCGCGGTGGCCGGGATCGGGCCGGTCAGCATCGTGATCGGGTCGACGCCGGCCAGGGCGAAGGCGTGGAAGCGCGCCCGGGGGGTGTAGCCGAGGGCGGCGGCCTTCTCTTCGCTCATGATCAGTACCGCGGACGACCCGTCGGTGATCTGCGACGCGTTGCCGGCGGTGATCTTGCCGCCTTCCTTGAAGGCCGACTTGAGGGTGGCCAGCACCTCGACCGAGCTGTCCGGCCGGATGCCCTCGTCGGCCGTCACGAGCTCGTCGGTGTCGTTGCCGTCGTCGTCGTGGACGGCAACGGGGACGATCTCGTTCTCGAACCGGCCCTCAGCGGTGGCCCGGGCTGCCCGCTGGTGGCTCTGGACCGAGAACGCGTCGAGATCCTCCCGCGACAGGTTCCACTGGTCGGCGATCATCTCGGCACCGATGCCCTGACTGACGATCCCACCGACCGGTTCGTAGCGCTTCATCACCCGCGGCCCGAACGGGAAGCCGAACTCCCGGACGACCGACGAGCCCATCGGCGTGTGGGTCATCGACTCGACGCCGGCGGCCACGACGACGTCATAGGCCCCGGCCATCACGCCCTGGGCGGCGAAGTGCAGCGCTTGCTGCGACGAGCCGCACTGGCGGTCGATGGTCGTCGCCGGTACCGACTCAGGCCAGCCGGCGGCGAGGACGGCGCTGCGGCCGATGTTGAGCGACTGTTCCGACACCTGCATGACGCAGCCGGTAATGACGTCGTCGACCAGCGCCGGGTCGAGGTCGTTGCGCGCCTGGAGTGCCTTGAGCGACTCGGAGGCCAGGTCGACGGCGTGCCAGTTGCGGAACTTTCCATTGCGCTTGCCGCCAGCGGTGCGGACGGCGTCGACGATCACGGCGGTAGTCATGGCGGTGGTCCTCCTCGCATTCCGGCGGCCGGAGCCTGCCGGTCGGATTGACTTCATACTACCGGTGGCCTCGTGGCCATCCGGCGGTCGTCGACCAGGGCCGACCGACCGAGCTCCGTCCGC
Source organism: uncultured Actinomycetota bacterium (assembly GCA_963824265.1). Taxonomy (GTDB): domain Bacteria; phylum Actinomycetota; class Acidimicrobiia; order Acidimicrobiales; family RAAP-2; genus DASZUK01. The sequence continues at coordinate 972,307 of CAWGOO010000002.1, forward strand.
CGATCCGGAGCGTCAGTCGAGAGGGTAGTGGACCCCGGTCAGCTCCTCAGACAGCTGCCAGAGCCGGGCCGCATCGTCGGCCCGGTGGGACCGTCGGCTAGAACCGACCCGGACCGGTGGACCGTACTGCTCGGCCAGTCCACCGGGCCCGAAGTACTGGCCGCCGACCACGCCGGGGGCGGTGGCCGCGAAGAGCGTCGGCAGGGCGCCGGCCGTGGCCGACTGGCCGAGGTGGCCGGCCAAACGGCCGGCCCGGGCCCGGAGCGCGGAGGCGTCCATCACCGGCCCGGTCGTCGCCAGGTTCGTCCGGGCCCACCCGGGATGGGCGGCGACGGCGATGGTGGCGGCTCCGGCGACCCGGAGCCGGCGGTCGAGCTCGAAGGTGAACAGCAGGTTGGCCAACTTCGTATTGCCGTACGCCAGCCACCGGTTGTGGCCCCCGGTCAGTCCCAGGAGCGCTTCGGCGGAAGTGAGGTCGAGGTGGCCGAGCCGGTGGAGGGCGGAGCTGACGGTGACGATCCGCGAACCCGGGATTGTCCGCATCCGGTCGAGCAGGAGCCCGGTCAGCGCGTACGGACCGAGATGATTGGTGGCGAACTGGCGCTCGAAGCCGTCCTCGGTGAGCGCGAACGGCGCGGCCATCACGCCGGCGTTGTTGACGAGGATGTCGAGCCGGCCGTGGTCGTCGGCGAACCGCCGGGCCGCCTCGTGGACCGATGACTGCGACGCGAGGTCGACGACGAGCAGCTCGACCGAAGCGCCCGCCGCATAGCCCACGACGTGATCGGCGGCCCGGAGCCCTTTGATCCGGTCCCGGCAGGCCAGCACGACGTGGGCCCCGTGCGCCGCCAGCTCGACCGCGGTCTCGCGTCCGATGCCGCTGTTGGCTCCGGTGACGAGGGCGACCCTGCCGGTGAGGTCACCGATGTCGTCGGGGCCCCACCGCCCGGCTTTCGGTCTGCTCACCCTGGGTGACGTTAGTCCCCGATGTGGTCGGCCGGGATGGTGCCGAGCCGGCCGGCGTGAAAGTCCTCGAACGCCTGGGCGAGCTCGTCCTTGGTGTTCATCACGAACGGGCCGTAGGCCGCGACCGGTTCGCCGATCGGGCGGCCGCCGAGCACGAGGATGTCGAGGTTCGGCGATCGCGACTCCTGGTTCCGGTCGGCACCGACGACGATCGCGTCGCCGTCGCCATGGACGACGAGCTGGCCGGTGTGCACCGGCTGGGCGTCCGGCCCAACCGTGCCGTTGCCGGCGAGCACGTAGACGAGCGCGTTGAACTCGGCCGGCCACGGCAGTACCAGCTGGGCCCCGGCGCTGACGGTGGCGTGGACGAGCGAGATCGGGGTGTACGTGATCCCGGGACCCTCCTCGCCGGCGACCGGACCGGCGATGACCCGAACGAGCGCGCCGCCGTCCGGCGACGCCAACAGCGTCGCCGCCTGTGGCTCGATGTCCTGATAGCGGGGGGCGACCCACTTGTCGGCGGCCGGCAGGTTCACCCAGAGCTGGATGCCGTGGAACAGGCCGCCGCTGGCGACGAGATCGTCCGGCGGTCGCTCGATGTGCAAGATGCCCGCGCCGGCGGTCATCCACTGGGTGGCGCCGTTGGCGATCAGCCCACCGCCGCCGATCGAGTCCTGGTGTTGGAACGTACCGTCGATCATGTACGTCACCGTCTCGAAGCCGCGGTGCGGGTGCCACGGCGTGCCCTTGGGCTCGCCCGGCCCGTATTCGACCTCGCCCATCTGGTCCATGTGGATGAACGGGTCGAGCGCGGCCATCGGGACGCCGGCGAACGCCCGGCGAACCGGGAAGCCTTCGCCCTCGAGGCCGTGCGGCGCGGTCGCCACCTGGGTGACCGGCCGGACCGTGGCGGTCGCGGGATCCGGGACTGCGATCTTTGGCAGAGCCAGCGGGTTCTCGACGGTAACTGCGGGCATCGGACGACCTCCTTCGATCTGCCCGGCACAACGCCGGTGACGGCCGGGTCATTCCTTTCGCTGCCCGGGGACCGGCCCCCGGCATCGCGCTGCGGGCCGCTCAGGACGGCGTGAAGAAGTCGTTCGGGTCGACCGCGATGAAGAGGCCCTCGCCCTGGGCGAGCAGCGTGTCTCCCGTCTTCAGCTCGGCCGTGATCGTCAGCTTGCGGCCCGAGCGGTCGCGCAACCGCGAGCGGACCTCGAGGGGCTGGCCGACCGGGGTCGGCGCCCGGTAGGTCACCGTCAGCCGGCCCGTGTACGCCGGGGTCTGGGCGATCGACAGAACGAGGCCCATCGTTTCGTCGATCAGCGAGCCGATGATCCCACCGTGCGCTCGGCCGGGCGCGCCCTCGAAGGCCTGGCCCAGCGTGACCTGGCAGACCGCCTCGTCCCCTTCCCGCCAGAGGCGGGCAGCGATGCCCATCGGGTTGGCCCGGCCCGACACGATGCAGTCGGGAAACGCGTTCTTCACGACGGCGTCGCGTCCGTCGGGCCGGGGCTCGGAGAAGACGCCGGTTTCCCGGACGTTGAAGGCGTGCGGCCGCGTCGGCGCGGCGAGGACGTCGGGGAGGACCTCGTCGACCCGGCCGGCGATCCGGCGGAGGAGGGCGTCGTCGGGCTGGTGGGCGACGAGCCCGTTGCCCAGGCGGCGTAGCGAGTCGGCGAGCGCCAGCCGAGCTGGGGAGGTGTGGTCTTCTCCACCGGTCGCGTGAGTGGCCATGCCACCGTCGGCGGCCTGATCGGTACCGACCGGCACAGCCGTTGCCTCATCCATCCGTCGTGTCCTCCGCGTAGACGACAGTATCCGCCGCCATCAGGACTTCGTGGTGGGGCTAGATGGACTTGAACCATCGGCCTCAGCATTATCAGTGCTGCGCTCTAACCAACTGAGCTATAGCCCCGAGTGGAAAGTCGAGGCTACACCACGACCGTCGGTCGCTCACCTCCGGCGCGGTGTGGGTGTCAGGCTTTCGAGGCGACCAACGCGGCGAGCGCCTGCGCACCCGGGCCGTTGATCGGCAGGTGGGTGGCTGTGGAGTAGAGCCAACTCGGGTTCTGTGAGGCCAGCGTGTTCCAGTCGGCCAGCACCGCGTTCGGATAGCGGGCGACGCCGGCGGCCAGGACCGCGTTGTTCGGGTCCTGCCATGTCCGGTCGACGTGGACGTTGACGAAGACCACCCGGGACGCGCCGGAGAGCTGAGTCATCATCGCGTCGAAGTCGGACGTCGTGATCGGCCCGTTCGTCCCGAGGCCGATGATGACGACCGCCCCGAGCTGTCCGGACGCTTTGAGCTGCTGGACGAGTGTCTCGCCGGCGCTCCATTGCCGGCTCACCGACGCGTCGACCGTCGTTCCCGGCACGTCCTGCTCGAGCGCTGTCTGGTAGTCGAGCATCACGGAGTCGCCGATCGCCGTCACGTGCCCGGCGACGAACCCGGCGCCGGCGACGGGGAGCGGGGGAGAGGCCAGCGGACCGTGCGTGCTCGGCGCGGTGGTCGTCGTCGATGACGTGGTCGTCGACGACGTCGGCACCGACGACGTCGCGGGCGGTCGTCGTCGACGCGGCGTTCCCGACGGACGAGCGCGGCACGGCCGGTTTGCCGGCCGTCGCAGCTGGCGAGCCACCGCAAGCGGCGAGCAACAAGGCGGTGGCCGCGCCGATCGCGCCGAGAACGGCGGCCGGCCGGCCGAACGGGTTGCGAGACCGCCGGCGCCGCGGTCGAACCGATGCCGGCTGGTCGGCCGACGGGGAGGTGGGGTTGAAGCGGTTGGTCATGATCGGGCCGCGGCACGGGATCCCAGTCCGCCGGTTCCCGCGCCGGCGTCAGATTCTCGCACGCCAGGGTGGTCGCGATGGTGACGTGTGAGAACATCTGCCGTGCTGACCTCGCAGTTGTGCACCCACGCCAGCCTGACGTCGCCGGAGCTGCGGACCTGGTCGGACCGGTTGCGACCGATGTGGGACCCGACGGGCGACGATCCGCGGCCGGTGATGCTCCACCGCAAGATGTGGGAGTGGCTGTTCATCTGCCAGGCGCTGTCGGAGCGGGACATGTTGCGGCCTGGACGCCGGGGACTGGGCTTCGGCGTCGGTCGGGAGCCGCTCGTCGCGCTGTTCGCCGCGCTCGGCTGTGAGATCGTCGCCACCGACCTCGAGCCGCATCGGGCCCGGGAGGCCGGCTGGACGGCGACCGGCGACGAGTACTCCGGCGGCCTCGAGGGACTGGGCGACGAGCGCCTCTGTCCGCCGGACGAGTTCGCGGAACGGGTCCGGTACCGGCACGTCGATATGAACGACGTCCCGGTCGATCTGGAGGGGTTCGACTTCACGTGGTCGTCGTGCGCGTTCGAGCACCTCGGCGACCTCGGGCTCGGGGTCGACTTCGTCGTCGAGCAGATGCGCTGTGTTGCGCCCGGCGGCGTCGCGGTCCATACGACCGAGCTCAACGTGTCGTCCGACGACCGGACGGTGGCCGCCGGACCGACTGTCCTCTATCGGCGGCGGGACATCAACGAGCTGGCTGGACGGCTCCGCCGGCTCGGTTACCGGATCGACGTCGACCTGACCGAGGGGACCGCGCCCGCCGACGGCCACGTCGACGTGCCGCCGTTCAGTGACACGCACCTGCGGACGACGCTCGGAGAGTTCGTGACGACGTCGGTCGGGCTGGTCATCGAGAAGCCGGTCCGGCCGCCCCGTCGTCGGTCGTTCTTCGGGCGCTAGGCCGTCGTCAGTCGGCGGTGCGCTGGCGTTCGCGGCCGGTGTCGTAGAACGCGTCGAGGTAGTCGTCCGACTCGAGTGTGCTGTCGCGCATCAACGAGAAGACCTCGGAGCCGGCCTCGGGCCGGTCGGCACCGATCCAGTACGCCTGGGCGATGTCGAGGAACTCCGAGTTGAGCCGTTCGGCGTACGCCCGGGCCTCCGCCTCGGCTTTGGCGATCGCGTCGTCGAGCGAGTCGGCCTCCCAGAGGGTGATCCGTTCCTCGTACGTCGACGGCCGGGACCAACGGAAGACGCAGCGGACACCGAACCACCCCCGTGTGTCCTGACCGCCGCCGCCGCCCTCACCACCGATCGGCACCTCGCCGCCGATCGGTTCGTCCGCGCCCGGTTCGTCGATGTCCACCGTCGAGCCGTCCGCCGCCGTGTCGCTCCCCGTGCCCTCGTCCACGCTGGGCAGGTTAGTCAGCGGTCCGCCCGGCGTCGGGCCGACGCCCTCGTCCACGGGGGCCGGGTCGTACCATTCGAAGTCGGTGGATCGGGGTCGAAATCCCTGCCGTCGCCCCCTACGATGGGTTGGTCGGCGGCCTGACGGAGGCCCGACCCGGAGCCTCCGCCGAAGCGTTGCCATGCTCCGGGGACGTAGCTCAGCTGGCTAGAGCACCTGCTTTGCAAGCAGGGGGTCGTGGGTTCGAGTCCCATCGTCTCCACCACGAAATGGCCCGCAGAAGGGGTCAAGTGGTCCCTGGACCGGACATGCCCTGGTCGGGGTTCTCCTTCACCCCGTCAGGTGGGTCCCGACCAGACGCAGCAGGAAAGGGGCGTGGGTGGATCATGGCAGCGGCGGAAGGTGATGGCCGGCGGATCGACGTTGTCGATCGGGTGGCATTGCGGGACTTGGTAGAGGCGTACGCCATGGCCGCCGACCAGCGCGATCGGGATTGGTTCGTCTCGCTCTGGGTCGAAGAGGCGCGGCTCTTCACTTCGCCCAAAGTCGAGGTCCCTTCCCGTGAGATCCTCTGGCCCGAGGGGATCGGCGGCCTGATCGACAACCTCGACCAGTACCTCAAGACTTTCCATCAGGTCGGGAACCACCGCTGCTGGTCGGGGACGGACGGTGTCTCGGGCGAGACCTACTGCACGGCGCATCATCTGCAAGAGGGCCCGACAGGGCTCGAGGACTACGTCATGATCATTCGGTACAAGGATCGCTACGAGCGACGAGACGCCGATTGGTTCTTTTCAGAACGGCGGGTCAATACCCAGTGGACGCTGACGCTGCCTCTGGACAGCGATGGACGGCAGTGGCTGATATAGCTGATGAGCGATGACCCCTGGGCGAGCCCGAGCCTGGCGAACCGGTTCGTCGACGAGGCGTATGCCTCGGTAAAGGGGTACGTGCGTACCTACGTGATGCACCAGCACCTTCTGCGACACCTGCCGCCGCCGCCAGCCAGAGTGCTCGATGTCGGAGGGGGCGCCGGCAATCAGTCGTTCCCACTCGCCCAAGCTGGGTACGACGTCACGATCCTCGACCCGTCGCCGGCCATGCTCAACAAGGCGCGACAGCGGCTCGAGCTGTTGCCCACCGAGGCCCGCCAGCGAGTGACCCTCGTGGAGGCGGACGGCGAGAACGCCGACGAGGCGGTTGGCGGTGAGCGGTTCGCCGGCGTCCTATGCCACGGGGTGCTCGGCTACCTGGAAGGCCCCGAGCCGTTGGTGGCGCAGCTGTGCCGGTGTGCCGAGGTCGGCGGCATCGTCTCGATCATGACCGGTAACGCACACGCGACGGCCGTCCAGCCGGCGTTGGAGCGGAGGTGGACGGACGCGCTGGCATCGTTCGACGTTCGATCAGGGATCGGCGTCCTCGGCGTCAGCGGCCGGGCGGACACGGTGGAGGAAATCGGCGCGTTGATGACGCGATACGGCGTCGAGCCGGAGCGTTGGTACGGGGTCTGGCTGTTCGTCGACTGGCTCGAATTCGGCGGCGCAACGCTCGACCGGAGCGACCCGGAGGAAGTCGAGGCAATCGCTGCGGTCGAGCTCGAGGCGAGCTGCCGCGACCCATATCGGCAGGTCAGCCGAGTCTTTCACCTGGTGGGCCGCAAGGACCCGAGCCGGCCCGGGCCGAGCGAGGCGTCCTCGGCGCGGCCGATCTCGATGGCGTAGCTGAGGCCCTCAGGGCTGTTCTCGACCGGCGTCCGCTGGCCGGCGAGGCCCTTCACCGACCGCGCTCGAAAGCTGCACGCGAGGGTTGACAGGCTCGTCCCAACCCAGTAATTCTATGTAGCCGACTGATTTAGTCAGCTTTAACCGAGATCGAGGGTGCCCGTCTCGCATCGGGCCATCCCGTGTCGTTGTCCAGCTCCCGCAGAAAGGCTCATCGATGAACGCGGCACCTCCGGTGCGCGCGTTCGGCGACTCCCCATGACGGCCAAGATCGAGAATCCGCAACGTCAGCCGCCTTTTCGAGGCGCGCCAGTCCGATGCCGGTAAGGGCAGTGGACCGACGAAGTCGTTCGCCGCGCTCACCGGCATCGACCTCGACGTCTCCGACGGCGAGTTCCTCGTCCTGGTCGGACCGAGCGGGTGCGGAAAGTCGACGTTGCTCGACCTGCTGGCCGGCTTGAGCCTCCCGTCGGAAGGCGAGATCTTGGTGGACGGCAAGCCGATCTCCGGACCCGGTCTCGACCGGGCGATCGTCTTCCAGCAGTACGCCCTGTTCCCCTGGCGAACCGCGCAGGCCAATGTGGAATTCGGGCTCGAGGCGCTGCCGGGGCCGGCTCGGCTCAAGAAGTCCGAACGGCGGGCCCGGGCTCGCGAGTTCCTGGCGCTGGTCGGGCTCCAGGAGTTCGCCAACCACTATCCGCACGAGCTGTCCGGCGGTATGAAGCAGCGGGTGGCGATCGCTCGCAGCCTCGCCTACGAGCCGGATGTCCTCCTGATGGACGAGCCCTTTGCCGCCCTAGACGCGCAGACCCGCGAAGCCCTCCAGGACGAGCTGCTCCGAATCTGGGAACAGACCAAGAAGACGGTCGTCTTCATCACGCACAGCATCGACGAGGCGGTCTACCTCGGCCAACGGGTTGCGGTGATGACCTCTCAGCCGGGGAGGATCAAGGCGATCTTGCCCGTCCCGCGTTTCAGCGTCGTCGAGGGCGAGGACATCCGCTCCGACCCCGAGTTCGTCGGCGCCCGTCACGAGATCTGGCGGCTGCTCCACGACGAGATCCGCCAGCGGGCGGCCGCCTCGTTCGGGCTCTCCGGAGAGCCGGCGCCGGTCCTTGCCGGCGGATCACGCGTCGGCCAGGGAGTGCTGGTCGATGGTTAGCATCACCGTCGGGAACGACCTCATCCCGGTGACTAGGAGTCCCGGCCGGGCTCGCCGTGTCATGAGCGCCGTCGGCGGCGGGCTCAGGTTCGGGTTCCGGAACCTCATCGCCGTAGCCATCGTCTTCGGCCTCTGGGAGGTGCTGCCCCGGCTCGGGCTCGTCTCGCGGACCTTCGTCCCGCCGTTCTCCACAGTCTGTGTCGCCTGGTGGCAGCTGCTCGCGGACGGACCACTCCTGGCCGACATGGGGGCGAGCCTGGAGCGGTCGCTGATCGGGTTCGGGCTGGCCCTGGCCATCTGCATTCCCCTCGGCCTCTTCCTCGGCTGGTACCCGCGGCTGTCGAGGTTCCTCAACCCGGTGATCGAGCTGTTCCGCAACACCGCGGCGCTGGCCCTGCTACCCGTGTTCATCCTCACGTTGGGCATTGGGCAGGTCTCCAAGATCGCCGTGATCCTCTATGCCTGTGCCTGGCCGATCCTGCTCAACACGATCAGCGGCGTCAGGAGCGTCGATCCGCTGCTCGTGAAGTCGGCGCGCTCGATCGGGCTACCGCCGATCAAGCTCTTCCAGAAGGTCTTCCTGCCGGCCGCGCTGCCCACGATCTTCACCGGTATCCGGTTGGCCGGTGCGGTCTCCATCCTCGTGCTCTTGGCCGCCGAGATCCAGGGGGCGACGAGCGGGCTCGGGTTCCTGATCAACACCGCGCAGACCAACTTCCAGATTCCCCAGATGTACGCGGGAATCCTCACGATCTCGGTCATCGGCCTCGTCTTCAACCAGGTGCTCGTCCAGCTCGAGCGGCACTTCTCCTCTTGGAGGGGGGCCTCGGGCCAATGACGACGCAAGCTGGCAACGACGAGCGTCCGTCGACGACGCCGGTGATCGACTTCCGCGTCCGCCCGTCGACGGCGAGAATTCTGGCCGCCATGTCGCCCACCGGCGAGGCGATGACCGGGATCAACCGGTGGGGCCACCAGATGCCGACGCCGGTGCCGTCGATCGACGAGTTCGTGAAGGTGCTCGACACCCATGGCATCGACCGCGCCGTCTTCACCGGGCGCCAGTGGGGGGTGGCCGGCGACGCTCACGGCACGACCAACGATCTGGTCGCCGAGACCGTGGCCGCCCACCCCGACCGCATCACCGGCTTCGCCAGTGCCGATCTCCGGACCGGAGTGACGGCGTCGATACGGGAGCTGCGGCGAGCGATCGACGAGCTCCATCTCAGCGGGATCTCGGTCGACCCGTTCTGGTACGAGTTCTCCGCCGACGATCGGCGGCTCTATCCGGTCTACGAGCTGGCGAGCGAGTACGGCGTGCCGGTGGTGATCACCGTCGGGCCGCTCGTCGACGCCGAGTGGGCCGACCCCACCCCCATAGATCGGGTGGCCGCCGACTTCCCGGAGACCAATTTCCTGCTCTCGCACGGCTGCTATCCCTACGTGACAGAGCTCGTGGCGCTCGGCTACCGGCGGCAGAACGTCTACTTCGAGCCATCCCTCTACTACGCGCTGCCCGGCAGCCAGCCGTTCATCGAAGCCGCCAAGGGGTTCCTCCAGGACCGGGTCATCTACGCCAGCGCGTACCCCTTGGCACCGTTGGACATCAAGGACCACTTCGCCGAGACCTACGACCTCTCCGGCGAGGTACGGAAAAAGCTCATGGGCGGGAACGCCGCCGCTTTCTTGGGGATCAGCGCGTCGTGAGCCCATCGTGATCGACGACCCCAGAACCAACGGCCCAACGACGTCGGGCCCGACACCGAAAGGAACGCAATGACCATCACGAGCGCCTCTCCCTCGGCCGAGGTCCATCGTCGACTCGACCATCCCGTCGTCGACGCGGACGCCCACATCCTCGAGTACCTGCCCTTGGTGGCCGAGTACCTGCGCGAGGAGGGCGCCGGCGCGGCGGCTGACGGTATCGGCAAGGTCAGCGCCCTGCGTTTCGCCACCCGCGGGCAGGACACGACGACCGGCCCCGGCGCCTGGCACGACCTCAATGAGGCGGACCGCCGGCGGTGGCGGATCATGCGCCCGCCGTTCTGGACCCAGCCCACCAAGCTCACCATCGACAGTGCCACCGCCTATCTGCCTCGCCTCCTGGAGCAGCGGATGGAGGACATCGGCCTCGACTTCGCCATCTTGTACCCCACGTTCTGCTTCGGGTTCGCCGGCATCGCCGACGAAGAAGTGCGCCGGGCCGCGTGCCGTGGCTACAACCGCTACCTCTCGGACATCTACGGGCCGTATCGAGAGGTCATGACGCCGGCCGCGGTCATTCCGCTGCACACCCCCGAAGAGGCGATCGAGGAGCTGGAGTTCGCGGTCAACACGCTGGGCTTCAAGGTGGTCGTCCTGCCCGGCCAGGTCAAGCGTCCGGTCCGGGGCGTCGCCGAGCAGTATCCCGAGCTGGCCAAGCACGCCACGTACGTCGACAAGCTGGCCCTCGACAGCGACTTCGACTACGACCCGGTGTGGCAGAAGTGCCTCGAGCTCAAGGTGGCCCCGACGTTTCACTCCGGGAGTCAGAACTGGGACAGCCGCAACAGTCCGTCGAGCTACATGTACAACCACATCGGGCACTTCGCCGCCTCGTCCGAAGCGTTGGCCAAGGCGCTGTTCTTCGGCGGCGTGACCAACCGGTTCCCCGAGCTCTCCTTCGGGTTCCTCGAGGCCGGCGTCGGCTGGGCGGTCAACCTCTTCGCCGATCTCGTCGGCCACTGGGAGAAGCGGAACAAGGACGCCATCTACAACTACGACCCGAGCATCATCGACCACGAGCAGTTCCAAGAGCTGATCGACCAGTACGCCGACGACAAGGTGCGCCAGAAGGCCACCGAGCTCGGCGGTGAGGCCAGCTTCTTCGGTGGCCCCGATCGGGAGGACCCGGTCGACCTCGACGAGTACGCCGCGGTCGGCATCGAACGGGCCGAGCAGATCCGGGACCGCTTCGTCCCCAACTTCTTCTTCGGCTGCGAGGCCGACGACCCGATCAACGCCTGGGCGTTCAACGACAAGATCAACCCGTTCGGCGCCCGGCTCCAAGCCATCTTCAGCTCGGACATCGGGCACTGGGACGTCCCGGACATGCGCGACGTGCTCGAGGAGGCCTACGAGCTCGTCGAGCACGGCCACCTCAGCGAGTCGGACTTCTACGAGTTCGTGTTCGCCAACCCGGTCAAGCTCCACACCCGGACGAACCCCGACTTCTTCAAGGGGACCGTCGTCGAGAGTGACGCCGCCCCGGTGGTCGGCGCCACTAAGTAACACCGCCACCGCCACCGCCACCGCCACCGCCACCGCCACCGCCACCGCCACCAGCTGGCGGTTGGCGGCTGGTGTGGCGAGACCACGAGGAGCCTCGGTGGCACTCGCTGGTCCTAAACTTGACTAAGTTGATTTGATTAACTAATTTACTAGGAATAGTGCAATTGGGGACTCTCGATCCCCTACTTCCCTCCAGAAAGGCCGATCCTGCTGTGCTGACCCGTAGTCGATCCAGATCACGACGTCCCCTCATCGTCGGAGCGGCGTTGTCGTTCGCGCTCTCGTCGATGGGCGTCGTGGCTTTGAGCGGTCCGAGCTCGGCGGCGTCGCTGAAGCCCGAGACGACGACGCTGAAGTACGAGGCGTTCGCCGGGTACTTGAACCTGCCGGAGCTGGCGGAGGCCCTCGGCTACGTCAAGCAGCTCACTCTCGTCAACCTCGGCGGCACGGCCAGCGGTCCCGCCCAGATCGAGTCGGTCAGCAACAACAGCATCCAGTTCGCCCAGTCGTTCAACGGCGGCGTCGTTCAAGCCGTTGCCAACGGGGTCAAGGTCTCGTCGGTCATGAACTACGAGGGTGACATCCCGCCGGCCGCCGGCGCCCTGGTGGTGCCGGCGAACAGCCCCATCAAGTCGGCGAAGGACCTGGTCGGAAAGTCGGTGGCCTTCACGGAGGGCACGCAGCCGGCGACCCTCATCGACACGTACCTGCAGAAGGCCGGCATCAGCTCGAGCCAGGTCTCGGCCGTCTCGCTGACCGGAGCGGCGGAGCTCGCCGCTCTCGAGAACGGGAGCGTCGCGGCCGGTGCCGTCTTCGGACCGTACGTCGCCGCCGCCAAGGCCGCCGGGCTGCGGCAACTGACCAACGAGCACGAGCTCTACGGCCCGATCGGCACGGGCAGCATCATCTTCGCCAACAGCTTCATCAAAGCCAATCCGAACACGCTGAAGATCTTCGTCGCCGCGGTGTCCAAGGCCGCGGCCTGGACGCAGCACCACACCCGCCAGCAGGTCATCCAGAAGTACTCCGCTTGGCTGGACTCCAACGGGCGGGCGACAACAGCGAAGGCCTTTGCGACCTTCCAAGGAACCGGCCTCCCGACCGAGGGTGGCGTGATGCAGCCGAAGGACATGTCGACGTTCGTGAACTGGCTCGTCTCGATAGGTCAGATTCCAGCCGGGTCAGGTCAAGGTGAGCTCGCTCTACACGAACCAGTTCAATCCGTACACCAAGGCCGGATGACCGTGCACATGAAATATCGCGCCGGGCGGCGCCGATGAAGTTCGGCGTCTTCCTGCCCCAGCGGGAGATCGGCCACAACCCGGAGGACCTCTTTCGGTTCGTCCGAGCCGTCGAGGACGAGGGCTTCGATTTCCTCCAGGCCACCGACCACGTGCTCGGTGCGGATCCGGCCGTTCACCCGGACCACGACTTCGCCTACGACGTGCACGACCTGCTCCACGAGCAGTTCGTCCTCTTCGGCTACCTGGCGGGGACCACGAACCTGGAGTTCGTCAACGGCGTCCTCATCCTCACCCAGCGCCAGACCGCCCTGGTGGCCAAGCAGGCGGCTGAGGTCGACATCCTCTCCGGTGGACGGCTACGGCTGGGTGTCGGCACCGGTTGGAACACCGTGGAGTACGAGGCCCTGGGGGTGCCCTTCGACGATCGCGGCGATCGGTTCGAGGAGCAAATCCACGTCCTGCGGAAGTTCTGGACGGAGGAGGCGGTGACGTTCGAGGGAGCTTTCCACCAGATCCACGGGGCCGGGATCCTGCCCCGCCCGACTCGTTCCGTCCCGATCTGGATCGGCGGCGGTGCCGGCCCGAGCCAGCGGGTGCTCCGCCGCATCGGCCGGCTGGCCGACGGCTGGCTGGCCAGCGCGCCCGCCAGCGAAGAGCTGGCGGCGAAACTGAAGGTCGTCCACGAGGCCGCTCGCGAGGCGGGCCGGGACGAACCACCGGGGCTGAACCTCGGCACGCGGGTCAACCACCGCGACGCCGACGTGTTGCGGCGGGAGCTGGACGCCGCGCTGGCCCTCGGGGCCGGGTACTTCACGATCCGGGCCGACATGCCGACCGACCCGGAGGACAAACGACACCCGCGGTCAGTCGAGTGGTACCTCGACATGCTCCACTTCGCCGGTGGCATCATCCCCGAGTACCGGGACTAGGCGGTCGCCCAACAACCGCTCGTTGGCGCTCGCCACCGCGTCCCGGTCCCTACGATCCAGCTGGGTCTTGCGGGAGCGACAGCCGGAGGTAAGCGTGGCAACGGACGACGGTGATCTTTGGCAGCAGGTGACACGACTCCTCCGGCGCCGCCCGGGGTGGCGTCTCGAGGCGGTGGCGTCGCCGGGGGCGCTGCCGGTCTGGTGCTTCGGGCCACCCAGCGACCCGGAGCTCTCCGTGACAGCCGACGGGGCGTCGGTCACGGTCCAGGTCACGGCATCGGGCGAAGACACCGACCTCGGCACGGTCGACGAGCTGGCCGCCTGGCTGCGTGCCCACTGGCCCGGATCGTTGGAGGAGCCGACGTCCGGGGTTCTCGACCGGTTCAAGTCGAAGCGCGGCCGGCTCTTCGATTGGGAATGACCTGGTCGATGGCCTGTCGGTCGCTCGCACGGCCCTGATGAGGGGCGCCCGTGACGGCGCCGGTGTCCGGTGGCATCATCTCCCGGGTGAACATCGTCGTCAGCAACGTGAAGGGCGGGGTCGGCAAGACGACCACGACCGTTTACCTGGCCGCAGCCGCGGCGGCGAGGGGGTACGACCCGGTCCTGTTGATCGACGCCGACCGGCAGGCGTCGTCGGCGGAATGGCTGGAGCAGAGCCCCGTCGAGGGTGTCGAATTGGTCGAATCGCCGTCCGAGCGGACCGTGGCGCGGTCGATGGAACGCCACGACGGGTTGGCGGTCGTCGACACGCCCCCCGGCGACGAGCGGATCGTCCGGGCGGCGATCGAGCGGGCTGACGCCGTCGTCATCCCGACCCGGGCCGGCGGCGTCGAGTTCACCCGCGTCGTCGCCACCGTCGAGATGCTCCCCCGGGCGACGCCGCACGGGGTCGTCGTCTGCGCCGCCCGGCTTGGGACGAACGACCTGACGCAGACGATCGAATGGTGGACGGCCCAGGACGTCCCCATCTGGGGGGTGATCCCCGAGCGGGTCGGGATCGCCAGCGGCCCGGAGGCGAAGCTCTACCGGGAGGGCCTCGAGGCGTATGACGACGTGCTCAAGAAGGCGGTCCGCAAGCGCCGATAGGGCCGCCCGGGGTCCTCATGCGCCGCGTAGGACGACCTCGAAGGTCGATCCGCGCCCTTCCTCGGACGACAGTTCGATCGAGCCATGGTGGAGCATGGCGACGGCCTGGGCAATGACGAGGCCGAGGCCGGACCCGGCGATCTGGGCTCGTCGGGCGTTCGAGCCGCGGTAGAAGCGGTCGAAGACGTGCCGGGTCTCGTCACTCGGGATCCCGATGCCGTCGTCGGCGACGACGAGCCGCCATCCGTCGGCCCCCGGCTGGACGCTGATCCGGATGGACCCACCGGTCCGGCTGTACTTGACCGCGTTGGAGAGAAGGTTGTCGACGAGCTGGCGGACCCGTTCGGGATCGCCGGAGAACGGCCGGCCCCGTTCGGTCTCGGTCTGGATCACGACGCCTTTGGCGGCCGCCACCGGCCGTGCCTCTTCGACCGCGGCGCCGACCGTGGCCGCCAGATCGACCGGGCTGATGGTCAGCGGCGAGATGCCAGCCTCTAGACGGCCGAGGAACAGGAGATCGCCGACCATCCGCAGGAGACGTTCGGCGTTGCGCTTGATGACGCCGGCGTACTGGGCGCTGTCCCCGGGGCTCCTCGTCGCAGGCTCGTCACCGAGGAGATCGGCGAAGCTGATGATCGACGTCAACGGCGTCCGCAGCTCGTGCGAGACGGACAGCACGAGGTCGGTCTTCATGGCATCGAGCTCCTGGAGCCGTCGGTTCTGCTCGAGCTCCATCGCCAGCCGGGCCGTCCGCTCCCGGTCCGCCTCCCGTCGCGACAGGCAGAGGTAGCCGAGGGCGGCGACCTGCTCGATCGTGGCCAGGTGGCCGATCAGCGGCTCTCGGTGGCTCCGCGACCAGAGGACGAGCGCGCCCAGGGGATCGCGGTCCTGGCCGGGGCGGGGACCCGACTGGCCGGCGAAGCGCGGATGGCGCGGCGCCGGGATCGGCACGCTCCAACAGGCGACGTAGCCGGCGGCCAGCGCGGCGTCGGCCAGCTCCGGCGCGACGAGGTCGTCGGTCGGCTGGCGGAGATCGGTAACGACGACGTGTTCTCGCCGTTTCAGCGCCTCCACCCACGGACCGTCGGAAGTCAGCAGCGCGGGGTCGATGTCGGCCGCCGTCCACTGGACGTCGCCATCCGGCCAGTACAGGCCGGCGTCGGTCCCGGTGACCTTGATCTCGAGGAAGGCCAGGAGACGGCGGAGGGGCTCGTCGCTCCCGGTGTCTCGGGCCAGGGCCATCAGCGCGCCGTCCAGGGCGTGCCGTCCGGTGGCTTCACGGGCGATCGTGAGGTTGCCTTCGATGCCGGGAGTGGCGACGAAGTTGTTGAAGAGCACCTCCATGGCCACCCATCGCCCGTCGCGGTGCTTCATCCGGAAGTCGACCGGCGTCTCGACGTCGTCGCGGTCGAGCCCGCCGTCGGTCGGGTTGCCCGCGCCGAACTCGAGCAGACCGACTGCGGTCTCGGCATCGCGCGGGTGCAGGTACGTGAGCACGCTCGTCCCGACGAACTCCGCTGGCGTGTACCCGAGCACCGTCGTGATCGAACCGCTGACCCAGCGGACGGTGCCGACTGAGTCGAAGAGGGCGGAGATGTGGCTCGTCGCTCGGAGGAGGGCCAGGGCCGCGGCCTGCTCGTCGGTGCCCAGGTGAGCCAGCAGCCCCGCTGGGACGACAGTTGTCGCTGGAGAGCGCTCTGCCAAGCCGTGCCCCGATCGCTGCGTCCGTGGGTTCCCGCCGCGGGGCGTACACCGGTACGCCGAAACCCCCAGGCAACGCTAGCCGTCGGGATGGCCTTCGGGGCGAGATGTCGCGAGCACGCCCGGTCGGTACGCTGGCGGCCAGCCGGCACGCCACGAGAGAGGGGGACGCACGTGACCGACGTCGTCGACGGTCAAGCCGCGGTTGCCGGACGATCGGACCCTTCGGGGACGAAAGGCCTGCTCGACGGCAAGGTCTGCGTCGTGTCCGGCGTCGGCCCGGGACTCGGGCGGCGAGCGGCGGTGGCGTTGGCCACGCACGGCGCCGCGGTGGTCCTCGCGGCTCGACGGCAGTCGACCCTCGACGACGTCGCGGCGGAGATCGGCGCACTCGGTGGCCGGGTGTGCTCGATGCCGACCGACATCACCGAACGCGATCAGTGCGAGCGGCTGATCGCGTTCGCCACGGCCGAGCTCGGTGGGGTCGACGTCCTCGTCAACAACGCCTTCCGGTACGACGCGTTCAAGACGTTCGAGGACGTCGACCTGTCGACCTGGCGGAAGATCATCGACACCAACCTCTTCGGATCGCTCCAGCTGACCAAGGCCGCGGTGCCGTCGATGCGGTCCCGCGGTGGCGGTTCGGTGGTCATGGTCGCGTCGATGGCCGCCCGCAAGCCCCCACCGCTGCAGGGCGGTTACGCCATCTCGAAGGGCGCGCTCTTGACGGCGGTCAAGGTGCTCGCCGTCGAGCTCGGGCCGAGCGCCGTCCGGGTGAACGCCGTCGTCCCCGGCTGGATGGCCGGCCCGTCGGTGGACATCTACGTGCAGATGACGTCGACCGGTCGCGGCATCACCCCCGAGGCCGTCGTGGCCGAGCTCGAGGAGCCGATGGCCTTGAAGCGGGTGCCGTCCGACGAGGAGGTCGCCGGGTCGATCGTCTTCTTGGCGTCCGACCTCTCGTCGCCGATCACCGGCCAGGCGATCGACGTCAACGGCGGCGAGTACTTCGGCTGACGGCAGCCGATCGGGTCGACGCGATGGGTGACGAAGGGAGCTCGGTGGAACCGGGCGATCGGGAGATCGGCGATCGGGGAATGACCGTCGAGGGTCAGGCCCTGGCGGGCCGGATGCTCAGTGCATTGACGGCCACTGTGCTGCTCGGCGTCGTCGCCGTCGACCCGGACGGGTACGCCTGGTACTGCAACAAGCGCTGGGAGGACGTCAGCGGCGTGCCGATCGCCGACCAGGTCGGCGTCCTCTGGCACGAGGTCGTCCATCCCGACGACCGGGACGCGCTCGCCGGTCAGTGGGCCGACCGGATCGACCGTCGGGGCCGTTTCGGCCCGTTCCGGACGGTCTCGACAGGCGGCGGCGTCCACCGCTGTCTGGCCGAGGCGACCGCCGTGCAGGACGCCGACGGGACGATCGTCGCGTTCGCCGTCATGGTGACCGATGCCGACGACGCGGACCGAGCGCCGTTCCTCACCGGCCCGCACGCGGTCCAGCGGATCCTGGACCGCACGGAGGACATCGTCACCATCCTCAACGCGGACGGGTCGTGGCGCTGGTCGAGTGCTGGTGCCCTCCGGCTCATCGGCAAGGGCATGGACTACGACGCGTCCGAGGGCGTCTTCCCGTACGTGCATCCCGACGACGCCGGCCTGGTGGTCGAGACGTTCGAACGGCTCGTCCGCGGCGAGGGGGAGCCTCGGCAACGGGTGGACGTTCGCGTCCGGGCGGCCGACGGGAGCTGGCGGGACATGGAGACGGTCGTCGACGCGCTGCTCGACGATCCCGATGTCCGCGGGATCGTCATCCACGCCCGCGACGTCACCGAGCGCCGAGCCATGCTGGCCGAGCTGTCGAAGATCGACCTGTACAAGACGATGGCGATGGCGAACGTCTCCCACGAGCTCCGGAACCCGTTGACGTCGATCACCGGGTTCGCCGAGCTGCTGCGCGAAAGTCTGGACCCGGCTACCGACCAGGCGCAGATCGGCTACGTCGACACCATCCTGCGGAACGCCCGACAGCTGACGCGGCTGAGCGGTGACCTCGTCGACCTCGAGCACCTGTCGACCGGCCAGGTCGCGCTCGCCGCCGTCCCCCTCGACCTGGCCGACTGCCTGCGCCGGGCGGCCACCGCCATCGAGCCGGCCGCCCGCCGCAACGGACTGCGGCTCGACGTCGACGTGCGCGACGGTCCGAAGCTCCGCGGCGATCCCGAACGACTGGGGCAGCTGTTCGACAATCTCCTGTCGAACGCCGTGAAGTTCACCGAGCCCGGTGGGACCGTCACCCTCCGCGGCGTTCCCGTCGCCGACGGCTGGCAGATCGACGTCGCCGATACCGGTGTCGGCATCCCGCCGGACGAGGTCTCGCACCTGTTCACGCAGTTCTTTCGGGCCTCGAACGCCCGCTCCGGTCGCCTCGAGGGTCGTGGCCTCGGACTGTCGATCGCCAAGGCGATCGTCGACGTCCACCGCGGCGACATCGACGCGCAGTCCGTCCTGGGCGCCGGGACGACGTTTCGCGTCGTTGTACGCGGCGTGAGCGTCTGACGCCAGCGCCGGCGGTCGAACCCCGAGCGTCAGGCCGCGCAGGCCGGGTGGACCAGGACCTCTCGCAGGTGGACGTCGTTCGACGCGCCGATCCGGCGCAGGACGTCAGCCGGCCACTCGGCCCAGCCGGCGTGCACCAGCTGGCCGTCCCGGCGTCCACACCGGTTGCAGGCTTCCGTGCCGAGCCCGTCACCGGCGGTCCCCGGCATCGTGCCGCCCCGCTCCTCCGCGATGGTCATGGTTCCACGAGCTCCCTGTCGTCGGATTCCGGCGCGCCCCGGCGCGACCTCTGGTCGTCGGTCGGTCCTGGGCGCCCGCCGTGTTGATCAGAGGCCGCTCGGCGCCCCCCGATACGTCGACTCCATGGTTCCCCATCAGCCGGGTTATCGGCGCTTCGCACCCCCGACTTGCCGAGAATCTGGAAAACCGCAGGTCAACCTGGCGATGTCCGCCGTCGACAGGGGCAGTCGGGGTGTGAACAGCTCCGGACGGTGCCCGGCCGGTCGACCGTCGGGACACCGCGAGCTCAGTAGCCGAAGCCGCGGCCGTCGAGCCGGTAGGGGTGGATCCGGACAGTCTTCGCGGCGGAATCCGCGGAGCTCTCGACGTATATTCGACGGTGCCGGAACCAGGCCGGTTCCGGGGAGTCCGTCGGACGGCGCCGCTCGCGGCCGGCCCGCCCCAAGAACGTCGGCTGCGGAGGCGACCGTGCAACGCATCGCGTGGTGGGAGGGCGAATCGGAGAGGCGGTCCCATTGACCCCGAGCCCGGCCGACGTGGCCGGAGCGACCGACGCCGAGCTCGTCGGCCGCGTCGCCGACGGTGACCGGGATGCGCTGGCCGCCATCTTCGACCGCTACGCCGGCCATCTGCTGGCGTTCTGCCGGTCGATGGTCCGTAATCAGGCCGACGCCGACGACTGTCTGCAAGACGTCTTCGTGGTGGTCGCCACCCGGCTCGGCGGACTGCGCCAACCGGACCGGCTACGCAGCTGGCTGTTCGCGGTGGCCCGGCACACCTGCCTGGCTCGGATCGAACGTGACGGCCGCGTTCTCCCGACCGACGACGTCACCATCGAGCCCGGTCCGGACGCGGACCCAGCCGCCCGGGGCGCGCTCGACGCCGACCTGGCGGCGATGGTGGACGACGCGATGGGTGGCCTGGCGCCCCGGGACCGGCTCGTGCTCGACCTGGCCGACCGCCAGGGGCTCTCGACCGACGAGGTCGCCGGTGCGCTGGGGATGGCCGCGCCCAGCGCGCACAAGGTTCTCGTGCGGGCCCGGGCGACCGCCCGCCGCTCGCTCGGCGTCGCGCTCGTCGCCCGTTCCGGGCGGGGGGGCTGCCTCGAACTGGCGGCGGTCCTCGGCGAGTGGGACGGGACGCTGACGCCGCTCCTGCGCAAGCGGGTGAGCCGTCACATCGAACACTGCGTCGCCTGCGCGTCCGAGGAGCAGCGACTGGCTGCGCCCGGAGCCCTGCTCGGCGCGGGCGCCGTCGTCGCCGTCCCCGTCGGGTTGCGGGCGGGCATCCTGCGTACGGCCGGCCACGCCCTCGGGCATCCGACCAGCGCCGGGGCCGGCGCTGGCGCTGGCGCTGGCGGGGGCACCGGCGGCGGGGGCGCGGCCGCCGGGGAGCGCTCGGGCGGCGCGTCGTCCGCCGGCCCGTCGGCCGCGGTGGGGCCCGGGAACGCCACCCCGGTCGGTCCGACGACCGGCGACCTGACGGCGGACGACGGCTGGGTCGCCGGATGGCCGCCGCCGTACGGCGGGTTCGGTACCGGGCGGAGGAGGCGGCGGGTGGCCGGTGCCGTCGGGATCGCCGCGGTCGTGATCGTCGCGGCCGTCCTCGGTGCGGTCCAGCCGTGGTCGGGCGGCGCGTCCATCGCCCATCAGGCCACCGTCAGCCACCGCTCGGCCCCGCCGCCTTCGTCAACGGCGCCCACGACGACGTCGACGGTGCGGCCACCGGCCGCCGCGTCGACCTCGACGCCGCCGACCTCGACGACCGCCACGTCGGCCGCGCCCAAGGCCCGGCGGACCACGGGCGGCGCTTCGTCGGGGGCGTCGCCGATAGCGACACCGGCCGCGGGGTCCGCCACGACGGCCCCGTTGTCGTCGACGACGGTCCCGCCCGTGACCACACCAACGTCGACGACCGTGCCGTCGACGATCGCTTCCTCGCCGACGACGTCACCGCCCCCGACCACGACGACGACCACCGTGCCGCCCACGACGACCACCACGACCACCACGACGGTCCCGGTGATCCAATAGCCACTGCGTGTTCAGCGCCACGGTGGACCGACCGCCGGTGCGGTGTACCAGAGGTCGGCGCCGTCGGCCGGCGGAAGCCGGAGCAGGTCGGTCAGCGTCGCCTCGCTGGCCGTGTCCAGCAGGTCGCCCGGTCGTGGTTCGGCGGCGGCGGCCGACCGCACGGACCGCTCGGCCCGGGTGGTGAAGGCCGGCTGACGGTAGAGAGCGGCCACCCCGAGCACGTTCTCGGCCCAGACGGCGTCGAACCCGGGGTTCCCGTACGTGTGGTGGGCCGAGAAGTAGGCCATCGACCGGTCGGCCAAGGTGACGGCCGACCGCAGCGGGTACTTCGACGGGTCCACCGCCGACAGCGCGGCCAGCGCGCCCACCACGATGCCCTGGGTGTACGTGTACGTGGTCCGGTCCACCGTCTGTTGGCTACCGGCGCCGTCGACGTGGTCGTCGTAGAGCCCGTCGGTCGGGTCCGCCAGATGCTGCTCCAGCCAGGCCATGTCCTGCTCGCTCCAGCGCAGGTACCGGCGCTGGCCGGTTCGTCGGTACAGCTCCACCCCCAAGAGGACCGCCGGGGCGTTCGACACCACCGCCCGTTCCTTGCCGCCAGCGCCGGACTCCTCCCAGTACACGCCGCCGTCGGCCTGGTCCCAGTCGGCGACGGCCAGGTCGAACACCGCCTCGGCCCGTTCCAGCAGCACGGGTGTCGGTCGCCTCGAGTCGGCGGCCATGATCGCCAAGCCCATCCAGAGGCTGTCGTCCACCCGCGGCAGGTCACCGTCGATATGGAACGGCCGCGGTCCTTGGTCGAACGCGGCGGCCAGGTCGGCGCGGGGATGGTCCCAGTAGTTGGCGTCGACCGCGGCGACGGTGGAGGAGAAGGCGACGGCGCATCCGCTCCGGCTCGGCCGGAGCGACTCGACGTAGAGCTGGCCGATCGCGGCGTACGTCGGCCAGATGCTGGCGTAGAGCCCGAAGCCGGAGTTCTTGAAGAGATGGTTGCCCACGCCGAAGGTCGCCTCGAGCCCCGCGCAGGTGTCTCGGTCCGGATCGGCAGTGAACGGGTCGACGCGTGTGGCGACGACCGACGCGTCGGACGCCAGCAGCTCCGTGGACAGCGCGGCTTGGGCGTGGCCCGGCACCCCCGGCACCGCCAGCACCGCGACCACCAGCACGACGACGACCAGCACGAGCAGTGCGGTAACCCATCGGCGGCGTGCCACGACCATGGCCGCGAGTCTCGCCGCCAGCGACCCTTCACCTGCGGTCGCCCGGCGGTCAGGTGCCCCGGATCAGCCTTCGGAGAGTCGCCGGTCGTAGTCGTCGGCGAGCGCGCCGAGCGCGGCCGCCCCGTCACCGCCGAAGCAGGAGCCGTGCATGACGGCGAGGGTCGCCGGCTCGAGATCGGCCAGCCGGCGGATGGTGGGTCCGGTGTTCGGGGTCAGGCAGCTGGCGCCGAAGACGTCCTCGGCTTGGGCGGCGGCGCCGACGATGTCATCGGTCGTGATCGCCGGCCCGTTGCCGAGCTGGGTGAAGAGGTCGCCGCAGAGCAGCGTGGCGGTCGTCTCCTCGTAGAGGACCCGGGCCTCCCAGCCGTGGGGGACGTGCGGGGTGTCGATGTGCCGGACCCGGTGCGCGCCGAGCTCGATGACCTCGCCGTCGGCCAGCGGCACGCGGCGGTCGGTCGGCCAGATCGTTCAGCGACACCATGCAGCCGAGGGCTCCGTGGGCCACCTCGGCCTGCGGTGCCGCGGCGAGCAGCTCGTTCATGGCGCCGCACTCGTCCGCCTCGACGTGGCCGAAGGTGATCCAGCGCAGCCGGTCGAGCGGCGTGACCGTGGCGATGGCCTCGGCGACCAGCGGGAAGGTCGCCCGGTGGCCGGTGTGGAAGAGCAGGGGCTGCTCGTCGTCGATCAGGTACTGGTTGAAGGTGAAGCCGGTCGGGCCGACGTCGGGGACGAAGGTCGAGAACCGGTAGATGCGCTCGGCGATCTCGCTGATCTGGGTGTCCACGTGGCGCTCCTTCGTGGGTCGGGTAGTCGTTAGGTTCGGAGCTAGAGGGGAAGGTGGTGGCGGAGGATCCCGGGGCCGTGGCCTCGTTCGGCCAGGATCCGGCAGAACTCGACGGCGTCCATGTCGACATGCTCGCCACCGGTTCCGGCTCGGAACTGCCCTCCGGCCGGGCCGCCGAGCGTCAGCGTGAAGGGCTCACCGTGGGTGCCGGCCCACTCGGCGACGATGTCGGCCACGATCCGGCCGTCGTGGTCGGGATCGACGTCGAGCGGCTTGGCCGTGGCCCGGGCCAGGTCGATGCGGTGCATCCACACGTCACGGGTGAAGCCGACGTCGAAGAGGTAGGAGAGCGGTTGCCGGCCGACCGGTGCCGGGAGGTTGAGCAGGGGGAGCCGGCCGACGGGGCGCGGGAGCCGCGTGCGGGCGCGCAGGTGCCCGGGCGGAAGCGGCGTCCCACTCGGCGATGAGCTGCTCGGTGCTGGCGCCGGCCCGCTCACGAACCTGGAGCTCGTTCATCCCGTCCCACCAGAACTGGCCACCGATCTCGGCGACCAGTGGACGTCCCTTGACTACCTGGCGGACGAACTCGCGGGGCGAGGCCTGGCCGGCGGCGGACCCGACCACGTGGCCGGCCAGGGCCCGCACATCCCAGCGGGCGCAGTCGGTGGGCTTGGTCCAGTCGCCGGGCTCGAAGCTGCGCAGCAGCGCCGCGAACTTGGCGTTCTCCACGGCGGCGATCCGCATGGCCTCGTCGTGGGCGATCCTCGGGATCGTCGTCACGTCGTTGGCGGTCGTCTGGTTCTGGCTCATCGTCGGTGCTCCTTTCGGGGAGGGCTTTTTCGGGTCTGGCCCGGTCGATGTCGATCGACGTCGGCCAGGAACATGTCCACGGCCCGGCCGGCGAGGCGAACCCAGCGATCGCCGCCGGGATCGTTCGCCACCTGCTGATGGGCGAGGCCGTTCACCAGCGCGCTGAAGAGATCGACATCGGGCTGGTCGGACGCGCCGGCCGCGGCCAGCCGCTGACGGGCGATCTCGTAGAACTCGATGGCGAGCGCGTAGGACGTCGGCGACGGCTCGAAGCCGGGGATCGTCCGCTGGAAGAGCAGCTGGTGGCGCACCACGTCGTCGGTCGAGAACCGCACGAGCGCCTCCGTCGAGCTCGATGAGCGCTTCGCGCGGGATCGTCGTTCGGCGCGAGCGACCGGACCAGTTCGAGGAGCTGTCGGTTGCCGTCGGCGAACATCAGGTCGTAGAGGTCGAGCTTCGAGTCGAAGTAGGCGTAGAGCGACGGCTGCCGCAGGTCGACGCGGTCGGCAAGGTCCCGGAGCGAGATCGCGGCCAGGCCGTCACGGCGGCGCCAATGTCCAGGCCTCAGCCAGGATCGTCGCCCGCTTCGCTTCCCGCCGGCGCCCCCGCCGGTCCACCTGTTCGACTTCGGTCGCCGTCACGCCAACCTCAAATCTATGAGTGATCGATTATCTATCACTCATAGTTACACGCGGACCCGGTGCCGTCAAGGGCCCCTTCGACGACGGCCTCGGGGGGCCCGCTGTCCCGGCCGCGGGCGGCTGATATCAGGAAAAACAGACGAGGAGTTAACATGGGGGAAACAATTGTGAACCAACGGAGCCGGCTTCAGCCCCGCCTGCCTCGTCAACTGGAGCGTCATCATGTTCCATCGCCTGCTCGTCGCCATCGACGCGTCGCCATCGACTCCTGTGACCCTCGGATTTGCCACCGCGCTGGCCCGCGGCAACCGGGCCTCGGTCTTGGTCGTCCATGTGAACCCTCGTCTCGGTGGCCGAGGTTTCCCGGTTCTCCCGGCCGACGAGGCCCGGGAGCTGGTCGACGGGGCCGTTCGACAGCTGGAGGAGGAGGGAGTCCTGGCGACCGGTGCGGTGGTCGGTGCCACCGTCGCCGACCTGCCTCGTCAGATCGTGGACGTTGCTCGGAAGGACCAGGCCGAGGCCATCATCTTGGGCTCCCGCCGCCGCCGCTTCGGGAGGCGGTTCGGCAAGGGGATCCGAGAGAGGGTCACCACGCTGTCCTCCCTGCCCATTCTCGTCGCCCCGCCGGCTCTCGAGGTCCCGCGCGTCGCCTCAGGTCAGAGCCGAAGCTGGTGGTCGCGGGGTGGCACACGGCTCTGGTCGGCCGAACCCTCCGTCGTTTCGACGGCGAATGACCGCCAGGGTGCCACCCCTGACGTCAGGGCCGCCGGTCGTAGAACGTGATCGACAGAAAGAGGATGGGCAGCTTGACCAACATGGTCGGGCCGTGGGGGATGTCCCCCTCGAACTGCAGCGTGTCGCCCGGCTCCATCCGGTAGTGCTGTTTGGCGTAGCCGTACTCCATGACACCTTTGAGCATGTAGAGCAGCTCGGTGCCCGGGTGCTGGAAGATCGGGAAGACCTCTGAGCTCTCGGTGAGCGAGACCAGGAGCGGCTCGATGCGCTTGCTCGGGCCCCGGAGGCTCCCGAGGAGCTGGTAGGCGTGCCCGGCCCTGGTGCCCTGGCGGACGATCTCCGGCCCGCTCCCGGCCTTCACGAACACCGCGTCGCGCTCTTCGGCCAGTCCCCGGAAGAGGGCGGTCACCGGCATGTCGAGGGCGGCCGCCAGTCGCTCGATGCTCGCCAGGCTCGGGGAGGTGTGCGCGTTCTCGATCTTTGACACCATGCCCTTGGAGATCCCCGAGCGCTCCGCGAGCTGCCCGACGTTGAGACCGATCTCCTGGCGGCGTTGGCGTACGTGGTTGGCGATCACCCATTCCAGCCGAGAGCCGGCCGCCTCCTCCGCGGGGACGGACCCCGCCGCCGGCTTCGCCGATCGGCCGGCCCCGGCCCCCTTGCCCGGCTGTCGGCCAGCGGGCGGGGTCGCCCGGGTGCGGGCGGTCGGTGCTCTGGACGTCGAGCGCAGCCGGTTCGCCGGTGCACTTCCGTCGGTTCCCCTCCCCGCCACGCAGGCAATATAGGTCACGAGCCCACTGCCTCTCGGAGGGTGAGCCGACCCGGTGCCTCCAACGCGGCCATACGGTCAGAGGAACGCGGCCATACGGTCAGCGCATCTGACCCGCACCGACGTAAGGGTGAGCACTGACCAGGGGTCGACCCTCTTCGAAGCGGCTGAGGCGGAAGTCGCGCTCGTCCACCTCGGGTACCTGACTGGCGCCGTGGACGACGAGGTCGGCCGCCAGCTCGCCCACCGCCGGCGAGATCTTGTACCCGTGACCGCTGAAGCCGGCGCACAGCCATAGCCCTTCGACCGGGGTGGCCGAGATCACCGGGTTGTAGTCCGGAGAGACGTCGTAGTAGCCGCAGTAGGTGGATCGGAGCCGCGCCCGGTCCAAGCCGGGGAAACGGTCGTCGAACTTGGTGACGGCCCGGAGCAGCCGGCTTTCGTCCGCCGGCGCCGCTACGGCGTCCGCGTCCTCGGCCCACTCCGGATCGGAGTGGTCGCTGTCGCCGACGAGGAGCGATGCCGTTCCTTCTGCCCGGACGTACTGCAAGGAGACGAGATCGGAGAAGACCGGCACCGGTCCGAGCTCGTCGGGACCCGGGTCGACCACGAGGATCTGGGCCCGCTGGGGACGCACGGGAAGCTCCATGCCCAAGGCGGCGACCAGGGCCACCGACCAAGGGCCGGCCGCTACCACGACCCGGTCCGCCGGCACCCGTTCGCCGTCGTCCAAGATCACCCCGGCCATTCGACCCCCCGCCTCCCAGAGGCTGGCGACGGGACAGTGTTGGCGCAGGCGGGCGCCGCCGCGTCGGGCAGCCGTGGCGAAGGCCAACGCCGTCTGGTGACCGTCGCCGTACCCACCCAACGGCTCGTAGGCGAAGGCCGCAAACGGTTCGAGCCTGGCCGTCGGCCACCACCGGCGGACGTCGTCGTGACCGACCAGCTCCGCGTCGATCCCCAACGAGCGCTGCATGGCCACATTGGCCGCCAGGGCGTCGGCGTTCTCCGGACCGACGCCGACCAGATAGCCGGTACGGCGGTAGCCGCTGTCCTCGCCGAGGATGTCCGTCGCGCCGGCCAGCACCGACAGCGACCGCCACGCCATGGCCGCGAGCGAAGGCACGCCGTAGTGGCAGCGGACGATCCCGCTGGACCGACCGGTCCCGCCGCTGCCCATCACCGAACGCTCGAGGACGACCACGTCGTCCACGCCCCGCTCGACCAGCGCCCGGGCCGTGCTCAACCCGATGACGCCGGCCCCGACCACGAGGACGGTCAACCGGGGATCCAGTCGGTGCCGGCCAGGGGGACCCGGGCCATCGCCGCCGCTTCGACGGTCAGCGCCACCAGGTCCTCGGGTTCGAGGTGGTGCACGTCCGACTTGCCGCAAGCGCGGGCCAGCGCCGTGAGCTCCATGGTGATGGCCCGCAGGTAGTTGGCCACCCCCTCGGCGGCCCGGTCGACGTCGAGCCGCGACTCGAGCTCGGGGTCCTGGGTGGCGATGCCGACCGGGCACCGCCCCGTGTGGCAGTTGGTGCAGCAACCGGGCGTCGTTCCCAGCGTCAGATAGTCGGCCGTGACGTCGAACGTCGTGCCGCGGGGCCCGTCGGCCACCGGGCGGTTGCACCCCAGGGCGAGGAGCGCGGCGACGCCGATCGAGACCGCGTCCGCCCCCAGCGCCAGTGCCTTGGCGACGTCCGCCCCCGATCGGATGCCGCCCGAGACCACCAGCTGGACCTCGTGCGCCATCCCGATCTCCGCCAGCGCCTCGGCGGCCAGCCGGACCGCCGGCATCGTGGGGATCCCGGTGTGCTCGATGAAGACGTCCTGGGTGGCGGCGGTTCCTCCCTGCATCCCGTCGACGACCACCACGTCGGCGCCGCTGGCCACGGCGAGCTTCACGTCGTGCGCCACCCGCGTGGCACCGACCTTGACGTAGACCGGGACCTGCCAGTCGCTGGCCTCCCGGAGCTCTTCGATCTTGATCCGCAGGTCGTCGGGCCCGACCCAATCGGGGTGCCGACTGGCCGACCGCTGGTCGATCCCGGCCGGAAGGGTCCGCATGCGCGGCCACCCGTTCGCCGACCTTCTGTCCGAGCAGCAGGCCGCCACCGCCGGGCTTGGCACCCTGCCCGATGACGATCTCGAGGGCGTCGGCTTGGCGCAGGTCGGCCGGGTTGAAGCCGTAGCGCGACGGGAGCACCTGATAGACGAGGGTGGAGGACGACTTGCGCTCCTCGGGCGTCATGCCGCCGTCGCCGGTGGTCGTGGACGTCCCCACCGCCGAGGCGGCCCGGCCCAGGGCCTCCTTGGCCCGGGCCGACAGGGCGCCGAAGCTCATGCCGGCGATGGTGATCGGGATATCGAGCTGGACCGGCTTCGCACCGTGCCGCGAGCCGAGCGTCGTCGCCGTCTCGCACCGCTCCCGGTAGCCCTCGAGTGGGTAGCGGGAGACCGACGCGGTCAAGAACACCAGGTCGTCGAAGGTCGGAACCGCCCGCCGGGCGCCGAGCCCGCGGATCGGATATTGCCCGGCTCGCGGCCATGTTGTGCACCCGGCCGATCACATCGGGCGGAAAGGTCTGGTTGGCCGGTTCGGGCGGCCGATGAGCGGCCGCCATCAGTACGAACCACTGTGGTGGCTGGTGAAGTGGTAGAGCCGGCGGGCCGACGCCACCCGACGAACCGTGGTCGGATCGATGTGGTCGAACCCGCTCACCGATACCAGCTGTTTGACGGTCAGCACGTCGTCATCGGTCAGTTCCTCCTCCTGGGCGTCGGCGCCCAGTGAGCCGATGTGGCCGCCGACATAGATCACCGCCTCGTACAGGGAGTCCCCCAACCCGTCGCCGGCGTCCCCGCCGATCAGGATGGTGCCGGCCTGGGCCATGAACCCGGTCATGGCGCCGGCGTCGCCGGCGATGGCCACCGTCCCGCCCTTCAGGGAGATCCCCGCCCGCAGCGACGCATCACCTTCGATCATGACGAGCCCGCCACGAGCGCTGGAGCCGGCGCTCTGCGAGGCGCTCCCTCGGACCCGGACCGAGCCACCCATGAGGTTCTCGCCGACCCCCCAGCCGACGAACCCTTCCACGACGACCTCCGGCCCGGTGCCGTCGCCGGCGCCACCGAGACCGCCCACGTAGTACCCGGCGTTGCCCTCGATGGCGATGGAGACCGGCTCGACGATCCCGACCGCCAGGTTGTGCCGACCGTCGGGGTGCTGGACCACGGCCGAGGAGCCCTCGGGAAGCGACCGGAGCACCCGGTTCACCTCGCGCACGGTCAGCGCGTCGCAGCTCAACGGCTCCACGTGTAGACCTCCTCGGGTCGCGGCTCGAAGACCCGGGCATCGGCGATGCCGGGAAGGTGGGCCAGGGCTCGGTACTCCGAGGCGACGGCCACGTAGCGTTCGGTCTCGGCGATCGCGGCCGGCTTGCACGCAAAGGCGTCCCGCACTACCGACATCCCGGTCGCGGTGGTGATCACCAGGGTGAAGAAGCCGTCGAGGTCCTTCATGACCCAGCGGGTGGCTTCT
Source organism: uncultured Actinomycetota bacterium (assembly GCA_963824265.1). Lineage (GTDB taxonomy): Bacteria > Actinomycetota > Acidimicrobiia > Acidimicrobiales > RAAP-2 > DASZUK01. Next base: position 1,001,912 of record CAWGOO010000002.1, read on the forward strand.
TCGAGATCGTCGCCGGCGGCGAGCCGTTCGGCCAGCAGCCGGGCCGCGACCTCCGAATCGTTGTCCGAGTCGAACCGCGCACCGCGCGCCTGGAGCGCTCGTCGGACGCTCGCATAGTTGGAGAACGATCCGTTGTGGACCACGCACAGGTCCGGCGCCGGGACGAACGGATGGGAGTGCAACAGGGTCACCGCCGATTCGGTGGCCATCCTGGTGTGGGCCACCGCCAGGTACCCCTCCCAGCCGGCCAGCCCGTAGCGCCGGCAGGTCTCCTCGGGCCGGCCCGTGTCCTTGACGACCACGACCGCTTCGCCCGTACCCACCACCCGGATCTCGGGCGCCCGGTCGGTCAGCTCGGCCCGGAGCGCTTCGATCTCGGTCTCGGGAAGCTCGACGACGGCGCCGCTCGGGAACGGTCGGACGGTCGCGCCCAGCCGCCCGTCGAGGACTCTCCCCAGCTGCACCCAGTCCACCGCCTCGTCGCTGGCCAGCGAGACGAGCACTCGGCCGGGCCGGCCGGGCGTGGCGTAGACGGCGATCCCCGACGAATCGGGTCCCCGATCACTCAGGGCCTCGATCATCGGCACGAGCATCGCCCCGAGCGAGGGCTCGAGCGCGGGATCTTTCAGCAGGAGACCGATCACGCCACACATGTCTTGCTCTCCCGTCTCCTAGTGAGGACCGACCGGGCGGCGATAGGGAGCGAGATAGGCAGGAGCCGGTTGGCGTCCATCGAAGCGCGGGTCGGTCGCCGCCGGTTCGTAGACCGTCCGGAACGCCACCACCCCGGCCCAGATCGGGAGGAGATAGTCCTCGTCCTCGTCACTCGGCCAGCCGGTGCGCACCTTGGCCGAGGCTTCGACGATCGGGAGCCGCAGCAACATGGTCGACCGCACCTCCTTCTCGGTTGGCTCTCGGGCATCGGCCGTCCTCCCCGGAATGATGTGCTCGACGAGCAGCTCCAACCCGTGCCGCTTCTCCTCGAGGTCGCGCACCTCGTTGGCCTCGCCGAGCAGCACCACCGACCGGTAGTTGACGTCGGTGTTGTAGGTCGACCGGGCGACGACCAGTCCGTCGACGAGCGTGACGGTCATGCAAATCTCCACGCCTGGGGTGCGGGCGTTGCGGAAGAGCCGGCTGGCCGCGGAACCGTGAAAGTAGACGACGTCGCCGCTCCGCCCGTAGGCCAACGGGATCACCACCGGGAAGCCCTTGTCGGACTGCAGGCCGACGTGACAGATGAGGCCCTCGTCGAGGATGGCGTCGATGGTGGCTCGGTCGTAGGCCGCTCGGTGGGCGTAACGGTGCAGCGTCGAACGCTCGGAGGCCGGGGCGGTCATCGGGAAACATCGTTGCATATTGGGAAACAGCTTGGGTTTCCAACGTGTTAAGGGTGGGCCGCTCGATCTGTTAACCACTAGGCAACACTTCGCAACACACAGGAAACCCAGAGCCGTTTCCTGTGAGGCAACGTTGTTGCCATGTTTCACTTGACGGTGGCGACCGGAACGAGTGCGGGAAGGCAGCCCCGGCGATGACGGATGTCCGGCCCTCCGGAGAGGCGATGCCGGCTCGCCCGGTGGTGACCAGTCCCGACGAGCTCCGAGCGGCGGTGACCCGTGACGGCATCGAGTTCCTCTTCGCCATGTTCGTCGACCTCCACGGGAAGCCCTGCGCCAAGATGGTGCCGGTCTCGGCCCTCGACGGTCTGCTCGCCAACGGAGCCGGGTTCGCCGGCTTCGCCGCCGGTCCCATGGGGCAGACGCCGGCCTCGCCGGATCTGGTGGCGATGCCGGACATCTCGTCGTACATGCCGGCGCCCTGGCAGGCCGGCCTGGGGCTCCTTCAGTGCGACCCCTACGTGCTGGGCGAGCCGTGGCCGTACGCCCCCCGGGTCATCCTGCGTCGCCAGGTCGAACGCATGGCCCAAGCCGGGCTGACGATGCAGGTGGGCGCCGAGGTGGAGTACTTCCTCGTGCGCCGGTCACCGTCCGGTGGGATCGAGGTCGCCGACCCCATGGACCACGCCTCGTCGCCCTGCTACGACGCTCGTTCGCTGACCCGCATGTACGACCACCTGACGACGGTTTCCCGCCATCTCAACGCTCTCGGTTGGACCAACTACGCCAACGACCACGAGGACGCGAACGGGCAGTTCGAACAGAACTTCGCTCACGCCGACCCCCTGACGACCGCCGACCGGGTCATCGTCTTCCGCTACATGGTCCACGTGCTGGCCGCCGGGGTCGGGATGCTGGCGACGTTCATGCCGAAGCCGTTCCCGCACCTCACGGGCAACGGGCTCCATATGCACACGAGCGTTTGGGACGTCGACGGGTCGGCGCTCTTCACCGATCCGGGCGATCCCCGGGGGCTGGGGCTGTCCTCGTTGGCGTACCACTACATCGGCGGTCTCCTCGCCCACGCCCCGGCCATGGCCGCGCTGACGTGCCCCACCGTCAACTCCTACAAACGTCTCGGCTCGCCGGCACCGAGCTCCGGCGCGGCGTGGTCCCCGGCGTACGCCACCTATGGCGGGAACGACCGGACCCACATGTTGCGGGTGCCGGACCCCGGCCGCGTCGAGAACCGCTGTGTCGACGGCGCCGCCAACCCGTACCTGGCGTTGAGCGCGATCATCGCGGCCGGCCTCGACGGCCTCGACCGCCAGACCGATCCGGGCGACCCTTGCGTGCTCGACCTCCTGGGCCTCTCGGAGGCGGCAGCCGCCGAGCGAGGTCTGACGGCGATGCCGATGACGCTGTCCGACGCCCTTGCCCGCCTGGAAGGTGACGATGCACTACGCGACGGCCTGGGCAAGACGCCCGACGGCGACTACGTGGACTACTTCGTCGCCACCAAGCGGGCGGAGGCCCGGGCCCTGCACGCCGAGGTCACCCCTTGGGAGCTGGATCGGTACCTGAGTGCCATTTAGCCGGCAGCGATCCTGACGCACCTACCAACACGAGTACCCGAGCACCGAGGAGACACAGCGATGAGCGATGACCTGACGGTCGCCTCCGAACCGGCCACCGTGGCCGCGGCACCCGAGGTGTCGGGAGACACCCGGCGGCTCCACGAGCTGGGCTACGCCCAAGAGCTCAGACGGCGGATGCAGGGGTTCTCGAACTTCGCCATCTCCTTCACGATCATCTCCATCCTGACTGGCGTCCTCCAGGCCTACTCGCTCGGGATGAACGCCGGTGGGCCCCGGATTATGGTCATCGACTGGGTGATCGGGGGCATGCTGATCTTCACCGTTGCCCTGTCGATGGCCGAGATCTGCTCGGCCTATCCGACGGCCGGCGGCCTCTACTACTGGTCGGCCCGCCTGGCCAAGCGGAACAAGGCCGCCTGGTCCTGGTTCGTCGGCTGGACCAACATGCTCGGCCAGATCGCGCTGACTGCCAGTATCGACTTCGGCACCGCAGTGACCATCGGCTTCTTCATCAAGGTGGCCATCGACGGCAACTTCGGGAGCTCGCCCGGACAGATCTTCGCCATCTACGGCGTGATCCTGGCCATCCACGGCATCTTGGTCTCCTTCGGCGTGCGGCTGGTCTCGATGTTGTTCGACATCTCCGCCTGGTGGCACATCGTGGGCACCGCGGTGATCGTCGTCCTGCTCTTCGCTCTCCCCACGAACCACCAGCCGATCTCGGAGGTCTTCACCGCCTACGTGAACAACACCGGACTCGACTGGTTCGCCGGCTCCGGGCTCTGGGTCGGTCTGCTCGGCCTGGTCGTGGTGGCCTACACGATCCAGGGATTCGACGCCTCGGCTCACACCAGCGAGGAGACCTTGGACGCTGCCCGGTCCGCCCCGAAGGGCATGATCAGTGCGGTCTGGGTGTCCATCCTGGTCGGCTTCCCGCTCCTCATCGCCCTCAGTTATGCGCTCCCGGGCGGCGTGGCTTCCAAGTCCTACGGGGACGTTGCCTCCTTGGGAGTGGCCGCCTCGTCGGGCATCTTCCTCGACGCCATGAACCGCCACGTCGCCGAGTTCCTGATGATCATCGGCATCGGCGGGATGCTCTTCTGCGGCCTCGGATCGCTGACCTCGAACTCCCGGGTGGTCTATGCCTTCTCGCGGGACGGGGCGGTACCGGGTCACAAGCTCTGGCACCGGATCAACCCCAGGACGGGGACGCCGACCAACTCCGTTTGGTTCGCGGCCGTGTTCGCCTTCGTCATCGGGATCCCGTCCCTGTGGTCCGGGGTCGCCTTCAACGCCATCGTCGCCGTCGCCGTCTCGTCGCAGACCATCGCCTTCGTCCTCCCGGTCTTCCTCCGGCGCCGGCTGGGCAAGGACTTCGAACCCGGCCCGTTCAACCTCGGCCGCTGGAGCGCCATCATCAACTGGGCTGCCATCGGTTGGACGGCGGTCATCGCCTTCACCTTGTTGATGCCCCAGTCCACCCTGCACGAGGACGGCAAGTTCACCTGGACGCTGTTCAACTTCGCCCCGATCGCCTGCGCCGTGGTCATGGGCTACGCCCTCGTGAGCTGGAAGGTCTGGGCCAAGAAGTGGTTCAAGGGCCCCAGAGTCCAAGGGGACGAGGAGGAGCTCGAGCGGATCGAGGCCGAGTACGCCCACATCGTCCAGGAGGAGAACGAGCTGGACGTCGTCTGATCTCAGTGGTCGGGGCTGCCCGGCTTTGCACCGGGGATCCCTGCGTCCCGAACGCTGGGTCTTGGGGTTGGTTACGTGGCCAACAGTTCTTTCATCGCGCCGCACTCGCCCGCTTCGACGTTGGCCGAAGGTGATCCAGCCCAGCCGGTCGAGTGGCGTGACTGGCGCAATGGCTTCGGCGACCTAACGGCCAGAACACGACGAGCGTCAGAACCGCTGGGGGATGTAGTGCAGCGGGAGGCTCGGCTCGACGTAGTCGCCGACACCCTGCCGTCTCGGCAGCTTGACCTCGGGCCGGGTGGGCGGCTCGTAGGGAATGCGGCTGAGAAGGTGGGAGATGATGTTGAGGCGCCCACGTTTCTTGTCCTCGTTGTTGGCAACGAACCATGGTGCCCACGGGGTGTCGGTTGCGGCGAGCATGGAGTCGCGAGCTCGGGAGTAGTCGTACCAGCGGCCATAGGACTTCAGGTCCAAGTCAGACAGCTTCCAGATCTTGCGCGGGTCGTCGATCCGGCTCTGAAGCCGGCGGGTCTGCTCCTCGGCGCTGACCTCGAGCCAGTACTTGACCATGATGATGCCGGAGTCGACGATCGCCTTTTCGGTCGCCGGCACCAAGTCGAGAAACCGCTGTGATTCCTCTGGGGTGCAGAAGCCCATGACCGGCTCGACGCCGGCGCGGTTGTACCAGCTGCGATCGAAGATCACGACCTCGCCGGCCGCCGGGAAGTGGGCCATATAGCGCTGGATGTACATCTGGGACTTCTCACGTTGGGTCGGGGTGGGAAGTGCCACGTGGCGGAAGACCCGCGGGTTCGTTCGTTCGGTGATCCGCCGGATCGTGCCGCCCTTGCCGGCGGTGTCCCGCCCCTCGAACACGACCATGATCTTGGCCCCCGAGCCTCTGACCCACTCCTGCATGGCCACCAGCTCACTTTGGAGGAGCCGCAGCTGGGTTTTGTAGGTCTTCTTCGTCAGCTTGGGCAGAGCGGCCCCGGCCGCGCCGAACGCTTCGATGTCGGAGGGCGGCACGACGGCGGTGTCTCGCTTCGTCGACTTCTTGGACTCCTTACCCATGTCCGTTCACCCCCAGGGGTCGACAAGCCAACCTACCGCGAGATACCGGCTTTCGTCGGCTGAGGCTTCAGCCATTGCCCGACGGGTCCGACGGGGACCGGGCGGTTCTCACCGCCCTGGGTCCCGAGCTCGATGGACGACCTCGAACCTGATCGGGGGCTGGTGTGGATGTTCTCCGACCCGAGCGTCATGCGGTTACCTCCTTGCCAAACTTCCCCTTTCAGTGCAACCCCTCGCGCGGTAACTTCGACGGTGTGGCCGTCAGCCCGATGACGAAGCCGGCGCGTAAACCCGAGTCGATGATGGCCGGGACCGCCTACCGGTTCCGCCCAATGTTCAGTGCCGGGACTTTCCCGATATGGCTCGGTGAGGACTGGGGCCAATGCCATGGTGAGGGGGGCGACGTGCAGCCCACCGAGGCCGTCCTCGTCGCGACGTTCGGATCGTGACGACCGCGCCCGGCGCCCATGGGGTCGTAACCGTCACAGAGTCGACGCGCTGGTATGCCCGCGACGCACAGGACGTCGCCCGAGCCCTCGAAGTGGACCCGGCCGTCGGGCTCTCGGCCAAGCAAGCCGCGGAGCGGCTGGCCGAGCACGGGCCCAACGCCTTGCCCGAGGAGAAGTCCAAGCCGGGTTGGCGCCGCTTCATCGACCAGTACCGGACCTACATGCAACTGATCCTGGTCGGAGCCGCCATTGTCTCCTTCGTCATCAAGGAGTGGTCGACCGGCATCCTCCTCGTCGCCCTGACGATCCTCAACGCGGTGGTGGGTCTGCGCCAGGAGGGCAAAGCCGAGAGTGCGATGAACGCGCTCAAGTCGATGATGAAGATCACGGCCCGAGTCCGGCGGGACGGGGTGGAGATCAAGACCGCCGCCGAGCAGGTGGTCGTGGGGGACGTCGTGCTCCTGGCGGCCGGCGACGAGGTGCCGGCAGATGGCCGGATCATCGAGGCTAGTGCGCTGCAGATCGACGAGTCGGCGCTCACGGGTGAGAGTGTCCCCGCCCAGAAGGAGGTCGCGGCCGTCCACGGCGAGTCGGCCCCACCGGGCGACCAGGTGAACATGGCGTTCATGAACACGCCGGTCACCCACGGCAGTGGCGTCATGGTCGTCACGGGGACCGGCGCGCAGAGCGAGATGGGGAAGATCTCGGGAATGCTCCAGGCGACGGCGAAGGAGGAGTCGCCGCTCACTCGGGAGCTCAACAACCTCACCCTGTGGATCGTGGGAGTGGCCGGGCTCACGATGATCGTAATGTTCGCTTTGGGGCGCAGCCGCGGGGAGGCCTGGGACGTGCTCTTCGTGGCGGCGGTGTCTCTGGCCATTGCGGCCATCCCCGAGGCGCTGCCGACGGTCACCCAGGTGATCCTTTCGCTCGGCAGCGTCGAGCTAGCCAAGCGCAACGCGCTGGTCAAGGAGCTCGCCGCCGTGGAGACCCTGGGGTTTACTTCGGCGATCAACTCGGACAAGACCGGGACCCTCACCATGAACCAGGTGACGGTGGTGGAGGTGCTCGATCCAACGGAACGCTACGAGATCAGCGGCTCCGGCTACGGCCTCGAAGGACGTGTCACCCATCCTGCCGGTACGGGCAACACCATCGAGGACGCCATCTCGCCCTTCCTCGTAGCCAATGACGCCGCCATCGTGAACGGAGCCGTAGTGGGCGACCCGACGGAGGGGGCGCTGCTGGTTCTCGGCCACAAGGCGGGCATCGACATCGAGACGACCCGGGAGCGCCTACCGCGGGTGGCCACGCTCCCCTTCGACCCGACCTACAAGCTGATGGCCACCTTCCACGAAATGATCGACACCGATGGCCGGCCAATGGTCCGTTGTTACGTGAAAGGCGCGGCGCCGGCGGTCATGGGGCGGGCATCGACGGCTCTGTCGGCCGGCGCGGTCATCCCGTGGGACACGGATTTGGCGCAGCGGTTCCAGAAAGACGTTGAACGCATGGCCGGGGTCGGCGAACGGGTGATGGCGGCGGCGGTGCGAGACCTTGACTCGTCGACGTTCGACCCTCACGGCGACCTGCTCGACCATATGACCGACCTGAGGATGACGAGCCTGGTGGGGATGGTCGACCCACCCCGCGCCGAGTCCAAGGCAGCGGTGGCCGAGGCCCAGGCTTCGCACATCCGGGTGCGGATGATCACCGGTGATGACGTCACGACGGGAGCGGCCATCGCCTCGCAACTCGGCATTACCGGGGAAGCCATCTTGGGGGCTGACTTCGCCGCCTTCTCCGAGGAGGAGCGCCTGGCCCGGATCGACAACATCGGCGTGGTGGGGCGGGTCGCCCCCGAGCACAAGGTGCTCCTGGTGGACACGCTCAAGCGGAAGGGCGAGGTCGTGGCCATGACCGGTGACGGCGTCAACGACGCGCCGGCCATTAAGTCCGCGGACATCGGGATCGCCATGGGCAGCGGGACCGAGGTGGCGAAGAACGCGGCGCGGATGATCCTGTCGGATGACAACTTTGCCACCATCGTCTACGCCGTCGAACAAGGTCGAAAGATCTTCGACAATCTGACGAAGTACATCCGGTTCGTGCTCGTGCTCCTGGTGGTCTTCGTCCTGACGTTCCTTGGGGCATCCCTCTTCAACATCGCCGACGGTGCACCGTTCAATCCGGCCCAGGTGTTGTGGATCCATTTCTTCGTCAACGCCGCCTTCGGCTTCGCCCTTGGCTTCGATAAAGAGACTCCCGGGCTCATGAAACGCATTCCGAGGGCGCGAGGGTCCTCGGTGCTCACGCCGGGCCTCGTAGCAACCGTGGGGTTGGCCGGCCTCGTCATCACCATCGGGCTGTTGGGGATGATCCAGCTGGGGACGTCACACTTCCACAGCGAGCCCGTCGGCCAGTCGATCGCTTTCACGGCGTTCGCGCTGTGCCTTATCGTGGCGGCGCTGGAGTGCCGGAGCGAGACCGATTCGATCTTCACCACGGCCACGTTCGATAGCCGTCAGATGAACCGAGCGCTCTTCATCGAGCTCGCCTTGGCCGTGCTCACCACCCAAATGGATGCCCTGCGCCGGATTCTGGACACCACGCAGCTCAACTTGGGGGAATGGGGTTGGGCACTCGTGCCGGCCGTCGGGCTCCTGGTGCTATGGGAGCTGGGCAAGCTGCTCGTACGGTGGCGCGCGCATGGAGAGGCGCCGGTCGGTGCTGGTACCAGCGCGACAGTGGGGTAACGCCGGCGCCCGACCGGGCCACGACCGACGCGGCTGACCGGACCAAGAGCCGCTCGCTCGCGGTCGGCCAGACGGAGTGCGAGCAAACCAGTTGACCTGGCCTTTCAGTGGTCGGGCTGCCCGGATTTGAACCGGGGACCTCTGCGTCCCGAACGCAGCGCGCTAACCAAACTGCGCCACAGCCCGTTGCCGGAACCACTGGCTCCAGCGAGGGACCAGCCTAGCCGCGACGTCGGGGGCTGCCCGAAGGCGCGGCGGTCGTCTCGCCGGGCCCGCCAGTGGCTCGATCGTCGGTTCCGCCCGGGCCGTCGGTACCGCGGAGCGGGCCGGTCCCGTTGGTCGACGGTGCCTCGCCGGCCTCGACGGGTCGGCGGATGACGACCTTGACGATCCGTCGCTTGTCCATCTCTTGGATCCGGAGGTCCCAGCCATCGAGGAGGAACGACTCGCCGTCCTCGGGAATGTGGCCGAGGCAGTCGAGGACGAAGCCGGCCAGCGTCACGTAGTCACCGTCGGGGATCTCGATGCCGAGCCGCTCGCGGACGTCGTCGACGTTCGCCCGCCCGTCGACCAGCCAGCGGGCGTTGTCGACGCGGACGACGGCCGGCTCGTCGTCGACCGGGTCGAACTCGTCGTGCAGGTCGCCGACGATCGGCTCCAGCAGGTCCTTGACCGTGAGAACGCCGGCGACGCCGCCGTACTCGTCGACGACGACCGCGAACCCGCGCCGCTGCCGGCGCATCTCGACCAGCGCCTCGAGGATGCGCCGGGACTCGGGGATGACGTAGGGCTGCCGTAGGCGGCGGGAGATCTCGAGCGGCGACGGCTGTCCGGACGGCTCGACCGCCACGTCGGCGTCCCCGTCGACCGGCGTCGGCGCCGTAGCCGGGGACCGGCGGGATCGCGACCGGAACAGGTCGTTCACGAAGAGGATGCCGACGAGGTCGTCGAGATCGTCGTTGACGACGGGGAAGCAGCTGTGGCCGGACTCCCGTACCGCCTGGGCAACGTCGTCGGCGGTGACCGGGATCGTCAGGGTGGCGACGTCGGTCCGGGGGGTCATGACCTCGCGGACGTCCATGTCCCGCAGGTCGGCCAGCGCGTCGGTGATCAGCCGTTCCTGCTCACCGGCGGCCGAGCTCTCGTACGCTTCGTCGGCCGGCGTCGTCTCCCGGGCGTCACGGTCCGGCCGCTGCCACCAGTGGCGACGGGTGGGTGACTGACCGGGTGGAGGCCGGTTCGAGCGGCTCCCGGGCACGGCGATCCTCCGGTCAGGTGTCGCTTGCGGACCCGGCGGCCAACGTCGGCCCACCGCCGACCAGCACCGGTACCGGCTGGTACGCGTCGTCGGCGTACGTCCCGCCGTCGAGCAGGGTCGCCGTCGCCCGCCGGAGCCGGAGCGGGTCGAGCGGCTTGACGAGCCAGCCCTCGGCACCGGAGCGCCGGGCCAAGAAGACGTCCGGCCGCCGGTCGAGGAGCATCAGCACCGGCACGTGCGGGATGTCGAGGTACGACTCATCCAGCCGCAGCTCGAGGCAGACCGCCATGCCGCCCATGTTGCCCATCTGCATGTCGACGACGACCAGGTCCGGCGGGTCGGCGAGCACGGCTTCGACGACCTCGGGACCGGACGCGACCTGGACGACCTCGATGTCGGGCCCTTCGGTCACCGACGCCAGCTCGTGGCGGACGGTCGGGGCGTCGCTGGCGACCAGGATGGTACGCACGGCCTGACTCTACCCGACGCGTCCGTCGGCCCCCGATGGCGCCCCCCCGAAGAGGTGGTCGGCGACGGTGGTCAGCCGGGCGACGTCGTGGACGTCGGTCCCGAGCATCGGTACCGGCCGCACCGGCGCCGGGGCGACGCGGTCGGCGAGCGTGCGATAGACGGCCTCGTCGCGACCGGCCAGCTCGTCGAGCTCGTCGAGGTTGGCGACGATCGCCGCCAGATTGCCGTCAGCGGCCGAGACGGGGAACGACAGCTCTTCGCCGCCGAACCGGGGGTGGACCCGGTTGACGACGAGACCGGCCGGGACGATGCCGGTGTCGGCGAGCTTGCCGGCGAAGTATTCGGCCTCTTCGACCGCGTCGGGGCGCGGCGACGTGACGAGGACATAGGCCGTCGCGGGGTCGGCGAGGAGGGCGCGGACGGCCTTCGCCCGGTCGCGGAACCCTTCCTCCATGCCACCGAACGCCTGGAAGAACGCCACCGCGTCGTCCACGATCTCGGCTCCCGCCACCTTCGAGATCGTCCGGAGCAGCGCTCGGGTGGCGATGCTCACCGCCTTCAGGCCGGCCCGAGTGGGCAGGAGCAGCGCCCGGAAGAGCCGGTTCTCCAAGAACTGCGTCAGCCGGCGCGGGGCGTCGAGGAGGTCGAGGGCGTTGCGGGTCGGCGGGGTGTCGACGACGACGATGTCGTAGTCCCCGCTGTCGGTCAGTTCGTAGAGCTTCTCCATCGCCATGTACTCCTGCGTGCCCGACAGCGCGCCGGCCAGGTTCTGGTACAGCCGGTTGCCCTGGATCGACGTCGCCTGTTCGGGGGTCCGCGCGTACGTACGGACGAGGTCGTCGAACGTCCCTTTCGTGTCGAGCATGACGGCGTACAGCTTTCCTGGCCAGTCGCCGTCGACCGGTGCCGGCGTGTTCGGCAGCGAGTCGACACCGAGCGCGTCGGCTAGCCGGCGGGCCGGATCGACCGTCACGACGCACGCCCGGCGCCCCGATCGGGCGGCTTGGAGCGCGAACGTCGCGGCGATCGTCGTCTTGCCGACGCCGCCCGGTCCGCAGCAGACGACGACCCGGCGGTCGGCGGCGAGCGACGTCAAGTCCCCGTCCGGACCGCCGGCCTCGGGCGGGGGAGTAACGGAGGGCCCGGCCGCGGACGCCCTGTCGGTGGCCGGGCCGGTCACCGGTCCTCCGGTTCGTCGGCCAGTCGCTCGACCCCGTCGGTCAGCGCCCGGGAGAGGATGCCGATCTCGTCGGGCCCGATCGACGCCGTCGCCAGTGCCGGCGTGCGCAGTTGCGGGAGCGGGAGCTCGCGGGCCAGCCGCTCGACCTGCTCGGCCGCCAGCTCGTGCCGGTGGACCCGGAACCGCCGGGCGGCTTCGAGCGCGGCGAGGCCTTCCGCCTCGAGATGGACACCGGCGGCCTCGGCGGCCTCGGCGGTCCCACTCGTCAGGCCGTTCGGCAGGTCGTCCCAGCCGTTGACGATCACCGGCCCGAGCTGCACACCCGCCCGGTCCTCCAGCTGGTAGCCGGCCTCGACGGTCTCGCTGACCGGCATCTCCTCGGGCAGCGTGACGAGGACGACGCGGCAGCGCGCCGGATCCGACAGCAGCGCGACGACATCCTCGGCCTGCGTGCGGACGGGGCCGGAACGGGCGGCGTCGAGCAGCCCGCTGGCCGACGTCAAGAACGTCATGGCATGGCCGGTGGCCGGGGCGTCGACGACGATGAGGTCGGCCACCTCGGCCTGTTCGAGCTGCTTGACCTTGCCGAGGACGAGGACGTCCCGGATACCCGGGATCGCCGTCGCCACGACGTCGACCACGCCCGACGAGACCAGGCGCTTCGATACCCGCTGCAGGCCGTGGTCGGCCAGGTACTCGAGCAGCGCGTCGTCCGGCGTGAGCCGCCGGCCGCGGACGGTGCCACCGCCCGGCGCGTCGTACAGCACCGCCTCGTCGTACCCGAGTGGGTGCTCCGGTCGCCGCCGGTCGAAGGCGGCCGGGATGCCCGGCCGGCCCTCGAGCTCGACGACGAGGACCGACATCCCGCCGTCGGCGGCCATCGCGGCCAGGGCGGACGTCATCGTCGTCTTGCCGACGCCGCCCTTGCCGGCGACGATCAGCACCCGGCTCGCCGCACAGAAGCTCGCCACGTCCATCCGCGGGGAGCGTAGTGCCGGCCACTCCGCTCCAACGGCCCCCGACCGCGTGGCCCGGAGCGGCCCGAGCAGGCTGCCCCGGTCGGCCGACCGACACCGCAGAGCTCGACCGGGGCCGCGAAGTCCCTGCTAAACCCCCTTGTCTGTTCCTGAGCGGCAGCGATACCCTGGTTGCGGATAGGGAGGGGGTCCCAACGGGGTGGCGATGCAGCAGGGCATAGAGATGTGGCAGACCAAGGCAGCGTGTCGCGGGCCGCAGTCGACGGCTTTCTTCCCGCCGTCGCACGCGGAGCGCAAGGAAGAGAAGATCGCCCGGGAGTCCCGAGCGAAGTCGATCTGTGCCGGATGTCACGTCCGGAACGACTGTCTCGGTTACGCCATCGAGATCCGTGAGCCGCACGGCATCTGGGGTGGCCTCAACGAGACCGAGCGCAAGCAGCTCCTCGACCGCCGGGCCGGCTGAACCGGTACGGGCCCAGGGAGGGGCGGGCCAAAGGCCGGCCCGAGGAAGGCCTGCTCAGCGAGGCCCGCTCAGGGAGCCAGCCCGAGGACTTTCGACGCGTCGGCGACTCCCCGGCTGGTGCACACCGACGCCGGTCGGTCACCGTCCACCGAGCAGACCGACGCCGACAGGTAGTTCGCGCTGGCCACGATGGCTTGGGTCACGGGGTCCTTCGGTGTCGACAGCCCGGTGGCGATCTGGCTCGTCGTCAGGCCCTGCAGGATGGACGGCGAGTACGACGTCCCGGCGACCACCTGGTTCGCGATGTCCATGAACGGAACGGACTGCCCCTTTGTGGCCGCTCCGGTGTACTGCGGCGTGTCGTACCGGTTGGCGATCGCCGCCTCGGTCCCGGTCAACCGGTCGAGCACGGCCCAACCGGTGCCGGAGCTGTTCTGCACGTTGCCGTAGTGCTCGCGCAACGCGACGGTGACGTACCGGCTGGTGAACGTGGCGCCCGCGAACGTCACCGTCTGCGTGTCGCCGAAGACGTCGGTCGAGCTGGACTGGGTCGTCTGGAGGCCGGCGAACTTCCCGAAGCGGGCGAGGGCCGCGACGACCGCCCACCGCTGGGCCGCGCAGAACGGGTTGAACTCCGCGCCGACGTAGAGGACGCCGGGCTTACCGTCGACCGTCCAGACCGACCGGCCGGCGACGACCGTCGGCGGCGTGACCGCCACCGACGGCGACGTGACGCCCACGGCGTCGTAGACGGCGGCCGGGATGTGCGCCAGCTGCTGTGTGACCCCTGACGGGAGCGGCGACGCCAGCGGCGCTGTGCCCGGCGGTGGCGACGAGCTGGTGAGCTTGATGACGACGAGAACGACGACGATGACCAGGACGAGACCGACGACCCCCCACGTGAGGAGGGTCGTCGTCGCCCGCCGGGGCGCCCGGGCCGGGCGCGGCGGTGGAGTCGGTGCCGGGCTCGCGCCGGGGTCGTCGTCAGTCACCGTCGACGTTCACTGACCGGCCAGCACCCCTCGTGACCAGCACCCCTCGTGACCAGCACCCCTCGACATCTCAGTACTCTTCGGTCTCGGCGCGACCGCTCCAGCCGAGCATGGGTAGCACGGTCGAGATGATGAGGATGAACAGCAGGAACGTGATGACGTGCACCGACGTGCACCACAGGCAGATGTTGCCGATGATGAGCAGCTCGGCCGACACGAGGTAGAGGGCGAAGACGACGCCGACCGACGCCATCGCGAGCCGGGCGATGTGCACCCGCCGGTCGGCCGTGTACCAGAGCGACGGCAGGTTGATGACGGTCATCGCCAAGTAGAACGCCAGGCCGAGCACGGCGACCGGGATCCCGAGGAAGTGCGACTGCGCGCTCGTCGTGACCTTCTCGCAGTTGATGACGCCGGTGTCGCTGCAGGCCAGTGGGATCTTGGCGAAGTGGTCGATCGTCAGGTAGATCGAGACACCGAGGCCGGCCAACGAGAGCACCAGCGCGGTCGCCACCCGCCAGCGGGCGGGGGCGTCGATGCGTTCGTTGGTAGCTGCCTCGGCCATCGTCGTCTGCCGTCGTCCCTCAAGGCCGGTCAGCCGTCGTCCGTCAGGACGCCGAGATGTTGAGTGCCTTGGCCGCCGCCGTCACGCCCTTGCTGGTGCAGACCGCCCCCGGTTGGCCGCCGTCGATCGAGCAGATGGCCGCCGACTGGTAGTTGGCCACCGAGATGATCGCCCTGGTCACCGGGTTCGTCGGGTCGGAGAGGTCGCCGGCGATCTGCGCCCGCGTCAGCCCGGCCAGTACGCCGGGTGTGTAGCTGGCGCCGGACGAGACGGCCTTGTTGCCGATGTCTATGAACGGGATGCTCGACCCGCTGCTCGTTGTGTTCCCGGTGTACTTCTCTTCGTTGTACTTCTTGACCAGCGCTGTCTCGGACTTGTCGAGCTTCTGCAGCGGTTCGTAGCCGGAGCCTGTCGGCAGCTTCTTGTTGCTCAGCACTTCCTTCAGCACGGCCGAGATGTACTGGCTCGTGTAGTTGGCTTTGACGAACGTGACCGTCTGGGTGCTCGGATGGACGTCGGTCGAGCTGGACTGCATCGTCTGCAACCCGCTGATTGTGCCGAAGCGGGAGAGCGCGGCGACGATCGACCACCGCTCGGCCGCACAGTACGGGCAGTAGTCCGCGCCCATGTAGAGGTAGCCCGGCTTGCCGTTTAGCGTGAGCGGCGGTTGCCCGGAGATGATCTTCGGCGGCGACACCGCGACTGTCGGCGATGTCACGCCGACGGTGTTGTAGACCGACGCCGGGATGTTGGTCATGTCGTGGGCGATCGACGCTGACAGGGGGGCCGCCGGCGGTGTGGCCCCGGCGCTGCCGCCCCCCGACCCCGTCGAGACCTTGATGACGACCAGGACGACGACGACGACCACGACGAGACCGACGATGCCCCACGTGAGCAGGGCCGTCGACGGCCGGCGGGGGCCGGGCGCGGTCGAGCGTCCGCCCGATCGCGGTGGCCGCTGCCCCGTCCCCTTCCCGTTCGAGCCCTTGGCGGCCGGGCCGCGACCCGACGGTGACCCCTTGCCGGCCCCGGCGCCCTTCGGCCCGGCGCCCTTCTGGCCGCCCCCCTTCTGCGTGCCGGGTTTGGTGGCGGTCCGTTGGCCGGCCGTCCCACGGGCGGCCTCCTTACCACTGACCGCCCGGCTCTGGGCTCGACTGCGGTCCTTGGCGTCTTGAGAGCGTTTTGGTTGGTCGGCGTTGTCTGCCATGAGATCGGTCCTCGCGATGGTGGCGGCTTTGCGGGGCCTCCCAGCCGGGCAAACAAGATGCCTGGTGGGACGATGTGCCGGTCAGCGTAGACCAGCCTCCGGGACCCGTGCGGTCGGCCGCCCCCGGGTAGCCTCGGACGGTGGTCCCACCCGCCGATCAGCCCCGTGTGGGCCAGCCGCCCGCCGCCGACGGACCGGCCGACCTGCCGCCGATGCGGCTCGCGGCGACCGTTTTGCTCGTCCGGGACGGCGACAACCCGGCCGGTCCGCTCGAAGTGCTGATGGTCCGCCGGAACCCGCGTTCGGTCTTCGTCGGCGGCGCCTACGTCTTCCCGGGTGGTGCCGTCGACCCGGCCGACGCCGGTCCGGACGCCGAGGCGTGCGTCGCTGGCCGCACCGACGCGGCGGCCAGCGAGATCCTCGGCATCGGCTCCGGCGGTCTGGCCTACTGGGTGGCCGCCCTGCGGGAGTGCTTCGAGGAGGCCGGCCTGCTGCTCGCCTACGGCCCGGACGGCACGACGGTGTTGACCCTGGACGACCCGACGACGTCGGCCCGGTTCTCGGCCCACCGGGCCGACGTCAACGCCGGCCGGCGCCGCTTCGTCGACGTCTGCCGGTCCGAGGGCCTGCGGCTCGCCGCCGACCGGGTCCACTACTTCGCCCACTGGGTCACCCCCGAAGGCGGGCCCCGTCGCTACGACACCCGGTTCTTCGTCGCCGTCGCCCCGCCCGGCCAGATCGCCACCCACGACGCCGCCGAGACGGTCGCCGACGAGTGGGTCCGGCCGGCCGACGCTCTCGCCCGGCACCGGGTCGGCGAGATCGAGTTGATGGTGCCGACCGTCCGGAGCCTCCAGGACATCGGCCGCTTCCGGACCGCTGCCGAGCTCGTCGCGGCGGCCGCCGCCGTCGGCGCCGTGCCGCCGGTCGTGCCCCGAGTCCTCATCGAAGGGCGCGGTGCCCGGATCGCCCTCCCCGGGGACCCCGACGACGACGGAGCCGTCGGCGCAATGCCGGGAACGAGCGGGTGAGCGGCCCGGTCGCCGTGCCCGACGGCGCTGCCGGGCCGGCCCCGTCGCCCGGGCGGCCCGACCGGCTCCTGCCCGGACTGGTCCGCCTGACCGCCCCGAACCCCGGGATGATGACCGGCCCGGGGACGAACACCTACGTGATCGGCACCGACGATCTCGCCGTCGTCGACCCCGGTCCTGACGACGCCGGTCACCGCCGGGCCATCCTGGCCCTCGTCGACGAGCTCGGCGGTCGCTGTCCGCTGGGTCCTGACCACCCACACCCATCCCGACCACGCACCGGGCGCCCGTCCACTGGCCGACGCCGCTGGCGCCGAGACGGTCGGGTTCAGCGCCCGCGACGGCTTCGTTCCCGACCTCTTGGCCGCCGACGGCTGGACGCTCGACGTCCCCCCGTACCGGGTCCGGGCTGTCCACACGCCCGGGCATGCCGGGAACCACCTGTGCTGGCTGCTCGAGGAGCCGCGCTACCTGCTCTCCGGCGATCACGTCATGGAGGGCTCGACCGTCGTCATCCGCCCGCCGGACGGCGACATGGCCGCCTATCTCGGCAGCCTCGACCGGCTGCTCCGGCTCGACCCGCCGCTGGTGGCGATCGCTCCCGGCCACGGTCGCCTGATCGACGAGCCGGCCACCGTCGTGGGCGGCATCGTCGCCCACCGTTTGGCCAGGGAGGCGGTCGTCGCCGACGCCCTGGCGACCGCCGACCGAGCCACCGTCGACGAACTGCTGCCGGCCGTCTACGCCGACGTCGATGCCCGACTGTTCCCCGTGGCCCGCAACTCGCTGTGGGCCCACCTCCAGAAGTTGGCCGTCGACGGACGGGCCGTCGTGCCCTTCGCGGACCGGGGCGACCTCGCCGGTGACGACGAGGCGCAGATCGACGGCGTCTGGACCTCGACGCCGACGACTCGGTAGCGGTCGCCCGTCCCCTAGTGGGGTCGACCTTTCTAACGGCTCGACGTCAGCCGTCGGCGGCCACCGCCGCTTCGACGCGTTCGATCAGCCGGGCCGTGCAGCCGGCCGTCTCGACGACCGGCGCGACCTCCTCGGCGATCGACCGAGCGAGCTCGGCGAAGACGGCGGCCAGTTCGCCGTCGCCGAGCGCGACCGGCTCACCGGCGTCGCCAGCGGCCGAGACGTCGGGGTGCAGCGGCACCGTGCCGACGAGCGGGACACCGAGGTCGCCGGCCAGCCGCGCGCCGCCGCCGGTGCCGAAGAGCGCGTAGGTCGTGCCGTGCTCGCAGGTGAAGTCGCTCATGTTCTCGATCACCCCCGCGACCCGGAGATAGCCGCGCCGGGCCATGTCCGCGGCCCGGGCCGCCACCTTCTGGGCGGCGAGCGGTGGCGTCGTGACGACGAGCATCTCCGTACGCGGCAGGAGGCGGGCCAGGCCCATCTGGACGTCACCCGTCCCCGGCGGCAGGTCCACGAGGAGGTAGTCGAGGTCGCCCCAGTGGGCGTCCTGGAGGAACTGCTGGACGGCCCGGTTGAGGACGAGGCCGCGCCACATGATCGCCCGTTCCTCGTCGGCCAGGAACCCCATCGACAGCACCCGCAGCCGGCCGTCCCCGTTCGGGCCGGGGACCGTTCGTTCGAGCGGCACCATCTTGCCGTCGCGGGCTTCGACACCGCCGTCCATCCCGAGGAGCCGCGGCACCGAGAACCCCCAGATATCGGCGTCGAGGAGGCCGACGGTGAGCCCTCGCCGGGCCAGCGCGACCGCCAGGTTGACGGTGACCGAAGACTTGCCGACGCCGCCCTTGCCGGACGCGACGGCCAGGACGCGGGTCGTCGCCGACACGGCCGTCGTCGGCGCGTCCTCCCGGGCCTTCCAGCGGGCCCGGGCCATGACGTCCGCCTTCTCCGCCGGGTCCATCTCCCCGATGGACAGCTCGACCGCGGTGACGCCGGGAAGCCCGGCCAGCCGGCCACGGACGTCCCGTTCGATCTGGCTCCGCAGTGGGCAGCCGGCGATCGTCAGCGCTACTTCGACGTCGACGGTCCCGTCCGCCCGGACGTCGAGCTGACGGACCATGCCGAGATCGACGATGTCCGCGCCCAGTTCGGGGTCGATGACCGCCCGCAGCGCGTCTCGGGCCTCGTCCGCCGACGGTCGACCGGCCCCTGGGTGCGCCGGTGCCTCCCCGGGGCGTTGCGGTGGCGTTTGGGCAGGCACAGCCGGTAATTCTACCGGTGTTGCCGCCGATGCCAGTCGGTGGGCGGCCGGCCGAACGCTCCGCCGGCCGCCGATAACGGGCCTGGCGCGCCGGTGATCGGCTGGGGTCGGTAACATGGCTCCGTACGTCGGGGTCGCTGGTCGGCCCCGAGAGATCGAGCCGGTAGCCCGGGTGGACAGCCCGGGGCCGACGAGGAGGAAACCGTGACGACGATGGCGACCTCGGTGAGCATCGGCAAGAAGCCCGACCCGGTGACGCTGACCGACGTGGCGACCGAGAAGGTCGCGGCCCTGCTCTCCGAGGAGGAGGGTGACGGCCTGGCCCTTCGTGTCGCGGTCAAGCCCGGCGGGTGCTCGGGCTACAGCTACGAGATGTTCTTCGACTCCGAGGTCGACGACGACGACGTCGTCCGGGAGTTCGGCACCGTCCGGGTCGTCGTCGACTCGGCCAGCGCCGAGCTGCTGACCGGCGCGACGCTCGACTACAGCGACGGGCTGCAGGGGGCCGGGTTCCACATCACGAACCCGAACGCCACCCGCACCTGCGGCTGCGGTTCTTCGTTCAGCTGATCTCCTTCGGCCTCGACGGGCGATCCGTCGAGGCGGCCGACGACGACGTATCCCTGCTCGACGCCCTGCGCGAGCGCCTCGACTGTCGCGCCCCCAAGGACGGCTGCAGTCCCCAGGGCCAGTGCGGCTGCTGCACGGTGTGGGTCGACGGGGCACCGCGGGTCGCCTGCGTCACGCCACTCCGACGTATCGCCGGCCGGCAGGTGACGACGGTCGACGGGCTCGACCCGGACGTCCGCCAGCGGTGGGCCGACGCGTTCGCCGCCGCCGGGGCCAGCCAGTGCGGGTTCTGCACGCCGGGGATCGTCCTCCGGCTGGCCGCCCTCGCCACCCGCCGCCAGCGGGTCGACGAGGCCGCCGTCCGATCGGCGCTGTTGGCCCACCTCTGTCGCTGCACCGGCTGGGAGACGGTCGTCGATGCGGCCTGTGACGTCCTGGCCGTCGAACGCGACGCCGCCCCGGCCGTCTCGAACGGCGACCCCGACCCGGATGACCACACCGGTTCGCCCCCGGCCCGGGACCCGCTGCTCATGAGCTGGCGCGCCCAGCTCGAAGGGCCGGCCTTCCAGTCGTCCGGTCCCGACGCCGTGCTCGGCCGGGCCGGCTTCGCCGACGACACCGCGCCCGCCGGGGCCGTCGTGGCCGTACCCGACCGCGACGGCGAGCTCGTCGTCGGGGCCGACGTGGCGGACGCGCGGCGTCGAGCCGGCAAGGTACAGGGCCGGAACTCGACTGCGCCGTTGCGCCATCCGGTCGACGTCCCGGACGGGGAATGGGCGCTGACGCTGCGCACGACGTGGGTCGAGCCCGCGTACCTCGAGCCGGACGCGTCGTGGTGCGTGCCCGGCGGTACGCCGGCGTCGCCGTTGGTCAACGGCGGCGCGTTCGGCGGCAAGCGCCACTCCCCCGTCGCCGACGACGCCGCCCGGCTGGCCGCCGCGCTCGGCGTACCGGTGCGCGTCGTCTGGTCCCGCGAGGACGTCGTCCGCCGTGGCCCCAAGCGACCACCGGTCGCCCTCGGCGTTCGGGCCGACGGGACCGGGGTGCTGCGGGTCGGCCGCGGTGCGCTCGCCGGCCGCTCCGCGCTCGATCCGCTCGACGCGATCGCCGGCCATGTGCAGGCCGTCGCACCCGGGCTGGCCGTCGAGGTGGCCGACGTCGCCGGACCGCCGACGTCGGCCGATCTCCGGGGGGCCGGCTGGGTCGAGGCGTCGGTCGCTCTCGCCGCCCTCGCCGCGTCGGCGGACGGCCGTACCGGTCCGGGCACGCCGGCCGACGTCGTCGGGCCGTCCGGCGGCCGGGCGCGGGCGGCGATCGCCGAGGACGGCACCGTCGCGGTCGACGTCTGGGCCGGTGAGCTGCTCGACCCGGTCGTGCTGCGCTCCTACTGCATCGGCGCCGTCCACCAGGCGCTCGGCTGGGTCCGGTCGGAAGGCATCGCCGTCGACGAAGTCGGCGAGGTCCACGATCTGACGATCCGGTCCTTCGGCGTCCTCGCGGCGCGCGACACTCCCCGGGTGGAGGTGACCATGCACCGTTCCGATCGTTGGCCGGTCAACGGCTCCGACGCGGTCTTCGCCGCCGCCGCGGCGGCGGCGTGGCTGGCCGACGGGCTCCCGCCGACCTGGCCGACCCGTCGCGGGGCGACCCGGTGACCGAGCCGTCGCCGCCGATCGGTCCGTACCGCCCGGTGGTGCGGGGCGGCGACTGGGTCGTCACCTCTGGCCAGCTCGGCGCCGCTCCCGGACCTGACGGCACGCCCGCCGTCGTCCCCGGCGGCACCGTCGCCGAGCTCCGGCGAGCCCTGGAGAACCTGGCCGCCGTCCTGGCGACCGAGGGCGCGACGCTCGACGACGTCGTGAAGACGACGCTCTTCCTCGTCGATATGGCCGACTTCGCCGACGTCAACGCCGTGTGGATCGCCACGTTCGGCGCCCCTCGCCCGGCCCGCTCCGCCGTGGCCGTCGCCGCGCTGCCGCTCGGGGCGCGGGTCGAGGTCGAGGCCTGGGCGTACGTGCCGCGGCCCTGACCGCGCGGCCCTGACAGCGGAGCCCGACACCGGAGCCCGCACTGGGCGAACGACCCAGGCGAACCACCCAGCGAACGACTCAGGCGAGCGACGGTGGCGCCGTAGCCGGGCTGGCGGGCGGGGCGGGGGCCCAGCCGAGCTGGCCGAACCGGTAACCGACGGACCGGACCGTCTGGATCAGGTGGGCGTGCTCCTCACCGAGCTTCGCCCGGAGCCGACGGACGTGGACGTCGACGGTGCGCGCGCCGCCGTAGTACTCGTACCCCCAGACCCGGTTGAGCAGGGTCTCGCGGGTGAACACCTTGCCCGGGTGGGCGGCCAGGAAGCGGAGCAGCTCGTACTCCATGTACGTCAGGTCGAGCACGCGGCCGGCCACGGCGGCCTGGTACGTCTCGAGGTTGAGGACCAGCGGGCCGTACTCGATGAGGTCCGGCTGCAGGCCCCGACCGGACCGCCAGAAGAGGTGCTCGAGCCGAGCGACGATCTCCTCGCCGCCGGCCGGCTGGACGCAGAAGTCGTCGAAGAGGTCGTCGCGGAGCTGCAGCTCCGCGACCTGGGTCGGGGCAATGACGAGCAGGAGCGGGCTGAGCGGTACCTCGCGGCGCCGGAGGTGCCGGCAGAAGGCGATCCCGCCCGCCAGGTCGGCCGCCGCGCTGATGAGGGCACCGGCCCATCCGTCCTTGGTCGCCGACTGCTCCGTGACGTCGACCATCTCCGGTCGGTTGAGACAGCGGAAGTCGTAGCCACCCTGGCGCAGCGCGGCCTGGAGCTCGGCCGGCAGTGGATCGGGGTAGCAGAGGAGAGGCTCCATCGGGCTCAGCCGTCTCGGTCCGGGGCCGAACGGCTCATGGCGGCGGCTGAGCTCCAGGCTGCGGCTGAGCTCACGGTTTCCGCCGAGATCACAGGGTCGGCTGAGATCACAGGGTCGGCTGAGATCACGGTGTCAGCCGATCACAGGGCCGGGAAGTACCGGTCGAGCTCGAACTGGGTTACCTCGGACTTGTACGCCGTCCACTCGGCCCGCTTGTTGCGCAGGAACCACTCGAAGACGTGCTCGCCGAGCGTGTCGGCCACCAGTTTGGACTGCTCCATGACGTCGACCGCGTCGTTGAGGCTGGTCGGCAGCGGCTGGATGCCCTTCTCCGCCAGCTCTCGCCCGGAGAGGCTGAAGAGGTTGGCGTCGGCCTCCGCCGGCAGCTCGTAGCCCTCCTCGATGCCCCGGAGACCGGCGGCGAGGATCACGGCGAAGGCCAGGTACGGGTTGCACGCGCCGTCCGGTGCCCGGTACTCGAGGCGCGTCGAGTCGGCCTTGCCGTGCTTGACGACCGGGACGCGGACGAGCGCGGACCGGTTGTTGCGGGCCCAGCCGATGTGCACCGGGGCCTCGTAGCCGCTCACGAGCCGCTTGTACGAGTTGACCCACTGGTTGGTCACCGCGGTGATCTCGGGCGCATGCCGGAGCAGGCCGGCGATGAACCGGTGGGCCACCGACGACAGCCCGTACGGGTCATCGGCATCGACGAACGCGTTGCGCTCGCCTTCCCAGAGCGAGACGTGGGTGTGCATGCCGGATCCCTGCACGCCGGCCAGCGGCTTCGGCATGAAGCTGGCGTGCACGCCTTCTTGCCGGGCGAGCTCCTTGACGACCAGCCGCGTGGTCATGACCGTGTCGGCCATCGTCAGCGCGTCCGTGTACCGCAGGTCGATCTCGTGCTGGCTGGGTGCGTCCTCGTGTTGGGCGCGCTCCACCGGGATGCCCATCTCCTCCAGCGCCAGCACCGTTCGCCGACGCAGGGTGCTCGGGAGATCGGCGACGCCGACGTCGAAGTAGGACCCGGTGTCGAGGACGGTCGGCGAGTGGGAAGGATCCGGGTCGCCGAAGTAGAAGTACTCCACCTCTGGGGACGCGAAGAAGGTGTAGCCGGCCGCCCGGGCCCGCTCGAGGGTGCGGCGGAGGGCGTGGCGGGGGTCCCCCTCGAACGGCGTGCCGTCGAGGTTGACGATGTCGCAGAACACCCGGGCGACCGATTTGCCCTCGCCGTAGCGCCCTTCGGCATGCCGCTCCTCGCCGTGCCACGACAGGAGCTGGAACGTCTTGAGGTCCGGCCGGGCCAGCACGTCGGCCTCTTGGACCCGGCTGAAGCCGTCGATGGCAGAGCCGTCGAACGTCATCCCCTCGTCGAGGGCGTTCTCGAGCTCGGCGGGCGTGATGTTGAAGGCCTTGGCCGTCCCGAGGACGTCGGTGAACCACAGCTGGACGAACCGGATGCCTCGCTCCTCGACGGTTCGCAGGACGTAGTCACGCTGGCTCTGCACGGCTTCAGTCTCTCAGTTCTGGCGCCGAGTGCGCCTATCCGGGGTCGAATCGGGGGCTATCCGGGGTCGAATCGGGGAGTGGGTCGGGGACGCGAAAGGAGCCGGGCTCGGTGGCCCGGCTCCTTTCGACGTCGGTGAGCCGACGTCGGCGATGGCGGCGGCTCAGTCGCCCGCCGCGTCGCTGCAGACGGTCTCCACCATGATGCCGGTGACCTGGTACGGGTCCATGTTGGCGTTCGGCCGGCGGTCCTCGAGCCAGCCCTTCTTGGCCTTGGCCACAGCCCACGGGATCCGGATGGACGCCCCGCGGTCGGAGGTGCCGTAGCTGAACTTGCTGAAGTGCGCGGTCTCGTGGGCCCCGGTCAGGCGGGACTCGATGCCGATCCCGTAGACCGCGATGTGATCGTCCACCCGCTTCCCGATGGCCTCGCAGCCGGCGATGATGGCGTCCCAGCCGCCGTCTTCCCTCATGGCCTTGGTCGAGAAGTTGGTGTGGGCACCAGCCCCGTTCCAGTCACCCATGATCGGCTTCGGCTCCAACGTGGCGTAGACGCCGAAGTCCTCGGCGATGCGGAACAGCAGCCAGCGGGCCACCCACAGCTGGTCGGACACGTCCAGCGGCGAGAGGACGCCGACCTGGAACTCCCACTGGCCCATCATGACCTCGGCGTTGGTGCCCTCGATGCCGATACCGGCGTCCATGCAGGCAATCGTGTGCCGCTCGACGATGTCGCGCCCCGGCATCTTGTCGCCGCCGACGCCGCAGTAGTAGGGGCCCTGGGGCGCCGGGTAGCCGCTGAGAGGCCAGCCCAACGGCCGCCCGTCCTTGATGAAGGTGTACTCCTGCTCGATGCCGAACATCGGTTCCTGGTCGGCGTACTTCTCGACCAGGAACCGCAGCCGGGCCCGGGTGTTGGTGGGGTGCGGGGTGAAGTCGGTGAGCTCCACCTCGCACATCACCAGCTTGTCGCCTTCGCGCACGCAGCGGGTCGGGGCAGGTGAACACCGGCCGCAGCACGCAGTCGGAGTCGTGGCCGAGCGCCTGGTTGGTGCTCGAACCGTCGAAGCCCCAGATGCCGGGTTCCTTTCCGTCCTCCACGATCCGCGTCTTGCTTCTCAACAACGGGGACGGCTCGGTGCCGTCGATCCAGATGTACTCGGCCTGGTAGCTCAACGACTTCTCCTCCGTACGCTCTGCCCGGGCTTTCTCGGCCCCGTGCTTGGTCGTCTGCCGGGACCAGATGGCGGCCACTGCGGCCTGTTCATTACATCAGCCCTCCATGTCCAAACTTCTTCCGCAGTATGAACGCCATGTGAACAGGGCTCCGAGCTGGGGTTTCCCGCCGCCCCGCGCCGTCGCTGGCGACGACCCCGAAGAGCCCTTTCGGCAGGGAGGTCGAACGCCGCGAGACGGCGGGGCGCCGAGCTCACCGGGAACACCCCGGTAGGCTCTTCCGACGTGGCTCACCTGCGGTTGGCCGCCGCGCAGCTCAACACCGTCGTCGGCGATCTCGACGGCAACGTCGACAAGATCCTCCAGGCGATCGCCGCGGCCGGCCGCGCCGGCGCCGGCGTCTGCGTGCTGCCCGAGCTGACGATCACCGGGTACCCGCCGGAGGATCTCCTCCTCAAGCCGGGCTTCGTCGCCGACAACGTCGCCGCGCTCGAGGCCGTCGCCACGGCCACCGGGGAGTGTGTCGCCGTCGTCGGTTTCGTCGCCCCGCTCGTCGGCGCCGCCGGGACGCCGCGGCCGCTGGCCAATGCCGCCGCGGTCTGCGCGGCCGGCCGGGTCGTCGGCGTCTACCACAAGCGGCTGCTGCCGAACTACGGCGTCTTCGACGAGGTCCGGTGGTTCACGCCCGGCGTCGAGCCGGCGGCGCTCTATGCGGTCGGTGGCGCGCTCGTCGGCGTATCGATCTGCGAGGACGTCTGGTCGGCCGCGGGGCCGGTCCCGCCGATGGGCCGGGCCGGCGCCGACGTCGTCGTCAACCTCAACGCGTCGCCGTACTCACGTCGTCGCCGGACCGAGCGGCTGGCGATGCTGCGGGAGCGGGTCGTCGAGTCCGGGTGCGCCATCGCCTACGTCAACCAGGTCGGCGGCCAGGACGAGCTCGTCTTCGACGGGGCCAGCCTCGTCGTCGGGGCCGACGGCGGCCTGCTGGCCGCCGGGGCGCAGTTCGCCGAGGATCTCGTCGTCGTGGACGTCCCGGTCCGCGGGGTCGGTGAGCGGCCGGATGCGGCCGTGCCGGTCGTCGAGGTGACCGGGCCGACCGCGGGGACCGGCGACGCGAAGCCGCCCCTCCCCGTCCAGCCCGCACCGGCACCGCTGTCGGATGTCGCGGAGGTCTACGAGGCGCTCGTCCTCGGCACCCGGGACTATCTCGGCAAGAACGGGTTCCGCGACGCCATCGTCGGGCTGTCCGGCGGCATCGACTCGTCGCTCGTCGCCGCGGTCGCGGTTGACGCGATCGGTCCAGACCACGTCCGCGGGCTGTCGATGCCGTCGCGGTACTCGAGCGAAGGCTCCCGGACCGACGCCGACGACCTCGCCCACCGCCTCGGCATCGACCTCCGGGTGGTGCCGATCGAGGCCGCGCACGTCGCCCTCACCGCGCTGCTCGGCACCGTCCTCGACGGCCCGCCGGCCGGTCTGACCGACGAGAACCTGCAGTCACGCCTCCGCGGCGTCGTGTTGATGGCCGTTTCGAACGCCAGCGGCTCGATCGTGCTCACGACGGGCAACAAGAGCGAGATGGCCACCGGGTACTCGACGCTCTACGGCGACTCCGCCGGTGGGTTCGCGGTGATCAAGGACGTGCCGAAGACGCTCGTCTACGAGCTGTGCCGGTACCGCAACGACCGGGCCGCCGACGCCGGCCAGCCGGAGCCGATCCCGCACGAGGTGCTCGAGAAGCCGCCGTCGGCCGAGCTGCGCCCCGACCAGCGCGACGACCAGTCGTTGCCGGCGTACGACCTGCTCGACCCGGTCCTCGAGGCCTACGTCGAGCGAGACCGGACCGCGGCCGACCTGGTGGGCGACGGGTTCGACCCGGCCGTCGTCGACCGCGTCGTCCGCCTCGTCGACGGGGCCGAGTACAAGCGGCGGCAGATGCCGCCGGGCGTCCGGATCACGACCAAGGCCTTCGGCCGGGACCGGCGCATGCCGATCACGAACCGTTACCGGCCGGGCCACCCGCCGGCGGTCGGCTCGGCCCAGCCGGCCCAGCCAGCCGAGGCGGCCCGATCGGTCGAGCCAACTGAGTCAACCCAGCGGGCGAAGGCGGCCGAGGCGGTGGCCGGTGGTTGAGCCGGTCGTCGAAGAGCCCGCGCTGACGGTCATCCGGGCGGCGACGCTCGTCGGGGCGTACCGATGGGTCGAGCACCGGCTGTTCGAGCTGACGGGAGCGTGGGCGGCCGAGCCGGCGCCGCCCGCCGTCCAGGTCCACCTCGACGGGGTCAGCGCGCAGCATGCCTGGCACGCCGAGCTCTGGGCCGACCGCCTGCCGGTACTGGACTGGTTCGACCCCGACGGCGTGACCGCCTCGTTCGGCTCGAGCGGCCCGCTGCTCGACGCGCTCGGCCGGCTGGCCGATCCGGTGGGCCGGCTCTCCGGCCTCTACCGGGTGGTCGTGCCGCGGCTGGTGGCCGGTTACGACCGCCATCTGGCCCGGACGGTCCCGGCGACGGACGGACCGGTCGTCCGGGCACTGCGGTTGGTCGGGCGGGACGAGGTCGACGCGTGGCGGT
Organism: uncultured Actinomycetota bacterium; assembly: GCA_963824265.1. Taxonomy (GTDB): domain Bacteria; phylum Actinomycetota; class Acidimicrobiia; order Acidimicrobiales; family RAAP-2; genus DASZUK01. Next base: position 1,029,809 of record CAWGOO010000002.1, read on the forward strand.
CCGGCGAGGCCCTGCTGCAGGCGCTGATGACGTCGCCGGGCGACGCGTCGACGGCGGCCGACGCCCAGCGCGAGTTGGAGGCCGTCGTGGTCGCCGACGGCGGGCAGATCGGGCTTTTCCCCTGGCCAGAGGATGGATTGGGTCGCTCGGACTGACCCGGCCGGTCGCGTCTCTTGACGCGCCCTGTAGAATGTCGTCACACGTGCCGCGTGTCCCGACGCTGTTGCGAGGCCTCCCTCCTCGACAGCTTCAGCGAGGATGAGTCCGGCACCGATTCTACTACGGAAGGCTCGGCCGAACTTGGCGAAGGAACGCATCGAACGTGACGACGAGGATCTCGTTCGTCTCTACCTGACCGACATCGGTCAGTACCCGCTGCTCACCAAGGACGACGAGGTCCGCTTGGCTCAGGCCATCGAGGCGGGCCGCGAGGCCGAGGAAGAGACCAAGAAGGCCCCGAAGGGTCTAACGGCGGCCAAGAAGCGGGAGTTGCGGCGGGCCGTCCTCACGGGCGAGCAGGCCCAACAGACGTTCGTCCAGTCGAACCTCCGGCTGGTCGTCTCGATCGCCAAGAAGTACCAGGCGTCCGGCCTCCCGCTGCTCGACCTGATCCAGGAGGGCAACCTCGGCCTGATGCACGCGGTCGAGAAGTTCGACTGGCGGAAGGGCTTCAAGTTCTCGACGTACGCGACGTGGTGGATCCGTCAGGCGATCACCCGGGGCATCGCCAACACCGGCCGGACGATCCGGTTGCCGGTCCATGCCGGCGACACGTTGGCCCGCGTCCAGAAGGCGCAGGCGCGCCTCGAGCTGAAGCTCGGCCGACCGGCGACGCTGGCGGAGCTCGGGGTCGAGGTCGAGATGCCCGAGGACAAGCTGGTCGAGGCGCTCCGCTTCCGGGCCGAGCCACTCTCGCTGTCGGAGCCGCTCCGAGAGGACGGCGACGCCGAGCTCGGTGACGTCGTCGAAGACCGCTCGGCCGAGTCGCCGTTCGAGGTGGCGGCCGTCTCGTTGCTGCCCGACGAGATCGGCCGGCTGCTGTCGCCGCTCGACGAACGGGAGCGGGAGATCCTGCGGCTCCGGTTCGGCCTCGACCGCGGCGAGCCGCGGACGCTGGAAGAGGTCGGTGAGCATTTCAACCTGACGCGCGAGCGGATCCGCCAGATCGAGGCCCGGGCGATGTCGAAGCTGCGGCACCCGTCGTCGGACACTGGCGCACGCGACCTCCTGACCGTCTAACATCAACGGCCATGAAGAAGCTCCTGATCCTCGCCGTGCTCCTCACCCTGGGCTTCGTGGCCGCCAAGCGGCTGCGGTCGGCCTGAGCGAACACGGCGCCGGGCGGCCGATGGCCGCCCCAGTCAGACTGCCCTCGTCACGTCGGACCCGGCTGTCCTCGCGGGTCGGCGGAGAGTAACGAGCCGTTTCAGACTGCGGCGTGGACGGGCAATGCCCGACCCCGGCGGCCGCGCCACAAGAGCAGTGCGGCACCGGCGGCGACGGCGAGACCGGTCGTGACGACCGGCGTCCGCACGGTGACGCGATCGCGCAGCCGGACCGGCTTCGTGAACTGGCGGACCTCCCAGTCGCGCTCGCGGGCGATCCGGGCCAGCGGCCGGTCGGCGTTCACAGCGACCGGGTGGCCGACGGCCTCGAGCATCGGCAGATCGGTCGCCGAGTCGGAGTAGGCGCTCGACTCGGCCAGGTCGATGCCGTTGCGCTCGGCGAGCGCGCGGATGGCGTCGGCCTTGCCGGGTCCGTAGGCGTAGAACGCCATCCGGCCGGTGTAGCGGCCGTTGTCGTCGACCTCGCCGATCGACGAGATCGCCCCGTCCACCCCGAGCAGCTCGGTGAGGGGGAGGACGATCTCCTCCGGCGCCGCCGAGACGAGGTAGACGCGGTCGCCGGCCAGACGGTGCGCCTCCATCAGCTCGAGCGCTTCGTTGTAGATGAGCGGCTCGATCGTCTCGAGCAGCGTCTGGCGGACGATCTGGCGGACCTGGTCCCGGTCCCAGCCCTTCGTGAGGGCGAGCATCGACTCGCGAATGCGGGCGAGCCGTTCCTCGTCGGCGCCGAACTGCAAGAAGATCAACTGGCCGAAGACGGCCCGCAGGACGACGCGGCGGCTGATCAGCCCGCCACGGCGGAACGGCCGGCCGAAGGCAGCGATCGACGCCTTGGCGATCACCGTCTTGTCCAGGTCGAAGAACGCCGCCCTCACGCGGCCAATCGTACGGGTCGGAGCCGGCCCAGTCAGGCCATGCGGCCGGTTCCTGGCACCTTCGCGAACCGTTCGTGAACAGGCCATCCGCCGCGCCGACCCGGTTCGACCGCCGCTCGGCGGTCGGTGCCGGCCGCCGGATCAGCTCCCGACGAAGAGCGCGTGGATCTCGTCCTCGGCGTCGGCGGTGACGAGAACGAGCACCTCGTCACCGACCTGGAGGACGGTGTCGCCGCGAGGGACGACGAGCCGGTCGTCGCGGACGACGGCGACGACGGTCGCGTCGCGGGGGACACCGAGGTCGGCGATGGCCACGGACGCGGCCGGCGAGTCCTCGGCCAGCGTCACCTCGACCAGGTGGGCCGATCCGCCCTGGAACTGGAGGAGGCGGACGAGCGATCCGACGGAAACGGCCTCTTCGACCAGGGCGGTCAGCAGCTGGGGGGTCGACACGGAGACGTCGACGCCCCAGCTCTCGTTGAACAGCCACTGGTTCTTCGAGTGGTTCACCCGGGCGACCACCCGGGGGACGGCAAACTCCTGCTTCGCCAGCAGCGAGATGACGAGGTTGTCCTCGTCGTCGCCGGTCGCGGCCACGACGACGTCGACGGTCGCCAGCCCGGCCGCGTCGAGCGACGCCACCTCGCAGGCGTCGGCGGCGATCCACGTGACGTCGAGCTCCTGGCGACGCTTCTCGACGAGGTCGGGGTCCTGTTCGAGCACGAGCACGTCGTGGCCGTTCACGAAGAGGTCACGGGCGATGGCGGTCCCGACGCTGCCGGCGCCGGCGATGGCGACTCTCATGGGGCGACGCTCATGGGGTCGCCACGGGGCCGCCGAGGCGGTGCTCGAGCTCGGCCAGCGCGTCCCGCATGACCGCGACGTGGAGCTGGTCGCCCTCCTGGCCGACGAGCTGGCGGGCGTCGAGCCGCGGCACGCCGGCGCGGGTCACGCCGACGAGGGTGATCCGGTCGGGCTCCTCGATGTCGGCCAGGCTCCGGCCGGCCCATTTCTCGGGCATCGCCCGGTCGACGAGGAGGAGCTTGCCGGAGACGTCCGCCCACTCGCTGGTCGCCGTCTCGGGCAACAGCCGGCGCCGGACCTGGTCGATCGTCCAGGTGACGGTGGCGACGGTCGGGATGCCGAGCCGCTGGTAGATCTCCGCCCGGCGCGGGTCGTAGATCCGGGCGACGACGCGGGGGATGCGGTACGTCTCACGGGCGATCCGGACGGTCAGGATGTTCGTGTTGTCGCCGCTCGTCACCGCGGCCAGCGCGTCGGCGCCGATGGCGCCGGCCCGCTCGAGGTCGTCCCGGTCGAACCCGGAGCCGACGACCCGGCCGCCCTCCCACTCGGCCGGAAGACGCCGGAAGGCACGCCCGTTGCGGTCGACGATCGACACGGTGTGGCCCTCGGCGCTCAACGACAGGGCCAGGCCGGAACCGACCCGGCCGCAGCCGACGACGACGACGTGCATGACCGACAGTGCAACACGGCAGCCGGTGGGCTGTAAAGAAGGGGTCGACCGGGACCCCCCGGAAGTGAGCTTTACTCTTGGGCGGTGGACGACGGCGGCAGTGGGATCGACCAGGCGGTCGTCGGGCCGGCCATGGACCCCCCGCCGACGGGGGCCCAAGGCGGGCATCCGGCCGCTGGAGCCCACCCCCGGGCCGGCGGGCGTCCCCCCGGGTCCCCTCGCCGCCCACCCCGGATGCAGCCGGCTGTCGATCCTGGTCAGTTCCCCGAGACCTTCCGGTACCGGCTGAAGAACAAGCTGCTGGGGCCGCCGCTCACGACCGAACGGCTGTCGAGCGAGCGGTTGGGTCGGCCGACCGCCCTGGCCGTCTTGTCCTCGGACGTCATCTCGTCCTCGGCCTACGCCACCGAACAGGCCCTGATCCCGCTGGTCAAGATCGTCGGAGTCGCGGCGTTCTCTCTGCTCATGCCCGTGACCGTCGCCGTCGTGGTGGTCCTGGCTTTCGTCACGCTGTCTTACCTCGAGGTGGTGAAGGTATATACGAAGGCCGGCGGGGCTTATGTCGTGGCCAGGGAGAACTTCGGGCTGACGGTGGCCCAGATCGCCGCCGTCGCTCTCCTGATCGACTACACCCTGACGGTCGCCGTATCGGTGGCCGCCGGGGTGGCTGCCCTGACCTCGGTGTTCCCCGCGCTCACCCCCGGCACCACGTGGATCGCCATCGCCCTGGTGGTGCTCATCTCCTTTGGCAACCTCCGGGGGGTCCGAGAAGCCGGCAAGGTCTTCGCCGTCCCGACCTACTTCTTCATCGCCAACATGGTCCTCCTTTTGGTGGTCGGATCAGTGCGGGCGATCGCCGGGAGCATTCACGCCCACTCCATCCACCAGGCCGGGGCGGTACCGGTGGGGTCCCCCGGCAGCGGGCTCCTCTACGGCGCCACCGTCTTCGTTCTCCTGCGGTCGTTCGCCTCCGGCGGCTCGGCCCTGACCGGGACCGAAGCCATCTCAAACGGGGTGAGCATTTTCCGGCGGCCCGAGTCTCGGAACGCCCGCATCACCATGGTCTGGATGGCCCTGATCTTGGGCTCTTTGGTGTTGGGAGTGAGCGCGCTGGCCTCGATCACCCACCCGGTCCCCTACGTGGGGGGAACCCCGACGGTGGTGTCCCAGATTGCCAAGTACGTCTACGGGAGTGGCTGGTTGGGCCACATCCTGTTCGTCCTCCTCCAGGCCAGTACCGTCTTCATCCTGGTCCTGGCGGCGAACACCAGTTTCACCGGGTTCCCGTTCCTGGCCAGCTTTGCCGCCGAGGACTCCTACCTACCCCGCCAGCTGACCCGCCGGGGTCACCGGCTGGTGTTCTCCACCGGCATCCTGGTATTGACGGTCGTCTCGATCCTTCTCCTGCTTGTCACCCGGGCGCAGGTCGACAACCTCATTCCCCTCTACGCCATCGGTGTCTTCACCGGGTTCACCATGGCCGGCGCCGGCATGGTCCGCCTCCACCTCCGGGAACGGGAGCCCCAGTGGCGACGGAGAGTCGTCATCAACGGGACCGCGGCGGTGCTGTCGCTCCTCGTCGACCTGGTGATCGTGGTCACCAAGTTCACGGAGGGGGCCTGGACCATCGTCATCATCCTCCCCCTCGGCTTTGTCGCCCTCCTCCGCCTCCATCGCGAGTACGTCGGCGAGGCTCAGTTGCTCGAGGTCGGCGCGGCCCGGTCGGCGTCGGCCCCGATCCTCCGGCATCACGTCGTCGTCGTCCTCGTCGACCGCCTCGACATGGCCACCGCGCGGGCGATCCAGTACGCCAGAACGCTGTCGCCCGACGACCTGCGGGCCGCCCACTTCGACATCGACAACCGGGAAGCCCGCGAGCTCCAGGACGAGTGGCGGCGACTCGGCCTCAGTCGGCTGCCGCTCGACGTCATCGAGTGTCCGGACCGGCGGCTGTCGCGGGCCGCGGTCGAGCTGGTGGCGGACGCGGTGGTGGACGGCGACACCGAGTGCACGGTGCTGCTGCCCCGCCGGACGTTCGCTCTCGGCTGGCAGCGGCTGCTGCACGACCGGACGGCCGACAAGATCGCCGCCATCGTCAGCCAGGTGCCGCATGTGGCGGCAACGATCATTCCCTACAACGTCGGTGGCCGGTGGGCGGAAAGGGGCCGCCGGTACCGCAAGGTCGTCGAGGCGGCCGCCGCCACTGCGAAGGCAGGGGGGTCCGACATGTCGGCCGCCGGGGCATGGGCGGCCGACGACCGAGAGCGAGAGGGCGCCGCACCGCCGCCCGACGGTGAGGCAGCTATCGCCGCGCCGCCGGCTGCCACCGGACGGCGGGACCGCGGAAGATCAAAGGAGCCGGCGTTCGCCGTCGACCGGGCGCTCGCCGAACGGGCCAAGAACACCCGGCCGATCGGCGATGCGCGCTGGCGCGAACGGGTGCGGGTGGCCGGACGGGTCAAGTCGGTCCGGGTCCAGCCGCGGGCCGGCACGTCGAACCTCGAATGCCTGCTCGTCGACGGCTCCGGCGGCCTGCTCCTCGTCTTCCAGGGACGCCCGAAGATCCCGGGGATCGAGCCGGGCGCCCGGCTGGTGGCCGAGGGGATGGTCGGGGCCTGGGGCCGGCGACTGGCCATCTTGAACCCCGACTACGAACTGGTCGCCGGGCCCGACCGGGACCCCGCCGAAGAGCCGGATTGACGATCCGAACCCGCCCTCGTCGCGAGGTTCCTTGCCTCGGGGCGGGCCAGTCGCTATCGTCCCCTCGGCTTCAAGCCGGTGCTGCCCTCTACGGCGGGCGGTGCGGAGGGGACAGAGAAAGGGAACACCAGGCATGAATCACGCGCTTGTTGCCGAAGGTGGGTACCAGGCTTTCCATCTGAGCCACACGGACTGGCTGTGGCTGATTCTCGCCATGGCCGCCGGGGTGATCGGCATCGTGGCCGGCCTCGTGCTCGCGCGCGGCGTCCTGGCCGCCGATACCGGGACCCCGAAGATGCGCGAGATCGCCAAGGCCATCCAGGAGGGCGCCGAAGCCTTCTTGAAGCGGCAGTTCAAGGTGATCTTGATCATCATCGTGCCGCTGGCCGTCCTCATCTTCTTCACGGCCACCAAGGTGACCCGGCCCGACGGGACGGTGGCCCTGAGCTTCGCCCAGGCCGGGATCTACCGCGTGATCTGCTTCCTCTTCGGCGCCGCCTTCTCCGGCCTCACCGGGTTCATCGGCATGTCGATCGCCGTCCGGGGCAACGTCCGGACGGCCGCCGCGGCGGCCAAGGGCGGCAAGATGGCCGGCGCGTTGAAGGTGGCTTTCCGCACCGGGGCCGTCACCGGGATGCTCTGCGTCGGCCTCGGCCTGCTCGGGGCAACGGCCATCGTCATGATCTTCCAGAACTCGGCCACCGCGGTGCTGATCGGCTTCGCGTTCGGGGCGTCGCTGCTCGCCCTGTTCATGCGGGTCGGCGGCGGCATCTTCACGAAGGCAGCCGACGTCGGTGCCGACCTCGTCGGAAAGGTCGAGGCCGGGATCCCCGAGGACGACCCGCGCAACGCGGCGACCATCGCCGACAACGTCGGGGACAACGTCGGGGACTGCGCCGGCATGGCCGCCGACCTGTTCGAGTCCTACGAGATCACGATCATCTCGTCGTTGATCCTCGGCTATGCGGCCTTCCGGACGCTGCCGGGACACGTCCTCAACCCGACCCCGGCGATCCTGTTCCCGCTCATCGTGCCGGCGATGGGCATCGTCGCCTCGGTCATCGGGGTGTACGTCGTCCGAGCCCGGGCCAAGGACCGCAACGCCATGGCCCCCATCAACCGGGGCTTCTGGCTATCCGCCGTGCTGACCGTCATCGGGGCGTTCTTCGTCGCCCAGTACTACGTCCACGACCTGAAGGTCTTCTGGGCGGTGCTCACCGGCGTCATCCTGGCCCTGGTGGCCAGCCAGATCACCGAGCAGTTCACGTCCACCGAACGCGGACCGGTCAAGGAGATCGCCGAGTCGGCCCGCACCGGACCGGCCACCACGGTCCTGTCGGGGTTCGCCATCGGTCTGGAGTCCTCGGTTTGGGCGATCATCGCCATCGCCATCGCCCTCGGCGTGGCCATCGGGCTGGGCGGCGGCAACATCGAGTACACCTTCTACCTCGTCGCCCTGATCGGCATCGGCCTGCTGGCGACCACCGGGATGGTGGTCTCCGAGGACAGCTTCGGGCCGGTCTCGGACAACGCGGCGGGCGTCGCCGAGATGTCCGGCGAGTTCAGCGGCGAGGCCGAGCGGATCATGGTCAGCCTCGACGCGGTTGGCAACACGACCAAGGCCATTACGAAGGGGGTGGCCATCGGCTCGGCCGTCATCGCCGCCGTCGCCCTGTTCGCCTCGTTCATCGAGACCATCGGGGAGCAGCTCCCGAGCCTCAAGCACATCGCCGCCTCCGAGCTGTTCCACCAGGTGGCTTCCGAAGTGAACGTGGCCAACCCGACGGTCTTCACCGGCCTCCTGATCGGCGGCTCCATCGCGTTCTTGTTCTCGGCCCTGGCCATCCGGGCCGTCGGCCGGTCGGCCGGCACCGTCGTCCAGGAGGTCCGCCGCCAGTTCCGGGAACACCCGGGGATCATGGACTACACCGAGAAGCCCGAGTACGGCCGGGTGATCTCGATCTGCACCGCGGCCGCCCAGCGTGAGCTGGCCACCCCGGCGCTGCTCGCCATCCTCGCTCCCGTCATCGTCGGCTTCGGCATCAACTACCTCGCCCTCGGGGCGTTCCTGGCCGGCGCCATCCTGACCGGCCAGCTGATGGCCAACACCCTCTCGAACTCCGGCGGCGCGTGGGACAACGCCAAGAAGTACATCGAGGACGGCAACGAGGGCGGCAAGGGGTCGGAGGCCCACAAGGCGGCCGTCATCGGCGACACCGTCGGCGACCCGTTCAAGGACACCGCCGGCCCGGCGCTCAACCCGATGATCAAGGTCATGAACCTGGTCTCTCTGCTCGTCCTGCCGGCCGTGATCACCCTGCGGCACAACAACACCGCCCGTTACGCCATCGCCGCCGCCGCCCTGGTCGTGCTGTTGGCGGCCATCGCCTTCTCCAAGCGCAAGACCTCCAGCATGGACGCCGACCTCCCGCCGGCGGTCGACGTCGGCCCGATCGGCGCGACCACTCCGCCGTCTCCCGTAGCCGCCGACTGACCAGCCCCCTCTTGACAGCGGGCCCCGGTTGCCGGGAGCCTGTCGTCGTCATGCCCCCCTTCATCGGAGCCAGCCGCCCCGTCGCCGACCGCCGGGTGCCCGACGGCCATGGATCGCCTCCCCATGGGTAAGGCCCTGGTCATCGTGGAGTCGCCGGCCAAGGCCCGGACGATCGGCGGCCTGCTCGGCCCGGACTTCATCGTCGAGTCGTCGATCGGCCACATCCGGGACCTGCCGCGCGGCGCCGACGAGGTGCCCGCGGCCTACAAGGGCGAGGGCTGGGCCCGGCTCGGCGTGGACGTCGACAACGGCTTCAAGCCGCTCTACGTCGTCTCGCCGGAGAAGCGGTCGGTCGTCGCCAACCTCAAGAAACTGCTGAAGAACGCCGACGAGCTGTACCTGGCGACGGACGAGGACCGCGAGGGCGAGTCGATCGCCTGGCACCTCTCCGAGGTGCTCGCTCCCCAGGTCCCGGTGAAGCGGATGGTCTTCCACGAGATCACGCCAGCGGCTATCCGACGGGCCGTCGACGACTGGCGCGACCTCGACCGCCGGCTGGTCGACGCCCAGGAGGCGCGGCGGATCCTCGACCGCCTCTACGGCTACGAGGTCTCGCCGGTCCTTTGGAAGAAGGTCATGCCGCGGCTGTCGGCCGGCCGGGTCCAGAGCGTCGCCACCCGGATGGTCGTCGAACGGGAGCGGGCCCGCATGCGCTTCCGGTCCGCCACCTGGTGGGGCGTGGACGGGTCGTTCGCCGCCCGCGGCGGTACCTTCGACGCCGCGCTGGTCGCCGTCGACGGGACCGCGCTGGCCACCGGACGGGACTTCACCGCCACCGGGGAGCAGGCGTCAACCGGCTCGGCCCGGGTGCTGGTCGAGCCGGAGGCCCGGGCGCTGGCCGACGGGCTCGAGCACCAGCCGTTCACCGTCCGGTCGGTCACCGAGAAGCCGTTCCGCCGGTCGCCGGCACCGCCGTTCATGACCTCGACGCTCCAGCAGGAGGCCGGTCGCAAGCTCCGCTTCAGCGCCCAGCGGGCCATGCAGGTGGCCCAGCGGCTCTACGAGCAGGGCTGGATCACGTACATGCGGACCGACTCGACGACGCTGTCCGACGAGGCCCTGGGCGCCGCCCGCTCGCAGGCGACCGAGCTCTACGGGGCCGAGTACGTGCCCCAAGCCCCCCGGCGCTACGAGCGCAAGGTGAAGAACGCCCAGGAAGCCCACGAGGCGATCCGGCCGGCCGGCGACACGTTCCGGACGCCGGAGGCCGCCAGCCGGTCGCTCAACGGGGACGAGCTCCGCCTGTACGAGCTGATCTGGAAGCGGACCGTCGCCTCGCAGATGGCCGACGCCACCGGGACGAGCGCGCAGGTGCGGCTGGCCGCCACGATGCCCGGCGACGCGCCGCAGCTCGCCGGCGCGGCCGTCGAGTTCTCGGCCAGCGGCCGGGTGATCGCCTTCCCCGGCTTCCTCCGGGCCTACGTCGAGGGCGAGGACGACCCGGAGGCCGAGCTGGCCGACCGGGAGGTCGTCCTCCCGCCGCTCGTCGAGGGCGACGCCGTCGACCCCGTCGCCTTCGAGCCCGGATCGCACACGACGCAGCCCCCGGCCCGCTACACCGAGGCGTCACTGGTCAAGGCCATGGAGGAGCTCGGCGTCGGCCGCCCGTCGACCTACGCCAGCGTCATCGCCACCATCCTCGACCGCGGCTACGTCTGGAAGAAGGGCTCGGCCCTCGTGCCGAGCTTCACCGCCTTCGCGGTCGTCGGGCTGCTCGAGCGCTACTTCGGCGACCTCGTCGACTACGGCTTCACCGCGGCGATGGAGAACGACCTGGACGAGATCGCCGGCGGCCGCGAGGAGGCACTGCCGTGGCTCAGCCGGTTCTACTTCGGTGCCGACGGCACCACGCCGGCCGGTGACCACAACGGTGCCGCCGGGCCGAACGGCGGTGCGGTCGCCCCGGCGGTGGGCAGCACGAGCACCGGCGAGCTGGGGCTGAAGACCGCGGTCGCCACCCACCTCGGCGACATCGATGCCCGGGAGATCAACTCGATCGTCATCGGCCGGGACGCCGACGACCACGAGATCGTCGTCCGCGTCGGCCGGTACGGGCCGTACCTGCAGCGAGGCGACGACCGGGCGTCGATCCCCGACGACACGGCCCCGGACGAGCTGACCGTCGAGCGGGCCGAGGAGCTGTTGGCCGCGCCGTCCAGTGACCGCCAGCTCGGGGACGACCCCGACAGTGGCCAGCCGGTTTACGTCAAGGCCGGCCGGTTCGGACCGTATGTCCAGCTCGGCGAGGTCGTCGACGGCGGCCCGAAGCCGCGCACGTCGTCGCTCTTCGCCACGATGACCCCGGCGACGCTCACGCTCGACGAAGCGCTGCAGCTGCTGCAGATACCCCGGGTCGTCGGGACCGACCCGGAGACGGGCGAGGAGGTCGTCGCCCTCAACGGCAAGTTCGGGCCGTACCTCAAACGCGGTACGGACAGCCGGAGCTTGGCGAGCGAGGACCAGCTCCTGACCGCCACCCTCGACGACGCCAAGGCCCTCTTCGCCCAGCCGAAGACGCGGCGCGGCCGCGGCGCGGCCGCCGCGCCGCTGCGTGAGCTCGGGGCCGATCCCGACACCGGTCTCCCGGTGGTGCTGCGCGAGGGCCGGTTCGGACCGTACGTCACCGACGGGACGACGAACGCGTCGCTGCGCAAGGGCGACGACGTCGAGCAGATCACCATCGAGCGGGCGTCCGAGCTGCTCGCCGAGCGCCGGGCGGCCGGACCGTCCACCCGCCGTCGGGCCGGCGGGGCCAAGAAGGCCGGCGCCACCAAGAAGGCCGGCGCGACCAAGAAAGCCGCGGCCAAGAAGAAGGCCCCGGCGAAGCGGGCGGCCCCCAAGAAGACGACGGGATGAGCCCGCCCCGGAGGGGCGAGGTGCGCCCGGCCCGACCGGGTCGGCTCATCGCCCTGGAGGGGATCGACGGGTGCGGCAAGTCCACCCAGGCGCAGAAGCTGGCCGAGGCGCTGGGGGCCGAGCTCACCCACGAGCCGGGCGCCACCGAGCTCGGCCGGGCGCTTCGTCGCCTGCTCCTCGACCCCGACGGCGCCACGCCGGCCCCCCGGGCCGAAGCGCTGCTCATGGCCGCCGACCGGGCGCAGCACGTCGCCGAGGTCGTCGCCCCCGCCCTGACCGCCGGCCGGTGGGTCGTGACCGACCGGTTCTCCGGATCGACCCTCGCCTACCAGGGCTCGGGCCGGGGACTGGCGGTCGGGCCGTTGCGATCGGTCGTCGACTGGGCGGCCGACGGTCTGGTCCCGGACCTGTCGATCCTGGTCGACGTCCCCCTCGACGTGGCCCGGCAACGGCTGTCAGCGACCGCGCCGGACCGGCTGGAGCGACTGGGCGTCGACTTCCACGAACGCGTCCGTCTCGGCTTCGTCACCTTGGCCCGGGGCGACCCGGCCGGGTGGGTCGTCGTCGACGGGACGCCGCCCCCGGCGGTCGTGGGCGGCGTGATCGCCGACGTCGTGGCCGAACGGCTCGGGGCGCCGGCGTGACCGGCGAGGGCGCGACGATCGGCGAGGGCGGCGGCGGAGCCGTACCGGACCGGCCGGTCCAGGCGCTCTTCGCCGAGGTGGTCGGGCAGCCGGCGGCGGTGGCGACGTTGCGGGCCGCGGCCCGCCGACCGGTGCACGCCTACCTCTTCGTCGGGCCGCCCGGGTCGGGGGCCCGTCCGGCCGCCCGCGGTTTCGCGGCCGCCCTGCTCTGCCCGAACGGCGGCTGTGGCCAGTGCGACGTCTGCCACCGGGTCCTGGCCGGGACCCACCCCGATGTCGTCGTCGTCGAGCGGACGGGGGCGTCGGTGAGCGTCGACGACGCCCGACGGCTCGTCAACCTGGCCCAGCGACGCCCGTTCGAGGCGGACCGGCAGGTGCTCGTCGTCACCGACGTCCATCTCGCCGACCGGTCCGCGCCGGTGCTGCTGAAGACGGTCGAGGAGCCACCGGCGTCGACGGTCTTCGTGCTGCTCGCCGACGACGTGACGCCCGAGCTGGTCACGGTGGCCAGCCGCTGTGTCGAGGTCCCGTTCCCACCGGTCGCCAAGGCCGCGGTCGTCGACTGGCTCGTCGGCCAGGGCGTCGGTCCGGAGCGGGCGGACCTCATCGCCGAGGGAGCCGGCGGGAACCTCGACCGGGCCCGGTTGCTCGCCGAGGACGAGAGCTACGCCGACCGGCTCGCGCTGTGGCGGGCGGTGCCGAGCCGTCTCGACGGCCACGGAGCTACTGCCGGCGCGCTGGCCCGGGCGCTGCTCGACGCGGCCGACGCCGCGCTCGGGCCCCTCCGCGAGGCGCACGCCGAGGAGCTGCGCCGGCTGGCCGACCAGGCCGAGGCCATCGGCGAGCGCGGCGTGCCCGGGCGCAAGGAGGTCACCGACCGGCACCACCGCGAGGAGCGCCGTTGGCGGACCGACGAGCTGCGCGTCGGGCTCGGCGTGCTCGCCCGGGCGTACCGCGACCGGCTGGCCGATGCCGTGTCGATGCCGGCTATGACCGCGGCTGTGCCGGACGAGGGCCGTGGCTACGTGACCGCGGTCGGGCTCGTCACCGAGGCCGCGGCCGCCCTCGAGCGAAACCCGAACGAGACGCTGCTGCTCGAGGCCCTGCTGGTCCGCCTCGGTCGGCTGGGGTGACTGAGGCAGCAACCTATGGCGACGACGTCGCCATCCCCACGATGGGGCGGTTCAGGGTGAGGTTGCCGGTCGACCCGTAGAAGGCGGCGTCGCCGAAGGCGAAGATGCCGCCGTCCGACGCCACCAGCCAGTAGCCGCCACCGTCGGGGGTCGTCGCCATCCCCACCATCGGTCGGTTCAGCGGCACCCCGCCGGTGGAGCCGTGAAAGGTGGCGTCGCCGAAGGCGAAGATGCCGCCGTCGGAGGCGTCCAGCCAGTAGCCGCCACCGTCGGCCGTCGGGGCCATCCCGACGATGGGCTTGTTCAGCGGCATCCCACCGGTGGAGCCGTGGAAGCTGGCGTCGCCGAAGGCGAAGATGCCGCCGTCCGACGCCACCAACCAGTAGCCGCCACCGTCGGTGGTCGGGGCCATCCCCACGATGGGCTGGTCGAGGGTGAGGTTGCCGGTGGAGCCGTGGAAGCTGGCGTCGCCGAAGGCGAAGATGCCGCCGTCGGAGGCGACGAGCCAGTAGCCACCACCGTCGGGCGTGGCCGCCATCCCGACGATGGGCTTGTTCAGCGGCATCCCGCCGGTGGAGCCGTGGAAGCTGGCGTCGCCGAAGGCGAAGATGCCGCCGTCGGAGGCGACGAGCCAGTAGCCACCACCGTCGGGCGTGGCCGCCATCCCCACGATCGGTTTGTTCAGTGGCTGGCCGCCCATCGATCCGCAGAACGGAAGGTTGCCGAAGTCGAAGACGCCGCCGTCGGAGGCCACGAAGCGGTAGCCGCTGGGCCCGCCGGCCGGCGCCGAGCAGGGCACGGCCGGATTGTTGCCGCCCAACGAGATGGCGGTCACGAACAGCCGCCGCGCCGCGCCGCAGCTGTAGCTCGTACAGCCGGCACTGCCGCCCTGCCAGGCGGCGTAGTCGAGCCACCAGTTGCCCGAGCCGTCGGCGAACAGGGCTCCGCCCCCCGGACCGAGCGCGCTCCCGTAGCTGGTCAGGATCTGGGTGTCCGACCCGCAGGGCCCGGACGGGCCGCTGCAGGTGGCGATCCCCTCGGAGTACCCCGACGAGGTGTACACGCCGGCCGAGAACAGGAGGAAGTACGTCCCGTTGGCGTAGGCCATCGACGGATCCTCCACCGTCCCCTCCCAGGGGTACGACGCCGTGTCGTTGTAGAGCAGGAGGGTCGGCTGACTGCCGGGGGCAAACGCCGCCCCTGTGGCGGCCAGGGGCTGCGACCACAAGTCGGCCGCCCCGGCGGAGCCACCGTCGTTCTGCTTCCACACCAGGTAGGGCCGGCCGGTCGACGGGTCGACGAACGGGCTCGGGTCGATCGACCCGGTGGGCTGGCACTGCAGAGGGCTGTTGCCGACGTCGGTGAACTGGGCGGCCGATGGGCTGAGGGCGGCCGCGGTGGCGACGGCCAGGCAGTCGTGCCCGGTGTCGCTGGCGTAGCCGGACTGGGCGGCGTCGTAGAACATGACCCACCGGCCCCCGTAGGAGTACACGCCCGGTGACGTCTGGGTGTTCAGCTGCTCCCAGCCGGACGGGTTGGGGAGAGCGGTCGAGCCGTAGCACTGCCCGGTGGTGGCGCGGTAGCCGGACGATGGGGACGACGACTCGAGCACGGCGAGGTTGTTGCCGAGCGCGTTGCCGGTGGTGAAGGCGTAGTACGAACCGCCGGAGTACACGACCTGCGGGTCGGCGGCGTCGCCGCTGCCCGGGTAGTTGTAGGCGGGCGATCCGTCGGCGCACGACGGGTTGGCGAACGCCGACGTCGGCGCCGGTGTCAACGACACGGTGGCGTGCCCGACGGCGGGGACCCCGGCCGTCGTGGCGGCGATGGCGCCGGTGGTGGCGACGGCGGCGAAGACCGCCGAGGTGGCTGCCCCCACCAACACGGTCCGGGCGAGCCGTCGGGGGTTGAACGGCGAAGCGGTCATCGTGCCGGCCTCCTTGGCTGCCGAAGTCCCCGCACTGTACCCAGTGTCGTGAAATCCGCGTGGTGAGAAACGAGCCGACTGCTCGATCGCCTACCATGGACCGCCGCAGGCCTGGGTAGCTCAGTCGGCAGAGCAGCGCACTCGTAACGCGCAGGTCAGGGGTTCGAGTCCCCTCCCAGGCTCCATCTCGCGATCGCGTGCGAGCTACGCTGCGCCATGCACCCAGACCAGGTACACGACGCCATCGCCGCTGCCCTCGACGGGCGCCGGCTCCTCGCGCACCCCTTCTACCAGCGGTGGGAAGCCGGCGAGCTGGACGACGGTGAACTGGCCGCCTACGCCGAGCAGTACCGCCACGTCGAGCAGGCGCTCCCCGTCGTCCTCCGTACGGTCGCCGACCAGCTGCCGGCCGGCCCCGCCCGGGACCTGGTGCTGGCCAACCTGGCCGACGAGGAGGGCGTTCCGGAGCCGCACGTCGCGCTCTTCGAGTCGTTCGCCGAAGCGGTCGACGCCCGTATCGCGGTGCCGGCCGGCCCGGCGACGGCCGCGTTGATCGGGCTGCAGCGTTCGACCGCCGCCGCCGACCCGGTTGCCGCGCTCGCCGTGGTCGCCGCCTACGAAGTCCAGGCCGGGGCGGTCGCCACCACCAAGTCGGCCGGGCTGGCCGAGCACTACGGCATCGACGAGCCCGGCACCCGTTTCTGGGATGTCCACGCGACGATGGAAGCGGACCACGCCACCTGGTCGCTCGACGCCCTCGCCCTGCTGTGCCGGGACGCCGACGACGTCTCGGCCCCGGCCGAGGCCGGCGCCGCCGCGTGGTGGGCCTTCCTCGACGAGCGCGAAGCCGACCGAGAGCTGGCACCGGCTGGCGCCTGAGGGCGTCGGCGGCCGGATCGAGCGCCGCGCCGCGACCCGGACGACGCCGAGCGGGGAACGACGAGATGCGCGTCGGTGACCCGGGCCTGTTGGCCGAGCTGCGGGCGGTCGTCGGACCGGCGCACGTGCTGGACGACCCCGACGTCGTCGCGTCGTACGTCGTCGACTGGACCGGCCGGTTCCGCGGGTCGTCGACGGTCGTCGCCCGGCCGGGAACGGTGGCCGAGGTGGCGGCAGTCGTCGGCGCCTGCCGGGCGCGAGGGGTGGCGGTCGTGCCCCAGGGGGGGAACACCGGCATGGTCGGCGGCGGCGTGCCGCTGGCCGGCGAGCTCGTCCTGAGCCTGCGCCGGTTGGGCGCGGTCGAACCGGTCGATGGCGCGGCCGGCCAGGTCACGGCCGGCGCCGGGGCCACCCTCGGTGCGGTCCGCCAGCTGGCGGTCGACGCCGGATGGGCCTACGGCGTCGACTTCGCCGCCCGCGACAGCTGCACGATCGGCGGCAACGTCGCCACCAACGCCGGTGGCCTGCGCGTCCTCCGCTACGGCGACACCCGGGCGCAGGTTCTCGGCATCGAAGCCGTGCTCGGCAACGGCGACACGGTCTCGCACCTCGGCGGCCTGCTCAAGGACAACACCGGCTACGCGCTGCCGGCGCTGTTGTGCGGGAGCGAGGGCACGCTCGGCGTCGTCACCGCCGTCCGGCTGCGGCTCGTCCCGCCGGCGCCCGAGCGGGTCGTCGCGCTGGTGGCCTTCGACGGTCCCGCCGCCGCGGTGGCCGCGGCCTCGGCCCTGCGGCGAACGCTGCCGACCCTCTCCGCGGCCGAGCTGATCCTCCAGCCGGGGCTGGCGCTCGTCTGCCGGGTCACCGGCGCCCCGGCGCCGTTCCCCGACCCCCACCCGGCGTACCTCGTCGTCGAGGCGTCGGCGTTGGTCGACCCGAGCGACGACCTCTCGGCCGCGGTCGACGGGCTGACCGGTGTCGCCGACGTCGCCGTCGCCGAGGACTCCGGACGAGCCGCCGCGCTGTGGCGGTATCGAGAGGCCCACACCGAGGCCATCAACTCGGAGGGTCCGCCGCACAAGCTCGACGTCACCCTCCCGGCCGGTGCCCTCGCCGAGTTCGTCGACCGGGTCCCCACCGTCGTCGCCGCAGTGGCACCGACCGCCGACACCTGGGTGTTCGGCCATGTCGCCGACGGCAACATCCACGTCAACGTGACCGGCCTCGAACCCGACGACGAACGGGTCGACGACGCGGTGCTCCGGCTCGCCGCCGGCTACGGCGGCAGCATCAGCGCCGAGCACGGCATCGGCACCGCCAAGCGGCGCTGGCTCCACCTCAACCGTTCGCCGGCCGAGATCGACGCCTTCCGGGCGGTCAAGCGGGCGCTCGACCCCGACGGCATCCTCAACCCGAACGTCCTGCTCCCGGCCGGCTAGCCGGCGCTGTCGCTGCCGGCCGGCCGGACCCCACCCCGGCCGGTTCGACCCGACCGCAGGAGCGCATGGCATCGGCGAACGCGGCGGCGCGGTCGGCATAGTCGCGGAACTGGCCGAAGCTCGGCGCGGCGGGGGAGAGCAGCACGACGCCGTCCGGCCGGGCCCAGTCGAAGCCGAGCTGCGTGGCCGTCGAGACGTCGTCGGTGTCGACCACGGTCAGACGGGCGGCCCCGTCAGAGCCGAGGGCAAGGTCGGGGCCGTGGTCGAGGGCGGCGTCGATGGCGGCGCGGATGCGCGGGCCGCTCGCCGGCAGGGTCAGGACCAGGGTGGGCGCCGTCCGGCCGACGAGCCCGGCGGCCAGTGGCCGGTAGTCGATCCCCCGGTCGTGGCCGCCGACCAGCAGGGCGACCCGTCGCCCGTCGAACGCGTCGAGCGCGGCCAGCGTCGGCAGGACATTCGTCGACAGGGAGTCGTCGACGAAGACGACGCCGTCGACCGCGCCGACCGGTCGGAGCCGGCTCGGGAGCCCGCCGAAGCCCTTCGCCGCCTGGGCGGTCACCGCGTCGTCGGCCGCCTCGGCGACGCCGAGCGCGACCAGGCACGCCCGGGCGATCAGCGCGTCGCGGCGGTTGTGGTCGCCGAGCAGCCCCAAGCCGTCGACCCACGGGCCGTCGAGATCCCGGTCGCCGAGGTGGACCCAGCGGACGTCCGGACCGAGCTGATCGCGGCGCTCGAGCAGTAGGCGGCTCCCGCCGTCGGCGATCGTGAGCCGGGCTCCCGGCTGGTGGCAGGCCGACAGCTTGTCTCGGTAGTAGTGCTCGACGTCTTGGTGCCAGTCGAGGTGGTCCGGCGAAAGCGACGTCACCGCGACGACCGGTGGCGACGACGTCAGGTCCGTCGCCTGGAAGCTCGACGTCTCGACCACCCAGAAGTCGTAGTCGTCGCCGACGGCGGGGTCCCAAGGCGGCCGCCCGATGTTGCCGCCGACCAGGCACCGGTAGCCGAGGCCGTCGAGCAGGTGGCCGGCCACCGCGGTCGTCGTGCTCTTGCCCTTCGTGCCGGTCACGCAGACCACCCGTTCCCGGTCGACCCCCTCCATCCAGAGGCCCAGGCCACCCACGACGGGAACGCCGGCGGCCTCCAGCTCGGCCACCTCCGGTCGGTACCGGCTGATGCCGGGCGCCTTGACGACGACGGCGCAGCGGCCGAGGGCGCCGAGCCCGCCGGTCGCCGTCGCCAGCACCGGCCGGTCGTCGAACGTCGGGCCGGCCGGCCGATCGTCGACCAGCACGGCGCTGGCGCCGAGCTGGTGCAGGCGGCGGAGGTTGGCCGCGCCCTCGACCCCGAGCCCCCAGACCCCGACCGCCGCCCCCCCGAGATCGGACCAGCCGATCCGCGGCCGCCCTTCCGGCGCCGGGCGCCGGTCAGGCGGTGGCTGGCTCATCGGCGGGGGTCGGACCGTCTCCGGCGGGGTCGAGCCGGTAGCTGTCGGGGACATGGTGCGGGCCGGCCGGTCGGAGCAGGGCGTCGGCGTCGACCGGGGCCCCGTCGAATCGGGCCTCGTCGAATGGGGCCTCGCCAAGCGCACCGATCTCGCCGCCCAGCGCTCGCAGCATCGATGTCCCGACCCGATCGGGACGGCGCCGCGGCCAGCCGAACGGCGGCGCGGCACTCGTCGACGTCACCGACGCACTCGAACGGCTTGGCCTCCGGACCCGAACCGACGAGCGCCCGGAACCGGTCGGTCAGGGCCGGGTCGCGCAACGGTTCGCGGCCGTCGAAGACGGTCGAGAGCTCGTCGGCGGCGAGGAACGGCGCCAGGACGAGGTCGACGAAGCAGCACTTGTCGCAGGTTCCGCACCACTGGTCGGCCCGCCGGTTGCGCTCGAGCGTGAAGGCGCGGTTGCAGCTGCGGAACACCGGGTGGTAGTCGGTCAGCGCGGCGAACCGCCGGGCCACCCACAGCTCGGAGCAGGCCCGCAGGAGAGAGAAGTACGCCGGTCCGCCCTCCAGGCTCCGGGCCAGCTGGTCGCGGAATCCCGACTCGAACGCCAGGCTCTTCGACCACTGGTGGTTGACCGGCCGGCCGTCGACGACGACCGTGGCCTCGGACGCCGACCGCTCGTTCGACATGACCACCGCGTCGTGACCACCGAGGACCGCGGCCATGACGGCGATGGCCGAGAGGATGCCGGTCACCGGCACGTGGCCGTTGAGAAAGCCGAGCGCCGCCGACCGCAAGAGCTGAGGGTCGATCTCCCGCCCGGCCCGCACGACCGGCAACCCGGTGACCGCGGCCGCCTGCTCGATGGCGTCGAACCGGTCGCCCGGCCGACTGACGACGAACAACGACGTGTCTGGGCGAGATGCCCGGACGTGTTCGACCGTCACGATCGAGTCGATGCCGCCGCCGAACGGGACCAGCGGATGGTCTGCCTTCGGCTCGAACCGCGCCGGTGCTGCGCCGGTCGGCGGGGACCCGGTCCCCGTGGGCCCGGTCGGCGAGGACCCCGTGTTCGCGGGGCTGGTCGACTCGGGTCCGGTGACGGCCAATCCGGAGAGGTCGAGACCGTTGCGGAACGCGAACTCACCGAGCCCCTCGACGTAGAACGTGCGGAGGAACACCCGCTCCGCCTCGGTCGTCACCAGGTCCCCCAGGTCGACCACCGGCGCGGCAGCGGTCTTGTAGTACGACACCCCGGCCAGCAAGAAGACCAGCCGGGCGGCGGCGTCGACGGCCGGTTGGCCCCAGTCGCCGCCGGTGTCGAACGTCACCCGCTCGGTGAAGTCCCGGCCGCCGGACGAGTAGCGACACGTCAGCCGGGACCGGCCGGGCTCCAGTTCGTAGCCGTCGTAGCGGAACCGATCGGTGCCGGCGGCCTGCGGGGGCATCCCGCCATGCTACGGCCGGGGTCGTCAGGGATCGACGGGATGGCCGCCCACGGAACGGCGCATGGCGGCGTGGATGCGGTTCGGGGTCAGCACGCCGAGGTAGCGGTGGCCGTCGACGACCGGCACCCACGAGATGTCGTACTGCAGCATCTCGCCCAGCGCCGCCCGGAGGGACGCGCCCAGCGGGACCCGGACCACGAACGGTTCGACGTGGTCGGCGACGACGCCGCCGGCGGACGCGTCCACCGGCACCCAACCGACGAGGGAGCCGGCGTCGTCCACGACGACCGCCCACCGGCTGCCGTCACCGTCTTGATGGTCCTCGCCGTCCGCGTCGTCGGTGGCGCCCGGCACCCCGCCGTCCCGGGCCGCACCAGGGCCGCCGGCCCCGGTCGCCGCTTCGGCCATCGTCGCCGTCGCCGCCACCGTCAGGGGGCGGAACAGGTCGCGCTCTTCGACCGTGACGACGGCCAGCCGGCGAACGCCGCGGTCGGTGCCGACGAAGTCGGCCACGAACGGGGTGGCCGGCCGGCCGAGGATCTCGGCCGGGGAGTCGAACTGCTCCAGCACGCCGCCCTTGGAGAGGACGGCGATCCGGTCGCCGAGCTTGGCTGCCTCTTCGATGTCGTGGGTGACGAACACGATGGTCTTGTTCAGCTTGGCCTGGAGCTCCAGCAGCTGCTGCTGCAGCCGCAGTCGGGTGACCGGGTCGACTGCCCCGAACGGCTCGTCCATCAGCAGCACCGGCGGATCGGCACCGAGGGCCCGGGCCACCCCGACGCGCTGGCGCTCGCCGCCGGACAGCTCGTGCGGGTAGCGGCGGGCGTACCGGGCCGGGTCCAGCTCCACCAGTTCGAGCAGCTCGTCCACCCGGTCCTTGGTGCGGTCCTTGTCCCAACCCAACAGGCGGGGGACCGTGGCCACGTTGTCGAAGATCCGGCGGTGCGGGAACAGGCCGCCCTGTTGGATGACGTAGCCGATGCCCCGGCGCAGCTCGACCGGGTCCATGGCCAGCACGTCGCGCCCGTCCAGCAGGATGCGGCCACCGGTGGGCTCGATGAGCCGGTTGATCATCCGCAGCGTGGTCGTCTTGCCGCAGCCCGACGGTCCGACCAGCATGCAGACTTCGCCGGCGGCCACCGTGAGGCTGAGCTCACGGACGGCGACGTCGTCGGGGCCGTATCGCTTGGACACGGCCTCCAGCGTGATCATGCCCCAGTCAGCATAGGAGAGGGTCACCCTACCCAATAGGCGACAATCCCGATCGGAGACCGGTAGCGTCTACCCATGCCGGCAGCGTCGCAGCCGTTCTTCCAGTGGACATTCGTCACCGGCAACTGGGGCGAGATCGCCAGCGACCTGGTCCAGCACATCGAGCTCACCCTGATCGCCGTGGCCATCGGGCTGGTCATCTCCGTGCCCCTGGCGCTGGCGGCCTGGCGGTATCGGCTGATCCGGGTCCCGGTGTTCGGTCTGGCCAGCGCCCTGTACGTCATCCCCTCACTGGCGCTCTTCGTCTTCCTCGGCCCGATCACCGGCTTCGTGGCGTCCGACCTGACGGCCGAGATCGGGCTCGTCGGCTACACCCTCCTGATCCTCATCTGGAACACCGTCGCCGGCCTGGACGCCGTGCCCGCCGATGCTCGGGAGGCGGCCCGGGCCATGGGCTACTCGCCGACCGCCGCGCTGGTGCGGGTCGACCTGCCGTTGGCGCTGCCGTACATCTTCGCCGGTCTACGCGTGGCCACCGCCACCGTCATCGGCTTGGTCACGGTGACGTTCCTCATCGGGCTGGGCGGCCTCGGCCGGCTCATCACATCGGGTTTCACCACCAACTACAACACGCCGATCATCGTCGGCCTCGTCCTCTCCATCCTCCTGGCCGCGGCGGCCGACCTCCTTCTGGTCGGCCTGGAGCGGCTGCTGATCCCCTGGTCGCGTCGGGTACGGCGGGGCCGGCGAGCGCGACTGATCGGCTGAGGGGGACGCGGTGCACTTCCTCAGTCAGGTCGTCGACTGGTTCGGTGACGGCACCAACTGGACCGGGTCCAACGGCATCCCGCAGCTGTTCTTGAACCAGTTGAAGCTCTCGTTGGCGGTGGTCGCCGCGGCCTTCTTGGTGGGTGGCGGCATCGGCGCCATCCTCGGCCACACCGGGCGGGGTGCCCTGGTGGCGGTCAACGCCGCCAACGCCGCCCGGGCCGTCCCCACCTTGGCCCTTTTGACCCTCTTCGCCATCCAGCCGAGCATCTCCCTCAAGTGGGGGGGCTTTCTCGCGTCGTTCCTGGCCCTGCTGATTCTGGCCATCCCACCGATCCTCACCAATACGTACGTCGGCATGCGCGAGGTCGACGCCGACGTCCGTGACGCCGCCCGGGCGATGGGCTTGACCGGGCTGCAGGTGTTCGGCCGGGTGGAAGCTCCGCTGGCGGCGCCCTTCGTGATGGCCGGCTTCCGGACGGCGGCGATCGAGGTGGTCGCCACCTCGACCTTGGCCGCCTACGTCAGCTACTCCGACCTCGGGACCTACGTGATCTCCGGACTGGACTCCCACGACACCGTGGAGGCCTTTTGCGGGGCCGTCCTGGTGGCCGTCACGGCCGCCCTGGTGGCCCTACTGTTGGGAGCCACCCAACGGCTTCTCACCCCGGCACCGCTCCGCCGGACCCGCCAGCGGGCGACCGCCGCCCAGGCCGTCGCGGCCTGACCGGCCCGGCCCCGATCGGCCCCGATCGGTCATGGACCGGGGTCCGACCAGCGGTCCTGGTGGCTGATGGCAAAACTTGACATTACCGATCGACTAGGTAAATATTACAGTTTCAAGACGGAGAGCGGCGGGTAGGGACGAGCACAGGCCGAAGGGCCGATGCCGGCCCGGGCGGCCGGCGTTCAGGATCTCTGGAGGAAACAGTGCGAACGAACCGGTTGAAGCGGCTCCTCGTGGGTGGTGCAGCCCTGGCATCGGTAGGGGCAGGAGCGCTGGCCGTCCCGGTGGTGGCCTCGGCGGCTTCGTCCACGCCAACGATCATCATCGGCTCGACCAACTTTCCCGAGCAGACGATCGTCGCCAATCTCTACGGCGACGTCCTGCAGAAGGCCGGGTACTCGGTGAAGGTCGAGCCGTCCCTCGGGACCCGGGCCATCGTGGTGCCGGCGCTCGAGAAGGGGCAGCTCGACATCGAGCCGGACTACGCCGGCTCGTTGGTCAACTACCTCGCCGGCAACGGGGCCTCGCTGCCCGCCTCCACCCAGCTGTCCACCGCCGTCCCCTATCTCAAGTCCAACCTGGCCGCTGACGGCGCCACGGTCCTGAACGCGGCCCCGGCCCTCGACACCAACGTCTTTGCCGTCACCAAGACAACGGCGAAGAAGTACCACCTGACCACGCTGTCGAGCCTCAAGCCGGTGGCCTCCAAGCTCGTTCTCGGCGGACCGCCGGAGTGCCCGACCAACGCCGGCTGCGAGGTCGGCCTGAAGCAGACCTACGGCCTCAACTTTGCCAGCTTCAAGTCGCTGGACGAGGCCGGGCCGCTGAGCGTCGCCGCCCTGAAGAACGGCGAGGTCCAGGTGGTCGAGCTGTTCTCGAGCACCGGTGCGGTCCAGCAGAACCACTTCGTGGTGCTGACCGACAACAAGCACCTCGAGGGCGCCACATACGTGATCCCGGTCATCCGCAAGTCGGTGGACACCGCCGGGGTGGCCAAGGCCCTCAACAAGCTGTCGGCCAAGCTGACGACCGACCAGTTGTCCACCCTCAACATCCAGGTGACAACAGAGCACAAGCAGCCGGCCACAGTGGCCAAGACCTGGCTCCAGAAGGAAGGCCTGAGCTAGGAACCCGGGCCAGGCGTTCGACGCCGGCCAGGCGTCCACCCGGTCAGCCGGTCGCGGCCCTCAGGTCGCTCCAGCCCTCAGGTCGCTCCGGCCCTCAGGTCGCTCCGGCCCTCAGGTCGCTCCGGCCCTCAGGTCGCTCCGGGCCGGCTGACCGGCAGGCCAGCGGCTTCCCAGGCCGCGAACCCGCCGTCGAGGTCCGTGGCGCCGAGCAGTCCGAGGGCTCGGAGGCTCTCGGCCGCCAGGCTGGAGGCGTACCCTTCCTGGCAGACGACGATCACCGGCCGCCCGCTGTCGTCGGTCACCGCCGGATGGCGGTCCGGGCTGGACGGGTCGAGGCGCCATTCGAGCACGTTGCGCTCGATGATCAGGGCGCCGGGGATCTCGCCAAAGCGCTCGCGCTGGGCCGCCGGGCGGATGTCGATCAGTAGGCCACCCTGCTGGAGGGCCGAGGCCGCCTGGACCGGATCGACCCGGTCCAGGCCGTGACGGGCGTCGGCCAGACGGTCGTCGATGGCGCTCACCCGCCGAGGTCTACCAGGCTCAGGGAGCCCAGGACGGGTCGGACCGGTACTCGGTCCGCTCGGCCACCAGCCCGTCCGGGGACGTCCGGTAGAACGTCATGCCGGGCATGGGAGGCGAGTAGGCGTGCACGCTGGTCGCCGGCACCGATCCGCCGTTGCGGACGTCGTGGACGTACCGGGGGCCGAACCCGGCGCCGCTGGCGGCACCGATCCGGCGGTGGGCGAGCGACCGCTCGTCGGTCACGTACCGCTCCTCCAGCGTGCCGCCGACCACCCAGAACGCGCCGGACGATCCGCCGTGGTCGTGCAGCTGCAGGCTGCCGCCGGCCGGCCAGTGGATGACCCAGACCTCCACGTCGTCGGTGAGGGACACGAGCTCGTACGACCGCTCCGTCAACGAACCCGACGGCTCGGTCCAGGCGCCCGTCGTACCCGCCTGCTCTTTGGCCAGGTCCAGCAGGGCAATCGGGTCGAGCGGGCCCCGTCGCGCCGTGCGGCCCGCAGCCCGCCGGCCGGCGACCGGGGCACTCGCCGGCGGCCGTTCGAAGGCCGCTGTGCCGTCGCCGGTGACAGTGACGGCACCAGCGGTGCGGATCACGGGGTCACGGGCGATGGTCACGGTGGCTCCTTCCGGACGGCGATGTCCCGATCGAGGGCATCCCTATTTCTGTTAGTCCTCTATACCTTAGCAGATTGATCGGGTATTGCCAGGCGGCCCGGCCGGGCGGCCGACATGCGGCAAGACCAGGGATGACGGCGGCGAGAAGCCGGTCAGCCGGCCGGCTGGTCGCCGAAGAGGAGGGAGTAGTCGGCGCCGCGTCGGAGATGGTGGCCGCCGTCGACGGTGAGGCACTCACCGGTGACCCATGACGACTCGGGGCCGGCCAGGTAGCGCACGGCCGAGGCGACGTCGTCGACGGTGCCGAGGCGGGACACCGGCATCTGGGCCAGGTAGTCGTCGAGCAGCGGGCCGCCGGCGGTGATGAACGCCATCAGCTCGTCGTCGATGATCCCCGGTTGGACGGCGTTGACCCGGACCCCGGTCGCGCCGAGCTCCTCGGCGGCGTACGAGCAGAGCGACTCGACGCCGGCCTTGGCCATGCCGTACGCCCACAGCCAGCGGTGGGGGAAGTGCCCGGCTCCGGACGACATCAGGACGATCGACCCGCCCCCGGTCGTCCGCATCGCCGCCGCGGCGTGCTTCAGCGAGAGGAACGACCCGATGAGGTTGAGGTCGACGGTGGCCCGGACGGCCGCCACGTCGGCGTCGACCATCGGGCCCAGGTGGTGCGAGCCACCGGCGCAGGCGAAGAGGATGTCGAGCCGGCCGGTCGGCGCGGCCGCCTCGGTCACGGCAGCGGCGATCTCCGCCTCGGCGGTGACGTCGGCGACCACGTAGCGAGCCGCTGGCGCGGCCGACGCCGCTCCCGACGCCGCGGTGGCCCGGTCGATGGTGGCGGCCGCGGCGGCCAGCTTCTCCTCCGTCCGGCCGCAGATCGTGACCTGGGCGCCGTCGAGCGCGAACCGGGCGGCCGTGGCCAGCCCGATGCCACTGCCCCCGCCGGTGACGAGAGCGCTGAACCCTTCCAGACCACCGGCCATCGCTGTCCTCCTCGTCGCCGGCCGGCTCAGGCCGCGGTGCCGACGGGCGCGGCCGGGGTGAACGAGACCGGCATCGTCTCGATGCCGCTGATGAAGTTGGCCTCCCGTTGGGGGAACGGCCCGGGACCGGCCAGCGCGAGGTCGGGCAGGCGGCCGAGCAGGCGCTCGAACATGATCCGGAGCTCCAGCCGGGCCAGCTGGTTGCCCAGGCAGAAGTGGGCGCCGAAGCCGAAGGCGAGGTGGGGGTTCGGGCTGCGGGTGATGTCGAAGCCTTCCGGGTCGTCGAAGATCTCGGCGTCGCGGTTGGCCGACGGGTACAGCAGCAGCACCTCGTCGCCGTCGTGGAGCACGCGGCCGCCGACCTCGACGTCGCGGGTGACCGTGCGGGCCATGTTCTTGATCGGCGTCACCCACCGCAGCATCTCCTCGACGGCGCCCGGGATCAGCGCCGGGTCCTCGAGCAGCCGGTCCCGCTGCGCCGGGTGCTCCTGGAGGGCGAGCATGCCGCCGGTGATCACGTGGCGGGTCGTCTCGTCCCCGCCGACGAGGATCAGCAGCGTCTCGTGGATGAGCGAGTCGTGGTCGAGACGGTCGCCGTCGACCACGGCGTTGGCCAGCACGCCGACGAGGTCGTCGTCCTGGCCGCTGGCCTGGCGGTCGGCGAGCACCGGGTCCATGTAGGCGGTGTACTCGACGAACGCCTGGGCGGCCCGCTCCATCGCCTCCTGGGTGAGGGACCCCTGGGATTGGAGCATCTCTTCGGACCAGCGGAGCAGGTCGTCCCGGTCGTCGTCGGCCACGCCGAGCATGTCGCCGATGACGGCCAGCGGCAGTGGCGCGGCGATGTCCCGGACGAAGTCGCAGGAGCCCTGTTCGCACACCGGCGTCGATGACCCGGTCGCAGATCGCCCGGATGTGGTCCTCCATCTCGCGGACCCGCCGCGGGGTGAAGCCGGCGCTGACCAACCGCCGCCGACGGACGTGCTCGGGCGCGTCGAAGTCGATCATCATCGGCAACGGCGGGAACTTCGGTCGGATCCCGCCGGCGTTGGAGAACACGGCGGTGTCGGTCGACGCCGCCTTGACGTCTCGGTAGCTGGCCAGCGCCCACAGGTCGTTGGCCTCGTCGTGGAAGGCCGGAGCGTGGGCCCGCATCCAGGCGTATGCCGGGTAAGGGTCGTCGACGAAGAACGCCCCGTTCATGAGGTCGATGCCCAGCTCGGCCGGCGGCGCGGGCGGTTGCGTCATAGGCGGATTCGACCACGCGCCGGCCGAGATTGCAACAGGTTCCATTTTCCCGGCCGACCCCGGGCCCGGGGCCCGGCTCCGGTCCCCGGACTCTGGTCCCAGGACGCCGGTCCCACGCCCCCGGTCCTCGTGGGGGCCGGGGGGTGGATAGGGTCTCTGCATGGCCGACCAGGCCCAGTTCACCGATCTGACGATGGAGTACATGCCGCCGCTGTACAGCGCGGCCCTGCGCATGACCCGTAACCCGGCCGACGCCGAGGATCTCGTCCAGGAGACGTACCTGAAGGCGTACCGGGCGTTCGCCAGCTTCACGGAGGGAACGAACCTCAAGGCCTGGCTCTACCGGATCCTGACGAACACGTACATCAACAGCTACCGGGCGGCCAAGCGCCGCCCGGAGGTGGCCGACGTCGAGGACGTCGAGGACCTGTACCTGTACCGGCGGCTCAGCCCGGCCGACGGCGGGGCCGGGCTGGGGCGGAGCGCGGAGGACGAGGCCCTCGACACGTTCACCGACGACGAGGTCAAGGCGGCCATCGAGTCCCTGCCGGACGCCTTCCGGATCGCCGTCCTGCTGGCCGACGTCGAAGGTTTCTCCTACAAGGAGATCGCCGAGATCACCGACGTCCCGATCGGCACGGTGATGAGCCGGATCCACCGTGGAAGAAGAGCGCTCCAGAAGGCGTTGCACGAATATGCCGAAGCTCGAGGCTTGGTCGGGTCGAGTACCGGCCGGGCGGAGTGATAGGAGGCCGTTCGTGGGTGCTGAAGGGGTGACACCGAAGCTGGGGGGCCTGTGCGGCTCCGGCCTGGAGGGCGTCGACTGCGACGAGGCCATCCACGAGCTGTACCACTACCTCGACGGGGAGCTGACCGAGGAGCGGCGGACCGAGATCACCGTGCACCTCGACGAGTGCGGGCACTGCGCCGGTGCTGCCGGCTTCGAAGCGGAGCTCCGAGTCGTGATCGCCAGCCGGTGCCGGGATCGTGTGCCCGACTCGCTGCTGGCGCGGATCGCCGAGGCCATCCACGAGGAGTCGCGCCGTCACTTGCCTGGAGGGGACCCGTCACCCGGTGACACGGCGTCCGGCGTAGCGCCCGGCCGCTGAGCGAACGGACTGGCATGGTCGTCGACGCTGCTCCCGATCCCGACGTCGGCCCAGACGTCACCAACCCGGGTGTCGTCGACTGGGCGCTGGCCGAGCGAGTGGCCGGATGGGCGCTGACCCGCCGCCCACCGCCCGCCGAGTACCGGCCGGCGGCGCTGGCCGAAGAGTTCGAGGCGCTCACCGTCCGGGCCGAGGCCCTCGTCGCCGAGGCGACGGGTCTCCATCCGCCATCCGCCGCTCGGGCGGTCGTCGTCGACCGTCCCGACTGGGTCCGGGCGAACGTGGCGTCCATCCAGCGCATCCTGGGCCCGACGCTGCAGAAGCTGGAGACGCGCCGGCGGGCCGGACCGTTCGGCACGCTGCCGCGGGCCGTGGCCGCCCCGCTGGCCGGCGCCGGCCGCTCGATGAACGGCGCCCAACTCGGACTGCTGTTGGCCTGGATGTCCACCCGGGTGCTCGGTCAGTACGACCTGCTCGTGACGGACGAGGCGGCTGAAGAACAGGACCTCGTCTACTACGTCGGCCCGAACGTCGTCGGGCTCGAGTCTCGCTACGGCTTCCCACCGTCGGAGTTCCGGCTGTGGCTCGCCCTCCATGAGGTCACCCACCGGGCCCAGTTCACCGCCGTCCCGTGGCTGCGCGACCACTTCGTCTCCCTCGTCGACCAGGGCCTCGAGCCGTTCGGCGCCGATCCCCACCACCTGACCGAGGCGCTCCGTCGGGCGGCCGAGGAGGTCCGGTCCGGCCGCAGCCCGCTGCGTGACGGCGGGGTCATGGGTCTCGTGGCCACGCCCGAGCAGCTCGATGCGCTCCATCGCATCCAGGCGCTCATGAGCCTGTTGGAAGGCCACGGCGACGTGACGATGGACCGGGCCGGCGCGGCGGCCGTCCCGGGCGCGGAACGGTTCAGCCGCGTTCTGCGGGAACGGC
Organism: uncultured Actinomycetota bacterium; assembly: GCA_963824265.1. Lineage (GTDB taxonomy): Bacteria > Actinomycetota > Acidimicrobiia > Acidimicrobiales > RAAP-2 > DASZUK01. The sequence goes on from CAWGOO010000002.1 coordinate 1,059,775, forward strand.
GGCAGCAGGTTCGTGGGCCGGCGAAGCTGCTCCAGCAGATGCTCGGCCTGGAGGCGAAGCTCCGGCAGTACGCCGAGGGTGAGGACTTCGTCAACGCCGTCGAGCGGGCCGGCGGCGCCGACCTCTTCAACCGCGTCTGGCGGGGCCCCGAATGGCTCCCGTCGCTGACCGAGATCCGGGACCCGGGCCAGTGGGTGGCCCGGGTCGGCCCCGCCCCGGCCGCGGCGGGGTGATCCGTCCGGGCAGGTCGCGACTCGACCCGCCCGACCTGCTTTCCCGGTGCACCTTCCCGCCCGGCGGGGTGCCGCTGACGTGCGCCGTCTCCGGCGGCCCGGACTCGCTGGCGCTGCTCGTGCTGGCCGTCGCGGCCGGCTGCCGGGTCACCGCGGTCCATGTCGACCACGGCCTGCGCCCGGGTTCGGCGGCCGAAGCCGATGTCGTCGCCGAAGCGGCTGCCCGTTTCGGGGCAGCGTTCCGTCGGGAGCAGGTGGCCGTCCCCGACGGTCCGAACCTGGAGGCCCGGGCCCGGTCGGCCCGGTTCGCGGTGCTCCCGCCGTCGGTGGCGACCGGGCACACGATGGACGACCAGGCCGAGACCGTCCTGCTCAACCTGCTGCGCGGCGCCGGCCTCGACGGGGTCGGCGCGATGCAGCCCGGGCCGGAGCACCCGCTGCTCGGACTGCGCCGCCGCGAGACGCGGGAGCTGTGCGAAGCCGTCGGCCTGACCCCGGTCGCTGATCCGTCCAACGACGACCGCCGGTACCTCCGGAACCGGGTCCGTCACGAGCTGTTGCCGCTCCTCGCCGACCTCGCTCGACGCGATGTGGTCCCCCTGCTCGCCCGCCAGGCGGCGTTGGCCCGGGAGGACGCGGCCTTCCTCGACGCCCTGGCCGCCGAGAGGGTGCCCGACCCGACCGGGGCGGCCGCGCTGTCCGGCGCACCGCGTCCCCTCGCCCGGCGAGCGGTACGGCAGTGGCTGAGGGAGCTCGACGACGAGCACCATCCGCCGTCGCTGGCGGAGGTGGAGCGGGTGCTGGCGGTGGCCGCCGGCCAGGCGGTCGGCACCGAGCTGTCCGGCGGGTTTCGTGTCCACCGCCGGGCCCAGCGGTTGCTGGTCGACCCCCCGGCGACGGCGGTCGTCGGGATGGGGGTCGGACGGGCACCCTCCGGTAAGGTCACGCCAGTGGCAACGGACGAAGCGGGTACGGCGGTACCAGCGTGGACGGCGCCCGACGTCGGTCCGGTCCTCGTCAGCGCGGAGCGGATCGCCGAGCGGGTAGCGATGCTCGGAGCCCGGATCACGGCCGACTTCGCCGACGACCCGCCCCTGCTGGTCGGCGTGCTGAAGGGGGCGATGCTCTTCATGAGCGACCTCTGCCGGGCCATCGAGCTCCCGGTCGACGTCGACTTCATGGCGGTCTCGTCGTACGGCAGCGCCACCAGCACGTCGGGGGTCGTCCGGATCGTGAAGGACCTCGATGCCGAGCTGACCGGCCGGCGGGTGCTCGTCGTCGAGGACATCATCGACAGCGGCCTGACGCTCAACTACCTGCGTAAGTACCTCCAGGCCCGCGAGCCGGCGAGCCTCGACGTGTGCGCGCCTGCTCGTCAAGGACGGCGAGCAGCGGGTCGAGCTCGACCTCCGCTACGTCGGTTTCACCATCCCGTCGGAGTTCGTCGTCGGCTACGGCCTCGACGTCGCCGAGCGGTACCGGAACCTCGCCGGCGTCCACCGCTATCTCGGCGACCGCTAGACCGCTAGACCGGTAGACCGGCAGGGACCGAGGACGGGAGGAACCGAACCGATGACAGCGGAGACGCAGACGACCGACGGCGCGGCGGCGGGACCCCGTCCGGCCGGCGTCGACACGGAACGGGTGGCCCGAGCCGTCAACGAGATCCTCCTGGCCATCGGCGACGACCCGGACCGTGACGGCCTGGTCGACACCCCTCGGCGGGTGGCCGCCATGTACGAGGAGCTGTTCTCCGGGCTGGCTGACGACCCGTCCCGGCACCTGACCGTCACGTTCGCGGCCGATCACGACGAGATGGTCATGGTCCGCGACATCCCGTTCGCCTCGCTCTGCGAGCACCACATGGTCCCGTTCATCGGCCGGGCCCACGTCGCGTACATCCCCGGGACCGACGGGCGGATCACCGGCCTGTCCAAGCTGGCCCGGCTGGTCGACGGCTTCGCCCGCCGGTTGCAGGTCCAAGAACGAATGACGACGCAGATCGCCGACGCGATCGAGTCGGTCCTCGGCCCCCGGGGCGTGCTCGTGGTCGTCGAGGCCGAGCACCTCTGCATGTCGATGCGGGGTGTGAAGAAGCCCGGCACGCTGACCATCACCTCGTCGGTCCGCGGGCTGTTCCGCTCCGACGCGGCCACGCGGGCCGAGGCGATGCAGTTCGTGCACGGCCGCTGAGGGTCTGCGGTTCGCGTACGCTGGCGGCCATGAACGAGCCGCCCGAGCACCGCCCGTTGGTCATGGGCATCCTCAACGTGACGCCGGACTCGTTCTCGGACGGCGGGCGCTACCTGGACCCGACCGCAGCGATCGACCGGGGTCGCCAGATGGTGGCGGAGGGAGCGGACGTCGTCGACGTCGGCGGCGAGTCCACCCGGCCGGGAGCGGCGCCGGTCGCCGAAGCCGAGGAGCTCCGCCGGGTCCTGCCGGTCGTCGAGGCCCTGGCCAGCGAGGTCCGGGTCTCGATCGACACGGTCAAGCCGAACGTGGCGACCGCGGCCGCCGGTGCCGGAGCGACCCTGGTCAACGACGTCGGCGGTGCGCTCGGGCCCCTGGCCGCCGATCTCGGGGTCGGCTGGGTGGCCATGCACATGCAGGGCACCCCCCAGGACATGCAGCACGACCCCCGCTACGACGACGTCGTCGCCGAGGTGCACGGCGCCCTGCTCCGGCGGGCCGAGGACGCGCTGGCGGCCGGTGTGCCCGAGGTCTGGGTCGACCCCGGGATCGGGTTCGGCAAGACGGCGGCGCACAACCTGACGCTCCTGGCCCACCTTCCGGCCCTGGCCACCGCGGCGTCGGCGCTCGGCGCCCGGGTGCTCGTCGGGACGAGCCGCAAGAGCTTCCTCGGGCGGTTCGGGACCGAGCCCGGACGCCCGCCGCTGCCGGTCGACGACCGCCTGGAGGCGTCGCTCGCCACCGCGGTCTGGGCACTCTCGCAGGGAGCGGCGATGGTACGAGTCCACGACGTCGCCCCGACCGTCCTGGCGGCCTCGCTGGTCGGCCCGACCGCCGCGGTGGCGGCGTGAGAACGGCGGGGCGATGAAGGGTAAGTGGGCGGCGGGCATTCCGCCACGGAACTTCACGTGGATCATCCGCGACCGGCTCGCCGTCAGCGAGCGGCCGGGCGGCTTCGCGCCGAACCACCGGCGGGTCCGGCGCCAGGAGGAGATCATCTGGTTGCGGGTGCAGGGGTTCGACCGGGTCGTCTCGCTCCTGCCGTCGCCGCACAACCTCCACGCCTACGACGACGAGGGCCTGGCGTACGCCCACTACCCGCTGTCCCCGGCCGTCGACCCGCGGCCGGTCCTGGCCGACTGCTACCAGGATCTCGAACGGTCGCTCGGCGAGGGCATGAAGATCCTCATGCACCAAGACGAGCTCGGCGACCGGGTCATGGGGGTGATCGGCGGCTTCCTCGTCTGGTCGGGCCGGCTCCCGACCGGCCCCCAGGCGGTGGCTTTGGTGGAGCACCTGATCGGTCACCAGATGGGTTCGACCGGCCGGGAACTGGTCGTCGTCGCCGACGGGCTCCCGCCCCGCCAGCCCGTCTGACGCCCGCCACCGATGGGGGCTGAGCCGACGGCGGGCGACCGCATCGAGATCCGCGAGCTCCGGGTCATCGGCGTCCACGGCGTGCTGCCGGAGGAGCAGGAGCGGGCCCAACCGTTCGCCGTCGACCTCGACGTCTGGGTCGACACCGCCGACGCCGCGGCGTCCGACGACCTCGCCGACACGGTCGACTACGGCGCGCTCGGCCGAGCAGGCGACGGCGGTCGTCGCCGAGCGGCGGTTCCAACTGCTCGAGGCCCTGGCCGGCGAGGTGGCCCGGGTCGTCCTCGACGCCGACGGCCGGATCTCGGCGACCGCGGTCACGGTGCGCAAGCTGCGGCCACCGGTCCCGGTACAGGTGGGGTCGATCGGTGTCCGGGTCGTCCGGCGCCGGCCGGTCCGGGCGTTCGTCGGTCTCGGCTCGAACCTCGGCGACCGCCGGGCCCGACTGAGCGACGCGGTCGCCGCGCTGCGAGGCCCGGGGCGACGTCGTCGCGGTCTCCCCGGTCTACGAGACCGAGCCGGTCGGCGGCCCGGCGGGGCAGGACCGGTACCTGAACGTCGTCGTCGAGCTGGTCACCGCCGACGGGCCGCGCCAGCTGCTGGCCCGTTGCCGGGAGCTCGAGCGGGCGGCCGGCCGGGTGCGGACGGTCCGCCACGGCCCGCGGACGCTCGACGCCGACGTCCTGCTCGTCGGCGACGAGGTCGTCGCCGAGCCGGATCTCCAGGTGCCGCACCCCCGGATGTGGGAGCGGCGGTTCGTCCTCGCTCCGCTGGCCGACCTGGCCCCTGAGCTGGTCGACCAGGACGTGCTCGACGCCGCTGGTGGCGAGGTGGTCCGGCTGGATATGCTGTAGGCGTCTGTAGTCCTCGTCACTGAAGGCGAACGGCACCCCGAGGGGGCTGGAACGCCAGAGGAGGGTTTCGTGCGCACCGTACGATTCATCGGCGCCGGCCGAGCCGGCCGGTCGTTGTCCAACGCACTGCGCCGCGGTCGGGTGGGAGGTCGTCGGCTTCCTGGGCCGCCGCGACGACGTGACCGACGCCGCCGCCGGCGTGGACGTCCTGGTCATCGCCACGCCCGACGACGCAGTGGCCGAGGTGGCCGCCGCCGTCCGGCCAGAGCCGGAGACGGTCGTGCTCCACCTCTCGGGATCGCTCGGGCTCGACGTGCTGGTGCCGCATGCCCGGCGGGCCGCGCTGCACCCGCTCGTCCCGCTGCCGAACCCGACCGTCGGCGCCCGGCGGCTGGCCGGTGGGGTCACGTTCGCCGTGGCCGGCGACCCGCTGGCCCGGCAGATGGCCGAGTCGTTGGGCGGACGGACGGTCGAGGTGGCCGACGCCGACCGGCCGGCGTACCACGCGGCGGCGTGCATCGCCGCCAACCACGTCGTCGCCCTGCTCGGGCAGGTCGAGCGGGTCGCCACTGCGGTCGGGCTCCCGCTGGACGCGTTCTTGGACCTGACGAGGGCAGCCGTCGACGACGTCGCCCGGCTCGGTCCCCGTGGCGCACTCACCGGCCCGGCCGGGCGTGGCGACTGGGCCACGCTGGCCCGCCATCTCGACGCTTTGCCGCAGGAGGAACGGGCGGCGTACAACGCCGGCGTCGGCCTCGCGCTCCAGCTGACCGTCGGCGGCCTGCGCCCCGACGACGCGGCGCTGGCGATGGCGCCCTTCGGTGGCCCGCCGGCCGACGCGGCTGACGTCGAGGAGGCGCCGGAAGTCCGCGTCCCGCCGGTCCCGGCCGGCGTGGTCTGACGGTCGGGGCTCTCCGTTGGAGGTCGTCGATTCGATCGACGCGTTCCGGGACACTTTGGACGCGGCCCGGCAGGCTGGGCGGACGGTCGGGCTGGTGCCGACGATGGGTGCCCTGCACGCCGGCCACCGGTCGTTGATCGTGCACGCCGCGTCCGAGTGCGACCATGTCGGGGTGACGATCTTCGTCAACCCGCTCCAGTTCGGCGAGCCCGAGGACATCGACCGCTACCCGCGTACGCTCGACGCCGATCTGGCCGTCTGTCGGGACGCCGGCGCGGCGACCGTGCTCACGCCGTCCGTCGCCGAGATGTACCCCGACTGGCCGGCGTCGCCGTCAACGACGGTGTCGGTCCGCGGGGTCGCCGACCGGTGGGAGGGGGCCTCCCGTCCGGGGCATTTCGACGGGGTGGCGACGGTCGTGGCCAAGCTCTTCGCCATGGCCGGCCGCTGCCGGGCCTACTTCGGCGAGAAGGACTTCCAGCAGGTGGCGGTGGTGCGTCGGATGGCCGCCGACCTCTCCCTGCCGGTGACCGTCGTCGACTGCCCGACGGTCCGTGACGCCGACGGCCTGGCGCTCTCCAGCCGCAACGCCCGGCTCTCGGCAGACGAACGAGCGGCGGCGGTAGTGCTGTCGCGGGCGCTCGCCGCCGGGCGGGAGGTGGTGGCCGCCGGCGAGGACGACCCGGCGTCGGTGGCCGGGACCATGGCTGCGGTCGTGGCGACCGAGCCGCTCGTCCGGTTGGACTACGCGGTGGCGGTCGACGACGCCGATCTCGAGGTCCCGCCGGCGCTGCGGGCGGCCGGTACGGTCCGCCTGCTCGTGGCCGGCTGGCTCGGGTCCGTCCGGCTGATCGACAACTGCGCGGCGCCCCGGCCGTTCTGATGGCGCCGACCGATGACGCCGTACCGATGACGCCGTACCGATGACGCCGTACCGATGACGCGGAGGGAAAGGTTTCCATGCGACGACGGATGATGAAGTCGAAGATCCACCGGGCGACGGTGACCGACGCCAACCTCAACTACATCGGTTCGGTGACCATCGACACCGAGCTGATGGTCGCGGCCGACATCCTGGCGCACGAGCAGGTCACGGTCCTCGACCTCGACAACGGGGCGCGCTTCGAGACGTATGCCATCGAGGGTGGCCCGGGCGTCGTCTGCCTGAACGGCGCGGCCGCCCGGCTGGTCGCCCCGGGCGACCGGGTGATCCTGCTCACCTATGCCGACTACGCGCCGGAGGAGCTCGAGTCGTACGCGCCGGTCGTCGTCCACGTCGACCGGGCCAACCGGCAGATCGACGAGGCCGCGGCCCGGCTCGACGCCGAGCTGTCGGCGATCACGCCGACGTGACGACCGGGCCCGCGACGGCGGCGCCCGGCCCGTTCGACGTCCTCGTCCTCGGCAGCGGCGTGGCCGGACTGTCGGCCGCAGTTCGTCTGGCCGGTGGGGTCACCGGGGCCCGGCGCCACGCCGGGGTCCTGACCAAGGGGGAGCTGACACAGTCCGCCACCCGATGGGCCCAGGGCGGCGTGGCCGCGGTCCTCGGCGGCGACGAGGACTCGACGGACCTCCACCTGGCCGACACGCTGGCCGCGGGCGCCGGGCTGTGCGACGTCGACGCCGTCCGCGTGCTCGTGGACGAGGGGCCGGGCCGGGTCCGCGAGCTGATCGCCCTGGGGGCCGAGTTCGACCGGGAGGCATCCGGGTCGCTCGCTCTCGCCCGCGAGGGCGGCCACTCCCGCCCCGCGTGGTCCACGCCGGCGGCGCGGCGACCGGGGCCGAGGTCGAGCGGGCGCTCGTCGCGGCCACCCGGACCGCGGCCGACGCCGTCCTCGAGCGCTGGTTCGCCGTCGACCTCGTCGTCGAGGACGGCCGGTGCCGCGGTGTCGTCGCCATCCCGCCGGGCGGCGCCCCGGTGACGGTGCGGGCCGACCACGTCGTGCTGGCCACCGGCGGCGTCGGACAGCTCTTCGCGGTGACGACCAACCCCCGGGAGGCCACCGGCGACGGGGTGGCCATGGCGTTGCGGGCCGGCGTGCCGGTGGCCGACGTCGAGTTCGTCCAGTTCCACCCGACCGCGCTCCACCATCCGGCGATGCCGCGGCCGCTGCTGTCCGAAGCCCTGCGAGGCCACGGCGCGCTCCTGCGGGACGCCGACGGTGAGCGGTTCGTCGACGAGCTGGCGCCCCGGGACGTCGTCAGTCGGGCGATGGCGGCGCGCATGGCCGAGCAGGGGTCCGACCACCTCTGGCTCGACGCCACCGGGCTGGCCCAGTTCGACCAGCGGTTCCCGACGATCGCCGCGTCGTTGGCCGGCATCGGGCTGGACCCGGCCGTCGACTGGCTGCCGATCGCGCCCGCCGCCCACCACCTCTCCGGCGGCGTCGTCACCGACCTGCAGGGCGCGACCGCACTGCCCGGGCTCTGGGCGGCCGGCGAGACGGCGTGCACCGGGGTCCACGGCGCGAACCGTCTGGCGTCGAACTCGCTCCTCGAAGGGATGGTGTTCGGCGCCCGGCTCGCCGAAGCCGTGGCGGCTGACCGGGACGGACCGGAGCCGACCGGCGTCATGCGAGCGATCCTGCAGCCCGCGGCGGGGGTGGGGGTGGCGGCGGACGACCCGGCGGGCGAGATCGGTGCCCGTCCGGCGGCGGCCACCAGCCTGCTCCGGCTCGGTGCGGCGTCCGGCCCGGCACCGCCGGACGTCGAGAAGCTGCGTGACATCCTCCAGCGGGCGATGACGTCGGGCGCCGGCGTCGTCCGCAGCGCCGCGTCGCTCGACGCCGCCGAGGCGGCCGCCGGCGAGCTGGCCGACCGGCTGGCCGGGGTGGCCGCGTCGGCCGACGCCGGCGAGCTGGCCAACCTGGTCACGGTGGCCGGTGCCCTTCTCGGTTCGGCGCGGACCCGCGAGGAGAGCCGAGGTGCCCACACCCGGGTCGAGTTCCCGGCGACGGACCCGGCGTGGCGTTGCCGGCTGGTCCACGGCCAGATGGCCGGCGGCGGCGCCGATCGGGCGGCTGCCGCGACGCCCGAGCGGACAGCGACGTGAGCGTCCATCCGCCGGTCGGTGTCGTGCACGAGGCCGTCAGCCGGGCGCTGGCCGAGGACGTGCTGCCGCTCGGGGACCTGACCGCGGCGCTCGTGCCCGACCGTGTCATGGCCCGGCTGTCGATCGTCGCCCGCCAGCCCGGCGTCGTCGCCGGCGAGCGGTGCGCGACCACGGCCTTCTCGCTGGTGGACGATGCCCTCGTCGTTACGTGGCACCGAGGCGACGGCTCGACGGTCGAGCCGGGCGACACGGTGGCCGAGGTCGCCGGCCCGCTGCGGCCGATCCTGACCGGCGAGCGCACCGCGCTCAACTTCCTCGGCCACCTCTCGGGTGTGGCGACGCTGACGCGGCGGTTCGTCGACGCGGTGACCGCGGTCGACCCGGCGGTGCGGGTGCTCGACACCCGCAAGACGACGCCGGGCCTGCGGGCGCTGGAGAAGGCGGCCGTCCGGGCCGGGGGCGGCCACAACCACCGCGCCAGCCTGTCCGACGCGGTGCTCGTGAAGGACAACCACCTCGCCGGCGTGACGATCACCGACGCCGTGCAGCGGGCCCGGGCGATGTGGCCGGGCCGGATGGTCGAGGTCGAGTGCGACCGCCCGGACCAGGTCGAAGAGGCTTGCCGGGCCCGGGCGACGGCCGTGCTGCTCGACAACATGACCCCCGACGAGGCCCGGGCATGCGTGGCGTTGGCCCGCCGGAGCGCCGGGGAGACCGGCGTCCTCGTCGAGATCTCCGGCGGGGTCAACCTGGACACCGCACCGGCGTACGCTGCAACGGGCGTCGACCTCATCTCGGTCGGCGCGCTGACCCATTCGGTGCCGGTGCTGGACTTCGGCCTCGACCTGCGGACGCCAGACGCGACGAACGGAGACTGAGGTGCTGCTCGCCATCGACGTCGGGAACACCGAGTCGGTCATCGGGCTCTACGCCATGACGGACGCCGAGGGCGAGTCGCTCCCGCCGAGCGACGCCGGCTTCGGTATCGGGGCCGAGGACGAGCCGAGCCGCGGCCTGACGCACCACTGGCGGCTCTCGACCGTCCCCGACCGGACGCCGGACGAGTACGCCGTGCTGCTCACGCAGCTCCTCGACCTCGAGGGTCTGGACATCTCGACGACGGTCACCGGCATCGCCGTCAGCTCGTCGGTTCCGGCGGTGACCGGCGAGCTCCGGCAGATGGCCACCCGCTGGTTCGAGGCGGTGCCGTGCGTCGTCCTCGGTCCGGGGGTGAAGAGCGGCATGCCGATCCTCTACGACAACCCGAAGGAGGTCGGCGCCGACCGGGTCGCCAACGCGGTCGGCGCGTACGACCTCTACGGCGGCCCGTCGATCGTCGTCGACCTCGGCACCGCGACCACCTTCGACGCCATCTCCGCCGCCGGCGAGTACCTCGGCGGCGCGATCACGCCGGGCATCGCCATCAGCCTCGAAGCCCTCTTCCAGCATGCCGCCGCCCTCCGCCGGGTCGAGCTCGTCGCGCCGCGCGACGTCATCGGCCGGTCGACGATCGAGTCGATCCAGTCCGGCACGCTGTACGGGTTCGCGGCCCAGGTCGACGGGCTGTGCGGACGGTTCATGGCCGACCTCGGGCCGTCGACCGTCGTCGCCACGGGCGGCCTCAGCTCGCTGATCGCGCCGTACGCAGCGACGATCGAGCACGTCGAGCCGTGGCTCACGCTGCACGGGCTGCGGATCGTCTACGAGCGCAACCTGCGCAGCGGTTCGCGATGACCGAGGAGGCCGCTGGGTCCCGGGCGGCGTTCACCCCGCCGTACCGGTTCGACCGGACGGCGACGGCGGCCGCGGTGGTCGACCGCTGGGCCGGTCTGGCCGCCGGTGACGAGTCCGGCGAGGCCGTCTCGGTGGCCGGCCGGGTGCTGCGGCTCCGGCCGCAGGGCAAGCTGGCCTTCGCCGAGCTGCGCGACGAGTCGGGAGCCATCCAGCTGCTGGCGTTCGGCCAGTCGACCGCCGACTTCGACGCGTTCGTCCGCCTGCACCTCGGCGACTGGATCGGGGCCCGGGGTGAGGTCATTCGAACGCCGCGCGGTGAGCTGTCGGTCAAGGTGGCCGACTGGGAGCTGCTGGCCCAGGCCCGCCGAAGCTTCGGCGACAAGTGGCGGGGCGTCGCCGACGTCGAGATCCGCTACCGCCAGCGCGAGGTCGACCTGTGGGCCAACGAGCGCAGCCGGGAGATCCTGCGGCTGCGCAGCCGGCTGATCCAGCGGCTGCGCGAGCGGCTGTGGGCCGACGGGTTCGCCGAGATGGAGACGCCGATCCTCCACCCGGTCGCCGGCGGCGCGACGGCCAAGCCGTTCGTGACCCACCACAACGCGCTCGACGTCGACCTCTACCTGCGGATCGCGCCGGAGCTGTACTTGAAGCGGCTCGTCGTCGGCGGCTTCGAGAAGGTCTTCGAGATCGGCCGGATGTTCCGCAACGAGGGGATCTCGCCGCGCCACAATCCGGAGTTCACGTCGCTCGAGGCGTACCAGGCCTACGCCGACTACCGGGACGCCGCGGACCTCTTCGAACGGCTGGTGGCCGGGGTGGCCGAGGACCTGGTCGGCACGACCCGGTTGACCTACCAGGGCCGACCCCTCGACCTCACGCCGCCGTGGCGACGGGCGACCGTCGGCGAGCTGATCGAAGAACGCACCGGCCTCGGGCTCGACGTGCACTCCCCGCCGGCCGATCTCCGCCAGGCCGCAGCCGACCACGGCGTCCCGGCCGAAGACGCGTGGGGGCCGGCCAAGCTGCTGCTCGGGCTCTACGAGAAGATCGCCGAGCCGACCCTGTGGGACCCGGTGTTCGTCACCGACTATCCGGTCGAAGCCTCGCCGCTGCAACGTCGGGGCCGGGACGACCCGGCGCTGGTCGAGCGGTTCGAAGCCGTCATCGCCGGCATGGAGATGGGCGTCGCCGACACCGAGCTGATCGACCCCGACGACCAGCGGGCGCGGTTCTTGGAACAGGCGGCCGCCCGGGCGGCGGGCGACGAGGAGGCCACCGAGGTCGACAACGAGTACCTCCGGGCCTTGGAGTACGGCCTGCCGCCCGTCGCCGGGCTCGGCATCGGCATCGACCGGCTGGTGATGCTGCTGGCCGACGTCGCCAGCATCCGCGAGGTCATCGCCTTCCCGACGCTCCGTCCCGAACGACCCGACTGACCTTCGGGCCCGATCCCTCCGGCCCAGATCTCTCCGGCCGCAATCTCTCCGGCCCGAATCTCCGGCCGGGTCTCCCCGTCAGCTCGGCAGGTCGTCGAGCAGGGCCTCGGCCAACCGGGCGAGCCCGGTGGCGACGGCCGGTGACTGCACGGCGCGGGCGGCGTCGGCGGCCTCGTTGACGTAGCGACGGGCGACGGTGACGGTGGTCGGCACGGCCGCCGACGCGGCGACGATGGTCCGGGCCTTGTCCCGCTCGGGCTGGGCGAGGGGCTGGCCGAGCAGCGTCCGCAGCTCCGGACCGGTGTCGGGGTCGGCCAGGGCAAGGAGCACCGGCAGCGTGTAGATCCCCTCGGCCAGGTCCTGCCCGGCCGGCTTGCCCAGCTCGTCGTCGCTGGCGACGATGTCGCGGACGTCGTCGCGGAGCTGGAAGACCATGCCGAACGACCGGCCGAACCGGGTCAGCGCATCGACCTCGGCCCGATCGACGCCGCCGGTCAGGGCGCCGATCCGGCACGACGTGGCCATGAGCGCGGCAGTCTTGCCGGCGATGGCGGTGAAGTAGCTCTCCTCGGTCCGGTCCATCTGGAACGACGACCGGACCTCGGCGACCTGGCCCTGGCAGAGCTGGCCGAGGGTGGTGGCGAGGAGGCCGGCGACTTCGGTGCCGAGCCCGGCGGCGATGGCCGCGGAGCGGGCGAGCAGGTAGTCGCCGGCGACGATGGCGACGAGATTGCCGAAACGGCTGTTGACGCTCTCGACGTTTCGCCGGAGGGTCGCCTCGTCGATCACGTCGTCGTGGTACAGCGAGGCCAGGTGGACGAGCTCGACGGAGACGGCGCCGAGCAGGTCGTCCTCGGTGGCCGGGCGAGCCCCACCGGTCGCTGCGGCTAGCGCCAGCAACGGGCCGCAGGCGCTTGCCACCGGCCGCGATGAGGTGCGTCGTCACGTCGTCCAAGAAGGCGTCACCGGTCGTGACGGACGTCCTCAGCAGCGGCTCCAGCCGGCGGAGGTCATCCTCGAGAGGGGGAAGGCCGAGGGCCTCCGTAGGGTTCACTCGCACGAACGATAGGCGACGGTCGGCGGGAGGAACAGCCGACGGAGCCGCCACGACCCGTGTCGTCGGCCCATCGACCCTGGGTGAGGCGCGATCCGTCCGGGCGCGGCGAGGGTCAGAGGTCGTCCCTGTACACTGGCTTCTCAGGAACGAGCCACTACGGAGGCGGTCACGTGTTCGAACGCTTCACCGACCGGGCCCGAAGGGTGCTGGTGTTGGCGCAGGAAGAAGCGCGCCTACTGAACCACAGCTTCATCGGCACCGAGCACATTCTTCTCGGCCTCATCCACGAGGGCGAGGGTGTCGCCGCGAAGGCGCTGGAGTCGCTCGGCATCTCGCTGGAAGCCGTCCGCGAGAAGGTCGAGGAGACGATCGGCATGGCTGGCAGCGCGCCGAGCGGCTCGCCGCCGTTCACGCCGCGGGCCAAGAAGGTGCTCGAGCTCTCGCTTGCGAGAGGCGCTGCAGCTCGGTCACAGCTACATCGGCACCGAGCACATGCTGCTCGGTCTCGTCCGCGAGGGCGAGGGCGTCGCCGCACAGGTGCTGGTCAGCCTCGGGGCCGACCTCGGCCGGGTGCGCCAGCAGGTCATCCAGCTCATGTCCGGCTACCAGGGCAAGGAGGCCGTCGGCGCCGGTCCCGGATCGACCTCGTCGGACACGCCGACCGGGTCGCCGGTCCTCGACCAGTTCGGCCGGAACCTGACCCAGCTGGCCCGCGACGGCAAGCTCGACCCGGTCATCGGGCGCGAGAAGGAGATCGAGCGGGTCATGCAGGTGCTGTCCCGCCGGACCAAGAACAACCCGGTCCTGATCGGCGAGCCCGGTGTCGGCAAGACGGCGATCGTCGAGGGCCTGGCCCAGCGGATCGTGGCCAACGACGTGCCGGAGACGTTGATCGGCAAGCAGCTCTACACGCTCGACCTCGGCGCGCTGGTGGCCGGCAGCCGGTACCGGGGCGACTTCGAGGAGCGGCTGAAGAAGGTCCTGAAGGAGATCCGGACCCGCGGCGACATCATCCTGTTCATCGACGAGCTCCACACCCTCGTCGGCGCCGGTGCGGCCGAAGGGGCGATCGACGCGGCGTCGATCCTCAAGCCGATGCTGGCCCGCGGCGAGCTGCAGACGGTCGGGGCGACGACGCTCGACGAGTACCGCAAGCACCTGGAGAAGGACGCCGCCCTCGAGCGGCGGTTCCAGCCGGTGAAGGTCGAGCAGCCGACGGTCGCGCTGACGATCGACATCTTGAAGGGCCTCCGCGACCGCTACGAGTCGCACCACGCGGTCACGATCACCGACCAGGCGCTGGTGGCCGCGGCCAACCTGGCCGACCGCTACCTGGCCGACCGGTTCCTGCCGGACAAGGCGATCGACCTGATCGACGAGGCCGGCAGCCGCCTGCGCATCCGGCGGATGACCACCCCGCCGAGCTACAAGAAACTGGACGAGGAGATCAACCGGCTCCGCACCGACAAGGAAGCGGCGATCGAGCGCGGGGCGTTCGAGCAGGCCAAGAAGTTGGCGGAGCAGGAGACCGAGCGTCTCGGGCGCAAGGAGGCGATGGAGGCCGAGTGGCGGGCCGAGGGCGTCGACCTCTTCGACGTCGTCGACGAGGAGGTCATCGCCGAGGTGCTCGCCAACTGGACCGGCATCCCGGTCTACCGGCTCACCGAGGAGGAGACGGCCAAGCTGCTCCGCATGGAGGACGAGCTGCACAAGCGGGTCATCGGCCAGGAGGAGGCCCTGAAGGCCCTCTCGCGGGCCATCCGCCGCACCCGGGCCGGCCTCAAGGACCCGAAGCGGCCGAGCGGGTCGTTCATCTTCCTGGGCCCGACCGGCGTCGGCAAGACCGAGCTGGCCAAGACGCTGGCCGAGTTCCTCTTCGACGACGAGGACGCGCTGATCCAGCTCGACATGAGCGAGTACATGGAGAAGCACACCGTCAGCCGCCTCGTCGGCTCGCCGCCGGGCTACGTCGGCTACGAGGAGGGCGGCCAGCTGACCGAGGCCGTGCGGCGCAAGCCGTTCTCGGTGGTGCTGTTCGACGAGGTCGAGAAGGCCCACCCGGACGTCTTCAACGCGCTGCTCCAGATCCTGGAGGACGGCCGGTTGACCGACGCCCAGGGCCGTTCGGTGGACTTCAAGAACACCGTGCTGATCATGACGTCCAACCTCGGCACCGCCGATCTGCGCAAGTCGTCGGTCGGGTTCGCCAAGACCTCCGAGGCGGTGACCTACGAGCGGATGAAGGCCAAGGTCCACGAGGCGCTCAAGGCCCACTTCCGGCCGGAGTTCCTCAACCGGATCGACGAGGTCATCGTCTTCCACGAGCTCACCCGGGACGAGGTCATCGAGATCGTCGACCTGATGCTGGCCCGGACCTCGAGCCAGCTGGCCGGCCAGGGTCTCGGCCTCGAGCTGACGCCGGCCGCTCGGGCGCTGCTGGCCGAGAAGGGCTACGACCCGCAGCTCGGCGCCCGGCCGCTGCGCCGGGCCATCCAGCAGCTCATCGAGGACCCGCTGTCCGAGCGGATCCTGTGGAAGGAGTTCCGGGTCGGCGAGACGATCCTGGTCGACGTGGACGACAGCCCGGTCGACGGCGTCGACGAGGGTCCGCACCTCACCTTCCGGGCCGTCGAGGGCGTCGAACCGCCGCCGATGGAGCTCGCCGGGAGCGGCGCCGCCCCCGACTGACACACCCGGCCCGTACGGTGCGGCATGGCCCGCCCGACGATCACCCACCGCTGCAGTGAGTGCGAGGCGGTCGCACCCCGCTGGGTCGGCCGTTGCCCCGAGTGCGGGGCGTGGAACAGCCTGGTCGAGGAGCTGACCCGCACCGAGACGCCGCATGGCGAGCACCGCTCGACGGCGGCGGTCGGCGACGGGCCGGTGCCGCTCGGCTCGGTCGACGTCGACGGCGGTCGGCCGCGCCCTACGGGCATTGGCGAGGTCGACCGGGTCCTCGCCGGCGGGCTGCTCCCGGGGTCGATCACGCTCGTCTACGGGGAGCCGGGTGTCGGCAAGTCGACTCTGCTGCTCCAGGTGCTGTCGTCGGTGGCCCGCCGGGGCGGCACGGCGCTGCTCGTCTCGGCCGAAGAGGCGGCCGCCCAGGTCCGGGCCCGGGCGGAACGGCTCGGTCCCCTGCCGCCCGGGCTGTTGGTGTCGGCGACGGCCGACCTCGACGTGGCAGAGGACGCGATCCGCACCCTCGGGCCGGACCTCGTCGTCGTCGACTCGATCCAGACGGTCGTCGACCCCGGAGTCAGCGGCTCGGCGGGCTCGCTCGCCCAGGTCCGGTCGTGCACGGACCGGCTCGTCCGACTGGCCAAGGACGTCACGCCGGCCGCCGGCGGGGGACCGGCGATCGTGCTCGTCGGGCACGTGACCAAGGAAGGCGCGGTCGCCGGACCGAGGGCGCTCGAGCACCTCGTCGACACCGTCGTGTCGTTCGAGGGTGACCGCCACCATGCGTTGCGCCTGCTGCGGGCGGTGAAGCACCGCTTCGGTCCGACCGGCGAGGTGGGGCTGTTCGAGATGGGCGACGCCGGCCTGCGCGACGTCGCGGACCCCGGTCCGCTGCTCCTCGGGGACCGTCGCGCCGACGTACCGGGGAGTGCCGTGACGGCGATCCTCCAGGGCCGCCGGCCGCTGCTGGTGGAGGTCCAGGCGTTGGCGTGCGTCGGCACCGCCGGGGCCGCCCGCCGGACCGCGCTCGGGGTGGACGGCCGCCGGCTGGCCACCGTGGTGGCAGTGCTCGAGGCCCGGGTCGGCGTCGAGCTGGCGGCGCTGGAGCTCTTCGCCTCCGTCGCCGGCGGCGTGCGGTCGACGGAACCGGCGACGGACCTACCGCTGGCCCTCGCGGTGGCGTCGGCGGCCGCCGGGGTACCGCTACCGGCCGATCTCGTCTCGTTCGGCGAGGTCGGCCTGGCCGGCGAGGTGCGCCAGGTGGCCGGGGCGGAGCGCCGGCTGGCCGAAGCGGGACGGCTGGGCTTCAGCCGGGCGCTCGTCCCGTCGTCGACGCCGGAGGTGGCGGGCGGCCCGGCGGTCGTCCGGGTCCGGACGGTCGCCGAGGCGGTGGTCGCCGCCCGACGCATGGCTGCCCAAGATCGGGCTGGCCGGTCCGAGGGACATCGGCCGGGTACGTCGGCGGCGGAACGCGGACCTGACCCGGGGCTGGCGGTGGTGCCGGCGGGTACGATTCCTCCGTGGTCGACCGCGGCAGCGAGTCCCTGAACGCGGCGCTGGCGCTGGTGGCGCCGGGCCGGCCGCTGCGAGCCGGGCTGGACCGGGTCCTGCTGGCCAAGCGGGGCGCGCTCGTCGTCGTCGGCGACGACGCGGCGGTGCTGTCGATCTGCACCGGCGGCTTCCTCCTCGACGCCGAGTTCAGCCCGCAGCGGCTGTCGGAGCTGGCGAAGATGGACGGCGCGATCATCCTCACCCCGGACGCCTCCCGGATCGCCCGGGCCAACGTCCACCTGGTGCCGAAGGCGTCGATCACGACGACGGAGACCGGGACGCGGCACCGGACCGCCGAGCGGGTGGCCCGGTCGATCGAGGTCCCGGTGATCACCGTCTCGGAGTCGATGGCCACCGTCGCGGTCTACCGCGGGGCCCGAAAGCACACGCTGCAGCGGACCGGACGGCTCGTCGACCGGGCGTCGCAGGCCGTGTCGGCCGCCCAGCGGTTCAAGGGCCGTTTCGATGTCGCGTTGGCCATGCTGTCGACGCTCGAGGTCGAGGACACCGTCGCCGTCCGAGACGTCGTGTCGGTGCTCCGCCCGGGGGAGATGGTGCTGCGCTTCGCCGAGGAGATCGAGGGGTACCTGGTCGAACTGGGGGAGGACGGCCGGCTCATCCGTCTGCAGATCGAAGAACTCGAGGCCGGCGTCGGCGACGACCTCCGGCTCGTCGTCCTCGACTACGTGGCCCTGCCGCCCGGCACCGGGCCGCAGAAGGCGACGTTCGACGGCCGGCTGGACGGGCGCGGCCCGGAGGGGAACGGCCCGGGTGCCAACGGCACGACCGGCTTGCGCGACGAACGGCAGCGGCGGGCCGACGAGGCCGTCCGCGCCCTCCGCGCCCTCCACGCCGACGAACTGGCCGACCCGGGCGCAGTGGCGTCGACGCTCGGCCTCGGGTCGTCACCGGCGGTGCTCGACCTGGGGGTCGAGGCCCGCGGTTACCGGCTGCTGCACCGCCTGCCGCGGCTGTCGAACGCCATCGTCGACCGCATCGTCGACCGGTTCGGGACGCTGCCGCTGATCATGCAGGCGTCGTTGGCCGACCTCGAGCAGGTCGGCGGGGTCGGCGGTGCCAAGGCCCGGTCGGTCCAGGACGGGTTGGCCCGGATCATCGAGGCGAGCATCCTCGAACGGTACGAGTGAGCTGGTCGGACCGCCCCGGCCGGGACCGACGCCTCGGTCAGGTAGAATGGAGGGCCATCATCCAGCCGGTTCGCACCGGTCCTACGGGGTTGGTCAAGGCATGTCCGATGGCGCGGGGCGCCCGCGGGCGTCGATGCCCATCGTGGGCAAGCGAGGGAGCTCTCTGTGTTCAAGGTCGGTGACAAGGTCGTCTATCCCCACCACGGCGCGGCCGTCGTGGAGAAGCGGGAGACGAAGGTGGCCTTCGGCGAGAAGCGGGAGTACCTCGTGCTGCGCCTGGCCTACGGCGACCTGACGCTGATGGTGCCGGCCGACAACACCGAGGGTGTCGGGCTCCGTGAGGTCATCAACGACGAAGAGGTCGAGGAGGTCTTCGCCGTCCTTCGCAAGAAGGAAGCGCGGATGCCGACGAACTGGTCGCGCCGGTACAAGAACCACTCCGAGAAGCTGCGGTCCGGCGACATCTACCAGGTCGCCGAGGTCGTCCGGAACCTGTCGATCCGCGACAAGGACAAGGGCCTCTCGGCGGGGGAGAAGCGGATGCTCAGCCGGGCCCGCCAGATCCTCGTCTCGGAGCTGACGTTCGCCCTCGGCGTCGACGAGGAGACCGCCGAGCAGCGCCTCAACGACGCCCTGCCGTAGTCGGCGGTGGCGGTGCGAGAGGGGCGGCCCGACCAGGAGTCGGTCTGGGCCGTCGTCGTCGCCGGTGGGTCGGGGAGCCGGTTCGGCCGTCCCAAGCAGTTCGCCGAGCTCGCCGGTCGACCGGTCGTCGCCTGGTCCGTCGATGCCGCCCGCGCCGTCGCCGACGGCGTCGTTCTCGTGCTCCCGGCCGCCGACGCGGCCCGCTCGGGGGCGAACGCCTACGGAGCCGACCGGGTCGTCGCCGGCGGTCCGTCGCGCTCGGCGTCGGTCCGCTGTGGCCTGGCCGCGGTGGCCGACGACGCCACCGTCGTCGTCGTCCACGACGCCGCCCGACCGCTCGCCGGTCCGGCGCTGTTCACCGCGGCCGTCGCCGCGCTGGCCGACGGTGCCGCCGGCGCCATCTGCGCCGTTCCGGTCGCCGACACGCTCAAGCGGCTCGACGACACCGGTGACGCGGTGGCGGCGACCGTCGACCGCCACGGCCTCGTCGCCGTCCAGACGCCCCAGGCTTTCCGGGCCGACGTCCTCCGGCGGGCCCACGCCGCCGGCGGCGAGGCCACCGACGATGCCGCCCTGGTCGAATCGCTCGGCGCTACGGTGCGGGTCGTGGCCGGCGACCCCGTCAACGTCAAGCTGACCACCCCGGCGGACCTGGCGTACGCCGAGCACCTCCTCGCCGCCCGGAAGCGCGCGGCTGAACGTGCGGATCGGCCAGGGCATCGACATCCACCCGTTCGCGGGGGACCCCCACCGGCCGCTCGTCCTCGGCGGCGTCGTCGTCGAGGGGGCACGCGGGCTGGCCGGGCACAGCGACGCCGACGCGGTCGCGCACGCCATCGCCGACGCGCTGCTCGGCGCGGCCGGTCTCGGCGACCTCGGCCGCCACTTCCCCGACGACGACCCGGCGTGGGCCGGTGCCGACAGCATCGCCCTCCTCGTCGAGGTCGTCCGGCGGGTGGCCGACGCCGGCTTCCGGCCGGTCAACGTCGACTGCACGATCGTGGCCGAGGCGCCGCGGCTGGCGCCGTACACCGGCGAGATGGCCGGGCGACTGGGTGGTGCGGTCGGCGCGCCGGTCTCCGTCAAGGCCACCCGGGCCGAAGGGCTCGGCGCGCTCGGACGGGCCGAAGGCATCGGCTGCATCGCCGTCGCCCTCGTCGACGACGCCGCCGGCGTCCCGACGTGACGCCGCCGCGCGGTCGGCCCGCCGGCGGGCGGCGTCCCAATGCCCGGCCGGGTGGTCGCGCCCGGCAGAGCGCGGCCGGGCCGCTCGCTCCAGCCCGGCGAGCCCGACCGACGCGGCCCGGGCGGGGAGCTCGGCGGCGATCAGGTGGAAGGCCGCCAAGCCGTCCTCGAGCTGCTCTCGGCCGGCCGCCGGCCGGTCCGGCAGCTGTGGCTGGCCGACGGCCAGGACCCGTCGGACCAGCTCGATCGGATCGAGGCGCTCGCCGTACGGCGCCGGGTGCGGGTCGAGACGGTCTCGCGCGGTCGGCTCGACGCCGAGGCCCGCACGGACGCGCCCCAGGGCGTGCTCGCCCGGGCCAAGCCGATCGACCCGGTGCCGCTCGACGACCTCTGCGCGCCCGGGTCCCGGCGGCGCGGCGCCGTTCCTGCTCGTCGTCGCCGGCGTCACCGACCCGCGGAACCTGGGCGCCCTGCTGCGCAGCGCCGAGTGCGCCGGGGTGACCGGTGTGGTCCTGCCCCGGCACCGCTCGGCCCACCTGTCGCCGACGGTGGCCAAGGTGGCCGCCGGGGCCATCGAGCACCTGGCCTTCTCGCTCGTCGGTGGCGTGCCGGCCGCGCTCGGTCAGCTGGCCGAGGCCGGGGTCTGGTCGGTCGGGCTGGCCGGGGAGGCCGACCGCTCGCTCTACGACTTCCCGCTCGGCGACGGTCCGGTGGCCCTCGTCGTCGGCAGCGAGGAGCGGGGCTTGGCGCCGCTCGTCCGCCGCCGGTGCGACGAGGTCGTCGCCATCCCCCAGCACGGGGCGTTGCCATCGCTCAACGTGGGCGTCGCCGGCGCCGTCGCCTGCTTCGAGGTAGCCCGGCAACGGGGCGTGCAACGCGACGGTCCGGCGCGGCCCAACGCGGTCGGCGCATGAACGGCCCGTACGAGGGGTGCTTGCACCAGCTCCTGGCGGTTGGCAGTCTGAGTTGGTGACAGGACCCAATCCGCCCGGCGAGCCGCCGGACCGTCCACCCGGGCGCGGCGGGAGCCAGGTGTCGTTCCCCAAGGCGATCGTCCTCGTGGTCGTCGCCGTCGTCGCTCGGCATCCTCGTGCTGCGGGCGGCCACCAGCTCCCCGTCGAACCCGAGCGCCGCCGCGACCACTGGCGGCGGCTCCGCCGCCACCACGACGACGGTCGCCGGCGGTACGACGACGACGGCGGCCGGGGGACCACCACCACGACGGCGGCCGGGCGACCACGACGACGGCGAAGGGCTCGACGACCAAGGGCCACGGGCACACGACGACGACCACGACGCCGCCGAGCCAAGCCGTCAAGGTGCTCGTCGCCAACGGCAGCTCGACGACAGGGGCGGCCGGGTTCTTCACGACCAAGCTCAGCTCCGCCGGTTGGGGCACGCTGAAGGCCTCCGATACGTCGACGCCGGTCAGTGCCTCCGCCGTCTACTACGCGTCCGGTCAGCAGGGGCCGGCCACGGCCATCGCGGCCTCGCTCGGCCTGAAGCCGTCGGTCGTCCAGCCGCTGACGACGTCGGTCCCGGTCACCGCGACGACAGGCGCCGATGTCGTCGTCGTCATCGGGCCGGACCTGTCGTCACAGGTCACGACGACGACCACCGGTTGACCGACCTCCCGACCGTCCTGGCACCGTTTCGCGACCGGCCGGACCGGTCCGCTCTCTTCCTCGACTACGACGGCACGCTCGCTCCGATCGTCGACGACCCGTCGGCCGCCCAACCGCTGGCCGCGGTCCCCGAGCTGCTCGCCCGTCTCGGGCGGCGGTTCGGCCTCGTGGCCGTCGTCTCCGGCCGCCCGGCCCGGTTCCTGCTCGACGTGCTCGGCCGCCCGCCGGCCGTCCGCCTGGCCGGCCTCTACGGCATGGAAGAGGCCAGCCCCGATGGCGACGTCGTCGTCAGTCCCGACGCTGAGGCCTGGCGTCCGGTGGTAGCCGACGTCACGGCCCGGGCGGCCGCCGCCGTACCCGACGGGGCGACCGTCGAGGCGAAGGGCCTGTCCGTGACGTTGCACTGGCGACGCCGGCCTGACGCGGAAGGCTGGGCCCGGGAGCTCGCGGCCCGGGAGCTGGCGGCCACCGGGCTCGTCGCTCAGGACGGCCGGATGTCGCTCGAGCTGCGTCCGCCGGTCGACGGCGACAAGGGCGCGGTCGTCCGTCGACTCGGTGCCGGATGGGCCGCGGCCGCCTGCTTCGGCGACGACCTCGGCGACCTGCCGGCGTTCGACGCGCTGGGTGACCTCGCCGCCACCGGGACGGCCGTCGCCCGCGTCGCGGTCGTCGACGCGGAGAGCCCGCCAGAGGTGGCCGCAGCGGCCGACGTCGTCGTGGCCGGGCCGGAGGGTGCAGTGGCGCTGCTCGGCCAGCTGGTGGCCGGCGACCGCGACGGCGGTTACGCGATCTAGCTGGTGACCAGCGAATACCGGGCACCGCGTCGAGTGCCCGCCTGAACCAGTCGACCATCTGCGACGAGACGCTGTAGGAGGTTCAGGGCGGCCAGCCGATCCAGGCCGGTCTGATCTCTGACCAGAGCGTTCGTAACCGGACCGTCCTCGGCCATGGCAAGCACCATTTGGCCCAGCTCTTCCAGTGAGTGCCGCACGAAGACGGGGGCGCCGGCCGATGCGGCCACTACGTAGGTCCTTCCCGCTCGCTCGCCCCGCTGTTCGAACACGCCTTCGGCCACGAGACGTTGAAGGAGGTTCCGAGCATCCACGCTGTCGATGCTCAGCAACGTCCGTACGTCGGAGTTGGTGATCGCGCCGCGCCGCGCCGCCTCTACGACAACCGGCGCGGACCGAGCGTCCAGTTGATCTCGATCGATCAGTTGTCGGACCCAGGCCCGCTCGAGAGGCGTAAAGGTGCCGACCAGTCGCAAGGTGACGGTGAAGAACGACTGGTCGTCTTCGAACTCGGGAGGCTGGAGGAGCCCGGCGACCATGTCGTCCTCCATTCGATCGATGCCCCGCCCGAGATCTTCAGCGAGCCCCATCCGGTGCAGGGCGTCGAGGAGGATGTCGTTCCTTGCGGCCTGCTGCATCCGGATGTGCTCCACAGTTACCGGTTCGGGCAGACCGCCGGGTGAGGTGATTCGGACCCGGTCCGGATGGATCTCGACTCGGATGGCCGATCCGGCATTTTGGTACGAGCGGTGAGCCACGGCGTTGGCCATGGCCTCGCGTACTGCCCTCGGCGGGAGCTTCGGCACGTCGACCCGTTGGACGCCGAGGACGGCCGTCGAGGAGCCAACCTCGACCAAGATGTCCGCCGTCGCTTTCTCGATTTGCTCCGCGGCCGAACCGGACACCGTCCACGTTCGATCTGGCTCTTGTTCACCTTCCCGGTACCGCCGCAGGTCGACGTACGCCCGACACCCCATGAGCGAAGGATCGCGAAGCAGTAGAAGCGCTCCAACCGCCGTCAAGCGTTCTTCTCTCCGCTGCAAAGAGACGAAACCGGCTTCGCGCAGCAAAGGGCCGATGTCAGCGAGGGTCCATTCGTAGGCCGTAGCTAGGCGGTTCAGGAGGTCCGGGTCAGCTTGAGCCGGAGACAAAGACGTCGGCGTGCTCTCGAAGCTCTCGAACGACCGTTCGGCCACGAAGCGGGAGAGGTCGGTGCCCATCAGTGGGGGATTGCTGGCCCCGCGGCGGATGCGAACGACTCCGTCGGAGGTCTGAGCGAACCCTTCCTTCCGTCGTTCCACCGATATGGCCAGCAGCTTCTTGCTGCCCACCGTCAGTTCGTGGAGCTCATAGCGCCCCGGGTTGCTCACCCCCTGGATCGCCTGATGGATTTCTCGAGCACGTTCTCCTGGATCGACGACGCCGGTTATGCCGCCGTCCGGTGCGACGCCGATGAAGATGACGCCGCCATTCCCGTTGGAAAACGCCACAGCGGCTTCCTGGATCTTCTTCCAGCTAGTCCCCTTCTTGAACTCCAGATAGTCGCTCTCACCTGGGAATTCGCGATGGAATTCTTCGTCGGTCATGACCATGGGGAGATCCCCAGGCCGTTCGGAGTGGAAGTGAGGGTATGACAAACTTGTCCTCCCGAGAATTTCTCAGAACAAGTTTGTCATAACTCCGCGGAACTCAGGCCAAGCGGTGGCCGGCGGCCCGCTGGTCGTCCAGCCAGTCGGCGGCCGTGCGCCCGAGGACGAGCTCCCGCAGGGCGGCCGCCCGGTTCGATCGTTCGTCGGCGTCCATGCCGAGCGCGAGCTCGAGGGCTTCGGCCGTCCCGGTGACGTCGAACGGGTTGACGCCGACCGCGGCCGGGTTGAGCTCCTCCCACGCGCCGGCCTCGCGGGAGAGCACGACGACGCCGTCGACGGTGTTGACGAGCGGTCCCTCCTTGGCGACCAGGTTGAGCCCGTCGCGGACCGGGTTGACGAGCAGCACGTCGTAGCGGGTCAGCGCGGCGACCGACCGGTCGCGGTCGTCGGCGACGTCGAGGACGATCGGTGTCCAGTCGGCCGTGCCCCACACGTCGTTGATCCGCGCCGCGGTGTGCTCGACCTCGGACCGGTACGACAGGTAATCGGCCAGCCCCTCCCGTGAGGGGTAGCCGAGGGCGAGCATGACGACCCGGCCGCGCCACGCCGAGCGGGTCTCCAAGAGCTCCTCGAACGCCCAGAAGCCGCGCAGGATGTTCTTGGACAACTCGACCCGGTCGACTCGCACGATCAGCTGGCGGTCGCCGACGATCCGGTCGAGCTCGGCCCGGGCGGCCGTCACGGCCGGCGATGCGGCTTCTTCGGCGATGGCCGCGACGTCCGGACCGAGTGGCGCCGTGAACGTCGCCGGTGGTTCGCCCGTGCCGGCGAACGTCGCCAGCTCCGGGTCGGCGAACGAGGCGCGCAAGGCCTGTTCCCAGCGGCTGGTGTGGAACCCACACGCTCCGAACCCGGCCAGCCCGGCCAGCAGCTCGCCGGCCGCGCCCGACGGCAGGCAGCGCAGCACGTTCGGGTCGGCGAACGGCGTGTGGCTGAAGTGCACCGTCCGCAAGTCCGGCCGCGACTTCGCCACCATCGCCCCGACCAGGGACAGGTGGTAGTCCTGGACCAACACGATCTCGCCCGGCCCGGCCTCGGCGACGACCGCGTCGGCGAACAGCCGGTTATACGCCCGGTACGCCTCCCAGGCCTCGCTCCAGTGCCGGTCGAACCGCGGCCGGCGCGGCAGGTCGAAGAGGTGGTGGTGGCAGAACCAGAGCGTTGCGTTCGAGACGACGTCGTACGCCATCCGGTAGACGTCCGGCTCCGGCGAGACCATGACCAGCCGCAGGCCGTCCTCGGCCATCAAGCCCTCGGCCGAGGCGAGCCGGTCGGCCTCGTTCATCGACGCCGACACCCACGTCGACCCCGTCCCCGCCAGCAGCGGGTGGAGGGTCCCGGCGAGGCCGCCACCGGTCCCGGTGGCCACCGGCCGCCCGTCGTCGTCGAGCCGGAACGACAGCGGGCCACGGTTGGAGACGACCACCTCCGGCATGCGACGACCCTACTGGCTGCCCTGTTCGGGCACGGTCAGGCCCCCTTCGGGCCCGCTCGGCGGGTGCTGTCGGGCCCGTTCGTGCGGTCAAGCGGCTCAGTCAGGGACGGTCGGCCCGCTCCAGTGCCACCTTGAGGATCTCGACGGCCTGCGGCCGCAGCTCGTCGAGCGGACGGTTGCGGTGGACCCGGACGCCCAGGTCGACCTGGGCGATCGAGGCCGTGCCGAACCGGGCGGCCACGTCGACCAGCAGGCCGAGCTCGACGCCGTAGCCCGGCGCCAGCGCCACCTTCTCGAGCACCCAGCGCGGCGCGGCCGTCTCCCCGGCCAGCGGCTGGCGGACGTCGACGAGATCGGGGAAGAGCACCTCGATCACCGGACGGGCCATCAGCTCGGTCACCCGGCCGCCGCCGTCCGACTGCCCGTGCAGTGGCCGGCGGTAGAAGCCCTTGACCAGGGCGACGTCGTCCTCGACGAGCAGCGGTCCGAGCAGCCCGGTGACGAACGCGCCGGTCGTGTTCTCGACGTCGGCGTCCAAGAAGACGAGCAGGTCCCCTTCGGCCGCGGCCACGCCGGCCGCCATCGCCTGGCCCTTGCCGCCGCCGCCCGCCGGCCGCGTGAGCACCCCGGCCCCCGCCCGCCGGGCCACCGCCGCCGTCGCGTCCGCCGACCCGTCGTCGACGACGAGCAGCTCGTCGACCAGGCCCGATCCGGCGGCGCCGTGCGAACGGCGGACCGCGTCCACCACCGCGCCGACCGTCCGCTCCTCGTTGCGGGCCGGGATGCAGACCGTGACGCGACGGCCCGCCTTGGCCGCCCGCAGCTCGTCGATCCGGTAGGCCGCGTCGAACGTCCTCGGGCCGCCGGTCATCGCCCGATCATCGCCCATCTCGACCGCACCCGTTGTCACGGGGGGGGGCGATGTTGACTTGGTCCTCCCCATCGAGCACCATGGAGGGATCATCCAGAGCGGCTGAGGGACGGGCCCTGCGACGCCGCGGCAACCAGTGCCACACGATCAGTGTGGGAACCAGGTGCCAATGCCCGACCGATGAGGAGACCATCATGGACTACGTCACTGGGCTGCGCTGTCGGGAATGTGGGCGCGAGTTCCCCGCCGAAGCGCTCCACGTCTGCGACTTCTGCTTCGGCCCGCTCGAGGTCGCGTACGACTACGACGCGATCGCCGCGGCGGTGACGCGCCAGCGGATCGCCGACGGACCGCGGTCGATCTGGCGCTACCGCGACCTGCTGCCGGTCGACGACGCCGTGCCCGTCGACCTCGGTGCCGGGTTCACCCCGCTCGTCCGGGCCGACCGGCTCGCCGCGGAGCTGGGGCTCGACGAGCTGTGGATCAAGGACGACACGGCTAATCCGACCGGGTCGTTCAAGGACCGCGTCGTCTCGGTCGCCCTGACGAAGGCCCGCCAGCTCGGCTTCAAGGTCGCGGCCTGCGCGTCGACCGGCAACCTGGCCAACTCCGTCGCCGCCCATGCGGCCCGGGCCGGGATGGCCTCGGTCGTGCTGTTCCCCGACGACCTCGAGACGGCCAAGATCACGATGACCGCCGTCTACGGCGGCACCGTCGTCGCCGTCAAGGGCAACTACGACGACGTCAACCGGCTGTGCGCCGAGCTGACCAGCGAGCGGCCCGGCTGGGCGTTCGTCAACGTCAACGTCCGGACGTACTACGCCGAGGGCTCCAAGACCCTGGCGTTCGAGATCGCCGAGCAGCTCGGTTGGGAGGCGCCCGACCACGTCGTCGTCCCGATCGGCTCCGGGAGCCAGCTGACGAAGGTCGCCAAGGGCTTCGACGAGCTCGGCAAGGTCGGGCTGCTCGACGCCGCGCCGTCGGTCCGGATCTCCGGCGCCCAGGCCGTCGGCTGCTCGCCGGTGGCGACGGCCTTCGCCGAGGGCAGCGACGCCATCCGGCCGGTCCGGCCGTCGACGATCGCCAAGTCGCTGGCCATCGGCAACCCGGCCGACGGCTGGTACGCCCTCCAGACGATCCGCCAGTCCGGCGGCGGCTGTGCCGCGGTCACCGACGCCGAGATCATCGACGCCATCGGCCTGCTCGCCCGGACCGAGGGCATCTTCGCCGAGACGGCCGGCGGCGTGACGATCGCCACCCTGGCCAAGCTGGTCGCCGAAGGGGTCGTCCGGCGCGACGAGCGAGTGGTCGCCCTCGTTACCGGGCACGGACTGAAGACCGTCGAGGCCCTCGCCGGTACCGTCGGTCCGACCGTCACGATCGAGCCGACCCTCGACGCCTTCGACGCCGCGGTCGACCCGGACCACCATTCACCGATCACCGAGGAGCCCGTCCGATGAGCGTGTCCGTCCGCATCCCGACCCAGCTGCGCACCCTGACCGCCGGCACCGGCGAGGTCGAGGTCGAGGGGGCGACGGTCGGCGAGGCACTGAAGGCCCTCGACGCTGGCTACCCCGGTTTCGCCGAGCGCCTCTTCGACGACGCCGGCCAGCTCCGCCGGTTCGTCAACGTCTTCCTCGCCGACGAGGACGTCCGCTTCCTCGACGGCCTCGCCACCCCGGTGACCGCCGGCCAGACCATCTCGGTCGTCCCGGCCGTCGCCGGCGGCTGACCCCGCCGGCTGGTGGTATCGCCGGCGGCTGATCCCGCCGGCCCAGTGATGTCGGCGGCGGCTGATCCCGACGGCCCGGATCCGATCGGGGGTTGACCCCTTCGGTCCAGCGTGGTTTGCTGTTAGCACTCGACGTATGAGAGTGCTAAACGACCCGGTAGGGTGTTTCGCAGGACGACGCCGGCACGGGGCCGGCTGAAAACGGAGGAAACGACCACATGCCCAAGCTGATCGCCTTCGACGAGGAAGCCCGCCGGGCCCTCGAGACCGGCATGAACAAGCTGGCCGACGCCGTCCGGGTCACGCTCGGGCCGAAGGGCCGCAACGTCGTGCTCGACAAGAAGTGGGGGGCGCCGACGATCACGAACGACGGCGTCTCGATCGCCAAGGACATCGAGCTCGAGGACCCGTACGAGCGGATCGGGGCCGAGCTCGTCAAGGAGGTCGCCAAGAAGACCGACGACGTCGCCGGTGACGGGACGACCACCGCCACCGTCCTCGCCTGGGCGATGGTCCACGAGGGGCTGCGCAACGTCGCCGCCGGCGCCAACCCGATGTCGCTCAAGAAGGGCATCGAGACCGGCGTCGAAGAGGCGATCACCGCCATTCACGGGATCGCCAAGGAGACCGACTCCAAGGAGCAGATCGCCCAGGTCGCGTCCATCTCGGCCGCCGACACCGAGATCGGCGGGATGATCGCCGAGGCGATCGACAAGGTCGGTAAGGACGGCGTCATCACCGTCGAGGAGTCGCAGACCTTCGGCATGGACATGGACCTCGTCGAGGGCATGCGGTTCGACAAGGGCTACATCTCGCCGTACTTCGTCACCGACCCCGAGCGCATGGAGGCCGTCCTCGAGGACGCGTACATCCTGCTCGTCGGCTCCAAGATCACCGCCGTACGCGACCTGCTCCCGGTGCTCGAGAAGGTCATGCAGGGCGGTAAGCCGCTGGTGATCGTCGCCGAGGACATCGAGGGCGAGGCCCTGGCCACCCTGGTGGTCAACAAGATCCGCGGCACCTTCCGCAGCGTCGCCGTCAAGGCCCCCGGCTTCGGCGAGCGCCGCAAGGCCATGCTCCAGGACATCGCCATCCTCACCGGTGGCCAGGTCGTCACCGAAGAGGTCGGCCTCAAGCTGGAGAACATCGGCATCGAGCTGCTCGGCACCGCCCGCAAGGTCGTCGTCACCAAGGACGAGACGACCATCGTCGAGGGCGCCGGCGAGGACTCCGACATCAAGGGCCGGATCAACCAGATCAAGGCCGAGATCGAGAACACCGACTCCGACTACGACCGCGAGAAGCTGCAGGAGCGGCTGGCCAAGCTGTCCGGCGGCGTCGCCGTCATCAAGGTCGGCGCGGCCACCGAGGTCGAGCTGAAGGAGAAGAAGCACCGCATCGAGGACGCGGTCTCCACCACGAAGGCCGCCATCGAAGAGGGTGTCGTTCCCGGCGGCGGTGTCGCCCTGCTGCGGGCCCAGAGCGCCATCCTCGACCGGGCCGAGAAGCTCGACGGGGACGAGGCCACCGGTGCCCGGATCGTCGCTCGCGCCGTCGAGGAGCCGCTGAAGCAGATCGCGGTCAACGCCGGTCTCGAGGGTGGCGTCATCGTCGAGAAGGTCCGCAACCTCAAGGGTGCCGAGGGGCTCAACGCGGCGACCGGTGAGTACGGCGACCTGTTCGCCGCCGGCGTCATCGACGCCGCCAAGGTGACCCGCTCGGCCCTGCAGAACGCGGCGTCGATCGCCGCCCTGTTCCTCACCACCGAGGCGGTCATCGTCGACAAGCCCGAGAAGGACGCCCCGGCCATGCCCGGCGGCGGCATGGAGGACTTCTAGTCCGACCAGCTGAACGGCGGACTTCTCTTCCGACCAGCTGAACGGCGGACTTCTCTTCCGACCAGCTGAACGGCGGACTTCTCGTCCGACCAGCACAGAACGAAGTCGACGAAGGGGCGCCGCGGCGCCCCTTCGTCGCGCCCGGGGCCAGGCGGTCCGTAAGCTGGGGGGATGGCCACCCCCGACGACGTCGAGCCCGTCCAGCCGGCGGTCGGCTGGGGCGTCCTCCACCTCTTCTGCCGGGTGCCCGTCGGTGGGGCGGCGGTCGTCGACGTCCCGGCCGTCCTGGCCGCCGAGGAAGCAGCCCGCAAGGGCGGTAACCAAGTCGTCGCGGCGGCGATGCTCGGCCACAAGGCCGATGTCGGCCTCATGGTGCTCGGTCCCGACCTCTGGCAGCTCCGGCAGTTCCAGACGGCGGTCCAGCAGGCCGGGCTGGTACCGGTCGCGTCGTACGTCTCGCTCACCGAGCTGTCCGAGTACGCCGCCGGGATCCCCGATCAGATGAAGCAGGCCCGGCTCTTCCCGGAGCTGCCGCCGGCCGGCAAGCCGGCGTACTGCTTCTACCCGATGTCGAAGCGGCGCAGCGCGGCGCACAACTGGTACGCCCTCGACTTCGACGCCCGCAAAGCCCTGATGCTCGGCCACGGCGCGGTCGGCCGGACGTTCCACGGTCGGGTCCTCCAGCTCATCACCGGCTCGACCGGGCTCGACGACTGGGAGTGGGGGGTCACGCTCTTCGGCGTCCACCCCGACGACCTGAAGGAGTGCGTCTACCAGATGCGTTTCGACGAGGCGTCCGCCCACTACGCCGAGTTCGGGCCGTTCTACACCGGGCTGGTCGCCGACCTGGCCGACGTGCTCGACCGGGCCGGGGCCAGCCGGTGAGCCAGGTCGACGCGTCGACCCGACCAGAAGCCCGTGCCGAGGCCTTTCGGGTGCCGGTCGGCACCCGGGCGGCGGGCACGATCGAGGCCCTCAACGCCGAGCTCGCCCGGCTGGGCCGCGTCGTCGTCGCGTTCAGCGGCGGCGCCGACTCGGCGTTCCTCGCCCGGGCGGCCCACGACCTCCTCGGTCCGAACCGAGTGCTCTGTGTGACGGCGGTCTCGCCGTCGCTGGCCCCAGAAGAGGCGGCCGACTGTCGGGCCCTCGCCGCCGAGTGGGGCCTCCGATGGGCCGCCGTCCCGACGGCCGAGATGGACGATCCGGCGTACGTCGCCAACGGGGCCGACCGCTGCGCCCACTGCAAGACCGCGCTGATGGACGTCGTCGAGCCGCTCGCCACCGGCGAGGGGGCGACCGCCGTCCTCGGCGTGAACCTCGACGACCTCGGCGACCACCGCCCCGGCCAGGCCGCGGCGGCCGCCCGGGGCGCCCGGTTCCCGCTGGTCGACGCCGGCTTCACGAAGACCGACGTGCGGGAGTGGTCCCGCCGGATCGGCCTGCGAACCTGGGACAAACCGGCCGCCGCCTGCCTCGCCTCCCGCGTCCCCTACGGCACGCCGGTCACCGTCGGCACGCTCGGCTCGGTGGCCCGGGCCGAGACCGCCCTGCGCGGTCTCGGCTTCACCGAGCTCCGGGTCCGGCACCACGGTCCGGTGGCCCGGATCGAGGTTCCCGAAGACGCGCTGGCCACCGTCGTCGAGCGGCGTGGCGCCGTCGTCGACGCCGTGCGTTCCGCCGGGTACGACTTCGTCGCCCTCGACCTCGAGGGGCTCCGGTCCGGCAGCCTCAACCGGGTGCTCGGGCGATGAGCACCACGTCCGGAGGCCTGCGATGAGTACCACGTCCGGAGGCGTGCGATGAGTACCGTCCGTGTCCCCGTCCGGATCACCTTCCCCGAGTCGCTCGTTCGCCTGCCGCTGCTCGCCCGGATGGTCCGCCACTTCGACATCGATCCGAACATCCGGCGGGCCAACGTCGAGGACACCGGGGGCTGGATCATCTGCGAGCTCCAAGGCGACGCCTCCGTCATCGACGAGAGCCTGGCGTGGCTCCGGACCGAGGGTGTCGACGTCGACCTACTCGGCGACGTCCTCGAGGGCTGAGGCTGACCGTCGGGGCGACTGCCCGGCGGGACTACCGGCGGTCGGTCGGGAGCAGTGAGTAGGCGTAGACGTCGCGGCGCTCGCTGCCGACGTCCTGCCAGGAGCGCAGGAGCCCCTCACGGACGAAACCGACCCGCTCGGCCGTCCTGATCGACGCGGCGTTCCACGGCTCGACATGGAGGTCCAGCCGGGGGACCGCCAACTCGTCGAACGCCCACGTGGCCAGCGACGCCAGGGCGAACGCAGCCGCCCGGCGACCTCGAGCCGACGGGACGACCCAGTAGCCGACCGATGCCCGGCCGAGGTCGATGTCGCGAAGCCACAACCCGATCGACCCGACGCCCCGATCGCCGGTGCGGTCGGGCGTGCTCGGGGCGTCGGCCACCGCGGCCGGATCGGCAACCTCGGCGATGACGAACGAGTAGCCGTAGCCGTCGCGCAGCCGGTGACGCTGGCGGTCGACGAACGCCGCCGCGTCCGTCGCCGACGCGCCGGGTGGCACGCTCGAGATCAGCGGGATGACCGGGTCGGCGGCCGCCTCGACGACCATCGCCGCGTCTCGGGGCTCGAACGCCCGGAGGCGGAACGGGCCGGCCGCCAGCACCGGCAGCGCGTCCGCCGGTCCGGTCCGTCCGGTCAGCGCCGGTCGGACGGCGGATCGTCGTCTCGCGGCACCTGCCAGCCGGCCGACGACACCCGTCGCGGCTCGTAGAAGACGCAGCCGTCCGGGCAGGCGAACGGCAGCGGATCGTTGGCGCCGATCTTGCAGCGCTCGAGCTTTTCGCCTCGCCCGGTCGTCTGCATGATGTAGTGGCGGCAGTCATCGTTCACGGGCACGGCACATTCTGCTCCACCGCGGCCCTACCCGTCGGGCGCGGTAGCGTCGACCCGTGGACCCCACCGTGCCGACCCGGACGCTGCTGCGGTGGAGCGAGAGCCTGGCGGCCATCGCCCGGACCGGGCTCGGCTTCACCGAGAGCCTCTACGAACGCGAGCGGTTCGAGGAGATCCTGCACGTCGCGGCCGACATCCGGACGGTCGCCGACGACGGCGACGCGGCGATGGACGCCGACGGCCTGGTCGAGGAGTGGCTCGGCCAGGTCGGGAGCGGCGTCTCGGGGTACGTCACCCCGAAGGTCGCCGTCGGGGCGGCCGTCGGCAACGACGACGGGGAGCTGCTGCTGATCCAGCGGGCCGACTCCGGCGTCTGGCTCTACCCGACCGGCTGGTGCGACGTCGGGTACTCCGCCGCCGAGGTCGTCGTCAAGGAAGTCAAGGAGGAGACGGGGATCGACGCGGAGCCGGTGCGGCTGATCGCGGTGCTCGACGGCCTTCGGCTCGGCTTCACCCGCATCCCGCTGTACTCGCTCGTCTTCTACTGCAAGGCCGTCGGCGGCAAGTTGGAGCCGCACCCGCTCGAGTGCCGCGACGTCGGCTGGTTCACCCCCGAGACGCTGCCGTCGCCGCTGGTCGGGGTCGACCGGTGGGGCGAGCACGTCTTCGCCGCGGTCCGCGGCGAGCACCGTGACGTCCTCTACGACCGGGTCCGCCAGCCGATGTGGCGGGGGACCGAGCAGCCGGAGGACTGAGCCGTCGTGACCCGATACGGACCCGGAGCGGCCGGAGGGCACGGATGAGCGGTCTCGGCGTGACCGTCGAGAAGGCCGCGGTGGCCGATACCGAGCTGCTCGAAGCCGTGACTGCCCTGCTGCCGCAGCTGTCGTCGTCCGCGCCGCCGCCGACGTTCGCCGAGCTGGTCGAGGTGGCGTCGTCGCCGGCGACGACGCTCTTCGTCGCCCGCAACGCCGGCGGCCGGATCGTCGGTGCGCTGACGCTCGCCCACTTCCGGCTGCCGACCGGCGTCCGGGCGTGGATCGAGGACGTCGTCGTCGACCAGGCCGAGCGCGGCGGCGGCATCGGCTCCGCCCTCGTCGAGGCGGCCGTCGAGACGGCGCGCCAGGTCGGCGCCCGCACCGTCGATCTCACGTCCCGGCCCGACCGCGAGGCCGCCAACCGGCTCTACCAGCGGCTCGGGTTCGTCCGGCGCGAGACGAACGTCTACCGGTACGCCATCGACGAAGGGTGATCCCACCATGCGGTTCGTGATCATCGGCGGCGGCCCGGCCGGAACGCAGGCCGCCACGTACGCCGCCCGCCTCGGTGTCGACGTCACGCTGATCGAGCGCGACGTCGTCGGCGGGGCCGCCAACCTCTGGGACTGCATCCCGTCCAAGGCGATGATCGCCACCGGCGGCGCCATGTCCTACCTCGACCGGTCGGCCGGCATGGGGCTGCGGGAGACGGCCGGCCAGCTCGATCTGGAGGGTCTCCGGCAACGGATCGGTGGGATCACCCGGCGACTAGAGGCGTCGACCGTCGCCATCTTGGAGAGCCAGCACGTCGAGCTGGTCAAGGGGACCGGATGGCTCGACGGCCCGCACGAGGTCGTCGCCGAGACGGCCGACGGGCCGCGGCACTTCGCTGCCGACGCCGTCCTCCTCGCCACGGGCAGCCGACCCCGCATCCCCGATTGGGCCGAGCTCGACGGCGACCGGGTGCTCGCCACCCGGGACGCGTACCCGCCGAAGGAGCTACCGGCCCACCTCGTCGTCATCGGCTCCGGCGTGACCGGCGTCGAGTTCGTGCACATGTTCTCGTCGCTCGGCTCCGCGGTGACGCTCATCGTCAGCCGCGAGCAGGTGCTGCCCCGCAAGGACCCCGAGGTGGCCGCGGTGCTGGAGGACGACTTCTTGCGGCGCGGCGTCCGGCTGCTGAAGGGCGCCCGGGCCGCCGGCATCGACCGGGCGGCCGACGGCGTCGTCGTCCGTTGCGACGACGGTCGGGTGGCGGCCGGCTCGCACGCCCTGCTGGCTATCGGCTCGGTCCCGAACTCCGAGATGCTCGGTCTGGCGTCGGCCGGGGTCGAGGTCGACCCGAGCGGCTACGTGCCGATCAACCACCACTGCCAGACGAACGTGCCCCACGTCTACGCGGCCGGCGACCTCTCCGGGAAGCTCCCGCTGTCGTCGGTGGCGTCGATGCAGGGCCGCAAGATCGCCGAGCACGTGGTCGGCGGCCACACCGTCGCCCACCGCCACCTGAACTACGACAAGGCGGCGTCGGCCATCTTCACCGAGCCCGAGATCGCCGACGTCGGTCTGGCCGAGGCCGACGCCTTCGCCGAGGGCCGCAAGATCCGGGTGACGAAGGTCCCGTTCGCGGCGAGCGCCAAGGCGCTCATCGACAACGACCCCCGCGGCTTCGTCAAGATCATCTCCGACCCGGCCACCGGCGTCGTGCTCGGCGGCTCCATCGTCGGCCAGCACGCGGCCGAGCTGATCTCCGTGCTCGCCGTTGCCGTCACCGCCGGGCTCCGGGTCCAGGACATCGTCGAGAGCATGCTCGTCCACCCCACGCTGGCCGAGGCCCTAGCCGAAGCAGCCGAGTAGCCCGGCTCAATAGAACCGGAGCGACGAGACCGGCCAGACCCGCATGACCACCTCGCCGACGATCGCCGACCGTTTGATCGGCCCCCAGTAGCGGCTGTCGCACGACGTCGTCCGGTGGTCCCCCATCATGAAGTAGTCGCCCGCCGGTATCTTGTCCGGACCGAAGGTGCCGGTGTACGTCGTCGCCACCTTGGGCAGCCATGGCTCGGCCAGCTCCTGGCCGTCGATGTAGACGTGCCCGTCCTTGCCGGCGATCGTCTCGCCGGGCAGGCCGACGACCCGCTTCACGAGGTCGGGGACCGGCGGTCCGCCGCAGTCCTCGGTGGGGGGCGTGCGGAAGACGATGATGTCCCCCCGCTCGACCGGGTGCAGGTGGAACGCGAGCTTGTCGACCAGGATCCGGTCGCCGGCCTTGATGGTCGGGTTCATCGATGTCGACGGGACGTAGTAGAGCTGGAAGACGAACAGCCGTACGACGACGGCGATGACGAGGCCCAGGATCACGATGACGCCCCACGGGACCATCACGCGCCGGAGTAGCGAGCGGTGCGGCGGCGACGTCGCGGCGCCTGGCCCGTCGCCCGAGCCGGGCGGTGGGGGTTCGGCCGGTGGCCCGTCGATGGCCGGCGGCCCGGCCAGGGGGTCGATCGTCGGCGGGTCGGCCGTGGCCGCCGGTTCCGGAGGGCTCGGGCTCACGTCGAGCGAGGTTAACCGACGTTCGGCTCGCTGTATATGCGCCATGATCGCCAGAAAGAGACGGCGTTATTTTCTAATAATGGAAGGTGTCATTTTCTGAATACCGGGCGCACGGTCAGTGACAGGTCGTGTCGGCGGCCGGGACCGTATGGGTCTCGAGGTAGTCGTCGACGACCTGCTGCATGCACGCGTCGGTGGACCCGTTGAGGAGCCAGGTGTGGCCCCACCCGTCCCACGTCACGAGGTGGCCGGTGCCGAGCGCGCCGGCCAGGGCGACCGCGCCCGCATGCGGCGTGTTCGGGTCGCCGGTGTTGCCGATGACGAGGATCGGCGGACCGCCGTGGACCGCGACCGCCGTCACCGGAGCGGTGGCCGCCGGCCAGTCGACGCAGGCGCCGAGGTCGTACGTGACGGCATACCCGCCGAGCTGGCCGTACCGGGCGGCCAGCGACCGGGCCAGGGTGCCGGCGCCGCTCGCCGTCGACCGTTGGACGGCATCGTGGCAGGCGTACGTCCACTGTGGGCCGACCAGTGACGTGCCGTCGAGATCCTGCTCGAACGCCAGCGACAGCGACCGCAGCGGCGCCCCGTTGCCGCCGGCCGCGGCGACGACGGCGGTCGGGAACGATCCGCCGAACGTCGGCACGCTGAGGTAGAAGAGCGTCGCCGCGTCGAGGTCGCCGACCGTCACCGGCCGGTTGTCCCCGCCGCCGGGGGCCGGCAGCGGGTGGGCGGTCAGGGCCGACGCCACCTGGTCGTAGTACGCCGCCGGATCGGGTCCGAGCGGGCAGGTCGTCTCCGCCGCGCACGTCGTGAAGAAGTGGTCGAGCGACTGCTCGATGGCCGGGGCCTCCTGGGCGGCCTGGGCCGTCAACGACTGCGTGGCGTCGACCGCGCCGTCCAGGATCATCGCCCGCACCCGGTCCGGGAACAGGCGGGCGTACGTCGATCCGAGCACCGTCCCGTAGGAGAGGCCCCAGTAGTCGATCTGGGCGACCCCGAGCGCCTGGCGGATGCGGTCCATGTCGCGGGCGGCCGCCGTCGTGTCGACGTCGGCGAACAGCGCCGGGTACCGCGTCCGGCAGTCCGCGGCCATCGTCCGGTACGTGGTTGCCGCCGGCAACGGACCGCCGGCCTTCGCCGGGACCGGGTCGACGCTGGCCGCGGTGGCCGGTGACGGGCCGCAGGCCAGCCGGTCACTGGCGCCGGTGCCCCGCTCGTCGAAGCTGACGAGGTCGAACCGGGCGGCGACGGTTGCCGGTACCAGTGACGCCAGGACCGGCAGGATCTGCACCCCGCTCTCGCCCGGGCCGCCGGGGTTGAAGAGCAGGACACCCGGTTGACCGACCGGCGCCGTCGCCGGCTTCTCGATCACCGCCAACGACAGCGACGGACCGTCAGGGTGGTCGTAGTCGACCGGCACGCGCACGGTGCCGCAGCGGTAGCCCGGGTCGCCGGCGCACGGGGTCCAGGCGATCGGCGGCGCGGGGTGGACGGTCGAGGTCGGACGCGGCCCGAGCAGCCGGAAGGCCGATACCGGCCCACGCCGCGGTGACCACGAGGGTGGCCGTGGCCAGCGACCGCCGGCAACGCGCCGGCTCGGCGCGTCACGGAGGGCCGCCGGTACCGCTTCCGTGACCCCCACCGTCGTGTCGCCACGCCTCCTCGGCCCGCGAGGCGACCTCGCGGGCCGGCAGGCCGGTCCGCCGGGCCACCCGGGCGACGTCGTCGAACTCCGGCTTCGCCCGCCCGTCGCCGACCTTCACGCGGATCGTCTCGCCGCCGACGACGACCTCGGCCATCCGCCGGGCCGCCGGCCACCGCTCGCCGACCGACCGCCCGCACGCCGAACGTCCCGGTCGTCCGGGCGACGACCTCGCGCACGGCAGCCGTCTGGGCCGGGTCGCAGAGGGCGTGGAGCACGTGGGCCGGCCGACCCTTCTTCATGACCGCCGGCGTCACCCAGGCGTCGTGTGCGCCGGCGTCGAGGAGCGCGGCGATCGGCCTGGCCGAGCTGTTCGCCGGTGACGTCGTCGAGGTTCGCCTCGACCACCGTGACCGGCTGACCGGGACCGCCGGCCGCGCCGGGCTCGTCCGCCTCGGCCGACGCGGTGCCGACGACGACCTGCGTGCAGTTCGGCAGGTCGTCGAGCTCGCGGCTCCCGGCGCCGAAGCCCGACGCGGCCACCGTCATCGCCGGCAGCGGGCCGAACGACGTCGCCAGCGTGGCCAGCAGCGCGGCGCCGGTCGGCGTCGTCAGCTCGACGCCCGTCTCCCGCCCGTAGACCGGCGCGCCGGCCAGCAGGCGGACGACCGCCGGGGACGGGTTCGGTAGCAGGCCGTGGGCCGAACGGACCATGCCGGTCCCCGTCGCCACCGGCGACGCCGCCACCTGGTCGATGCCGAGGACCTCGAGCGCGGCCATCGTCCCGACGACGTCGACCACCGCATCGTGGCCGCCGACCTCGTGGAAGTGGACGTCGGCCGGGTCCTGCCGATGGAGGGCGCCCTCGACCTCGGCCAAGCGCGCCGAAGGCCGCCCGGGCCCGCTGCTCGACCCGGGCCGGCAGCTTCGCGTCCGACAGGAGGCCGTCGATGTCGGCGTGCGTCCGCGACGTGACGCCGTCGGTCACGTGGACGACGGCGCGGGTGCACGCGACCCCGCCGCGCAGCACCGGCTCGCAGTCGGAGCTCCCAGCCCGACAGCGGCAGCCGGCGGAGCAGCCCGAGGATCTCGTCCAGGTCGGCGCCGGCGTCGACGAGGCTGCCCAGCGCCATGTCCCCGGCGATGCCGGCGAAGCAGTGGAACCAGGCGATGTTGATCTCCCCGGGTGGGGCCCCAACCCCACCCTCCTCCGAAGCGTGGGGCCCCTGCCCCACGCCGGCCGTGCCGCGGTCCGGAGTCATCGGAGGAGGCGGGCGACCGCGCAGGCGGCGCCGTACCCGTTGTCGATGCCGACGACCGTGATCCCGGACGCGCACGACGCCAGCATCGCCAGCAGCGCGGTCACGCCTTCGAGCGCGGCCCCGTAGCCGACGCTCGTCGGCACGGCGACGACCGGCGCGCCGGTCATCCCGCCGACGACGCTCGCCAGCGCGCCCTCCATCCCGGCGGCGACGACCACCACGTCGGCCGCGGCGACCCGGTCGGCCGCGGCCAGCAGACGGTGGAGGCCGGCGACGCCGCAGTCGGCGATCAGCTCGGCGCTGAAGCCGAGCGCGTCGAGCACCGCGACGCACTCGCCGGCCACCGGCAGGTCGGCCGTCCCGGCCGTCACGACGACGACCGTGCCGTCACGGTCGGCTGCCGGCCGCCAGGCCACCGTGGCCAGCGGCCCGTTCCCGGTCACGACGCCGTCGGCGTGGCCGGCCGTCGACGCCGCGGCGACGGCCGCTTTGACCTGGTCGGGGTCGGCCCGGGTCAGCAGCACCGGGCCGGCGTCCTCCGAGAGCAGCTCGACGACGATCGCCGCGCACTGCTCTGCCGTCTTTCCCGGTCCGTAGACCGTCTCCGCCAGCCCCTGGCGCAGCGCCCGGTGGTGGTCGACCCGGGCGAAGCCGAGGTCCGCGAAGGGGAGGCGCCGCAGCCGATCGACCGCGTCGTCCGGCCGGCATCGGCCGGTCGCGACGTCGGCGAGCAGCTGGCGC
Organism: uncultured Actinomycetota bacterium; assembly: GCA_963824265.1. Classification (GTDB taxonomy): domain Bacteria; phylum Actinomycetota; class Acidimicrobiia; order Acidimicrobiales; family RAAP-2; genus DASZUK01. The sequence goes on from CAWGOO010000002.1 coordinate 1,099,596, forward strand.
AACGCGGGCTCGTCCATACGGTCACTATCCTGCCCCGATGTGAGCAGCCCTGTGACCTCGGTGGCCTTCTTCGGACCCGTCGGGCACCTTCACCGAGGAGGCGCTGCTCACCCAGCCGGACTACGCGGCCGCCGCGCTCGAGCCGCGGCCGACGATCGCCGACGTCCTCGACGCGGTCGACGGCGGTGAGGTCGACGTCGGCTTCGTGCCGATCGAGAACGCTATCGACGGCATGGTCCGCGACACGCTCGACGCCCTCATCTTCGATGTCGACCTCCTCATCCAGCGCGAGGTCGTCCTCGACATCCACCTCCACCTCATGGCCCCCCCCGGCACCGACCTGTCGTCGGTGCGCCGGGTCCTCTCCTATCCCGTCGCCCTCGCCCAGTGCCGCCGCACGCTGGCCGAGCAGCTCCCTCACGTCGAGCTCGTCGCCGCCAAGTCCACCGCCGACGCCGCCCGCATCGTCGGCGAGCAGGCCGAGCCGGGGACCGCGGCCGTCGCGCCACGCCTGGCGGCCGACCTCTACGGCCTCTCGGTGCTCGTCGACGACGTCGAGGATTTCCCCGACAACCAGACCCGGTTCCTCGCCGTCGCCGCCGCCGGGATACCCGCCCCGACCGGCCACGACCGGACGAGCATCGTCTGCTTCCAGGGCGACGACCACCCCGGGAGCCTCCACGGCATCCTCGGCCAGTTCGCCGCCCGCAACATCAACCTGACCCGGCTCGAGTCGAGACCGACCAAACGTGGCCTCGGCGACTACTGCTTCGCCATCGACCTCGCCGGCCATCTGGGCGACGAGGTCGTCGCCGACTGCCTCCGCGACCTGCACGCCGAGCTCGCCGGCGTCAAGCTGCTCGGCTCGTACCCCGCCGCCGGCCGGCACGCCGTCGTCCGGCGCCAGCAGGCCGACCAGGCCTGGCGCGAGGCCGACGCCTGGCTCGCCGGGCTGCGCGGCCAGATCGGTTAGAGCCAGCCCCGCTCGGTGGCCAGCTGCACCGCCTCGACCCGGTTGCGCGACCCCGTCTTGGCGATCGCCGACGACAGGTAGTTCCGCACCGTCCCCTCGCTGAGGAACAGCCGGGCCGCGATGTCGCTGACCGTCGACCCGTCCCGGGATGCCACGAGGACGTCGCGCTCGCGTCCGGTCAGCGGGCTCGTTCCGCCGGCCAGCGTCTCCGCGGCCAGCGTCGGGTCGACCACCCGCTGCCCGCCGGCCACCCGCCGAACGGCGTCGGCCAGCTGGTCGGGCGGCGCGTCCTTGACCATGAAGCCGAGCGCGCCGGCCTCCATCGCCCGCTGCAGGTAACCCGGCCGGCCGAACGTCGTCACGATGAGGACACGGACGTCCGGCACGGCCGCTCGAAGGGCCGAGGTGACGGCCAGGCCGTCCAGCCCCGGCATCTCGACGTCGACGATCGCCACGTCCGGGCGGAGCTTCTCGGCCGCGGCGACGACCTCGTCACCGCGGCCGACCTCGCCGACGACGTCGAGGTCGGCCTCGAGCGCCAACAGCGCGGCCAACGCCCCGCGGACGAGCTGCTGGTCGTCGGCGAGCAGGACGCGGATCACGCCGGCACGTCGACCCGGAGCCGGTACCGCGTCGGACCGTCCGGTCCGGCCTGGACGCGCCCGCCGAGCTCGGCCACCCGCTCGCTCAGGCCGACCAACCCGCTGCCGCCGCCGGCTTCACCGTCGTCCCAGCCGGCGCCGTTCGAACCGTTCAGGTCGGGGTCGACGGTCGTGCCGTCGTTGACGACCTCGATCGACCGCGGACCGAGACGGACCGTCAGGTGGGCGGCGTGGCTGTGTCGCATGGCGTTCGTCACGCCTTCACGCAGGGCCCAGCCGAACAGCTCGCGCAGGTCGCCGGCGACCTCCTCGGTGCTCGCCGGCAGCTCTGCCTCGATGCCCGCCGCCTGCAGAACCTCCCGGGCGGTCGCCAGCTCGGTCGCCAGGCTGACCTCGCGGTAGCCGGCGACCGTGGCCCGGACGTCGGCCAGGCTCTGCCGGCTGAGCGCCGCGACCTCGACCATCTCCGCCGCGGCCCGGGCCGGTTCGCGCTCGACCAGCCGGGCAGCCAACTCGGCCTTCATCGTCATCGTCGTCAGCGCGTGGCCCAACAGGTCGTGGAGGTCGCGGGCGATGCGCAGCCGCTCCTGTTCGGCCGCCAGCCGCTCGATCTCTCGCTCGGCCACGACGAGCTCGCCGTGCGTGCCGGCGTTGATCCGCAGGACGACCATCACCGCGCTGGCCAGCACCGCCGGCAGCGCCAGCTCCCATTGGAGGCCGGGGGCTGTCCAGCCGGCCACGTGCTCGGGAACCACCAGCGTGGCCACGCTCAGGAGCAGGATCACCCGGATGGCCTGGAGCAGGTCCAAGAGCAGCGCCAGTGCCACCGCCAGGTACGGCACCATGACCAGCCCGCTTGTGCCGCAGACGATCAGGTAGATCACGACGACGAGGAGCATGGCGGCCGCGGTGACCGCCCGCCGGCCCCGGCTCGAGCCGAACGCGATGGCCGGCACCACCACCAGGTAGAGCACGACGAACGCCGCCAACAGGCCGACGCCGATGACCCGCTGGTAGATGGCGTCGTGCCGCCACAGCTCGACCACCGGCGCCACCAGGTAGACGAGGAAGAGGCCGGCGAACAGCCGCCAACGGACGATGAAGCCCCGGCGTTCCTCCGGCGAGCCGGCGATCCGGAACGCACTGTCCTCGCCGGCCCGCAGGGCTGCCCAGCCCTGGCGTACCCGGCCTCGCGGACCTTCCGTCCCGCGTTGGCCGACCGGCGGGACGGTGGCGGAGCACGGGCGGTCCACGACTACCCCCGGGCGGTGTGGCGGCGGTAGGCGCGGGCGGCCAGGGCGCCGAGCACGATCGTCCACACGGCCAGCACCCCCACACCTTCCCATCCGAGCCAGTGGCCCTGCAGCACCTCGCGCCCGGCCTCGGCGACCCAGTAGACCGGTAGCGCCTTGCAGACGTCTACCAGCCAGCTCGGGAAGCTCTGGACCGGGATCCACAGGCCGCCGAACAGCGCCAGCAGGCTGTAGATGCCGCCGGACACCGCTTGGAGGTTGTCCGACTTGGCCACGTACCCGATCCACACGCCGAGCGCGGCGATCGGGAGCAGCGCCAGCAGGATGGACGCGGCCAGGACCGCCCACCGTCCGACCGAGAGGTCGATCTGGTGGAAGAGCGCGCCGGCCGCGAAGACGATCGCCAATGACGGCACGGCCACCGCGAACCCGGCCACCGCCTTGCCGCCGACGTAGCCGCGGCCCGAGAGCGCGGTCAGCCGGAGCTGGCGGTTCCAGCCGATGACCCGTTCCATCGCGATGCGCCCACCGGTGCCGAAGACCGCGCTCATCGCCCCGAACGTCGCCATCGACACCATGACGTACGTCGGCACCGAGATCCCGCCGAGCGTGCCGGGGCCGTACGCTCGGCTGAACACCAAGAACATGAGCAGCGGCATACCGAACACGAAGATCAGGTAGCGCGGCGTCCGGAAGCTGCGCCGGATCTCCGAGCGAACGTAGGTGCTGTTCATCGGTCCGTCTCCTTTTCGTCGGCGTGAGCGGAAACGGCGGCCGTCTCGTCGTCGGTGGCCGCTTCGTCATGGGTGGACGTCAGGGCCAAGAACGCGTCGTCCAGGGCCGCGCCTCGCACCTCGATGTCACGGATGGCGGGCCAACCGGCCAACAGCGCCCGCAGCGTCGCATCGCTGTCGACACAGGTCAACGACATCGCCTGGCCCTCGCCTGATTGGTCCGGCACCGACGACACCCGGTTCACCCCCGGCAGCGAGCCCAGGGCGGCAAGGGTGTCCGGGTCGGCCGCCACGCTCGGCGGCAGCGTGCAGCGGATCGTGCGGCCGCCGGCCAGCGCCTTCACCTCGGCCGTCGTCCCGTCGGCCACCACGCGGCCCCGGCACAGGACGACGACCCGGTCCGCCGCCGCGTCGGCCTCTTCCAGGTAGTGCGTGGCGAAGAGCGCGGTCCGCCCACCGTCGGCCCAACGGCGCATCGACTCCCAGAACGTCTGGCGCGTCTCGACGTCCATCGCCGCCGTCGGCTCGTCCAGGACGAGGAGGTCCGGGTCGGGCACCAGCGCGAGCGCGAACCGGACCCGCTGGATCTCCCCGCCGGACAGCTGGTTCGTCCGTCGCGCCGCCAGGTCGGCGACGCGGGCCCGAGCCAGCACCTCGCCGGCCGGCAACGCCCTCGGGTACAGCGCCCGCATTAGCTGGACGAGCTCGCCCACCGTCGTCTCACCCGGCAGGCCGCCCGACTGCAACATCGCGCCCACCCGACCCTTGGCGCACGCCACCGATGGCGTCAGGCCGAAAATGTGGACCGACCCCGCGTCCGGGCGGTCCAGGCCGAGCAACAGGTCGACCGTCGTCGACTTCCCTGCCCCGTTCGGCCCGAGGAGGGCGACGATCTCGCCCGGCGCCACCGCCAGGTCGACGTGGTCGACCGCCACCGTCGCGCCGTACGTCTTGCGGAGGGCGTGCAGGTCGACGGCCAGGCCGCCGCCGTCGCCTCGGGTGGCCGAGGAGGTAGTGGGCCGGCCCCTGGCGGTGGCGTCCAGGGACTCGGCGCCGGCGGCTTGGTTGTGGACGGGGGCGGCCTTGGCGGTGACTCTCTTTGGTGATGCAGCGCGTAGAGCGGTCATGCCACCAGTGTCTGTGCTCTGCTGGCCTTCGCCCAGTGCCGCTGGTCACGAGCTCGTGGTGACAGATGTCACGCCCGCAAAAAACGACCCGCCTAGGCGGCAGAGCGCTGCATGCTGTTGGAGTATCCCGTACCCGTTGTCAGGGCTGTCCTCAATGGGCAACGCTCGATCCGAATCCACGTCACATACCGAGTCCGTCTACCCCTCCAAAGTCGCGTCTACGTCGATCGACCCCTTGCGCGCCCTTCTCTTTCGACGGCGATCGCGAAGTTGCCACCTGATTTTATCCTTCGCAACCTTTCGATGTTGGTCATTTACGACGGCCACTTTCGAAAGATACTGTTCAACCAGAAAATCATCTGCGATTTCCACATCCTGCCCGGTCCCTACGTCGTCGCACCGTTGTTCGGTCAACCACGTAAGCACATCGTAAACCGCCGGCACATTCCCAAATCTAAGCCCAACTTCCGGCAGATGTCTTGACCAACCTTGATCCTCGATCTCGATCTCAACAAAAGCTCCGAGGACCGCAGTGCCAGCAGTGCCCATAAATCCTTCATCTAGGAAGCATTCGTCTAGAATCTTCGAGAGCTTCTTTGAAGCTAGCGTGCTCATCACACCCCCTAGTACATAAAATAGGGGGGCATCACGAATGACCCTCTTAATATAATCATCTCGCCTCCCGCCATCTATTCCGAGTTCATCAGACACGTCCCTAGCGAGTTGAGTGCCAAATTCAATGAACCGCTCATCCTTTTCCACGGCAGCAACTAGCGATGCCCAAAGACCCAGAGTGTCAATCAATACCTGACGCTTCAATTGCTTATTCCTCACGAGCTCCGAGTCGCGCAGAACTGATGACAACAAACTCGCATACATTGCGATCCGCAGGGCCGGGTTGGCACTTTCAATATCATCTCCCGGATATGGCAGCAAGTCATTTTCACTCACTACCAAAGCCCAATCGACATCCTCCGACTCGCTCTCATCTTCGTCGACATCATCCTCGGAACTAGTGTCGCCCTCGTCAGGGCCCATCATCAGCGTTAGCAGGTCATCTACTGACTTAAGTTCCACTCCAGTTGTCGTCGTTTTACTAAAGACGTCGGCACCCCCATCTACGTGAAAGATCGCTTCACCGAAAAGCGAATGGACTCGCTCAAGAGCTTTCCCATCGCTCCGAGTTAGGGCCACATAGTGGGTCACGATCCGGGCATGTGGCAACGGACTCCTCAAAACCATTTCCCGAAAGTCCGGATCGCTTTCCATCCGTTTCGCGGCAAAAAGATGAAGAAAACTCGTCTGAGTAAATTGAAGCTGGTTTCCCCGTTCGACTAGAATATGTCGATCGATCAAGTTCCGAAGAACGTCGAGGGGTGGTTCCCACCAGCCCACTGTTTCAAAGTAATCCTCGAGAACTGCCACAGCGTCCGAGTGATTTATGGATCCAATGTGGCGCTCGACAAGCTCAGCAGCGATCGCACTCACAATATCGGAACGACCCATAGCATCCAACATTACGCGGGAGTCTTCACTTGCGTCCCCTCGCCCCAGCAAGAGGCTCACGTAGGCATCAAGAAGCGCCGTTTCCGATGCCGTGCCCATGAAGGCCTCGCCTTGAAGCAAGACACTGATCAAAAGCCCGACGTTTTGTGGACTTCGAACCAAGTGCTCGCTGAGGGCGATGCGAATGACCTCATCGCTGAGTGTCGCGACGCGATCTAGGTCAACGAGCGCGACCATCCGTTTCACGTCACTTTCGTGAAACTTACCCAAATAGCGGACCGTAGCCTCAATCTCCGCATCAGCAAGATACGCAGCTAGCTCTTGTTCATACCCCTCTCTGCATCCAAGAAACGCACCACGGCATAGAGGATTTAGCAGTTCCGTTCGGAACCGAGCTGCCCGTTTCTGGTTGCTGAGTTGAATATTATCAACGGCCAAGACATATGCTGGAAGTCTTGTATTGGGCTCTGCAAGGGAGCCAGCTGAGAGGAGTTCGCTACGGATCAGCTTTTCAAGCGGCAGCTTTCCTGGACCGATCTTACGATAGTCCACCAGAACTGGAGCCGCTGGCGTTTCAGCCGACCGCGCAGCGTGGACGACGAGCCATTCTAGTGATGCCGTCAATCCCATTTTTTCTGGGGCGCAAATGATCGTTACACCGTTACGTCCAGCTTCCTCTGTCGAGTTGCATCTCGAAGGCCTTTCTTCGTCATCCGAGCCCTGTGCAGCCAAATATTGAGGGTATGGGACGGGCAACAGGACGGGAGGAACCAGAAGGTCATCTATAGTTCGAGAGTCCAAATCTTCAATATGCTCGCCCAGTACAGCCTCATTACGAACACGTTCATCCATGTAGGAAGCGCTAAGTGCTACCTGCCGAGCGGCGTTGAGAGCAGCACCAGGAATGGAGGTCGCTTGACGGTCCTCGGCCAGAGCTTCAACGAATGGGGAGAAGTCGGCAAAGGTTGAGCCATATGGGACGGAGTAGATTCGCATACCATTATGGTCGACGTCAGTCGAGTCGTCAGCTACGCAGAGTCGATAATGGCGCGGGCCTCCTTCAGAAAACGTTTGGCCCATCCACGTAGTTAGGGCAGAAAAATTTGGATCGTTTACTCCGGCGCCAAAACCCACAAAAATGAGGCACTCTAGAATGGCAATGGATCGTTGGAGCGCCTGGATACTTTGTGCGGCTAGGTGGACACCATACGATTCCGGAGAGAAGATGATCGAGTCAGGATCGTTCCAGATCCCATGCAAGTGAATGACCGATGGACTGGCGCTCCGAATTGCCTTGAGAACTGCGTTGGGATCGTTCCACACTACTGATTGGCGGTCGGTGACCCGTTCGATGAGAGTGTCGTAATTCGTCGTAAGGATGGGGAGAGTGAGTCGGTCGAGTGCTTCGATGGCAGATCTTGTGACTATTGGTAGGCCCCCGACCGTCTCAGACATCCATTCGCGAAGTTCTCCTGGATGTAGTTCTCTTACAATATGTTGAGCAGCGGCTAGATACCCAGACACGTTCCCTGTCGTTGTCGCTAGATTCAGTTCCATCTCAACGGTTTCAATCCAGGAAGGCGAGACGTTCGGGTGTAGTTCACAAACTCGCTGAACTCCTGACTCAATGAGTCCTGACCAGGTAGCAACGGGAGAATTTCCCGACGTTGCTGCGGAGAGTCCACTGCCGGCGACAAGGACGGCTCGACTCTCGCGTATTTCGTTGATGAGGTCGTCTCGCAAGCTCATTGGGCTCCGCTTGTTTCCGATCCGGTCAAGTAACAGAACGGCGGGTGGGATACCCCGCCAGTCTGTTCGAGAGAATCAGTTTGTTGTTGTGATCGGTCTAGAGGATAATGCTTCAGTCCGAATACCTGTTCGACGGGAGGCGGTCCTGGTCGTCGGGGGCATTTTGGTGGTGTCTCGTGTTTCGTAGCATAGAGTGGAAAAGTACTAGAAGGTCGGATGAACAAGGACCCCGTCCTGGTCATGTCCATCCGCAGCATAGGTCCCTAGGACTCCGCCAGCCAAGGGTCGCCAGGGTTACAACGCACGAGTGGCGGCGCTCGGGCGCTGATCGGGGCCGGCCGAACAATTGAACCGTCTGACTGGCGGACGGAGCTCCAACTCGCCAGGGCCATGGCCGATGACATCGAGCGCTCTACGATTGCAGTCGGCACCGCGATGGCTCAGCGAGGAGAGCCCCGAACGAAATGCGGAAGCGTGTCGGTCAACCCCCACCCAGCCGGCCACGTTGTCCCAAGACGTGGTCCACTGAATGGGGTCAAGCCCACTTGGCGGAGGGAGTGGGATTCGAACCCACGGGGACCAGAAGCCCCACGGCTTTTCAAGAGCCGCGCATTCGTCCGCTCTGCCATCCCTCCGAGGCCCGAAAAGGGTACCCCCGTTGGTTCCCGGCTCCGTCCCGTGGTGGGCAGGCCACAGGTCAGAGTGCCGGTCCGACCCAGGTTGCGGCCCGGACGGCAAGTAACCTGCCGGCGGCGAGTGGAGGGCGGGAGTCGTGGTCGAAGGAGCGGATCGAGTGGGGCAGCAGTCGTCGACGCCGCCGGCCCGCATCCTCGTCGTCGAGGACGACGCCGACATCTGGGGCTCCCTCGAGGTGCTGTTCCGCCGGGCCGGGTATGTCCCGCTGTGGGCGGCCGACGGGTCCGAAGGCCTCCGCCGTTTCGGCTCGGACCGTCCGGATCCTCGTCGTGCTGGACGTGAGCCTGCCGGGGATCGACGGCTGGACCGTGCTCGACCGGCTCCGTCAGGTCAGCCGCGTGCCGGTCATCCTGCTGACCGCCCGGACCTTGGAGGCCGACAAGGTGCGGGGGCTCCAGAGCGGCGCCGACGACTACCTGACGAAGCCGTTCAGCAACGACGAGCTCGTCGCCCGGGTCGCCTCCCTCCTCCGGCGATCACCGCCGCTCCCCGGCGACGCGAAGGCCGACGTCTTCGACGACGGTCGGGTTCGCGTCGACTTCGCCAACCACGCGGTCGAGGCGGATGGGCGACGGGTCGATCTCACCCCGACCGAGCTCCGGCTTCTCGCCTCGCTGGTCCGCCACGCCGGGCAGGTGCTGTCCCCCGAGCAGCTGCTCGAGCTCGGTTGGGACGACTCCTCCCGCTCGGGTCTCGGCCGGGTCAAGTTCACCGTCCTCAGCCTCCGGCGGAAGATGGGATGGACCGACGTCCGGAGCTGTCCGGTCGAGAACGTCCGCGGAGTCGGCTACCGGTACCGGCAGGACGACGATCCGTCCTGAGCCAATCGGGCTCGGTCGGCCAAGTTCGGCTGGTCAGGTTCGGCCGGTCAGGTTCGGCCGGACTTGGCCCGCGAGCGCTGGCGGCCCCGGATCGCCTGGTCGAGCACGACCTTGCGCAGCCGGATCGACTTGGGCGTCACCTCGACGCACTCGTCGTCGGCGATGAACTCGAGGGCCTGCTCGAGGGAGTGGACGAGCGGCGGCGTGAGCCGGATGGCCTCGTCGGCCGCGGCCGCCCGGACGTTCGTCTGCTTCTTCTCCCGCGTCGGGTTGACGTCCATCTCCTCGTCGCGGGCGTTCTCGCCGACGATCATCCCCTCGTAGACCTCCGTCGCCGGCCCGACCATCAGCACGCCCCGCTCCTGGAGGTTCATCAGCGAGTACCCGGTCGTCGCGCCGCGTCGGTCGGCCACCATCGACCCGTTCCGTTTCGTTCGCAGCTCCCCGTGGTACGGCTCCCAGCCGTCGAAGACGTGGTGCAGCATCCCGGTGCCGCGGGTCTCCGTCATGAACTCCGTGCGGAACCCGACCAACCCCCGCGCCGGCACCCGGTAGTCCATCCGGACCCAGCCGGTCCCGTGGTTGACCATCTCGATCAGCGTGCCCTTGCGTAGCGCCATCAGTTGCGTGACGACGCCGAGGTACTCCTCGGGGACGTCGATGGCCACCCGCTCCATCGGCTCGTGGAGCTTCCCGTCGATCTCCCGGGTGACGACCTGCGGCTTGCCGACCGTCAGCTCGAACCCCTCGCGGCGCATCATCTCGACGAGCACCGCCAGTTGGAGCTCGCCCCGGCCCTGGACTTCCCAGGTGTCCGGCCGCTCGGTCGTCTCCACCCGCAGCGAGACGTTGCCGATCAGCTCCGACTCCAACCGCGTGAGGATCTGCCGGGCCGTCAGCTTCGTCCCGTCGATCCCGGCCAGCGGGGAGGTGTTGATGCCGATCGTCATCCCAAGACTCGGCTCGTCAACGGTGATCGCCGGCAGCGGCCTCGGGTCGTCGGGATCGCTCAGCGTCTCGCCGATCGTCACGTCCGCCAGGCCGGCCACGGCGGCGATCTCGCCCGGACCGGCCTCTTCCGCGTCGACCCGGTCGAGCGCGTCGGTGACGTAGAGCTCGGTGATCCTCGTCCGCTCCACCGTCCCGTCGAGCCGGCACCAACCGACCGTCGACCCCTTGCGCAGCGTGCCGTTCTGGACGCGGCAGATCGCCAGCCGGCCGACGTAGGGCGACGCGTCGAGGTTGCAAACGAGGGCCTGCAGCGGCATCGCCGGGTCGAAGCGCGGCGCCGGGATGTGGTCGAGGATGGCCTGGAACAGCGGCTGGAGGTCCGTGCCGACGGCGCCACGTTCGGTCGACGCCCAGCCGGCCCGGGCGTTGGCGTACAGGATCGGGAACCCGATCTGGTCCTCGTCGGCCTCGAGGTCCAAGAACAGCTCTTCGACCTCGTCGACGACCTCGCCGATGCGGGCATCGGCCCGGTCAACCTTGTTGACGACGAGGATGACCGGCAGCCGGGCTTCGAGGGCCTTGCGGAGGACGAAACGGGTCTGGGGGAGCGGGCCCTCCGAGGCGTCCACCAGCAGCAGTACCCCGTCCACCATCGTCAGGCCCCGCTCGACCTCCCCGCCGAAATCGGCGTGACCCGGCGTGTCGATGATGTTCAGCTTCGTGCCCTCGAACCGGACGGCCGTGTTCTTGGCCAGGATCGTGATGCCCTTTTCTCGCTCCAGGTCGCCCGAGTCGAGCACCCGGTCGGCGACCTCCTCGTTGGCCCGGAACGCCCCGGTCTGCCAGAGCATGGCGTCGACCAGCGTCGTCTTGCCGTGGTCGACGTGGGCCACGATGGCCACGTTGCGGATGTCGTCTCTGGTCAGCATGGGTGTCGGCACGGGGGGAGTAGCAGGGTGGGGGCGCTGGGGGGTCGCCAAAGTAGCGGGGCGGCAGCGCGGCCCGCGAACTCTACTCGCCCACGGCGGCCCGGCCCGACGCCCGCCGGGCGGTGTGGACCGCGGCGACCACGGCGTCGGCCGTCGCCTCGAGCAGCGCACCGTCCACCGGGAGGACGATCGCCCGGCCGCACTCGGGCCACCAGCCGACGACGCGGGCCGGAACCGGCACCTGCCGGTCGACCGCAGCCACCAGCGCCGGCAGCCCGAGCGCCGCCCGGCTCGTCGGCCCTGGTCGGCCGCCGGCCATCGTCAGAAGCACCGTCCGGCTCCCGTCGTCACCGTTCCCGACCGGGACCCGGACATCGGCCCGCCCCCGGATGGTGACGCCGGGTCCGGCGTTCGACCAGTGGTCCGCCGGTCCGATCTCGGCACCGCCCAGCCGGTCCCACGTCACCGCGCCGGACAGCCCCGCGACCCAGCCCGTCGCCTCCGCGGCCACCACCGCCACCCCGCCGGCGGGCAACGACGCCAGCCACTGTTCGATCCCGCCCGGCCGCCCGAGGCCGTGCCGTCCGTCCTCGGTCATCGCCCGCATCACGTGGCCCACCGAGTCCGCCGGGGCCGGCGGCCCGCCGCCGATCCCTGACCGCAGTGCGGCCAGGCCGATCGTCCGGCGGGCGGTCCGTGCCGTCCACCGGAACGGCGTCGACGGGGCCCTCGTGGGGACCCGCAGAAAGTAGGCGTCGACCGTCAGCTGGCTCGTCGAGTGGTGACCCTGTGCCGGCCGGCCGAGCGCGGTCCGGAACCGCTCGGCCAAGTCCTTGCGGACCACGTCCGGCAGCTCCGGGCCCACCGGGGCCAGGAGCGCGTCGGTCAACCCGGGCGCCCTCGGGAGCGCCACCGACGGCAGGGGAACCGGCACCGATGAGATGGGGGTCGGCGCCCGCCCGGTCACGCGGCCACCGCCCTGGGCGGCGCCGAGGTCAGATCGTGGACGACCGCCTCGACCGCGCCGGCCAGGAGGGTTTCGGTGATGTCCTCCATGTCGACCTCGCCGGTCGCCGGGTAGTACGTCGCCGACCGGAACGGCTGGGCCCCGCTGCGGAGGGTCTCGAGGAGGGCGTGGAAACGGCGCTCCTGGCCGTGGTCGCCCCGTCGCTCGCCCGACCGGACGTCGACCAGACAGACCGATGCCCGCCCCTCCGACGGATCGCCGAGGGCCAGGTCGAGCCGGCCGTGGAGCACCACCCGCCCACCCGCCAGCGGCGCGCTCGACCGGCTCGCTGGTCCGCGGCGACCAGGCGGCGGGGACCTTGGACCACTGCTCGGCCATGGTCCGAGCCTGGCGCCGGACGTCCGCGGCCAGGGCGGCGCGGGCCGCGGCCGGCAGGCGGTCGACGAACGCCAAGATCGCGTCATCGGAGCCGTCGACGGCCAGCGCGGCCGATGCGTCGGCCAGCGCGTGCTCGATCCGTCCGGTAACGACCAGCTGGCGGAAGAGCGCGCCGACCATGGCCCCCCGCACCAGGGGGACGGTCGGCGTGATCGGCGGATCGCCGCCGATCGCTGCCCCACGAGGTCCGACGAACAGCGGCGCGCCCGCCGGGACCGACCGGGCCAGCTCGACGACCTCGTCCTCGAGCCAGGCCCGAAGGCCGCCGGCCAACCCGGGGTCGACCGCTGGGCGGCGCGCGATGTCGCCGCGCAGGCGGTGGAGGACGGTGGTCGCCCCAGGATCGGGCTCTCGCGTGCGTCGACGGGGGGCGATCAACATCGGGGCAAGCATGCCGACCGGCTGTGACACTCATGACGGGGTGGGCCTCTGCGGCGTTACGAAATGGCCTATTCAAGATGTCACTTGAATTGACGAGGAGCGAGCCTTAGTTTGGCGAAGGATCCATCGCTCGTCGGTTGGAGGGGAATCGCATGAACAGCAACGGGGGCCCAGTGGAGCCGCGCTACGACGTCGTCTGGCCGCAGGCCGAGATCGAGACGGCGACCGTCCTGGCGGCCGAGACGCACGCTGGCCTGGCCGGCCATCGGGTGGCGTTCGTCTGGGACTACCTGTTCCGCGGGCCGGAGATGTTCTCGATCATCGAGACGGAGTGGCGCAAGCGAGACTCGACGACCGAGTTCATCGACTACGAAGTGTTCGGCTCGATCGGCACGTCGACGCCCGAGGGCGCCGGCAACGTCAAGCGGCTGGCCGAGCGTCTCCATCAACATGGGGCCGACTATGCCGTCGTCGGGGTGGGGGCTTGCGGCGCTTGCATGCCGGCTTGCGTCCGGGCGGCGGCGGCCTGCGAGGCGGCCGGGGTGACCGCCATCGTCATCGGCGCCAACGGCTTCGAGAAGCTCGGCAAGTCGGTTGCCCGTTCTCTCGGGATCGAGCACGTACAGATCGTCGTGTACCCGGGGGTGATCCTCAACGACACCACCGAGACGTTTACCGAGCGGGTGGGGGAGTCGGTCTGGCCACAGATCGAAGAGCTGGTCCGCCGCGGTCAAGCCGAAGAGAGCCGCCACGACGGATCCGGCGGCGGGGAAACCCTGGTCGACAAGACTCCTGGCCCGTCGGACATCGTGTTCTCGGGCACGCTCGACGAGGTCCACGAGCACTTCATCGGATCGCTGTGGACCGATGGTCTTCCGATCGTCCCGCCCACTCGCGAGCGGGTCGAGGCATTCACGTCGTTCACGGACCGCGATCCGACGGACGTCGTGGCGGTGATGCCGCCCGAGAACCGGAAGGCGACCGTCTGGAGCATCGCCGTCAACGGGGTGATGGCCGGCTGCCGCCCCGAGTACATGCCGATCTTGATCGCCATCGTCGAATGCCTCGCCGATCCCGTCTTCCGTCTGGAGGACCAAGGGTCGACGTCGGGTCGCGAGCCGCTCATCACCATCAGTGGGCCCCTGGCCCGAGAGCTCGACTTCAACAGCGGAACCGGTCTGATGCGGTTGGGGCGCCAGGCCAACTCCACCGTCGCCCGGTTCGCTCGTCTCGTCCTGCGCAACCTGGCCGGATTCCGTATCCCGCCGGGAGAGCACGACCACGCGGCGTTCGGGTGCGGCTTCTTGGTGGCCCTGCCAGAGGACGCTGCGGCGACTGCCGCGGTCGGCTGGGCACCCTACGGGGTCGACCGGGGCTTCGAGCCGACCGACACGGTCGTGACGGTGCAGAGCGTGGTGAACGGCAGTGCGCCGATCTACACGGCGGGCGAGTCGGCCGACGACCACCTGTCGTGCATCTCCATGGTGTTCGGCGCCGCCATGGGGGGCCGAGCCATGACCGGGCTGATGAAAGAGACGTGGCACCCTCTGCTGGTCTTGGGCCCGAGCGTGGCCAAGGCCTTGGTGGACTTCGGATGCGACAAGCGCAAGATCCGCGAGTACCTCTTCGAGAACACCCGGCTGTCGGCGCGGGCCATGGAGTACTACGTGTGGCAGGCGGCCGGCCTCGAGGTCAGCCTGGCCGAGCTCGAGGCCAGGGGGAAGATCCCTTCGGGCTACAACGACTCGACTGATCCGGATCGTCTCGTCCCGATGTTCTTGGACCCCGATTCGATTGAGATCATGATCGCCGGGAACCCCAATCGGAACCAGTGCCGGGCCTACGTCACCGACCATGTCGCCGGCTCGCCGCCGGCCCGCAAGGTGGCGCTGCCCCGCCAGTGGGATCGGCAGCTGGCGTCGCAGCGTCGCTCCGCTCGTTGATGGCCGAGGGTACGGACGCCGAGGCGATAGTCCTCGGCGGAGGGCCCGCCGGCATGGTGGCGGCGACGATGCTGGCTACCGACGGCTGGCGGGTCTGCCTCGTCGACGGCCTCCCAGGTGGGGGCCGGACCATGGTGATGGACACGGTTCACGATCTGCCCGCCGCCGAGGACGACCTGACCGGGCCCGCGCTCGCCAGCCGTCTCCTCGATCGCATGCTGGATGCGGGAGTGGATTTGGTGGCGATGCACGCCCAGGCGGTCACCCCGGCGCCCACCCCGGCGGCCGCCCTTCACACCGTTCAACTCGATGAAGGGCTCATGACCGCCGCCACGGTCGTCGTCGCCACCGGCACCACGGAAGGTCGGCTGGGTGTGCCCGACGAAGACGCGTGGATCGGGAGAGGGATCTCGCACTGCGCCACCTGCGACGCCCCCCTGTTCGCCGGAGACCCGGTCATGGTGGTGGGGGATGGCGACTGGGCCGCCGAGGAGGCCCTGACGTTGGCCAAGTACGCCAGCCAGGTGGTGTTGGTGGTGCCCGAAGTGGCATTGACGTGCGCTCCATCCCGGCATCAGCGGCTGGCGGCGTGCGACAACGTCACGGTCGTCGCCGGCACCCGGGTGGTGTCACTCGGTGACGGCGCGGACGATCGACTCGTGTCGGTCGGGCTCGAAGGAGCCGATGTCGGTGAGGTGCGGGTCCGAGCAGTGGTCCCGCTCGTCGGTCGAGCGCCGAACACGGAGATGATGGAGCTCGGACTGGCCCGGCGACCGGACGGTGCGTTGTCCACCGTCCGGGGTGCCACCAACGTGGCGGGCGTCTTTGCGGCCGGTGACGTCTGCGGCCCGCCGTTCCAGACGGTCAACTCGGCACTCACCGACGCCCTGCTCGCCGCCCGAGAAGTGAGCCGATACCTGGCGGATCGGCACTAGTGCCTCGGCGCGGACGGATCCGGCCGGCCGTCCTTCGGTGTTCATCATGGGAGGTTCCGTGTGCCTGACGCCGTCGAGGTGGACGAGTTCGAAGGGGCCGTGGCCCTCGTTACCGGGGCCGGCTCCGGAATGGGGAGGGCCAGCGCATTGGCGTTCGGCCAACGTGGCTGCCGGGTGGTCGTGGCCGACATACGGGAGGAGGCGGCCCAGGAGACCCGCGCCGTGATCGAACGCTCGGGCGGGTCGGCTCTCTCCGTCCAGGTCGACGTCGCTGACGAGCGATCGGTCGAAGAACTGTTCGACGAGGTCCGCCGGCGCTTTGGGCGGCTCGACTTCGCTCACAACAGTGCCGGGGTGACCGACGTCGCCTGTCCGACCGCAGCGATGACATTGGCCCGTTGGAGCCGCGTCATCGACGTCAACCTGACCGGCACTTTCTTGTGTCTGCGAGAGGAACTTCGTCTGATGATCCCGGCGGCCAGCGGGGTGATCGTCAACACCTCGAGCGGCGCCGGTGTCCGTGGCGGAGCCGGGCTACCGGCGTACGTCGCGTCGAAGCACGGCGTGATCGGTGTCACCAAATCAGCGGCTATCGAGGTCGCGAGCCTGGGGATCCGGGTGAACGCCATTCTCCCCGGTGCGGTCGACACGCCGATGCTCGCCGAGAACCTCGCGCGTGACCCCGCCGCGCTGGCCGCGATGACGAAGATGCATCCCATCGGGCGGATCGGACAACCCGAGGAGATCGCTGCCGCGGTCCTTTTCCTCTGCAGCCGGCAAGCCTCCTTCATCACCGGCGCGGCGCTGCCCGTCGACGGCGGTGTACAGGCGTGACCGTCGGCCGTCATGGCTCGGTTCTCGGACCAGCCACCGACGGCCTGGCCCGAACGACGGTCAGGTGGATGCTCGGGGAAGTTGGTAGACGCCGGCACCGGTGACTCGTCGGGAGCCGTCACCGTCGTCGATGTGCAGATCGACGGCCACGAGGGGCCGTACTTGCTGGCGCTCGTCGTCGAGCCACTTCCGGGTCACCCGACCGTGAAAGGTGATGTCGTCACCGGCGCAGATCGACGAGGTCATCCGGATGATCCGCTTGGCCACCACGGTCTCGGGCCCCGCCCACCCCGTGATGTACCGGTCCAGTAGCCCCAGGATCGGCCCGGTTGGCATGTAGATGTGGCGTCGGCCCTGGGCGTTGCGGGCATAGTCCGGATCGGTGTGGCCGGCGAAGAGGGTCCACGTCGAGGCGGCCGAGGCGATCACCCGCTCCACGTCGATGTGGTCGGCGACCGTCGGGAGCACCGTGTCCTCGGTGACCTCGTCCCACGTGAGCTGCCGATAGGTCTGCGACGACCTCACGGTGCTGCCTCCGTCCGGTGCCGCAGCATCACGTTCCGCTGTATCGCCACCAGCTCCCCGTTCTCGCGCCGGTAGCGGGCCACGACGGTGATGAAGTGCCCCAGGCCCAACGCGGTCTGCTTTTCGGCTGAGATCGACTCCACCTCTTCTACGAGGTTCAGTCGATCGCCGATCCTGATCTGGTCGAAGAATTCGATCTCGATGGAGACGTTGATCATCGAGTCGCCGGGGAGGGGCACGCTCACCAGGAGCGGCGGTCCCGGCATCGGCTGGTGGTCGGGCAGCCAGCGGGAGCTGGTTCCCCAGGTGACGAGCGTGGCCGGAGGGGCGACGGGACCGCCGAACAGGTCCGTCGCCAGCTGTGGGTCCCAGTACACCGGGTTGGGGTCCTCGACGGCGGTGACGAACTGGCGGACCATGGCCTCGTTCACCGTTATCGAGGAGAACCGGACCTCGGCGATCCGCCCGACGTGGGTCAAACCCTCCTCGTAGGTCCCCTGGACCAGTCCGAACCGCCCTGGGGGCGTCGGGGTCTCCGGATGGCTCGGGCCGTCACCTGGCGACGTCACGATGGGCTCCGTCCGCCACCGCCGACCGTCGTCTCTTCTGGAGTAGGCGTCTCTTCCGGAGCCGGCGTCTCTTCGAGAGGCGCCGGACCACTGTCGCGGCCCAGCCAGTCCTCGAGTATCGAGGCCCGGTCCGCGTCGATCGTCGGCGCACCGTGGAGGATCCTTCCCGGGGTGCGGTCGAACCGGGGGACCACCCCGACGAACCGCACTCGGTCGAACTCGGGATCGTCCACTTCTACCAGGGAGGACCGGGAGACGTAGCGTTCGTCGGCCAGCATCTCCTCTGGATCGATCACTGCCGTGACGGTGAACCCGAACGGACGATCGATGCCGGATGCCAGTTGGTCGGAGGTGTGGGCGCCGATGTACTGGGTGATGGCGTCGATGTCCCGACGGCGGTCGGGGCTGGCGCTGCCCATCGGATCGTCCTCGAAGTCCACCGGTCCCACCCCCCACTTGGTGGCGGACATCCACCGATCGTCGGCCGAGCGGGCCAGACAGAAGACCTCTCCCGCCGCCGTCCCGAACGAGCTCTTCCCGGGGACGACCCCGAGCTGGTCGTACATGAGCGCCGGTACCCCGAGCAGGCGGAACACCGTCTCGTACAAGGCCACGTCGACGTGCTGCCCCGCCCCCTGTCCGTTCCGCGATCGCTCGTAGAGTGACGCGACCGCCCCCAAGGCGCCGAAGGCGGCGCTCAGCCCGTCGGCTACCGGGAATCCGGTGGGTATCGGCGGGCTGTCGGCGTACCCCGAGACCTGCGACAGGCCGCCGTAGGCCTCGGCGTTCCGGCCGAACGCTCGCCGGGTGCGGAACGGGCCGACCTGACCGAACCCGCTGACGCTCACGACGATGATCGCGGGATTGGCGGCTCGGAGGTCCTCGTAGCCGAGCCCCAGGCGTTCAAGCGTCCCCGGAACGAAATTGGCGGTGACGATGTCGGCTCGGGCCACCAGGTCCAAGAACAACCGACGGTCGTCCGGCTCCTTCAGGTCGAGCGAGATCGCTCGCTTGTTCCGCCCGGTCGACTTCCACCACAAAGAGGTCCCTCGGTGGAGCGGGGACTGCCGCCGGAAGTCGTCGCCGTTCGGCTTCTCCACCTTCACCACGTCGGCCCCCAGGTCGCCGAGCAGCGTGGCGATGAAAGGACCGGCCAGGATCTGCCCGATGTCCAGGACTCGGATGCCGGCCAGCGGACCGAAGGCTGAACCGGCGCGCTCGCGATCCGCCGCCTGCCGGCTGTGCTCGGTGTGCTCGGTGTGCTCGGTGCTCTCGACCGATCGTCTCGACGACCATATGGCGTCGGTCTCCACATCGGTGGCGCGGCCTATGCCACCGAGTTGGCGGACCGCGCCCGGGGTGCGAGAGAACCGCGGCACCACGCCGGCGACCCGGCACCGCCCCAGATCGGGATCGTCCACCTCCACGATGGTGCCTCGAGCCCGGTAGTTCTCGTCGGCGAAGATGTCGTCCATACCGAAGACGATCCCCAACGGGACGGCGTGGGCTTCGCAGATCGCTTCCAGCTCTGTCCGGTTATGCGATCGAGCCCAGTCGGCCAGCGTCTTTTCGACCACCACCCGGTTGGCCACCCGTGCGTCGTTGGTGGCGAACCGCTCGTCGTCCACCAACTCCTCCCGGCCCATGGCCCGGTACAGCCGGTGCACGATCTCGTTGGTGTTGCCCGAGAAGGTCACCCATTTGTCGTCGGCGGTCCGCCACGTGGCGACGGGCACCTGGTAGCTGCTCGAATTGCCGGTCCGTTCGTTCCGGAAGCCGGTCTGCTGGAAGAAGACGGGAAGAAACTCCATGAACCTCAGCACAGCTTCGTAGGCGGCCAGGTCGACGAACTGCCCGAGCCCCGTGCCCGCCCGCTCCCGTTCGAGCACACCGGCCACCGCCCCCAAGGCGCCGATCGTCGCCACTGCCGACGTCCCGATGGGGAACCCCGGGTGGAGCGGCGTCCGCTGAGGTTCTCCACACGCGTGGGTCTGGCCGCCGAAGGCCTCGGCCACCCTTCCGGGATCCTTCACGTCCTGCGCGCCGGGGTCCGACGCGCCATAGGGGGTTACCGCCACGACCACCAGGTGGGGATGGGCGGCGGCGACGTCTCGGGCGGACATCCCGGCGTACGACCGTCCGGTCATGATCGCCACGTCGGCCCGCTCGGCGAGGGCGTGCAGACGGGCGGATCGTTCTTCGTCGTCCCCGGACCACCGGACGTGGCGTTTGTTCCGGCCCGTTGTCTTCTCGAGGAGCGACACGCCGCCTTTGAGCGGCCCGATCTGCTCTGGACCGTCCCCGTCGGCGTCGACGACCGCCACCACATCGGCGCCGAGGTCGGCGAGCAGCCCCGATGGCGTTACCGCGCCGTAGCCACCGCCGACGTCCAGGACCCGCAAACCGCGCAGCGGCCCGACCGCGGACTCCTGATCCTCGAAGTGTGCCCCATCCGTCACCGTTCGGCCCCCTGGTTGCTCAGCCGCGCCACCCCGTAAGCTCTTCACGATAATACATCAAGAGGGCTCTTGATTATTGGGAGAAGTGACGGGCGGTCGCCGGGTCGAGGTCACCGGGTGGAGGTCATCGGGTCAAGGTCGAGGTCACCGGGCCGAGCTTGGCGGCCGAGCGTTTCCGGCCGGTGCCAGCCCACCCCAGGCTGAAGAGCAAATTTCAAGATGCTTCTTGACTACGAGCGATGCGGGAGTACCATTCGAGGCGTGAGGAATGGGGGTGGACAGCGGGCGAAGCGCGAGGCGACCGACGGCGTGGTGCCGGGGAGCGCCCGACGACGGGTGCTCAGCGGCCGTGTCGCCAAAACCAGCGATTGGGCCGCCGGAACCAGCAGTTGGGCCGCCGGAACCAGTTCCCCCGCCCCCGCCCTCGCCGCCACCGATGTTCCGGTGGCCGACGGTCGATCACTACGTCCGGTCTTTCCCTTTCGACTCGGGAGCAGCCATGGCACCGGTGAGGAAGTCGACCAGCTCGTCGGAGAAGGATCCCGACCGCCGCACCTTCCGGCGGTCCATCCACAGCTGGAGGGGTCCATCGGCGATCGACAGCGCGTGGTACACGAACTCGCTGGCCAAGACGTAGCGGCGGAGGCGTACCGGACGGGACAGGTTCGGCGTCGCCCGCTCCAGCAGCGCCAGCATCCGGGTGGTGTGGTGGTCGGTCGCATCCAGGATCTGTTGGCTGTAGTCCGGATGGACGGACATGGCGCCCAGGAACCGGCTGTAATTACGGCCCGTCTCGCTCTCCCACATAAGCGTCGTCGGGAGCACCATGGCCTCGACGACGTCGCGCAATTTCAGCCGGGTTTGACCCTCGAGGACGGCCAATCGGTTCTCCCGTTCCTCGTTCCAGGCGGCGACGCCGCGCTCGAGGATGGCATCCAGCAGCCCCTGCTTCGATCCGAAGTGATAGTGGATGGCTGCCGAGTTCGCGTTGGCCAACTTGACGATCTCGTTCAGCGAGGTGCTGTCGATCCCCTTGGTGGCAAAGAGGCCCTCCGCCGTATCCATCAGCCGCTGACGCGTCTCGGTGCCGCTGCGTCGAGGCGATGCATGGCGCGTCGTTGCCTGCGCCGGCCGCCGGATTGGTTTCTGCATCCCGGGGAGCCTAGTCAAGGCCGTGGAGAGGCCCGATCGGCCGTGGCTTCCGGGTCATCATTGCCGGCCTCTGTAGGAATTGTCGCCGCACTCACCCACCGGTCACTTCGGGTAGTCGATGCCGGCATCAGCGGGCCGAATAATCAAGAACTTCACCCCGGCGGACCCACATTCGAACCCGTAGCGTTGACCAGCCGATATGACCACGGAATCGCCCTTGATCAGGGCTTCGTCGTATCCGCTGGGAGTAAGCGAACCGTCCAAGATATGGATGACCTCACCCGCATCGTGCGAGTGGGGTTTCACGGTGAACCCGGGTCCCATTTCGACGTAGATGAGGAAGGTCTCTCCTTCACCACTGAGAATCTGCTTCCGCCGGTATCCGGCGGCTCGGGCGGCCGCCAACTGTTCGTCATCGACCGAGGCGCTCGATTCTGCCCACGGCATCGAGGCCAGCCGCCGAATGATCAGCTCTTCCATCATGAGCCTCCTCGTTTGTCGCGACCGCCGGGCGGTCGCCCTACCAGTAACTGGGTAGAGATTCTACATCCTTTGGGCACAAGATGGTGAAAGATTTTCAAAGTAATGCATGGTGGTACGTCATCCATACTGAGTAAAACCAGAGATATCGGAATTACTGGGGATCAATAACCGGGAGTAGCGTTGTCAGATTCTAGGGGAGGAACCATGAAACGATCGGCTAGCAGCCGTTACCGGCTCGTAGGCGCACTGGCGGCGGCGGTGTTGGTCGCCGAGCTGTGCACCGGCGCGGCGGCCGGAGCAGCGACCACGGGATCCAACAGCGCGCCGAACACGCCGGCACCCAAGCCGCTGCCGACCAAGACGTCGCTCACGATTGCCGTCTCCGCTCCCATCGAGAACTTCGCCGCACCAGAGATTGCCCTGGTGGAAGGGGAGTTTGCCAAGGAGAACCTTGACGTCAAGGTGACAGTCGTGCCTCAGACGAACATCACGCAGCTGGTGACGCAGCAGGCCGCGCCCATCGCCATCGGCGGGTACAGCGCAGCCGACCTCAATGCCATCAACGGCGGTATCCCGCTGGTGTACATCGGCGACCCCTTCGGTTACACCAAGAACAACCCAACCGGGCTGTACGTCGCCTCCAAGCTGCTCACCTCCAAAGGGCTGCTGAAGAAGACAGTCAACCGAACTTTGCGCATCTCGTTGGGCAGGGCCGGTGTGACGTCGCCGGCGTTCCTCAACGTGCAGAAGTGGTTCAAGAAGAATGGGTTGACATATCACCAGGCCCAGACAGTCCCTCTGGCTACAGGAACAATGCTGGTGGCCATGAAGACCGGGAGCATCGACGGGGGGTTCGAGAACCCTCCCTACACCAGCGAGCTGGTCGGGAACCCCCAGTTCAAATTGGTCACGGCGCCCCAGTTCGCGGCAGGGTCCGTGGAGACGAGTCAGGCGTACCTGAAGGCCCACAAGCCCATCGTCGAGGCGGTGATGCGGGCGATCATGCGCACCGACCGTACGTACCTCGCTCCGGGTTACCGCAACAACGCGTCGGTCATGAACGACCTCTCGTCGTGGCTCAAGATCCCGGTGGCGACAATCAAGAAGTCCCCGCCGCTGGTCTTCAGTCCCACACTGAGTTTGAAGCCGGTGCTCGGTTCCTTCGCCGGGTTGCAGAACGCGTGGCTCAAGTACGGCGGGGTATTGCAGTACACCAAGCCGCTACCGATGTCGCAGATCGCTACGACATCGGTGGTCAACTCGGTATTGGCCGGAAAATAGCGTCGGGCGGCGATTGACCAGTGTTCCGTGACAGCGCCGCCATTGTCGGTGTCGGCCGTACCGAGTTCTCCAAGAACTCTGGGGTCAGCACGCTGACGCTCGCGTTGCAGGCGATCGCCGCCGCGGTCGACGATGCTGGCTTGACGATCGGGGACATCGACGGGCTGTCCTGCCACCGCGTTGGTGACTCCGTCCCGGCATCGATCGTCATGCAAGCCCTCGGACTGCGAGACGCCCGGTTCTACCTCGACCAGTGGGGAGGGGGCAGTGCCTCCCACACGATCGTGGGGAATGCGGCGATGGCGGTGGCCACCGGCGTGGCCGACGTCGTGGTCTGTTGGCGGTCGCTGAACTCTCGTTCGGAGATGCGGATGGGCGGGACCGGGCAGCAACCCCACGACGCCATCGAGTACCAGTACCAGACCCCGTACGGCTACGCCACGCCGCCCCAGCAGTTCGCCATGTACGCCCGGTCCTACATGGAGCAGTTCGGGGTCACGGCCGAGGACCTGGGGCGGGTCGCCATCAACCAGCGGGCCAACGCGGTGATCAACCCCCGGGCGATGCTCCGGACCCCGCTGACCATGGAGGACTACCTGGCCTCCCGCTGGGTGGTGGAGCCGTTCCGTCTCTTCGACTGTTGCCTCGAGACGGACGCGGCCATTGCCGTGGTCGTCACCTCGGCGGAGCGGGCCGCTCACCTTCGCCGACCTCCGGTCCTGGTGTCGGGGGCGGTATGGGGCGGCGGGCACAACCTCTACTCGAACCACCGCCAAGACCTGGCCCGGAGCGCGGCGGCCGACGCCAGCCAACGGTTGTACGAGATGGCCGGGGTTGGACCGGCCGACGTCGACGTCGCCTGCATCTACGACGCCTTCACCCCCCTCGTCCTCATCGGCCTCGAGGACTACGGGTTCTGCGAGAAGGGCGAAGCGCCGGCCTTCGTCGCCGACGGCAACATCGCCCTGGGCGGGGCACTCCCGGTCAACCCCCACGGTGGCCACCTGTCGGAAGGCTACGTCCACGGCATCAATCACATCGCCGAAGCCGTGTCCCAGTTGCGCGACGAGTCCGGCCCCCGTCAGGTTCCGGGCGCTCGGGTGGCCCTGACGACCGGCCAACCCGGCTACGTGGCCGGCGCCATGTCGGCCCTCGTCCTCCGGAGGGACGGATGAGCCGGGAACAGCTCCTCCCGGTTCCCGACCGCGACTCGGCGCCCTGGTGGGCCGCCTTGGCCCAGCACCGCTTCACCGGGCAGCAGTGCGCCCGATGCCGGCGATGGCGTTGGCCGCCCAGGGCCATGTGCGGTGACTGCGGCAGCTTCGACTGGACGTGGGAACCCTTGTCCGGTCGGGGATCGGTGGTCAGTTGGGTGGTCACCCATCACCGGTTTGCCACTCACCACGATCCCGAGATGGTCACCCTCTTCGTCAGTCCGGTGGAACAGGACGACATCATGATGCCGGGACTGTGGAAGGGGATGGAGAGCCCAGCTGTCGGGATGCCCGTCCGACTGGTCTTCGAGGACGTCGACGGAGTCACAGGAGGCACCGCCACCTTGTTGGCGTGGCGCCCGGCATGACCGCCGGTCGAGCGATCGACCAGCTCGTCGCCCAGGGGATTCCACTGCCGTCGGACCCGGACACGATCGTCGTCCCCGAGCCGGTCGTCAAACAGTGGCTCGAGAGCCGAGGGCTCGTCGTCCCCCGTTCGCACGACACCATCGGCCCGGAGCGTCACGTCGCGGTCAAGGCGTTCGGTCCCGGGATCGTCCACAAGAGCGAGCTCGGTGCGGTGGCGGTCGACGTCGTGCCCGAGGCGATCGAGGAGGCCAAGGCGACGATCACCGGCGCGCTGCGAAGCCATGGACTGGCGCCCGCCGGGTTCTTGGTCGAAGAGATGGCGGATCCCGGCGTCGAGGTGGTCGTGGGGGTGGTCGACCATCCGGTCTTCGGCCTCACCATGGCGGTCGGCCTCGGCGGCGTCCTGACCGAGCTGCTCGACGACGTGAGCACCCGGGTGCTGCCGGTGGACCGGTCGGGGGCCGCGACCATGATCGACCAGCTCCGCGGGGCCGCCCTCCTCGACGAGTTCCGGGGTCGGCGAGTGGACCGGTCGGCATTGGTCGAGACGATGGTGAGCCTGGCCGAGGCCGCCCAGCGGTTGGGCCCTCGCTTGGCCGAGCTCGAGTGCAACCCGGTCATCGTCGGCGGGCACGGTGCAGTGATCGTCGACGCCCGGCTGATCCTGCGTCGTTCGCCACCGGACACGGACGCCTCCGAGAGCGGGGGCGAAACGACGGCCGTCGGCGAAATGCCGGTGGTCGGCGAAGGGCCGGTGGTCCGCACCGACTTCACCCGTCTCTTCGAACCCCGCGGGGTGGCCGTCGTCGGCGCCTCGGCCACCAAGCCCGGACTGGCCGGTTGGGCCCTCGACGCCATGCGGCAGTACGGCCGGACCAACCTGGCCGCCGTCCATCCGACGGCCTCGGAGATCGGTGGTGTTCCGGCCTACCCGACGGTCGACGACATCCCGTTCCCCGTGGACTACGTGACCGTCGCCGTTCCGGCGGCGGCTTGTCCGTCGGTCGTGGCCGCTTGCGGGCGGGCCGAGTTCGTCCACGTCATCAGCGGCGGCTTTCGCGAGGTGGGGAACGAGGCACTCGAGGAGGCGGTGGTCGACGCGGCCCGAGCGGCCGGCGTCCGGGTTCTCGGTCCGAACTGCATCGGCCTGTTCAGTCCCCGCGGGCGGATCACCTTCCAGACCCACAATCCTGCGAGTGCCGGTCGGATCGGCGTGGTCTCACAAAGCGGCGGGCTGGCCGGCGACATCGTGAGCCTTGGAGCCGCCACCGGCATGAACTTCTCGGCGGTGGTCTCGTTGGGGAACGCCGCCGACGTGACCCCGGCGGAGCTGGTCGAGTGGCTGGTGGACGATCCGGGAACGAGCGTGGTCGGGCTCTATCTCGAAGACCCCCGGGACGGCGCCCGGTTCGTCCGGGCGCTCCGCCGAGCCGCCGGCGTGGTCCCGGTCGTCCTGCTCATCGGGGGCCTGAGCCCCCAAGGGGAGCAGGCCGCCCTCTCGCACACCGGCGCCCTCGCCGGGGGTCGGCGGACGTGGCAGGGGATCGCCGATTCGACCGGTTCGACCCTGGCCGGCTCGCTGAACGAGCTCGTGACCACCCTGCGGTACCTGGAGCGGTACCTCGACGAGCCCCCCGGCATCGGACCGTCGTCGGTTCTGGTCATCGGGGTCGGTGGCGGGGCCACGGCGCTGGCGGCGGACGCCTGCGACCAGGCCGGCCTGGAGATCACCCGCCTCGATGACGCGGTCCAGGATCGGTTGCGGGACCGCGGCTACGGCGTCGGTACCAGCCTGACCAATCCGATCGAGATACCCATCGGCCCTGCGGTGGACCCGGAGATCCTGGCCGGGGTGGTCGACGACGTCGTCACCGCCCAGCCGTACACCGACGTGCTGGTGCATCTCAACGTCCGCGCCTACGTCGCCTCGGCCGGCGGAGGAGTGGGCCGCCTGGCCCCCACCATCGCCGCGCTGGCCGAGGTCAAGGGGGGACGCATCGCCCTGGCCCTTCGGAACCTGGAGACGGCGACGCCCGAGGTCCAAGCGGACGTCCAGCAGGTCTGTCTGGACCATCGGCTGGCCTGGTTCACCCGTATGGAGGACGCGGCCGCAGCGATCGGGGCCACGCAACGGTTCGACATCGCTCGCCACCGGCAACCGTGACACCGGCCACGTCACCGGTGGCCAGGGGTGGCGGACAGTCGCCCAGTTGGCAGTGACAACACTTCGGAGGACAGCATGGAGTTCGATCTCGTCATAAGAAACGGCCTGGTCGTCGATGGGACCGGGTCGGCAGCTTTTCGGGCCGACGTCGGGACCGTCGGCGACCGGATCGCCGCCATCGGCCGGATCCGGACCCGTGGTCGCCAAGAGATCGACGCCGAGGGTCACATCGTCACGCCCGGGTTCGTCGACGGGCACACCCACATGGATGCGCAGCTCTTCTGGGACCCGCTGGGGTCGTGTTCGTGCTGGAACGGCGTCACGTCGGTGGTCATGGGGAATTGCGGCTTCTCGCTGGCCCCGGGACGAGCCGACGATCGGGATCTCGTCCTCCGCAACATCGAGCGGGCCGAGGACATCTCCCGCCAGGCGATGGAGGCCGGCATCGAATGGACCTGGGACTCCTTTCCGTCGTACCTCGAAGCGATCGACCGTGTGCCGAAGGCCATCAACTACGCCACCCAGGTCGGCCACTCCGCGCTGCGCACCTGGGTCATGGGAGAGCGAGCCTTCGAGGAGCCGGCGGCCGATGACGACCTGACGGCCATGGAGCACCACCTGCGGGAGGGCCTGGCCGCCGGGGCGATCGGCTTCACCACCTCCCGTACGCCGGGCCACATGACCGTGGACGACCGGCCGGTGGCCTCTCGGGTGGCCGACTGGTCGGAGATCGACCGACTGGTCCACGTGGCCGGGGAGATGGGGGCGGTCTTCGAACTGGCCACGCCGCCCGAAGCGACGTCCAGGGACGAGCAGCTCGTCGCGGACTGGGGGCGCCAGATCACGGCGCTGGCCGCCAGCAGCGGTGCCTCCATCACCTTCGGCCTCGTCGAAGTACCGGAGAACCCGGAGGCCTGGGTCGAGCAGCTCCGGCTGCTAGATGACGGGCCAGCGGCCGGCGGGAACCTGTTCGGTCTCGCCCACAGCCGGGAGATCGCCATCCTCCAGTCGTTCCGGACCCGTCTCCCGTTCGATGCCGTCCCGCTCTGGTCCGACATCCGCGCGCTCCCCCTCGAGGAGCAGCGGAAGCACTACATGGATCACGACATGCGCCGCCGTCTGGTGGCGGCGGCGCACGCCGGACCGTACCCGGAGCTCGTCGACAGCGACAT
Organism: uncultured Actinomycetota bacterium; assembly: GCA_963824265.1. Lineage (GTDB taxonomy): Bacteria > Actinomycetota > Acidimicrobiia > Acidimicrobiales > RAAP-2 > DASZUK01. Next base: position 1,127,823 of record CAWGOO010000002.1, read on the forward strand.
GAGCGTTCCGAACTACGACGTCTTGCAGGTGCTCCGGACCGCGTCCCCCGGCAACCCGTCCATCGCCGACGTCGCTCGTGAGCGCGGCGTCGATCCGGTCGAGGCCATGATCGACCTCGCCCTCGAGACGAACTTCGACCAGTTCTTCTTGAAGTCTCTCGTCAACCGCGACCTGGACAGCGTGCTCGCCATCATGCGCCACCCGCGGACGATCATGACGTTCTCCGACGCCGGCGCCCACGTCGGGCAGATCATGGACTCGTCCATCCAGGTGAACCTGCTGTCGTACTGGGTGCGGGAGCGTCAGGCGCTCGGGCTCGAGGAGGCGGTCCGGATGGTGACCTTGGACCCGGCGCTGGCCTGGGGGTTCGCCGATCGTGGCCTGCTCCGCGAGGGGTTGACGGCGGACCTCAACGTCATCGATCCGACGGTGGTCCAACCGGAGCTGCCGTACCTGGCCCACGACCTGCCGTCCGGAGCTCCCCGGCTCATCCAGAAGAGCACCGGCATCCGCGCCACCGTGGTCGCCGGCCAGGTGGTCTTCGTCGACGGCGAGCACACGGGGGCGCTGCCTGGGCGGGTCCTGCGAAACGGCACCCCCCATCGGCCGCGTCGGTCAGGTTGATCCGGTGACCAGCCCAGGTTGGTCCGCGCTCAGCCGGCCGACGATCGGCTGGTCGGCCCCACTGGTCGATCCCCCTGGAGAAGGCATCGGTGCATCACCCGGCGCTCCGTGTAGTCGGGCACCGCGAAATGCTGCGTGGATCGCTCGTCCCAGAAGGCCACCGAACCGGGCTCCCAGTGGAACCGAACCGCGAACTCGGGAGCATGGATGTGCTGGGTCAGGAACCGGAGCAGATAGTCGCTCTCGGCGGCGGAGAGGCCGTCGATCCGATCGGTCCAGTTCTCGTTGACGAACAGCAGTCGCCGTCCGGTCTCTGGATGGACTCGCACCACGGGGTGATGCGACGGCACCCGCTCGTTGTCGCGGCGCACGACGTTCGCCGTCCGCTCCAAGGCGGTGTCGATGAAAGTGGACGAGTGCTCCGCGGTCAGGGGATCGAGAAAGCACTGCATGCTCGGCGAAAGCGTCTCATAGGCGGCGTACATGCTGGCCCAGCAGGTGTCTCCGCCCACCTCGGGCAGCTGCACCGCCCGTAGTACGGCCGCCATCGGGGGTTCGGGCAGGTGCGTGGAGTCGGCGTGCCAGCGGTCGGCATTCAGCCCTTTGGGCGCTACCTGGTCGATGACGGTGATGCCGGGCGGCTCCGGCGATCCGGTGTCGATGGCCGCCATCATGATCGGACCGAATCGTCCGGCGAAGGCCAGCTGTTGCGCGGCCGTCATGGACTGATCCCGGAAGAACAAGACCAGGTGGTCCAGGAGAGCCCGGCGGATCTCGCCGACGGTGGCGTCGTCGAGCTCCTCGTCGAGGCGGACCCCGGTGACCTCTGCCCCGATGGCGGCCGTCAACGGCCGGACGGTCAAGCCCACCGGTGACATGCCCGCGCTCTGCACCTACCCGCTCTCTCCACCTATGGGGCCACGTGGACGACCGCAGCGGCGGGGTCGAAGGCCGTCATCGGGCAGAACCGACGGCGTTCTCCGCCGGCACCATCGACCCGGCGGCCACCCGGACGAGCCGGCGCCGGTGGGGCTGGAAATCGGTCGGTGCCAGATGCACGGTCGACCGCTCGTCCCAGATCACCAGGTCGTCAGGGGACCAGTGGTGCCGGAACAAGAAGTTGGGCGTCACGAGGTGCCGGAAGAGGAACTGCAGCAGGTTGCTGCTCTCGGCCCGGGTCATGCCCACGATCTGGGTCGTGTACGCCGGGTTCACGAACAGGGCCCGGCGTCCCGTCTCCGGGTGGACCAGCACCACCGGGTGGCGGGCCGGCGGAAAGGCGGCCTCGAACCGGGCCGTGGCGTCCTCCCCGAACCGGTCCAATCCGAAATTGCGAGCGAACATCGGGCCCGACCAGTGCACCGCGGTCAGCTCGTCCACGATCTTCCGCATCACCGGGGAGAGGGCCTCGTACGCGGCGTAGGTGTTCGACCAGAACGTGTCACCGCCGAGGGGAGGAAGGATCTCGGCCCGCAGGGTGGCCACCGAGGGGATCTCGCGGTTGAAGGTGTAGTCCGTGTGCCATCCCTCGTTGTCGCCCAGGTAGCCGACGTACCGGTCGTCGTCGTCGGACGGTGGGGCGATCAGTTGGTTGTCGACGGCGATGATGGTCTCGTCGTCACCGAAATAGTTCGCCACCGGGTACGGCTGAGGCGGTCCGAACGTGGCGGCGAACTCCCGCTGTTGCTCGGACGAGAGGTCCTGACCGGGAATGATCAGGACCAAGTGTTCGAGCAACGCCTGGTGGATCAGATCGACCTCCGAAGCGGTCCACCCGGCCCCGAGCTCGACCCCCTCGACCCGAGCACCAATGGTGCTGGTGAGAGGGGTCACGACGATGGATGACATCGAACCTCCCCGTGGCGTGCCGGTTCCCGTCCCGATCGGCTGGCCTCCGCCCATGTTAACGGGGGCGCCGAAAGAGGGTCAAATGACATCTTCAAGAGATATCATCAACTCCCTTGTGGTCACGAGACCCCCCGATTATCATGCCCATGCACGTGTGCGAACCACACGTTCGGGGGGTAGGGCTGGAGGGGCGATGAGCGGCGGGTGCCTGGCGGCTGAACGTCTGCCCGTCGTCCCACCGGTCCGGTGGTCAGCGAGGGTGCCACGATCGGCGAGCTGAGGTGGGGATGAGCCAGAGCTGGGGTACGGAGCAGTCTCCGATCAAGCGAGTGGGTTCGACACCCCGTCTGAGCGCCCAGCCGAGGATCCGGGCCCGGGTCATCGAACGTACCTACGCCACCCGTAAGTCGGTGGTCCACGCCCTCGGTCCGTTCGACCTCGACGTGGCCGACGGAGAGTTCCTCTGCATCGTCGGCCCGTCCGGCTGCGGGAAGTCCACCTTCCTCCGGGTCCTCGGCGGACTGGTCCGACCGACGGCCGGGAGTATCGACATCGTCCATGCCGACCCCTCCCGTCACCTGGTGGCGACGGTCTTCCAGGAGCACAGCATCTTTCCGTGGCAGACGGTCGAGCAGAACGTCCTCACCGGTCTGACCCTGGCCACGGACTTCTCGAAGGAAGAGAAGAAGCGCCGGGTCGACTACTGGCTCGGCCGGTTGGGCCTGGCCGATTTTTCCGGGGCGTACCCGTCGTCGCTCTCCGGGGGGATGCGGCAACGGGTCGCCATTGCCCGTGCCCTGGCCGTCGACCCCGAGATCCTCCTCATGGACGAGCCCTTCGCCGCCCTCGACGCCCAACTGCGCCTCTTGCTCCAAGAAGAGTTGATCAAGCTGTGGGAGCAGGATCGGCGAACGGTCGTCTTCATCACCCACTCGCTCGACGAGGCGATCTTCTTGGGCGATCGCGTGGTCATCATGAGCGCCCGGCCCGGAACCTGCCGCGCCGTCATCGACGTGCCGTTCTCCCGGCCCCGCTCGAACGACATCCGGGGGACGCCCGAGTTCGCCGCCCTGGTCGATGAGACCTGGGCCATTCTCCGCGACGAGGTGATGGCCGAGCTCTACCCGACAACGCCGACGGAAACCGGGGCGGCCGCCCCAGCCGCAGAGGTCGGACGATGAACGGTCCGCCGAGCGACGGACGGGCCACCATCGCGCCAGACCCGCTGGCGCCAGCGGCCCCGCCGGCGGCCGCGGTTCGCGCGGCGCCCGTTGCCAGCGGCCCGGCCGACCTGTTGATCGTCGAGCGTCGGCCCGGTCGAGAAGAGGTCGATCCCCGCCGGTCGAAGGTCGTCCGCCGTCGACTCGAGATCGCCCTCGGCGTGTCCGTGCCGATCTTGCTGTTGGTGATCTGGGAGGTCGCATCGAAAACCGGGGCCCTCGACCCGAATTTCTTTCCCGCGCCGACCGACCTGTGGTCGACGGGGGTCAACCTCTACGGGAGCGGACAGATCGAGGCGTACATCGGCATCAGCTTCCGCCGGGTCTTCGAGGGGTTCGCGGTCGGTTCCGGCGCGGCGCTCATCGCCGGGGTGGGCATCGGCTCCTCGAGGATCGTACGGGCCGCCTTGGGCCCGGTGATCTACGCCCTCTGGACGATCCCGAAGTTGGCGCTGCTCCCGTTGCTCTTGTTGTTCTTCGGCCTGGGCGAGCTGCCGGTGGTGATCCTCATCGCGGTGGAATGTTTCTTCCTCGTCCTGATCCCCACGATGACGGCCGTGGCGTCGGTCCCGCTCACGTACCGAGAAGCCCTGGACTCCTTCGGCGCGTCCCGTTGGCAGATGCTGCGGTACGTCGTGCTCCCGGCGTCGCTACCGCAGATGTTCGTCGCGCTCCGCATCTCTGCTGGAGCCTCCGTGCTCGTCATGGTGGCCGCCGAGTACGTCGACGGCAAGGAAGGGCTGGGGTTCTTCATCTTCAACTCGTGGCAGTTGTTCGCGACGAAGCAGATGTACATCGGCATCTTGACGGTCGCCGTCCTGGGGGCGCTCTTCACCCTGTTGATCACGGCCATCGGCGGGTACGTGACGCGGTGGCAGCGGTCGTCGTGACCACGAGGTCCACGACGACGACCAGCCGCAGACTTCGAAGTTGACGGGAGGCCCAGATGGCGCAACGCAATGTCGAGATCACCACCGAGGACGGCACGTGCGGCGCCTCGCTGCACGTGCCCGATGGTGAAGGCCCTTGGCCCGCCGCGATCTTGTACCCCGACGCCATAGGACTGCGCGACACCCTGCGAGAGATGGGCGAGCGCTTGGCCGGGCTGGGCTATGTCACCTTGGTGCCCGACATCTACTATCGGGCCGGCGGGTTCGCGCCGTTCGACCTGCCGGCCGCCCTGGGCGATCCGGCGGAAATGCAGCGGCTCGGGGGACTGATGCAGAGCGTCACCGCCGACATGGCCGTCCGTGATGCCCGCGCCCAAGCCGATTTCCTCACCTCGCTGCCCGAGACCGTCGACGGAGGCATCGGCACGACGGGCTACTGCTTCGGTGGGCGACTGTCGCTGCTCGCAGCCGGCAGCCTGGGCGACCGGGTAGCCGGTGCGGCATCGTTCCACGGGGGACACCTCGCGGCAGCCGATGATCCCCAGAGCCCCCATCTCCTGGCCGGCGGCACGACGGCGCGGGTGTACGTCGCCGGGGCGACCGATGACGAATCGTTCCCATCCGACCAGCGTGACCGTTTGGAGCAGGCATTCGCCGCCGCCGGCGTAGAGCACACGATCGAGACCTACCCGGCCGCCCACGGTTTCGCGGTTCCGGACAACCCGAACTACGACGCGGCCGCGGCCGAGCGGCATTGGGACGCGCTGTCGAGCCTGTTCAGCGCCTCGCTGCCCGCCCGCTCCTAGCCACCAGCCGGTAAGGCGGCTCCGGCCGCTCAGGTCCCGTTAGCCTCTTCACCGTGATCCTCGCCGTCGCGCCATCGTTGGCCGCCGACGCGGCGTTCTACATCGTCTTCGGTGCCGCCGCGGTCGCCTTCGTCGTCCTTTGCGTCATCACCCTCGGCTGGGCGTTCCGCCAGGATCGGACCGGCCGGCAACGGTGGCTCGACCGTCAGCGGGCACGACAAGAGACGGCCGGCGGGGCGCCCGACCAACCGCCGCCGGCGACGAACGGTCACCGGCCGTCCCGCCGCCCCGGGCCGTCGCCGCGGGCCGAGTGAGCGCGGTGCCAGATGGCGCCCGAGGGGGCGCCGAACCGGACCGGACGCCGGCGCGTTCGGGCCTGGGCCGCTGGTGGCGATGGAGCCGGCCGGGGCGGTGGTCGCGCCAGGAGCCGATCCCGGAACGGACGGCGTTCGTGCTGGCCGGCGGCGGCAGCCGAGGCGCCGTCCAGGTCGGCATGCTGGCCGAGCTCGTCGATCGCGGCATCCACGCCAGCCACGTCTACGGCGCATCGGTCGGGGCGATCAACGGCGCCGCGTACTGCGGATCACCGAACCCCGACGGGATGAAGAAGCTCGACGACGTCTGGCGGAACCTGTCCGGCGAGACCGTCTTCCCGCGCGGGCTCGTCCACGGCCCGTGGATGTTCCTGCAGCAGCGGTCGTCCGTGCACGCCAACAGCGGCCTCCGCCAGATCATCGACGACGGCGTCACGTTCGAGCGGCTCGAGGACGCGGCGATCCCGCTCGAAGTCGTGACGACGTCGCTGACGAACGGCGAGGAGCGCTGGATCTGCGACGGGCCGGTCGTCGACGCGCTGCTCGCGTCGGCCGCGATCCCGGCCATCTTCCCGCCGGTCGCCATCGGTGACGACCTGCTCGTCGACGGCGGTGTCGTCAACAACGTCCCGATCAGCCGGGCGATCGCCGGCGGTGCCACGCGGATCTACGTGCTGCTCTGTGGTCCGCTGCACTTCCGCCCGCCGCCGCCCCGCCGGCCGGTCGAGTCCGTGATCACTGCGTTCTTCGTCGCCATCCATGCCCGTTTCACCCGTGAGCTCGCGGCGCTGCCGCCGGGCGTCGAGGTCGTCATCTTCAGCGGCGGCGGCGGTCCCGACGCCGATTACCGCGACTTCTCCGGCACTCCCGAGCTGATCGACGCCGGTCGGGCCGAGGTCGCGGCCGTCCTCGACCGGTACGAGGGAACGTCGCAGCAGCTCGCGTAGGCAGCGGCCCGGAAGCCAGCGACACAGGCGTCACAGCGGCCTGGTGAAATGGGGGGGTGCTCGACGACTTCCACCCGGCCGTCCGGGAGTGGTTCGGCCGCCGTTTCCCCGGTGGGCCGACCGCACCGCAGTCGGCCGCGTGGCCGCTGATCGCCACCGGCCAGGACGTCCTCGTCGCCTCGCCGACCGGCACCGGGAAGACGCTGACCGGCTTCTTGATGGCCATCGACGCCGCGTACCGACGGCACGAGGAGGCCGCGACGGCGGGGGAGCCGGAGAGCCCGACGGCCGGCCGGCTCCCGTCGGTGCTCTACGTGTCGCCGCTCCGGGCGCTGGCGACCGACGTCCACGAGAACCTCCAGATCCCGCTGGCCGGCATCCGGGCGATGGCGGCCGAGCTCGGGCTCGACGCGCCGGACCTCTCGGTGGCCGTCCGCACCGGCGACACGCCGGCGTCGGAGCGGGCGGCGATGCGCCGGTCGCCGCCGGACCTGCTGGTCACGACGCCGGAGTCCCTCTATCTGCTGCTCACCGCCCCGGCGTCGCGTTCCATGCTGCGAGGCGTGCGCACGGTCATCGTCGACGAGGTCCACACGCTCGCCCGCGACAAGCGCGGCTCGCACCTGGCGCTGAGCCTCGAGCGGCTCACCCATCTGGTGGCCGAGGCTGGTGCGACGGACGGAGCGGCCGGATCGGGTGGGGCGAGCGGGGATCGTCCCCGGCTGCAGCGGATCGGGTTGTCGGCGACGCAGCGCCCGCTCGAGGTCGTCGCCCGGCTGCTCTCCGGCGTCGGCGCCGACCGGCCGCTGCCGGCCATCGTCGACTGTGGCCACCAGCGAGATCTCGACGTCGCCATCGAGCTGCCGTCGTCCGAGCTGGAGGCGGTCTCCAGCCGCGGCCAGTTCGCCGAAGTGCTCGACCGCATCGCCGACCACGTCCGGCAGCACCGGACGACGCTCGTCTTCGTCAACACCCGCAAGCTGGCCGAGCGGGTCGCCCACCAGCTGGCCGAACGCCTGGACGGCGACGGCGAGGACAGCGGCGAGGGCGGGAACCACGACGACGAGGGCAGTAGCGGGGGACTGCTGGTCGCCGCGCACCACGGGAGCCTGTCGTCGGGCCGCCGGCGGCTGGTCGAGGCCCGCCTGCGGGCCGGCGAGCTGCGGGCGCTGGTGGCGACGGCATCGCTGGAGCTCGGCATCGACGTCGGGCCGGTCGAGCTCGTCTGCCAGATCGGGTCGCCGAGGGCGATCGGCACGTTCCTGCAGCGGGTCGGCCGGGCCAACCACCAACTCGAGGGCACGCCGGCCGGTCGTCTGTACCCGCTGACCCGGGACGAGCTGGTCGAGTGCACCGCCCTGCTGGCGGCCGTCCGGGCCGGCCACCTCGACGTCCTCGAACCGCCGGTCGCCCCGCTCGACGTGCTCGCCCAGCAGCTCGTGGCCGAGGTGGCGTCGACGGAGGAGTGGTCGGAGGACGAGCTGTTCGAGCTGGTCCGGCGGGCCGCGCCGTACGGCGGGCTCGACCGGACGGCCTTCGACGAGGTCGTCGAGCTGGTGGCCTGGGGCATCCCGACCGGCCGGGGGCGCCGCGGCGCGTACCTGCACCGCGACGGTGTCAACGGCCGGCTCCGGGCCCGCCGGGGCGCCCGCCTGGCTGCGTTGACCAGCGGCGGGGCGATCCCGGAGACCGGCGACTACCGGGTCGTCCTCGACCCCGACGGCGTGACGGTCGGGTCGGTCCACGAGGACTTCGCGGTCGAGGCGAACATCGGCGACGTCTTCCTCCTCGGCACGCACTCGTGGCAGGTCCGCCAGGTCGAGATCGGCACCGTCCGGGTCCACGACGCCGGCAACGCCGCACCGACCGTCCCGTTCTGGCTCGGCGAGGCACCGTCGCGGACGGCCGAGCTGTCGGCCGAGGTCGGCGACCTGCGCGAGGCGGTGGAGGCGCCGCTGGCGGCGGGCCGGGCGGACGAGGCGCGGGCGGTCGTCCGGGAACGGGCGGGCGTTTCGGCGGAGGTGGCCGACCAGGTGGTCGCCTACCTGGCGGTCGGCCGAGCGGCGCTCGGCTGCCTGCCGACGAGGGACCGGATCGTCGTCGAGCGGTTCTTCGACGAGAGCGAGGGGACGCAGCTCGTCGTCCATGCCCCCTACGGCGGCCGCGTCAACCGGGCACTCGGGCTGGCACTGCGGAAGCGGTTCTGCGTCGCCTTCGACTTCGAGCTCCAGGCGGCCGCCGACGACGACACGGTCGTCCTCTCGCTGAGCCCGCACCACAGCTTCCCGCTGTCCCAGGTGCCGAAGATGCTGTCGAGCCGGACGGTCGTCGACGTCCTGACCCAGGCGGTCCTGCCCCACCCGATGCTCGCCGCCCGTTGGCGCTGGAACTGCAACCGGGCGCTCGTCGTCCCGCGGTCCCGCGCCGGGCAGCGCCGGCCGATCCATCTGCAGCGGATGGACGCCGACGACCTGCTCGGCGCGGCGTGGCCGGCATTGGCGGCCTGCCAGGAGAACGCCGAGGCCGGGCCGATCGCCGTCCCCGACCACGTCCTCGTGCGCCAGACTGTCACCGACTGCCTGACCGAGGCGCTCGATGCCGAGGGGCTCGCCGACCTGATCGCCCGGATCGAGGACGGGCGGATCGAGGTTCGCCTCGTCGAGTCGGCCGAGCCGTCCGTCCTGGCCCACGGCATCCTGAGCGGCCGGCCGTACACGTTCTTGGACGGGGCACCGCTCGAGGAACGCCGCTCGCGAGCCGTCTCGCTCCGCCGTGGCCTCGGCCCGGGCGGCGCCGACAGTCTGCCGGTGGCGGTCGACGAGCTGGCCCCTCTGGACGGCCCGGCCGTCGCGGTCGTCCTCGAGCAGGTGCGGCCGAACCCGCGGACGCCGGACGAGCTCCACGACCTGCTCCTCTCGCTCGTCCGCTGCCGGCCGGTCCCGGCCTGGCGGGTGATGTTCGACGCGCTGGTAACCGACGGCCGGGCCGGGATGGTGGGCGCAACAACCCCGGATGGGGGCGATTGGGCGGCGACCGAGCGGCGATCCATGGCCGAGACGGTGGCCGACGACGACGAGGCGGTGGCCGAGTGCGTGCGGGGCCACCTGGACGTGGCCGGCCCGGTGACCGAGGAGCAGCTCGTCGGCTCCGACCCGTTGCCGGCCGGCTCGCCGTGTGGCGCACCGCTGACGGTGCTCCGGCTGCGCACCGGGCTGGCCCGGTTGGAGGCGGAGGGATCGGCGATCCACCTGCCGGACGGCCGGTGGTGCGCCCGCCACCTCCTCGTCCGGCTCCACGCAGCCAGTCGCAGCCGACGCCGGAAGGCGGTCACGCCGGCCAGCGTCGCCGACTTCGTCCGCTTCCTCGGCCGCTGGCAGCACCTGGCGCCGGGCACGCAGCTCGAGGGCCGGGCCGGCCTGCTGGTGGCGATCGAGCAGCTGCAGGGCGTCGAGGTGCCGGCCGGTGACTGGGAGGCCCACGTCCTGGCGGCTCGCATCGCCGGCTACGACCCGCGCTGGCTGGACGAGCTGTGCCTCTCCGGCGAGGTCGCCTGGGGCCGGTTGACGCCGCGGCCGGACCGCGACGTCGACGAACCCGCTCGCCGGGGCTCGTCGACGCCGTCACCGGCCACGCCGCTGGCGCTGGTCCTCCGCGAGGACCTGGACTGGCAGATGGCCGCGGTCCGGACCGGCGACCGGGCCCAGGAGCCCACGGCCGGCCCGTCGGCCGACGTGCTGGCCGCGCTCCGTACCCGCGGTGCCTGTTTCCGAGCCGAGCTGGCACCGGCCACCGGCCGGCTGCCGGTCGAGGTCGACGAGGGGCTCTGGGACCTCGTCGCCCGGGGGGTCGTCACCGCCGACGCGTTCTCGGCCGTCCGCTCGCTGCTGTCGGCCCGCGACCGCTGGCGGGCCCGGTCGCGGCGTCCTTCGATCGGCCGCCCCGGACCTCGCCCGGGCTTGGGTCGCCGCCGGGCGACCGTCGGGACCGGGACGGGGGAGGGCCGCTGGGCCCTGCTGCCCGAGCCGCCGGATGCCGTCACTGGGCAAGTGGACGGCGCAGGCCTGGCCGACCGGGGAGTGGCCGACCGTGGGTTGGCTGACCGTGGGTTGGCTGAACAGGCCGCCGACGAGCTGGCCGAGGCGGTGGCCTGGCAGCTGCTGACCCGGTGGGGGATCGTCGCCTGGGAGGTCTGGGCCCGCGAGTCGTACCGCGTGCCGTGGCGGGAGGTCGTGCGGGCGCTGCGGCGGTTCGAGGCCCGAGGCCTGGCCCTCGGCGGCCGCTTTGTCGCCGGCCTCGCCGGCGAGCAGTACGCGCTGGGCGAGGCGGCCGAGCTGCTGGGGAAGGTGCGGACGTCGGCCGGCGACGGGTCGGAGCTGGTCGTCGCCGGGACCGATCCGCTCAACCTGACCGGGACCGTCCTGCCCGGCCCCCGGGTACCGGCAGTCCGTCACCGCCAGGTGACCCTGCGCGACGGCGTCGCCGTGCCCGAGCGCCGTGCTGGCTGACGGCGGGCCGGCTGATCGTCGGCCGCCCGACGGCGAATCGAGGACGGTCGACCTCAACGCCGACGTTGGCGAAGGGTCCAACGACGGGCCGTTGCTCGACGTCGTGACGACGGTCCACGTCGCGTGCGGCTTCCACGCCGGCGACCCGGAGGTGATGCGGCGAACGGTGGCCGCGGCGGCCGCCGCCGGCGTTGCCGTCGGGGCCCATCCGTCGTACCCGGACCGCAAGGGGTTCGGCCGGCGGCCGATGGACCGGAGCCCGGCCGAGGTGGCCGACGACGTCGTTTACCAGCTCGGTGCGCTCGACGGGCTGGCCCGGGCCGTCGGGGCGACGGTCCGTTCGGTCAAGCCGCACGGCGCGCTCTACAACCGCCTGGCCGACGACGAGCCGTGCGCCCGGGCGGTGGCGGCCGCGGTGGCCGGCTTCGGCGGCGACCTGGTCCTGGTCGTTCCGGCCGGGTCGCTCGCGCTCGCGGTGGCCCGTGACGAGGGGGTGCCGGTGGTCGCCGAGGCGTTCTGCGACCGCGGCTACCGGGCCGACGGATCGCTGGCCCCCCGGGCTGAGCCCGGCTCGCTGGTCGTCGACCCCGACGAGGCCGCCCGCCGGGCGGTGACCCTGGCGGTCGACAGTCGGGTCACCGCAGTCGACGGCACCGAGCTGCGGCTCGACTGCGACACGCTCTGCCTGCACGGCGATACTCCCGGCGCGACCGCCATCGCCACCGCGGTGCGACGGGCGCTCGGCGAGGCCGGGGTGACCGTCGCCGCCTTCGCCCGGTGACGCCAGAGGTCCCGGTGAAATGGGCGCGTCGGGTGGGGTCGGCGGTCCGGTGAGCTCGGGGCCGAGGGAGCTCCACCTGTTCGGCGACGGCGCGGTGCTCGTCGGTGCAGCCGATGTCCGGGACGCCCGGCGACTGGCCGAGGCGGTCGACGCGGCCGGGTGGCCGGGGGTCGACGACGTGGTCGGCGGCTTCGAGTCGGTGCTCGTCGTCGTCGATCCGGCGATCGTCGATCCGATGACGATCGGTGAACGGGCCGCCGACCTCGGACGGGCCGGCCGCGCCCGGTCCGGCTCAGACCGTCCCGGTCCCGGCTGGCCCGACGAGCTGCCGGACGCGGGGCGCGAGGTCCGCCTCCCGGTCCGGTTCGGCGGTCCGGACACCGACGACGTGTGTGCCGCCGCCGGTGTCGAACCGGACGAGCTGGCCCGCCTGCTGACCGACGCGGTGCTCGAGGTGGCCGTCGTCGGCTTCTCGCCGGGGTTCGCCTACCTGACCGGCTTGCCCGACGTCCTCCGGTCGGTCCCCCGTCGGGACCGGCCGCGGCCGTCGGTGCCGGCCGGCTCGCTGGCGCTGGCCGGGGGCCATGCCGCGGTCTACCCGCAGTCGACGCCCGGCGGCTGGCAGCTCGTCGGCCAGACCGCCCGGCGACTGTTCGACGCGTCCCGGCCGCCGTTCGCGCTCCTGCGGCCCGGCGACACGGTACGGCTCGAACGGGTGGCGGGTGAGGCCGCGGGGACGCCCGAGTCGGCCGGGGTGCCGACCGACTCGCCGCAGGTCGGACGGCGGGCGAGACCACCGCTCGAGCCGCCGCCGGGGGTGCCGACGGCCTTCGTCGTCGAGGACCCGGGACTCCTCACCCTGGTGGAGGACGGCGGCCGCCACGGCGTCGCCCGGCTCGGCGTGCCGTCGGCGGGCCCGGCCGATCCGGTCGCCCATGCGCTGGCCAACCGGCTCGTCGGCAACCCGGCCGACGCGGCAGCGCTGGAGATGACCGCGGCCGGCCCGGTGCTGCGCTGCGTCGAGGCCGGTCACGTGGCGGTCGTCGGCGGCGGACCGCCGGTCACCGTCGACGGCTATCCGGTCGGCGACGGCCACGTCGTCCCACTCGCACCCGGCCAGCAGGTGGCCGTCGGACGGCTGCGGACGGGACTCCGCGCCTACCTGGCGTGGGCCGGCGGCATCGTCGTGCCGGACGTCCTCGGCAGCCGGTCGACCGATCAGCTGGCGGGGCTCGGCGCCGGACGACTGCAGGCCGGCGACCGGTTGGGCGCCGGTCCGGTGACCGGGCCGCCCGCCGACCACCTCGAGCCAGTCGGCGCGGTTGACCCCGATGGCGACCACGGTGGCGACGAGGTCGTCCTCCGGGTGCTGCCGGGTCCGCATCCGGACCGGTTCCCGCCGACGGCGTTCGACGAGCTGGCGGCGACGCCGATGACGGTCGACGGCTCCAGCGACCGCATCGGGCTGCGGCTCGACGGCCAGGTCCGTCGGGAACCGGGCGAGCTGGCGTCGCTCGGCATGGTCACCGGCGCGGTCCAGGTGCCACCGGACGGGCGGCCGGTCGTCCTCGGGCCGGACCACGCGACGCTCGGCGGCTACCCGGTGGTCGCGGTCGTGATCACGGCTGACTACGGGAAGCTCGGCCAGTGCCGGCCGGGCGACCGGGTCCGGTTCGTACCGGTGAGGGCGGCCGAAGCGGCCGCCGCCCGGCGGGCCCTCAAGCAGTCAATGGCGGCAGCGGTCGTTGGTAGGTATCCGACTGTTACCAGCTGACCTACGGCATCAACCCAGTGTCTACCTTGTGTTGCCCCTACCTCATCGGCGATTGGTTGATGAGTCGTGATCGGCACCGGGGCACGGTGCCACTAGACAAGGCATACAGGCAGAAAATCCAGGGAAGCGCTCCCTGGCACTCGCGCCGAAGAACCGATGACGGTCGTGAGTGGCTCCATTCGTGGTTCGGATGCTGCCGATCTTCGAATACGAAGGGAGAAGAAGCGCTCAGAAATCGCCTCCTCAGCCAAAGAGACACTGCGTAGTGAGAATGCGTACACTTGCGGCTTCAGCAGGTATCAGAAAACAGACAGCGGGGAGGGGCAGCCAAGGCTCCCCCTCCCCGCTGGAAATTACTGATTACAAAAAGACTGAAATTGGAACTGCCCAGTTCCTAACTAGGACTAGTCAGTCTCTGTAACAACTATGTTGTTTCCAGGGATACGTGTCTTAGCAGCAGAGGCACCCGTTGCGCATGAGGCTCCAAACGTTATTGTTGCCGCTGCGAACGCTTTCGTTCCCTTGTATTCCGTAGAACTCACGTTTGTGAGGGTGAAGGCCTTATTGATAGTGATGACGCAATTGTTTGTGGCCCCACCTTTGATCGTGATGGCAGTCCCGCTCTTTATCTTTATAACACCCGATGTAAGCTTCTGGCTGGTGGCCACCGTAGCCTTAAGTCCAGCGCCGGATGTGATTGTCAGTGTGGTTGCTGACGTCCACGCAGCTGTCGTCGAGGTCCAGCTCACTGTGACGCCAGTCAGTTTGATGGAGGCGCCAGCCAATGTCGCCTTGCTCGGCGAGATCAGTTTGGTTCCACCCGTGGCGCCGGCCACGCCGGTTCCCAAGACGGCGAGACCGCCGACAGGGATAAGCAGGGCAGCGCCGACACTGAGGGCGCGCAAAATGTGGGATTTCATAAGGATTCCTTTCATTGTTCTATTTGGATACCGAAAGCCCATATGTAGCAAGAGATGCCCTCAAAGCGGCATATGGGTCTCTCTGTGGCAACTAGAACACGGATATCCTGGGGTGTCAATGGGTTATATAGCACTATTCGATTTTTGGTTTTAGGGGAGCACCAAGGTTTTCGACTGGCCTTCAAGGTGACGAGTGACAAGTTCCATGTCAGGTGCCTTCGTGTGAGCTGAATCGCTCCCCAACCGGTGGCTAGCGTCAGATCATTAATAAAATGTCGTTGACTGGTGGGAAGACGTCGACAAGGCCACGATCTCCTCTCGATGGCCCGCCGACCCGCCCCCGCTTCTGCCGCCTTGGTAAATCGGAAAATAGAGCGTTTAGATGGGGCATGCTGGATAAACGGACATCGTCCGACTTTACTGCTCCGATGTTCAGTGTTCTTTAGCACGTGACCGCTAGCTGCATCTCTCAACCCTCGTTGAGGTCATACCGCTCCGATGACGAGGTGGTCCACCGAGTGGTCAACCTCCGAGACAACGCGCCTGGCCTTCCTGGCTGCCCGAAAGAGAAATCCATGGTTACTGCTTTGAGGGCGACCGAAAGGCGTGCTAAAAGCGTATTTACGTTTCGGGGTGGTATCGCGGTTTGAGGGGGGAACACGTGGGTGATTCGATAGCAGCAGCGGGGCGGCGCGGTCGCAGACGGCTGGTCCGTCGGGTGGTGACCGGGATGTCGGCCGCGGCCATTGTGGCCGGCTCGTTCGTTGGCCTGGCGGCCCGGATCGCCTCGGCGGCGACATCGTCGTTCACGTTGACGATGTCCCAGGGGGCCTTCGGGGTCCGGAGCAACCCCCCGGCGACGCTGCCGCCGCCCGGCTCGTTTTCGGGGACGGTGAACTCGACAACTGGGACGATCGGTGGAGCCACCCTCACCTTGTCGCCGTATCACACCACCAATACAGGAAGCACAGAGACAATTTTCATTACGCAGGCCACCGTCGGGGCGGCGACCGGGACCATCAGCTACACAGGAGCACTCAGGATCACCGACACACTGTCGGCCCTCATCACAATTCATCATCCGATCAATGCCCAGTGCCTCTCGACGCCGATCCACGTCAACCTGACAGGGCACTACGACTCAACGACCCACACGGCGACGGTCTCGCAGACGAACTTCACCATCCCCAACTTCTCGACATCCCCGCCGTGTGGGGTGGCCGCACCAGAGCTGAACAGTCGCTTTGCCGGGTCCACAGGCAACGTGATGAGCCTGACCCTGCAGGGCACCCTGCCTCTGCCACCGCCGCCGCGGACACCGACCACCACCACCCTGACCCCTACACCACCGTCGCCGGTTCTGGCGGGGACGGCCGTCACCCTCCATGCCGCGGTTGACTCGGATGGTCATGTCGCCACAGGGGCGACGGGAACCATCAAGTTCTTTTCAAACAGCACGCAGGTCGGGGCCACCCAGACCGTCGTCGGCGGCCTGGCCAGCGTCACCACATCCAGTTTGCCGACGGTGGCAAACCAACAGTTGACTGCTGTCTACTCGGGCGACGGCACCTACGCCGGGAACACGTCGGCCCCGGTTCCCTACGTAGTCCAGCCCAAGCCGACCGTCGCCCTCAGCACAACCGCGCTCTCGGCAACCAGGGGGACATCGTCGCCTACCACCTTCTCGGTCCTCATCACAAACCCCTCGACCGGGGAGAGCTGGAGCAACCTATGGCTCCACCTGCACATGTATGGCATCTCAGGTCTAAAAGGCGGCCAGATCACCTTGGCCTACGAGAACGCCACAGACACCTGGTGCCCGGTCACCTTGAACGGGGTCTACAACATCAACGGCACCTTTAAAGGCACAAGTGGGGTCTGTAACAGTGCTACCTCATTCTCCCTGGCCGCTGACCACTCGCTCACCGTGCCCTTCGAGGTCTCTTTCAGCACAGCGGCCAATGTAGGCATCGAGACATTCGTCGTCTCGCTGCAGACGGTCAGCGGGACAACGATCGTCCCGCCGATGACAACAACGCTGAGTAGGACACTCCCGGTGAACGCCCCTTACGCCCACGGCACCATCACGATCAACCCGGTCACCAAGTTCCCAGTGTCGGTCATTGCCTCCCCGCCGACCAGCGCCCCCAAGGGCTACCTCTTGCCGGTGAATCCCCAGATCACCCGGCCGGCAACAACAACAACAACAACAATTTATTACCCACCCCCGGCCGGGACTGTCACATTCCTGATCGATGGCCACGTGGTCTTGACCACCACAGCGGACGGCCTACCGTTCTTGGAGGCTGAACTCCCCACGGCTACGTTGAGTGTCGGGAGCCACACTCTCGAGGTGAAGTACAGCGGCAGCAGTGTCTACAACGCTGCTCAGTTCACAACGACATTTACGGTCACCACACCAGCACCGGGAACGTCGTTCACCTGTAGCACCGGCACAGTTAGCGATGTCGCCGCTTCCGTGGTGGCCTCGGGCACGATGCCGTCGACCTCCAACACCGGTCAGGTGACGCTCAGCTCCCTCCAGGTGACCTTGCACACCGACCCGTCGAACGGCCCGTCGACCAGTCATCCGCTGACAACAGTCTCGATCGGCTTCGCTCCTGGGGGCAGCACCACCGCACCGAGCGCCACGCCAACCACTTCGGGTGGGGTCACCACCACCACTTGGACCGGGCTCGGGGCTACCGTGACTGGGATCACCGGGACGCCCGGGACGGTGATCCCAGTCACCCTCTCGTCGCTGTCGTTCGCCCAAAACGGCACCCACTACAGCTGTGTGCCGAGCCCGACGGGAGTGGTGCTCGGCTCGGTCACCATCCAGGGAGTGGCCCTGGCGGCCAACCCGGCCAGCCCGGTGACCCAGGGGACGGCGGTGACCCTTACGGCCACCGTGGGCCCGGCCAGCGCCGGCGGACAGGTGAACTTCTTCGACGGATCGACGAACATCGGCACGGTGCCAGTGAGCGGGGGCACGGCCAGCTTGGTGATCCAACCGCCGGCTGGCTCCCACACCTACAGCGCCACCTGGGCGGCCACCGTGCCGGTCAGCACCTCGAACACGGTTAGTTACACAGTGACCACTGCTCCGGCGGTGACTACCCAGCCGGCCAACCAGACAGTCACGGCCGGCCAGCCGGCCAGCTTCAGTGCCGCTGCGTCGGGCACCCCGGTGCCGACGATCCAGTGGCAACTGTCGACCAACGGCTCGACCTGGACGACAATCAGCGGGGCCACCGGCACCACCTATGCCATCGCGTCGACCACGGCGACCGACAGCGGTCACCAGTTCCGGGCGGTGTTCACCAACTCGGCCGGCACCGCCACCACCAACGCGGCGTCGTTGGTTGTCGTCTCGCCGCCGGCTGTCGTCACTCAGCCAGCCAACCAGTCGGTGGCAACCGGGAGTACGGCGTCGTTCAATGCCAAGGCCACCGGCACGGTGCTCAGCGTCCAGTGGCAGCTCTCGACCGACGGCGGATCCAGCTGGTCCAACGCTGCGGGTTCGCCGAAGAACACGTTCGCCTCGGCCACAACACTGACCAGTACATACACCACGCCGGCCACGGGCACAGCGAACAACGGCAACCAGTACCGGGCGGTGTTCTCCAATGGCCTTGGCACAGCGACGTCCAATGCTGCCACGCTGACGGTCACCGCCACGCCGCCACCGCCACCCCCGGCGCCACCCGCCCCGCCAGCCCCGCCAGCCACGGGCGGCGGCTATCACCTGGTCGCCGCCAACGGCTCGGTCTACAGCTACGGCAACGCCCCCTTCTACGGCTCGATGGGCGGCCAGACGCTCAACAAGCCGATCGTGGGGACGGCCACCACGCCCGGTGACGGTGGCTACTGGCTGGTGGCCAGTGACGGTGGCATCTTCAGCTTCGGCAACGCCACCTTCTACGGCTCGATGGGCGGCCAGCCCCTCAACCAGCCAATCGTCGGCATTGCGTCTACGCCGGACGGCAAGGGCTACTGGGAGGTCGCGTCCGACGGCGGCATCTTCGCCTTCGGCGACGCCACCTTCTCCGGTTCGATGGGCGGCCAGCCCCTCAACAAGCCGATCGTCGGCATGGCTAGCACCCCCGACGGCAAGGGCTACTGGGAGGTCGCGTCCGACGGCGGCATCTTCGCCTTCGGCGATGCCACCTTCAGTGGTTCGACCGGTTCGCTGAAGCTCAACAAGCCGATCGTCGGCATGGCCTCGACCGACAACGGCCAGGGCTACTGGCTGGTGGCCAGTGACGGCGGGGTCTTCAGCTTCGGCAACGCCGGCTTCCACGGCACCGTCGCCGGCACCACCTCGGCACAGGTCGTGAGCCTGGTGCCCACCGCCGATGGGGGTGGTTACTGGGAGACGGCGTCGAGCGGCCAGGTCTTCCAGTTCGGGGACGCCACCAGCGCCGGCACAGCGCTCACCCAGACAGCGACCATCGTCGCCATGTCGGACTGACCGATCACCCGAAGGACCGAGCGGACTCACCAGCGGTCTGAACCATATAAAGAGACCGCAACCGCAAGACGACGAGAATCACGAGAGGACGAACTGTTGCGACGAGGATCGATCATCCGCACGCTGTGTGCCGGGGGACTGGCCGTGCTGGCTGGCGGGACCACGCTCGGGCTGGTCTCGATGGCCGGCTTGGCCGCCGGGCCGGTCGCCCAGGCCGGAGCCGACAGCACGGCCTTCACACTGATCTGCAACGGGACGGGCAGTTCGTCGTCACTCAAGACACTGAAGATCACAGGATCGGTCTTCACCGGCAGCCTGCCCGGCTCGGTCACACCGGGCAAGGGCTTCAGCCTGAGCAACTACGCCCTCGTCATCGCTCTGCCGTCGGCCACACCGTTCCCGGCGGCCGGTGGCCACAGCATCTCGGGCACCTACAAGACCTCGGTGTCGGTGAACGGCGCCAGTCCGGCCAACCAGGCCGTGACCATGACCGTGCCGACGACCCAGATCCCCACACCGGCACCGGGGACGAAGCTCACGGCCAGCGGCCCGTCGGTCAATTTCACCGCCGGCAACACGGCCGGGCCGGCATCGGTGACTGCGGCCACCAACGGCACACTGACCTTGACAGTGACACTCTTCGGGACGATCCTCCCGGTCACGATGACCTGCACCAACCCGGCCGTCCAGATCGCCTCGACCACCATCTCGGCTCCCCAGACCACCGTCGGCGCCGTGCTGCCCAACTCCGGTCCCTTGGCCGGCGGCAACACGGTGACCGTCCTCGGCACATTCTTGACAGGGGCGGGCATCGTGGCCTTCGGCGGCACGCCGGGCACGACAATCTCGGTCAAGACAGCCAACCTGCTGACCGTGGTCGCCCCGCCGGGTGCCGCCGGCACGGTCGACGTCCAGGTGGCGACGCCGGCCGGCAAGTCGCCCCTGGGTCCCAGTGACCACTACACCTACACCGACGCCCCGATCGTCACCGGGGTCAATCCCGGTCAGGGAGCGCCGGCCGGCGGCACGTCGGTGACTATCACCGGCCTGCAGATGACAAACATCACCGGGGTCTCCTTCGGCAGCACCCCCGCCGCCAGCTTCACCCAGAACTCTTCGACCCAGATCACCGCGGTGTCACCGGCCGGGACCGGCACGGTCGACATCCTCTTGACCAACGCCAAGGGGACCTCGATCCCCGGTCTGCTCGACCAGTTCTCCTACACCTCACCCGGGTACTGGGAGGTGGCCAGTGACGGGGGCATCTTCGCCTTCGGCGGCGCCCCCTTCTACGGCTCGATGGGCGGCAAGCCGCTCAACCAGCCGATCGTCGGCATCGCCTCCACGCCCACAGGCACAGGCTATTGGGAGGTGGCCAGCGACGGTGGCCTGTTCGCCTTCGGGGGCGCCGGCTTCCACGGCTCGATGGGCGGCAAGCCGCTCAACAAGCCGATCGTCTCGATGGCCTCCACCCCCACAGGCGGTGGCTACTGGGAGGTGGCCTCAGACGGTGGCCTCTTCGCCTTCGGCAACGCCCCCTTCTACGGCTCGATGGGCGGCAAGAAGATCAGCGCCCCCATCGTCCAGATGATCGCTGCCCCGACAGGCACCGGTTACTGGGAGATCGCCAGTGACGGCACCGTCTACTCGTTCGGCTTCGCCGGCCACTACGGCGGCATGGGCGGCAAGGCGCTCAACAAGCCGATCGTCGGCGGAGCCGCGACGCCCACATTCGACGGCAACTGGCAGGTGGCCAGTGACGGCGGACTGTTCGCCTTCGGCAACGCCGGCTACTACGGCTCGATGGGCGGCCAGCCGCTCAACAAGCCGATCGTTGGCATGGCCACCACCCTCGACGGCGCCGGCTATTGGATGGTGGCCTCTGACGGCGGGATCTTCAGCTTCGGCGACGCCGTCTTCAGCGGATCGATGGGCGGCAAGCCGCTCAACGCCCCGGTGGTGGGGATCGCCGCGGCATAGGGTTCGTCCGGTAGTGGCGTGTCGTCGTCTTGCGGACGGCGGATTAGTGCCGATATCTGTTGTGACGGATGGCTCTTTTAATTTGAAGGTCAGCAACAGTGATGCGTCCGCGTATGTACGCGAAATAGAGATTCCCGATGACGCCGGCAGCTTTCCTCGAAGTTAAAATAGCTCTTACTCCTTTTTATGCGGCTCTCCCCGTGTTAAAAGAGAGGCGCGACGGCTTGGAGCCGATCGTTCTGAGGGGGTAATGGTCGTGAATCACTTCGAGGGACGTTCGTCTCGCGTGCTTGGAGCCAGACTGGTCCGGCGCAGTCTGGCTGGGCTGATGGCCGTGGGCCTGATGGCCGGGGGCATGGTCGGCTTGGCCGCCACCACGGCGTCGGCTACCACATCAGCGTTCACGATGACGATGACATCGGGAACCTTCGGCGCCCACGGCAATACGCCGACGGCGTTGCCGACGCCGGCGACATTCAGCGGCCATGTGAGTTCTACAACCGGCAACATCACCGCCGGGACGCTCACCATCCCGTCGTGGAAAGAGAGCAACACAGGTAGCACAGAAACGATTCACATCTTCGACGTCCACTCGGGGACAGCAAAAGGATCGATCAGCTACAACGGCAACGTGACGATCACAGACACCGTCACGGTCCAGGTGAAGATCACCTCGCCGATCAGCGAGACGTGCAACGCCACCCCGGTGCACCTGACGATGGAGTCGACCTCCCCGTACACAACGACGACCAAGAAGGTAGACCTGTCGGACACCACCTACTCCATTCCCAACTTCACAACATGTGGTCTGGCCAAGACATCCCTCGACTCTCGCTTTTCGGGGAGCTCCGGCAACGTGCTGACTTTGAATCTCCACGGCACACTGACCGAGCCCCCGCCGCCGGCAGCCACATCGACGACCTCGCTGTCGACCAGCCCGGCTAGTCCGCAGCTGCAGGGCACCGGGGTGACTTTGACCGGGACGGTCAAAAAGACGACAGGAGCCACGGCCACCACAGCCACCGGGACCGTGAACTTCTACAACGGCTTGACACTGTTGGGCATCGGAACGGTGTCGTCGGGGGTCGCCACCTACACCACCTCGACTCTGCCGCCAGGGACCGACGGGCTGAAAGCCGTCTACTCAGGCAACAGCGGCTACAAGGGCAGCACGTCGAGCACGGTGAACTACGTAATCCAACCTAAGCCGACGGTGACGATCAACACAACGACACTCTCGGTCACGAGAGGGACAGCGTCACCCAAGACGTTCTCGATCACCGTCACAAACCCCGCGGCCGGGGAGAGCTGGAGCACCCTGTGGCTCCACCTGCGGATGGACGGCATATCTGGCCTGAAAGGCGGCCAGCTCACGCTGAATTATGAGAACCCCGCACACGCCTGGTGCGCAGTCACCATGAGCGGGGTCTACAACATCACCGGCACCTTCAAGGGCACAAGCGGGGCGTGCAACAGCGCCACCTCGTTCTCCCTGGCCGCCGGCCACTCGCTCACCGTGCCCTTCGAGATCTCCTACACCGCGGCGGCCAACGTGGGTATCGAAACATTCATCATCTCCCTGGTGACGGTCAGCGGGTCGACAGTCGTGGCGCCGTTCACACTGGCGACAACGGCAACAGTGCCGACGCATGCTCCCTATGCTTTGGGGCACGCCCCGAACCGGTTCCCGATCATCTTGATCAACCCGGTCACCAAGTTCACAGTGTCGGTGTTGGCCACCCCGCCGACCTCGGCCACCCCCAAGGGTTACGTGGTGCCGGTGAACCCCGTCATCACACGCCCGGCAACAACAACAACAACAACAATCTATTACCCGTCCCCGGCCGGGACCGTCACATTTTTGGTCGATGGTCACGTGGTCTTGACCACCACAGCGGACGGCCTGCCCTTCGAGGAGGCAACCCTTTCCACGACCACACTGAGCACGGGGAGCCACACCCTTGAGGTGAAGTACAACGGGAGTAGCGTTTACAACGGGGCCCACGTCACAAAGACCTTCTCGGTGACCACAGCGGCACCGGGTACCGCGTTCGTGTGCAGCAACGCCAACCACCCGAGCATCACCGCCTCGGTGGTGGCCTCGGGCACCCTGCCAGCGACAAGCTATACCGGCAAGGCCTCGGCCACGAGTGTCAGCGTGACCCTACACACCGACCCGAACACGGGGCCCACCACCACCCATACCTTGACCACAGTCTCCATCTTGGGGACACCCGGTGGTGGTGGCACGGGATCGGTGGTCACTCCGAGTGAGACGAGCGGGATCACCACCTCCAGCTGGACGGGGGTCACCATCTCGACAATCCCGATCACCGGGACCGTCGGCACCGAGGTCTCCGTCGGCATCAAGACGGTGAACTTCACCCAGAACGGGTTTAGTTACACCTGTGGGGCCAAGACCACCGCCGCCCATATCGGGACAGTCAAGGTGGCCGCACCCCCCACCCCGGTGACATGGAGCGTGGCCGGCTGCACCACCGGGCACACCACAGCCCCGGCTTGGGCCAACACCGAGAAGATCGTGGCCAAGGGGGCCGGTGGCGGTGGTGGCGGAGCAGCCGCTAGTGCCACAGGCTACGGCGGGGCCGGCGGGGCCGGCGGCTCGGTGACCACCACCTTCACCATCGCCGGCTCCACCAAGGTGTCGGCCAATACCGGCTGCGCTGGCAAGGGCGCACCCCAGGGTAGCGGCGTCGTCGGCAACGGCGGGGCCTCGGTCAGCGGCTGGAGTGCCAGCGGCAAAGGCGGCCAGGGTCGCTACACAGCCATAGGGATAACGAAAGGTAACGACGGCACCGGCGGCAGTGGCGGCGGCTCGACCGGCGTCTGCAACGGCGCCACAACCTGCACCTCGGCCACAACCGCCCACGTGGTCGCCGTGGCCTCCGGTGGCGGCGGTGGTGGTGAGTCCATGTGCTCGGGCACCGACGCCGGTAACGGCGGCCAGGCCGGGAACGCCGGGACAACCGCCACAAGCAGCTCCAAGGGCAAGGGCCTGAGCGGCACCGGCGGGGCTACTGGTGGAACCGGCGGTGTCGCCGGCGGCGCCGGCGGCGCCAACAACAAGTCGACCGGCTCGGGCAGCGCCACCGGCAGTGCCGGTGGGCAAGGCAAGGAGCCGGTTGCCGGCGATGGTGGCGGCAGCGGCGGCGGCGGTGCCGGTTACATCGGCGGTGCCGGGGGTGCCCCGACAGCCGATGACTGCGGCGCTGGTGGCGGCGGCGGCGGCGGTGCCTCCTGGGTGGCCACTGCCGGCGGGTCGACCACCTTCGGGACCGGGGCGAGTGGTGGGAGCCGGAGCGGCACCACAGGTAGCGCCGGGTCGGTGACCGTCACCTTCTCGTACACAAAAACACGG
>CAWGOO010000003.1:0-12002 GCA_963824265.1 uncultured Actinomycetota bacterium
GCCCTCGACGGTGTCGAGCTCGAGTTCACCGACGACGCGCTCGAGGCCGTCGCCGAACTGGCCCTGCTGCGCGGCACCGGCGCCCGTGGCCTGCGGGCCATCCTCGAAGAGGTGCTCCTCGAGGTCATGTACGACCTGCCGAGCCGCAGTGACGTCAGCAAGTGCGTCGTCGACCGGGCCGTCGTCCTCGACCGGGTGCACCCGACCCTCGTCCCGCTGGCCGAGCCTCCGGCGAAGTCCTCCCGGAGCCGCCGGGCCGCCTCCTGAACGGAGCCGGGTTGGCCGCCGCACCATTCGCCTCCCTGGCGGCGGCGCTCGCCTGGCTCGACGGCCACGTCAACTTCGAGGCCGCCATGCCGAGCCGGCGATCCCTGCCGACGCTCGAGCGGATGCGCGAGCTCGTCGCATCGCTCGGTGACCCGCAGCTCGCCTACCCGTCGATCCACGTGACCGGGACCAACGGCAAGGGCTCAACCGCGGCAATGACGACCGCCCTGCTCGGCGCCATGGGTCTCGGTGTCGGGACGTACACCAGCCCCAACCTCTCCCGCGTCAACGAGCGGCTCAGCCGGAACGGCGAGCCGATCGACGACGACGCCTTCCTGGCTGTCCTCTCGACGCTCGCCCTGCTCGAACCGGCGCTCACCGACCGACCGACCCGCTTCGAGCTGCTGACCGCGGCCGCTCTCCAGTGGTTCTGTGACGTCGCGGTCGACGCCGCCGTCGTCGAGGTCGGGCTCGGCGGCACGTGGGACTCGACCAACGTCGTCGACGGTCTCGTCGCCGTCCTCACGAACATCAGCTTCGACCACACCGACGTCCTCGGGCCCACCCTCGAGGGGATCGCCCGCGACAAGGCCGGCATCGTCAAGCCCGGCAGCGTCGCCGTCGTCGGCGAGACCACACCCGATCTCGTTGCCATCATCCGAGCCGTCGCCGACGAAGCCGGCGCCATCCAGGTCTGGGTGCGAGGCGACGAGTTCGACTGCACCGCCAACCGGGTCGCCGTCGGCGGCCGGCTGGTCGATCTCCGCACCCCCGGCGGCGCGTACGGCGAGATCCTCGTCCCACTCCACGGTGCCCACCAGGGCATCAACGCCGCCTGCGCCCTTGCCGCCGCCGAGGCCTTCTTCGGCGCGCCGCTCGACGAGGACG
This sequence comes from uncultured Actinomycetota bacterium, assembly GCA_963824265.1. Taxonomy (GTDB): domain Bacteria; phylum Actinomycetota; class Acidimicrobiia; order Acidimicrobiales; family RAAP-2; genus DASZUK01. The sequence continues at coordinate 1,156 of CAWGOO010000003.1, forward strand.
TCGTCGGCGAGGCCTTCGCCGGCGTCCGGATCGACGGGCGGCTCGAGGTCGTCGGCCGCCGGCCGCTCTGCGTCGTAGACGGCGCCCACAACGCCGCCGGCATGGGCTCGCTCGCCGCCGCCGTCGTCGACGAGTTCGCCGTCGACGGGTCCAAGGTGGCGGTCGTCGGCATGCTCACCGGCCGCGACCCGGCCGCCATGCTGGCGCCACTGGTCGCCGCCGGCTTCGGCACCGTGATCGCCTGCGCGCCCGACTCGCCGCGGGCCATGGACGCCACCGATGTTGCCGACGCCGCCCGAGGGCTCGGACTCGCAGCGGAGAGCGCCGCTTCCGTCGCCGAGGCCGTCGGTCGCGGCCGATCGCTCGTCCCCGACGACGGCCTGCTCGTCGTCGCCGGGTCGCTCTACGTCGCGGCCGACGCCCGCGTCATGTTGCGAGAAGGCGCGCCCGCCTGACCGAACGGGCGGGACCGGTCGAGGACGGTCGCATTACGTGTGGATCAGGCCGACGACGCTTGTGCCGGCTGTATCTGTTGTGAATGGCCCGGACCCGGTGGAGTAGCTCCCGTAGAACGAGGCGTCGCCGTAGGCGAAGACCCCACCGTCGGAGGCGACGAACCAGTAGCCCTGGCCATCGGGCGTCGGGATCATCGCCTCGATCGGCTTGTTCAGGTGGATGTTGCCCGTCGACCCGTAGAAGCCGGCGTCGCCGAACGAAAAGATGCCCCCGTCGGCCGCCACCTCCCAGTACCCCTTCCCGTCTGGCGTCAACGCGATGCCGACGATCGGCTGATTCAGTGGCTTGCCGCCCATCGAGCCGTAGAACGGGGCGTTGAAGGCAAAGATGCCGCCGTCCGAAGCGACCTCCAAGTACCCGCCGGTGGCCGGATCCGAGGCGATGCCGACGATCGGTTTGTTCAGCGGCTTGCCACCCATCGAGCCGTAGAACGCGCCGTCGCCGAACGCAAAGATCCCCCCGTCCGACGCCACCTCCAGGTAGCCCTGGCCGTCGGTGGTCGACGTCATCCCGACGATCGGCCGGTTCAGCGGCTTCCCACCCATCGACCCGTAGAAGCCGGCGTCGCCGTAAGCGAAGATCCCGCCGTCGCCGGCGGCCATCCAGTAGCCGCCGCCGTCCGGCGTCGTCGCCGCGGTCACGATCGGCTTGTTCAATGTGGCGAGACCCAGGTTGCCGAGGTACGTCAGGTAGGAGTTGTTCCCGTAGCCGGTGAGGCTGCCCCCCTGCAGGTACAGGTAATAGCCGGCCCCGCCGTCGTTGGGTAGGGCCAGCGCGACTTCGCCGGCCAGGGCACGGGTGCCGCATGTCCCGTCGAACTGCATGGCTACGGAGGTGATCGGATAGGGCCCGGGGCTCGGCGACAGGGCGTCGAGCTCGAATGCGCCCGCGCAGGCCCCGTCGACGTTCATGCCGGCCCCCTCGGCGGTCGAGTAGGTCACCCCCGTCGTCCACGTCTGTCCAGGCGGCGGTACGACGGCGATCGAGATCGGCTGGGATGCAATGCCCGACACGAAGTTGAAGGCCATAGTGACGACACCGCCCGTGCTGCTGGCCGACACCCTCGTCGCCGTCCCGTTCGTCACCGTTGTTGTCCCGGTCAGCATCGTGACCCAACCGCCGGTGAACGGCGCCGCGGTGACAGCCGCCGGAGCCGACGCGGCCGCCGGTCCGCTCGCTCCGGCCGACGGCAGGCCGGCGGCGAGCGTCAGGGCGAGCGGCGCGGTGCCGGCGAGGAGAACGGCGACCACGTGGGTCGGCCTGGGGCGGAGGCGTCGGTAGTTGCGCACGGCCGGACGATACCCGCGGGGTCAGTGGCCGAACCCAATCCAGCGAACAGCGGCCGGTCAGGGTTCGGTCCAGGCACTGCTAGGGTCCTCCGCTCGTGAACCGAACCCTCGTCATCGTGAAGCCGGACGGCGTCGAGCGCGGGCTGGCCGGCGAGATCGTCAGCCGCCTCGAGCGCAAAGGACTACGGCTGGTGGCCGCGGAGCTGCGGGCGATCACCGAAGAGGTGGCCGGCCAGCACTACGCCGAGCACCAGGGCAAGCCGTTCTACGGCGACCTCGTCGTTTTCATCACCCGGTCGCCGGCGTTGGTCATGGTCGTCGAAGGCCCCGACGACGAGACGTACGCGGTCGTCCGTACGTTGATGGGCACGACGAACCCGAAGCAGGCGGCGCCCGGGACGATCCGTGGCGACCTGGCCGTCGAGATGACCGAGAACCTCGTGCACGGGTCCGACTCGGTCGAGTCGGCGGTCCGAGAGATTGCCATCTTCTTCCCCGGACTGGCCTGAACCGACCCCTCCCGGAGGGCGGCGGCAGCGATCGGCTCCGACCTGCGAAAATGTCGGTGTGAGGCCGCCCTTGTGCGGTATCCGTCGGTCCCGTACCCTTTAGCCCGTATAACGGGTTACTCAGTATTCCGTATGACGCCGCACGTGTTCCGCAGTACGTGGGCCGGATGGCCACCCCACAGGGTGCCGACCGGCTGCTCTGCCCCGAGAGGACCAGACCTCGATGCCTGACAACCGCCTCAACCTGCTCGGCCGCGACATGGCGGTCGACCTCGGCACGGCCAACACGCTGGTGTACGTCCGCGGGCGGGGGATCGTCCTGAACGAGCCCTCCGTCGTCGCGGTCGACGTCAAGGACGGCCGACCGCTCGCGGTGGGTGCCGAAGCGAAGCGCATGATCGGTCGGACGCCGAGCAACATCCAGGCCATCCGTCCGCTGAAGGACGGCGTCATCGCCGACTTCGAGATCTGCGAGAAGATGCTCCGGTACTTCATCCACCGGGTGCACCAGCGCCGGTTCGCCAAGCCGCGGATGGTCATCTGCGTCCCGTCCGGGATCACCGGCGTCGAGCAGCGGGCCGTCATGGAGGCGGCGGAGTACGCCGGTGCGCGCAAGGCCTACATCATCGAAGAACCGATGGCCGCGGCCATCGGCGCCGGACTGCCCGTCCACGAGCCGACCGGCAACATGGTCGTCGACATCGGCGGCGGGACGACCGAGGTGGCGGTCATCTCCCTCGGCGGCATCGTCACGAGCCAGTCCGTCCGCATCGGTGGCGACGAGCTCGACGAGGCGATCGTCTCGTTCGTGAAGAAGGAGTTCAGCCTGGCGCTCGGTGAGCGGACGGCGGAAGAGATCAAGATCGCCCTGGGCTCCGCCTTCCCGTTGGAGGAGGAGCTGCACGCCGAGATCCGTGGTCGCGACCTCGTGACCGGCTTGCCCAAGACCGTCGTCGTGTCCACCGAAGAGATCCGCCATGCCATCGACGAGCCGGTGTCGGCCATCATCGACGCGGTCAAGGTCACCCTCGACCGCACGCCGCCGGAGCTGGCCGCCGACATCATGGAGCAGGGCATCGTCCTAACCGGCGGCGGGGCCCTGCTGCACGGGCTCGACGCGCGGCTCCAGCACGAGACCGGCATGCCGCTGGTCGTGGCCCGGGACCCGTTGAACTGTGTCGCCATCGGCAGCGGCCAGTGCTTGGAGGAGTTCGAAGCCCTGAAGCGGGTGCTGATCACCTCCACGTCCCGCTGACCGCGGCAGGCACCCGGGGGTGGCCAAGCCCAGACGGTCCCGCCGTACCCTGACGACGCTCGTCGTCTTGGTGTTGGCATCGGTGACGATCATCACGCTCGACGCCAGCGGCAAGGGCCACAGCCTGACGTCAGGCATCAAGTCGGTGGCGACCGACGTCTTCTCGCCCTTCCGGTCCGGGTTCAACGACATCATCGATCCCATCGGCGAGTTCTTCGCCGGCGCCGTCCACTACGGCGCCTTGGAACAGGAGAACCACAAGCTGCAGGCCACCAACGGGGCGCTCCGTCAGCAGGCGGCCCAGGCGTCGGCCCAGGAACGCCAGCTCCAAAAGCTCCAGAAGGTGCTCGCCCTCAACACACTGCCGGCCGCGGTCCAGACACTGCCGAAGGTGGCGGCCGAGACCATCGCCACCAAGACGTCGAACTTCGCGTCGACGATCACAATCAACAAGGGGCGGAGCCAGGGGATCGTCATCGGCGACGCCGTCATCAGCAACGGCGGCCTGGTCGGCCGGGTCGTCGCCGCTTCCCACAGCACTGCCACGGTGCAGCTGCTCACCGACGGCCAGTTCAAGGTCGGGATCGTCTACGGGAACGACCAGTTCGCCACCCTCCAGGGTCAGGGGGCCGGAAAGCCGCTGACCCTGAACGACGTTTCGCCGACGACAGCGATCACAAAGAAGACAGCGCTCGTCACCAACGGTCTGGCGGGTGCCCAGTTCCCGAAGAACATCCCGGTAGCCAGGATCACCTCCATCCACACCGTGAGCGGCGCCACGCAGAAGGACGTCCAGGCCGAGCCGCTGGCCGACCTCGGCACACTGACGTACGTCCAGGTCGTCCAGTGGAGCCCGTCGCCGACAGGGGCGCCGACAGGCCTGTCGCCGACAACATGAGGCGCCGATGACCGGCCGCAGCCTTCTCAAACTGCTCCTCGTCGTCTTCGTGACCCTGCTCATCCAGTCGACGATCGGCGTCGACGTGTCGATCTTCGGTGCCCATCCCGACCTGATGCTCCTGCTGCCGATCGCTGCCGGCATCGCCGGCGACGCCGAGGAGGGGGCGGTCATGGGGTTCGTCGCCGGGATCGCCGCCGACCTGCTGCTGCCGACGCCGTTCGGTCTGTCGGCCCTGGTCGGCTGCCTCGTCGGCTTCGCCGTCGGCGCCAGCACCGGGGCGGTCACCCGCGAGGTCTGGTGGTTCCCCCCGCTGGTCGCGCTCGCGGCCAGCGCGGTAGCCGTCATGCTGTACGCCGTGATCGGTGCCGTCCTCGGTCAAGAACAGTTCCTCCGCGTCGACCTGGCGGCGGTCGTCGCCGTCGTCGCCGTCGTCAACGCCATCCTGGCCGCTCCGGCCGTCCGGTTGGTCGGTTGGGCCCTCGGGCCGGCCTCGGCCGACGGCGGCCGCCCGTCGATGGCCGGAGGCCGTTGGTGAGCCACCCGGCCGGAGACCGGTCGTGAGCCGCCGTTCGCTCCGCCACCCGTTCGGTGGCGGCAACTTCTACCCGAGGCCGGCCTCTGGGCGGAACCGGCCGCGGCACCGGAGCAAGGCGCGCCAGCCCCGAATCCGTCCCCGCCGCAACGTCAGCGTCACGTCGCTCGTCTCGTCGCCCGAAGACCAGCCGTCGCGACCGCTTCTCCGGCTGCAGATCGTCGGGGCGATCGTCCTCGTCCTCTTCGTCGTCATGGTGCTGCGGCTGTGGAGCCTCCAGGTCATCGACGGCAAGTCGTACGCCGCCGTCGTCAACGCCAACCAGATCCGCACCGTCGCCGTCGACCCGCCCCGAGGCGTGATCGTCGACCGGCACGACACGGTGTTGGCCGGCAACACGATCGAGACAGAGATCGTCCTCTCCCGGGCCGAGGCCACAGAGCACCCAACAGTGATCGGGAAGATCGGTGCGGTGGTCAACGAGACGCCCGCGCAGATCGAGGCCGCCCTGGCCGACAAGCAGTACAGCCCGTACGAGCCGGTCCCGATCCTCCAGAACGCCAAGCCGACAACCGTCCAGTACCTCGACACACACGCCAGTGAGTACCCCGGTGTCTCCGTCCAGCACGTCAGCCAGCGCCACTACCCCCAGGGCGGCACACTGGGCACCCATGTCCTCGGCTACGTCGGGGCGATCACAGCCACATTCTTGAAGGCCCACCCCAACCAGGGCTACACACAGTCGACACAAGTCGGCAAGGCCGGGATCGAGTACCAGTACGAGCCGTACCTGCGCGGCGTCCCCGGCAAACAGGAGCTCGAGGTCGACGCGTCCGGCGACGTCGTCGGCACGCTGAAACAGACCGCGACGACCCAGGGCGACACCGTCGTCCTCAACATCACAGCCGGGCTCCAGGCCGAGGCCCAGGTCGCCCTGGCCTCCGACATGGCCGGCGACAAGAAGACCCGGGACACCAGCACCGGGAAGCTCCCGGTGGCGACAAACGGCGCGGTCGTCGTTCTCGATGCCGAGACCGGGGCCGTCCTGGCCCTCGCCTCGAACCCGACCTATTCGCTCGATACATGGGTCGGCGGCATCTCGACCGCGGCCTACAACGCGCTGTCGACCGGCTGCCAGGGGTCGTCGGGGTCGTGCCCGCTCAACGACTACGCCATCCAGGGGCTGTACACCCCGGGGTCGACCTTCAAGCTGGCCACCGCTACCGCCGCCCTAGAGAGCGGCCTGATCACGCCGAACACCACCGTCAAAGACACCGGGACGTTCACGATCAAGACAACAACATGCAAAACCGGCGGCCCGGGGTGCTCGTTCAAGGACAACACAGCCGCCGAGGCCGGGACAGTGACCGTCACGTCGGCGCTGGCCAAGTCGGACGACTACTTCTTCTACACAATGGGCTATCGCTTCTACAAGACATCGGCCAAGTACGGTCCGACGCCGATCCAGAACACCGCCAACGCGTACGGTTTCGGCCAGCTGACGACAGTCGACCTGCCGAACGAGGCTCAGGGACGGGTCGACAGCGCGGCCGAGGTGAAGAAGCTCCACGACGAGACACCGAAGAACTTCCCGAACACAACGTGGTACGTCGGGAACAACGTCGAGATGGCCTTCGGCCAGGGTGGCACCGTCGTCACGCCCATCCAGGAGGCCCAGGCCTACGCCACGTTCGCCAACGGCGGGACCCGGTACCAGCCCCAGGTAGCGTCGACGATCGTCACCCCCGACGGTCAGGTCGTCAAGCGGTTCACGCCGAAGGCCACGGGCAAGGTCACACTCTCCCCGTCGGACCGGGCCGCCATGGCCAAGGGGTTCACAGAGGTCGTCAACACACCGCACGGCACCGCGTACCAGACCTTCCAGAGGATCTCGAGGGTGCCAAAGACATATCCGATCTCCGGCAAGACCGGAACGGCCGACGTCTCGAAGACAACAGCCAAGGAGCCGAACGCCTGGTTCGTCGGCTTCGGCCCGACGAACACGACACATCAGTACGTCGTCGCCGTCGTCGTCAACCAGGGTGGCTACGGGGCCACAGCCGCCGCGCCGGCCGTCGCCAACATCTTCAACTACCTCTACTCGAACCCCGTCTCGTCGACACCCAAGATCCCGACGGCCGCTGAGCAGCCGTCGACAACGCCGCCGACGACGATCCCGCCGATCGGTACGCCGCCGCCGACGACCACGACCACGACGGCGCCGGGCCGCCCGACGTCGACGACCACCACGACAGCCGCCACAACCACCACCACCGCCCCCAAGACAGGCACCGGCGGCTAGCCGGTCGGGCCCCGTCCGGGGACCCCCGTAGACTCGGCGGCCGATGAGATCGCTCTGGCCGCAGGTCGAACAGCTGCTGATGGCCGTCCAGAAGCCGGCCCGGTACATCGGCGGTGAGCAGGGTGCCCAGCAGCCGGTCCACGGCCCCGGCCAGGTCGCCTGGCTGCTCCTCTATCCCGACACGTACGAGATCGGGTTGCCGAACCAGGGGCTGCAGATTCTCTACGAGCTGCTCAACGAGCGATCCGACGCGGTCGCCGAGCGGGCGTATGCCCCCTGGGTCGACATGGAGGCCGCCATGCGGGCGGCCGGCGTGCCGTTGTTCTCGGTCGAGAACCACCTGCCGGCCCGGGCGTTCGACGTCCTCGCCTTCAACCTGTCGGCCGAGCTCGTCTACACGAACGTCCTCAACCTGATCGACCTCGCCAGCGTGCCGCTCCACGCGGCCGAGCGCGGGCCCGCCGACCCGCTGGTCGTCGCCGGCGGCCACTGCACGTACAACCCGGAGCCACTGGCCGACTTCGTCGACGCTTTCGTCCTCGGCGACGGCGAGGAGGCCGTCGGCGACGTCACCGACGTCCTCGCGCCGTGGTTGGCCCGCCCGGCCGACGACCGCGACCGCCGGGACGTCCTCGTCGCCCTGGCCGCCGTCGACGGGGTCTACGTTCCGAGCCTCTACCGCCCCCGGTACGACCGCGGCCGGCTCGTCGCCACCGAGCCCGTCGTTCCCGGCGTCCCCGAGCGGGTCGAGAAGCGGACGATCGCCGACCTCGGGGACTGGCCGTACCCCAAGCAGCAGCTCGTGCCGCTGACCGAGGTCGTCCACGACCGGCTGAACGTCGAGGTCTTCCGCGGCTGCACCCGCGGCTGCCGGTTCTGCCAGGCCGGCATGATCACCCGGCCGGTCCGTGAGCGCCCGGCCGCCCAGGTCCGCCAGATGGTGAGCGACGGCCTCGAACGGACCGGCTACGACGAGGTCGCGCTGACGTCGCTCTCGACCGCCGACTTCTCCGACATCGAGGAGACCGTCCGCGACATCGTCGACGACCCGCGCCACGGCGAGCGGGTGTCCGTCAGTTTGCCGAGCCTGCGGGTCGACGCCTTCACCGTCGGCACCGCCGCCCAGATCCAGCGGGTGCGGCGAACCGGCCTGACGTTCGCGCCGGAGGGGGGGACGTGGCGGATGCGGCAGGTCATCAACAAGCTGATCCGCGAGGAGGATCTCTACGCCGCGGTCGACGCCGCCTTCGGGCAGGGCTGGCGCCGGGTCAAGCTCTACTTCCTGATCGGCCTGCCGACCGAGCAGGACGAGGACGTCGCCGCCATCGCCGAGCTCGGCAAACGCTGCGTCGAGATCGGCCGGCGGTACCACCCGACCGTCACCGTGACCGCGTCCGTCGGCGGCTTCGTGCCGAAGCCGCACACGCCGTTCCAGTGGTTCGGCCAGACGACGGTCGCCGAGCTCCACCGCAAGGTCGTCGTCCTGCGCAACGCTGCCCGCGGCGTCCGGGGGTTGACGATCCGCTGGCACGATCCTGAGGCCACCGCGGCCGAGGGCATCGCCAGCCGCGGCGACCGCCGGGTCGGCGCGGTCATCGAGCGGGTCTGGCGAGCTGGCGGCACCTTCCAGGAATGGACCGAGCAGTTCGACCTGGACCGCTGGGAAGAGGCCCTGGCCGCCGAGGGGCTGTCCCTCGACGACATCGTCTACCGCCACCGGCACGTCGACGAAGCCCTCCCGTGGGACCACATCTCGGCGGGGCTGCACCGGGACTTCCTCTGGGAGGACTGGGAGCAGGCCCTGGCCGGCGCGGGGCTGGAGGACTGCCGGTGGACGCCGTGCTACGACTGCGGCGCCTGCACCGGGTTCGGGCTCGAGCACGTCGTCGCCTCGCCGGTGCCGCCGGCCGGCGGCAGCCAGGGGACCGGGCAGGACCTGGCGACCGGGGGCCGGGTGCCCGTCGAGCTCCTCGCCAGCCGCCCGGCGCCGACCGGATGACCTCGCCCGAGGCGCCCGAGGCGACAGGTGTCGGAGCCGGGGACCTCGGCCGCCCGGCCGGCGAACGCCGGCCCACCCTCCGCTTTCGTTACAGCAAGCTCGGCAAGATCCGGTTCACGAGCCAACGGGATGTCGCGCGGATGTGGGAGCGGGCCTTCCGGCGGGTGCGGCTGCCGGTGGCCTGGTCAGCCGGGTTCTCCCCCCGGCCGCTGCTCAGCTTCGGCCTGGCCCTGCCGACCGGGGCCGAATCGCTCGGCGAGTACCTCGACGTGCGGCTCGTCGGCGACCCGCTCGGCGAGTACCTCGACGTGCGGCTCGTCGGCGACGGTCCGGGGCTCGAGGTGGTGGCCGGCGCCGGAGAGGTGGCGGAGGGCGGGGGGCGCCCCCCGGGAGCCCCCGGCGCGGGGCTGGTCGGAGGCCCGTCGGGCCTTCCCGATCTGGCCGGTCAGCTCACCGAGATGCTACCGGAGGGGATCATCGTCCAGGCCGCCGCCGTCATTGCCGATGACGGTACCTCGCTGCAGCAGGAGGTATCATCTTGTACCTGGGACCTGGAGGTACTCGGTTTGACCGCAGACGAGCTGGCGACGCGGGTCGAGCAGTTGCTCGACGCTCCGAGCGTCGTTGTCCGGCGAGTGCGGAAGGGCCGCTCCGTGGAAGATGATCTCCGCCCGGCGGTGCGAACGCTGTTGCTCGTGCCCAACGAGGGAGGCGACGACGCGGCATCACGGCGCCTTCGGGCGGAGCTGGCTACCCAACCGCGTGGGGTCCGCCCTGGAGAGTTGCTGGAAGGGCTCGGCGCCGGCCTCGTGCTGGCCCGAGCCTGCAGAAGACACCAATGGATCGAGCGCGACGCGCCCGGTGGGAGCCGCTCGGAGCTGGCGTCCCCGGACCGGCGCCCGCGCCGCATCCTCCGGGCGTGCGTCATGAGCTGCACGAGGAGGGACTCCCCTCATGTCCGAGTCCGAGAACGGACCCACTTCGGCGTCCGCCGGTACGAACGGGGCCGACGGCCCCGCGCCTGTCGAAGGTGGTGCCTCACAGGGCGCTGCCTCGGGTAACGGACCGCCGGCGGGACCCGGCCGGACGGGTATCGCCGCGCCGGCCGCCAAGCCACGGATCGGCGACACGCGCCCCGCGCCCCGGCCCAGCGGCCGTCGGGGCCGACAGCCAGCCCGGCGCCGACCAGCCGACCGGCAACGCCGCCGGCACCAGCCAGCGGGCCGCCGCCCCGGTAGCCGCCGGATCGGCCGCCAACGGCTCGCCGGCCGCTGGACCGACCGCTCCGGCACCGGCCGCGGCCTCCCGTGGCAACGGTGGACCGGCGGCGGGTGTCGCCGCCGTGGCCGACGGAACGGTCGACGACGCCGGTGGGGGAGAGCGCGCCGGTTCGGGCGACGGCCAGGTCCGACGGGGCCGTCGGCGACGCGGGGGCCGTGACCGCAAGGGCAAGTCGGTCGGCCGCTACCTCATGTGCGTCCACGTCCAGCCGGGTGTCGCCCAGATCGCCATGCTCGAGGGCCGGTCGCTGGTCGAGCACTACG
>CAWGOO010000004.1:0-7204 GCA_963824265.1 uncultured Actinomycetota bacterium
AGGCTCGGAGCTTGTCCTCGAGCGGGCCGGACCCGGCGAAGGCCAGCGCAAGGTCGTCGCCGGCCGCCGCTCGAGGAACCGGTCCCAGGCCCGCATGAGGATGTGGACCCCTTGGCCTCGGTGAACCGGCCGGCATAGACGACCAGCGGGTCGGCGTCGCCCCGCGGCGGGGCCGGGAGCACGAGGTTCGGCTTGACAAACGCCGGTCGAGCGGGAACACCATCGACTCCATCTCCCGGCGCTGAGCGTCGGACAGGAAGATGTACGCGGACGGCGCGGACCGCCAGACCGGTCGCTGCGTCGTCGTCGCGGTGGCGATCGGCAGCGTGGCGGCCGGCGAACCGCGATAGCAGCCGTGCTGGACGCCCGGCAGCGGCACCTTCAGTCCGACGCACTCCCGGCAAGCCGCCCCGTCCCGGAAGAGGCTCCCCGCCGGGCAGATCAACCGGTAGTTGTGCAGGGTGACGACCGTCGGGACACCGTGACGCTGGCAGGCCGTGAGCACCGCCGGGCTCAGGAGAGGGAACAGGTTGTGGACGTGCACGACGTCGGGCCGGAACTCGTCGAGCACCGGCACGATGTCTCGGGCCGACTTCGGGTTCCAGACGACCTCGGCGGGGACGAGCGCCTTGCGGGCCGGCGAGAACGTGGCGATGTCGTCGCTGAACAGCTCGAACCGCCGGACGATATGGCCGGCGTCGAGCAGGGCGGCGTGCTCCTGGTCGACCACCCGGTCCTCGCCGCTCGGCGATGACGACCGGTAACGGTTGTGGACGACAAGGATCTTCATTGGCGCACTACCTCCGGTTGGCCTGGCGGGGATGGAGAGATCGAGGGTGGGTACGAACGGTCGGGTGGGCAGGCGGACCGGCCACGGGGGGGTGACGGCCGGCCTCGTCCGGCCGGTCCCATTGCCGTTGGCCCCATTGCCGTTGGCCCCATTGCCGTTGGCCCCATTGCCGTTGGCCCCGTTGCCATTGGCGTGGCTGCCTTTGGCGTGGCGGGCGTAGTGCTGGCCGAGGCGCTCGCCGGTCGGGTCCCCGTCCAGGGCATCTGCAGGCTCCTCTAGCGGGTCGGGTGCCACCGGCGTCGGCTCCTCGGCCACCAGGGTACCGCCGGCGGTCAGCTCCTCGGCGGCCCGCTTGGAGGTGGCCCAGTGGACGACGAGCAGTCCGAGGGTCATCGTCGAGGTGCCGACGAGGGTGGCGACGGCGGCACCGGTGATCCCGAACCGCTGGACGAGAACGACGGTGGCGACGATGGACACGACCAGCGAGACGGCGCTGACCGGCACCATCCGCTGGGCCTTCCGGGTGGCCTTGAGGCTCAGGATGGCTCCCAGGCCCCCGGCGGCCACCAGGACGGAGACCGCCAGGATGTCGGCGACCTGGGAGAACTGGCCGAACGCGTTGCCGTAGATGTGGACGAGCAGGGTCTGGCCGAAGAGGAAGATCACCGCGGCGATGACGCCGACGCTGAGGAGACCGGCGGCGGTGACGACCCGCTGGACTCGCCGCAGTCCCGGCCAGCCGCGGTTCTTGAGCGCCTTGGTGGCCTCGGGTAGGCCGATACTGCCGCCAGCTTGGATGAGGACCAGGGACGGCCCGCTGACCAGGCTGTTGGCTGCCTTCAGCCCCCCGATGCCCACCGGGCCCAAGAACGCGCTGGTCAGCACCGGGGTGGCCTCGTATGTCGCCTGGGCCATGGCGTTCACCGCGGCGATCCACTTGCTGAGTGCCCACCGTTCCCGGATCCGGGTGAACCCGCCCCGCAGCGACGGCCGGGTGGAGAACTGCCACAGTCCGAAGAGGGCCCCGGCCAAGGCGCCGGCTCCCCAGGCGAAGATGGCCAGCAGGGCGGAGTGCACCCCGGCGGCGAAGAGCCCGGCGAAGGCCGCGACCTGGATCACGACGAATACGACGTCGTTGGCCAGGGCTTTCTGGGGCTTGGAGTTCATGAACCCCACCCACCGCCAGTAGTCCTGGGCCAAGAGGACGGGAAGCCACGGGGCCAGGCCGACGAAACAAATCCCGAACTGTCGTTGGCCCATCGAGATCAGGGCCAGCCCGATGGCGGCGAAGATGACCGCGGCGCCCAGACCCAGGGTCAGCTCGGCGGCCAACCCGATGCGGACGTGCCGGGCGGCGTCGGGCTGGTGGACGTCGTTCTCGATGGACATGGGGTCGGTGATGAGGGAACGGTGCATGGCGGCCACGACCAGCCAGCCGGCATAGGCCAGGGAGTACGCGCCGAAGCCGGCCACGCCGGCGACCCGGGCGACGCCGACGCCGACCGCGAAGTTGGACAGCGACGACACACACTGGTCGATCGCCGTCAGCCCGAACCGGACCGGCATCTTGTGGTGGCGGCCCGACCGCCGTCCGTCGGTCATCAGGCCGGTTGGGGGAGTCCCTGGCGCGAGCCCTTCCGAGGTGCGCCGTCGGCGCCGGCCGTCGACCGACCGGGCACGGACGCGAGGAACCGGTACAGATCGGGGCAGACCACAGCCGCGTCGTAGTGGTCGACGAACCGCCGGCGGGCCGCCGCGCCCATCCGGGCCCGGGTCGGCTCGTCGTCGAGCAGTTCGATCAGGACGGCGGCGGCGCCGGCGGGGTCGTCGAGCGCCCAGAACCGGCCTTCGACCGGGTCGTCGAAGAGCGTCGGGATCCCACCGACCGGCGGGGCGACGACGGGGACGCCGGCGGCCATCGCCTCGATGAGCGCCAGGCCGAAGACCTCGCTCTTGGCTGAATGGGCGTACGCCCGGTACCCGGCGAGCCGGTCGCCGGCATCGGGGACGTAGCCGAGGAGCTGGACCTGGTCGCCGATCCCGAGCGCGTCCGCCTGGTCGAGCAGGTTGCGTCGTTCCGGCCCGTCGCCGGCGATGTCCAGCGTGTACCGCCGGCCACGATGCTTGGCCGCGGCGAGGGTGTCGAGGAGGAACCGATGGTTCTTCCGGGGCTCGAGCGTGCCGATGCTCAGCAGGTCGGCCCGCCGGGCCATGCCGGCCGGCACCGGTCGGACGGTCAAGAAGTTGGGGATCGTCGCCGTCGGGACGGCCACATCGCCCGTCCAGAGGTCCTCGCGGGCCGACTCGGAGACGAAGACGACGCCGTCGACGCGATCGAGGACACGGCGTTCCAGTGCCCTGATCGACCGGAACACGTGGCCGTCGCGGGGGATGAGGCCCTTGCCGACCCACTCGTCGGCCTGGGAGACCGCGAAGTGGACCGCCATGACGACCTTCTGGCGGGGGCTCCGCCGGGCCCGCAGGGCCGCCAGCGCCGAAACCGGGCACTGGCAGTAGACGACCGCGTCATCGGCCGTCGCCAGCTGGCGACGGAGCGCCTGCTGCAAGAAGACGACGTGGCCGAACCGGTACCACGCCACGTCCGCCGACCCGCTGAACGGAGCGACGAGCCGTCGGATGCCGAACGTCGCGTCCCGGGCGACGCCGCCGTAGGAGAACGGCGTGACGAGCGAGACCGGGACGTCCTCGGCTTCCAAGAAGCGCATGAACTCGACGAAGTGCGTCTGCACGCCGTTGCCCCCGTTCGGCGGCAACAACGTGGCGATGACCACCGGGGCCGACGGTGTGCCTTTCGGCCCGTCGCCGGCGCCTACGACCGTGCGCAGTTCGGCGTTGGTCTCGCTGGCCTGTCCCACCCTCGAAAGAGCCGATCTAGCCCTTTTTGATACATCGTCGGCACCCGGCCGGCGTAGGCGTCAGGCGACCTCGGCAGCCCATTCGACGTGGGAGAACGCCGTTTCGGCGTCGAGCGCCGAGTGGCCCAGCAGGTCCCGCAACGCCGCCTCTGGGTCGCCGGCGAGCAGCGTCCGGTCGACGACAACGGTGCCGGCGTCGCGCAACCCACACGCGGTCGGCTCGCCCGGCTGGGCGGTCAGGGCGATCACGCTCACGTCGGCCGTCGCCAGGATGTCCACGAGCTCGGTGACGTCGGCGTCGTCGAGGTAGTCGACGTTGAGCAGGGCCAGCTCGGGGCCCCAGTGGACGGCGTCCTTGAGGTGTGCCGGCGTGACCGGAAGGGCGAAGCGGGCGGTGACCCCGCAGGCCGACAGCGCGGTGACGAGCGCCTCGGCCGAGAACAGGTCGTCGTCCAACACGACGGCTTTGCGACCCCGCCACTGTGGGGACATGACATTCCGGACCGTCAATTGCCCGATGGGCTCCATGCTTACTCCGCCTCGCCTCGGTCCCGAGTAAAGCGCCACCCGGGAGATCTCTCCGCTACGGGTAAGCCGGTTTCGCCCTCGCTCCCCGTGGCCTACGGCGACCAACTACAGCCACGGATCAGTGCATCAAACCCAGGGACAGAGTAACGGCGGGGTGGTCGACGGTCAACCACCCTATCGAGCCAGGTGATGGTACTCATGAGCTGGATTTCCGGTGTCTGCGGGGGCCCTGGCGAGCGGCCGCCGGAACCGTCTCGTCGCCGGGCGTCGCCGGCGGTCAGGCGGGCCCGTTCCGGGCCCCCGCGCAACGGTTCCCCGGGTCTTCCCCAGGTTCTGGTTCGGGATGGCTGCACCAAGGGAAGGACCAGTATCAGCGGGCGTCGGCGTCGCTCTGTCAGCTGCAGAGTGTCCTGATGTGCTGGTCCTGGACCCGTACCGCGGCCGGCGTGAGCCGGCGGGGTCCACGAGTTGGAAGAGAGCGTACGAATACGTGCCGATTGTCCATTCCCTCACGGACGCGGAGGTGCCTGACGCGGTCCGGCGACGGTCACTGTTCTCGGGCGACGTGTTCGTCTACGCCCCGCGCCCGACCACGGTCGCCTTCTCCGCGGCGACGCGCAACGTCATCGAGCAGATGCTCGGCGACGAGCCCGGGTGGGCACAGCAGCGGATGTCGGAGACCGAGTTCGCGGTCCTGTTCAAGGCGGCTGCCCGGAACTTCAGCCACGTGGTCACCGATCTGGCCAGTGGGGTCGTCGCCGACCTCGACTGCGATCCCGCGACCACGTTCATCGGCGCGCCGTCCCTGACCGCCACGACCGGCCGCGGCTTCATCGCCCACGGCCTCGGTGTCCCGCAGCACCCGCACCGCGACACGTGGTACGCCGCGTCGCCGTGCCAACTGAACTGGTGGCTGCCGCTCTACGACCTCGACGCCGAGCGCGGCGTTCGCGTTCCATCCGGCCTACTGGGACCTGCCGATCCAGAACAGCTCTTCCGACTTCGACTACGAGGAGTGGAGCGACGCGGACCGCCTCGGCCAGGCCGCGACCGCGGCCGAGCTGTTCGCCCAGCCCCGCCCGCTGGCCCCGATCGAGCTGAACCCGGAGCTCCGGGTGAGCTGCCCGGCCGGCGGGGTGATCCTGTCGTCGGTGGCCCAGCTCTACTCGACCGTTCCCAACGAGACGTTGAGGACGTACTTCAGCGTGCACTTCCAGACCGTGAGCGAAGAGGACCTCGAGAACGGCGAGGGAGCATCCAACGTCGACGCCGACCCCAGCGGCACGTCGCTGGCCGGCTTCGTCCGCTGCAGCGATCTCAGTCCGATCCCGCCGGCCGTCGTCCAGCGGGACCTGGAGCGGCGCCAGTTCGAGACCGCCCGGCGGCGGTCGATCTGACGGGGCCGGTACCGACTGTGACCGCCCGGGCCGACGCCCGCCCGATCGCCTCGCTGGGTCAAGGGCCCGTTGAAGGCGACCGCCCGACCGGTCGTCCGGTTGGTCGACGACGCCCGTGATCGGCGGCACGGTGTGCCGGTGCCGCCGTGGTCGCTGCGGTCCCGGGTGCCCGGCGACTTCCGGGCAGTCGGTCGGGCCTTCCTCGGTTACATGGTCGAGCTCGGCGGCCTCCGGCCGGACGACCACCTGCTCGACATCGGCTGCCGGGCCGGGCGGATGACCATCCCGCTGACCGGCTACATCGCCCCCGACGGGGCGTACGACGCCGTCGACGACTGGCCGGAGGGCACCGTGTGGTGCCAGCAGGTCATCACGGCCCGGTACCCGAACTTCCACTTCCGCCAGCTGTCGATGGGCGGCCTTCCGGCGGGGCCCGGCGCCACCGAGGCGACTCGGCCGGCGGCCCCCGGTGCGACCGCGTCGGCGCCCGAGCCATTGCCCTACGCCGACGCCACGTTCGACTTCGTGACGCTCGGGGCCATCCTCCAGCTCACGCCCGAGGCGTTCGACTGGTACCTCGCCGAGGCCGCCCGCGTCATCCGGCCGGGCGGTACCTACTTCGGGACGTGGTTCTTGTGGAACGACGGCCGGCCAGACGCGGACCGGCCGAACGGGAGCCGGGTCGGAACCGCACCGGCGATCGCGTGCACCGAGGCCGAGGCCCGTCGCCGTCTCGGGTCATTGGGCCTGACGGTCGACGCCGTCCACCGCGGCGGTTGGGACGGGTACGAACCGGCCTTGAGCCATCAGGATCTCGTCATCGCCCGCAAGACGGTCGGCTGACGAGCGTCGGCCGGCCCGACGCGGCTTATGCCGAACGGGCGAGGAGCGTCGGCTCGCCGTCGGTTGCCGGGTCGTACGCCCAGCCAGCCTGACGGGCCAGTGCAGCCACGGCCAGCTGCGAGTTCACGCCGAGCTTTTGGAGGATCGCCTTGATCTGCGAGCGCACCGTCGAGATCGAGACGGACGCCCGACGGGCGATCTCGTCCGCGCAGTGCCCTTCCATCAGCTCGGACAGTACGTACTTCTCGCGCTGGGTCAGGACGTCGAACGGTGCCAGTTTGGCTCGGCGGGCCCGCGACTCCCGCTGGTACGGCTCGGTCAGCCGCTGCCGCATCTCCTCGGTCATCACGGTGTCGCCGGCGAGCATGCGGACGATCATGCCGATCAGTTCGTTGAGCTGTGAGCTCTTGTCGACGACCGACGACACGCCGGCTTGGATGCACTGACCGAGGAGGAAGCCGTCGCGGCTCCCGCTCATGACGGCCACCGGGATCTCGGCTTGGCTGAGGATGCTCACACACTCGACGGCCGTGGCCGGATCGACCGAGTCGATGTCGAGCAGCGCCAGGCCGGGCTTCCAGCTGACGACGTCTCGGACGTGGTCAGCCGTGACCGGAAGGGCGAACCGGGCGGTGAACTGGATCTGGCTCAGCGCCAGGACGATCGCCTCGGCAGTGAGCAGGTTGCCGTCGATGACGAGGATGCGAGCGCCCTCGGTGGGCGAGCGCTCCATCGAAGGGAGACCGGACGTCTGATGCGTCCAAGCTTCG
>CAWGOO010000005.1:0-6247 GCA_963824265.1 uncultured Actinomycetota bacterium
GACCTAGAAGAGCGGGTCCACCCCCGGCGGCTGGCCACCGGCCATCCGGTAACCGGCCCCGTCGGGCACGGCCCCCAGGTGCGCCCACGCTCGGGCCGTCGCCACCCGGCCCCGCGGCGTCCGCTGGATCAGTCCCTGCTGGAGCAGGTACGGCTCGTAGGCGTCCTCGATCGTGTCCGTCTCCTCGCCGACGCACTGCGACAGGGTCGTCAGCCCGACCGGCTGGCCACCGAACCGGATGCAGAGCGCGTCGAGGATCGCCCGGTCGACCTTGTCCAGGCCGAGCTCGTCGACGCCGAACAGGTCGAGTCCCTCTTCGGCCGTCGTGCGGTGACCGTCCCGTCACCGCGGACCTCGACGAAGTCCCGGACCCGACGGAGCAGCCGGTTGGCGATCCGGGGCGTGCCGCGGGAGCGCTCGGCGATCCGGGCCGCCCCCTCCGCCTCGACCTCGACGCCGAGGATCCGGGCGGAGCGCGTCACGATGGCCTGGAGGTCGGCCGGGACGTAGAGGTCGAGCCGCCCGACGAACCCGAACCGGTCCCGGAGCGGTGCGGCCACCAGGCCGGTCCGGGTCGTCGCTCCGACCAGGGTGAAATGCGGGAGATCGAGCCGGATCGACCGGGCGGTCGGACCCTTTCCGATGAGGATGTCGAGCTTGGCGTCCTCCATCGCCGGGTACAGCACCTCTTCGACCGACCGGTGCAGCCGGTGGATCTCGTCGATGAAGAGGACGTCGCCTTCTTGCAGGTCGGTCAGCAGCGCGGCCAGATCGCCGGCGCGGGCGAGAACCGGCCCCGACGTGACCCGCAACCCGACGCCCATCTCGGCGGCCACGATCCCGGCCAACGACGTCTTGCCCAGCCCGGGCGGCCCGGCGAACAGGAGATGGTCGACCGGTTGCCGGCGCCGACGGGCGGCCTGCAACACGATGCCGAGGTGCTCGACCAGCTGGGCCTGGCCGACGAACTCGGCCAGGCTGCGGGGCCGGAGGCCGGCCTCTTCGATCTCCTCTGCCGGACCAGCCACGGGATCGACCTTCCTGGCGTCCAGCGCCCCGCCGTCCTCGGCGCCGTCCTCGGTGCCGTCACCGGGACCGCCGGCGCTGTCCTCCCCGGCCAGAACCTCCCGGCGGGCCTCGGGCGTCACCGGGAGGCCAGCTCCCGAAGCGCCAGGCGCAGCAGCTCCTCCACCCCGACATCCTCGCGTTGGCTGTCGAGCGCGCCGCGAATCTCGTCCGGCCCGTAGCCGAGCTCGGCCAGCGCGGCCCGGGCCTCCGCCCGGGCTGATCGGGCCGCGCCGTCGCCGACGACCGCCGCCGGCGAGAGGTCCGGCAGGTCGAGCCGGCTCTTCAGGTCGATGAGCAGTCGGGCGGCCGTCTTGCGGCCGACGCCGGGAACCGAGCAGAGCGTCTCGACGTCGTCCTCGAGGACCGCCGTCGACAGCGCCGCCGGCGAGAGTGCCGACAGGACGGCCAGCGCCAGCGTCGGCCCGACCCCGTGCGCCCCGAGCAGCGCCTCGAAGCACCGGCGCTCGTCGTCGTGGGCGAAGCCGTAGAGGACGATCGCGTCCTCGCGCACGTGGGTGTGGACGAAGAGGAACACCTCCGACCCGAGCGCACCGATGCCCGCCGCGGTACCCGTCGTCACCGACACCCGGTACCCGACGCCTCCGACGTCGACGATGACTTCGGCCTCGGCCGTCCGGGCCACGACGGCCCCGCGCAGCGACCCGATCATGTTGGTTCTCCTCCCGTGGATGCAGCGGCGACGGCCCGGCGGAGCGGCAACGTCGTCAGGTGACAGACCGCCAGGGCCAGCGCGTCGGCCACGTCGGGCGGCCGCGGCACGACGCCGAGGCCGAGGACCGAGGTGACCATCCGCTGTACCTGCTCCTTGGTGGCGCTGCCGTAACCGACGAGGGCCTGCTTGACCTCGTTGGACGTGTACTCGGCGACCTCACAGCCGGCCTCGGCGGCGGCGGCCAGGGCCAGCCCGCTGGCCTGCCCGACCGACATGGCCGTGCGGGCGTTCACCTGGAAGAACACCCGTTCGACGGCGACCGCCGTCGGCCGGTACTCGACGATCAACGCCCGCAGTTCGCGCTGGACGATCCAGAGCCGCTGGGGCAGCCGGGCCTGCGGATCGGTCTCGATGACACCGGCCGCGGCCGCCGTCAACGCCGACGTCGTGCCCGACCGGGTGACCAGTCCGTAGCCACACCGCGACAGGCCCGGGTCGATACCGAGTACGAACACGCGTTCGACTCTATCGCGGCGGTCACTTCGGCAGGGTGATCCGACGGGACGGCACGACGGCATCGAGCACGCCGACAGGAACGACGGTGTACGGGACGTGCCGACCGGTCAGCAGCGACTCGAACTGCGCCTCGGTGTAGTTCCCCGGGCCGGTCTCGGGGTTGGCGAACGCCGCCGCGGCCGCCGCGGTCCGGCCCGTCGGGTAGAAGAGCCATGCCGGCCGGCCGGCCGCGGCCACCGCAGCCGCGTCCGACGGCAGCCGTACGACGTCGAGCGGCGACGGCGTGACGACGACGCGATCGCCGGCCACGTAGTCGAGGACGTAGGCCGTCCAGTACGTGCCGTACGCGTACCGCAGCCCGTGCTGGTCCATCGCCGCGACGACCTGGCGAACCGGCGCCTCCGGATCGCGCCAGCCGCTCACGAACGCCGCCGGCCGGGCCGGCACGCCGCCGGTCCGCGCGGCCAGCACGGTCAGCGCGCCGGCCCCGGCCAGCCCGATCGTGGCCACGACGAGCCCGGTCGTACCGGCGGCCAGCGCCCGCGCGCCGCGGGGGCGCCGGTGACGGCCGCGCCCACCGGTCCGGTGCCGCGCCCCGTCGGCAGGCGCGCCGAGAGCCGCGTTCGCCGGGCGCGCGCCGGCCAGGACGACGCCGGCGGCGATCGCGACGAACACCGGCAGGTAGACGCCGTACCGGCCGTCGACCCAGTAGCCGGTGGACGGGACGAGGGCGTAGAGGAACGGGAAGAGGACGATCGCCGCGGCCGCCGCCAACGCCGGGGCGGCAACCCGACCCCGCCGGACCGACGAGAAGGCCGCCACGACGACCACGACGACGACCGTGGCGACGAGCCCGTACAGCACCGGCCCGACCGTGCGGCCGCCCACCCAGGCCCCGCCCGGCACGGTGCGGACACCGAGCTGTACCGGCAGCATGTCGTCGAAGAAGACGCGGAGCCGGGCCCCGTAGCCCAGGCCACGGTAGGACGGCAGCGACCCGGTCTGCAGCGACGCGAACCGGGTCCCGACGTTCGTGTAGAGCCACGGCAGCGCGCCGACGACGGCCGCGGCGACCGCGACGACGACCGGGCCCGGTCGCCACGGGCCCGCCAGCCGGCGGCCGCGGTCGAACAACCGGCCCCACGACAGCGCGAGGACGACGCCGACGGGCGCGGCGAAGTACACGAGTTCCGGCGACGACCACCACCCGACCCCGACTGCCAGTCCGAGCACCGCGCTGTCGGCCAGTCGGGTCGGCCCTCGGTGGATGCGTACGGCCATCCAGAGCGCGAGCAGCCCACAGGCCATCGTCACCCCGCGGAACCCGTACTCGCGGATCGAGTTCCAGACAACGGCGTACGGCCAGACCCACGCCAGGGCGCCCGCGGCCCAGGCCAGCCAGCGGCGGCCGGTCGACACCCCGACGACCAGGCCGATCAGTACCGCCGCGACCGCGGACAGCAGCGACGCGGTCACCCCCATCGCCCACGGGCTGCCGCCGGACACCCAGGCGACTGGCGCCACCAGGTACGGCTCGACCCCGCCGTACTGCTGGCCCCAGTAGAACGTCCAGAAATGCCCGGCCAGGATGGACTTGGCCATCAGGCCGGCGACCGCCCAGTCGCTGTTGACCGGCGTGTGGGCGAGCAGCCACAGCCGGAGCACCAGCCCGTAGGCCACCGCGAGACCGATGACGACGGCCGCGGCCGTCCGTACCGTGGCCGACGACCGCAGCGTGACCGCCGCCGACGACGTACGGGACAGCGATGCCGCCGGTCCAGCTGGCGACGGGGCGACCACCCCCGGCGGGCCGGCCGGGCTCACCGACGACGCTGATCAGCCGGCGTAGCCGGCGAGGATGCCGTCGGGGATGTCGTAGTTGGCGTGGACGGCCTGGACGTCGTCGTGGTCGTCGATGATCTCGAGTAGGCGGAGCACCCGCTGGGCGTCGCCCTCGTCGGCCACCTCGACCGTCGACGTCGGTTCGAAGACCAGTTCGGCCGACGTCGGTTTCATGCCCACTGCCTCCAGCGCATCGCGAACCGCGCCGAGATCGTGGGGGGCGCACGTGACGACCCACCGCTCGCCGCCGTCGGCCAGGTTCTCCGCCCCGGCTTCCAGCGCAGCCTCCATGATCGAGTCCTCGTCCAGGCTGCGGGCGAGCTCGATCTGGCCCTTACGGGCGAACTGCCAGCTGACCGCGCCCGGCTCGGCCATCGACCCACCGTTGCGGTTGAACAGGTTCCTGATCTCCGCGGCCGTCCGGTTCCGGTTGTCGGTCAGCGTCTCGGCGATCACCGCGACCCCACCGGGGGCGTACCCCTCGTAGTTGACCGCCTCGTAGCGGACGCCCTCCAACTCGCCGGTCCCACGCTTGATGGCCCGCTCGATCGTGTCCATCGGCATCGAGACGTCACGGGCCTTCTGGTAGGCGAGCCGCAGGGACGCGTTGTTCTCGATGTCGCTCCCGCCGTCCCGGGCCGCCACCTCGAGTGACCGGATGTGCTTGGCGAATACCTTCGCCCTGGCCGCGTCCTGCGCGCCCTTCCGGTACTTCGTGGTGGCCCATTTCGAGTGACCCGACATGTCGTCCTTTCCTCCCCGCCGGGGCACCCCCGCGGGGACGGTCCGGCGTCGCGATGCTACCAATGCCCCCTTCGGCGGTGGCCCGGCTAGCCCGAGCCGGCCATCGCCGCGAACAACCGGTGCAGCCGGCGGTCGGCCGTCAGCTCCGGGTGGAACGCGGTGGCCAGCACTGGCCCCTGCCGACAGGCGACGGGGTCCGGATGGTCGCCGGGCGCCGCCTCCAACGTCGCCAGCACCTCGACGTCGGGACCCAGCTCGACGACGACCGGGGCCCGGATGAAGACCGCCGGCATCGACCCCTCGCCGGCGACGGCCACGCTCGCCTCGAACGAGAACCGCTGACGGCCGTAGCCGTTGCGGCGGACCGAGCAGTCGAGCACCCCGAACGACCGCTGGTCCGGCCGGCCGTCGAGGATCCGCCGCGACAAGAGGACGAGGCCAGCGCAGGTTCCGAAAGCCGGGAGGCCGGCGGCCAGGGCGCCGGCGAGCGGATCGAAGAGCCCGGACGACTCCAGCAACATCGAGAGCGTCGTCGACTCTCCACCGGGCAGCACGATGCCGTCGACCCCGTCGAGCTGGGCCGGCCGGCGAACGAGGCGGGTGGTGACGCCGGCCTCGTCGAAGGCGGCCTGGTGCTCGCGGACGTCGCCCTGGAGAGCCAGGATGCCGATGGTCACGCCGACGGTCGGGCGGACGCGACTACCAGCCGCGGTCGGCCAGCCGGTCGGTCAGGTCGGCGACCTGCTGCCCGCGCATCGCATCGCCGAGCCCGGTACTGACCTTGGCGACGTGCTCGGCGTCGGCGAAGTGCGTCGTCGCCTCGACGATGGCCCGGGCGCGCCGGGCCGGGTCGTCGCTCTTGAAATCCCCGAGCCGACGAACACCGCTTCGGCGCCGAGCTGCATGACGAGCGACGCGTCGGCCGGGGTGGCGATCCCGCCGGCACAGAACAACGGCACCGGCAGCCGCCCGGTCTCGGCGATCTCTTCGACCAGGCCGATCGGCGCCTGCAGCGTCTTGGCCCAACCGAACAGCTCGGCCCGGTCGGCCTGGGTGATCCGGCGGATGTCACCGACGATCGACCGCAGATGCCGGACGGCCTCGACGATGTCGCCGGTCCCGGCCTCCCCCTTCGAGCGGATCATCGCTGCGCCCTCCGAGATGCGACGGAGCGCCTCACCGAGGTTGGTCGCGCCGCAGACGAACGGGATGGCGAACGCCCACTTGTCGATGTGGTACGCCTCGTCGGCTGGGGTGAGCACCTCGCTCTCGTCGATGTAGTCGACCCCGAGCGCCTCGAGCACCTGGGCCTCGGCGAAGTGCCCGATCCGCGCCTTGGCCATGACCGGCACCGTGACGGCCTCCTGGATCCCCTCGATCAGCGCAGGATCGCTCATCCGCGCC
>CAWGOO010000006.1:0-6506 GCA_963824265.1 uncultured Actinomycetota bacterium
AAGGGGCCCGGGCGACGGGGTACGGTGGACGCCGTGCTCCGCCGCCTGCTGCTGCTCGCCATCCTCGTCGGCGTGGCTGCCGCCGCCCGGCAACTGCTGCTCGCCCGCAGCGGGCCGGGCACTGTCGGCAGCCCGGACCACTGGCCGGCCGTACCGCGCAAACCCTCCGGCAACTGACGGGCCCGGTCGGGTAACCGACCCGATATTTCTGCGGGGTCTAGCTGGCGATACGGCCGCGAGGCCGTTCGTTAACCCGTACGTCGACCTCGCACCCGAGGACGTAGAGCACAGAGACCAGCTGGCGCATGGACTTCGAAGAAATTCGCTGGGCTCCGAGGAGACGTGGCCGCGCGGGCGACGTGCCTAGCCAGCGCGCCACCTCACGAACCGAAAGCCCAGACGCTTCGAACCGCTCACGAGCTTCCTGCGTGAGGCGATAGAGGGTCAGCTCGGCCATAAGGAAGGATCTTCGTTGTACTCGAGCACGGCGTCCACGTGCACGCTCCCCTCAATGCCGGAGTCCAGCCGATACGTGAAGGCTTCTCGTCCCAACTCCGGATCCACGAACACCTCGGTGATCCGGTCGCCCGCCGACGGCCTCGGATCGACTTTGGCGTAGGGCAAGAGCAACGATCGGCTGCGAAGACGAACCTCGAAAGCCCGCTTACGGTTGTTCGCCACGACACTCAGGATCTTCACAACTTCTTCTCCCTCACCAACTCACGCAGCAGCCCCTCGACCCGCCCAGATGCCTGTCCCTTCATCGGCTGCCACTTGTCGAGGTCCCACTTCACGACCAACTTGCCGTCCCGGTACACGTGCACGTGTCGAGGACTGTGATCACCGATCCACGAGAGGAAGACGTAGCCCCCTCGGCGGAGCTTGGACACGCGATAATGTTACCGTATTTGGTAACGCTTCTGGACTGGCTGGCGACGAGTTCTTCGGAACGTCGCGTCCGGCGCTCCCTGCTCAGGTCGACATCAAAGCTCCAGGATGACGGAGACGCCAATGTCAGGAGCCGGCTACGACCGGCGGTCTCGCCGGGCCTTGGACCGGACCTTCGCGCCGCCGAGGATGCTGAACAGCCGCAGGTGGACGAGGGGCGCCCCGGGCGCCACCCGGTCGCTCAGCCGGACGTCCCGGCCACCGAGGATGCTGAACCCGCTCACGTCGACCTGAACACCGGCCGGGACGACGACGTCCGCGCCGCCGAGGAAAGTGACGACGGTCATCGTCGCCGTCGGACCGCTCAGCTCGGCGCCGCGCAGGTCGACGTCCATCCCGCCGAGCAGGGTGAGCACGACCTGGTGCTCGGGCAGGCGGTAGTGCCCACGCCGGCGGAAGCCGCCGATCGGGCTGACCCACCAGCGGGTCCGGCCGCCGGAGCCGGTCACCGGCAACGGCGACGGCGCGGGTGCCGGCAGGTCGGTGACGAGGGCGGCCAGCTCCGACTGGACGGTCGCCCGGTAGGCCCGTTCGACGCGGTCGCCGAGCTCTTCGAGCGTGAGCCGGCCCTCGGCGGAGGCTTCGCCGAGCCGGGCGACGACCGCGTCACGGTCGGCATCGGACGCCCGCAGTCCCGGTCGCTCACCCGCTGACCCGCCGGCCGGCGTCACGGTCATCGTCAGAGGCTGATCCGGTGGAGATCGAGGATGCCGTCGTCGCCCCGCAGCCGGGCCAGGGCGTCGTCGGGCGCCGGTTCGCCGGTGGCGAGGACCATCAGCGCGGACCCCTTGCCCGGCTCCTCACTCGGCCCGACGGCCATCGAGGAGATCGAGATACCGGCGTCACCGAGGACGACGCCGACGACGCCGATCATCCCCGGCCGGTCGTCGTTGCGGACGACGAGCATGTGCGGCGTCGGCGGGACCTCGACCGCGTAGTCGTCGACCATGACGACGCGCGGCTCGATCCGGACGCCGGCCCCGGTGAGCGTGCCGGCCACCGCGTGGGTGCCGGAGCGGACGGTAACGAGGCTCTTGTAGTTCGGCGACGTCGCGGTCGACGTCTCCTGGACGTGCAGCCCGCGCTGCTCGGCGAGCTGCGGCGCGTTGACGTACGACACCGGCTCCTCCGTCGTCGTCGCGAACAGGCCCTTCAAGATCGACAGCGTCAGGATGCCGGTCGACACACCGGCGAGGTCGCCGCGGTACTCGATCTCGAGCCGGTCCGGCAGCCCCTCGTGCAGCCCGGCGAAGAACCGACCGAGCTGCTCGGCCAGCGGCATGAACGGCCGGACGGCCTCGGAGACGTCGGTCGCCGCGACGTTGACCGCGTAGGGCACGAAGTCACCGGCCAGCGCCAGCAAGACCTGCTCGGCGATCGTCACCCCAGCCTTGTCCTGCGCTTCCTCCGTCGACGCCCCCAGGTGGGGGGTGACGACGACCTCGGGCAGATCGAACAGCGGCGAAGTGCCCGGCGGCTCCTTGGCGAAGACGTCGAGCCCGGCCCCGCCGACGATGCCGTCGCGGATGGCCTCGGCCAGCGCCTCCTCGTCGACGATGCCGCCGCGGGAGGTGTTGATGATCCGGATGCCCGGCTTCGCCTTCGCCAGCAGGTCCCGGCCGACCAGGCCGGTCGTCTCCGGCGTCTTCGGCGTATGGATGCTGACGAAGTCGGACTCGGCGAAGAGCTCCTCGATCGACCGCAGCTCGACGCCCATCGCCCGAGCCCGATCGGCCGAGATGTACGGGTCGAACGCCACCAGTCGCATGCCGAAGGCCAGCGCCCGCTGGGCGACGAGCGAGCCGGCCCGCCCGAGGCCGACGACGCCGAGCACCTTGCCGTGCAGCTCGACGCCCTCCCACTTCGACCGCTCCCAGCGGCCGGCGACGAGCGCGGCGTGGGCTTGGGGGATGTTGCGGGCCTGGGCCAGCAGCAACCCCATCGCCTGCTCGGCCACCGACAGGATGTTCGACGTCGGCGCGTTGACGACCATCACGCCGCGCTCGGTCGCCACCGGCACCTCGACGTTGTCCAGCCCGACACCGGCCCGGCCGACGACCAAGAGATCGGCCCCGGCCTCGAGCACGGCCGCGTTCACCTGGGTGGCCGATCGGATGATGAGGGCGTGGGCCCCCGGCACGACCTCGAGGAGCTCGTCGGGGCTCAACCCTTCCCGCACGTCGACCTCGTGGCCGGCGTGGGCCAGCAGGTCGAGCCCTCGCTGGGCGATCTTCTCCGTTACCAGTACCCGTGCCACTGGGGCTCTCCTCGCTCGTGCTCTGCTGTCCCGCCCCCGGTACCGCCGATCACTGCCTAGCAGGTCTTGCTCGCCACCGGCGAAAGGTGGTTCAGCCCTCGGCGAAGAAGCTAGCCAGCCGGGAGACGCCTTTGGCGAGGTCGTCGTCGCCGAGCGCGTACGACATCCGGAAGTAGCCCGGCGCGCCGAACGCCTCGCCCGGCACGACCGCCACCTTGGCCTCGACGATGCACCGCTCGGCTAGCTCCTCGCTCGTCTGCGGCCGGCTCCCCCGCAGCTCGCGGCCGAGCAGCCCCTTGACCGAGGGGAACGCGTAGAACGCGCCCTCCGGCTCGACGCAGGTGACGCCGTCGATTTCGTTCAGCAGCCGGTGGATCGTCTGCCGCCGCCGGTCGAACGCGTCGCGCATCATCGCCACCGCGGCCAGGTCGCCGGAGACGGCGGCCAGGGCGGCCCGTTGGGAGACGTTGGCGACGTTCGACGTCTCGTGCGACTGGATGTTGTTCGCCGCGGTCACCGCGTCGACGGGCCCGATCATCCAACCGACCCGCCAGCCCGTCATGGCGTACGTCTTGGCGACGCCGTTCACGACGATGCAGCGGTCGGCGAGCTCGGGTACGAGCACCGGCATCGAGTGCTGCTCGGCGCCGCCGTAGACGAGGTGCTCGTAGATCTCGTCCGTCACGACCCAGATGCCACGCTCGACGGCCCAGCGGCCGATCGCCTCGACCTCGTCACGCGGGTAGACCGCGCCGGTCGGGTTGCACGGTGAGACGAACAGCAACGCCTTCGTCCGGGGCGTCACCGCCGCGTCGAGCTGTGCCACCGTCGCCCGGAACCCCGTCGTCTCGTCGGCCGGCACGACGACCGGCACACCGCCGGCCAGGGCGATCGACTCGGGGTACGTCGTCCAGTACGGCGCCAGCACGAGCACCTCGTCGCCGGGGTCGCAGAGCACCGCGAACGCGTTCGCCACCGCCTGCTTGCCGCCGTTCGTGATCAGCACCTGCGCCGAGGTCACGTCGTAGCCGGAGTCCCGCTTCGTCTTGACCGCGACCGCCTCCCGCAGCTCCGGCAGACCGCCGGTCGGCGTGTACCGGTGGTTCTTCGGGTCCCGGCACGCCGCGACCGCCGCCTCGACGATGTCGTCGGGCGTCGGGAAGTCCGGCTCTCCGGCGCCGAAGCCGATGACGTGCTCCCCGGCCGCCTGGAGCGCCTTGGCCTTGGCGTCGACCGTCAGCGTCGCCGACGGCGAGACCGCGGCGGCCCGCCGGGAGATCCGGCGAGCCGCAATTTCAGGGTTTGCAGTGCTCATGGACACGGGTGCCATGATTCCATACATGCCTCCCTCCGCCGACACCCCCGACATCCGCATCCCGGCCGAGCTCCTGCCCACCGACGGCCGCTTCGGCGCCGGGCCCTCCAAGGTCCGCCCCGACCAGGTCACCGGCCTGGTGGACGTGGCGACGACCTATCTCGGCACGAGCCACCGCCAGAAGCCGGTCAAGGCCGTCGTCGGCCGAGTCCGCCAGGGCCTGGCCGACCTCTTCTCGCTGCCCGACGGCTACGAGGTCGCCCTCGGCAACGGCGGGACGACCGCGTTCTGGGACGCCGCGACGTTCGGGCTGATCGACGCCCAGAGCCAGCACCTCTCGTTCGGCGAGTTCTCGTCGAAGTTCGCCACCGCGGCCAAAGCCGCCCCGCACCTGAAGGACCCCCAGATCATCGAGTCGCCCGCCGGGACCCACCCGCTGCCGACCGCCGATCCGGCCATCGACCTCTACACGCTCGACCCACAACGAGACGTCGACCGGCGTCGCCATGACCGTCCGCCGGCCCGCCGGCGCGGCCCTCCCGGCCGACGGCGGCGGGCTCGTCGCGGTCGACGCCACGTCCGGTGCCGGCGGCCTCCGGGTCGACCCGGCCGAGTTCGACGCGTACTACTTCGCCCCGCAGAAGTGCTTCGCTTCGGACGGCGGCCTCTGGCTGGCCCTCCTCTCGCCGGCCGCCCAGGAGCGGATCGAGCGGATCAGCGCGTCCGGGCGGTGGGTGCCGGCGTTCTTGGACCTGAAGATCGCCCTCGACAACTCGAAGCTCGACCAGACGTACAACACGCCGGCGCTGGCCACGCTGTACCTGCTGGCCGAGCAGCTCGACTGGATGCTCGCCGGCGGCGGTCTCGAGTGGACGGCCGGGCGTTGCGACCGGTCGGCCGAGATCCTCTACGCCTGGGCCGAGCAGTCCGACTTCGCCCGGCCGTTCGTCGAGAACCCGGCCGACCGGAGCCACGTCGTCGGGACGATCGACTTCGTCGACGGGGTCGACGCGGCCGCCGTCGCCAACGTGCTGCGGGCGAACGGCGTCGTCGACACCGAGCCGTACCGCAAGCTCGGTCGCAACCAGCTCCGCATCGCCATGTTCCCGGCGATCGACCCCGACGACGTCGCCGCTCTCTGCGCCTGCGTCAACCACGTAGTGGGAGCGCTCGCTGGTTGATCCGGCCGGCCGGCCGGACATCGTCCTCGTCCACGGCCTCGGCAGCGCCAGCAGCTACTGGGACAACCTGCGCCCGGCGCTCGAACGCCACTTCCGGGTCACCGCCGTCGACCTGCCCGGTCACGGCCCCGGGGCGGTCGATCTCACCGCCGAGGAGGCCCGGCCCGAACGGCTCGCCGCGTCGGTGGCCCGCGAGCTCGTCCGGCGGGGTATCGACCGGCCGGCGCACCTGGTCGGCCTGTCGCTCGGCGGCTGGGTCGTCCTGGAGATGGCCGCCCTCGGGCCGGCCGGCGGGTTGCCGGCGGCCAGCGTGACCGTGTTCGCCCCGGCCGGGCTGTGGCGGACGGCGCGAACGATCCCGCTCGAGCGCGAGCAGGTCCTCCTCCACCACGTGCTCCCGTCATCGACCCGTTCGTCCCGCTGCTCGCCCGGATCCGGCTTGTCCGCCAGCTCAGCCTGCGCAAGAACGTCGCCCATCCCGAGCGGGCGACCCCGGACCAGTTCGCCGTGGCCGCCCGGGCGCTACGGCAGGCCCGCGGCTACGGCGCCTGTGACCGGGCGGCCTGTGACGAGCGCTTCGACCGAGCCGGTCGGATCGGGCGCGACGTGCCGGTGACCGTCGCCTTCGGCGACGCCGATCGAACGCTGCCGCCGGACTCCAGCCAGGAGCGCTCGCTCCTTCCGGCTGACGCCGACTGGGTCATCGTCGGCGACTGCGGCCACGCGACCACGGGGACCAGCCGGATGCCTGCGTCGAGCTCATCCGGGCGACGACCGCCCGGGCCGGCCAGCCGGCCG
The DNA here is from genome assembly GCA_963824265.1 of uncultured Actinomycetota bacterium. Taxonomy (GTDB): domain Bacteria; phylum Actinomycetota; class Acidimicrobiia; order Acidimicrobiales; family RAAP-2; genus DASZUK01. The sequence continues at coordinate 6,500 of CAWGOO010000006.1, forward strand.
GCTGAGC
>CAWGOO010000007.1:0-905000 GCA_963824265.1 uncultured Actinomycetota bacterium
ATCCCGGAAATCGTCCGTCTTCTCGTCACTCGCCATCGTTACCCCCCAATCGCCCGGTCTCCCGAGCCCACGGTTCGATGTCCGTCTTCCATGTCCAGATGGGGATGTTCGAGATCACCCACCGCGGTTCCGGCAGCACCCCGCGCGTTCCCCACTGCCGGACGGTCTGTCGGGCCACGTTCAGGCGTGTGGCGATCTCTAGCGGGCCTACTGGATCAGCTGCTGCCATGAGATCACCGCCGCCGCCCTCACTCGGGCGAGGATAGATCACCGCTTCTTGGCGACCCGATTCAATGGCCGCCGGCTGTGGAGGGTCCGGTCACCGCTGACGCGTGGACGATGGTCCACGTGCCGTTTGGGTACTGCGCCTGATATGCGGAGCACGACCCTGTCACTGCGGGCCCGATTGTGGACGAGAAGCCGGCCGTCACTGTGTCGACCTGGCAGCTTGTGGCGGAGACGATCTGGGAGGGGCCCACTGTCTCATGACCACCGGACCCAGCATCGGGCTCGGTACCTCCCTGCGGAGTGGTCGTCGGTGTCGTGAACCCAGTCGACGGCGTGGCGGGAGGTATCGAGGGGCTTGGGGGCGCCTGCGGGGTAACCGTTGTGGTCGTCGGGCTTGGCGAGGGCGAGGCCGTGGGCGTCGGTGAACTCGGAGGTGCCGAAACGGGAGTCGTCGTCGGGACCGTGACCGGCGGGGCCTGTGGCACAGCTGGTGACGGCGTGGGCGTCGTGACGACAGAGGTCGCCGAGCGCGGTGCCACAGCCGGATGATCGGTGCCGCCCGCTCCCGTGGTGATGAGGCCCACGGGGATGGCGATGGCAGCCCCCGCAATGCCAACTGCGAACCAGTGTCGCTTCATCATCGAAGTTCCCTTCGTTCTAGGTGTCTACAGACTGTATACACCCGTCCGGCTTAGCTGTCAACAGTCTGTAGACAGTGTTTACGGATACCAAGCCCCATTCCACTGCGGTGTGCCGTCCGCCATGTTGGGGAGAACCGTTCCGGAGTAGATCCCGATCTGGCCGTCGTGGGCCCCGTACACGTAGCACTGGAAGGTCTTCCCGGGGGCCCAGTTAGCCGGCGGATTGCAGGTGACGCTCCCGACGCCGGAGATGTTGAATCCCCCTGTTGCCTTTGGCTCCGTGAGTTGTTGCTGGACGTTCTCGCGAAGGACGGTGATCGACATGCTCGTACCGGGGATCGTGCTGTTGACGTTCGTTGTCGAGTGGTGCAGCTCGTGATAGGCGAGGTAGCCGCCCCCACCAAGGATCAGCACGGCGATCACCGTGATCACCACCGCGAGAACGGTGTGACTACCGCCCGTCTTGGGGGCCGGAGGCGTGCGAGCTGCGGGGGACTGCTGCCAGGCGAAGGGCGGCGTTTGGTCCGCTTGGGGGTACCAGTTCCCGTCGGGTCCGAGGTGCTGCCGCTCTCCCTCGGGAGTTACTCGCCACTGCGTCGTCACGTGTCCCCCTATCGCCGGGAAAATGCATTGTACGCAAGTGAGTTGGCGAGTGCGAGGGTGATACGCCGGGCGACTATTTACCGACTACCTCCGAGTCTCGATTCTTATCGATAGGCGGGGTAAGGGCGCGACCGAGAGCTTCGGCTGCGAGCTGGTCCGAGGCGCCGATGGCGTGGGCATACACCTGCAGCGTCATGCGGGCGTCCGCGTGCCCATGACGCGCCGCCACCGTCCGAACATCAACGCCAGCACCCAGCGCCGTGGTTACCGAGAAGTGCCGTAGCTGGTGAAGGTGGTAGGGGAGCTTCATGTCTTCCATCAGGTCGCCGAACCAGTGGGTCAGCGTGTCGGGCAGCATCGGACGGGCGCCGTCCCCCCGGGGACTGAGGATGAATCCGTCCGGCTCCAACGTCGTCTTGGCTCGGCGAGCCACACGCTCGGCCTCCTTGCGCCGGGCCTTGATGACGCCATCCCCGAGCGCGTCGAGCGCGATGACCCGAACCTGGTGTGTCTTCGTCGGACCCTCGTGAACGGTCCCTTTCGTCACGGTGATGGAACGGGCGATGGCTAGCCGTCCCGGCGACACGTCGGACCAGCGAAGAGCGCAAAGCTCGCCCCGTCTGGCCCCCGTCAGAGCCGCCAGTGCGATGGCAGTCCCGAGCGCCGGTTCCTTCGCCTCGCCGGCCCTGACCATCGCCTGTAGCTCTTCGGGCGTCGGGATCGTGAGATGTTGACGCCGAGCCGTCGGGGGACTGGCGCGCTTCGCCACGTTCTCCGCGACCCATCCCCACTTGAGGGCCTGCTGGAGAGCGGCCGAGATGATGGCGTGGTACTTCCGGACCGTCGTGGTTGATCGACGCTCTGCAGCTCGATCGTCGGTGGCTGCCCGGACCTCCTCGGTGAGCCAGTGCTGGTACCAGGCGTCGAGCTGGTCGGGCCCGAGCTTCGCCACCTTGGTCGAGCCGAGTGCCGGCCGAATCGCGTGCTCGATGGCGCCCCGGTAGTCCCGGATGGTCGTCGAGCTCCGCTCGCCCTCGATGTTGGCCAGCCAGCGGTCGAGCAGTTGGCTCATGGTCGCCTTGGTCCGGTCGAACTTTCCGTCTTCGACCTTGCCCACCAGAACGGCAAGACGCTTCTTGGCTGCAGCCTCGGTCCCCCGGAACGTCTCGTGGAGTTGCTGCGGGTTGCCCGTACGGGCGTCACGGCCGGTGAACACCCGGAGCCGCCAGACGCCTGGGGAGCGCTCCTTCATGCTGCCGGCCACGAGCCGATCCTACCTACAGATTGGGACTTCTGTAGGACCGCCGTTTCGGCTTAACCCCTCTGACCTGGTGCGCCCCTCGGGATTCGAACCCGAAACCTGCGGATTAAGAGTCCGTTGCTCTGCCGTTGAGCTAGAGGCGCACCGAGAAGTGTAGGCGATCAGGGTGGGCCAGTTAACCTGGCCCGGCGGCCACGGGGGGCGGAGGCCGCAGGATCGCACCGGGAGGACGGGTCGGTGGCAGAAGGAGAAGAGCAGACGCCGGGTACCCCCGGGCCGGCGCCGTTGCGGATAGCCGCCCTGGTCAAGCAGGTCCCGGTCGCGGAGTCGCTGGAGCTCGGGCCGGACGGCCGTCTGATCCGAGACGGCACGACGCTGGAGATGAACCCGTACTGCCGGCGAGCGGTGTCGAAGGGCACGGAGCTGGCGCGGGCGACGGGCGGGACGTGCACGGTCTTCACCCTCGGGCCGCCCGCGGCCGAGGACGTCCTGCGGGAGGCGGTGGCGTGGGGAGCGGACGCCGGCGTGCACGTCTGTGATGCGGCGTTCGCCGGCTCGGACACGCTGGCGACGGCCCGGGCGCTGGCGGCCGCACTGGCCCACGAAGGCCCGTTCGACCTCGTGCTCGTCGGCCGGAACTCGACGGACGGTGACACCGGGCAAGTCGGCCCGGAGCTGGCCGAGCTGACGGGGGTGGCGTTCGCGTGCGGCGCCCGCCGACTCGAGCTCGTCGACGGCGGCCTGGAGCTCGACCTCGAGCTCGACGACGGGTGGGAAGAGGTGGACGTCACGCTGCCGGCGGTCGTCTCGGTGGCGGAGCGCCTGTGCGATCCGTGCAAGGTCGATCCCGCCGGCCGCCAGGCGGTGGCTGCCGATCGGCTGCGGCGGCTGACGGCGGCGGACCTCGGTGAAGGGCCGTGGGGCGCGGCGGGCAGTCCGACGGTCGTCGGCGCGGTCCGGGTCATGCACCACGAGCGAGAGGGGCGGGTGCTGTCGGGGTCGGTCGCCGACCAGGTGGCCGCGGCGGTCGATGCGTTGTCGGCCCGGGGCGCGTTCGTTCGTGGCGACCGCCCGGAAAGCGGCGCAGCCGACCTGGTGGAAGAAGCCGCCCGTTCCGTGTCGTCGTCGCTGGCCGAGCCGATCGGGCCGCCAGGATCGAGTGGCCGACCGGTCGTCGCGGTGCTGCTCGAGCCGGACCGGCCGCAGGCCGCGGCGGAGCTGCTCGGCGCGGCGGCCCGCCTGGCCGGCGAGGTCGGCGGCGAGGTCGTGGCGGTCCGGCCCCTGGCACCCGGGACGAAGGACGACGGGGTCGACGTGCTGGGTGGGTTCGGTGCCGACGAGGTCGTCGATGTCGTCGGCGAGCCGGTCGGCGAGGACGTGGCCGCCGCGGTGGCGGCGTGGGCCGCTGAGCGGGCGCCGTGGGCGGTCCTCGCCCCCGGGACCGCGTTCGGTCGGGAGGTGGCTGCGCGGGTCGCAGCCGCGCTGGGTGCCGGTCTCGTCGGCGACGCCATCGCGGTCGACGTCGTCGACGGCCAGCTCGTGGCGGCGAAGCCGGCGTTCTCGGGCGCGCTCGTCGCCGACATCACGTGCACGTCGCCGGTGCAGCTGGTGACGGTCCGGCCGGGGGTCCTTCCGGTCGCGGCCCCGCGGGCGGCCAGCCCGATCCGCCACGACCGCCGGACGGCGGCGTCGATCGGCCGTGTCCGGGTCCGCTCGCGTCGCCGAGACGACGACGTCGAGGTGCTCGCCCGAGCGGAGGTCGTCATCGGCGTGGGCGCCGGCGTGCACCCGGACGAGTACGCCGACCTGAGCGCCCTGGCGGCCATTTTCGAGGCCGAGCTGGCCGCGTCGCGCAAGGTCACGGACAAGGGATGGGCGCCGCGGGCCCGACAGGTCGGCATCACCGGGCGGAGCATCGCCCCGCGCCTCTACATCGCGATCGGTGTCAGCGGGAAGTTCAACCACATGGTCGGCGTTCGGGCGGCCGGGACGGTCCTGGCGATCAACGCCGACGCGGAGGCACCGGTCTTCGGTCACGCCGACGTCGGTATCGTCGGCGACTGGCACGAGGTCGTGCCGGCACTGCAGGCGATGCTGCTCGAGCGCCAGCACCGCGGGGACCTGGCCAACCCGGTGTCCGCCCTGAGCGGGGAGCCCACCGGGTGAGAACCCGACCCAGGGGGGTATGACCGCAACAGTGCCCCGCACGGTCCGGACCCTCGCCGCCGGTGCTGTTGGTACTGCGCTCGGTCGCGCAGTACGTCCCGAGCACGGTGGTCCTCGGCCAGTGGGCGCCGTTCGAGGCGCTGCCCGGGCGGCTCTGCCGCTGGCGCGGGCCACGGTGACGGGGTGGCGTTGACGTTCGACGACGGCCCGAGCCCGGTGGCGACGCCGGCCGCCCTCGACCGGCTCGACCAGCTCGGCCTCCGGGCGACGTTCTTCGTGCTCGGGTCGCTGGCGGCCCGGGACCCGGACCTGCGTGGCCGAGGTGGTCCGGCGTGGCCATCAGGTCGAGACGCACGGGTACGACCATCGGCACCATCTGGCCCGCTCGCCTCGATGGGTCCGCCGGGACCTGCTGGCCGCCGAGGAAGCGATGGCGGCGGTCGGTGTTCGCCCGCGCTGGTACCGGCCGACGCTACGGCCAGGCCACGGCGACGACGCTGTGGGAGGCCCGGCGCCGCGGCTGGGAGACGGTGCTCTGGTCGGCATGGGGGCGGGAATGGACGACGGCCCGCGCCGACGAGGTGGCCGCGCGGATCAACCACCGTCTACGGCCCGGGAGCGATCGTGCTGCTCCACGACAACGACCGGTTCGGCCGCCCGGGGATGTGGAAGGCCGGGCTCGACGCCCTCGAGCTCGTCGCGGACGAGCTCGACCGGCGGCGGTTGCGGGCGGTCACCATCGAGGAGTTGGTCGCGTGACCCGGGCGTCGGGGGCGCGCCGGAGTCGGCGCTCATCCTGTCCGGGTCGATCGGTAAAGGGCACGATTCGGTGGCCGAGGCGTGCCGGGCCGCCCTGGCGGACGGCGGCGTCGACGGACGGGTGCTCGACTGCATGGCGCTGCTCGGCGGTCCGCAGGCCCGAGTCGGGATGGCCGCGTTCCGGCGGATGCTCGAGATCCCGTCGGTCTACGACGGGTTCCATTTCAGCCACCTCCGCTCGGGATCGTGGCTGCCGCGGGCACTGGAGCGGGGTGCCAGCCGGCGGCTCGTCCCGGCGCTGCGGCGGGAGCTCGACGCACTGGCCGGCTATCCGCTCGTCGTCTCGGTCTTCCCGACCGGCGTGACGACGAGCGCCCGCCTGAAGGAGGAACGGCCGGCGATCACCGCAGTGGCGGTCTGCACCGACGCGTGCGCCCACCGGCTGTGGGTCGCCGACGGCATCGACCTCTACGTCGTCTGTTCGTCGTTGGCGGCCAACACCGTCCGGCGGTACCAGCCGGGCGCGCCGATCGCGGTCGTGCCGCCGCCGGTCCGGCCGGCGTTCTACCGGGCGCCCGACCGGGCGGTCGCCCGCGACGCGCTCGGGCGTGCCGGCCGACGCGCCGTGCGTCCTGTTGATGGCCGGCGGTTGGGGGCTGGGGCCGTTGGCCGAGACGGCCGAGGCGCTGGCCGGCGCGGGCTACTGGGTCCTGGCGGTGGCCGGTCTCAACGACGTGCTGCGGCGGCGGCTCGACGCCACCGCCGACCGGTACCCGACGGTCCGACCGTTCGGCCTCACCGACCGGGTTCCCGAGCTGATGGCGGCGGCGGACGCCGTCGTGACGTCGCCGGGCCAGACGTGCCACGAGGCGAGGGTCGTCGGTCGGTGGCTCGTCATCCTCGACGTCGTCCCCGGCCACGGCCGGGAGAACGCCCTCCACGAGCTCGAACAGGGGGGTGCGCTGGCGTGTTCGCCTGACCCGGCGTCCGTCGTCGGCGCGGTCCGGGTGATGTTCGCGGAGCAGCCGGAGCACCCGCCGTGGCCGGTCGAGACGGCTGCGGCGTGGGAGAAGCATTTCGCCGGCGCGCTGGCCGGTGCCGGCGTCAGCCTGCCGGCGGACCGGTAACCCAGAAGCCGCCGACGGAGCCCTGTCGCCGGGGCCCGATGGCCCGTCGGCGACGGTGATCCGTGGGAATGTGGGCTGGTGGGAAAGGCCGCGGTCACTGCCGTCCTCGCCGCCGTTTTCGTCGGCTTGGTGCCGGTCGCGGCCGGCGTGGGTGGGCCGGCCGGCGCGGCGATCGGGCGGCCGCTGGCCGGGACGGTCTGGCTCTGTCGGCCCGGGATGACCGACGACCCGTGCACCGCCAGTCTGACGACGACGGTCGTCGGGGCCGGGGGGAAGACGACGGTCCAGCCGGCCCGTCCGTCGACGAACCCGCCGATCGACTGCTTCTACGTCTACCCGACGGTTAGCCAGCAACCGACGGTCAACGCGAACCTACGGATCGACGCGGCCGAGACGGCGGTGGCGAGAGCCCAGGCGTCACGGTTCTCGGAGGACTGCCGCGTCTATGCGCCGATGTACCGGCAGATCACGCTGCAGGCGCTGGCCCATCCGACAGAGATCACGCCGTCCGCCCTACAGGTGGCCTACGCCGGCGTGCTGGCGGCCTGGCGGGACTACCTGGCCCACGACAACCGGGGCCGCGGCGTCGTCGTGATCGGTCACTCACAGGGAGCGTCGATGCTCATCCAGCTCCTCCGGTCGCAGGTCGACCCGTACCCGGCGGTCCGCCAGCGGCTGGTCTCGGCGATCATCCTCGGAGGCAACGTCACCGTGCCGATCGGCAAGACGGTGGGGGGGAGCTTCCGGCACATCCCGGCCTGCCGATCGGCCAGCCAGGTCGGCTGTGTCGTCGCCTACTCCAGCTTCGGCCAGACGCCGCCGGCCGACAGCCTCTTCGGCCGGCCGGGCGTCGGGGTCAGCTCGCTGTCGGGCAGCACCGCGACGGCGGGTCTCCAGGTGCTCTGCGTCAACCCGGCGGCCCCGGGCGGCACCGGTGCGCTCCGGCCGTACTTCCCGTCCTCGTCGACGGCGAGCGGGCTCGGCACACAGGCTGCCGGCGCGCCGACCGCGTCCACGCCGTGGGTGGCGTACCCGGGGCTCTACCGCGGACGATGCGAGTACCAGGACGGCGCCAGCTGGCTGCAGGTGACCGCCGGACCGGCCGACGGCCGGCCGGTCGTCACCGAGAGCCTCGGGCCGACGTGGGGCCTGCACCTCGTCGACGTCAACATCGCCCTCGGCAACCTCGTCGCGATGGTCCGCGACCAGGCCGTCGCCTACGGTCGGGGCGGGAGGTGAGCACACCATGCGGATCGCCGTCGCCAACGACCATGCCGGGTACCCCCTGAAGCTGGCCGTCGTCCAGCATCTCGAAGCGGCCGGGTACGACGTCGTCGACCTCGGGTCGCACTCGACCGAGCCGGTCGACTACCCACCGATCTGCGCGGGGTGCGCTCGCCGGGTGGTCGCTGGCGATGCCGACGTCGGCATCGTCATCGGTGGCAGCGGTCAGGGTGAGGCGCTGGCCGCCAACAAGGTCCGGGGGGCCCGGGCCGCGCTGTGCCACGACGAGTACACCTCCCGGTTTGCCCGGCGTCACAACGACGCGAACGTGCTCTCGCTCGGGGCTCGGATCGTCGCCGAGGAGCTCGCTCTCGACATCGTCGACGTCTTCCTCGCCACCGCGTTCGACGGGGGCCGGCACCAGCAACGGATCGAGGAGATCGCGGCGATCGAAGACGAAGAGGCCGCCCGGGGCTGAGCCTCGGACCGGTGCCGGGGCGCGCACCGACCGGACCACCGACCGGGCGAGCGGGCGGCGGTCCGGTCGGCCGGTGACTACTTGGTGATCAGCTTCGGCGCCGGCGTCTGGCCGTTGACGACCTTTTTGAAGGTCGCGCCGGCCGTCACCTTGGGGGCCTTGGAGGCCTTCACCTTGATCGGGGCCCCGGTCTGCGGGTTCCGGGCGGTCCGGGCCTTGCGGTCGACCCGCTCGAAGCTCACGAAACCGGTGAGAGCCACCTTCTCGCCCTTCTTGACGTTCGCCGACACGACGTCCTCGAGGCCATCCAGCACGGCGGCGACCGACTTGCGCTCAACCTTCGTGTGGGTGGCGATCGCCGCGACCAATTCGGACTTGTTCATCGAGTGTGACTCTCTTTCTGCACTAGGGGTATGAGGTGCTCGCCCTCGGCGGCCCCACATTGTGCATCGTTTCTCGCTGTCCGTTGGCAATTGGCGCCGCCCGGCGGGTCTCGGTCAGTCGAGCAGGGCGGCCGGCGCGGCGTCGAGCGTCGTCAAGATGGCCTCGGCCAAGGCCCGGGCGGAGGCCGGATCGAGCTCGACCGCGACCCGGGCGGCCGGTCCCCGGCCCGGGTTCAAGAAGTCGAGGTTGACGGTGTGGTCGGCCGGAGCGTGGACGGGGTGGTCGAAGTAGACGCTGGCGTCGGTGAGCGGGAACCACCCGTTCGCGCCCTTCCCGCTGCCCTGCACGGTCACCTTCTCAGTCTGGTACGTGCACATGGCTCAGCTCCCGAGGTGTCGGCCGAAGAAGGCCCAGATCTGCTGCCACCCGTCGTTCGCCGCCTCCGGGCGGTAGGCCGGCCGGTCGACGGAGAAGAACGCATGGCCGGCGCCTTCGTAGCTGTGGAACTCGTAGTCCTTGCCGGCCGCCTTCAGCAGGCCTTCGAGCTCGGCCACCTGCTCGGGGGACGGGAACTGGTCCTCGACGCCGAACAGGCCCAGCAGGGGGCAGCCGAGGTCTTTCGCCCGGTCGCCGAGCGGCGTGACCTTCACCGGGAACCCGTCCGGTGGCGTACCGGTGACGAACGCGCCGTAGCAGTCGACGGCGGCCTGCAGCGGCAGGCTCACCGCGGCCAGGAACGACTGGCGGCCACCGGAGCAGTAGCCGATCGTGCCGACCTTTTGGTTGGACGTCGCGAGCGATCGGAGGTGGGCGGCGGCGGCGGCGACGTCACCGACGAGCTGTTCGTCGGGGATGCCACCCTTGGCCCGGGCGGACGCTGCGGCGTCGTCCGGGCTCACGCCGATGCCCTCGCGGCTGTAGAGGTTCGGGCAGATCGCTAGGTAGCCGGCGGCCGCGAACCGGCGGGTGATCTCCTTGGTCGGATCGTCGTAGCCGGGCATGTGATGGATGACGACCACACCGCCGTACGGCCCGTCGCCAAGCGGCTGGGCCAGGTAGGCCTCGAGCTCGGCGTCTTCGTGGCCGGTGATCCTGATCGTCTCCGCCCGCATTCCGTCGGTCATGACTGGTCCTCTCTCCTGGGTCTCTCGGACGACGCTTCTCCGACGACGTCCCTTGCTCCGGCCCCCGGTGTGACGGTCGACAGCATACTTACCTCTGTCACAGAGGTAATATGGGCCCGATGCCGAACCCCGCTTCGCCGACTCCCGTCCGGCCGGATCGGCCGCCCGTCGCCGGTGCCGCTTCCGGCCCGACCGGCGGAGCCGGTGCGCTCGACCGCACGGCGATGGCCGACGAGCTCCTGGGAACGATGGCCGCCGTTCGCCGGACGGTGCGGCGGCTGTCGGGCCGGCCGGCGGTCTTGGCCGCGCTGACGGGCGCCCAGCTCGAACTCGTCCGAGTGGTCCGGCGCCGTCCGGGCATCTCCGTGGCGGAGGCGGCGGAGGATCTGCGACTGGCCCCGAACACGGTGAGCACGCTCGTCGGCCAGCTGACCGAGCGTGGGGTCATGCTCCGTCTGGTCGACCCGTCGGACCGGCGGGTGGCTCAGCTGGACCTCGAGCCCGAGACCCGGCGCAAGGTCACGGCGTGGCGGGACCGTCGGGTGGAGGCGTTGGCTGACGCGCTGGGCCGGATGGGGCCGGCCGACGAGGCGGTCGTGGCCGATGCGCTGGTGGTGCTGGCCCGGTTGGCCGACGCGGTCGAGGAGACCGTGAGCGACGCGAACGAGGAGACACCGTGAGCGACGCGAACGAGGAGACACCGTGAGCGACGCGATCGAGGAGACACCGTGAGCCACGCGATCGAGGAGACACAGTGAGCGACGCGATCGAGGAGGCGCAGTGAGCGACGCGAACGAGGAGACACAGTGAGCGACGCGATCGAGGAGGCGCAGTGAGCGACGCGATCGAGGAGGCGCAGTGAGCGAACCGGCGCTCGAAGTGCAGGGCCTGCGGCACCATTTCGGTGACTACGCGGCGGTGGACGGCATCGACCTGGCCGTCGGTCGGGGCGAGGTCTTCGGGTTGCTCGGCCCGAACGGCGCCGGAAAGACGACGACGATCCGGGTCGTCAACACGTTGCTGCCCCTTCAAGAGGGCGACGTGCACGTGCTCGGGTACGACGTCCGGCGGGCGCCGATGGCCGTCCGCCGGCTGCTCGGCTACGTGCCCCAGCAGCTCTCGATCGAAGCGGCGCTGACCGGCCGGGAGAACGTCAGCTGGTTCGCCCGGCTGTTCGACGTGCCGCGCCGGCAGCGCCGGGAACGGGTCGACGACGCGCTGGAGGCGATGGGACTGGGCGATGCGGCCAGCCGGCTGGCCGGGACGTACTCCGGCGGCATGATCCGTCGGTTGGAGCTGGCCCAGGCGCTCGTCAACCAGCCAGCGCTGCTGGTCCTCGACGAGCCGACCGTCGGCCTCGACCCGGTGGCCCGGGACGGCGTGTGGCAGCGGGTGGAGGAGATGCGCCAGGCCACCGGGATGACGGTGTTGCTCACGACGCACTACATGGAGGAGGCCGACGTGCTCTGCGATCGGGTGGCGCTCATGCACCTGGGCCACATCCGGGCCGAGGGGACGCCGCAGGCCCTCAAGGACGAGCTCGGCCCGGACGCCACCTTGGAGGACGTCTTCCGCCGGCACACCGGCGGCAGCCTCGCCGAGGACGACAAGGGCGGCCTTCGCACCGTCCGCAGTACCCGCAGGACGGCCGGCCGTGTCGGCTGACGTCGCCGCCGAGGCCCGGCCGGGTGTCGACGCCCGGGTCTGGCGGCAGTTCCCGAGCCGCGTCTACACGTTCTGCCTCGTCGAGGTGCAGAAGCTACGGCACGACCGGACGGAGCTACTGACCCGAGCCGTCCAGCCGGTCCTGTGGCTGGTCATCTACGGCGAGACCTTCAACCGGATCCACGCCATCCCCACCCCCGACAACCAGCCCTACCTGGAGTTCCTGACCCCCGGCATCATCGCCCAGTCCGGCCTGTTCGTCGCCATCTTCTACGGCATCCAGATCATCTGGGAACGAGACGCCGGCGTGTTGACCAAGCTGTTGGTCACGCCGACTCCTCGGTCGGCCCTGATCCTGGGCAAGTCGTTCGCGGCCGGTATCCGGGCCATGGCCCAGGTGGTGGTGGTCCTGGTGTTGGCCGCCATCTTGGGTGTGGACCTGTCCAACAATCCTCTCCACATCGTCGGATCATTCCTGGTGGTCCTACTGGGGGCCGCCTTCTTCTCTTGCCTCTCGATGACGGTGGCCGGGGTGGTCTTGAAGCGGGATCGGCTGATGGGGATCGGCCAGATGATCACGATGCCGCTGTTCTTCGCGTCGAGCGCCCTCTATCCGATCACAATCATGCCGGGATGGTTGCAGGTGCTCAGCAAGGTCAATCCGCTCACCTACGAGGTCGACGCCCTCCGAAGCATGCTGACCGGGGTGTCCGGCCACGTGGGGCTGGACTTCGCCGTGCTCGTCGGCTGGGTCATCGTAGGCGTAGTGGCCTCGTCGTCCCTGGTGGGCCGTCTGGCCCGCTAACCCACTCGAGGCCTCGAGGTATCAACAAAGATAGGTAACTATCCTTTGTGATAGTGATCTATACTTTAAGACAATGAATCTGGGGGACCCGACTCAGGCAGTCGCGCCGACCCTCGACGGCGCCGTCCTGGCCGTGCTGGCTCGAGCTGGACGGCCGTTGACGGTGGGGGAGGTGGCAGCCGAGTCGGCTCGGGGGTCCGAGATCGGTATCCGACGGTGCCTGGCTCGCTTGGTCGAACAGGGCATCGTCCGAGCGACGTCCATGGGGCGGAACCAAGTGCTCGAACTGAACCGGGACCACGTCGCCGCCCCGATAGCGGAAGCTCTCGCCGATCTGCGCCTCGAGCTCTGGAAGCGGTTGCGCGGCGAGTTGCGCCGATGGAAGGTCGACCCATATCACGCGTACGTCTTCGGCTCGGCTGCCAGGGGTGATGGCGACGAGCGGAGCGATATCGACATCCTGCTCGTCCATCCGCTGTTTCCGGGAGACCCAAGGGTCCCCCGGCAGGCGACCGTTCTCCGCAAAGCGGCTGTTGCATTCTCTGCTCCGCCGTCATGGGGTCAGGCCGCAGTGTCGTTGTGGACGAAACAGATCGATCGACTACGGGCCCGGGTGATGTCCTGGACGGGAAATCCCGTCCAGGTGGTCGACGTGTCGTATGCCGAGTGGATCGGCCGCTCGACGAAGGAAGGCATTTGGGCTGAGATCGAGCGGGACTCCATCGACATCATGCCCACCGCGTTCTCGAGCCGTCAGCCAAGGGCTGATCCCTGACCCAATGGCTCAGCCACGTCGTACGGCGGCCTGTGGTCGGCAAGATGCCCGAGCGCGGGCCAAGGAGGCGGCCGCGTATCTGGAGGTCGCCACACTCGCCCTCGGTGAGCGGGCGCGGGATGAGTTCTTGAACGTCGCTGCCGGTGACGCGGTCCTCGCCGGTATCGCGGCGGCAGATGCGATCTGCTGTGTCCGGCTCGCTTTCCGGCACCGCGGCGAGGACCATCGAGGGGCCACGGAGATTCTTGAAGACGGCCACGCCGGACGGCAAGAAACTCTCAGAGATACTGGCCCGGCTGCTCGATATGAAGGACGAAGCGCATTACGGCGTCATGCCCGTCTCGGCCCGCAAGGCTCAGACCGCCGTCAAGTGGGCGGCGACCTTGGTCGAGAGAGCGGCAGAGGAGGTGGGCCGCTAGCCGGCGGTCAGCGCTGGAGCGACTTCGTCTCCAAGAACTCTTCGACGCCGAACCGCCCGCGCTCGCGGCCGACGCCGGACTGCTTGTAGCCGCCGAACGGGGCCGCCGGGTTGAACGCGCCGCCGTTGACGTCGACCTGACCGGTTCGCAGTCGTCGGGCGACGGCCTCGGCATGGGCCGGATCGGCCGACCAGACGCCGCCGGCCAGGCCGTAGATCGAGTCGTTGGCGATGCGGATCGCTTCTTCCTCTGTGTCGTACGGGAGGATCGAGAGGACCGGACCGAAGATCTCCTCCTGGGCGATCGTCATGTCGGACGTGACCTCCGAGAAGATCGTCGGCTGGACGAAGTAGCCCTTGTCGAGGCCTTCCGGCGGTTCGACCCCGCCGGTCAACAGCTTGGCCCCTTCGTCGATCCCCTTCTGGATGTAGCCGCGCACCCGGTCGCGCTGGGCGGCCGAGACGAGCGGGCCGACGAGGACGCCGTCGGCGAACGCGTCGCCAGGGGCGAAGCCGGCCGACGCCGCGACGGCCTTCTCCTCGATCTCAGCCAGTCGCGACCGAGGCACGATCATCCGGGTGAGGGCCGAGCACGTCTGGCCGGAGTTGAGATAGCAGGCGAAGAGGCCGGCGGGCACCGCGGTGTCGATGTCGGCGTCTTCGAGCAGGACGTTGGCCGACTTGCCGCCGAGCTCGAGCGCGACCTTCTTCACCGACTCGGCGGCCAGCTGCATGACGCGCTTGCCGGCGCGCGTCGACCCGGTGAACGAGACCATGTCGACCTTCGGGTGCGACGCGATCGCCTCGCCGACGATGGCGCCGGATCCGGAGACGAGATTGAAGACGCCCGGTGGCAGTCCGATGTCGTCGACCACCTCGGCCAGGGCGAACGCGTTCAGCGGGGCGATCTCGCTGGGCTTGAGCACGACCGTGCAGCCAGCGGCCAGGGCGGCGGCGACCTTGAGGGCGATCTGGTACAGCGGGTAGTTCCACGGCGTGATCGCCCCGACGACGCCGATCGGCTCCCGGACGATCAGCGAGTTGCCGACCTCTTCTTCCCAGGCCAGCGCTCTGGCTTGCGACGCCGCGTCGGCGAAGGCGGAGACGGCCAGGCCGACCTGGATCGGACCGGCCAGCGACTTCGGCGTGCCGACCTCGCGGGAGATCGTGGCGGCGATCTCGTCGCTCCGGGCCTGCAGCCCTTCGCCGACCCGTTCGAGCCATTTGGCCCGCTCGTCGACTGCCGTCGACGACCAGGCGAAGAACGCCTCCGCGGCTGCGTCGACGGCCCGCTCGACGTCCTCGTCGGTTCCTTCGGAGACCTTGCCGATCACCTCTTCGGTGTTCGAGTCGACGATCTCGTGGACCCCGAGGCCGGACGATGGCGTCCACTGGCCTCCGAGGTAGAGCTTGTCGTGGATCTCCATCCCGACCTCCCGGCGTCGTCGACTGTTTTCCCGACGATACCGGCCTAGACCGACGAAGACCGCACGGCCTTGGCCGGCGCGACCACCGAGAACGACTCGCCCCAGTTGCTGAAGTCGACCTGGCCGGTGGCCTTCTGCTTCTGCTCTTTCCCCTGGCCCGTGTAGCGCATCGGCAGCAGGCTGCCCTGAGCCGGCAGGTAGAGCGCGGCCGGCCCCTTGCCGCCAAGGCTGCTCGTCGTCCCGGTGATGCTGATGGCGGCCGCGCCACTGACGGTCGAGCTCGGACCGTTGGCGATCGGGGCCTGGACCGAGATCTGGCCGACGGCCGACGAGATCGTCATGGCCCGGGAGACTGTCGCGTAGTACTTGTCCGACGACTTGAACGAGATCCAGCGGTTGGCGTACTTCGAGGCCAGTGTCGACGGCAGTCCGAGGTAGCGCTCCAGCCCGGCGGCATCGCCCCGGAAGTAGGCGACCTTCTTGACCAACCGGGCATCGACGTGGCCGGTATGGCCGCCACTGGTGACCGTGATCGCCTCTTCGCCCTTTGTCGCCGCGACGTCGGCGACGATCGTGATCGACTCGGAGCCGACGGTGCTCGTCGCTGTGAAGTGGACGGCGCGCTGGCTCTTGGCGGCCGCCAGCGACGCCGCGAGCAGCGCCTTGGCGCCCGCCGCCGTTGTGGTCGTCGTCGTGGTCCCCGGGGAGCTCGTAGTGGTCGTCGTCGTGGCCGCGCCCGCTGCCGCGGCGCCCAAGCCCAAGAGCGCGGTGGTCGAGGCGGCGATAGCGGCCGTGGCCGCGGTCAGCCGGCGGTGGAGCACCGGCCGACCGTAACAGGCGCCCCCGCCGTCTCCGGGTCGGCGCCGGTCGTTCAGCCGGTGACGAGGTTCGGCGGGGTCCGGCCGCCCAGTACGTCGGCGATCCCCTGGGCAGCCAGCCGGGCCATCTTCGTCCGCGTCCCGACCGTCGCGCTGCCGACGTGGGGGAGGAGGACGACGCGGGGAGCGGTGAGCAGCCGGGGGCTGACGGTCGGCTCGGCCGGGTAGACGTCGAGCCCGGCCGCGAACAGCCGGCCGGACGTCAGCGCGTCGACGAGCGCGTCGTCGTCGACGACCGCGCCCCGGGCGGTATTGACGAGGACCGCGGTGGGCTTCATCAAGGCCAGCTCGCGGGCGCCGATGAGGTGGCGGGTCGCCTCGGTCAGCGGGACATGGATGCTCACCACGTCGACTGCCGCCAGCAGATCGTCGAGCCGGTCGACGTAACCGGGAAGGCCGGTCGGCCGGCGGGTGTGGTGCAGGACCTCCATGGCGAACCCGTCGGCTCGTCGGGCCACCTCCCGGCCGATCCGGCCGTAACCGACGAGACCGAGCACCGAACCGTGGGCGTCTCGGGCGAGATGGTCCGCGAACCCCCACCCCGTCCACCGACCGGCCCGCAGATCGGCCTCCGCCTCCGACGTCAGTCGGATCGCCGCCAGGATCAGCAGGAACGCCAGGTCGGCGACGGTCTGATCGAGGACGCCCGGCGTGTTGCAGACGGCCACGCCGAGCCCGGCGGCCGCCACGACGTCGATGTTGTCGTAGCCGACCGCGGCGTTCGCGACGACGCGGAGGCGGCCGGCCGCACCGGCTTCGAGCACCACCCGATCGATCGGGTCGGTGAGCTGGCAGAGGATGCCGTCGACGTCCGGCGCCGCTGACCTGAGCTCGCCAGGCGACCACGGCGTGTCCTCGGGACGCTGGACCACGTCGATGCCGGCAGCTCGTAACGGGTCGAGCGCGCCCGGCGTGAGGTGCCGGGTGACCAGGACACGCGCCATGTCGCCAACCTAGGGGGCCGCCGACGCCGAGACCGCCCGACCCCGGAGCCGCCGCTTCCCGAGTGCCTGCTGGTAGCTTCCCTTGACGGCATGGCGACCTGCACCCTCCGAAAAGCCCTGATAGCAGCCGTCCTGTTCGCGGTGGTGCCCGCCGCGGGGATCTCGACCGTCGGACTGACGGCCGCCGCCGCCGCCGCCGCCCCGGCCGCCGCCGGCGCCACCGCGGCCGCCGGCTCGCTCCAATGCGCCGCCGGTACCGGTACCGGCTCGCCCGGCGTGACCGCCAAGCAGATCAACGTCGGCGCCATCTCGACGCTCTCGGGTCCGATCAGCGCCGACTTCGCCCCGCTCGTCAAGGGCGTCCAGGCGTACTTCGACATGGTCGACGCGGCGGGTGGCGTGAACGGCCGGAAGATCTCGCTCGCCTACGACCTCGACGACGGCGGGACACCGAGCCGCTTCGTCTCGCTCGCCCACACCGTCGTCGACCAGGACCACGCGTACGCGGTGATCGCGTCGTCGTACTTCTTCAACCCGACGTACCTCGAGTCGACGTGCACGCCGACGTACGGCTACAACGTCACTGGCGACTGGGCCGGGCCGCCGAACCTCTTCGGCTCCGGGGGGTCGGTCCAGACATACGGCAGCATCCTCCCGGAGATCGCTTACCTCTTGAAGCAGACGAAGGCGACGTCGCTGGCCGTCCTCGCTTACAACGTGTCGAGCTCGTCCGCCGCCTGCCAGGCCGCGGTCAACCAACTCAAGGCCGGCGGCTACCACATCAGTTACACCGACCTGAAGCTGCCGCCGGTCAACCCCGACCTCACGCCGGACGTCCAGCGGATCCTGGCCGCCAAGTCCGACTTCGTGCTGAGCTGCATGACAGTCGACGGCAACGTCGCTCTCGCTCGTGGCATCAAGCAGTACGGGCTTCACGTCAAGCAGCTCTGGCTCAACGGCCAGGACCAGGCGACGCTCGACCACTACTCGAACCTCGTCCAGGGCGTGTACTTCCTCGTCCAGCACGTCCCGCTCGCCGCCAACCAGAAGGTCTACCCGGGTCTGAAGGAGTACCTGTTGGCGATGAAGAAGTACGAGCCGGCGGACGTCGGCACAGAGACCGCCATCCAAGGTTGGGAGTCGGCCGCGCTGCTCGTCGGCGGTATCCGGGCCGCCGGCAAGAACGCGAAGGGCGCGGCCGGCGGCGGAATGACCCAGGCCAACTTGATCAAGGTGACGAACCAGATGACCACGTTCACCGCCGACGGCCTGATGACGCCGGTCGATTGGACGGTCACACACTTCAAGGCCACGCCGCCGTTCTGCAGTGCCTTCACCCAGGCCCAAGGAAAGGTGTTCCAGCCGGTGTTTACCCGGGGCCAACAAGTCTTCGTCTGCTTCGGCCCCGGCGTCCGCCACCCGACGCCACGGGCGCCCAAGCCGGGCACCCCCGGACCGTCGGTGAGCTGAGCGGCCGGCGTGGAGCAGTTCTTGGGTTTTGCCGTCCCCGGCATCCCCGACGGCTGCGCCTACGCCGTGTTCGCCGTCGGGCTCGTCCTCACGTACCAGGCGACCGGCGTCTTCAACTTCGCCTTCGGCGCGCAGGCGTACGCGTCGGCGTTCCTCTACGCCTGGTTGATCGACAACCACGGCTGGCCGGTCTGGTTGGCCGCGATCGTCGCCATCGTCGTCGTCGGTCCCGGCCTCGGCCTGCTCTTCGACCGCTACCTCTTCCGACGGATCCCGGGCAACGACACGACTGCCAAGATCGTCACCGGGATCAGCCTGCTCGTCGGTATCCCCGCTTTGCTCTCGGTCGTCTTCGGCAGCGGGAACCTCGACGACGTCCCGAGCATCGCCTTCAACCCGACAACCGTCTACTTCCACCTCTTCGGGTTGGCCGAGGTGCCGATCAACGGCATCTTCCTCAGCGCCGTCGTCGTCACCGCCGTCGTCCTCGCGGCACTCGTCGTGCTGATGCGTGGCACCGGCCTCGGCCTGCAGATGCGGGCCGCGGTCGAGAGCCGACGGCTCGTCCAACTCGACGGCGTCGACGCCGACCGGGTCGTCGCGGTCGCGTGGGCCGTGTCCGGGCTCCTCGCCGGTCTGGCCGGCGTCCTGCTCGCCCCGGTCGAGGCTCAGTTGCAGGTGCAGGACTACATCACGCTGATGGTCGCGGCGATCGCCGCCGCCGCTTGGGCGTCGCTCCGGTCGATGCCGCTGGCCGCGCTCGTCGCGGTCGTCGTCGGCGTCGTCAGCGTGACCGCCCAGGGCTATCTGACAGCCAACAGCATCTGGCACTCCGCGGTGCTGCCGTCGCTGCCGTTCCTCGTCCTCGTCGCCGCGCTCTTGATCGTGCCCGGGCTACGTTCGCTCGACGGGTCGAAGGACCCGCTGTCGTCGGTCGACCCGCCGGCCCCACCGACTGCCGCGGCCAGCCGGGCACCGCAGCTCGACCGGGCGATCCGGCTGCTCTGGTGGGTCGTCCTCGCCGCGTTCGTCGTCTCGATGCTGACGTGGATGCCGAACGCGTGGGAGAACGTCTTCAACGCCGGGCTCGCGCTCTCGACCATCTTCCTCTCGATCACCCTCGTCACCGGGATGGGCGGCCAGCTCTCGTTGGCCCAGGCCACGTTGGCCGGCGTCGGTGCGTTCACCGCCGGCCAGCTCGCCAACCACCTCGGGCTCAACTTCCTGCTCGGCGGGCTCGTCGGTGCCGTCGCCGCGGGCGCGGTGGCCGTGGTCCTCGCCCTCGTCTCCCTTCGGCTGAAGGGACTCGGCCTGGCGCTGATGACGCTGGCCGCCGCGCTCCTGTTCGACACCGCCGTCTTCTCGCAGACCGCGGTCAGTGGCGGCACAGGCGGCCTGGCGCTGCACCGGAGCTGGCTCGGGTCGATCGACTTCTTCGACCCGAACGGCCATCCGCTCTTCGTGCTCGCCATCCTCGTTCTCGCGGTCTGCACGGTCGGCGTGCTGCTCGTCCGACGCGGGACGACCGGGCGCTACCTCGCAGCCATCCGCGGCAGTGAGGTCGGCGCGGCCGGTATCGGCATCAACGTCAGCTGGCAACGCGTGCTGGTCTTCGCCCTCTCGGGTGTGGTGGCCGGCATCGGCGGCAGCCTGCTCGCCCTGCAGCAGACGATCATCAACCCGGACCAGTTCAACTATCAGCTCTCGCTGGCCTTCGTCGTCATCGTCGTCACGACCGGCGTGACGACCGTCGAGGGCGCCATCCAAGGCGGTATCGGCTTCGTCGTCATCCAGCAGCTCCTGACGTACGCGCCGCAGCGCTGGCAGGGGCTCACGTTCGTCCTCTTCGCCGCCGGCGCCCTCACCTACGCGGCCCACCCCGAGGGGATCGTCGAGTACCAGCGGCGGCGGTGGACGGGCCGGGTCGAGCGGATCGTCCTGCGGAGCCGCCCGGCCGCACCGGCGGTGGAGAGCGGTCGGTGAGCACGGCCCGACGTCTGCTGGCGGTCGACGGCGTGACGAAGGCCTTCGGTGGGATCGTCGCCGTCCGCGACGTGACGTTCGAAATCGCCGCTGCCGAGAGCGTCGGGCTGATCGGACCGAACGGTGCCGGCAAGACGACGCTGTTCGACTGCATCGGTGGACAGCTGCGCCCGGACCGCGGCACCGTCGCACTGGGCGGCCACGACCTCGGCCACGTGCCGCCGTACCGACGGGCCCGGATGGGGCTCGGCCGGACGTACCAGCGGATCGAGGTCTTCGGCGATCTCACCGTGGCCGACCACCTCGTCGTCGCCGAGCGGGCTCGCCGCGGCGACGGCCGGCTGTGGAAGGACCTCGTGAACCGCGCCGCGCCCCGTCCCGACGAGCTGCGCCACGTCGGCGAGGTGCTCGATCTCGTCGGCCTGTCCGACGTCGCCGACACGCCGGTCGCCGCCCTCGGTCTCGGGATGTGCCGCCTCGTCGAGCTGGCCCGGGCGCTCGTCGGCGAGCCGACGCTGCTGATGGCCGACGAACCGTCGTCGGGCCTCGACGTCCGCGAGACCCACCAGCTGGCGTCCGTCCTGCGCGCCCTCCAGGCTGAGCGCGGCATGGCCGTCCTGCTCGTCGAGCACGACCTGCGGATGGTCGGCGAGGTCGTCGACCGAGCCATCGTGATGGACCTCGGCCAGGTCATCGCGCAAGGACCGTTCGAGCAGGTCATGGCCGACGGGGCGGTCCGTCGGGCGTACCTCGGGGCGTCGGCGTGACCGCCCTCGAGGTCGACCACGTCGACGCCGCCTACGGCCCGTACCGGGCGCTGTTCGACGTCTCGTTCGCCGTGCCCGACGGCGGTGCCGTCGCGCTGCTCGGGCCGAACGGCGCCGGCAAGTCGACCGTCGCCCGGGTCGTCTCCGGCCTGCTCCCCGCGACCGGCGGCCGGGTCGTCATCAGCGGCACCGACGTCACCGGCTGGCCGGCCCACCGCGTCGCCCGGGCCGGTGTCGCCCACGTGCCCGAAGGTCGCGGCATCTTCGCCGACCTGACCGTTGAGGAGAACCTGGTTGTCGCGTTCCGCCAGCGGGCCGGCCGGCGGGCCGTCGCCGGCGCCCTGGCCCGGGCCTACGACGCGTTCCCCGTGCTCGGTGAGCACCGTCGCCAACACGGCGGGACGTTGTCCGGCGGCCAGCAGCGGCTGCTGTCACTGGCCAAGGTGCTCGTCGTGCCGCCGAAGCTGTTGATCGCCGACGAGCTGTCGCTCGGCCTGTCGCCGGCCGTCGTCGACACCGTCTACGACCAGCTCCGCCGGATCAACCAGCAGGGAACCGCGTTGCTCGTCGTCGAACAGCAGGTCGACCGCGTCCTCGCCCTCGCCCGCGGCGCCGTCGTCCTCGAGCACGGCACCGTCACGTTCGACGGGCCGGCCGCTGAGGCGCTCGCCGCGGCCGAGCTGCTGCTCGCCGGCGAGATCCCGCCGCCGACGTGAGGAGGAGCGAGGTGCCCGACGTCCCGCCGCTGATCGCCGACGAGCGGACGATGCTCGTCAGCTGGCTCGACTTCCATCGCCGGACGCTGTTGGCCAAGTGCGACGGCCTCGGGCCCGATCAGCTCGCCGCCCGGGCGGTGCCGCCGTCCGGGTTGTCGCTGCTCGGCATCGTTCGCCATGCCGCCGAGTTCGAGGCGTTCTGGTTCCGCCGCGTCTTTCTCGACGAGACGTTCCCGGCTCGGTACTCGACCCGGGAAGATCGGGACGCTGCCTTCGACGGCGCGGCACCGGACAACGCGGCCGACGGCCTGGCCGCCTTCGACGAGGCGTGTGGTCGGTCCCGCCAGATCGTGGCCGACGCCGGTTCGTTCGACGACGTCGGCCGCCGCCGGCTCGGTGGCGAGGAGGTCTCGCTCCGCTGGATCGTCGTCCACCTGATCGAGGAGTACGCCCGCCACAACGGCCATGCCGACCTCCTCCGCCAGGCCATCGACGGGACCGTGGGTTAGTCGACGACCAGGTCCGGAGTCGCCCGGTCGACGGCGGCCCAGCCGCCGAGCTTCACCCGGCGTTCGTGCTCGGCCTGGTGGCCGCCCCGGAGCCCGAAGAGCCGCTTGGCCAGCAGCAGGAAGACGGCGATGGCGACGTTGAGGATGAAGGTGAGCAGCTTGAAGATGCCGAACGAGTCGACGAGCTCGTAGACCTCGAACGGGACGAGCAGGATGGTGGCGACGAACGTCAGGTACTCCGCCCACCGCTTGGCCAACCACAGCCCGACCATCTCGGTCGCCTCGAGCACCGCGTAACCGATGACGAGCAGGCCGGCGTCGAGCAGGTGGGCCGGCCTGATCAGGAACAGGTGCCGGAAGTAGCCGAGGAAGCCGGTCAGCTGGTCCGGCCTGCCCGGCCCGCCGGTGAGCGAGCTCATGATCTCGTCGTAGTCGTGGCGGAGCCCGCTGCGATGCCCGAGGAAGAAGAAGATGACGATCGCCAGCACCGTCAGCACGACGACGTGGATCGCCCGGTCGACGGCGATGAGGCGCAGGACGTAGCGGTCCCGTAGCAGCGGGCCGCGCAATGGCAGGTCGATCTCGTCACGGCCGGGGACCGACTCGGTCGCCGGGTGCTCCGGTGGGGGCATCGGCACCCACGCGTCGCAGCGCAGGCATCGGAACCAGCGGTCGCCGGCCATCTCACGCACGAGTGCCCGGTCGGCACCGGCCACCGACGCCGCGTCCGTCCCGACGAGCACGTGACCGCCGATGGCACAGCTCAGCAGCTCGTACCGGTTGGCCGGTCGCGTTCCCACCGGCTAGCTATTAGCACAGGCCGGCACCGCGCCGACCACCGGACCACCGGCCGGCATCGGGCTGATCGAGAGGAGCGTCGCCATGGGGGGCACCGACATCAGGGGAGGAGAGCTCGAGGGCCGCACGATCGTCGTCACCGGGGTGACCGGGCAGGTCGCCGAGCCGCTAGCGGTGGCGTTGGCCGGCCGTAACGAGGTGGTCGGCGCGGCTCGCTTCAACGACCAGGCCGCCCGCCAGCGACTGGAGGCGGCCGGCGTCCGGTGTGTCCCGGTCGACCTGGCGGCCGGCGACATCGGCGGCCTGCCGGCCGACGCGGACGTCATCCTGCACTTCGCGGTGGCCAAGACGAACGACTGGGACGTCGACCTGCAGGCCAACGTGGGCGGCTTGGCCTGGCTGATGGAGCATCACCAGCGGGCGCAGGCGTTCGTGCACTGCTCGTCGGCCGCGGTCTACAAGGCCGTCGGCCACCGGCGGATCGCCGAGGACGGTGAGCTCGGCGACAACCACGGTGTCTGGCCGTTTCTCCGGACGTACAGCATCGGCAAGATCGCCGCCGAAGCGACGGCCCGGTGGGGCGCCCAGCGGTTCGAGCTGCCGACGACGATCGCCCGGCTGTCCGTCCCGTACGGACCGGGGGGCGGCTGGCCGGCTTTCCATCTCGAGATGCTGCTCAACGGGTCGGCGATCCCGGTGCACCTCGACCAACCGAGCATCTACCGCCCGATCCACGACGACGACATCGTCGGCACGGTCCCCGGGCTGGTCGCCGCGGCGTCGGTGCCGGCGACCGTCGTCAACTGGGGCGGCGAGGCCGCCAGCCTCCAGGACTGGTGTGGCTACATGGGCGAGCTCGTCGGCCGGCCGCCGACGTTCCGACCGACGGCCGCCACCGTCGACAGCGGCGACCTCGACCTGACCCGGATGCACGAGCTCGTCGGGCGGACGACGGTGCCGTGGCGTGACGGCATCCGCCGGATGGTGGCGGCCCGCCACCCCGACCTGCTGGCCGATGGGCCGGCCCTCTAGCATCGGGCGATGCCGCGGATCGATGTGCCCGACGGCCAGGATCCGCTCACGTACGTCTGGACCCAGCTCGCCCCCGACCTGACGGCCGCCGCCGGACGGTTCAGCCACGCCGTCTACGAGAGCTCCCGGCTGAGCATCCGGGAGTTCGAGGCGGCCCGGATCACCGTCGCCCGCATCAACGACTGTGCCATCTGCACGAACTGGCGCACCGCCCGGGACGTGCCGAGCCGGGGGCTACCCGCCGACGCGGTTCCCGAAGCGTTCTACGCCGAAGTCGGCCGGGAGGGGGCCGGGGATGCCGGGGTCGCATCCGCCACAACCGCCGCAGCCACAGCCGCCGCGGCCGACTGGGTGATCCTGACCGAGCGCGAACAGCTGGCCGCGGAGTTCGCCGCCCGGTACGCCACTGACCACCGCCGGATCGACACCGATCTCTGGGACCGGCTCCATGCGGCCTACACCGACGACGAGCTCGTCGACCTGGCTCTCTGCGTGGCGTCCTGGCTGGCGCTCGGCCGGTTCAACCAGGTGTTCGACATCGACGGGGCCTGCCGGGTCCCGTGACGGCACCGAGTGCCGACGGGCGCCCAGCCGTCGATCCGTCCGGGGACGACCCGGTCTCGGCGGCCCCGGCGCGGGGCGCGTTCGTCTCGGACCGTCGGTACCGGTTCGCGGTCGACCGCTGGTCGGTGTGGACGACGATCGGGTCGGTGGGCGAGTACCGCACCTGGTGGCCGTGGCTGCGGCGGTTCGAGGCGAACGGCCTGACGACCGGTGACGTCTGGGTGTGCCAGATCCAGCCACCGATGCCGTACGTGCTGCGGTTCACGGTGACGGTCGAGCAGGTCGACGCGCCGAACCTCGTCGTCGCGGTCGTCGACGGCGACGTCCGGGGGACGGCCCGGCTCGACCTCGAAGACGACGGCCCGAGCGACGGTCCGGTCGACCGGGCGGTCGACGGGGCGGCAGCCGGTCGAACCGACGGTCGCGCCGCCGGCTGCCGGGTCCGGCTCCGGTCGACGCTCGTCCCGGCGAACCGCACGCTGCGGACGGTGGCACGGCTGTCGCGACCGATGGCCCAGTTCGGGCACGCGTGGGTGATCGACGCCGGTGCCCGCCAGTTCGAGGATCGAGCGCTCAGCCGACCGTGACCACGAGCCGGTGGTTCAGCCGGCGACGACGGCCACCCGCGGGGTGACGCCGAGCAGTCGTTCGGGCATTGGCAGGCCCTGGCGTTCGGCCCACTCGATGTCGCGAAGGCGCTCGATCCGCACGCCGGGCCAGCCGGCGGCGGTGGCGAGGGCGATCAACTGGGCCGGTGGCGTTCCGGTGCCGAGCGGCAGCGACTGGCGGATGGCCGGGGCGTACTCGGCATGGTGCTCGGGCTGGTGATCGCGCCGGCCCTCGAGCCAGTGTCGGGCCCGGCCACGTACCTGGGCGCTCGGGTCGGCGGCGCCCCACAGGCTCTCGAGCAGGACGAGCCGCTTCGCTGCGGCCCGCCAGGCAACCAGGGCACCACCGGGGTCGGGCAGCGTCCAGAGCAGATGACGCTGCATGACCGCGTCGAAGCCGGCCGGCGGGTCGTCGGCCGGCCCGACGACGACCTGGACGTCGAGCTGCTCCGCATCGGCCGCGGTCCGCAGTCGGTCGAGCATGGCGGTCGAGAGGTCGAGCGCAGTCACCTGGTGGCCGAGCCGGGCGGCGATCAAGGTCAGGAAGCCGGTGCCGGCCCCGCAGTCGAGGACGCGGGAGGGGGGAGCCGGCAGAAGCCGTTCGAGGGCGGCGGTCCACGCCGCCTGGACGACCGGGTCCTGGGGCCGGTGGCGGGGTGAGAGGTCGTACGTCGGCGCGTCGGCGTCCCAATAGCGGCGGATGTCGTCGAGCAGGGGCACGGCTAGTGGTCTACCCGGGCGGAACCCAAACGTGCCAGCATCGTGCGGTGCGGACTGATCGCAATTTCGGCTTCATCGACCTCTCCGGGTTCACCGCGCTCACGGAGGCCGAAGGCGACGAGCGGGCAGTCAGCGTCCTCAGCTCGTTCCGGTCAATCGTCCGCGACGTCTGCTCTCGTCGGGGCGTGCGGGTGGCGAAGTGGCTGGGTGACGGGGCAATGCTCGTAACGGTCGAGCCGACGCCGCTGTTGGCGGGCACGATGGAGATGCTGCGAGCCGTCGAGAAAGCCGGGCTCCCGACCCGCCTGCGCGCCGGCGCGTCGTCCGGCGAGGTCATCCTGCACGAGGGCGACGACTACATCGGGCACGCCATCAACGTGGCGGCCCGCCTCTGCGACATGGCCCCGGCCGGCGTCATCTACGCCGCACCGACGATCGTCGACGCGCTGCCGAAATGGGGCTGCGTCCTGAGCACCGACGACACGGTCATCCGGGGGCTCGAACGGCCGCTACCGATCTCGCGGATCGGGCTCCGGCCCCTCGAGCCGCCGACGTCGCCGGATCCGGTCTGCGGGATCCCGCTCACCCGGCAGGTGGCCGAGGAGGTCGTCTACGACGCGTTCGGCCAGGAGGTCTGGTTCTGTTCGGACAGCTGCCGGGACACCTGGGAACGGCGCCCACAGCCAGTGGCGGAGGGCCAGGGCAGCCTGCGGACGCCGCTGATCGGGACCTGACCGGTAAGCTCGGCTGACCGACCGTCGGCCCAGAGGGCCCGGCGACGAGCCCGGATGACGGGCTCGATCGAGGGGAAGACGCCAGTGCCCGGGCGAGTCGGCGCCGGTCGCTCACGGCCGGCCGGCCTCACATCCATGAAGATCAGCCTCCGACAGATCCTCGCGTCCGCCGCCGGTGCGGTCGCCGCCGCCGTCATCGCGTCGTTCTTCGGCGTGGCCGGCACGGTCATCGGCGTCGCCATCGGCAGCATCGTGGCGACGACGTTGACGACGCTCGTCGCCCAGTCGATCGAGCGGGGCCATCAGGTTGTCCGTCAGGTGGCGGTGAAGAAACCGGACGCGCCGATCCTCCGACGGTTCGGCGACACCGGGACGGCGGGGACGGCGAGCCCAGGAGCGGCCGAGGCGGCGGCACCCGATGTCGTCGCGGCCGAGGCGCTCGGGGCGACCGAGACCGTCGGGTCGCCGGACGCCGACACCCAGGTCGTCGGTTCGGTGGAGTCGGTCGGTCGCGCCGACGAGCTGACCGAGGGGACCGCCCCTGGCGGGGCGCCCACCGAGACCCTTGGACGAGCCGACGCGGTGACCGACACGACCGCCGCAGTGCCGCCCGGCCGTCCGGTGCCGCCGGCGCCGCCGGGCCGGGAAGGCGACGGGCCGCGGTGGCGCATCCGGTGGCCGGTGCTGGTCGCGTCGACGGCGGTCGTCTTCGTCGTGGCGCTGGTCGTCGTCACGTGCATCGAGCTGCTGGCGGGCAAGCCGCTGTCGTCGGTAGTCGGATCGAGCGGGGACACCGGCGGGGTCTCGGTCGCGCCCACATCGGGCCCGTCCACCACGACGACCTCGACCACGAGCACGACCACGACCACGACCACGACGACGAGCTCGACGACGGGCGGCAACGCGACCACGACGACGAGCCCGTCCACCGCGACGACGTCGACCGCGCCAGGAGGGCAGGCGTCCACCACGACGACGACGGTGCCGAAGACGACCACGACGTCGCCGTCGACGACGACGACGGCTCCCGGGGCGCGGACGACGACGGCGCCGGCACCGACGACGACCTCGACAACGACCGGTTAGCCGACGCCGGCCGCTTCGAGGACAGCCGGCGCGGCGAGCCCGCGACGGGGGGCGATGATGTCGTCGATCAGGCCGTACGAGCTTGGCCTCCTCCGCAGTCATGAAGTAGTCCCGGTCGATGTCGTGCTCGACCTGCTCGATCGGCCGGCCGGTGTGGTGGGCGATGATCTCGGCCATCCGGCGGGTCGTCGCCAGCACCTCGCGTAGCTGGATCTCCATGTCGCTGGGCGCGCCGCGGGTCCCGGCGCGAGCCCTGGTGGATCATGATCCGGGCGTTGGGTAGGGCAAGCCGCTTCCCGGTGGCGCCGCCGCAGAGGATCATGGCCGCCGCCGACATGCCCATGCCGACGCAGATGGTCGAGACCTCCGGGCGGATGTGCTGGATGACGTCGTAGATAGCCATGCCGGCGTACGCCTGGCCGCCCGGGGGAGTTGATGTAGAGGGAGATGTCCTTGTCGGGGTCTTGCGCCTCGAGGTAGAGCATCTGAGAGACGATGACGTTCGCGATCTGGTCGTCGACCTCCTGGCCGAGGAAGACGATCCGTTCACGCAGGAGCAGCGAGTAGAGGTCGAAGGCCCGCTCGCCGCGGGACGACTCCTCGAGCACGGTGGGGATCAGGGACACGGTGGCCTCCTCGGCGTCGTTCGGCTCGCTGGCATCTCGTTTGTGGTATCTCACCAACGATATCGCACATACGAGATATCGGGGCCGGCGGGGGGTACCCTGGGGTGGTGAGCGAACGGCGCCACGAATCAGTGTTCCCAGGCTTCCGAGAGATGTCGGCCCGCCGGCGGGCCCTGGGGGACGAGCTCGTGGCCCGCCGGCGGTCGCTCGGCCTCTCGCAGACGGAGGTGGCGGCGCGGATGGGGACGTCGCAGTCGGCGGTGGCCAGGCTGGAGACCGGGACCGGCGATATCCGGTTGTCGACGCTGCAGCGGTATGCCGCGGCCGTCGACTGGCAGCTCGACTGGCGGCTCGGCGAGGGCGGCGATGACGACGGAGTGGGTCGAGACGATGCGGGCGAGGATGTTCGAACGGCGGGTCGTCGTCGTCTCCGGCCCCCTCGACGACCAGGCCGCCGGCCAGGCGGCGATGGAGCTGATGACGCTCGACGCGTCCGGGAGACGATCCGATCCACCTGCAGATCGACAGCCCCGGCGGCTCGCTCGACGCGGCATTGTCGCTGATGGACGTCGTCGAGCTGACCGGCGTCGCGGTCCGAGGGACGTGCATCGGCCTCGTCGGCGGCGCAGCCGTCGGGCTGTTGGCGGTCTGCGCCCACCGGATGATCACGCCGCACGGCCGGCTCCGGCTGGTCGAAGCCGGACGATAGCGTTCGCCGGCTCGGCCGGCGACCTCGTGCGGTGGGCCGAGGACCGGCAGGCCCGATGGGCGCTGTTTTGCCGGCGGCTGGCGACGGCGGTCGGTCGACCGGTCAGCGAGGTGACCGACGACCTGCGGTCCGGTCGGTTCCTCGGCGCCGACGAGGCGCGTGCGCTACGGACTGGTCGACGAGATCAGTCGGCCGGACGCCACCATCCACCGGCTGCCGAGCTGGCCGATCGGCTTCCGGCCGCGCTAGCTGTCCTGCCCGGCGACAGCCGGGCTGAGGCCGGGCGGGTCGTCAGGCGGTGTCGACCAGGGCTCGGAGCCACTCCGGGGCCCGGCCGGGCCGGCCGCCGACGAGCACCCCATGGACGGTGACGGCGGTCGCCCGCGGCTCGCCGTCGACGGTCAGGAGGTAGGCGAGATGGAGGGTTGCCCCCGCACCTCGGCCGGCCGGAGATGGACGTCGACGACGTCGTCGAACCGGAGCGGACGGAGGTAGCGGACAGCGACCTCGACGACCGGGAGCTCGACGCCGTCGTCCCGCAGACGTGGTGTACGGGTGGCCGACGGACCGCAGGTAGGCGACACGAGCCTCCTCCAGGTACGGCAGGTAGGCGGCGTGGTGGACGACGGCCATGGCGTCGGTCTCGGCGAACCGGACACGTACGGCGTGGACGAACGGGTAGGACGACGGGTCGGTCGGGGGGTCGACGGTGGTGCGCACCGGGCCATCCTCACACGACGGCCCCAGGCACCGGCCTCACGGGCAGGATCGGAAAACCGGGCCGTCGTGTTGACGGGGCCGGCGGCCGGTTGGATAGTGAGGCGTGCCGCAAGACGACGACCACCCGACGCGGGCCCCGACGTCGCTGACCCAGCAGTCGTCGCTGCTGATGTCGGCGTTCAACCCGAGCCGTGAGTTCATGAGCTGGGTGTACCAGCTGAACGGCCGCCTGGACGTCGACGCCCTGGCCCGGGCGATCGACGACGTCGTCAGCGCCCACGACATGCTGCGGGGCCGCTTCGAGCCCGGCGACGGCTCGCCGGTGCAGGTCGTGACGCCGTTCCGGCCGGGGGTGCTGCAGATAGTCCAGCTGGACGACCGGCCGAAGGCCATCGGACTGGAGGCGGCGGTCCGGTCGGTCGAGGCCGAGTACCGCGACCTGTCGCCGTGGGAGGACGCTCGACTGCGGGCGACGCTCTACCTGATCCACCCGAAGACGAACGTCCTCTCGGTGTTCGTGGCCGAGGCGCTGGTCGACGGGGAGTCGGGGACGCTGGTGGCGGCCGAGATCTCTCGGGCGTACGCCAAGTACGCCGGGAAGTCCGATGCCGGACCTGCCGGTGCCGACGGAGGCGAGCTACCTCCGGTACGCGCTCGACCACCCGGTGCCGCCGGCGACGGAGGACCGCGCCGCGACCTACTGGGTCGCGCTCCGCGCAGGAACCACTGGCTGCCGGCCGATGGCCGATGGCGATCGGGCCGACGAGCCGGACGCGGTACTTCAAGATCCCCGTTGACCAGTGGAACTCGCTCGTTGCCGCGGTGCCGGCGCTCGGGACGATGCCGTTCGTCGTCATGCTGTCGTGGCTGCAGATGGCCCTGGCCCGGGTGGCCGGGGCCGAGCGGTTCGTCGTCGGTTCGGCCGTGTCCAACCGCAGCCGGCCGGGCGCCCGCGGACGATGATCGGCAGCTTCGTCGGTCCGGTGCGCCTGCGGGCCGAGGTGCACGCCGACGACCGGCTGGAGGACGTCTCGCCGCGGGTCATGACCGCCCTGCGCCAGGCCATGGCGGCCAGCGCGGTCCCGGTGCCGCTGGCCGAGGCCCGGGCGGTCGCGCCCGGCGCCGTTCGAGCCGCCGCCGCCGGTCGTGTCGTTCTTCATGTTCACCGAACGCGAGGGCCTCGACCTGCCGGGCGTCCGACAACGCCGGTTCCGGGTACATGGCGCCCGGGACGTCCTCCGGGTCAACTGCACGCCCGACGAAGAGGGCGGTCGGAACTTCTTCTTCCTGTCCGCGTCGGCCGGCGCGGACGAGCTGGACGAGCTGGCGGCGACGTTCCGGGGGCTGCTGGAGGCGGCGGCTGGCGGCCGCACCGGCGGGCGCTAGTGAGGCGGCGGCGACGCCCTAACGGCGCTCGCACGTGCCGGCCCTCGGTGGCCGCGGCCTTCTCGGCCCGTACCACCCGGAACCGGTGGACGATGGCGACGATGACGGCGACGACGATCAGGGCGCCGACGACGTAGCCGGCGTAGCTGAACGCCTTGATGACGTGGTGCCAGCTCGCGCCGAGCGAGTAGCCGATGCTGGCCAGGGCGGCGCACCAGATGGCGCAGCCGATGACGGTGAACGCCAGGAACTTGCCGACGGCCATCTCGCCCAGGCCGGCGGCCAGCGAGACGAACGAGCGCAGCAGCGGGATGAACCGGCCGAAGAGCACGAACGGCTCGCCCCGCCGGGCGAACCAGGCCTCGGCCCGGTCGAGGTCCTTGTGGGTCAGCAGGATGTAGCGGCCGACCTTGTCGACGAGCGGCCGGCCGCCGAAGCGGCCGATCAGGTAGCCGGCCACCGAGCCGACGACCTCGCCGAGCGGTGGCGACCACGATGACCAGGCCGAGCTGCAGGTGGTCGTGGCCGGTCGTCGTCAGCTCGCCGCTGGCCAGGGCCCCGGCGTAGCCGATGGCGATCTCGGCGCCGATCGGGATGGCCATGGCCGAGATGAACGTGGCCACGAACAGGGCCAGGTAGCCCCAGGTGGCAAGGAAGTGCTCCATCGGGGCACCTTTCTATCTGCTCCGGTCAACCGAATGGAGCATCGTAAGCTCCCAGAAATGCAGCGGGTACGCACCGAATCGGGCTCCGTCTACGACGTCGACCACGGCGGGATGCGGATCCGCCGCGTCCACGGCCGGCACGGTCCGGCCGACACGCAGCCACAGGACGGGATCTGGCGCCGGTTCCTCGGCCTCGAGGGACCGGTGCCCGGAAAGCCGATGGTCGTCTATTGGGCGACCGAGGCGGCGGCCGGGGCCCGGGAGACGAACCTCGGTTTCCGCACGACGGCGGTCCTCGAGGTGACGGAGGTGGAGGAGTGAAGAACGTGCTCGGTGGCGACCTGGAGCCGTGCAGCGCCGACCCGCTGACCGGCTTCTACCGGGACGGGTGCTGCAACACCGGGGCCGACGACGTCGGCGTCCACACCGTCTGCGCGCTGATGACCGCCGAGTTCCTGGCGTTCTCCAAGTCTCAGGGCAACGACCTGAGCACGCCGCGGCCGGGCTTCTCGGGACTGGTGCCGGGGGACCGGTGGTGCCTGTGCGCGCCGCGGTGGCAGGAGGCGCTGGAGGCCGGCGCGGCGCCGGCAGTCGTCCTCGAGGCGACGCACGTCGGTACGTTGGAGTGGGCCAGCCTGGACGACCTGCGTCGGCACGCCGCACCGGCCTGACCGGTCGGGCGGCCGAGCGGTCAGGCGACCGGTCAGTCGGGGCCGAGCCCCGGCGAGCGCAGTACGGCCGCCGCTTCCTTGGCTCGGAGCCGGAAGGCGTCGGCCGGGTCGTCGCCGCCGTCGAGGACGCCGGCGAGGTGCTCGAAGAATAGGCCGACGAGGACGGCGCGCAGCACGCGGGCGACGGCCGGCGCGCCGGGACCGTTGCAGATGCCCGGCTCGGACTCGACGAGCCAGTGCTCGAGCGACTCCTGGGTGGCCGAGAACAGCTCGACCCCGACCGTCCGGGCGGTGTCGTCGCCGCGCATCACCTCGCCGAGCATCAGCCGGACGAAGTCCTCGACCTCGAGCATCGACTTGAGGATGTCGTCGAGGAGATCGGCGAGCCCGTCGGCTGCGTCCCGGGTCAGCGCGGCCGGACCGGCCGCGGCCAGGTCGCCGATGAAACCCCGTTCCTCCAAGACCGCCACCAGGAGCTCACGCTTGGAGGGGAAGTAGTGGTAGAGCGACGCGACGTTGAGACCAGCCGCGCTGGCCAGGTCGCGCATGCTCGTGCCGTCGACGCCGCGCTGGGACATGAGGCCGAGCGCGGTGTTCAAGATGTGCTGCCGTTGCGAGGTCGCCACGACACCATCTTCCCGGGCCGACGGCCCCTCCGTCGAGCCGGGGCCGTTCCGACCGCCGACCGCCGTCGCAATTCATCGGAAAATCTGCAGAGCCTATGGTCCCAAACGAACGTTTGATGTACCATGCCGATATGGCATGGGTGCGGACCGACGGCCGGGTGGTCACGGTGACCGGGCTGGACGAATGCGTCGAGGTTCTGCGGGACGGCGAGACGTTCTCGGCCGCGGTCTACGAGGGTGTCACCGGTGCCGTCATGGGCCGGACGATCCTGCAGATGGACGAGCCGGAGCATCGGCGGCAGCGGGCGTTGGTGGCGTCGACGTTCCGCTCGACGGCGCTGGACGAGCCGGCGGTCCGATCGGTGGTCGAGGAGCTCGTCGACGGCTTCGTGGCTCGCGGCCGGGCGACACTGGTCGAAGAGCTGACCTTCGACTTCCCGGTACAGGTCATCGCTCGCATCCTGGGCCTGCCCGCAACGGACTATCCGCAGTTCCGGCACTGGGCCGCCGAGTTGATTGGTATCGTCGCCGACTGGGACGGGGCGGTCGCCGCGTCGGTCGCGCTGCGGGGGTACTTCGGCGAGATACTCGCCGTCCGCCGACGGCGACCGGAGCACGACCTCATCAGCGAGTTGGCCCGGCAGGGCCTGGCCGACCAGGAGATCTTCTCGTTCCTCCTGCTCCTGCTGCCGGCCGGCGCGGAGACGACGTACCGGGCACTCGGCTCGCTGCTGTTCGCCCTGCTGACCCACCCGGACCAGCTGGCGGCGGTACGAGCCGACCGTTCGCTCGTCCCGGCCGCCTTCGACGAGGTGATCCGATGGGAGCCGCCGGTGACGATGATCCTGCGGCGGGCGACCGCCGACACCCGCGTCGGCGGTGTCGCGGTATCCGAGGGCGCCGACGTCGTCCTCCTGCTGCGCGACGCCAACCGGGATCGCCGGCGGTACGCCGACCCGGACCGGTTCGACGTCTTCCGGCCGGATCGCCACCACGTCGCCTTCGGTTTCGGGGTCCACGCCTGCCTGGGGATGCACCTGGCCCGCCTCGAGACCCGGGTCGCGACGAACACCGTGCTCGATCGACTCGGGGATCTCCGGGTGGACGGCCCGATCCAGATCGAAGGGACGGCCTTCCGGTCGCCCGACGTCCTTCCCGTCGCCTTTTCCACCCAACAGAATTGCGACGGGGGGGTATTGCGTTCTGAGGAACGAAAGAGTAGAAAATCAGTGGGAGCAAGCCGGTGGGGTGCCCGGCGGATCGTGCTGGTGGGGGAGGGGGAGTACGATCCGCCGGCTCCCGGCTCCCGGCTCTCCCGAGCCGGAGCGGGCAGAACCGGCTCGACCGGGCGTTCTGGACGAGCTGTCCGCGGCCGTCCGGGCTCGAGCTGCCGCCTCCTGAGCTCGCCGCCGAGGGCGCGACGCTCAGGCCGCCGGTCGGGGGCGGCCCGGCGCGACCGTCCGGGCGAGGATGCCGAGGGTGGCTCGCAGCGCGCTTTCGGGCACGACCGGGAAGATGCCGGCGTCCTTCCACTCCGGTTCGGCCGTCGACCAGTC
This sequence comes from uncultured Actinomycetota bacterium, assembly GCA_963824265.1. GTDB lineage: Bacteria > Actinomycetota > Acidimicrobiia > Acidimicrobiales > RAAP-2 > DASZUK01. Next base: position 34,854 of record CAWGOO010000007.1, read on the forward strand.
GTAGTACGACGTGGCGAGCGTGCCGCCGTCGATCGGCTCGAGCCGGTAGCCGTAGACGTGGCCGAGATCGAGCTGCCCCTCGACCGTCCAGGCGATCTCCCGGTCCGGCACCAGCGTGACGATCCTCACGGTCACGTCGTACAGGCCGAGTGGGTAGTCGTTCAGCGCTTCGCGGTCCATGTGGACCGTGAAAGCGTCGCCGACCGCGCGCACCGGGCGGCCGCTGGCCGCCATCAGCATCCCGGAGCTGTCGATGGTGACGTGGCCCTGCGGGTCACAGAGAACAGCGAAGATCTCGGCGGGCTCGGCGGCGATCGCTCGGTCGACCTCGATCCGTTCGCTCGCCCGCCCATCCTTGGGACGTCCGTCCGACGGCGAGGGCACTTGACGGGAAGGGTCGGCGGTCTACGTCCGGCTGCGGCGGCCCGCGCCGGTCACCAGCCCGATGAGCCACAGCACGAGGAGCACCGCGGCGACGATCCACAGGACGTGCACCGCGAAGCCGACGCCGGCGACCACGAGAATGAGCAGCAGAAGTAGGACGAAGACAAGCATGGGCCCGCTCTACCCCGGCGGCCGGCGGCGCAACCCGAATGCGGCCAACCTTCACCGAGGCCGCACGGACCGGGCCCGCCGAGCAGGACGCGTTAGGCACGGCACAGGGCGGGTATCTGCCAGACGTCGAGGGCAAGGTCGACGTGGAAAGGAGCAGCGATGCCTCAGCGTGCATGGAGCGCCAAACGCGAGCGGCAGTACGACCACGTGAAGCAAGGATTGCTCGAGCGGGGCGAGTCGGTCGACACGGCCGAAGAGATCGCGGCCCGGACGGTCAACAAGGAGCGAGCCCGAGCGGGCGAGGCGGCCCAGGCGTCTCGGACGTCGATCGACGATCTGTCGTCGGGACGCCGCGGGGGCCTGCGTTCGCATCGAGGCGCCGGCGGCCGCACCCGTGACCAGCTCTACGAGGAGGCTCGGCGGCGCGGGATCAGTGGACGGTCGAAGATGACGAAGGCCCAGCTGGAACGAGCCGTCGGACGATAGACCCGGCCGGTCGGTTCTGGCGGCTGCTGGCGCGTGAGCCGACGGGGAATAGCTCTCCAGAAGGCCGATCGGAGGAGGCAGCAGATGGACCGTCGTGCGCTGAACGCATCGGTCGAGGGAACCGCCCTGGATCTTCTCGAGCGCGAGAACGAGGACATCCAGGCGTTGATGGAGGGCCTCGCGAAGACCCGAGGACCGACAGTCGAGCAACGGGCGGAACACGGGGACTTGGCCAAGGAGCTGATCCGACAGGTCACCGTCCGTGAGGCGGCCCTGGTCGACGTGTTCGAAGCCCTCGCGGGATTCCCCGAGCTTGCGGTGGTGACCGGACGGCTGCAGGACGAGATGGAGTCCCGCCGCCAGGCGATCGACCGGGTCGAGCACATGTCGAGAGGCATCCAGGGGATCTCGCTCAACACGGGTCAGGACTTCGAGGCCGAGCTCTTGACGCTGACCGACCTGCTCGGTCCCGAGATCGATTGGCAGGCCACCGAGGCGGTCCCGGCGATCCGGCGGAAGCTGGACGATGCGACGCTCGGCGAGGTGCTGCGGACAGCCTCACAGGTCGTCAAGCATGCGCCGACGAACCTGAACCCGAAGGGGCCACGCTGGTACGAGCGGGCGCCGGTCATCTCGCGGCTCATCACCGTCTACGACCGTTTGCGAGACTTCCCGAAGGCCCAGAACTCCGGCCGGGTGTAGATACCGCTCGGCCGGTTCCGATCGCGTGGTGAACTGTGGCCGATGGCCGACGAGCTCGTGAACCAGGCCGCGACGACGAGCGAGCCGGGGCCAGACGGTACGGCCGTGCGCGTCGCCCTGTGGCGGGCGATGCACGCGCAGATCGACCCGCCGCTGCACGTCCTCGAGGACGAGATCGGCCTCCAGCTGGCCGCGCCGGAGGACGGCTGTCGTCGTGTCGAGCGGCGTCAGCATGTACCTCACCGAGGAGGCGAACGTGACGGCCTTGCGGCAGGTCGCGACGCTCGCCCCCGGTTCCACGCTGGCGACGACGTTCATCCTGCCGCTCGAGCTCGCCGATCCCGACATCCGTCCCGGCCTCCAGATGGCCGAGCGGGGGGCGCGAGCCAGCGGGACGCCGTTCATCAGCTTCTTCATGCCGGACGAGATGTTGGCATTGGCCGGCGAGGCCGGTTTCCGAGAGGCCCGACACGTCTCGGCGGCGCTACTGGCCGAGCGCTATTTCGCTGACCGGACCGACGGCCTTCGCCCGCCAAACAACGCCGAGGAGCTGCTGATCGCCACGACCTGACCGCGGCCGACCGGCGTCATCGGCGGTGATGCCAGCGGAATGTGGTCGTCGTGGTCGTCGTCTTCGGCCGCGTCGTCGTGGTGGTCGTCGTCTTCGGCCGCGTCGTCGTGGTGGTCGTCGTCTTCGGCGCGGTCGTCGTCGTCGTCTTCGGTGCGGTCGTCGTGGTCGGCGGCGGCGCGGTCGTCGTAGTCGTCTTCGGTGCGGTCGTCGTGGTCGGCGGCGGCGCGGTCGTGGTGGTGGTCTTCGGTGCCGTCGTGGTCGTCGTGGTGGTCGGCGGCGGTGCCGTGGTCGTCGTGGTACCGGTCGAGCCCGATGTCGAGGTGGCCTCGACGATGACGCCGACCGCGTCGTACCACCCGTTCGCTGTCGCCTGCCGGAAGTCAGGCGTATAGACGGTCGAAGCGCTGAGAGAGGCTCCAGAGACCAGCACGTTCCAGTGTGTCGGGTCGGTTGTCACGAAGTAGCTGAAGCCAGGGGTGTTGCCGGCCTCGCCCTCACTGGAGCCGTACGCCCAGCCCCAGTACAGGCCGCCGGCGGCACCGGACTTCAGTGGCGGGTAGGGGCATGTGACGCCGGGACAGACAGGCGCGTTCTGACCGCCACCGGAGACGACGGACCACGAGCTAGCGCCGTTCGGCGCGGCCCACTCGGCGGCCCAGACGAAATGGTCGAACGTTGTGCCGGACCAGTGCACCTGGATGGTGGTCGAACCGATGCTCTCGACGACGCCGTACCAGATCTCGAGGGCGTCACCGCTGGGGTGGTTTGTGAAGCCGGCCGCCTTGGCGGACTGCCAGGCGATGCGCGCCCCGCTGTCGCTGATCGACGTGACGTGTGAGAGGCCGGCCGACGGCGCCGTATGGGCCATGACGAGCATGATGTCGCCCGGCGCGACGGTCGCCACGGGCAGCGTTGTCCCTGTGTTGTTGAGAGCCGGGTACCCGGGCTGCTCCGTATAGGTTCCCGGGGCTGTGCTGCTCGCGCCGACCCGGGAATGGCCGGCATCGACGACGACGAACGCCAGCGCTCCGACGATGCCGAGTAGACCAGCCGCGAGAGCGATCGGTACCGATCGTTTGGCCATATCGCACCTCCAACAATGCTAAGTGTCGGGTGACGCGGCCACACTCCGACATGCCTGGTGCAGCTATGCCCAAACCACGAAAGGTGAACCGGGGTTTCGACCGCAGACGGCATCGTGGCTGGTGAAAAGGTAATTTACGTTGATCGCCGGCCGAAGTGGTGGATGTCTGTGGCGCATCCGGTGTGGCAGCGGCCATTGCGGGGTAGAGCGGCTGCAGCACAAGGAGGCTGCCGATGACCGTCTTGGATGAAGTTCACGCGCTCCTCGATCCTGGTGTGGATCGGATCGAGGAGGGGGCCCACCCGGACATCGGCGACGCCATGAACCTTCTCGGCCGGGTGGTTGGGGCGCTCGAGCACGTGGCCCGACGAATCGACGAGCTCTCGCCGACCAGTCCGCTCTAGCGGGCCATCTTCGCCAGCTCGGTCCGGGCCATCAGCACCACGCCGACGATCATGACCGCGAAGGCCAATGCCGAGATGGCCACCGCGAGCGGTGTGTCCCGGAAGCCTTCGTGGAACAGCCAGACGCCGAGCACGATGCTGGCGAGGGGGTCCACCGTCACCACCGCCGGCTGCGACGCGCTGAGCGGTCCGGCATGCAGGGCGGCCTGGAGCAGGAGGATGCCGATGGCCCCCGATACGACGAGGGCGTAGACCGGCCAGTGCAGGAACATCCGCCACCACCCGTCGGCCGCCAACACGTCGGTGGTCGTCTTGACGAACGCAGCGTCGAGGGCCCATACGAGACCGGCCGCAGCGCCGTACAGCCCGGCCCGCAGGCGTGGCGGCCCGACGCGAGCCAGGAGGGCCGATCCGCCGGCCAGCACGGCGATCACCACGGTCGCCGTCACCCAGCCTCGAGCTGACGGCTCGGTCGACGACTGGCTCGGGTCGGCCGACACGAGCAACGCCGCCAGGCCGGCGCAGGTCACGATGGCGGCGATCCACGGTCGTCGGCCGAGTCGTTCCCTGGTGCGGATCCGACGCAGCACGAGCACGAAGACGAGCTCGGTGACGAGGAGTGGCTGGACCAACGACAGCTGGCCGAAGTGGAGCGCCACCGCATGGCAGACGAAGCCGATCGCCATGACCGCCAGGCCGACGAGCCACAACGGCTGGACGGCCAGATGTCGCAGCAAACGCCAGCCGCGGTCGGCCTCCGCCGGTGCCTCCCCGCTGGCTTGATGCTGGAAGACGAGGTTGGCGGCGGTACACAGCGCAGAGAGCAGAGCGAACGGGATGGCCGACATGGGCGCCGTTTACTGGGCTAGAGCGACACGGGGATCAGGTACCACGGCTCGTCCGGGCGGCAGCTGCGTCATCGCCCATGCCGGTGGATGCAGTTCAGGGCGTCACGATAGCGAAGCTGGGCGTCAGCTGGTCGAGGAACGACAGCAACCTCCCGAGTAGCGACGTGTCGCCGTCGGTGGCAATGCCGTCCAGGCCCGCGCCACCGAGCAGTCCGAGGAACTGGGGTTGGGTGAGCGTCAGGGTGAGATCGGCGGCGGCGGTCGGATCCTCCTCTTGGACGAGGACGCCGTTGGACAGCTCGGTGCGGTAGGTGTGGCCGAGATCGGTGAACACCCAGTGGATGGCGAAGGCCTCGTTCCAACAGTCCGGTCCGTTGAGGCGGATGGCGACGGTGTCGAAGAGCTGCTCGACACTGAGCGCGGCCACCAGGTCCGCGGAGGTGAGGCTGATCGGCACGCCCACCTGCCCGGTGCGCAACTCGGTGGCTCCTTGGAGGTAGAAGTTCCGCCAGGTTCCGTTCTCGGCCCCGAACCCCAGCTTCTCGTAGACATCGGCCAGCAGGTTCTTGGCTCCGGTGTGGGTCTCGTCGGCGTAGACGGCGTGCTTCAACAGCTGGGCGGCGAACCGCAGGTCGCCGTCGTCGGCGTAACGCTGCGCCTTGCCCACCACCTCGTCGACCCCACCCATGCAGTCGACGTAGCGGGCGGCGCTCTCCACCGGGGGGTGTTCCCATAGCGACGACGGATTGCCGTCGAACCAACCGATGTAGCGCTGGTAGATGGCCTTGACGTTGTGGCTGACGGACCCGTAGTAGCCGTGGGTGTGCCAAGCCGCCTCGAGGGCGGGCGGCATCGCCACCATCTCGGCGATCTCGATGCCGGTGTACCCGTGGTTCATCAGACGAAGCGTCTGGTCGTGCAGGTAGGCGTAGAGGTCCCGCTGCTGGCGCAGGTAGGTGACGATGCGGTCCCGGCCCCACATCGGCCAGTGGTGAGAGGCGAAGGCCACCTCGACGTCGCCGCAGAAGAGGTCGACGGCCTCGTTCAGGTACCGGGCCCAGATGCGGGGATCGCGGACCACGGCGCCGCGGAGGGTGAGCAGGTTGTGGAGGTTGTGGGTGGCGTTCTCCGCCATGCAGAGCGCGCGGTGATCGGGGAAGTAGAAGTTCATCTCCACCGGGCACTCGGTGCCCGGCGTCATCTGGAACCGGATGCGGACGCCGTCGACCACCTCCTGCTGGCCGGTGTGGGTGATCTCGAGGGTCGGCGCGATGAGCCCGAGGCTCCCGACCGAGGTCGTCGCTCCGAGCCCGGCTCCCACCTGGCCGGTCGGCCCCTTGGGCAGTGTGGCGCCGTACATGTAGACCGCCCGGCGGCCCATGACGGTACCGGCGTAGACGTTCTCGGCGACCGCGGCCTCCATGAAGCCGTGGCCGGCGATGATCGGCACATCGGACTCGTAGACGCCGTGCACGCCACCGAAGTGGTCACCATGGGCGTGCGTGTAGATGACCGCCGTCACCGCCCGCTCGCCCCGGTGCTCGCGGTAGAGGGCGAGGGCCGCCGAGGCACATTCGGCCGAGATCAACGGGTCGATGACGATCACTCCGTTGTCGGACTCGACCAGCGTCATGTTGGAGAGATCGAGGCCGCGCACCTGGTAGATGCCGTCGGTCACCTCGTAGAGGCCCTGTTTGGCCGTGAGCTGGGACTGGCGCCACAAGCTCGGGTTGACCGTGTCCGGGCACGGTCCGGCCAAGAAGGCGTAGGCGTCGTTGTTCCAGATCTCCGCACCGTCGGCCCCGTGGACCACACAGGGCACCAGCGAGCCCACCAGCCCCCGGTCGGCGTCCTCGAAGTCGGCTCGGTCGTTGAAGTCGGCTCCGGGCACGGCCCCTCCTCGTGATCATCGGACCCTGGAGGGTCCGACCAGAACCTAGGCCGGCGGCCGGCGATGGGGACAGCGCGCCGCGGGTCGATCAGGGTCGGCCAACGCCGGGCGGCGGGTTCATACTGGGTTCGACACCCCACCGAGGAGGTACGAGCCGTGGCGAGCACAACGGTCAGTGTGAGCATCACCATCGAGGCCCCGGTCGAGGCGATCTTCGCGGTGCTCGCCGACCCGGCGAAACACGCGGCGATCGACGGCACCGGGTGGGTCCGTGATCCGCTCGACCGCCAACCCCTGACGGCGCCGGGACAGTTCTTCCGCATGGCCATGTACCACCCGAACCATCCGGACGGGGACTACGAGATGGCCAATCTCGTCGAGGTGTTCGATCCGCCGCGCGCCATCTCGTGGAAGCCGGGGTACGACACGGGGGACGGCACCGTCGGCTTCGGCGGCTGGACCTGGCGCTACGACTTGGCTTCGATCGGGCCGTCCGAGACCGAGGTCAGGCTCTCGTACGATTGGTCCGCGGCACCCGACGAGGTGCGCCGGGAGATCCAGTTCCCGCCGTTTCCCCCTCAGCACCTCGAGCGCTCGTTGACCCATCTCGCCGGACTGGCGGGCGCCTGAGCCCGCCGACGATGGCCGGCCCGTACGGACCCGCATGGTCGGGCGGGCGCCGGGGCTCGCTCCAGCCGCCGCTCATAGGGCCGGGTCAGGAAAGAATCGAACCAGATGGTGGCCACGCCGCCAACAATCGATGTCACCGGGCTGATGCCGGATGTTGCCGGCAGCCCGCCGTGGCCACCGATCGCCTCAGGCGCCTGGCACTGCTCGCCCGAGCAACCAACCGATGGCGTCGAGACCCTCGGGCACGGTCCAGCTTCCGCCACCCGGATGTCGGAGGTCCTCCTCGCCCGCTCGGTCCATGAGGCGCGGCAGAGCGCGCTGGGACCACGGCGACCTTCACCATGCCCCCGGCGACGAAGCGTTCGCGCAGGCGGTCATCGAGGAGCACGAAACCGTCGGTGTGATCGACGTCGTAGGTGTAGGGCTGGTGGGTCTCCCAGTCGATCCCGGGCGGCGACCCTTCGGCCACCGCTGGTGGTAGACGCCGAAGTAGTGCCACAGACGGGCAACGGTGACGGCAGTGCCCGTAAGAAGAGGCCAGTTCGAGCCGGTCGGCCGACCGTAGGCCGCGAGGCGTGGCGGCGAGTCCCGGCTCGGGTCGACAGTGACCTCGACGATCGCCACCCGGTGCACCAGGCCGGCTCGGGCGACCGCTCGGGCCATGTCCAGCAGTGCGCCGGTGGTGATCGGGCACTCCTCCTGGCACGACGTGAGGAACGGGACCAGGAACACCACTCGACCCTTGAACTGACCGAGGGTCGTTGGTCGACCCGACTGGTCCACGAGCGGAAGATCAGCGATCGCCGGCGGGAACCGGACGATTCTCGACGGTCCCGATGGCCGCTGCCGGAGCCGTGGGTGCCCCAGCGACGCCATCGGCGCTGACTGCCCACCAGATGATGCCCGGCAACATGACGACTAGGACGGCGAAAGCAACGAGGAAGGGTCGGCCGAAGGCGGTGCGGATGATCGTTAGCATATGCAATCATTAGTTAATGAACCCAAGTCGGCTTGCCCACCCGCCGGACAGTGACTCGGTTCTCGATGCCGTCCTCACGGCCAGCCGGGCCCTGGTGGCGATGGCCGCTCGCTCGTTGGCCGACACCGGCGAGGAGGTGACGCTGACCCAGTACCGATCGCTGGTGGTCCTGGCCTCTCGTGGCCCCCAGGGCGTGGCATCGTTGGCCGAGGCGGTGGCCGTCACCCCACCGACCGCCTCACGGTTGGTCGACCGGCTGGTGCGCAAGGGCTTGGTGCGCCGTCGGGCCGACCGTCACGACCGGCGTCAGGTCCGGATCGGACTGACCGAGGCCGGGCGGGCCCTGGTCGACCACGTCACCGAGCGTCGGCGAGACGAGATGGTCGAACTGCTGACGTCGATCCCGCCCGAGATCAAAGAGCCAATGGCCGACGGGCTCCGGCTGCTGGCCGAAGCGGCCGGAGAGGTGCCCGAGCAGGACTGGAGCGCCGGATGGGACCTGTGAGCGACGGTCCTCCCGATCGGCCCGGTTCGGTGCGGGCCCGGACCGCCGTGCTGTCGCGTACCTCGTGGCGGGCGGCCATGACCCGGGCGTCACGCTGGCTCGGTAGGGCCTCCTACTTGCAGAAGTGGCTGGTCCTCGGCGGGTTGATCGGAGCGATGGCCGGTGTCGGCGCCATCGTCTTCTACGAAGCGCTCTTGGGAGCCACGCACCTCTTCTTGGGCGTGCTGGCCGGTTACCACGTCCCGACGCCGGTTGGCGAGGGCGGCCAGCCGGCGTCGCCGTCGTTCTCCCGTCCCTGGGCGTTGCCGCTCGTCGTCGGTCTAGGCGCCTTGCTCGGCGCCATCTTCGTCTTCCGCTTCGCTCCCGACGCCGAAGGGCACGGCACCGACGCAGCCGTCTCGGCCGTTCACCACAACCCGAGGGGTATCCGTTTCCGCACCGTCGTCGTCAAGATCGTCGCCTCAGCGCTCACCATCGGATCGGGTGGATCGGGTGGCCGGGAGGGACCGACCGGCCAGATCAGTGCCGGCTTCGCCTCCCTCTTGGCCCGCGAGCTCGACCTCAGCCCGGGCGACGCCCGGGTGGCCGTGGCGACGGGGATCGGCTCGGGCATCGGCGCCATCTTCGGGGCGCCGCTCGGCGGCGCGGTACTGGCCACCGAGATCCTCTACCGCGACGACTTCGACGTCGAGGCGTTGCTGCCGTGCTTCGTCGCCTCGACCGTCGGCTACGTCATCTTCGGCGCCGCCACCGGCTTCACGCCGTTGTTCGGTTTCAACGGCAGCTACCACTTCGGTGACCCCTCGCGACTCCTCTGGTTCGCCCTGATCGGTGTGGTGGGCGGCTTGATCGGCCTCCTCTATGCCAACGGCTTCTACGGGATCGCCGCCGTGTTCAGCCGGATCAGGCTGCCGCGCTGGACGAAGCCGGCTATCGGGGGCCTGGTCGTCGGTTCGATCGCCGTCGCTATTCCCGAGGTTCTCGGCACCGGGTACGGCTGGATCCAGGAGAGCCTCGGCCGACAGCTGCTCGGGCTGCCCTTGTGGATCGTCCTCGTCCTGCCCTTCGCCCGCATCGCGGCGACCGGGCTGTCCATAGGGTCCGGGGGCGCCGGTGGCATCTTCGGTCCGGGCATGGTCATCGGCGCCTTCGTCGGCGCGTCGGTCTGGCGCCTGTTCGACCCGATCGTCCCGTCGATGGGCCACAGCCCGACGCCGTATGTCATCGTCGGCATGATGTGCTGCTTCGGCAGCATCTCGCGGGCACCGCTGGCGGTCATGTTGATGGTGGCCGAGATGACCGGCAGCCTGTCCATCCTCGCCCCAGCGATGATCGCCGTCGGCCTGGCTTGGTTCATCGTCCGACGCGGCGACGACACCATCTACCGCAGTCAGCTGAAGAGCCGGGCCGATGCGCCGGCCCAGCGACTGCTCATCGGGATGCCCCTGCTGGCCAACGTACCGGTCGACCAGGCGATGGTCCCGCCGCGCCTGACCATCCGCGGCAACACCTCGCTACCCGTCGCTCGACGCCAGATCGAAACGGCCCATGTGTCCGGAGCGCCGGTGGTCGACGACGACGGGCGGTTCGAAGGGACCGTCACCTTGGAGCATCTACGGGCGGCCAACGACGACAAATCCCGCGCCCTCGGCGCCTTCGTCGACCCGTCCGCACCCACCGTCGCCCGGTCCGCCCACCTCGACGTCGCACTCGACGCCCTGACGAGCGCTTCCCAACACTGGGTCCCGGTGCTCGACGCCGATCGGACGGTCGTCGGGACGATCGCCACCTCCGATGTGGTCCGGGGGTATCGGATCGGCTTGCTGGCCACTCTGCGGCAACTCGATGACGCCGGAACCGGGAACCATGAGATCGAGGTCGAGGCCGGTTCGTCGCTCGTCGGCCGCCCGCTCCGCCACGCCGGCCTGCCCGAGGGCGTCGTCGTGACGTCCATCCAGAGGAACCGGGACCTCGTCGTTCCGGTCGGTGACACGGTCCTCCAGGTCGGCGACCGCTTGGTCTTGATCGGCCGCGCCTCGGAAACCGATGTGCTCGAGGCGATGGCGAAAGGCGCTCGTTCAGCCAGTACTTCGGTTCCGCAGCCGGGTCATTGAGGTCTGACGCTGGTAACGCCTCCACCTTTATCGGCTGTTCCTGCGCTGAATTGCCGGGTGTTCGTGCAAACTCCGGTTGCGCCCCGGGCAGGATTCGAACCTGCGAAAAAACGGATTAGAAGTCCGTCGCCTTAATCCACTCGGCCACCGGGGCAGCAACCGTAAAGCTTCCCACACCGGACCCGTCGCCCCGCGGCCGGACGTAGGCTGGTGGCATGACGATGCCGGCCCCGATGACCGCCCCAGCGACGACGACGGCCCCGGCTCCGGCTCCGACGATCGCGCCGGCTCGGCCGGAGCCGACGCTCGACGAGGGCGACCACGAGCGGATGACGCACATCGTCCTCGAGGGATTTCGGCCGAAGGACGAGAAGGGTGACGAAGGAGAGTACGTCGCGGCGGGCACGAACGTCGTCGAAGGCATGGTCAACGGGACGCCGGTCCGGGCGCTCTGTGGCAAAACGTGGGTGCCCGGCCGTGACCCGAAGCGTTACCCGATCTGCCCGACGTGCAAGGAGGTCGCGGCGGGGATGGGCTGGAAGGTGCCCGCTCGGTAGCATCCGCCGCCCTAATGGTCGCTCACCGGCCGGGTGCCGATCGGGGTTGTGCCAGACTGGACGACCTCGGTGGGCGTAGCTCAGCAGGTTAGAGCGCCAGGTTGTGGCCCTGGAGGCCGGGGGTTCAAGTCCCCTCGCTCACCCCGATGAAGCCATGACGGCAACCCCCGGAACGACCTCGGGTGGTCGCGTCGCGATGGTCACCGGCGCATCGTCGGGTATCGGCGCGGCGACGGCCCGGGCATTGGCGGCCGGTGGGACGACGGTGGCGCTCGTCGCCCGGCGGACGGACCGTCTCGACGAGGTCCTCGCTGACTGCGTCGGCCCAGCGCCGCGATCGCGGCGGTGGGTCGCCGACCTGTCGGACCCGGACGGCGCGGCTGCGGTGGCGCTCGACATCTGGGAGGCCTACGGCCACATCGACGTCGTCGTCAACAACGCCGGCGCACCGATGCGCCGACCGGTGACGCGGCTGACGATGGCCGAGGTCGAGCGGACGATGCGCGTCAACTACCTCTCGCCGGTGGCGATCGCGCTCGCCGTCCTGCCGCGAATGCTCGAACGGCGGACGGGGACGATCGTCAACGTGTCGAGCCTCGGCGGCCGGCTCGGCATCATGACGGAGGCGGCGTACTCCGGCTCGAAGTTCGCGCTCGCCGGCTGGACGGAGGCGGCCGCGGCCGAGCTCGACGGGACCGGTGTCCGTTTGCGGCTCGTCCTCCCCGGGGCGATCGACACGGAGATCTGGGACCAACCGGACAACGACCCGCCGGTCTACACGGGCCCGCTGGCGCCACCCGAAGAGGTCGCCGACGGGATCGTCGCGGCGATCGGCAGCGACCGCTTCGAGCACTACATCCCGGACATGAAGGCGGTCGTCGAGATGAAGACGGCCGACGTCGACGCGTTCTTCGCCGGCATGCGGGCGATGGCGGCCCACGAGGTCGACGAGGCTTCGGTCGCCGAGGTCACCGGCGGGCGACCCGCCCAGTGAAGGCACTCCTCTTCGGCGTCCCTCGGCCAGCCGGCGAGGCCGGTCTTCCGCCGGTCGACGACGTCGACGACCTGATCGACGGGTTGCCGTTCGGGCTCCACGACGTCGACGAGCCGCGGCTGCGAGACGGGTGGGTCGTCACGCGGCCGATCCTCGCCGGTATCTGCGGCTCCGACGCCAAGCTCGTCCTCGGCGACTTCGGTGACGGCGACATCGACAACCCGATGGCCGCGTTCTCGTCGCTGCCGCACGTCCCCGGCCACGAAGTCGTCGCCGAGGTCGTCGACGTCGGGTCCGGAGCGGCCGGCGTCGATGTCGGGCAGCGGGTCGTCGTCAACCCGTGGCTCACCTGCGGGCCGCGCGGCATCGACCCCCCGTGCCCGCGCTGCGTCGCCGGCGACCTCCCGCTCTGCTGGAGCTTCACCCGTGGCGACCTCGGGCCCGGTGTCCACGTCGGCGTGATCACCGACGCCCCCGGCGCGTGGGCCGAACGGATGGCCGTCCACCACTCGATGGTCTTCCCCGTGCCCGACACCGTCACCGACGACGCGGCCGTCCTCGCCGACCCGTTCGCCGTCTCGCTTCACGCCATCCTTCGATTCCCGCCGCCGCCCGGCGGCCGGGTCGTCGTCTACGGCGCCGGCGCGCTCGGTCTGACGAGCGTCGCCATCCTGCGCGCTCTCCATCCCGACGCCGAGATCGCCGTCGTCGCCCGGTTCCCGGCCCAAGCGGCAATGGCCGCCCGGTTCGGCGCCGCCCTCGTCGTGGCGCACGAGCCGGCCCTCGCGGTCGTCGAAGCGCTCGCCGACTGGTCCGGTGGCGTCCTCCACCAACCGCTGGCCGGGTTGCCGATGACCCGGCCCGGCCACATCGACGTGGTCTACGACACCGTCGCCGACGGCCGAGACGCTCGAGGTCGCCAGTCGCGTCCTCGCCGAGCGCGGCACGCTTGTCTACACCGGCGTCGCCACGCCGCAACGGTGGGAATGGACGCCGGTGTACTTCAAGGAGCTCACCATCGCCGGATCGAACGCGTTCGGCATCGAGGCCGTCGGCGGCGTTCGCCAGCACGCCATCGCCCACTACCTCGACCTCGTCGCCGCCGGCCGCGTCGACGTCACGCCGATGCTCACCCACCGCTTCGCCCTCGACGACTGGCGTGACGCCCTGCGCGCCGTCGCCCGCCCGGCCGACAGCGGGGCGTTGAAGGTCGCCTTCACGCCGTCGGCGAGCTAGGCGCCACGCCCGCCCGTCGGCCGGCGCGCCGCCGTCGTTGGCCGCACGGACCAGGGACGACCCGGCCATGCCCGGCCAGTGACACAGCGACCTGCACAATGGAGCCGATGGATGACGTCGCGCCGACCCTTCCGCTCCACTGGCCCGGCGGCCGCTTCCGGCCGCCGCCGCCCGACCCCGCCGGGACCGAGGGGGCCCATGTCGAGGGTCCCCATGTCGATGGTCCCCAGGGCGAGCGTGAAGGCGACCCGCCGCCGTCGAGCCCCGAAGTCGTCGTGCGGGTCAGCACCCGCCGCCGCAAGACGGCTACCGCCTTCTGGGAGGGCCCGCGGATCGTCGTGGTCGTCCCGTCGCATCTCCGCGGCCCGGCCCGCACGGAGATGGTCGACTGGCTCGTCGGGCGTGTCCTGGCCAAGCGACCCCGGGCCGGTGCCTCCGACGAGGCGCTCGCCGAACGGGCGGCCGCGCTGGCCGACCGGTACGTCGACGGCGTCCGACCGGCGTCGATCCGGTGGGTCACCAACCAGGGGAAGCGCTGGGGATCCTGTACGGCCCAGACCCGGGAGATCCGCATCTCCCACCGGCTCCGGGCCGTTCCCGAGTGGGTCCTCGACGCCACGATCGTCCACGAGCTGGCCCACCTGCTCCACGCCGACCACTCGCCCGGCTTCCACCAGGTCGCCAACCGGTTCCCGCGCCAGCGCGAGGCCGCCATCTTCTTGGAGGGCTATTCGCTCGGCCTCGGCACCGGCGAGTGACCCGAGGTCGGCGTATGGCGGTCCGCCCGCTCGGCGGGGCCCGGCCGACAAGTTTCACGGGTCGCAGTCGATCCAACTACCCTGGCGGCGATGCGTAGGCGCTCCCCGGTTCCCCACCTGATCCTCGGCGTTCTGACCGTGCTGGCCCTCGGGGCCGTCGCGCTCGGTCTGGTGCTCGCCCCGACGACGGCCGACCTGACCGCCCGCAATGGCGCCGGCGAGACCCTCCTGGCCGGGAACGTCACCGCCGTGGTCACCCAGCCGGGCAGCCCCGTGCTCCGGGCCGTCTACATCGCGCCGGACTACGGGCACCTGTCGACACTGAAGGGGGCGCAGTCCAAGACGCTCCACGGACCACAGGCCAAGGGCCTGCTGTCGCCGCTCACAAAGGTCCTCCAGGTCACCAGCTTCACCCAGAGCCGGCCGTCCGTCTACGTCGGAACGGTGCCCCTCGACAAGCTGTTGTCGCCGGCCCAGGCGGCGGCCGTCCAGGGCACGTTCACCGTCACCGCGACGGTGAGCAACGGGTACGTCGTCAAGGTCGTCGAGCAGGCCAACCTGCGGGCCGGCACCCGCCGGACAACGTCGGGCCTGACCTACCGGATCACGACAGTCAACGGCTGGCGGGTCGTCCCCGCCTGAGCGGTCGCAGGACGGCCGGCGTGCTCGTCCTGGCGGCGATGGACCGAGAGCTCCGCCCGCTCGTCCGGGCGCTCTCCCTACGACGAGGGTTCGTCGGCGAGCTACCGGTCTGGCTCGGGCCGCCCGGCGGGGTCTCGGCGGCCGTCGTCGGGATCGGACCCGCCATGGCGGGGTCGACGACCCGGGACCTCCTGCTCGCGGCGGGACCGTATGTCGGCGGGCCTGTCTTGGTGATCGGCGTCTGCGGGGCGGTCGACCCGGCGCTGGCCGTCGGCGACCTCGTCGTCCCCGACGTCGTCGTCGACCAGGCGACCGGCACCCGGTACCGGCCCGCGCCACTGCCGGGGACCCGCTCTGGAGAGGTGTCGGGTCGCCAACCGTCCGGGGATCCTCGTCACGACGTCGGCGGTGCTCGCTGGCCCGGCGGCGATCGACGAGCTGCGAGCCGCCGGGGGCAGCGCGGTCGACATGGAGACGGCTGCCGTCGCCGAGGCCTGCGAGGCACAAGGCGTCTCGTGGTCCGTCCTGCGCGCCGTCAGTGACATCGTCGCCGACGGCCTCGTAGACCCGGCGATCCTCGGGTTGACCCGGCCTGACGGCCGTACCGACCCCGGCGCCGTCACTCGCTACGTCCTGCGGCGTCCGTGGGCCGTCCCCCGGCTGGCCCGGCTGGGGCGTGGCACCTCCCGGGCCGTTCGGACGGTGACGCGGGCCGCAATCGCCGCCGTAGCCGTCGCACCGTAGGTCCTCGCCCGGCCGTCCAGACCGTCGCCGCCGGCGCCGTACGACCGGCGACCGATCGGTGACACCGACGGAGCTCGCGGGATACCGTGGCGCAGGCGACGCGGTGGCGGACATGGCGCCTCGTCCCGTCACCATCGGTCCCGTCGTCGAGTGCTGGAAAGTGGTGGTCGAGAAACGGATGGCCGGCCCCGGGGACGCGACGACGGTGAGCGCACCCGGTCGCCGCCGGTCGCACCTCCGGTTGCCGTCGTGGCTGTTCTCTACCTTCCTGCCGTACCAGAAGGGCTGGCTGGTCCGGGACCTCGTCGCCGGGCTGACGGTCTGGGCGGTCCTCGTGCCCGAGGCCCTCGCCTACGCGTCGATCGCCGGCGTCTCCCCGGCTGTCGGTCTCTATGCCGCCCCGTCGGCGTTGATCTTCTACGCCGCCTTCGGGAGCTCCCGGCACCTCGTCGTCGGTCCGATGTCGGCCACGGCCGCGCTCTCGGCCGCGGCCGTCGGTTCGGTGGTGGCGAGCGAACAGCGGGATGTACGCGACGTTGACGGCCACCCTGGCCGTGACGGCCGGCATCCTCGCCCTCGCCTTCGGTCTGGCCCGGCTCGGCTTCATCGCCAACTTCATCTCCGAACCGGTGCTGAAGGGCTTCATCATCGGCCTGGCCCTGACGATCATGATCGGCCAGGTCCCGAAGCTGTTCGGGGTCGAGAAGGGGAGCGGGGACTTCTTCGAGCAGCTCGGCCACCTGATCGGTCATCTCGGCGACACGAGCGGCTGGACGCTCGTCGTCGGTGCCGGCTCGCTCGCCGCTGTCCTCGGGCTGCGCCGGCTCGCGCCCCGGCTCCCCGGATCACTGGTCGTCGTCCTCCTCGCCATCCTCGTCGCCAAGCTGGCGTCGCTCGACAGCCACGGCGTCGAGCTCGTCGGCCATATCGACCGCGGCCTGCCGCACTACGGCCTCCCGCACGTCCCCGTCCACGACTACGTCGACCTCGGCTCGTCGGCCATCGGCATCGTCCTCGTCGGCTTTGCCGAGGGCCTCGGCGCGGCGAAGACGTACGCCGCGGTCGAGCACTACGAGATCGACGCCAACCGTGAGCTGATCGGCCTCGGCGCCGCCAACGTCGCCGCCGGGCTGAGCTCGGGGATGGTCGTGAACGGGAGCCTGTCGAAGACCGCGGTGAACGGCTCCGCCGGCGCCCGGAGCCAGCTCTCCGGGCTGGTCGTCGCCCTGCTGACGATCCTCACCCTGCTCTTCTTGACCGGCCTCTTCCAGTACCTGCCCGAGGCGACGTTGGCCGCCGTGGTCGTCGTCGCGGTCGCCGAGCTCGTCGACATCGGGGCCATGGTCCGCCTCTACCGGGCAGTGACCGGCCCGCTGCGCGACATCTACGGCACCGCGGCCCGCGCCGACTTCATCGCCGCCATCACCGCTCTGCTCGGCGTGATGATCTTCGACACGTTGCCCGGTCTCTTCATCGGCATCGGCGTGTCCGTGCTGCTGCTCGTCTACCGCGCCTCTCGGCCCCATGTCGCCTCGCTCGGCCTCCTTCCCGGGGACGGCTGACCGTTACGTCGACCTGGCGCGCCACCCCGACGCGGTCGTCCCGGCCGGGATCGTCGTCCTACGGATCGAGAGCGGTCTCTTCTTCGCCAACGCGGACACCGTGCGGGCGGTCGTCAAGCACGCTGCCGGCTCGTCCCATGCCCATGCTGTCATCCTCGACGTCGAGTCGATGCCGGCGCTCGACGTCACCGCGGCCGACATGCTGAACGAGTTGGCCGCCGACCTGCAACGCGACGGGACCGGGCTCGTGCTCGCCCGCAGCATCGGCCAGGTCCGCGACCTGCTGTCGGTGGCCGAGCCCGGACGGCCGGCGCTCGTCGTCTACCCGACCGTCCGGGCCGCGATCGCTGCGCTGACCGAACCCGGCGCGTCGTAGGCCGCCCCGTCGGCCGCCCCGGCCCGTCGTTCCCGGGCGGTCGCCGCCGCTCCAGGCGAGGACCTGACGGGACGGGTCAGACTGGGTCGACGACGCGGAAGATGCCGTGGCCGATGGCGATGGCCCGCGCCGGCTCCTCTTGCCAGGCGTCGACTCGGGCAACGACGAACCGCCGGCCGCGCCGGACAACGGTCGACCGGGCCCGAAGATCGTCGACCCGGGCCTCCCGGACGAACTCCGTACTGAAACTGGCCGTCTCGACGGCTGCCCCGACGAGCTGCTCGATATGCCGCGCCGCCGCTGTCTCGAGGAAGCCGGCGATGACGCCGCCATGGAGACTGTTCCGCTCGACGTTGCCGACGTTCGCGTCGTGGCCCGCCAGGACGAACTCGGCGACGTCGTCACCGATCCACGGCAAGCCGTCGCTGGCGGCCACCGGACGGACCGCCCGCTCCCAGGGCCCGGGGCCGTCGTCGACGGCCTGTCCGTCGTCGACCACCCGGTCGTCTCCGACGGCGGTCACCGGCGCGGGGCGAGGACGCCGAGGGCGGACGTGGCCGTCGCCAGCGGCGAGTCGGGCGATGTCGGATGGGACGCGGTCGCCGTGGTGAACGCGACGTCGTCGGTCAGGTGGTCGCACCGGCCGGTCACCTGGATGGTCGATCCGGCGACCGGTGGGCGTAGATAGTCGACGCCGAGGTTCATCGTCCCGCCGACGAGGGTGATCGCGCCGGCCGCCGCCACCGAGGCCAGGCTGGCAGCATGGTCGAGCAGGGCGGCGAGCACCCAGCGCGGCCACCGGGCAGCACTCGCCGGGCCGAGCTCGTCCGGCCAGTCAAGGGCGATGGTCACTTCGCCGACGCCGACCGACACCAGCGTCGTTCCGAGCTCCCGGTGCGTCCGGTTGAGGTCGAAGGCGTCGACGATCAGTGCCCACCGATCACCGTCCGAGACGGTGCCGGGGCCGGAATCTGAGAGGGGAGTCGGCGCCACAGGTGGTCCTCGGGCTCCGCATGCTATCGGAGCCCCGCCACCGGTCGGTCGGCCGACTGTTTCACCCGGCTCGGGTCCGGACCGTTCGGTCCGGACCCGAGCCGATCCTGAGCAACCGCCCCGATCCTGAGCGACGCAAACGCAGGCCTGAGCCCTCCGGCGTATGCTCGACGGATGTCCGATCAACCGCTCATCATCTTCGTCGCGTCCTACTCCGATGTCGCCGGCGCCGAGGCCGACTACGACGCGGTGCGTGCCCTGCACAAAGCCGGTGACCTCGGTCACGTCGCCGCCGCCATCGTCACGAAGGGGACCGACGGCCAGCTCAAGATCCACCGCCACGACACGACGGCCAAGCACCTGGCCTGGGGCGGCGCCCTCGTCGGCGGCGTCATCGGCGTCCTCGTGCCACCGCTCGGCTTCGCCTGGTTGGCTGGGGCGGCCATCGACGGAGCGGTGCTGGCCGGCGCTGGCGGGGTCGTCGGTCACTACTGGCACAACATCCCGAAGGCCGACCTGCAGGAGATGAGCGACCTGCTCGACGCCGGCGAGGCCGGCCTGGTCGTCGTCGCCGTCGACAAGGTCGAAGAGGAGATCGACGCCGTCGTCGCGCACGCCATCCGCAAGGTGACGAAGAAGCTCGACAAGGGCGACGTCGAGGGGGCGTACACGGCGGCGGCCAAGGCGGCGGCCGAGGTCGACGCCATCGCCGGGTCCTAGGGCAACGCGTGCACGACGCCGTCACCGTCCACATGGACGCTCCGTCCGACCGCATCTGGGCGCTCGTGAGCGACGTCACCCGCATCGGTGAGTACAGCCCCGAGACGTTCGAGGCCGAGTGGCTGGACGGCGCCACGGGTCCGGCGAGCGGAGCCCGGTTCCGGGGCCACGTCAAGCGGAACGGCCGCGGTCCGGTCTACTGGACGACCTGCACCGTCACCGAGTCGGTTCCGGGCCAAGTGTTCGCCTTCGGCGTTGGCTCGGCGGAGCGCCCGCTGAACATCTGGCGCTACGAGCTGGCACCGGTCGGCGACGGCACCGACGTCACCGAGTCCTTCCACCTGGCCGACCGGGTATGGCTCCGTCTCTACTGGGCGCTGCTCGGCTGGTCTCGCGGTCGGACGAACCGCAACGGGATGCGGACGACCCTCGAGCGGATCAAGGCCGAGGTCGAATAGATCACGCCTCGGCCGCCAGTGCCGGCTCGGTCCACGGCCGCAGCAGTCAGCGCGACGATCGGGAAGACGATCACCGACAGGAGCCCGGCGGCGACGAGGGCGGCCGCGGTAGGGCGGGTCATGAAGTGCAGTGATAGGCCGATCGTGCTGGCGATGATCGGGAACGTCAACGACGTCGCCTGGAGGACACCGGCCGCCAGGGCGGGCCGCGGCTGGAACTGGCGTCGGAACAGGACGATCGACGGCACGCCGCGGGCAACCGCCATCCCGACGAGGAAGAGCGGGACGAGGAGCAGCGTGCGGTCGTCGGCGAACATGGCCCGGACGTCGAGCTCCATACCCGTGGCGATGAAGAAGACGGGCACCAAGAAACCGAACCCGATGGCGTGCAGCTTGGCGGTGAACCGCTCCTTGGCCGCGCCAGTGTCCCGGTTGGCCACTCGCAGCACGATGCCGGCCACGAACGCCCCGAGGACGGCGTCGACGCCGAAGCGCTCGGCCAGCGCGGCGAAGACGAGCAGGAGGACCAACGCGGCGCGAACCCGCAGCTGTGACGTCGTCTCGTCCAGCCGGTGGAGGGCACCGGTGAACCACCGCGATCCCCACCAGCGGGTCACGATGACCACCGCCACCGCCGCGCTGGCCACCAAGGCTACGACGTAGGCGATCTGCACCGGCGTCGACTTCGGGTCGGCCGAGAACAGCACGGTCAACAAGACGAGCGACGCGAACTCACCGATCGACGCGGCGACGATGACGCCCTGCCCGAACGGCGATGTCGACTCGCGGCTGTCGCGCAGGATCGGCACGACGACGCCGAGGGACGTCGACGTGAGGGCGAGGGCCAAGATGCGAAGGTCGGCGCCGGCGCCGGCCGCCTTCAAGATGGCGGCCAATGGGAAAGCGACGATCAGCGTGACCGCGAACGCCATCATCGCGGCCCGGCTCTGCCGGCTCCACAGCGACTCGGGCTCGAGCTCGAGCCCGGCCAGGAAGAGCACGAAACCCAGGCCCATGAACGAGAGCACGGTGATCGGGATGTCGACGTGGGCCCAGCCGAGGACCTGGGGGCCGACGAGGACGCCGGCCACGACTTCGACGACGACCGGCGGCAGGACCCGGCCAGGGACCAGCTCGGCCAACAGTGGGGCGGCGACCGCGATCACCGCGACGATCAGCAGCCCGACGAAATTCAACGAGACCACGTAGAGCCCTCCCCAGCCCGCCAGCACCTGCGCCCGCCTTCGGCGCTGACGTTACGCCGCGCCCGACGCGTTGCGGTGGTTCGGTCGGTGGTGCGGTGCAGTCGGCGCGGCGAGGGCGTCGAGCAGTGCGGCGACGGCCGGCCGGCCGTCGTCACCCGGCCGGGTGCAGGCGATCCACGGCTCCGCGGCGATGCGGTCCGTGACCGGGAACACCTCGGCCATCGCTCCCGAGGCGAGGGCGTCGGCGCAGACGAACGTCGGCAGGATGCTCGCTCCCATCCCGCCGACGACGGCGGCGGCGACCGACCGGAGATCGGGCGCGACGAGGCGGAGATCGGCGGCGAACGAACAGCCGAGCACGTCCCGCCAGAACCGCCGGGTGATCGGCAGCTCGTGGCTGTAGGCGACCCAATGGCGCCCGGTGAGCCACTGGCCGAGCGCCGCGAGCGAACGCACCGGCGCCGCCGGGATCGCCGTTGCCGCGGCCACGAGGACGAAGCGTTTCTCACCGACCGCCCGACCGACGGCCTGGCGGCCGGGTCCTGAGCTCGTCACCGCCACGTCGAGATCGCCATGGGCGAGCAGCCGCAGCAGGGCTGCGTCGTCGGCGAAGTGCGCCGTCAGCGACACGTCGAGACCGCCGAGCCGGGGGAGGGCTTCGGCTTGGAAGTACTCCGCCGTCGACCCCAACCGCACCGCCGCCGGGCGCAGCGGGACGTTGCCGACGTCGAGGCCGGCCATGACCGTCTCCAGGCGGTCCATCGGATCGGCGATCTCGCCGTAGAGCTCACGCCCGCGTGGCGTCGGCTCGACGCCGGTCGGCGTCCGTACGAACAGTGCCGCGCCGACGCTGCGTTCCAGCCCGGCCAGCTGCTGGCTGGCCGCCGGCTGCGAGAGAAGCCGCTGGCGGGCGCCGTCGGTCACCGAACCGGCCCGGTAGACGGCCAGGAACGTCCGGAGCCACTCCGTCCTTGCCATTCGTACAGCTTATGCCGACCGTTCGAGATGTGACATTGCTTATCGATCGGCGGCCGTCCAGACTCGTTCCATGGACGACGCTCGCTACACCCACGGCCACCACGACAGCGTGTTGCGGTCGCACCGGTGGCGAACCGCGGAGAACTCCGCCGCCTACCTGCTCCCGCGACTGGTGCCCGGTCTGTCGTTGCTCGACGTCGGTTGCGGCCCGGGCACGATCACCGTCGACCTGGCGACCCGAGTCGCCCCTGGGCCGGTCGTCGGACTGGACCGCTCCGCCGAGGTGCTGGCCGAGGCCGAAGCGCTCCTGGTCGACCGGCCGGCGGCGAACGTCACGTTCGAGCCGGGCGACGTCTCGGCCCTGACGTTCGCCGATGGGACGTTCGACGTCGTCCACGCTCACCAGGTGCTCCAGCACCTTGCCGATCCGGTGGCCGCCCTGGTCGAGATGGCCCGGGTCTGCCGGTCCGGTGGGATCGTCGCCGCCCGGGACGGCGACTACGGCGCCATGACGTGGTACCCGGCCGATCCGGCGCTCGACCGGTGGCTGACCATGTACCGGACGGTGGCCCGGTCGAACGGCGGTGAGCCGGACGCCGGCCGTCATCTCTTGGCCTGGGCCCGCCAGGCCGACATCGGCGAGGTGATGCCGACGGCGTCCGTCTGGTGCTATGCCACGCCGGCCGACCGGGCGTGGTGGGGCGGGCTGTGGGCCGAGCGGGTCACCCGGTCGTCGCTGGCCGACCAGGCGGTCGCCCTCGGCGCGGCCACGACGGACGATCTCGACGAGATGGCCGACGCTTGGCGGCGTTGGTCGGCCACCGACGACGGCTGGTTCGCGATCGTCAACGGCGAGGTCGTCTGCCGCGTCTGATCAGTCGGCCAGTTCGGCGCCGAGACTGTCGAGCAACGCCTCGGTGCCGGCGATCCGGAGGTCCGGCTCGTCCGCACCGTCGAGGAAGATGGCCTGCTCGGTGAACGTGAGATGCGTCCCGCCGTCGGTGGCGGTCAGCTCGACGGTCATCAGCGAGACGGAGATCCGGACGTCGTCGAGGTACATCGTGTAGCAGTTCACGATCCGTTCGGCCGGCACGATGTCCTGATAGCGGGCGTCGTAGGTGTGGACGATGCCGGTGTCGTCCTTGATGCTCAGGTGTTCGCGTCCGCCGATCTCGAAGTCGAGCTCGTGGTCGCCCTTGTTCCACCCCGGCGGACCGGCGAACCACCGGGCCTTCGTCTCCGGGTCGGCGAACGCGTCGAAGACGCGGGCCGGCGTCGTCGGGTAGTCCCGCTCGACGACGAACGTGACGTGGTTGGCTGAGCGGTCGGTCATCACGGAGCTCCTTTGTCTTTCGATTTCTCGTCGGCCAGCAGTTCGCCGAGGCGGTCGAACCGTTGTTCCCAAGCCGTCCGCCGCTCGGTCACCCATCGTTCGACCGTCTGCATCGCCGACGGCTCGATCCGGCACGTCCGGACCCGGCCGACCTTCTGCGAGCGGAGCAGCCCGGCGGCCTCGAGCACCTGGACGTGCTGGACGATCGCGGCGAGCGACATCGAGAACGGCTTCGCGAGCTCGCTGACCGATGCCGGCCCCCGGCCGAGCCGTTCGACCATCCGGCGACGGCTCGGGTCGGCGAGGGCCTGGAACAGCCGGTCGAGCTCGGCCTGGTCGTCAACGACGTCGACAGCCGTCACCGGCGAACCTTTCGATAAAGCATTGACTTAACTATTAGCGACGCCGAGACAATTGTCAAGTAACTGGTTGAGTGATGAGCCGGCCGAGCGCGACGAAGCCCCTGGGGCGGAGGGACGTTCCAGGGGCTTCGTCGCGATAGGCAAGCGCCCGGCATGACCCGGGCATCGGCCACCTACCCGCGCCGACGCGGTTCAAACCGTCCGATGCCGGTCGGTCGGGGCGGAATGTCCGTCAGTCGGCGAGCGGGTCGACCGCCACGGCGGAGGCGACCGTGTCGCGGGCGCCGACCATCGTGAGGTCACCGCCCCGGCCGCGGACGTAGTGCTGGAGGCCGAAGAGGATGCCGGTGCCGATGGCGTCGATGTCGTCGAGCGCCGAGAGGTCGAGGACGACGTTCTGGCAGGAGATCGAGCCGAGCTGGTCGATCTGGGTCTCGAGCGCGGCGGCCGAGCTACCGGTGAGGGCCCCCCGCAGTGAAAGGACGCAGGCCGAACCGGTCACCGCCAGCGTGACCGTGAGGGAAGACGTGGCCGCGTCCCACCCCGTGACTGCGCCGTCGTCCAGTACGTCGACCACTTCTCCACCGTCCCGATTCGTCCGCTGCTCGGGCCTGCTCTCCGACCCTGACGGGTGACTGCCGGTCGAGCCGGCGTACCGACCATACCCTCGGTATCGGGCGAAAAACCCGGTTGTCATCGAATCGCCACGGGGCCGCCACTGGCCCACGACGTCGTCGTTTCCGATGCTGTCGGGGGCCCGATCTAGACCGGCCGCCACGGCATTTGCCCTGGCCGCACCGGGGACCGGTCGTAGACTCCGGCCATGATGAAGGTCGTGGCCGTGGCGAACCAGAAGGGTGGGGTCGCCAAGACCACGACCGTCCAAGCCCTCGGCGTCGCGCTGGCCGAGACCGGCCGGCGGGTGCTCGTCGTCGATCTCGACCCCCAGGCCTGCCTGACGTACTCGTTCGGGTTCGACCCCGACGGCCTCGGCCAGTCCCTCCACGACGTCCTCGTCGGTCGGTCGCCGATGGCCGACGTCACGAGGGCGGTGCCGGGCGTGTCGGGGCTCACCCTGGCCCCGGCCACCATCGACCTCGCCGGAGCGGAGGTCCACCTGTTGACGAAGACCGGCCGCGAGCACATCCTCGCCCGAGCCCTCGAACCGGTCCTCCGTGACTACGACGTCGTCCTCCTCGACTGCCCCCCGTCGTTGGGGATCCTGACGATCAACGGACTGACTGCCGCCGGCGGCGTCCTCGTACCGCTCCAATGCGAGGCGCTCAGCCACCGAGGTGTCGGTCAGCTGCTGGAGACCGTCGAGGACGTGCGGACCTTCGCCAACGCCGATCTCCAAGTTCTCGGCGTCGTCGCCACGATGTTCGACGGCCGGACTCGACACGCGCGCCAGGTGCTCGACGAGGTCGGGACCCGCTACGGGCTGACCGTCTTCGACCCCCCGGTCCCGAAGTCGGTCCGGTTCGCCGAGGCGCCGTCCGAGGGGCGTTCGATCCTCCAACACGCACCTGGATCGCCCGGGGCCGAGGCCTACCGCTCGTTGGCCGGCCGGGTCGGCGACCTGCTGGACGCGAGCTGACCGGTGTCGTCGGAGGAGCCCGAACCCGGCCGGCCGGTCCGCGATCCGCTCGGCAAGCGGGCCCTTTTCTCAGCCGCGTCCGATGCGCACCCCGGCGACACGGACGAGGTGGTCGAGACGGTCGACACGGACAACACGGACAACACGGACGACACGATCGACACGGACGACGCGATCGACGCGATCGACGCGATCGACACGGGCGACACGGACGACACGGACGACACGGACCAGGCGGTCGACACGGACGACACGGACGAGGCGATCGACGGGAACGAAGCAGTCGCCGACGGCGGGATCGCCGTCGGACGTGGTCCGATCACGGTCACCTGTTCGACGTGCGAGGCCGTGTCGCGGATCGGCGTCCTCGACTTCGTCGTCTACCAGCTGCCGATCGGCTACTGGGTGCCGAGGGGGCGGTTCGGCCACCGTATGACCTGCCCGTCCTGCCGCCGACGGGTGTGGGCCGGCGTCACGCTCCGTTGAGCATCCACCATTTCATCGTCACCTATGGCTACTTCGCCGTCTTCGGCTTCGTCGCTATCGAGAGCTTCGGCATCCCGTTGCCCGGGGAGACCGTACTGATCGCTGCGGCCACGTTCGCTGGTGCCACCCATCGCCTCGACGTGTGGGCCATCTTCGCGGTCGGCGCCGCGGCGGCGATCATCGGTGACACCGCGGGCTACTGGATCGGCAACAAGGGGGGCTATCGCCTGCTGCGCCGGTGGGGTCGCTACGTCCGGTTCGACGAGCCGAAGATCAAGGTAGCTCGCTACCTGTTCGCGGAACACGGCGGCAAGGTCGTCTTCTTCGGCCGTTTCGTCTCCGTCCTGCGGACCTATGCCGCCTTCCTGGCCGGGACGACGAGAATGCACTACCGGCGGTTCCTCGTTTTCAACGCGGCCGGCGGCATCGTGTGGGCGGCCGTCTACACGTTCGGCGCCTACTTTGCTGGCGCCGTGCTGACCCGGTTCTCGACCCCGGTCAACATCGCTCTGGCCGTCGTCGCGGTCATCGCCGTCGTGATCGGCATCCTCTACCTCCGGCGCCGGATGGGTGCCCTGGAAGCGGCCGCCGAGAAGGCCTTCCCGGGTCCGCTCGAGTAGGGCTCAGGAGTCGTCGGCGACGTAGAAGCGGGCCGGCACGCCCGGCTCCCGGCGGACCCGCCCTCGGGTCTCCAAGAGCACGAGATGGGCCAGCGTCTCGCCGTTGGCCGCCCGCTGCATGAAGGCCGGGATGTCGTCCCACGGCCGCGACCAGTGGAGGGTGAGCGTGAGATCCCAGGCCGACGTCCCGGGGTTTTCGGCGAGCGCCACCTCGATCTCGGCCAGCCGGTCCGAGTGGTGCCGCTCGAGCTCGTCGAGGCGAGCGCCGAGGTTGGCGAACCGGTACTCGTGGGCCGGGAGGACCTCATCGGGGTCGAGGTAGCGGATGCGGGCGAGGGACTCCAGGTAGTCACCCAAGGGGTTGGCTTCCTGCTGGGAGTGGAAGGAGATGTTGGGCGTGATCCGCGGCAGGATGTGGTCGCCGGACAGCAGGAGCTGGTGGCGGTCGCTGTAGAGGCAGACATGGCCCGGGGAGTGGCCGGGCGTCCATATCGTCCGCAGATCCCAGCCGGGTAGATCCAGCTTCTGGTCGTCCTCGAGCAGGACGTCGGGTTCAGCCGCTGTGACCAGCGAGCGGATCTGCATCGATGCCATGGTCAGGTCCGGGCGCTTGTCCTCGGGCACCCCGGACAGCGTCAGCAGCTCGTTCATCCGGTGGACCAGGTCGTCGGTCTCGACGTACCGGGCCTGCAGCAGTGCGGCATCGGCCGGATGCAGGCCGACCCAGGCCCCCGACGCTTCGCGCACTCGCCCGGCCAGTCCGTAGTGGTCGGGGTGGATGTGCGTGACGACGACTGCCCGGACGTCGCCGATCGACCCACCGGCCTCGGCCAGGCCGTCGTTGAGGGCGAGCCATGCCTCCTCGGTGTTCCAGCCGGCGTCGACCAGGGCCACGCCGTCGTCGAGCTCGAAGACGTAGACGAGGACGTAGCGCAAGGGATTGTTCGGGATCGGGACCGGCACCGACCAGAGCCCCGGCCGGACCTGCTCGACCGGCGGCAGGACGTGACGGTCCCAGGCGTCCTTCTGCAACGTGCCCGTGACGGTGATCACAACGGCACGGTACACGGGGGGCGCGGAGCCGGGCACGCCTGGGGTTGCGCCGTATGCTTGCAACGCCGGTGAGGTGGCCTCGCCGGCCAGGACGGAGGGGGCACCTCGATGGCGACAGGAGCAACGACGACGAGCACCGCCCAGCCGGGCGGTGGTACGCCGGGCCAGGGGGGCGGGGGACAGGGCGGCGGGGGCGCGACAAAGAACGCCGCCAAGGCCCTGCCGGATATCTCGTGGCGGATCCTCCTGCTCGTCGTCATCGTGCTGGCCTGCCTCCTGGCGGCCACCTTGGTCATCGTCTTCCACTACCCGAAGGCGGGCACAACGACGTCGGTGCTCGGCGTCGTGATCCCCGTCTTCACCGCCCTCATCGGTGCGGCGCTCGGGACCGGAGCCGGTGCGGTTGCCGGGGCGGCCGGGAAGAAGACCTCCGACCAGCAACTTGCGACGGCCAACCAAAAACTGAGCACCATCCACCAACAGGCGAAGACCCTCCAGGCCCGGCAAGCGACCGTGTTCGGGGCGATGAAGACCGGTCTGGCCAGCCCCGCCGGTCAGGCTCGGCTCGTAGCCGAGTCAGCTCCCGGTCAAGCATCGGCGACGATCGACATCGCCGACCTCGACGCAGCGGCGACCGCGCTGACCCGAATCCTCGCGATCAGCCAGCCGACCGCGTAGGGCCGCACGGTCGCCGGTGGCGAGGTGGTCGGGGAGGGGGGATTCGAACCCCCGACCTCGTGCACCCAAAGCACGTGCGCTACCTGGCTGCGCTACTCCCCGTCGGTCGGCGCTCGGTGCCCGGCCGGTGGCCCAGCGTAGGCGGTCGACGGCGGCCGCCGGTCCCTTCCGGCGAGGTCGCATCATGGAGGGCCGGATCGGGATCCGTATAGCCCGTCCAGTTATCGAAAATCCGATGCCGTCTTTGCGGGGTGGCGCGGTAGTCTCCTTGACGTAGAAGAAATTCTTGCATCTACCCAACGACATTGGGCAAGGCAAGCTCGAGAATTTCGACTATCGCCATGGCCGGATACGGCCTGACATCAAGGGGGGCCCTGATGGGAACGGCATCGTCGAGGATGCGACGTTCGGCCTGGCGGCACCGGTTCGCCGGTGCCGGGCTGGCCATGGTGTTCGGGACGGGAGCGCTCTACGGCGTCGTGCCGGCCACCGCGGGGGCGACCACCACCAGCACCATTCCGCCGAGCGCGTTCAGCACACGCATCGGCATCACGGCCAACTCGGTGACGGTCGGGAACGTCTCGACGCACTCGCTCACACTCTTCACCGGCGCGGCCGTCGGCACCGAGGCGTACGCCGACTACGTCAACGCCAAGGGCGGCGTGGACGGCCGGAAGATCGTCGTCACAGCCGGCGACGACAAGCTCAACGGGACGATCAACGAGCAGTTGGTCCAGTCGGACATCACGAAGGACTTTGCTCTCGTCGGCAGTTTTTCCGTCACCGCCACATCGGGTGGTCAGGTGCTGGCGAAGAACCCGGAGATGCCCGACGTGTCGGTGACAGTGTCGCCGGCCGACAACCGGCTTCCCAATCTGGTCAGTCCGGTGCCGCTCCAGGGCGGTTGGGAAGAGGGTTCGCTGTTGTGGTTCAAGCAGAAGAACCCCATTGGTGTCCTGAAGACCGGCGCGATGGTGGCCGACGAGCCGTCGGCCGTCGACGCCTGGGAAGGCCAGGAAGCGACGATGAAGCACCTCGGCTATCAGATCGCTTACGAGAACACCTTCTCGGAGAGTGCCACGTACAACACATTCGTCGCCGACGTCGTCGCGATGAAGAACGCCGGCGTCAAGGTCCTCTTCATCGAGCAGAACCCGCCGCTCTACGCGGTCCCGCTGATCAAGGCGCTCAACGCCGAGCACTTCAAACCGATGGTTGTTCTCGGGGCGTCGACGTACAGCGACACACTGATCACAAAGTCCGGCGGACCCAGTGCGGTCGACGGGATGTACCTCGAGCAGAACCTGGCGCTCTACCTCGGGACTGACTCGAAGGCGATCCCGGCGGTGACCACGTTCGAGCACTGGGTCCAGGTGGCCGACCCCGGGTGGAAGCCGGACCTGTTCACGATGTACGGCTGGCTCTCGGCCACCCTGTTCGCCCAGGCGCTGCAAGCTGCCGGCCAGAACCCGAGCCGCGGCTCAGTACTCGAGGCGCTCTCGAAGGTGACGAATTTCACGGCCGGCAACCTGACGGCGCCGACCGACCCGGCGAAGAAGACGACCTCCAATTGCTATCTGCTCGGGCAGATCGAGAACGGGCAGTGGACCCGACTGACAGACCCGCCGGTGGACAGCAACACGCACGGCTACCGGTGCACCGATCGGTACTACGTCCCGCCTGGTACCGCCTACTAGCCCGCCTCTGGACGGTGTCACAGGGGGGGCACTCGAAGCCGCTGTCGCGTCCCAAGAGGCCGGCGACGCGGTTGGTGGACCGTTTGGAACTGGCAGCTCACGGGTAGCCGATGCTCCATGACGATTCCCCCTCCGGCCGAGCCCGTACCGATCGATCCGGAACCGGCACCGCTCGATCCCGACATGCCCGGACGCCCCCCTGATCCGGTCGACGTCCAGCCCTTCTCGACCTGAGCTCGGCGCGCCCGTGACCACCACGGCGCCACTCCGGGCCCTGGCGCTGATCTGCACCCTGAACCGGAGCCCCGCGACGTCTTCCAGCCAACGGTTGGCCGAACAGGTGCTCGAGGCCCTGGCCGACCACGGCGTCGTCGGCACGTCGATCCGCGTGGTCGATCACGACGTGAAGCCGGGGGTCGAGCTCGACCTGGGCGACGGCGACGAGTGGCCGTCGATCAGGGCCCGGCTGGTGGATGCCGACATCGTTGTGCTGGCTACGCCGACCTGGCTCGGCCAACACTCGAGCGTGTGCCAACGCGTGCTCGAGCGACTCGATGCCGAGTTGTCGGAGAAGGACGACCAGGGTCGGCTGCAGACGTACGGGAAGGTCGCGGTGGCCGCCGTCGTCGGCAACGAGGACGGCGCCCACCACATCAGCGCGGTCCTCTTCCAGGCATTGAACGACGTCGGGTTCTCCCTGCCGGCTGGCGCGGTGACCTACTGGAACGGCGAGGCGCTGCACACCACCGACTACAAGGACCTCGATCGTGTCCCCGAGGCCGTGGCGTCGACCACCGCCACCCTGGCCGCCCACGCCGCCCACCTGGCCCGGCTCCTGCGGCAGAGTCCGTATCCGCCGTCTCCCTGATCGCGGCGGCGGTTCACGCCGCCGGCGCGGGAGCGCTACGGAGGCGAAGCAGCGTCGCCGCGAAGCCGTCGGGGCAGCGCCCGGCGAGCCGGGCGCTGGTCTGGACGACGATCTTCGCCGAGCGGACGACCGTCACGGCCTCGTCGGCGTCCAGACGTTGGAGTAGCCACCGGTCCTCGTGGGCTCGAAGTGGTGGGAACCCTCCGACCCGAAGGTAGGCACTGGCTCGTACCCCGAGATTGGCGCCGTGGACGTGCCCATGGGAGCCGTCGGGCCCGAGCCGACGGCCGTAGTGGGCGGCGAACGCCGCCGCGACGGCGTCGCCGGAGCCGCGCCGAGGCAGGGCGACGGTGCCGGCGACTGCATCGGCCCCCCCGTCGGCCAACCCGACCTGGTCGACGAGCCAGTCCGGCGGGATGATGGTGTCGGCATCGGTGTTGGCCAACCAGACCGTCGCCGGGTCCGGTTCTCCGGCGAGGAGCGCCAGGGCGCCGACGTGCCGGGCCCGTCCGACCGAGCGGGCGGCGATGTGCACGGTGTCGACACCAGACCCGGCGCAGACCGCAGCGGTGCGGTCCGTACAGTCGTCGAGCACGACGACGATGCGGACGGGTACGTCGACCCGGTTCGACGCCGTCGCCAACGCGGCCAGGCAGTCGCCGATCCGGCGCTCTTCGTCGTGCGCCGGGACCACGACGCCGACCCGGTGCACCGGTCGCGTCATGGCTCGATCAGGCCGGTCCGCTCGGCTACCGAGCGCCGGTCGTGGCTCCAGACGTCGAGCCGGAAGTCTTCTTCTTCGTGGCCGACCAGGCGGGCCATTCCAGCCTGCAGGGCCGCCACGGCAACGAGGTCGTGGACGTCGTCGCCGGTCAGCGGGTACTCGGGCACCGGATGCCGCCAATGGACCACCACCACATCGCCGGCACCGGCCGCAGCGAGCCGCGCCATCTCGGCGCAGCTCTCCGGGGTCAGGTAGTACCCCATCTCCGACAACACCACCAGGTCGAAGTGGTCGGCCGGCCAGTCGGCGGGCACGGCCCCCCGTCGGAGCTCGACGTTGGCGGGCACTTCTCGTGCAGCGGTCCCGAGAGCCAGCGGTGAGATGTCCATGGCACACACCCGATCGCTCCGCATCGCCAAACCCGCCGTGAGCATGCCGATCGAGCACCCCGGCTCGAAGACCGTCCCGTAGTGATCGTCGGGGAGCGACGCCAGGGTCAGGGCCCGCTTTCGGGTCTCGTAGGGCCGGGAGCGGAACCGCCAGGGATCGGCGTTCGTCCGGTAGAGGTCGTCGAAGTACTCCCGGGAGAGGCTCATCGGGCGAGGAACACCTCGAACGGGCGGGTGAGACGTTCGATGACCGGCCCGGTCAGGACGGCGCCGGGCCCCTCGATCTGCGAGGCGAAGCAATCGACGGCGCGTCGTTTCCGGCCCGTCAGCTCGGGTCCGAGATCGACCCGGACCGCGTCGGGCCACGGAACGTCGTCCGGCGTGGCCCAGTGCCAAGTCCAGACCAGGTATGACATGAGCCGGGCGCCCGTCAGCCGGGTGATCGACGCGCACCCGGAGCCGACGGCCTCGTGATCGGGGTGACCGTCGAGGACCCACGGGGCGAGGACGAGGTCCCCCGGGCCGAGCAGTGGTGCCAGGCCGGCGACGACGTCTTGGGCCTGCACCCGGCTGTCGGGAAGGGACAGGCGAAGCATCGTGCCCGCGGTGGTGCCGAGCACCTTGGCCGCGGCGGCCGACTCGAGGGGTCGGGCACGGCGGAGCTCGGCCCCCCGGCCGGGATGGCTGGCCTCACCGTCGGTGACGGCCACCCGCACGAGGTCGGCCCCGGCGGCGGCGAACTCCGCGGTCGTGCCGCCGGCGCCGAGCACCTCGTCGTCGGGGTGCGGGGCCACCACCACGACCCGACGGTGATCGTCCAGCCCCGGCCGCCAGCGCACCAGTCGGTCCATCTGGGCGCAGCCGGACCAGACGGCCTCGGGCGTCCCGTCGCCGTCCAGCCGACGAGGGCACGCGGTCAGTCCGACCACGACGGTCCCTGCGTCAGGAGGTCTGCACCGAGGGCTTCGAGGTCGCGTTCGGCGTGGTGCTGGCGGAGGTACACGTGGAGGTCGGCCACCAGCCCGGCGTGCCGGGCGTCGTGGGCCAGCGGTTCGGGCCCGAGGGCCCGACCCACTCGGTCGATGACGGTCGCCGCGTTCCGTTCGACCGCGGCCCGTACCGTCCGAGCGAGGACGGCGTGGTCCGCAGTCGGTGCGGCATCGAGGCACTGGGCGGCCTGGTCGAGGTGGGCCCGGTTCTGCTCGATGGCCACGTGCACGGCGGCCAGGTGGACGAGCCGATGCGTGTCCGCTCGGATCTCGGCCGCCCGGCGCAGCGGCTCGGCCACCGCCACCATCCCGCCGTGCCAACACGCGGCGACGCCGATCGCCCCCATCCAGAATCCTGGTCGGGCGACGTACGCGTCGGGCGGTCCGACGCCGTCGCCCGGGACACCATGAAACTCCACCGTCCGGGTGTCGGTTCCGGCCATGCCCGGGCCCACCCAATCCGGGTCGCCGACCACGACCGCCGGGTGCGAGAGGTCGACCGCCATGAGCTGTTGGCCGCTATCGGTGGTGGCATCGACCAGGGCGTGGGTCAAGAAGGTGGCGCCGGAGCACCAGCGCTTCCTCCCTCGCAGTGACCAGCCAGCCCCCGCCGCATCAGCGCGGACGGCGGTGGGCGGCCCGGCGGCCCAGACGCCCCAACGGCGCCGTGTGCCGGCGATCGCCGGCGGCGTGCCGGTCAGCTCCGCCAAGATGGCGAGCGCGTCGGCGTGGGCCTCCACGAGCCGCCCGAGCACCAGGTCCCGGCGAGCCTCGGCGGCAAGCAGGCGAAGCCGGCGGTCGCTGGCGCCGTGGCCCGGAAGTGGCCACTCTGCCGCATCGGCGCACGCCCGGGCCAAGTCGGCTGGAGCCTGCAGCGCGCCGGCAACCGCGGCGGGCTGCGGCGGGGCGATGTCGGTCGCGGGCGACCGGTCGGTCATCTTCGTCCACATCCGCTACCGAACACCTCCGATCCAACGCTGAGCGCAACCCGTAGCTACCCAACCGGCGACCGATGGAACCGCGCCGCGCGCTGGGGGTTGTTATGCCGACTCCGCATGCCAGGACCCGGAGCGGGGTAGCGAACCTCCATGGGCACAACGACATGACGGCGAGGCCGATCGCCGTGGTCACCGGCGCATCCGCCGGCGTCGGACGAGCGGTCACCGTCGAGCTCGCTCGGCGCGGGTTCGACGTCGCCATCCTGGCCCGAGGGGCCGACGGCCTGCGCGCGACCGCCGCCGACGTCACCGCCGCCGGCGGCCGTGGCCTCCCGGTGCCGGCGGACGTCGCCGACGCCGACGCGGTCGACGCGGCCGCCGGCCGCGTCGAAGACGAGTTGGGTCCGATCGACGTATGGGTCAACAACGCCATGACGACGGTCTTCGCGCCGACGTGGGAGATCGCGCCCGACGACTTCCGGCGGGCGATCGAGGTGACGTTTCTCGGTCAGGTATGGGGGACGAAGGCCGCGCTCGATCGCATGCGGCCGCGCGACAGCGGCACGATCGTCAACGTCGGGTCGGCCTTGGCGTACCTCGGCATTCCGCTCCAGTCGGCCTACTGCGCGGCCAAGTTCGCCTGTCGCGGCTATGTCGAGTCGGTGCGGGCCGAGCTGATCCACGAGCGGAGCCGGGTCCGGCTCTGCATGGTGCACCTCCCCGCGGTCAACACGCCGCAGTTCGACTGGTGCGAGACGACCCTCGATCGCCGGCCGCAGCCTGTCGCACCGATCTACCAACCCGAGCTGGCGGCCCGCCATATCGTCGACACGGCGCTCTCGGGTCGCCGTTCTTCGATCGTGGGCTCCTGGAACGCCCTACTCATCGCTGCCGGCTCCGTCTTCCCCGGCTTCGGCAACCAGTTCGCCGGCCTCTCGGCCTGGGACAGCCAGCTCGGTGACGAGCCGGTCTCGGCCCGTCGACCGGTGAACCTCCACCATCCGGTCGACGACGTTGCAGCCCACGGCGCCCACGGCGCCTTCGACGACCGGTCGGGTGGTTTCTGGGACCCACAGTTCCTGCGCACCCTGCCCGCTACCTTGGCCACCTTCGTGAGGGCGGCCGGCCGAGCCACCCGTGAAAAGACGCGCCTGCTCGGCGCGCCGTCGGGTGATCGGCCGAAGTAGTCGGCGTCGATCGCCCGTCGGTGGCGACGCCTCGGTTCAGGACTTGGCCGCAGTCGCTCGGCCGCCCTTGCGGCCGGCCCGCTTCTTCTGGGCCGTCGTCCCACCCTGGGAAGCGTTGCCGCCCGATCCCGACTTCTGGCCGCCGTGGCGCGAGGCTGTCGGTGCGTTGGCGATCTTGGCCGCCCGCTCCTTGGACATTCCCTTGTCCTTGAGCGCTTCGTACTGCTTCTCGTTCTTCACGTTGGCCGACTTCGATGGCACGACGGCCCTCCTTCGCTCGTCTCGGGGATCTTCGTTCAGACGCGTGGCTCGGTCGGGGGCGGCTACTCGACGGCGGCGATGAGCGCCTCGCAGAACGCGTCGAGATCGTCGGGCTTGCGGCTGGTGATGAGGTTGCCGTCGACGACGACCTCACGGTCGACCCACGTCGCCCCGGCGTTCACCAAATCGGTGTGCAGGCTGGGCCACGACGTCACCGTGCGGCCCGGCAGGACGCCGGCCTCGACCAAGGTCCACGGACCGTGGCAGATCACGGCTACCGGCTTGTCCTGCTCGAAGAAGGCCCGGACAAACCCCACCGCGTCGTCGTCCTGGCGGAGCTGGTCCGGATTGGCCACCCCTCCGGGCAGCACGACGGCGTCGTAGCGACCTGGGTCGGCCTCGGCGGTCACGGCGTCGACCTCGAACACGTCGGCCCGGTCGAGATGGTTGAACGCTTGGGCCTGACCGGCGGTCGGCGCGATCAGTTCGGGTTCCCCGCCGGCGTCGACGACCGCCGACCACGGGCGGGTCAGCTCGACCTGTTCGATGCCCTCGTTGGCCACGAGGAACGCCACGCGTTTGCCGTCCAACTGCCCCTTGGCCATGGTCACTCCCTTCGGATTGCTCTCGAACACCGGCCTACCCACCGGCGTCCGAGCGAAACCCGCTCGGTTGGCTCCGGGGCGGCCGGCCGCTGACCGCCAACGTCAGGCGTCCGGCGCCAGGCGTCCGGCGCCAGGCGTCAGGCGGCCCGGGCCCCCGGTGCCGGGCCGTCGATGAGCTCGATGACCGCCTGTTCGACCGATCGCCGGCGGGCGTCCTCCGACAGGTGGTCGACTGCCGGCAGCCGCGTCAGGAGATCGGCGATGGTCTCGCCGGCCTCGAAGCGATCGACGACTCGCGGGTCGACGTAGGCGGAGCGACAGACCGCCGGCGTGTTGCCGAGCTGTTCGGCCACGGCGGCGATCGCTGCGGCGACCGCCCGACGTCGAGCGGTGGGCGATGCCGGCGCGACCTCCTGTCCGGCCAGGGCAGCGGCCGCCAGGAGCGTGGCCGACCACGTCCGGAAGTCCTTGGCCGAGTACTCCTCGCCGATCACGGCCTTGATGTACGAGTTGACGTCGTCGGTGTGGACGGCAACCCACCGCCGACCCGCCTTGTAGGCAAAGAGGTTCGGACCGCCGGACCGGCGTCGGCGTAGGGCGCTCACCACATCCCGGGCGCCGGGGTCCCGAACCTCGAGTGCCCGCTCGATCGATCCCTTGGCCGGATAGTCGAAGGCCATGACCGTCCCCCGGATCGTGACGTGCTCCTTACGGAGGCTGGCCACGCCGAACGTCTCGTGCTCCTCGGCGTACTCCTCGCCGCCGATGCGGAAGAACCCGACGTCGAGCAGGCGGACGATGGCTGCCAGCACCCGGTCCTTCTCGAGCCCCGTCGCGGCCAGGTCGGACGTGACCCGCCGGCGCAGACGAGGCAACGCGGCGGCGAAGGCCAGGACCCGGTCGAACTTCTCGCGGTCGCGGTGGACGCGCCAGTCGTCGTGATAGCGGTACTGCCGCCGGCCGGCCGCGTCCGTCCCGACAGCCTGGATGTGGCCGTTGGGCCATGGGCAGATCCACACGTCCACCCAGGCCGGAGGGATGGCCAGGCCGCGGATGCGTTCGAGCGTCGCCTCGTCGGTGACGGGCCGCGCGTCGGGCGAGGCGTAGCTGAAGCCCCGGCCCCGCCGGCGGCGGGAGATGCCGGGACCGGCACAGTGCGACGTGCGGAGACGGGCCATGGCCCAGCTATCCCCAACTGGCCGAGGCTTGATGCACGAACGGCGGGCGATCGACGACCAAGAGGAGAGGTTCGACCGCTTGGCGTTGGGAGCCGGCCGAGATTCTCGCGTGTGCTATTCGCCAGGAAGGGAATGGTTACCCCTGATGACTCAAGACCCGACGGCCGCCACGACCCCAGCGACGGCTCCGGTAGTTCCAGGGGACGACGACCCGCAACACCTCGGTCGGCAACGGCGCCGACAGCCCAAAGGAGGCCGCACCCGACTGAGTGCCACCTGGACGGCGGTCGTGGTCGCGGTGGTGGTGCTGATCCTCCTCGTCATCTTCATCGCCCAGAACACGCAGAGCGCCGAGGTCAACTACCTCGGCGCTCACGGTCACGCATCGACCGCGGTCGTGATCCTCATCGCTGCCCTGGCGGGCGCGGTCATCGTGATCGTCGTCGCCGCCTCCCGGCTCCTGCAGGTTCGCCGACGAACCAAGAAAACGTCGCGGACCGACGACCAACCGGTCCCGGTCCCAGCGCCGTCGCACGTTCCGGCGTCGAAGGACGCCGAGGCGTCCCAGCCCACCGGGCCACCCATCGAACCGGCGGACGACCCGCCGTCTGCGGTCGACCGCGCCCCTGATCGCCTCCGCGGCCGTCGGTGCGATCCGGATCACCGGACCGCCGACGAGGTGCTTAGGACTTCTTGCCGAGGATGCGGTTCATCTTCGTCCC
Source organism: uncultured Actinomycetota bacterium (assembly GCA_963824265.1). Lineage (GTDB taxonomy): Bacteria > Actinomycetota > Acidimicrobiia > Acidimicrobiales > RAAP-2 > DASZUK01. The sequence continues at coordinate 72,533 of CAWGOO010000007.1, forward strand.
GCAGACCGGGCACGACCCCTGGGCGGCCCGCCGACCGTTGGCCAGTTCGACTTCCTGCCCGTCGAACGTGCGCTTCTCCCGGCACTTGACGCAGTAGCCCTCGTAGTCCGCCATGACGACTCCTCTCAGCTCTGTTGGCCGAACCCCCGGGCCTTCCGTGACCCGTTCGGCCCCGGTCGGCAACGGATCGAAGCTATCGCCGGCCCCCTTTCGGCCGGTGGATGGTCGCGTCGCCGGTCGCCCGACGGTCACCGACGACGCGTGACCCGGCGGCCGGGCCCGCCGCCGCCGGGTCGTACGATGGCGGTGTGGCCGGACCGTTCGCAGAGCCCGTCGTCGACGCGCTCGACGAGGTCTGGCGCTCGATCGTCGACACCTGTGACGGGATCGACGTCGTCGACTGGGAACGGCCGACGGACTGTCCCGGCTGGACTGTGCGGGATCAGCTCTCCCATCTGATCGGCATCGAGCGGACGCTCCTCGGCGACGCCGCCCCGATCTTGGAGGCCACGGCTCCGGCCCACGTGAAGAACGCCGTCGGCGAGATGAACGAGGCGTGGGTGGCCGCCCGGCGCTCGTGGCCCGGCGCCGAGGTGCTCGCCGAGTTCCAGGTGGTCACGGCGCGCCGGCTCGACCAGCTCGCCGGCGTCGGCCCCGAGCAGTTCGACCGGGTCGGCTGGAGCCCGGTCGGCGACGTTCCCTACCGGGAGTTCATGGCCGTCCGTGTCTTCGACTGCTGGGTGCACGAGCAGGACGTCCGCCGTGCCCTCGATCGTCCGGGCGGTCGAGGTGGTGCCGGCGAGGCGACGACGCTCGACCGGGTCGGCTCGTTCCTCGGCTACGTCGTCGGCCGCAAGGTCGGTGCTCCCGAGGGAACGACCGTCGTCTGGGACGTCACCGGGCCGTTGCCCCGGCGCGTCTCGCTCGCCGTCGTCGACGGTCGGGCCCGCCCGGCCGACTCGCCCGTCCGTCCGTCCGTGGGTTTCGCCCTCGACGCGATGACGTACTGGCGCCTCGGCTGTGGCCGGACGACGGCCGAGGCCGCGCTCGCCGACGGCGCGGTCACCGTCTCGGGCGACGCCGAGCTCGGCCGACGGGTGCTCGACGCCATGAACGTCCTTATGTGATCGCCCGTTCGGCGATCGGAACGGCTCCCGCTCGGCAACGGCTCGGTCGGGCCGGCCACGAGGCTGTCGCGGCGTTCGGTCGGGGGCCCCGTCGATCGCCGGTAGAGTGAGGGCTCCGTTATGCGAGCTACCGCCGAACCCGTCGAAGGCAACAAGGTCCGCCTGTCGGTCGAGATCGACGAGGCCGAGGTCGACCAGGCACTGGACGACACGGTCCGGACGATCGCCCAGCAGGCACGGATCCCAGGATTCCGGCCCGGCAAGGTGCCCCGCCAGATCCTCGAGGCCCGGATGGGCGGGGCCCAGGCCCTGCGGTCCGAGGCGCTGCGCGAGGTCATCCCCGACCTCTACGCCAAGGCACTCGTCGAGGCGGCGGTCGACCCGATCGCCCCGCCGGAGATCGACATCACCGGCGGCGAAGATGCCGGTGCGGTGAGCTTCGACGCCGTCGTCGAGGTCCGCCCGATCGTCGGCATTCCCGGCTACAACGGCTTGCAGGCGACGGTCCCGTCCCTGAACGTCGACGACACCGAGGTCGATGCTCAGGTCGACCGGATGCGCGAGACCGAGGCCGAGCTCATCGAGGTGTCACGGCCGGCCGTCGACGGCGACAACGTGACGGTCGACCTGCACGGCGACGCCGACGGACAAGAGGTCGTGGGCGTCGACGATTACCTCTACGAGGTGGGCAGTGGCACGGTCGTCCCCGAGCTCGACGAGCAGCTTCGCGGCGCCAAGGTCGGCGACATCCTCCAATTCTCCGCCGCCCCCGCCGGCTCGCCCGACGTGGCGTTCCGGGTGCTCGTCAAGGACGTGAAGGAGAAGAAGCTCCCCGCCCTCACTGATGAATGGGCCGCCGAGAGCTCGGAATTCGAGACCGTCGACGCCCTCCGCGGCGACCTCCGAGCCCGGATCGGGCGGGTTCGAGTGCTCCAGGCCCAGATGGCTCTGCGCGAGAGCGCGGTCGCCGCACTGGTCGGCCTGGTCGACGACGAAGAGGTGCCCGACGTCCTCGTCGACGAGGAGGTCCGTGAGCGGGTCCACGACTTGAGCCACCGTCTCGACGAGCAGCGGCTGAGCATCGACCAGTTCCTCCAGGCCACCGGACGGACCGGTGACGACCTCGTCGCCGAGGTACGCGAAGAGGCCCGGCGGTCCGTCAAGGCCGACCTCGCCCTCCGGGCGCTGGCCGAGGTCGAGGCGCTCGACGTCACCGACGACGAGTTCGACGCCGAGCTGGAGGCGATGGCCGCCCGTATGGAGATCACGCCGGCCCGGGTCAGAGAGCAGCTCGCGAAGGCCGGCCGGACCGCCGCGGTACGCTCTGAGCAGCGCAAAGCCAAGGCGCTGACCTGGTTGGTCGACCACATCGACGTCGTCGACGAGGACGGCACCCCGATAGATCGGGCCGACCTCGAGATCGACGGTGCGCCGTCGGCCGGCACCGATGACGGTGCCGACCCGGTAGACCAGGGTGGAGAGGACGAGACGGAGACGACCGGGGAGGCCGAACGATGATCAGCATGCGCGAGGACCCCTACGGGACCAGTAACAGCCGAGCCAGTGGCTACCTGGTCCCGACCGTCGTCGAGTCGTCCAACCGCGGTGAGCGGGCCTACGACCTCTACTCCCGGCTGCTGAAGGAACGGATCATCTTCCTCGGCACGCCGATCGACGACACCGTCGCCAACCTCGTCTGCGCCCAGCTCCTCTTCTTGGAGTCCGAGGAGCCCGACAAGGACATCCACCTCTACATCAACTCGCCCGGCGGCGACATCACCGCCCTCTTCGCCATCTACGACACGATGAAGTACATCAAGCCGGACGTCTCGACGTTCTGCTTCGGCCAGGCCGCGTCGGCCGCCGCCGTCCTCCTCGCCGCCGGCGCCCGCGGGAAGCGCTTCGCCCTGCCCGCACGCTCGCGTCCTCCTCCACCAGCCGTTCGGCGGCGTCGAGGGCCAGGCCAGCGACATCGAGATCCAGGCGAAGGAGATCCTGCGGATGCGGGACCTGCTGAACGGCATGCTCGCCGCCGACACCGGGCAGTCCCAGGAGACGGCTGGCCAAGGACACCGAGCGCGACTTCGTCATGACGGCCGACGAGGCCGTCGCCTACGGGGTGATCGACGAGGTCATCGCCGCCCGCGACGCGCTCGAGCTGACCGCCGTCGGCGCGGCATAGACATCTCCGACCACCAAGAACCAGGGAACGAGCAGGGGAGACGAGCGTGGCGAAGTTCGGCGAGGGGGGCGATCTGGTCAAGTGCAGCTTCTGCGGCAAGTCCCAGAAGCAGGTCAAGAAGCTCATCGCCGGTCCCGGCGTCTACATCTGCGACGAGTGCATCGACCTCTGCAACGACATCATCGCCGAGGAGCTCACCGAGTCCACCGAGCTCAACTTCGAGGATCTTCCGAAGCCCCGTGAGATCTTCGACTTCCTGAACGACTACGTCGTCGGCCAGGAGTACGCCAAGAAGATCCTCTCGGTCGCCGTCTACAACCACTACAAGCGGGTCCAGGCCGGTCCGGGCGGCGACGACGAGGGCGTCGAGCTGACCAAGTCGAACATCCTCCTGCTCGGCCCGACCGGCTGCGGCAAGACGCTCCTCGCCCAGACGCTCGCCCGGATGCTCAACGTCCCGTTCGCCATCGCCGACGCCACCGCCCTCACCGAGGCCGGCTACGTCGGCGAGGACGTCGAGAACATCCTCCTCAAGCTGATCCAGGCCGCCGACTACGACGTCAAGCGGGCCGAGACCGGGATCATCTACATCGACGAGATCGACAAGATCGCCCGCAAGAGCGAGAACCCGTCGATCACCCGGGACGTCTCCGGCGAAGGCGTCCAGCAGGCCCTGCTCAAGATCCTGGAGGGCACGACCGCCTCCGTGCCGCCCCAGGGCGGCCGGAAGCATCCCCACCAGGAGTTCATCCAGATCGACACGACGAACATCCTGTTCATCTGCGGCGGCGCCTTCGCCGGGCTGGACAAGATCATCGAGAGCCGGATCGGTCGCAAGGGCATCGGCTTCCGGGCCGAGGTCCGCCAGCAGGCCGAGCGGGACGAGACGGAGATCCTCCGCCACGTCCTGCCCGAGGACCTGATGAAGTTCGGCCTGATCCCCGAGTTCATCGGCCGCCTGCCGGTCGTCAGCGCGGTCAGCCAGCTCTTCAAGGACGCCCTCATCCGCATCCTCGTCGAGCCGAAGAACGCCCTGACCCGGCAGTACCAGCGGGTGTTCGCCCTCGACGGCGTCGAGCTCGAGTTCACCGACGACGCCCTCGAGGCCGTCGCCGAGCTGGCCCTGCTGCGCGGCACCGGCGCCCGTGGCCTGCGGGCCATCCTCGAAGAGGTGCTCCTCGAGGTCATGTACGACCTGCCCAGCCGCAGCGACGTCGGCAAGTGCGTCGTCGACCGGGCCGTCGTGCTCGACCGGGTGCACCCGACCCTCGTCCCGCTGGCCGAGCCTCCGGCGAAGTCCACCCGGAGCCGCCGGGCCGCCTCCTGAACGGAGCCGGGTTGGCCACCGCACCATTCGCCTCCCTGGCGGCGGCGCTCGCCTGGCTCGACGGCCACGTCAACTTCGAGGCCGCCATGCCGAGCCGGCGGTCCCTGCCGACGCTCGAGCGGATGCGCGAGCTCGTCGCGTTGCTCGGTGACCCGCAGCTCGCCTACCCGTCCGTCCACCTGACCGGGACCAACGGCAAGGGCTCGACCGCGGCCATGACGACCGCCCTGCTCGGCGCCATGGGTCTCGGCGTCGGGACGTACACCAGCCCCAACCTCTCCCGCGTCAACGAGCGGCTCAGCCGGAACGGCGAGCCGATCGACGACGACGCGTTCACCGCCGTCCTCTCCACCCTCGCCCTGCTCGAACCGGCGCTCACCGACCGGCCGACCCGTTTCGAGCTGCTGACCGCGGCCGCCCTCCACTGGTTCTGCCGACGAGGCCGTCGACGCCGCCGTCGTCGAGGTCGGCCTCGGCGGCACGTGGGACTCGACCAACGTCGTCGACGGGCTCGTCGCCGTGCTCACGAACATCAGCTTCGACCACACCGACGTCCTCGGCCCCACCCTCGAGGGGATCGCCCGCGACAAGGCCGGCATCGTCAAGCCGGGCAGCATCGCCGTCGTCGGCGAGACCGCACCCGATCTCGTCGCCGTCATCCGATCCGTCGCCGACGAGGCCGGCGCCGTCCAGGTCTGGGTGCGCGGCGACGAGTTCGACTGCACCGCCAACCGGGTCGCCGTCGGCGGCCGGCTGGTCGACCTCCGCACCCCGGCGGCCGCCTACGGCGAGATCCTCGTCCCGCTCCACGGCGCCCACCAGGGCGTCAACGCCGCCTGCGCCCTCGCCGCCGCCGAGGCCTTCTTCGGCGCGCCCCTCGACGAGGACGTCGTCGGGGAGGCCTTCGCCGCCGTCCGGATCGACGGCCGGCTGGAGGTGGTCGGCCGCCGGCCGCTCTGCGTGGTCGACGGCGCCCACAACGCCGCCGGCATGAGCGTCGCTCGCCGCCGCCGTCGTCGAGGAGTTCGCCGTCGACGGGCCCAAGGTGGCCGTCGTCGGCATGCTCACCGGCCGCGACCCGGCGGCCATGCTGGCCCCGCTGGTCACCGCCGGCGTCGCGACCGTGGTCGCCTGCGCCCCCGACTCTCCCCGGGCGATGCCACGCCGCGGACGTGGCCGAGGCGGCCCGGAGCTGGGCTCGTGGCGGCCGAGGTCGGCCGGCTCCGTGCCCGAGGCCGTCGACCGCGGCCGATCGCTCGTGACCGAGGACGGCCTGCTGGTCGTCGCCGGGTCGCTCTACGTGCGTCGCGGCCGACGGCCGCGGTCTGACCGCTGGCTGACGTCGAGCTCGGCACGGCCCGCCGGCCTGAGTCGAGACGGGCGGCCCGCCGGGTGAACGGGTCAACGCGCTGCTAGGGTCCTCCCCTCGTGAACCGAACCCTCGTCATTGTGAAGCCCGACGGCGTCGAGCGCGGGCTGGCCGGCGAGATCGTCGGCCGCCTCGAACGCAAGGGACTGCGGCTGGTGGCCGCCGAGCTGCGGACCATCACCGCGGAGGTGGCCGGCCGGCACTACGCCGAGCACGACGGGCAAGCCGTTCTACGGCGACCTGGTGGCCTTCATCACCCGGTCGCCGGCCCTGGTGATGGTGGTGGAGGGCCCCGACGACGAGACCTACGCCGTGGTGCGCACGCTGATGGGCGCGACCAACCCCAAGCAGGCGGCCCCGGGACGATCCGCGGCGACCTGGCCGTCGAGATGACCGAGAACCTGGTGCACGGCTCGGACTCGGTCGAGTCGGCCGCCCGGGAGATCGCCCTCTTCTTCCCCGGCCTGGCCTGAGCCGCCCCGATCCGGGCGCCCGGGCCGGCCGACGCCCTGCGTCCGGCCTGCGAAAGCGGTCTCGAGGCCGCCCTTGTGCGGTATCCGTCGGTCCCGTACCCTTGGTGCGTGCACGGGTTACGCAGTTTCCGATGAGCCGAGTCCGCATACGCGGGCCGGCGGCCACTCCAGGGTGCCGACCGGTTGCTCTGCCCCCGAGAGGACCAGACCTCGATGCCTGACAACCGCTTCAACCTGCTCGGCCGCGACATGGCGGTCGACCTCGGCACCGCCAACACCCTGGTCTACGTCCGCGGGCGGGGGCATCGTCCTGAACGAGCCGTCGGTGGTCGCGATCAACGTCAAGGACGGCCGGCCGCTGGCCGTCGGCGCCGAGGCCAAGCGGATGATCGGCCGCACGCCGAGCAACATCCAGGCCATCCGGCCGCTGAAGGACGGCGTCATCGCCGACTTCGAGATCTGCGAGAAGATGCTCCGCTACTTCATCCACCGGGTGCACCAGCGCCGGTTCGCCAAGCCCCGCATGGTCATCTGCGTGCCGTCGGGCATCACCGGCGTCGAGCAGCGCGCGGTCAAGGAGGCGGCCGAGTACGCCGGCGCCCGCAAGGCCTACATCATCGAGGAGCCGATGGCCGCGGCGATCGGCGCCGGGCTGCCGGTCCACGAGCCGACCGGCAACATGGTCGTCGACATCGGCGGCGGCACGACCGAGGTCGCGGTCATCTCGCTCGGCGGCATCGTCACCAGCCAGTCGATCCGCATCGGCGGCGACGAGCTCGACGAGGCGATCATCTCCTTCGTGAAGAAGGAGTACAGCCTGGCGCTCGGCGAGCGCACGGCCGAGGAGATCAAGATCGCGCTCGGCTCGGCGTTCCCGCTCGAGGAGGAGCTGCACGCCGAGATCCGCGGCCGCGACCTCGTCACCGGCCTGCCGAAGACGATCGTCGTCTCGACCGAGGAGATCCGCAAGGCGATCGACGAGCCGGTCTCGGCCATCGTCGACGCGGTCAAGGTCACGCTCGACAAGACCCCGCCGGAGCTCGCCGCCGACATCATGGAGCAGGGCATCGTGCTCACCGGCGGCGGCGCGCTGCTGCACGGCCTCGACGCCCGGCTCGCAGCACGAGACCGGGATGCCGATCGTCGTCGCCCGCGACCCGCTGAACTGCGTCGCCATCGGCAGCGGCCAGTGCCTCGAGGAGTTCGAGGCGCTCAAGCAGGTGCTGATCACCTCCTCGTCTCGCTGACCGAGCCGCCAGGGCCCCGGGGTGGCCAAACCCAGGCGGTCCCGCCGTACCCTGACGACCCTGCGTCGTCCTGGTGCTGCTCTCGGTGACGATCATCACCCTCGACGCCAGCGGCAAGGGCGCACAGCCTGACCTCGGGCATCAAGTCGGTGGCCACCGACGTCTTCTCGCCGTTCCGGTCGCGGCGTCAACGACATCCTCGACCCGATCGGCGAACTTCTTCGCCGGCGCCGTCCACTACGGCGTCCTGCAGCAGGAGAACCACAAGCTGCAGGCCCAGATCGGCGGCGCTCCAGCCAGCAGGCCGTCCGAACGCCGGCCCAGCAGACGCAGCTCCGGCAGCTTCAGAGCTGCTCGCCGCTCCACACACTGCCGGCGTCGCGGTGCAGACACTGCCGAAGGTGGCGGCCGAGACCATCGCCACCAGCCCGTCGAACTTCGCCGTCCACCATCACAATCGACAAGGGACGGAGCCAGGGGGTCGTCGTCGGCGATGCCGGTGATCGGCAACGGCGGGCTGGTCGGCCGGGTCGTCGCGGCCTCCCACAGCACCGCCACGGTGCAGCTCCTCACCGACGGCCAGTTCAAGGTCGGCGTCGTCTACGGCAACGACCAGTTCGCCACCCTCCAGGGCCAGGGGGCCGGGCAAGCCGCTGGCCGCTGAACGACGTGCTCGCCGACCACAGCGATCACAAAGGAGACAGTGCTCGTCACCAACGGCCTGGCCGGCGGCGCAGTTCCCGAGGAACATCCCGGTGGCCAGGATCACCTCCATCCACACGGTCGAGCGGCGCCACCCAGAAGGACGGTCCGGCCGAGCCGCTGGCCGACCTCGGCACACTGACGTACGTCCAGGTCGTCCAGTGGAGCCCGTCGCCGACAGGCGCGCCCACAGGCCACGCGCCGACAACATGAGGCGCCGGTGACCGGTCGCAGCCTCCTCAAGCTCGTCCTCGTCGTCTTCGTGACGCTGCTCGTCCAGTCCACCATCGGCGTCGACCTCACGATCTTCGGGGCCCACCCGGACCTGATGCTCCTGCTGCCCATCGCCGCCGGGATCGCCGGCGGCGCCGAACGAGGGGGCGGTCATGGGGTTCGTCGCCGGGCTCGCCGCCGACCTGCTCCTGCCCACCCCGTTCGGGCTGTCGGCCCTGGTCTGCTGCCTCGTCGGCTTCGCCGTCGGCGCCAGCACCGGGGCCGTCACCCGCGAGGTCTGGTGGTTTCCGCCGCTGGTCGCGCTCGCGGCGAGCGCGGTAGCCGTCATGCTGTACGCCGTGATCGGCGCCGTCCTCGGGCAGGAGCAGTTCCTCCGCGTCGACCTGGCGGCCATCGTCGCCGTGGTCGCCATCGTCAACGCCATCCTGGCCGCTGCCGGCTGTCCGGATGGTCGGTTGGGCCCTCGGGCCGGCCTCGGGTGACGGCGCCCGGCCCGCGCTGGCCGAGGCCGCTGGTGAGCGCCGTGGCCGGAGGCCGGTCATGAGCCACCCGGCCGGAGGCCGGTCGTGAGCCGCCGCTCGCTCCGCCACCCGTTCGGCGGCGGCAACTTCTACCCGAAGCCAGCGTCGGGCCGCCCCGCCCGCGAGCACCGGAGCAAGGCCCGCCAGCCCCGCATCCGGCCCCGCCGCAACGTCAGCGTCGGTCGCTCGTCGCGTCGCCCGAGGACCAGCCGTCGCGACCGCTGCTCCGGCTGCAGATCGTCGGCGTCGTCGTCCTGGTCCTCTTCGTCGTCATGGTGCTGCGGCTGTGGAGCCTGCAGGTCATCGACGGCAAGTCGTACGCCGGCCGCCGTCAACGCCAACCAGATCCGCACCGTCTCGGTCGACCCGCCCCGCGGCCTGATCGTCGACCGGCACGACACGGTGCTGGCCGGCAACACGGTCGAGCAGAGATCGTCGCTCTCCCGGGCCGAGGCCACACGAGCACCCGACAGTGATCGGCAAGGTCGGCCGCCCTGGTCGGCCAGACCGCCCGCGCAGTCGAGGCCGCCCTGGCCGACAACGCAGTACAGCCCGTACGAGCCGGTGCCGATCCTCCAGAACGCCAAGCCGACAACCGTCCAGTACCTCGACACACACACCAGCGAGTACCCCGGTGTCTCGGTCCAGCAGGTCACCCAGCGCCACTACCCCCAGGGCGGCACACTGGCCACCCACGTCCTCGGCTACGTGGGGCCGATCACAGCCACACTTGAAGGCCCACCCGAACCAGGGCTACACACAGTCGACACAGGTCGGCAAGGCCGGGATCGAGTACCAGTACGAGCCGTACCTGCGGGGCGTCCCCGGCAAGCAGGAGCTCGAGGTCGACGCGCCGGCGACGTGGTCGGCACGCTGAAACAGACCGCGACCGACCCAGGGCGACACCGTCGTCCTCAACATCACAGCCGGCCTCCAGGCCGACGGCCCAGAACGCCCTGGCGTCCGACATGGCCGGCCGACAAGAAGACCCGGGACCCCAGCACCGGGAAGCTCCCGGCGGCCACAAACGGTGCGGCCGTCGTGTCATCGACGCCGAGACCGGGGCCGGTCCTGGCCCTGGCGTCGAACCCGACCTACGCCTCGACACATGGGTCGGCGGCATCTCGACCACGGCCAACTACCAGCCTGTCCGCCGGCTGCCAGGGACCGGGGCCTGCCCGCTCAACGACTACGCCATCCAGGGCCTCTACACCCCGGGGTCCACCTTCAAGTTGGCCACCGCCACCGCCGCCCTCGCAGACGGGCTGATCAGCGCCGAGCACGACCGATCGACGACACCGGCACGTTCACGATCAAGACAACAACATGCAAGACCGGCGGCCCGGGCTGCTCGTTCAAGGACAACACAGCCGCCGACGCCGGGCGGGTGAACGTCTCCTCGGCGCTGACCAAGTCCGACGACTACTTCTTCTACACACTGGGCTACCGCTTCTACAAGACAGCCGGGCCAAGTACGGCGCCGACGCCCATCCAGAACACGGCCAGCGCGTACGGCTTCGGCCAGCTGACCGACAGTCGACCTGCCCGACGAGGCCCAGGGCCGGGTCGACAGCGCGGCGGAGGCGAAGAAGCTCCACGCACGAGACACCGAAGAACTTCCCGAACACAACGTGGTACGTCGGGAACAACGTCGAGATGGCCTTCGGCCAGGGCGGCACCGTCGTCACGCCGATCGAGGAGGCCCAGGCCTACGCCACGTTCGCCAACGGCGGCACCCGGTACCAGCCCCAGGTGGCGTCGACGATCGTCACCCCGACGGGCAAGGTGGTCAAGCGGTTCACGCCGAAGGTGACCGGGCAGGTCACACTCTCCCCGGCCGACTGCCCGCCATGCTGCCAGGGCTTCACCGGGGTCGTCAACACACCGCACGGCACCGCGTACCAGACCTTCCAGCAGGATCTCCAAGGTGCCACAAGACATACCTGATCGCCGGCAAGACCGGAACGGCCGACGTCCTCGAAGACAACAGCCAAGGAGCCGAACGCCTGGTTCGTCGGCTTCGGCCCGACGAACACGACACACCAGTACGTCGTCGCCGTCGTGGTCAACCAGGGTGGCTACGGGGCCACAGCCGCCGCCCCGGCCGTCGCCAACATCTTCAACTACCTCTACACGAACCCGTCTCGTCGACACCGGCGAAGATCCCGACGGCCGCCCGAGCAGCCGTCGACAACGCCGCCGACGACGATCCCGCCGATCGGCACGCCGCCGCCGACGACCACCACCACGACGGCGCCCGGCCGCCCGACGTCGACGACCACGCGACCGGGACAGCCGCCACAACCACCACCACCGCCCCGCAAGACAGGTCACCGGCGGCTAGCCGGTCCGGCGGCCCCGTCCGGCGGCCCGCCGTAGACTCGGCGGCCGATGAGATCGCTCTGGCCGCAGGTCGAACAGCTGCTGATGGCCGTCCAGAAGCCGGCCCGGTACATCGGCGGTGAGCAGGGCGCCCAGCAGCCGGTCCACGGCCCCGGGGCAGGTCGCCTGGCTGCTCCTCTACCCCGACACCTACGAGATCGGGCTGCCGAACCAGGGGCTGCAGATCCTCTACGAGATGCTCAACGAGCGACCCGACGCCGTGGCCGAGCGGGCCTACGCCCCCTGGGTCGACATGGAGGCCGCCATGCGGGCGGCCGGCGTGCCGCTGTTCTCGGTCGAGAACCACCTGCCGGCCCGGGCGTTCGACGTGCTCGCCTTCAACCTGTCGGCCGAGCTCGTCTACACGAACGTGCTCAACCTGATCGACCTGGCCGGGGTGCCGCTGCACGCCGACCGAGCGCGCGGCCCGCCGACCCGCTGGTGGTGGCCGGCGGCCACTGCACGTACAACCCCGAGCCGCTGGCCGACTTCGTCGACGCCTTCGTCCTCGGCGACGGCGAGGAGGTGGTCGGCGAGATCACCGACGTCCTCGCGCCGTGGCTGGCCCGTCGCGGCCGCCGAGCGCGATCGCGCCGCGACGCTCCTCGTCGCCCTGGCCGCGCGTCGACGGGGTCTACGTCCCGAGCCTCTACCGCCCGCGCTACGACGGACGGCCGGCTCGTCGCCACCGACGCCCGCGTACGCCGGCGTCCCCGAGCGTGGTCGAGAAGCGGACGATCGCCGACCTGGCCGACTGGCCGTACCCCAAGCAGCCAGCTCGTGCCGCTGACCGAGGTGGTCCACGACCGGCTGAACGTCGAGGTCTTCCGGGGCTGCACCCGGGGCTGCCGGTTCTGCCAGGCCGGCATGATCACCCGCCCGGTCCGCGAGCGCCCGGCCGCCCAGGTCCGCCAGATGGTCGCGCGACGGCCTCGAGCGGACCGGCTACGACGAGGTCGCGCTCACGTCGCTCTCGACGGCCGACTTCTCGGGCATCGAGGACGACGGTCGCGCGACATCATCGACGACCCGGCGCCACGGCGAGCGGGTGTCGCGTCAGCCTGCCCAGCCTGCGGGTCGACGCCTTCACCGTCGGCACCGCCGCCCAGATCCAGCGGGTGCGGCGCACCGGGCTGACGTTCGCCCCCGAGGGCGGGACGTGGCGGATGCGCCAGGTCATCAACAAGCTGATCCGCGAGGAGGACCTCTACGCCGCGGTCGACGCCGCCTTCCGCCAGGGCTGGCGCCGGGTCAAGCTCTACTTCCTGATCGGGCTGCCGACCGAGCGGGACGAGGACGTCGCTCGGCATCGCCGAGCTCGGCACGCGCTGCGTCGAGATCGGCCGGCGGTACCACCGCACCGTCACCGTGACCGCGTCGGTCGGCGGCTTCGTGCCCAAGCCGCACACGCCGTTCCAGTGGTTCGGCCAGGACGACGGTCGCCGAGCTCCACCGCAAGGTCGACCTCCTGCGCGACGCCGCCCGCGGCGTCCGGGGCCTGACGATCCGCTGGCACGATCCCGAGGCCACCGCGGCCGAGGGCATCGCCAGCCGGGGCGACCGCCGGGTCGGCGCGGTCATCGAGCGGGTCTGGCGGGCCGGCGGCACCTTCCAGGAGTGGTCCGAGCAGTTCGACCTGGACCGCTGGGAAGAGGCGCTGGCCGCCGAGGGGCTGTCCCTCGACGACATCGTCTACCGCCACCGGCACGCGGACGAGGCCCTGCCCGTGGGACCACCTCTCGGCGGGGCTGCACCGGGACTTCCTCTGGGAGGACTGGGAGCAGGCCCTGCGCCGAGCGGCGGCTGGAGGACTGCCGGTGGACGCCGTGCTACGACTGCGGCGCCTGCACCGGGTTCGGGCTCGAGCACGTCGTCGCCTCGCCGGTGCCGCCGGCCGGCGGCAGCCAGGGGACCGGGCAGGACCTGGCGACCGGGGGCCGGGTGCCCGTCGAGCTCCTCGCCAGCCGCCCGGCGCCGACCGGATGACCTCGCCCGAGGCGCCCGAGGCGACAGGTGTCGGAGCCGGGGACCTCGGCCGCCCGGCCGGCGAACGCCGGCCCACCCTCCGCTTTCGTTACAGCAAGCTCGGCAAGATCCGGTTCACGAGCCAACGGGACGTCGCGCGGATGTGGGAGCGGGCCTTCCGGCGGGTGCGGCTGCCGGTGGCCTGGTCAGCCGGGTTCTCCCCCCGGCCGCTGCTCAGCTTCGGCCTGGCCCTGCCGACCGGGGCCGAATCGCTCGGCGAGTACCTCGACGTGCGGCTCGTCGGCGACCCGCTCGGCGAGTACCTCGACGTGCGGCTCGTCGGCGACGGTCCGGGGCTCGAGGTGGTGGCCGGCGCCGGAGAGGTGGCGGAGGGCGGGGGGCGCCCCCCGGGAGCCCCCGGCGCGGGGCTGGTCGGAGGCCCGTCGGGCCTTCCCGATCTGGCCGGTCAGCTCACCGAGATGCTACCGGAGGGGATCATCGTCCAGGCCGCCGCCGTCATTGCCGATGACGGTACCTCGCTGCAGCAGGAGGTATCATCTTGTACCTGGGACCTGGAGGTACTCGGTTTGACCGCAGACGAGCTGGCGACGCGGGTCGAGCAGTTGCTCGACGCTCCGAGCGTCGTTGTCCGGCGAGTGCGGAAGGGCCGCTCCGTGGAAGATGATCTCCGCCCGGCGGTGCGAACGCTGTTGCTCGTGCCCAACGAGGGAGGCGACGACGCGGCATCGCGGCGCCTTCGGGCGGAGCTGGCTACCCAACCGCGTGGGGTCCGCCCTGGAGAGTTGCTGGAAGGGCTCGGCGCCGGCCTCGTGCTGGCCCGAGCCTGCAGAAGACACCAATGGATCGAGCGCGACGGCGCCCGGTGGGAGCCGCTCGGAGCTGGCGTCCCCGGACCGGCGCCCGCGCCGCATGCCTCCGGGCGTGCGTCATGAGCTGCACGAGGAGGGACTCCCCTCATGTCCGAGTCCGAGAACGGACCCACTTCGGCGTCCGCCGGTACGAACGGGGCCGACGGCCCCGCGCCTGTCGAAGGTGGTGCCTCACAGGGCGCTGCCTCGGGTAACGGACCGCCGGCGGGACCCGGCCGGACGGGTATCGCCGCGCCGGCCGCCAAGCCACGGATCGGCGACACGCGCCCCGCGCCCCCGGCCCAGCGGCCGTCGGGTGCCGACAGCCAGCCCGGCGCCGACCAGCCGACCGGCAACGCCGCCGGCACCAGCCAGCGGGCCGCCGCCCCGGTAGCCGCCGGATCGGCCGCCAACGGCTCGCCGGCCGCTGGACCGACCGCTCCGGCACCGGCCGCGGCCTCCCGTGGCAACGGTGGACCGGCGGCGGGTGTCGCCGCCGTGGCCGACGGAACGGTCGACGACGCCGGTGGGGGAGAGCGCGCCGGTTCGGGCGACGGCCAGGTCCGACGGGGCCGTCGGCGACGCGGGGGCCGTGACCGCAAGGGCAAGTCGGTCGGCCGCTACCTCATGTGCGTCCACGTCCAGCCGGGTGTCGCCCAGATCGCCATGCTCGAGGGCCGGTCGCTGGTCGAGCACTACGTTTCCCGGGCCGCCGACGAGACGACGCAGATCGACGGGAACATCTACCGCGGCCGCGTCCAGAACGTCCTCCCCGGCATGGAGGCCGCGTTCGTCGACATCGGCATCCCGAAGAACGCGGTCCTCTACCGCGGCGACGTCCGCTACGACGTCGACGACGTCGACGGGTCCGGCCAGGGGCAGAAGGCCCAACCCCGCATCGAGCAGGTGCTCCGGGCCGGCCAGACCATCCTCTGCCAGGTCACGAAGAACCCGATCGGCGCCAAGGGGGCCCGCCTGACCCAGGAGGTCTCGCTGCCCGGCCGCTTCGCCGTTCTCGTCCCGAACTCCAGTGCGTTCGGCATCTCGAAGCGGCTGGGCGACAACGAGCGGCGCCGGCTGCGCAAGATCGTCGACGAGGTCCGCCCGGCCGGCCACGGCCTCATCGTCCGGACCGCCGCCGAAGGGGCCTCCGAGGACGAGCTCCGCCGGGACGTCAACGGGCTGCTCCAGCAGTGGAACGCCATCGACGTCGAGGCCCGCCGCTCCGAGAACCCCGGCCTCCTCTACCGGGAGCCGGACCTGACCGTCCGGCTCCTCCGCGAAGAGCTGAACAGCGAGTACCGGGGCGTCATCATCGACGACCAGACCCTCTACGAGCAGGTTCGCGGCTACGTAGCCACCGTCAGCCCCGAACTGGCCGACCGGGTCGAGTACTACGACCCCGATGCCGAGGCCCAACCGCTGTTCGAGCGGTTCCACGTCCACGAGCAGCTCCACAAGGCCCTCGACCGCAAGGTGTGGCTGCCGTCCGGCGGCTCGCTCATCATCGAGCGGACCGAGGCCCTGACCGTCATCGACGTGAACACCGGCAAGAACGTCGGCAAGACGAACCTCGAAGAGACCGTCTTCCGCAACAACCTCGAGGCGGCCGAGGAGGTCGCCCGCCAGCTCCGGCTGCGAGACATCGGCGGGATCATCGTCATCGACTTCATCGACATGGAGATCCGCGAGAACCGTGACAAGGTGGCCACCGCCCTGCGCACCGCCCTGGCCAGGGACAAGACCCGGACGCAGGTCTTCGACATCTCCGAGCTCGGCCTGGTCGAGATGACCCGGAAGCGGATCTCCGAGGGGCTCATCGAATCGCTGTCGACCGTCTGCGAGGTCTGCAACGGCCGCGGGATCGTCCTCGACGCGTCCGCGCTGTAGCGCCGGCGGCAACCGGCCCCCGATGCGCTAACATGCCCAGCTCATGTACGCAGTGATCCGGAGCGGTGGAAAACAGGAGCGGGTGGCCGAAGGCCAGCGCCTACGACTCGAGCTGCTCGGTGAGCCCGTCGGCGCCAGCGTGACGCTGGAGCCGGTGCTCCTCGTCGACGGCGAGACCGTGCTGGCCACGCCCGAGCAGCTCTCCGGCGTCACCGTGACCGCGCAGATCGTCGGCGAGGAGCAAGGGCCGAAGATCAACGCGATGACGTACAAGTCGAAGTCGAACCAGCGCCGCCGCTGGGGGCACCGTCAGCGCTACGCCACGGTGGAGATCACCTCCATCGCCGCTGGCTGACCCGACGGTCGAGAGGGAGGAACCGAGATGTCGAAAACCAAGGGTGGTGGCTCGACCCGGAACGGCCGGGACTCGAATGCGCAACGACTCGGCGTCAAGACGTTCGACGGCACCGCGGTGACCGCCGGCTCGATCCTCGTGCGCCAGCGCGGCACCCGGTTCCACCCGGGCGTCAACGTCGGTCGCGGTGGCGACGACACGCTCTTCGCCTTGGCCGACGGTGTCGTGAAGTTCGGCATGCGCAAGGACCGCAAGCTCGTCGACGTCCTCCCCGGCTGACCTCCGGGCCGCCCGGCTGACCAGCCGGGCTTCTCAGACCGCCGCCGCGGGCGGTTCGAGCTTCTCGATCACGCCCCGTACGAGACGGGCCACCGACTCGGTCGTCGCCCCGGCCACCATCGACACCTCGTCGACGTCGATCGGGCCCGGCGCCGTGCCGGCCGCCGGGTTCGTGACGACGGCCAGGCCGAGGACCTCGGCGCCGAGATGCCGGGCAGCGATCGCCTCGGGCACCGTCGACATGCCGACGACGTCGGCACCGAGCCCCGCCAGCATGCGGATCTCGGCCGGCGTCTCGAAGTGCGGGCCCGGCATCTGGGCGTAGACCCCTTCGGGGAGGGCCGGATCGACCTCTCGAGCCAGGGCCCGCAGTCGCGGCGACCACGCATCGGAGAGGTCGAGGAACGGCGATCCGTGGAGGTCGCCGGCCGGGATGCCGACCAACGGCGACGTCGCCGTGAGGTTCAGGTGATCGGCGATGGCGACGACCGTGCCGACCGGGAACGCCGGGTTGATCCCGCCGGCGCTGCACGTGAGCACGACCGTGCGGCAGCCGGTCGCCACGGCCATGCGGACCGGGTGGACGACTTCGGTCGGCGTCCGGCCCTCGTAGAGGTGGAGACGCCCGGCGGTGACGAGCAACCGCGTCCGGCCGAGGTCGATCGGCCAGATCTCCGGGCGGTGGCCCATCGCGGTGTAGCGCGGGAACCACGGCATCGTCGCCAGGTCGATCGGCGGACCGTCGGCCCCGAGGAGCTCGGCGACCGGCGCCAGGCCGGTCCCCAGCACGACGAGGACGTCGTGGGCCTCCCGACCGGTGTTCCGCAGCAGCTCCCTCGCCGCCAATCGGGCCTGTTCGAAAGGGTCCGCGCCGTGGGCGCCCGGGGTCGTCGTCGGCATCGGGCCATGCTAGGTGCCGGCCCTCCACGCCGAGGGCTGAGTGGCGCTGTCAGGGGCCGGGGCCGGGGAGCCAGCAACGGCCGTCGTGCCCACCGGTAGGATCACGGCCGTGGAAGACGGTTATCACCCCCCGGTCGAGGAGTACCTGGAGACGGTCCACTCCTTGAAGGAGGAGGGAACGCCGGCCATCCAGGCCCGCATCGCCGAACGGCTCGGGCGGTCGGCGCCGTCGGTGTCGGAGATGCTCGACCGGCTGGCCGACGACGGGTACGTCCGCCGCGAGGGCCGGGTCGTCGAGCTGACGCCCAAGGGGTCCGTCCTGGCCGAGAAGGTCGTCCGCAAGCATCGGTTGGCCGAGCGGTTGCTGGTCGACGTCATCGGCCTCGAGTGGTACAAGGTCCACAAGGAGGCCGGTCGCTGGGAGCACGTCATCTCCGACGACGTCGAGGAGCGGCTCGTCGCCCTGCTCGGCGATCCCGGGACGTGCCCGCACGGCAACCCGATCCCCGGGTCCGCGGTGCCGGTCGACGAGTCGGGGCAGCGACCGCTGGCGGACGTACCGCCGGGCTCGACCGTCCGCCTCGAACGGATCAGCGAAGACGTCGAGCTCGACATGGACTCCCTCGCCTACCTCGACCGGTACGGGTTCATCCCGGGGGCGACGGCGCAGGTGACGTCCCGGGGTCCGGACGGCACGCTGCTGCTGGCCGTCGGGGAGGAGATCGTCGCGTTCGGCTCCGACCTCTCGCGCCGGCTCTACGTCGCCGTCGTCTGAGTGGCGGTCCGGTACGAAGCCGACGCGCTGGTCGCCGGCGCGGCGGTCCACCGGCCGGGCGTGCTCGACGTCGACGGTGACCGGATCGTCTGGGCCGGACCGGCGGCCGACGCGCCGGTGCTCACCGACGAGACGGGGCCAGCCGAGGTGATCGCCCTGGGTGGGCTGGTCATGCCCGGTCTGGTCAACACGCACGCCCACACGCCGATGACGCTGCTGCGCAGCGTCGGGGACGGTCTCCCGCTCGATCGTTGGCTGCGCGAGGCGATCTGGCCGCTCGAGAGCGCGATGACCGACGACGACGTCCACTGGGGCATGCTGCTCGGCGTCGACGAGCTGCTGCGTTGCGGGGTGACGACGACGTGCGAGATGTACCTGCACGGCCGCGTCGTCGCCACCGCCGCGCTCGAGACCGGGATCCGCTGCGTGTTGACGCCGGGCGTGTTCGACCTGCCCGGAGGGCTGTCGTGGCAAGACTGCCTCGACGAGGCGGGGCAGCTCCACGCCGACCTCGACGGCCGGGACGGTCGGCTCTCCATCGGGGTCGGGCCGCACGCCGTGTACACGCTCCCGGTCGAGGGTCTCGTCGCGTCGGCCGAGCTGGCCGCCGAGCTGGACATGCTGGTCCAGATCCACGTGGCCGAGACGGCGGCCGAGGGCGACGGCATCCGGGCCGCCCACGGGTGCAGCGCCCCGGAGCTACTGGCCCGGCTGGGGGTGCTCGACGGCCGGGTGCTCGCCGCCCACTCGGTGTGGCTGAGCGACCTGGACCTCGACCTCTACGAGCAGTACGACGTGGCGGTCGCCCACTGCCCGCAGAGCAACGGAAAGCTCGGCAGCGGCGTGGCGAAGGTGACGGCGATGCTCGACCGCGGCATCCGGGTGGGCCTCGGCACCGACGGCCCGGCGTCGAACGACAACCTCGACCTGTGGGAGGAGCTGCGGCTGGCGCCATTGCTGGCCCGGGCGGTGGCGGCGGACCCGATGGTGCTCTCGACGGCCGACGCGCTGCACTTGGCGACCCGCGGCGGCGCCGACGCGCTCGGGGTCGGCGCCGGCGTGCTCGAGCCGGGGCGACTGGCTGACTTCGTCCGTCTCGACCTGGTCGACTTCGTCCCGGCGACCGACGACGCCGAGCTGCTGGCCCACCTCGTCTGGGCGTCGTCGAGCCGATCGGTCAGCGACGTCTGGGTCGGTGGCCGTCAGGTGGTCGCCGGCGGGGTCTGCACGACCGTCGACGCGGCCGAGGCGCGGCGGCAGGTGGCGGCCCGGGCCCAGCGGCTCCGGGCCTGACCCGTAGGATCTCGTCGTGTCCGGGTTCGTCGACGAAGCGCAATTGCACGCCAAGGCCGGCGACGGTGGCGCGGGCGTCGTGTCGTTCCGGCGGGAGGCGCACGTCGACCGGGGCGGCCCTGACGGCGGCGACGGCGGTCGCGGCGGCGATGTCTGGCTGGTCGCGTCCACCAACCAGGCGTCCCTGCTCGGCTTCCGGGACCACCCGTTCCGTCGGGCGGTCGACGGCGGCCACGGGTCGGGCAAGCGCAAGCACGGCAGCCGCGGCCCCGACCTCGAGGTCACGGTCCCCGTCGGTACGGTCGTCCGGGAGCGCGACGGTGCGGTCCTGTGCGACCTGGTAACGGCCGGTGATCGCTGGCTGGCCGCGGAGGGCGGCCAGGGCGGCCGGGGCAATGCCCGGTTCCTCAGCAACACCCGCCGGGCGCCGGCGTTCGCCGAGCAGGGCGAGCGCGGCCAGGAGCGCTGGCTGAACGTCGAGCTCAAGCTGGTCGCCGACGTCGCGCTCGTCGGCTTCCCGAACGTCGGCAAGTCGACGCTCATCTCCGCCGTCTCCGCCGCCCGCCCGAAGATCGCGGACTACCCGTTCACGACGCTCCAGCCCCATCTCGGCGTCGTCCGCGTCGGCCGCCGGGGGGCGGTCGACGAGGTCGAGCTCGTCATGGCCGACGTCCCCGGCCTGGTCGAGGGGGCCGCCGAGGGCCGCGGCCTCGGCCACCGGTTCCTCCGCCACGTCGAACGGGCCCGGGTCCTCGTCGTCCTGCTCGACCTGGCGGCCCTCGACGGCCGCACGCCCGCCGAGCAGCTCGACGTGCTGCTCGGCGAGCTCGGGCGCTATCAGTCGGACCTGCTCGATCGACCGAGGGTCGTCGTCGGTTCCCGGGCCGACCTGGTACCAGACGTCGAAGCCGGCCCAGCCGAACTGGTCATCTCGGCGGTCACGGGCCACGGACTGCCCGAACTGCTCGGCCGGCTGGCCCGGATCGTCACCGCCGCCCGGGAGGCCGAGGTCCCGGCCGGCGCCGGCCAGATCGTCGTCCATCGCCCGGCGCCCGACGGCGTCGTCGTCGAACGGGTCGGCAGTCGCGCCTGGCGGCTCGTCGGCCGGGCCGCCGAGCGGGCGGTCGGGTTCTCCGACCTGACCGACGACGGTGCGATGGACGAGGCCGTCCGCCGGCTCCGTCGGCTGGGCACCGACCGGGCGCTGGCCCGGGCCGGAGCGCACGACGGCGACGAGGTCGAGGTCGGCCCGGTCTCGTTCACCTGGTACCGCGACGGGGCCGATCTCGGCGCCACCGGGGAGCGCGACGACGCCCGCCCGGCGGCGGTCCGTCGCCGCGGCCGCCGATGAGCCGCCCGATCCTCGTCGTCAAGGTCGGCTCGTCCACCGTCACCGCGCCCGACGGGGCGGCCGACCGCGACCTCGTCGGCCGGCTCGGCGACGAGATCGCCGAGCAGCGCCGGCACGGCTGGGACGTCGTCGTCGTGACGTCCGGGGCGATCGCCGTCGGGTGGTCGGCCCTCGGTCGACGCGGGCCGCGGCCGACCGACCCGGCCGTCCTCCAGGCGGTCTCCGCCATCGGCCAGCACCGGCTGATGCGGGCGTGGCAGGACGGCCTGGCGCCGCACGACCTGCTCGCCGGCCAGGTGCTGCTGGCCCCGCTCGACTTCGTCCACCGCCAGCAGTACTTGCACGCCCGGGGCACGCTCGGCGCACCTGCTCGAGCTCGGCGTCGTCCCGGTCGTCAACGAGAACGACGCGGTCGCCGACGAGGAGATCCGGTTCGGCGACAACGACCGGTTGAGCGCGCTCGTCGCCCACCTCGTCGGAGCCGAACGGCTCGTCCTGCTGACCGATACCCCGGGCCTGTTGACCGGGGACCCCCGGGAGACCGACGGCGCCTCGCTGATCGAAGAGGTCGTCGAGATCGACCTGCAGCTGGAGGCCGTCGCCGGCGGGCCGGGTAGCGACGTGGGTAGCGGCGGGATGGCGTCGAAGCTGGCGGCGGCCAAGATCGCCACGTGGTCCGGCGTCGAGGTCGTCATCGCCGACGGCCGGCGTCTCGGAGTGCTCGGCGCCGTCGCCGCCGGTGAGACCGGCCGCCGGCACCGTCTTCCGGGCCCACGACCGGCGGCTCCCGGCCCGCAAGCTCTGGATCGCCTTCGCGCTCGGCTCGTCGGGCAAGCTCGTGGTCGACGACGGGGCTCGTCGGGCCGTCGTCGAGCGCGGTCGTTCCCTGCTGCCGGCCGGCGTCGTCGCCGTCCACGGGCGGTTCGATCCGGACGACGCGGTCGAGATCGTCGGTCCCGACGGCCAGGTGTTCGCCAAGGGCCTCGTCCGTCACGCGTCCGGCCGCAGCGACGAATGGGTCGGCCGCCGCAGCGAGGAGCTGCCCGACGACCTGCCGCACGAGATCGTCCACCGTGACGACCTCGTCCTGCTCGTCTGACCGCGGCCGGTCCCGGCCGACGACCCGGTAACCTTTCCGGATGAGCCTCACCGCGCTGGGCGGCCGCGTCCGGGCTGCGTCCCGCCGGATCGCCTCGACGTCGTCAGCGGTACGCGACGACGTCCTCCGGGCCGCCGCCGACCTGCTGGTGGCCGAGACCGAGCGGCATCCTGGCGGCCAACCGCCAAGACCTGGCCGGGGCCGACGGACTGGCCGACACGGCCGTCGACCGGCTGACGCTGACCGAGGACCGCGTCCGGGCCATGGCCGACGGCCTGCGGACGGTCGCCGCCCTGCCGGACCCGGTCGGCGAGGTCGTCGACGGTTGGGTGCGGCCGAACGGCCTGCGGGTCGAGCGGGTCCGCGTCCCGCTCGGGGTCGTCGGCGTGATCTACGAGAACCGCCCGAACGTGACGAGCGACGTCGCCGGGCTGTGCCTGAAGTCCGGCAACGCCGCGTTCCTCCGGGGCTCCGCCTCCGCGCTGGCGTCCAACGCGGCGATCGTCGACGTGCTGCGCCGGGCGCTCGACAAGGTCGGCCTGCCGGCCGACGCGGTCGCCCTCGTCACCGACGGCAGCCACGAGACCGCCGTCGAGTTCATGCGGCTCCGCGGCGTCATCGACTGCCTCGTGCCTCGCGGCGGACCGGCGCTGATCGGCTCGCCTGCTCGAGCACGCCACCGTCCCGTACGTGCTCGACGGCGACGGCAACTGCCACGTCTACGTCGACGCCGCCGCCGACCTGGAGATGGCCGAGCGGATCGTCGTCAACGCCAAGACGCAGCGACCCGGCGTCTGCAACGCGGCGGAGACGCTGCTCGTCCACGCCGACGTCGCCGCCCAGTTCCTGCCGGCTGTCCGTCGGGCGCTGCGCCGACGTCGAGCTGCGTCGGCGACGACCGGGTGCGGGCGGTCCTGCCCGACGTCGGCGTCGCCACCGACGAGGACTTCGCCACCGAGTTCCTCGGGCTCAAGCTGAGCGTCGCCGTGGTCGACGACCTGTCGGCCGCCGTCGAGCACATCGCCCGGTTCGGCTCCGGGCACTCCGAGGCGATCGTCACGGCCGACCTGGCCGCGGCCGACCGGTTCGTCGCCGAGGTCGACGCGGCGGCGGTCGTCGTCAACGCGTCGACCCGGTTCGTCGACGGCGGCGAGCTCGGGCTCGGCGCCGAGGTCGGCATCTCGACGCAGAAGCTGCACGCCCGCGGCCCGATGGGCCTGCGCGAGCTGACCTGCGTCAAGTGGATCGTCCGCGGCGACGGGCAGGTCCGCCAGTGAGCGCCGGTCGGGCCGGGGCCGAAGCCGCCGCGGGGCCGGGGTGGGGCTGGGGTCGACGCCGAGGGCAGCCGCCGCGGTGTCGGGCCGCTCGGGCTGCCCGACAGCGGGCCGCCGCGCTTCGAGTCGGTCGACGAGGTCCGCCAGGGCCTGGCCGGCATCGACTACCTCGCCGACGAGGGGATCGCCGGCGTGGTCTACCTGGCCGACCGGCTGGCCAAGCCGGTGCTCGTCGAGGGGCCGGCCGGGACCGGCAAGACGCAGCTGGCCAAGTCGGTGGCCGAGCTGACCGGCAGCCGGCTCATCCGGCTGCAGTGCTACGAGGGCCTCGACGAGTCGAAGGCGCTCTACGAGTGGAACTACCGCAAGCAGCTCCTGCGGATCCAGGCCGGCCAGGTGGCCGGTGAGGGGAGCGGCCCCCGGCTGGCACGAACTGGAGGAGGACATCTTCTCCGAGCGAGTTCCTGCTGACCCGCCCGCTGCTGGAGGCCATCTCGGCCACCGAGCCGGTCGTGCTCCTGGTCGACGAGGTCGACCGGGTCGAGCTGGAGACCGAGGCGCTGCTGCTGGAGGTGCTCTCCGAGTACCAGGTGTCGATCCCCGAGCTCGGCACCGTCCGGGCGACGCAGCTGCCGATGGTCTTCCTGACGTCGAACAACACCCGGGAGCTGTCCGAGGCGCTGAAGCGCCGGTGCCTCTACCTCCACCTCGACTACCCGGACCTCGACCGGGAGCGGGCGATCGTCCGAGCCCGCGTCCCGGGCATCACCGAGGAGCTGGCCGACCAGGTCGCCCGGATCGTGCGGTCGCTGCGCACGCTCGAGCTGCGCAAGGCGCCGTCGGTCTCCGAGACCCTCGACTGGGCCCGGACGCTCGTCGTCCTCGGTATCGAGTCGATCGACGCCGCCGGCGCTCGCGACACGCTCCACGTCCTCCTCAAGTACCAGACCGACATCGAGCGGGCGGCCAAGGAGCTGTTGGCCGCCGATGCTCGACCTCCTCGCCGGCTTCGTCACCGAACTCCGCCAGGCGGGCCTGCCGGTCTCGCTGACCGAGCACCTCGACGCGGCCGAAGCGGTGGGCCACGTCCCGCTCGAGGACCGTGAGGCGCTCAAGTACGCGCTCGGCGCAACGCTCGTGAAGTCGAGCGCCCACTGGCGGGCCTTCGAGACCGCGTTCGAGATCTACTTCGCCAGCCGCCCGCCGGCCGTCGACGACGCCGGTGGCGAAGGGTCGACGGCCGACGACGAGTCGACCGATCGATCGAGCCGGCGCCAGGACGGCCGGGGCCGCGGGTCGGGCCAGGGGAGAGGATCGGGCGGCGGAGGGGATGTCGGCCGAGGAGCTGGCCCAGCTGCTCTACCGGGCGCTCCGCTCCGGCGACCAGGGCATGGCCGCGGTCGTCGCCCGGTACGCGGTCGACCGCTACGCCGGGATGGAGCCGGGCCGCCCGGTCGGCGGTACCTACTACCTCTACCGGACGCTGCGGAACCTCGACCTCGACGGGGCGCTCGACCGGCTGATGGCCGAGCACGGCGACCAGCCGTCGACCGCCCTCGAGGAACGACTGGTGGCCGACGAGTACCGGGAGCCGGATCGAGAAGGTGCGCCGGGCCGTCGAGACCGAGATCCGGCGCCGGCTGGTGATGGACCGCGGCGCCGAGGCGTTGGCCCGGTCGGTGCGCAAGCCGCTGCCGGAGGACATCGACGTCATGCACGCCACCCGGGAGGAGCTGGCCGAGCTCCGCCGGGCGCTCCACCCGCTCTCCCGCAAGCTCGCCGTCCGGCTGGCCCGCAAGCGGCGGCACGGCCGGCGGGGGCCGCTCGACTTCCGGGCCACCGTTCGCCGGTCGTTGTCGACCGGCGGCGTCCCGGTCGAGCCGCGCTTCCGCCACCCGCGACCGGCGAAGCCGGAGATCTTCGTGATCGCCGACATCTCCGGCTCGGTGGCGTCGTTCGCCCGGTTCACCCTGCACCTCGTCCACGCCATCAGCTCGCAGTTCTCGAAGGTCCGCAGCTTCGTCTTCGTCGACGGGATCGACGAGGTCACCCGGTTCTTCGAGGGTGCCGACGACCCGGCGGTGGCCGTCCACCGGATCAACACCGAAGCCGACGTGATCTGGGTCGACGGGCACTCCGACTACGGCCATGCCCTTTCCGTCTTCAACCAGCGCTGGGGCGACCAGGTGACGTCACGGGCCAGCGTCCTGATCCTCGGCGACGCCCGGAACAACTACCACGCCACCGAGGCGTGGGTGCTCGAAGAGCTGTCGCACCAGGCCCGGCACCTCTACTGGCTCAACCCCGAGCCCCGCGACTACTGGTCGTCCGGGGACTCCGTCATCGCCGACTATGCGGTCCACTGCGACGAGGTCGTCGAGTGCCGGACGCTCCGCCAGCTCGAACGGTTCGTCGGCAACCTGACCTGACGGCCGGCGCTAACAGGCGTAGTCGTTGTCGAATGTGGTGCTCAGCCCACCCAATGACAGGGGGAAGCTCGGGGAGCTGTACTGCACCATCGCCACCGGCCCCGACGGCAACGAGTGGTACTTGGTGCGGATGTTCTGGCAGGTTGTGGCCGGGTTGAGCTGCCAGTCGGCCGCCCAGTAGGGGGCGGCTGGCTTGTATGTGGTCCCCACGATCGTGCTCCACACCCCTGGGCTCGAATAGATGCCGACGTTGTTGAGCCCCTCGGAGTGGAGGCCGTCGATGGCGCCCTGGACGAGCGACGCGTTGGCCGCCGTTGTCGACGTCCAGTTCGCCGTCTCGACGTCGAGCCACCAGCCGACCGACGTGTTGACGCCGGCCTTCTGGGCCTTGGCAAAGGCGTCGGTCGCCGCGTTGAAGCCGAAGTTACAGGACGCCGGCGACGTCGCCGATGCGCACGCCGGGTCTGTCGACGTCGCACTGGTGCCGTACGTGAGGAAGACGTAGAGGTTCAGCCCGCCGGCCGCCCAGGCCGCCTCGGCACTGAGACAGCGGTTCACGGAGCCGAACGACGCGCCCTCGACCTCGACGACGCCGATCGTGTACGGGTGGGGCGGCAGCTTTGTGCACTGGAAGTTGGAGACGTCGTAGCCGTACGAGCCGGACGGGTAGGTGGAGCCGCCGAACTGGCCACTGCCGATCGCTGCGCTCATGCTGACGATCGGCTTGTTCAGCACCTGCGGCGCCGACCCCCAGTACGGCGCTGTGCCGTACGCACTGACCGCGCCGTTGCTGTTCGTGAACCAGTAGCCCTTGCCGGTGGCTGTGCTGGCCATGGCGACGATCGAGTACTTCTGCGGAACGTTGCCGACCGAGCCGTAGAACTGGGCGTCGCCGTAGGCGAAGACGCCGCCGTCCGAGGCGGTGAACCAGTAGCCCTTGCCGTCGGGCGTCGACGTCATGCTCACGATGGGCTTGTTCAGGTGGATGCTGCCGGTCGACCCGAAGAACTGGGCGCTGCCGAAGGCGAAGATGCCGCCGTCGGCAGCGACGAGCCAATAGCCGACGCCTGTCGGCATCGCCGCCATGCCGACGATCGGCTTGTTGAGCGGTCGGCCGCCCATCGAGCCGAAGAAGTTGGCCGCGCCGAACGTAAAGATGCCGCCGTCGGAGGCGACGAGCCAGTACCCGTGGCCTGTGGGCGTCGGCGTCATCCCGACGACCGGCTTGTTCAGCGCGATCCCGCCGGTCGAGCCGTAGAACTGGGCGTCGCCGAACGAGAAGATGCCGCCATCGGAGGCGACGAGCCAGTACCCGGCGCCATCCGGCGTCGAGGCCATCCCGACCACCGGCTTGTTCAGCGTCATGCTGCCGGTCGAGCCGTAGAAGCCGGCACCGCCGAAGGCGAAGACACCACCGTCGCTGGCGACGAGCCGGTAGGCGGCCACCGGCGTCGGCAGCGTCGTTCCCGGGGTCGCGGTCGGCGCTGTTGTCGCGCCGGCCGGCGAGGCGGCGGCGGTGACCAGCCCGCCGGCGACCAACCCGCTGGCGACGAGGGCTCCGGCCACCAGGACCCGGCGCGCCGCGGCGAGCGCACGGAAAGGGGAGGGACGGCTCACGACGGCGGTCAGTGTACAAGCCGCTCCCGGCCGTGCGCGGGCATCCCCCCCATCGGCTTTCCCCGTCCGGGCGGCCCCGGACGGAGGCAACGGATGTGTGGTCAGTCCCGCAGGAACTCGGCCACGCGGAACGCGAGATCGAGCGACTGGCGGGCGTTGAGCCGCGGGTCGCAGGTCGTCGTGTACCGCTCACCCAGATCGTCTTCGAGGATCTCCTCGGCGCCGCCGAGGCACTCGGTGACGTCGTCGCCGGTCAGCTCGATGTGGACCCCGCCGGGCCACGTCCCGGCCTGCCGGTGGACGGCGAAGAACTGCTGCAGCTCCGCCAGGATGTCGTCGAAGCGGCGGGTCTTGTGGCCGCCGTCGCTCGTGAACGTGTTGCCGTGCATCGGGTCGCAGGCCCAGACGACCGGGTGCCCGGACTCGGCCACCGCGTCGAGCAGCGGCGGCAGCAGCCCGGTGACGTTGCCGGCGCCGAACCGGGTGATCAGGGTCAGCCGCCCCGGAACCCGGTCGCGGGTCGAGCCGGTCGCACAGGGCGACGACCTCGTCGGCCGTAGCGTTCGGCCCGACCTTGGCGGCGATCGGGTTGATCACGCCCGACAGGAACTCGACGTGGGCCCCGTCGGGCTGGCGCGTCCGTTCGCCGACCCAGAGCAGATGGGCCGACGTGTCGACCCAGTCGCCGGTGAGCGAGTCCCGGCGGGTCAGCGCCTCCTCGTAGTTGAGGATCAGGGCCTCGTGGCTCGTCCAGAAGTCGACCTGGTGCAGGCCACCCTCGGCGTCGAGGTCGATCCCGCAGGCCCGCATGAAGCGGAGCGCCCGGTCGATCTCGCTGGCCACCCGCTCGTACCGGCGCCCCTCGGTCGACGACGCGACGAACTGCTGGTTCCAAGCGTGGACGTGGGAGAGATCGGCGAACCCGCCCTTGGCGAAGGCTCGGAGCAGGTTCAGCGTCGACGCGGACTGGTGGTACGCCGTGACCAGCCGGGTCGGGTCGGGTCGGCGAGCGTCGGGGTCGAAGGTCTCGTCGTTCACCATGTGGCCGCGGAACGAGTCGAGCTCGACGTCGCCGATCCTTTCGGTCGGCGACGACCGAGGCTTGGCGAACTGGCCGGCGATCCGGCCGACCTTGACCACCGGCACGCCGGCCGCGTAGGTCAGCACGACGGCCATCTGCAGGACGACCTTGAGCTTGTCCCGGATGTTGTCGGCGGCGAATTCGGCGAACGACTCGGCGCAGTCGCCGGCCTGGAGCAGGAAGGCGCGGCCCTGGGCCACCTCGGCCAGCGCCGACGTGAGCTGGCGGGCCTCCCCGGCGACGACCAGCGGCGGGAGGGCGGCCAGGCGGGCCTCGGTCCGCTTCAGGGCCTCCTCGTCCGGCCACGTCGGCTGCTGGGCCGCTGGCCGGCGGCGCCACGACGCGGCCTGCCACTCGGTGCCACTCGGTGCCGGCTCGATCATGGCACCAGCGTACGGCTTACGCGGCAGGGTCCGGACGACGCCTAGTCTCTCCGGGATGTCCGAGCGGCCGGAACGGATCGGCATTCTCGGCGGCACCTTCGACCCACCCCACGCCGGCCATCTGGCGGCGGCCGTCGCCTGTCGGGATGCCCTCGATCTCGACCGCCTGCTCCTCGTCGTCGCCAACGACCCCTGGCAGAAGGCACCGAGGCGGCGTGTCAGCCCGGCCGAGGACCGGCTGGCCCTGGCCCACGCGGCCGCCGACGGCGTGCCTGGGATCGAGGTCAGCCACCTCGAGATCGACCGGGGCGGCCCGAGCTACACGGTCGAGACCGTCGAGGCCCTCCGCCGGGAGGCCGAGCGGGCCGGCCGCCCGGCACCGGAGGTGTTCCTCATCGTCGGGGCCGACCTGGTCGAGTCGCTCCCGACGTGGGAACGGGTCGACGACCTCCGGCGCCTCGTCACCCTCGTCGTCGTCTCCCGGCCCCGCAGCCCCCGTTGCCCGGACCCCGACGGCTGGCGGGTCGCCCACGTCGACGGCGGCGGTGTCGACGTGTCGAGCTCGGACGTCCGCGCCCTGCTCGGCGCCGGCCGCCCGGTGGACGATCTCGTCCCCGAGGCCGTTATCCATTGCATTCGCCGGCGAGATCTGTACGCTGTCGGGAGATGACCGTCTCGAGCGTCGACACCGCCGAGCTTCCGAGGGTGGCCGCTGTGCCGGTCGTCGCTCCCGCCGCCCCGGCTTTCGATCGTTCGTCGACCGGACTGATCGACCTTCCGGTGCTCGATCTGCCGGCGGTCGTCGACTTTCCGGAGTCGGCCGCCGTCCCGTTGGCCGATCCGGACGCCCTGGTCGTCATCGGGCCGGCCGAGACCGCCGCCGCCCCGATCGACCCCCCGGTCCCGCTCGACCGGCTGGCGCTGCGGGCGGAGCGTCGCCAGCAGCGCCGTCAGCGCCGGCTCTACGCCTGCCTCGGCCTCTCGGTCATCGCATCCATGCTGGCCGCCACCATCGTCGTCCTGGACGTGGTCCGTTGAGGGGTCGATGAACGTTCCGGCGGGAACGGTCCAGCCGTCGACGGGCGAGGGCGGATCGATCGAGTTGCCGGACATCCCCCGGGGCGCCTACGTGGCCGCCGCCGCGGCCGACGAGAAGCTCGGTCAGGACACGGTCATCCTGTCGATGGCCGAGCTGCTCGGCGTCGTCGACGCCTTCGTCGTCACGAGCGGCCGCAACGTCCGTCAGGTGCGCACGCTGGTCGAGGAGATCGAGCGCCGGGTCAAAGCGGACGGGGGGCCGTCGCCGGCCAGCGTCGAGGGTCTGCGGGACGCCGGTTGGGTCCTGATGGACTACGGCGACTTCGTCGTCCACGTCTTCTTGGACGAGATCCGCTACTTCTACGACCTCGAGCACCTCTGGTCGGGCGCGCCCCGCGTCCGCTGGCAGGAAGCTGGCTGACCCGATCGCCGGCCGGTCGTCGACCGACGACCGGGTGAGCCGATCAACCCGAAGTAGTCGTCGTCGGCGCCGTCGTGGGCACCGGGGCGGCCGTCGTGGTCGTGGTCGACGCGTTCTGCGGTGTAAGGGACTGGTAGTCGCTGACCCGGACCACCCCGGCCTGCTGGGCGCCGGTGTCGGAGGGGACCTGGAGCGGTACGCCGTCGAGCTCGAACTGGACGCCGACTGTCAACCGCCCGAGATCCCGGCGACGGTGTAGACGACCTGGGCGACGGCGAGGATCAACGTGCTGCCGGAGATCTCGCCGAACGCCTGGTTGAAGTCGACCGTCGCCACCCCGGCGGCGTACGACGAGTGGAGCAGGCGGACGTCGTTGGTGATCGCGGTCACCGTGCCCTGCTCGGCTTCGAGCGGGGTCGGGCCCCTCAGAAGGACCCGGAGGACGGTTGTCAACGTCGCCGCCGACGGACCGACGCTACGGGCCGCCGGTGTCAGGAACTGCTGGCTGGCGGCGACGAAGTAGACGGTGAACGGCGCCGTGCCGGGTGTCGACGTCGTCGACGTCGTCGTCGGGATCGTCGGGTCGAGCAGGTGGAACGGCACCTGCTCCCTCGGCAGCGCTTTCGGTCCGCCGCTGGTCGGCACGCCGCAGCCGGCAGCCACCAAGGCCACCCCGGCGAGGACGGCGACGGCCGTCCGTCGGACGGCACGCCGCCGCGGCGAGCTCGTGGTTCGTCGGTTCACGGCCACTCCGTCTCGTCCTCGACCGGCAGCTCGACGGTGAACCGGGCACCGCCGCCCTCGGCCTCGTCGGCCCAGACGGTGCCGCCGTTCAGCCGGACGTGCTCGGCGACGAGGGCCAGGCCGAGACCGGTCCCGGTGCCGGCACCACGCTGGCCGGCGGCCTGGCCGCGGTAGAACCGCTCGAAGACCCGGGCCCGCTCGGTCGGGGCGAGACCGGTGCCGCGGTCCTCGACCGAGACGTGGATGGTCGCCCGCCCGTCGGCCCCGTACGGGCCCCGGCTCGGCCCGTACCTCGGTGGCGCCGCCGCCGTAGAGGGCGGCGTTCTCGAGCAGGTTGGCCATGACGCGCTCGAAACGGCGCTTGTCGACGGTCAGCCAGGCGTCGGCGACGGCCGGGTCGATGACGACGTCCGGCGCCGGCACGTCCCCCGGGCAGGGCGCGGACGTTGGCGGCCACGGCCCGGCGGACGAGCTCGCCGGCGGTGACCTCCTCGAGGGCGACGTCGGCCGACCCGGTGTCGGAGCGCGGAGATCTCCAGCAGGTCGCCGACCATCCGCTGGAACCGCCGCAGGTCGGCGCCGAGCAGGACGAGGGCCCGTTGGGCGGTCGGCGGCAGCTCGTCGGCCCGGGACTCGAGGACGTCGAGGGAGGCGGCGAGCGTCGTCAGCGGCGACCGCAGCTCGTGGCTGACGTCGGACGTGAACCGGGCCTCGCGCTCGATCCGCTCCTGGAGCTGGTCGACCATCAGGTTGAACGAGCTGGTCAGGCCGGCCAGGTCCGGGTCGGCCGTGTCGGCGGCCAGCCGGGTGTCGAGCCGGCCGCCGGCGATGGCCACCGCGGCCCGCGAGACGCCGGTCAGCGGCCGCAGCGACCGGCTGGACGCCCAGGCGCCGATGACCGCGCCGAGCACCGTCGTGATCAACCCGCCGGCGAAGAGGGCGAGGGCGAGGACGTGGAGCGTGCTGTCGAGGTCGCTGACGTTGAAGACCTCGAAGTACTCGGCCTTGACGGACGGGATCGGGATGCCGACGGCGATCTCGGGGTTGCCGTCGAGGACGAAGCTCTGGGTGGCCGGCGTGCCGGAGAGCACGAGGGCCCGCAGCTCGACGGGGATCGAGTTGTGCCCGACCAGCGAGCTCCGGGCGTACCATGTCCCGCCGACGTGGAGGACGGAGTACGAGCCGGTCGTCCCGGTGTCGGCCCCGATGAGGAACTGCTCGTACTGCTGGTGGTTGGCCAGCAGGTTTGTCCGGATGTACTGGGCGTTGACGTACGCCTGGTGCAGCGACGCGTTCTGGCGCTCGCTAACCAAGAAGTGCCGGGCGGTGAAGAACGACAGACCGCCCATACTGACCGACAGCAAGAGCGCGCCGAGGGCGAACATGACGGTGACCCGGGCCCGAAGGCCGAGCCGGGTCCAGAGCCGGTTGCGGAGCCATCGGCGACGACGGCCCGGGGACCGGGCGACCGACGACGGCTGGGCCGTCGTCGAGGTTTGGACGGTCAGCGAAGGCTGGGCGGTGGGCGACGGCTGGGCGGTGGGCGACGGCCGGCCGGTCGGCAGTGTGACGGGGGGCGCGGCATCGTTCGGCCCCTCGGCCATCTCAGGGAACCAGCTTGTAGCCCATCCCGCGGACCGTGAGGATGTGGCGGGGGAGGGCCGGGTCGGGCTCGACCTTCGTCCGCAGCCGGCGGATGTGCACGTCCACCAGCCGACCGTCCCCGAAGTAGTCGTAGCCCCAGACCCGGTCGAGGAGCTGCTCGCGGCTGAGCACCTTGTTCGGGTTGGCCGCCAGCTCGCAGAGGAGCCGGAACTCGGTCCGGGTGCAGTGGACCTCCGTTCCGTCGTGATGGCGGAGGACGCCCTGCTCGGGTACGAGCTCGAGGTCACCGAACGTGAGCACCGTCGGCTCGTCGTCGGCCGGCCGGGCCCGCCGGAGCAGCGCCCGGATACGGGCGCCGAGCTCCTTGGCGACGAACGGCTTCGTCACGTAGTCGTCCGCGCCGGCCTCCAGCCCGGCGACGACGTCGTGGGTATCGGTGCGAGCGGTCACGATGATGATCGGCACCGCGCTCTGGCGGCGCAGCGCCCGGCAGCACTCGAAGCCGTCCATGCCGGGCAACATGAGGTCGATGAGGGCGACATCCGGCGCCTGGGCGGCGAAGTGGTCCAGCGCGTCCTCACCGCTGACCGCCTCGTCGACCTCGTAGCCCTCACCCTCCAGGGCCAGCCGCATCGACGACCGGATGCGCTCGTCGTCTTCGACTACCAGGATGCGGCTGCTCATCGGGCCCCATCCCCTCCGCCTGCGTCCATCTGGTGCTCCCCAACGCTCACCTCTGACCTCGCCGACCCCGGCAGCTGCCTCAGCTCCGCCAGATCTGCGTCGGCCAGATCGATCCGGCGATCATGCCATAGGCCTTGGCCCCAGTCGGGGTGGTCGGGTTGTTGAAGTTCTGAACGGTCGGGTCGGCGACGACCGCCCAGACCGCCCGATCGCCCCACAGGTACGGCAGATCCTGGGCGAAATACTCGTTGACCTTGCGGTACGCGGCAACTCGGGCCGTGGCTGTCGTGCTCGTCCGCCCCACCTGGAGGGCGGCCTCGATCCGGGGGTCGTCGTTGCGGGCCATGTTGATCGAGAGGCCGCCGGCGTTCGACGTCGTCGAGCTCCAGTAGATGTAGTTGAGGTCCGGGTTGACCGCACCGAACTGCCGCCACTCGAACGCCTGGAACTTGCCTGTCAGGGCGTCGTCGATCAGCTCGTTCTGCTCGACGACGCTCGTCGTGACCTTGAAGCCGACGCTCTCGTACCGCTCGCGCAGATATGTCGCCGAGCGGACGATCGCCGGGTCTGTCACCGAGCCGAGGGTGAACGAGACCGGCTTCCCGGTCCGGCGCTGGACCTTGTCCAGCAGTGCCTTCGCCCCCGCCGGGTCGTACTTGGGCAGCGAGGTCGGCGAGTAGTACGGCGTCCCCGGTACGAACAGCCCGGTCGAGACGGGGTTGACGTCGATGTCGATGATCGACGCGTACGCCGACGCGCTGACCGCCTTGGCCGCGGCCAGCCGGACTGTCTTGTCGTCGAACGGCGGCTTCGACAGGTTCAGCAGGACGAAGTTCATGTCCGGTTCGCCGACCACCGGACCGCTGTCGTCGACGTAGGACCACTGCCGCTTGCCGCGGTAGGCGACGATGACCTGCGGCGTGTCGGTGATCATCATGTCGATCGTCCCGCTCTCGAGCGCCTCCGAGCGGGTGTTGGCGTTCGGGATCGGCTTGTACGTGATGCGGTCCAGGTACGGCAGCCCTCGGCGCCAGTAGTGCTCGTTGGCGACGGCCGTGAAGTGTGTGTTCGGGATCCACTGGTCGAATTTGAACGGCCCGGTGCCGATCGGGTGGTCGGTGCCGCTTGTCCCGGCGGCGATCATTGCCGGCGCCATGACGTAGGCGAGCTGCCCGCCGACCCCGCCGGCCAGGTAGAACGGGAACGGCACCCAGGGCTGCTTGAGATTGAGCGTGACGCCGAGCGGGCCGGACTCGACGATTGTCTCGACGATCGGTTGCAGGTAGAGCCCGGAGAGCAGCGAGTGGTAGTGCGCCTCGAAGTTCGCCAGCAGCGCCGCGCCGTCGCACGGCGTGCCGTCGTGGAAGACGACTGTCGGTCGGAGCGTCACCGTCCACGACGTGTACGACGCGTTCGGCACGATCGACTGGGCGAGGTACGGCGCCACGTTCCCGCCCGTCGTGACGATCGCCAGCGGGTCGAAGACCGTCCGGGCGTACATCACGCCGACACTGTCGAAGCGGGCCGTCGTCGGGTTGAACCCCTGCTCCTCGGCTGTCGTCCCGAAGGTGACCGACCCGCCTCGCCTCGGCTTGGCCGCCGAGACGCCGTTGCGTCCCGCCCCGTTCGTCAGTGCCCCCGACGGGCCGTCCATGAACAGGAGGTCGCCGGCGGCCGTCACGCCGACGACGCCGGCGGCGACCGCGGCGGAGTGGGCCAGGAACGATCTGCGGTCCATCGGTCGAGCCATGCCACGCGCCCCCTTCTGACCCTGCCACCCCTCGGCGGTCACGTTACCGCGGAGTAGTCGATCGCGGACCTCGACGAGGTCCGCCCGGCTGGCCGGCCGCCGTGGCCGAGCGTGGCCGCCGGACCCGTGGAGGGCCAGTACCCTGGGGAAATGGCCGTCGGCGACGATCCGTGGCGGGTGGACGGGTTCGGCCGCTGGCTGACGACCCGCTCGTCGGCGACCGGCCGGGCGTACCGGACCGATGTCGCCGCCTTCGTCGACTGGGCGACCCGCAGCGGCTGTGCCGGACCGGCCGACGTCGAGCGACTGCTGCTCCGGCGCTACCTCGCCTATCTCGGAACCCGCCGGTACGCCCGGTCGAGCGTCGCCCGGAAGGCCGCCGCGCTCCGTGCCTACTTCCGCTGGTGCCGCCAGACCGGGGTCGTGACCGTCGATCCGGCCCAGCGGCTCACCGCGCCGTCCGGGCGTGGCCGGTTGCCGCAGGTGCTCAGCCATCCGGACGTCGACCGACTGCTCGGCGTCGCCCGCCCGACCGATCCCGACGACCCGCTGGGCGCCGCCGTCGCCCTCCGTGACGAC
This sequence comes from uncultured Actinomycetota bacterium, assembly GCA_963824265.1. GTDB lineage: Bacteria > Actinomycetota > Acidimicrobiia > Acidimicrobiales > RAAP-2 > DASZUK01. The sequence continues at coordinate 108,478 of CAWGOO010000007.1, forward strand.
GCCGTTCTCGAGCTGCTCTACGCAGCCGGCCTGCGGGTCGCCGAGCTCTGCGGGCTCGACCGGGCCGGCGTCGACCTGGTCGGGCGGACGGTGACCGTCGTCGGCAAGGGCGACAAGGAACGCCGCGTCCCCGTGCACGAGCGATGCGCGGCGGCGCTCGCCCGCTGGCTCGACGAGGGCCGGGACCGCCTCGCCCACAACGAGAGCCCGCCGGCGGCCGTCTTCTTGAACCGGCGCGGCAGCCGGCTCGGTCAGCGCGACGTCCGCCGGCTCCTCGACGCTCGCTCGCCGGTGCCGACCCACCCGCACGCGCTCCGGCACACGTTCGCCACGCACCTGCTCGACGGCGGGGCCGACCTCCGCGTCGTCCAGGAGCTCCTCGGCCATGCCAGCCTTCAGACGACGCAGGTCTACACCCACGTCAGCAAGGAACGGCTGCTCGGCGTCTACGGCGCGACCCACCCCCGGGCCTGACCGTCCGGGCCGCCGACGGGCGCCGCCGCGCCGACGGTGGCTGCTAGCGCGGGGACCGACTAACCTCTTGATGCCCCGCCGTTCGGCGCGGGCGAACACCCACACACCACGCACCCGAGCGCGTTCCACGGTCGCCCCACATGGGGTGCTGCGCCCGGGGAGGTACAACCGACAGGAGACAACAGCATGGCCGTCGTCACGATGCGGCAGTTGCTGGGGGCCGGAGTTCACTTCGGCCACCAGACCCGCCGATGGAACCCGAAGATGCGCCGGTACATCCTCGGCGAGCGCAACGGGATCTACCTGATCGACCTGCACAAGACGCTCGACGGCATCGACGGTGCGTACGGCTACGTCCGCGATCTCGTCGCCGGCGGGGGCAACATCCTCTTCGTCGGGACGAAGAAGCAGACGCAGGGCCCCGTGGCCGACTACGCCGGCGGCCTGCGGGATGCCCTACGTCAACCAGCGTTGGCTCGGCGGCATGCTGACCAACTTCTCCACCGTCTCCGGCCGGGTCAAGCGGATGCAGGAGCTCCGGGCCATGCAGGCCGCCGGCGACTTCGACGCCATGCCGAAGAAGGAAGCCCTGCGGCACGTCCGCGAGCTCGAGAAGCTCAGCCGAAACCTCGGCGGGATCAGCGGCCTCGACCGCCTCCCCGAGGCGATCTTCGTCATCGACACGAAGAAGGAGCACATCGCGGTCACCGAGGCCAACAAGCTCGGCCTGCCCGTCGTCGCGGTCGTCGACACGAACTGCGACCCCGACGTCATCGACTACGTGATCCCCGGCAACGACGACGCCATCCGCTCCGGCACGCTCATGTGCCGGGTGATCGCCGACGCGGTCGCCGAGGGCCGGTGGGTGGCGGCCCACCGCCCGGCGCCCAAAGCCCCGGCGACCAACGGCGCCGCCCGCCGCTCCCAGCCCGCCCCGGCCGCCGGCCCGGGCGACCGTCGACGCGTCCGTCCCCGAGGGTGCGGTCGAAGCCGCGACCGCCGAGGCTGCGGCCGCCGAGGCCGCGGCACCGGCACCCGAGGTCGGCGGCTCCCGCTGCTGCTCCGGCTGCTGCTCCGGCTCCGGCACCCGCCCCCGAGGCCGCAGCACCCGCACCGGCGCCGGACGAGCGCGGCGGCCACCCCGCCGGCTCCGGTGGCCGAGGCTCCGGCTCCGGCCGACGAGCCGGGCGAACCGGTCCCCGCCACCACGGAGGCCTGAGCGACGTGGCCAATTTCACTGCCAAGGACGTCCAAGCCCTGCGCCAGGCCACCGGCGCGGGGATGCTCGACGCCAAGCGGGCGTTGGAGGAGAACGACGGCGACATGAAGCAGGCCGGTCAGTGGCTCCGGGAGAAGGGCCTGGCCGGGGCGGCCAAGCGGGACGACCGCGAGGCGTCCGAGGGCGCGGTGGCGGTCGTCCGTGACGGCAACGTCGCGGCGATCGTGCAGCTGCGCAGCGAGACCGACTTCGTCGCCAAGGCCCCCGAGTTCGTGGCGTTCGCCGACGAGCTGGCCGCCCTCGTCGTCGCCAAGGGCGAGGACGCGGTGGCCGAGCGTCAGGACGAGGTCGACCGGCTCCGGAGCACCCTGAAGGAGAACATCTCCGTCGGTCGGGTCGTCCGGGTTGAGGCCGGTGCCGACGAGGTGCTCGACACCTACGTCCACCTGCAGGCCGGTCGCGGCGTCAACGCGGTGATCGTGCTGCTGCGCGGCGGGACGACCGAGCTGGCTCACGACATCGCCCTCCACATCGCCTTCGCCCGGCCGGCGTACCTCCGTCGAGAGGACGTTCCGGAGGACGAGGTGGCCGCGGAGCGGGCGACGATCGAGGCGATCAGCCGGAACGAGGGCAAGCCGGAGGCCGCGCTCGGCAAGATCGTCGAGGGCCGGCTGGGTGGCTGGTTCAAGGACCGGGTCCTGCTGGACCAGTCGTTCGCCAGGGACGAGAAGCAGTCGATCGCCGGCATGCTCGGCTCGGCCGAGGTCGTCCGGTTCGTCCAGGTGGTGATCGGCTCCTGAGCGTCGACCGACGTCTCAGGCGGAGGACGAGGGGAGGCACCGGTCGGTGGGTGAGCCGAGACGGATGGTGTTGAAGATGTCGGGCGAGGCGCTGGCGTCGTCGGCGTCCGACGAGACCATCGATGCCGTCGTCGTCGAACGGCTGGCCAACGAGATCGCCCAGGCCCGCTCGGAGCTCGACCTCCAGCTGGCCGTCATGGTCGGCGGCGGCAACATCTGGCGCGGCACGACCGGCGCCGGCGCGGGCATGGACCGGGCGACGTCCGACGCCATGGGCATGCTCGGTACCGTCATCAATGCCCTCGCGCTCCAGGACGCGCTCGAGCACCAGGGCCAGCCGACCCGGGTGCTGACCGCGGTGGCGATGGCCCAGGTCGCCGAGCCGTACATCCGCCGTCGGGCGATCCGGCACCTGGAGAAGGACCGCGTCGTCATCTTCGCCGCCGGGATGGGCAATCCGTACTTCACGACGGACACCTCCGCCGCCCTCCGGGCCGCCGAGATCGAGGCGAACATCCTGCTCAAGGGCACGCACGGCGGCGTCGACGGCGTCTACAGCGCCGACCCGAAGCTCGACCCGTCGGCCACCCGGTTCGAGGAGATCTCGTTCATGGAGGTCGTCGCCAAGGACCTCCGGGTGATGGACCTGACGGCCATCACGTTCTGCAAGGACAACGGGCTGCCGATCCTCGTCTTCGACCTCATGGCGCCGGGCAACCTCGGTCGTGCGCTCGGCGGCGAGCAGATCGGTACGCTGGTCCGATGACCGAGAACGAGCTGGCCGGCATGGTCGTCGACGATGCCCGGGACAAGATGACCCGGGCCATCGACCACGTCCGCGGCGAGTTCGCGAACGTCCGGACCGGCCGAGCGACGCCCGGCCCTCGTCGAGAACCTCGTCGTCGACTACTACGGCACGCAGACGCCGCTCCAGCAGCTCGCCGGCTTCAGCGTTCCCGACGCCATGCTCCTCGTCATCTCCCCGTACGACAAGAGCTCGCTCGGCGGCGATCGAGAAGGCCATCCAGGGGTCCGACCTCGGGCATCAACCCGGCCAACGACGGCAACGGTCATCCGCCTGTCGTTCCCCCCGCTGACCGAGGAGCGCCGGAAGGACCTGGTCAAGGTGGTCCGTCACAAGGCCGAGGAGGGCAAGGTGGCGGTCCGGAACCTCCGGCGGGCCAGCCGGCACGAGCTCGAAGCGCTCGAGAAGGACGGCTCGATGTCGTCCGACGAGCTCGAGCGCGTCGAGAAGGACATCGAGAAGATGACCCACGCCCAGGTGGCAGCGATCGACCAGCTCCTCTCCCACAAGGAGAAAGAGCTCCTCGAGGTGTGACGATGGACGACGAGCAGACCGACAGCGACGACGAGCAGGAGAGCAACCGCCCCGGCCGGGTGCGGATCTTCGGCGCGGAGGTCGCCAGCCGTACCGGCGAGGTGCCGGCCGTGCCTGGCGGCGTCGAGCCGGACCAGCCCAGTTGGACCGACCCGTTGGCGCCCGCGGCGGCCGGCGGCGTCCGAGCCGGCCACCGGAGCCGCCGATCAGTCGGTCGCCGACGAGGAGCGGGCGACCGCCGATCGCCGGCCGGAGCCGGACCTCCCGCACTGGACGGAGGCACCGACCGGCGAGGTTCCGGCAGTGCTCTCCCGTGACACCGGCGACGCGCCCGGCAATGCCGATCCGTGGGCCGCCCTGCCCGGACCGACCTGGCGGGAGGAAGGCGCCGACTGGACCGCGCACGAGGAGACGTTCGAGCCGTCGATGCTCGCCCACGACGAGGGCCGACTGGGTTCGCTCGGCGACGCGACCAGCGACCGCCAGCCGTGGGCCTTCGAGCTGCCGCTGTCCGGCGAGACCCCGGCCGTCGGCGATCCGGAGGAGACCCCGGCCGTCCGGGTCGACGACTTCGACACGATGGCCGTCCCGGTCGTCCAGCCGTCCAACGACCCCGTCCGGCCGGTCGACGACGGTGCGCCGTCGACCGTCGCCGGCTCGACGGTCTTCCCGGAGAGCGGCGACGCCTGGGCGCCGGCGCCGGCGCCGGCCGCGGCGACGACCGACGAACCGGCCGAACGGGCCCAGCCGCCGGTCCGGCGACGCGGCCTCGGGCGGTCGAACCGCCGCCGCTGGCGACCCGACGCCGACGAGATCGATGCCGATCCCGACCGGTTCGACGCCGAGCAGTTCGACGCCGCCGGTTCGGCCGGCGACGCGCCGGCCACCGGTCGAGACACCGGTCAGGACGTCGCGGCTGCGGCTGCGGCTGCGGCTGCGGCTGCGCCCGAGGAGCCCCTCGGAGAAGCGGCGCCGGTCCGGCCACCACCGGCCCCGGCCTCGCTCGGTGGCACCGGCCGGCCCGTTCCGAAGGCCCCGTCCGGCCCCCGTCGGCCGCCGCCCCGCCAGCGGCCGGGGATAGGGCTGCGCCCGCCCGAGCCGCCGACCGAGACAAGGAGCGGGCGCAACCTCCCGATCGCCATCGCCACCGGTGTCGTGATCGGCATCATCGCCCTCGTCTTCTTCGACCTCGGCACGGTGACCGCGGCGATCATCTCGACGGTCGTCGTCACGCTCGCCGCGGTCGAGGCGTACGCGGCCTTCCGAAAGGCCGGCCAGCAGCCGGCGACGCTGCTCGGTCTCGTCGCCACGATCTCGCTGATGGTCGCCACCTACAACAAAGGGGAGGCCGCGCTCCCGCTCGTCCTCGTCCTCCTCGTCGTCTTCGTGATGCTGTGGCACCTCGCCGGCGTCGAACGGGGCGTCGAGCCGGTACGGAGCATCGCGTCGACCCTCCTCGTCTTCTGCTGGGTCGGCGTCTTCGGCTCGTTCGCCACGCTCCTGCTCAACCCGAACCTCTTCCCCGATCGGCACGGCATCGCCTTCCTGCTCGGGGCCGTCATCACCGCCGTCGCCTACGACGTCGCCGCGCTGGCCGTCGGTGCCTGGATCGGCAGCCACCCGCTATCGAGCGTCAGCCCGAACAAGACCTGGGAGGGCTTCTTCGGCGGTGCCGTCGCGGCCGTCCTCGTCGCCGTCGTCATCGTCCACTTCATCCACCCGTGGACCGTCGGGAAGGCCGCCTGCCTGGGACTCGTCGTCGCCGTCGTCTGCCCGATCGGCGACCTCTCCGAGTCGCTGATCAAGCGGCACCTCGGCTTGAAGGACATGGGTCGGATCCTGCCCGGCCACGGCGGGATCCTCGACCGGATCGACGGCCTGCTCTTCGTCCTGCCCGCGACGTACTTCCTCGTGAGGGCGTTCCACCTCGGGTAGACGGAAGCGACGGGGGGCGGTGGGGCCGAGACCCCTGCCGGGTGAGCAGGACAGCCCGATGGCATGCTGGAGGCCATGCACATGAAGACGGGGACATGAAGACGGTCAGCCTCGTCGGATCGACCGGTTCCATCGGGACGCAGGCGATCGACGTCGTCGAGACGGACCCCGACCGGTTCCGGGTGGTCGCGCTAGCCGCTCACCGCTCGGTCGACCTACTGGTCGAGCAGGCCCGTCGCCTCCGTCCAGAGCTCGTGGCCGTCGGCGACCCGGCCCTCGTGCCCGAAGTGGCGGCGCAGCTGCCACGGTCGGTCGAGGTGATGGGTGGTCCCGAAGGTCTGGAGGCGGCCGGGACGGCGGCCGACGTGATCGTCAACGGCGTCGTCGGCTTCGCCGGGCTGCCGGTGACGCTGGCGGCGCTCGAGGCCGGCCGGCGACTGGCGCTGGCCAACAAGGAGTCGCTCATCGCCGGCGCCCCGGTTGTCCAGCGCGCCCGGCAGACGCCGGGAGCCCACATCGTCCCCGTCGACTCCGAGCACTGCGCCATCCACCAGTGCCTGGTGGCCACCAGCGCCGATCAGTCCCGATCGGACGGCGGCGGGGCCGGCCCGGGTCGCGCCGGTCCGGATGGCGCGGAGCCGAACGGCGACGGCGTGCGCCGACTGTTGGTGACGGCCTCGGGCGGCCCGTTCCGGGGCCGCTCCCGTGACGAGCTGGGGCTCGTCGGGGTCGACGACGCGCTGGCCCACCCGACGTGGCGAATGGGCCGGAAGATCACGATCGACTCGTCGACGCTGATGAACAAGGGCCTGGAGGTGATCGAGGCCCACGAGCTGTTCGGCGTGGACTACGACCGGATCGACGTCGTCGTCCACCCGCAGTCGATCGTCCATTCGATGGTCGAGCTGTTCGACGGGACGACGATCGCCCAACTGTCGCAACCCGACATGCGACTGCCGATCGGCTACGCCATGGGCTGGCCGGAGCGACTGGCCACGCCGTTCGGGGCGATCGACTGGTCCGGCGCGTTCTCGCTCTCGTTCGAGCCGCCGGACCGGACCGGTGTTCGGCTGCCTCGACCTCGCCTACCGGGCCGGTCGTCGGGGCGGCGCGGCGCCGGCGTGGCTGAACGCCGCCAACGAGGTGGCCGTGGCGGCCTTCCTCGAGGGCCGGCTCGGCTGGCTCGACATCGCCGAGGTCGTCGAGGACGTGCTCGACGGCTGCACCGACGGACCGATGGCGGTGGCCGGCGACGTCCTCGACGCCGACCGCCAGGCCCGCGAGCGGGCCGGCGCCGCCGTCGAGCGCCGGCTGGCCGCGGCATGACGACGACCACCGGCCACCCGCCGGTGGTGGTCGACCGACCGGCCGCCGGCCCGAACCACGATGGTGGGGTCCCACCGACCGAACCCGGCCCGCCGCCGACCCCCGGCTCGCCGGCCGGTGGCGACGCGGCCGCCGGGTCCCGAGGGTGGGCACTCGTCCGGCTGGTCGTCGCGATGGCCGCGGTCGTGGCCGTCTTCCTGGCCGCCGGTCTGAGCGCCCTGCTCGTGGTCATCGTCGCCATCATCGTGATGGTCATGGTCCACGAGCTGGGCCACTTCGCCACGGCCAAGTGGAGCCGGATGAAGGTGACGGAGTACTTCGTCGGCTTCGGCCCCCGGCTGTGGTCGATCCGCCGGGGCGAGACCGAGTACGGCGTCAAGGCCATCCCGGCCGGTGGCTACGTGAAGATCCCCGGCATGTCGAACCTGGAGGAGATCGACCCGGCCGACGAGGCTGGGACGTACCGCCAGCAGCCGTTCCACAAGCGGATCATCGTCGCCAGCGCCGGGTCGTTCATGCACTTCGTCATGGCGCTCCTCCTCGCCTACGCGGCGCTGTTGTTCTTCGGCAACCCCACGTCGGCCGAACACGTGACGATCGCAGAACTTCTCGCAGTGGGCCGGCCACGCACAGACGGCCGCCCAGGCGGCGGGATTGCGCGAGGGCGACGTGGTGACCGCGGTGAACGGCCACCAACTGAAGAACGCCGACCAGTTCAGCAACGTCGTCGCCCGGTCGGCCGGACAACCGGTGCGGTCTGACGGTGGATCGCGGCGATCGGACGATCCACCTGGTGGTCACGCCGGCGGCCGGCCACGTCACCGCCACCGGCGGGGAGGTCCTGGGCTCGGCCACGCGTGCCGACAAGACCAAGGGGTTGATCGGCGTGTCCATGGTGGCCGATCCGGTCTACGCCTCCGAGGGGCCGGTCCGGAGCATCGGGACGGCCGCCATCAACGTCGGCCGGTACACCGCGCGTCAGCGTCCGGTCGGTGCCGGAGTCCATCAGCTCCCTGTACCACAGCGTCGTCAGCACCAAGGCGGCCGACCAGAGCGCCCAGACCGGCGACCGCGGCCGCAGTCCATCGTCGGAGCGTCAGCACCGCCACCCAGGCCGAGCACAGCGGGATCCTCTACCTCATCGAGATCCTCATCGCCATCAACATCGGCTTCGCGTTGCTCAACATGCTGCCGATGCTCCCGCTCGACGGCGGCCACGTGGCCATCGCCGTCTACGAGCGGATCCGTACCCGCCGGGGCCGCCCGTACTACCAGGCTGACGTGGCCAAGCTGCTGCCGGTCGTCTACGCCTTCATGGCGGTGCTGGCCGTCGTCGTGGTGGCGTCGCTGTACCTCGACATCGCCCATCCCATCCAATCTCGGCGGGCTAACGACCCGGTCGGGGCGGTGCCCCTGGCAGAATGGCAGTGATGCAACACACAGCGGAGCTGCTCTCGCCGCGCCGGCGGACCCGGCAGATCCACGTGGGGGACGTGGCCGATCGGCGGCGGGGCACCGGTGTCGGTGCAGTCGATGACGACGACGAAGACGGCGGACGTCGACGGGACCCTGGCCCAGATCTACGCCCTGGCCAACGCCGGGGCCGACATCGTCCGCTGCACGTGCAACGAGGCGGCGGCGGCCGAGGGACTGGCCCAGATCGTGCCCCGCTCGCCGGTGCCGATCGTCGCCGACATCCACTTCCACGTCGAGATGGCGCTTGGCCGCCCTGGAGGCCGGCGTCCAGGGGCTGCGCCTCAACCCCGGCAACCTGCGCAAGGAGTCGGAGATCAAGCTCGTCGCTCAAGAGGCCAAGGACCGGGGGGTGCCCATCCGCATCGGCGTCAACGCCGGCTCCCTCCACCCGGACCTCTACGAGAAGTACGGCGGCGCCACCCCCGAGGCCCTCGTCGAGTCGGCCCGCAACGAGCTGGCCTACTTCGAAGAGGTCGGCTTCGACGACGTCAAGATCTCGGTCAAGGCGTCGTCGGTGGCCCTCATGATCGCCGCCTACCGGCTGGCCGCCGAGACGTTCGACCACCCGCTCCACCTCGGCGTGACCGAGGCCGGGCCGCCGCCGGCCGGCCTGCTGAAGGGCACCGCCGGGATCGGCGCGCTGCTGGCCGAGGGGATCGGCGACACGATCCGGTACTCGCTGACCGCCGACCCGGTCGAAGAGGCCCGGGCCGGCCGCCAGCTGCTCGAGTCGCTCGGACTGCGCGAGCGCAAGGGCCTCGACCTGATCGCCTGCCCGTCCTGTGGGCGGGCCGCAGGTCGACGTGATCGCCGTCGCCAAGGCGGCCCAGGAGGCCCTCGAGGACCGGAACCTGCCGATCCAGGTGGCGGTCATGGGCTGCGTCGTCAACGGCCCCGGCGAAGCGCGCAGCGCCGACCTCGGCATCGCCGCCGGCAAGCAGAAGGGCCACCTGTTCATCCAGGGCAAGATCGTCCGGGTCGTGCCCGAGGACCGGATGGTCGAGGAGCTCGTGGCCGAGGCCGAGCGGCTGGTGGCCGAGGGCGTCGAGGCCCGGTTGGCCGCGGCCGACGCCGGGGCCGAGGCCGAGGCCGAGGCCGATCGCCGGGAGCTGCTCGACGACACCGGTGTCGATCCGAACGCCGCCGCCGTCAAGATCGAGCGCATCCACCAGCGGATCGGCGAGAACGAGGCGAACTGACGGCGCCCGGGTATCCTGCCCGGCCATGAGTCCTCCGGCGAAAGGTGCCCTCACCGCGCGGGCCGACGACTTCCCGCGGTGGTACCAGGACGTCGTGGCCCGGGCCGAGCTGGCCGACAACGGCCCGGTCCGGGGGACGATGGTCATCCGACCGTGGGGCTACGCCATCTGGGAGCGGCTGCAGGCCGCGCTCGACGAGCGGATCAAGGCGGCCGGAGCGGAGAACGCCTACTTCCCGCTGTTCATCCCCGAGGCGTTCTTGAAGCTCGAGGCCGAGCATGTCGAGGGGTTCAGTCCGGAGCTCGCCGTCGTCACGCACGGCGGCGGCAAGGTCCTCGAAGAGCCGGTCGTCGTCCGACCGACCAGCGAGACGGTCATCAACCACTTCTTCGCCAAGTGGGTCCAGAGCCACCGCGACCTCCCGCTGCTCATCAACCAGTGGGCCAACGTCGTCCGTTGGGAGCTCCGGCCGCGGCTGTTCCTGCGGACGAGCGAGTTCTTGTGGCAGGAAGGCCACACCGTCCACGCCACCGAGGCCGAGGCCCGGGCCTACGCGCTGCGGAATTCTCGAGGACGTCTACGTCGACACGATGACCCGGGTGGCCGCCATCCCGGTGCTCACCGGCCACAAGACCGAGCGCGAGCGGTTCGCCGGGGCGACGCGGACGTGGACGTGCGAGGGGATGATGGGCGACGGCAAGGCCCTGCAGATGGGGACGAGCCACGAGCTCGGCCAGAACTTCTCCCGGGCGTTCGAGATCCGGTTCTCCGACGTCGACGGCGAGCTGCGGTACCCGTGGCAGACGTCGTGGGGGGTGTCGACCCGACTGATCGGTGCGCTGATCATGGCCCACGGCGACGATTTCGGCCTGCGGCTCCCGCCCGACCTCGCCCCGCATCAGGTCGTCGTGCTGGTCGTCCGGGACGACGAGGGCGTCCGGCGAGCCGCCGAGTCCCTCGTCGCCGAGCTCGGCGCGGCCGGCTTGCGGGTGAAGCTCGACGATCGGACCGACACCGGCTTCGGGCGCCGTTCGGTCGACTGGGAGCTCAAGGGCGTGCCGGTCCGCGTCGAGGTCGGGCCACGCGACCTGGCCGAGGGCAACGTGACGATGGTCGTCCGCCACCGGCGCGAGAAGGTGCCGGTGCCGGTGGCCGGCACGGTCGCCGCCGTCACGGCCACGGTGGCCCGAGTGGCCGACGAGCTGCGCGCCGAAGCCGTCGCCTTCCGCGACGCCCGGACCCAGGACGTCGACGACCTCGGTGGTGCGGTCGAGGCCGGCCAGGCCGGGTTCGCCCGCGTGCCGTGGGCGGCGGTCGGGCCCGACGGCGAGCGTGCAGCTGGCGGCCGCCACGCTCAGCGTCCGTTGCCTGCAACGGCCCGACGGCGGCCTGGCCGCCGGCGACTCGCCGGCCGACGACCCCCTCGCCGGCGGGGGGGACGACCGTTCGCTGGTGGCTGTCGTCGGCCGGTCGTACTGATCGCCGGCCGGTCCCGGCTCCCGAGAGCCCGGCGGCCCGCCGACGGCGCCCGGTTGCTATAATTCCGGGGCTGTCCGGTCGTAGTAGTTGACCTGTCGAAGCGTGGGCCGCTGCCCACGCTTTCCTTTTGTGGGAGCTCGACAGGTCGGAACGGGACCGGACGGCGGGAGGGCGCCGGCCCACGGGGACGGCGGCCACCCGGAACGGAAGGGGCGAGCAGGGTCGACGGAGCAGTACCCGAGAGGAGGTGGCAGGCAGATGGACGATCTCACCGACGCGCTGTCACCCGTCCTCGCCGACCTCGGGCTCGACCTCGTCGACGTCGAGACGACGGCGGGGGTCATCCGGGTCACGATCGACCGGGACGGCGGCATCGACCTCGATGCGCTGGCCGCGGCCAACAAGGCCGTCTCGGCCGAGCTGGACCAGCTCGACCCGATGCCCGGCCGGTACACGCTGGAGGTCTCGAGCCCCGGCGTCGAGCGACGGTTGCGGACGCCGGACCACTTCGCCCGGGCCGTCGGGGAGACGGTGACGGTGCGGACGCAGCCCGGCGCGACCGACGTCCGCCGGCTGCAGGGCGTCCTGGCGGCCGCCGACGGTGACGGGTTGGTGCTGGAGACCGGCGACGGCCCGGTACGGATCGCCTACGAACAGGTCGAACGAGCGAGAACGGTATTCGAGTGGGGTCCCAAGCCGGCTCCGGGCAAGGGCCCGAAGTCGGCCGGGGCAAAAGGAAAGGTCAAGACGCGATGAGCAAGACGAACTTCGAGTTCCTGGACGCGCTGGGCCAGATCGCCCGGGACAAGGGCATCGCGGTCGACACGCTGCTCGACGCGCTGGCCAACGCGCTCGTCGCCGCCTACAAGCGGCGCCCCGATGCCGCGGAGGAGGCGGTCGTCACGATCGACCCGGAGTCCGGCGAGATCCGCGTCTATGGCCAGGAGCTCGACGAGGACGGCAACGTCCTCAACGAGTGGGACGACACCCCCGACGACTTCGGCCGCATCGCCGCCCAGACGGCCAAGCAGGTCATCCTCCAGCGCATCCGCGAGGTCGAGCGGGACCAGAAGTACGAGGAGTACGCCGGCAAGGAAGGCAACATCGTCACCGGCATCGTCCAGCAGACCGACAACCGCTACACCCTGCTCGACCTGGGCAAGGTGGAGGCGCTGCTGCCCCAGGCCGAGCAGGTCTCCTACGAGCGCTACGAGCACGGCGCCCGGCTGAAGGCGTACATCGTCGAGGTCCGCAAGACCACCAAGGGCCCACAGATCGTCGTGAGCCGGACCCACCCGGGCTTGATCCTGCGCCTGTTCGAGCTGGAGGTGCCGGAGATCTCGTCCGGCGTCGTCGAGATCAAGGCGGCCGCCCGCGAGCCGGGGCACCGGACGAAGATCGCGGTCTGGTCGAACGACCCGAACGTCGACCCGGTCGGGGCCTGCGTCGGCGCCCGTGGGTCGCGGGTCCGGATGGTCACGAACGAGCTGCGCGGCGAGCGCGTCGACGTCGTGCCGTTCTCCGACGACCCGGTCGAGCTGATCCAGAACGCTCTGGCCCCGGCCCGGGTCCGAGAGGTCCGGCTGGACGAGGAGACCGGCACGGCCACCGTCGTCGTCAGCGACTACCAGCTCTCGTTGGCCATCGGCAAGGAGGGCCAGAACGCCCGTCTGGCCGCCCGGCTGACCGGCTGGCGGATCGACATCAAGAGCGAGACGCAGCTGGAGGAAGAGGAGTCCGGCTACGCCGGGCAGGAATGGGCCGAAGGCGAGTGGGTCGAGAACGAGACCGGCGAGATGGTCTGGAAGCCGGCCGAGGGCGGCGAGGCGATCTCGGCCGAGCAGTGGACGCACGCGGCCGAGGAGCAGGACGGCTCAGCCACTCCTGCGGCCGACGCATCCGGCCCCGGCTGACGGCGCTGCCGTCACCGACGGTGCGGCCGTCAACGGCGCCGCCGCGGGTGACGCCCCGGCTGGGGCCGCCGCCGACCCGGCCGAGACCGACGAGTCGCCAACCGAGGCCAGCTCGACCGAGGCCAGCTCGACGGAGGGCGGCGCATAGCCCCGGTCCGGACCTGCATCGGTTGCCGGCGGACGAGGCCGGCGGACGAACTGATCAGGCTGGTCCTGCGGCCGGACGGGACGCTGGTGGTGGGGCGCAACCTCCCCGGGCGCGGCGCTTGGCTGTGCGCGACGTTGCCGGACTGCCTGGACCGGGCTGAGCAGCGGGGTGCGTTCGCCCGGGCGTTCCGGGCGATGCCGGCGCTCGGAGCGGTCGACGGTCTCCGGCAGGCATTGGCTGCCGACCCCGCCGGCCGAGGAGGGCAGCCGGCCCCTGATGTGCGAGAATAGAGGACCCCGCGTGCCACCTGGCGCACGGAAAGGACACTGAGGAACGAGTTGCCGAAGAAGATCCGCGTCTACGAACTGGGCCGTGAGCTCGGGCTGAGCAACAAGGAGGCACTGGATCTGTGCCTCGCGCTGGGCATCGGCGTCAAGAGCCACTCGTCCTCTATCGAGGACGCCCAGGCCGACCGGGTCCGCCGCAAGGCCGACGCCGAAGGGCTGCGCCGCCCGGTCCAGCCCGAGGAGCCGGCCCCGGTCAAGAAAGCACCGGCCAAGAAGGCGGCCGCGGCGAGGAGTGCCGGGCCCCGCGTCGAGACCACCGGCGAGACCGTCGCCGGTGGGCCCGCCGACGCCGACGCCCCGCCGAAGCCGCGTCTGATCAGCAGCCGCGGCACCCCGGCTCCGCCTGCCCGCCCAGCCGCGCCGCCAGCGCGTCCGGCGGCAACGCCACCGGCGGCTCCGGCGGCGGCCCCGTCCGCTGGCGCCCCGTCGGCTGGCGCCCCGTCCGCTGGCGCCCCGTCGGCCTCACCCCGCCCGGCTGCCGCGCCGGCGCCCGCCGCCCCGGCCCCTCAGCCGGTGGCTCCAGCGCCGGCCCGTCCAGTTGCCGCGGCACCCGCAGCGGCCGCCCCACCGGCGGCGGCACCCCCCGCCACTGCTCCGCCCGCCACTGTTCCGCCCGTCGCCGCTCCGCCCGTCGCTGCGGCACCCGCAGCCGCAGCACCCTCGCCATCGGCACCCGCAGCGACCGCACCCTCGCCATCGGCACCCGCGGCGACCGCACCTTCGCCGTCGGCCCCGCCGCGGCCTGACGTCGCTTCGCCGCCCCTTCCGGCCACCCCGGCACCGGCCGCCCCAGTGGCTCCGGCGGCCACCGCAGCACCGAGCTCGACCCCGGCGCCGCCCGCCGCCGCAGAGACCGTGGCCCCGGCGGCCGCGGCCCCGTCCGCCGGCGCCCCGACGGCACCGTCGCGGCCGGCCCCTCCGGGAGGTCAGTCGCGCCCGCCGCGCCCGCCCATGAGCCCGTCCGGCAAGCCGGTTCCCCCGCCTCCCGGGGTCCGGCCACCGCTCGGCCCGAGCGGTCGTCCGATCCCGCCCCCGCCCGGTTTGGGTGGGCGACGCCCGACGGCCCCGACCGGCCGTCCCGGCGGTGGGAGCTACCCGCAGCGGACCGGTGGCCGCCCGGCGCCGTCCGGCGGCAGCAGTCGGCCCGGCGGTGGCGGTGGCTTCGGCGGCCGTCCCGGTGGTCCCGGTGGTGGTGGCGGTGGCTTCGGCGGCCGTCCCGGTGGTGGTGGTCCGGCTGGTGGTGGGCCGCCGGGAGGTCGTGGTGGGGTGCCCGGTCGGCGCCCGCCGCAACGGCGGTCCCGGCGTCGGCGTCGTAACCTCGAGGAGCTCGAGCCGACGCAGCTGACGACGTACACGCCGTCGACCGCGCCGGTGCCGGACGGCGAGATCATCGTCGAGCGCGGCTCGACGGCTCGCGACCTCGGGCCGAAGTTGAACCGGTCAGCCGGTGACGTCGTCCGGTTCCTGCTCCTCCAGGGGGAGATGGTCACGGCGACGCAGTCGTTGACGGACGACATGATCGAGCTGTTCGCGGCCGAGCTCGGCGCGGAAGTCCGGCTGGTCGACCCCGGCGAGGAGAAGGAGGCCGAGCTCCTCGCCAAGTACTTCGAGGACGACGACGACGAGGAGGAGGACGAGGACAATCTGCGCCCGAGGCCGCCCGTCGTCACGGTCATGGGCCACGTCGACCACGGCAAGACGCTGCTGCTCGACCGGATCCGGACCACCGACGTCGTCGCTGGCGAGGCCGGTGGGATCACCCAGCACATCGGGGCCTACCAGGTCGACTGGCGCGGCAACCTCATCACGTTCATCGACACGCCGGGCCACGAGGCGTTCACGGCCATGCGGGCCCGCGGTGCGGAGGTCACGGACATCGTCGTCCTGGTGGTGGCGGCCGACGACGGCGTGATGCCGCAGACGGTCGAGGCCATCGACCACGCCAAGGCGGCCGACGTCCCGATCATCGTCGCCGTCAACAAGATGGACCGGGAAGATGCCAACCCGGACCGCGTCCTTCAGCAGCTGGCCGAGCGCGAGTTGGTGCCCGAGGCGTGGGGCGGCGACACGATCGTCGTCCAGGTCTCCGCCCTGGCGTCCACCGGCATCGACGAGCTGCTCGAGCAGATCACGCTCGTCGCCGAGGTCGAGGAGCTGCGGGCCGACCCCGAAGGCCGGGCCCGGGGCACGGTCCTCGAGGCCAACCTGGAGGCCGGGCGGGGCCCGGTGGCGACGATCATCGTGGAAAGCGGCACGCTGCGGGTCGGCGACCCGGTGGTCGCCGGCGCGGCGTGGGGCAAGGTGAAGGCGCTGATCGACGATCAGTGGCGATCACGTCAAGGAGGCGCTGCCGTCGATGCCGGTGCAGGTGCTCGGCTTCTCCGAGCCGCCGCGGGCCGGCGACGAGCTGCGCACGGCCAAGGACCTGTCTACGGCCCGCACGCTCGGCGAGGCCCGGGCCCAGCGGTTCCGACTGTCCGGTCACCTCCCCGTGGCGTCGGCCGCGACCGGGGCCAAGCTGGAGGACCTGTTCGAGCAGATCCAACGGGGCGAGACGGCGACGCTGAACCTCGTGCTGAAGGCCGACGTGCAGGGCTCGCTGGAAGCGGTCACCGAGAGCTTGCGCAAGCTGGAGCGGGACGACGTCAAACTGAGCTTCGTCCACCGCGGTGTCGGCGGGATCACGGAGAACGACGTCCAGTTGGCGAAGGCGTCGAACGCGACGATCATCGGCTTCAACGTCCGCCCCGACCGTCGGGCCCGGGAGATGGCGGTGGACGGCGACGTCGAGGTCCGGACGTACGAGATCATCTACAAGCTGCTCGAGGACATCGAGGCGGCCATGCTCGGCATGCTGTCGCCGGAGTTCGAGGAGGTCGTCACCGGCGAGGCCGAGGTGCGCCAGGTCTTCCGGGTCCCGAGGATCGGGGCGATCGCCGGTTGTTACGTCCGCAACGGCGTCATCACCCGCGGCTCGAAGGTCCGCTTCCTCCGCGAGGGAGTCATCATCTGGAAGGGCACGATCACGTCGCTCCGCCGGTTCAAGGACGACGCCCGGGAGGTCCACTCGGGGTTCGAGTGCGGTATCGGTCTCTCCGACTACCAGGACCTCAAGGATGGCGACATCATCGAGACCTTCGAGGAGCGCGAGATCCCGAGGACCTGAGATGGCCCACCGGCGCGCGGCCGGTGGGGCCGCTCCCTACGCCCGCTCGTTGCGGGTCAACGAGGTTCTCCGGCAGATCGTCGCCGAGGAGCTCGAACGGTTGGCCGACGCCGACGAGCGGCTTCGCCTCGTCACGGTGACGGCGATCGACACGAGTCGCCGACCTGCGGACGGCCATCGTGTACGTCGGCTCGCTCGACGACGACGTCGCGGACGCGCTCGAGGAGCGCCGACCGCAGCTCCAGCGCACGGTCGGCCGGCAGGTCCGCATGAAACGCACGCCGAAGCTCCGGTTCGCCGCCGATCCGGCCGTCTCGGCCGGCGAGCGGGTCGAGGAGGTTCTCCGGCGGCTCGGCCGGGGACCCACCGGCGCCCCGGACGAAGAATGAGCGTCCCCGGGGCCGGACAGGTCACCGGCCTCGTCGTCGTCGACAAGGAGCCGGGGTGGACGTCCCACGATGCGGTCGCCCGGGTGCGGCGCATCTTCGGCCAGCGCCGGGTCGGTCACGCCGGCACCCTCGACCCGGACGCCACCGGGCTGCTGTTGGTCGGGCTCGGCCGCTTCACCCGCATGCTCCGCTTCTTGACCGGGCTGGACAAGACGTACACCGGCGAAGTCGTCCTCGGCACGGCCACCGACACGCTCGACGCGTCCGGGAACGTCACCGGCCAGTGGGACATGACCGTCGGTCACCCTGGCCGACGTACGGGTGGCGGCGGCGACGCTGACCGGACCGATCGAGCAGGTGCCGCCGATGGTCTCGGCCGTCAAGGTCGGCGGCCGGCGCCTGCACGAGCTGGCCCGGCAGGGGATCGAGGTCGAGCGGGCGGCCCGGCCCGTCACGGTCCACCGTTTCGACGTCGCACCGACCGGCGAGGCCGAGGTCTTCGCCATCACCGTCACGTGCTCCTCGGGGACGTACGTCCGGACGCTCGCCGCCGACCTCGGGAGCCGGCTGGGCGGTGGCGCCCACCTCCGCCACCTCCGGCGGACCGCGGTCGGCACCTTCGCCGAGGCGGACGCGATCCGGCTCGCCGCGCTCGGCCCGGACGATCTGCGGTCACCGGCCGACGCGCTGCGCGACCTCGAGGCGGTCACCGTCGACGCCGAGCTGGCCCGCCTGGTCTCCCGGGGCCTGCCGCTCGACCGGGTGCCGCTCGGGGCGACCGGCGAGGGGCCGTACGCGGTCCTCGCCGGTTCCGGCGACCTGCTCGCGGTCTACGAGGCGACCGATACCGACCGCATCCGGCCGGCAGTGGTCCTCGCCGCCGACTGATCGGTCTAGTCTCCGGGCGATGGAGGTCCGCCGACCCGACGAGCGCCCAACGCCGGCCGGGGGCACCGCCGTTACCATCGGTGCCTACGACGGTGTCCATCTCGGCCACCGCCACCTGCTCTCGCTCTTGCGCGAGCGGGCCGCCGCCCAGGGGCTGCGCTCGGCCGTCGTCACGTTCGACCGGCACCCGGCGACGGTCGTCCGGCCAGACTCCGCGCCGCCGCTGTTGACGGACCTCGACCAGAAGCTCGAGCTGCTGGCCGACTGCGGCATCGACCTCACGCTCGTCGTCCCGTTCGACCGGGGGCGGGCGGACGAGACGCCGGAGGACTTCGTTGGCGAGGTGCTCGTCGGCGGCCTCGACGCCCGCCTGGTGGTCGTCGGCGAGGACTTCCACTTCGGCCACGGCCGGAAGGGCAACGTCGCCCTGCTGACCGAGCTGGGGGCGATGGCCGGCTTCGACGTCGAGGGCGTCTCGCTCGCCGGGGCCGGCGGCGATCCGGTCTCGTCGACCCGTATCCGCCAGCTCGTCGCCGACGGCGACGTCGTCGCGGCGGCCGCCCTGCTCGGCCGGGACCACCAGGTCCGCGGCGAGGTCGTCCACGGCGATGGGCGCGGCGGCCCGGAGCTCGGCTTCCCGACGGCCAACGTCGACGTGCCGACCGGGATCGCGCTGCCCGCCTTGGGGATCTACGCCGGGCGCTACCGGCGACCGGACGGCTCGGTGCACCCGGCCGCCATCTCGGTGGGGAACCGCCCGACCTTCTACGAACGCGCCCCCGGCCCGCTGGTCGAGGCGTACCTGCTCGACTTCGACGGCGACCTCTACGGCGAGGAGGGCCAGGTCTCGTTCGCCCGGCGACTGCGTGAGGAGCGGCGGTTCGACCGGGTCGAGGACCTGGTGACGCAGATGCAGGCCGACGTGGAAGAGGCCCGGAGGGTCCTCGCCTGCTAACGTAGTCCCGGCCGGGAACGGTCCCCGGCTGCATACGACGTACCCCAGGCCAGTCCGGCCCGGCCGTCGCACCTGCGGGGCCAGCCTGCGCAGGACACCACCAGAGCCATCCGAGGACGCCCGTACATGCCCGAGAAGCAGGCCATCATCACCGAGCATCGGTTGCACGAGACCGACACCGGGTCGCCGGAGGTCCAGATCGCGCTGTTGACGGACCGGATCTCCCACCTGACGGAGCACCTCAAGCTGCACAAGGGGGACCACCACACCCGGCGGGGGCTGATGAAGCTCATCGGTCGCCGCCGGCGGCTCCTGGACTACGTCCGGGACAACGACGTGGAGCGCTACCGGACCATCATCGGTCGCCTCGGCATCCGCCGCTAGGAAAGATCAACCGCCCGGCCCCAGTCGGCCGGGCGGTGGCACAAAAGACACAAGAGCAGTACCGAGACGGGCGTGCCATGAAGTCGGCTGCCAGTGGCCGGTCACCTGACGATCAGGTGGTCGACCACTGGGAACCGGCCAGGGCGTGCCCCCGAACCCAAGGAGCACCATGGCTGACGCCATCTCCGTATCGGGGCCCATCAGCGGCACCGACCGAACCCTGTCCTTCGAGACCGGCAAGCTGGCCAACCTGGCCGACGGCGCCGTCGTTGCCCGCATCGGCGACACCGTCCTGCTGGCCACCGCCACCGCCGCCCGGTCGGTCCGGGAGGGCACCGACTTCTTCCCGCTCACCGTCGACATCGAGGAGCGGGCCTACGCGGCCGGCAAGATCCCCGGCTCGTTCTTCCGCCGGGAGGGCAAGTCGTCCGACCAGGCCATCCTGACCTGCCGGCTGATCGACCGCCCGCTGCGCCCGTCGTTCCCCAAGGGCTTCCGCAACGAGGTCCACGTGGTCGGCACCATCTTCGGCGCCGACCAGGTCAACCCGCACGACGTCCTGGCCATCAACGCCGCCTCGGCGGCCCTCATGCTGTCGGGCATCCCCTTCGACGGTCCCATCGGCGCCGTCCGGATCGCCTACACCACCGAGGGCACCTGGATCCCCCACCCCACCTACCAGGAGGGTGACGAGTCCACCTTCGAGCTGGTCGTGGCCGGCCGGGCGCTCTCGAGCGACGCCGCCGACGCCGAGGTGGCCATCATGATGGTCGAGGCCGGCGGCACCGAGCGGTCCTGGGAGTACTACGAGGACGGGGCCCCCAAGGTCACCGAGGAGGTCCTCGCCGAGGGGCTGGAGGCCGCCAAGACCTGGATCCGGGAGTCCGATCAACCTCCAGCGCCAGCTGGTGGCCGAGGTGGTTGCCGAGAAGGGCCCGATCCAGACCATCGAGTTCAGCACCTTCACCGACTACGGCGACGACGTCTTCGCCCGGGTCGAGGCCGTCGGCAGCCGACGCGGGTGGCCAAGGCCAACACCATCGCCGACAAGACCGACCGCAACAACGCCACGACCGAGGCCACCACGGCCATCGTGGCCGAGCTGACCGACGAGTTCCCCGAGCGCGAGCGCGAGATCAAGGCGGCGGTCAAGGGTCTGACCAAGAAGCTCGTCCGGGCCCGCATCGTGGACGAGGGGCTCCGCATCGACGGCCGGGGCACCGCCGACATCCGTCCCCTTTCGGCCGAGATCGACCTGTTCCCGACCGCCCACGGCTCGGCGCTGTTCCAGCGTGGCGAGACCCAGGTGCTGAACGTCACCACCCTGGGCATGCCCCGCATGGACCAGATGCTGGACACCATCAGCCCGGACGACTCCAAGCGGTACATGCACCACTACAACTTCCCGCCCTTCTCGACCGGGGAGACCGGCTTCATGCGGGGCCCCAAGCGCCGCGAGATCGGCCACGGCCTGCTGGCCGAGCGGGCCCTGCTGCCGGTGGTGCCGCCCAAGGAGGAGTTCCCCTACGCCCTCCGTCTGGTCTCCGACGTCCTGGCCTCCAACGGCTCGACCTCCATGGCCTCGGTCTGCGGCTCGACGCCTGTCGCTGATGGCGGCCGGTGTGCCCATCAAGGCGCCGGTGGCCGGCATCGCCATGGGCCTCGTCTACGAGGGCGGCAAGTACGTCACCCTGACCGACATCCTCGGCTCCGAGGACGCTTTCGGCGACATGGACTTCAAGGTCGCCGGCACCTCCGAGGCCGTCACCGCCCTGCAGCTGGACACCAAGATCGACGGCCTCCCGGCCGACGTGTTGGCCAAGGCCCTGCTGCAGGCCAAGGAAGCCCGGCTGAAGATCCTCGAGGTCATGCACGAGGCCATCGCCGAGCCCCGGACCGAGGTGGCCGCCAGCGCCCCCAAGATCGTCTCGATGGAGATCCCGATCGACAAGATCGGCGAGGTCATCGGGCCGAAGGGCAAGGTCATCAACACCCTCCAGCAGGAGACCGGGGCCGACATCGCCGTCGACGACGACGGCATGGTCGGCACCGTGACCATCGGCGCCAAGGACGGCAACGCCGTCGAGGAGGCCCGCCGGCGCATCTCGCTGATCCTCGACCCGCCGACCGCCGACGTCGGCGCCATCTACCAGGGCAAGGTCGTCAACGTCACGAAGTTCGGGGCGTTCGTCAACGTCCTGCCCGGCCGTGACGGACTGCTGCACATCTCGAAGCTGTCGCCGCTGGCCGGTGGCAAGCGGGTCGGGCAGGTCGAGGACGTTCTCACGCTCGGCCAGGCCATCGAGGTCCGGGTCGACGACATCGACCCGCAGGGCAAGGTCTCGCTCTCGCTGGCCAACGCCCCGGAGGTCGAGGCGAGCAGCGACCGGAGCGACAGGAACGACCGGAGCGACAGGAACGACCGGAGCGACAGGAACGACCGGAGCGACAACGGCGGCGGCCGGCCGAGCCGACCGGAAGGGGCCGGTGGACCGGCGGTCGCGTCCTTCGAGGACGCGTTCGAGGCCGAGCTGACCGCCGAGCTCGGCGACCTCGGTCCGGGCGCCCCGGCCGGCGGTGGCGGCGAGGGCCGCGGCGACGGTGGCGACCGGCGTCGTTCCCGGAACCGCCCGCCCCGGCGCCGCTGACCGTCCGTTGACGGTACGGACCGACCGGCTGCCGTGCGGCATCCGCCTGGCCACCGAGGCCATGGCGGACGTCCGGTCGGTCGCGGTCGGCTTCTGGGTCGGCACCGGCTCCCGTGACGAGCCGGCCGAACGGGCCGGCGCGTCGCACTTCCTCGAGCACCTGCTGTTCAAGGGCACGGCGACTCGGTCGGCCGCGGCCATCGCCGAGTCGGTCGACGAGGTCGGCGGTGACTGCAACGCCTTCACGACGAAGGAGTACACGGCCTTCTACATCCGGCTGCTCGCCGAGCACCTCCCGCTCGGGCTCGACATCCTGAGCGAGATCATGTGGGACCCGGCGCTGGCCGAGGACGACGTCGAGGCGGAGCGGACGGTGATCCTCGACGAGATCCTCATGCACGCCGACGAGCCGGCCGACCTCGCCGTCGAGCAGTGGTCGGCCGCGCTCTTCCCGGGCCACCCGCTCGGTCGGGACACCCTCGGCACGGCGGCGAGCGTGCGGTCCACGACGGCGGCTGACATCCGCCGCTTCTTCGGCGAGCACTACCGGCCCGGCAACATCGTCGTCTCGGTGGCCGGCGACTGCGACCACGACGCGGTCGCCGACGCCGTCGAGTCCCGGTTCACCGGCCGGTCCGGCGGGCAGGCACCCACCCGGGTGGCGCCGACCGACACGATCGAACCGCTCGTCGTGCTGCGACGGCCGACCGAGCAGGCCCACCTCGTGCTCGGTATGCGGTCGGTCTCGCGGTCCGACGAGCAGCGCTGGCCGCTCGCCGTCCTCAACCACGCCCTCGGTGGCGGCCTGTCGAGCCGGCTCTTCCAGAAGATCCGTGAGCAACGCGGCCTCGCCTACTCGATCTGGTCCGAGCGGACCGCCTACGAGGACGCCGGTGCGCTCTCCGTCGTCGCCGGGACCGCGCCGGAGCACGTCGACGAGGTGCTCCGCATCGTCGCCGGTGAGATCGAGGCGGTGGCCGCCGGTGGGATCACCGAGCGGGAGCTCGTCGTCGCCAAGGGCAACCTGCGGTCCGAGACGCTCCTGTCGTGCGAGGACTCCGGGGCCCGGATGAGCCGGCTGGGCTCGTCGCTGCTGCTCCACGACGAGGTGCGGACCGTCGACGACCTGCTGGCCCGCATCGACGCCGTCGACCTCGACGACGTCCGGCGGGCGGCCGAGCACCTCGCGGTCGCTCCCCGGTCCCTCGCCGCGGTCGGCCCGTTCGACGCCGACGCCTTCGACGCGGGCGCCCTCGGGCTCGCCAGTCGCGTCGCCTAGCCGACCCGTGGCCGGGGCCGTCGTGACCGCCACGCCCGCCTCCGCCGGCCGGTCTGCCACCCGGAGCGGCCGGGCCCACCATCTGCACCGGGCCGGCCGCTGGCTGTGGCGCACGGCCGACGGGCGGGCCGTCCTCGTGCTGGTGGTCGTACCGCTGGCCCTCTTCGTCGGCCCGGCGATCTTCGGCCACCCGGCGATCGCCGGCGACAACGCCATCCAGAACTTCCCCCTGCGCGTCTTCAGCGGTCAGCTCATCCGCCAGGGCCATCTGCCGCTGTGGAACCCGTACATCTGGTCCGGCTCGCCACTGCTCGGCGGCCTGAACGCCGGCTCGCTCTACCCGTTCACGTTCGCCTTCGCCGTCCTGCCGGCGGTGGCGTCGTGGGTCGTCAACCTCCTCGCCGTCTACTGGGCGGCCGGGCTCGGTCTCTATGCCCTCGGTCGCCAGCTCCGGCTGCGGCCGCTGCCGTGCCTGCTCGCCGCGCTGACGTACTCCCTCACCGGCATGATGTCGAGCCAGCTCGTCCACCTGCCGATCGTCCAGGGGATGGGCTGGATGCCGCTGCTCGTCTTGGCCCAGCTCCGGCTGTCGTGGGCCGTCCTCGGCGTCGGACCAGCCGTCGCCCCCGGGGAGCCCGGGGTCGTGACCGCGGCCGACCAGGCCGGTCGCGCCTGGCCGTGGGTCGTCCTGCTGGCCGCCATGATCGGTCTGGTGGCGTTGACGGGCGAGCCGCGGTCGATGGTCGAGGCGGAGGTGGTCGGCGTCGTCGTCGCGGCCTGGCTGGTGCTGCGCCCGTACGGCGGGGCGGCGGTGACGATCGGCCGCCGGGCGGCGTTCCTCGGGCTCTCGGCCGTCGCCGCGGTCTGGGGGGCGGGGCTGGCGGCGGTTCAGCTGGCCCCGGGGTGGTCGTTCATCAACGCGTCGCAGCGGGCCAGCGAGAGCTACACATTCTTCGGCGCGGGCTCGCTCCACGTGTCGTGGTCGATCCTGATGTTCGTCCCGGACCTGTTCGGCGGGGACGGGATCTTCAGCCAGCCGACGTACTTCAACCACTACAACCTGCCGGAGGTCACCGCCTACGTCGGCTTGCTCCCGCTCGTCTCGGTGGCGGCGCTGCTCGTGCGGTCGTTCGGCCGCCGGCGAGATCCGCGGTCGTCGGACTGGGGGCTGTGGCTCGTGCTGGGCGCCATCGGACTGGTGATGGCCTGGGGCGCCTTCACCCCGCTCGGCCACCTCTTCGTCCACATCCCACTGTTCGGCAAGACCCGGCTGCAGAGCCGAAACCTCGGCATCGTCGACCTCGCGCTGGCCATGCTGCTCGCCTTCTGGGCCGACCGGATGCTGCGACGTCAGGCCCGGGCCGATGGCGGCTGGCGCCGGTGGGTGGCCGCCGCCCCGCCGCTGGCCGCTGCCGCGACCTGCGTGGCGGTCCTGGCGGCGCCGGTGGCACTCGAAGAGGCGCTGGGCGCAAGCCCGATCGGCGCCGCCCTGGCCGGTCAGATGGCCCCGTGGTTCGTCGCCCAGCTCGTCGTCAGCCTGGCCGTCGTCGCGTTGCTCTTCGGCTGGCGGCGGTTGGGCCGCTCGGCCCGGGCCCCGGCGCTGACCGGGCTGGTCGTCGTCGACATCTTTCTCTTCATGCTGTCGACGTCGACCGGCCTGGCGTCGGCCGGCGTCACCCTGCAACCGTCGCCGGCCCAGGCGACGGCCGTCCTCGGCCACGACGGCCGGTTCGTCATCTACGACACGACGGCCGACCACGTGGCCACACTCAGCCAGATCGGCCAGCCAGACCTCAACGTGCTCACCAAGGTGCCGAGCGTCGAAGGGTATGGGTCGATCGTCTCCGGCACGTACGGCGCGGCGACGGGGACGCACAGCCTCGACACCCTTGACCCGTGCGCCTTGGCGACGGGCGTCTTCACACCGCTCCGGCTGGCCACCCTGCTCACGCTGCCCCAGTTCCTGGCTCCCGGCGTGAACAGCCTGGGCCAGGCGCCGCCGCCGCCGGTCGCCTGTCCCGGCGCGCCGCCGCCCGGCACGGCGACGCGGCGGACGTTCTACCTCGGCTGGGCCGTCGAGCTGTCGTCCGCCTCGCTCGTCCGGATCACCCCGCCCGGATCGCCGGGCCCTGGATCGCCGGGCCCTGGATCGTCGGGGACCGGATCGGCCGGCGCCGGGTCGTCGGCACCGCTCCGGGTGGGGATCCTCGGCCCGACGGGCACGACGACGTGGCCGGCGGAGTCGGTGCGCCGTACCGCCGCGGGCTGGTCGGTGCGGTTCGACGCGCCACGGCTGGCCGCGGGGCTGGTGGTCGCCGGTCCGGCCCGTTCGGTGTCGGACACGTCGATCGTCACTGGCGCCGACGGCCAACGGTGGGCGCTCGACGGTCTCTTGCAGCCGGCCCTCGGTCAGACGGGCTGGCGCTACACCGGCAACTGGGCTGCCTATGGCCGGTTCGCCCGGACGAGCGTCCGTCCGCCGGTCTGGGTGGCCGGGTCGCCGGCCGGTGCCGAGGCCAGCGAGGTCAGCACGACCGACTGGGGGAGCGCGGTCGAGCGGGTGACCGCCGCCTCGCCGGTGACGGTCGTCCGCAGCGAGGCGTACATGCCGGGTTGGCACGTGAACGCGGTCCCGGTCGCCGGCGGGGCGACGCGGCGGCTGTCGGTGCACGCGGTCGGGCTCGTCCAGGGTGTCGACGTGCCAGCCGGTCGGTGGACGCTCACGTTCGTCTACCGACCGCCGGGACTGACGGCCGGACTGGTCGGCTCCGCAGCGGCAGTCGTCGCGTTCGCCGGCGCCGGGATCGTCTGGGTCGTTCGCCGCCGGCGACGGGCGGCGTAGGGTTCGGCGATGGTGCGCGTCGGGGTCGTCGGAGCCGGAGGACGGATGGGCCAGGAGGTTTGCCGGGCCGTCGCCGGCGCTGACGACCTGACGTTGGTGGCCGCGGTCGACCCGGCCGTCGACACCGTGCGGGCGACCGTGGCCGGCCTCGGTCCGAACGTGGCCGTCGGGAGCGGGCTCGACGTTCTCGGTGACGCCGCGCCGGACGTCGTCGTCGACTTCACGGTGGCCGACGCCGCCCGGGTGACGTTGCCGTGGCTCGCCGACCGCGGCATCCACGCCGTCGTCGGCACGACCGGGCTCGGGCCGCCCGATCTGTCCGAGCTGGCCGATCGGTTCGACGGCACCCGGGCCAACGCCGTCGTGGCGGCCAACTTCGCCATCGGCGCGGTCCTGCTGATGCGGTTCTGCGAGCTCGCTGCCCCGTTCATGGACGGTGTCGAGGTCATCGAGCTCCACCACGACGCCAAGCGCGACGCCCCGTCGGGAACGGCGATGCACACCGCGGCTCGGATCGCCGCCGCCCGGGAGGCCGCCGGCACCGGCCCGCTCCCGCCGGACTCGACGACCGAAGTTGTCGTCCCCGGCGCCCGCGGCGGCGAGGCCGCCGGTGGGGTGCGGGTCCACTCGGTACGCCTACCCGGCCTCGTCGCCCACGAGGAGGTCATCTTCGGTGCGCTCGGGCAGAGCCTGACCGTCCGCCACGACTCGTACGACCGGCGCTCGTTCATGCCCGGCGTCCTGCTGGCGGTCCGCCGGGTGGCGGACCGGCCGGGCCTGACGGTCGGTCTCGAACCCCTGCTGGGGTTCTGACCCCGACCCGGGTCCCGATGGCCGCCGAGCCGGACACCCGCGAGCGGATCCTCCAGGCCACCTACGACTGCGTCGGCCGTTGGGGGCTGGCCAAGACGACCGTCGAGGACGCCGCTCGGCAGGCCGGCGTGTCCCGGGCGACCGTCTACCGCTACTTCCCCGGCGGCCGCGAGGAGCTCGTCAGCGCGGTCGTCGCCTGGGAGCACGCCCGGTTCTTCGCTCGTCTCTACGAGGAGGTGCGGGCCGCCGAGTCCCTGGAGGAGGTCATGGAGCGCGGCCTGATGTTCGCCCACCAAGCCGTCGCGCGAGCACGAGGTCCTGCAGCGGATCCTCCAGACCGAGCCGGACGTCTTGTTGCCCAAGCTGACGGTCGAGAGCACCGGCACCGCCGAGGTGATCGCCGACTTCCTCGAGCCGTACCTCGCCCGCCACCAGCTCGCCCCCGGGGTCGACGTCGCCGAGGCGGCCAACTTCCTCGCCCGAATGGTGCTCTCGTACATCGCGTCCGCCGGCCGCTGGGACCTCGACGACCCCGAACAGGTGGCCCGGCTGGTCCGGGCCGAGCTGCTGGCCGGGATCGTCCCGCCCGGCGGATGACGTCCGCCCGGTCGGGACGGGTCCCCGCATGGGTCGTCGACGGGTTGGTCGCCGGAGCGGTGGCCGGCGTCGTCAGCGGCCTGCCGTCGACGGTCGCCGCCGTCCGGCAACAGACGGGCATCCTGACCGCCACCCGGGCGGCCGGCACGCTGCTCGGACGACCGACCGTCGTCGGCGGCGCGGCCGCCCACGTCGCGCTCTCGCTCGGCTGGGGTCTCGTACTGGCCCGGGTCCTGCCGCGACGCACGGCCCCCGTCGGGATGGTGGCCGGCGCGGTCGCCGGCGCGGCGATCGCGGCGCTCGACCTGGTGGTGATCGGTCGCCACGTCCCGGCCATCCGCCGCCTGCCGGCGGTTCCGCAGTGGCTCGACCACCTGGCCTTCGGGGCCGTGGTCGGCGTGGTGGTGGCCCAGCGGTCGCGCAAGCGGTCGCACAAGTGCGGTCGCACAAGTGCGGTCCCACAGGTGCGGCCTCACCGGTAACGGGTCATGAGCTCGATGGCCCACTCCGGCCGGCCGGCCGGGCTGCCGGCCGTTGACAATGAGACATTTTCCGCCATACTGTTTCAGTAGTGGCACAAGCAGGAGCCGTTCGGGTGGCCGACGGCCGACCGTCGGCGACGATCCGCCGGCTCGGTACGGACGACCGGTCGTCGCAGCGAGTCCGGATCGTGGACGCTGCGCTCCGTTGCTTCGCCCGGCAGGGGACGGCGAAGACGACGGCCGACGACATCGCCCGTGAGGCCGGCCTGTCGCGGGCGACGCTCTACCGGACGTTCTCCGACGGCAAGGACGGCGTCCTGCACGCGGTCGTCGAAACCGAGACGGCCCGCCTCTTCTGCGACCTGGCGGTGGTCATGGGCGAGGCCCACGACCTGGAGGAGCTGCTGGTCGACGGCATGACCGGCGCGGCCCGGGCCCTCGTCGCCCATCCGGCCCTCCGGTACCTGCTGGCCTACGAGCCCGGCGTCGTCCTCTCGCACCTGGCCTTCGACCGCATGGACCGCGTCCTCGACGTCGCCAGCTCGTTCGCCGCGCCGTTCTTCGGCCGGTGGCTGGCCCCGGAGCAGGCGGCCCGGGCGGCCGAGTGGGCGGTGCGGATCCTCGTCTCGTACCTCCAGTGCCCGAGGCCCGGCGTGGACCTGACCGAGCGCGAACAGACCCGGCGTCTCGTGGGCACGTTCGTGATCCCCGGCATCCAGGCGTTGCGGATGGCCGGGGCGACAGACGGCGGAAGTAGTAGCAGCAACCGAGGACGGAGTGAACGGCGATGACGACGACGAACGAGCAGGACGCGATGCGGAGCAACCGGGAGCTCATCGGCCGCGACGAGATCGGCGACCTCGAGGCGGTACTGAGCGTCGTCGGGCGCCAGGAGTCGGACGGTCGCCATCTCGTCGACGACCCGTGCCCGGCCGAGTTCACCTGGGACTACGAGAAGGGCGCCCGGCCGAAGCTCGAGAAGCTCTACGAGAAGGCGAAGCGGGCCCAGTGGAACGGGACGACCGACCTGCCGTGGGAGACCGAGGTCGACCAGGAACGGGTCGCCGCGGCCAACCGGGAGGCGAACGGCGACGCGCTGCGCTGGGCCAATACCGACCTCTCGGGCACCGTCCTCGAGAAGTGGGACGAGCGCGACTGGCTCCGGCTCGGCATGGAGAACCAGAACTGGATGTTGTCGCAGTTCATGCACGGCGAGCAGGGCGCGCTGCTCTGCACGGCCAAGATCGTCGAGACCGTGCCCTGGATCGACGCCAAGTACTACGCCGCCACGCAGGTCGTCGACGAGGCCCGGCACGTCGAGGTGTTCTCCCGGTACCTCGACGAGAAGCTCTCGGGCCACTACCCGCTCAACGGCCACCTCGGGATGCTGCTCGACGACATCATCGGCGATCACCGCTGGGACATGACGTACCTCGGGATGCAGATCATGGTCGAAGGGCTCGCGCTGGCGGCGTTCGGCTTCATCCAGTCGCTGACGACCGAGCCGCTGCTGAAGCAGCTGCTGCGCTACGTGATGGCCGACGAGGCCCGGCACGTCGCCTTCGGCGTGTTGAGCCTGCAGGAGTACTACCAGGGGCTGACGGCCACCGAGCTGCGGGAGCGCCAGGAGTTCGCGTTCGAGGCGGCGATCCGGATGAAGGACCGCATGCTCATGCAAGAGGTCTGGGAGCGCCTCGAGGTGCCGAGGGCCGACGTCGTCAAGGTCCTCTCCCAGGCGCCCGAGCGCGACGACTTCCAGATCCTGCTGTTCTCCAAGATCGTGCCGAACCTGAAGAAGCTCGGCCTGCTCGACGCGGCCGACGGCTGGCTGCGGGAGAAGTTCACCGAGATGGGGGCGATCGCCTTCGAGGACCTCTCCGACTCGACTGAGGACGCCGATGCGTTCGCCGACGGCTCGCCGGTCGAGCGCCAGGTGGCCTGAGCTGGACCCCGGCCGCCACTGCCACTGTCGTTCGGTCCCGGGCGCGGCGGCTGCTTGGTAGCCTGACGGACGATGTCGACCCCCCGATTCGGTGCCGTGATAACGGCGATGGTGACGCCGTTCGACGGGGCGGGGCGCCTCGACGTCGACGCGGCGGTCGTGCTCGCCCGCTGGCTGGTCGACCACGGCAGCGACGGCCTCGTCCTGGCCGGGACGACCGGTGAGGGACCGGTGCTGACCGACGCCGAGCGCGTCGACCTGTGGCGGGCGGTCGCCGAGGCGGTCACCGTGCCGGTGCTCGCCGGCACCGGGACGAACGACACGCGGCATTCGATCGAGCTGACGAAGGCGGCCACCGCCGCCGGCGTCGACGGGGTCCTCGTCGTCACGCCGTACTACAACCGGCCGTCGCAGACAGGCCTCTTCGGCCACTTCGCCGCGGTCGCCGCGGCGACCGATCTTCCGGTCGTCCTCTACGACATCCCGGTGCGTAGCGGGCGGCGGATCGCCCAGGCCACGCTGCTGCGGCTGCTCGACCACGTGCCGAACGTCGTCGCGGTGAAGGACGCCGCGGGCGACCCGGTGGGGTCGGCTCGGCTGCTCTGCCACACCCACGACGGCTTCGAGCTCTACTCCGGTGACGACGGCCTGACGCTGCCGCTGCTCGCCGTCGGGGCGGTCGGGCTGGTCAGCGTCGCTTCGCACTGGGCAGGCCCGGAGCTGGGGCGGATGATCGCCGCCCACCACCGGGGCGACGTGGCCGAAGCTCGACACCTGAACGCCCGGCTCGTCGAGTCGTACGACTTCGAGTCGACCGAGGAGTTCCCGAACCCGCTGCCGGCCAAGGCGGCATGCCGGGCCCTCGGCCTGGCCGTCGGGCAGTGCCGGGCGCCGATGGGGACGGCGCCGCCGGAGCTGGACGGCGAGGCGCACCGCGTCCTGATGCGGCTCGGTGTGTTCGACGCCCCCGTAGGCGGTCCGGTTGCCTGAGCCCAAGGACGCGCCACAGCCGACGGGGAACAGGCGCCAGCGCCGGAAGAAGGGCGGAGCGCCGGCCGCGGCCGGGCGCACCTCGGGAAGGCCGGCCGGAGCCGCCGAGGCCGAGCCGGTCCGCGTGGTCTTCCTCGGCGGCCTCGGCGAGATCGGTCGCAACTGCGCGTGCATCGAGGTCGACGGCCGGATCCTCGTCCTCGACTGCGGCATCATGTTCCCCGACGCCGACATGCCCGGTGTCGACCTCGTCCTCCCCGACTTCTCGTACCTGCGGGAGAACGCCGGACCGCGTCGACGGGGTCGTGCTCACCCACGGCCACGAGGACCACACCGGCGGACTGGCGTTCCTCCTCCGCGACCTGGCCGTCCCGATCTACGGCTCGGCCTTCTCGCTCGGCCTGGCCCGCAACCGGATCGACGAGGCCGGGCTAGCCGACCGGGCGCAGTACGTCACCGTGACCGACGGTGAGCGCCGCCGTATCGGGCCGTGCGACGTCGAGTTCATCCCGGTCACCCACTCGGTGCCCCACGCGTTCGCCGTCGCGTTCCACACCCCTCAGGGCGTCGTCCTGCACTCCGGTGACTTCAAGCTCGACCTGCTGCCGGTCGACGGCCGGCGGACGGACCTGGCCCGGATCGGTGCCCTGGCGTCCGGCCCGGGCGTCCGCCTGCTGCTGGCCGACTCGACGAACGCCGAGGAACCGGGCTTCACGCCGTCGGAGAGCACCGTCGGCGTGACGATGCGCCGGGTCTTCACTGCCGCGGCCGGGCACCGGGTCGTCGTCGCCTGCTTCGCCAGCCACATCCACCGGGTGCAGCAGGTCATCGACGCCGCGGTCGCCAGCGGCCGGCGAGTGGCCACGCTCGGCCGGTCGATGGGCAAGAACGTCGATCTCGCGGTCCGCCTCGGCATCCTGTCGATCCCGGACGGCACGCTCGTCGACATCGACGACGTCGACCGCCTGCCCGACGGGCAGATCTGCGTCGTCTCGACCGGTTCCCAGGGCGAGCCGATGTCGGCGCTCTCGTTGATGGCGACCGGCGACAACAAACGGTTCCACATCGACGACGGTGACGTCGTCGTCATCAGCGCCCATCCGATCCCCGGCAACGAGTGGTCGGTCGGCCGGGTCATCGACGACCTCTATCGCCGCGGGGCGACGGTCGTCCATTCGGGGGCCGAGGCCGTCCACGTCAGCGGGCACGCCCGGCAGGGTGAGCTGCAGACCTTGCTGTCGGTGGCCCGGCCGGACACGTTCGTTCCGGTCCACGGCGAGTACCGCCACATGGTCCACCACGCGGCGATCGCCCGGTCGATGGGCGTCCCCGATGACCAGGTCCTCTTGTGCGAGGACGGCGACGCCGTCCGGCTCGACGCCGACGGCCTCCACCGCGACGGCTCGGTCCCGGCCGGCTACCTCTACGTCGACGGCACCGTCGGCGACGTCGGCCACGGGGTGCTCCGCGACCGCAAGCTGCTCTCCGAAGAGGGTGTCGTCATGGTCGTCGCCACCGTCGACCTCCACCGCAAGACGCTGAGCGGGAGCCCGGAGATCGCCACCAAGGGCTGGGTCTACGCGCCCGAGGCCGAGGAGCTGCTCGACGAGGCCAGCCAGGTCGTCGCCGACGCCCTCGTCCAGGCCATGAGCGACGGTGCCCGCGACGTCGACGTCCTCGGTCGCCATGCCCGCAAGGCGCTCGGCAAGCTGGTTGGTGACCGGACGCGGCGTCGACCGATGATCGTCCCGATCATCATGGCCGTCTGAGGACGATCAGTCCTTCGTCGGTTCGCCGTGGGCGGCGTTGGCGACGCCGAGCCGCCAGTACGCCTTGGGGGAGAGCTGGTCCGGGTCGAGGCCACGCCCGGTCAATGCCTGACGCATCGCCGCCACCGTCCGCAGCTCGCCGGCCAGGTAGCCGTGACCCCGGCCGGCCGGGAGATCGACCGAGCTGACCGCGTCGACCAGCGCGGTCCCGTGCCCCGGCTCGGTCGCCCCCCGGTGGAGCCACGTCAACCGGCAGTCGGCCGCGGTCTCCAGTGGTTGCTCTTCTTCCGGACCGGCGACCTCGAGGACGACGAGGGCGGTCGTCCCGGCCGGGACGGCCTCGACCATGGCGAACGTCGCGGGGATGGCCGACTCGTCGCCGGCGAAGAGGTGCCAGTCCACGTCCGGGACGAGCGTGATCTTCCCCCGCGGACCGATGGCCTCGACGGTGTCGCCGGGCTGGACGGCGGCTGCCCATCGGGCGCCCGGACCGTCCCCGTGGAGGACGATCTCGAGGTCGACCGTGCGGCTGGCGCGATCCCAGCGGCGCACCGTGTACCGGCGCCGGAAGTGCTGCTCCGGACCGTCCGGGACGGCGACCATGAAGTCCTGACCGGGGTCGATCTCGAGCTCGTCGAGCCCTTCGGCGGTGAGGCGGATCCGCCACATCGCCGGGGTCACCGGGCCGGCCTCGACGACGGTCAGCGGCCACGCGGTGACGCCGGGGAGCCGGTCCAGTAGAGCCGACGTCTCCAACCCGCCACCGCGCGGATCGGGGCTGGTGCTTTCAGGTGCGTTCGTCATGCCGGGTCGAGCGTACCGGCCGGTTCCGTACTGCCGCCCGGTCCCGGGTCCGGGGCCGCGTCCGCCGCCGCCGCTTTCGCTCGCGCGGTGGCCGGCACGAACAGGCTGATCAGGAAGCCGACTGCCGTCAGGCCGCAGGCCACCGCGAATGCCCGGCCGTAGCCGGACGCCAAGGCGTCCTGCGTCTTCGTCCCGCTGTGCACGAGGTGGTTCGTATGGCTGGTTGCCACCGTCGCCAGCGCGGCGAGCCCGATCGAGCCGCCGACCTGGCGTGACGTGTTCAGCACCCCCGACGCCAGTCCGGCCTCCCGCCGGTCGACCCCCGTCGTTCCGGCCGAAGCCAGCGGCGTGAAGAGCACGCCCAAGGACAGCGAGACCAACATCCCGCCGCCGAAGACGACTGTCCAGTACCCGTGGCTGGATCCGATCTGGGTCAGCCATGCGAAGCCGACCGTCGCCATCAGCGTCCCGATCGTCATCAACCGGCGCGGTCCCAACCGAGGGAGCAGCCGCGAGCTGCCCTGGGCCCCGACCATGATGATCACCCCCATCGGGGCGAAGGCCAACCCGGCCCGCAGGGCGCTGTAGCCGAGCACGTTCTGGAGATACAGCGAGAGGAAGTACCACATCGAGAAGAACCCGGCCCCGACGAGCATCATGACAAGATTGGCCGTCGTCACCCAACGGGAGCGGAACAGCCGGAGCGGTACGAGCGGCGTTCCCGTCTTTCTCAGCTGCGACAGGATGAACGCACCCAGTAGGACGATGGCGATGGCCAGCGTCACGAGGGTCCGGGCCGATCCCCACGCGTACTCGTCGGTGTTGACGATGGCGTAGACCAGCACCGCCAGGCCGCTCGTCGCCAAGATCGCGCCGACGACGTCCAACCGTTCGCCGTCCTGGCGACGCCGGGCCTCGGTCAGGTAGGCCAGCGCGCCCAACAGGGTGACGGCGGCGATCGGGACGTTGACGAAAAGGACCCAGCGCCAGCTCAGCTCGGACGTCAGCACGCCGCCGAGGACGACGCCGGCTGCGCCGCCGGCCCCGCCCATCGCGCTCCACAGGCCGAGCGCCTTGGCCAGTCGCTGCCCCGAGAACGTCGTCACGATGATCGTCAGCGTGGCCGGCGACAGGAACGCTCCGCCGACGCCCTGGACCGCCCGGGCCGTGGTGAGCCACGCCGATGTCTGGGCGAAGCCGCCGACCAGGCTGGCCGCCGCGAACAGCACCAGGCCGAACATGTAGACGCGCCGTCGCCCGTACAGATCGGCCGCCCGACCGCCGAGGAGCAGGAAACCGGCGAACGTGAGGACGTAGGCGTTGACGACCCACTGGAGTCCGGTCGGGCTGTAGTCGAGGGCCCGGCCGATCGATGGGAGCGCGACGTTGACGATCGACACGTCCAGGATGACCATGAACTGCGCGATGCAGGCCAGCGCCAGGATCATCCGCTCGTGCGAGGGGCGTTCCGACGTCGAGGCCGAGAAATCCGTGTCCATTGCGACGCAGCTTAAAGAAGGCGGAGCTGTTCTCCGGCCGGTCGGGCCGGCGCCGACCGCGTCGGCGCCGATCCGACGGTCGCCCGGGCGGTCGCCCGGTCGGTCGTGGCCGCCGACCTGGTGGCCGCCCCGTCCGCCCCGTCCGCCCCTCCGGACCCGTCCGCGCCGGCCCCTGGGCCGCTTCCAGCCGGGTCGTCGAGGTCCTCGATGTAACGGCGGACCTGGCGGGTCCCGGTGCCCTTCTCCTTCAAGACGCCGGCTACCAGGGCGGCGAGCCGGGTCTGCTCGGTCTTGGGCTGGTACGAGCCGCGGCGGAACCGCCGCTCGTAGAGCGCGACGAGCTCCGGCCGGGCCGTCGCCAGCCAGCCCATGAAGTGCTCGCGCACGCCCGGTCGCAGGTGGAGCGGGACGGCTGCCACCGAGATGGCGCCGGCGTCGACGCAGGCCTCGACGACCTCGCGGACCTGGTCGTCGCCGTCGGACAGTCCGGGCAATACCGGCGCGACGAGCACGCCGCACGGGATGCCCGCGTCGTTGAAGCGCCGGACGGCGGTCAACCGGCGCTCCGGCGGTGGCGTGCCCGGTTCGGTCAGCTTCCAGACGTCCCGGTCGAGCGTGCCGATTGAGAAGTTGAGATGCACCGACGTGCGCCGGGCCGCCGCCACCAAGAGGTCGAGATCGCGCAGGATCAGCGTCGACTTGGTCAGGATGCTGAACGGGTTGCGGGCGTCGGTCAGCGTCCGGACGATCCCCTGGGTCAGGTGGTACTTCCCTTCCGCCGACTGGTACGGGTCGGTGTTCGTCCCCATTGCGATGTGCTCACCGGCCCACTTCGGCGAGCGCAGCTCGGCCCGGAGCCGCTCGACCGTGTTCACCTTGACGACGATGCGTCGCTCGAAATCCTCACCGATGTTCAGGCCCAGGTAGTCGTGGGTTGGCCGGGCGAAGCAATAAACGCAGGCATGGCTGCAACCCCGGTAGGGGTTGATCGTGTACCGGAACGACATGCGGCTGGCCGCGGGGACGGCGTTGATGATCGACCGGGCGTTGACGTGGAGGAACTCCATTCCCCGGAACTCGCCGGTACCGACGTGGCGAGTGACGGCGGTCTCGTCGGGGAAGAGGGTCGCCTCGTCGTCCTCCTCGGCGAGTTGCCACCGGAGCGGGATGCGGGGCCGGTCGGCTCGGGTGACCACGGGAGGTAGTATAGCGAACATGTGTTCGCCAATCCAGGGGGACTCGCCGATCGTCGACGCTCTGACCAGGGCAGTGGCGGTTGGGGTGTCCGCCGGACGGGGGCCGGTCGGCAGTAGCCTGGTGATCCTGTGGTGACGGCACCGTGGTAACGACCAAGGGCCGACCGACGGCCTCCCGTTCTGCGTCCAAGAGCAAGGCGTCGTCGCGCTCGGGCTCCGGGACGGCGTCACGGACGAAGGCGCAGGCGTCGAAGGGGAGAGCCTCGCACGCGTCGAGCCGCTCCGGCGGACGATCAGGCGGGAGGGGGGCGGCGACCCGGCCGCCGAAGAAGAACGGCCTCTTCAGCGACCACGCAGCCGACCTGTGGGCGATCGGGCTGGCGACGCTCGGGATCCTGCTGGCGCTGGCGCTCTACGGCCACGCGGCCGGGACCGTCGGCCACGGCGTCGACGTGGCGCTCGGGGCGGTGGTCGGGTGGATCCGCTTCCTCTTGCCGCCGATCTGTGTCGTCGTCGGCGTGGTGATCATCGTCGGGCGGCACCGACCGGAGCCGGTGCGGACGTGGATCGGGGTCGTCCTCGGGCTGCTGGCCGCCTGCGGGCTGGCTGAGCTGGCCGGCGGTTCCCCGAAGGCTGACGCGACGAACCGGGCACTGAGCGAGGCGGGTGGATGGATCGGCGTGGCGGCCGGGCGGCCGCTGGCGTCGGGCGTGGGCACGGCCGGCGCGGTGGTGATCCTGGTGGCGGTGGCGGTCATCGGCATCGTGCTGTCGACGGGTGTCTCGCTCGGCGCGCTCGGTCGGGGAACGGCGGTCGCGGCGTCGGCGGTCGGCCGGGCGTTCGGCTCGTGGTGGGGCGGCGGCCGGATCGACCGGGACGCGGTGCTCGACGAACCGGACGGCCACGCGGCGCCGATCACGGTCCCGGTGGCGGGCCCGCCGCCGGTGCTGCCGCCATCGGCGCTGGACGACCCGCTGCCGCCGGTCGACGAGGCGGACACCGGCGAGGTCCCGACGGTCGAACCGGACGAGCCGGCGCTGACCGAGCCGGAGCGACTCCCGGCGTCGAAGCGCCGCGCTGACGACGTCGTCCCGACGGCCGCCGGCCCGGGGGCGCCGGTGGCGGTGGCGGGAGAGTGGCAGCTACCGCCGATAAAGATCTTGAGCCGGTCGAAGGAGCAGCGGCAGGACCTGCGCCTGCTCGATCAGGCTGGCGAGTCACTGGTGTCCGCATTGGCGGCGCACGGCGTCGAGACGCGGTTGGTCGGCCGGACGGTCGGGCCGACGGTGACCCGGTTCGAGCTGGAGCTCGGCCCCGGGGTGAAGGTGGCCCGGGTGACGAGCCTGTCGAAGGACATCGCGTACGCGATGGCGTCGCCGGACGTCAGGATCCTGGCACCGATCCCCGGCAAGTCGGCGATCGGCGTCGAAGTGCCGAACCGCCAGCGGCAGCTCGTCTCGCTCGGCGACATCCTGGTGTCCGACGAGGCACACCAGGCGACGCACCCACTCGAAGTGGCGCTCGGCCGGGACATCGCCGGGCGGGCGGTCCTGGTCAATCTGGCGCAGATGCCGCACGTCCTCATCTCCGGCGCGACCGGCGCAGGCAAGTCGTCGTGCATCAACTCGCTGATCACGTCGATCCTGATGCGGGCGACGCCGGACCAGGTGCGGATGATCCTGGTCGACCCGAAGCGGGTCGAGCTCGGCCAGTACAACGACCTGCCGCATCTGCTGACGCCGGTCGTCGTCGACCCGAAGAAGGCGGCCAACGCGCTGTCGTGGGCGGTCAAGGAGATGGAACGCCGTTACGACCTGCTCGCCGAGTACGGCATGCGGGACATCACCGGCTACAACGAGGCGTTCGACCGCGGCGATCTGGGGCCGTTGGGCGGCCCGTCGGCCGCGGCCCAGGTAGCGGCCATCGCGGCCAAGGTCAGGGCCCAGCGGGCGGCGGAGGACCGAGGGCCGTACGACGCCGAGTTGGCGGCCGGCGAGGTTGCCCCTGATCCGAGCGACGCTGCACCCGACGACGCACCCGACGAGATGGCGTCCGACGGAACGGAGGCGCCCGACGACGAACAGGGGCCGGAGCGGCTGCCGTTCGTCCTGGTCGTCGTCGACGAGCTCAACGACCTCATGATGGTGGCGGCCCGGGACGTCGAAGAGTCGGTCGTCCGGATCGCCCAGATGGCCCGGGCGGTCGGGATCCACCTGGTGCTGGCCACGCAGCGGCCGTCGGTGGACGTGATCACCGGCGTCATCAAGGCGAACGTCCCGAGCCGGATGGCGTTCTCGGTGTCGTCGCTGGCCGACAGCCGGGTCATCCTCGACCAGCCGGGAGCGGAGCGGCTGATCGGCAAGGGCGACATGCTCGTACTGACCGCATCGTCGAACATCCCGCGCCGGCTCCAGGGGCCGTGGGTCTCCGAGGACGAGGTTCGCCAGGTCGTGGCGTTCTGGCGCCGGCAGGGCCGGACGCCGGAGCCGGTCGTCGGTATCCAGGGCGTCGACGAGGGGAAGGGGAGTAACCTTCCCGGCGATGATGACGACGACGAGCTGCTGTCGGCCGCCCTGGAGCTGGTCGTCCGCTCCCAGCTGGGGTCGACGTCGATGCTGCAGCGCAAGCTCCGCGTCGGTTTCGCCCGGGCTGGTCGGTTGATGGACCTGCTCGAACGGCGAGGCGTGGTCGGCCCGTCGGAGGGATCGAAGGCTCGCGCCGTTCTCATGACTCCCGAGGAGCTGGACAGCCGCCCCGGGTAGGCCCGGGGAACGAGCACGACGGCGATGGTCACCCGTTTGCCTCCTGCCGCGCCTGGACCGTCCGTACCCGAACGGACGCCGGAGCCGACCGCCAACGACCATCTGACGCGGGCGCAGATCCAGGCCGCCCGGGCCGGTGGCCGGCGGGGTCACAGCGGGAGCAGCCGTGGTGGTCCGGCACCGCTTGCGCCGCGTGACGGCGGCTCGGGGAAGGCTCGTCGGACTCGTAGGCTCCGTTGGCGCCGGCTCGTGACGGTTGTTGCGGTCCTCGTCGTCGTGGCCGCGGCGATCACGTTCGTCGTCGTACGGAGCGGACGGCCGCCGACGGTCGAGCACCCGGCGGCGACGGTGGCGACGGCCATGCCGGCGATGACGTCGCTCCCGGCGGCGACGGTCAGCCTGCCGTGGCCGGCCGGGTTGCAGTCGGCGGTGTCGATCCCGGCGGTCGGCTACGCCGCCGACTCCGGGCCGCAGCACCCGGTGCCGATCGCCAGCATGACGAAGATCATGACGGCGTACGTCGTGCTGCACGACCACCCGCTGACGCCGGGCGACGACGGTCCGGCCATCACGATCTCGGCGGACGACGCGGCGAACTACTCGACAGATCTCGGGACCGACCAGGCGAGCGTCCCGCTCGTCGCCGGCGAGGTGATGACGGAGCGCCAGATGCTCCAAGCCATGCTCGTCCACTCGGCCAACGATCTGGCGTACTCCGCCGCCTGCTGGGATGCCGGCTCGCTGGCCGCGTTCGTGGCGAAGATGAACACGACCGCCGCGTCGC
Source organism: uncultured Actinomycetota bacterium (assembly GCA_963824265.1). Lineage (GTDB taxonomy): Bacteria > Actinomycetota > Acidimicrobiia > Acidimicrobiales > RAAP-2 > DASZUK01. Next base: position 148,322 of record CAWGOO010000007.1, read on the forward strand.
TGAAGATGACGCAGACGCACTACGCGGACGCCAGCGGTTACACACCACAGTCGGTGTCGACGCCGGCCGACCTGCTCAAGGTGGCCGCCGCCGACATGGCGAACCCGACATTCGCGGCGATGGTCGCCCAGTCGTCGGCACCACTGCCGACAGGGGCGACCGTGTACACGTACACGCCGCTGCTCGCCAGCTCCGGCGGCGTGCCGGGGGTGGTCGGCGTCAAGTCCGGGTTCACGAGCGCCGCCGGGGGCGGGGACATCCTCGCCTACCAGGCGGCGGTCGGTGGCCAGTCGTTCATCGTGCTCGCTGCGGTGACCTCCATGGAGGTCGCCACAGTGCTCGACGCGGCCGGCCGGGCCGACCTCGCCGTCGCCCAGGCCGCGGCCGCCCACGTCGGCGCGGTCTCGCTCCCGGCGGCCGGCACGCGCGTCGGGACGGCGACGGTCGCCGGCAAGGCGGTGCCGATCACCATGACCGCGTCCGGCTCGGTGCTGGCGTGGCCGGGCGACAAGATCGACGAGACGATGGTCGTCAGCCACCGCCCGGCCGGCGGCGCCCACGCCGGCACGCCGGTCGGCTCGGTCCACGTCCGGGTCGGCACCCAGGACGTCGCGGTGCCGGTGCAGACGGCCGGCCGGTTGCCGGTCGTCACCGTCGAGCACCATCTCTTCTGACGGCAACCTATTCTGACCGCGTGCGCGCCCGGGCCCCTGCGTCGGCGGCGAACCTCGGCCCGGGCTTCGACGCCCTGGCGCTGGCCGTCGACCGCTACGTCGAAGTCGAGATCGAGCCGGCCGACCGGCTGACCGTCCGGAGTGAGGGGGAGGGGGCCGGCCTGGCCGACGACGCCAGCCATCTGGCCGCCCGCGTCGCGGTCGACGTCGCCGGCCACGACCGGCTGGCCATCACCGTCCGCTCGCAGATCCCGGTGGCCCGAGGGCTGGGGTCGTCGGCCGCGCTCGCCGCGGCGGCCGCGGCCGCCGCCGGAGCGGCCGACCCACTGGCTGTCGCGGCCCGCCTCGACGGCCACCCCGAGAACGCCGCCGCCAGCGCCGTCGGTGGCCTGGTCGTGGCCACCCTCGTCCACGGGGCGGTCCGGGTGGCGCAGCTCCCGCTCGACCCATCGCTGGCCTTCGTCGTCATCGTCCCCGACCGGTCCCTGGCCACCGCCGAGGCCCGGCACGTCCTCCCGGCCCAGGTCGGTCGGGAGGACGCCGCCTTCAATCTCGGCCGTATGGGCCTGCTGCTGGCCGGCCTCGCCGACCAACGGCTGCTCATCTCGGAGGCGACTGAGGACCGGCTGCACCAGGACTACCGCAGCCCGCTGTTCCCCGAGGCTCCCAGCTGCTTGCCGGGCTCTTGACGGTCGGCGCCCTGGCGGCCTGCTGGTCCGGCGCCGGGCCGTCGCTCCTGGGCTTCACGACGGCTGCCGAGGCCCCGGCCGTCCGGGCGGCGGCCCGGGTGGCGATGGACGCGGCCGGCGTGCCCGGCCGGGTCCTCGTGCTCCGGCCGGACCTCGACGGCCTCGTGACCGGCGACGCGGCCCGCCTCCCACCCGTCGAGGACGACGCAGTAGCCAGCTTCTAGACTGCCGGCGATGGCCCGCAAGTTCCTCATCCGCACCTTCGGGTGCCAGATGAACGAGCACGACTCCGAGCGCCTGGCCGGCCTGCTGGTCGCCGACGGCATGGAGCCGACCGACGACCTCGACGAGGCCGACGTGGTGGTCCTCAACACCTGCTGCATCCGGGAGAACGCCGACAACAGGCTCTACGGCACCTCGGCCACCTGAAGTCGCTCAAGCGAACGCCGAGCCGGGCATGCAGATCGCCGTCGGCGGCTGCCTGGCCCAGAAGGACCGGGAGCTGGTCCGCCAGAAGGCCGGCCATGTCGACGTGGTGTTCGGCACCCACAACCTGGCCCGCGCCCCCGAGCTGCTGCGCCGGGCGGTCGGCCGAGGGCCCGCTCGTCGAGATCCTGGACGCGCCCGATCCCGACGGCGACCGCCGACCACGCGCCGGCCCTGTCGGCCGTCCGGGAGCTGCCGTACGCGGCGTGGGTGACGATCCAGACCGGCTGCGACAACTCGTGCGCCTTCTGCATCGTCCCGTCCGTCCGGGGCCGCGAGGTCAGCCGGCCGCTCGACGACATCGTCGCCGAGGTCGAGGCGCTGGCCCGGCGCGGCGTCGTCGAGGTCACGCTGCTCGGCCAGAACGTGAACTCCTACGGCCGGGACCTCACCAGGCGGCGGCCCGCTGTTCGCCGACCTGCTCGCGCGCCGTCGGCGCGGTCGACGGGATCCGGCGGGTCCGGTTCACGAGCCCGCACCCGAAGGACCTGCGCCCCGAGACCATCGCCGCCATGGCCGAGACGTCGACGCGGTCTGCGAGCACCTCCACCTGCCGCTGCAGTCCGGCAGCGACCGGGTGCTGCTCGGCCATGCGCCGGGGCTACACCGCCGAGCGCTACCTCGAGCGGCTGCGGGCCGCCCGGGCCGCGATCGCCGGACCTGGCGGTGACCACCGACATCATCGTCGGCTTCCCGGGCGAGACCGAGGACGACTTCGACGAGACCCTGGCCGTGGTCGCCGAGGCCGGCTACGACAGCGCCTACACGTTCATCTTCTCGCCGCGGCCCGGCACCCGGGCGGCGGCCATGGAGGACCGGTTCGTGCCCGCCGAGGTCGTCGCCGAGCGGTTCGAACGGCTGCGCGCGGTCGTCGAGCGCTCCGCGCTGCGCCGCCACCAGGCCCGGGTCGGCCGGACCGAGGAGGTGCTGGTCGAAGGGCCCGAGCCGGCGGGACCCGACCGTGCGGACCGGCCGGACCGGCCAGGGCAAGCTCGTGCACTTCGCCCCGCCCGACGGCGGCGGCCCGGCGATCGGGTCGTTCGCCGAGGTCGAGGTGACCGGCGCGGCGCCGCACCACCTGACCGGGCGGCTCGGTCGGCGTGACCGCGCCGCCGCGGCACCGGCCGCGCATCCCCGTCGCCGCCGGCTGACGTCGACCTTCCGGTGCCGGCCGGTCGAGTCCCCGACCGACGGCCGGTCGTCCTGCTCGGGACGACCGCCTCCGGGAAGTCCGACGTCGCCATGGCCGTCGCCCGCCGGCGCGGCGACGTCGAGCTCGTCTGCGTCGACTCGATGACCGTCTACCGCGGCATGGACATCGGCACCGCCAAGCCGTCGCCGGCCGCCCGGGCCGAGGTGCCGCACCACCTCCTCGACCTCGTCGACCCGGCGAGCGAGTTCACGGTCGCCGAGTTCCAGGCGGCCGCCCGGGCCGCGCTGGCCGACATCGACCGGCGCGGCCGCCGGGCCGTCCTCGTCGGCGGCACCGGCCTCTACCTGCGATCGGTCGTCGACGACCTCGACCTCCCCGGACGATGGCCGGCGGTCGCGGCCGAGCTCGAACGGCGAGGCCGACGAGCCCGGCGGTGTCGCCGCTCTCCACGCCCGGCTGGCCGGGCTCGACCCGCTCGCCGCGTCACGGACGACGACGTCGAACCGGCGGCGCATCGTCCGGGCGCTCGAGGTGACGATCGGCGCCGGCCGGCCGTTCTCGTCGTTCGGGCCCGGCCTGACCGCGTACCCACCGACCCGGTTCACCCTCGTCGGCCTCCCGTACCGGTCGGACGAGGGCGACCAGCGGATCGCCGAACGGTTCGCCGCCTGGATGGACCAGGGGCTCCTCGACGAGGTCCGCGCTCTGGCGGCGCGGCCGGGTGGGCTCTCCCGCACCGCCCGTCAGGCGCTCGGCTACCGCGAGCTGCTCGCCCACGTCGAGCTCGACGTGCCGCTCGACGACTGCGTCGCCGAGGCCGTCCGGCGGACCCGCCAGTTCGCCCGCCGGCAGTGGGCCTGGTTTCGCCGCGACCCGCGGATCCGCTGGCTCGACGCCGCCGATCCGGTCGACGTGGTCGCCGCCGCCGTCGGGTAGTGGGTGCACAGGTATTGGGTGCACAGGTATTGGGTGCACGGGCCGCGGCACCGGGGCGCGAGACTGTGACGGTGCAGTTCTCGAAGCACGAAGGTGCCGGCAACGACTTTCTCGTCCTCGTCGACCTGGACGACCGCGTCCATCTTTCGGCTGCCCAGGTCCGCGCCTTGTGCGACCGGCGGCGGGGGGTCGGCGCGGACGGCGTGATCCGGGTCGGCCCGAGCGGCATCGGCCACGGTCGGTCGAGCACCGACGTGTGGATGGAACTGCACAACGCCGACGGCGGGGAGGCCGAGATGAGCGGCAACGGCATCCGCTGCCTCGCCCAGGCCGCGGTCGATGCCGGGCTCGTGACGCCGCCTCGCTTCACCGTTGCCACCGCGGCCGGCATCCGAACGGTCGATTACCGAGTCGGCGACCGCCCGGGTGAGGCGTGGGCGAGTGCCGCGATGGGACCGGCCCGGCTCGGCCCGGAGGAGCCACCGGGAGTCCCCGGCCACCGGGCCCGGCGGGTCGACGTCGGGAACCCCCACTTCGTCCTGTTCGGCCTCGACGACCCCGACGAGATCGACGTCGCCGCCGTCGGTGCCCGACTGGAGGCCGAGACGCCGGGCGGCGTCAACGTCGAGTTCATCGCCCTCGGCGGTGGTCCCGACGAGCTGCGGTTCCGGGTCTGGGAGCGCGGCGTCGGCGAGACGCTGGCCTGTGGGACCGGCAGCGTCGCCGCGGCCGCCGCCGCCCGGAGCTGGGGTCTCGTCGGCGCCCGGGTACTCGTCCACAACCCCGGCGGGACGCTCGAGGTCCGGCTCGGCCCAGACGACGCCGACAGTGCGATCCTCGCCGGCCCGGTCCGTCGGGTGGCCGACGTCATCGTCGACCCCGCCGTCCTGCCCGCCGACCGACGGGGCCCGGCCGCCGTCCCGGCGTGACCGCCAGACGTCGGACCGCCCTTCCCGCATGACCGTCAACCTGCCTGGCACGCTGATCACCCGGGAGTTCCGGGAGCGGATCATCCTCGTCGGCGTCGTCCTGCCCGGTACCGAACCGACAGCCGTCGACGGCTACCTCGACGAGCTGGCCGAGCTCGTCGACACCGCCGGCGCCGATGTCGTCGCCCGGATCGTCCAGCGCCGTGACCATCCGGACCCGGCGACGTTCATCGGCCGCGGCAAGGCCCAAGAGCTCGCCGAGCTGGCCGAGAAGGTCGACGCCGACACCGTCGTCTTCGACGAAGAGCTGAGCCCGGCCCAGCAGCGGAACCTGGAGAAGCTGCTCGGCCGGACCGCCATCGACCGGACCGCGGTGATCCTCGACATCTTCGCCCAGAACGCCCGCAGCCCCGAGGGCAAGGCCCAGGTCGAGCTGGCCCTGCTCCGGTACCGCCTGCCGCGCCTACGCGGCCGCGGCGGGTCGCTCAGCCAGCAGGCCGGTGGCATCGGCACCCGCGGTCCCGGCGAGACCCAGCTCGAGGTCGACCGCCGCCGCCTCGTCCGCCGGATGCACCGCCTCGAGGCGGACCTCCGGTCGGTCGAGCGGACGCGCACGTTGCAGCGCCAGTCCCGCCAGCGCGGCCGCCACCGGGAGCTCGCCCTCGTCGGCTACACGAACGCCGGCAAGTCGACGCTGCTCAACCGACTGACCGACGCCGGCGTCCCGGCCGAGAACCGCCTGTTCGTCACCCTCGACCCGCGGACTCGCCAGCTCGCGCTGCCCGGTGGCGAGACGGTGCTCGTGACCGACACCGTCGGCTTCGTCCGCAAACTGCCGCACGAGCTCGTCGAGGCGTTCCGCTCCACCCTCGACGCCGTCCACCTCGCTGACCTCGTCGTCCACGTCGTCGACGGCTCCGCCGCCGACCCCGACGCCCAGGTCGACGCGGTCCAGGCCGTGATGGCCGAGATCGGCGCCAGCGCCGTGCCCGAGCTCGTCGTCGTCAACAAGGCCGACCGCGCCCCCGACGACGCCAAGCGGGTCGCCGCGGCCGCCGAGGGGTCCGTCCTCGTCTCCGCCCGCACCGGCCAGGGCATCGACGACCTCCTCCGGGCGATCGGCGACCGTCTGCGTGCCGCCGACCGGGTCGTCGAGCTCGTCATCCCGTGGGCCCGTGGTGACGTCCTCGCCGCGGTCCACCGTGAGGGCGAGGTCGTCGGCCAGGAGACCGGCGACGATGCCGCCCGGATCCACGTCGTCCTCGACGACGCCGGCCGAGCCCGGTTCCGCGAGTACATGGTCGCGTCCGCATGACCGGCCGGACGGCCGGCGATGAGGCAGTCGGCCAGTCGACCGGCGACGAGGCCGCCGGCTTCCGGCCACCGCCGTACCCGTACGATCGGCTCAACGGGATCAAAGCCTGGGCCGACGAGTTGGACGGCGGCGTCGTCGACTGCTCGATCGGCACCCCGACCGACCCGCCGCCGGCGGCCGTCGTCGATGCCCTCGCGACGTCCGGCGCCGAGCGCGGCTACCCGTCGTCGGCTGGCGGTCCCGCCTACCGGGAGGCCGCGGCCGGCTGGCTGTCGTCGCGCTTCGGCCTCGCCGTCGACCCCGGGAGTGTTGCCGCGTGCGTCGGCACGAAGGAGCTCGTCGCGTCGACCGCCCACTACTTGCGGCTCCGCGACCCCGGTCGTGACACTGTCCTGTACCCCGCGGTCTCGTACCCGACGTACGCGATGGGCGCGACGCTGGCCGGCTGCCGGGCGGTCCCCGTGCCACCGGCCACCGCCGACGGCGCCGGCCTCGACCTCGACGCCATCGACCCGGCCGACGCGGCGCGGGCCTTGTTGCTGTGGGTCAACTCACCGGCCAACCCGTCCGGCGGGCTGACCGACCTGGGCGCCGTGGCGGCGTGGGGGAGGCACCACGGCGTGCCGGTCTTCTCCGACGAGTGCTACGCCGAGTTCACCTGGGACGGGCCACCGCGGTCGGTGCTGGAGTCCGGGCCCGACGGCGTCGTTGCCGTCCACTCGTTGTCGAAGCGGTCCAACCTGGCCGGCGCCCGTGCCGGCTTCTATGCCGGCGACGCCGAGCTCGTCGGCTTCCTGCGCGACGTGCGTCAGCACGCCGGGCTCATGGTCCCCGGACCGGTGCAGGCCGCGGCGGTCGTCGCCCTCGCCGACCAGGACCACGTCGACGTCCAGCGCGCCAGGTACCTCGAACGGCTCGAGTACCTCGCCGGCGTCTTGACCAAGGCCGGCATCCCCACGATGCTGCCGGCCGGCGGCTTCTACCTCTGGCCCGCCGTCCCCGCCCGCTGGGCCGACGCGTGGGCCCTCGCCGGCGACCTCGCCCGCGGCGGCGGCATCCTCGTCAGCCCCGGTGACCTCTACGGGCCCGACGGCGCCGGCAACGTGCGGGTCGCCGTCGTCCAGCCGATCGACCGGCTCCGGTTGGTCGGCGAGCGGCTCGCGGCCGCCGAGTGGTCCGGACGCGAGTACCTGACCAGCCGAACACCGTCTGACGCACCGCTGAGGTCGGCGTCCGAGGCCTAGTGGGTGAGGGGCGCGCCGGCCAGGGCGGCAACGATCCCGAGCAGGCCAGCGCCCACGATGGCGACGACGACGCCCCGGCGAAGGACGAGCAGCCAGACCCCAGCGAGCGCCAGGAGGGGTATCTGCCAGAGGTGCGTGAGGGCCAGCCCGAGCGGAATGGCCGAGCCGGCGATGGCACCGATCACCGATGGTCCGGCCCCGGTGAGGAACGCCTGGACCGCCTGGTTGGCCCGGAGCCGGTCGAAGTGGGGACCACCGACGATGACGAAGCAGAACGACGGCGCGAACGCGATGGCCGCGGCCAGCAGGGCCCCGCCGATCCCGGCCGCCGCGTCGCCGACCACCGCCACGGTTTGGACGACCGGTCCGGGGGTGACCTGGCCCAGAGCGACCGCGTTCAAGAACTGGCCGTTCGTCATCCAGTGGTAGTGGTGGACGGCGTCGTGCTGCATGAGCGGGACGATCACGAACCCGCCGCCATACGAGAGGGCCCCGACCTTGAGCGCCACCCAGGCGAGTGCACCCAGCCCACCGGTTGCCGCCAGCGGGCCCACGACAGTGGGGATGAACGTCCGGGTGCTGCCGGCTCCCGGGAGGTGGCGAGGCTCACGGATGGCGATCTCGATCAGCCCGCAGGCGACGAGGACGACGACCAGCCAGGCGCCGACCGTGGCCGCGGCCACCCCGCCGGCCAGCGCGTAGACCACCCAGCGGACGCGGTCGGTCCGTCGTCGGCCGATCCGGTCCCAGCTCGGCCGTACGAGCGTCCCGGCGGCGTTGAGGGCCACGGCCGGCACGGCGGCCCCGGCTCCGGCCGCCGCCCCGAGGACGGCATCGGGTGGGTTGCCGGCCAAGAAGACCGTCGAGAGGGCCAGGATGACCACGAGTCCTGGCACGATGAAACACGCCCCGCCGAGGAGGGCGCCGGCCGGGCCCCGAAGCCGCCAGGCCAAGTAGATGGCTAGTTGGGTCGACGACGGCCCGGGCAGGAGGTTGGTCGCCGCGACGCCGTCCTCGAACTCGGCCGCGGTCACCCAGCGCCGTTCGTCGACGCAGCGACGTCGCAACATGGCGATGTGGGTAGGCGGACCGCCGAAGCCAGTGCACCCAATCCGGCCCCATTCCCGGGCGATCGTGGTCAGCGGCACTCGATGACGGTCGCCGCCCTCCACCGGACGATCGGCGTCGGGATCGTCGGGTGGTGCCGTGGTCACGGGTCGTCGTTGCCCAGGACCTCTGCCGCCAGCTCTCGCAGCTGCAGCTTGGCATGCCGGAGGGCCTTGCGGCCCTTGCTCGTCGCTCGGTAGCAGCGGCGGGCCCGGCCGTCGACGACGACGTGGCGGGAGGCGAGCAGTCCTTCGGCCTCCATCTTGTGCAAGGTGGGGTAGAGGGACCCCGGGCTGATCCGATAGCCGTGATGGGCCAGCTCGTCGGCCATCCACGCGCCGTGCACCTCACCGTGGGCGGCGTGGTGCAGGACGTGGAGCCGGACCGCGCCCCGAAGGAGCTCTCGCACGAGCCGAAACTGTAGTCGTTATCGCCTATCGATATCGATAACCGATAGTTAACTGTGGGCTGCCGCCGGGCCGCGTCGACAGGGTTATCGGTACATGAACTCTTCCGGTACCCCTTCTCGATATCGGCGCTCCGGCGTACCATCGGGGCGAGGTCGCAATGCGACCAACAAAGCGACGTAGAGCCCTGGCCCCGTGGCTGGGGCTCCGTCGCGTCCCGGGCGCCCTAGGGGACAGGTGTCACGCCGGCGGGTCGACCGCCCGGTTCTCGGCGGCCTGGGCTTCGCCCGTGGGCTCACCCGCTGGATTGTCGCCGTCGGGTTCGGGGTGCGAGGGGTCGTGGTTCGGAGCTTCGTCTTCGGGATCTATATGGCCGTTATTTTGCATATCTCTCCTCTATGTCATCGTGGAGGCGCCAAAACATGCACGACGACAACGATGAATGGTGCCTACGTGAACCTACTGGCGATGAGGGCGTGCCGGCTCCATACGCAGGGATTTTATGGTAGGGTCCACTTGGTTGCTTGGGCCGTCCTGGTCCCGGATCTCGCTCGTCCGCTTCTTTTGCCTCTTCAGGCTTCCGCCCTGTTTTCGAGGTTGAGGTGGTACCCAGCATGATCGAACCATTCAGCGTTACGGCGATCGACGAAAGCGACCTGCTCACCCTCCGGTTCTCCGGTGAGCTCGACCTCCGCGGCGCCGACGTCCTCCAGCGGCTGGTGGGCGATCTGCTCGACGGACCGGCTCGGACAGTCGTCCTCGACTGCACCGATCTTCACTTCTTGGACGCGGCCGGTGTATCTCCGTTGGTGCGGCTGGCGAATGGCCTCGGACGGACGGACGCCCGGGTCAAGGCGGAGACCGTCCGGCCGATGCCGGCACTGCTGCTCTCGATGACGCCCATCGAGATCGTCAGGCCGGCGGCACGTTCGACGTCGTAACCGCGTCGGCTCGAGCCCAGGCCCGATGCAGGCCGACCGCCGCCACCACCTGGTCGGTAAAGGACTTCGCCGCGGTGGCACCGACGACCACGCCGGGTCCGTCGACCGGGATGCCGGCGCCCTCGAGCACGGCGGTGCCGGTGCCCCACGCTCCGACGGTCTTGCAGTGCCGGAAGGCCTCTTGGAGCAGGACGACCAGCTTGATGTCGTCGGTCGGGGAGACCTCGTCGGCGACGAGCAGGGCGTCGAACTCGATCGAGCGGGTCGTGAGCAGCGTGCGGTCCACCACGAGGGCCTCGGTGCCCCGGCCGAGGGTGCCACCGACCGCGGCGATGACCAACAGCTCGGCACCGAGTTTGGCGACCGACCGGCGCAGCTTGGCGATCCCGGCCAGGTCGGCCCTAGCATCGGCGACCACCCCGATCTTGCGGCCGCTAATCGGGTCCGGGCACATCGACGATCTGAGAGAGGGCGGGCGACGTCGCCACGTCAGCCGCCGGGGAGCCCTCGGGAGCCGCCAGGCCGAGCCCGGCGGCGATCAGCGCGCAGAGGTCGGCGTCGACATTCGCCAGCACCGCCAACTCGCGTGCTCTGATCTCGGGCTCATTGACCTTCCCGAGCTCGAAGGTGAACGCCTCGACGACGTGGAGCTGCTCGATCGGCGTAAGGCTCCGGTAGAACAGGGTGGCCTGGGAGAAGTGGTCGTCGAAGGACGCCGGGGCCGACCGGACGACGCCGCCTTCGACTGGCTGGGCGGTCTGGACATAGGCCCCCTCGTCCTCGGTCGCCACCCGAAGTCCCGGGTCGATCCCGTTGGGGAGGTAGGCGGCGACACCCTCGTGGACGGCCGTCTGGTGCATGCCGTCACGGAGCATGTCGTTGACCGGGCAGTGCGGCCGGTTGATGGGCAGCTGGGTGAAGTTCGGTCCCCCCAAGCGGGTGAGCTGGGTGTCGAGGTAGGAGAACAGGCGAGCCTGCATGAGCGGGTCGTTGGTCGCTTCGACGCCCGGCACGAGGTTGCCGGTATGGAAGGCGACCTGCTCGGTCTCGGCGAAGTAGTTGGTCGGGTTCCGGTTGAGCGTCATCTTGCCGATCAGCTGCACCGGGGCCAGCTCCTCGGGCACCAGCTTGGTCGGGTCCAAGAGGTCGATGCCCTCGAAGCTGTCGCTGCCGTCGTCGGGGAGCACCTGGATGCCGAGCTCCCACTCGAAGAAGGCGCCGGCCGCGATGCCGTCGGCCAGATCCCGGCGGTGGAAGTCGGGGTCGACCCCGGCGGCGATCTGGGCCTCCTCCCACACCAGGGAGTGGACCCCGGCCAGTGGCTTCCAGTGGAACTTGACCAGCGAGCTCTTGCCTTTGGCGTTGACCAGACGGAAGGTGTGCACCCCGAAGCCCTCCATGGTGCGGAACGAGCGGGGAATACCGCGGTCGCTCATGTTCCACAGGACGTGGTGCGTGGCCTCGGTGTGCAGCGACACGAAGTCCCAGAAGGTGTCGTGGGCTGACTGGGCCTGGGGAATCTCCACATCCGGGTGAGGCTTGGCGGCGTGGATGACGTCGGGGAACTTGATGCCGTCCTGGATGAAGAAGACCGGGATGTTGTTGCCGACCAGGTCGAAGATGCCCTCGTCGGTGTAGAACTTGACCGCGAAACCCCGCGTGTCGCGGACCGTGTCGGCCGAGCCCTTGGAGCCGAGCACGGTCGAGAACCGGGTGAAGACCGGGGTGACCGCGCCTTGCGCCAAGAACCCCGCTTTGGTGACCGATCCCGCCGTGCCATACGACTCGAACACGCCGTGGGCGGCGGCGCCCCGGGCGTGCACCACGCGCTCGGGGATGCGTTCGTGATCGAAGTGGGTGATCTTCTCCCGGAGGTGGAAGTCCTCTAGTAGCGACGGGCCGCGCTCCCCGGCCTTCAGGCTGTGGTCGGTGTCGGCGAGCCGCACCCCCTGGGCGGTCGTGAGGATCTCGCCACCCTGGGCCATGGCCTCGGGGCGATCCTTGGACGGCTGACCCGTGGGCGTGAACGCGGCCGCGGGCGAGCGGCGGGGACGGTTCGGACTGGGCATGTTCGCTCCTCGAAATCTGAGGCGACAACGCCACCCCGTATCGCTCAGCTCATACCCACTGAGGGACTGGCGCATACGCTGCGCCGCCGGTGGCGACCGGCGGGTCCTGGCCAGGCGCAGGGCAGTGGAGACGACCGTCAGCCCGTCATCCAGTGGCGGAGCTTCTCGGGGTTCCGGACGACCCAGATGTGCTTGATCCGGTCGCCGACGACGTCGAACGCGAACACCGTGACCGTGACCCCGTCCTGTTGCGCGACCAAGCCGGGCTGCCCGTTGACCGTGCGCGCCAGGATGGCCGTGCGGCTGGTGGCCCGTTTGGCGATCTCGATCCACGCCCGCGCGATCTGCTCGCCGCCTTCGATCGGGTGCACGAAGGTGACCGCCAGGCCACCGCCGTCGGCGATCGCCGTGGCATCGGGGTCGAGCAAGCCGATGAGGGCCTCGATGTCCTTGGCCTCCCACGCCGCTTTGAAATCCTTGACGATGCCGGCCCGGTCGGCAGCTGAGGTCGCGGGAGGGTGCGAGGCGCCGATGCGGCGTCGGGCCGAGGTGGCCAGCTGTCGGCAGGCTGCCGGGGAACGGCCGACGATGTCGGCCACCTCGGCGAAGGGATAGCGGAAGACGTCGTGGAGGATGAACGCCACCCGCTCGGCCGGGGTCATCGACTCGAGCACGACGAGGAAGGCCATGCTGATCGAATCGTCGAGGGTGACCCGGTCGGCCGGGTCGCGGGGCACTCCATCCGACGGCCCCGTGATCCACTCCGCCCGGGCGGGCAACGGCTCGGGGATCCACTCGCCGACGTAGCTCTCTCGCCGGGCCCGGGCCGAGCCGAGCTGGTTGAGACAGATGCGGCTGGCGACCGTCTGCAGCCAGGCGCCGGGAGAAACGATGGCGTCCTGCTCCGGCCGGGACATGGCGAACCAGCGGGCGTAGGTCTCTTGGACCGCGTCCTCGGCCTCGGTCAGGGAGCCGAGCAGGCGATACGCCAGATTGATCAGTTGGCGTTGCTCGGTCATGAGCGCGCGTAGGTCGTGTTCAGGGCCCTCGGGCGCGGTTCGAAGTGGCGTGCTCATGGTCGTTCCCGGTCTCCCTCGGCCGCGATCTTGCCTCATCGATCCGACAGAACGCGGCCTCCGAATGTGAGGTCGGCCCGTCGCCTCACATTCCGAAGGGCCGCGTTGTCGGACCACTCGGACGAGGTCGCTCGCCGGCAAGGCCCGGCGGCCGCTCGTTCCTCACCGAGGACCACTCCAGGAGGCGCCATGACCACTCCGATCCACGCAACGTCGTTCGTCGACCCCGCGCCGGCGGACCGCCTGCAGCGCGCGGCCTCGGCACTGGCGACCCATGGGTTCTCCGTCGAGATCCTCGACGACGCCGCGGCCACGCGTCGTCGCCTCGCGGATCTGATCCCCGAGGGCTCGAGCGTGATGACCGGGGCCAGCGAGACCCTCCGGCTGTCCGGCATCGACGAGGACATCAACGCCAGCGGGCGCTACCAAGCCCTCAGGCCGCGCCTCTTGGCCATGGACCGTGCCACCGAAGCCGACGCCATCCGACGGGTGCTCGCCAGCCCTGACGTCATCGTGGGCAGCGTGGCCGCGGTCACCGAGACCGGCTCACTCGTGGTCGCCTCCGGCAGCGGGAGCCAGCTGCCGGGCTATGCCGGCGGCGCGGCCCGAGCGATCTGGATCGTCGGCGCACAGAAGGTCGTACCCGATCTGGAGACCGCGCTGCGCCGCATCGACGAGCATGCCCTGCCGTTGGAGAGCGCCCGCACCCAAGCGGTCCACGGGTGGCCGAGCGCGGTCAATCGCCTGCTCATCCTCAATGCCGAGTTCCTGCCCGGGCGCGGCACCGTGCTCTTGCTCGGCGAAGCGATCGGCTTCTGAGTGCGTCCGGTGAGCTCGTCGTGACCCGCCGTTCCCACCCGGGCATTGGAGCTTCGGCGCTCATCGATTCTTCGGGTTCGTCCAGAACTGCGCCAACCCAGCGGCGTAGGCACCGAAGCACTGCAGCCCGATCTCGTCCGGTGCCGGCGGATCGACGCCGGCCGCCACCATGTTGGCGAAGCCGTAGACGGCGACTCGCCAGGCCGCCACGAAGGCCGAGGCGATGATCTGGGGCTCGATCGAACCCGGGGGATAGCCGAGCCGCCGGCCGAACAGGGTGCTCAGGAACTGTTCGGTCTCGATCATGATCTGGTACACCCGGCCGGCGATCGCCTGGGAGTCCTCGGTGAAGATGATCCCCATCACCACCGACGGGACGGGCCGTCCAGCGTCGTCCCGCAGCTGCTCGGCGCTCTGGTACCCCTGGTCGCCGAGCGCTCGCAAGGTAGCGGCCAGCATCCGGTCGGGCGTCTCCCCCTCGGGCCGGGCTTCCAGGGTGCCGACGAAGTCGGCCATCCACTGCTGGAACTGCACCAGGGCGACGTCGGCCTTGCCGCTGAAGTGGAGGTAGAGCGTACCGACGGCGATGTCGGCCGCCTCGGCGATGTCATGGATGGAGGTCGCCCCGTAGCCCTTGGTCCAGAACAGTTGGGAAGCGGCGTCGACGATCCGCTGGCGGGTGGCGGCCTTGCGGCGCGCCTGTCGGCCCGAGGGTCGCTTAGCCGGACCGGCGGCCGGCTCCATGGTGCTCACGTCCTTCAAGTGTGGCAAACGACCGGAAGAGAATCAATACGTAACTAGAAGCGTTCTAACAATCGGGCTAGAGTTCCCCCTTTCGACAGCGGAGGTCGGCATGGAACGGTCGGGGCTGAGGTCTGGCCAGCGGTGGTGGCGGCAGGCACTCGTCGGGGGGGTCGCGGCGATGGTCGGAGCCGGCGGGCTTCTCATTCCCACCTTGGCGGTGACGGCCGGCCAGGTCGGCGCCACGTCATCGGTGTGCAGTACCGGCGTGTCGTCGTCAGGCAGCACCCTTCCGACCGGGCTCTTGACCTCCGGGCAGTGTCTGCTCTCGCCCGACGGCCAGTTCGAGCTGATCATGCAGGCGGACGGGAACCTGGTGCTCTACAACCAGACCGGTGAAGCGCTCTGGTCGACGGGCACCCAGACAAATCCCGGAGCGTTCCTGAGGCTCCAGGCCAACGGTTACCTCGGGGTGCTGAACGCGGCCAACACGACGCAGCTGTTCTATGCCCCGGGCAGTCAGGGCACGCCGAACCCGAACCTCGTCCTCCAAGACGACGGGAACCTGGTCCTCTACGCCAACGGGAGCGGGGGCGGCCCGGTGACGGCGACGTGGACAACGGGAACCGGGGGGAGCGGGGCCACCTTTTCGACCTGCAGCCAGACATCCCCGAGCACCCTCAGCATCGGCTCCTACCTGGACGCCGGCGGCTGCCTACTCTCGCCGGACCACGACTACGAGCTGATCATGCAGCCCGACGGGAACCTGGTGCTCTACTTCGAAAGCGCCGCCGATCCCCTGTGGGCGTCCGGCACCGACGTCCGGGGCGCCTACGCCAACCTGCAGACCGACGGGAACCTCATCGTCAACTCGACACGCGGCTTGCTGTGGGACGCCGGTTCCTCTGCCCGCCGCTCCCTCCTCGCCCTGCAAGACGACGGGAACCTGGTCGTCTATGGGCTGACCGGGGCGGGCTCGCTCTATGCCGCCTGGTCGACCGGGACCGAGGGCAACCGGGGCGACGAGCTCGCGCCCGGCCAGACGTTGACGTCGGGGCAATATCTCGTATCCCCCAACGGCCAGTACCAGCTCCAAATGGGCCCCAGCGGCGTGCTGGTGCTGGTGCTCATGGAGCCCTATCCCAACGACGCCAGCCCGAACGGCACCTACCAGTGCCCCATCTGGACCGCCCCGGCGCAAGCCGCCAACACATCGTCCTATGTGGCGACACCGGTCCCGGGTTCCTACGCCACGCTGCAGACCACGGGGAACTTCGTCGTGTACCCGCCGACGGCGACCAACGCCACATATCCCAACATCTGGCAGGCGGGAACTTTTGGCCAGTCGGATGCGGACGTAAAGGTTCAGACAGACGGGAACGTCGTCCTCTACTCGACGAGCGGTGCCGCTATCTGGAGCACGGGTTCGTACCAGAACCGGGGCACTACGTGGTGCACCGGCGAGATCCTCCAGGGGAGCCGGTCCAAGTCCACGGACATGACCGGCAGTGCGGAAAATGGCAGTGTCCTCAATCCGTCGTCGGACAACGCCAACCAGTACATCACCAACCTCGTCGGCGGCTCGACGTTCAAGTTGACGATGCAGACAAACTGCGACCTCAAGCTGACCAACGGCACAGGCAAAGACGAGTGGTCATCGGGCAACACCGATACAGCGGCCGCGACATCCAAGTACGCCAACTGCTACGCCATCTTGCTGGCCAACGGGCAGGTCCAGGTCGTGGCACCCAACTGGGGGTCGACAGGGAAGGTGCTGTGGACATCCGGCAAGGTCGCCACACAGCCGTTCACAATCACCTCGGGCACGGCGATCGGACCGTTCTACGCGTTCACCCCCGAGACAACGTCGACAGACGGCCACTTCTTCATCGGCAACCAGGCGGGAAATCAGATCTATCCCGGGAAGTCGCACGTCCTCAAGTACGTCTTGAAGGCGATCAAGATCGTCGTGAAGTTGGGCATCAAGTTCGGCTGAGCGACCGCCCGTCCGGGTTCCTGAGCAACGGCGGTCGAGACCCCGTAACCTTCGGTCACGCCTCAGGCGGGGCGGTTTCCAAACCGACAAGAAGGTGCTCATCATGAGCGTCACCGCAATCATCCATTTTCCGGTTTCCGACGTGGCCAAGGCCGTCGAAGGTCTGCGCGGCCAGGCCGCCCTGCTGGAAGAGATCACCGAAACGACCAAGGGTGCGGGGATTCGCCACCACCGGTTCGTCGCCGGCGAGGGTGAGCTCGTCGTGATCGACCAATGGGACTCCGCCGAGCAGTTCCACCAGTTCTTCCAAGACAACGTGAAAGTCGGTCAGGTCACCGACGCCATCGGCCTGGTCGGTCCACCGGTGGTCTCGGTGTTCTCCACATTCGACGCCCCGGGCACCCTTTAGGGGTCTCAGCAGCCGTCGGTGATGCTCTTTTGGTCGGGCACCCGCTGATCGTCGGCCAGTGATTGTCGGCCAGTCGGCCAGGTTCCGGCTACGTGAACGCCGACTGCAGCGCACCGAGGATGGGGCGTCGGGCTTCGAGGCGAGCAGGAATCAACGAGAGGGCGCCGAGCACCGCCAGGACACCGAGGAATGCGGCGGCCAGCCAGAGCGCCGACGGCGCCGTGACGCTCGATCCATGGTCGGTCGCTTTGACCAGGAGCAGCCCCAACGGGATCCCGGCGATCGCGCCCGGCAGGGAGGGAATCAACAGGGCCATCGACAAGCCGGTGCTCAGTTGCCCTGTCGTCGCGCCGAGAGCTCGGGCCACGCCGAGAGGCTGGCGCGAGTCGACCGAGGTCGCCCAGGTGATGACGACGGCGTTCACGATCGAGAGGAGGACCAGGACCACGGTGAGGACGAGCAAGACCGCGTCCGTGTTGCGGGTGTTCGGGTTCATCGGAATGGCGAACACCGAGCGTGGGACGGGTGGGGCCTGCCCTTCGTGGGCGTGGATCGCCAGGACGGCGACGATGGTGGTCATGGTGATCGTCACGCTCACCAGCGTCAGGATCATCCGACGGGGCCGCCGGGCGGCCAGGCGCAGCCCGAGCAGTAGCGGCACCGGCAGGTGCGACGCGGCCCCGACCAAGCGCGGTCGGCGTTTCGGGATGCGGGCCGAGTCGGCCAGCGCCGCCGTGGTACTCGTCCGGGCGGCCCGCACCGATGGGACCCATGCCGCCAGAGCGGCCACCGCCAGGGCCAGCGCCACGATCCAGCCGACGTCCGCGAGGGTCACCGGCGGCGGCCCGACGCTCCCGACGAGCCCGGCCCCCGGATTGGCGATCAACGGCGCGAACAGCCATCCGAGGCCCACTCCCACCGCCGCACCGACGAGCGCCAACGCGAGATACTCGAGCAGGAGCACGCCCGCCACCAGTCGCGGGGTCGCGCCGACGGCCTTCAGGAGGCCGACCCGGCGGGTCCGCTCCGCCAGGTGACCGCCAACGATCACCGCCAAGCTGGCAATGGCCAGTAGGTCTAGCAGTCCGCTCCCGATCAGGAGGCCACGCTGGAAGGGCACCGAGGCCTGGCTCTCCACTGTGCTCACTCGTTGCCACGGCTCCAGGTACAGCGAGCGGTCGCTGGCATGGGCATCGACGAAGGCAGCGGCCTGTGATGGGTCGACGAGCTTGAGGTTCAACATGTAGCTGACCGGCGCACTCGCCGTGGCCAGGCTCCGGGCCGTGGGCTCCGTCGTCCAGATCAGGCCGATCGCCTGGCTCCAGACGGCCGGCAGTGCGTCGAGCGCCACGCCTGTCGCGGTGTGCGGGTACGGAGGTACGGCGGCCGTGACCGCGATCCCGACCACCGGGAACGATCGGCCGTCGAGTGTCACCGGGTCGCCAACCTTGACGTCGAGCTCTTCAGCGAAACTCCGCTCGACCACGACGCCACCCGGACGGACCCACGATCCCTGCGTGACGTACGGCTGATCGATCGCTGCTGGTTTCGTCCTGCGGCCGACAGTGATCGCGATGACCTTCGACCCATTCACCCGCATCGTCGGGAAGCTCACCGGGTACGGGCCGCTGTGGGCGGCGACCCCCGGAGCGTGCACCAGGTCATCGAGCGCGGCGAAGTCGGCCCCGCTGGCGCCCGGGTGGGCGTTCTGGGTCGGGGCCGGACTGGATGTCGGATGGGATGTGGGCATCGCCACGACATCCGGTCCCGACGTCTTCGCCCGGGTGGTCTCGTAGGGGTGATTGGTGACGCCATGTAGGGCCAAACCCAACGTGAGCGTCGTCGTGGCCGCGGCGATGGCCACGACCGTCACGACCGCTTCGACCGGCCGCCGGCGAAGGCTCGCCGCCACCAGGCGCAACGCCAGCAGCGTGCGACCGAGCATCTCAGACCTCCAGCCCTACGCCGAACAGGCCGCCGAGCCCGCCCCCCGAACCCCCGACCAGGCGGGTCTCGTCGACGAACGCGCCGTCACGCATGGCGATGAGCCGGTCGGCGGTGGCGGCGATCCGTTCGTCGTGGGTGACGACGATCAGCGTGAGCCCGATGGTGCGGAGGTGCTCGAAGAGGCGGAGCACCTCCAAGGTGGCAGTGCTGTCGAGGTTGCCGGTCGGCTCGTCGGCCAGGACCAGCTCCGGTTCGTTGGCCAGCGCCCGGGCGATGGCGACGCGCTGGCACTGTCCGCCCGACAGGGCCGACGGGAGGTGCTCGGCCCGGTCGGCCAGGCCGACCTGGTCGAGCAGCGCTTGTGCCCGCCGCCGGGCCAGCCGGGGCGAGCGTCCGGCCAGGAGGGCCGGTAGCTCGACGTTCTCCTGGGCCGTTAGTTCGTCCATGAGGTGGAAGGCCTGGAAGACGAAGCCCACGTCGTGGCGCCGGAGCTGGGCCAGGCCCCGTTCCGAGAGCCGGTCGATCCGCCGGTCCGCCAGCCATAGCTCACCGGCGGTCGGCCGGTCGAGCCCACCGAGGAGGTGGAGGAGGGTCGACTTCCCACACCCGCTCGGGCCCATGATGGCCACCGACTCGCCGCGGGCGACCGTCAGGTCGACCTCGTCAACGGCCCGCACCAGCCCCTCGCCGCTGCCGTACTCCTTCCGTAGTCCGCGGGCGGACACGAATGCGGTGTTCGAGCTGTCCTTCATCGCTTCCCCCGATCGGTCCAAGCGCGTTCACAAGCCTCCAGCCACCGCAGGTCGGCCTGGAGGCGCAGCACGATGCCTTCGAGTAGGAGCCCGGACGGAGAGCCTTCGGGTTCGGCCATCGCCGCACGGCCGACGTCGCGCAGGCGCCGGAGCAGCTCCCGGCGTTGGGCATCGACGATGGCGATCGGGTCGGCCAGGCCAGCCTGGGCGGCGGCCACGAGCTTCAGGTGGAACTCGGCGAGATCGGGCTTGGGCCAACTCACCTCAGTGAGCCACTCGTTGACCCGCTCTTGGCCCGACGGGGTGAGCTCGTAGACCTTCCCGGCCGGCGCCGACATTTCGCGGACGATGAACCCGGCCTTCTCCAACCGCGACAGGTTGACGTAGATTTGGCCGTCGTTCATGGCCTCGCCGACGGGGCCGAGCGCGTCGTTCAGCCGGGCCCGCAGCTGCGAACCGGTCGACGGCTCCTTCGCCAGCAAAGCCAGTACAACTTCCTGCTGCACCGGGGGCTCCTCTCTAACGGTTAGGAAGGAAGATAACCGTTAGGTCCCGGTGGGTCAAGACCGGCGGTGCTGCTATCCGAGCGAGGTCAAGTGGGCGAAACCTGAGATGTACTCCGGCGCACGCGTCGGGCCTACCTTCGACGCCAACCGTCCTTCTCCATGCGGGCCGCCATCGCACGGTACCGGCCGACGGGCACCAGGTGCACTCCGTCGAAGGCGCCGCAGGCCCTGACCGATTGCATCAGTGAACAGGCCGGTCGATCCCGGCCTCTGGGTCTTTCTCCAGCTCCTCCAGCAGGGCTTCGGGTACTTCGATCTGGCTGGTCGCCTGGGCCAAGGTCTTGGCCATGCCTGCGCTCGCCATCACGAGGACGCCAGCGAACACGTTGCCGTCGAAGCTCACGGACTCCCGCCAGCGCAGCAACTGCTCAATATCAAAGGATGCCTGCACAAAGAGGAAGTCGGCCTCTCGCTTCCAGGCGGGAAGCGCGGCCAGCGTTGCGGGCGAGTGGTCGCTGCTCGAGCCACCGCGGCGGCCGGTCATTGGCGACGCTGGGCACCGCTCTCGAGGCCGGCCACGTTCTGTGCGGTGGAGGAGACCTGCGTCATCCCGATGCCGGCCCGCACGGGCTTCGTGGCGATGGCGGCAGTCGCCCCGATGCCGAGCTGCCCGCTGGTGTTGTCGCCCCATGCCCACAACCGGTCCGAGCGGTCGATGGCGTAGCTGGCGTAGCCGCCGGAACCTACCTTGACGAAGGTCACCCCTTGGGGTACGTCGACCGGCACCGGTAGGTCGGAACTGACCTTCGTGCCGGTGCCGAGCTGGCCCCGGTCGTTGTTGCCCCAAGCCCATACCGAGCCGTCGGTCAGGATGGCGACGGTCTGGCCGTTCTTGGGCCCGCTGCCTCCTTGGAACACCCGTCGAACTGGTGCCGGTGGTTCGACCCGGACCGGCAGGGCGCTGTCGGTGGTGGTCCCGTTGCCGAGCTGACCGGCGGCGTTGTAGCCCCAGTCGTAGTACGTGCCATCGCTGAGCAGCGCCCCCGATCCCTCCCACGACGAGATGAGGGCGGCCACTCGTTTCCCCGGCAGCCCGACGACGGGGACCGGCGTCGGGCTGCTCGTGGTGGACCCGGTACCGAGCACGCCGTCCTGCCCTGTGCCGCAGGCGTAGACCTGGCCGCCCGAGTCGAACAGTGAGTGGGTCCGGGCTCCGCTGGCGAGGGTGACGTCGCTCAGCGAGAGCTCACCCGGCCGGAGCTCGGTGAGGCCGGACAGACAGAGGTCGCCGATCGCGTTGAGCCCCCACCCCCAGACATGGCCCCCCGAGTCGATGGCCAACGCGCCGTCGAAAGGCATCGGGTTCGCCAACGAGGTGATCCTGACGCCAGCCGGAAACTCGACCCTGACGGCCGTGGTGGAGTAGGCGGGGTCGGTGCCGTTGCCAAGCTCGCCGTAGCTGGCCACCCCCCAGGCCCAGACCGCGCCGTTCGAGGTCAGCGCGTAGCCGTCGGAGTTGGAGGTGGCAATCTGCACGACCCGACCGTTGATCCCACGCACCGGGGTGGGCCGATCGAGTTGGAGCTGGCGGATGGCGCCCCGGTTCCCCACGACGCCGAACCGATAGACGGTGGTCGACAGAGGCCGGGAGCTGGCACCGCTGGGGCCGCTGATCGTGAACATCAGGGCTGACACGAGCACGGCGGCGAAGGCACCCACGAGGTGGCGGCGGTTTCCAGCCATCGGGACTCCCATGCCCTCAGTCTCGGATACGGAAGTCAGATTGTCAACTAGATTGACAATCTGGTACCTTCTCTGAGGTGGACGCCAGCCCCCCTCCCGCGGGTCCCGGTCCAGACGCGAAGGTCGTAGCTGGGCGGTCAGCGGTTGGCCTCGGACCGGCGCTCCGGCGCGCCTGGGTCGGCTATCAGCTCCGATTGGACGCCGCCATGGCCGAGGCGGGGTTCGAGGAGCGAAGGTTTCCCGACGGCCGGGTGCTCCGGATGTGCGCCGGTCAGACCGGGGTGACCATCTCCGCTGTGGGACGCGAGCTCGGCATCACCCGTCAAGGCGCCAGCAAGGTCGTCGAGCACCTCCGCGATCGCGGCTATGTGTCGGTCACCGACTCGGCGACCAGCGGGAGGGAGAAGTCCATCGCCACTACCCCTCGCGGCACCGCCTACCTGCAGGCCCAGCGAACGGCAGCACGGTCGATCGAGGACGCGTTGAAGGCCGAGATCGGAGAGGCCGCCATCTCCGGCCTGCTCGCCGTGCTCGAGGCGCTCGACCCCGGCGAATCGGGGCGGCTTGGC
Source organism: uncultured Actinomycetota bacterium (assembly GCA_963824265.1). Lineage (GTDB taxonomy): Bacteria > Actinomycetota > Acidimicrobiia > Acidimicrobiales > RAAP-2 > DASZUK01. The sequence goes on from CAWGOO010000007.1 coordinate 170,830, forward strand.
CCATACCTTCGGCGGTCAGGTGCTTCCTGAGGCAGCGGGGTCGTCCTAGAGGCAAGGATCGCCCACGGTTGTGGCCGTTCGAGCCCCTCGCTAAGCGGCTACCCCGGCTGCATTGCCAGTAGCGTCGCTTCGGTGACCGCAGCCAGGGCCATTCCCGGTGTCGGCGACGAGGCTCCGGCGGCCGGTAGCGGCCTCGTTCTGGGTGTCCTGGCGGCAGCCCAGTTCCTCATGACCCTCGACACGTCCGTCATGAACGTCTCGATCCGCCAGGTTGCGGCTGACCTGGGGACCACGGTGACGGGGATCCAAACCGCGATCACGCTCTACACGTTGGTGATGGCTTCATTCATGATCACCGGCGGCAAGGTCGGCGCCATGATCGGGCGGCGTCGTGCGCTGGCGATCGGTCTGGTCGTCTATGGCGCCGGATCGTTGACGACCGCCTTGGCGCCCAACCTGGGCGTGCTCCTCTTTGGCTGGTCTCTGCTCGAAGGGCTGGGAGCCGCGCTGATCATGCCCGCCATCGTGGCCTTGGTGGCCGGCAACTTTGCCAGCGAGCGACGGCCTGCTGCCTACGGGATGATCGCCGCCGCCAGTGCGGTCGCCGTGGCCGTCGGACCATTGGTCGGTGGCGCCGTGACGACGTATGCCTCGTGGCGTTGGGTCTTTGCTGCCGAGGTGCTGATCGTCGTGGTCCTCCTGCCCCTGCTGCGCAAGGTCCGTGATGCCGCGCCCACCGCTCGTTCGACGTTCGATGTCGTCGGGGCTTGCCTGTCCATCGCTGGACTGTCGCTGACGGTGTTCGGGGTTCTGCGCTCGGGGGAGTGGGGTTGGGTTCGGGCCAAACCGGGCGGTCCGTCGCTCTTGGGCGTCTCCCCGGTCGTCTGGCTCATCATCGGCGGCCTGCTCCTCCTCTTCTGCCTGGTTCTATGGGAGGGACACCTGGTAGCGAGAGGTCGGGAACCACTGGTGCGGCCGATGATGCTGCGCAACCGCCAGCTCGTTGGTGGGCTCACCATGTTCTTCTCCCAGTACCTGGTGCAGGCCGGCGTGTTCTTCATCGTTCCGCTCTTCCTCTCCGTCGTGCTCGAGCTCAGCGCCCTTCAGACCGGCGCGAGGCTGCTGCCGCTCTCGTTGGCCCTCCTGCTGGCGGCCATCGGAATCCCGCGGCTGGCGCCCCGCGTTTCGCCGCGACTGATCGTGCGCTGTGGATTGCTCGCCATGCTGGCGGGCACCCTCGTGCTGATCGGAGGCATCAGCCCCAGCGCCGACGCGGGCATCGTGGCCATTCCCATGCTGTTGATGGGCCTGGGAATGGGCGCCCTGGCGTCGCAGTTGGGAGCGATCACCGTGTCGGCCGTCCCCGACGACCAGAGCGCCGAAGTGGGTGGTGTCCAAAACACGATGACCAATCTCGGGGCCTCGCTGGGCACGGCACTCGTCGGTGCGGTCCTCATCTCGAGTCTCTCGATGGGCTTGTTGCACGGGGTCCAGCAGAACGCGGCGATTCCCCCGCAGGTGAAATCAGAGGCGACGGTCAAGTTGGCCAGCGGCGTCCCGTTCATCTCGAACAGCGACCTCCGAAACCAACTCGAAAAAGCGTCGGTCGCGCCGAAGACCGCCGAGGCGATCATCGATGAGAACGCCACCGCACGACTGGCGGCGCTGCGAGATGCGCTCTGGGTAGTGGCGCTGGTCGCGGCAGCCTCGTTGTTCCTCACCGGCCTGGTACCTACGGTTCCGGCCGGTCGGAAGAGGATCCAGCGAGCGAGGCCTCGGTGCCGGCTCCCAGGGTCGCCTGACCACCCGGGTCCATCTCCGCTGTCGCCGGCGCCACTCCGAAATCCGCCGCCAGCCAGTGGCGGCGTCAATCGTCAAACGAAGGTCACGCGGGCCGCCTCCTGCTGGCCTTGGGCGAAACCGGCACGGGCGGCCGGGATGCGGGTCGCCGGATCCATCTGGTTCGTGCCCATCGCGGCTCGGGAATCGGCGTCCGGCGTGATCACCTCGACGTGGCTGCCCTGCGTACGCAGAGCCTCGACCTGGCCGTCCAGGTCCATACCCCACTCTGGTCGTCTCCGCAGGCCCTCGAACTGGCCTTCGGGCAATGTCCGGCTCCGGCCGCCGAAAGGCGAGAGCACCACGACATTTGCATAGCCCGAGGCAAGGTCGGCGTTCTCGGGGGAGCGCACGCCGCCGTTGATGTAGTGCCTGCCGTTGATGCTGATAGTGGGGGACGAACCGGGCAGCGCGGTGCCGGCGGTGACCGCGTCGACGAAGTCGACGCCCGAATGGCGGTCGAACGTCGCCAACTCGCCCGTCTGCGCGTCGACGGCCACCACGATCATCGGCCTGCTCGGCCATTCATGGCGAGGCAGCCGGGCGGCGACCACGGCGCGGTGCTGTCCCGCCGTCGGCCCCAGTATGGCGTCGCATTCCAGCCCGAACGCGCCCATCGTCCGTTGTAGATCGTCGGCCGAGACGGCGGCGGCGGAGATAGCCCTCATCCGCTCGAACACCGTGGCCCTCGGCAGGGCCGGCGGTCGTTCGCGGTGCAGTCCGACCGTTTGCCCGGGCGGGGACAGCACCGAGGCGAACAGTTCGGCCGCCGGTATGCCGCTGCGCACTTGCGCTGCCGCGGTGGCACCGGAGGACGTGCCGATCACCACATCGGCGACCGCTGTCATATCGAGACCGGCTTCGGCCAGGCCGGCCATGATGCCGATCTCCCAGGCATTTCCGGCAGCCCCACCACCACCGAGAACCAGGGCGGCGTGCTGAGCCACCGGCGGGTGCGACGTGCGTCGCGCCGAGTCGGGCGCGAAGGACTGGGCTTTGCTCCCGTTCGCCGGGAGCGCTTCGTGAAATTGCGACATGTCTTGGTCCCTTTCAGGGCATCCGAGATACGGGCGCCCGAGGACCACGACGACGAAGCTCTAGAGGCTCCAGCGCGAAGGGGTGAGCGCCCGACGGTGAACGAAAAGAATCGGACTCACCTCCTTAGGTCATGCGCTGCGCACAGCGCTCCTGATCGAACGCAACGAACGGTAGTTCTCAGCCGCGGTCGTGGAGGGTCACCTGGTAGCCGTCGGGGTCCGCGAACGTGAAGGTGCGGCCGAACGGCCCGTCGACGGGCGCTGAGACGATCGTCGTGCCGGCGGCGGCGAGGGCGTCGTGGATGTCCTGCGCGTCGGGGGCGTGCAGCCACAGCGCCATTCCCTGCCCCGGCTGCGCGATCGCGTCCAGGTCGACGCCCGCGACGACGTCGCGGACGGCGAACGCGATCGGCTTGGTGTCGAACACGACGGCGTGCGGCGGTCCTGCGTCGGAGCGCTTCAGCCCCAGGTACTGCTCGTAGAAAGCGGCGGAACGCTCCAGGTCGCGCACCTGCAGTGAAATGAAGTCGGGTCCGGTGACGGCCATGATTGCTGCCTCCTCATCGTATGTCAGTAGTCTGACACACACCAATGTATGTCAGACTACTGACATGAGTCAAGGCGAGCCCGGAATCGAGCTGGACACGTCGCTGGGGTACATGCTGAAGGCGGCGGCGAGCGCCCTGCACTCTGCCCTGGAGGCCGTGCTGAGGCCGCTCGGCATGACGATCACCCACTACGCCTGCCTGGAGCTGCTTGCCCAGCGACCGGGTCTGTCCAACTCCGAGCTGGCCCGCGGCGCCTTCGTCACCCGGCAGTCGATGAACGTGCTCCTGCAGGCCCTCGAACGCCAAGGACTCGTTGTCCGCCCGGCACGGGCACCCGTGGGCCGGGCCCTGCCGACCGAACTGACCGCCCGCGGCCGCCGCCAGCTCAAGGTGGCCAGCGCTGCGGTTCGCCGCGTCGAGCAAGACATGCTGGCCGATCTGGATGTCAGCGAACAAGATCAGATGCGGCGCCTGCTCACTGCGTGCATCGCCTCATTGACCGAACCGCCCGCATCGGCGACGTGACTCCTACGGGCCGGCCGCTCGCATTAGACCTCGTGACGCAGGCAGCGACGGCCGTGGAGCCCGAGTGCTCCCTGTAGGCCCGGGGTCCAGCCGGCGCCCTGGCAGTGCCACCCCGTTCGAGTCGCCAGTTCCACTCGGCGTTATTGGTGCACGGTCGACCATTGCTCAACAACAGGTCGCACCATAATCTGTTCCCCATCGACAGAAGGAGGGGGCATGACCGCTGTACTACCTCCCTCGCGGCTCCAAGTTGCCCAACGGCTCGCGGCGCACCTCGGCCATCGTGACTTCGATCAGGTTGCCGACCTGCTGTCCAAGGAGATTACGTATCGGGTCCGAGGCAGCCATGCTCTCGCGGGAACCTTCAGCGGCCCAGACGCGGTGATTGCTCACGTGAGGCAGCTCGTTGAACGAACGGACGACACGTATGACGCTTTCAAGTGGGACGATTGGCTAGTCGGCGCTCATCACGTGGCCGCACTGGTTCGTATCCATGCCCTCGGACACGGCGCGGCCTACGCGGGACGCCTACTTCTGCTCTTCGGGTTCGATCCGGCGGACAAGGTCAGCGAGATCACAGTATTTGTCGATGACGCGAGCGGCGCCGAACGATTCTTCGGCCAGTAGGGGATTCGGGATGTGGCTCGATGCCCAATTGGCGTGGGCGACATCCCGGCTGCCGTATGGGGGGCTGCCTCGGTGGATCCGTCCGTAGGTTCGTTCGGTCGACGCTGCCAGGGGTTCCCGCGGGATCAGCTCGTTGCCGGGGCGGCCCGCGAGGCCGCGGCCACGCCGGTGGTTACGGAATGAGCACGACCTTGCCGAGCGTGTGCCGTTGTTCGACTTGGGCGTAGGCGTCGACCACTTGCTCGAGGGGATAGCTGGTAGCGATGGGGACGACGATTTGGCCCGAGGCCACCAGGTCGGCCATTTCACTCAGAACGTCGACGCTCGTCCCGGCCATGCTTCCGTCGGTCTTTGCACCGACCTCAGCGGCTGCGTCGTAAGCGATGATCGTGTCGATACGGGCGGGCGCCACCCCGAGCTCGACCGCCAGATGGACGTATTCGGGACCGAAGGTGTCGACGAAGGCGTTCACGCCCGACGGGGCGGCCTCCCGGACTCGGTCGGAGAGTCCCTCGCCGTAGGCCACCGGGGTGATCCCGATCGAGCGAAGCCAGTCGTGGTGATGGGCCGAGGCGATGCCGATAGCCCTGGCTCCGCGCACGTGGGCGAGCTGTACCGCGATCGAACCAACCCCACCGGCGGCGGCCGAGACGACCACAGTGTCGCCCGGACCGACCCCCACGGCCTGGACAGCTGCGTAGGCAGTGCATCCGGCGACGTAGAGGGAGCCGGCGACCTCCCACGACAGGGCCGCCGGCTTCGTCACCAGCTGCCCGACCGGCACCGCCAGGTACTCGGCATGACTGGCTCGCCGCTCCGTCCACCCGAGCACCTCGTCGCCGACCGCCCACGACGTGACGTCCGCGCCCAATGCGTGCACCACGCCGGCGAAGTCGCTGCCTTCTCCCGAGGGGAAGGTTGCGGGATACCGTTCAGCCAGCCGTCCCTCTCGAATGGCCGCCTCGCCCGGATTGACCCCGGCTGCTTTGACTCGGATGACGACCTCACCGGCAGCCGGAAGGGGCACCTCCACCTCCGCCACATAGAGCACTTCCCGTCCGCCATAGTGGTCGAACCGCACTGCCTTGGCCATGGGAGCTCCCTTCTTGTGTGCCACGGAGCCGGTGGATGGCGCTCGGCTGGCCGCAGCCTTCGTCTTGTGCTCCCGATCTCTTGTTCATTCTACGGCAGGTCTTCGTCGACAACGGAGACGTATTTCCGGTCGTTGTTGTGACCACGCTGGCTCGAGCAAGGCGCTCCTGCCTGCCGATCGCACCCCTTACGGCATTGATAGCCCGAGCCCCAGCGCCGGCGGCACCCGTCGAGCTGGCTGTCGAAGTCGACGTCCCAGAGGCAGCGAAGATCGCGCAGTGCGATGCTGGTTGTCGTCCCACCCGAGAGATACCCGAAAGGGGGCGCATGGCATCGACTGACGAACCAGTTGCCGTGCTCGGAATCGGCGCCATGGGCCACGGCATGGCGATGAACACCCTGCGCGCCGGCATCCCGACGGTCGTGTGGAACCGCAGACCAGAGGCGACCCGAGAGCTCGCCGAACGGGGTGCTGACGTCGCAGACTCGGCGGCCGACGCCGCCCGGCGGGCGAGGGTGGTCGTGACGATGGTCACCGACACCGACGCCGTGGTTTCGATCGCCCAAGACCAGGGCATGCTCGCCGCTCTCGGCCCTGATGCGATTTGGGTGCAGATGAGCACCATCGGCGTGGTGGGCATTGAGCGAGTCGCGGCGTTGGTGAACGCCGAACGTCCTGACGTGACGTTCCTCGACGCGCCGGTATCGGGAAGTAAGGACCCCGCCGAACAGGGCCAGCTGACGATCTTCGCGTCGGGGCCCGAAGAGGCCCGCCCACTGGTGGCCCCCTTCTTCGACGCCGTTGGCCAACGGACCTTCTGGGTCGGCCCGGTGGGGGCCGGCACGCGGCTCAAGCTCGTGGCCAACACCTGGCTCGCCTTCGGGGCAGAAGCAGTGGCCGCGTCGGTAGCTCTCGGTCGGCGGCTGGGACTTGAGACCGACACGGTGGTGGACGGCCTGGGTGGCAGTCCGCTCGTGTCCCCTTGGCAGGCAACCAAGCTGCAGCGGATCGCCGGAGAGGATTTCTCAGCCCAGTTCGCGCTGTCGTTGGCCCTCAAGGACGTGGACCTCGCCCTGCAGGCGGCCGGCGACGACCAACTTGGGGCTCTTGCCGGCCTAGCTCGTGAATGGCAGCACGCCGTTGATGGCGGGCTGGGCGATCAGGATGTCACCGTCGTGACGCGCTTTCTCGAGCGACAGGCAGGAACACGTTGACCCTTCGTCGCCTCGATGTCCCATCGACGCCGTGGTCTCTATCTGGCGGACCGCGGTGCGACGCCGGCCCGGGGCGTCACGCGTCCGGCATCAGCTCCGGTGCCGGCCCTCCGACCGGCACGGACGACCGCATGATCTCGTCGATCCGCTGCAGGACTGCGGGATCCAAACTGATCTCCGGGGCCGCGACGGCCTCGCTGACGTGGGCCGGGTCGCGGGTGCCGACGATGGCCACCTGGACCGCGGGGTTCGCCAGGACCCAGGCGACCGCCAACTGGCTAAGGGAGATGTCCAGCTCGCCGGCCAGCTGAACGAGCTCGGCCACTGCGGCCAGGTTCTTGCGATATGAGTCGCCCCGAAAGACGTCGCTCGACGCTCGCCAGTCGCCCGCAGAGAACCTGGTGTCCGGGTCCATCCGCCCCGAGAGGAGACCGTGGGCCAGCGGCCCATAGACGAGGACTCCGATGTCGTGGGAAACGGCGTAGGGCAGAACCACGTTTTCGACGTCCCGCCGGAAGAGATGGTACGGCGGCTGGAGCGTCTCCACGGGAAGGCTGGCGCCGAACTCCTCCATCTGTGCTACGTCGAAGTTGGACACGCCGACGTGGCGGATCTTGCCCTCCGTCACCAGCGCGGCCAGCACCGCCGCGGTCTCGGCGAACGGAGTGTCCGGGTCCGGCCAATGCACTTGGTACATGTCGATGTAGTCGGTCCCGAGTGCCGTCAGGCTGTCGTACACGCCCTGACGGACCCAAGCCGGGCTGGCGTCACGGGTCACCCCACCACTTGCCGTCGGCCGGAGACCGCCCTTGGTGGCGATCGCGAACCCGTCCCGTGGGTACGGCCCGAGCGCCTTCGCCAGGAGCCGCTCAGAAGCTCCGAAGCCGTAGCCCTGGGCGGTGTCGAAGAGCGTCACCCCATCATCGGCGGCGGCACGAATTGCAGAGATCGCCTGCTCCTCGTCCGTCCTACCCCAGTCCCCTCCCAGCTGCCAGGTCCCGAAGGCGACCCGCGAGACGTTGAGCCCGCTTCTTCCGAGCCTGGTGTACCGCATCGTCGTACCTCCTTGGTTAGACCTCGTTGGTGGATGTCGTTGATTGCCCCAGCTCCGTGGGCCCGGTGATTCCCAGCTTGCGTTGGGCTCGTTGGTAAAATGTTGCGCCGTCGAATCGGACCATCTGTGCTGCCTCCGGCCGACAAGCCAGCGAAACCCTGTCGCCGGGTGTTGCGTGGGCGACCACCCTTCCGTCCACCTCGACGGCGAGCCGGCCCGAAGACCCGAGGACGGTGAGGCTGAGGGAGTGCGACGGATCCACAAGAATCGAACGGTTGAATACGGAGTGCGACGAAGACGGCGTCACCAGGATCCCCTCGATGGATGGGGCGATGATTGGACCCCCAGCGGAGAAGCTATAGGCCGTCGAACCGGTTGGGGTCGCCACGATGACGGCATCGGCGACGTAGTCGACAAAGTGATGATCTTGCAAGGTCAGGCCGACGGCGGCCATCCCCTCGCCAGGTTGACGGACGAGGGCAACGTCGTTGAAGCCGGTGAACACCTGCGACTCGACCACCGCATCAAGGGCGCTCCGCGCCTCGATCTTGTATCGCCGTTCGCTGATGGCCGTCAGGGCAGCCGCGAGTTCGGGAAGGTCGACCTCGGCTAGGAACCCGAGCTTGCCGAGGTTCACCCCCAATACCAGCGGGTGGTGGCGGTCTGACAGCCGCAGCGAGCGCAGCACGGTGCCATCGCCGCCGAGTCCGACGAGGAGATCTGCTCGGTCGGCCATCTCCCCAGCCGAGACGCCGACAGCCGCGCACTCGAGCCGGCTGACCTCTTCGATCAGTCCGAGGACGGTGACGTTTCGTTCTGATGCCCAATCGAGGACCGTGTCCACCGCCTTGGCCGAGTCACGGTGAGGGTGAAGGACGATGCCCACGGTGTGGAATCTCGTGTGAGCCTTCCGTCATTCGGGAGCCTCGTCAGAAGGTGAACCGGAGGATGGGAGGCGTTTATCCAACGGAGTGCACCAGGCAGATGCCTGAAGTACGTGGCCGACGTGCGTGACCAACGGGGCGCCACTCGTGGAGCGGATCGGTGAGCTTTTCAATATCGTCGAACGATCATGTTTGTCCGCTGCCATCGTGGCCTTCCCATCGGTGATGGCTCCCATGATCGGCTCCCCTTCCCGGGCAGTTAGCGGCTTCGCCGTCCCAGGGCCACTGCGACGGTGCCAGCGAGACCGAGATCAAAAATAGTGCGTGCGCAGTGTCGTCGTTGCCGCGATTTCACCGATGACGACAAGTCTCACGGCGGGGCGGCGCAACCACAAGCGGCCACCGCGGCGACCCCCCTTCCCGCCGGGGTGGTTCGGGGAGGGGGTGTAGACCTTTGGCTCGGCGGTTCAACCGGTCCTTGCTCTGATCGGTTTCGTCCACGGCTGACCCCCTGGAGTCAGCCATCTAGGAGCTGTGGAGCTCCTGGGTACGCGCCGCGGCCCAGGCGGCCGTCGCTTCGTGGCCTTGGGGGATCTCCGCGGCCGAGCGTCCGGTGAGGCGGGCCAGGTTGTCGACGACGACAGCACCGAGGCGGGACACCTTCTCGTGTACCAGCTCTCCGGCCTTGGCCTTCAAGAGCGCGGCGTCGGGATTGTCCCCGGGGGCCGTACCTCGGGTGCGGTCGACATCTTCGAGGGACGGCGGAGCGATCCGGTCGAGCGCGTCCGTCCGGGGCGTGTCGCGAGTGAACGCCGGCGTGAGGAGGGGGGCCGACGCGTCGCGCGGGGTGAGCGCGGGACCGAGGTCGAAGCGCTCCCGCATGGAACGAAGGAACGCGGTGTGGTGGAAGTCCTCGGTCACCACGGTTGACCGTTCGGTGTACGCGGAGACGACGATCGACGGCACCCGCAGGCCGAACCGGTCGAACGCGAAGCCCTCCGAACTGACGTACCCGTCGGGGGTCGCCGCCGGGGGCGGCACATGGTCGAAGCAGCCGCCGGCTTCGTCGAACAGGATCAGCAGCGCAGTCGACTCCCACACCGGTGAGTTCCGAACGGCGTTGTACACCGCAGCCAGGAAGGCCTCGCCGGTGCGGATGTCGGTGGGTGGGTGGTAGTCGTCGAGCTCGCCGAAGAGCATGCAGGGCTCGACCCAGCTGAACGCCGGCAGGGTTCCCTCGGCACAGTCCTCGAAGAACTGGGCCCTCGTGCGGGTATGGGTCCTCCACAGGGTGTGGTGCCGAATGCCCCCGAGACTCAAGGCCGCCATCGGGATCTTCTGGGACGGGTCGGCGTAAGCGGCCCAGGGGAGCCCCTTGTCCTCGAAGAGAGTGAAGAGGCTCGGGAGCTCGAAGTCCCAGCCGTAGTTCACGATGAACTGGTTGTCGAGCCGTCCGGCGTTGGTGCCGCACAAGAAGAAATTGCGGTTCGGGGTCGTGCAGGTGGGTGCCTCGCAGAACCAGCGGGTGAAGACGGCGTACTCCTCCGCCAGCGTGTTGATGACCGGTGCCGTCTCGGGGGTGAAGACCCCGCCGATGGTCTGCATCTCCTCGGGGGTGGGCTCGCGCTCCTTCTCCCAACGGAAGACGTTGTAGAAGTCGAGGGCCGCCCCGTCCATGGTGGGTTCGTCACCGGGGCGGGGCGCGTTGTAGGGAGCCTCGAAGTAGTCGGGCATCTGGGCATACGGCTGCCGGTCGGCGTTCGACGGCGGGTCGTAGCGGCCGTAGAGCTGGACGTTGATGCTGCCGTAGGCCTCACCCGGATCGGGGATCGGCGCGTGAAAGTCCTCGGTCGGCCCGACGGTGACGGTCCCAGCGGGATAGGGGAGCTCGATGTGCTGGTCACGGAGGCCCGCCGATTCTGGGATGTGGGGCAAGTGGCCGAGCAGGTTGTCGAATGATCGGTTCTCGAACATGAGGACGATCCAGTGGTCGATCCGGTCCACTACCGCCTCGCCGGGTCTTGGCCGGGGTCCATGCCGCGCAATCTAGCGGTGGTCCGCTCTCCAGCCCGTCCAATCGCTTCGCGACGGGCCAGCGCGCCAACCCATCGCTGGCGTTCGTCGACCTGGCGGTCGAGCGGCGATCGATCGACTAGCGATCGACGAGGCGGTGAACGGAGACCGCATAATCACTGTCGGGCCCGAACGACACCCGGTCCCACGTTGCCCACCGGTCGACGAGGCTGAGCCCGACATCGGCGGCCAGCCGGTCGTAGGTCGCGAGGTCGAGGCCGCCGGGTTGCAGCGAGAACCCGGCGACGAGCCAGCCGCCGGGCTGGAGATGCCGGGTCAGGTTGGCGAGAACGGCACCCTCGGTCCCGGGGGCGACGAAGATCATGACGTTGCCGGCCATGACGACGGCGTCGAACGTGCGATCGAGCGACAGCTCGATCAGGTCGGCCTCGACCCAGACGAGGTCTGGTCGCTTGGCCCGGGCCGCGTCGAGCATCGCCGGGTCGACGTCGACGCCGACGACGTCGACATGGCGGCCCGCGAGCTCGATCGCCACACGACCGGTGCCGCAGCCGGCGTCGAGGACGGTGCGGACGCCGAGCGACTCGACGAGGGCGGCCTCGCCGTGGACGTCGTGGCCCTTCGCCGCGAGCGCGGCGAACCGTTCGTCATAGGCCGCGCCGCGGCGTCCGTCCCCGGCCAGCCACCGGTTGCCACTCACCGTCGACGGGCCGCCAGTCGGGGGGCGGACGATCGGTGGGTCGGCGATGGGGGGTCGGTCGTCCACGCCGTCGATGCTGCCCGGACCGGCCGTGCGTGGTCAACCGCCTGGGTAGTGTCTCGGCATGGTCGACCTGCAAGCGCGCATCGAGGAGCTCTGGAGCCGAGCGAGCGAGTTGTCGCCGGGCGACGCCGACGCGTCGGCCGCGGTCGACGAGGCGGTGGAGCTGCTCGATCGGGGTGAGGCTCGGGTGGCCGAGGTCGGGGCGGACGGGCAGACGGTCGTCCACGAATGGTTGAAGAAGGCCATCCTCCTGCTCTTCCGACTCCGGTCGATGGAGACGATCGAGGCCGGTCCGTTCGAGTTCGCGGACAAGCTGCCGTTGAAGCGTGATTTCGCGGCAGCCGGCGTCCGCGTCGTACCGGGCGGCTCCGCCCGCTGGGGCTCGTACCTGGCGCCCGGCGTCATCTTGATGCCGAGCTACGTCAACATCGGCGCCCGGGTCGGCGGCGGCACGTTGGTCGACACCTGGGCGACCGTCGGCTCGTGCGCCCAGATCGGCGCCCGCGTCCACCTCTCCGGCGGGGTCGGTATCGGCGGCGTCCTCGAGCCGCCGAACGCGACGCCGGTCATCGTCGAGGACGACGCGTTCATCGGCAGCCGCTGCATGGTCACCGAGGGCGCCCGGGTGGGGGAGGGTGCCGTCCTCGGGTCAGGGACGATCCTCAACCCGTCGATCCCGGTCATCGACTCCGACACCGGCGTCGAGCTGAGCCGCGGCGTCGTCCCGGCGTGGTCGGTCGCGGTCTCTGCGTCCCGCCGGCGGGAGTACCCCGGCGGCGAGTTCTTCCTGCCGTGCGTCCTCGTGATCAAGCGGCTGGAAGAGGGCGAGCGACACGATAAGGCCCAGCTCAACGCAGTTCTCCGCGAGCACGGCGTTTCGGCATGACGGCGACCGAGCGTCAGCCCGACGGCCTCGAATGACCGTTCAGCAGCCGGGCGCCCCCGCGTGACCGACCTGCTCTCCTTGACGGCGGAGCTCGTCGGTGTCCCGTCGGTGAGCCACGACGAAGCCGCGCTGGCCGACCGGGTAGCCGAGTCGCTGGGCCGCCACGACTGGTTGGCGGTCGACCGGATCGATGACAACGTCGTCGCCCGCACGGATCTCGGCCGGTCCCAGCGGCTCGTCGTCGCCGGCCACCTCGACACGGTCCCACCGGCCGGCAACGAACAGCCGAGGATCGACGGCGAGGTGCTGTGGGGCGTCGGCGCGGCCGACATGAAGGGCGGTCTCGCGGTGATGCTCGACTTGGCCGGCGCGGTTCGGGAGCCGGTCGTCGACGTGACGTGGTGCTTCTACGCCTGCGAGGAGGTCGGCCGACACGAGAGCGGCCTCGCCCGGCTCTGGGAAACCCGGCCGGACCTGCTCGTCGGCGACGCGGCGGTCCTCGCCGAACCGACCGACGGCCTCGTCGAAGCCGGCTGCCAGGGCACGATGCGGGTCGTCGTCCACCTCGGTGGCAAGCGGGCGCACACCGCGCGGCCGTTCACCGGCAACAATGCCATCCACCGCCTCGTCCCGGTGCTCGAGCGGATCACCCGCTGGGAGGGTCGGACGGTCGTGCTCGACGGTTGCGAGTACGCCGAACAGCTCCAAACGGTGGCCGTCGAAGGGGGGATCGCCGGCAACGTGGTCCCGGACCACGCGTCGATCACGGTGAACTACCGGTTCGCACCCGACCGGGACCGGGTTGCGGCCCGGTCGTTCGTCGCCGCGCTCTTGGACGGGCTGCTCGACGACGAGCTCGGCGACCGCTGGGAGGTCGTCGACGAAGCCGATGGCGCGCCGCCCGCCCTCGACCACCCGTTGCTCGGGGCGCTCGTCGCCCGGAGCGGTCGGCCACCGAGGGCCAAGGTCGGCTGGACCGACGTGGCGTCGTTCTGGGCCCACGGCGTACCGGCCGCCAACTTCGGGTCCGGCGACCCGCTCCTGGCTCACCATCCGGACGAGCGCGTCGACCGGGACTCGCTCACTCGGACCCGGGCCGCATTGGCCGCGCTGCTGACCGAGCCGGTCTAGCGCGCGATTCGACTGGACCGGTCTGGTCGACCTGACCGGTCGGGCCCGCTCCGCCCCGGTCCGAGCCCGGTTGCCGCGGCCCCACCCGTTCCTGGCCCGCTCCGTTCCTCGCCTCGGTGGCGGAAGCGGGCCCCCACCGGCACGGAGGGGGCCAATGCCGGTGGGGGCGCCGCGAAGTGCCGCCACGTTCGGTTCCCGCCGAATCACCTCCCATCCGGTGCCAGCGGGCTCTTGGATGAGGAACTCTCTATTTTTCTTCGGAATTCCTCGGGATGACCCACGAGAGCCGGACAACGGCCTTCCGACAGGGTTGACATGTGACTAAATGGTCACGTATTGTGTCGTCGTGGACATGGTGTTCAAGGCGTTGGCCGATCCGACGAGGCGTGAGCTGCTCGACGAGCTGTTCGCGGAGGACGGGCAGACGCTCGGCGCGCTGGAGAACCGCTTCGAGATGACGCGGTTCGGCGTCATGAAGCACCTCAAGCAGCTCGAGGACGCGGGGTTGGTCGTGACGAAGCGTCGGGGCCGTCAGAAGCTCCATTTCTTGAACGCGGTCCCGATCCGGCTCGTCCACGACCGGTGGGTGAGCAAGTACGCCGAGCCCTGGGCGGCGACGCTCAGCGACCTGAAGCACAGATTGGAGAGCCCGATGGAGAAGGTGTTCGAGATCTACATCAAGACGACGCCGGAGCGCCTGTGGGAGGCGATCACCGACCCGGCGACGCGAGCGAAGTACAGCTTCGGCGTCGAAGCCCGTGCGGAGTGGACCGCGGGGTCGTCGATCGAGATGGTCCATCCGTCGGCCGGGCTGGTCCTCGGGACCGGTGAGGTGCTCGAGGTCGAGCCGCCGACGCGGCTCGTCCACACGATGACGGCGTTGTGGAGCGACGACGTGAAGAACGAGGGAGCGTCACCGCGTGACGTGGGCGATCGAGCCGGTCGGCGATTCGTGCCGACTGACCGTCACCCACGACCAGCTGCGGGAGGACGCCAACGCCGAGCTCTACGGCGGCTGGCCGATGATCCTGTCGGGGCTCAAGACGTGGGTGGAGACCGGTGAGCTGCTCACGACGCCCGGCTCGCTGATGTACACCTGAACCGGCGCGGCGGCGACGGCGACCGGTCGCCGGGAAGGGAGCGGCCGGCTCGCCAGAAGCGGTCAGGCGGCCGCGGCGTACTGGTCGACGACGCGATGGAGCAGCCCGAGGCCGTGCTGGCCGGGTAGGCGGTCGACGCAGCGGTCGATCCGGCCGATCGTTGCCTGCCCTTGTTCGTCGCCGAAGAGGTGGTGCACGAGGAACGCGACTTCCGAGCGGGGCATGACGCCCGAGCCGACGGGTCGCCAGAGGCGGCTGAGCGCCTGCCGGGTGAGCCGTCGGGCCGAACGGCTGGCCGCCAGCCGGCGGCTCGCCTCGGACGCGTAGAAGTCGACGTGCCGGCCCTCCTGCTTCATGATCCGTTTCAGCAGCTCGGAGAGGACCGGGTGCTGTTCGGTCGCGCCGAGGCGGGCGTAGCCGGCCTGGGTGGTCCACTCGTTGACCGCGCCCCAGGTCATGTGGACGGCGACGAACGGCTCGCCGATGACGGTTGAACAGGCGAAGTGCGTGAACGACTCCCGGAGGTCTTGGGAGCGGCGGCGCTGGCGCAGCGCGGCGATCCGGGGCGCGCCGGCGGTCTCACCGTGGGCGGCGAGCACCTGCCCGAGTGCTTCACCGTGCCAGAGCTCCTCGTAGGCCCAGCAGGCCAGGAAGGCGGTGACCTCGGGATCCCGGTGGGCCGGCGTCAAGAGGAGGTCGCGGAGGTAGCAGATGGTGTGGTGCTCGATGTCGTGCATGTACCGTAGGCAGCGCAGTCCATCCGACGACAGGGGGCGGTCTCGGAATGCGTCGAAGTCAATACCGTCGACGTCGAGCCGAGCCGCCCGTTCCTTGTAGGAGTCGATCGTGGTTCCCATCACTCCACCTCCGTCGCCGATGGCCGGTCCGGATGAGCTCGAACTTCGTCCCGTCCAAACGCCCATCCGTTCCGTATACCCACTGAATGCAACCGGTGACCGAGCTCAGCGACCCGCAGCTGGTGGTGGCGGTCGGACGCTTCCGCGAGGAGGCGCTGGCCGAGATATACCGCCGGCACGGTGGTGTCGTCTTCGGTCTGGCCAAGAAGGTCGGAGGGGACGTCGGTGACGCCGAAGACATCGTCCAGGAGGTATTTCTCCGGCTCTGGCACCAGCCGGACCGGTTCGATCCTGCCCGGGGAACGCTCCGGGCGTTCCTCCTGGCCCAGTCCCACAGCCGGGCGGTCGACGTCGTCCGCTCCCGCCAAGCCCGGGCGCGGCGAGAGGAGCGGGAAGCCCGGGCGACGGCCAACGCCGGTTACGACCTCGAGCGGGAGGTCTGGGATCTGATGGTGACCGACCAGGTGGCCCGGGCCGTCGCCGACCTTCCCGAAGAGGAGCGGGCGGCGATCGAGCTGGCGTACTTCGGCGGCCGTACGTACCGCGAGGTGGCCGACGTGCTCTCGCTGCCGGAGGGCACCGTCAAGAGCCGGATCCGCACCGGCCTACGCCGGATGCGCAGCGCGCTGTCCGATGCCGGCGATCGCGATCGCGATCGCGATCGTGAGGCGAGAGAATCATGAGCACGGACCTGCGCCACCGCGAGATCGAAGAGCTCCTCGGTGCGTACGCGCTCGACGCGGTCGATGCCGGCGAGAAGGCGATGGTCGAGGCCCATCTCGACGGTTGCCCGCTCTGCCGAGCCGAGCTGGACGGCTACCGGGAGACGGCGGCCGCGCTCGGCACCGCCGCGGTGGCGGCCACGGCGGACCACGCCGACGCGCCGCCGCCCGAGTTGTGGGATCGGATCGCCGTCAGCGTCGCCGCGACGGCGCCGGGCACCGATTCGGGCCCGGCTGGCCGGCCGACGTTCCTGCGGGGCATCACGGTCGATCGAGACGTTGCCCCCGCTCCCGCTCCCGCTCCCGATGGCGACGGCGACGTCGACGTCGTGTCGATCGACGAGCCGGACCGGGCGGAGCGGCCCGACGCAGCGGTCGACCTGTCGGCGCACCGCCGCCGTCGGACGTTCCGGTGGGCGGCGGCCGCGGTCGGCGTCGCCGCTGCGGTGGCCGTCGCGGTGCTCGCAGTCAACCTCTCGCAGACGAACGACCAGCTCGACCAGGCGAGGGCCGCCCTGGCCGGTGCCGGCCCCGGTGCGGCGGCGAACGCCCTCGAAGAGCCCGGTCACCAGCTCGTTCGGATGGACGCGCCGGGTGGGAGCGAGGTGGCGGTGTTCGTGATCACCCCGGACCAGCGCGGCTATCTCGTGACGTCGTCGATGGCCGCGCTGCCGTCGGACGAGACGTACCAGCTCTGGGCGATGTTCGGCGGCCGGCCGATCTCGCTCGGCCTGATGGGTAGCCATCCCCACCAGGTCACGTTCACGGTGGCCGGTTCGGCGACGCCGACAGCGTTGGCCATAACCGTCGAACCGACCGGTGGGTCGGTTGCGCCGACGCAGACACCGCTGGCCTCCGGCGCCGTCGCCTCGTAGGTGCATCGCTCGGCCGACGGCGGCCCTGTTACGGTTCGGAAATGACCGACACCGTGCCCAAATCGCCGCGGCCGCTGGAGATCACGGCTGGCGCCGAACCGATCAAGCTCGGCTCGATCCTGCTGACCGTCGTCGAGCCCCGACGGGGTCACGAGGTGGCCTACAACCGTTGGTACGAGCGGGACCATTTCTATGCCGGCTGCATGATCGGCCCGTACCAGTTCTCCGGACGGCGGTTCGTCGCCACGGCCGATCTGAAGGCGCTGCGCCAGCCGGACCCGTCACCGATCACCGGTCAGCCCGCCCTCGGCTCGTATGTCGCGGTCTACTACGTGCTCGACGGCTATCACGACATCTGGAACCGCTGGGCCGTCCGTCAGGTCCGGGCTCTCCACGCGGCCGGCCGAATGTTCGAAGAGCGCGACCACGTCCACACGCTCCTCTACCGGTTCGTCGGCGAGCACCGCCGCGACCCCGACGGCGTGCCGATCGAGCTGTCGCTCGACCATCCGTACAAAGGGTTCGTCGCCGTCTGGATCGATCGGGCCGACGGTGTCACCGACGACCAGCTCCAGGAGTGGCTGCGTACCGAGCACCTGCCGGCTTTGTTGCCGGGCACCGACGCCGATCTGGTCGGCGCGTTCAGCCCGCTGCCCCTGCTCGTCGACGCCCCGGGCGATGTGCCGCGCAACGAGGGCAGTGACCAGCGGACGCTCCTGTTGTGGTTCCTCGACGCCCATCCGAGCACGTCCTGGGAGCCGGTCATCCTCGAGCACGAGCGCAAGCTGGCCGAGTCCGGGCTCGGCACGGTGATCGCCGCGCTGCCGTTCATCCCCACGATCCCCGGCACCGACACGTACACCGACCGGCTCTGGGACTGACTGGCCCGGAGGGCCCGACCGGAGCGGCCCAGCGCTGACCGGCCGTCGTTCAGAGACGGCGGAGGACGGTCACTACTCTGCCGAAGATCGTCACGTCGGCCGCCGGGAACTCCATCGGCGTCATCGTCGGGTTGGCCGGGGTCAGGACCACTTTGTTCCGACGTCGGCTGAACGTCTTCACCGTCGCCTCGTCGTCGGGGAGGCCGGCCACGACGATGTCGCCGTTCTCGGCGTCGGGCTGCTGACGGACGACGACGAAGTCGCCGTCGAAGATGCCGGCGTCGATCATCGACTCGCCCCGCACCCGGAGCATGAAGATCGAGCCGGTGCCGGTGAACTGCTCGGGGAGGGAGACGACCTCCTCGACGTTCTCGTGGGCGAGCACGCCCGTCCCGGCGGCGACCTCGCCGACGAGCGGAACCTGACGGACCGGGCCGGGTGCCATCGCTACCCCGGACGACGGCTCGTAGCTGACCTGGATGGCCCGTGGCTTCGTCGGGTCCCGCAGCAGGAAACCACCCTGCTGGAGCACCTTCAGATGCGACTGGACGGTCGCTGACGAGGTGAGACCGACCGCGGCACCGATCTCGCGGACCGACGGGGGATAGCCCCGCTCTCGCTGACACTCGGCGATGAAATCGAGGATCTGCCGTCGCTTGCCGCTCAACGCCTCTGCCATGACCGTCTGCTCCTCCCGTGGGGTGCCGCTGCCGTCTCTGCCTGTCCGGACCGCGGTTGCCGCCCGGCCTTTTCGCCTCTTCTCGCCCTCTTCCCGGGCGTTCGCTCGAGGCGAACACCCGTTTGCCGGAGACGATAGACCGTCGGTCGGACGAAGGCAAACATCTGTTCGGAATTTCCGGTTGACACGAACACCCGTTCGTGATGAGATAACGGCCATGACGAACAGGCGTTCGTGCACTATCGCCGATGCGACCCCCGAGGGTCGCCGTTCCCGGGAGGCCCGCTGATGGCCATCGCACCGCTGCCCGACCTCGAGCCCCAATCCGGTCTCGAGCTCGACGACGTCCCGTGGCCGCGCCCGACGCTGCGGCTCGTCGAACTGGTACCAGAGGCGGCGCCGGCCGAGTGTCGTTCGGTCGAGATCCATCGGCATCGGGCCAACCATCCGTCGGCGTGGCCGCAGGCCCATCCGGCCGGGTCGGCGCTCATGGGCGAGCCGGTGTCGAGCCACTCGGATCTGGCGACCGCCTGGGACGTCGGGCGGCGGCCGGTGGCGGAGGGTGCGGAGATCCTCTGGCCGGCCGGCCTCGATGGGCCGGCGCACCGGCCGGGTCGGGCGTCGGTCCGGGTCCGTCGGCGCCGGCTGGCCCTCGGAGCGCTGGTAGCCGGAGTTCTGGTCGCCCTGGCTCTACCAGTGAGTGCTCTCGGGGGCCGGTCGGCGCCGGCCGCGCCCGCGGTGGCCACGCCAGCGGCGGCGGTGGCGACGCCGGCGGCGGCGGCGGCGGCGACCGTCTATACGGTCCAGCCGGGGGACACGCTGTGGTCGATCGCGACGAAGATCGACGGCGGCGGCGACCCCCGGCCGCTGGCGGCGGCGCTGGCGGCCCGGCTCGGGTCGACAACGGTCGTGCCGGGCGAGCGGATCGCCATCCCCTGAGCCCCTTCTCCCCCGGGCTCCGGAGGCCGAGCGGGGCGGTAACGTCGCCGTGTGCGATGCCCGTGGTGCGCAGTCGACGACGACCGAGTGGTCGACTCGCGCCTGGCCGACGAGGGGGCGGCGATCCGCCGCCGGCGCGAGTGCCTGGGGTGCGGGCGGCGGTTCACGACCTTCGAGCGCGTCGACGAGCAGCCGTTGTGGGTGATCAAGCGATCCGGGCTCCGGGAGCCGTTCGACCGGTCGAAGTTGGTGGACGGGGTCCGGGCGGCGTGCAAGAACCGGCCGGTCACCGAAGAGATGCTCCAGGATCTGGCCCAGCGCGTCGAGGAGTCGCTGCGCGGGGTTTCGACGGAGCCGTCGAGCCAGCAGGTCGGAGTGGCCGTCCTGGAGCAGCTGAAGGCGATGGACGACGTGGCGTACCTCCGGTTCGCCAGCGTCTACAAGGGCTTCGAGGACCTCGGCGACTTCCAGCGGGAGGTCGGGCTGCTGACGAAGACGACGGAGCCGAAGCGGCGGGGATGACGCCGGTTTCATGACGGCGGAGCTGGTGGCCGACGTGCCGAAAGTGGCGCTCGCGGTCTACGCCCACCCGGACGACGCGGATGTCGGGTGCGGTGGGACGCTGGCCCGTTGGGCTCGCGAGGGTTGCGCGGCGCACCTCCTGGTGTGCACGGATGGCGGGCGCGGCACCGCGGACCCGTCGGTCGATCCGGCCGACCTGGCGAAGCTCCGGGCGGAGGAGTTGGCCGAGGCGGCGGAGGTGGTCGGCCTGGCGTCGTGCCGGGTGCTCGGCGCGACGGACGGCGAGCTCGACGACCGGGCCGATCTCCGGGGGGAGCTGGTCGGCTGGATCCGTCGGCTACGGCCCGACGTGGCGCTCGGCCACGATCCGACGGCCGTCTTCTTCGGCCAGGACTACTTCAACCACCGCGACCACCGATCGGCGGGCTGGGCGCTCCTCGACGCGCTCTCGCCGGCGGCCGCCCTCCCGCACTACTTCCCGGACGCCGGACCGGCCCACCAGGTGACGGTGGCGTACTTGTCGGGCACGCTCGAGCCGGACGTCTGGGTCGACGTGTCGTCGTCGGTCGAGGTCAAGGCGGCCGCGGTCGAATGCCACCGCAGCCAGTTCGCGGCCGGTGACGGCTGGGCCGGCGAAGCGGTCCGCCGCCGGGCCGAAGAGGAGGGCCGACGGGCCGGCGTCGCCTACGCCGAGGGGTTCCGCCGCCTGCGGCTCGGTGGCTGACCGGCCGGACGCCGCCGGCCCGGAGATCGTTCCGGCCATCCTGCACGTCGACATGGACAGCTTCTTCGCGTCGGTCGAGGTTCTCGACGATCCGTCGCTGGCCGGCAAGCCGGTGATCGTCGGCGGCAGCGGGGCCCGCGGTGTCGTCGCGTCGTGCACGTACGAGGCGCGGGCGTTCGGCGTCCATTCGGCGATGCCGTCGCTACGGGCCCGGCAGCTCTGCCCGCAGGCGATCTTCGTCGACGGCCATTACTCGCGGTATGCGGCGATGAGCCAGCAGCTCCGCGACGTCCTGCTGTCGGTGACGCCGCTGGTCGAACCGATCGGGCTCGACGAGGCGTTCCTCGACGTGACCGGGGCGCGGCGGCTGCTCGGGGAGCCCGAGACGATCGCCCGCCAGATCCGTCGACGAGTCGGCGACGAGCTGGCGCTCGACTGCTCGGTCGGTGTCGGTCGGACGAAGATGATCGCCAAGCTGGCGTCGCGGGCGGCCAAGCCGACGGCTGATCGCGGTGGCCGGCGGCCCGGATCAGGCGTCTTCGTCGTGCGGCCCGACGACGAGCTGACGTTCCTCCACCCGCTGCCGGTCGAGGCGCTCTGGGGTGTCGGCCCGGCGACCGCCAAGCGGCTGCACGACATCGGCGTCCGGACGGTCGGCGAGCTGGCCGCGCTGCCCGAAGAGATCGTCGCCCGCCGGCTCGGGCGGGCGCAGGGGCTCCACCTGGCCGCGCTGGCCCGAGCGCACGACCCCGGCCCGGTCGTGCCCGACCGGCCGGCGAAGTCGGTCGGCCACGAGGAGACGTTCCGCGACGACCTCTACGACCCGGCGACGTTGCAGCGCCACGCGATCCGCATGGCCGAGTCGGTCGCCGGTCACCTCCGCGACAGCGACCTCGCCGGGCGGACGGTCACCGTGAAGGTGAAGTTCGCCGACTTCTCGATGGCCACCCGTTCGCACACGCTCCCGGTCGCGGTCGACACCGGCGGGGCGATCGCCGCGGTGGCCGGTGCGCTGCTCGACGCGGTCGACCCGGATCCGGGCGTCCGCCTGCTCGGGGTGAGTGTCTCGGGCCTCCAGCCGTCCGCCCGGACCCAGCAGCTCGCCTTCGACCTCGACGCCGACCCTGATGCCACCAACGCCGGCCCGACGAGCTCTGACGAGCGGAGCCGCCGGGCCGCCCGGCAGCAGGCGGAATGGGCGGACGTCACCGCGGCGGTAGACGCCATCCGCTCCCGGTTCGGCCGTCGCGCCGTCGGCACGGTGGCGATGGTCGGCGACGACGGGATCGCCGTCCCCGCCCGGCGGGAGGCACCGTGGGGGCCGGCGGCCGACCGGGACAGCGGCGACGAGCACCAGGCGGGCTCCTAGTCGGCGCCGACGCCCCACCAGTGCATCCACCGGCCGTGCGGGTGGACGTCGGCCAACCGGCGGGCCCGGGACCGGCCGCCGGCGAGGTCGACGAGCACGACCGTGGTGGCGCCCTTGACCGGACGACCGCCCGCCTGCTCGGGCGGCGGCGGGACCGGCAGGCCGGGCACCTCGTAGGGGAGCTCCGCGAAGATCCACGAGACCGGCCGCGAGCGAGCGATGTCGGCGATCGCCGAGCCGAGCGCCCGCTGGCGCTCGGTCGTCAGGTACGCCGCGACCCACGAGTGGTAGACGCAGAGGTGGGCGGCCGGCGGCGCCGAGGCGACGGTGGCCGCGAGGTCGTCGACGACGTCGCCGGTCCGGACGGCTCCCCGGTCGGGAGTGGTCCGGGCCAGGTCGATGGCCGCCCGGAGCCGGGCGAACCGGGTGACGTGCTCCGGCCACTGACAGGCGAGCAACCACCGGGCGGCGTCGTCGTCGTCGACGTCGACCGGCTGGCGGTCGATACCGGCCCGGTGGGCGACCGGCGGCAGGGTGAGGTCGGGGAGGACGCCGGAGCGGACGGCACAATCGAGCACGACCGGCGAACCGGTGACGCCGGCCTCGAGAGCCGGGGCACCCGTTGGGTCGGCGTAGTGGTACGCGTAGCGGTCGAACAGAAGGTTCAGCCCGGCCGACGCACCGAGGTCGACGAGAGCGAGCGGCCGGTCGGCTTCGGTGGCGACGGTGACGAACGCGGGCAGCAGGACCGCGCAGCGACCGACCTCGTTCGTCTGCGTCGCCCGCGTCGCCAGCAGGTCGGCTAGCTCGTCACGGTGGTCCCGGCAGAACGCTGCGAAGTCGGCGAACGCGTCCCGGTCGTCCGGTGGCCGGCGTGGGGGCGTTCCGCGCCACTCGGCGACGGTCCGGTAGTGGTCGGCCAGCGGACCGTCGGCTCCGCCGAGCAAGAGGAAGTGGACCGCCGCCAGCAGCAGGTTCGGACGCCGCTGGGCCGACGGTGCCAGCGCGGTCAGCTCGAGCAATGCCGCGTCGCCGGCGACGCCGCGGCAGATGTGCTCGTAGACGGCTGTGCCGTCCCGTCCGACCGCGACCGCGAACGACCGGAACTGGTCGGCCAGCGGCGGGTACCCGCCAGCACCAGCCGGGCTCTCGTCATCGCGGTTCGGCCCGTCGCCCCCGTCCGAATCGTGGTCAGCGCTCATCGGACCGTCACGCTGCCATCAGAGGCTGGCCGGTAGCAAGGGGGTGACGGCGGCGAAGAAGAAGAACAGGACGACAAGCACCGCGACGGCACCGGGGACGTAGACGACCCACCGCCGCCGGGATCGCCGAGCGAGCCACCAGACCGCGAACGCCACGGTCACGGTGGCGGCGCCGAGCCCGACGGCCGTCGCCCAACGCTCGCCGCCGCCGGCCCCACCGGCCAGGCCTGTTCCCGGCAGCGTCGCTGCGTTCTGGATGGGCGCCCGGTCGGCCGACCGCCCGCCGCCGCCCGTCTGGGCGGTCGTGCCCGCCGCCGGGAAGAGCAAGGACGACGTCAGCGTCGCCGTGACGACGAGACGGGTCGCCGCGCTGTAGCGCGGGTTGCACGTCGTGAGCGTCAGATCGGCCGGAACGCTCGGCCCGACGACCGCGACGTCCGTCGGTTGGACGACCTGTTGGCCGTCCGCGGTGTAGACGAAGATGCCCTGGGCCGTCGTCAGCACGATCGTGCGGCCCGGCGTGACCTGGTCGAGGTCGTAGAACGGGTGGGCGTACGTCGTCCGGTGGCCGGCGATCGCGACGTTGCCCCGCCCGCCGGGGAGCGGCGTGCCGGGGTAGTGGCCCGGCCCCATCTCGAGCTGAGCGGTCCCGACGCCCTCGACGACGACCTGGTCCAGGCCGATGGTCGGGATCTGGATCGTCCCGATCGGCTGTCCGGCGGCCGGAGCGGCGGCCGGTGGGGCAGTGGCCGGCCGCCCCGGCGCGGCCTTCGAGGCCGGCCGGGCGGCGATCCGACCCGCCCGCTCGGTCGCCCCGGACGGCAACGTCTCGGCCAGCTCGCCGCGCAGCGCGGCCTGGCTGTGCGCTTCGAAGATCCCGGTGCCCCAGAGCCCGAACGCGGTGAAGAGCAGGACGACGACACCGACGGCGAGCAGAAGTCGCCCGGTGATGTTCACGGCCCCCCGGATCACCGAAGAGGAGACTACGACCACTATCCTCGCTGGTGATGGTCAGCCCCCGACTCGCGCCCTTCGTGGCCAGGGGACGTCAGGGGCTCGTGCAGTTGGCGACCGCCTATCCGGCCCTGCGGGGCGTCATGTCCCGAACGGCCGACGAGCTGGCCCGGGCCGCCCGCATCGGCGCGGTCGTCGAAGAAGCCCGGGCGGCCGGCGCCGACGACCTCTACGGGGGCCACTACTTCGGCGTCGGTCGCGACCCGTCCGGCGACCGGCAGGGTCACTCCGGCTACGCCACCTACGACCGGGTCTCGTCGAACGCCGACATCGCCGCGTACCTCCTCTGGCGCAACTTCGGCGTCCGGCGGACGCTCGACGTCGGCTGCGCTCGGGGCTACCTCGTCGAAGCGCTCCGGGAGCTCGGTGTCGATGCCAACGGCTGCGACGTCAGTCCGTACGCGGTCGAGCACGCCGCGCCCGGTGCGCTCGGCTACGTCCGCCTCGGCGACCTCTCGCACGGCCTGCCATACGACGACGGCGAGTTCGAGCTCGTCTCCGCGCTCGAGATCCTCGAGCACCTGCCACCCGACGCGGTGCCGGCCGCGCTGGCCGAGCTACGCCGCGTCTGCGGCGGCATCGTCTACGCCACGATCCCGTCGTTCGGCCACAATGCGTCCGGACCGGACGGTCATCTCGACGGCAAGGTCCGGCCGGAACGCCTGGCCGACTACGAGGCGCTTGGCGACGAGCTGACCGGCCCGGTCCCGGTCGACGACCTGGCCGTCGACGCGGACGGCGGCCCGATCGAAGGCCATCTGACGATCGCGTCGTTCGAGTGGTGGACGGCCCGGTTCGCCGACGCCGGTTTCGACCGCTGGGCGGATGTCGAGCAGCGGCTCTACGCCGACATCGCGCCGGCCGGGCTCGGGCAGTTCTGGAACCTCTACGTCTTCGCGCTGCCCGAGACGCCGGTCGAGCTGGCCGTCGCCCCGCCAGCCGGGAACGCACGTTGCGGGAGCTCGGGCTCGTCCACCCGCTCATCGAGCACGCGGCGACCGAAGCGGCCGCCGCCGAGGACGGCTGAGCACCCGAGCGGTTCAGGCGGCCCGGTTCAGGCGCCGCGGTCAGGCGACGGTGACGAGCGTGCCGATCGGCGTCATCGGCCAGACGACTGCGGCGTTGGCCGGCGGCATCTCGACGCAGCCGTCGCTCTGCGGGAAGCCGTAACTGCCGCGGACGAAGCCGTGCAGGGCGTCGCCGCCGTTGAAGTAGCTGACCCACGGGATGCCGGGGTCGACGTAGTGCGACCCGTCCGGGTTTGTCCCGCGTCATCGTCGTCACCTTGTAGCGGGCGTAGACCGGGAACGTCCCTGTCGCGGTCGGGGCCGCGGCCACGCCGGTGTTGGCCAGCGTCGAGTAGGCGACCGAACCGTTCTGGTAGACCGTCGTCGTTTCTGGATGTGTCTTCGAGACCGAGACGTAACCGTAGGGCTGGGGGTCGGTCGTCCCGGTCGACGTCGCCTGGAGCAGGTCGGTCCAGACCTGCGGACCGGCCAGCCCGTCGGTCTTCAGGCCGTGCTGTGTCTCGAAGCTCATCACCGCCCCCTTGGTGATGAGGTTGTATGTGCCCGGGACCCACAATGACGTCAGCGTTGCCGGCTGGTTCGCCCAGCGCCACGAGAACGTGCCCTGCTGCGTGTCGGCCTCCTGCTGCGGTGACGTCGACGGCGTGCCTGCGTGAAGCCGACCGGCAGGTAGCCGAGCTGGGCGAGGAGCTGCTGCAGCCGGAGCGTCGAGCCCTGGGCGACCGAGAAACCGACGGTCACCGTCGTCGCCAACCGCTGGCCGTCGGCCGCGACGAGCCCG
This sequence comes from uncultured Actinomycetota bacterium, assembly GCA_963824265.1. Taxonomy (GTDB): domain Bacteria; phylum Actinomycetota; class Acidimicrobiia; order Acidimicrobiales; family RAAP-2; genus DASZUK01. The sequence continues at coordinate 197,158 of CAWGOO010000007.1, forward strand.
GCTGTGCCGCCCGGGATCGTCAACGACTCCTGGGACCCGGGGACGAGCGGTCCACTGGCGACGAACTGGAGGTCGTCGGCGGAGAGCTGGGACCAGTTACCGGCGATCGGCGGCGAGAACGACGGCATCGGGCTCGACGGGTCGAGCGGCGTCGAGAGGTCGACGGTGATCGTCGCCGACGGTGCGACGTTGGTGGCCCCGGTCGCCGGCGTCGTCCCGACGACGTCGAGCGGCACGATGGGCGGGGGGGCGGTAGCGGCGGCGGTGCTGCCGTGCGGGGAGTGGAGGTACAGGGTGGCACCGGCCGCGGCGATGGCCACCAGCACGACGACGATGGCCATCGTCAGCCACAGCCCGGTCCGCCGTTTCGGCGGCCGGCCGTGCGCCGGCTTCGTGCTCATCTGTTCCTCCGATTCCGCCGACCTGGTCCGCTATCAAGATGATATATGCGTCGTGACGGCGTAAACCGTCAACAATGTTCACTTTTTCCCAGGCCACGGGGGAATTTTCGCGTTATTCGATGGCGTCGGTCAGTCGCTGGGCCATGAGGCCGAGCTCCCGCCGGTCGGTCACCTTCTCACCGGCGGCATCGCGCACATAGAACGCGTCGACCACGGCGTCGCCGACCGTCGACACCCGGGCGGAGACGACGTCGAGGTCACAGTCGAACAGCGTCCGCGTCACCCGGTGCAGCAGGCCGACCTCGTCGACCGCCCGGATCTCGACGACCGTCGACGTCGCGGACGCCTCGTTGCTGACGAGGACGTGCGGATCGACCGGCCGGGCGGCGGATGGACGACGGCCGTTGGCGTAGTCGCGGGCCTTCGCCTCGAGCCGGTCGGTGAGGGCCAGCCGGTCGGAGAGGACGGCCTCGAGATCCTCGCGGAGCCGGGCGCTGTCCGGCCACGACCCGCGCCCGACCTCGACGGTGAACACCTCGGCGGCCACCCCGTCCTCGCCGGTGACGTCCGCGCTGCGGACGTCGAGACCGTGCAGGGCGAGGACGCCGGCCACCGACGCCAGCAGGCCCGGGCGGTCCAGCGCAGCGACGACGACGACCTGCGGCGGGTCGAGGACGACCGCGGGGCGGCCGGACGAGCGGACGTCGTCCATGGCCGCGCGGTGGGCGTCGGTGACCCACCCGCCGCGGTGGCCGTCCGCCGGGGGCCCATCGCCGCCGTCGAGGAACCGGGCGACGCGGTTGACGAGCTCGGCCACCAGGCCGCCCTTCCACGACCCCCACGCGGACGGTCCGGTGGCCAGGCTGTCCGCTTCGGTCAGCGCGCCGAGCAGGCGGAGCGTCCGCTCGTCGCCGACGGCCGCGGCGACCGTCTCGATCGTCGTCGGGTCGTCGAGGTCCCGGCGGGTGGCGGTGTCCGGCAGCAGGAGGTGCAGCCGGCACATGGCGACGAGCGCGTCGACGTCGTCCGGGGCGAAGCCCATCCGCTCGGCGATCGTCCGGACGAGGACGATACCGGCGTCGGTGTGATCGCCGGGGTAGCCCTTGCCGATGTCGTGGAGCAGCGTGCCGACGAGCAGGAGGTCGGGTCGGTCGACCCGGTCGACGAGCGCGGCCGCATTGGCCGCCGCTTCGAGCAGGTGCCGGTCGACGGTGAACCGGTGGTAGGCGTTGCGCTGCGGCCGGTTACGGACCGCTGCCCACTCCGGCAGCAGTCGGACGAGGAGGCCGTCGTGGTCGAGTGCCTCGAGGGCGTCGATGGCCGGCCGACCGGTGGCCAGCACCCGGACGAGGGCCTGGCGGGTCTCCGGTTGCCACGGGTCCGGCGGCGGCGGCGTCTTGTCGGCGAGCCGGTGCAGCGCCCCCCGGGCGATCGGCACGTTCCGTTCGGCCGCCACCGCCGCGACGTGCAACGGCAGCGACGAGTCGGTCGCCACCGCGGCGGCCGGCGTCAGGCGCGGCCTCACCCTCGACGATCGCCACGCCCGGCTCGACCTCGCCGTCCTCTGGCGGTGGTCCGTCCAGTCGACGCCGCAGCCCGGCGTCCGAACCGGCCGCGGCCGCCGGCCGGCGTCGGGCCGCCAGAGCCGCTGGCGCCGCCACGCGTCCTCGCTGACCCACGCCACCTCGCGCCCGGCCTCGGCGACGGCGGCCATCAGCCGGTCGGCGTCCGGGTAGTCGAGGATGCCGGCGATGTGGTCCTGGTCTTGGAGGAGGAGGCGGTCGAGCTCGCGGCCCGCGCTCCGGTGCAGCTCGACACGGATCTTCGTCAGCAAGCCGGTCGCTGGTTCGAGTGACGTCAGGTCGACGTAGTCGGCGAGCAGCGGCGCGTACACGGCGATCGCTCGCAGCACGTTGACGTCACGCAGGCCGCCGTGGCTGTCCTTCAGGTCCGGTTCGAGCAGGAACGCCAGGTCACCGTAGGTCCGGCGCCGCTCGGCCATCTGGTCGGCCAGCACCGGCAACCACGTCGCGCCGAGCCGGGTCCGCCAGAGCTCGGTCGCCTTGGCCAGCAAGGGTTCGGCCACCCGGGCGTCGCCCCAGACGAGCCGGGCATCGAGCAGGCCGAGGGCGACTCGCAGGTCGTCGACCGCGGCGTCGACGACCTCGGACGGCCGTCGGACACTGTGGTCGAGGTGGACGCCCTGATCCCAGACCGGGTACCAGATGGCGTCAGCCAGCTTGGCCACGTCGCGCCGACCCTCGTGGACGAGGACGACGTCGAGGTCACTGTACGGACAGAGCTCGCCGCGGCCGTAGCCGCCGACCGCGATGAGGGCGAGCCGCCGTTGGTTGCCGTCGCTCGCCCGGTCGGCCAGCTCGGAGAGCCAGGCGTCGGCTGTCGCGGCATATGCCCGGCAGAACTCGCGGCCTCGCAGTGTCGGCCGATCGAGAAGCGCCTGGCGACGATCACGGAGCGACACCTCGGCCATAGCTCGGCAACGTAGCATCGGCCCTAGCGAGAACGGTGCCCCGGGGCCGGTGCGCCGCCGGGCGCCGGAGCCCGACCAGACCGAGGGAGGCCGGCATGGCAGGCGACGTCGAGAAGCGCAAGAGCGGTGGTCTCCGGGTGGTCGATGGCGTCGTCCTCGTCGCGGTCGGCGTCGTCGGCGTGATCGTCGCCTTCTGGATCCTGAGCGCGGTCGCCGGCATCCTCTGGGGCCTGATCAAGATCGTCATCCTCGTGGCGATCGTCGTCGGCATCCTCTGGCTGCTGCTCGGGCGCCGCCGGAGCTAGCCAGCCGCAGCTAGTTGGCCGGTCAGGTCGTCGGCACCTTGGCCACCAGGCCGGTCACCGTCATCTGGAACGTCCCGTTCGACGGCCGGAAGTACGGCCCGTTCGAGCCGACGAGCTCGAGCTGGATCGTGTCGCCGGGGGCGAACCGGTAGTCGTTCGGGTTCAGCTCGAACCGGACCGTCGTCGTGGTGACCGCCGTCGCCGGCGTGCCGGCCGCCTGGTCGCCGACTCGCTGGTCGACAGCCGGCCGGGCGACGCCCATGGCGACGATCTGGCGGGTCCCGTCCGGATTGACGTCCCACAGTCGACCGACGAGCTCGGGGTAGTCGCCGGTGATCCGGAGCCGGGCGGTGACCTGGACGCCGCCGAGCAGCGTCGCCCCGGCCGGACCGGCCGCCTGCTGGTAGACCGCGGTACCCGGTTCCGCCGCCGCCGGCATCGGATCGCAGAGGGACGACGAGTACGCGGGGTTCAGCGCGGCCGCGACCGTCGGGTCGCCGCCGGACGACGTCACGACCTGGTCGGCCGGCCCGGTCAGCCGGACCGATCCGTGCTGGAGGGCGGTCAGGCTGCGGCCGGTGATCGCTGCGCCGGACGGCGAGGTCTTCGGGCACGTCTGCGCGATGGCGACGACGCCGGTGGCCGCCCGCCGGTGAGTCAGCATGGCGGCGTCGAGGAACGCCAGCCCACGCCGGTTCGTCCGGGCGATGTCGGCCGACTTGTCCTGGGCCCAGCCGTGGCCGACGTCGTCGAACATCAAGAGCAGCGGCGTCCGGACGCCCGACGCAGTTACCCGGTTGGCGTAGTGCGTCGCCTCCGACGCCGGGAACAGCGTGTCCGTCCAACCGCTCTGGATGGCCGTCGGCGCCGGGCCGCCCCGCGGCATCGGGATGCCGATCGCCGACTTGTACGTCTGCAGGATCGTCAGCGCCTTCGCCGCCGACGCGGTGTACGGCTCGCCGGCCGAGATCTCGTGGTACCACGTCGTCAGGTCCGACTGCGGATCGACGCCCGGCGGCGACAGGTAGTACGACGCGGTGACGTTATAGAGGAGCGTGTTCCAGCTCTGCTTCTCGACGCCGACCGGCACGCGGTCTGTCCGGGCCGGCGTGTTCGCGGTCGTCGACAGCCGGCCGTTCGGGACGAGCGCGGTGACGAGGTCGTCCCATGGCCACATCGCGTAGACCGCGGCCACCGCCATCGGGACGTGCCGGCCGGGGCTCGTGAACGGCGCGAACCGGCCGTTCGGCCGCCGGATGCGGTTCTTGAGCATCGCCAGCTCGAGCGCCTGGCCGGCGCCGTACGAGACGCCGGCCACCGCGATGTCCGGCTTCGCCAGCCCCTCGTCGACGAGCCGGCCGGCCAGGTACTGCGTGTCGCGCACCTCGTAGCGCTGGTCGGCCAGCTGGATCCAGCCCTTCCCGCACGCCGGCGTCCCCACCCGGCTCGCCGCGGTCCCGCACGAGTCGCCGAACCCGCGGGCCGTGTACATCAGCACCGCGTAGCCGCGGTCGGCCAGCGTGACGTCGTCGATCCCGCCGTCGTCGCTATCGACCTCGTACTCCTTCTTCGAGCCGCCGAGCCCGTGCAACAGGACGATCAGCGGGAACGGGCCCTTCCCGGTGGCCGGCAGGGCGACGTCCGCGTCGAGCGGCACGCCGTCGAAGCTCGGCACTCGCCGGTCCGTCGGCCCTGGCTGGCCGCCCGGGCAGAACCGGATGCCGTACTCCGGCGTGCATACCAGCTGCCCGAACGGCCGCGGGCGCGCTCGAAGCCGGGGGAGTGGACGACGGCGCCGCCGCGCCGGCCGGCACCGTGACCGACGCGGTCATCGACAGGGCGAGCGCGCCGACGATCGCCCCCAGCACCGATAGGTGGGCCGCCCCCCGGGGCCTCTTCATCTCACTTGGCACATCTCATCTGGCCCCGATGAGCGACTCGAAGAGATCGAGATGATCGGCGACCATCCGACCGGTCGAGAAGTAGCCCTCGACGGCAGCCCGGCAGTCCGCCCGGTTGATCTTGTCGAGCCGGGTGATCGCCTCGGTCATCGCCCGCTCGTCGGCGCAGAGGAACCCCGTCTTCGCGTCCTCGACGACTTCTGGCGCCGCGCCTTCGGGGAACGCCAGGACCGGCGTGCCCGACGCCAGCGCCTCGAGCATGACGAGGCCGAACGGCTCGTTCCAGCGGATCGGGAAGAGCAGCGCCGCCGCCCCGCCGAGCAGCTCGAGCTTCTGGGCATGTGGGACCTCGCCCAGGTAGACCGCGTCCGGGCCGAGCAGTGGCTCGACCATCTCCGTGAAGTACCGGATCTCGGCCGCCTCGCGCATCTTGGCGGCCATCAAGACCCGCATGCCGGCCGCCCGGGCCGCGGCGATCGCCCGGTGCGCCCCCTTGTCCGGTGCCATCCGCCCGAGGAACAGGCAGTACGGCCCGTCGCCGTCGCCCTGGCCGTCGCCGACCGGGAACAGTGACGAGTCGATCCCGTGGTGGATGACCCGCGCCACCGGGATCTGTGGCGCCGCCCGGTGCTGCGCGGCCGAGATGCACACGATCGGCACTCGGCCACCGAGCGCCTCGTAGAGCGCGGTCAGGTCGTCGTTGAGCGGGCCGTGCACCGTCGTCACGACCGGCGCAGTCGCTCCGAGCGACGTCGCCAGCAGCGGACCGGCCAGCGTGTGGTCGTGGATGACGTCGCAGTTGCCGAGCTGGGCGTACGCGCCGATGACGTGCCGGAGCTCCGGCACCGCGGCGCCGATGCGCGCCCCCTCCGCCTCGGCCAGGACCCACTTGCGGGGGACCGGGCACGTCGAGTCGCCCGTCGTGAACAGCGTGACGTCGTGGCCGGCCGCGGCGAAGCCGCGGGCGAGCTCGTCGACGACGAGCTCGATGCCGCCGTAGAGTGGCGGCGGGACCGGCGTCCAGGGTGGTGCGATCAGCCCGATGTGCACCGGCTGATTCAACCACCGACTGGGTCCGCGATGTGCCGTTATCTCCACCCGGTGCCCCGGGCGCAGTGGACGGACCGTCCCAGGCCAGCCGGCTATTGCCGAAATACGAAACGAAACCGTTGCGTTTCGCTACCGTTCGGCGTATGATGTGTACGGAACAGTTTCGTACAGCACTTTCGTGCAGCACTTTCGTACAGGAGCAGCAGATGACGACCGAGGTGACGACCGAAGCCGAGATCGACGACGCAACCGTCGCAGCACCGGCTGGCGCGATCGCACCGGGCCGGCCGGGCCGACCGCGGTCGGAGGAGCGGGGCCAGGCGATCCTCGACGCCGCGCTCGAGCTCGTCGCGGAGGTCGGTTACGACGGCCTGAGCATGGACGCGCTCGCCGAGCGGGCCCGCGCGTCGAAGGCGACGATCTATCGCCACTGGTCCGGCAAGGCCGAGATCGTCGCCGAGGCCGTCCGCTGCCGGGCCGAGGAGACGATGGAGATCGTCCCCGACACCGGCTCGCTCCGCGGCGACCTGCTCGAGCTGCTGACGCACTCGTGCGAGGTGCTCGCGGCCGAGGACGGCGCGCTGATGGCTGCGGTGCTGTGGGCGATGCGGACCGATCCGGTTCTCGCCGACCTGATGCGGGCGCACATGGTCGACGGTAAGCGCGACGTCGTCCGCGAGATCGTCGAGCGGTCGATCGCCCGCGGAGAGTGCCCGGCCGCGACCAATGCGGTCAGTGCGGCCGAGGTCATGCCCGCGATGGTCATGTCCCGGTTGCTCTTCACCGGCGAGCCGCTCGACGAAACGTTCTGCGTCCACCTCGTCGACGACGTCATGCTGCCCCTGCTTCGTTGACCCACCCACCCGGTACCCTCCGGGGGGCCGGCTGTGAACCCCGTCCGACCACCGCCTTTCCGATCCAGACCGTCCGACCACCGCCCTTTTCGAACACCGATCAGTTCTCGACCTTCCCGGTCGTCGAACCTCTTGAACGCACGAAACCCGACGTTGGAATGAGAGCCCCATGACGAACATCGACGACACCGCAACTGCCGCCCCGCCGGAGTCGGCGCCCGATCCCCGCCGATGGCTGGCCCTGGCGGTCATCGCCGTCGCCCAGCTGATGGTCGTGCTCGACGCGTCGATCGTGACGATCGCTCTGCCGTCGGCCCAGAAAGCTCTGCACATCTCCGTCGACGATCGTCAATGGGTCATCACCGCCTACACCCTTGCCTTCGGCGGCCTGCTGCTGCTCGGCGGCCGGATCGCCGACTTCATGGGTCGCAAGCGGATGTTCGTCGTCGGCCTGATCGGCTTCGCTGCCGCCTCCGCGCTCGGGGGGGTCGCCCAGAACGCGGCGATGTTGTTCGGGGCCCGGGGCCTGCAGGGTGCGTTCGCCGCCCTCATGGCGCCGGCCGCCCTGTCGCTGATCACCGTCACCTTCACCGAGCCCACCGAGCGGGCCAAGGCCTTCGGCGTCTACGGCGGGATCGCCGGCGGCGGTGCGGCGATCGGCCTAATCGCCGGTGGGGTGCTCACGCAGTACGCCACCTGGCGCTGGTGCCTACTGGTCAATGTGCCCGTCGCCGTCCTGACCGCCCTCTTCGCGGTCCGGCTCGTCCGGGAGAGCCGGGCGGAGGGCAACACCCGCTACGACATCCCCGGCGTCATCGCGTCGTCCGCCGGCCTGGTGTCGCTGGTCTACGGGTTCACCAAGGCCACCACAGACGGCTGGGGATCGCCCGACCACCTTGGCCTTCCTGATCGCCGCCGTGATCCTGCTGGCCATCTTCGTGCTCATCGAGCGCCGGACCACCCACCCGCTCCTGCCCATGCGGATCATCCTGGATCGCAACCGTGGCGGGTCGTTCCTCCTGGCCTTCCTGGCGCCGGCCGCCATGTTCGGGATGTTCTTGTTCTTGACCTTCTACTTCCAGAGCACCCTGCACTACTCGGCTCTCAAGACCGGGTTCGCGTTCCTGCCGTTCTCGGCCGGCATCATCATCGGCGCCGCCCTGGCCAGCCGGCTACTGCCCCGGGTCGGCCCGCGGGCCCTCCTGGTCGTCGGCATGGTGCTCTCCGCCGTCGGGTGTGCCTGGCTGACGCAGATCGGGGTGGACAGCAGCTTCGTCGCCCACCTCCTGCCGACCGAGGTCCTCATGAGCGTCGGTCTCGGTCTGGCCTTCGTCCCGATGAGCAGCACCGCGCTCATCGGGGTCGGGCCCCACGACGCCGGCGTGGCCAGTGCGGCGCTGAACATGAACCAGCAGATCGGCGGCACGATGGGGACGGCCCTGCTGAACACCATCTACGCCACCGCGGCGGCCAGCTATCTCGTCGCCCACGGCAACAGCGCCGCTGCCGTCGTCCAGTCCCAGGTCCACGGGTACACCGTCGGGTTCTGGGTCAGCACCGCCCTCCTTGCGGTGTCCGCGGTGGTGGCGTTGGTCTTCATCCAGGCCCGCCGCGACCAGCTGCCGGACCCCGCGCTGGCGCTCGCCGCCGCCTGACCGGTGCCCCGGGCCGGGACCGGGTGGTCCGGAACCGGGCTACCCGGGCTTGGGCTACCCGGGCTTGGGCAGTCGGGGATCGGGGGGCGGATAGGCTCTCCGTTCTGCCGGCGGCGTGGCCGAGTGGTTTAGGCAGGGGCCTGCAAAGCCTCGTACGGCGGTTCGATTCCGCCCGCCGCCTCCAGGAGTCAGAAGCGAGGGCCCCGAGCTCGGACGTCGCCAGGGTGCTCGGTCATGCCGCACCCCTATCGTGGGAATGGCACCCGATGAACCGCCTATGACGGACCGACTCAGCTCATTCACCGAACACGGGCCGTGGGAGGTCACGTTCGAGGACCTGCCGTGGCGGCAAGGTCTCGACGCCGTCCGCGCCCACACCCGGGCCGGGGTTCCCGACCTCGTCCGGCGTCGGCGGCTGCCGCCCCTGGGCAGGCTGCTCAAGACGAGCGCGTATCTCCTCACTGCGGTGGCCGGGTGGGCGATCCGGGGCCGCCGGCGGGGTGGCGAGGCCTCGAGGGAGGACATCGCCCGCCGGCTCCGCCGGGCGTTCGAGCACCTCGGCCCCACGTACATCAAGCTCGGGCAGGTCATCTCGTCGGCCCAGGGGATCCTCCCCGATGAGCTCGTGACCGAGTTCAGTGGCCTCCGGGACCGGGTGGTGCCCGAGCCCTTCGAGGTCGTGCGGGCGACGGTCGACGAGGCCTTCGGGAGGCCGCTTCGCGAGGTCTTTGCCCACTTCGACGGCGAGGCCGCCGCCGCGGCGTCGATCGCCCAGGTCCACATGGCGACGCTTCGCACGGGTGAGGAGGTCGCGGTGAAGATCCAACGCCCGGAGATCAATCGTCTCGTGCGAGAGGACATCGCCGTGATGGCCTGGCTGGCCCCGTTGCTGGCCCGGCGGATCGACATCCTCAAGATCGTCAATTTGCCGGCCGTCATCGAGCTCTTCGCCGAGACGATCGTCGAGGAGCTCGACTTCCGTCTCGAAGCCGAGAACATGCTGGACGTGGCGATGGTCCTGGACCGAGCCGGCCAGGGTTCGATCGTCGTCCCGCGGCCGCACCCGACCCTGGTCACCCCCCGTGTGCTGGTCATGGAGCGCATGTACGGGTTTGCCTTCACCGACGTCACCGGGATGCGGGAGGCGGACGTCGACACCGCGGCCGTCGTCCGGGCCTGCCTGGTGTCGGTGTTGGAGGGGGCGATGATCTACGGCGTCTTCCACGGCGACCTCCACGGCGGCAATCTGTTGATCCGGCCCGACGGGCGCGTGGCGCTCCTCGACTACGGCATCACCGGCCGCCTCGACGACCGGCGGCGTACCGTGTTCCTCCGCATGTTGCTGGCCGCCATGACGGGGGACCACCGGGCCGTCCTCGTCGGCTACCAGGATCTCGGCGCCATCTCACCCGACGCCGACCTGGACGAGTTCATGCGAGAGATCCCGATGGACCGCCCGGTCGTCGACGCCACCAACGCCAACGCCGACCAGATGATCGTCGAGATGCGCCGGGTCACGAAGGCGCTGGTCAAACATGGAACCAGGCTGCCCAAGGAACTGATCCTGTTCATGAAGGACTTCATGTTCATCGACGGCGCCATCGGGACGCTGGCGCCCGACCTCGACGTGTTGGGCGAGATGCTCTTCGTCAGCCAGTACTTCGTCCGCCAACACGGTGCACAGATCGCCTCGGAGATCGGGCTGGATCCCGGAGCCCTGGCGCTCGATCCCTCCTCGTGGGCCTCGTCCATGGGGGTCGACGGCGAGCGGCCGAGCCTGACCCACGAAGAGATCCAGCAGCAGCGGCGCGAGATGCGGACGATGATGGCCGAGCGCCGGCGCCGCCGGTGACCGCGACAGTGACGGTGAGGGCCGGCCGGTTCATGGCGCGGGATCAGGCTCGGATAACGTTGGCAGGCTCCTATGGCTTCTGACACAGCTCCCAAGCGTCGCCGGCTCCGCAAGCTGCGGACGGCGCCGGCCCGTTTCATTGCCCGCGTCCCGTGGCTTCGCCGCCGCCAAGCTCGCCGGCTGGTCAAGACGTTGGAGAAGTACCGCGAAAAGGGCCGACCGATCCCGGAGAACCTGACCCGGCTCGAGCGCCAGCTCCGGCAGATCCCCAAGCACAAGCGGGCGGCCGCGGTCGAGCAGATGATGGAGATGAGCGTCCAGCCGGACCAGAGCTCCAATCGGGCGCTACGGCGCGCCGCCGGTCGCCAGGACCGCCAGAAGGGGAGCAAGGGGGGCGGTCTCCGCCCCGGGACGCTGCCCGGCCAACGGCAGCGTCAGGGACCGGTCCGCTAACCGCTCCGCCAACTCTCCGGTACCGGGTTCAGCGGGCGGAACCGAGCGGGGACTCCATCGCCGGTCCGGGGCTTTCCGACGCCGGCGGGCGGCTCGGCGACGGACCGGGCGACGATGCCGCCGACGGGCCGGGGACGGCGGTCGCGTCGATGCCGCCGGACTGCCGCCGGATCGCCAAGATGGCCACGTCGTCGGCGTTGGTCGTCCCGACCAGTTCGGACACGAGCCCGTCGACCAGCTCGTCGACCGACGACGTGGACCGGGCGGCGATGGCCGCCAGCCGCTGCAGACCCTGGTCGATGTCTTCCCCCCGCCGTTCGACCAGCCCGTCCGTGAACGCCACCAGGATGTCGCCTCGGCGGAAGGGCATGGTGGCCGAGGTGAACGGCTGCGATGCCACCCCGAGCGGTGGCCCCGTCGGCACGACGAGGAAGCGGCCACCGCGACCACCCGAGCTGTCGACCATGACCGGCGGGAGATGCCCGGCGGACGCCAGGGTCACCTCTGTGCGGCCGAGGTCGACCGTCCCGACGAGCACCGTGGCGAAGTAGCCGTCGCCGGAGATATCGATCTCCTGGTTCGTCCGATCGAGGATCTCGGCTGGCGAGAACCCCAGCTTGGCCAGGGTCCGGACCGTGTAGCGCATGGCGCCCATGACGCTGGCCGCGCCGATGTCATGGCCCGAGACGTCGCCGACGACGAACGCCAGCTGGCCTTCGCCGGCCGAGACGACGCTGTACCAGTCGCCACCGACCGCGGCGCCCGACGCGCTCGGGATGTACCGGGCCGCGAACTCCACGCCGGGGACTCGGGGAACCCGTGTGGCAGCAGTGCGTGCTGCAGCGTCGTCGCGACGTCGCGCTGCTGCCGGTAGAGCGCGCTGTTGGCCAGTGCCAGCGATTCGGCGACCGATCGACGCCGGACGAGGTGCTCGGTCATCAGGGCACCGAACCCCGTCAAGAGGAGACCGACGAGGAGGATCCCCCACGGCAGGAACTCGGTCCACGGGCCCGACAGCGAGCCTCGTGGCGATACCACCAACGTCAGGACGTTCGATCCGAACGGCACCGTCGTCGTCGACAGGATGCCGGTCAGCGGTGGGTGGACGTTGGACTCGATGAGCGAGCTGGCCGACGGGTGTCGCCCGAAGTAGATGGCGAAGTCGAGATCGGCATCGGGGGAGTTGGCCGGGACGGTCGTCAGCTTGTCCAGTGGGAGCTGCTGTGACGCGCCGACGACGAACGTTCCCGGTTGACCACGGGCGGAGACGAAGTAACCGAGGCGTTGCACGCCGCGCCCGACCGCCCTGGTCGTGACCAGCCCGCTTGATCCGGCCGACCGGTTGTAGACGGCCACCGACTTCGCGCTCTGCGGGCTGCGGATGGCCTTCTGGCCGACGTGGGCCAGCACCTGCTGCTGGCCACCGCTCACGAGGACGAGCACGGCCGATGCGAACTGGCCGGTCGGCGAGAGCAAAGGGCCCATCGCCTGCTCGAACGTTGCTGCCGGATCCGGCGACTCGGCCGAGAGCCCCACGACGCGGGCGAGCTGTCCCTCCAGCTGCGCCGGCGCCGTCCCGATCAGTGATGCCGTGAGCTTCGACTGGAGTGTCGTGAGCCGCTGTTCGTTGTGTCGGTAACTGGTCTCCGACACGACCGTCAACGTCGCCGTGACGACGAGGCCGGCGACGATGACGGCCAGCGTGGTCCCGCTGAGGCGCCGCGTGCGCCTGCGGACCGACAGTGCAGCGCCAGTCGGCGGCTCGGTCGGATCGTCGGCCTCGCCGCCGAGCAGGGTGGCGGCCGCCCCCGGTGTCGTCCCTCGCTGCGACCCCCTGACCACACCGACCCCTTCAAGACCGACCGGGCGCTCGGCTGTGCCACTTCCTCGGACACCGCCATCGCACCGGGGACCACGGACCACTCCCATGGTCCAGCTCCTTGCCGGTCGTGATTGTACTGCGGCGTTCCGGCCGTGAGCAGCGAGCCGGCGGCCCGGCCGACCGCCGGCGGCCGATCGGCACCGTCCCATCGGTGCCGTCCCATCGGTGCCGTCCGATCCGGGACGGCGATCCGGGACGGCGATCCGGGACAGCGACCCGGATCGCTCGGGATCAGATCGGCCCCGGCCCCCGCCCCGCCGGTGCCGATCGGACCACCGCCGTACCGGACACCACGTCGACTCCGTCTTGGTTCGCGACCGTCACCGTGACATCTGCCACCTCAACGCCGCCCTCTTCCCGGAGCGTCCGGACCTCGGCCACACCGACCAGCGTGTCGCCCGGCCACACCGGCGAGCGGAAGCGGACCCCGAACGAGAGGACGTTGTCCAAGCCGACCCAGTCGGTGAGCAGGCGGCCGGCCATCGCCATGGTGAGCATGCCGTGGCTGAAGACAGAGGGATAGCCCGCCGCCCGGGTGGCGAAGACCTCGTCGGTGTGGAGAGGGTTGAAGTCGCCGGACGCGCCGGCGTACTGCACGATCTGGGTTCGGGTGAGTCCGTCGACCAGTCGGGCCTCGGTCCGGTCGCCGACCGCCAGTATCGGCGTCGTCGTCATGACGGCCGCTCGCCGGTCGGCTCGACGTCCACGGTGCGGGAGGTGGCGACACTCACGGAGCGGGCGGTCAGCACCAGGGCGCCGTGGTCGTCGCGGTACTCCGTCGTCGTCTCGGTGAAGGTGAGGTGGCCGCTGCGGCGCCCGTCCTTCTCCCACGTCGACGTGGCCACGACGACCGGCGAGAGGACGTCGCCGACGACCACTGGTCGGTGGTAGGTGTAGTGCTGCTCGGCGTGGAGCCTCGTGCCGCCGGCCGCCGTCACTTCCGATGTCCCCGTCACCGTCCGCCCGGAGCCACGCCACGGCTGGCCGAGCGGCGGACGTTGGTGGTAGTCCGGGTCGAAGTGGGCGATCGCCTGGACGAAGGTCGGCGGCGCGACCACGTCGCGATAGCCCGCTTCGGCCGCGGCCGTAGCCGAGTAGTAGATCGGGTTCGGGTCGCCGATGGCCCGGGCGAACGCCATGACGTGGCCTCGCTCGACGGGGAGGACGTGGTCCGTCATTGCCGATGGGCCGGTCCGCGCCGCTCAGCCCGGCGGACGGGCGGCCGCACCCGACCCGGTCATCGGACCGCTCGGGCGGTCGTGGCGGAGCCCTTGGTGGACCGGCCGCCGGCGGCTTCGCGCCCGGCGATCCGTCCGAAGACCGCCCCCGCCGTCAACCCCGTACCGCCGGGGTAGTTGTGGTAGAAGAGCCCGCCGACGAGCTCCCCGCACGCATAGAGCCCACTGATCGGCTCGAAGTCGGTGTTGAGCACCTGGGCCGTGCCGGGGTCGATGCGCAGGCCCCCGAACGTGAAGGTGAGCCCGCACGTCACCGCGAACGCCCGGAAGGGCGGTTGGTCGATGGTGTTCGCCCAGTTCGTCTTGGGCGGGTGGATGCCCACCGTCGACCGGCCGTCACGGACGTTGGGATCGAACGGGACGGACTGGTTGATCGACGCGTTGTACGCCTCGATCGTGGCCAAGAAGCCGTCCGCGTCGACGCCGTCGAGCCCGCCGGCCAGCTCCTCGAGCGTCGGTGCGGTGACCGTCGTGACCTGTCGGATGCGGTACTCGTCGCGCAGCAGGTGGACGACCTTCTCGTCGAAGATCTGCCACGCGAACTGACCGGGCTGGTTCAGGATCTCCCGGCCGTACTTGGCGTACGTGTAGTTGCGGAAGTCCGCGCCTTCATCGACGAAGCGCTCGCCGCGGGCGTTGACCATGATGCCGAACGGATAGCTGTGCTTCTGGAACCCGTCGCCCACGGCGATGTCGCCGAACTCGGGTGCGTTCATGTCCCAGCCGACCGCATGACAGCCCGACCAGTTGCCGGCCGCGCTCGCCCCGGCGTCGAGGGCCATCCGAATGCCGTCGCCGATGTTGAACCTCGAGCCGCGCACCTTGGCCAGGTCCCAACCGGGCCCGAGGTACCTGGTGCGCCATTCCGGATTGGCCTCGAAGCCCCCGGAAGCGACGACGACCGCCCGGGCGAGGAAGGTCTGCTGGGATCCTTGGTGGCGGACGACGACGCCGCGGACGCGCCCCTCCTCCTCGACGAGGGAAAGTGCCCGGGTGCGGTAGTGGATGGGGATATCACGCTCCGCGGACGCCTTCGTCAGCCCCTCGACCAATCCCGGGCCGCCCCCGACGGCCTCGACCGTCAGGCCACCCCAGAACGTGAACCGCCCGTCCACCTGGAACGCCTGCCGACCGTAGATCGGGGCGAACCGGATCCCCTGCGTCGTCATCCAGTGGAGCGTGTCGAAGCTCCGTTCGACCAACACCTCGACGAGGTCTGGGTCAGCCCGGTACTCCGTGACCCGAGCCATGTCCGCGTAGAAGCTCGACCGCTCGTACGAGCCGAAGTCGGTGCGGGCGATGTCGCTCTCCGCCAGGTCCGGCATCAGGATCCGCAAATCGTCGACTCCGTCGTACGCCACCCGCATCGCCCCGGCCGTGAATGCCGTGTTCCCGCCCCGTTCCGCCTCCGGCGCGCACTCGAGCACCTCCACCGTGGCTCCGTGCTCGCGGGCCGAAAGCGCCGCGCACAGAGCGGCGTTTCCCGCCCCGATGACGAGAACATCTACCTCGGGTCGACTCACGTCCACCTCCAAGAACTCCGAGTGCCAGACCGTGCACGGCCGGGTCGACTGCTGCATACTTCTGTATGCAGAGTCTGCCGGACGAGAAGCGAGAGTGCAACCACCCCGTCGGCCGAGGCCAGAGCCCCGGCTCGGACGGGCGACGGGGTGGGCCTCGCGGACTATCGGCGGGCGGCGCCGGAGCGTCCCGATCGGGGTCGTTTCGGGCGACCTGTCAACCACCTGTTGACAAACCAATACGTCGGTATACAATGGTATCCGATAAGCAATCGCTTGTCTACTTCGGGTAAGGCTGGTTTCGTAGGTCGCGGCAGCTGGGGTGGTGAAGCCGCGATGGGAACCGGTCGGACGTCTACCGATCAAGGAGGGGGCGGGGTGCGCCGTTCGTGGAAGGCTCGAGCAGGCTCAGTGGGAAAGACTGGCTTTCGAATCGGTTTTGCCACCGCAGTAACGGTGGCGACGATGGCGGCCGTGCCGTTGGTCGGGGGCTCCGGGTCCGCCGGGGCCGCGACAACGAACTCGGCGACGGCGGCACTGGTGAAGCAGGCCAAGAAGTCGGGGAAGCCGGTCGTCCTCTACTCCGGTGACGACCCCACCACCCTGCAGAGCCTGGCGACAGCGTTCCAGAAGAAGTACGGGATTCTCAGTGACCGTGACCCACCTGGTCGGCACGGCGGAGGCCGAGTACCAGTCCGACGCGGAAGCCGGCTCGTACCCGGCGGACGTGGTCCTGGATGCCGGTGACCAGACATTCTTCAAGACAGGCGCGAAGCAGGGTTGGTTCCTCAACCTCACCGCCAAGAACGTCCCGAACATCGCCAACCTGCCGAAGCAGTTCCAGTACGGGACGAGCGTGGGGGTCGGGACGGACCGGTTGAACGGGGTCTTCGCCAACACCCACCTGGTGACGTCGGCGAACCGGCCGACCACCTGGAAGGACCTGTTGGGCTCGCAGTTCAAGGGCCAGATGGTCACCGACACACCGAAGACGGTAAAGGTGGAGCTCGACCTGTGGATCTACCTCGACAAGATCTATGGCGACAAGTTCCTGACGTCCATGGCCGCCCAGGACATCCAGTGGCAGTCGAGCCTGGTCACCGGGGTTCAGGAGGTGTCGGCCGGCGAGAAGCTCGTTGCCTTCGGCGCCAACCAGGCCCACGCGCTCGGCCTGCTGACGACGGACCCGACAGCCCCGATCTCCAAGATCGTCTATCTCAAGCCACCGGACGCCGGGTTCATCTGGACGGCCGGAGTCAGTACCAAGTCGCCCAACTCGCCCGGCGGGCGGTTGTTCGTGAACTGGATGCTGACCCCGCAGGGGCAGAGGATCATGAACGCCACGGACCAGTCGCCGGCGGTCTTGCCTTCGGTCAAGGTGCCGGGTGCCCCGCCGTTCGGCAAGACATTCGTCCAGCTGACGTCCAACCCGCCGGCCGGACCGTCGGCCCACGTGCTGTCGTTGCTCGGACTGGCCAGTGACTGAGGTCGGCCCGGTGCTAGAGGTCGGCCCGGTGCTAGAGGTCGGCCCGGTGCGGGAATGGGAGACGCGAGAGACTGGTGGGGCATGACCGAGCCGAACCCGGCAGCCGGGTCGGTGGTCGCCAGGCGGGGCAACTGAGGTCAAAGGGGCGGGCGGGTTTTGCGGACGTCACACAAACACGGGCTGGTGGTCACGACGGCTGACGAACCGGTAGCGGCTGACCGCGTGGTGACGTCGGCCCCGGCCGAGGCCGTCGCCATCTCGGTGCGCGGGCTGTCCAAGACGTACGGCAAACGGCGCGACGAACGAGCCGAGAGGGCGCTCAAGGACGTCGACCTCGACGTCCGAGAGGGCGAGTTCCTCGTGCTGCTCGGGCCGAGTGGCTGCGGCAAGACCACCCTCTTGCGGTCGATCGCCGGGCTCGAGTACCCCGACGAGGGCTCGATCACGATCGACGAGGACGTCGTCTACGACAGCGACACCGGCGTCAACCTGCCGCCGCAGCGCCGACCGGTCAGCATGATCTTCCAGATGTACGCCCTGTGGCCGCACATGACGGCCCGGCAGAACGTGGCGTTCCCCCTCCGCTGCGCGAAGGTCAAGCGGTCCGAGATCGGGCCGCGGGTGAAGGACATCTTGGAGAAGGTCGGGATCGGCGAGCTGATCGACCGGTACCCGGGTCAGATGAGCGGTGGACAGCAGCAGCGGCTGGCCCTGGCCCGGGCGCTGGTGGTGGGCCGACGGATCGTCCTCTTCGACGAGCCGTTGTCGAACGTCGATGCCCAGGTGCGCCAGGTGCTCCGGCTCGAGCTGATCAAGATGCAACGGACCCTCGGGTTCACGGCCATCTACGTCACCCACGACCAGACCGAAGCCATGGAGCTGGCTGACCGGTTGGCCGTGATGTCGCGGGGTCGGATCGTCCAGCTCGACGCCCCGCTCGAGATGTACCGCAAGCCCAAGGACATCCATGTGGCCCGCTTCCTCGGGCAGAGCAACGAGGTCTCGATCACCGTCGACAGCTTCGACGAGGGAACCCGTCGGGTGACGGGCAGCGGCTTCGTCGGTTCTGTCACGGCCGAGTGGCAACCGGGCTCCAACGCCGAGGTGCCGCAGGCGGGCGAGCAGTTCGCCGCGTTCGGCCGGCCGTCCGACTTCCTCGTCGTCGGTGCCCGGATGGACGACGAGGTGGCAGAGTCCGACAGCCCGATCTTCGAGAACCAGTGGCAGGGAAAGATCGAGGCGGTGCGGTTCCTCGGTTCCCACGCCGAGTGCGTCGTCATGTTCGGCGAAGGCCGGCTGCGTTGCTGGATGCCGGCCGACCGCAACAACGACCTTCGAGAGGGGAGCGAGGTTTCGATCCTCGTCCCGGCCCACAAGCTGCAGGCGATGCGGGAGTCGGCCCGGGTCGACGAACGGGGCCCGGAGTCTTCATGATCAGCAGTCGGACCGCCGGCGTCTGGCGCTCGCGGCTGCAGCGGGTGAGCGTCTTCAAGATCGTCGTCCTGCTCATCGCCCTTTTCGTCGCCGTCATCCTGGTGGCGACGTTGATCCGACTGGCCGTCTGGGCCTGGGACCAGTACGGCACCGGGATTCCCGGTTACTACGTCCATCACATCTTCGGTGACAGCGGTATTCGCCACATCCTGATCAACACGGCCATCGTCGTAGTCGTCTCGAGCGTGCTCGGCACGTTCATCGCGTCGATCCTGGCCTGGCTGAACGAACGGACGGACGCGTCGATCGGCCAGACCGGCCGGGTGCTCCCGCTGGTGCCGTTCCTGATGCCGGCCATCGCCCTGCCTCTCGGCTGGATCTTCCTGGCCGTCCCCCAGGTCGGCATCCTCAACGTGGTCATCCGGTCCGTCCTGGGGGACGTCGGGATCCACCTGAGCTCCGGGCCGCTGAACATCTACAGCTGGCCCGGACTCATCTTCTTGTACACGGTGGTCCTCTGCGGCTTTGCCTACCTCGTCCTCAGCGGGTCGTTGCGCAACCTCGACCCCGGTCTGGAGGAGGCCGCCCAGATGGCCGGGGCGGGCCCGTTGAAGATCCTCTTCCGGGTGGTCCTGCCGGCGATGCGCTCGGCGCTGGTGGGGGCGTTCTTCCTCTGCGTGATCGTCGGGCTCGTCATGGTCTCGGTGCCGGTGACGATCGGGGTCTCGGCCAACATCCCGATCCTCTCGGTCCAACTGGTCAACGAGGTCACCACCCAGTTCCCGCCGGAGTACGCCAACGCGTTCCTGCTCGGGATCATGATGCTCGTCCCCATCGTGCTGCTCTGGTGGCTCCAGCACCGGGTCACGAAGCGGGGGAACGTCGCGGTCATCGGCGGGAAGGCTGCCGGGACCCGGCCGCTGCGTCTCGGGCGTCGGTTCCGCATCATCGGCCGGCTCGGGTTCTTCGGCTATGCGTTGATCGCGGTCTTCCTGCCCCTCTGCGGGTTGATCTACGTGGGCGGCCTCAAGCTGTGGCAGGCGTCTTGGCCGACATCGTGGAGCCTTTGGTCGAACGTCTCGGACATGCTGAACAGCCCCCAGACCCGCCCGGCCATCTTGTGGAGCTTGTTCTTCGGCGTTACCGGTGGGCTGGCGCTGATCATCACCGCCCACATCCTGAGCTACGCCCAGCGCGTGTTCCGCCGCTTCGGGTCGGTGGTCGACGGCCTGGCCAAGAGCCCGGCCGTGGTGGCCCAGATCCTGCTGGCCATCGCCCTGCTCGTCACGCTCGGCGGCGCGCCGTTCCACCTGGCCGGCACCCCGTGGCTGCTCTTCATCGGCTACGTGCTCGTCTTCTTGCCGTTCGCGTCGGTGATCACCACGGCCGCCCACCAGGAGATCGGCAAGGACATCGTCGAGGCCTCGTGGATGGCCGGGGCGTCGGACTTCCGCACGCTGCGGAGCATCGTCACGCCGTTGTGCCGGCCGGCGCTGGCCGGCGGCTTCTTGTTGATGTACGTCATCGTCAGCGGCGAGACCAACGTCTCGCTCATCCTCGCCAACCAGGTACGACCGGTGGTCGGCTTCGAGATGGTCGACCTCTTCAACTACGGCTCGTTCCCCCAAGTAGCGAGCTTTGCCCTGGTCGTGACCGTGGTGAACCTCGTCTGCGTCTTCGCCTTCATGCGGCTGCTCAGCACCTCGTCGCGTGACCGGGTGCCGAGACATCGGATGGCCAACCTCGGGCAGCGACTACGTGGCGTACATCTGCCCGGCGAACCGTCTCGACCGGCGGCCGCCCCGGGCGTCCTCACGTCGGCCGAGTGAGCCCCGGGCCAGGCGGCCGCGTTGCCGTGGTGACCGGCGCCGGGAGCGGGATCGGTCGGGCCGTCGCCGTTCGGTTGGCCGGGGTCGGCTTCGACGTCGGGCTGATCGGGCGGAGAGAAGCCGCCCTGGAGGCGACCGCCGCGTTGGTGCCGCCTGACCGCCCGGTGCTCTGCCTGCCCACTGATGTCGGGGAGGCCGATGCGGTGGCCGCGGCGTTCGACCGCATCGAGCGGACGTTCGGCCGTCTGGACGTGCTGTTCAACAATGCCGGCCAGTTCGGCGTGGCCGCACTCATCGACGAGCTCGATCCGGCCGATTGGGATGCCGTCGTCCGGGTCAACCTGACGGGTGCCTTCCTCTGCACCCAACAGGCCATGCGGCTGATGAAGCGCCAACGGCCGCAGGGCGGGCGGATCGTCAACAACGGATCGCTGGCTGCCCTCGCCCCCCGACCCGGTGCTGGCGCCTACGCCGCCAGCAAGCACGGCCTCACCGGCCTGACTCGGGCGACGGCCCTCGAGGGTCGCGAGCACGACATCGCCTGCGGGCAGATCGACATCGGCAATGCCGACGTCGCGGACGGGCATGCCAGCCCCGAACCGCACTTCGACGCCGCCCACGTAGCCGACGCCGTCGCCCACATGGCCCAGCTTCCGCTCGACGTCAACGTCCTCTCCACGGTCGTCATGGCGACGAAGATGCCGTTCCTCGGGCGCGGGTGACGGCGAGACGGGTGACCGGGGGAGGGGCCCTCCCTAGTCGGCGAGCTGCAGCACGCCGCGGAGGTTCCGACCTTCGAGCATGTCGCGGAACCCGGTATTGATGCCCTCCAGCGGGTAGGTCCGGGTGACGAGGCCGTCGAGGTCGAGGAGCCCGGCCCGGTACAGCCGGATCAGCTTGGGGATGTCCGCCCGCGCATTGGCCGAGCCGTAGAGCGACCCGTGGATCTGCTTCTCGTAGACCGTTACCTCGCGCAGGCTGAGGCGCACCTCGGTCTCGTGCGGCGGGTGGACGTTGGTGATCACGATGCGCCCGCGCTTGCCGGCGAGGGCCACTGCACTGCCGAGCTGCTGCCCGTCGCCGGTGCCCATCGTCATGATCACCGCGTTCGCCATCCGGCCCCACGTCACCTCCTGGACGAGTGGGAACGCGTCGGCCACCGACTCGGCCACATGGGTGGCGCCGAACGCCAGTGCCTGCTCTCGCTTCCACGGCACCGGATCGACGGCGAAGATGAGCTCGGCGCCGGCCAGCCGCGCCCCCTGGACGGCGTTGATCCCGACGCCGCCGATGCCGGCCACCACGACGGCTTCGCCGGGCTGCACGCCGCCACCGGCGTAGACGGCCGACCCCCACCCGGTCACGACGCCGCAACCGAGCAGGCACGCGCTGGCATGCGGCACGTCGCCCGGAATCGGGACACATGCCGACTCGTGGACTACGCCGTGATAGGCGGCCGAGCCGACCCGGGACTCGATCCCGATGTCCGTGCCGTCGGTGGCGTGGTGCCGGGCGGTGCCGTCGGACAGCTGCCGACCGCCGGCGATGTCCGCGTTCATGTCGCAGAGACTCTGATGGCCGGTCGCGCACATCGCACACCGCCCGCACGACGGGACGAAGATCGTGACGACGCTGTCCCCGGGCGCCAGCGTCGTCACCCCCGGGCCGACCTCTCGGACGATGCCGGCCCCTTCGTGGCACGGGATCATCGGTACGGACACGCCGACCGACTCGCCGGCCCGGATGTGCTCGTTCGAGTGGCACAGCCCCGAGGCCGAGAACTCGACGAGCACTTCGCCGTTTCGGGGCGGATCGAGCCGGATGTCCTCGACGGTCCAGTCCTTGCCGAAGTCCCAGAGCACGGCGGCCTTCGTCTCCATCTGCCCTCCCGTGTCGGCCGCCGACCCGCGAGCCGTGGCCGCTATCGGCGCCACCCCTACCCGGACGCCCTATCCAGTATACAGTAGCATACTGTCCGATGCGGTAGACGAGGAGGCCAGGCATGGCGGAGCCGATGAAGGGCAACTACGGCGAGGTCTATGTCGGGGGCCGGTGGCGACCGTCGGCCGCCGACGAGACCATCGAGGTCGTCAATCCGGCGACCGAGCAGGCCATCGCCGAGGTCCCGGCGGGCACGCCGATCGACGTCGACCGGGCGGTCACCGTGGCCCGGGGGGCCTTCACCGACTGGTCGGCGACGAAGCCGGCCGATCGGGCCGCCCGGCTCGAGGCGATGGTCGACCATCTCGAGGCTCGGAGCACCGCGCTCGGCCGACACCATCTCGGCCGAGGTGGGCACGCCCCGCCATCTCTCCCTGCCGGTCCAGGTGGCCGGGTCGTTGGCCCACTTCCGGTCCCACGTCGACCTGGCCGGGTCGTTCCCCTGGGAGGAGCGGATCGCCAACGGATTGGTGGTGCGAGCCCCGGTCGGCGTCGTCGGGGCCATCACGCCGTGGAACTTTCCGGTCCACCAGGTGGTCAACAAGGTGGCTCCAGCGCTCCTGGCCGGCTGCACGGTGGTGCTGAAGCCGAGTGAGGTGGCGCCGCTGACCGCCTGGGCGATCGCCGAGGCAGCTGACGCCGCCGGCCTTCCCCCGGGCGTCTTCAACCTGATCAGCGGCACCGGGCCGACGGTGGGCGCCGCCCTGGTCGACCACCCCGAAGTGGACATGGTCTCGTTCACCGGCTCGACCCGGGCCGGCATCGCGATCGCCGAACGGGCCGCTGCCTCGGTGACCCGGGTGGCACTCGAGATGGGAGGCAAGTCGGCGAACATCCTCCTGGCTGACGCCGACCTCGACGTCGCCCTGCCGGCCGCGGTCAACGGCTGCTTCATGAACACCGGGCAGGTCTGTGCCGGGCTCTCCCGCCTGCTGGCCCCCCAGAGCCACTACCGCGAGATCGTCGACCGGGTGGCCGAGATCGCCGCGATGACCACGGTGGGGGACCCGGACGACATGGTCGAGCTCGGCCCGGTCGTCTCGGCCGCCCAGCGCGACCGCGTCCGCGGCTACATCGAACGGGGCATCGACGAGGGCGCCCGGCTCGAGGCCGGCGGCCCGACGGCGCCCGACGGGCTGTCTCGGGGCTACTACGTGCGGCCGACCGTCTTCTCGGGGGTCGAGGCGACGATGACGGTGGCCCGCGAGGAGATCTTCGGACCGGTCCTCGTGGTCATGGCCTATGCCGACGAGCCGGAGGCCATCCGGTTGGCCAACGACTCGCCGTACGGACTCGGCGGCGCCGTGTGGTCGAGCGACGTCGACCACGCCACTGCCGTCGCCCGCCACGTCCGGACCGGCACGATCTCGGTCAACCAGGCTCCCCGGAACCGCGCCACCCCGTTCGGTGGGTTCAAGCGGTCCGGCCTGGGTCGCGAATCTGGACGGTTCGGGGTCGACGGCTTCGTCGAGCTCCAGACCATCAGCCTGCCGCTCGAGCCGGTCGGCTGATGGTGGCGGCGACAGCGGGCTCGCTCGCCAGCGGGTCGTTCTCAGACTGGGTCGACCGGCTCGGGGCGACGCCACCCTTCGGACCCGACGACCGCCTGGGGACGGTCGGACGGATCGGACCGGACGCCCGGCGGGCGGCGGCCGCGGCCGTCGAGACCGGCGACGCCGTCACGCTGGACCGGCTGCTCCGGCCGGACCGGCACCGGCGGCGTGAGGAAGCCGGCGTCCGGTTCGACGTGTCAACCCACTTCGATCCGAGCACCGGCTGGTCGTCGGACAGCGTCCAGTTCGACTGTCACGGCTTCTACCAGACCCATGTCGACGGGCTCAACCACCTCTCCCGCCACGGCACCTTCTACAACGGACGAACCTGGGACGATCCGGACCTGTCCACTGTCGCTGATCTGGCCGGTCACCCCATCTTCACCCGTGCCCTCATCGCCGACATCCCCGGCGTGCGGGGCACCGAGTGGGTGGACCCCGAGCAGCCGGTCACCGGCGACGACCTGGACGCCGCCCTCGACGGCATCGCCGTCCAGCCGGGGGACGCGGTGCTGCTGTCGATGGGCCGTCACGCGTGGGAGGCCGACGGTGGCGGGTTCCCGCCGAGCGGGCAGCCCTGGCCGGAGGGTTCGCCCCGGCCCGGTGCCGGCGAGTCCGTCGCTCGGTGGATCGCCGACCATCCGGTCTCCCTGCTCGCCTGGGACCTCCACGACGCCATCCATCCGGACCATGCCGACGCCGCCGTCCACCAGCTGCTCTGGGCCATCGGCCTCTGCATCGTCGACAACTGCGACTTCGGTCGGCTCGCCGAGCACGTCCGCCGGACCGGACGGCGGACGGCGGCGCTCACGTTGATGCCGATCGGGGTGCCGCGGGGGACCGGATGCCCGGTGACGCCGTTGGTGGTCTTCTGAACGATCGGCCAGCTGATGGGCCGTTGCCTGCCTGCACCAGTTGGTATACGGTAGTATGCACATCAACTACGTGGCCGATGCCAGCTGGGGTTCAGGCGCAGGCCGGGTTGCCAATGTGGGGGGCTGGCCGGGAGGAGCTGACGGGTGACTGAGCAGGGAGCCATCGCCATCGTCGACGCCGACGGCCACGTCATGGAGCCGTTCGACCTGTGGGACCGGTACATGGATGCCAGGTTCTCCGGTGTCGCCCCGGTCTGTGACCGCCACCGGCACACGATCACGGTCGACGGCCGGACGATGTCGCGGTTCTCCGCCCAGAAGGCCGGCTACGGGGAGCTGGTCACCCGTGACGAGAAGGAGCGGTTCGCCGCCCAGGCGGCGCGGGGCTATGACGCCGTCTCACAGCTCGAGACGATGGACGCCGAGGGGATCGAGGCGATGGTCCTCTACCCGACCCGGGGCCTGTACGTGACGGCGGTCGACGGCCTCGACCCGCGCCTCGGGTCCGAGATGTGCCGGGCCTACGGTCGGTGGCTGCGCGACTTCTGCGACCGCGACCCGGCCCGATTGATCGGGGTCGGCCTGGTCTGCCTGCACGATCCGACCACCGCGCTGGAAGACGCCCGGTACGCGGTCGAGTCCCTCGGCTTCCGGGCGATCATGCTCCGGCCGAACCCGATCAACGGTCGCCGCATCGACGACCCGGTGTTCGACCCGATGTACGCCTACCTCGCCGACGCGGGTGCGGTGGTGGCCAGCCATGAGGGAACGGGGACCTACCTCGACCAGCTGGGAAACACCCGCTTCGAGGCTCACAGCCAGCAGCATCTGGTCAACCACCCGTTCGAGCAGATGGCGGCGGTGGTGAGCTTCGTGCTCGGCGGGGTGCTGCACCGGCATCCTCGGCTCCGCGTCGCGTTCTTGGAGAGCGGAGGCGGGTGGTTGCCCTACTGGCTGTTCCGGATGGACGAGCACTTCGAGTGGTTGAAGACGTCGGAGGACCTGCCGTTGGATGCGCTGCCGAGCGAGTACTTCAAGCGGCAGTGCTGGATCCAGGTCGAGGGCGGTGAGCCGGGCATCCAGACGATCGTGGACGCGGTTGGCGCCGATCGCATCCTGTGGGCGTCCGACTACCCGCACGCCGACGGGACGTTCCCCGGGATGGCGACCGACGCGTTGGCCCGGACGGACATCTCCGAGGAGGTTCGTCGGGCCTGGTTGCGCGGGAACCCGATGGCGTTCTACGGCCTGGCCGACCGACAGCCGGTGAACGCGTGAGCCGGTCGGGCGATCCGACGGAAGGAGCGACGTGATGGACGTGTTGGCGCGTGATGTCGACCCTGCGGCGACCGACGAGCTGGGGCGCGCCAGGTCGCTCTGGCCGTTGCTTACCGCGTCCTGGCGAGCCACGGGTTCCAGAACGGCAAGGCGGGCTATCTCGCCGTACGGGACACGGTGGACCCGACGCACTTCTGGACGCTGCCGCGCACCGTGCCCTACTCGTTGGCGTCGGTGAGCGCGCTGGTCATGGCCGACGCCGAGGCGAACGTGATCGAGGGCGACGAGCCGATCAATCCGGCGGCGGCCATGATCCACAGCGCCATCTGCGCCCGCCGACCGGACGTGATCTCGTCGTGCCACATGCACGGCACCTACGGCATGGCCCTGGCGGCCACCGGACGACCGCTCCGGATGGTCATCCAGGACGGCCTGACCTTCGCCGGGTCGATCAACGTCATGCCCTACCCGGCCGCCGTCACCGATCACGGTGAGGCCGACAACATCGCCGTGCAACTAGCCCAGAACGGCGCGCTCATCCTGGCCAACCACGGGTTGGTCACGGCCGGGAGCTCGGTGGAGCAGGCGGCCTGGTGGATGATGCGGCTGGAGCGGTGCTGCCAGGTGCAGGTGTTGGCCGATGCGGCCGGTGGCGCCGTCGAGGTGCCGGCCGAGGTGGTCGAAGCCAACCGGGGGATCATGGCCGCGCCGGAGAGCGCGGCGCAGAGCATGGAGATCTACAAACGAGAGGTCGTGGCGACGCACCCCGAGGTCCTGCAGTAACGGTCGCCGGCGGCGACGTCACCAGGGAATGCGCAGCCCGAGAGCAACGGCACAACGAGAACTGGAGGCCAGATGTCCGAGAATGCCCCGAACCCGCTCCATGTCGTCGGCGTCCGGCGCGACACCGTCGCCATCCCGCCCATCGCGCAGAACACGGTGGACGTCAGGGTTGGTGCCCTCACCATCGGGATCGAGCACCGGGCCCTGACGGACGCCCTCGTGGACCAGCACTACGAGCAGTTCGGGGCCGACGGGACCAAGTTCGTCGAGGCATCGCGAGAGCGCCGGAGTTTCCTGCCGCTCGACGACACCGGGATCTCCTTCCACGTCTGTGATGCCGAGTCGGGCTTCGAGTATCTCCGTTTCGACGCGTTCGCCGAGGACCCGCATTACCACTACATCTACGAGGACGGGTACTTCATCGTCGTCCGGTTCGACGAGAACGCCCACGGGTCCTGCCTCGACTGGATCTACTCGGCGTTGCGTTCACGGCTGCCCGGCATGCTGACGTACGCCGGCGCTGGCGCCCTGGCCGCCAAGGTCCGCCAAGAGGATATCGACGCCGCCTTCCCCGAGATCCTGGCCGTGGCCAAGCGAGCGCTGGCGCTGGTCTGAGCGCCCCCGGTCGACGGTCAGTAGTCGTCGCGGACGTTGGCCAGCGGCTGACCGGCCAGCCAGCGGCGCAGCTGGTCGCCGATGAACCGGTAGATCCGGTGGTCCCGGTGACGGCTCCGGCCGGCGACATGGGGCGTGATGGTGCAGCCCGGCGCCCGCCACAGGGCGTGGTCCGGCGGCAGCGGTTCGGGGTCGGTCACGTCCAGGGCGCCCTCGAGGCGACGGCTCGTCAGCTCGGCGAGCAGTGCGTCCTGGTCAACCAGCCCGCCACGGCTGGCATTGACGACGAGCGCGCCGTCGGGCAGGCGACCGAGGAAGTCGGCGTCGACGAGACGGCGGGTGGCCGAGGTGAGCGGCGCCAGGACGACGGCGACGTCGGCGGTCGGCAGGAGACGGTGCAGCGCGTCGACCGGCTCCGTGCCCGGTCGGGGGCGGTAGGTGATGCCGGTGACCGCTGCGCCGAACGGTTCCAGGCGCTGGCGGACCGCCCGGCCGACGGCTCCCTCGCCGACGATCAGGACGCGCGATCCGAGCAGCTCGCGGGCTACCCACGGATCGTCGTCGAGCCGTCGGCGCGACGCCGGGGCGAGCCACCGGCCGGCCGCCTGGGCGTCCCAGTAGCGGGGAAGGTGCTGGAAGTGGGCCAGGATCGCCGCCACCACCCATTCGGCCGGGCCGACATCGAGGGTGCCCGCGCCGGCGTTACAGACGACGACGCCCGACGGTACGTGAGGAAGAACGCCTTCGACGCCGGCGAACGCACACTGGACGAGCCGCAGCCGCCGGAACCGACCGAGCCCCGGGACGAGCGACAGCGTGTCGTGCGAGAGAACGACCACCTCGGCATCCTCGGCATCAGCCGGTGGTGTCTCGCCTTCGGCCAGCGAGACGAGCGTCACCGACGGGGGGAGGGGCCCCAACAGCGAGAGGTCGGCCGACGCCGGCACGATCACGACGGCCGGGCCGTCGGACCGACGTTGCCCTTCCACGGATGGCATACTAATGTATACAGTAACGCGGACATGGAGGTGCGGAGAGCCGGTGTCGATCAAGGGTAAGGCCTACATCGTGGGGGCGTTCGAGCACCCGCTGCGGGAGATCCCCGGAGCTTCGCTGGCCCAGATCCAGGCGGAGGTAGCGGTCGGCGCGCTGGCCGACGCCGGCCTGGCCATGTCGGACGTGGACGGGTTCTTCTGTGGGGCCGACGCGCCGGGTTTCGGTGCGGTCACCATGGCCGAGTACCTCGGCTTGCGGCTGGGGTACATGGACACGACGGAGAGCGGCGGATCGTCGTACCTGATGCACGTCGGTCATGCCGCGGCGGCCATCGCCCAGGGAAAGTGCCGGGTGGCGCTCATCACGCTGGCGGGCAAGCCTCGAACCGGAGGGGCACCGCCCGGGGGGAGCATGAAGGGCCCGCAGGCACCCGAGGGCCCGTTCGAGCTCCCCTACGGGCCGACGACCGCGTCGATGTACGCGCTAGCGGCCCAGCGGCACATGTACGAGTTCGGGACGACCTCGGCGCAGCTGGCGGAGATCAAGGTCGCCGCGTCGATCCACGCCAGTCACAATCCGAACGCCTTTCTCAAGAACCGCGTCTCGGTCGATGAGGTGCTCGAGTCGCCGATGGTCAGTGACCCGCTGCACCGGCTCGACTGCTGCGTCATCACCGACGGCGGCGGCGCCCTCGTCGTGGTCGGTCCGGAGGTGGCCCGAGACCTGGCCCGACCGGCGGTGAAGGTGCTCGGCCACGGCGAGGCGGTGAAGCACACGATGAACGGCCGCATCGACCTGACGTACACGGCGGCCGCCTGGTCCGGCCCCCGGGCCTTCGAGGAGGCCGGCGTGCGGCCGGAGGACATCGACTACGCGTCGATCTACGACTCGTTCACCATCACCGTGCTCGAGAGCCTCGAGGACCTCGGGTTCTGCGAGAAGGGGAAGGGCGGGCAGTTCGTCCTCGACGGCGCCCTGGTGGCCCCCGACGGCCGGCTCCCCTTCAACACGGACGGCGGCGGCCTGTGCAACAACCACCCGGCCAACCGGGGCGGGATGACGAAGGTCATCGAGGCGGTCCGCCAGCTGCGGGGGGAGGCCAACTCCGGCGTGCAGGTGCCGGACTGTCGGCTCGCCCTGGTGCACGGGACCGGGGGATCGCTCGGTGCCCGCATGGGCAGTGCGACGTTGATCCTCGGAAGGGAGGACTCATGACGACGCTTCCGGCGCTCGCGCCGCAGGTCATGCCCGAGTCGACGACGTTCTGGTCGGCGACGGCGGAGAACCGGCTGGTCCTCCAGCGGTGCGGCCAGTGCGGGACGGTCGTCTGGTACCCGCGGGGCCTGTGTCCCGAGTGCCTGTCGTCGGCGCTCGAGTGGTTCGACGCGTCCGGTCGCGGCGTCGTCTACAGCTACACCGTCAACCGACGCGGCGACGGGCCCTACCGGGAGATCGGTCCGTTCGTGCTGGCCTACGTCGAGCTCGACGAGGGGCCTCGGGTCCTCACCAACATCGAGTACGCCGACGGCGACGAGCTCGAGATCGGGATGGCGGTGGTTGCCGTCTTCGACCCCACCGGTGAAGGGTCCTCGCTGGTGCGGTTTCGCCGGGCATGACCGAGCTGGGGATCTGCGCTGGCCGGGTCGTCGTCGTCACCGGGGCCGGTCGGGGCATCGGTCGTGAGCACGCGTTGGCGTTCGCCCGAGAGGGGGCGAGCGTCGTCGTCAACGATCTGGGGTCCGGGCTGGCCGGGGAGTCGACCGGCGAGGACCCGGCCGGCGACGTGGTCGACGAGATCGTGGCGGCCGGTGGGCGGGCCGTCTTGAACCGGGACGACGTGGCCGACATGGACGGCGCCCGGCGGCTGGTGGCCACGGCGATCGACACATTCGGCGACCTCCACGTGGTGGTCAACAACGCCGGGATCCTCCGGGACCGCATGCTCGTCAATATGGACATAGACGAATGGGATGCAGTCATCCGAGTCCACCTCCGCGGCACGTTCGCCACGTCACAGGTTGCCGCGGCCTACTGGCGCGAGCAGTCGAAAGCCGGGAAGACGGTGGCTGCCCGGTTGATCAACACGACGTCGAACTCGGGTCTGTTCGGCAACGTCGGACAGGCCAACTACGGGGCGGCGAAGGCCGGGATCGCCGCCTTCACGATCATCACCGCGACCGAACTGGCCCGCTACGGGATCACGGTGAACGCGGTGTCGCCCGGTGCTCGGACCCGGATGACCGAGGAGCTGGACCGGAGCCGAGAGCCGGCCGACGACGGGTTCGACGATCGGGGGCCCGACAACATCGCCCCGTTGGTGGTGTGGTTGGGCAGCGAGGCTTCCGGCGACGTCACGGGCCAGGTGTTCTTGGTCCGGGGCGGCACGATCGGCCTGGCCCTTGGCTGGCGAAAGGGGCCGTCGGTCTCGAGGCGCCAGCGCTGGGATCCCCACGAGCTCGGCGAGACGGTCGGCTCCCTGCTGGACCAGGTCCCGGCGGACGACGCCGTGAAGGTGTGATGAAAGTGACCGGTTGGACGATGAAGGAGGCGACGGGAACGTGACGGTACGCAAGCTCCGCGGTGGCAGCGCGGTCGTCGAAGCGCTCCGGGCCGAAGGGGTCACCCACGTGTTCGGCGTGATCGGGACGGCGATGCTCGATGTCTACGACGCGCTGTTCGACTGTCCGGACATCACCTATATCGGTGTGCGGCATGAGCAGAACGGCGTGCACATGGCCGACGGCTATGCCCGTATCTCGGGCCGAACGGGCGTCTTCTTGGCCGGGCAGCCCGGACCCGGCACGACCAATATGGTGAGCGGGGTGGCCGAGGCCCAGGCCGCGTTCTCGCCCGTGGTGGCTATCGCCGGTTCGACCGCCACCGGCCAGGTCGACCGGGGCACGTTCCAAGAGATCGACCAGCAGGCGCTGTTCACGCCGATCACCAAGCGCACCTTGTCGGTCCAGTCGGCGGCGCGCATCCCCGAGTACGTCCGGGAAGCCTTCCGGACGGCGATGGCCGGCCGTCGGGGTGCGGTCGTCCTCAATATCCCGGGCGACCTGCTGTCGGCCGAGGCCGAGGTCGACCTGGCCCCAGCGGCCGAGTCGAAGGCGACCGGCGCCCCCCTGCCCGATCCGCGGCAACTGGCCCGGGCGGCCGAGATCCTCCAAGGCGCTTCCCGACCACTGGTCCTCGCCGGGGCCGGCGTGAAGTGGGCCCGGGCCGGCGACGACCTGCTGGGGTTGGCGCGCCAGCTGCAGGCGCCGATCGCCGCGTCGCCCGGCCACGGCGACGTCGTGGCCAACGACGATCCCCTCTTCGTCGGCCAGGTCGGTCCACGCGGCAACGCGGTGGCGACCGCCCTCCTCAAGTCGGCTGACGTCGTCCTGGCGGTGGGCACCCGCCTCGGCTACAACTCCACGCTCTTCAAGGCCGAGAACCTCGCCGACGGGGTGCAGATCGTCCAGGTCGACATCGACGGCACCGCCGTCGGCCGCCACTTTCCCGCCACGGTGGGCATCGCGGCTGATGCCGGCGAGACGCTGCGGGGACTCCGGCCACTGATCGGCGACGGGCGCGACGGCGGGAAATGGCTGGCCGCGGCTCAGCAGGACCGAGCGGGCCTGCTGGCCGCTCGGGCGGAGATGGGAGGACCGAGCGGTTCGCCCCTCCACCCGATGGCCATCTTCGGCGCCGTCCAGGCCGCGCTGCCCCGGAACGCCATCGTGACGGTGGATACCGGGACCTGCTCGCTGCATGCCACCGACGGCATGCAGCTGTACCAGTCGCCGGGCCTGCTGACGCCGCTCGACTTCGGGCTGGTCGGCTTCTCCTATCCGGCCGGTGTCGGCGCCAAGGCGGCGGCGCCGGAGCGTCCGGTGCTCAGCCTCATCGGCGACGGGGGGTTTGGCATGGCCATGGTCGAGTTGGGCACGGCGGTCGCGGCCGGCCTGCCAACGATCACCGTCGTGCTCAACAACGGCTGCTGGGGTGCGGAGAAGGCGTACCAACGCGACTTCTTCGACAGCCGGTTCATCGGCGCCGACATCGTGAACCCCGCCTTCGACGAGGTCGCCCGGGCGTACGGCGCCATCGGAGTCCGGGCCGAAACGGCCGACGACGTCCGCACCGCGGTGGGCGACGCGCTCGGCGCCGACCGTCCGACGGTCATCGACGTCCCGGTCGACCAGCAGACGATGACCAGCTTCCGGAAGGACTCGTTTCCCCACCGGGCGTCCGCCCTGGCGCAGAAGTAGGTCCGGCCATGGACGAGCTGGACATTGCCGACGCCGGGGCCGTGCGAACGATCACGTTGAACCGGCCGGAGAAGCGCAACGCCTTGACGAGGGAGATGTTCGCCGGGCTGACCGAGGCCTTCCGTCGAGAGCCGCCAGCGGAGGAGCGCGTCACCGTGATCGCCGCCAACGGGCCCATGTTCTGCGCCGGCGTCGACCTGAGCCAACGAGCCGCTGGCGACGACGCGGAGGGTGAGAGCCCGCTCGAGCAGCTGTGCACGGCCATCGCCCGGTACCCGTTGCCGGTGGTGGCGGCCGTCCACGGCGCGGCCATCGGCGGCGGGTTCATGATCGCCTTGCACAGTGATTTCGTGGTCGCCGCGGCCGGAGCCAAGCTGGGGAACTCGTCGGTTCAGCTGGGCATCGCCCCGCCGTGGCCGATGAGCCGCCGGGTGCTGGCCGTGGCCGGGCCGGCCCTGGCCCGCGAGCTCCTGCTCCTCGGAGACCTCGTCCCAGCCGAACGGCTGGGTCAGGCCGACGTCGTCACCGCGGTGCCGGTCGCGAACTTCGACGACGAGCTCCGCCGGGTCGTCGACCGGTTGGCGAAGAACGCGCCGCTGTCGCTGCGGGCCGTCAAAGCCACCTTGGCCGCCGCGGCCTCCGTCGAGCAGGATCACGCGACGGTGACGGCGATGGTCAAACGGGCCCAGGCGAGCGACGACGGCAAGGAGGGCGTGGCCGCCCGGCGAGAACGTCGAGAGGCCCGCTTCGTCGGGCACTGACGGCCGGCTGGTATGTACACCCTGGTAAGCGTCGGTATACGGAGAGGCTAGATTCGCGTGGATGCTGTCCGGCCGCCACGATCGTCCTTGCCGTCATCCGTTCCCGGGCCGTGCCCCCGTCCGGACGGCGAGCCCTGACGCGGTGTGGTCGTGAACGCCGCCAAGCTCGCCGATAGCGACGAGACGCGCTCCCCGTACGAGAAGGTCCGAGACGGCATTTTGGACGGTACGTTCCCCGGCGGGTCGCCGTTGGTGGAGGTGACGATCGCCGAGCTGTGTGGGGTGAGCCGCACGCCGGTACGAGAGGCGTTCACCCGCTTGGAGCAGGAAGGGCTGGCCGAGCGGGGCAGTCGCGGCCTGGTCGTCCGGGAACGGAGCCCCGAGGAGATCCTGGACATCTACGAGACTCGCATCGCGCTCGAGGCCACGGCGGCCCGATTGGCTGCGGAACGGCATGCCGAGATCGATCGGGTCCGCCTCGAACGAGCGCTCGCCATCTACGAGCGGACCGACGTACGCAAGCCCAAGCAGCTGGCGATGGCCAACGACCAGTTCCACCAGGCCATCTGGCAGGCCAGCCGGAACGAGTCGCTGACCCGCCTGCTGAACGTCCTGCGGATGCAGCTGGCCCGCTATCCGGAGACGACGCTGGCGTTCGCCGGCCGCGGGGACGAGTCGAAGGCAGAGCACCGGGCGATCCTCGACGCCATCCTGGCCGGCGAGGGTATGAAAGCCGCCGCTCTGGCCGAGCAGCACTTCCGCCGGGCCCGGGACATCCGGATCGAGCTGTGGGGGACGGAGTAGCTACACGTCCTCGCCGAACCAGAGCCGCCGGTACGGAATGCTGAGCACCTGGCGGGAGGTGCGGACGTCGACGAGCATCGGGCCGGGCTGGTCGACGAAGGACCGGAGGGCGTCGGCCAGGTCGTCGAGCGAGCGCACCGTCGCCCCACGACCGCCAAGGCTGCGACCGACGGCCCCCAGGTCCGGCGTCGGGATCGTCGTCAGGCCGACATCGAGGTCCGTCGCCAGGGCCTTGTGGTACTCGGCCCCGAGGGCTTGGTCGTTCATGACCAGTACGAGCAGCGGCACGTCGTAGCGCACGGCCGTCTCGAACTCGGCGAGGTGCATCATGAAGCCGGCGTCCCCCTCCAGCAGGAACGTCGGCTGGTTGCCCGAGGCGAGGACGGCGCCGATGGCCACCGTCAGTCCCTGGCCGATGCAGCCGAAGTGGTGCTGGGCGATCATCAGCGGCCGTCGGCCGGTGAGGAGCATCAGACCGAACCGTCCCTGTTGGCCGCTCCCGAAGACGAGGCCGACCTCCGAGGGGACGATCTCGTCGATCGCCCGGCAGACCTCCCGGGGATCGACCGTGCCGGGTTCGATGTCGTAGTGCTTGGGGTCGTCGGTCGCCCGGGCGAGGGCGGCTTCGACCTCGGGCGTCCGGTAGCCCGCCTTCGGTGGGCTACCGGCGAGGGCGGTGAGGATGGCGTCCAGGCCCAACCGAGCATCCGACTGCAGATAGCAGTCCGCGGCCCGACCGTCGCCGAGGACGACATGGGGACGGACGTCGATGTGGACGTACGCGGCGTCGGGGAAGAGGTAGCCCGACTCGGTCGTGTACTCGTTGAGGCTGGCGCCGATGCCGACGACGCAGTCGGCCTGCTGGCAGAGCTCGATGGCCGTCTTCGTCGAATAGAGACCACAGAATCCCCAGGTGGTACGGGTCGTCACCCAGCCAGTTCTTGGCCAACAGCGACGTCCCGATGGCTGCCCCGGTGGCGTTCGCCAGGGCGCGGACGGCATCGCCACAGCCCGCGGCCACGGCGCCTCGACCGACGACCAGCACGGGATGCTCGCTCGCCCGGAGCAGCTTGGCCGCCAACTCGACCTGCTCGGGGTTGGGCGCCAGCGGGACCGTCGGCAGGAGCGACGTGGACGTGACGTAGTCGTCGTCCCGCTCGAACTCTTCCTTCTGGACGTCGACCGGCGCGCTCAGGATGACCGGTCGAGACTCCAGGCGCGCCTGGTAGAACGCGTCGCGCACCGCGTCGTAGGCCCGGTCGGGGGAGGTGACCCGGACGAAGCCCGCTTCGACTGCGGCCGCGAACCGCTGCTGATCGAACGCCTGCACCTCGCGGTCGTCACCCCACGCCACGTCGCCACAGAACACGACCAAGGGGGTGCGGGCCCGACTGGCGACCACCATGGTCGTCGCCAGCTGCGTACAGCCGGGCCCGCTGGTGGTCGTGCACACCCCCGGTGTCCCCGTGGCCCGGGCCCAGCCGTCGGCCATCGCCAGCCCGGCCCCTTCGTGACGGACGTTGTAGAAAGCGATGCCGTTCGGCCCGAGGGCGTTCATCCAGTGCATGTTGGCGTCGCCCATCATCCCGAACACCGCCGTCGTCCCCTCCCGGGCGAACGCGTGGGCCAACGCTTCGTACGTCTTCACGAGCCCTCCTCGTGGTCGGATCCCTTCCTCCTCGGTCCGAGGAGGGAGCGGAGTGCGGCCCAGAGTCCTCGGAGCCAGGTCCGGTTCGACACGGCGCGGGCGGCGGCTGGCGGTGCCGGAACCGGATCGGTCGCCGCCCCGTCGATCTGGGTGGCCGGCGCACAGCGATCGCTCAGCGCCTGCGTGAACTGCTCGGTCATGTCGCCGACGACCACCGCCGCGCCGCCCTCGACGACGGAGGCCAGCCGACCGGTGAGGTTGACCTCGCCGTCGATGGCGAACACCGTCCGGTCCGGCGCGCCGTCGGGTCGGACCGAGAACCGGGCCTCGGCCTTGAAGCGCGTGCCGCCGCGCCCGTCGTCACCGCGGGCGACCAACGTGCCGGTCCGGGCATCGGCGTCGAGATCGAGCTCGCCGCGCCCCTTGAACGCCACGCGCATCGGGCCGAATTTGACCGCCAGGCTCCCTTGGAAGACCGACGCCTCGGGCATGGCGGTGACCGCGGCGCCCGGGATGCACTCGACCACCTTCGTCGGATCGGACACGACCTGCCAGACGTCGTCAGCCGACGCCGGGACGGTGACCCGCTCGGAGATCTCGATCACGACCGCTCTGTCGCTGCCAACGGGACTCCTCACCTCGGGTTGGCGCACGGTCGCCCCTCGCCCGACGACGCCGTGGGAAGGTATACTACAGTATGCCGAACTACCGGAGGGGACCCCGAGAGCGACGACCGATCCGGACACGACCGGCCGGGAGCTGGAGCCGACCGGGCGGGAGCGGGAGCCGGTGAACGGGATCCGCTACCGGCTGACGTCACGAACCGGCCCGATCAACGTGGAGGACTACCGGCGCCGGGCCCGGCGGGCCCTGCCGGACATGATCTGGGCCTACGTGGACGGGGGCTCCGAGGACCAGGTCACCCTCCGACGAAACCGGGCGGCGTTCGAACGATGGGCCCTGCGGGGTCGGGTGCTGACGGGCAAGGAGCCGGACGACCTGCGGGTCGACGTCGGCGGTGCGACGATCGATCTGCCGGTATTGCTGGCGCCGACGGGACTGACGGGCCTCGTCCATGCCCAGGGTGAGCTCGGGGCGGCCCGAGCGGCCGAACGGGTCGGCACCCGGGCCATCATCTCGACGGCGGCCACGTACACGCTCGAAGAGATCGCCGAAGGGACCAGCGAAGACCACTTCTTCCAGCTGTACCCGTGGGCCGACGTCGCGTCGGGCGGGAGGGAGCTGAGCCGCCAGCTGATGGCCCGGGCGGTCAAGAGCGGGTTCGGCGCGCTGTTCCTGACCGTCGACGTCCAGACCCACAGCAACCGAGAGCAGGAGAAGAAGCGGGGCATGGGCGTGCCGCCGGTACTGACCCCCCGGCGGATTCTCGACGCCGCCATCCGTCCCCGGTGGTGGTGGTACTTCCTCCGCCAGCAGCGGATGTCGGCTCGGCTGTTGGTGGACGAGCGGGGGCCGCGGGCGGCGATGCGCTCGGCGGAGGTCCAGTACCGGCTGACCCGACCGGACCTCAGCTGGGACGACTTCCGCTGGATCCGCGATACCTGGGAGGGCCCGCTGTACATCAAGGGCGTCCTCCATCCCGACGACGCCGAACGGGCGGTCGCCCTCGGGGCCGACGGCATCGTGGTATCGAACCACGGCGGTCGACAGCTCGACGGCACGGTGGCCTCCATCGACGCCCTCCCGGCCATTGCCGACCGGGTCGCCGGGCGGGCCCAGATCCTCCTCGACAGCGGCGTCCGGCGAGGGAGCGACGTCATCAAGGCGTTGTGCCTCGGTGCGTCGGCCGTCTGTATCGGCCGTCCGTACGTCTACGGCCTGGCCGCCGACGGTGCCGACGGCGTCGCACACGTGCTGGAGATCCTGCGCGACGAGATCCTCCGCACGATGACCTTGATGGGGGTCGGGTCGCTGGCCGAGCTCGATCGCTCGAAGATCGAGGCGACGCCGGCGCTGCCGCCCGGCCTACCCTGACCGTGCCGGCCCTCCAGCGGCGCCCGGGGCGCGTCGAGCGGTTGCGGCCCGGACGGGCGGCTTTGTATACTGTGGGGTACCGAAGGGCGCGACCGAGCGATCGGGTCGCGGTCGGGTGTCGTGTGTGGGGTCATCGACGAGGGGATAAGAGGAGAGCCATGGACGAGGTGCAGATCACGACCGAGCGCGACGGGGCCGTGCGGAGGATCTTCGTGAACCGCCCGGACAAGCGCAATGCGCTGTCGAGGGACATGTTCACTGCCCTGACCGAGGCGTTCGAGCAGGAACCACCGGCGACGGAGCGGCTGACGCTCATCGAGTCGGCCGGCCACGTGTTCTGTTCGGGCATCGACCTGAACGAGCGACTGGCCCACGGCGCGCCGCCGCTGGACCGGCTCTGCGAGGTCATCAGGGACTACCCGCTGCCGGTCGTGGCGGCGATGCAGGGCGACGCCATCGCCGGCGGGGCGTTCTTCGCCATCGCGTGTGACTTCGTGGTGGCGGCCGAGGATGCCCGCCTCTGGGTGTCGCTGGTCCAGATCGGGTTGGCACCGCCGTTCCCGCTCACGCGCGGGCTCCTCGAGCTGGCCGGGCCGGCGTTCGCCCGGGAGCTCGTGCTGCTCGGCGACCCGGTGACAGCTCGCCGGCTGGCCGAGGCCAAGGTGATCTTCAGCGCCGTGCCGAAGGACCAACTCAAAGAGGCCGTCGACAAGGTCGTCGACCGCTTGGCCAAGAACGCCCCTCTGTCGCTGCGGGCCATCAAGGCGACGCTGGCCGCCCGGGCGTCCGAGGAGCTCGCGCACGACGACATCAAGCAGATGATCGCGTTGGCCCGCGACAGCGAGGACGGACGCGAGGGAGTAAAGGCTCGTCTGGAGCGGCGGATGCCGCAGTACGCGGGCCGGTAGGTACCGGCCGTGCTGGCGGGTTCGGGGGCCGGGACCGAGCGGCAGAATGGGCGCCGTGGCTGATTCGTCGCCAGGAGGAGAGCCGCCGCTCTCGGGCATCCGGGTGCTCGACTTCACGCGGTTCGTGTCCGGCCCCTACGCCACGATGTTGCTGGCGGACGCCGGAGCCGAGGTCGTCAAGGTCGAGCCGCTCGGTGGCGACGCGACGCGCGCGCTGGACCCGATGATCGACAGCCCGAGTGGCAAGACGTCGGGGTACTTCCATCGGTTCAACCGGTCCAAGAAGAGCATCAGCGTCGACTTCCGGAGCGATGCCGGCCGGTCGCTCGTCGGCCGGTTGGTGCCGTCGTTCGACGTCGTGGTCGAGAACTTCCGGCCGGGGGTGATGGACGCGTTGGGCCTGGGGTACGACGCGCTGTCGGCGCTGGCGCCCGGCATCGTCTACTGCAGCATCACTGGCTATGGCCACACGCCGAGCCCGCATCGCGACGACCCGGCCTTCGCCATCCTGGCCGAGGTGACGGCTGGCGTGGTCGGCCGCGGGGTCCGGCCGGACGATCCGCCGGTCCGGATGTCGGCGCCGCTCGGCGACCTCTACCCGGCGTCGATGGCGGTGTCGGGCGTTTGCATGGCGCTGCTCCAGCGTGAGCGGACCGGTCGCGGGTCCCACGTGGACATCGCCATGTTCGACGCGCTCGTGTCGCTGAACGAGAACGCGATCGCCATGAGCGCGACGACCGGCGTGGAGGTACGGCCGACCGGCGCGCTCACGTACACCGCACCGTTCGGCGTGTTCAAGGCCAGGGACGGCTACATCTGCATCGCGGTGCTGGGGGAGAAGGTCTGGCACCGGTTCTGCGAGGCGATCGGTCAGGAGGACCTGGCCAGTGATCCGGAGCTGGGGTCGGGAACGTTGCGGGCGACGGCCCTGAAGGGCCGGCTCGGGGCGATCGTCGACGAGTGGCTCGGTACCCGGAGCCGGGACGAGGCGGTGGCGACCCTGGTCAAGTACGGCGTCCCAGCGGGCAACGTCGCCACTCCGTTCGACGTCCTGGCGTCGCCACAGACCGAGGCGCGTCATTTGATCTGGGACGTCCCGTCGTTCACGGGCGGTGTCACCCACATGGTGGGAAGCCCGATCCGGGTGAACCCGGCCGGGTTCGCGCCGATCGGCGCGGTGCCCGAGCTCGGTCGCGACACGGTGGCAGTCCTGCGCGACATCGGCGGCTACGGCCCGGACGAGATCGACCAGCTGATGGCCGACAAGGTCGTCCGGGCGGCCGATCGGACATGACGACGGCGGGGCCGCCTCCGGCCGATCGGTTGCTCGTCGGGGTGTGCGGCTGCGGCAACATGGGTTCGGCGATCGCCAGCCGGCTGTCCGAGACGGTGGACGTGGTCCTCTACGACGCCAAGCCGGGCCAGGCGGGCAAGGTGGTGGCCGAGATCGGCCGGCCCGGAGTGACCGAGGTGGCGAGCCTGGCCGGGATGGCGGCCCGGACGAAGCACGTCGTCCTCTCGTTGCCGTTCGCGGCGGCGTCGGTGGCCGTAGCGGGCGAGCTGTGCGGTCCGCTGGCCCCTGGTTCGGTGATCATCGAGACGAGCACGGTCAACCCGACGGACATGGCCGCAGTCGCGGCGCTGTGCGAGCCGGCCGGCGTCGAGTTGATCGACGCGGCCGTCCTTTCCGGCGTCGGACAGATGCGCAATGGGGCGTCGATGCTCCTGGTGGGAGGCGAGGACGACGCGGTGGCGACGGCTCAGCCGGTCCTCGACGCGATGGCCGAACGACAGGTCCGGCTCGGCCGGCTGGGCACGGGAATGGCGGCGAAGGTGGCCAACAACGCGGTGTCCCACGCCGTCATGGTCGTCCTGCTCGAAGCGGCCGCGATGGCCGAGAGCGCGGGGGTCCCGGCCGACGTGTTCTCGGAGCTGCTGCTCGCCGAGGATGCCGGACTCCTGCGACCGCTCACGCACCGGTTCCGAGAGCGCGTCCTCTCGGGCGACTACGAGGGAGGCATGCCGACCGAGGCCGCCCGCAAGGACTCCGTCCTGGCCCTGCGCATGGCCCAGGAGGGCGGCGTCCCGCTGTTCGCCATCCAGGGCGCGCACTCCGCCTACGAGCTCGCCGTCCGGGCCGGCCTGGCCCGGCAGGACTACGCCGCCCTCGGCCGACTGTGGGAAGAGTGGACCGGTCGAAAGTTCGGGTCGGCCGAACCGTGAACCCGGTGGTGGAGACCACGGCGGGGCGGGTGGAAGGTCGCCTGGCCGACGGGGTCTATTCGTTCCTCGGCGTCCGCTACGGGGCCGACACCGCGACCACCCGGTTCGAAGCACCCCGGGCACCGGCGCCGTGGGCCGGGGTCTCCGACGCGTCAGCCTATGGCGCGTCGTGCTTCCCGACGTTGACGGCCGACGAACGGCGGTACTTCCCGACGTCGCCCCTGTGGCGCTCGTACGCCGGGGTGGGGGCGGCCCCGTTCAGCGAGGACTGCCTTTTCCTCAACGTCTGGACGTCGCAGATCAACGGTGCCGCCGATCGACCGGTGATCGTGTGGTTCCACGGCGGTGGGTTCTCGTGGGGTTCGGGATCGAGCGAGCTCTCGGCCGGTGATGGTCTCGCCGGGCGCGGCGACGCGGTCGTTGTCACGTTCAACCATCGGTTGGGCATCCTCGGCTTCTTGCCGGTGCCGGTGGACGACGCGGCCGACCGGTACGCCGATGCCCGGGTCGCCGGCCTGCTCGACTGCCTGCTGGCGCTCGACTGGGTCCGCCGCAACATCGCGTCGTTCGGCGGCGACCCGGACAACGTCACCATCGCCGGCCACTCGGGCGGCGGCTCGAAGATCGCCGGCCTTCTGGCGATGCCGGTGGCTCGCGGGCTCTTCCGGCGGGCGATCGTGCAGAGCGGTGTCGTCCTGGCCCGCTCGATCGAACCCGACACGGCTGCGGGCACGTGGCGCGAGGTCGTCTCCCGCATCGGTTCGCCAGCGGACGCGGTGGCCGATCTGGCCAACCGCACCCCGACCGAGCTGGTCGAGATCGGCAGCGGACGACAGTTTCGCCCGGTCGTCGGTAACCGGTGGTTGCCGACCCATCCGTTCGATCCGGTGGCGTCGGAGAGCAGCCTCGACATCCCGTTGCTTATCGGCACCACCAAGGACGACGCGGCCGCATTCAAGTTCGATGCCGATCCGGCGTTCGTCACGCTCGACCGCGAAGGCCTGGTCGAGCGGGTGGCCCACCACCCGAAGATCGGCCTCGGACCGCGGGCAGCCGAAGTGATCGACTTCTTCGCGACGAAGTACCGCGGCGCGTCGCCGGCGCAGCTGCTGATGCTGATCTCCACGGCCAAGCTGCGAGAGCACTCGAACACCGTCGTCGAGCGTCGGCTGGCGGCCAGCCAAACGCCGATCTTCCTATACCTCTTCGCCTACGAGATCGCCATGCCCGCCGACACCGCGTTTCCCGGTCAGCTGATGTCGCCGCACGGCGTCGACATGCCGTTCTCGTTCAACATCGCCGGCCGGACGCCCCTGGCCGGGAGCCGGCCCGACCGGACCCGTTTGGCGACGACGATGAGCGACCATTGGGTGGCGTTCGCCGCCAACGGCGATCCGGCCGTCGACGGTGCCGTCGCGTGGCCGGCGTTCGACGTCACCCGACGCCGCCACATGCTGTTCGACAGCGTGCCCGCCGTCGTCGACGATCCCTACGGGGACGAACGCGAGCTGCTGGCCGCCGGTGAGCCGGTGACCGCACCGCTCGTCGGAGCCTGAGCGGCTGGTGGACGCCACCGGCCTGTCGCCGGCCGTCGTGGCGGCGTTCCGGGCGCCGGCGACGATCGCCGTCGTCGGAGCTTCCCGTGATCCGACCAAGCTGTCGGGCAAGCCGATCCGCTTCCTGCGGGAATCGGGGTTCTCCGGCACCATCGTGCCGATCAACCGTGAGGCTGGCCGCGTGCAGGGCGTGCGGGCCTACTCGTCCCTGGCTGAAGCGCCGCCGGTGGACCTGGCGCTCGTCGCGGTTCCGGCCGACGCCACCGGCGCGGCGTTGGCCGACTGTCGGCGCCATGGCGTTCCGCTGGCGGTCGTCTTCGCCGGGGGGTTCGGCGAGACGGGGCCCGACGGCCGAGACCGGGCCGCCCGGCTGGACGCCGCCGTCGCCGTCGGTCCGGGGGAGCTGCGGGTGTTGGGCCCGAACTGCCTCGGTTTCTGGCACCGTTCGACGGGGACCACGGCGACGTTCGCCAGCGTCGTCGACGAGCTCGAGACGCCGCCGGCGGGCGTCGGCCTGGCCACCCAGAGCGGTGGTTTCGGCTCGGCGCTGCTGGGCGCGCTCGACGACGCCGGCATCGGCTGCTCGTGGTGGATCAGCACCGGCAACGAATGGGACCTGACGGTCGTCGACGTCATGGAGATGTTGGTCGAAGAAGCCGACGTGGACCTCCTGGTGGTGGCGACCGAGAGCGTGCGCGACGGTCACGGTCTGGTTCGAGCGGCGCGACGGGCCGAGGCGTTGGGGAAGGCCGTCGTCATCCTGAAGACCGGCCGATCCCGGCGCGGGGCGATGGCCGCGCTGTCGCACACCGGGTCGGCCGTCGGGGACCGCCAGCTCTTCGACGGCGTCTTCCGGCATCTCGGACTGGTCGTCGCCGACTCGATCGAAGAGGTGCTCGACGTGACGCGGGCGGTGACGGCCGGCCGCGTGGCCCGGGGCCGGCGGGCAACGATCGTCACCACGTCTGGTGGAGCCGGCGTCCTGGCCGCCGACGACGCGGCGGCGGTCGGCCTGGAGCTGGCCGAGTGGGAGGGAGAGGCCGTCCGAGCGCTCGAGGCCGGTCTGCCGGAGTACGCGTCGACGGCCAACCCGATCGACATCACCGCCACGCCGGGAGCCGACGCATTGGGCCACGCGCTCCGGTCGGCGGCCGCGCATCCCGATACCGGGGTCATCGTCACCCTGCTGGCCAACCGGAAGCGGGACGCCGCGGAGCGTGTCCCGCTGATCGGCGCCATGCAGCGGTCCACGCCGACGCCGATCGTGGTGGCTTGGACCGGCGCCGGCTCGAAGGTACTGGAGGCGCTCGACGACGAGGGCGTCGTCGCCTACCCCGACCCCACTCGGGCCGTCCGGGCGGCGGCTGCCCTGGCCAGCCGAGCTCGGCCGGCCGAGCCGGCTCGGACCGAGGAGCCCGAGCCGTTCGCCCTCGTCGAGC
The DNA here is from genome assembly GCA_963824265.1 of uncultured Actinomycetota bacterium. GTDB lineage: Bacteria > Actinomycetota > Acidimicrobiia > Acidimicrobiales > RAAP-2 > DASZUK01. The sequence goes on from CAWGOO010000007.1 coordinate 241,140, forward strand.
CGTCGACCGGCGCCGGAGGGCAGTGGCACCAGCGGCAGGACGGGACGTACCTCCTCGAGGACGAGACCGGGGCGCGGCTGCTGGCCCACTTCGGGGTCGAGGTCGTCGGGCACGGGATCGTCACGTCGGTCCAGTCGGCCCAGGCCGTCGCCGAGCGGCTCGGGTACCCGGTGGTCCTCAAAGGTCTCTCCACCGAAGCGGTCCACAAGGCCCGGGCGGGGCTCGTGTGGCTCGACCTCGACGGTCCGGCCGCGGTCGCCGACGCGTTCCGCCGGGTCCGGACGGTGTGCGACGCGGCGATCGTCCAAGCGCACGTGCCGACCGGTGCGGAGGTTCTCGTCGGCATGAAGTCCACGCCGGAGTTCGGCCCGGTCGTCCTCGTCGGTTCTGGCGGCACCGCGACCGAGCTCATCGGCGACGGTCGGACGTTCCTGCCGCCGATCGATCCGGACGAAGCGGCTCGGGCGCTCGGGCGGCTGCGCACGGTCGAGCACGTCGGCGTCGGCGCGGCGGTCCTGGACGCTGCCGCGACGGCAGTGGCCGGTTTCTCACAGTTGGTCGTCGCACACGGTCGGTCGTTCAGCGAGGTGGACGTGAACCCGCTCATCATCCCGGCACACCGCGAGGGTCCGTTCCGTAGCGTGGCCGTCGACTGGCTATTCGTCGGCTCCGGCGGGATCGGTGGGGACGCGTGCTAGCGGTCCACCGGACGGACCGGTGGGTTGGGACCGTCGACGTGCCAGAGCCCAGCGGCGACGGCGTCCTCGTCCACGTGCGGTCGGCCGGCATCTGCGGTAGCGACCTCCACAAGATGGGGACACGACCGTTCGGGATGGCCATCGGCCACGAGTTCGCCGGTGTTCTCGACGACGGCACGCCGGTGGCGGTCCAACCGGCCGTTGCGTGCGGCACCTGCCGACCGTGCCGAGCCGGACGAGACCACCTGTGCGATGCCGTCACCGCGTTCTACGGCGTCGAGTGCGACGGCGGGATGGCGGAGCGGGTCCGGGTGGACCCGACGGCGTTGGTCCGCCTCCCGCCCGAGGCCGACCCGGGGGTCGGGGCCCTCGTCGAACCGCTCGCCGTCGTCGTCCATGGCCTACACCGGCTCGACGACCTCGGAGGTCAGCGCGTGCTGGTCGTCGGGGGTGGGAGTATCGGCCTGTTGGCCGCAGCGGCGGCCATCGACGCCGAGGCGGATGTCGATCTCGTTGCCCGCCACCCGGCCCAGTCCGCGGCCGGCCGTGCCCTCGGCGCTCGACTACAGGTCCGCCCGGAGTACGACGTGGTGATCGACGCGGCCGGGACCCAGAGCGCATTGGACCAAGCGGTGCAGGTCGTCCGACGGGGTGGCGTCATCCTCGAGCTGGCCATGTTCTGGGATCCGGTCACGCTCTCCCCCGAGCTGCTGCGCCGGGAGATCACGCTCGTCCCGTCGATGCTGTTCGGTCACCACCACGGCGAGCGCGAGTTCGACGCGGCCGCCGCGCTGCTCGCCCGGACGCCGGCGCTGGGGGAGTGCGTGATCACTCATCGGTTCCCTCTGGCGCGGGCGGCCGACGCCTTCCGGGTGGCCTCCGACCGTCGGGCGGGCGCGATCAAGGTGCACCTCGTCACCTGATCGACCAGCGTGATCCGACCGGATCGCTGACCCGATCGGATGTCGGCGTGGGCCGCCGGGCCGGTCGGGACCTACAGCGCGATCATCGGCTTCGGCTCGGTCAACTTCTCGTAGCGCGGCGGCCGGGCCTCGGGTCGCCGACGGACCGCTACGCGGACTGGGTCAGCCGCTCGACCAGGGCGTCCTGCTCGGCGGCCCGGCGACGGGCTTCACGAGCCCGGGTGAGGCGCTGCCTCGCCAGCTCCGGGGCTGTCGTCGCGGCGGCGACGGCGTCTTCCAGGGCCAACGCGGCGGCTCGCTCGGCCAACGCCTGGTATCGAGCGCTCCTGATCGCCCGCTCCTGGCGGTCGGGGTGGTGGGGGCCTCTCGGGCCCCTGGTGCCGGCGGGACCTTCGGTGCCGGGACCCTGGGCGGCGTTTCCCCTGGGGCCGGGACCTTTGGTACCGAGGCCCATGGTGCTGCGGCTGGTGCTGCGGTTGGTGTTTCCCACGCCCTAGTCATGACGTCCGAGCGCCGACCGTTACAGCCAACTCGTTACAGACCCGTGGCGAACGTCGAACGGTCGCCGCGCCGCGAGTCACCCGGCCGCCGGCGACGTGGACTTACTACGGTGACGGTGTGGCAGGTGGCGATCGAGCAACCGAGCCGTCGGGCGTGCCGGTCGTCACACTCAACAACGGTGTCGATATCCCACAGCTCGGCTTCGGGGTCTTCCAGGTCCCCCCGGTAGAGACGAGGGATGCGACGCTCAGCGCGCTCGAGGTTGGCTATCGCCACATCGACACCGCGGAGATGTACAGGAACGAGGCCGAGGTCGGCGAGGCCGTGCGGGCGTCCGGCATCGGCCGGTCCGAGATCTTCGTGACGAGCAAGCTCAACAACGGCTTCCACCGCCCTGACCAGGTCAAACCCGCGTTCGACGGCACGCTCGCCGCGCTCGGCCTCGGGTACGTCGACCTCTTCCTCGTCCACTGGCCGCTGCCGACGATCGACGTCGACTACGTCGAGACGTGGAAAGCGATGGAACGGCTGCTCGACGGCGGCGCGGTCCGAGCCGTCGGCGTGTCGAACTTCCAGGTCGCGCACCTCGAACGGCTGCTCGACGAGACGACGATCGTCCCGGCCGTCAACCAGATCGAGATCCATCCGTACCTCGTCCAGGATGAGCTCCGAGCATTCGATCGGGCGCACGGCATCGCCACCGAAGCGTGGTCGCCGATCGCCCAGGGCCGCGTTCTCGACGACCCGACGATCACGGCCATCGCGGCCGATGTCGGCCGGACCGCCGCGCAGGTCGTCCTGCGCTGGCACGTCCAGCGCGGCGAGATCGTCTTCCCGAAGTCGGTGACCCGGTCACGGGTCGAGGAGAACTTCGCGATCTTCGACTTCGAGCTGACCGACGCGCAGGTCGCGGCGATCAGTGCATGCAATCGCGACGAACGGACCGGGCCGGACCCGGACACGTTCGACTACATCCCGCGCTGACGGCCGGAGTGCCCTGGTGAGGGCGGCCGAACACATCGTGAACCGTGTGCGCTCTTTGTACGCCGTTGGATCATCGCCTCAGGTCATTGCTCTCCAATTCCCGACAGTGCTACAACTCGTATTGATCCGAATGGCCCCGAACAGATACGGGTCTTCGCCGACAAGACAGCCGCACCATGACTCCCATCACCGATCTCCCCGTCGCCGCCCGCCCGATCCTGTCCGGGACCGAGGCGGAGCCTGGCGACTCCTCGAACGAACCGACGGAGCCGAAGCACTTCTTGAAGGACTACGAGGACGCGGCATGGGTGCGCCTGGAGGTCGAGCTCGACAGCGTCCTGTTCGCCCGGCGCTGACTTGGCGCTGACCCTGCGCTGAGCGGCGTTGGCCCGGCGGACTCGGAGCTGACGGTCCCGGCGGCGCGAGCCGTACCGACGGAAGGCAATCTGCGGAGGCTTTCCGACGGTGCGCTCGCGGCCGCCGAGCTCTCCCGTCGACGGATGCGCGTCCGCGACTCGCGGGTCGGTGCTGCTGTCTCGGCGGTCGCTGAAGGCGGGATGGGGAGCGGGCACATGGGACCGGGGTCGGGCTGGATTTAGCGCACCTCCGGCTCGAACGGGGGGACGGTGAGTCCCACCGATTGTCACACCTCGCTGCCAAGCTCCGGGCATGTCACCGACGGCCGATTGGCACGATCAGGAGCTGCTCGGGTTCGACCTCGAGACGACGGGCATCGATCGGTTCGTCGACGTACCGGTCTCCTATGCGCTCGTCACCGTCATCGACGGTGGGGTGGTCGAGCGGCGGACGTCACTCGTCGATCCGGGACGGGAGATCCCGGAGGGCGCGACCGCCATCCACGGGATCACGTCGGAACGAGCGCGGGCCGACGGCGTGGCGCTGGCCGATGCGGTGGCGCTGCTGGCCGACGCGATCGTCGCCGCCGGTCGCCGGGGCGTCCCGGTCGTTGGCATGAAGCTCGACTACGACCTGACGATTCTCGACTTCCAGTGCCGCCAGCTCGACGGGCGGGGCCTCGGCGACCGGGGGTTCGCCGGGCCGGTCCTTGATGCGCTCGTCCTCGACCGGCGGTTCGACCGCTACCGCAAGGGCCGGCGGACGCTCGTCGATCTCTGCGCAGAGTACGGCGTCGTCTTCGACCGGGCTCATGACGCGGCCGCCGACGCGGAAGCGTCCGTCGCCGTCTTGGGGGCGATCGGCCGGCGGTTCCCGACGCTGCACCAGATGCGGCTGACCCGACTGCACCTGGCCCAGGCGAACTGGCATCGACAGTGGGCGGATTCGTACGACGAGTGGCGGCGCAGTCAGGACATGGCGCCACTCGAGCCCGGGGAGTGGCAGTGGCCGATCGCCCTGCCGCCCGACGACCCCGACCGCCTGGCGGTGCCGGCGTAGCCGGCCGGGCCGATCGCCCGCAGGCGTTGCCCGGGGGCAGACGTCGGGATATCCGAGGTCGCGGTGGGGGAGACTGGGAGTGATGAAGGCGTGGGAGGTCGTCGAGCCCGGACCGATCGGTGGTGGGCCGCTCCGACTGGTCGACCGGCCGGTGCCCGAGCCCGGTCCGGGTGAGATCCGGGTCCGGATATCCGCGTGCGGGGTGTGTCGAACGGACCTCCACGTTGCCGAGGGCGATCTGCCGACGCACAAGCCGGACGTCGTTCCCGGCCACGAGGTCGTCGGCCGGGTCGACGCGGTCGGTCCGGCGGCCGAACGGTTCTCGATCGGCGATCGGGTCGGGCTGGCGTGGTTGGCGACGACGTGTGGCGTCTGCCGGTTCTGCCGGCGTGGCGCGGAGAACCTGTGCGTGGAGGCGACGTTCACCGGATGGGACCACGACGGTGGCTATGCGGAAGCGGCAGTAGCGGACGAGCGGTTCGCCTACCGGCTGCCCGACGAGCTGCCGGACGACCAGGTCGCGCCGCTGCTCTGTGCCGGGATCATCGGCTACCGCGCGCTGCGGTCGACCGGGCTGCCGCCGGGCGGTCGGCTCGGCATCTACGGGTTCGGCGGCTCCGCCCACCTCACCGCGCAGATCGCCGCGGCCGAAGGGGCCGAGCTCTACGTCGCCACTCGGTCGGCCGAGGCGCAGGCGCTGGCGGCTGATCTCGGCGCGACGTGGGTCGGCGGCGCCGACGACGTCCCGCCGGATCCCCTCGACGCGGTGATCCTGTTCGCGCCGATCGGCGATCTCGTGCTGCCCGGCCTGGCCGCGCTCGACCGCGGCGGCGTCCTCGCGATCGCCGGGATCCACCTCACCGACATCCCTTCGCTCGCCTACCAACGACATCTGTTCAACGAACGGGTCCTCAAGAGCGTCACCGCCAACACGCGGCGCGACGGCGAGGAGCTCCTTCGGCTCGCCCCCCGGCTCGGCGTGCGGGCGACGACCGTGCCATACCCCATGGACCGGGCCGATCAGGCCCTCACCGATCTGGCCGCCGATCGGATCACCGGGGCGGCGGTGCTCCACATGGAGTGACCGGCGGCTGATCACCGGGACGGTCGCCGGTGCGGGCAGGGTGCTAGCGTTGTCCCTTCACGGGCGGTTGGCGCAGCTGGTAGCGCACTTGCATGACGCGCAAGGGGTCACAGGTTCGAGTCCTGTACCGCCCACCACAGAAGGCCAGATGAGAGCCGGTGCGTCCAAGAGGGCCACCGGCTCTTTGCTTTGGGGAGCAGAATCCGGGCCAGGTGCGCTCCGGTTCAGGCTCACGACCGGCCCCAGGCCGACTGGCTCTGACCATCCACAAACGGCGCACCGACATCGTGCCCGAATCGGAGCCCCGAGCCCGAGCCCGAGCCCGAGCCCGGTCCTCACCATCCTGAGCGGCCGTCTGGCAGCCTCCTACCGCTGTTTCGGACGCTCCGCGCCCGATCACGCCCGGGCGGAAGGAAGCGCTCGATCAACGGCGCGCTGCCTCCCGCCCGCTGCCGCTAGATATCTCCGTGGCGGTTCTTTTCGTCGGACCCCGTCGATTCAGGATCGCCCGCACGATTCCCGGCGTACACGGGTGCGCCGTCGCCAACGCCTGCATCACCGCTCTCGGCTCGAACACTGCCGCGGTCCGATGAACTTGGCGTCGCTACGTCAGCCGTCTGAGTCTGGCGCTCCGCTCGAAGCTGCTCATTTTGGGCAGCGAGGTCATCACGCTCATTTCGGCTCTGCTGGGCGTCTCTGCGCTCCTGCCGATGCCGGCTCGCCTTGGTGCCCTTGTGGCGCATTCCCCAGACGATCAAGGCAATCCCCAGCAAGATAGCGGCGCCTACGAATACCCCCACCATGAAGATGGCCGCCATATTGGTCAAACCGATGCTCTGCCCGAAAACCTCAGGACTCTGGACCTTGTAGGTGTTATTGAACACCAGATCGGCCCCAAAGATCCCAGCCCCAATGATTACCAACAGACCTACAATGATCATTCTGACCCCCAGGCCTTGCGTAAGGTTAAGGCTGCAGGCCCGACGGCGTAGCAACCATCGCTCTGGCCACTCTCTGACCAAGACAGCTGATCGCTACCCGACCCACGGCGCGGCGAAACCCCAGCCGAAGCCCGGATTCTCGCCTTCGAGCCGCTCCGCCTGGGCGGACGTGTGTCTACGAAGACATTGTTTTCGCGCCCCTCGAGAGGCCGTCAGAGATGCACACGATGGTCTGAACACAACCCCTCTGCGGGAGACAGGGCTGCGTTGCTTGGTGCCTCCGACACGAGGCACGCCCTCACCGCGGCCTCGGGCTGATCAAAACGTCGGGGGGTGAGCCCCGAACCACCCTTCCATCAGCTCGACTAGCGCCTGGCTCGTCGCCCGATAGGCCACCCAGTACTCGAACGCCTCCTTGGTCTGCCCTTCCTCGATGAAGCGCTGGGTCTCTCGAAGTAGATCAACCGTTTCCGAACAGGAGGCCCGGATCTGATCCGGGGTGGGTCCGTCCATCGATTTCAACCCCTGTCGTCCTCATCGCCGGTCTTGGGCTCGTCGTCGTCGTCGGGCACGTCAGACGGCGACGGGGCCTCGTCGGGCCACTGCGGGTTCTCGGGATCTTCGAAGGTCGAGCTCATGCCGCTGGGTTACCCGAGTGGAAGCACCGGCAAACTGGGCTCGAGTCAGCCCTCGCCTACTCAGTTGCCGGGTCCGGCGCTGGTCGCCCGAACAGCCGACCGGTCCGGCGCTGCGCTCCCGTCTAGGACCCGACGCGACGCCGGATCACTCGCGCTCGACCCATGTACCCCAACTTGATCGCTGGAATGGCCAGCAGGAACACCATTAGTCCCCACTCGTCGACAAGGCCGGCGGCGATCCCGAGGACGGCGATCCCGCCGAACAACACTGCTTGGACGACGGACATCAACGGCACTCGTCGGCGCCTGGGCTCAAGGAAACCCAGCCAGCCGGGACCATCGGCCCACGGCTGCCTTTCGGTCATGGATCGACGGTACCCGTTTCGACCGTTCTGTTCCCGGACGCGACAGAACCCCGAGGCGTAGCTCGAGGGTCGTAGGCATCGGGCGCTGACTTCCCGGCGCAGAGCCGCGGTGGGACCCGGAAGGGTATCCAAGAGGTCCCACCGCGCAGCCGGAGCCGACGCGGATGCCGACACACGACCGCTCCGTGGAGTGCGCCTGACCTGCGCTCCACATTGACGGGAGCGGGACACCGGCCCGCTGATACAACTGGGATTGCAAATCGTCACGATGTCACGGGCTTGGCGCGACCTACCCCCAAGTGAGAAGAGATGGTCGCATCCGGACAGGGGGGCACCGGATCAACGATTCTTTGGTCACCGGCTCGCAACGAATCAACGGCAGAAATCGTCCGAATACGCGACAGACCCCCGGCCTCCCTTCCGGCGGTCGGGGGTCTGTCCATTCGCGGTACCGCTCCGCACGGGGTCCAGGGATGGCCCCCACTTGGCAAGGCAAATGGTAGTGGGACGCGACAGAACCGCGAGGTCATTGTGAACTGCCCGCGACAGACCCCCGAGCCGAAGCACAGGAGTCTCGCCGCACGGTTCCCACCAGGCGAACGACCGGGCGGAGCATGGAGGCCAATGCGGAATCGATCGTAGAGTCCGTCGATCCCGTCGAACCCCTACATCAGTCTGGTGCCATGGGTGGTGTTCAGTCTTATTGAGAACCGTACGGGCTACTCGCCCGAGTGGGCAGCGCTGGCCGCACTGTTGGTGGCGGTGGCCATTTGCCGTACCATCCTTTGTCCAGCGATCTCCGAAGCTTCTCGACATCGCCGGCATCTCGATCTTCGTCGCGCTGACGATCGCCGCCTTCGCCCTTGGCCCCGCCGACAGCGGAGTCATCGCCCACTATGGGCGAGCAATCGCTGTGGGTGCTCTCTCGCTCTTCGTCTTCATCACGCTGCCGTTCATGCCGTTCACGGAGCAGTACGCCAAGCACTCCGTGCCCAAGGAATATTGGGACACGCCACGGTTCAAGACCACGAACCGAGTGTTCTCAGCGGCTTGGGGCGCGGTGTTCGCCGCCATGGCGATCTGCCACCTCATCGCCGGCACCGACCCGTCTAACCGGCACCTCAACCTCTTCTTCAACTGGCTGATCCCGATCGCCTTGATCATCTTCATGGTCAAGTTCATGGAGCGGTATCGAAAAGCACACGAAGGCGGGCACGCAGCGTCTCCGAGTGAGGTGGGCTGAACGAACCCCCGTGACGGACGGCCGGGGGGCCTCAGGTGTGCGACGGACGGCCTACGTGGCCGTGAACCGGAACCTGGAGGGGCACCTACGTAGGGCTCGTCCCGATCCCTGGCGGGGTCAACACCTGGTGCCACAACCGCCAGCCCACTCGCATCCGCAAGCAGCCCGTGGTCAGAATGAACCGGGACACCTCCGCCCCGGCCGAACTGGACGGCCGTCTCGGCATCGACGTAGTTGTCTGCGGCCGGCTCGACCTGAAGCGCGAGCAGATCGACCGGCCAGCTGGCTCCGAAGACGGCCGGCGGACCAGCGGCTCACGACGGGCCGGCGGCTTCCCCAGCGGCGGCGTCATCCACCGCGCTCAGTACGTCGGGGGCGAGCGACACGCTGACGGCCGCCGTGTTGGCCACCACTTGCTCAGCGCTGCTCGCACCGACGAGCACGGAGGCGACCCCTTCTTGGTGGAGCAGCCAGCCGAGAGCGAGCGTGACCAGCGAGTCCCCGGTGTCGTCGGCGACGGCCTGCAGGCGCCCCACCGTCTCGAAAGCCTGGTCGGTGGCCATCGGCGCGTAGTAGGGCCACGATGCCAGCCTCGTCCCCTCCGGGAACGACTCGCCCTTGGTGTACTTGCCGGTCAGCAGACCGGACGCCAGCGGGAAGAACGGGACGATCCCGACCCCGTACGCCCGGCAGGCGGGGACGACCTCGGCCTCGATGGCCCGGTTGAGCAGGCTCCACTCGTTCTGGCAGGCGACGAACCGCTGTCGGCCCCGGTCGGCCGCGACATGTTCGGCTCGGGCCAACGTCCACCCACTCACGTTCGAGCAGCCGACGTAGCGGACCTTGCCCGCCCGGACGAGGTCGTCAAGCGTGTCCACGGTCTCTTCCACCGGGGTCTGCGGGTCGAGCGTGTGCTGGTAGTACAGATCGATGTAGTCCGTGCCGAGCCGTCGCAAGCTCGCCTCGCACGCTTCGACGACGTACTTGCGGGACGCCCCGGCGCCGTACGGACCGGGCCGCAGCCGGTTGGAGAACTTGGTAGCGATGACGACGTCGTCGCGGTGGCCGGCCAACGCCGCGCCGAGGAACTCCTCGGAGTGGCTGTCGCCGTAACTGTCGGCCGTGTCGAAGAAGGTGATCCCGGCGTCGAGGGCCGCGGTGATCACCGCCGTCGAGGCCGGTTGGTCCATGCGCACACCAAAGTTGTTGCACCCGAGGCCGATCGTTGAAACCTGCAGTCCCGACCGGCCCATCGTCCGGTACTCCATGCTCTGACTGTCCATTGGTGCGTCTCCTCTTCGTCGGCAGGTCGGTTGGTCGCTGGTTCAGGGCCGTCGGCTGGACCGTCGCCGTCGCCGTCGCGTCGACGTCGGCGCTCCAGCGATCTTCCAGGTCGACGCCACGGTGCTCACAGCGGGACGATCGGCTTGTGCACGTCCCCACGCGGATACTCGTCGGTCGTCGGCGGGCTCAGGATCGTCTCGAAGGCCGGGCCAACTCGAGCCGCCACCGCTCCCAGCGCATCGAGATCGAACCCCCAGACCTTCGCCGCGTTCTCGGAGAGAAGCATCCGCGCCTCGTCCTCGGGGATTCCCGCGGCGCCGAGGGTGGCCTGAAGGTACGCGGCCGTGCCGGGTCCTGGCGCCCATGCGCCTTCGTGATGGGGATAGTCCATACCGAGCGCCATCTTGTCGATCCCGATCTCATAGCGGGCTTCGACCTCGGCACGAGAAAATAGCGAGGAGCCGAGCGACACTTGCCGTCGGAAGTACTCGGATGGCCTGTGACGGACCAACTCGTGAATATCACTTCGAAGGTAGCTGCCTTCCCACGTATAGTCCATCCCCTGCAAGTCGCCAATGACCCAACCCGATCCCTGTTCGGTGAGGACGACCTTCATGCCGGGATGGCGTTCGAGGACACCACCCCAGATCAAGTGATGAAGAATCAGATGAACATAGAAGAAGATCTGCGGGACGATGATCGGGATCTCAAACCCGTGGGGCAGTACTCCGGAATTGGGAATAGGCCGACTTCTGACTGAGGAGGCACCGGCATGACTGTTGAGAGTCATGCCGAGCTCTTCGATCGTGCTCCAGATCGGTTCGAAGCGCGGATGATAGAGGGGCACCTCCTCGTCGAAGTGCGGGAGCAGTACGCCCTTGAGCCCGGCTTCCTTCGCCCTACGGATCTCGGCAACGGCATCGTCGACATCGTCGAAAGCGACGGTCGCTATTCCTGCAAACCGTTCCGGCGCCACGGAGCAGAAATCGGCCAACCAACGGTTGTAGGCCTTGTACCCGGCATCGATCTGTTCTTTGGTGCGCTCATACTTGATGAGCGTGGCGTGCGTCAGCGTGCCGATCTGGAACGGCAGACCAAATTCTGGGAACAGGACCTCCGCCGAACAGGCATTGCGCTCTTGCTGGGCGATGCGTGCATTCGCATCCCAGATTCCATCGAGCCGGTCCGTGTCGAGCACCTCTTCCGTCCACTGGTCGACAATGTATGGATCGGTACGTTCGTTCAATGCTTCGGCACTGAACGTCACGCCCCCATGCACGCGATGAAAATCAATAAAGGCGTCGAATTCGTCATGGAGGTTCGAGGGAAGGTACGGTCGGTAGTCCGGCATGCGAGCCGTAACATGTCCATCAGAGGAGATAATAATTGCTCGATCCGACGCAGCGGCAGCTGATGAATCTGGAGTCATCACGATCCTCTCCTTCACTCGCAATATCCGGAGCCGGGGCCCAAGAATAGTTATCACGGAAACTGGTGGTTATCAGTTTAGCGTGGGACGGCGTCGTCGGTCGGGGGATCGAGCTGATGGCGTGAATGGGGGCGGTTCGCCTCTAGGTGAGTGGAAGCGGCACCTGTCTGGCGCCCTCGACCCTGGCGAGGCTGGGCAGGGGCGGTGGATCGCTGGGGGTCGCCGCCGGACCGGATCTGCACCGGTCGCGGTGTGGTCGATCTCCACGGGACGGCGACGTTGGAGAAGAGCCGGCCAGGTGCGGCCCATGTCGAGAAGTTGATCGGCTACGCTCCGCGCCGGTAAGCGACGGTGCTGGCGGTCACTGGACCTTAGGAGAACACATGCGATTCACCAACCTCATCGACGGTGAAGGCGTTGCGTCCTCCACGGGCAATTGGATGCCGGCTATCGACCCCAGTACTGGCCGCCAATGGGCGGAAGTGCCGCGTAGTGACGCCACCGATATCGATCGGGCCGTCGACGCAGCCGTTCGAGCATTTGACGCTGACTCCTGGAGTGGCATCGCTGACATGGATCGGGCTCGCCTCCTCCGGCGCCTCGCTTCGCTGCTGGAGCGGGATGCCGAAGCGCTCGCGGCGATCGAGGTCCGTGACAATGGCCGATCGGTGAGGGAGGTGAAGGGTTCGTTCATCCCAGGGGCGATCGAGACGCTGTATTACTACGCCGGCCTCGCCGACAAGGTGCACGGCGAGACCGTCCGGGTGTCACCGGCCAGTTTCAACTTCACCCTCCGAGAGCCGCTCGGGGTAGTCGGCGTGATCGTGCCGTACAACGCGCCGCTCACGGTGCTCATCGCCAAGGCGGCACCGGCGCTGGCCGCCGGCAACACCGTCGTGGTGAAGCCCTCCGAGCATGCCGCAGCATCGTGTTTGCAGTTCGGCTCGCTCTTCGCCGAGGCGGGATTTCCTCCGGGCGTGGTGAACATCGTGAGCGGGCTCGGGACGGCGACGGGGGCGCCCCTCGTCAGGCACCCCGACGTCCGCAAGCTTGCCATGACCGGCTCGGTCTCGACTGCCCGCCAGGTGTCCATCGACGCAGCACCAGGATTGAAGCAGCTCCAGTTCGAGCTCGGTGGGAAGTCCCCGCACGTCATCTTCGCCGACGCGGACCTCGAGGCGGCCGTTCACGAAGCTGTCGTCGGTATCTTCACCGGCTCCGCCGGGCAGTCGTGCGGCGCGGGCTCCCGCATCATCATCGAACGCCGAGCGTACGACGACGTGCTGGCGGCCTTGCTCGCCGAGGCGAACCAGCTCCAGGTGGGAGACCCGTTCGATCCTGACACCGACCTTGGCCCGGTGAGCTTCGCCGGGCAACTCGAACATGTCCGCAAGCTGATCGACGCTGGGAAAGTCGACACCGAACTTCTCGCCGGCGGCGGTTTCGCCGAGGAGATGTTCCCGGAAGGGTCGCCTCTACGGGGTGGCTACTTCGTTCAGCCAACGATCTTCGCCACCGAGGACCCGGACGTCACCATCTGTCAGGAGGAGGTCTTTGGTCCCGTCGCCGTCGTCCTTCCCTTCGACGACGATGCCGAAGCGCTGCGGCTGGCCAACAACACCCGGTACGGGCTGGCGTCAGGTGTCTGGACGAGTGACCTCGACCGGGCATTGCGCTTCGTGCACGGCATCAAGGCCGGGGCCGTATGGGTCAATGCGTATCGTCGAAACCATTGGGCCCTGCCGTTCGGTGGTTACAAAGAGAGTGGCTACGGTCGCGACAGCGGCGTTGATGCGCTGGCCGAATATCAGCAGTCGAAGTCCGTTTGGATCGAGCAGCGCTGACCTCGCCGTTGGGCCGCTGTGGGGCACACCAGTGGACTGGGAGACCAACCTGACCCGTCAGGGCCAGGTAACCAACATCTCGTCGGTCATCGGTCATCGGTCATCGGTCATCGGTCATCGGTCGTCGGTCCTCGTCGGGTCGTTCGCGCAAAAATTGCCTGAGCGTCGCGCGCTGTTCGCGCGTCGCTGGGTACGCGGAGAGGAGGAGGGTGGCTCGAGAGCCGAGAGCCCCAGGACGACCAGTCCGAGGAAGGATCCGCTATGTCAGCGACGGCCACTGCGCAGAGTGCTTTCAGTCCGGCGAGCGATGCCAAGATCAGCCGGGAGCTGCTCGCGCAGCTCGACGACGCTCCTATGTCCCGCGAGCACTGGAAGATCCTGTTCATCTCCGGGATGGGGTTCTTCACCGATGCCTACGACCTCTTCGTCATCGGTGTCGTGGCGACGCTCATCACCTCGGAGTGGCACATTGCCAGCTACCAGAAGTCCCTCCTCAGTTCGCTGGCTCTGCTCACGTCGGCCGCCGGGGCCATCGTGTTCGGCCGGGTGGCCGACCGGTTGGGAAGGAAGAAGATCTACGGCTTCGAGGTGTTGGTGCTGGCGGCCGGCGCCATCGCGTCGGCCTTCGCGCCGGGCATCTGGTGGCTCATCGCCTTTCGGGCCGTCCTCGGATTCGGGATCGGCGGCGACTACCCGGTGAGCGCCACCATCATGAGCGAGTACGCCAACAAGAGCAACCGTGGTCGGATGGTCTCCCTCGTGTTCTCCATGCAGGGCTTCGGACTGATCGTCGGACCCGCCCTGGCCATCGCCCTCCTGGCCACGGGGATGTCGGAGGACCTCGTCTGGCGGCTCCTGCTTGGTTTCGGAGCCATTCCGGCGCTCGCGGTCTTCTGGATGCGTCGCAAGCTCAACGAGACGCCTCGCTTCCAGCTGGCCCAACAGGAGGCCGAGGAAGCGGATCGCAAGGCCCATGAGGAGGGCAAGGCCACCGGGATGCGAGGCATCCTGGCCGACCGCCGTCTGTTGCGCTGGCTCATCGGCGCGTCGATCGCCTGGCTCCTCTTTGACTTCGTCTACTACGGCAATACGATTTCGAGCCCGATCATCGTCAGCCTGGTGGCGCCCAAGGCATCGCTCATCACCCAGACGGCCTACATCTTGGCCATCTTCGCTGTGGCCGCGTTTCCCGCCTACTTCCTCGCCGCATGGACGATCGACCGCATCGGACGCAAGTACATGCAGGTGGGCGGGTTCGTGATGATCGCCGTCGCCTTCTTCTGCCTCTGGTTAGTGCCGGGGGCCACGACCACGGTGGCGCCGTTCCTGATCCTCTTCGGGGCGACCTACTTCTTCAGTGAGTTCGGGCCGAACACGACGACCTTCGTCTACCCGGCCGAGATCTTCCCCGTGCGGGTACGGACCACCAGCCACGGGATCGCCGCGGCCTCCGGGAAGATGGGTGCTTTCGTCGGCACCTACGCCCTGACGAGCCTGTTGCCACGTATCGGGCTGGCGGACACCAGTGCCATCGTCGGCGGTGTGGCCCTGGTCGGCGCGGTCGTCACCCTGGCGTTGTTGCCCGAGCCCAAAGGTCAAAGCCTGGAGGCGTTGACCGAAGAGGACCGAGCGTTGCCCACGAGTGCCCATGTGCTCGGGCTCGCCGAGAGCCGAGGACTCCGCCCTCCGGCCGCCTAGGTCGAGGGGGTGCACCGACCCATGGCGGTGGCCGAGAAAGGCGATCCCGGCCGGGGCGAAGTGAACCCCTAGCGACAGGGCCCGGCGACGTAAGGAGGAGATCCGACGGGGGAGGCGAGCTCTGTCGCTAGGCCGAACGTTCCAAGACGACCGCGTGCTGGTTGGCGCCAGCTCGCGCGAGCTCTTCTACCTCGGGGATCGCTCGGGCCACATCGGCCGCGTCCACCCGCTCGGCCAGCTCGGTTGCTCCGGCCTGGCGCAGCATGGCGGGCAACCGTTCGCGGAGGCAGGTGAGCGCCCAATCCCACATCGGCCCGCTGCCGTCGACGTCGTAGATGACGACTCGGTTGCCACCTTGGCCGTCCATGTAGTGGTAGTGCGGCCCGTCGTCGAAGACGTCGAAGCGGAGGTGCTCGGCTCCCGAGTCGGCATCGACGACGTGCAGCGACACCCCCTGAGAGTGGAAGTCACGAAACGCGGGATCGTCGGTCACGACGATCCCCTCCGTGTTGGCGATGATCTCGTCGGTGAGGACCCGGTACTCCACGCCGATACGCACCGCGCCGGCCGGTACCTGGGTTGTGTGCTCGGCGACGGGCGGTATGGCCGGCCCCGGCTCGAACCCCAGCTTCAGTGCGTCGGCCATGGCCCACCCCTTCTGCCCCCGAACAATCAATCGATCGATCGCTCCATTTTGGAGGGTAGGCCCAGCCCTTGTCCCTGTCAAGGACGCGGCCGGGGCTTGCCCGGCCGCTCGAGCGATCCGGTCCCGTCCGAATACGCCATCACGCGCCCGGAAGTACTCTCGATACGTCGTGCCTGGGGGTAGATCTAGGAGGAGTTAAAATGCGGGAACTGGACGGTCGCGTTGCGCTTGTAACGGGAGCCGGACGCGGCATTGGTGCAAGCATTGCTGAGGCGATGGCCGAGCAGGGGAGCCACGTCGCCCTCGTCGACATCAACCTGGACGCCGCTCAGTCGGTGGTCGACGGCATCGACGGTGACAACTGCATTGCGGTCGAGCTCGACGTCAGCGCCGAAGAAGAGGTGATCGCCGCGGCCGTCGGGTCGGTAGTCGAGCGTCTTGGCAATATCGACATCCTGGTCAACAACGCAGCCATCATGGACCCCGACGTATTCAAGAATGATCTCGATTTCGCGTCGACGACGAAGGAAATTTGGGAAAGAACCCTTGGGGTGAATGTGATCGGGGTAGCCCTAATGGCCAAGCACGTGGTCCCGAGCATGATAGCGGGCGGAAGGGGCGGTGTTATTCTGAATCTCTCGTCCACTGGAGCGTTCAAGGGTGACGACTCCAGCGTCGCCTATCGAACGTCCAAGACGGCCATCGAAGGACTTACCCGCTGCATGGCCGCCAGCCACGGGCCCCACCAGATACGTTGTAATGCCATCGCCCCCGGCGTGATCATGACGCCGGCCGCCGAGGAGAACTCGTCGAGCCAGCACCTCGAGGTGCTCGGACAAGGGCGCCTGATTGAGGAAGTCGGACGCCCACGCGATGTGGCAGAGCTTGCTGTCTTCCTCGCCAGTGACCGGGCGAGGTACCTAACGGGTGCCTCGTTCATGGTCGATGGGGGTGCCAGCATCCTGCAGTCCTGGCACACGCTGCGGGTCCAATCGCGTCAAGCCGGTTGAGCATGCGGGCCGTCGACCGTGACGCCTCTCGTCCGCCGCCATCTTCGGGGCCAGTGATCCGGCCGATGTCCACGTCGAGTTTCTGCGGTTTGTTTCAAACAGTCGCTGGCATCAAGGGACTCGGCGTCGGTACGCTGCAAAGAGCGATCGAAGGGGGTTCGTTCCTATGTCCGACGTCCGCGTTCTGTGGGCCCACTGGGTCGATCGGCTGACTTCCGGCCTTTCCTCGAGCCGCGAGCAGCGCATGTCGCGCCGCGCCGCCAGTGTCGAGAAGATCCGATGACGGCAACACTCGGATCGCCGGCCGGCCGCGCCCTTTTCCAGGTCCGTTGGACGGTTCCCGCCGAGAGGGTCGAGGCCTTCGACCGCTGGTACGACGAGGAGCACCTGGCCGACCTGGTGGCCGTGGGCGGCATGCTGCTCGGTCGACGGTTCGTGCGAGAGATCGCCTACCCGTTCGCCTCGCCGCTCGGCATGGACTTCTTGACCCTGTACGACGCCGAGAGCGTGGACGTCTTCAGCTCCGCCGAGTTCGTCGCCGTGGGGACCCAACGCACCCCGCGGACGGTCGAGGTCACCGAGGGGTTGAACCCTTCCTTCAACTTCTACCGTCAGATCAGCCCCGAGCACGGTGGCGGGCTCACCAAACGCGGGCCAGAGCCCTTGGCGGTCGCCGGCACCGCGATCATGCACGTCATGACCGGCTGCGACCTCGAGGCCGAGGACGATTTCAACCGCTGGTACGAGGAGGAACATCTGCCGCGGCTGGTCGAGGCAGACGGCGTCCTGCACGCCCGTCGTTTCGTCGAGTCGCACGGGCAACCCAGTGAGGGCCAGCGCCGACCTCTCCGTTACCTCGCGCTCTACGAGCTGGCCGACCCGTCAGTGGCGAGCGACCCGGCGTTCACGCATGCCGGCCGGGCCACCCCGTGGCGAGACCGGCTGGCGCCGCACATCGAGTCCCATGCCCAGCTGTACGTCCAGACGATCGCCCTGCCGGGAGCGTCGACCGCCGTATGACGGAGCTGCCCACCTACGCCGAGCTGCAGTCTCGTCAGGCTCAACCGCCAGGCTCGACGTGGGGTCTCTTCGGTCCGGACGATGAGATCGGCGCCCTGAACATCGTCGGGCCGTCCGAAGTGGTGGCGGCCAGCCGGTTGGTCCGCAAGGGAGCAGTGTTCTCGCTCGACTACCCGCTGAACACCTTTCCGCCGACGCCCAGGCGGGTGGCCGCTGTCCACACGGTGATCGAGACGGGGCCGAACTGGCGTGACGACTACGTGGACCGGTTCTACCTCCAGCAGACGAGCCAGGTGGACGGCCTTCGCCACGTCCGCCACCCCGCCCACGGCTTCTACGGGGGAGCCGACCCCGCCCGGGTGGTGGCGGACGACCCGACGCTCGGGGTCAACCGTTGGGCCGATCGGGGCATCGTGGGGCGCGGCGTCCTGATCGACGTCGCCCGGCACCGCCAGCGGGCCGGCCGACCCCTCGACCATGCGAGTGGCGAGCCGATAACTGCCGACCTGCTCGACGACACGCTCGCCGCCCAAGGGGTCAGCCTCGAGTCCGGGGACCTGCTGCTCATCCGTACCGACTACCCGGCGTACCTGGCGGCGCTCGGTGGCCCGCACCCGGCGGCTGTGGCCGGCCTCGAACAGAGCCGCGAGATGCTCGCCTGGCTGTGGAACCATCGCATTCCGTTGGTGGCGTCGGACAACTCCGCCCTCGAGTGCATCCCCATCGTCCCGACCTCCCCGTTCCACGTAGGCGACGGCGACCACCGCGATGGGCTGATGCACCCGGAACTGATCGCGCTGCTCGGGATGGTCGTGGGCGAACTGTGGCGGCTGGACGACCTGGCCGCTGACTGCGCCGACGACGGGATCTACGAGTTCCAGCTGGTGGTGAAGCCGCTCAACCTCGTCGGGGCAGTCGGCTCTCCACCAAACGCCACCGCGATCAAATGACGCGGGGAACGTCGTCTCGAGCGGCCACGAGGGCGGCATGGTTGATCTTCCCCGCGTCCGTCCTGGGCAAGCGAGCTACGAACTTGACGGACTTCGGGACCTTGTAGCCGGCCAGTAACGACCGGCAGTGGTCCCGCAACGCTTCGACCGTAGGTGGCGACGCCGGTTCGAGGAGCTCGACGACGGCGTGCACTCGTCGGCCCCACTCTTGGTCGCTGAGACCGATCACCGCGACGTCGGCCACCGAAGGGTGCTCCGCCAACGCCGCTTCGACCTCGGCCGGGTAGACGTTGGCGCCACCGGTCACGATCATGTCCGTGCGCCGGTCGGCGATGTAGAGGTAGCCGTCGTCGTCGAGCCAACCGAGGTCGGTCGAGCGACCTGGTCGGGCACGAACACGGCATGGAGCGGCGGGGCCGCGCCCCCCTCGCCCGCCATCAGGATGAGCAGCTGATCGAGATCGGCGAAGCCCGCGGTGCGCTCGGGCACCTCGTCGATGGGGAACGCGCCCGAGGCCAACAGCTCGAGGGCCCGTCGATGGGCTGACGTGCTGACACCGCTCGCCCCCGTGATCGTGAGGCCGCGGTTGGTGATCAGGTCGGGCGAGAACCGAAGCGTGATCTCTCCGCCCCGCACGCCGGCGATCACGACCCGGCCAGCGCGGGCGGCCAGCGCCAGCGCCTGGGCGAAGGCCTCGGGAGCCTTCGCCGTCACGTCGACGACCACATTCGCGAGGCGACCGCCCGTCGACTCCTCCAGGGCCTGGACCGGATCGACGGTCGCCACGTCGACCGCGAGATCAGCGCCGAGTTGGCGGGCGACGGCCAGCCGGTCGGCATCGCGGGGGCCGAAGCCGGTAACCATCACAAATGAAGCGCCGGCCGCCTTGGCCGACATCGCGGCGGCGATGCCGCGGATTCCCGGGCCCAGAACCGCCACCACGTCGCCGGGCTTCGTGCTCGGCAAGTCCACACCCCAAGCCATCCCCGCGCCGAGCGGATTGAAGAGCGTCGCTTGTAGTGGGTCGAGCCCGACGGGCACCGCGTGGACCACCGAGTCGTACGCCAGATAGTGGTGCGTGGCGTAGCCACCCCAAAGCGACGGCTCGACGTCGACGGAGACGAGGCCATAGGAGCTCGTGCCGGCGTAGGTGACGCACGACGCGAACTCGTGCCGCCGGCATGGTTCGCAGGCGCGGCACGCCCGTCGGCTGGCGACCGCCACCCGGTCGCCGGCCCGCACGCCCCAGCGTTCGCTGGCGGCCGGCCCGATCTCTTCGATGATGCCCACCGTCTCGTGGCCGGGCACGAACGATACGGGCCATGGAAGGTCGCCGGTGAACAGCTCGTAGTCGGTGCCACAGAGCCCGCAGGCCTCGACGCGCAGCACGGCATCGCGCTCGCCGACCGTCGGGCGTCGGAAGCTCCGCTGTACCAGGCGGCGCGGCCCTTCGAGCACGAGACAGTCGACTCGGTCGTTCATCGGTTGAACGCCAGGGGAAGGCCGGCGACCGGCCACCGGCAAGAGACCAGCTTGCCGGTGGCCGACAGCGTGATGTAGGCGGTGCGGAGGTCCGCACCGCCGAAGCAGATGTTGGTCGGCATCGGGTCCTCGAATCCGGGTGGGAGCACGTATTGGGTGGGTGCCGAACCATCAGCTGGAGCGGACGTGATCCGCTCGGAGACGAGCGTGGCGGCGCAGACATTGCCTTCGACGTCCATGGCCAGCGAGTCGAACATCTGCACGCCGGGTAGCCCGCAGATCAGCGAGGCCGGGTCGTGGTCAGGCGCGGCGCGCAGCTTGCCAGGCCCGAGAATGTCGCGACGGTAGATCCGGCCGGTGAGGGTCTCGGCGAAGTAGAGCGTCCGGCCGTCGGGCGAGAGCCCGACGCCATTCGGACTGTCCAAGCGGTCGAGAACCTTCACGATCCGATCGCCGGCCGCCGACGCGAAATAGACCCGCCCGTAGTCGCGGTCCCGACCGCGGAACTTGCCAGTGTCCGTGAACCAGAAGTTGCCGTCCAGATCGAAGACGAGGTCGTTCGGGCTCGACAGCGGCTCGTCGTCGCAGGCCGTGTAGAGCGTTTCGACGGTCCCGCGGTCGGGGTCGACCCTCTCGATCCGCGCCCCGGTGAAGTGATCGGGCCAGCGGCCGCCGTTGTTGCAGACGTAGACGGCACCGTCTGGCCCGATGGCGGCGCCGTTGGGCCCGCCGCCGCATTCGGCCACCGTCTCGAGCGTGCCGCCCGGCGAGACCTGCGTCAGAACTCCGGCGTCCATCTGGACGACGATGAGGGACCCATCCGACAGAGCGATGGGTCCTTCGGGGAAGGACAACTCGTCCGTCAGGAGCTCGACGTCGGCCAGCACGATCGGCGATCCGACCGGCGCATCGCAGCCGGGGGAACCAAGTGCGCCCTCACTGGCCTCCATACGACGATCATAAGTCCACCGTCGGATGGTTTCCATGGTGAAGAGGTAGATCAGCGTTCGGGCACTGTCCCGCCGCATGATCGGTCCTCTGCCGGCTCTATGGCGATGCC
Source organism: uncultured Actinomycetota bacterium (assembly GCA_963824265.1). GTDB lineage: Bacteria > Actinomycetota > Acidimicrobiia > Acidimicrobiales > RAAP-2 > DASZUK01. The sequence goes on from CAWGOO010000007.1 coordinate 262,356, forward strand.
GAGGCCCGCACTATGCAGCCGGCCCACCCGCTCACCCGCCGATGTCGAACAATCGCTTGCTTTCGTATGTGGCGAATGTTAAGGTTCGAAAAGCGCTAGCTGCTTCAGAACATGGGGCTCGCCGATTGGCGACCAATGGGGAGGGGCCATACGTGCGCTCTGGACTGAGGTTGGTGGGCTCGCTTGGCGCGGCCATGGTGATGTTGGCCGGGGTCTTCACGTCGTTGGCCGTGGCGCCCCCCCCGTCCGGCGCCGCGACATCATCCACGTGCCACTTCTCTCGACCGCTGAAGATTGTCGGAATGTGGGACGTCAAAGGTGAGGACCCAGCCGCCGGGAACACATATCAGTACGCCACCGAGCTGGCTCTGAAGAAGCTCAATGCCGCTGGCGGCGTGTGCGGCCAGAAGGTCACGTTCCAGCGAGTGCCCATGTCCGGGATCACACCGTCTCAGGCGGCAGGCGCCTTCAAGCAGGTTCAGCAGGCCAATCCGGACATTGCCGTCGGTGCCGGCGGCGACACCCAGGCCATCGGAAAACTGATCGGCACAGCCGGTGTCCCGGTCATCGCCACCGATGTCAACGAGAACGCCGACTACGGGGGTTCCGTGGGGAGCAAGTGGCTGTGGTCGATGAACAGCACACAAGCGGCCACATGGACGAATGCCACGAAATTCCTCGTCCGGACATTGGGCAAGAAGAAGGTCGGCGTAATGGGCTACACGACCGAGTTCGGCTCGATCGCCGTTGCCGCCGTCACAAAGCAGCTCAAAGCGATGGGACTGACGACGTGCGCCAAGGCGACAATCGCCACATACACACCGTCGACACTGACCCAGCAGGTTCTGGCGATGAAGACATGCAATGCCGTCGTCGACGCCAGCTATCCGAACGTCAACGCCCTAGAGCTCCGTCAGGCACTGCAGAATGGCCTCACCGCACCGACGATTATGGGAGGCGGGATCACGATCGCCGAGACGGAGAAGCTGGTCACCGGGGCCGCCATTGCGAACGCCTATTCCGTCATCGACTGCAACACGCTAGCGACGACAAAACCGATGACGAACTACCGCAACGCGTATGAGGAGGCGTACGGCGGCACAGTGCCGGCCTTCCTCTCGGCCATTACGTACGACGGCGTCCTCTTTGCCGCCGCGGCGGCAGAGAAGGCCGGGACGCTCAACAAGACAGCTATCGCCAAGGCTATCGATTCGATGGACTTCACCGGTGGGGTCTGCCAGAAGAGCGAACAGTCGGACGGCCGGCACGTGCTCTTGCACACCAACGACATCTTGAAGTTCAAGTCCGACGGATCGTGGACCAAGGTTGCGACCTTCTCGATCCCGATGCAGCCAAAGCTCTGATCTGGAGCTTAGAGACCACGCTCGCCAGGTCGGCGGGGCCGACCGTGGCGGCCCTTCGCCGCCGGAGTCACAACGTCCAATCCGGCCCAACCGGCCGGGTTGGACGTTGTCGCGCGATACGGATCGGGCCCGGTGGGTGTACCCGCGCGACCGACCCCGGTGGGAGGGGGTGGTCACACCCGGTGGGGGGGGACCGCCGGGTCAGTAATTCTTTAGCCAGGGGCCATGACAGGTCAACGGCAGATATCGGCCGATCACGCGACAGACCCCCGGGCCGAAGCCCGGGGGTCTCATCGTCGGTTCCCCTCCGCCTGTTCCTGTACGCCTCCGACGGACGTGCCCAGATGGTAGTGGGAGCCAGCGCCGCCTGCCGAGTTCGTCGACCGTGAGCGTGAAGTGACTGACGGTCAGGCGAGCAGTTTCGCCTTTTGCGCGTCGAACTCCGCGTCGGTGAGTGCGCCGCTGTTCTTGAGGTCGACCAACTTCGCCAGCTCGTCCGCAGTGTTCGAGGTTCCCGCCGACTGGCGCACATACGCATCGAACGCCTGTTGCTGCTGCTGGGCTTGCTGAGCGGCTCGCTCGTGCATCCCGCCACCGCGAGCGATCAGGTAGATGAGGATGCCGAGCAACGGAATGACGATGACGAAGATCGTCCAGAGGGCCTTCGCCCCGCCGCCCATGTCGTGGCTGCGGAAGATGTCGCCGAAGATCATGATCAGCAACCAGATCCAGATGATGAACCCGAAGATCCAGAGGATCGTCCAGAACAGATCGAGTAGGGGGTAGCTGCTAGCGATCACTGTGCCTCCAATGGCGATTGTCCAGAAGCAGACTACGGCGTCCGGGCCCGGCCTGCAGCCTTCGTTGCACCGGGCCTTCGTTGCACCGGGCCTTGGTTGCACCGGGCCTTGGTTGCACCGGGCCTTGGTTGCACCGGGCCTTGGTTGCACCGGGCCTTGGTTGCACCGGCCTCGGCGATTTGGCCCGCCGCCCCATCCGCAGAGCCGGTCCGCACCGGAGAGTCGTTGGCCTTCGCTCGTTGGGCGGAGGAGAGGCAGGGCTGGCCGGCACTGATCCGTTCCATCTTCCCGGCCGTACATCCGACGACGGCGAGCTGGAGGAGACCCTCAGTGATGGACAACTCGGTGACACACCAGGCGCGTCCGCGCTTCGACCTCAGGGCGTTCTTGTCGAGCGAAGACCACGAGACGCGTGCGCCAGTGGCCATCGTGGGTGCGGGGCTACTGATCGCGGTCTGCATCATCCACCTTCAAGACCAGGGCGGGCTGCTGGGCGGTGAGAGCCCGACCTGGATGAAGTGGGGGTACTACCTCATCGAGCTGTCGAGCCTCGTCGCGGCGGTGATGGTGCTGCGAAAGAGGACTTTCGGTTGGCTGCTCGGGATGGGCACCACTGCGCTCCCGTTCATTGGCTACGTGCTGACGCGATCGGTGGGCCTGCCGGGCGATAGCGGCGATGTCGGCAACTGGGGCTACACGCTCGGCACGGTGAGCCTTGTCGTCGAAGCGCTCTTCGTCGTCATCGCTTCGGTGTGCCTGCTTCGCATCTACTCGGACGATCGCGAGCGCGCTGCCCAGGCCGTCAGCCCGGCGAGGGTGCCGAGCTTCGCCGTGTCGCGCTAGTCCTCCGACGGCACCCCGGAACGCTGATCCAGGTCTGTCTCCCCGATGGTGTGGTCAGGGGCGTGGGGGAGTGGGGGCCCAGACTTCCGTCATGTCGGGGAAACGGCGCAGTGACGTCCCGCCGTCCACGGTGATCGACTCCCCGGTGACCCAGGAGGACTCCGGCCCGGCGAGGTAGCGGATGGCGGCGGCGATGTCCTCGGGCTCGCCGGGCCGGTCGATGGGCTGTTGCTCCATGTAGGCGGCCAGGGCGTCGGGATTGGCGCTGGGGTGGGTGGCCTTCCCGGTCCGGGTCAGACCTGGGCGCACCGTGTTCACCCGAACTCGGTGACGCCCCAGCTCGTCGGCGGCCACCCGACAGAGCATCTCCAACCCGGCCTTGGCGGCACAGTACGGCCCGAGCATCGGTGCGGTCTGCACGGCCTGCATGGAGGAGACCGCCACGATCGAGCCGCCGCCGCGACCGGCCATGGCCCGGCCGGCGTGCTTGATGAGCAGGAAGGCGCCGACGACGTTCTTGCGGAGCGTCTCTTCCACCCCGGCCACGTCGATGTCCAAAATGGGCGCCGGAGGAGTCGATCCACCGACCACCCCGACGGCGATGTCCAGCCGACCGGTGGGCTCCGCCGCTTGGGCGACCAGGCCATTGACGTCGTCCTCGATCAGCGCGTCGGCCACCGCCCAGCGAATGGTGGCGGGGCTACCGTCGGTCGTGGTCGTCGCGGCCACCCGTTCGGCCGCCGCCTCGAGCGTGGCTCGAGTCCTTCCGGCCAAGAGGACCTGGGCGCCGTCCCGAGCCAATCGCGCCGCCGTGGCGCTGCCGATGGCCCCGCCACCGGCGGTGACGAGCGCCGTCATGCCGGCCAGGGGGAATGGTGAGATTCCGGGCGACTCGTCGTGTGTCCCGCCATCGACCCTGCTCACACCAGCCATGACCCCACCTTCCCCGGAGCGAGCCTAGACCGTCGGCTCTGGTCCGCCTCGGTGGGCACCCTTCCACCAGTCCGACTTGTCGCGTCGCCGGACCGGCCGCGACCGTCATCGTTTCGACCTTGTTTCTCCCGAGAGCGAGGTGTTCACTTCAGACAGGTCGCTCGATCGAGCACCGCGCCAGGGGGAGGGAATTATGGGAACGAAGGAAGATGCCGAGGTGGTCCGTCGCGGTTATGAGGCCTTCAGTGCAGGAGACCTCGAGACCCTCGCCGAGCTCTTCGCCGAGGATGCGGCGTGGCACGTTCCGGGCAATGGCGATCTCTCTGGGACCAAGCAGGGCCGAGAGGCCATTCTCGCCTTTTTCGTCGAGTTGTTCTCACGGTCGGGCGGAACCGTGAAAGTGACGCTGGACGATGTGATCGCCGGGGAGGAGCACACGGTGGCGCTGCATCATTCGCACGCCGAACGGAGCGGCAACGTCCTCGAAGAGAACTCGGTGAACGTCTTTCGCATCCGTGATGGCCGGGTCATCGAGGTATCGCAGTTCAGCCAGGACACCGAGAGAGACGGCGCCTTCTGGTCGTAGGCGACACCGGGGGACGGCCCGCCGACACGACGGAGGGTCGAGGGTGCGCCAGGTGGGAGGAGCCGAGGCGGTGGGTACACCGCAGCCGAATCTCCTCTGAACCGGGGTAGGTCACTGCGGCGGGAGGTCGACCCCCCCTCGCTCAGTGCCGTGAGGGAACCTTCGCAGTGCCGCCCGACGAGCCTTGTGGCCGCTACGGGCGACCTTTTCGGCACCCACACGCCGCATTCGTACCCACCAGGTGTTCGATGTCCTCGTTGCGCCGCGTCCAGTGACCGGATACGCTGCCATCACGTGATGTCATCAGTGTATGACATCGGTTGATGATGACGTGGAAGGACCTTCATGTAGATGATGGTCGAGTCAGAGAGCGGTATACCGGACCCCTTCGGGGCAGGGGACCGCACTCAGCTGCGCCGGCGGCTCCTGGTGCCGACCCTGGTGCTGTCCGGATCCCTGATGTCTGTGGTGTCAAGCCTCGGCGCCAACCTCGTCCCGACCCTGTCGCGGGCCGAGGGGGTATCGCTGAGCACCGGAGAGTGGATCCTCACCATCACCCTTCTCACCGGTGCACTGGCCACGCCGGTGATGGGGCGCCTAGCCGACGGGCCCCGCCAGCGGACCGTCATCCTCGTCGCTCTCACCTCCGTGGTCGTGGGCTGCGTGGTCTCGGCGGTGTCCAACTGGGTTCGCCGTGTTGCTCATCGGACGGGCCTTCCAGGGGGTGGGTCTCGGGCTCTTGCCGGTGGCTATGGCCATGGCCCGCCGCAACCTGACACCGGCGTCAGCCCGGAGGACCATCGCCACGCTCTCGGTCTCCACCGCCATCGGGGCCGGTCTTGGTTATCCGATAGCGGGGCTGATCGCTCAGATCCTGAACTTCCGGGCGGCGTACTGGTTCGGAGCCATCACCGTGGCCGGCGCCCTGGTCCTCGCGGCGCTGGTCCTGCCAACCCGCTCTGCAGCCCCCTCCCGTCGCTTCGACGTCGTCGGGGCCGTTCTGCTCAGCTTGGCGATCATCGGGATCTCGTTGGTGCTCAGCGAAGGGGGAGGATGGGGTTGGTCCTCGCCTCGCTCCCTCGCGGTGATGGGGGCCTCCGTTGTGCTCCTGGCGATCTGGATCCCTTACGAGCTGCGCTGCGTCGAGCCGCTGGTCACTCTGCGCCAGGTCCGTAACCGCTCGGTGCTCACCGCCGACGCATCCGGCTTCCTCATCAGCATCGCCCTCTACCTGCTCCTGCCGGTCATCGTGGAGTTCGTTCAAATCCCGCCGTCGGCCGGCTACGGGTTCGACGCTTCACTGGTGGTGTCCGGGCTGGTCCTGGTCCCACTGTCGGCCGGCAGTTTTGTCTCCAACCGCTTGTTGGTTGTCTACGAGCGACGCTTCGGTTCCCGGACCATGATCCCGCTCGGCTCGGTGGTGTTTGCGTTGGTCGCGTTGTTCTTCGCCTTCGAGCACTCGGCCCTGTGGGAGGCGTTCGTGACCATCGGCTATCTGCGGGCTGGCCGTCGGCTTCACCACGGGGGCGATGCCCGGGTTCATCGTCCGGGCCGTGCCCCAGAGCGAGACCGGGAGCGCTACGGGCTTCTACCAAGTGGTGCGCAGCATCGGCCTGACGGTGGGAAGTGCGCTGAGCGCCGCCGTGCTGATGTCCCATACCCGGCCCGGTCAGGCCCTGCCGGACGTGGATGGCTTCAAGATGGCCTTGATCATCGCTGCCGCCCTGTGCCTGGCCACCGCGGTGGTTAGCTTTGTGCTCCCGGGAAGGGAGTCATCGCGCCGCAGCGCCCTCACTGTCGGTGAGGAGCGGGACCTCGAAGTGGTGATGAAGCACGAGGCCGAACTGGCCGGCACGGGCCTGATCGCCGGCGAGGAACCGCTGCCGTCGGGACCCGAGGAGGTTCAGCTGTGAACATGAGCGATGCACCGACAGGAAGCTCAAGAGGAGTCCGGACCGGCCGATCCCGGGACGCTGCCGCCAGCAGGGACGCCTTGCTCCAGGCGGCCCAGACCCTCTTCGGGCAGCAGGGATTCGAGAGCACGACGATCCGGGAGATCGGTGAGCAGGCCGGGGTCGACGGCGCGCTCATTGCCCGCTACTTCGGCAGCAAGGCCGATCTCTACATCGCCGCGGTGGTCGCCGATGACGCCGAAGGGCTTCCCTCCGAATACGAGGGGCTGCAACACATGGCTGAGGTTACGGTCACCCGGGCCGACCGGCGCGGCCCGGGCTCGATCCTTCAGGCAATCGTCCGTTCCGATACCTCCGCCGACATTCTCGACGCTGCCCGGGACCGCTTGGCCAGGCGCCTGGTCGGCCCCCTGGTCGCCAATATGAGAGCGCAGGGCGTCGACCGCCCCCAGTTGCGGGCACAGGTCGCGGTCTCCGCGCTGCTCGGCCTCAGCCTCGGTCGTTCGCTGGGATGGTTCGACGAGATCCGATCGGCGCCCCGCGACGAGGTTGTCGCCCTCATCGTCGCCGCCCTCGGGGCGATCACCGGCGAAGAACCTGAACTTGGTTTCACAAACGCCTCTGAACTGGAGCGAATGGCAGGAATCGAACCTACGACCTCAGCCCTGGAAGGGCTGCGCTCTGCCTCTGAGCCACATTCGCACGAGTGATCGCCGTCGGCGTCACCGATGTAGAGAGCAGGGGATGACCGAGTTGATACGCGAGGTCAACGAGCCGCTCCGGAGATGCGTCCTTGGACGAGGTCATCGCCGACGGTCTCTGGCACGACGGACAACCAGAGGAGACGGTGACGACGACTGTCGATCTTCCATCCGTCCGGCGTGCGCGCCAGGCGGTCCTGGTAGTGGATGCCACGGATGATGACGTGGCCAACGTCGGTGTGGCGATCGACGAGATGCACGACCGCGTAGATCTCCGAGTCGGCATGGTCGCCGTCGATGGCGACGTGCCAGTTGCTCATGCTGTGGCTCGAGTGGGGGAAACGCTGCATGCCGTCCAGCCACGTACTGAGGAACGAGGCGATCGGTTGCGGACCGCTCCCGTTCTCGGCGTTGGCGAACTCGTAGGTCGCGGTACCCGTAAAGACCGCGGTCATGAGCTCTGGGCGGCGGCTGTCGAGCGCGAAGAAGTACTGGTTCAACACGTCCGCGATCTCTTGACGGTCGCTCAATTCGGTCATCGTCACCTCGGCCTCACGGTTCCATCCAATGACGCAGCCCCGCCGGACAGTCTGGTCGAAACGGCAACAAAAAGTACATAGTGGATTGCTCGTCGACGCCGGCTGGGCGGCTCGAGCGGAGTGGGCGGGCCGAGGTTGGCCAGGCGGTCTCGAACTTCCCGCCGCTAGCGTTGGCGATGTGACGCAGCTGGCCGACTTCAACTCACAGATCGTCGAGGAGTTCCGCGCCAACGGCGGCCGCCTCGGCGGCCAATTCGCCGGTCGACCGGTCGTGCTGGTCCACCACAAGGGACGCCGCAGCGGCCTCGAGCGGGTGAACCCGCTCGCGGCTCTCCCAGTCGATGGTGGATGGGCGGTGTTCGCCTCCTTCCAGGGGGCGCCGCGGCACCCGGACTGGTATTTCAACCTCCTCGCCGAGCCGCGCACGACGATCGAGGTCGGGACCGAGACGATCGAGGTGGTCGCCCGTGAAGTCGCCGGTCAGGAGCGCGACGCGATCTTCGAACGGCAGAAGGCCGCCGTCCCGGTCTTCGCCGAGTACGAGAAGACTGCCGGAGCCCGCGTCATACCGGTAGTGGTGTTCGAACCGACGGAATAGGCGCTGAGCGTCGTGCGTTGTGGTCGAGGATGAGAGTAGAGATCTTTTCCGACGTCGTCTGCCCGTGGTGCGCCATCGGCAAGCAGCGCTTCCAGCGAGCGCTGAGCCGTTTTTCCCACGCCGACGAGGTGGACGTGATCTGGCGAGCCTTCGAGCTCGATCCGTCGACCCCGGCCGCCGCCCAAGGCGATCTGGTGACGCACTTGGCCGAGAAGTACGGCATCTCGGAGGAGCAGGCCCGTGCCTCGCAGGCCGGACTGACCACGATGGCTGCACAAGAGGGTCTCGAGTTCCACTTCGACTTGGCCCAGCGGGCGAACACGTTCGACGCACATCGTCTCCTCCGTTATGCGCTGGAGGTCGATGCCCAAGAAGCGCTCGGGGAGCGGCTCTTCCGGGCGTACTTCACCGAGGGTGCTCCGATCGGCGATCGCACCACGCTCGTCCGACTGGCCGAGGAGGTCGGTCTCGACGGCGCGAGCTGTGCCGACGTTCTCGAGACCGGGCGCTACGGCGCCGAGGTGCGCGCCGACGAGGCCGACGCCCACGCGCTCGGCGTCACCGGCGTGCCGTTCTTCGTGATCGACCGCCAGTACGGCATCTCCGGTGCCCAGAGCCCCGAGACCATCCTCGGCGCGCTCGAAGAGGCCTGGTCCCGCGGCGGTCAAACGGTGACGGTCGACGCTGACGGCGCGGTGTGTGACGGCGAGAGCTGCGAGGTCGAGCGCTGACAACCGGATCGCGCGCCCGGACGTCGGGGCGCGCCGCCCGACGGCTGTCGCATCACCCAGTAGCGCCGCGCAGTTCCCACCGGTTGCCGGCCGGGTCTCGGCAGAGCACGATGCGCCGGCCGGCGTTGTCGATCGTTTCGAACGGATAACCGACTTCGTCGAACCTCTGCTCGAGGGCGGCCAGGTCGTCGCCCAGCTCGAGGGCGACGTGGGCGCGGGCGGCCGGGCGATGGTCGGGATCTTCGCTCAGGTGGATCTGCTTGCCGTCGTCGCTCTCGAACCACCTGGCGGTGGACGACGCTTCCGGCGTCAGTTCCGCTCGCCGATAACCGAGCAGATCGACGAGGAAAGCCGCTTCGGCATCGGCCCCGCCGGCCGGAACCCCGAGGTTTACGTGGTGGAAGAGCACTGACCCGAACCTAGCGCCGGACCGGGTGCCGGTTCATTCCTCGAAGGCGCGGGGGTGGATAGTGCGGCCGTCCCGGTACCAGACCTGGTGGGCGGTGGCCCCACCGTCGATGACGAACGTCTGGCCGGTGATCCACGACGAATCGGGCCCGGCAAGGAACGTGACGAGCGGCGTGACGTCGTCCACGGTGCAGTGGCCCGGGAGGAGCCAGTTCGCCTCGAACGCGTCGAGCATCTCCTGCGACATGAAACGCTGCACGAGGTCGGTGAGGATGAGCGCGGTAGCGACGGTGTTTGCCCGGATGTTCTTGCGGCCGTGCGTCGTGGCGATCGACCGCGTCAGGGCGTGCAGGCCGGCCTTGGCGACGTCGTACGACATGTGGCTGAGGTCGCCGTACATGGCCGCGATAGCGGATATGTTGACGATCGACCCTCCGCCCTGGCGGACCATGTGGGGGATGACGAGCCGGCACGCGGCGAGCGGAGCCCGCAGATCGACGGCCAGCGTCCGGTCCCAGGCCTCCCACGTGGTCTGCTCGACGTCCCGGTCGTTACCGACGATCTCCGGCTCGTTGGCCATCGCGTTGTTGCAGAGGATGTTGATCTGCCCGAACTCGGAGATCAGCTCGGCGACGGCGTCGGCCAGACGGTCGTCGTCGGCGATGTCGACGTGCTGGCTGATCGCCTTCCCGCCGGCCGCCGTGATCTCGGCCGCCACCTCGTCGGCGAGCGCACCCTTGATGTCGAGGACCGAGACCGTCGCGCCGGCGGCCGCCATCGAAAGGGCGATGCCGCGCCCGACGCCCTGGCCGGCGCCGGTGACGATCGCCACCTGGTCCTGGAGCTTCTTGGTCGTCTCCGCGTGGGCGCTCACGATGCGTCGTCGTCCCAGACGCTCTGGGCGAATGTCGGCTTGTGGGCAAGGGACCCGCCGTCGACGATCAGCTCGTGCCCCGTGATGTAACGGGCGTCGTCGCTGGCCAAGAAAGCGACCGCCGCCGCGATGTCGTCCGGGACGCCGAGGTACGGGGTGAGGCAGTTGCCCTCCCAGATCGCCAACTGACGAGGCGATATCCGGCTCTTGTTCTCCGGCGACAGGATCACCGAGGGGACGACGCTGTTGCAGCGGATGCCCCGCTTCCCGTACATCGTGGCGATCGATCGGGAGAAGGCGATGACCGCCGCCTTGGACGCCGAGTAGGCGGAACGAAGGGACTCGCCCGAGAGCGCGGACGACGACGAGGTGTTGATGATCGACCCGCCACCGTTGGCGATCATGACGGGGAGCGCGTGCTTGCAGCCGAACATCACGCCGCGCAGGTTCACCGCCATCGTCCTGTCCCAGACCGCCGCGCTCAGCTCGATGACGTCGGCGTCCTGGTTGAAGTGGTCGGGGGCGAGCAAGGCGGCGTTGTTGTGAAGGATGTCGATCGGGCCCAACTGGTCCACGACGCCCTGCACGGCGCTGGCGACAGCAGCCTCATCCTGCACATCGGCCGTCAACGAGATCGCCTGGCCTCCGGCTTCGCGGATCTGGTCCGCCACTGCGGTGGCCCCAGCCTCGTCGAGGTCGACGACGGCCACCGACGCGCCTTCGACGGCGAGCCGGTGCGCGGTCGCTCGTCCAATGCCCGAGGCGCTCCCCGTCACCATCGCGACTCGACCTTCCAAACGTCGCATATCAGTCCCCTCCATGGTCGGAATTGAAGCAGTTCACTACCGGCAAAGCAAGCGATTAATTGATTTCTGACAGCCGGTCGTCAGAGTCGTAGGAGCGCGGCCGCGTTGCCCCCGGCGATCGCCCTCGCGTCGTCGTCGTCGACGTCGTGGAGCGCCAGTTCGAGCGCGTCGCGACTGTGTGGCCAGAAGCCGTCGGGGTGGGGGAAGTCGGAGATCCACGACATCCGGTCGACGCCGATCTCGTCGCGGTGCCGGATGGCCGACGGGTCATCGATGAACGCCGTCCGGACCCGGCGGAGCAGCTCCGACGGCGGGACGTTACGCACGGTCCCCGCACCCCGGGCGTGCTCGTAGCGCCAGAAGAAGTCGATGCGCTCGGTCAAGTATGGGAGCCAGCCGGCACCCCCTTCGATGACGACGATCTCGAGCTCGGGATGATGGTGGAGAACCGGTGAGTAGGCCAGCTCGACGACCGCACCGAGCACGTCGAGGTTGGCCAGCGTGAGGTACGAGACGAGGGGCGCGTCCGGCGACCTTCCGGGCGCGGTGCTCTCGCCGATCGTGCCGATGTGGAGCAGGAGCGGCATCTCGTGCTCCACGATGGCCGCCAGCACCGGATCCCAGGTTGTCGCGTCGTGCCAGGACGGAAGACCCAGGAGCCCGGGGTTGCACGGCAGCGTGACCGCCCGCACCCCGCGACCGGCGGCCCGGTGTACCTCGGCCGTCGCGGCCACCGGATCGCCGAACGGGAGGATCGCCACCGGGAGGAGCCGTTCCGGGGCGACCGCGCCGTACGCATCGACGACGTAGTCGTTGTAGGTCGCGACGCACGCCGCCCAGACATCGAGATCGTCCAGGAACCGAAGCTGTTCGCCCGCGCAGCCATGCGACGACGACGGGAACAGGCAGTGCACGTCGACGCCGTCGGTGTCCATGGCCTCGAGCCGAGCTCTGGCCGAGCGGGTGCTCTCCGGGGCCTCCTCGTAGCGGACCGGCCGGGCGATGATCTCGTCGAGCGGACCGGAGATCTCGACGCCGGACAACGACATGATCTGGTCGCCGTAGCGCCACGCTTGAGCCTGGCCGTCAGCGATCTCGATCATGCGGGGAGCGCGCTCGGCCATCGGTCCGGGCAGGCCCGCCGAATAGAGATCGGGAGGCTCGATGTGGTGGTCGGAGAGCGAGATCAGCCGGGCGTCAGCCGGAAGCATCGTCGAGCTCCCGCGTCGCCGGCCGGCTAGGCCAGCGAGTAGACGCGCGCTGCGTTGTCGTGGAAGACCTTGGTCCGGATGCCCGCGTCGAGGTCGGAGAAGTTCTCGAGCAGGAAGTCACGGGGCACCTGGGCGGCCGATCCCGGTCCGGGGCTCATGCTCGTCGGGTGCGGGAAGTCGGTCTCGTACATGACGTTGCCTGGACCGATGAGCTCGAAGATCTTCTTCGCCGGGTCCGTCTCGAACCAGAAGCTGCAGTAGATCTGCCGGCGGAAGTACTCGCTCGGCAGAAGCTCGTACTCGGGGTGCTCCAAGGGGACGCCGGTGTTCTTCCACTGCCAGTCGAGCGAGTCGAGGAGGAAGGGAATGTACCCGGCGCCGCTCTCGACCGAGACGAAGTTCAGCCGTGGGAACCGGTGGCACATACCCGAGACGATGATGTCGGACATCATGTGCGCGTTCGACAGGAACGACAGCGTCGTCATCTTGACGATGTTGGCCGCCTGACCGTTGGCGGGCTCGTCCTCGATCACGAAGGCCGCGTTGTTGAAGCCGATGTGGAAGTTGATCGACCATCCGAGGTCCTGGGCGGCGGACCAGATCGGGTCCCATGACCGGCTCGTGAGGCGGGGCAGGCCGACCGTCTCCGGCCGGCTGCCGAAGAACATTCCCCTGAACCCGAGCTCGGCGCAGCGCTCCATCTCGGCGACCGCGGCCGGAACGTTCCAGAACGGGACACCCATCATCGGCACGAGGCGGTCGGAATCGGCGGAGGCCCATTCGATGACGAAGTCGTTGTAGGCCCGTACGCAGCTCTCCCGGAGCTCTTCGTCGCTGATGGACATCCACGATCCGAAGCCGCCGATGTTGGGGTAGACGACCTGAGCGTGGAGCCCGTACTCGTCCATACGCTCGAGGCGCTTGCGGGCGTCGTAGATCGCCGGATCGGCGATCTCTTCGAACGTGCTCGGCCGGTCCGGGTAGAAGTTCTTCCAGCCGGCGGCGGCGACCATCCCGACCGACAGGTTGGGCTGGTCGGCGACGAACCAGGTGTCCTCCGGCCCCTTCGAGCCGAGCAGTCCGATGTTCTCGTAGAGCTGCACTCTCGGCAGGTCCGGGTGATCGCGGAACTTCTTCGGTACCCGGGTGGTGAAGAGGTCGTAGGGCTCGACGATATGGGCGTCGACGTCGACGACCTTTGTGGTCTCGACCCAGGTTTCGGACGCGTTGGCGAGAGCCATGTGAAGTTCCCCTCTTGCGTTTGTGGTCCAGGGGCGATCCAAGCCGACGGCCGGGGTCGTACGTGCCTCTGGCACTCCAGTCCGCACGTTACGGCTCATGCCTGAAAAAGTCAAGCAACTCACTGATTTAACGGACTGAGCAGGCGCCCGTTGACAGACCGAGCCGGCGCCCGCACCCGGCGGCCGGCGGTCTGTACCCGACCGGGCCCGGCTCGGCGCGGGTCAGCTCGAGTCGGCGGGCGTCCCGACGATCTCGCCGAGGAGCTCGATGAGGTTGCCTTCGGGATCTTTGACATAGGCGTAGCGGAGCCCGGGCAGCATCATCGCGGTCGCGGGGGCCGAGACCGACGTCGCGCCGGCGGCCAGAACGGCTTCGTAGGCCGTGTCGAGGTCGGCGACGTGTACCGCGAAGTGGAAGTAGCCCTGGACGGACGCGCCGTCGTAGACGTCGGCGAAGCTGTGCTCGGTCGAGTCGCTTCGCTCGATCAGCTCGAGTCGCAGTCCTCCGGGTCCGCGCAGGATCGCCATCCGGACGCCCGCCCGCGGGATCTCGGCCTGTTGCTCGGGGGTCAGGCCGAACGCGTCGCGGTAGAAGTGCCGTTGGGCGTCGAGGTTGCCGACGGAGAGCCCGACGTGGTGGAACGCGAATGTCGTCATGATCACTCCTCGGTTCCCCGTTGGGTCGACCGTTCCGAGATGTGAGCCTACCGGGCGTTGCCGACCGGCCACGGCGGCCGACGGCACTCGTCGAGCCGGGGGATCGACGTCTAGCCTGCGACCATGGATCGTTCTGGGTTGGGTCGGTGATGACGGCGGACGTCGGGATGCGCCTCGACGGACGGTGCGTCCTCGTCACGGGGGGCACCGGGGTCATCGGTTCGGAGATCGCTCGCACGTGTGCCGCGGCCGGGGCGGACGTCGCCATCGTCGCCCGACGCGACGGGCCGTTGCAGGAGCTGGCCGTCGCGCTGTCGGGGGAGAGCGGTCGTCGTGTCGTCGCGGTGGCCGGCGACGTCGGCGATCCACAGTCGGTGCGACGGATCGTCGACGAGGCGTCCGCAGCGCTCGGCCAGATCGACGTCCTCGTGAACAACACGTTCGCGCTCGGCGGCGAGGGACCGCTCGCCGACCTCGACATCGACGACTGGGACGAGCCGTGGCGGGTGAACGTCATGGCGCCGTTTCTCTTGTCGAAGCTCTGCGCCAGAGGGATGGTCGAGCGCGGTGACGGTCGGATCGTCAATCTGTTGAGCACGGCGGCGTTCCTACCGCTCTCGCCGCTGGGTCCTTACGGCGTGACGAAGTCGGCGCTGTGGACCCTGACCCGCTACCTGGCCAAGGAGCTCGCGCCGGCGGTGCGGGTCAACGCCGTCTGCCCCGGCTCGACGAGCGCCGACGGCTCGATCACGATCGAGTCGTGGCGCAGTGCCCTGCCGCACATACCGCTCGGCCGCATCGGCGTGGCCACCGAGACCGCGGCGGCCGTGCTGTTCTTGGCCTCGGATGCCTCGAGCTATACGACCGGCCAGAACCTCTTCGTCGACGGTGGGCGGGTGAACACCGTCACCGGCAGCCCCGGCGGCTCGGCCGCCGCCACCGACGACGACTGATCAGCGGCCCGCCCGCCAGGGCGGGACGGCGTTCATCCCGCCGTCGAGCACGAACATCTGGCCCTGGGCGTAGCGGGCTTCGGGTGAGGCCAGCCAGGCCACCAGGCCGGCCGTGTCCTCGGGTCGACCGATCTCGTCGGTGATGCGACTCCGGCGGAGCAGGTCGAAGGCCGCCGCACTGGACTGGGCCTCACTGGCCTCGGTGGAGGTCACCCCCGGGGCCACGCCCACGATGCGGATGCCCTGGGGCCCGTGGCTGACGGCCATGGCCTTGGTGAGGGTCTCGAGGGCGGCCTTGGACGACCGGTAGGCGACGTTGCGGCCGTCGCCGAAGTGGGCCCCGGCCGAACCGATGTTGACGATCACCCGGTCCGGCGGGGCGGCCAGCATCGAGGGCAGCACGTGCTTGGCCACGATGGCCGGGGCGGCCAGGTTGACGGCCAGCGTCTCGAGCCAGACCTCCCGGCTGGTGGTGGCGAAGTCGAGGTCCTGGCCGCTCAGGGCCGAGCCCATGACCGCGGCGTTGTTGACCAGCACCGAGATGTCGCCCAACACGTCGACCACCGAACGAACGGTCTTGGCGATGGTGGCTTCGTCGGACCCGACGTCGAGGACGAACGGCGCAGCGGTGCCACCGGCGGCGGTGATGCTCGAGGCCGCCTGATCGGCCAGGTCGGCGTCGAGGTCGACGACCGCCACCTTGGCCCCGGCGGTGGCGAACCGCTCGGCGATGGCCCGCCCGATGCCCCGGCCGGCCCCGGTGACGACGACCACCCGGTCGTCGGTCACGTCGGCCGGGCCATGCCGGCGTTCACCCGGAAGACGTTGCCCGTCGCCCGGGCGGCGGCCGGGGAGACCAGGTACAAGATGAGCAGCGCCTGGTCGATCGGGTCGCAGACGTCGCCCAGCGGGGTCATGGCCCGCAGGCGCTCGAGGTAGCTCTCCCATTCGCCCGGATCGACGTGGCCGTCCTCGTCGGCCACGCTGTGCTGGGCGAACTCGGTGATGGTGAAGCCCGGCGCCACCACGTTGACCCGGAGGCCGAGCGGGCCGACCTCGTCGGCCAGCACCCGGGTCAGCATGGTGATGCCGGCCTTGGTCATGGCGTAGACGGCGTTGCCGGCGATCGGCATGTCGATGATCGACGAGGCAACGTTGACGATGGTGCCCTTCTTGGCCGGGGCCATCACCCGGATGGCCGCCTGGCAGCAGAAGAACGTGCCCTTCAGGTTCACCCCGACCACCCGGTCGAGCTCGTCCTCGTCGATGTCGACCACGTGGCCCCGGGCCGCCCAGACGCCGGCCACGTTGCAGACGATGTCGAGCCGCCCGTGCTCGGCCACGATGGCGTCGACCACCGCGTCGACGGCCAACCGGTCACTGACGTCGAGCGCCACCGCCGAGCCGCCGATGGCCGCCGCCACCTCTTTAGCTGCCCCCATGTCGATGTCGGCCACCACTACCGTGGCCCCGGCCTCGGCCAGGACCTCGGCGGTGGCCCGGCCGATGCCGTTGGCCCCGCCGGTGATCAGGGCCACCTGGCCGTCGACCCGGAAGGCGTCGAGGAAGTTGCTCACTGACCCAGCCGGACGGGCAGCGAACGGGGACCGTTGGCCCAGTTGATCTGCCACTTCTCCCGGACGTAGCCCGGGACCAGCGAGGCCTGGGGGATCCGCCGCAAGAAGGTGTTGACCGCCACCCGGCCCTCGAGCCGGGCCAGCGGGGCGCCGGGGCAGAAGTGCGCCCCGCCCCCGAACGCCACGTGCCGGTCGGCGTTGGCCCGCTCGACCCGGAACTCGTCGGGTTCGTCGAAGACCTCCTCGGTCCGGTTGGCCGACGCCAGCCCGAGGATCACCCGCTCCCCGGCCTCGATCGTCGTACCGGCCACCGTGCACTCGTCGACGACCCGCCGGCCCTGCCACAGCGTCGGGGAGTCGATCCGCAGCGACTCCTCGACGGCTCTCGGGATGAGCCCCGGGTCCTCGCTCACCGCGCGGTAGGCGTCGGGGTCGGCGATGAGCCGGTACAGCAGGTTCGAGATCAGGTTGGCCGTCGTCTCGTTCCCGGCGATGATCAGCATGGCGATGAGCACCCGCCGCTCGGTCGTCGTGAGACGCTCGCCGTCCACCTCGGCCTCGACCAGCCGGGTGAACAGGTCGTCGCGGGGCTGGCGGCGCCGGTCCTCGGTGATGGCGTCGATGTAGGCCGAGAACTCGGGGTGGGCGCCGTCGAGACCCTCACCTCGCTCGTTGCGGTTGAGCGCCGGATAGGTGCCGTTGAGCACCTCATCGCTCCACACCCGGAACCGCTCGTGGTCCTCTTCGGGCAGGCCGAGCACGTGGGCGAGCACCTTGCACGGGACCGGGATGCCGTAGGCGGTGACCAGGTCGACCTCGCCGTCGCCGAAGTTGTCGATCAGCTCGTTGCACAGCTTCTCGATGTACGGCTCCGACGAGGCGATCAGTCGGGGGTGCAGCGCCGTCTGGAGCAACCGGCGCAGCCAGGTGTGCCGCGGCCCCTCCATCTCGGCGAGCAGCTTCTCGTTCTCGGGTACGACGACGCCGGTCGCCCGGTTCTTGCCCTCGTGCGAGAAGACCCGGACCTTGGAGCCACCGTCCTTCAGCGCCGCCGCCACGTCGTCGTAGCGCGAGAAGTACCAGAAGCCCGTATCGAGCCGGGCCACCGGGCACTCCTGGCGCAGCTCGGCCATGACGTCGTAAGCGACCTCGGTCGGCGCGTTGTCGTACGGGTCGAACTCTGCGAGCGTCCCCATGCCCACCCCTCTCTTGCGTACCACCACGGGAATCGATCCGGCAGTGAAACGGCTGATTCAGAGCTTGGCAGAACGGGGTCGAGCGATCAACCGATCATCCGCCATGGCGACGCTCGGCGGCGAGCGTTTCGAGGACCTCCCACGTCTGGGCGAGGTCGCCGACGTCGTGGAGCACCGCGATCAGGTCGGTCGCGCCGGCGGCTTCCAGTACGGCCAGCTTCTCCCGGATTTGCTCGGCCGTGCCGATGAGCGCCATCTCCGACGGGCGGGTGAGGCCTTCGCGCTCGAACGCCTTCCGGTAGGTCGGGAGCGTCCACGCGAACGCTTCCGCGTCGTCGACGAACCGTCGAGCGGCTTCTTGCTCGTCGGTCGAGCTACCCGTCGCAATGACCGGTAGACCGACGAGGACCCTCGGTGCCGGACGGCCGTAGCGGTCGGCGGCCTCGGTGATCAGCGGCGTGATGTGCGTCGCCAGCGCGACCGCGCCGGTCCGCCACAGGACCGTGCCCAGCGTCCGCTCGGCTGCCAGGTCGAGCATCTGCGGGCCCAACGCGGCGAGCACGATGTCGGGGAACGGCACGGGCGGCAGCGCCAGCTGGGCTCTTACCGTGAAGTGGACGCCGCGGTGGTCGACGTCGTCCCCGCGTAGGAGAGCCTCGAGGACGGTGAGGTACTCCCGGAGCCAGTCGACGCGTCGAGGTCCGCCCTCTCCGTACTGCTGGTCGAGGAGCGCTCGATGGCCGAGCCCCAGGCCGAGGGTGAACGGGCCCTGGACGGCCGTGACGGTCGCGACCTGTTGGGCCAGCAGCAGCGGGTGCCGCGTCTGGGCCGGGACGACCGCCGTCCCCATCTCGAGACCAGGCACCGGGTCCCACGCCGCGAGCAACGTCGGTGCGTCGACGCCGGTCCCTTGGGAGACCCATGCCGAGTCGAGACGTCGCGCCGCGGCCAGACCCCGCTCCTCGGTCATCGCCGCCACTGTCCAGTACCGGCGGCCGCGCACCCCCAGCGCGACGCCTATCCGCATCGACATGCCCTCATTAGACCACCATCGGGGTTGTCGTGATCAGACCGGCCCGTCGCCCCTCGAGGGCGACGCGACGCCGGTCGCCTGACGGCTATTCGTCGCCGACCCGCCGGTAGAGCGCCATCGACGTCGTCGATCCGACGATCCCTTCCACGTGGCGGTCGCGGAACCACAGCCACGTCGATCCGGTCAGGAGCTTCTCGTTGGCCTCTTGGAACGTGGCGATGTCGGGGTAACCGCTCAGCCACGCGAACGCGCCCAGCGATCCGGTGATGGCCCGGACGAACAGCGACGGAATGCCGGTGATCTCCTCCGACTTCTGGAGGATCTCGACGCCGGACGTCAGGCCGCGGTCGAGCGTGCCCGGGGCCCCAATGGCCTCGAGGCTACGGATGTAGCGGTTCGACGTCTCGATCACCGGGTCGCCGTGGACGACGCCGAGGAGCAGGTCGTCGGCCGGGCCGGCCGCCGATGCCGTGCCCTCCCGGGCGAGCTGGCCGTAGACGGTGTCCGCCCGGACCGCGCCGAGCGCCCGGTCGAGGGTGGCGAGGTTGTCCCACCACGACGTCCACCGCACCGTGCCGGCTCCCGGTGAGTAGACCTTCTGCCACAACCGGACATCGTTGCCGGTCACTTCGGCCGTGCGGGCCCGGACAGCCTCGGCCCAGTCGACATCCGCGTCGTTCTGCAGCTGGAGGCTGCGCACGTAGAGGTACATACCCCGAGGTTATGCGCTCGTGCCTGCCACGGCCGACTAGATTTCGCCCGGTGAGACGGCTGGGCGCAGCACGGGCGAGCGCTGCCACCTCACTCCTGGCCACGCTGGCAGTGGGGGTAGTGCTGGTGGCGGTGGGCGCACCGACCGGGCCGGCCGGGGCGCTCGCCGGCCGGCTGCCGCCGAACCTGCCACCGGCCAACGTCGCCTGGCAGTACGGACCGCCGTGCGCCAGTGGCCAGCTCGACCAGTCCGCCGCCTGCCAGGCGTCGGAGCTCTCGCAGATCGACTCGGCGAGGGTGAACGAGGGAACCGGCCCGATGAACCTGCCGTCGAACTACGACAGCCTGACCGTCCCGCAGCAGATCTTCGTCGTCACGGAGCTCGAACGGGTCGACCGAGGGCTGCCGCCGCTGCTCGGCCTGACGACGACAGCCGACGCCAGCGCCCAGGCCGGCGCCGTCGCCGGCACCGACCCGGCCGCCCCGTCCGGCAGCCGATCGGCGGCGACGGCCTGGTCGGGCGGCGACAACTCGCCGCTGGAGGCCGATTTCGGCTGGATGTACGACGACGGCTGCGGCTCCGGTCCGGCCGGTGGCCCGGGTAGCGGCAACATCGCCTGCACGACAACGACGCCGTGGACCCAGTGGCCGTCGTGGGGCCACCGCGACGTCATCCTGTCGAGTTTGCTGCTGCCCAGCTGCGCCGCCTGCGTCGCCGGCGCCGGCTACTCGACCGCGCCGGGGTACCCGTCGTTCACCCTCGTCGTTGCCGCACCGTCCGGACCGACGCCGCCGCTCGTCTTCACGTGGTCGGCCGACGTCCGCCCCTTCCTGACCGTTGCGCCGCCGGGCTGCACGACGACGAACGCGAACGCCGCCCAGGGCTACGCGCTGGTCGGTGCAGACGGTGGGGCATTCGCGTTCGGGAGCACCACGTTCGCCGGCTCACTCGGCGGGACGAACCCGACATGGCCACTCGTCGGCATCGCGGTCACGCCGGGTGGCGGCGGCTATTGGCTCGTCGACGCCGATGGCAACGTCCACGCGTTCGGCAATGCCCCCGATCTCGGCGGCGTGCTCAACAGTCCGTCCGGCCCGCGGCAGTACCGCCCGGGCAAGGTCGGATCGGCCATCGCCAGCACCCCCGACGGCCAGGGCTACTGGGTGACCGATCCGACAGGCGACGTCTACGCGTTCGGCGACGCCGGCTCGTTCGGCTCGCTCACCGGGACGCACCCGGCCCAGCCGATCGTGGGGATCGCCTCGACCGACGACGGTGGTGGCTACTGGCTCGTCGGCGCGGACGGCGGCGTCTTCTCGTTCGGCGACGCCACCTTCGACGGCTCGATGGGCGGACGGCCGTTGAACTCGCCGATCGTCGGGATCGCCGCCGACCAGTCGACCGGCGGCTACTGGCTCGTCGCGGCCGACGGCGGGATCTTCGCGTTCGACGCACCGTTCTACGGCTCGATGGGCGGGCAGCCGCTGGTCGAGGGGATCGCCGGCATGGTGCCGACGCCGAGCGGCGCCGGCTACCGGCTGGTCGCCTACGACGGCGGCGTCTTCAACTTCGGCGATGCCCAGTACGAAGGATCGGCGGCCTGTCTCCAGCTGGCCGCGCCGATCGTCGCGGTCGCCGACTGACGTCGGCCGGGTTCCGGGACCGATCGGATGGGGAACGAACTGACCCGGCGGTTCCACGCTGCCTACCACGACCCGTCGTTCGTCGTGCTCGAAGGCTTCCACCCGGCCCGTCACGCCGTCCGTTTCGGGTCGACGCTCCAGACGGCCGTGACGTACGACCGCGACAAGCTCGTCGCCATCGCCGAGCGGCTCGCCCCTGACGTCGTCGCGGCGATCGACGACGTCGTCCAGGTCGTCGACCCGGTCCAGTTCCGCAACCTCTGCCCTCGTAGCCTGTCCAGCCCGCTGTTGTCGATCACGGACCGCCCGCCGGTCGACGTCGACCGGCTGTTCGTCGCCGACGGCCGGCCGGTCGTCCATCTCGAAGGTCCACGGAACCCCGGCAACGTCGGCTCGGTCATCCGTGTCGCCGCGGCCGCCGACGTCGCCGCGGTGACGGTGTCCGGGCAGGTCGATCCGTGGCTGCCGGTCGCCATCCGGAGCGCGGCCGGCCTGCAGTTCGCGGTCGCCTGTGCCTCGGCGGAGCTGCCGCCGGTCACCGACCGGCCGATCGTCGCCCTCGACGCCGACGGCGAGCCGTTGCGGCCGTCGACGCTCGACCCGAACTCGATCCTGGTCGTCGGTGGCGAGCGCTACGGGCTTTCGGCCGATATCCGGGAGCGGGCGGACCGGACGATCGCCGTGCCAATGCGCCCGGGCGTTTCCAGCATCAACCTGGCCACGGCGGTCTCGGCGGTGCTCTTCTCGTGGAAGCTCGCCGTCGGCGAGCGGTCCGGCGCCGCGCCATGGTGAGCGATCAGGTCGCGCAGGGGAGCTTCTGCCACCACGTCGGGACGATCGGCGGTGGTGCGCCTGGCCACTGCCCGCTCGGTGACGTCCCTCGGTGGTCGCGACCGAGGCGCACGAGCTCGGGAAAAAGGCGTGGCGCCAACCATTCGCCGGCTGCCTCGGTGAAGTGGACGCCGTCGCCACAGCGCAGGTCGACGCCGTCGACCTCCTGGTCGAAGTGGGCGCCCGGCGACGTCAGCGAGCCGAGATCGAACGCGGTGACCGATGGCGAGCCGGCCGACCGGACGATGTCGTGGATGATCGTGTTATCGGTGACGACCCGTGTCGGCTGGTCCTCCGGCCACGGGCTGCCGTCGGGCTGGTCGCCGCTGTCGTAGTACGGCGTCGTCAACAGCACGACGGCCGCCCCCCGAGAGCCCAGGACGTCGACGGCCTGGTGGAACCGGTCGGTGAGGTAGCGGTCGAAGCCAGCCTGATCGATGTTGGACCACCGGTTGTCGACCTGTTGGTCGAACAGCTCGCCGCGGGCGAGGTAGACGACGACGTCGGGATTGAACTCGTCGATCCAACGCCGCCATTGGTCGAGCAGCTCGTCCGGGTCGCCGATCCGGCACGGCGCGCCGGGCGGCACGGTGTAGTCGAGCACCTTGATCATCTCGTCCATCGAGAGCGAACAGCCCGGGGCGCCCTCGTTGACGAGGTCGACGTCGTAGTGGGCCGCGGTCAGCCCGAGCCCGACGCCGAGCGATCCGGCGAGCGAGTCGCCGACGACGAGGACCTTCGTCGCGCCGCGGCCGGTGACCGGCCGCAGCGACGTCGCGGACACCGGTGGCGCCACTTGGCTGGCGAGGACGAAAGTGGCGACGGCGACCGTGACGAGCGTTAGACCGGCCGCCACCGGAGCCGCGACGAGCGCTCGCCAGCCTGGCACGACCCGGTGCCGGATCGGCAGCTCGACGAGGCGGTACGAGACGGCGGCGATCCCAACGGTGACGACGAGCCGCTCAGCGAAGAGCAGCCAGCTGCCGGCGTGCAGCCGTGGCCCGGTCATCACGAGCAGGACCGGCCAGTACCAGAGGTAGACGCCGTACGAGATCCGGCCGAGCGCCCGCATCGGGCGCCAGGCGAGCGCCACCGCCACCGGACCACGCGGCGCGCCGACGACGCCGGCGACGATCGCGGTCGCCGCTACCGCGGCCAACAAGAAGCCGCCGTGGAACGCCAGTGCCGACGTCTCCGGGACGCCGAACCACAGCGCAGCGGTACCGGCCAGCCCGGCTGCCGCGGCGCCGGCGAGCAGCGGTCGGGTGCCGGCTGGCCGCCGGTGCTGCGACCGGCCGGCCCGACGAGCGAGCACGATGGCCAACGCGGCGCCGACGAGGAGGCCCTGGGCGCGGGCAATCGGTGCCGTAGTACGCCCGTGTCGTCAGACCACCGGTCGGGGCGAGCCACGCCATCGCCACTGCGGATGCGATCGTGCCGACGACGGCCGTTCCGAGCAGGACGTCGAGCCGCCGGCGGTACGGCAGGCGCCGCCCGATACGCAGGATCGCCAGCACGACGAGCGGCCAGACGAGGTAGAACTGCTCCTCGATCGCCAGCGACCACGTGTGGAGGAACGGCGACGGCTGGGTGATCGCGCCGAAGTACGTCGAGTGGCCGCCGATGAAGTACCAGTTGCCGACGTAGAAGACCGTGGCCGCGGCCGACGGCACGATGTCGACGTCGCCGAACGCGGCCGGCCACACCGCGGCGACGATCCCGACCACCGCAACGAGGAGGAACAGCGCGGGCAGCAGCCGCCGGGCCCGCCGCCCCCAGAACCGGACGAGGGCGATCGTCCCGTCGTCCCGCCACTCCGCCAGGAGCAGCGACGTGATCAGGAACCCGGAGAGCGCGAAGAACGTGTCGACGCCGTAGTAGCCGCCGGGGAGCCACGAGAAGTTGTGGAACGTGATGACCCCGAGGACGGCGACCGCCCGCAACCCGTCGAGGCCCGGCTGGTAGCCGAGCCGTGGGTCATCCCCCCTGCGGACCATGCCGTCGACCGACCTTCCGATCGAGCCGACCGGTGCCCGGCCGGCGCCAACTACCGGCTGGCCACGTGTCCTGACCTACAGATGACTCGCACCCCCCGGCACGTCAATGGTACAAGACGATGTACCTAGATGCCAGGCTTCGGTTGGCGGTCGTGAGAAATCAAGCGTCGAGGTCGGCCTGGACGACCATCGGCACCGCCTCGCCCTCCGCGGCGAGATCGGGGACGGGGGCGGGCCGGTTGACCTTCGGCGAATGGATGAAGACCGCGGTGACGACGATCGCCAGGCCGACACAGGCGGCGGCCACCGCGAAGGCCAGGTGGTAGCCGCCGATCAGCGCGCTGGCCGACGACTGGCCTCGGGCCAGGAGGGTCGACGTACGCTCGTCGGCGATCGTGCCGAGGATCGCCACGCCGAGGGCCGCGGCGATCTGCTGGGCGACGTTGATCACCCCGGAGCCGAGGCCGGCGTCCACCGCGGGCACTTCGGACAACGCGATCGTCAACATCGGCATCAACGCCATCGCCGCACCGATGCCGATCATCAACGACGAGATCAACAGTCTCGGGACGAAGGCGACGTGCTGTCCGGACTGCCCGAAGATGAGCAGGCCGACCAGCAAGAGCACGAAGCCGGCCATGGCCGTCCACTTCGGTCCGAACCGGCGCATCAGCCGCGACGTCACGCCGAGCGACATGACCATGACAGCGAGCGTCATCGGCAGGTACGCCAGCCCGGTCGTGATGCTGTCGTAGCCGAGGATGTGCTGGAAGTAGAGGACGCCGATGAACAGCGTCGAGTACATCCCCATGATCGTCAGCCCTCGGGCGAAGCTCGTCGGCACGAGGCCACGGCACCGCAGGATGCGCAGCGGGATGATCGGATTGCGCAAACGGGACTCGAGGATGCCGAACGCGACGAGGAGCACGACCGCGAGCCCGAGGAAACCGAGCGTGTGGGCCGTCAGCCAGCCATCCTGGCTGGCGCTGACGATGGCGTAGATGCCGACCATCATCCCGGCGGTACTGAGTACCGCGCCACCGACGTCCAAGCCGGCCCGCAGCCCGAGGCCGACGTTCTCGTCGATCAGGAACCACCCGAGCCCGAGCGTGACGACGCCGATCGGGACGTTGATGAAGAAGATCCAGTGCCAGCTCAGCGCCTGGGTCAAGACGCCCCCGAGGAGCAGGCCGACGGCGCCCCCGCAGACCGCGACGAACACGTACGAGCTCATCGCCCGGGCCCGCTCGCGGGCTTCGGGGAACTCGGCGACGATGATCGCCAGGATGACCGACGACGAAAGGGCGGCGCCGAAGCCCTGGACGAACCGGGCGACGATCAGCATCACCTGGTCGGTGCTGGCGCCGCAGGCGGCCGACGCCGCGGTGAACACCAAGACGCCGATCAAGAAGACGCGCCGGCGGCCGAAGAGGTCCCCGAGCCGTCCGGCCAGCAGGAGCGCCCCGCCGAACGTGAGGAGGTAGGCGTCGATCACCCAGGCCAAGCTGGCCTGGGTGAAGTTGAGGTCGTGCTGGATCGTCGGCAGCGCGACGTTGACGATCGTCTGGTCGAGCGAGTTCATCAACATGGCGAAGCAGACGACGATCAGGGCGTACCAGCGGCGGCGGTTGTGCGACGGCGACATGTAGTGGCGAACGATACCACACAGACTGGGATAATCACTGGAGCAGTGACTATCCCCAGACCTACAGTACGACGCCCCGAACCGCTACTATCTGGACGATGAGCGCGACGGGAGTAGTCGACGGGGTCGACCTGGTGGCGTCCGGGACGGCGCTGGCCGGGGCGGAGACGCTGGCCGGGGCGCCGACGCCGGCCGGACCGCCCGGCGTCGTCGTCCTGCTGACCCAGCTGGCCCGGGTCGTCTATCGCCGGACGCCCGAGTCGGTGCTCGGCATGCGGTTGAAGGAGTTCGTCGCGTTGAGTCTCCTGCGGGACCACCGGGCGGCTCCGCAGCAGGCGATGGGGGAGGCGATGTGCCTCGACCCGAACAACCTCGTTCTGTTGCTCAACGACCTCGAGGCCGCGGGCTACGCCCGGCGGCGCCGAGACCCGGTCGACCGGCGCCGGCACATCGTCGACATCACGCCGAAGGGCGTGCGGGCGTTGCAGCGCGCCGAACGAGGACTCGAGAGCGTCGAGGACAACGTCCTGTCCGCCCTCGATGCCGGTGAGCGGGCCGAGCTGCGGGCGCTCCTGGCGAAGGCCCTCGACGGCGCTTGATCGTCAGCGCCCCGCCGTCAGCGCTGGGCGACGCGGTCGAGGAGGGCGAGGAAGTCGGGCACGTTCAGCGGCTTCGTCAGGTACGCCAGCGCGCCGCCGTCGAGCAGCCGCCGGCGATGGCCCTCGGTGGCGGAGGCGGAGAGGATCACGACGGGGATCGCTGCGGTCGCCGCGTCGGCCTTCAACTCCCGCAGGACGTCCTCGCCGCTCAGGTCCGGCAGGTGGAGGTCGAGGACGATGAGGACCGGCCGCACCACCTTGGCCAGGTCGAGGACCATTTTTCCCTGGATGGCGACCTCGAGCGTCTCGGGGCGCCGGGCGAAGACGCGCTCGATGACGCCGAGACTGGCCAGGTTGTCCTCGGCGTAGAGGACGACGTCGCCGCCCGCGGCCGCCTGGTCGGCCGGGTCCCCGGGTCGGGGCCCGCTGGGGTCACTGGCGGTCGGCAGCCGGCCGGCGAGTAGCTGGGCGGCGGGCAACGTGACCGAGAACGTCGATCCCCGACCACGCTCGCTCGACGCGTCGATCGTGCCGTGCATCGCTTCGGTCAACGCCTTCGAGAGCGAGAGGCCGACACCCGTGCCCTCGACGCCGGTCGCCTCCGCGCCGAGGCGGTCGAACGGGTCGAAGAGGCGGTCGACGTTCTCGGCGAGGATGCCGATACCGGTGTCCTCGACGACGAGCTCGACGGTCGCCGAGGTCGTCGGATTCCGCATCCGGGCCAGGCCTCCAGGACACACCGACCGTACCGCCGACACGGTTGTACTTGATGGCGTTCGAGACGAGGTTCAAGACGACCTGCTTGAGCCGTTGGCGGTCGGCCTGGACGACGCCCGGACCGACGCCGGTGACGCCGACGGTGACGTCGCGGGCGACCGCCTGGGGCCGGAGGAGCGAGAGCGACTCGTCGACGACGTCAGCGAGCAGGATCGGCTCGAGCGAGAGCGAGAGATGGTCGGTCTCGATGCGCGAGATGTCGAGCAGGTCCTCGATGAGCGCGAGCAGGTGCTCGCCGGCGGAGACGATATGGTCGGCGCTGTCGGCGTCGTCGTCCGACAGCTCCTCCATCTGCAGGAGCTGTCCGAAGCCGAGGATGGCCGTCAACGGCGTCCGCAGCTCGTGGCTCATCCGGCCGAGGAACGTGTCCTTCGCCCGCGTCGCCGCGACGGCCTCGTCCCGGGCGGCCTGCAGCTCCTGTTCGCGCCGGGTCACGAGATCGGCCGCGCCGAGGAGCACGATCTCGAGGTGGCCGATCTCGTCCTTCGTCGGTTCGTAGAGGTCCATCGGCTGGCCGGCCAAGAACCGTTCGGTGTTCCGGTTGACGCCCGTGACGCGCCGGATGATGCCTCGTAGGAGGAGAACCATGGCGAGCAGGCCGGCCAGGATGCCGACGACCATGCCGACGATGTTGATGATGTTCGCGGTGTCCTGGGCGTTTTTGACCTGGTTCTGCTGTTCGACCAGGGAGCGCCGTTCTCGGGCCTGGGCGGTGGTGATGGTCGTCCGGATCTGGTCTTCGATCTGCTTACCGTCGAGCAGCTCGGTGTCGAGCGCGCTCCCGTGCAACGTCCCGGCGGCGACACCGTCCTTGACGGTCGTGAGGATGACGATGGCCTGCCGACCGAGTGTCCGCAGTCGGGCCGTCTCCTGCGGCGTGAGGCCGTCGATCGTCTTCGCTTTACGCAGCGGTTGCAGCGCGGCGAGCGCCTGGTCGTACGGCTGCAGGAAGACCGGGTTCCCGGTCGCCGCGTAGCCGCGCACGCCGGTCTCGGCATCCAGGGCGAGCTGGAGGCTGCGGTTGATGTCGACGATCGACATCGTCGTCGACGACGTCGTGCTCGACAGGTGGTCGAGGTTGTTGCTGACGATCAGGTTGGCCGTGCCCATCGCCAGGAGGGCGATGACCGGTAGCGCGAGCACGAGCGCGCCCTTCACCCAGAGCCGGGCATTGCGCCACCACCGGGCGACCGCGCGCCACGGCGTCATTCCACAGTGACGCTCTTGGCCAGGTTCCTCGGCTGGTCGATGTCGACGCCCCGAAGCAGCGCGGCGTGGAAAGCGAGGAGCTGGAGGGGGATGCCGAGCAGCAACGGGTCGAGCTCTGGCTCGGACTTCGGGACGAGCAGGACCTCGTCGGCCACTGCCGCCAGCGCCTCGGTGTGCCCGACCGCGACGACGGGGCCGCGGCGGGACTTGATCTCGGCGATGGTCGAGAGGTTCTTCTCGAAGAGGTGGTCGTCCGGCGCGACGACGACTGACGGGACGTCCGGCCCGATGAGGGCGAGCGGGCCGTGCTTCAGTTCGGCCGACGGGTACGCCTCGGCGTGGACGTACGAGACCTCCTTCAGCTTCTGGGCTCCCTCGAGAGCGACCGGGAAGCCGTTGACGCGACCGACGAACATGGCGCTCGTCGCCGCTGCGAACCGTTGGGCGACGTCGGCGACGTGGTCCTCGATCGACAAGAGGTCGGCGATCAGCTCCGGGAGCGCATCCATGCCGTCGATGATCCGGTCGCCGTCGGCCGTCCCGAGGTCGCGGACGCGGCCGAGGTGGAGGGCGAGCAGCGCCAACGCGGCGACCGTGCACGTGAACGCCTTCGTCGACGCGACCGAGATCTCCGGACCAGCGTGCAGATAGATGCCGGCCTCGCACTCCCGGGCGATCGTGCTGCCGACGACGTTGACGACGCCGAGCACCTGGCCACCCTTGCGCTTGACCTCCTGCACCGCCCGCAGCGTGTCGAGCGTCTCGCCGGACTGGCTGACCGCGACGTAGAGCGTGTCAGGCTCGATGATCGGGTTCCGGTAGCGGAACTCCGACGCCGGCTCCGCCTCGGCGGGGATCCGGGCGAGCTGTTCGACGAGGCTCGCCCCCGACCGGCTGGCGTAGTACGCGGAACCGCACCCGAGGATCCGGACGCGCCGGAGGCGGAGGATGTCTCGCGGTTCGAGCGCGATGCCGCCGAGGTGGGCCGTCGACGCCCGCCGGTCGAGGCGACCGGAGAGCGTCCGCCGGACGGCTTCGGGCTGTTCGTAGATCTCCTTACGCATGAAGTGCGAGTGGTCGCCCTTCTCGTACGTGTCGAAGCCCCAACTGATCGTCTCGGCCCGGCGCGTCGTCTCCGTCGAGTCGAGCCAGAACGTCCGGATGCCGTCGGCCTGCACGACGGCCATCTCGCCGTCTTCGAGGAACACCGCTTGCTGGGTGTGGCGGACGATCGCCGCGATGTCGGACGCCACGAAGTTCTCGCCGTCGCCGAGGCCGAGGACGACCGGGCTCCCGTTGCGGGCGACGACGATGCGTCCGGGATGGTCCCGGTCGATCACCGCGATCCCGTACGTCCCCTCGACGACGGCGAGGGCCCGGCGGACGGCGTCGTCCAGGTCGTCGGTGCCGGCCGTGGCGACGAGGTGGGCGATCACCTCGGAGTCGGTGTCCGACGTGAACTTCGCGCCCTGCTCCTCCAGGCGCTCGCGGATCGGCGTCGCGTTCTCGATGATCCCGTTGTGCACGACCGCGATGCGGCCCGAACCGTCCGTGTGCGGGTGGGCGTTGACGTCGCTCGGCTCACCATGGGTCGCCCACCGGGTGTGGCCGATGCCGGTGCCGAGATCGGCGGACGGCAGGTCCATCGTCCGGAGGGTGGCGACCTTCCCTTTCGTCTTGACGACCGACAGGCCTTCGCCGGTCTCGACGGCGATGCCGGCGGAGTCGTAGCCGCGGTACTCGAGCCGCTCGAGGCCCTCGATCAGGATCGGTACGGAGCTGCGTTCCCCGACGTATCCGACGATTCCGCACATGGGTCTGGTCCTTCGGTCCGGGTGGCCCTGGTCGTAGCCAGACTACGACGGCGGACGACCAGTAGAGCGGGAACCGCGCTGGCCAGGGAGAGGACCGCGATCACCCACCAGCCGTGCCGGAACGCGTCGAGCCGGCCGACCGGGGTCGAGGGGGAGCCGAGGACGGCGATGAGCACGGCCACGCCGATGGCCAGCCCGACCTGGCGGATCATGTTGATCGTCGCTGATCCGGACGCGAACGACGGCGGTGGCAACGACGACGCCGCCGCGGCCAGGTACGTCGGCATCGTCAGCCCCACGCCGACGCCGGTCAGCAGCATCCCGGGCAGGAACGCGGTCACGTAGTCGGCCTGGAGCCCGACCGCCACGGCCCACCATGCCGCGCCGATAGCGAACGCGACGGTCCCCAGCGCGATCACCGGGCCGTTGCCGAGCCGGGGGATCAGCCGGCCGGCGACCACGAACGAGAAGAGCGGCACCATCAGCGGCCCTGGCGCCACGGCCAGCCCGGCTTTCAGCGCTGACCATCCCCAGTCGTCTTGGAGCCAGAGGACGACCGAGAGCAGCATCGCCCCGAACGCCGCGGAGAAGAGGAGCGAGACGACCGACGCGCCCGAGAAGGTGCGCACTCTGAACAACGACGGTTCGATGAGCGGGTTGTGGTGCACCAGACAGTGCAGGACGAACAGACCGAGGAGCACGGCCGATCCGGTCAACGCGCCGACGATGCTGGCCGACGTCCAGCCCCACGCACTGCCCTGGACGAGCCCGAACGTCAGCAGGCCGACGCCCGCAGTGACGAGAACGGCTCCGACCGCGTCCGGCCGGGGGACCGAGTGGCCGGCGACGTGCGGGAGCCGGCGCCAGCCGACGACGAACGCGACGACGCCGATCGGGACGTTGACGAGGAACACCCACCGCCAGCTGGCCGAGATCAAGAGACCGCCGACCACCGGGCCGAGCGCGGCCGCCAAGCCGGCCGTCGCCGTCCACGACCGGACGGCCCCGTGCCGCCGTTCCGGCGGGTACGTCGCCAGGACGAGGCTCAACGACGTCGGCGTCAACAGCGCCGCTCCGGCCGCCTGGACCAGCCGGAACGCGACGAGCATGGCGACGCTCGTCGCTCCCGCGCACGCCGCCGACGCCACGGTGAAGACGGCCACGCCCAGTAGGAAGCCCAGGTCCCGGCGGTGCCGGTCGGCCAGCCGCCCGAAGAGCACGAGCAGCGCGGCGTAGACGATCGCGTAGCCGTTGAGCACCCACGACAGTTCGCCGAGGCCGGCGCCGCCGAAGTCCCGGGCGATGTCCGGGAGCGCCACGTTGACGATGAAGAGATCGAGGCTGGCCAGCACCACGCCGGCGCAGACGATCACGAGGACCTCTCGGGGCGACGCCGCGCCCCGTCCCGTCCCGCGCCCTCCCCGTCGGCCTGCCGCCGGTGGGGGTGAGCCGACGCCGCCCGCCACCGCGCCAGCCTGGACCGCAGACATCTGGCTTAGCTGTTTCATAGCCAGATGGTAGAAGCTGGCTAGTATCGGGTCAAGTCAGCTACACTCGGGACATGGAAACGAGCATCCGCATGACCGGCGTCCTCGACCCGAGGAGTGGTTGGGAGGCGACGCGGTGCCCGATCGCCAGGACGCTCGAGATCGTGGGCACGCGCTCCGCGTTCCTGCTCCTGCGGGAGGCGTTCTACGGGACGACGCGGTTCGACGACTTCGCGACGCGGGTCGGGATCAGCGAACCGGTCGCCGCGGCGCGGCTACGGGACCTCGTCGACGACGGTCTGCTCGAGCGCGAGCCGTACCAGGAGCCTGGTCAACGGACGCGCCTGCAGTACCGGCTCACGGAGAAGGGAGCGGACCTGTTCCCGGCGCTCGTGGCCTTGATGCAGTGGGGCGACCGGTGGCTCGGCCCCGGCGGCGTCGCGCTGGCTCACCGGGACTGTGGGGAAGAGGTCAGGGTCGAGCTCGGGTGCGCCGCCGGCCACCAGGTGGCGGTGGGGGACATCGACCTGGTCCGGCGTGAGGCTACTGGCCCCGGGCGATGACACCGCGGAGGAACGCGGCCTGCCCGACGTGTTGGAGGTCGTCGGCGATGACGCTGACGAGCCGGACGCCGAGCGTGACCGGCGGGTCCCACGAGTCATCGACGACTTGCGTCAGGTCGGCGTCGGCGACGGTCCGGAGGTAAGTGATGGTCCGGGAGTGGACGGCATCGTGGTACCCGGTCAGGAGAGCGGCCTCGGCGCGGACCTGGGCGACCTCGTCGGGGCCCTGCCCGTAGCCGGTCTCGCCGTCGTCGAACGGGAGACCGAACCGGTCGATCCAGCCGTCGGCCGTCCACACCTGCTCGCTCTTGGCGGCGCCGGCGACGTGGTCGTCCTGGATCCGCGTCAGGTGCCAGATGAGCCAGGCGATCGAGTTCGCCTCGGCATCGAGACGGGCCGAGAGCTCGTCGGTCGTCAGGCCCTGCACGGCCGGATGGACCGCGTCACGGATCCGGTCGAACGCGTCGGACAGTAGGTCGACAGTGGTCATCGGGCCTCCTCAGGCAGCTCGAGAATCTCCTTGGCGTCGTCGACCCAGGCGGCCTCCCAGGCGAAGAGCGGATGGATGACGGCGAGGAACGGCGCGGCGAGCCGACCGAGCCCGTGACGCCCGGCTTCGAGCGTGCAGCGGACCGTCGTGACGCCGTCGTGCTCGGTGAGCTCATAGGACATCGTCGGCCGGACCGGGCCACCGGAGGTGACGATGGTGGCGAGCGTCGTCGGGCGTTCGTAGGCCGTCAGCCGGTAGTCGGCGGAGACCTTGAAGCCGAGCGGGTGGCGGACCTTCTGGCGGAAGACGGTCCCGACGCCGATCGGGCCTCCCGGCTGGGCCAGCTCGGTGCTCACGACCATCGGTTGCCAGTACGGGTTGTTCGTGCCGTCGGCGAGGAAGTCGAAGACGTCCTCGATCGGTCGGTTGACGGCGACGTCGTGGCTGGTGTTCACGGGCGGCTCCTGACCGGTCAGAGGAGGAACGAGAAGAGCGGCGACCCCGGCGGGACCCGCTCGATCTGCAGTGGGCTCTCGTCCATCCGCCGGACGAGGTCGTCGTAGTCGGCCGCGTCCTCTAGGTCGATGCCGACGAGCGCCGGGCCGGTCTCCCGGTTGTTCTTCTTCACGTACTCGAAGACGACGATGTCCTCGCGATGGGTCAGCACGGTGTCGAGGAACTGGCGCAGCGCGCCGGGCTCTTGGGGGAAGGTGATCAAGAAGTAGTGCCGGAGACCCTCGTGGAGGAGCGATCGCTCGACGACCTCCGCGTACCGGCTGACGTCGTTGTTCCCGCCGGAGACGATGCAGACGACCGGCCCGTCGGCCGGGTAGCGGCGAGCCGCGGCGCTGGCCAGCGCACCGGCCGGCTCGGCGATGATCCCCTCCGACTGGTAGAGGTCGAGCATCTCCGTCGAGACCGCCCCTTCGGGGACGGTGACCATCTCGTCGACGAGATCTCGGACGATCGGGTACGTCAGGTGGCCGACCCGACCGACCGCGGCACCGTCGACGAACGTGTCGACGTCGGGGAGGTCCACCGGGTGGCCGGCGGCCAGCGCGGCCGTCATCGACGCGGCCCCCTCCGGCTCGGCCCCGATGATCCGGATCTCCGGGTGCCGGTCCTTCAGCCAGACGGCGATGCCGGCGATCAGGCCGCCGCCGCCGACCGGGACGACGACAGTGCCGATCGGGCCGCGGTGCTCGTCGGCCAGGTCGACCGCGACCGTGCCCTGCCCGGTGATCGTCCGGGCGTCGTCGAACGGGTGCACGTAGATCGCGCCGGTGCGGGCGCTGTCCTCCTCGGCCGCCGCGCTCGTCTCGTCGAACGTGCTGCCGGCGATGACCGGCTCGACCCACGAACCGCCGATGGCGACGATCCGCTCCCGCTTCTGGCGCGGCGTGCTCGCCGGCAAGAAGACGCGGCCCTTGATCTCGAGGGCGGCGCAGCAGAAGGCCAGGCCTTGGCCGTGGTTGCCGGCGCTGGCACAGACGACGCCGCGCGCTCGCTCATCAGGGGTGAGCGAGGAGATCAGGTTGTACGCACCGCGCACCTTGTACGAGCGGCCGACCTGGATGTCCTCGCGCTTGAGGAGGACCGGGACCCCGAGCGCGGCGGACAGCCGGTCGCTGCGGTCGAGCGGCGTCTGCCGGACGACCGGTCGTAGGCGTCGACTGGCGTCGTCGATCGCTGTCGCATCGATCCCCGGCATGGTTTCGATGTTACGGGGGATCGGTAGGGTAGGGTCCGAACGACCACAGAGATCCAGGAGTGACGATGGCCGACTACACCCTCCCTGACCTGCCATACGACTACGCCGCCCTCGAGCCGCACGTGTCCGGCCAGATCATGGAACTGCACCACGACAAGCACCACGCCGCGTACGTCGCCGGCGCCAACACGACCCTCGAGAAGCTGGCCGCGGCCCGCGACAAGGACGATTTCGGCCCGATCGTCGGCCTCGAGAAGACGTTGGCGTTCCACATCTCCGGCCACGTCCTGCACTCGATCTTCTGGCAGAACCTCTCACCGGACGGCGGCGACAAGCCCACCGGGGACTTGGCGACGGCTATCGACGAGAACTTCGGCTCGTTCGACAAGTTCAAGGCGCATCTCACGCAGGCGACGAACACCATCCAGGGCTCCGGTTGGGGCGCTCTCGCCTGGGAGCCCCTGGGCGGCCGGCTGATCGTCGAGCAGGTGTACGACCACCAGAGCAGCCTCGGCCACGGCACGACGCCGCTGCTCGTCTTCGACGCCTGGGAGCACGCGTTCTACCTGCAGTACAAGAACGTGAAGGCCGACTTCTTCAACGCGCTGTGGTCCATCGTGAACTGGGACGACGTCGCCGCCAGGTACGCCGCGGCCAAGGGTTAGCCGACCAGGGCGTCCGTCAGCGGATCGATCCCGGCCAGGTTGGCGGCGAGGTCGGGGGAGAGCCCGTTGCGGGCACCGAGGGCGGTCGGTGAGACGTACGAAACGTGCGTCTGATCCCCGTCTGCCCAGACGAGGACCTTGAGGGGTAGATCGAGGGCGGCGAGTGGTACCGCGTCCATGACCGGCGTCCCGGCCGCCGGGCTGCCGAAGACGACCAACGTCGTCGGACGGAGGCGGAGCCCGGCTCGACGCGCCTCTTCGGCCTGGTCGATCACCGCGAACACCTTCATTCCCCGCGCCTCGACCATCTCGACGAGCCGGGTCACCGTGCTCTCGACCGATCGGTTGGTCGACTTCGTCGTGATGTCCGACATGCGCTGCCTCCTGGTCTCGACGAGCGGAGCGTACGCCGTCGGCCGGTTCGCCGACCCCCTGGAGGGGTGGACCCTCCCCGACCCCTCCGGCCGCGAACCGTAGGCTGACCCCCCTACGGCACCGACCGCCACGCTCCCCGAGGCCCCCGCTCCGGTTGGGCCCCCCCCGCTGCCGCCACCGACCGGTGGCCGGCACGCGTCCCGACGCGTCCGCCGGAACCGCCAGCTGTGGGTGGCCGGCCTGCTTGCGCTGGCGCTGGCCATCGGTCTCTTCGTCGGCCTGTCCGGGGGGAGCCCGAAGGGATCGGGCTCGAGCGGCGGGCACGCGCCGCCGACGACCGCTCCGGCCAACCCGACGCCGCAAAAGAACCCGCGGCTCGACCCCGACTGGGCCGGGAGCGGCAAGCCGGTGACCCTCGCGTTCGGCGGCGACGTCAACTTCCCGTCCGGCTCGAACCTCGGTGACCGCCTCGCCGCCGATCCGGCGACAGCCCTCGGTCCGACGGTGCCGGAGCTCCTCTCCGGCGCCACACTGACGATGGTCAACCTCGAGACCGCGCTCACCGAGGGGTCGTGCCCCTCCCCGCAGCCGAAGACATACGTCTTCGACGCACCGCCGACCGCGGTGACCGCCCTCCAGCATGCCGGCGTCACGTTGGCGACCGAGGCGAACAACCACGGCGAGGACTGCGGCGCCACCGGCTTGCAGCAGGCGATCGCCATCCGGACACAGACGAAGTTCCCGGTCATGGGGATCGGTCAGAACGTCACCCAGGCCTTCACGCCGTACGAGACGACGATCAAAGGCGAGCGGATCGCCATCGTCGTTGCCACCCAGGTCATCGACTCCGACCTCCAGGCCACGTGGACCGCCACTGCGACCCAGCCCGGGCTGGCGTCCGCTTACGACATCGCCGCCCTCGTCGGCGCGGTCGAGAAGGCCCGGGCGTGGGCCGATACCGTCGTCGTCTACCTCCACTGGGGCACCCAGCTCGACGCCTGTCCGAACCCCCTCCAAGAACCTCTGGCCAACGCCCTCGTCAAGGCCGGCGCGGACATCATCGTCGGCACGCACGCCCACGTCCTGCTCGGCGGCGGCTATCTCGGCTCCGCCTACGTCGACTACGGCCTCGGCAACTTTGCCTTCTACAACAACACACCGCCCGAGAACCAGAGTGGGTCGCTCGTCGTCACCGCCACTGGCCGCCGCATCGACAGCGTCACCTGGCGGCCGGCCGTCATCGTCGACGACCTCCCCCAACCGTTGGGCGGATCGGCCGCCGCGGCCGCCATCTCCGCCTGGACGTCCGCTCGGAGCTGCACCGACGCCTCGGCGACGCCCGGCGCCCCGTTGGCCAGCACGACCACCGAGACCTCACCCGTCACAGCCGCCGTTGGCCAGCAGCTGTCCGCCGACGGGACATGATCTAGTCGGGCCCGACCCATCGCCGGGCGTTCGGCGGCCCGAGGATGCGGAACCCGCGGTGCGTCTTCATCGCATGGTGCGGCGGGCACAACCGCTGCAGGTTGGCCAGCTTCGTCGGGCCGTCCTTGGCGAAGTCCCAACAGTGGTCGATCTGGAGGTGCAGCGTCGCGTTGCAGCCCGGTACGGCACACGTGCCGTCCCGCTCGGACAGGGCCCGACGCAGGGCGGCGGGGATCGTCCGCTTGGCCGACGTGACCGCCTTCACGTCCACCCCGTCGGTCACAACGGCGTGGAAGACCGAGTCACCGAGCAGGTCCTTGGCCACCGCGATCGGGATCGGTCCGACGCCCGGGATCTCGCAGACTTCGCCGCCGACGACGTGGCCGCGCCGGAGCGCCCCGGCATCGACGCGCACTGCGACCTGTGCCGCTGGCCGGTCCTCACCGGTGACGACCCGGATTAGCGCGTCCGCCAAGT
This sequence comes from uncultured Actinomycetota bacterium, assembly GCA_963824265.1. Classification (GTDB taxonomy): domain Bacteria; phylum Actinomycetota; class Acidimicrobiia; order Acidimicrobiales; family RAAP-2; genus DASZUK01. The sequence continues at coordinate 299,740 of CAWGOO010000007.1, forward strand.
GCGCGTCCGGGCGATCCCGAAGCCCGGCGGCTCGGGCCTCGTCGAAGAGCCGGTCGGCCGCCCCCTCGAGCGCGGCCTTCACTCGTGCGCCTTCCACCGTCGGCAGCCACGCGTCAAGACGGACACCGCCTTCTGGGCCCGACCAGATCCGGCAGTAGCGACGGCGGTAAACCGACGCCTCCCGACCGCGGACCCAGTCTTCTCCGAACCGCTTGCGCTTGACTCTCGACGCCTCTGCCTTCAGATCCCTCAGTGAGCCCGTCGTCGCCACCCCGAGCAGATGCTCCTGGGACGACGGGTCGAGTGCGCCGGCGTCGGCCGCCACTTTCGCTTGAGCCAGCGACAGTTGTCCGTTCTTGAACGCGTCGTCGACCACCGGGGCCTCCGACAGCTGGGCGGCCGTCTTCAAGACGCCGAGAGCGTGGCCGACCGACTCACCGGCCAGCTGGGCCATCCAGCCAGCGGCATGCTTATGGCCGCGCTCCTGGTACGTGCCGGTCTGTGTCACCCGCCGGGCGAACCGGGTCCTTGCCGTGGCACCGAGCCGCTCGATGCGGACCGCTCGCTCGACCACCTCGGCGGCGTCCGGGCCGGACACCGTGTCGGGTTCCGCGGCCGAGAGGGCTGCCGTCAGTCCGACCAGGTGCTCGTCGATGGTCTCCAGCAGGCCCACCGGGCCATCGTGTCAGGAGGGTGTATCAACCATTCAATCAAGCGAAGAGGCGACCACTGAGAGGTAGCAGTCTCGTCAGTAGTTGCGAACGACCGAGTCCGGGCCCATGACGATCAGCGGGTCCATTGTCGGCTTGAGCCACTGGAGGACGGCGACGAGGTCGGGGAGCGGGAGGCTGACGCAGCCGTTCGTCGGCTCACCGATGTCGGCATGGAGGAAGATGCCGGAGCCGGACGGTCCGGTGGCCGGCGTGTTGAAGTCGATCACGGCCAGGTACGGGTAGGCGTTGGTCTCCGTCCAGAGGGCTTCGCTGGTCGCGGCGAACGGCGGCGTCGTACCGCAGGGGACCGACTCGAACGTGTTGTACTCCGGGCTCGACGAGTCCTCGTCCCACCAGTCGCCACACGTCAACTGGTGGTACGGGTACGCGACACCGGGGTTGGCGTCGTTGCCGTACATCGTCGCCCCGATCGGATAGCTGCCGATCGGCGTGCTCCCGTCGCCCTCGTGTCGGCTCGTCGCGTACTGCCAGCCGCTGTAGCCGGCTGTCGCCGGCATCGACGGCAGGGCCGGCTGCCAGGTCGAGCCGGTTTTGACCCAGGTCGTCAGCGTTGCCGTCGTCGACCCGAACGACGGCGCGTCGACGACGACGAGCTGTCGGGCGGAGCCGGTTGTCGCGATCTCGTCGGCGATGTTGAGGACTGTCGCGCCGTGGAACGCGGCGTCGCCGAAGCTGAAGATGCCCCCGTCCGACGCGACCATCCAGTAACCAGCCCCGTCGGGCGTCGGCGCCATCCCGACGACTGGCCGGGCGAGGGGCCGGCCGCCCATCGACCCGTCGAACGTCGCGTCGCCGAACGTGAACAGGCCGCCATCGGACGCATCGAGCCAGTACCCCCGGCCGTCCGGCGTGGCGGCCATGCCGACGATCGGTTGGTCGAGCGTCATCGCGCCGGTCGACCCGTAGAACGCGGCGTCACCGAACGCGAAGATGCCGCCGTCCGACGCGACCAGCCAATACCCACCGCCGTCCGGCGTGGCGGCCATTCCGACGATCGGGCGGTTGAGCGTCATCGCGCCGGTCGACCCGTAGAACGCGGCGTCGCCGAACGCGAAGATGCCGCCGTCCGACGCGACCAGCCAATACCCACCGCCGTCCGGCGTGGCGGCCATGCCGACGATCGGTTGGTTGAGCGTCATCGCGCCGGTCGACCCGTAGAACGCGGCGTCACCGAACGCGAAGATGCCGCCGTCCGACGCGACCAGCCAATACCCACCGCCGTCCGGCGTGGCGGCCATACCGACGATCGGCCGGTTGAGCCGGGACCCGGCGACGTCACCGAGGCCGGGCGCGTCGCCCTCGGCCGACACCGTCCCGTCGTTGCGGACCGTCCAGTACCCACCGCCGTCCGGAGTCGTCGCCATCGCGACGGCGGCGATCGGCCGCGGCAAGGCCAACGACGCGCCGGCTGGCGTCCACCCGGAAGGAGCGAGGCCGGCGACGAGGATCGTCGCGCCGAGCACGACGGCTGCCGCCAGGGACGATATCCGGCGGACGATGTCGGACCGGCGGGCCAAGGCCGTCATCGTAGGCTGGGTCGACCGTCGGCCGGATTCGCCGACGGCGTCAGGTGGTCACGCTGCGGTCCCGGCCGCCGCGGTCGGCTTCGCACCCCGGTACCGGAGGCGGAACGCGCCGTAGGCGAACGGTCCGGCCGCCAGCGGGACCCAGTAGGACGCGAGTCGGTACGTCAGGGTGGCCAGGAACGCGTCGCCCGAGTTGACCCCGGCCAGCACGAGCAGCCCGGTCAGGCTCGCCTCGACGATCCCCAACCCGCCGGGCGTGATCGGGACCATGCCGATGATGCCGGCGACGGCGTAGGTGACGAGCACGAGGGACGGGCGCGGATCGCTGCCCGTCGCCCGGAGCGCGGCGAGGAGGCAGAGGTAGTCGAGAGCGAGGCGGCCGGCGGAGAGAAGGACGGCCTGCCACCACTGGCGCCCGAGGACGCCGCGGATGAGATCGCGCTCGTGGAGAAGCGAGTCGTCGAGCCCGGTCAGCGGTGGCCGCTTCCGCAAGACCCAGTTACGCACGCGCTGCGCGACCCGCCCACACCAGCGGAGCGGCCCATCGGTGATGAGGACAACCGCGGCGAACGCGGCGAAGACGACGAAGCCGAGCGCACCGAGGGCAGCCGCGTTGACGAGACCCCGGTTCGTCGTCTGCGAGCCGATGAGGATGACCGGGAGGGCGAAGACCGGCAACGCCAGCAGGCCGCCGACGCCCAGGAGAGAGAACGCGGCCAGCCCGCCGACCGTCGAGCCGGTCTCCTGGCCACTGGCCGCCAGCATCCGGAACTGCACCGCCGCGCCCATGGGCGCGCCGCCGGGCATGACCAGCGTGATGGCGTTGCCGGCCAGCTGCGACGTGACGACCGGGAACCACGTCTTCGTCCGTAGCGCCAGTCGCTGGAGCCCGAAGGTGCAGACGAAATGGCCGACCTCGAACGCGACGGCCAAGGAGAACCAGACCGGGTCCAGGGTCGACAGGCGGGGCCACGATGCCAGGACCTCGGTGATCGATGGGAGGACCAGGTAGATCCCGACGCCGGCGATGACGATCGGCACCAGCTTCTTGGCGACGGACTTCCAGGGCAGCGGGTGGCTCTTCTGCTGGTCGAGCTTGACGGAGAACGACGCCACCGTCCGCTGACGTCCCGTCCGGCCCGGACGACGCCGCTGCCGGCGGGTCAGCCATGCCGTTCGGCGTCCTGGTCAAGTGCAGTCGGCGCCATCGCTCGGCCAGTCTGCTTGCCGGGCTCCCGGCGCGGCAAGGGCCGTGGCGCCACCGGTGACAGGGCCGACACGCCGGTAGGATGCGCATTTGCGTGGACGACACATCCGAGGCAGGCCTAGCAACGACCAACTTGCCGAGCTCCACCGGTCGTACCGACTGGGGGCCGATGGAGGCGCCGTTCGCGTCGGCGTGGCGGCGCGCGCACCTCACCGACGCCGAGCGGGTCGCCCGGGGGAGGGCGGCGCGTCGGCGACGCCCCACGATCTGACCACGGGCGGTGGGTGCCGTCGCCGGAGCGCCCCGACCCGATTGCCCTGCTCGAGGAGCAGGAGGCCACCCGGGTCCCCGAGCTCGTGCCGATCCGGCACGGCCGGATGCTGATCTCGCCGTTTGCGTTCTTCCGCGGCGCGGCGTTGATCATGGCCGCCGACCTGGCCAGGACCCCTGGCTCCGGGATCACCGTCCAGTTGTGCGGCGATGCCCACCTCTCGAACTTCGGCGTGTTCGGTACGCCTGAGCGGCAGATGGTCTTCGACGTCAACGACTTCGACGAGACGCTCCCCGGTCCGTGGGAGTGGGACGTCAAGCGGATGGCCGCAAGCTTCGAGGTGTTCGGCCGCGATCGGGGGTTCGATCGGGCCGACCGGCGGGCGATCGTCACCGCCGGCGTGAATTCGTATCGGATCCAGATACGCCGGACGGCCGGGATGAAGACGCTCGACGCGTGGTACCAACACCTCGAGGTGGGCCGGTTCCTCGACCGGATCCGCATCGAGCAGCGGGCGAACCGCGTCGGCAAGGCCGACGTGCGGGCGATCGAGCAGGCGGTCGCGCAGGCCCGGGCCCGAGACAGCGTCCGGGTTCTGGCGAAGCGGACGGCCAGCGTCGACGGACACCTGCGGTTTCGACCCGATCCACCGCTCATCGTGCCGATCGAGGACCTCGTCGTCCCGGGCTCGGAGTGGGAGCAGTCCGACGTCTTCATCAAGAAGCTCCTGAACTCGTACCGTCAGACGCTCGGGCACGAGCACCATCCGCTCGAGGAGTTCCGCTACGTCCACGCCGCCCGCAAGGTCGTCGGCGTCGGCAGCGTGGGGACTCGCTGTTACATCCTCCTCCTCGTCGGCCGGAACGAGCGAGACCCGCTCATCCTCCAGGTCAAGGAGGCGCAGGAGTCGGTCCTCGAACGGTTCGTGGGCAAGAGCCAGTACACGCACCACGGCCAGCGGGTGGTGGCCGGGCAGCGCCTGATGCAGGCGGCCGGGGACATCTTCCTCGGCTGGCAGAGGGTGAAGGGGCTCGACGGGCAGACACGCGACTACTACGTGCGTCAGCTCCACGACTGGAAGGGCTCGATCGACGTCGACAAGCTGCAGGTGCCCGGGGCGATCCTCTATGCCCGCACTTGCGGGGCAACCCTGGCCCGGGCCCACGCCCGCTGGGGCGACCGGATCGCCATCGCGTCGTACCTCGGCGGCGGCGACAACTTCGACCGAGCGATCGCCACGTTCGCCAAGAGCTACGCCGACCAGAACGAACGGGACTACGAGACGTTCCTCGACGCCGTCCACGACGGCCGGTTGGAAGTCCAGATCGGCATGTGAGCGCGGTCAGACGTACTCGTGCCGCCGCAGCCACATCAGGCTGAACCACCCCCAGATCGGGGGGAGGTAGGCCGTGAACAGGCGCTGGACGAAGACCGCGGCGGTGGCATCGACCTCGGAGATGCCGGCCGCGGTCAGGCCGAGGATGAGGCCGGCCTCGACGACTCCCACGCCGCCCGGCACCGGCGAGACGCCACCGATCATGCCGGCCAGCGTGATCACGACGATCAAGGTGGCCAGGCTGAGGTGGTCGTCGAATGCCCGGAGCGACACGGCCAGCGCCAGGGCGACGAGGATCTGGGTGGCCGCGGCACCACCGAAGAGCTGGGCCATCTTCATCGGCGATCGGGCGACGGCCCGGGCATTGGCCCACATGTCGCGCAGTCTCGGTCGTAGTTTGTCGCCCGCCAGCCGGCGGAGCTTGGGCACGGCCAGGACCAGGCCGGTGACGACGGCGACGGCGACGACGACGGCGAGGATGATCCACACCGTCTTCGAGTTCCCGCCTGACTCCGGCGTGACTTCCAGGTGGATGGCGCTCCAGGCGAGGGGCAGCGAGATGACGAACAGAACGCCCTTGACGAACCAGCTGGCTGCGGTGACCGATGCGCTGGAGCTGATCGCCACCGACGCGTCATAGCCCTGCTGCTGGAAGAACCGGACCCGGGTGGCGAAGATCGCCGCCGTCCCGCCGGCGACGCCGCTGAAGCTGTTGGCGATCTCGAGCCCGAGAACGCGGTTGAACGGTAGGTCGCCGGCCACACTGCCGAGGTCTTCGACCGCGGAGGCCGCGAAGGCCAGCTGGGCGAGGACGAACGCGGCGACGACCCACACCCAGTCGGCTCCGACGATCGTGTCGAACGAACGGGTGACGTCGATCAGGACGCCGATGAGCGCCCAGCCACCGATCAGGGTGCCGACGATGAGGATGAGGTTGGTCCAGCTGATCCGCCGGGGCTCGATCAGCTTGGGGACGTCGATGCCCTTCAGCGCAGCCGACTGTTCGCGTACCTCGTCGAGCAGCGCTTTGCGTCCGCGGAGGGCCCGGACGAGGTTCGGGTCGAACCCGGCTCGGCGGAGGTGGCCGAGCACGCCGGACAGCACGTCGGCCGGGAGGCAGCGCGCCGCCGTTGCGCTCGCCCGCTCTGCCCCCACGGCGAGGGCGATCGCCGCCAGCGCGCCGGCCAGGTCGCGGTCGAGCCGCTCGGTCCCGGCGTTGGTGGTCGCGCTGCGGAAGTTGGTGAGCGCGGCCGTCTCGGTCGTCGGGTCGACGAACAGCGTCTCGCCGCTGATCTCGCCGTGCGCCACGCGGGCGGCCCGGAGGACGAGCAGCTGGGCGAAGACGTCGTCGAGCGCACGGTCGGACACGGCGCCGTCGCCGGCCTCCGAGAGCGGGCTCCCATCTGGAAGGCGGCAGACGAGCACCGCGTCGCCCGACGGCCCGGCCTGGCCGGCCTCGACGACCTCAGGCACGGTGACCCCGACCTGGGCGGCCCGCAGCGTGAGGTATGCCTCGTGCTCGACCTGCTGGAGGCGGGTGAACGTCAGCGTCGGACCGGAATCTCGGTACATGAGGAAACGACCGGCCTTCGCCAGGAGCTTGGCGTCGGCCGCGTCGCGGCCGTAGACCGAGACCGCGAGCTCGCCTCCGGCCTGGCCGGCCCCCGCGTCGAGCAGCGCGGCGAACCGGGCCACCCCCCACTCCTGGCGAGGCTGCGGTGAGACGTCGACGGCGCGGACACCGAGCTCACCCAAGAGCGCGGCGACGTCGGCACTGGACGGGAGGCCCAGGGGGGAGCCGAAGACGAGATGGACGGCGGCGGTCACGCCCCACCCAATGGCCAGGCTGCCGAGCACGTTCACCGGCAGTCCATGCCCACCGACGACGGATGCCATGGCGACGAGGACGACGACGAGCTCGACCAACCGCTGGACCGTTCGGGCGAGGTAGGGCAGCGCGGCGGTGGCGATGGCCATGAATGCGGCGATCTGGAAGACCGGGAACGTCACGGAGTAGCCGTCGATGACGACGCCGACCCCCCGGCCGCCGTCGCTGCCGAGGGCCACGATGAGGAGGCCGGTGACGGCGCCGGTGGCGAGCACGCTCACGCCGAGGTCACGGGCGACCTCCCAGCGCCGGGCCAGCAGGGCCAGGACGACGAGCACCGCGGCGACGCCGAACGCGCCGACGTCGTAGACCGTCGTGACGAGCCAGTCGATGCTGGCCGGCGGCGGGCTGACGACGCGGGTGATGGTCCGGTCGACGCGGTAGCCGTAGCTGATGACGAGGAGGCACGCCAGCAGACCGACGACAGCGGCAGCGACGCGAATGCCGTCGCTGCCTCGCCGGCGTCGTTGACCGTCACCGATCGGTGCGAAGGCGATCGAGCGCCATCGTTGCCAGGACGACGGTACCGGCGGGGTCGCCGCTTCGGCGACGTCCCCGGCAACCTCGGCGCCCATGCGCTCTCTCCGATCTCGCATGAGCGGTGACCCCTTTCGACGCGCCAGCCTATCGACGCGTCGCTCGGCGGGCGAGGGTCCGTCCGGACCGTCGCCCGCGATGCCGGTCGTCGATGCCGGCCGGCCAAGCAGGCGGGCTGTGTCGGGCGGGCGGCATCGCGGGCGACGTCGGGGGGGGGCGACGCCGGGCAACCGACTGCGCTACGAATGGTGGCATGACCCAATCGCAATGGACGGCTGTCGACGACTACCTGACGAAGCTCCTCTTCCCGCCTGACGACGCGCTCGACCACGCGCTCGAGTCGGCTCACGCCGGTGGCCTGCCGCCGATCAACGTGACTGCGGCGCAGGGTCAGCTGCTGCACATCCTGGTCAAGGCCCAGCAGGCGCGGACGATCCTCGAGGTAGGCACGCTCGGCGGCTACAGCACGATCTGGCTGGCCCGAGCCCTGCCGGGCGGCGGGCGCATCGTCACGCTCGAGGTCGACCCGCACCACGCGGCGATCGCGCAGGCGAACATCGAACGGGCCGGTGTCGCCGACGCCGTCGAGATCCGGGTCGGCGCGGCCGTCGACTCGCTTCCGGCGCTCGCCGCCGAGGGGTTCGGACCGATCGACTTCGCGTTCATCGACGCCGACAAGCAGCACAACCCCGAGTACTTCGAGTGGGCGATGAAGTTTGCCCGGGTCGGGACGACGATCGTCGTGGACAACGTCATCCGGGACGGCAAGGTCGTCGACCCGACGTGCCACGATGCCGACGTCGAGGGCACCCGTCGGTTCAACGAGCTGCTCGCTGCGGAGAAACGGGTGACGGCGACCGAGATCCAGACCGTCGGGAGCAAGGGCTACGACGGCTTCGCCATCGCCCTCGTCACGAATTGATCACCGATCGACGATGACGGTGCATCGGCGGCCCTTCGTCGCGCTCGTCGCGGCGGCGGCCGTGGCCGCGGCGCTGATCGTCGGCGCCGGTGCCGTCGTTGGCTTCGGCACTCGTCCGGCCGCCGCCGGCGACACCATCTCGGTGGCCGTCGACGGCAACCACTTCGTCGATGGCTCGGACCACCCGATCCGGCTCCTCGGGGTGAACGTCCCGGGGACGGAGTACGCCTGCGAGCAGGGCTGGGGGTACTCGTCGGTGCCGATGACCACGGCCTCGGCCGACGCCATTGCCGGCTGGGACGCCGACGCGGTCCGGGTTCCGCTGAACGAGGACTGTTGGCTCGGGATCAACGGTCAGCCGACGTACGACCACGCGGCCGGTGCGGCCGGCTATCGGGCGGCCGTCGAGGACTGGGTCGCGACCCTGAACGCGGCCGGCCTCTACGTCATCCTCGACCTCCACTGGTCGGCCCCGGGCGCGTACGTCGCCGATGGTCAGCGGCCGATGCCGGACACACATTCGGTGGCGTTCTGGTCGTCGGTGGCGACGACTTTCGAGGCGAACGCTGCGGTCGTCTTCGACGTGTTCAACGAGCCGTACTCGCCGAAGGCAGACGGCGTCTCGACACTGGCCGTGACCTGGACATGCTGGGAGCACGGCCAGTGCCTCCTCCCGGTCACGAAGGACGGGACAACAGCCCGCACGGCCGCGACATACAGGGCCGTCGGGATGCAGACACTCGTGAACGCCATCCGGTCCACCGGAGCGAGCCAGCCGATCATGCTCGGCGGCCTCGACTACGCCAACGACCTGACCGGGTGGCTCGCCCACGAACCCGTCGATCCCGACGGCGCGCTCGTCGCCTCGTTCCACAACTACGACCAGGGCGGCGCTCCGGGTTCTTGTGACGCCGCCAGCTGCTGGGACGCGGACATTGCGCCCGTTGCCGACGGCGTGCCGGTCGTCACCGGCGAGTTCGACGAGGGGTACGACTGCGCCGACCCGCCGAACACGGCGACCGGACCGACAGACTTCGACGACACGTACATGCGCTGGGCCGATGCGCACGGTGTGGGTTATGTCGCGTGGGGTTGGTACGTGCTGACAACCGCGGTCACCGACTGCTCGCACCTGCCGGGCAGCGGGAGCGACGCGTACTCGCTCGTCACGAGCGTCGCCGGCACGCCGGTCGCGCCCGACGGCACCGACCTGCGGGCACACCTCCTGGCGCTGGCGTCCGGCGGCGGCGCACCGTCATCACCGCCCCCGACCAGCTCGCCGACCCCACCACCAACCGCGCCGTCGCCCCCGGGGACGATCGCGGTACCGCCGTCGGCCGCGCCGACGCCGACCGGTTACGACCTGGTCGGCGCGGACGGTGGCGTCTTCGTCTTCCCACCGGGCGGGTCGAGCGGCTTCTACGGGTCGCTGCCGGGCCTCGGCGTCGGCGTCGACGACATCGTCGGGATCGTGCCGTCGTCGGACGGCCGCGGCTACTTCCTCGTCGGCGCGGACGGGGGCGTCTTCAGCTTCGGCGACACGGCGTACGAAGGGTCGCTGCCGGGCCTCGGCGTCAGCGTCGGCGACATCGTCGGGATCGTGCCGACGGCCGACGATCGTGGCTACGTGCTCGTCGGCGCGGACGGGGGCGTCTTCGCGTTCGGCGACGCACCGTTCGTCGGCTCGTTGCCGGCAGCCGGCGTGAGCGTCGACGACGTCGTCGGGATTGCCGCGGCGGCCGGCGACACCGGCTACTGGGTGGTCGAAGCCGACGGCACGGTGACCGGGTTCGGTTCGGCCCACAACTACGGGAACGCGTCCACCGGCGCTGCTTCGGTCACCGGCATCGCCGCCACACCCGCCGGCACCGGGTACTGGGTGGTCACGGCGAACGGTGGCGTCGACGCCTACGGGACGGCGGCCTATGCCGGCTCACTGCCCGCGCTCGGGGTGGTGCCGACGAAGCCGATCGTGTCCGTCGTCCCGACGCCTGACGGCGGCGGGTACTGGCTCGTCGGCGCCGACGGCGGCATCTTCAGCTTCGGCGATGCCGCGGCCGTTGGTTCGCTGCCCGGTCTGGCCGTGGCGGTCGACGACGTGGTCGGCGCGGTCCCGACGTCCTGACTCGAGACCGGTTCAGCCGTTCGGTCCGGCGTGGCCCGAGGGCGGCTGGCCCGGCGCCGTCCACCGCTCCTCGATCCGGCCGTACCGCCAGACGGCGAAGGCGATCGCCCAGGTGACGACGAAGAGACCGACGATGACGAAGCCGGCGGAGTTGATGTTGAAGCCACCGACCGCGTGCCAGAACCCGCCCTGCCAGCCGGCTTCGGTCCCGAGCAGACCGAGCAGCTCGATCGTGCCGATGACGAAGGCGACCCCCACGGACAGTCCGGTGACGACGAGGTTGTAGTACACCTTGCGGGCCGGTCGGGAGAACGCCCAGTCGTAGGCGAAGTTCATGAAGCACCCGTCGAGCGTGTCGAACAGGCTCATCCCGGCGGCGAAGAGCACCGGCAAGGAGAGGATCGCCCAGAACGGGAGGCCCCCGGCGACGGCCGTCCCGGACAGCACGAGTAGCGCGACCTCCGTCGCGGTATCGAACCCCAATCCGAACAGGATGCCGACCGGGTACATCTTCCACGGCGCATCGACCCGACGGGCGAGTGGCCCGAAGAACCGGTTCATCAGGCCGCGCTGGTCGAGTTGCCGTTCCAGCTCGGCGGCGTCGAACCGGCCTTGCCGAAGGTCGCGCGAGACGCGGACGATCGAGAACAGGATCACGACGTTGAGCGCGGCGATGACGTAGAGGAACGTGCCGGAGACCGTCGTGCCGATGACGCCGGTGACGTCGTGCAGGCCGGACGCGCCGTGCCGGACCTGCGCGTCGATGGCGCGGATGCCGAGACCGAGGAGGACGGTCAGGGCGAAGACGACGGTCGAGTGGCCGAGCGAGAAGAAGAACCCCACGCTCATCGGGCGTTGGCCGTCGGCCATCAGCTTCCGGGTCGTGTTATCGATCGCCGAGATGTGGTCGGCGTCGAACGCATGGCGCATGCCGAGCGTCAGTGCGAGGATGCCGGTCCCGACACCGAACACGTCGGTACCGCTCATCCGGTAGTGGTGTGGCGCGGCCGCGAGCAGCAGGCCGAAGCCGACGACGAAGAGCCCGACGATGGCGACCGCGATACCACCAAGGCGGGCCCGCTCCCGGCGGGTCAGCGATGCGCCGGCCCGGCGGACCGGGGCCGAGAGGCGCAGGTATCGGTCGCTGACGGCCACCGATGCTCACCATACCCTATTGCAAATGGTTTGCAACAGATTCGGGCGTCTAACGTGGTGCCATGAGCCGGCCGGCCGTCGCACAGGTTCGTGACGAGGTTGCCCCGACGTCGGCTGCTGCCGCTACCGTCGACGACGTGCTCGCCCTCGTGCGGGCCAAAGGTGGCCGGGCAACGCTCTCACGGCGCCTGCTGCTCGAAGTGCTCTTCGAGGCCGGTGACCACCGCACCGCCGAGCAACTGGCCGACGACGTCCAGCGCCGGGCGCCGGACGTTCACCTGTCGACGATCTACCGCAACCTCGACGACCTGCAAGAGCTCGGTGTCGTGGCCCACTCGCACCTCGGCCATGGTCCGGCGACGTACCAGCTGGCGTCGATGGCCCACTCGCATTTCGTCTGCGAGGCGTGCGGCACGATGATCGAGGCCCCCGATGAGCTGTTCGACGGCCTCGCCCGCACGGCCAAGACGCGGCTCGGGTTCGTGATCGACCCGCACCACTTCGCCATCCTCGGACGCTGCGCCGACTGCCAGTAGCGGTCGGCCAGTAGCGGTCGGCGCCACAAGACGGGCGGTCCGGGTCAAGTCGTGGTATCGATGGGGCCCGCGATTGGGAAGTGGGCGACGTCGAGGCGTGGTGAGCGCGCAGACCGAGCGCCCGGACAGAGCCGGACAGGATCGGACAAGGGAGAGAGGCCGTGGGCAAGCTGTACGGATCGTTGGCGGTGCTGGTCCTCGTCTTCTCGGCCGCGATGTCCTTCATCACGCTTGGCGTCTACGACCTCACGTGGTGGTGGTCGGTCATCGGGGTCGCCATCCTCGTCGTCTTCGCCGCCCTCGGCGGGCTCCTCATCCCGTCAGCCCGCAAGGGAGTCGCTGAAGAGGACAAGAAGACGGCCAACGGCATCATGCAGCTCTTCGGCGCGTTCCTCATGACCGAGTTCCTCGTCATGGCGCTCATCTGCTGGATCCTCGGCAACCGGACCCTCCACGGCAACAACGCCTACCAGGTGCTCGGGCTGCTCATCTTCCTGGCTCTGCTCGGCGTGGGCGCCCAGGGTGTCGTCGTCACGTTTGCCCGCTGGCTGTACTTCCGCAACGAGGTCGTCGCGGCCGACCGCGCCGCCCGGGTCGCCCAGGCTGGGCCCGAGCTGACGCCGGCCCACTGATCGGCTCACCGACCATCCCACCAACCGGTTCACCCGGCTGCGGCCGCCGGTCGGATTGCCGCTGCGGCCCGTAGACTCCGAACCATGACCGCGTCGGCCATGCCGGTGATCGTGGGGGCGTTGCTGTTCCTGTGCCTGGTTGCCGCCGTCGTGCTGGCCGCGGCGTTCTACGGCTGGCGATGGACCCGGCGCCGCCTGCTGATCGCCCGCGCTGCGTGGCGAGGCGTCGAACGAACGTGGATGGCGACCCGCGCCGGGCGGACGGTGCTGGGCGGTCTGCACCACTTCGTGGGCGCGTCCACCGCACCACCGCTGGGCGGCGGGCGGACGGTCCCGCTGCCCGAGCTCCGCCGGCAGCTCTGGCAGGGCGTCGGCGACGCCGACCGGGCGGTGCGCGACGCCGTCGATGCCGGCGCGCCGGTCGGGGACCTTCCGTCCCTCGACCGCCGGTTGCGGGCGACCGCCACTGCCCTCGACCGCTTGTTGGCGACCGACGACGACCGTCACCTGGCCGACGTCCGCCGGCAGGTCGCCGACGTGCTGTCCACCGCGGCCGCCATCCGGTCGGCCGCGACGTCGGCCGCCGTGGCGTTGATCAGCGACGCCACCGACGTGCACCTGCGTGAGCTCGTGGCGGACACCGATCGCGAGGTCCAGAGCTTGGCCGCTGGCGTCGATCGGTCACGCTTGTCGCGCTAAGCGAACGAGCCGACGTCGATCACGGAGGCCGTCGACCCGCCTTCGACCGCTCGAACGACGGTAAAACGTAAGTACATAAGGGTGATTGCGCTAGCGTTGCCCGATGGTTCATAGGGATTTGGGGGGGCAGTGCCGGCTCGCCCGCTGAGCCAGGAGCAGCGGGAGAAAATCCGCGAGACGGTGCTCGGTCTCGCGGTCGAGCATGGCTTCGACGGCTGGCGGATCAGCGACGTCATCGACCAGACGGGCATCTCGTCGCGGACCCTCTACAAGTACTACCCGTCGAAGGAGTACCTGCTCCTCGACGCCATGATCGAGACGGCCAGTCACATGTTGGCGAACCTGGTCGACGAGGCCGTGGCCGGCAAGACGCCGCGGGTGCGTGTCCTGCGGACGCTCAACTCGTTGACGAACGCGCTCGTCGGGTCGCCGTCGAGCAGCCGGGCGATGGTTCGGGCGCTGACGTGCGGCCAGGAAGCCGTCGCGCCGATGCTCCGCACGTTCAACAACTCGATGCACCACGTCGTCGCTCGCGCCCTGGCCGGCGGCGAACCGGACGACGCCGAATGGGACGCCGCCGGCATCGTCCAGCAGGTCTGGTTCTCGGCCGCGATCTCCTGGGCCGCCGACATCCACGGCCCGGAGTACATGGAGGAGTCCGTCGTCCGGGTCCTCCACCTCATCGACAAGAACGGCTGACCCGGTCCCGGCCTAGTCGGCCGGGCGTTTACGGATCGTTTACGCGTCCGGGCCGGACGTACACCCCCTGTTGACAGCCGGCGGCGCAGAGTGGCCGCATGGGTGATTTCCTCGCAGTGCTCGGCACGATCGTCTTCACGGTCGGCATGCTCGGTCTGATCTGGGCTCTGGAGCGGGTGTAGTGAACGCCGTCCAGGGCATCCTCCTCGGCGTCTCGATCGTGGTGTTCATCTACCTGGGCATCTCGATGTTCAAGCCGGAGTGGTTCTAGATGGGGTTCTTCTGGACCATCGTCGTCCTGGTCGTGCCTTCTGGCCATTTCCTGGCGGTTCCTGGGGTCGTACATGGCGGCGGTGTTCGACGGCCGGGTCCACTTCCTCGGCTGGGCCGAGCGGCCGGTCTACCGGCTGCTCGGGACCAGCCCCGACAAGGAGCAGACCTGGAAGCGCTACGCCGGGTCGCTTGTCGTCTTCTCGGGTGTCTCCATCCTCCTCACGTACCTGCTCGTCCGGCTCCAGGGCAGCCTGCCGCTCAACCCCCAGCATCTCGATGCGCCGGGCAACGCCCTGTCGTGGAACACGGCGGTGTCGTTCGTCACGAACACCAACTGGCAGAACTACGGCGGCGAAGAGACCATGTCGTACTTCTCCCAGATGGGGGCCCTGACCGTCCAGCAGTTCGTCAGCCCGGCGGTGGGGATCGCCGTGGCCATCGCCCTGGTCCGCGGCTTCGCCCGCAAGGGCTCGCCGACCATCGGCAACTTCTGGGTGGACATCACCCGCTGCATGCTCTACATCCTGTTGCCGGTCGCCTTCATCGCCGGGATCATCTTCGTCGGTCAGGGGGCGGTGCAGACGCTGTCCGGCCCGGCCCACATCCACAACGCCCTGAACGGCGTCAGTCAGACCATCGCCGTCGGGCCGATCGGGTTCATGGAAGCGATCAAGCAGTTGGGGACCAACGGGGGCGGGTTCTTCGACGCCAACTCGGCCACCAGCTTCGAGAACCCGACCGGGCTCACCAATTTCCTCTCCATCTTCTTGCTGCTGGTCATCCCGTTCTCCCTCACCTACACCTTCGGCAAGATGGTCGGACGGATCCGCCAGGGCGCGGCCCTCCTGGCGGCCATGGTCATCATCTTCGGGGTCTGGGTCGGGTTCACCGCCTACGCCGAGCACCAGCCCAACCCGGCGGTGTCGGCCGCCGGGATCCACCAGACCATCGCCGGGGACGTCGGCAACACCGAGGGCAAGGAGGTCCGGTTCGGGGACACCACCACCGCCCTGTTCGGCATCGCCTCGACCAGCACGTCGACCGGCTCGGCCAACGCCTCCTACGACTCGTTCAACCCGATGGGCGGGTTCGGCCTGCTGACCGGGATGATGCTCGGGGAGGTGACCCCGGGGGGCACCGGGAGCGGGCTCTACACGATCTTGATCTACGCCATCATCGCCGTCTTCATCGGCGGCCTCATGATCGGTCGAACGCCGGAGTACCTGGGCAAGAAGATCCAGGCCCGTGAGGTCAAGCTGGCCGGCCTGGGCGCCCTGGTCATGCCGATCGCCGTCCTCGTCGCGGCCGGCATCGCGGTGTCGGTGGCGGAGGGCCGAGCTGGGCCACTCAACGCGGGGCCGCACGGGTTCACCGAGATCCTGTACGCCCTCACTTCACAGGGGAACAACAACGGGTCGGCCTTCGGTGGCCTGACCGGCAATACGCCCTTCTATAACGTGATCGGCGGCATCCTGATGCTCATCGGCCGCTTCGGGATCATGATCCCGGCCCTGGCCCTGGCCGGCGGCCTGGCGGCCAAGAACGTGGTGCCGGCTTCCTTGGGTACCTTCCGGACCGACAACACCATGTTCGTCGGGTTGACCATCGGCGTCATCGTCATCATCGGCGGCCTGACCTTCTTCCCGGCGGTGGCCCTGGGCCCGATCGTCGAGCAGCTGAGCCACGGGAAGTTCTTCTGATGAGCACAACCTCCACTATGGATCCGGCAACGGCTCCGGCAACGACGGCGCACGGCGTGGCCGAGGCCCGGAGCCTGTTCGATCGCCAGATCCTCCGCCAGGCCCTCGTCGACGCGCTCAAGAAGCTCGACCCCCGGGTGCAGGTGAAGAACCCGGTCATGTTCGTCGTGCTCGTCGGCACCGTCGTCACGCTCATCGAGTCGATCGCCCATCCGGGCCTGTTCGACTGGTCGATCACGGCGTGGCTGTTCCTGACGGTCGTCTTTGCCAACTTCGCCGAGGCGATGGCGGAGGGCCGGGGCAAGGCCCAGGCCGACACGTTGCGACGGATGCGGTCGGAGACCGAGGCGCGACGGCTGCGGCCGGACGGCACCGAGGAACGGGTCGCGGCGGCCGAGCTGACCAAGGGCGATCTCGTCGTCTGTGAGGCCGGCGACGCCATCCCGTCGGACGGCGAGATCGTCGAGGGAGTCGCATCGGTCGACGAGTCGGCGATCACCGGTGAGTCCGCCCCGGTCATCCGGGAGTCGGGCGGTGACCGCTCGGCGGTGACCGGCGGCACGAAGGTGCTGTCGGACCGGATCGTCGTCCGGATCACCGCCGAGAAGGGCCAGACGTTCCTCGACCGGATGATCACGCTCGTCGAGGGCGCGAACCGCCAGAAGACGCCCAACGAGATCGCGCTGACGATCCTGCTGGCCGTGCTCACGATCGTCTTCTTGCCGGTCGTCGTCGTGCTGCAGCCGTTCGGCGACTACTCGGGCGCCACCGTTTCGGTGGTCATCTTGGTGTCCCTGCTGGTCTGCCTGATCCCGACCACCATCGGCGCCCTGCTCTCAGCCATCGGCATCGCCGGCATGGACCGCCTGGTGCAGAAGAACGTGCTGGCCATGAGCGGTCGGGCGGTCGAGGCGGCCGGCGACGTCCAGACGCTGCTGCTCGACAAGACGGGGACGATCACGCTCGGCAACCGGATGGCGTCGGCGTTCTTCCCGGCCAGCGGTCACACCGAGCAGGAGGTCGCGGACGCCGCCCAGCTGGCGTCACTGGCCGACGAGACTCCCGAAGGCCGGTCGATCGTCGTCCTGGCCAAGGAGCGGTTCGGTATCCGCGAGCGGGAGCTGACCGGGGCGCACACGTTCGTGCCGTTCTCGGCGACGACGCGGATGTCCGGCCTCGACGTCGACGGGCGCCAGGTCCGCAAGGGGGCGTCGGAGGCGGTGAAGCGCTGGGTTGTCGAACAGGGCGGAACGACGCCGGCCGGGCTGGACGAGATCGTCGACCGCATCGCCCGGGCCGGGTCGACGCCGCTAACGGTGGCCGACGGGCCGGAGGTCCTCGGCGTGATCGAGCTGAAGGACGTCGTCAAGGAGGGCATCGCGGAGCGGTTCGCCGAGATGCGGTCGATGGGCATCCGCACGGTGATGATCACCGGCGACAATCCGCTGACCGCGGCGGCCATCGCCCAAGAAGCCGGCGTCGACGACTACCTGGCCGAGGCGACCCCCGAGACGAAGATGGAGCTGATCAAGTCGGAGCAGGAGGGCGGCAAGCTCGTCGCGATGACCGGCGACGGGACGAACGACGCGCCGGCGCTCGCCCAGGCCGACGTCGGCGTGGCGATGAACACCGGGACGACCGCGGCGAAGGAGGCCGGCAACATGGTCGACCTCGACTCGAATCCGACGAAGCTGATCGACGTCGTCGAGATCGGCAAGCAGCTGCTCATCACCCGGGGGTCGCTGACGACGTTCTCGATCGCCAACGACGTCGCCAAGTACTTCGCCATCATCCCGGCGCTGTTCGTCGCGACGTACCCACAGCTGAACACCCTCAACATCATGAAGCTGCACAGCCCGGAGAGCGCGGTGCTCTCCGCCGTGATCTTCAATGCGCTGGTCATCGTGGCCCTCATCCCGCTCGCCCTGCGGGGGGTCAAGTTCCGAGCGTTGAGCTCCGCGTCGATCCTCCGACGCAACGTCTGGATCTACGGGGTCGGCGGGATCGTCGTGCCGTTCGCCTTCATCAAGCTGATCGACCTGTTCCTGACCGCCGTCCACTGGTACTGATGGAGACCGCCTGATGCTCGCCCACCTCCGCCGCTCCGTCGTCATGGCGGTGATCTGCCTGGTGTTCTTCGGCTTCGTCTACGCCTTCGTCGGCACCGGGGTGGCCCAGCTCCTGTTCAAGCACCAGGCCGACGGATCGATCACCGCCAACGGCTCGACGCTGATCGGGCAGAACTGGTCGAAGGTCGACTGCCCGGGCCACCTGGTCGGCAGCTGCGTCTTCCACGGCCGGCCGACAGACACCGGCCCCTACGCGGCCGACCCGAAGACAACAGTGTCCGGCGGCGACAACCCGCTGAGCGCGACAGGGGTGAGCGGCGAATCGGCGGCGTCCAACCTGGGGCCCCGCTCGAAGGTGCTGCGCACGAACACGAAGCAGCTCATCGCCTACTGGCACCGGCTGGGCGTCGCCAACCCGACGCCGAACCTGGTGACGACGTCGGGCAGTGGCTATGACCCGGACATTTCCCCGGCCGACGCCGACGTGCAGGTGCCGATGGTGGCCCGAGCCACCGGTATCTCCCCGACCCGACTACGGGCCCTGATCGCCAGCCAGACGAACGGCGAACAGCTGGGCTTTCTCGGCTCGAGCTACGTCAACGTCCTCCAGCTGAACGAGGGCCTGGCCAAGCTGAAGTGAGCGGCTGGCTGCCATGACCGGCTGGATGGCCGACGGGACCGAGGAGTGGGGTGGCCGGCCGGTGGCTCGCACGGTTGCCGCGGCGGACCCCCGCCGGCGGGCAGCGCTGACCGGCACGGTGCGGGCGGTGTCGGCCCGCACGGACGCGACCGACGCCGAGCTCGATGACGGCACGGGTCGGATCGTCCTGCGGTGGGTCGGTCGGGACCGCGTCCCCGGCGTGACGGTCGGCGCGTCGCTGGCCGTCGAGGGGACGGTGCTGGTCGACCGCGGCCGGCGGGTGCTGCTCAACCCGCTCTACCGGTTCAGCTACTCCTCGAGCAGCTGGTAGCCGATGCCCGGTTGGGTCCGCAGCAGGTGACCGGCGTCGCCGAGCTTGCGGCGGAGCCGGTGGGCGTAGACCCGCAGGTAGTGGGCCTCGCTGCCGTACGACGACCCCCAGACGTCACGGAGGATCATCTGATGCGTACAGACCTTGCCGGTATGCCGGGCCAGGTAGGCGAGGAGGTCGAACTCGCGGGCGGTCAGGTCGAGGGCCTGGCCGTCGAGCCGGGCCATGTGGTGGACGAGATCGACGTCGATCCGGCCGACCGTGATCTCGGTCGGCGCGTCGTCGCCGGCCGACCGGGTCGACCGTCGGAGGGCGGCTCGGAGCCGGGCCTCGAGCTCGGCCATGCCGAACGGCTTCGTCACGTAGTCGTCGGCACCGGCGTCGAGCGCCGCCACCTTGCGGTCTTCCGTCCCGGCCGCGGAGAGGACGATGATCGGCACGGTCGACCATTGCCGGACTCGCCGGCAGACCTCGATGCCGTCGATGTCGGGCAGGCCCAGATCGAGGACGACGACGTCCGGAACGGCCAGCGAGACCTGGGTGACGCCCTCGTCGCCGGAGTGGGCGACGACGACGTCGTAGCCGCGGGCGCTCAACCCGATGCGCAGGGCCCGCAGGAGGGCCTGGTCGTCGTCGACGAGGAGGATGCGGGCCACGTCGGCTCAGCCGCCCGAGCCTGTCTCGATGGGCAGGACGGCGATCGGCATCGTGAAGACGAACCGCGCCCCGCCGTCCGGCGCGTCGCCGACCCAGATCGACTGGCCGTGGGCCTCGACGAACGCCTTGGCGATCGCCAGGCCGAGGCCGGCCCGCCCGCCGCCGCTGACCCGGTTGAACATCTGGAAGACGCGGGTCCGGTCGTCGGTGGCGACGCCGGGGCCACGGTCGGCGACGGCCAGCTCGACGGACGGCCCGTGGACGGCCGCGGCGATCGTGACCGGTTGGCCGGTCGGCGAGTGCCGGACCGCGTTCTCCACGAGGTTGGCGAGGACCCGCTCCATCAGCAGCTGGTCGACGTCGACCGGCGGCAGGTCGGCCGGCAGGTCGACCCGGACGGTGTCGCGGTGGACGGCGCCGGTCGCCAGCGCGCCCTCGACGACGTCGGCGACCGGGCTGACGTCGCGCCGCAGCTCGAGCGCGCCGGACTGGATCCGGGTCATGTCGAGCAGGTTGTCGACGAGCCGGTCGAGCGCGTCGGACTGGTCCTCGATCAGGTCGAGCAGTTCGCGGCGGTCGGCGGCCGACAGCACGTCGTCGGACCGCTGCAGCGTGGTGACCGCGGTCTTGACGGACGCCAGCGGGGTCCGCAGGTCGTGGGAGACCGCACCCATCATGGCGTCGCGCAGCCGGTCGACCTCCTCGAGCAGCTCCGCCCGCACGGCCTGTTCGCGGAGCTGGCTGCGCTCGAGGGCCAGCGCGGCGTGGTTGGCGTACGTGTGCAGGAGCTCCCAGTCGTGGGGCCGGAGCGGGCCGCCGGCCATCGCCACCATGCCGACCGGCCGGCCACGGGCGGTGAGGACGATCTGGGTCACGGCCTCCGGCGACCCCGGCGCATGGCGGCCCCGGCCCGGAGTGGCCGGCGGCCGCAGCTGCGCCGGCCGGCCGGGGGTCGGCGAGAGGTCGGCCACCTCCTCCGCCGACAGTGGCTGACCGGCCGTCGCCGCCAAGGTCAGGCGGTCGTCGTCGGTGCTCTCCGGCAGCAGGGCGGCGACCCACCGTGGCCCGAACGCGTCGTGGATCGTCGTCACGACCTGCCCGAGCAGGTCGGTCACCGGCCGGTCGCCGATCAGCAGATCGGAGAGGACGTAGAGCCGTTCGGTGGCGTCGGCCTGGCGGCGGGCGTCGGCCCGGGCCCGCTGCAAGAAGACGACGACCCGGGCGACGACGAGCATGACGACGACGTAGACGACCAGGGCGACCCAGTTCTGGGCCTGGCCGACCGAGAGCGTGTCGTAGGGCGGGATGAACAGGACGTCGTAGGCAAGAAAACCGGCGGCGACGGCGACCAGCCCGGCCGGGAGGCCACCGACGGCCACCCCGCCGACAACCGGGACGACGAGGACGAGCGCGCACGTGGCGATCGAGAGGTGGTCCCGGGCGGGCACCATGACCGCGCTGAGCACGCCGATGCCGGCCACCGCGACGACGATGCCGACCAGGTTCCTCCTCACCGTCCAAGTGTACGAGCGGGGGAAACCCGGCAGAATGAAGGCGTGCCCGACGCGCCTTCGACGATCGATCCGGCGACGATCGATCCGGCGACGATCGACGACGAGTCCCGCCAGGCCGTCCGGCCGACGGGCAAATTCCGCATCTATCTCGGTTCCGCCGCCGGGGTCGGCAAGACGTGCGCCATGCTCGACGAGGGCTGGCGCCGCCACCACCGGGGCGCCGACGTCGTCGTCGGGTTCGTCGAGACGCACGGCCGGCCGCACACGGCCGAGCTGATCCGTGACCTCCCGGTCGTCCCCCGCAAGGTCGTCGACTACCGCGGCGCCGCGTTCAACGAGATGGATCTCGACGCGGTGCTCGCCCGGCGGCCGGAGGTCGTGCTCGTCGACGAGCTCGCCCACACGAACGTCCCTGGGTCCGGCATCCACGAGAAGCGGTGGGAGGACGTCCTCG
The DNA here is from genome assembly GCA_963824265.1 of uncultured Actinomycetota bacterium. Taxonomy (GTDB): domain Bacteria; phylum Actinomycetota; class Acidimicrobiia; order Acidimicrobiales; family RAAP-2; genus DASZUK01. Next base: position 321,645 of record CAWGOO010000007.1, read on the forward strand.
ACCTGCTTGCCGCCGGCATCGCGGTGATCAGCACGGTCAATATCCAGCACGTCGAGAGCCTCGCCGACGCGGTCGAGGCGATCACCGGTGTGGCGATCCGCGAGCGGGTGCCCGACTGGGTCGTCCGCCGCGCCGACCAGGTCGAGCTGATCGACTCGTCCGCCGATCAGCTCCGGCGCCGCATGCTCCACGGCAACATCTACCCGACCACCAAGGTCCCCCAAGCCCTCACCGGCTTCTTCAAGACGGAGAACCTCGTCGCCCTGCGCGAGCTGGCGCTGCGCTTCGTCGCCGACGAGACGGAGGAGGAGCTCCTCCGCTACCTCCAGAACCACCATCCCGGCGCAGTGTGGGACACGACCGAACGGATCATGGTCGCGGTCACGGGCGCGCCGGGGAGCGACGGCGTCGTCCGCCGCGCCGCCCGGATGGCCCGGCGGGCCAAGGGCGACCTGCTCGCCGTCCACGTCGCCAGCGTCGACGGCTCGAGCCACGCTGATCGCCTGGCCGCGGTGAAGCAGCTCGTCGACGACGTCGGCGGCCAGTGGTACGACGTCACCGGCGACGATCCGGCCCGAACGGTCGTCACGTTCGCGGTCGAGCACCACGTCACGCAGATCGTCGTCGGCGCCACCAGGCGCAGCCGGTGGGAGGAGTGGCACCGCGGCTCGGTCGTCCGCAAGGTGCTCCGTTTCGCCGCGGAGACCGGCATCGACGTGCACGTGATCGCCCGGCGCGACGTCCCGGACGCCAACCACGACGGCGACCGGGCGGCGCCGCTCGGCGGAGGGGAGGACTGATGTCATCGGCGACCGACACTGGTGACGGCCCGGACGCGACCCGGATCGACGAGCTCGTCGACGGGCTGTTGGCCGACTCGCCGCCGGACCGGGTCGACGCCCGAGCGTTCCTCGGCGCCCAGTTCGACCGGGGGCTGGCGTGGGTCCACTTCCCCGAGGGTCTCGGCGGCCTGGGCATGAACCCGGGGCTCCAGCAGCGCGTCAACCAGCGCCTGCTCGAAGCGGGAGCGCCGTTCCCGGGCCCGGTCAACATCATCGGTCGCGGCATGGTCGCGCCGACGATCGCCGCCCACGGCACCGAGCGCCAGCAGCACCGGTACCTGCGGCCGCTCTTCACCGGTGAGGAGATCTGGTGCCAGCTGTTCAGCGAGCCGGGCGCCGGCTCCGACGTCGCCAGCCTGGCCACGCGGGCCGTCCGCGACGGCGACGAATGGGTCCTCAACGGCCAGAAGGTCTGGACGACGGTCGCCCACCTCGCCCAGCTTCGGCCTCCTGCTCGCCCGGACCGATCCGGACGCCCCGAAGCACCGCGGCATCACCGCGTTCCTCGTCGACATGCACGCGCCCGGCGTCGACGTGCGACCGCTCTTCCAGCTGACCGGCGAGGCCGAGTTCAACGAGGTCTTCTTCACCGACGCCCGCGTGCCGGACGACGACCGGCTCGGCGGCGAGGGTGACGGCTGGGGCGTTGCGGTGACGACGCTGATGAACGAGCGGGTGGCCATCGGCGGCGGCGTCGGTCGGCGCGGCCAGGGGCCGATCGGCGACGCGGTCCGGCTCTGGCGGGAACGATGGCAGGGCGATCCGTCCGCCCACGCCGCGGCGTTGCGGGATCGATTGATGGTGGCGTGGACCCACAACGAGGTCGCTCGGCTGACGAACCTGCGGGCGGCCGCGGTCCGGCGGGTCGGGACGCCCGGGCCGGAGGGCTCGGTGGCCAAGCTGGCGTACGCGGAGGAGAACAAGCGGACCTACGAGCTCTGCATCGACCTGCTCGGCGCTGACGGCATGCTCTACAGCTCGGACTACCCGAAGATCCGGCCGGCTGGCGTCTCCCTCGGCACGCCCGACATCCACAAGGCGTTCCTGCGCGTCCGGGCGAACTCGATCGAAGGTGGAACGTCGGAGGTCATGCGCAACATCCTCGGCGAGCGCGTGCTGGGGCTGCCGGGCGAGCCACGGGCCGACAAGTCGACGGCCTGGAAAGACGTACCCCGCAGTTGACCGACCAGCCCCCGGCGTCTCCCGGGACCAGCCCGGAGGCGCCTGGGAGCTCGGCGGTGCCCACGACGCCCGGCGATCGGGCGGTGCCGACGGCGTGGCGGACGGCCCGGCGGGCGGCCTCGGAGCAGTCGGCCGACCGCCTGGGGCTGGCCGCCTCGGGGGCCGCCTTCTGGCTGTTGATCGCCGTCTTCCCGGCGGTGCTGGCCGCCGTCAGCGTCTTCGGCCTCCTGTTCACGCCGGCTGAGGTGGCCCGACGGTTGGCCTCGGTGGCCGCGGCCGGGCCCGACTCCCTGGGATCGGTCGTGGCCCGCCAGCTCCGGCACGTCGCCGCCACCAATCCGGCCCGGCTCTCGGTCGGCCTGGTGGTCTCGGTAGTGCTGGCCCTGTGGAGCACGTCGGCGGGGGTCTACAACCTGGTCCGCGCCGTCCGGGTGGCCTACGGCCTGCCCACCCTCCGGTACGTCGACGCCCGGCTGCACGCCCTCCGAGGCGCGGTCGTCGTGGTCCTCGGCCTGGGCCTGGTGGCCGCGGTGTCGGCCACCATCACCGAACTGCTGGACCGGTCGGCGAAGGGGGTGGAGGCTCTGGTCGGCGTACCGCTGCTGCTGCTCCTGGTCACCGGGCTGGCCGCCGGCCTGTACCGGTTCTCGGTCCGCCGACCGGTCGCCCTCCGGCGGCTCCTGCCCGGCGCGGCGGGCACCGGCGTGGCGGTGGTCGGCCTGCTGGTGGCCTTCGACGTCTACCTCCATCTGTCGACTCACTTCACCGCCGTCTACGGGGCCCTGGCCGGGGTCGTCCTGGCCATGCTCTTCGCCTATCTGGCCATCTATGCGATGCTGCTCGGCGCCGTGGTCAACGCCCAGCGGGGGGAGCCGACATGAGCCAGCATGCTGTCAGTTCCGACGATCCGATCGGCCCGATCGAGGCGTCCGAGGTGGCGCGGTGGGACACCGTCGCCGACGTGGTGGTCGTGGGGTTCGGTGCGGCCGGCTCGACGGCGGCGTTCACCGCGGCGGAAGCCGGGGCCGACGTGGTCGTCGTCGAGCGGACCGGTGGCCCGGGCGGCGCGGCCGCGCTGGCCGAGGGCATCGTCTACCTGGGCGGCGGGACGCCGATCCAGAAGGCCTGCGGGTTCGAGGACTCCGTTGAGGACATGTTCCGGTTCATGATGGCCGCCTGCGGTCCGGACCCGGACGAGACCAAGATCGCTGCCTACTGCGAGCACAGCCTCGACCACTTCGACTGGCTCGCGGCCCGTGGCGTGCCGTTCGATCCCACGTTCTGCGCCGAGACGTCGATGGCGCCGGTGGGCGAGGAGGGCCTCGTCTACTCCGGCGGCGAAGACGCCTACCCGTTCAACGAGATCGCCCGGCCGGCGCCTCGGGGCCACCTGGCCAAGACGAAACGAGCCACCGGCTGGCTGCTGATGCAACACCTGGCCGCGGCCGCCGAGGCCGCGGGGGCGGTGACCCGCCTCGACACCCGCGTGGACCGGCTGGTCGTCGACGGGGGCCGGGTCGTCGGCGTCCAGGCCCGGCAGTTCGCCGACACCGTCCACGTCCGGGCCCGCCGCGGCGTGGTCCTCACCGCCGGCGGGTTCGTCTTCAACGACGACATGCTGCGCCGCCACTGCCCGCCGCTGGTCCGCGGCAGCTTCAAGGTGGGCACCGAGGGCGACGACGGCCGGGCCATCCGGATGGCCCAAGCCTTGGGGGCCGCCGTCCGGAACATGTACAGCGGCGAGGTCTCCCTGCCGATCACCCCGCCCCGCAGCCTCATCCGGGGCATCCTCGTCAACGGCCAGGGACAGCGGTTCATCAACGAGGACACGTACATGGGCCGCGTCGGTCGGGCCGCCCTCTACGAGCAGGGCGGCGAGGTGTACCTGATCGTCGACGAGGAGACCTACGAGCCCAATTGGATGGGACTGAAGGCCACCTGGGTGTGCGAGACCGCAGCCGAGCTGGAGAGGGAGATCGGCCTGGCTCCCGGCGCCCTGGAGGCCACCGTCGCCCTCTACAACCGGCACGCCGAGCGAGGCGAGGACCCGGTCTTCCACAAGGGATCCACCTGGGTCCGGCCGCTTCGGCCTCCGTTGGGGGCGTTCGACCTGCGGGTCGGCCCGGCGCCGTACGCCCCGTTCACCCTCGGCGGTCTCGACACCGCCGTCGACGGGTCGGTGCTGGACCTGGCCGGCCAGCCGGTGCCCGGGTTGTTCGCGGCCGGGCGGACGACCGCCGGCGTCTGCGCCCTCGGCTATGCCAGCGGCCTGTCGATCGGGGACAGCACGTTGTTCGGCCGGTTCGCCGGCCGGACCGCGGCGACTGCGTCGGCCTGAGCGACGTGGCGTCCGGCGGCGACGAGGCGCCGATCGCCGTCCGACCGGACCGACCGCCGACGGGCAGCGATGCCGAGTCGGACGGCAGCGGGCGGAGCCGGCTGCTCGGACTGGCGACCGCAGCCGTCACGTTCCTCGCCATCGTCTTCCTGGCCGGCGCCGTTGCCGACGTCCCGGCCGCGTTCGCCAAGGTCCACGGCGAGGACTGGCTGTGGCTCGCGCCGGCGATCGGGAGCGCGGCGGCCGTCTTCGCCGCCGCCGCGCTGGCCCTGTCCGGGGCCGTCGACGTCCGGCTGCCGCCGCTGCGCACCGTCCTGCTCGAGCTCGGGCGGTCGTTCACGACGATGGCCACGCCGGGCGGCGTCGGGAGCTTCGCCCTCACCGTCCGGTTCGTGCAGCGCCTCGGGATCGAGGTGGCCGCGGCCTCGGCGTCCGCCGCCCTCGTCTCGGTCGCCAGCCTCCTGGTCGACCTCCTCGCCCTGGTGGTCGGCGGGATCCTGTCGGCGTCGGTCTTCGGCGCCGAGGGCCTCGACAGTTCGGCCGGGTCCGACGGCTGGCTCCTGCTGGCCGGCGTCGTCGTCCTGGCGGCCGCGGTGGCGGCGGTGTGGCACTTCCCCCGGCTGCACCGGCGGGTCGTGCCACAGCTGAAAAAGGCTGGGGGCATGGTCCGGGCGGTCTCCCGGCGACCCCGCAAGGCCCTGCGGCTCGTGCTCGGCCAGGCGCTCCTCCTGGCCGCGGAGGTCGCCTGCCTCTACTGCAGCTTGGCGCTGGTCCATCAGCACACCGGCCTCGGTCTGCTGCTGGCGCTCGTCGTCCTGGCGACGATGGCCCAGCGCGCCGTCCCCGTTCCCGGGGCGCTGGGTGCCCCCGAGGCGATCTTGGTGGCGGGTCTGACCGGCGCCGGCCTGGCCAGCTCGCCGGTGGTCGCAGCCGCGTTGACGTACCGGCTCCTCACCTACTGGTTGCCGGCCGTTCCCGGCTTCGTGGCCATCCGTTGGCTGCGCCACCGGGGCGCCCTGTAGCCGACGGGCTCGTCGCCGGCGAGGCCCGGATCGTCGCCCGGTGGGTAGCGTCGGGAGCGATGGACGACGATGTCGCGGTGGCGATCGTCGGTGGCGGTTTCTCCGGCATCGGCCTGGCCATCCGGCTCCGGCAGGCCGGGGTCGGTGACTTCGTCGTCCTCGACCGGGGCGACCGCGTCGGCGGGACGTGGCGCGACAACACGTACCCGGGTGCGGCCTGTGACATCCCGTCGCACCTGTACTCGTTCTCGTTCGCTCCCAACCCCGACTGGAGCCGGGCGTACTCGCCGCAGGCCGAGATCGAGCAGTACCTGGAGCGCTGTGTCGACCGGTTCGGGTTGGCCGACCGCTTCCGCTTCGGTCACGACGTCATGGACGCCGCGTTCGACGAGCCGTCCGGGCGCTGGCGGTTGCGTACCGCGGCCGGCGCGTCGCTGACCGCTCGGGTCCTCGTCTGGGCGACCGGGCCGCTCAGCGAACCGCATATCCCGGACCTGCCCGGGATCGACGGCTTTGCCGGCCGGGTCGTCCACACCGCGGCGTGGGACGCCAGCGTCGACTTGCGCGGTCAGCGGGTCGCCGTCGTCGGGACCGGCGCGTCGGCCGTCCAGGTCGTCCCGGAGCTCCAGCCGCTGGCCGCCGAGCTCGTCGTCTACCAGCGATCGGCGCCGTGGGTCGTCCCCCGCAACGACCGGCCGATCGGCGCCGGCCGGCGATGGCTGTACCGCCGTTTCCCGCCGGCCCGGTTGGCCGTCCGGGCCTGGATCTACCTCCGGCTGGAGCTGTTGTTGGGCCCGGTCCTGCTCGGCCGGGACGAGCGTCGCCAAGGACTGCTCGAGAAGCTCGCGGCGGCCTACCGCCGGCGGCAGGTCACCGATCCGGCGTTGCGGGCGCGGCTCGAACCGGACTACCGGCTCGGTTGCAAACGGGTGCTCGTCTCCGACGACTACTACCCGGCGTTGACCCGGCGCAACGTCGAGGTCGTCCCGGCGGCCGTCAGCGAGCTGCGGGCAACGTCGGTCGTCGACGCGCTCGGCGGCGAGCGGGAGGTCGACGCGGTCGTCCTCGCCACCGGCTTTCGCGGCTGCCGAACCGTCGTTCGCCGGCCGCGTCCGTGGGTCGCGGGGCGGCGGCTGTCGGCGGCGTGGCGCGACGGCATGACCGCGTACCTCGGGTCGACCGTGCCCGGGTTCCCGAACTTCTTCTTGATGATCGGGCCGAACACGACGCTCGGCCACAACTCGATGATCTACATGATCGAGTCCCATCTGAATTACGTCGTCGATGCCGTCGGCTTCCTCGGGCGCCCGGGGGTCGGCACGGTCGACGTCCGGGCCGACGTCGCCGCCCGGTTCGACCGCCGGGTCCAGGTCGAGCTGGCCGGTGCGACGTGGGCCACCGGCGGCTGCACGAGCTGGTACCTCGACCATCGTGGCCGCAATACGACCATGTGGTCCCGACCGTCATTCCGCTTCCGACGCGAGACCCGCCGGTTCCACCCGGGCGACTACGTCGTCAAGGCCGGCGCCACCACGGCATCAGCGTCTCGGCGTCCGGACGGGCCGTGAACGCCAAGACGAGCTGGTTGTAGAGGTCCGGCTTCTCCATCGGCGCCAGATGGGACGCGCCGGGGATGACGGCCAGCTGGCCGTGGCGGACCCCTCGGGCCAGGTCGCTCCCGTGAGCCAGCGAGACCATGTCGTCGTCACCGAGGGTGACGAGGACAGGAGCGGCGATCCGTTCCAGGTCGTTCGACCAGTCGAACGGCTCGCGCCACATCGCCCGGACCTTCTCCCACACGACCGGGAAGTGCGACGGTCCGTCCGGCGAGGCGGCGTCGTACAGGGCGGTGAACATGAGCATCTCGTCGTCGTCCGGCTGGAGCGCGAGGAGCTCTTCGATGGCTCCGGGGACGTAGCCGGCGGACGAGAACCCGCAACCCGTCATGACGAGGGTCCGGACGAGATCCGGGCGCTGGACGGCGACGAGGAAGCCAACCATCCCGCCGTCGCTCCAGCCGACGAGGTCGGCCGGCCCGACGCCGACGGCGTCGAGGAAGCCGATCGTCTGGTCGGCCATCGACTGGTAGGAGATCGGGCCCTCTCGGTCCGGCGTATGGCCGTGCGCCTGGCGTTCCGGCGCGACGACCCGCCGGTGGGGGGCGAACCCGTCGAACTGCGCGTTCCACGTCGCGTTTGTCGCCAGCCCGCCGTGGAGGAGGACGAGCGGGTCACCGTCGCCGGCCGTCTCGTACCAGACCGGCAGCCCGTCGACATCGACGATGGCGTGCGTCCGGGGCGTCGTCGTGTCGGCCACGGACCGTTACCCTACGCGCCCCGCGACGCGGCGTTGGCCGGCTGGCCGCCACCGGCGCCAGACTGGGGCCGTGGATCGGACGGAGATCGGTGCGACGTCCGTCCCGACGGCCCCGTCGGCGTCCGTCGAATGGGCTCGTGAGTACATCTACGGGACGATCTCGACGATGGTGGCCATCGGCGGCCTCACCTTCGAGAGGCGGCCGGACTCGGTCAGCGCCGGCGGGGTGATCGTCGTCGGGGCCATCGCCATCGCCTTGGCCCACGCCGTCTCTCACCTCGTCGTCGCATGGTCGCTCCGGTCCCAAGGCGCACCGTTCACGTTCCGGACGGTCTTCGGCCAGCTCCGCCAGTCGTGGCCGATCGTCTCGGCGGCCATCCCGGCAACCGTCGTCCTCGCCCTCTCCCGGACCGGGCTCTACACGACGTCGACCGCACTGTGGGTCGACGCCGCCGTCGGCGTCGCCGCGCTGGCCGTCGTCGGGATATGGACGGCCGGCCCGTCCCGGCCGGGCAGCCATCGCGTCGCCTACGTCGTCGCCCTCGTCTCGGTCGGGCTGTTCATCGTCGGCCTGGAGATCGCGGCTCACCAGCTCTGACGCCGGCCGCGGCGACGAGGTGGGCGACCGCGACGGTGACCGCCTCGGCCATCGGCAGGTGCAGGAACTCGTTCGGCCCGTGGGCGTTGCTGCCCGGCCCCAGCACGCCGGTGGCGACGAGCTGCACGCCGGGATAGCGGGTGCCGAGCATCGACAGGAACGGGATCGTCCCGCCCTCGCCGTAGGCCGACGGCGGCCGGCCGAACGACGTGATCGACGCCGCGGTCAGCGCCTCGGCGACCCACGGTTCGGGGTCGGGGGCGAGCCAACCGTCGGCCGGCGTCTCCATCGTCACCGTCACCCGGGCGCCGTCCGGCGGGTCGGCGGTCAGCGCAGCGTGCAGCGCGGCCGCCGCGGCCGTCGCGTCGACGGTCGGCGGCAGGCGGATCGACAGCTTCGCGGTCGTCGACGGTCGCAGGACGTTGCCGCCGTCCCGGACGGCCGGGATGCCGTCCATGCCGGTGACCGCCACGGCCGGAGCCCAGGCGCGGGCGACGAACCGGTCGGCCTCGGACGGCCCGGTGAGCACGAGGCCGGCCACGGTCGGCAGGCCACGGCTAATCGCGTCCGGGAGCTCGTCGGCCACCGCCGCCAGGTCGGCGCGGTGGCGGGCCGGCACGTCGGCCTGCAGCTCGGGCAGGAGGACCCGACCGGTCGTCTCGTCCTCGATCCGCGAGAGGAGGCGGCGCAGGACCCGGAACGACGACGGGACGACGCCGCCGGCGTAACCGCTGTGCACGCCCTCGGTCAGGACGTCGACCTCGACCTCGGCGACGAGGTTGCCGCGCAGCGACGACGTCGTCCACAGCCGGTCGTACGTCAGGCAGCCCGAGTCCAGGCAGATCACCAGATCCGGTCGGCCGATCCGCGGGCTGAGCGCGTCCAGGTGGGCCGGGAGATCAGGGCTGCCGCTCTCCTCGCTGGCTTCGATCAGGACGATGACCCGGGGGTGCGGCGCGCCGGCCGCGGCGAGCGCCTCGAGCGCGGTGACCGCGGCGAAGACGGCGTAGCCGTCGTCGGCGGTGCCCCGGCCGTACAGCCGGTCGCGGTCTCGGACTGGCTCGAACGGGCCGAGGCCCTTGCGCCACCTCCCCATCGGTGGCTGCTTGTCGAGGTGGCCGTAGACGAGGACCGTGCCGGCCGTCGCACCGCCGGCTGTCCCACCGCCGGCTGTCCCACCGCCGGCATCGTCCGGAACGCCGGCCGGCGGCACCTCGACGAACAGCAGGGGCGTCCGCCCGGCGAGCTCGACGACGTCGGCGGTGAGGCCGGGCACGGCCCGCCCGCGGCACCAGTCGGCCAGCAGGCGGGCGGCCCGCCCGAGGTGCCCGTCGGCTGCCCAGTCGGCTGCGTAGGCGGGGGAGAGGCAGGGGATGCGCGTGTAGTCGGCCAGGGTCGGCAGGATCTCGTCCTCCCAGACCCGGTGGACGGCCGCCGTCTGGGCTGCGTCGCTGGTCACGGCGGCGAACTTACCGCCGGGAAGCGTCCGGACGCCTCCGGCGTTGCACTAGACGTCATGGCATCGCCTGCATCTATTCCGCTGTCCGTGCTCGAACTGGCGACGGTGGCCGACGGCTCGTCGCCGGCCGAGGCCCTCGCCGAGGTGACCGACGTGACCCGGTTGGTCGAAACCCTCGGCTACCGCCGACTGTGGGTGGCCGAGCATCACGGGATGCCCGCCGTCGCCAGCTCGGCCCCGGCCGTGCTGATCGCCCACCTCGCCGCGGCCACCAGCACCATCCGCGTCGGCTCCGGCGGCGTGATGTTGCCGAACCACGCCCCGCTCGTCGTCGCCGAGCAGTTCGCCACCCTCGAGGCCCTGCACCCCAACCGGATCGACCTCGGCCTCGGTCGGGCGCCGGGGACCGATCCCCGGACCGCCCAGGCCCTCCGCCGCACCGCCGACCTCGACGCCGACCGGTTCCCCGACGACCTGATGGAGCTGATCGGCTACTTCGCCGGCACGATCGCCCACCCCCGACCGGTGCCCGGCGAGGGCTACCGACCGGAGATCTGGCTGCTCGGATCGAGCCTGTTCAGTGCCGAGCTGGCCGGGCTGCTGGGCTTGCCGTTCTCGTTCGCCCACCACTTCATGCCGCAGAACACCGAGCCGGCGTTGGCCCGGTACCGGGCGGCGTTCCGCCCGTCCGCCGTCCTCGACCGGCCGCACGCCATGGTCGGGGTGGCCGTCGTCTGCGCGCCGACCGACGACGAGGCCCGGTACCTGGCCGGGCCGGCCGCGCTGTCGATGGTGCAGCTCCGCACCGGCCGGTTCGGCCCGCTGCCGACGCCGGAGACGGCCGCCGCGTACCGCTACTCGCTGGCCGAGCAGCAGCTCGTCGACTCGGCGACGGCCAGCTGGGTCGTCGGCGATCCAGCCGCCGTCCGGGCCGGCCTCGACGATCTCGTCGGCCGGACCGAGCCCGACGAGCTGATCGTGACGAGCCGGGTCCACGGCTACGAGACCCGGGCCCGTTCGTTCGAGCTGCTCGCCGCAGCGTGGGGCGTCGAGCGGCCGTCCGGCGACCGCGGTGGCGAGCGGGCCGCCGGTGAGGGCCAGCCGGCCGGGGCAGCCGCGGCCGGCTGAACGAGTCAGCTGGCCTGGCTGACCGAGCTCATGTTGAAGTCCGGCACCCGGAGCGGCGGCATCGCGGTGCGGTTGACCCACTCGCCGAACTCGCGGCCGAGGGTGCGCACGGTCTCGCCGGCCTCGGTCGACCGGGCGAGCACGTCGACCGGGCTCTCGTTGAAGCGGAAGTTGTTCGTCGCACCGACGATCCGGCCGTCCTCGATGACGTAGACGCCGTCGCGGGTCAGGCCGGTGAGGAGCAGCGTGGCCGGGTCGACCTCGCGGATGTACCAGAGGCAGGTGAGGAGGAGACCCCGCTCCGTCCGGGCCACGAGATCGTCGACCGTCCCGCCGGCGCCCGGTAGCTCGAGCACGAGGTTGTCGACCGGCGCCGCCGGGGGCGCCCCCGACCGGGTCGCACCGGCCCGATGGTACGTCAGGTGCTCGAGCCGGCCACCCCGCAGCCAGTCCGTCCGCCCGAGCGCCAGACCGTTGTCGAAGACCGACACGTTCGGGCCCGACGCCAGGGTGGTCAGGAACGGTGCACACGTCAACCCGGCCTCGGCCGGATCGCCGCGCAGGTCGAACGGCAGCGATGACAGCACGTCGCCAATCCGCGTCCCGCCGCCCGGCCTCGAGAACACCGTGCGGCCCTCCTCGGCCTGCTGGCCGCCGGCCGCTTCCACGAGACCGACCATCAGGTCGGCGACGGCCGCCGGCGGCAGGATCGTCTCGTACCGCCCGGCCGGGCAGTCGACGCGCCGTGCGGCCCACTCGAGCCCACGGACGACGCGCGCTTCGAGGTCGCCCAGTGTGACGTCGGCGAAGTCCGCGGTGCCCGCGCCGGCCCACGCCGACCGGGTGCCGTCGTCGGTCCGGCCGACGAGGTGCAGCGCGCCGGTCGGCTGCTGGTGGCGCCGGCGCAGGCCGGTCGTGCTGCCGAGGTACGTCGTCGCCACCCGGTGCTCGGCGAAGCCGGAGAGCACCAGTCCCGCCGATCGGGCCCGCTCGAACCCCCCGGCCAGTCCGGAGAGGACGTCGCCGAGGACGCCGAGGTCGGTCGAGCCCGGCGGGTCGCCGAAGTCCGCGTCCGCCGACCCGCCGACGAGCGGCGCCGCGTCGTCGGCCGGCCCGGCCCCGCGGGCATCGCGGTCGGCCGCTGCCACCAGCGACCGCGGGTCGATGTCGCCGGCCCGGCGGGCGACGCCGGCGGCGATACCCCGCTCGGACGGGCCGTCGCCGGCGTCGACGAAGCGGATGGCCGTCACCCGGCGGTCGAGCCGGACGCCGTTCGTCGTCGTCGTGTTGTTGGCGAAACGGACCTCCGCCTCGTGCGCCTCTTCGACGAGGACGACGCAGTCGCCCGGCCCCGACGCGGCGGCCGCGGCCAGGACCTGCTCAACGACGTCCTGAGCCGGCGGCAGCCCGCTCACCGGCCGGACTCCTCGCGGGTGTTGAGGATGCGCACGCCGCGGACGAGGACGGACGGGCAGCCATGGCTGACCGGCGCGACCTGGCCGGGTTGGCCCTTGCCGCAGTTGAACGCGCCACCGAGCCGGTAGGTCGACCGACCGCCGACCGCCTCCATCGCCCGCCAGAAGTCGGTCGTCGTCGCCTGGTAGGCGGCGTCGCGTACCTGCCCGACCAGCCGGCCGTTCTCGATGACGAAGAACCGCTGCCCGGTGAACTGGAAGTTGTAGCGCTGCATGTCGATCGACCAGCTCTTGTCGCCGACGACGTACAGGCCGCGCTCGACGCCGGCGATGAGCTCGTCGGTCGTCGGCCCGTCGCCGTCGGCCGGCTGCAGCGATACGTTCGCCATCCGCTGGATCGGCACGTGGAGAGGGGAGTCGGCGAACGCGCAGCCGTTCGACCGGCCGAGACCGGCCGCCGTGGCGATCGTCCGGTCGAGCTGATAGCCGACGAGGACGCCGTCGCGGATCAGGTCGAACGACTGGGCGGCGACGCCCTCGTCGTCGATCGCGACCGTCGCCAGGCCGTGCTCGGTCGTGCGGTCACCGGTCACGTGCATGACCGGCGACCCGTACTCGAGGCGTCCGAGCTGATCCGGCGTAGCGAACGACGTGCCGGCGTACGCGGCCTCGTAGCCCATCGCCCGATCGAGCTCGGTGGCGTGGCCGATCGACTCGTGGATCGTCAGCCAGAGGTTCGTCGGGTCGACGACGAGGTCGTACGGGCCCGGTTCCACCGACGGCGCTCGAAGCTTCTCGGCCAGTTGTTCCGGCAGCCGGGCCAGCTCGGTGTCCCAGTCCCAGCCGTCCCCGGCCAGGTACTCCCACCCCCGGCCGACCGGCGGCGCGACCGTCCGCATCTCTTCGAAGTCGTCGTCGCCGACGGCGAGGCACTCGACCTGCGGGTGCACCCGGACCCGGCGCTGGACGGCCGTCGTCCCGGCCAGGTCGGCGAAGTGCTTCTCCTCGCTCACTGCCAGGACGAACGCAGTGACATGGTCCACGCCGGCTCGCAGCAGCCGCTCACTCCATTCGCCGAGCACCGCCACCTTGTCGGCCAGCGGGACCGACGTCGGGTCCGTCCCGTACGGCGACGTCCAATCGACCGAGCCGTGCGCCGGCTCATCGGCCGGCTCGACCGGCCGGCCGCCGGCCAGCGCGGTCGTCCGGGCGGCGTCGACGGCCTGGCCAGCCAGCGCGGCCGCTTCGTCGGCGTCGACGGCAACGGTGGCGGCGAACCCGACCGAGCCATCGCGTACGACGCGCAGACCGATGCCGACCTCGGTGTCGTCGGCCGCGGTCTCCAGCCGGCCGTCCCGCAGGGCGACCATCTGTGAGCGGATCCGTTCGACGCGGACCTCCGCGTGCGACGCACCGAGGCGAGCCGCCTCGCTGAGCGCGGCGTCACGGATGGCGGCGACCCGTCGGGGATCGAGGGTGGCGCCCGGATCGTCGTCGGTCGACGTGGTGGTCACCGCCGATCAGAGGTGGTTGAACCCCCCCGCCTCGGCGGGGGTCATGGCCACGGACACCGGATGGCGGTCGAAGTGCGACACCGCCGTCTCGAAGTCGTCGAGGAGGAGCGTCGCCAGGTCCCGGTCGACGCCTTGGCGCACCAGGATCCGCTGGACGGCAATGTCCGACGCGCTGCCCGTCAGCGTGTACGCCGGTACCTGCCAGCCTCGGTTGCGCAGGCGGTCGGCCAGGTCGAACAGCGTGTAGCCCGGGTCTTGCCCCTCGACGATCCGCCACGTGACCGCCGGGATACCGGTGGCCGGGTCGCTGCTGCACAGCAGTTCGAACGGTCCGAGCTTGGGGATCTCGGCCGCCAGGAACTGGCCCGTCTCGTAGCAGGCGCCGTGAACGGCCGTATAGCCGGCCCGACCGAGCCGGATGAAGTCGTAGTACTGGGCGATGATCTGGCCGGCCGGCCTCGAGAAGTTGATCTGGAAGTCCGGCATGTCGCCGCCCAGGTAGTTGACGTGAAAGATCAGGTCTTCGGGCAGCTCGGCCGCATCGCTCCAGATCACCCAGCCGACGCCGAGCGGCGCCAGCCCGAACTTGTGCCCGGAGGTGGAGATCGACTTCACCCGGGGCAGGCGGAAGTCGAACACGACGTCGGGCGCACAGAACGGGGCCAGGAAGCCTCCGCTCGCCCCGTCCACGTGGATGTCGACGTCGAGGCCCGTCCGCTGTTGGAGGTCGTCGAGGGCGGCCGCCAGGTCGGCCACCGGCTCGTAGGCGCCGGTGTACGTCACCCCGAACGTCGGCATCACGAAGATGGTGTTCTCGTCGACCCGGCTGAGCATCTGCTCGACGTCCATGCAGTACCGGCCCGGGGCCATCGGGATCTCGCGCATCTCCACGTCCCAGTACCGGGCGAACTTGTGCCACACGACCTGCACCGGCCCGCACACCATGTTCGGCCGGTCCGACGGCTGGCCGGCGGCTTCCCGGCGGGCCCGCCAGCGCCGCTTGGCGGCCATCCCGGCGAGCATGCAGGCCTCCGACGACCCAATGGTCGACGTCCCGACCGTGTTGGCCGCGTCGTGGGCCTGCCAGAGGTCGGCCATCATGTGCACGCAGCGGCGCTCGATCTCCGCCGTCTGGGGGTACTCGTCCTTGTCCTCGAGGTTCTTGTTGATCGAGAGATCCATCAACGCGTGCACCTGGGGCTCCTCCCACGTCTGGCAGAAGGTGGCCAGGTTCTGGCGGGCATTGCCGTCGAGCAACAGCTCGTCGTGGATCACCTGGAACGCGAGATCGGGCAGCGTCTCGTGGTCCGGGAACTGGTACTTCGGCAATGCCACCGAGAGGTCCTTCGACGCGAACAGGCAGTCGAACAGGTGGTCGGCGACTTCCTTCTTCTCGTGCAACCCCATGTCGCGTCTCCCTGATCGTCGAGCGAGACCTCACTGTAATCAACCGGCCTTGCCGGCGACGGGGTCGACGGTGGGGATCGACGTGCCACGGAGCACCTCGGATCGCCGCCGCACCAAGTAGCACTCGATCTGCGGTTACAGTTCAGAATGGGCCGCACCGACGCCACCATCCCGAGGCGCCGAGATTTGCCGTTGCGACTATCGTCTCCGCTGGGAGAGTCCTCCGGGTCCGGCATTGGACCTCAACGGTTTCGGGGGCGGGCAGTGCGGAGAGGACAGGGCGGAAGGTGGAAGTGACGGACGCCGATCTCGGCGGCGCAGTGCTCGGCGCGGGCATGCTGCCGCGCCTGCTGGCGTTCATGCGCGAGCAGGTCGCCGTCTACGACGCGGCCGGCCAGCTGAAGGCCCGGGTGGGCCCGCCCCTGGGCATCCTCGGGCTCGGCGAGACGATCGGCTCGGACATCGGCTGGCTCTGCCACCCGGACGACATGGAGAAGCTCGTCCGGGTCGGCGCCTTCGGCGCCGCGTCGTCGCCGGGCTGGCAGACGTCCGGCCGGCTGCGGCTCCGACACGTCGACGGGAACTGGCGCACCTGCGAGATCCGGGCCTGGAACTGCATCGACGACCCGGACATCGAAGGCTTCGTCGTCGCCTCACGGCTCGTCTTCGAGGACGAAGCGGAGTTCGTCGGTTCGGAGGAGGCGCCGCTCGACGAGCTCACGCCGGCCCTGACGGCCACGCTCGAGGTGCCGACGATGGCCGTCGACGCCGGTCGGTCGATCCGCTTCGCCACCCCGGCCGTCCAGCGGCTGCTGGGGCGGTCGCGCCACGACCTCTACGGCACCGACCTGGCCGAGCTGCTCGAGCCACTGAGCCGGTTGCGCCTGCTCGGCATCCTCAGCCAGATGCGGGCCGACGAGACACGAACCGTGCTCTTGACGTTCGATCGACCCGGCCTCGACCAGCTCGATGCCGAGGTCCGGATCATCGCCGGCGGCGTCGGCGACCGGCCGGGCATGTCGACCCTGGTGCTGACCGACCGCAGCACCGAGCCCGCCTTGGTGCGCATGGCCATGAGGGACCCGCTGACCGGGGTGGCCAACCGGTCGTGGGCGCTCGAGACCATCGCCGGGCACCTCGAGTCGGACGACGAGTTCGCCGTGCTCTTCGCCGACATCGACGGACTGAAGGCGGTCAACGACGAGCTCGGCCACTCAGCCGGCGACGCGGCGATCGTCGTCGCCGCCCGGCAGCTCGAGTCGCTCGTCGCCGACGACGGGTTGGTGGCGAGGATCGGCGGCGACGAGTTCATCGTCATCTGCCCCGACCTCGACGAGACCGCGGCGGCGGTCCTGGCCGGGCGGTTGATAGCCGCGACGTCGACACGGGCCGACGGGACCGCGGTCACCCGGCTGAGCGTCGGCAGCACTGCCGCCGTGCCGGGCGACAACCCCGAGAGCATCCTCGGGCGAGCGGATCAGGCGATGTTCGCCAACAAGCGCCGGGGCACCGCCGCCAACCGGGCGGCTGACCTCGGCCGCTAACCGGTCGTCGCCGGCGTGATCTCGTCGGCGAGCTCGCCGGGCCCGGTGACCTCGGGCCCGGGCACCTCGGGCCGCCGACCTCGGCGGATCAGCTCATCGAGGTCGATCGACACCTTGGCGAGCAACGGCTCGACCTGCTGGGCGCTGACCGGTCGAGAGAGCAAGAAGCCCTGGATCCGCCGGCAGCCGAGCCGGAAGAGCTCCTCGAGGTCCTCGGGGGTCTCGACGCCCTCGGCGACGACCTCGAGCGCAAACGCCGCGCCGAGCCGGATGATGGCCTCGACGATGCCCTGGTTCGTCGGGTCGGTGGCGATGCCGTCGACGAAGACGCGGTCGATCTTGAGCACGTCGACCGGCAGGTTCTTGAGCTGGATCATCGAGCTGTAGCCGGAGCCAAAGTCGTCCATGGCCAGCTGGACGCCGAGGGCCCGGAACTCCCGGAGCACCTGCACGGTCTGCTCGACGTTGATGACGGCCATGTTCTCGGTGATCTCGAGGCAGAGCATTCCCGGCGGGAGACCGGTCTCGATCAGACATTCGCGTACCCGGGAGACGACGCCGGGGACGACGAGCTCACCGGGCGACATGTTGACCCGCAGGACGACCTGACTGCCGGGGTACTGGGCTCGCCAGCGGGCCATCTGGGCACAGGCCTGACGGAGAACCCAGTTGCCCAGCTCGGGCATGAGGTGGGTCTCCTCGGCGACCGGGATGAACTCGCCAGCCGTCAGCAGCCCGCGGGTCGGGTGGTTCCAGCGGACGAGCGCCTCGACGGCGGCCAGTTTCCGCTCGGCGATGTCGAACTCCGGCTGGTAGAAGACGACGAGCGTGTCGTGGTCGCTGAAGTTCTGCTGGTCGGCGAAGGCCTGACGGAGCATGAGCTCGGTGTCCGACCGCTCCGCGACCTGCTTCTGGAGGACGGCGTCGAAGACGACGAGCTGGTTCCGGCCGCGTCGCTTCGCCGCGTACAGCGCGATGTCGGCCCGGCTGAGCAGCTCCTCGGCCGTGTAGTCCTCGTCGGTCGACCCGGCGATGCCGATGCTGCCGGAGTGGACGATCTCCATGCCCTCGATGAGGACCGGTTGCGAGATGACGTCGAGCAGCTCCTCGGCGATCCGCACGATCTCGGTCTCCGGCTCGTCGTGGGCGAGGAGGACGACGAACTCGTCACCGCCGAGGCGGGCGGCGAAGTCGCCGGGCCGAACCGAGTCCCGGATCCGGTCGGCGATGGTCGTCAGGAGCTTGTCGCCGACGCCGTGACCCAGGTAGTCGTTCATCACCTTGAAGCGGTCGAGGTCGACGAAGAGCAGCTGGAGGGGGCCGTTCCTGGCCAACCGCCGCCGGTCGATCTCCGCCAGCAGCGCCCGCCGGTTCGGCAGCCCCGTCAGCTCGTCGGTCATCGCCCGACGACGCCAGTCGGCGTCCATCTCGAGTCGGTGCGTCAGGTGGACCAGCAGCGACGCCACCATCCGCAGGGCGCTGATCTCGTGGTCCGCCCAGTCGAGAGCCGAGAACCGGACGAAGGCCAGACAGCCTTCGGTGACGTCGCCGTAGATGAGCGGTACGCCGGCGCCGGAGAACGCGACCGCGACGCCGGCGTCCTCGACCCGCTTGGTGTAGTCCGTGTCCATCGCCTCGGGGTTGCGCATGACCAGCGGGCCCTTGAGGTCACGGGTGGCGGCGAAGATCGGGTCGACGTCGAACGCGACGACGGCGAGCGGGTCGGGATCCGGCGCGTCCCGTTCCGGGTACTCGGCCATCAGGATGCTGACGCCGTTGACGTGGTCGTTGCGGCGGAGGAACGCGGAGTCGGCTTTCAAGTAGAGGGCCAGCGTCTCGACCGTCCAGTCGAGGGATGCCTGCATCGTCTCGTTCGTCGTCGCCATCAGGCGCTCGGCCACCTGGGAGACGAGCTCTTCGATCTGCCGCTGGTACTCGAGCTCGCGGGTCATGTCGGCGACACCGGTCGCGCTCCCGCAGAGCTTGGCCACCACCCGGATGGCGTCGATCTCGGCCTGGCTGAACGGCGTCGACGCTCCGGCCGGCACCCGCCGGGCGATGCCGAGCGCCCCGGCCGGCGTGGTCCGCTCGTCGCCGGCCGCGCCGCCGAACGCCGGCTCGACCCAAACCGCGTGGTCGGCCGGCGGGCTGTCGACGAGCCCGCCGGCGGCTCGGTCGTCGAGTCGTTGGCGGACAGTGGCCGTCAGGTCGGCGAGCGTCTCGTGCGAACGGGGTGCCGTCCACGTGCCGCGATCTTCGGAGGCGACGAAGGCGACCGCGACAGTGCCCGTCACCAGCTCGGCAATAGTGTCGAGCAACTGGTGAAAGTGGTCTTCGATGGCCAGGGGCTCGTTGGACATGGGTCGCTCTCGCCTAGCCGCGGGACACGGAAAATCCCGTGGCAGGCACAAGCGTACCGTCCGCAACGGTCGTAGAGGAGCATCCCGGGTCGTCAGCCAACGGGGGGGACCCTCGTCAGCACCTCGTCGAGCGGGAGCCGTTGGCTCCGAACCGAGGCCGGCGGGACGTGGCTGAGCCGGAGAACGAGCGCGATCGCGTCGGTCGGTGCGAGGGCGAGCGTCCGGCGGAACCGCTGTGAGAGCGTACGGAGATCGTCGCCCCAGCGCTCGCCGCCGAGGGTGTCGAAGTCGGCGTCTTGGACCGCGAAGACGAACACCGGCGAGACCGGCTGGACGCCGAGCTCGGCCTGCTGGGCGGTGATCCAGAGCCGCTCGACGGCCGCACCGCCCTGGACGTACGCCGTCGGACTGGCGTTCGGCACCGTCACGACGGCCAGCGCGGAGCTCGCCCGGACGGCGCCGCGGGCGTTGTCGCCGAGTGCCTGGCCCGCGTCCCAGTCGCGCAGGAGGTCCATTACGTCGCCGCGTCGGGCGACGCCGAGCACGGCCACCTCCGGCGGTGACAGCTCCAGCGTCCGTAGGTCGATCCCGGTGCGGACGTCGTCACCGGGCCATCGAAGCTCGCCGATCATCTCTCGGTGCAGGTGGGCGGTGAGGAAGCGGATGCGCTCGGAGTCGCCGAGGATGTCGCTGCACTCGGTCAGTTGGTGATGGTCGGTGACGAGCCGGAGGTGGCCGCCCTCCGCCGCCACCGCGTCGGCCAGCTGCGCGGCTAACGAGAGGTCGAGCGGCTCCGGCACCCCGCGACGGCGGTTTGCCTCACGACGCAGGACGTCGGGATAGAACGCGGCCAGTTCCGCATCTGTCCCGTCGCCGAGCACCAGGGACGCGACGGCGTCCGGCCCGGCATCGGCGGGGAACAGCGCCACCGGGCCCAAGCGGCCGACAGCCGCCGCCGCGGTGCGAGCGTTGAACACCGCGGCGCCGATGGCGACGTAGCTGCCCCGCGACCGCACGTCCATCGTCGACGTGCGCTGCCGGTCGAGCTCGATCGTCAGCTGCCGCGGGCCGGTCTTCAGCCGCCACGGCTGGGCGTTGCCGCCCGACGGCGCCAACGTGGCCGCGTGGGCCATGACGACAAGCGGGTCGCTCGTCGTCGGCACCGTCGCCGCCGGCGGCAGGTCGACGGGTGCCCGCGTCGGCTTCGGCGGCGGGGGTTCCAGGGAGGCGACGAGGGCGTCGAGGTCGATCCGGACGCGGCCGGACGGCAGCGGCTCGCCGAGGCCCAACCGGCGGACGGCCGCGGCAACCGTGGCGCCGCCGAGCGTGATGTCGCCAGCCAGTTGCGGCCACGTCGACAGCGTGCGCCCGAGCTCGGCCATCGACGCCGCGCCGCGAGCCGAGCTCTGGGAGGCATCGACGATGTCGAGGACGTACGGCACCTTCAGCGGCAGCGGCAGCTCGGCCAGCATGCCGGCCGTGACGCCCGGGAGCAGGTCGTGGAGGATCGGCCGTGTCGGTTCGAGGTCGAACCGTTCGACGTCGAGGAGACCGCGGTCGCTCGTCTCCATGATCACCGGCACCTGGTGGCGGCGGGCGACCTCGCGGACGAGCAGCTTCATGTCGATCGAGTCGCACTCCTCGACGAGGACGTCGAGACCGGCGACGAAATCCTCGAGGTTGTCCTCGTCGACGCCGTCCGGGACGACCCGCACCGGCAGGTACGGGTCGATCTCGGCTACCCGTCGGGCGGCCAGGACGGCCTTGTTGCAGCCGACGTCGAGCACGCTGGCCGGGATGCGGTTGAGGTTGGTCAGCTCGACCTCGTCGAAGTCGGCCAGGCGGAGCTCGCCGCACAGGCCGCCGAGAACGAGCGTCGCGGCGATCGAGTGGCCGGCGCTCAACCCGACGATGCCGATCCGCAGGGACCGCAGACGCGCCTGCTCCGCCGCGGTGATCTTGTTGCGGTTGCGGTCGAGCCGGAGGACGGAGAACACGTCCGGCCCGGCCATGCCGACGACGGTCTGGCGCCACGGGTAATAGACGTGGCGCGGCGGCTGGTCGAGCAGGTCGGCGGTCGGCGCCGGCAGCAGGCGACGCAGTTCCTGGCGCTGGCGGTCCACGACGTCGAGCACCACGACGGCCGGATCGGCCCGCAGGTTGAAGAGGAGCTGGCGGTCGGCCCGGCGCCGCGCGTCGAGGGCGATCGGGCGCCAGCTGCCGTCGGGCCCCGGACGCGGACCGGCGAGCAGCTGCTCGCCCTCTTCTCGCAGCAGGACGCGCTGGTCCGGCCGGGCCACCGGACGACCGGTCGCCCGGTGCCAGCCCATGAGGATCGTGCGGTACTCGTCGCTCGGGTACGCCGCGCTCTCCGTGCCGATCATCTCGGCTCCGGTGACGCGGCTGGTCGGTTTCAGTCGCTCGGCGACGGCACCGAGCGCCACCTCCGCGCCGACCCAGTGGAGGGCGTGGACCGCGCACCGGCCGAGGGTGGCCGCCACCAGGTGGGCCTCGTCGCGGTTTCCCTCCCGCCACGCTCCCTTGATCTCGACGACGCCGTGCGGGACGGTGGACCGTACCGTGTCGCGCAGCTCGTCGGCCTCCCTCGAGCTCGCCATCTCGACGAGCGCCTGCGATGCGTCGACGTCGTCGAGCGGCCCGTGACAGCGGACGCCGGCCACCACCCGACCCTCCGGGTCGAGGCCGACGAAGAAGAGCGAGACGTCTTCCGCCGCGGTCAAGGTCTCGCGGTCGACGAGGCCGGCTAGGCCGAACCGGGCGTACTCGCGCGCCGCGCCGTCGAGATAGGCGGCCCAGCGGTCCGGTCGGAGCACCGGGTGGTGCGCCTCGAAGCGGAGGCCGGTCGTGCGGTCGACGAAGTGGGCGCCGTACCGGTACGGCCCGCACGGCACCGGCCCGACGGCCGGGCCGCTGCCGGGCTCGGTCGGGAGCTCGACGACGGGTTCGACGGTCAACGGGAGCTCGGGACCTTCGAGAGGAGCCGGTTGAGCGCACAGAGCGTCGCCCGACTGGCCGCTTCGACCTCATCGGGCCCGGCGGCGATACCGAGGCGGCGGGCTCCGCCCGGGTCGTCCGCCCGGCGGCGTTCGGCCAGCGCGACGATGACCGGTGAACCCGGCTCCGACGTCGCCCGTTCGACCGATGTCACGTAGTACGGGATGTCGGCGCCGAGCGCCTCGATCGCCGTCAGCGTCGCCTGCGCCGCGCTGGCCAGCGGGCTGCCCGACGCCCGACCGACGGCGCGGCTGCCCCGCCACGTCACCGAGACCTCGCTGTCGCCCGTCGACCGGTCGAACCAGCTGCGCAAGAGGATCACCCGCGGGGCCTCCGGGTGGCTGTCGCCGGCCCACCCGGGTTCGTCGGACCACTCGGCGTCGTCCACCCGGGCGCTGGCGCCGGCGACCGCCCGTCGCTCGTCGCCGGCCGCGGGGGCGGCCGGCGACGAGCTGGCGCCGGCGTCGGTCGGTGTCGCCCGCCGGAGGCTGGACGGTGCCGGGTCGTCGCCGCTCTCGAGCACCGTGACGTCGACGTCGTCGAACGCCTCGGCGACGATCGCGTCGGCGGCCCGGCTCAGTTCGTCGTCTTCGTGGCGGGCGACGACCACGACGCGTCCTGTCGCCAGTGCTGTCGTGCCGACCGCCAGCACGCCCGGAAGGCACCGCAGCGCCAGCTCGACCTCCGACGGCGGCGTCCGCCGCGGCCGCGACAGCCCGGCGTCGGGTCCCTCACCGGCGACCGCTTCGGCCAGCCGGCGTTCGCAGAGCCGCCAGAGCTGGTCCGGGTCGACCGAGTCGGCCGGCGCGGCGGCCGACCCGACGAGCAGGCGGACGTCGCCGCCCTGGGCGGCCAGGGCGGCCCGGACGCGACCGAGGAACGGTTCGACCGCGTCGGCGCCGGAGTTGGCCAGGATCGCCATCGCCCGACCGGCGCCGGCCACGCCGACCTCGTCGCTGACGCGCAGGCAGTCGCCGAGGGCGCGGGCGAGCAGATGCCAGCGGGCACCCGGCGCCCCGGCTCCGGCCGTCGTCAAGAGGAGCATCGAGAACGGCCAGCGAAAGCGGGAGCTCCGGCTGGCGGCTCGTCGGACGGCCGCGTCGACCGTCGTGCGCGCCCCGAGACCGGTCGTCGCGTCGACCGCCACCCGGTGTCGGGCGACGTGGGCGCTCAGGGCCATCTCGCAGTAACCGGTCAGCGCATCGCGGACGGCGGCCGGCACCGCGTCGGCTGTCGTCGCGTCGGCTGTCGTGTAGAGACCCGACGGGCGGCGAGTGAAGTCGGCCGCCCACCCTGGTGTGGCGTGGGCCCGTCCGAGGACGAAGATCTGCGGCGAGAACGGATCGGCCCGCAACAAGAGGAACGCCTCGGGCAGTTGATACCGGGCCGCCACCAGGTCGAGTGCCTGGTACGCCACCTCGATGCCGTCCGACTGGCCGTGGAATCCTCCGAAGAGGGCCAGCGTCGGGTCACCCGGCGCGCCCGGACCGGATACGACCTTCTCCATCAGTAGTCCTCCACTGGTCGGTGCGGTTCGTCTGATCGGTTGGTGTTTCGGCGGAGAGATCCGACGGTCACAGGTATCAGGATGCGGTTCCGGCGCCTCGCCCAATGGTCAGAGGAGGACCATTGAGAGGAGCGCACGACGGCGGGCCCCCCCAGCGCGGGTGCCCGCAGGCGTCTGGCCGGGACAAACATGCCGATGACTACATTGACACGTACGGCGGGGTGAGACGTGGAACGCCCGTTGGCGCGTCTCACCGGGCGCTGACCGGCCAAGGAGCGCGATAGGTGCCGGACGCCGGACTTATCGCCCGTGGCCGGGAGCTCGCCCATCTCGACGACCTCTTGTGGCGCGCCCGCGGTGGCACCGGCGGCGTCGTCGGACTCCACGGCGAGTCCGGCGTGGGGAAGAGCGCGCTGATCGAGGCGGCGATCACCCGGGCGGCCGAGTTCCGAGTCGTCCAGATCCGCGGCCGGTCCGACGCCGGGTCGGCCGCAACGCCGGCCGACTGGCCCCAACCGCTCGCTGACCTGGCCGACCGGCTCGAGATCGCCGGCGACGCCCAACTCGCGGCCTGGGCCGCCGGGTCCGCGCCGGTACCGGCGAAGCGAGCCGTTGTCCAGGCGGTTGCCGCGACGTTGCAGGAGATGGTCGTCGCGGCGGGCGGACCGTTGTTGCTCACGATCGACGACTGCCAGGCGCTGCCGGCCTGGTTCGTCGACGCGATCGGCCGCTCGATCACCGGGCACCTTCTGACCGACCCCGTCAGCGTCGTGCTGGCCTGGAAGGACCTGCCGCACGTCGTCCCGTTCCGCCCGGTCGAGCGGGACCTGCCGCTGCACCGGCTGGCCGGCCTGACCGAAGGCCAGGCGGCCCAGCTGCTCTCGACGCGGTTCGACCGCCTGCCGACGCCGACCGTGCTCGCCGAGCTCGTCTCCGGCACTGGTGGGAACCCGCTGGCCCTGGTCGAGGTCTACGGCCGATTGACGGCCGACCAGATCGAGGGTTGGCACCCGCTCCCGGACCCGCTCCCGGTCGGCAGCGTCGTGGCCGAGGCCTTCGACGTCGCCGCCCACCTGCCGACGGCCACCCGCCAGGCCCTGGCAGTGGTGGCGGCGGCTCGGGCTCCCCGCGACACGTTGTTCGCAGTCCTCGACCGCGTGGGCATCGACCCGACCGACCTGGCGCCGGCCACCGACTCCGGTGTCCTCGTCGAGCGGGGCCCCCGGGTCGACTTCGCCCATCCGCTCGTTCGAGCGGCTGCGTTCTTCCGCGCCCCGGCGCCCATCCGCCGGGCGGCCCGGCAGGCGCTCAGCAACGAGCTGGCCCGGCAGCATGCCATCGAGTCGAGCGCGTTCCACGCCGCCGCCGAAGCGGACGGGCCCGACGACGCAGTCGCCCGGCGCCTCACCCAGGCCGCCCAGGCCGCCCTCGACCGCGGCGATCCGCAAGCCGCGGCCCGCTACGAGGAACGGGCCTCTCGTTTCGCCACCGGCGACGATGCCGTCGTCCTGCACATGGCCACCGCCGCCGGGTTGTGGATCACCGCCGGTCGGCGGGACCGGGCTCAGCGCTGCGTCGACGTCGTCGGCCACCTTCGCGTCAGCGACCCGGTCGCCGGCGAGCTGGCCTACCAGCGGGCTCGGCTCGTCCCCGACCCGGTCGGGCCGGACGTCGCCGATCAGATGGTCGCCGCGGCCGACCGTTGCGTCGCCGCGGCTCCGAGCCGGGCGGTCGCCATGCTCGTCGACGCGGCCGCCTGGAAGCTGTTGGCCGGTGAGCCGCTCGCCGCCGAGGCGGTCGTCGGCCGCGCCGGGGCCCTCGCGGCGTCGGTGAGCAGTCAAGCCGAGGTTCTCGTCGGTGCCGTCCGGGCGGCCACCCTGCTGGCGCAGGGCCAGGACGTCGAAGCCCTCGCCGAGCGGAGCCGGATCTCGCTGCTGATCGGCCAGACCGAGCGGTTCCCGTCGTCGCCGGAGGTTGCCCTCGTCGTCGGGACGAGCCTCGTCCGCCAGGGGATGTGGCGCCAGGCCGAGCGTTGGGCCCAGTGGGTCGAGCGGTGTGCCACCGGGAGCGGCGACGGCGCGCTGGCGGCCGTGCCGTTCCTGCTGCGGGCCTCGATCCACCTCGACGACGGTCGTCTGGTCGACGCCGGCGTCGCCGTCGACGCCGGTGCCGCGCTGGCCGAGCGATGCAGCAGCGTCGCCGTCGCCGCCTGGGCGTGGTGGGTCGCGACGCAACTCCACACGCTCACCGGTGACCACCAGCGAGGTTTCCAGGACGGCGCCAAGCTCTTCGCCGTCGTCGACCCGGTGGGACGACCGGCCCGTCTCCGGGCGATGGCGGCGCTCGCCCTCCTCGAGCTCGTCCAGGGTCGGATCGGTCCG
The DNA here is from genome assembly GCA_963824265.1 of uncultured Actinomycetota bacterium. Lineage (GTDB taxonomy): Bacteria > Actinomycetota > Acidimicrobiia > Acidimicrobiales > RAAP-2 > DASZUK01. Next base: position 347,673 of record CAWGOO010000007.1, read on the forward strand.
GCCCTGGCCTGGGTCCGTACGGTCGAAGAGGATCTCGCCCACCTGACGACGGCCTCCGGCGTGGTCGATGCCGTCACGACCGAGGTCGCCGCACCCGCCGCCGCCGTCCGGCTCCTCGCCCGGGCGACCGCCGGACCGGGGCGATGGGCCGCCGCGGACGCGCCCGGCTGGCGACCGGCCCCGCTCCGTCGAGGACCTGTCGACCGATCAGCCGAACGACCATCGCCAGTCGAACGACCACGGCAGCCGTCGCGCCGGTCAGGCCCGGACGGCCGGCTGGCGACGGTGGCTCGACGGCGCGAGCTGCGACGACGTCGACCGGTCGGTCGACGAGCTGGCCGCGGCCAGCGACGCGTTCGGTGACGCCCCGCTCGTGCAGGCCCGGATCGACCTCTGCCTCGGCGCCCGGCTGGCCGACGCCGGCCGGATCGTCGAGGCGCGAGCCCGGCTCGACCGGGTCGAGCGCCGGGCCGGCGAGGCCGGCGCCACCAGTGTGGTCGCCTTGGCGCGCCGCGAACTGACCCGTCTGGACCCGGTCGACGCCGACGAGGCCGGCGCCGACGCAGCCGTCTTCGACGAGACCGGAGGGACGAGCGTGGTCACCGTCGCGACGGCCCCCCCGGTGGCCGTCGCGACGGTGGCGCACGATCCTGCCGACGCCGACCTCGATCGGTTCGGCGCGGCCGGCCCGGCCGCCGTGGCCGCGCCCGCCGTCGCTCCGACCGTGGGCCCCGTCGACGTCGTGCCCGTCGCCGGTGTGCCGGAGTGGGAGCTGATCCTGCTCGGAGGGTTCGAGGTCCGCCATCGCGGTCGCCCGGTCGCGTTGCCGGCCAGCCTCGCCGCGCAGGCGGTCAAGATCGTCGGGCTGCAACAGCGCATCACCGTCGACGAGCTCGTCGAGCTGCTGTGGGAGGACGCCGAGCCGGGCGTCGGTGCCCGCCGGCTGCGCAACGTGCTGTGGCGCATCCGGTCGTCCTGCGGTGAGCTGCTCCAGCGGGATGGCAACGTCGTCCGCCTGGCGCCCGGTGCCGTGACCGACGTCGAGCGGTTCCGGTGCGAGGCCGAGGTGGCGCTCGACCCAGCGGCCGATCCGGCCGAGACCGGTCGTAGAGCGCGGGTGGCGGCCGACTGTTATCGCGGTGAGCTCCTGCCGGCCGACCGCTATGCCGACTGGGCGACCGGGGCGAGGGAGTCGGTGGCTCGCACGTACCTCCGTCTGCTCGACCTGCTCGTCGACGAGGCCGTGGCCGAGGGGCGGGGCGGCGACGCCGTCGAGCTCCTCGGCGGTCTCGCCGCCGCCGACCCCTACGACGAGCGCCACTTCGTCCGCATGGCCGAGATCCACCTGGACCTCGGCAACCGGGGCCGGGCGCTCGACGCGCTCGGCAAGGCCGAACGGGTCCTGGAGGACCTCGGCGTCGCGCCGTCGCCGCCGGTCGAGCGCCTGCGGGAGCTGCTCGGCCGATCCTGAGCGGACCGATCGCCGAGCCGATCCTGACGCGGTCGGCGACCGGGGTGAAACCGGCGTGTAGGGAACCGTCACGAGAGCAGTATCCGGGGCCCGCGTCCCCCGAACGTCTCCTCCCCGTTCGGGTCGCGTGGGCCGGTTCCGTACGTCGGCGGGACGGTCCTGGGATGCGGCAATGGAATTGATATGGCGTGCGAACGTTGATGGTCGCGGCCGCGGGCGGTCACGTGGAGGAGCTCTGGCGCCTCCGCCCACGCCTGGTCGGCCTGGGGGGCGACGTGACGTGGGTGACGGCCGATACCCCGCAGACCCGGTCGCTGCTGGCCGGCGAGCAGCGGCTCTTCGCGCCGCCGGCCCGACCGCGTGACGTCGGTGCGACGCTGGCCAACCTACGGCTGGCCCACCACATCCTCGCCCTCGACGACTGGACCGACGTCGTCAGCACCGGGCCGTTGATGGCTGTCCCGTTCATGACGCTCGCCCGGGCGAAGGGGATTCGCTGCCACTTCATCGAGAGCTCGTCCCGGGTGCTCGGGCCGTCGCTGACCGCCAAGATCCTCGAACGCACGCCCGGCGTCGTCTGTTACAGCCCGTACCCGTGGTGGGAACGCCGGTCGTGGCGGTACCGCGGCTCCGTCCTCGACGGTTTCGCATCCGCGCCGACGTCGACGCCGTCGCTGCGGCGGGCCGTCGTCACCGTCGGGACGAGCGGGTACGGCTTTCGTCGTCTCGTCCAGCGGCTGATCGACGTCCTGCCGGCGAGCTGCGACGTGCTCTGGCAGACCGGCGCCACCGACGTCACCGGCCTCGAGATCGGCGCCCGGCGGTTCGTTCCGCGGGCTGAGCTGGTCACGGCCATGCGCGACGCCGATCTCGTCGTCTCCCATGCCGGCGTCGGGTCGGCGCTGACTGCCATGGGGGCCGGTCGGGCCCCTTTGCTCGTACCTCGCCGGGCCGGCCATCACGAGCACGTCGACGACCACCAGCAACAGATCGCCGACGAGCTCGAGCGACGCGGTCTCGCCCTGACCTGCGATCTCGACGACGTCGAGCCGGAATTCCTCTGGAAGGCGGCGTCGGCTCGGGTGACCGTCGCCGAGCCGGCCCGGCCTTTCGCGCTCGACGGCGTCTGAGTCTTCAGGCCGGCTGGGCGGTCACGCGGCCTGGACCGTGGGGTCGCCGACGGCGCCCCGCCACTGCATCAATCGGCGGGCCAACCTGGCCGTAGCGGTCTCCAGTTCGGTCCACCCGCCCCGGGCGCCGCACCGCCCGACGGCCATGAGCGCCCGGGCGGTCGGTTCGGCGAGGCGCGTCGACCCCACGCCGCCGATCGCCGCCCGCAGGGGGCATGGCAGGTCGGCGACCAGCAGCTGGGGTGTGAACGGGCCCAGCCGGTCCGGGTGGGCGTGGTGGAGGGCGGCCCGACCCTCGCCCTGCCGCCGGCTGTCGCGGAGGAAGTCGGCGTCGGTGCGGTCGTGGAAGTGGGTGGCGACGAGCGACGGGTCGAGCCGGCCGACCAGGCCGGCGGCCTGGAGCCGTAGGCCGAGGTCCCGGTCGGCGTGGTAGTGGGCGCGGAACGACGCCGACGGCAGGCCGACGCGGAGGCAGTCGTCCCGGCCGATCGAGAGGTTGCCGGTCCACAGCACGTCGAGCACGTCGACATCGCCTCGGCCGAGCGCGTCCAGGTGGGCTCGGTACTCGGCCGCGTAGAGGCGGGTGGCGACCGTGAGGCGGCGTCCGTCGTCGACGGCAACCGGCATCGGGCCGACGACGACGGAGCCGGGTAGGTCGCGATGGGCGGCGGCGTGGCCGGCGATCGTGCCGGGACCCGGCACGACGTCGTCGTCGAGCAGGACGATGACGTCGTGAGCAGCGACGCTGACGCCGGCGGCCAGGGCGGCCAGTTGACCCTGGTGAGGTACCGTGAGCACGTGGAGCCGCGGTCGGGTGACGGCGAGGGACTCCAGGGCGGTCACCGACCGTCGGTCCGGGCCGTCGACGACGACGACGAGCTCGCCAGCCGCTGGGTCGGCGAGGATCGCGTCGACGAGCCGGGCGAGGCGATCGGGCCGGCCGACGGTGGCGACGACCACGGAAGCGACGGCCGCCGCGTGCTCTTCGTCGCCTGGGGCGCGGTCGCCGGTCGCTCGGCTGAGCTGGCCGACGCGGTCGGTGGGCGGGCCGCCTGCTTCTTCCCGCCCGGCACCCGGCGGCCGCCGGTCCTCGTCCGCTGGGTGTTCTCGGCGGTCGCCACGATCGTCCGTGTCCTCCGCGACCGACCGGACGTCCTCGTCGTCACCAACCCGCCGTTGGTGGCCGGGCTGGTGGGCTGGATGGTCGGTCGGGCCGTCCGGGCTCGGATCGTTCTCGACAGCCACCCCGGCGGCTTCGGCGCCCAGGGTGACCGCGTCGCCGCCCGAGTGCAAGGACTGCACCGCTGGCTCGTCCGCCAGGTCGACCTTTCGCTCGTCGCCGCCCCGGTCTGGGCCGACCAGGTCGAGGCCTGGGGCGGCCGCGCGCTGGTCGTCCACGAGGCACCCGGGTCCTGGCAGCGCACGCCGGCCGCCCGTCACCGCCGGCTCCAGGTCCTCTACGTCGGCCGGTTCGCGCCCGACGAGCCGTGGCCGGCGGTCGTCGAGGCCGCGGTGGCCCATCCGGAGCTCGATCTGCTGCTCACCGGCGACTCTCGCCTGGCTCACGTCGATCCCCGCCAGCTGCCGGACAACGTCCGGCTGGTCGGGTTCCTGACTGCCGCCCGGTACCGGGCCGCGGTTACCGCCGCCGACGTCGTCGTCACGCTGACGACGGAGCCGGGATCGGTCATGCGGGCGGCGTACGAGGCCGTGTGGGCCGGTCGCCCGGTCGTCGTCTCGGACTGGCCGATCGCCCGGGCGGTGTTCCCGTACGCGGTGCATGTCGCCAACGACGGGCGAGGAGTCGGCGACGGCCTGAGTCTCGTCGACCGCGAGTTCGACCGGTTCGCCGCCGACGCCGTGGCGGCCCGCGATCGCCAGATCGCCCGCTGGACCGAGCAATGCCGGGACCTGCGCCGACAGCTCGGAGTCGATCCGACGCCAGGCTGACGGCCCGCCGTCACCGTACCGGGACGTCGTCGTCCCAGTGGACCTGCGCGGCCGCGCTGTCGACCTCGAGCGCCTGGGAAGCCGCGGTGTCGAGGACGAACGCCGTGATCTCGTCGGCGTCGCGGACTGGCGCCTTCCGGCGAGTGGCGACGGCCTCGATCTCGCCGACGAACCGGCCGCCGGCTAGGTCGTCGGAGCGGAGGCGGAGGACGTACGAGATCACCATCTCGGCACTCTACGAACGGACCGTCCATCGACTGTCCGTCCGGGCCACCCATCTTTCGATGGACGCTCGTGGGACGCGTCGGTGATGGCGGCCGGTGACGCGGACGCTGGTGGGACCGCCATTTCTTACCGTGCTCCTCGTGAGCGACGACCAGCGCATCGCCGGCACACTCCGCCTCGCTGCGGACCTGTGCATCGGCATCGGCGCGTTCTTCGTTACGCCGACCGGCGTCCAGACGTTCATCTCCCCGTTCATGGGTCCCGACGACGGTCCTCGTCGGGTGGAGGCGTTGGCCGAGAGCTGCCTCCTGCATCCTGGCTCCCGTGGGCGAGCGATCTTCTGGAACGCCGAGGATGCCGACCAGGTCGGCTCGGTCGATCGCTCGTTGGCCTGTGTCGTCGTTCCCGCCTGGGCCGGCGAGCAGTGGGTCGGCCTGCTCGGCGTCGTCGACGTCTGGCTGCCCGAGCTCGACGACGAGCAGCGGACCGGGCTGATCGCCCTGGCCGCCCGGACCGCCGCCGTCACCCAGGGGGTCGCGGCGGGCGCCGGGGCGGCCCCGGCGCCGGTCGGCGTCCGTGTCGCGGCCGAACCCCAGGTCGACGACGGGGGTGGACACCTCGCCGGCTGGACCGCGCCGGCCTACCTGCCCGAAGACGAGCCGCCGGGAGCGGACCAGCCGAGCCCAGCTGAGCCGGGACCGAGCGCCGGCGAGGCCGGGGTGATTGCACCGCCAGTGACCGAGCGGCCCGTGACCGAGCCGCCCGTGACCGAGCCGCCAGTGACCGAGCCGCCGGCGATCCAACCGGCAGCGGCTGGACGGGCGGCGGCGGGCTGGGTGGACGAGCCGGCGCGATCGGGAGGCCAGCTGCTGTCCGAGCCGTTCCTGGGCGAGGTGCTCGACAATCTGCCCGACGGGCTCGTCGTCACACGTTCGGACGGGGCGATCGTGCTCGTCAACCAGACGTTCACGACGCTGTCGGGCCTCGACATCGACGACGTCCTCGGCGAGGACGTGGCGGCGATCATCTCCGACGAAGGCCACCTGCCGGCGACGCCGGGGCCGGGTTGGATGGACGACGTCCTCGGCCGGCCCGAACCGGGGCAGTCGGTCGTGATCGCCCGACGCTCGGGCGAGCCCCTGGCCGTCGGGGCGAGCGGCCGACGGATCTCCAGCCGGTTCGCCGGCGACTGCTTCGTCACGCTGGTCCGGCCAACCGTCGACGCCCGAACGACGGGCGCGGCCGCCGGAGCGCCGTCCGGTTCGGTCGCGGTGCGGCCGGTCGAGTCGAGCCAGGTGGCGGACGTCCCGGGCGCGGTGCCGTTCCAAGAGCTGCTCGACAACCTCGATATCGGCATCGTCTGCTGCGACGTCACCGGGACGGTCGTCCTGGCCAACCGGATGGCGCGAGAGCTACAGGGAGTTCCGGTGGACCGGCCGATGGTCGGCCTGCCGTTCCCGGACACGACCGATCTGCGCAGCCCGCAGGGTGAGCTCGTGGCCCGCGACGACCACCCGCTGTTCCGGGCGCTCCACCACGGCACGCCGGACGCGGCTCACTTCGTCCGCGGCAACGATGAGGGTGGCACGCACATCGCCATCACCGCACGGCCGGTGCTCGTCGGCGGCCGGAGCGGGGCGATCGCCGTCCTCCGTGACGTCACGGCGGAGTGGGAGGAGCAGGTCAACCTGGCCCACCACGCGTTCCACGACCCGCTGACGGAGGTGGCGAACCGGTACCTGCTCATCGAGACGCTGGTCCGGATGCTCCACGGCCTCAGCCGACGCGGCGGTGCGGTGCTGCTCGTCTTCCTCGACCTCGACCAGTTCAAGCGGATCAACGACGAGCACGGCCACGAGGTCGGCGACCAGGTGTTGACGGCGGTCGCCCGACGGCTCCAAGGGGTGGTGCGGAGCGACGACATCGTCTCGCGGCTGGGCGGGGACGAGTTCGTCGTGGCCCACGTCAGCCAGGAGCGCACACCCGACGGTGACGTCGTCGTGGCCCGGATCCGTAAGGCGCTCTCGGCCCCGTACCAGTTCGGTGGCCTGATCGTCGACGTGGGCGTCTCGGTCGGCTGGGTAAGCACGTCGTCGAGCGAGGTGACGCCGGAGTACCTGCTCAGCCAGGCGGACGACAAGATGTACCGGAACAAGCGCCAGCGGGCCGGCACGGGGCGAAGCCCGGACGTATGAGCGCGGGCCTCGTGAGCACCGGGCCGGGCGCCCTCGCGCCCAACGGCGGTTGGATCCCGCGCCACCCGCAGGACGCGTGGATCGCTGGCGTGCGGTTGGCCGGCGAGGTCGCCGCGTCCAGCGGTATCGGGTCCAACGGCAACGGGTCGAACGGCAACGGGTCGAACGGCAACGGGGCGTCACGGGACGGATCGGTCGACGCGCTGGCCCGGGCCGGCCTGCCGGTTCTGCGAGAGGTCGGTGTCGACGTCGGGATCGTCCGGTCGCGGTCGAACTGTCTCGTCGTCCGCAGCGTGCCGGCGCCGGGTGACGACGCGGCGTGCACGTGTGCCTTCGTCACCGGCTGGCTGGAGAGCCTGCCCCGGTTGGCTGGGGGGGCGCGGGGGACGGTGGTCGAGTCGGCGTGTGTGGCCCGGGGTGGGGTGGCGTGCCTCTACACGCTGATGTGGCAGCCGGCGCCCCCGGTCGATCCGACGGTCCCGCCGCAGCCGGAGCGGCCGGCACTGCCACGGCACCGGACACTGCTCCCGTCGCCCCGGCCGGTGGCGCCGCTGGTCCCCGCCGGGCCCGGCGCGGCGGCGCGCGCGTCACCACCGGCCGTCAACCGTCCAGACGAGCGGATCGGAGGCCAGCGAGCGCGGTCCGGGGCGCCGGACCGGCCACCGGGCCGTCGTTGGGCGTGGGCCCGGCGCCGCGGCTGGATGGTCGTTCTCGGCCTGGTGGCCGGCGCGGCGGGCGGGTACGTAGCCGGGGCGCACCACACGACGAGCTACAGCGCCACGGCCACAATGGTCGTCCAGTCCGGTGCGTCGGTGGCGGGCCCAGGGAGTGCCAACGACGCCCAGACGCTGGCGGTCACGTACGCCGCGCTCTTGCCGCGCGACCAGGCGATCATCGAGCGCGTCGCCAGCGATCTGCGCGTTCCGGCGGCGACGGTCTCGCGCAGTGTCGGTGTCGAGGCGGAGGCGGGAACGGCGCTCTTGCAGATCAAGTACACCGCGCCGACTGCGATCCGGGCGGTGGCGGGGGCGGACGCCGTGGCTCGGGCCGTCTCGTCGCTGGAACCGACCGGCCGAGCGATCGCCGGCGGCTCGGTGGCGGTCGTGTCGGTGGCCGGGACGGCGTCGCCGTCGGACCCGTTGTACCGCTACGCCCTGCCGCTCGGTGCCCTACTCGGGCTACTCGTGGGGGCCGGCATGGTGCTCGTCGCCGAGCGAGTCGACCGACGGGTGGACGACCCCGAGACGTTGGGCGAGGCGGCGTCGACCCACGCCAGCTCTCGACCGGGCGGGCTGTCGGCGACCGAGTTGGCGCGAGCGCTCGACGGCCAACTGGGCAACGGTCCGGTGACGGTCGTGCCGATGCGCCCGGCCGAGGCACCGGCAGCGAACCGTCTGGCCGACGAGCTGACCGCCGTCTGGTCGGACGACGAGCCCTTCCGGACGATCACGGCGGGCCGGCCGTTCGACGTGGCCCCGGACGAGGTCGGCGCGGCGGTGGCCACCGTCCTCGTCGTCGGGGCCGGCGAGCGGCACCGGGCGGTCGCGGCGGCGGCCGACCGTTTGCGTCTGCAGCGGCGCGGCCCGGTCTGGTCGGTGCTGGTTGCCCGCGGCCGCCGGCGGTGAGCCGGTGCCGCGATGACGACTGACCGGGCCGACGTCTCGGCATTGCCGGCGAGCTGGCTCGGCTCGCGGCCACGGCCGGTCCTGCTGGCGGTGGCCGGCGCCAGCGCCGCGCTGGTCATCGGGGCCGTCGCCGCCCGGGACCTGGTCGCCGCGGTCGGCCTGCTGGTCGTCGCGGCGACGGTCGTTGCGGTCCTCTTGCGACCGGTCGTCGGGGCGGTGCTCCTCGTGGCAGTGGTGCCGATCACGTCGGGCCTCAGCACCGGCTTCCCGCTGCCGCACGTCCGGCTCTCGGAGGTCGTGATCGGCATCGTCGGGCTGACGGTCATCGCGTCGACCCGGCGCCGCGACGTGGTGCCGTGGCGCGCCCTCGACTGGGCCCTGCTCGCCTACGGCCTCGGTTGGGCGGCTCTGGCGGTCGGGGCGACGGTGACCCAGCGACAGCACCTTTCGCTGGCCGACTGGGGAACGGTCTTCGGACAGCTCCAGTTCCTCCTCCTCTACCGCGGTATCCGGCTGGCCGTGCGGACGCCGGCGGATCGCCGGCTTACCCTCGGCGTGCTCGTGCTCTGCAGCGTTCCGGTGGCGGCCCTGGCCGTCCTCCAAGAGGGGCGAGTCCCCGGCGTCGCCGGCTTCGTCGACTCGATCACTGGCGGCCTGGCGGCCAGCGGGGCGTCGGCGAGCGCGGGGTCGATGATCCGGGCGACGGGGCCGTTCGACAACTGGGCCGCGCTGGCGGGCTATCTCCTGCCGATCCTCCTCGTCATGGTGTCGTTCGCCCTCGCCGGGGTCGTCGTCCGCCACCGTCGATGGTTCGTCGCGGCCGGCGCGCTCGCCGCGGTCGCGCTGGTCTTCACGGCCGAACAGTCGGTGATCCTCTGCCTCGTCGTCGGCGTGATCGCGCTGGCTGCCCGGTACGGCGATGGCCGGTACCGGCGAGCCGTCCGGCTGGGGTCGATCGGGCTGGTGGTGGCCGCGGCGGCCTTCCTCGGCTCCCGCGTCGCCGGCGAGCTGGCGGCCGGTGCCGGGACCGGGCGGATCGCCTGGGTGCCCCAGACGCTCAGCTTCCGCTGGTCGATCTGGACCGGGCAGTACTTCCCGGCCATCGCCGGCCACCTGCTGGCCGGTTACGGCGTCGTCCAGCCGACCGCGGTGCGGTGGCCGTACCCCGAGTCGCAGTACGTCGCCTTCCTCGTCGAAGGGGGTCTCGCCATGCTCGCCCTCTTCGGCGTCCTGGCCTGGGCGATGCTCCGGGCCTGTGGTCAGGCCCGGCGATCGGCGGACCCGTTCGAGCAGGCGATGGGACGGGCACTGACGATCGCGACGATCGCACTGCTCGCCATGAACGTGCTCTGGCCCTTCCTCAGCAACGGCGGCCTGCCGCAGGTGCTGTGGAGTTTGCTCGCCCTCGCCGCGCCCGGCGTCGTCGTCGCCGGCCGAGCGGGCGACCGTCGCGGGGGCGCCGGGGTGGACGACCGCCGGGGCGGCGGAACCGCAGCGGAGCTCGCCCCGCAACCGGCGCTGGTGGCGCGATCGTGAGGCGACTAGCGGACCGCCGCGTCCGCCCGCTCGCCGCCGTCCTCGTCGCGATCGCCCTGGTCGCCGGCTTGGTGGCGCTGGTATCGGCCCGCTACGCCGGGTCGTCGTCGGCCGTGCCGCCGAGCCATGGCAAGAGCACCGGTCGGGCCGGCACGGTCGATCACGCCCGAACCGGTGGCCATTCGACGCCGACGACCGCGCCGGGTGGGACGGCGACATCGACGACACCGGCGACATCGACGGCGACGTCGACATCGTCGGCACCGCCGCTCGGCGTCTACGCCGGCCCGGGGGCGCTGGCCGCCGTGGACACGGTCGATCAGCAGCTCGGAGGCCGCGTCGGCGACGCGTTCGACTTCCTGCCGTACGGCACGTGGACAACGCTCACGGACCCATCGTGGCTGGCCGACGACTGGCGGGGCTCGTCGTTCAGCCTGATCCTCGGCGTCCCGATGCTGCCGACGGCCGGCGGCACGCTCGCCGAGGGGGCGGCGGGCCAGTTCGACGCGCAGTTCGCGGCGCTGGCCGGGCGCCTGGTCGCCGACGGGCTCGGCGACTCGACCCTCCTGGTCGGGTGGCAGCCCGACGATCCGGGTACGCCGTGGTCCGTCGGCTCCACGGCGGCGGCGGCCGACTACGTCGCCTTCTGGGACCGGATCGAGTCGACGATGGCCGAGGCGGCCGGCGCCCACTTCACCTTCGAGTGGGACGCCGGCGACACCCGGACATCGCCGATCCGGCCGACCGAGACGTACCCGGGCGACGCCGCGGTCGGCGTCGTCGCCACCGACGCCTTCGATACCGGGTACGGCAACCTGCCGGCCACAGAGCAGTGGACGGCAGTGCTCGAGCAGCCGTACGGGCCCAACTGGACGGCGGAGTTCGCGGCGGCCCACCACAAGTCGATGGCGCTGGCCATGTGGGGTGCGGTACCGGTCGCCGTCGGGGGTGGCGGTGACAACCCGACGTTCGCGGTCCAGCTGCTCCGCTGGGCCGCGGCAGCCCACCTCGCCGACTGCGTGGTCTGGGACTACGGGAACTGGGCAACGATGAGCGGCGATTTCCCGGCCACCGCGGCGGCCGTGCGGCGGTGGTTCGCACCGTCGACCGGGTGACCGTCACCCGGGTGACGACCGAGGGACGCGGGGCAGACGGGGGCGGGACGGCACCGCCGTAACCTCGGGATATGGCCGTTGGGCAGTTCGCCGCCCCCTGAGGGAGAATGGGATGTCGATCGTCGCGGAGCGCACCGGAATGCACGACAGCCTGAGTGGAGCCACCACGAACCTCCTCCGGATGGCCCGGAGCGAGTGCCGTGGCGCGCTCGCGTTCGTCGCGCTCTCCCTCGACGACAACCTGTTCGCCACCGCGGCCTATCCGACCGTTTCCGACGACGATCTCTTCGGCGAGGAGGAGGTCGACGAGGTCGTCCACCAGGCATGGGCCGATCCCGAGTTCGGGCAGGCCCGAGTGTTCGTCCGGGCGTCGCGGCTGAGAAGTCGACGCCTGGCTCGCCCGAAGCGGTTCGTCGTCGCCATCGTGCCCCTCGGCGACGGTCCCGGCGGCCGGCCGTGGGGGATGCTCGGCGTCGTCGACCCCGAGAGCGGCGGGTTCGAACCGCCCCAGCTCGACCTGCTCGACCAGATCGCCCAGCGGCTGGCGTCGCACCTCCGGGCCCGCCAGGAGATCCGCGAGACCGTGGCCGCCAGTACGGCCGCCAGTACGACCGCCAGCAACGGACCGGCGGCATCGGTCGCCTGGTCGCCCGATGACGCCGTCCCGGCCGACGCCGCGGCGCCGACGCCCGCCGTACCGGCTGACGACCCGAGCGTCGACGATCCGGGTCACGAGGACGAGCCGTGGTGGTCGGTGGAGCCGAGCCGAGCGCCCGCCCGCCCGGCCGAAGGAGCCGAGCTCGCGGCGGACCGACCCGAACCGGCCGCGGACCGATCCGAACCGGCCTTCGCGTCTCCACCACCGCCCGCTTCCGGGTCGGCCTTCAGCCGACCCGACCCGTTGTCCGAGAGACGGGACCCGCCGGCCGGCCGGCCGGCTCCACCGCTGTGGGCGGGGGCGACCCCGCTCGGCCAGCTCGGCCAGCTCGGGTTGCGGCGACCGTCGGGGCCTGGCCCCTCGAGGGCGGTCCTGGCCGGCTTCGTTCGCGACGAATCGGGGCCGGACGACAACTGGGTCCCGGTCGACCAGCCAGAACCGGTCCGGCCTCGGTCCGTCGCCCAGCCGGCCCAGAACGAGCCGGCCGGGCCCGAGTCGGCCGATGCCCAGCTCGCGGAGGCCCAGCTCACGGAGCGCCAAGTCGCCGGCCCCCAGATCGGCCAGGCGGCGCCGTTCCAGCCCGACCCCGGTCGGTCCGGCCCGACGGGGACGGAACGGCCCGGCCAGCCCGAGACCGCCCGCCAGGTCCAGCCGGACTTGGACATCCGGTTCGTGGCGCCCCCGCGGGCCGAGCCGGTCCAGTCGGCACCCACCCAATACCCGCCAGCTCAGTACCCGCCAGCTCAGGTCGAGACGACCGAACCAGATCTGCTGCCGGCCTTCCTGTCGGCGGGCTCGACGCCCGGCCTGGTGGGCCTGGCGGCGTTCGTCGGACGTGCCGGCCGCATGCTCGGGGCGGGGGCAGTGGCGGGAGGCGGCCCGCTGGCAATCGTCGTACTCGAGGTCGTCGGCTCGGCACCGCTGGACGGACCAGCGGTCGCGGCGGCGACGGCAGCGATCCGACGCGAGCTCCGGTTCGACGACCCGGTCGCCCAACTCGGGCCGACGGTCTTCGTCGCTGCGGTCCCGCTCGTCCCCGGCGGGTCGGACGGGCCGGCCGTCGAGAAGCGGCTGGCGGAGGCGGTGCGGTCGGCGTCGCCCAGCGCGGAGAGCCGACGGGTCCGGGCGGCCCACGTCGTGGCCGGTCCGACCGAGCGCGCCGATGCCGACGAGCTCCTTCGCTCGGCGATGGCGATGCTTCGTGAGGGGTGAAGCGCGGGAGCAGCGCGGCCATGACTCGATCTCCTGGCGGCGCGGCGGACTCGACGACGTCGGGCAGCCCGCTCCGCCAGCTGGCCCTGCGCAGCGGGGCCTACCTGGCCGGGCGAGAGGCGATCGGCATGGCCGTCCGGCTGGTCGGGGTGGCGATCGTCGTCCGCCAGGTTGGGCCGAGCGCGTTCGGCATCTACAGCGCAGCGGCGCTCTTTACGCTCTTCGTGACCGGTTTGGCCCAGATGGGGGCGGAGGTCTACCTGATCCGGCTGCCGGGCACGCCGGAACGCCGGACGTACGACGAGACGTTCACGTTCCTCTTGTGCAGCTCACTGCTGATCGTCGGACTGGCCGAGGCGTTGACGGTGGCGATCGGGCCGTGGCTGCGGCCGGTCGGGGTCGTGCTCCCGCTGCGCATTCTCCTGCTGAGCATCCCCCTGAACGTCCTGTGGGCGCCGGCGCAGGCGGCGATCGAACGGAACTTCGCGTATCGGCGGATGGGCATCCTGGAGCTGGGCGGGGATGTCGTCCTGTACGCGACGGCGATCCCGTTGGCGCTGACCGGGGCGGGCGCGTGGTCGTTGGTGGCGGGCTACTTCGCCTGGCAGGCGTGGCTGCTCGCCGGCAGCCTGGCGTTCTCGGGCCTGCGGCCGCGGTGGGCCTGGTCGACGGCGACGGTGCGGGACCTGCTGCGCCACGGGTCGGGGTACTCGCTGTCGACGTGGCTGAGCGCGGCCGAGCGGCTGGTCATTCCTCAGGTCGTCGGCGGGTTGGCCGGAGCGGCCGGGGTGGGCTACGTCGTCTTCGGCCAGCGGCTGGTTCAGACGCTCAGCGTGGCCCAGCGCGGCATCTACCGGATCGGCATGGTGACGGTGTCACGGATCGGGCGGGGCGAGCCGGACCGATTGACGCGGGCGATCGAGGAAGGATCGCTGCTCTTGATGGTGGCCGCGGCGGCACCGTTCGCGGTGTTCGGTCTGGTCGCCCACTGGGTGGTGCCGGCCGTCTTCGGCCACGAGTGGGTGGCGGCGATCCCGGTCTACGTCGTCCTCTCGATCGTCGCCGTCCTGACAGTGCCGAACCTGGTCCAGTGCACCGTCCTGTTCGCGTTCGGCAAGAACCTCCAGGTGGCGCTGTCGAACCTCATCCAGGCGGTCGCGCTGACGGTCGGGTCGCTGCTGCTCGTGCGCGCCTTCGGGATCGTCGGGTTCGGCTACGCCAGCCTGCTCACGCTGGTCGCCACCGTGTACACGCGGTACGCGGCGTCGCAGTTGGCGCCGATCCGCTACCGGCGCCTCGCGCTGCCGGTCCTGGCGATGCTGCCACCACTACTGGCGCCGGTCCTGCCGGCGCCGTGGTCGCTGCTGACGGTCGTGCCGCCAGCGCTACTGCTGCTCTTCCCGGCCAGCCGCCGCGACCTGCGCCTGTTGTTGGACGTGGTCCGGACGGGCCTCGGTCGGCGGCCCAACCCCAGCGCGGGGCCAGCCACACCGACCGCGGCTGCACCGAGCTCGGCCCCGGCGCCGGCGGCCCCCGCGCCGCCGGTCTAGGAGGACCAGATGCCGCCTGACGACGAAGCGCCCGGCAACCGGCCGCCGGCGGGCGCGCCGACGTGCCGGGTCGGGGTCGACCTGACGGCGGTGGCGGACGTCGAGCAGTCGCTGGCGACCCAGGGCGATCGGTATCTGCGTCGCCTCTTCACTGACCACGAGGTGGCGAGCTGCCAGGGTCCCGGCGGCCCGCGGGCCGAGTCGTTGGCGGCCCGGTTCGCCGCGAAGGAGGCGGTGGTCAAGGTCCTGCGGCCGACCGGCGCGCGGCCGGAATGGCGGGACATCGAGGTTCGCCGGCAGCCGAGCGGCGCCTGTGACATCGTCCTGCACGGCGGGGCGGCCGAGCTGGCGGCGTCGGAGGGTGTCGACCAGCTGTCGGTCAGCCTCAGCCACGAGGCCGGCCTGGCGGTGGCGGTGGTCGTCGGCTGGTCGTTCGGCACGGCGTCGCCGGGGTCGACGAACGAGGAAGGGGAGCGGTGACGGTCGTCGGGACAACGAGCGAGCAGCCGGCCGAGCCATCGGTGGCCGGTGACATCGGGCTGGCGTTCGGCGAGGGTTGGGAGTGCGCGGCGCTGCCGTCCGGCGCCGCGACCGATCCGACCGAGCTGGTCAAGGTGGCGGCCGACTGGCTACCGGCGGAGGTTCCCGGCACCGCGGCCGGCGCGCTGCGGACGGCCGGCCGCCCGGCCCGCCCGGGCGAGCTGGACGAGCAGGACTGGTGGTTCCGCTGCCGGCTCGACGGTCGCCCCGACGGCACGGCCGGCCCACGCCTACTCGAGCTCGGCGGCGTGGCGACGGTGGCCGACGTCTGGTGGAACGGCGTGCCGGTCCTGCACAGCGAGAACATGTACCGGGCCCATCGCGTGGGGGTCGAGGTCGACGCGGGCGAGAACGAGCTGGTCATCCGGTGCGCCGCCCTCATACCGCAGATGGCGGGTCGCCGACCGCGGCCGCGCTGGAAGACGTACATGGTCGAGCACCAGAACCTCCGCTGGTTCCGCACGAGTCTGCTCGGCCGGATACCGGGCTGGGCGGTCGTCCCGCCGATCGTCGGGCCGTGGCGGCCCGTCCGGCTGCTCGGCCCGGGCGACGTCGTGCCGACGACGGTCGCGCTGGCGGCCACCTGCGACGGCGACGGTGGCGTCGTCACCGTGTCATTCGACGTTGTGGCGGACGCCGCGGTGGCCGGGGTCGCACTGGCCGACGCGACGCTGCGGATCACCCGACTGGGTGCGGCGGCGGAGTTAGGCGCGGGGTCGGCGGCCGAGTCCTCGGCGTCACCAGCGGGGACGGGTGGCGATCCGGTGACGACGGCGCTCGCCACGGTGGACCTCACGGTGGGCGAGCACGACGGACGGCTCCGCCTGGAGGGGTCGGTGCAGCTGGCCGCGGTCGATCGCTGGTGGCCACACACGCACGGTCCGCAGCCGCTGTACGAAGTCTGGGCCGACATCGACGGCCGGGCCCATCGGCTCGGGGAGGTCGGGTTCCGGACGATCGCGGTCGACCGTCGCGACGGTGACTTCCGGGTGGCCGTCAACGGCGTCGAAGTGTTCTGTCGCGGCGCGTGCTGGATGCCGGTCGACCCGGTGGCGGTCGCCTCGCCGGCGACGGTCGTCGAGGATCGGCTCGGGCTGGTCCGGGCGGCGAACATGAACATGCTCCGGGTCCCGGGGACGACGGTCTACGAGGACCGGCACTTCTTGGAGCAGTGCGACCGGCTGGGCATCATGGTCTGGCACGACTGCATGTTCGCGTTCTTGGACCCGCCGCAGGACGACGCGTTCGTCGACGACGCGGCGGCGGAGGTGACCGAAGCCGCCGAGGCGATGGCCGGGCACCCGTCGGTGGTGATCGTCTGCGGCAACCAGGAGGTCGAGGAGATCGCGGCGATGAACGGACAAGGCGGCGACCGGTCGTCGACGCCGTTCTTCGACGAGACGGTGCCGGCGATCATCGGCGCGGTCCTGCCCGAGGTGGCGTACGTGACGTCGAACCCGACCGGGGGGACGCTGCCGTTCCGGATGGACAGCGGCGTCAGTCAGTACTTCGGGGTCGGCGGTTACCTGCGCCCGGTCGAGGACGCCCGCCGGTCCCAGGTGCGGTTCGCGGCCGAGTGCCTGGCGTTCGCGACGCCGCCGGAGCCGGTGACGGTCGACGAGCTGTGTGGTGGCGCCTACCGGGCCAACCACGAGCCGTCGTGGAAGCAGGGGGTGCACCACGACGCCGGCCGCAGCTGGGACATGGAGGACGTGCGGTCGTTCTACATGGCGTCGCTCTTCGGCGTCGACCCGTTGAAGGAGCGCTACGTCGACGCGGAGCGGGCTCTCGAGCTCGGTCGGGCGACGAACGCGCAGTTGATGGGAGCGGTGCTCACCGAGTGGCGTCACCCGGGGTCGGCGTGTGGGGGCGGGCTCGTGCTGTCGTTCGCCGACCTGGCGGCGGGCGCGGGCTGGGGTCTGGTCGATGTGGCCGGGCGACCGAAGGCGCCGTGGTACGTCCTGCGTCGGGCGTTCCAGCCGGTGGCCCTGCTGGCGGTCGACGAGGGGCTGAACGGCCTGGCGTTGCACATCGTCAACGACACGGCGGCCCCGGTGCGCGGCCGCCTGGTCGTCGAGCTGGTCGCTCGCGGCGAGCTGTACGTCGAGCGCGGCGAGGTGGCCGTCGACGTGGCGCCGCGAGGCTCGCAGACGGTCGACGCGGAGACGGTCGTCGGTGGCTACCGGGACGTCTCGTACGCCTACCGGTTCTCGCCGCCGGCCCAGGACGCGGTGGTGGCGACGCTGTTCGACGACGACGGCACCCAGATCGCCCAGGCCGTCCATCTCCCGCTCGGGCAGGGCCGTCCGCTGGAGAACGACATCGGGCTCCGGGCGGTCGCCCGCTCGGCCGGCGACGGCCGGTGGGTGGTCGACGTCCACGCCGACCGGCTGGCCCAGTGGGTCACCGTCCGGGCCGACGGCTTCGTCGCCGACGACTCGTGGTTCCACCTCCCGCCGGGAGCCGACCGCCAGGTCTACCTGCGTCCGGAGAACGCCGGTCACCGGGACGGGACTGGGTCGTCGCCGCCCCGGGGCGGCACGGTCCAGGCGCTCAACGCCGTCGCCCGGGCGACCATCAAGGTCGAGAAGGCGCCGGACGCCGAGGTGGAGAGGGGCTGATGGCCGACCGCGGACTGCGAGGCGGACCGGGCGGCGGCGGCCCCCGCTGGTTCGGTTCACCGGCGACGCCGCTGTTCGGCTGGGTCCACGAGCCGACCGGTGCGGGGCGCGACGGTCTCGGACCGAATGGCCTTGGATCGAATGGAGCAGTCGTCCTCTGCCGGCCGCTCTTCGGCGAGGACACCGTGGCCGACGCCAGCTATCGCCTGCTCGCCCGCTCGCTGTCGGCGGCCGGCCTGTGGGTCGTCCGGTTCGACTACGCCTCGACCGGCGACTCGGGAACAGTCGTCGGCGGCCCGAGCGTCGCCGCTTGGCTGGACAGCGTCGACCGGGCGATCGACGTCGCTCGGTCGCGCACGCCGGGGCCGGTCGCCCTCTGCGGCCTGCGGATGGGTGCGTTGCTTGCCGCCGCGGCCGCCGGGCGGCGCGAGGACGTCGACGCGGTCGTGTTGTGGGACCCGTGCCGTACCGGTCGGGACTTCCTCCGTCGTCAGCAGGCCCTCCAGGCCGGCCGGTTCACCGCGGTCGGTGCTGACGGGATGTTCGAGGTGCCGGGCCACGTCCTCGCCCGCTCGCTGGCCCGGGAACTGGCAGCCTTGAGCGTCCCGCCGGCCCTGCGGGCCCGGCGAGCGCTCGTCGTCGCTCGTCCGGGCGAGCCGGCGGAGACCCGAGTCGCCGGGCCGGACGGCACCGGCCCGGTCGTCCCGGCCGACGTCGTACGGGTCGGACCGGGGGAGCAGGAGGCGTTGCTCGAGGTCGACCCGCTGACGTGCCGGGCGCCGGAAGGGGCGATCGCCGAGATCGCCGGCTGGCTGGGGCGGACGATGGTGGCGCTGGCAGCGGCCGGTCGACGGGAGACAGGACGGCTGGCCGGCGCGGCCCCGGCCGCGGACCCGGGTGCCCCGGCATGGACGCGCCCCGGCGCGACACGAGTGGCCGTCGGAGCGCCCGGCGGCGCGGCCCTGGCGCCGGTCACCGAGCGGATCGTCCACCTCGGCGAGGTCGGCCTGTTCGCCATCGAGACGACGCCGGCACCGACGGCCGCCGAGACCGGGAAGGTCGTCGTCTTCTTGTCGAGCGGGCTCGACCGGCACACCGGTCCGAGCCGGCTGTGGGTGACGCTGGCCCGTCGGTGGGCGGCCGACGGCGTCCGCTGCGTCCGGGTCGACCTCAGCGGTCTCGGCGAGAGCCCGACCCGGCGCGGTCAGGCCGAGCAGGTCCTGCGGGCCCCCGAGGCGTTCGACGACGTCCGCCAGGTGGTCGGCTCGGTCGCCGCCGATGCGGCCGACGTCGTGCTCGTCGGCTTGTGCTCAGGCGGCTATCAAGCGCTCGAGAGCGCCCTCGAGCTCACGCCGGGCGGCGTCCTCGCGGTCAATCCGTTGCTCCGCTTCACCCCGCCGGAGCTGCTGGCCGGTGGCGGGGTGGACCCGCGCCGGCGGCTCTGCATCCCGAAGCGGCCGTGGGTGGGCGCGATCCGGGCCCGGGTGCCCGAACGGCTGGCCGCTCCGATGGCCGCGCTCCGCGGCCGGTGGTCGGGCAGCCGGCTGGCCGATGGCCGCGGCTGGCTGGCCGAGCTGGCCGGTGCCGGGGTGGACGTCTACAGCATCTGCGGCGAGCAAGAGGCGCAGCTCCTCGGTCCCGTCGGCACCGGCGACCGGATGGCGACGGACCAGCCGCCGAGTGTGGGGGCACCGCTGATCGAGATCGTCGGAGGCCTGGACCACGCCCTGTTGCCGGCGGTCCAGCGAGCCCTCGTGTGCGACCGGCTGTCGGACGAGCTGGCGCGGATGGTCGGCCGCCGGCCGGCGGTCACGGTGGCGGGTGGTGACCGATGACGGGGACCGCGGCAGTGACGGGCGCCGGGCAATGACGGGGGCAGTGGAGACGCGCCCAGGCGAGAGCCGGACGGGCTATTGGACGTGGACGTCGGCGGACGACGCGCCGAACTACCGCTACCTCGTGCCTGGTGTCCTCGACGCGCTGGTTCGAGCGGGTGGGCGCCGCGTGCTCGACCTCGGCTGTGGGAACGGCGCGCTGACCGCCCGGATGGCGGCGGCCGGCTTCGAGATGTCCGGGCTCGACGGCGAGCCGAGCGGCATCGAACAGGCCCGGGCGGCCCATCCGGGGCTCGACTTCTTCGTCCACGACCTGGCCGAGCCGCTGCCGCCGGCGCGGCGGGGGACGGTCGACGTCGTCCTCTCGGCCGAGGTCGTCGAGCACCTGTTCCTCCCGCGCGAGCTCTTCGCCCGGGCGCGAGAGGCGCTCGGCGACGGTGGCCGGCTCGTCGTGACGACGCCGTACCACGGCTACGCCAAGAACCTGGCCCTCGCGGCGTTCGGCCGTTTCGACCAGCACTGGGTCCCGCTCAGCGACTACGGGCACATCAAGTTCTTCTCGAAGGCGACGCTCGGTGCGTTGGCCCGGGAGTGTGGCTTCGAGCCGGTCCGTTGGCAACGGCTCGGCCGGGTCGCGCCGGTGGCGGCGACGATGGTCATGACCGCCGAGCTGCGTCGGCCGGGTCGATGAACCCGGCGGGCTAGCCGCGGACGGCGACGCAGTCGAACTCGACGACGCGTAGCTCGGCGTCGCGAGTGACGGGGAAGAGACCGGAGATGGCGAAGCCGTGGGCGGCCAGCGCATCGAGCGACGTCGTCATCGTCGGCATGTCGTGGTAGACGGGCTGGCAGGAGACCTCCGTCTGTAGGGCGGACGTCCGGCGGACGGTCCGGTCGGCGCCCTTCAAGACCTCGAGGTCCCACCCCTGGGTGTCGAGCTTCAGGTAGGCGCGGGGATCGGTGACCCGGTCGAGCACTGCGTCGGCGACGTCGTCGAGGGTGGCAACCTCGACGGACTCGACCGCCGCCACTTCCGGCTCGGCGCCGAACGTGTCGGTGGCGTAGGCGGTGTGGCCGCGAAAGGAGCTGAAGACCGAGTTGCGGGCCACGTTGATCTCGGCTCGACCGTTGGCGGCGCCGAGGGCGGTCGGGAACGCCAACCAGTGCCGGTCGCTGGCCGACCGACGGCGCAGGGCGGCGAAGTTGGCGGCTACCGGTTCGAACGAGGCGATCCACCCGCGATAGCCGTTACGGCGCAGCCAGCCGCCGTACTCGCCGTGGTGGGCGCCGACGTCGAAGACGACGTTGATGCCGTAGCGGGCGAAGACCTGGTCGACGTGGAGCCGGAGGAGGCCGGCCCCGTTGGTCCGGACGACGTCGACACCGGACCGGCGCACGAGCGTGCGGGCGCGGTAGGCGACGGTGTCGACCAGTCGAGCGGTCGTCGACTGCCCGGTGGTGACCATGCCGTTCGAGACCATGCTGTTCGAGACCATGACGGATCGGACCTTGGGGGATCGTCGGTCGGGGCGATCAGACCTCGGCGCCGAGCTCTTCCATGATCCGGCGGAGGTGCTCGAGGCAGCGTCCCCGGGTCGGGCCGATGCTCCCGATCGGCATCGACAGCGTCTTGGAGATCTCCTTGTACGACGGCGGGTCGTCGCCGGCGAGGAGGCCGAGGAGCCGCTGGCAGTGCGGCGGCAGCAGGGCGAAGGCTCGGCGCACCGCGTCGGAGCTCTCCTCGGCGATCGGTCCGGCGTCGAGCGGCTTGGCGTCGATGTCCGGCCGCTGGAGGAGACCCTCGTGGTCGAAGGTGACCCGGGCCTTGGAACGGATGATCCGCAGGCTCTCCCGCTTGGCGGTCGTGGCGAGCCAGGCGCCGATCCGCTCGGGCTGCTCGATGCGGCCGATGTTCTCGACCAGGCGGAGCCAGGTCATCTGGTGGACCTCGCCGACATCGGCGTCGTTGAGGCGGCAGCTGCGGGCGACGGCCATGATCATGCCGCCGAACCGGTCGGTCAGGACGTTCCAGGCCTGCGAGTCACCGGCGGCCGCGGCAGCCACCACCTCGCTCAGCTCGGTGTCCTGGCGGATCCTCTTCCTCGGGGCCCTCGGGGGGGCGGTGAGCGTGGTGCTCGGGCTCTTCTCGATGACAACCATTGGTGGGATTTCCTTTTCGCCTCGCCGCCCCGACTCTCCGCCGGCCGGCTTTTTGAGTACTGCTCCGACACCTCCAGGCTGAAGGAGCGAGGCGAGTGGTTCATCCTCAAAATGGGGGAAATCGCGACCGGCGGCCGAGACGGCCTGAGACGGCCCGAAAAGGGCCCGGGGCGGCTAGGAGCGGCGCTTCGACCGGGAAAAAGCGTGGATGGCCTGGGAGAACACCGACGGAATGGTCGAGAGAAGGATCGAGATGTCGAGGTAGAGCGACCAGTTGTCCACATAGCGCAGGTCGAGCCGGCGGTAGGCGTTGAACGACGGGTTGTGGCGGGCCTCGACCTGCCACAGGCCGGTCATCCCCGGCCGGACGGAGTGGCGCCGCTGGAGGTCGCTGTCGAACTGGGCCGCCTCGTTCGGGAGGGCCGGGCGGGGGCCGACGAGGCTCATTGTCCCGCAGAGCACGTTCCACAGCTGAGGCAGCTCGTCGATGCTGGAGGCCCGGATGAAGCGGCCGACCTTGGTGACCCGGGGGTCGTTCGACGCCTTGAACAGCGGGCCGTCGGTCCGCTCGTTGATGACGCCCAGGTCGGCCGGCGTGCCGGCGGCCGGGTCGGCGACGTACATCGACCGGAGCTTGAGCGCCTTGAACGTCTTGCCGTGCATGCCGACGCGGTCGCCCTTGTGGAAGACGGGGCCGCGGTCCTCGAGCTTGATCAACAGGGCGGCCAGGCCGATGATCGGCGACGTGAGCAGCAGGACGGTGCCGGCGACGACGATGTCGAGGGCCCGCTTCACGGCCAGCTGCCACGGCGGGTTGCGCTTCGGTTCGACGTAGAAGAACGCCTCCCCGGAGACCGGGACGTGGCGCAGGCGGGGGCTGCCGACGCCGCGGAACCCGGGCCATACCTGGACGTGCAGGTTGGCGTTGGCGGCGATCATGATCGCCCGCTGCGTGGTGTCGCTGGACAGGGCGTACGGGACGACGAGGACGCCACTGGCTCCCGTCGAGGCGGCCAGCGACGGGATGCTCGTCATCGACGCGCTGTGCGGGATGTCGCTCCATGCCGGGTCGTCGTGATCGGCGCCGACCACCGCGGCCACCGAATAGCCGAGCTCGGGCTCCGACCGGAGCATCGTCCGGAGCTGGGCGGCGTCGCCGTTGGCGCCGACGAGGATGACGTCGCGGAGGTACTGACCCCGGGCCCGCCGCGCCCGCAGCCACCGCCCGTACTGCCAGCGGGAGGCGCCGACCAGGGCGATGCAGGCCGCGCCGCAGGCCAGGAACTCGGTCCCCGGCATGGCGAGCTGCCACTCGACGATCACGAACGCGACGGCCCCCCAGAGGTTGGCCGCGAAGATCCGCCAGAGCTCGTCGGACCGCCGGACGCAGAGCCGCGAGCGGTAGAGGCCGGTCGCCCGCATGGCGACGAGGGTGGCCGCGGCACCGGCAATGCCCGGCAGGACGCGGCCGGGGACCGTCTTGGCATCGGTCAGGACGTAGCCGAGCCATGCCCAGCAGACGACCGCACCGATCAGGTCGATGACGAAGAGCCGGGTCCGGAGCACCCGGTTACCGGTCGACCGATCGGCCAGCGGCTCGGCGGGCTCCGGTGGTTCGTCGGGGTCGCCGACGACACCGAACGCGCGCTCGAGGGCGAACGGTTCGGGCGTGATGACGGTCGGGCCGATGGACGGCCGGGCGATCGACGGGCTGCCGATCGACGGGCTGTCGAGGATGGCCCCGGCCGCGTCCATGCTCGAGCTGAGGACCGTACGGTCCTGCGGCCCGAAGGTAGTGGCGGACGCCAGGTTCAGGTATGAGGTCGGCTGTAGATCGGATGCCATGTTCGTCGCCACCTCCTCTCTTCCCTCGTATGGGCGGTTTCGTCGTCGGGCCCGTTGTCGGGGCGGGTCCCCTTCCGCATGACTGAGTCGCCCGGCGGGGTTTGGATACGTGGAGATGTCGACGAGACGCCCGGCGGTCGCAAGGAAAAGGCGCGAGCCCGCCGGATTGGCGCAAGGGAGAAGGCGCGAGGGCGCACCAGGAGACGGAACCGGCCGTCCCCGGCGAAACAGGTACACGCAGTTTTACCAATCGGCTGCGGGTTGTATCACGCGGGGTCCAGCGCGCTCGATACGGCGTTGCCCGAGAACTACGAGGTCATCCGCCCAGGCGGCACGGGGGTTTCCCCGGTCCGCCCGTGCCGCGTCGGGTGGTCCCTGGTCGGGGTGGAATTGCACAAGATATCCACCGCAGGCGAAGGCGTCTGGGGAAAGATACTGTTAGCGGGAGCAATGGAAGGAAACACGGGGTCTACTCAAGTGCCGACTATCGCCGAACCTGTCTGTCGCCACTGCCACCCCGATCGTCCGCGCTCGTTGTCGCCGGTGCCCGGCCGATGAGCACGGTCGTCGAGGGAGAGGTCACGGAGGCATGCGCCCTCTGCGCGGTCGCACAGCCGACGATGGAGATGCTGGCCGCCGAGCCGGGCTCCCGGGTCGTCGCCTACCTCGACAGCGAGCTGATCGCCCTGCTCGAGCCGGGCGTGCCCGGCGTGCTGTTGGCGCCGCGCTCACACGTGAAGGGGCTGTCGACGTCGCCGGGCCTCTCCGCCGTCTTCCTCGCCGCATTGCGCCGGGCGGTGACGGAGGTGCAGGCCTCCTACGGCACGTCGGGGGCGATGATCGAACCAACGACGGAGGTTCCCGGCGCGGTCGGCCACGTCTGCTACCACGTCGTGCCGACGCTGCGTGACGAGTCGTCGACGCCGCCGGAGCCCGATCTGATGGCCGAGGCCCGCGGCCTGGCCGTCGCCCTCAGCGAGCAACCGTCGATCGCGTTGCGCCCGACCCCGGACCCGTGGAGCCCGTCGGCCGACTGGTCGTGACGCCGGTGACATGCCCGGCGGCCGAATGGCTATCCGTGATACGCGTGATACACCTGGCCAGGGAGAAAGCCGTCCGAGAAGCCTGACGAAGCGCGAGTCGCCCGGTATGGTTCGGGCCGCGGACTACGGCGCAACGTGCCCGTAGCGGACTTCGACGGAGGGGTCGCCTGTGCCCTTTAGGGCTCGAAAAATGGCGGTGGCGGGCATGGCGGTAGTCGCCATCGTCGGCCTTTTCGGTTGGTGGGGCCTCGGGCTCAACGGCTTCCGGCTCGACCGGACGCCGGCCGCCTCGGCGGCGACGGCGAGCGCGGCGACGAGCGCCGGGACAGCCGGGTACTGGTTGGTGGCCAGTGACGGCGGCGTCTTCTCGTTCGGCGGTACGACATTCTTCGGTTCGACCGGTGGCATGCACCTCAACTCGCCGGTCGTCGGTATGGCTGCGGCGTCGGGCGGCGGCGGTTACTGGCTGGTGGCTAGCGACGGTGGCATCTTCGCCTTCGGCAACGCCAACTTCGACGGCTCGATGGGCGGTACGCACCTCAACTCGCCGGTCGTCGGTATGGCCGCCGACCCCAACGGTGGCTACTGGCTGGTGGCCAGCGACGGTGGCATCTTCGCCTTCGGCGGGGCGCCGTTCTACGGCTCGACCGGCGGCAAGCACCTGAACCAGCCGGTGGTCGGCATGACCGTCACGCCGGACGGCGGCGGTTACTGGCTGGTCGCCGCGGACGGCGGCATCTTCGCCTACGGCGACGCCGCGTTCTACGGCTCGACCGGCGGCACGCATCTCAACCAGCCGGTCGTCGGCATGACCGCCACGGCCAATGGCGGCGGTTACTGGCTGGTCGCCGCGGACGGCGGCATCTTCGCCTACGGCGACGCCGCGTTCTACGGCTCGACCGGCGGCACCCATCTCAACCAGCCGGTCGTCGGCATGGCGGCGACGGCCGACGGCGGCGGCTACTGGCTGGCCGCGGCGGACGGCGGCATCTTCGCCTACGGCGACGCCGCGTTCTACGGCTCGACCGGCGGCATCCATCTGAACAAGCCGGTCGTCGGCTTCGCCGCTCTGGCGGGCACGCCGACCGCCGGCCAAGGGGTCTGCGGGAACTCGAGCGTCCTGACCGGACCGTCGGCGCCGCCGGCTGGCGCGGTGACCGTGCCGGCCGGGACAAACCAGAACGCCGCGGTCGGTGCGCCGAACACGACGTACTGGCTCGCGCCCGGCACCCACACCCTCGGGACTGGCCAGTTCGGGCAGTTCCAGCCGGGCAACGGGGACACGTACGTCGGCGCACCCGGCGCAGTGATCAACGGTCAGAACGCCAACGACTACGCGTTCGTCTCCAATGCCACCGGGGTGACGGTCAAGTACCTGACGATCGAGAACTTCGTCGCCCCACAGTCCGAAGGGGTCGTGAACCAGAACTCGGCCGCCAACTGGACGATCAGCAACGACACCATCCAGAACAATCCCAATGGCGCCGGCGCGATGCTCGGTACGAACGACGTGCTCACCAACAGCTGCCTCACGAAGAACGGCCAGTACGGCTTCCAGTCGTACTCGGCGACCGGCCCGTCGAACGTTACCGTCACGAACAACGAGATCAGCTACAACGACACGCAGAACTACACAGCGAACACATCGGGCTGCGGCTGCGCCGGCGGCGCCAAGTTCTGGGACACCAACGGCGCCACGGTGACCGGCAACTACGTCCACGACAACGAGGATGTCGGGCTGTGGGCGGACACCAACAACCGCGGGTTCGACATCTCGTACAACTACATCGCCAACAACTACGCCGAAGGGATCATGTACGAGATCAGCTACAACGCGCTCATCTCGCACAACAACCTGGTCGGGAACGCGATCGGCGCCGGCTCGAGGGGGACCTCGAACCTCTACGCCGCCATCTACCTCTCCGAGTCGGGGAGCGACCCTCGGGTACCCGGGCCGTACGGCAACACGTTCGCCATCACCGACAACATCTTCACCAACAACTGGTCAGGGATAAACGCCTGGGAGAGCTCGAACCGGTACTGCGGCTCGCCGGACAACTCGTCGGCGACATACTGCACGCTCGTCAACCCGAGCGTGTACACCGTCGCCAGCTGCGCCGCCCACGTGCCGACGTCGTCGCCCGGCCAGACACCGGACTACTACGACAACTGCCGATGGAAGACCCAGAACCTGTCGATCACGGGCAACACGTTCACGTTCGATCCGTCGACCATGCCGGCGGGCTGTTCGGTCGGCAACGGCTGCGGGGTGAACAGCCTCATCTCCCAGTTCGGGACACTCCCGCCGTACCAGGGCGACGTCGTTCCCGATGCGATCGCGAAGACCCAGAACAACCACTACGCCGGCAACGCCTACCACGGCCCGTGGAACTTCGAGATCCGCGAGCAGGGCCAGATCGTGAGTTTCGCCACCTGGCAGCACACATGGAGCCAGGACACCGGTAGCACGGTTTCCTGATCCTGACGCTCTAGCTCCCGACCGTCGGTTCCCGATAGTCCGTTTTCCTCCGGGCCCTGGACTTCTTCTTTCCGGACCGGATGTATCACGCCCCTTGCTCGGGGCTCCAATCCGTGTAGCGATCGACCTGACGCACCGCACAGCGAGGGATGCGCCAGCAGGTTGCGCTGACGGAAGGGAGCAGGAAGGTTGTCCGAACAGACGCTTGATCTCAAGGGCTCGTTGCGGCTCATTCGCCGGTTCTGGCGAACGGTGGCCGTATTCGTGCTCGTGGGCCTGGTGGCCGGGGGTGCCTACGAGGAGCTCCGGCCGCCGGAGTACCACGCCACCGCGCTCGTCCTCCTCCCGACCGGTTCGGCTTCGGCCACAGGCTCCGGCGCCACGCCGGCCAACGCCCTGACAACCGACGGCCGCATCGCCACCAGTGCGTCGGTCCTCGGCCCGGCCGGCCAGGAGGTCGACCGCTCACTGACCATCAACCAGCTCCAGCAGCGGGTCTCGACCAGCTCGGCCGCCACCGGCGTGCTCAGCATCACGGCCACCGGCACGACGTCCACCCAGGCCGTCGCCCTGGCCAACGCCGTTGCCAACAACCTCGTCTCGTTCGTCACGAGCGCCGGTTCGGTCAACGACACCGGCGTGCTGACCGGCCTCCAGGCTCAGGAGAACGAGCTCAACAGCCAGATCGCCGACGTCAACAAGGAGCTGGCCGCGGCGAACAGCCGGCTGGCCACCGACGGCACCGGCACGACGGCCGGCCAACAGGACGCGGCACTGGTCGGCAAGCTCACGTCCGAGCAGTCGAGCCTGACGCTCCAGCTCAACAGCGTGAAGAGCCAGATCGCCACGACCAAGCTCGGCCAGGTCTCCGCCAACCAGGGCACCCGGGTCATCCAGCACGCCTCACAGGGGTCCGGGCCGAAGATCACGACGCTGATCACCACCGTCGTGATCGGCGGGATCGCCGGACTGTTGGTCGGCAGCCTCTACGTCCTGGCTCGGCACCGCAAGGACCCGCGGCTGTGGACCCGGGACGAGCTGGCCGAGTCCCTCGGGTCGCCGGTCGTCCTGTCGCTGCCGGCACCGGCGAAGGGCTCGCCGAGCAACTGGGTCTCGCTCTTCCAGAGCTACCAGCCGGGATCGACGGAGCAGTGGAACATCCGCAAGGCCCTGCGCGAGCTCGGGCTGGTCGACGGGCCGTCGAGCCTCACCGTCCTGTCGTTCACCGGCGACGTCGCCGGGACGGCCCAGGCCGCCGAGGTGGCCGTCGGTGCCGCCGACTCCGGTCTCGAGACGCTGTTCACGGTCGTCGCCGACGAGGCAGGGTCCCCGGGCCTCCAGGCCGCGTGCGTCCAGTTCGGCACCGACCGCCCCCGCCAGCGACTCGAGCTCAAGATCGGTACGCCGCCCCAGCGTGACGTCCCGCCGGACCTGACCGTCACGGCGGCCGTCGTCGACGCCGACCGCCCGACGTTGTCGGACTTCCTCCGGCCCGGCGGCACGACCGTGATCTCCGTCTCCGCCGGCTACGCGTCGGCCGAGCAGCTCGCCCGGCTGGCCATCCTGGCCGCCGATGCCGGCCAGCCGGTCCGCGGCATGTTCGTCGCCAATCCGGGCCCGGACGACCAGACGGTCGGCCGCTACCCGGACAGCAACGCCCGGACGTCGTTGGTGCTGCACCGGCGCACGTTGGCCGTGAAGTCGGGCATGGCCTCGGGGCAGAACCGATGATCGCCGTTTCCCCTACCACCTGCATTGCCGCGACGACCCGTAGGAGCCAGAGGCAGCCATGACGTTCGATCCAGATCTGATCTCCCGGACCGACCGGTCGGTCCCGTTGGAGCACGAGTCGGTGCACATCCCGGCCGGCCGCATGGTCAGCCTGCGCTTCTTGCGGCTCGCGTTGCACCGCCGCCGGAAGCTGTGGCTCGGCCTGGCCGTCCTCGGCCTGGTGGTCGGCGTCGCCTACCACGTCGCCGTGCCGGTCCAGTACTCGGCCACCTCGACCCTCTACCTGGCCCATCCGTCGGGGACCAACGAGACAGTCGGGTCGGCCAACGACCTGGCCATGCTCGACACGTCCGGGGTGGCCAACGCGGCGATCAAGAAGCTGCACGACCCGAGCCTGACGATGACCAAGCTCTTCGGCAAGGCCCCCGGCAAGGTGGTGAGCGACAACATCCTGAGCATCACGATCTCCGGGTCGTCGTCCCAGGAGGCTGTGCGCCGGGTCGACGCGGTGACCACCGCCTACCTGGCCTTCCGCAACGCGCAGTACAACGGTCAGAACCAGGCCGTCGTCGGCGCGGCCAACAAGCAGATCGCCAAACTGCAGGCGACAATCGCGTCGTTGACGACAAAGATCAACGGGCTCGGCTCGGCGGCCGGCGGCGAGCAGGGGAGCGCGCTCATCGCCCAACGCGCCGCCGGCGACAGCCCAGATCACCAACCTCCAGCAGGCCATCCAGCAGGACAACCTGACCGCGCTCTCGGTCTCCCAGGGCAGCCGCGTCATCACCTCGGGCACGGCCAACCACACGTCGAAGACCAAGGTGCTGCTGCTCGACGGCCTGACCGGGCTGGTGGTCGGCCTGGCCCTCGGTATCGGGATCGTCGTCCTGCAGGCCGTGCTCAGCGACCGGCTCCGCCGGCGTGAGGACATCGCGGCCATCCTCGGCGTCTCGGTCGACGTCAGCATCGGCCGGATCGGCCGCAAGCGGCTCTTCCGCCGGCCCGTGCGGACGTTGGCCAGGTCCCAGGACCCGAACCTGCTCCGGCTGGCCGAGTACCTCGGCGACCGGCTCGACGCCGGCGGCCCGAAGCCGACCGAGCTGGTCGTGGCGATCGACGACGTCGACGTGCCGGCCGCCGCGGTGGCCTCGCTGGCCGCCAAGCTGAGCCGGGCCGGCCGGCGGGTCTGCCTGGTCGACGCCACCGCCACCCGGGTGCTCGGTCGGGCGGTCGGGGCGGGGTCGGCTCGGGGGTCGCAGCAGGTGCCAGTCAACGGTGGGTCCGAGGTCACGCTGGTGACCCCCCGCCAGCCGTGGGAACCGGACCAGGACGGCCGGTGGGAGTACGACCTGGCCGACGTGGCCAACGCCGACGCCATCATCGTCGTGGCCACCGTCAAGCCGACGGTCGGTGCCTGGCACCTGCGGGCGTGGGCCAACGACGCCATCCTGACGGTCAGCGCCGGCCGCTCGACGGTCCAGGAGATCAACACCGTCGCCGAACTGCTCGACGCGGCGGACATCACGGCCACCTCGGCGGTGCTGCTCGACGCCGATACCGACGACGAGAGCGTCGGTCTCCCCGAGCCGGGTGCGGTCGCCTTCAGCCGCCGCCAGCGTCTCGACCTCGTCCACGCCGCCGTCGCCCTGCCGCTGCCGACGTGAGCGTCTCGACCACCCTCTCGCGGCTTCGGACCCCCGCCCCGGCACTCGTCCGGGCGGAGGCCGAGGCCGCCGCGCCCAGCGAGGCGTCGGTCCGCCGGCGTATCGGATGGATCTGGGGACTGCTGTTCCTCAACGTCCTCCCGTACTCGGCCAAGTCCGTCCTGGTGCCGATGCCGACGTCGGTCGGCAAGGTCATCACTCAGGGCGCCCTGGGCGTCGCCATCGTCCTCGCCCTGTCGATCAACCGCAAGGTGCTCGTCCGGCCGAACCTCTTCCTCATCTTCATGTCGATCCTCTGCGTGACGACGGCGATGATGAGCATCCGGGGCTACTTCGGCTTCGGCTCGATGGTCCGCTGCGGGCGGCTGATCGGGATGATCTCCGTCCTGTGGCTGCTCACGCCGTGGTGGGGCCGTCGGGACCTGCTGCTCCTCAAGTACCACCGCCGGGCTTTGGCGATCGTCCTGGGCACCGTCGTCGTCGGCATGGTCTTCTTCCACGGGCGGGCCTTCGCCCAGGCCGGCGGGGGTCGCCTCGGCGGCGCCATCTGGCCGATCCCACCGACCCAGGTCGCCCACTACGCGGCGGTCCTGGCCGGTACGACCGTCGTGTTGTGGTTCACCGGGCTCGTCAAGCCGCGGACGGCGGCGATCATGACGGTCGGCGGCATCGGCATCATCGTGCTGTCGCACACCCGGACCGCGCTGATCGCCTTCCTCGTCGCCCTGCTGGTCGCCTCGCTCAGCCTCTTCCTCAGCCGGAAGCGGGTACGCAAGGCGATCGTCGTCACCGTGGTGATCGCCGCGTTGATCGCGCTGTGCTTCGCTCCGTTCCTCGGCCACTGGTTCACCCGGGGCCAGACAAGCAAGCAGCTCACCAACCTGACCGGCCGGGGCACCGTCTGGACGGCAGTCAAGGCCGAACCCCGCCAAGAGGTGAACGTCCTCTTCGGCTACGGGATGTCGAACGACTCGTTCAACGGCCTGCCGATCGACTCCAGCTGGTACTCGACCTACCTCGACCAGGGGGTGTTCGGCGACGTGGTCGACGGCGGCGTCCTGGTGCTGCTCCTGTTGATCGCCGCCTTCAGTCCACGGGGACCGAGACGGGCGACGGCGTTGTTCCTGGTCGTGTACTGCCTCATCGCGTCCTTCACCGAATCAGGGCTGGGGGAGGCGTCGCCGTACCTGCTCGACCTGGCCGTCGCCATGTCGCTCCTCATGATGCCGGCGACGGCGTCGCCGTCCGGCGAGCTCGTCACCCCCGGCCTCAAACTCTGACTGCCCTCGGGCGCGCCCTCGGGCGCTGACGACGGCGCGCCCCAGCGCGGACCTCCGGCCCTTTCGACCAGCTGCTTCGGGTACCGTCGTCGCGCCGCATCGCGGCGCCGGCCTCAAGAAGTGAACTGCACCTCGGTGACGAGCTCGACGGTGGCCGCGTGCCCGGAGCCGACGAGCGTCGTCGTCGGCTGTTTCTTGCCGAAGCCGGCCGAGTACCAGCCGAGCACGGGTGCGGTGCTGCCCCGGTGGGCCTTCCAGGTGAGCTCGGCCGGCAGGAAGAGCCGGGCCGTACCCGCTCCGCCGTCCGGTCGTTCCCAGCGCAGCGTGGCCTGGTCGCCGTTGACGACCGCGTCGATAGCCGGGCCGAGGTGGAAGGCGAGGCGCAGGGCGTGGTCACCGTCGGTCTCGACCCGGTCGACGATACGCAGCGAACGGGCGGCCGGATCGAGTGTCAGCGACCGTCGGTGATGCGCGGGGACGGGTAGATCGGCGTAACCGTCGTGCTCGGCCACCCAGCGCTGGGAGCCGTCGTCGTCGGCGTGGACGTCGAGGAGCCGGGACCGGGCCTGATGGGTCCAGAGGAACGGGCCGCCCGAGATCGACTGGTCACGACCGTCGATCTCGAGCGTGTTGTGCCCGATCGTCGAGCGGAAGTACGCCCGCCAGTCGGGGCTGTCGTGGTAGCAGTAGGTGCCCGGGTCGACGAAGAGCTCGACGCCGTCGCAGCGCAGCTCGATCGAGAGCGCGTCGGCGTGCGCGTGAGCAGCGATCGAGAGGAAGCCGTGGGGGCCGCTGTCGGCCCGGCACCAGATCTCGTGGCCGTCGAGAGGGGACGCCCGCAGGAGCGTGAGCCCGCCGTCGGGGAAGTGGGCCGGCCTTTTCGCCGGTCGGGAACCGACGTCGACGGGGTGGCCGACGAGTCCGGCGAGGAGCACCGACTGGGCGTCGGGCTCGGTCGGCGGCCACCACGGCCGGGGCCCGAAGAGCGCGGCGCCGACGGCCAGTAGCGACGTCCAGCGGTTGTCGGTCGGGTCGGTGACGACCAGGGCCCGGCCGTCGTCGCCGTCGCCGTAGCGGGGCGGGTGGCCGGCGCAGTCGAGCACCGCGGCGAGTGCGTCGAGCATCCCCGCCAGCCGGCGCCAGGTGGCCGGACCGAGCGGCGCCCCGGCCGCCTCCGCCTCGGCCGCCGCCACCAGCCCGAGCTCGGCGACGAGGCCGTGGTAGTCGAAGGCCTGTTCGCGGTTGAGCCCGCTCGGGAACGTGTTGCGGGCCAGCTCGTCCTCGAGCAGCCGCCCGGCGTCGTCCCGCCACCGGCCGCTCTCGGCGAACCACGGGAACGCGCCGCTGGCCACCAGCTGGCCGGCCGCCTCGGCGATCACGTGGTTGTTGGCCGACGAGCCACGGCTGCGGAAGTCGGCGAGGAACCGCTGGTGCCAGTAGATCTGGTGGGCGGCGACGATGTTCTCCTCGAAGAGGGCGGCCGCGCCGGACCAGCCGTCGAGGAGCCGCCGGGTCCAGACCCACGAGATCAGGCGGATACCGACTTCGATGCCGCTGCACCAGTTGACACCCCGGCCCACCGGGTTGGCGGTCCACCACGAGCGGAGGTGGGTGGCCACGAGCTCGGCGTAGCGGTCGTCGCCGGTCAACCGCCAGGCGCAGGCCAGCACGGTCAGGTGATGGTGGCGGGAGAGCTCCCAGACCTGCTTGACGTTCCTCGGGTCGTCGGCGTCGCGGTAGTCGATGTGGAACGCGGCCCGGTCCGTCGGGAACGACCGCCGGCTGATCGGGTCGAACGCCCATGTCGGGGCCACCATGTCGTCGCGCTCGGCGCCGAGGATCTCCATGTGCCCGTCGGCGATCCGCCGGGCCGCGGCGACGACCCGCGCCGTCGTCGGTCGCCGGGAGGTCGCCGAGCGCGGCCAGGCTGGCCGGCGGCAGGAGCCGGACGGGCCGGCTCGCCAGGCCGACCGGCGCGGTCGGCGGTCCGAAGCTGCGCCGGGCCCACGCCTCCTGGAGGAGTCGCGGTCCTGGAGCCGCCAGCCGACCTCGGCCGGCGACATGCCCTGGAGGCGCCGGGCGTACCAGCCAAGTCGAGAGTTGGTCACCGCCGCTCCACCGGCGTCACAGCGTAATCGGACCGCCCGAGGCCAGGCTGCGCCCGACGGCCAGGGTGGCGGCGGTCGTGGCGGCCAGCGAGTCGAGGGAGATCGGCATCGGCCGGCCGGACCGGACGGCGTCGACGAAGCGGGCGACCTGCTCGGCCTGGCCCTTGTCGACCGAGCCGAGGGCCCGGCGGGTCGAGTGCCGGCGACCGGTCCAGACCGTCGCCTTGCCGAAGTTGTCCAGCCGGGCCGTCCGGCCACCGGCCGAGACCTCGAGCGTCTCCTTCGGGTAGCGCGGGTTGCCGTGGGTGACGTAGTCGATGCTGGCCACCGAGCCGTCGTCGTAGCGGACGACGACATGCACGTCGTCGGGGTCGGCGGCCGTCACGGCCAGCACCTCTCGCGGCCGGGCGTCGAGCCACCAGCGAGATGGTGTCGAGGAAGTGGCCGCCCTCGCCGGCGAACCGGGAACCCTCGAGCTCGGTCGTTGCGGTACCAGCTGGTGGCGCCGAGCGTGCCGGCGTTGACGAGGTACCGCACGACCGCGCCGTGGGTGTTCGAGCCGAACCGGGTGCGCAGCGAGGTCAGCAGCGGGGCGAACCGCCGGTTGAAGCCGACCATGAGCCGGTCGTTGCCGGTCGTGCGCGACCACGTCGAGGATGCGGGCGAGCTGCTCGTCGTCGAGGGCCAGCGGCTTCTCGACGAACGTCGCCTTGCCGGCTTCCAGCGACCGGCAGACGAGGTCGGCGTGGGTGTGGTGCCGGGTGACGACGAAGATCGCGTCGAGCGTGTCGTCGCCGAGCAGCCGGTCGACGTCGGTCGACGCCTCGGCGAAGTCGAACCGGCGCTGGGCGTTGGCCGCCGACAGCGACGTGTTCGTCACGACGTGGGCGAGGGCGACGTCCTCGCGCTGGGCCAGGTGGGGCAGGAGCATCGACGACGCGTAGTTGCCGGCACCGATGAAGCCGATGCGCAGCGCTCCGGCGGTGGCCGGGCGGCTGGCTCGCGCCGCCGTCGTCGCCGAGACGGCGGCGGTGACCGACGTCGTGGCCGGCGCGCCGTCGTCGGCGTCGCCGTCGGGCTTCGGGTACTCGAAGAGGAAGCCGACGCCGTGCAGCTCGCCGGCCCTGAGGCGGCCGTAGACGTCGGCGGCCTCGGTGACCGCGAACGATCTCGGCGACGAGCAGGTCGACCGGCAATGCCTCGCGGGCGAGCAGGTCGACGAAGCACTCGAGGTTCCGCCGCTCGGTCCACCGGACGTAGCCGACCGGGTAGTCGATGCCCTCGAGCTCGTAGCGCGTCGTCGTAGCGGCCCGGGCCGTACGACCGGGAGAAGCGGACGTCGAGCTCCTTGTCGTAGTAGGCGTTCCACGGCAGGTCGAGCTTGAGCTTGCCGACGTCGACGATCCGGGCCCGGTCCCGGGCCAGCCGGGCGGCTGCCTCGACCGGGCCGTTCGACTGGCCGCCGGCGGTCGAGGAGGACGTGGTCGGCGCCAATGCCGCCGGTCAGGTCGGCGAGGGCTTGTTCGATCCGGTCGAGGCCGTCAGGGTCGGGCGAGTCGCAGGCGACCGCGCCGGCCTTCTCGGCCAGCCGGCAGCGGTCGGGAACGACGTCGAGGCCGACGACGCGGACACCGGCGGCGACGAGCAGCTGGACGATCAGCTGGCCGACGAGGCCGAGACCGACGACGCAGGCGGTGTCGCCGAGCTGGGGCTCGGCGCGGCGCACTCCCTGCATGGCGATGGCGCCCACGGTGGCGAACGCCGCCAGCTGCGGGCTCGACGCCGTCGGGCACCGGCACGCAGAGGTTCCGGGGGACCCAGTTGACCTCGGCGTGCAGGGCGAACTCGTTGCCGGCGCAGGCGACGAGCTGGCCGACCTTGAACTCCTCGGCGCCGCGGCCGACCTCGACGACGACGCCGCAGAGCGAGTAGCCGAGCGGCGTGTACGAGTCGAGCTGGTTCATCGCCTTGTCGTAGGTGCTGCGGACGCCCTGCTGGGCGACGCTGTCGACGAGCTTGCGCACCTGGTCCGGGCGGGCTCGGGCCTTGCCGAGGAGGGACATGTTGGCCTCGGTGACCTTCATGACCTCGGTGCCGGTCGAGATCAGGGAGTACAGCGAGCGGACGAGCACCCCACCGGGCCGGCAGGCCGGCGCCGGGACGTCGAGGACCTGGAGGTCTCCGGTCTTGTAGTTCTGGGCGACTTGCTTCACCGTGCTCCTCTGTTCTGGTCGTTGCGGTTCGGGTCGTTCGGGTTCGGATGGTCGGCGGCCGTCGTGGCCGTCACACCGTCACGCCGTCGGCTCGGGCCTGCCGGCACCACATCTCGGTGGTCAGCAGCTGCCAGATCTGCTTGGAGCGGTCCTGGCGGCCGCTCCGCTCCTCGAGCACGAGCCGCTCGAGCGGCTCGCGGCGGAGGAAGCCAGCTGGCGACGAGCTCGCCGTCGAGCAGCTCACGGTCGACGATGTCCTTCAGGTCGTGGGAGATCCAGGCCCGCAGCGGGGCGCTGAAGGAAGCCTTCGGCCGGTGGATGATCTCTTGCGGCAGCCACGCAGCCGCGGCGTCCTTCAGGGCGGCCTTGGACGTCCGGCCCCGGATCTTGTCCGAGCCGGGGATGGAGAAGGCCGCCGCGACGACGATCGGGTCGACGAACGGCACCCGGACCTCGATCGACGCGGCCATGCTGGCCCGGTCGGTGTAGGCCAGGTTGAGGCCGGGCAGGAACAGCCGGCTGTCGGCCAGGCACATCCGGTTGACCGGATCGGGCAGGTCGTTGTCGGTGTAGATGGCGTCGTGCTCGTCGATGACGTCGTCGACGTACCGGCCGAGGTCGGGGCTGACCAGGTCGACGAGCTCGGGCGGGTCGTAGAGGGTGTAGCTGCGGCGGAACGCGGACTTCCTCGGGCAGTTCGGCGAAGTCCAGGAACCGCTTGGCCCACCGGACGTGGCGCAGACCACGGCCGCCGGCGACGACCGGCAGGCGGTCGACGCCCGACTTGACGGCTCGTCGGGCTGGGCCGGGGAGCCGCCGGTACTGGGCGCCGAGCAGGCAGGCCAGGTGCTTGCGGTAGCCGCCGAACAGCTCGTCGGCGCCCATCCCCGACAGCATGACCTTGACGCCGGCATCCCGGGCGGCCTCGCACATGAGCAGCGTGTTGATGGCGGCCGGGTCGCCGATCGGGCTCGTCGAGGACGTCGACGATCCGCGGCAAGCAGCTCGACGATGTCCGGCGACGATCTCGATCTCGTGCAGCGCGATGCCGAACTGCGCGGGCCACCTTGCGGGCGTAGATCGCGTCGTCCGGCATCGCCTCGAGCCGCTGGTCCTCGGGGCGGAACGTGATCGTGTAGGCGTCGAGCACCGGGTTGTGCCGTTTGGCCAGGACCGAGATGATGCTCGAGTCGAGCCCGCCGCTCAAGAAGGTGGAGACGGGGACGTCGGCGACGAGGTGGGCGGCCACCGACTCCTCGATGACCTCGCGCAGGTCGGCCGGCGGCCCGGCGGCGGCCTCGGCCGCCACCTCGGCGATCGACCAGTACCGGTGCACGGTCGACCGGCCGTCGGGCCGGAACTCGACCCAGGTGCCGGGCGGCAGCTTCTCGACGCCCTTGATGGCGCAGCGCTCGGGCGGGATCCAGTAGTAGAGGAGCGAAGCGACGAGCGCGCCCGGGTCGGCCTCGCATGCCCTGACCGACCGCGCTGACGATGCTCTTCAGCTCGGAAGCGAAGATGACGCCGTCCTTGCGGGGCAGGTAGTGCAGCGGCTTGATGCCGAGCTGGTCGCGGGCGAGCGACAGCGTGCCGGTGCGCTCGTCGAAGACGGCGAAGGCGAACATGCCGCGGAAACGGTGAAGGGCGTCGGGGCCCCAGTACCGCCAGGCCTCGAGGACGACCTCGGTGTCCGAGGACGTGTGGAAGCGGACGCCGTGGGCCATCAGCTCGGCCCGCAGCTCGCGGTAGTTGTAGAGCTCGCCGTTGTAGCAGAGCGTCAGCCCGTCCCGGCTGACCGGCTGGTGGCCGCCGGTCGAGAGGTCGATGATCGACAGTCGGCGGTGGGCGAGCTGGACGGAGATCCGGCCGTCGCTGGAACGAGAAGAGGCCGTCGTCGTCCGGCCCGCGGTGGGCCAGTCGATCGCTCATCGTCCGGACGAGCGACTCGCCGTCCACCTGCTGGTAGCACCCGGCGATACCGCACATGTCAGGCCGTCCGGTCCCGGTGAGGTCGTCGAAGACCCGCACGTAGCCTGCGCTTCTGGTGTGTCCAGGCCAGGCTCGTCCTCGACCCGACGGCGACCGAAGGCCCCCATCGTCGCCCGGCGGGGCTCGTCTTCGACGAGGTCGACGACGAGGTCGGCGAAAGCCGGCACCTCGTTGGGCTCGGCGTAGACGGCGGCGTCGGCGGCCGAGACCCGGGTCTCGTGGAGGTCGAAGGCCACCACCGGGAGACCGTAGGCCATGTACTCCATCGTCTTGTTCATGGTCGAGACGTCGTTCAGCGGGTTCTTCGGGTCCGGGCAGAGGCCGACGTCGGCGGTCGAGAGCAGGCCGGCGACGGTGTCATCGGGAACCCGGCCGGTGAACTGGAGGAAGTCGTCGACACCGAGCTCGGTGCTCAGCGCCCGTAGCTCGTCGAACGACTCGCCGGAACCGATGAACGTGAAGCTGATGTCGGTCCGACCGAGCTTGTGGACGACGTGGTCGACCGCCCGCACGGCGAGGTCGACACCGTCCTGGGCGCCCATCACGCCGAGGTAGACCGCCAGGTGGGGTCGGCCCCGCCGCAGGCTCGGGTCGGCATCGCCGGCCCGCAGCTTCTCGGGGTTGGGGCCGGTGCGGACGACGGTGACGTCATCGGGGCGCTTGCCGCCCCGCTTGATGGCGATCGCCCGGTAGGAGTCGTTGGTGGAAGTGACGCGGTGGGCGCTGCGGAACGTGCACCACTCGAGGAACCGCAGCCCCCGGTAGAAGAGCGACGTGTCGTTCTCGAACTTCGACTCGTAGAGCTCGGGGCACAGGTCGTGGTGGTCGAAGACGAACCGCACGCCGGCCGGCCGGAACGCCAGGGCGATCGGCCAGAAGATGTCCGGCGGGTTGCAGGCCTGGATGACGTCGAAGCGGTCCCGCCGCCACGCCTTGGCGGTCAGCCAGGCGGTGGCGACGAACGAGTAGACGTACTCCCACAAGAAGGCGGCTTTGCCGGTACCGGTCGTCGGCGGCCGGTACTTGTACAGGGTGACGCCGTCGATCACCTCTTCGCCCGGATCGCCGGGGCCGCTGGGGCACACCACCGAGACCCGGTAGCCAGCCGCCGTCAGCGACCGGCACTCCAGCCAGACCCGCCGGTCGAAGGGGACCGGCAGGTTCTGAACGATGATGTGAACCCGGGGCGGCCGCCCTACCACGCCACCCCTTGGTAGCTCGAGAGGGTCTCGACGTCGGCGCCCAGGCGGCCGGTCAGGTCGATGACGGTGACCGGCGGGTCGCTCAAGAGGGCGTCGACGACCGTCGGGTCGGCGCTCGAGACGAGCGCCAGGTCGGCACCGTGGAGCGCCTCGGCGGCCGTCGGCAGCATGGCCCGCTGGACGTGGGGGAGCTTGGACATGACGTAGTTCAGGTTCGCGCCGACCAGCTTCGAGGTGTCGACGAGCGGGTCGTAGATGCGGACGTCGAAGCCCTTGCCGATCAGCGTCTCGGCCAGGTCGACGTACGGGCTCTCCCGGAGGTCGTCGCTGTCCATCTTGAAGCTGAGCCCGAGCAGGGCGACGGAACGGGCGTCGGTGGCGAGCACGCGGTTGACGACGTCGCCGACCGACAGCGTGTTGCTGGCCAGCGTCCCCGACAGCAGCGGCAGGTCGACCGAGTTCATCCGGGCCAGGTAGAGCAGCGACCGGAGGTCCTTCGGCAGGCAGGAGCCGCCGAAGGCGAAGCCGGGGGACAGGTAGGTGGTGGAGATGTTGAGCTTCGTGTCCTCGCAGAACAGCTTCATCACCTCCCGGGAGTCGACGCCGAGCAGCCGGAACAGCCGGCCGAGCTCGTTGGCGAACGAGACCTTCGTTGCATGGTAGGCGTTGCAGGCGTACTTGAGCCCCTCGGCGTCCCGGGTGCCGACGACCTTCACCGGCTCGGCGAGGAAGGTCAACAGCCGTTGCACGGTGGCGCCGACCCGCTCGTCGGCCGTGCCGACCGCGGTCAGCGGCGAGTCGTAGAAGTCGGCGATGGCCGTCCCCTCGCGGAGGAACTCCGGGCACATGCCCGTCCCGACCTCGACCGTCGACGACCCGAGCTGGCTGGCGACCAGCGGCGTGACGACCTCGTCGACGGTGCCCGGAGGCACGGTGCTCCGGATGACGACGGCGTGGTGGCCGGTCGGCGAGCTGGCGCCGGCGGCCAGTGCGCCGACGATGTCGCTCACGGCCCGGCGGACGTAGTCGAGGTTCGTGCTGCCGTTGGCCGACGACGGCGTGCCGACGCAGACGAGCGACAGCTCGGCGCCGTCGATCGCACCGTAGACGTCAGTCGTCGCCCGTAGCCGGGAGTCGGCGACGGCGTTGGCCACCAGGCTCTCGAGGCCGGGCTCGACGACGGTGCCCTTCCCATCGTTAATGGCCTGCACCTTGCCCGTGTCGACGTCGACGCCCCAGACCTCGTGGCCGTTGGACGCGAGGACCGCGGCGGTGACGTTCCCGACATAGCCAAGTCCGAAGACGGCGACCTTCATGCTTGCTCCTCGATTCGCCTGGAAAGGGGAGGGCCCGGCTGGACCCTTGGAAGGTTGTTGCACCAGGTAGAGCTGGCGGCCCCCGACGTGATACATCGGCCGGGATCCGACGGTCCCCTCGCGGGCGCCGGTCTCCCCGCCGTCGTCGTCCAGCCCGGGTTTCCCTCGTGGTCGAGCCCGCTCCTTGCGCCAGGTCTGTGAGCGGCCGCACGGCAGCCTGTGGGACGGCTTAACGACTCCTGTGCAGGCGCTTTCGCCGGTGAACCGTGGTATCACCTTCGTTGGCAGGCCCTCGTCCGATGGCCGGCGACGGGGGTTGCACCGTCGCCGTTCCACGGCCCGGGTCGACCCGCCCGACCGCGCCCACTGCCAGACTGCACCACCCCGACCGCGACAGCCGATCGAGACGGAGAACGACCTGTGACGAAGGCCCGGATTGTCCACGCCCGCGACCTGACCCCCGAGGACGAGGGGGCATGGCGCGCCATGGCCGATCGGGCCGTCGAGCCGAACCCGCTTTTCGAGCCCGACTGCGTCATCGCCGCCGCCCGCCACCAGCAGTTCGGCGACGAGATCGACGTCGTCTTCGCCGAGGAGGCCGGACGGATCGTTGCCTGCCTTCCGGTCCGCGAGGTGACGAGCTGGCGCCAGTTCCCCTATCCGTTCGTCACGAACACCGTCCGGCGGATGATGTACTGCGGGACCCCGCTGGTGGGGCCGGACCGCCGCGGCGAGGCGCTCGCCGCGGTCTTCGGGGCGCTCCGCGACCGTCGGGGCCTGACGCACGGCCGGATCCTCGTCCTCCAGGAGGTGGCCGAGAACGGCCCGGTCGACGAGGCCGTTCGCGACGGGGCCCGTCGGGCCGGCCTTCCGTACTACCGCTACGAGTCGTGGGAGCGGCCGATCGTCGTCCGCCGACCCGCCGCCGACTACCGGTCGATCCACGGTGGGAAATTTCTCCGCAACCTGTCCCGGCTCCGTCGGAACCTCGGGACGACGCTCGGCGGGGAGGTCGTCCACGTCGATCGGAGCGACGACCCGACCGCCGTCGAGGAGCTCATCCGCCTGGAGGGGGCCGGCTATAAGGCTCGGACGGGTGTGGCGATGACGACCGTTCCCGGCGAGCCGGAGTACTTCACCGAGATGGCCGACCGGTTCCGCGAGGCCGGTCGGCTCCACGTCCACTCCCTCGAAGTCGACGGTCGGGTCGCCGCGATGCAGCTGAACGTCCAGGCGAACGAAGGCCTGTTCCTGCTCAAGCTCGTCTACGACGAGGAGCTGGCCCGGTTCCGTCCCGGCCTCCAGCTCCACCTCGACGTCATCGACGACTTCCACCACCGGACCGACGCCGAGTGGCTCGACACCTGTACGTACAAGGACAACGAGACCCTCTTGCGGATGTACCCCGACCGCAAGCGCTTCTGCTCCTATTTCGTCCCGCTCGGCCGCAACCCCGCCGACCGGGCGGCCGCCCGGACCTTCATCGCGGTGCGGCCGCTCCACAAGCGGGTCTACGAGGCCATCGACGCCCGACGGACCGGCCGTTCGGCCGACACCACCGCGACGACGACGCCGGACACCACAGCGACGAAGGCGCCGGACGCCGGGGCCTCGGCGGCGGCCGACGGTTCGACGGCGACGGAAGACCCGACGCCGGCCACTCGATCGGCGCCGTGAGCCGATGCGGCCCCGGTCGGCGTCAGCCGGCGGTGGCCGCGACCGGGTCCGGGCGACCGGTGGGGGGGAGGCGAGGAACCTGGCGGTCAGCGGCGGCCAGCCGGTGCATGTACTCGGTGACGCGACGGCGAACGTCGGACCGCTGGTCGGTGATGAGCAGGGCGTGCTCGAGCCCGGGGATCAGGTCGAGGCGGTAGCGGCCGGTGCGTTCGAGCCGGCGGAACGACCACGTCGTCCCGCTGAGCTTGATCGGCCGGGCCTCACGGTCGCCGCAGATCAGCAGGACGTCGACGTCGGCATCGGTGAGCTTCTTCAACCACGCCGCCGGGCGGCGTTCCCGGGCCGCGGTCAGGGCCTCGAGCGTCTCGGACAGCTCGCGGCCGCGCACGGCGAGCCGGGGGAAGCGCTTGCGTAGACCGGCGAGCTTGCCGTCGCCGCGGAAGGCCTGCATGGCGGAGGGCCGGGGGATGGCGACGTGGCGCCGGGGGTCGAGGGTGTCGCCGGTGGCGAGCTCGGGCGGCAGGAACGACAGGATCGGGTTGATCGACACGACACCGCGGGGGAAGACGTCGAAGGCGCTGTCGAGTGCCTGGTACGCGGAGGCGCAGAGCCCGAAGAGGACGACGTTCGACGGGTCCTCCGGGGAGACCGCCCGGCAGACGTCGATCACGTCGTCGAACGACTCGGGTGCCCGGGTGACGAACCGCCGTTGGTCGGGTTGGCGGGTCGGGCTGTCGCCGAGGCCGCTCAGGTCGAAGCGGACCGACCGGATGCCGGACGCCGCCCACTGGCGGGCGAGGTCGACCCAGAGCCGAGCGGGGCCGAGCCGGTGCTCGTTGGCGACGTTCAAGAAGACGGCCGTCGGGCCGTCGGAGCGATCGGAAACGTCGGTGACGACGCCGAAGAGCCCGGCCGGTCCGAGGGCGGTCGGCGTCTCGACGATCGCCGTGCCATCGGCCAGGCGGCCGACGGTGGCCGGTCCGGCCGGCTCGGGTGGTTGCAGCCGGCTCGATGTCGCCGGCACGACCGACGACACCCAGTCGGCGATCCGGTCGATGTCGTCGTAGGGCATGACCTGGTTCGGCGATCCGGTGTCCATCAGCTCGGCCTGGCCGGTGACCTCGGACCACTCGACGTGGGGCTGGTCGAGCCGCTTGGCCAGGCGGGCGAGCGGCTTCTCGGGGCGGGGCAGGACGAGGACGCGTTCGGCGAGCGGACCGACGGTCTTGGTCAGATCGACGGTCCGGAGCGCCTCGACGGTCGGTGCCTCGAACCGCATGCCCGGGGTCTCGACGGCGCCGTCGTCGCG
Organism: uncultured Actinomycetota bacterium; assembly: GCA_963824265.1. GTDB lineage: Bacteria > Actinomycetota > Acidimicrobiia > Acidimicrobiales > RAAP-2 > DASZUK01. Next base: position 391,352 of record CAWGOO010000007.1, read on the forward strand.
GTCCGTGGATTCGGTGAACGCGAGGGCGCTCAGCGCCCGCTGCTCGGAGAGGTAGGCCTTGCCCGAGACGACGGGGTCCCACAGGACGAGGTCGGCGACGTCGCCGCGACGCTCGGCGACCGCGCCGGCGAAGGCGGCGCCGATACGCATGCCGATAAGCACGGTCGTCTCGGCGCCGGCCGCCCGCACCACGTCGAGGGCGGCGTCGACGGAGCCGAGCCAGGCGGCTACCCGGTCGGGATCCTGCGGGCCGCCGGCCGAGTCGCCGGTGCCGTCGTAGTCGAAGCGGAGGACGCACACGCCCTGCTCGACCAGGCCCTCGGCGAGCAGGCGGAGGGCGTAGTGGGCGTGCATGTAGTCCCGGTCGAACGGGGGGCAGATGACCGCGCCCGCCCGGGCGCGGCCGCCGGCGGGGGTGTGGAAGACGCCGAAGAGCGGTCGTTCGTCCGTCCCGAACCAGATCGGGGTCGTCATCGTCGGTCCTCCGGATCCGGGCGCGGCCGACGCCATCTCGGACGCCGGTGCGTCGAGCGACTGGTTCACTGGACGGCCGCTCCCGCGGTCACACCGTCGAGAGCAGCGTCGGGAGGGGTGGTGCCCGGCGGGGTGGCGGCCGAAGAGGTGGCGGCGGGCCCAGGCCCGGGGACGAGCCCGTCGGCCTTGGCCGCCCGGTAGGTCCGGTGTTGGAACCACCGAATGCCGACGACGCCGACGGTCGAGGTGGCGATGGCGGCGATGGCGGCCCCGTTCACGCCGTAGGCGGAGGAGAGGACGGTGACGCCGACGACGGAGACGACGAGGGCGACCGCGACGGTCCAGAGCAGGCTGCGGGTATTACGGGTGGCCTTGAGGACGAGGATGCAGCCGAGCCCGGCGACCGACACGGTCTGGGCGACGCCGAAGAGGACGGCGGCCGTCTGCAGGTGGGCGAATTGCGGCCCGTAGATGGCCGAGAGGAGCTGGCGACCGGAGACCGCGATGACGATGGTGCCGGCGGCGACGCTGGCGACGCTGATGGCGGTGATGAGCCGGGAGACCTTGAACAGGCCGGGCCAGCCGCGCTCGGCATAGGCCTTCGATGCCTCCGGCAGCCCGACGCTGCCGCCGGCCTGGATGAGGACCATCGACGGGCCGGTGACGAGGGTCTGGGCGGCCTTCAGGCCGCCGAGTCCGGCCGGGCCGAGGATGAAGCCGGCGATGAAGACGTACGCCTGGGACGCTCCCCAGTTCATGAGGGAGTTGGCGACGATCCACCGGCTGATGCCCCAGTGCCGCCGCAGCAGGGCCCAACCGTCGGCGATCGGCCGGGTGGCTGTCCGCCAGCTGTCGCCGAGCGACCGGTGCGCGCCGAGGTGGCCGATCAGCCGGAACTGGATGACGCCGTAGAGGGCGCCGGCCAGCGCTCCGGCGCCCCAGGCGGCGAGGATGACCGCTGGCCCGCGCTGGTGGCTGACGAGGACGAGCGAGAACGCGACCGCCTCGACGACGTCGAAGAGGATGTCGTTGAGCAGGGCTTTCATCGGTTGGGCGGTCATGAACCCGACCCACCGCCAGTAGTCCTGGAGGAGGAGGACGATCAGCCAGGGGGCGACGGCCAGCATGGCGAGGCCGAAGGTGTGCTGGCCGACCGCCATCAAGATCCCCCCGACGAGGGCGAAGCCGACGGCGGCGATCGTTCCGAGGATCAGCTCGGAAGCGGCGCCACGGCGGATGCCGAGGCGGTTGTTGGGGTCCCGGGCGTCACCCTCGATGGCCATCGGGTCGGTGATCAGCGAGCGGTGGATGCTGGCCAGCAGCAACCAGGCGGCGTAGGCGAGGGAGAAGACGCCGAGGCCGGCCGGCCCGGAGAGGCGGGCAACGATGACGCCGACCGCGAAGTTCGACACCGAGGACAGGCACTGGTCGGCCAGCGTCAGCGCGGCCCGGCGGCTGCCGGAAGCGACGGTCTTGCCGGTGGCGGCGTCGACCGGTTGCCAGGTGCGGAGCTTCATGGGGTGGGTCCGACGGGGGTCGGGTGGGTCACGGCGCGGCGGCCGGCGACCACACCGTCAATCGCCGTACCGATCGTTGAGGATGGACGCGGCCCGTTCCCAGGCGACGGCGAGCGGTTCCATGACCGCGTAGAGGTCGACGTTGCGGCCCCGGGCCGCTCGGGCCAGGGTGAACTCGGCCGCCTTGGCGCCGGTGGAGACGGTCCGGTAGCACTCGGCCGCCTCGGCCAGGGCCGCCGGGTCGGCACCGTCGTCGTGCTGGGCGAGCCAGTCGACGAAGGTGGCGGCCAGTTCGCCGTTGGCGCCGAGATGGCGGCAGCTGCCGAAGGCGTAGCGGTGGAACGCGTCCATACCGTCGGCGGCGATCGCCGGCAGGTCCTCGGTCATGCGCTTGGCCAGCCGGGACACCGGGTTGTCGATCGGGCGGCGTCGGAGGTGGACGCGCAGGCGGCCGGCGACGCGGTCGAAGAGGTCGGCCGGGTCCGGCTGTACGCCGTCGACCCGGACGACCATGGCGAACGGTGGCATGGCGACGGCCATCGGGTCGGCGTAGGCGCCGAGATGGAAGACGGCGTCGAAGTCGTCGCCGGCCAGCTCGGCGTAGCCGGCGTTGTGGAAGTAGCCGAGCCGCCGCTGCTCGCGGTCGACCATCTGGACGGCGATCGTCGTCTTCTGGTGGGCCAGCTGGTAGGTGACGCCGACGGTGTCGGGCAGGTAGAAGGCATCGACGTCGACCGGGACGAGGTGGCCCAGCCGCAGATGGTCCTCGACGTGCTCGACCAGGGGTCGCCAGACGTTCAGCTCGTCGACGTCGATGCCGTAGAGGACGCGCAGGTCCTCGTCGGGGTACGTGAACATCGCCCACTGCTCGCCGTCGAAGTCGGTGCCGACGGTGAAGGCGAGGCCGGCCACCGGGTCGAGTCCCCACGAATGGAGGATCTCGATCCACATGTCCGTGGCGCAGTTCGTCTCCGTCCAGTCGATGTCGCCCGAGTGCAGGACGTTCGACGAGTACGACGTGGCGTCGATCGGGAGGAGCTCGAGCCTCATGGCCAGAGCCGCTGGCGGACGTCGGCCGGCCAGGTCGCCGGGTCGAGCCCGTGCCGGTGGAGCAGGGCGAGGGCGATCCGGTCGATGCCGAAGGCAACGCACGAGCTGTGGGCGACCTCACCGGTGCTCGTCGTGATGTCGAACGGCTCGCCGAAGTGGTCGCGGGCGCAGTTCCCCGAGATGATCGCCGTCGGCTTCTCGGCCGAGCAGATCGGCGTGACGCCCTCGAGCTTCAGGTTCTCCTCGAGCTGGGCGGACGCCTTGAGCGTGCCGAGCCGGCCGAAGAACGGGTCGTTGGCCGGCACGACGTCCATCGGCAGGTCGAGGTCGGCCAGCAGCTGGACGCCCTGGGGCAGCATCGTGTCCCGGTAGGTCTGAGCGGTGTCGGCGTCGCCGACGTAGACGAGCTCGTGCATCCGGAACGCCACCATCCGGGCCGGATCGGGGCTCGGCTCGTGGCGGAAGCACCAGTTCTCGATCTCGAAGTAGCGACCACCCGTCGGCAGCGTGCCGGTGCACAGCGGGTAGAGCGAGTGGCAGGCGGCCGAGCTGAGCACGACCTCGGCCGGCTCGAGCAGCTCGGGCCAGTTGCCGCCCTCGTCGTAGCGCTTCGACAGTTCCCGGTGCTCCTTGTTACCGCCCCGGAAGACGTGGACGGACCCCATGAGGTCGGGGAACGAGTGCAGGTAACCGGTCCGGTCGAACGTGGGCCGCACGAGGACCGGCGGGAAGTGCACCGGCTCGAAGGCGGAGCGGCCGAGCTCGGTGATGAGGCGGTCAAGCCCGGTGACGATCCGCTGGTACGTGCCGGAGTAGCCGTAGACGCCCTCCTGGCCGGTGTCGAACAGGACGCCGCTGGCGAAGAGCGCTTCACGGAAGTCGTCATACGCGTGGCTCCCGGCCTCGATCCGGCTGCCGTCGGCCGGGTCGGCCTCGGTTGACGGGGCCTCGGTCGGAACGGTGTCGACGGTCATCACATGCCTCGATTCATGAGCAGGAGCTGGGCGTTGTTGGCCAGGATGCGGTCGTTGTTGACCATGACCGCGCCACCGTGGGCGTCCCGCAGCAGTCGGCCCATGGTGAGCGGCGAGTCGAGCCGGTAGCCGTTGATGCCGCAGATGCCGAGGGCGGCACCGACGATCTCGACGACCATCGTCGACGCGTTCACCTTCAGCGAGTTCATGCTGACGGTGAAGCTCAACCGGGAGAGCGCCGCCTCGTCGTCGGCGATCTCTTCGAACGCCAGGGCGGCGCCGTGGACGAGCGACGAGAGCTGCTCGTAGCGCGTGGCCAGCTCGGCCAGGCGGAGGGCGGACGGCGGGGTGACGCCGGGGTTCTTGCGGGCCTCGGACTGGACGCTCTTGCGGGCCCGGTCGAACGCCTCGGTGGCGATGCCGAGCCAGACGTGGCTCCAGAGGATGTGCGAGACCGGGAGCATCGTCTGGGTCGAGATGTCGGCGAACGGAACCGGGAGGATGTTGGTCTCCGGCCCGGTGGCCTTCAGCGCGAACCCCCGGCTGCAGGTGCCCCGCAGGCCGAGCGTGTCCCAGTCGCTGAGCGGCTTCAGCTCGACGTCGTCACTGGTGCACAAGACGAGGGCCTGGTCGTTCGGCGGGCTGTCGGGGCCACGCCGGCAGGTCACGAGGACGCCGTCGGCGTGCTCGCCGTAGGAGATGACCGGCGCCTGCTTCTCCAGGCGGTAGCGACCGTCCTCGCGCTCGAGGGCGCAGACGCTCGAGCGGGTGTCGCCACCGGTCCCGAGCTCGGTCGTCGCCGACGCCAGCAGGTACTGATGGGTGACGAGGTCCCGCACGTAGGACTCGAGCTCGTCGTTGAGCGGGTGACGGACGAGGCAGGCGACCTGCAGGTTGTGCATGGCGTAGACCATGGCGGTCGACGCGCAGTGCCGGGCCAGGGCGGCAGTGGCCTCGGCCACCGTGCGGAGGCTGGCTCCCTCGCCGCCGAGGCGGGTCGGTACCAGCGGTGAGAGCATCCCCTCGGCCCGCAGGGCGTCGATGGCCTCGAACGGGAAGCGGGCCTCCCGGTCGACGTCGTCGGCCGCCGGGCCGGCGACCTCACTGGCGACGACGGCTGCCCGCGTCGGCAGGTCGACCACCGGTCGCTCGATGCTGGCCGTCGTCATGACGACGCCCCGACCGTCGTGAGGTCGGTGATGGCGTCACGGATGGCGGCCACCGAGGCGAACGTGCTGCGCCGGAGCATCGCCTCCGGGAACTCGAAGTCGAACGCGTCTTCCAAGGCCAGCATCACATTGACGTTGGCGTGGGACGTCATCCCGGCCTCGAACAGGTCGTCGTCGTTGGAAAGCGTGGCGATGTCGACGGGGATCCGACCGTGCGTAGCCAGAATCTGACGAATCTCGTCCTCCATTGCTTCCTTTCGTGGGCGTCGGTCGTGCCCCTTGCCGGGACCTGTCCCGCCGGAGCGGCAGCCGAGAGGTGTTCCCTCGACCTGCACCTCGGAGTCGAGCTCGTCGGTGGGCAGGCGTTGCGGTGTGTCGAAGGAGAGAGCGGTCAGGCGGCGTCGTGATACATCAACGTGCGCCGATGACCGGGATGCCCCGGACCGTGCCCGGGCTGGCGTTTTCCCGGTCGGCGACGGTCTTCTCCGGACGCGGTGCCAGCTCGACCCAGAGATGCCAGCCGAGGTAGCGGCCGCCCGGGAGCCCGTGGACGGGCAGCGGCGGCGCGTGCATGAACCATTTGCGGGCCTGGACGATCGTGAACGACGGGAAGTCCTGCTCCACCCGGGCCCGGTCGTAGACCCGGGCGAACGGGTTCTTCGGCCCGTCGGTGTTGGCGTGGGTGAACCGCTCCAGGCGCAGGTAGTTCGAGAACCCCTCCCGCCGGGCGTTGTCGAGGTGGTCGCCGAGGATCCCGTCCGGTCGGCGACGCAGGGGAGCCGCCGAGAGAAGGGCGACCCGCCGCAGCATGGCGATCGAGACCCAGTAGTTCAGTGAATTCCGGGCGTAGAGCATGGCCACCAGCCGCCCGTTGGGCCGCAACACCCGGTGGATCTCGCTCTGGGCGCTCTGGATGTCCGGGACGTGGTGCAGGACGCCGTGGGAGAACACGAGGTCGAACGAGTTGTCGGCGACGGGGATGTCGACCGCCGAGCCGCGGATGATCTCGGTGTAGGAGAGCCCGCGCAGCTCGAGCCGGGTCCGCACCCGCTGGACCGACTCCTCGGTGACGTCGAGACCCGTCCAGACGGCACCCCGTCGAATGAGCTGCTCCGACTCGGCTCCCTGGCCGAGGCCGATCTCGAGGACCCGCTTGCCCTTGAGGTCGAGCTGGTCGAGGCAGCCCGGGATGTGCGACTCCATGCCGTAGCGGAGCTCGTCGTAGTCGTCGAAGAACCGTTCGTAGTCCTGGCGGTACCGCTCCGAGAGGCCCCCGATCATCTCGTCGCCGCACGGGTGCGACTCCCAGAAGGCGGCGATCGAGGCCTCGGAGGCCGCGCTGCCGTGCTCGCCGGCGATCGGGCTCGTCGCCGGGCTCGGGGCGGCGTCGCCCCTCAGGCCCGATACGGCCACGTCACCGGCATCCCCCGTCCCAACGGCGCCGCTCAGCCCACCGGCGCCGTTCAGCCCGTCTGAGCCGTTGGGACCGCCGGGCGTGTTCGAACCCGACGGCTTGTCCGACACGTCCGCCATGGTCGACACCGTAGACGCGGTCTGCGGGTTCACCAGGTCAGCGATGGCCCAGCTGCCCGACCGCCCCCGGTTCCGACGGCGCGGGTGGTCGATGGCGTAGCGGTAGATCGTCTCGAGCTCAACGATGTTCTTGGTCGGGTGGAAGCGGCGCTCGTACGTCCGCCGCGCCTCCTCGCCGAGCTGGTCGAGCGAGACCGGGTCGTCCTCGACGACATCGAAGATCCGAGCCAGCGCGGTGGCGTCACCGGGTGGGTAGAGCAGCCCGTCGACGCCGTCGGCGATCATGTCGACGAAGGAGCCGTGGGCGGTGGCGATCGGCGCCACGCCGGCGGCCATCGCCTCGGGGACGACGAGCCCGAACGGCTCGGGCCACTCCGACGGGGCGACGGCGGCCCGGGCCCGGCGGACGAGCGCCGCGCACGCCTCCCGGTCGAGCAGACCGACGACGTCGACGGATGGGCGGGTGCTGGCCCAGGCTCGGAGCTTGTCCTCGAGCGGGCCGGACCCGGCGAAGGCCAGTCGCAAGGTCGTCGCCGGCCGCCGCTCGAGGAACCGGTCCCAGGCCCGCATGAGGATGTGGACCCCCTTGGCCTCGGTGAACCGGCCGGCATAGACGACCAGCGGGTCGGCGTCGCCCCGCGGCGGGGCCGGGAGCACGAGGTTCGGCTTGACGAAACACCGGTCGAGCGGGAACGCCATCGACTCCATCTCCCGGCGCTGAGCGTCGGACAGGAAGATGTACGCGGACGGCGCGGACCGCCAGACCGGTCGCTGCGTCGTCGTCGCGGTGGCGATCGGCAGCGTGGCGGCCGGCGAACCGCGATAGCAGCCGTGCTGGACGCCCGGCAGCGGCACCTTCAGTCCGACGCACTCCCGGCAAGCCGCCCCGTCCCGGAAGAGGCTCCCCGCCGGGCAGATCAACCGGTAGTTGTGCAGGGTGACGACCGTCGGGACACCGTGACGCTGGCAGGCCGTGAGCACCGCCGGGCTCAGGAGAGGGAACAGGTTGTGGACGTGCACGACGTCGGGCCGGAACTCGTCGAGCACCGGCACGATGTCCCGGCCCGACTTCGGGTTCCAGACGACCTCGGCGGGGACGAGCGCCTTGCGGGCCGGCGAGAACGTGGCGATGTCGTCGCTGAACAGCTCGAACCGCCGGACGATATGGCCGGCGTCGACCAGGGCGGCGTGCTCCTGGTCGACCACCCGGTCCTCGCCGCTCGGCGATGACGACCGGTAACGGTTGTGGACGACGAGGATCTTCATTGGCGCACTACCTCCGGTTGGCCTGGCGGGGATGGAGAGATCGAGGGTGGGTACGAACGGTCGGGTGGGCAGGCGGACCGCGCCACGGGGGGTGACGGCCGGCCTCGTCCGGCCGGTCCCATTGCCGTTGGCCCCATTGCCGTTGGCCCCATTGCCGTTGGCCCCATTGCCGTTGGCCCCGTTGCCATTGGCGTGGCTGCCTTTGGCGTGGCGGGCGTAGTGCTGGCCGAGGCGCTCGCCGGTCGGGTCCCCGTCCAGGGCATCTGCAGGCTCCTCTAGCGGGTCGGGTGCCACCGGCGTCGGCTCCTCGGCCACCAGGGTACCGCCGGCGGTCAGCTCCTCGGCGGCCCGCTTGGAGGTGGCCCAGTGGACGACGAGCAGTCCGAGGGTCATCGTCGAGGTGCCGACGAGGGTGGCGACGGCGGCACCGGTGATCCCGAACCGCTGGACGAGAACGACGGTGGCGACGATGGACACGACCAGCGAGACGGCGCTGACCGGCACCATCCGCTGGGCCTTCCGGGTGGCCTTGAGGCTCAGGATGGCTCCCAGGCCCCCGGCGGCCACCAGGACGGAGACCGCCAGGATGTCGGCGACCTGGGAGAACTGGCCGAACGCGTTGCCGTAGATGTGGACGAGCAGGGTCTGGCCGAAGAGGAAGATCACAGCGGCGATGACGCCGACGCTGAGGAGACCGGCGGCGGTGACGACCCGCTGGACTCGCCGCAGTCCCGGCCAGCCGCGGTTCTTGAGCGCCTTGGTGGCCTCGGGTAGGCCGATACTGCCGCCAGCTTGGATGAGGACCAGGGACGGCCCGCTGACCAGGCTGTTGGCTGCCTTCAGCCCCCCGATGCCCACCGGGCCCAGGAACGCGCTGGTCAGCACCGGGGTGGCCTCGTATGTCGCCTGGGCCATGGCGTTCACCGCGGCGATCCACTTGCTGAGTGCCCACCGTTCCCGGATCCGGGTGAACCCGCCCCGCAGCGACGGCCGGGTGGAGAACTGCCACAGTCCGAAGAGGGCCCCGGCCAAGGCGCCGGCTCCCCAGGCGAAGATGGCCAGCAGGGCGGAGTGCACCCCGGCGGCGAAGAGCCCGGCGAAGGCCGCGACCTGGATCACGACGAATACGACGTCGTTGGCCAGGGCTTTCTGGGGCTTGGAGTTCATGAACCCCACCCACCGCCAGTAGTCCTGGGCCAAGAGGACGGGAAGCCACGGGGCCAGGCCGACGAAACAGATCCCGAACTGTCGTTGGCCCATCGAGATCAGGGCCAGCCCGATGGCGGCGAAGATGACCGCGGCGCCCAGACCCAGGGTCAGCTCGGCGGCCAACCCGATGCGGACGTGCCGGGCGGCGTCGGGCTGGTGGACGTCGTTCTCGATGGACATGGGGTCGGTGATGAGGGAACGGTGCATGGCGGCCACGACCAGCCAGCCGGCATAGGCCAGGGAGTACGCGCCGAAGCCGGCCACGCCGGCGACCCGGGCGACGCCGACGCCGACCGCGAAGTTGGACAGCGACGACACACACTGGTCGATCGCCGTCAGCCCGAACCGGACCGGCATCTTGTGGTGGCGGCCCGACCGCCGTCCGTCGGTCATCAGGCCGGTTGGGGGAGTCCCTGGCGCGAGCCCTTCCGAGGTGCGCCGTCGGCGCCGGCCGTCGACCGACCGGGCACGGACGCGAGGAACCGGTACAGATCGGGGCAGACCACAGCCGCGTCGTAGTGGTCGACGAACCGCCGGCGGGCCGCCGCGCCCATCCGGGCCCGGGTCGGCTCGTCGTCGAGCAGTTCGATCAGGACGGCGGCGGCGCCGGCGGGGTCGTCGAGCGCCCAGAACCGGCCTTCGACCGGGTCGTCGAAGAGCGTCGGGATCCCACCGACCGGCGGGGCGACGACGGGGACGCCGGCGGCCATCGCCTCGATGAGCGCCAGGCCGAAGACCTCGCTCTTGGCTGAATGGGCGTACGCCCGGTACCCGGCGAGCCGGTCGCCGGCATCGGGGACGTAGCCGAGGAGCTGGACCTGGTCGCCGATCCCGAGCGCGTCCGCCTGGTCGAGCAGGTTGCGTCGTTCCGGCCCGTCGCCGGCGATGTCCAGCGTGTACCGCCGGCCACGATGCTTGGCCGCGGCGAGGGTGTCGAGGAGGAACCGATGGTTCTTCCGGGGCTCGAGCGTGCCGATGCTCAGCAGGTCGGCCCGCCGGGCCATGCCGGCCGGCACCGGTCGGACGGTCAAGAAGTTGGGGATCGTCGCCGTCGGGACGGCCACATCGCCCGTCCAGAGGTCCTCGCGGGCCGACTCGGAGACGAAGACGACGCCGTCGACGCGATCGAGGACACGGCGTTCCAGTGCCCTGATCGACCGGAACACGTGGCCGTCGTGGGGGATGAGGCCCTTGCCGACCCACTCGTCGGCCTGGGAGACCGCGAAGTGGACCGCCATGACGACCTTCTGGCGGGGGCTCCGCCGGGCCCGCAGGGCCGCCAGCGCCGAAACCGGGCACTGGCAGTAGACGACCGCGTCATCGGCCGTCGCCAGCTGGCGACGGAGCGCCTGCTGCAAGAAGACGACGTGGCCGAACCGGTACCACGCCACGTCCGCCGACCCGCTGAACGGAGCGACGAGCCGTCGGATGCCGAACGTCGCGTCCCGGGCGACGCCGCCGTAGGAGAACGGCGTGACGAGCGAGACCGGGACGTCCTCGGCTTCCAAGAAGCGCATGAACTCGACGAAGTGCGTCTGCACGCCGTTGCCCCCGTTCGGCGGCAACAACGTGGCGATGACCACCGGGGCCGACGGTGTGCCTTTCGGCCCGTCGCCGGCGCCTACGACCGTGCGCAGTTCGGCGTTGGTCTCGCTGGCCTGTCCCACCCTCGAAAGAGCCGATCTAGCCCTTTTTGATACATCGTCGGCACCCGGCCGGCGTAGGCGTCAGGCGACCTCGGCAGCCCATTCGACGTGGGAGAACGCCGTTTCGGCGTCGAGCGCCGAGTGGCCCAGCAGGTCCCGCAACGCCGCCTCTGGGTCGCCGGCGAGCAGCGTCCGGTCGACGACAACGGTGCCGGCGTCGCGCAACCCACACGCGGTCGGCTCGCCCGGCTGGGCGGTCAGGGCGATCACGCTCACGTCGGCCGTCGCCAGGATGTCCACGAGCTCGGTGACGTCGGCGTCGTCGAGGTAGTCGACGTTGAGCAGGGCCAGCTCGGGGCCCCAGTGGACGGCGTCCTTGAGGTGTGCCGGCGTGACCGGAAGGGCGAAGCGGGCGGTGACCCCGCAGGCCGACAGCGCGGTGACGAGCGCCTCGGCCGAGAACAGGTCGTCGTCCAACACGACGGCTTTGCGACCCCGCCACTGTGGGGACATGACATTCCGGACCGTCAATTGCCCGATGGGCTCCATGCTTACTCCGCCTCGCCTCGGTCCCGAGTAAAGCGCCACCCGGGAGATTTCTCCGCTACGGGTAAGCCGGTTTCGCCCTCGCTCCCCGTGGCCTACGGCGACCAACTACAGCCACGGATCAGTGCATCAAACCCAGGGACAGAGTAACGGCGGGGTGGTCGACGGTCAACCACCCTATCGAGCCAGGTGATGGTACTCATGAGCTGGATTTCCGGTGTCTGCGGGGGCCCTGGCGAGCGGCCGCCGGAACCGTCTCGTCGCCGGGCGTCGCCGGCGGTCAGGCGGGCCCGTTCGGGCCCCGCGCAACGGTTCCCCGGGTCTTCCCCAGGTTCTGGTTCGGGATGGCTGCACCAAGGGAAGGACCAGTATCAGCGGGCGTCGGCGTCGCTCTGTCAGCTGCAGAGTGTCCTGATGTGCTGGTCCTGGACCCGTACCGCGGCCGGCGTGAGCCGGCGGGGTCCACGAGTTGGAAGAGAGCGTACGAATACGTGCCGATTGTCCATTCCCTCACGGACGCGGAGGTGCCTGACGCGGTCCGGCGACGGTCACTGTTCTCGGGCGACGTGTTCGTCTACGGCCCGCGCCCGACCACGGTCGCCTTCTGCGCGGCGACGCGGAACGTCATCGAGCAGATGCTCGGCGACGAGCCGGGGTGGGCACAGCAGCGGATGTCGGAGACCGAGTTCGCGGTCCTGTTCAAGGCGGCTGCCCGGAACTTCAGCCACGTGGTCACCGATCTGGCCAGTGGGGTCGTCGCCGACCTCGACTGCGATCCCGGCGACCACGTTCATCGGCGCGCCGTCCCTGACCGCCACGACCGGCCGCGGCTTCATCGCCCACGGCCTCGGTGTCCCGCAGCACCCGCACCGCGACACGTGGTACGCCGCGTCGCCGTGCCAACTGAACTGGTGGCTGCCGCTCTACGACCTCGACGCCAGCGCGGCGTTCGCGTTCCATCCGGCCTACTGGGACCTGCCGATCCAGAACAGCTCTTCCGACTTCGACTACGAGGAGTGGAGCGACGCGGACCGCCTCGGCCAGGCCGCGACCGCGGCCGAGCTGTTCGCCCAGCCCCGCCCGCTGGCCCCGATCGAGCTGAACCCGGAGCTCCGGGTGAGCTGCCCGGCCGGCGGGGTGATCCTGTCGTCGGTGGCCCAGCTCTACTCGACCGTTCCCAACGAGACGTTGAGGACGTACTTCAGCGTGCACTTCCAGACCGTGAGCGAAGAGGACCTCGAGAACGGCGAGGGAGCATCCAACGTCGACGCCGACCCCAGCGGCACGTCGCTGGCCGGCTTCGTCCGCTGCAGCGATCTCAGTCCGATCCCGCCGGCCGTCGTCCAGCGGGACCTGGAGCGGCGCCAGTTCGAGACCGCCCGGCGGCGGTCGATCTGACGGGGCCGGTACCGACTGTGACCGCCCGGGCCGACGCCCGCCCGATCGCCTCGCGCTGGGTCAAGGGCCCGTTGAAGGCGACCGCCCGACCGGTCGTCCGGTTGGTCGACGACGCCCGTGATCGGCGGCACGGTGTGCCGGTGCCGCCGTGGTCGCTGCGGTCCCGGGTGCCCGGCGACTTCCGGGCAGTCGGTCGGGCCTTCCTCGGTTACATGGTCGAGCTCGGCGGCCTCCGGCCGGACGACCACCTGCTCGACATCGGCTGCCGGGCCGGGCGGATGACCATCCCGCTGACCGGCTACATCGCCCCCGACGGGGCGTACGACGCCGTCGACGACTGGCCGGAGGGCACCGTGTGGTGCCAGCAGGTCATCACGGCCCGGTACCCGAACTTCCACTTCCGCCAGCTGTCGATGGGCGGCCTTCCGGCGGGGCCCGGCGCCACCGAGGCGACTCGGCCGGCGGCCCCCGGTGCGACCGCGTCGGCGCCCGAGCCATTGCCCTACGCCGACGCCACGTTCGACTTCGTGACGCTCGGGGCCATCCTCCAGCTCACGCCCGAGGCGTTCGACTGGTACCTCGCCGAGGCCGCCCGCGTCATCCGGCCGGGCGGTACCTACTTCGGGACGTGGTTCTTGTGGAACGACGGCCGGCCCGACGCGGACCGGCCGAACGGGAGCCGGGTCGGAACCGCACCGGCGATCGCGTGCACCGAGGCCGAGGCCCGTCGCCGTCTCGGGTCATTGGGCCTGACGGTCGACGCCGTCCACCGCGGCGGTTGGGACGGGTACGAACCGGCCTTGAGCCATCAGGATCTCGTCATCGCCCGCAAGACGGTCGGCTGACGAGCGTCGGGCCGGCCCGACGCGGCTTATGCCGAACGGGCGAGGAGCGTCGGCTCGCCGTCGGTTGCCGGGTCGTACGCCCAGCCAGCCTGACGGGCCAGTGCAGCCACGGCCAGCTGCGAGTTCACGCCGAGCTTTTGGAGGATCGCCTTGATCTGCGAGCGCACCGTCGAGATCGAGACGGACGCCCGACGGGCGATCTCGTCCGCGCAGTGCCCTTCCATCAGCTCGGACAGTACGTACTTCTCGCGCTGGGTCAGGACGTCGAACGGTGCCAGTTTGGCTCGGCGGGCCCGCGACTCCCGCTGGTACGGCTCGGTCAGCCGCTGCCGCATCTCCTCGGTCATCACGGTGTCGCCGGCGAGCATGCGGACGATCATGCCGATCAGCTCGTTGAGCTGTGAGCTCTTGTCGACGACCGACGACGCGCCGGCTTGGATGCACTGACCGAGGAGGAAGCCGTCGCGGCTCCCGCTCATGACGGCCACCGGGATCTCGGCTTGGCTGAGGATGCTCACGCACTCGACGGCCGTGGCCGGATCGACCGAGTCGATGTCGAGCAGCGCCAGGCCGGGCTTCCAGCTGACGACGTCTCGGACGTGGTCAGCCGTGACCGGAAGGGCGAACCGGGCGGTGAACTGGATCTGGCTCAGCGCCAGGACGATCGCCTCGGCAGTGAGCAGGTTGCCGTCGATGACGAGGATGCGAGCGCCCTCGGTGGGCGAGCGCTCCATCGAAGGGAGACCGGACGTCTGATGCGTCCAAGCTTCGTTGTCCCGGCGTTCATGACGCAAGGACTCCACGACGTCCATACCGACCTTTTCCCGCTCCTGGATCGGGCCTCGGACTCCGCAGCCGAGGCAACAATCGGGAAGGTCGGTTTCGCCCTCGCTCCCTGCAGGACACGGCGACCAACTAAAGACGCCTGCAGATCAACACTCCAATCCCGATGCGTACGATAACGGGACTGGACTGATCGGTCAACCCATTTTCTTCCGAGTTCTTGCACCGCGAGTGTCGTCGGAGGCTCGGCCATCGGCGAAAATCGCTGGTCGTTACGGGTGCGTCACCGAGGTAATCACCCAACGACGTGATACACAAATTTATGACGGGCTTAGGTCCGTGGAGCGGCCGTCGCGATCGGGCGGTCGGCCGTCGTCGACGTGGCGTCGCCGTCGACCGGATCGGGTTCGGCGGGGATGCCGGAAGACGGATGCCGGTGTCGTGCTCCGGCCACGGCCTGGCGGCGCGACCGCGTGTCGTGGAGCTTCTGGTGGAGCGGCTGGAGCGCCATGAACGCCTTGACGGCCAGCCGGTCGACCGGGTTCTGACCGAGCGGGACGAAGTAGGACGTGATCAGGCGCCGGTCGGGATAGATGCGCAGGAGCACCTCGAACCGCGGTGACGAGCAGGTGTCGATCCACTCGGCGTCGTCGGCCGCGAAACAGGCGTCCATGACGGCGAAATGCAGCAGGACGCCTGGCGCGTACTTGGCGAACTGCTCGTCGTAACTGACCTTGATGGCGAACCGCCCGACGCCGGCCGTCAGGACCAGCTGCATGGCCAACGTCTGGCCGCCGGCCTCCAGACAGAACGCGCGCAGTCGGCCGTCGGCGGCGAAGCGGGCGCACATCTCGCGCAGGTACGCCGACTCTCCGGGCACGGTGGCCACGGCGACGTCGGCGTCGCTCTTGTAGCCCGCTGCTTCGAGGGCGATGAACTCGTCGATCACCGCCGGGTCGGCCGACCGGTCGACGAGCCGTGGCTCGGAGCCGAGGGCGTCGGTCAGCCGCCGGCGGCAGCGCGCCAGCTCCTTGCGGTCACGCCGGCTCTGCCGGGCTTCGTAGTTGCCGTCGTCGCGGCGGTTGACGACACCGCGTTCCCACGACTCGTAGCGATACGTTGACAGCTTCCGGGTCGCCGCGGCCGCCGTGAGCGCGGCGTCCGCCGGGCCGTCCTGGGTCAGCTCTTGGATCACGAGCACACGACCGCGGGTCAGCCGCCGATCGGCCCGGAGAGCGCCGAGCATGGCGGCGACGGCCTCGGCCCCGCGTTCGGGATCGACGAGGGGCGTGCCGCAGTAGATCATCCGGCGGACCTGGGTGACGACGAACGGGTACGGGAAGCTGCGCCACCGGCGGAGCTGCCGGACCGGCATGCAGCCGTAGATCCGGCCGTCCTCCTCGGCGAAGACGACGTGGATCTCGTCCCCGAACGTCTGGTGCCGGGCCGCCGGCACGAGGCAGTTCGGCTCGTACAGGGGGTTCGGTTCGGCGGACCGGGCGGCGAGCGCCGTCCAGGCCGCCTCGTCCTCGGGCGACAGTGTGCGTACCCGCGCGATGCGGCCGTTCATCATCTGGTTCCGTCCTCCTCGTCTGCGGTTGGGGCCGAGCGGAGGTCCCTGGCGACGGTCCACTGAGAAGAGCGCGCTTGCCGGCCGGTGATACCGCGCCGGCGCCGATCGGGGGGCGTCAGCCGGCGGCGGCGATGAGGTCGGAAGGCGCAGACGTGGCCGTCGGGGCCCGGTGCTCCGCCGAGATCGGCGTCGGCGCGGGCGGAGGGACCGGTTCGGCGTTCACGTCCGGGCCGGCGGCGGTGTCGAGGGCCGGCCCGGCGTCGGCGGTCACTTTGGCGTGGCCGGTCGAATGGGCGGCGCCTCGGCGGTCGTGGAGCTTCTTGTGAAGGGGTCGGAGGGTCATGAACGCCTTGACGGCCAGCCGGTCGACCGGGTTCCGGCCGAGCGGGACGAAGTAGGACGTGATCCGCCGACGGTCCGGGTAGATGCGCATGAGCACCTCGAACTGGGGCGACGAGCACGTGTCGATCCACTGGCCGTCCGTCGTCTCGTGGCAGGCCTTCATCGAGTCGAAGTGGAGCAGGACACCCGGCGAGTACTTGGCGAACTGCTCGTCGTAGCTGATCTTCATCCCGAAGACCCCGTCGCCGCCGGTCACCAGGATCTGCATGGCCAGCGTCTGACCGCCGGCCTCGAGACAGAAGACCCGCAGCCGGCCGTCGGCGGCGAAGCGGGCGCACATCTCGCGGAAGTAGTCCGCCTCACCGTCGACGGTGGCCACCGCAACCTGCGCGTCGCTCTTGTACCCAGCCGCTTCGAGGCGCGATGAACTCGTCGATGGCGGCCGGATCGGCCGACCGGTCGACGGCCACCGGCTCGGACCCGAGCAGCTCGCCCAGCCGCCGCCGGCATCGCCGCAGCTCCTTTCGGTCGCGTCGGCCCTGCAGCTGCTCGTAGTCGGGCTCGTCGCGCCGGTTGACGATGCCGCGCTCCCACGACTCGTAGCGGCGGACCGGCAGGTGGCGGCGGGCTGCCGCCGCCTGGAACGAGACGTCGACCGGGCCGCCCTCGGTCACTTCCTGGAGGACGAGCACCCGCCCCTTGGTCAGTCGGCGGTCGGCCCGGAGGGCGCCGAGCATGGCATCGATCGCTTCGTCGCTGCGATCGGGGTCGACGAGGGGGGTGCCGCAGTAGATCATTCGGCGGACCTGGGTGACGACGAACGGGTACGGGAAGCTGCGCCAGCGCCGCACTCGGCGAACCGGCATACAGCCGTAGATCCGGCCCTCCTCTTCGGCGAAGACGACGTGGATCTCGTCGCCGAACGTCTGATGCCGGGCGGCCGGCACGAGGCAGTTCGGTTCGTACAGGGGGTTCGGCTCGGCGGCCCGGCCGGCGAGGGCCGTCCAGGCCGCCTCGTCGTCAGGGCTCAAGGAACCAACGTGAACTATCCGGCCGTTCATGGGCTGCATCGCTCCTTGTCCGCATCCCGCGGTCAGAGCGTGCCGCGGCTGACGGTTTGAGTTGCGAGACCGCCACCGTGATACCTCACCCGACGAATTCCGTCGCGGGGGACGGCGATCAGCGCCGCCGTGTCCGGCTGCCGACGGCCGGGTGGAGCCCCTCGGGCAGCGGGCGGGGGTCCTGGACGACGACGTAGAGCAGGTCGATCAGGGCCCGGGTGGGGGCCGAAGGGAGGCCGCGGCTACGCAGCGCGACGCCGACCTGGCGGCGGGGAAAGCCTTCGAGCGGCACGAGGGCAAAGCGGTCTCGCAGGTGCCCCGGGACCGCGCTGGCCGGCAGGATCGCCGGCCCGTAGCCGTCGAACGTGAGCGACGCGATCATGCGGAGGCCGTCGAGCTCCATCGACGGGCGCAAGGTGATGCCGGCCGGCTGGACGGCCGCGTCGATCTCCTCGCGCAGCGCGGTGCCGGGGGTCGGGAGCAGGAGCTCGACGTCGGCGAGGGCGGCGAGCGGCAGCGGAGCGATCCCTTCGTCGCCGGCGGGCCGGTCGGCCACGGGCCCACCGGCTGTCGCCCCGGTGGCCGGCGACGACGATCGACCGTCGCCCGTCCGCTGGCGACCGTCGGCGATCCGCTGGGCGTCGACGACCGGGTGGTCGGCGCGGACGACGAGAACGAGATCCTCTTCGAACAGCGGCGACGCGGAGAGCTCGTCGCCGGGCACGGGCATCGTGACGACGGCCAGGTCGAGCTGGCCGGAGAGGAGCTGCGGTTCGAGGGTCGTGCTCGTGCCGTCGGCGACGCTCATGTGGACCGCGGGATGGCGCTCCCGGAGCCGGGCAAAGAGCTGGGGGACGAGCCATCGGCCGGTCGTGCCGATCATGCCGACGCGGACCGTTCCTCGCACCTCGTGCCGCATGGCGACGACGTCGGACACCATGGCATCCATCTCGGCCATCATCCGGCGGGCTCGGGCGACGACGACCTCGCCCTCCTCGGTCAGCCGGCCGGACGCCCGGTCGACGAGGAGGACATCGAGCTCGCGCTCGAGCCGGGCGACGTGGGCGGAGATGTTCGACTGGACGGTGCCTATCGCCTCGGCGGCGGCCGAGAAGCTCCCGGTGTCGGCGATCCCGACGAGTGCTTGCAAGTGTTTAATATCCATAGGCGCTCGATCTGGTCATTCGATCTTCGATTGCTTGCAACTGTACCGTAATACATCGTAACAAGCGATGAGAAGTATCTCTTGAAGCTGCTTGACAGATCAAGGGGAGTGTCGCAAAATGTCTTCAGGCCGCAGGGATTACCGGAACCCCCCCTCCGTTCCTTGGCGGGTCCAGTGAAGGGATCGTCTCCCCCCCGACGATCCCTTCACCGCGTTCAGGGATATTTTTTCCCTCCCTTCCCGCCCCCTTCACATCCCGTCATGGGCGTCTCGTCCATCGGGTTCACCCGTCCGTACCGGTAGCCTCGGGGCGGTGGGAGCTGTCTTCGTCGACCTCGACCGCACGCTCCTGCGCCGGGCCAGCGGGCAGGTGCTCAACGCCGCGCTCGAGGCCGAAGGCGTCGTGCCGTCCAACCGCGGCATCCCCGGTGACCGGCTGCTCTACGCCGCGTACGACCGGTTCGGCGAGAGCCTGCCGGCGATGGCGCTTGCCCGCGCCGCGGCGTTCGTCGCCCGTGGCTGGTCGCGGGCGGCGGTCCAGCGGGCCGGCGACCGGGCGGTCGATGGGCTCGTCGACCTGGTCGCGCCGTTCGCGCCGGGTGTCCTCGCCGGCTTCCGGGCGGCCGGCCACCGGCTCGTCCTGTCGACGACGACCCCCTACGACCTGGTCGTACCGTTCGCCGACGCGCTCGGCTTCGACGCGGTCGTCGCCACGCGTTACGAGGTCGTCGACGGCCACTACGCCGGCCGCCTCGAGGGTGGCTTCGTCTGGGGTCTCGGCAAGCTGCAGGCGGTCACTCGGTGGGCGAAGGCGGAGGGGGTCGACCTGGCCGACTGTCACGCCTGCTCGGACAGCGTCTTCGACGTCCCGCTCCTCTCCTCCGTCGGGTTCCCGCACGCGGTCAACCCCGACGTCACGCTCGGTCTAGTGGCGGTGGCCCGCCGGTGGCCGATCGAGTACTGGGACCGGCCGTCGGGCGTGCCGTCGGTGGTCGGGCTCGAGCCGTACCACCTCCTCCGACCGTTCGTCCGCCCGCAGTCGTTCCCGTATGCCCGGTTCGACATCGACGGCGTCGACGCGATCCCGGCGCACGGACCGGTGCTGCTGGCGTCGAACCACCGGAGCTACTTCGACGTCGTCGCCCTCGCGCTCGTGGCCGCCGGTCTCGGTCGGCCGGTCCGTTTCTTGGGTAAGAAGGAGCTGTTCGACGCACCGGTGCTCGGCTGGGTGGCCCGGGCGATCGGCGGCATCCCGGTCGACCGGGGCAGCGGCTCGGCCCGGCCGCTGCGCGAGGCGGAGGTTGCCTTGGCGGCCGGCGAGGTCGTCATCGTGCTGCCCCAGGGGACGATCCCCCGGGGCGAGGCGTTCTTCGATCCGGTGCTCCACGGCAAGACCGGCACGGCCCGGCTGGCCGCGGCGACCGGTGCGCCGGTCGTACCGGTCGGCCTGTGGGGCACCGAGCGGGTCTGGCCGCGGTCGGCCAAGCTGCCGGACGTCACGGCGCTCGCCCACCCGCCGACGATCCGGGTCCGGGTCGGCCGCCCGGTGGATTTCGGACTTACCGACGCGGTCGCCGACACCGAGATGCTGATGGCGTCGATCGCCGGGCTGCTCCCCGACGAGGCCCGGCGCGGCTGCCAGCCGACTCCCGAAGAGCTGGCCCGGACGTACCCGCCGGGCATGCGGCCGACCGACCGGTGACCACCGTCGCCCGGCGGTCCGGGCCTACCGCGCTCGGCGCCGCGGACGCGTCTGGCGGTCGCCGCGACCCGGTCGGTCAACGCCGTCTCCCGGGCGCTCCGGGTGGGTAGCGGCACGGTTCTCGGCGGCCGGGCCGGACTGGCCGTCGACGCGTCGCTCCTCGACCGTCTCGCCACCGGCCGGCCGGTAGCGCTCGTCAGCGGCACGAACGGCAAGACGACGACGACCCGTCTGCTCGCCGTCGCGGTCGAAGCGGGGACGGCCGGCGCGGTCGTCACGAACGCCACCGGGGCGAACATGCCCGCCGGCCACGTCGCCGCACTCTGCGCCGGGCCGCCGGCGGTGCCGGTGGTCCTGGAGGTCGACGAGAGCTACCTGGCCGGGCTCGTCCGGTCGCTCGGCCCGGCGGTCGTCGTCCTGTTGAACCTGTCCCGGGACCAGCTCGACCGGACGAACGAGGTGCGGATGCTGGCCGGTCGGTGGCGGGAGGGCCTGGCCGCGGCGACCGGGTACGCCGCCGGGACGACGGTCGTCGCCAACGCCGACGACCCCCTCGTCGTCTGGGCCGCGGCCGCCGCGCCCCGGGTCGTCTGGGTGGCCGCCGGGCTCGGGTGGCGGCTCGACGCGGTCGGCTGCCCGGCCTGCGAGGGTCGGATCGAGTTCACCGACGCCGGGCTGACCGACGGTCAGGCCAACGGTCCAGCCGGTGGCTGGTCGTGCCGTTGTGGTTTCGCCCGGCCGCCGGTCGACGTCTGGCTGGAGGACCGGCCGGACGGCTCGACGGTCGCCGCATGGGCGGACGGCCGCCGGTTGCCGGTCGTGCTCGCCATCCCGGGCTGGTTCAACCGGGCGAACGCGGTCCTGGCGGCAGCCGGCGCGGAGGGGCTGGGAGTGCCGGCCGAGCGGGGGCTGTTGGCGATGGCGGCGGTCGGGGAGGTGGCCGGTCGCTTCACCGTTCGTCCGATCGCCGGCGTCTCGACGCGGCTGATGTTGGCCAAGAACCCGGCCGGTTGGCAGGAGCTGCTCGGTCTCGTCCGTCCGGGCACCGGGCCGGTCGTCGTCGGGATCAACGCCCGCATCGCCGACGGCCGGGACCCGTCGTGGTTGTGGGACGTGCCGTTCGAGCAGCTCGACGGGCGACCGGTCGTTGCCACCGGCGAACGGTGCCTCGACCTGTCGGTCCGTCTCCGTTATGCCGGGGTCGCGCACACGACGGTCGCCGACTCGGTGGCCGCGGTCCGCACGGCCGGCGTCGCTGCCGACCCGGGCACCGCGGTCGAGTTCATCGGCAACTACACGGCGTTCGCCGACCTACTGGCCCGGCGTTGACGGGATGGGGATGACGCGGTGGCGCTGACGATCGTCGTCGTCCACCCGGACCTGCTCGGCACGTACGGCGACGGCGGCAACGGGCTCGTCCTCGCCCGCCGGGCCGAGTGGCGGGGGATCGACGTCGAGCTGGTCGAGGCGCCGTCGGACCAGCCGCTGCCGACCGGCGACGTCTACTGCCTCGGCGGTGGCGAGGACAGTCCGCAGCTCCGGGCGGCGGAGATCCTGCGGGCGGACGGCGCGCTGGTACGGGCGGTCGACGGTGGTGCGACCGTCCTCGCGGTCTGTGCGGGCTACCAGATCGTCGGCCGGACGTTCCCCGGCGCCGACGGGCGGACGCTGCCGGGGATCGGCCTGCTCGACGTGGCGACCGTAAAGGGGTCCGGCCGCCGCGCCGTCGGGGAGGTACTGGCCGAACCGATCGCCGGCGGCCCGGCGGCCACCGATCGGCCGACGACGAGCCCGGTCGCCGACGCTGGGTGGCCCGACCGGCCGGCCGCGCCACTGCCGACGCTGACCGGGTTCGAGAACCACGGCGGCGTGACGACGGTCGGCGACGGCGCCCGCCCGTTGGCTCGAGTCGTCGCCGGTGTCGGCAACGGATCGGGCGACGGCACCGAGGGCGCGTGGGCCGGCCGGGTCGTCGGGACGTACCTGCACGGGCCGGTGCTCGCCCGGAACCCGGCGCTGGCCGACGTGCTGCTCGGCTGGGCGACCGATCGGCGGCTCGACCGGCTGGCCGACGAAGAGGAGCACGCGCTGCGCCGGGAACGGCTGGCGACGGTCCGGCGGGCGACGCGGGTCTCGTGGCTCCGGGCCGCGAAGAAGTCAAACACTTGAGCTAATCTCGAAGCTACGGCTACCGTCGCGGGGGGCGGTCGTTGCCGTGGTGGGGGACTTCGCAGTCGGGAGGGGTGCCGGTGACAGAATCCGCTGGTCGTCGAGTTGGCCAGGAGCTACGACTCCACCGATGATGCGGTCGCCGAGGACCCGTACCCCCTGTGGGAAAAGTTCCGCTCGACCGCGTCGGTCCTCCGGAGCGAGCAGCTCGGTGGCTTCCACCTCGTCACCCGGTACGAGGACGTCCGCGAGGTCGTCGGCGACTACGAACGGTTCGTCTCGAGCCAGAAGGTCGCGATGCCCCCGATCCTCGGGCCACAGATACCGCCGGTCGAGTTCGATCCCCCTGAGCACCGGGACATGCGTCAGCCGCTGAACGCGTGGTTCTCCCCGCAGGCGACGCTGGCGATGGAGCCCGAGATCCGCGAGCTGGCGGTCGAGCTCATCGAGCCGATGCTCGAACGCGAGCAGGTCGACCTGATGGACGAGTTCGCCGGCATCCTGCCGCGGCTCGTGGTGATGCGGCTCCTCGGCCTACCCGACGGTGACCGGGAGAAGCTGGCGGAGTGGGTGCACTGCATCGAGCGCCTGCGCTCGACCGACCCGGACCGGGTGCGGACGGCGACCGAGGACTTCCTCGCCTACCTCTCGGCCGATCTCGAGGGCCGTCGGACTTCACCGCGCCAGGCCCGCGACATCGTCTCGACGCTGATGACGACGGAGATCGACGGCCAACCGATCAGCGACGACGTCCTCCTCCTCTACTACTTCAACCTCGTGATGTCCGGTCTCGGGACCACGACCGCGGCCCTCGCCCTGTTGCTGCGTCACCTGGCCCAGGACCCTGAGGCGGCGGCGATGCTGCGGGCCCAGCCCGAACGTCTCGACCCGGCGATCGAGGAGCTGTTGCGCGTGTACACCCCAACCCAGGCGCTCGGGCGAACGGCTGCGGTCGACACCGAGATCGGCGGCTGCCCGATCAAGGCCGGCGACAAGGTCCAGATCGTCTTCGGATCGGCGAACCACGACCCCGAGGAGTTCCCCGATGCCGACCAGGTGGTCCTCGACCGCAAGCCCAACCGGCACCTGGCCTTCGGTGCCGGCGTGCACCGGTGCATCGGGTCGAACCTGGCTCGGCGGATCCTGCGGATCGGCATCGAGGAGATCCTGGCCCGGCTCGGCGAGTTCCGGTTGACCGACCCGGCGGCGATCCGTTGGGAGATGAACGGAACGGAGCTCCGCACGTTGGCGGCGCTGCCCGTCACGAGAAAGGCCGGTTAGCCGTGCGCATCATCGTCAACCGCTCGCTCTGCCAGGGACACGCCCGTTGTGCCGCGGTCGACCCCGACCTGTTCGTCCTCGACGAAGACGGCTACATCGCCATCGACGAGGCCGTGGTGCCTCCGGGGAAAGACGACGCCGCCCGTGACGGGGTGGCGGCGTGCCCGGAGCTGGCGCTGTCGATCGACGAGAGCTGAGCGGCCTCCGACGCGAGCTGAGCCCGCCGACGGGAACCGAGCCGGAGAAGGGCCCTACTTCGCGGTGAAGCCCGCGTCGACCGGCAGGACCACGCCGGTCACGTACTTGGCGGCCGGCGACGCCAGCCACAGCACCGCGTCGGCCACGTCCTCGGCGGTGATCATGTCGACCGGCAAGGGGTTCTTGAACTCCCCGGCGAGCTCGGGGTTGGCGGTCATGAAGGTCTCGACCGCGTCGTTGAGCAGCATCGGCGTGGACACGCCGGTCGGTAGGACCGTGTTGACCCGGATCGAATGTGGCGCCAGACCCAGCGCGAACGAACGCATCAAGCCGACCACGCCGTGCTTGGACGCGGTGTACGCGAAGTCGCCCGCGTCGCGGTTCATGCCGCCCTTGAGCCCGGCGGTCGAGCTGGTCAGCACGATCGAACCACCCCGTCCGCCGGCGATGACGGCGGCGGTCGACACCCGGACGGTGTTCCAGACACCGGTCAGGTTGACGCCGACGACTTCCTGCCAGACGTCCTCGTCGCTGACCGAGCCGTCGCCACCGATCGGCGCGATGCCGGCATTGGCGACGACGATGTCCAGTCGACCGAACCGCTCGACACCGTCGGCCACCACCGCCGCCAGCGCCGGCGCGTCACGAACGTCAGCTCGACGAGCGACGACGCGGCGCCCTTCGGCTTCGACGAGCCGGGCCGTCTCGTCGAGGTCGGCTTCGGTGGCCATGGGGTACGGGATAGTCGCGATCGGCTCGCAGATGTCGACCGCAATGATGTCGGCCCCTTCGTGGGCGAGCCGCACCGCGTGGGCGCGCCCCTGTCCTCGGCCCGCGCCGGTGACGAACGCGACCTGACCGTCGACGACTCCCATCCTGCTCCCCGTTCGTTCGTCCAACCCCCGCCGAAGTTGCACCCCCGGCCGATGCTACCGGTGCGGCTCGTCGTACCAGCGGCGTATGTGCAGCCGGTACCAGATGGCGAGCAGGTCGAGCAGCATGCCGACGGCCGCCCGGACGGAGACGGTGCTGCCGAACCGCTGGCGGATGCGGACGGGCACGCCGACGAACTGCCGGTAGCCGAGATGCCGGGCGACGACGAGCAGCTCGAGGTCGAATGCGAACCGCTTCTCGAGCATCCGGGGAAGGACGTCGGCGAGGACGTCGCGGCGGACGAGCTTGAGCCCGGTCTGCGTGTCGCGAACCTGCAATCGGAAGAGGACGAAGACGGCCTGCTGCCAGAGCCAGGAGTAGAGCCGCCGCATCGGGGGGTAGACGACCTGGGAGTCCGGGTGACGCTTGGTCCCGAGGACGACGTCGGGCAGCAGCGGGTTGCCGGCACCGGGACGGCCGGCGGTGGTGGCCGGGTCGGCAGCGGCGCGGGCGGTGGCGAAGGCGGCGAGGACGGCGATCTGCTCCGGCGGCAGGTCGCCGTCGGCGTCGATGAAGCCGAGGAACCGGCCGCGCCCCCGGGTGAAGCCGACGCGGAGGGCCTCGCCCTTGCCGGAGTTGTGGTCGAGCCGGACGGTCCGGACGACGTCGCCCGGCAGGCCGTCGAGGCTGTGCTCACTGCCATCGGTCGAGCCGTCGGAGACGGCGATGACCTCGAACGTGGCCGGCGTCGCCCGGAGCGTGTCGACGAGCTCGTCGATCGTCTGGCGGACCCGGTCGCCAGGGTTGAAGTACGGAACGACGACGGTCAGGTCGAGGTCCGGGTCCTGGTCCCAGAGGTCCGGTTCCATGCGGCCCACGTTCTATACGCCATCACGGCGGTGGGGAGACCGCCCGGTGGCGAGCGATGCTCAGACCGGCGGCCAGGGCCGGTCGGCCGCGGCGGGGATGCCATCGTCGTCACCTTCGCTGGCCGCACCGGTGCGGCCAGCGACGGGTGCCGGATCGAGCGACCAGGCCCGGCGCCACGGCGCGGTGTCCGGGCCCTGTGGCGAGGGGGTCGATCCGTCGGCGGCGCGGCGACGCGGCGCTCCACCAGTCGGTACGGACCTCGTCGGCGAGGACGGCGACCGCGGCCTCGACGCGGGCGCCGAACCGGCGGGCGTCCTCACCGTCGGCCGGGTGGAGCGGCTCGCCGAAGATCACGGTGACGGGGGACCGCCGCAGGCCGTGACCCCGGGCCGACTCGGCGCCGGAGCCGCCGGCCGGTCGGCCGCCGGGGGCGGTGTCGACGTCGGCCGAGCGGGGCAGGACGTGCCGGGTGCCGTGCACGTAGACGGGGACGACCGGGCGGCCGGTCCGCCGGGCGAGGTAGGCCGCGCCACCCTTGAACGGCTGGGTCCAGCCGTCGGGACTACGGCCGCCCTCGGGGTAGATGATGAGGTTCCAGCCGTCGTCGAGCAGGCCGGCCGCGGTGTCGGCCGACCGCCGGTTGACCTTCGACCGGTCGATCGGGATGGCGGCGAGGGAGAACGACCAGAGGACGGACTTCCACGTCGTGTCGAAGAAGTAGTCGGACGCGGCGGCGATGATCGTCCGGTGGCGCATCTCGACCGGCAACGTCGTGAGAAGGAGCGGCGTGTCGAGGTGGCTGGCGTGGTTGGCGGCGAGGATGACCGGTCCGTCGAGGTGACGCAGGTGCTCGATGCCGCGCGTCGTCGTCGGGGCGACGAGCCGGGCGGCCGGGCGGGTGAGGTTGTCGAGCACCATCGCCCGGGCCAGCCGGACGGGGTAGCGGCGCGACCAGTCGTGGTCGTAGTCGAGCCCGACGTGGCGCTCGGGCGCCGGCCGGGGGACGGTCGACGGCCACGTCGGCGCGGCGAGCGGGAACCGGGCCCGACCGACTTTGGCGGCCAAGGCCGCGGGCCCGATCCTGGCGACCAGATCCGCCGGCCGGGGCATCGGGCTCACTTGACGTCCGCCATCAGCACCGGCGGTGAGTGGAGGTGGGTCAACGTCGGCGACGGGCCGACGACGTCGCGGGCGATCTCGAGCGCGTCGTCCATCGATGACGCGGGGGAGAAGCCCATCCGACGCACGGCCTTCGGATCGCCGCCGACGACGACGACGCGGCCGAGGTGGGCGAGCGCGTGGGCGCACCAGTACCACATGTAGAACGGGTGGACGCCGTGGTAGGCGTGGCCGGTGCGGTAGAGGTGGATGTACCACGGATCGGTGGCGAACGACTCCTCGTAGACCTTCGACATCTCGACGGGATCGGTCGTCTGCGAGAGCACCTGCTCGAAGAAGTCGATGTAGCTCGGGTGGTGGCCGGGATGGAAGTCCCACGGGGTCGGGTGGTGCATGATCACGACGCCGCCCTCGCGCACCAGCGGCTTGCCGCGGTAGAGGTTGAAGAAGTACCCGAGACCGAGGCAGGCGACGAGGATCGGGTTCATGATCGAGTTGACGTTGTACGGGCAGATGTACGGCAGACCCATCGTCAAGATGTCGGTCTGGCCATCGACCTCGACGACCTGCTGGGCCCAGACGTTGGCGGTCGTCACCGCGTGGACCGCCTCGACCTCGCCGGCCTGGACCGACGTGAGCGCGTGCGGGGCCTTGATCGAGTGGAAGATCTGCCGGGCCAGGCGCGGCGGCGTCCGCTCGAGCGCGCCGGCGGTGGCCGCGTAAGGTGGCGCGGTCACGCAGGTTCCACTCCCACTCGCGCTTCTGCAGGAACGCGAACTGGCTCGGGAACGTGTCGGTGTTGAGGGTCGTCTCGATCTGGAAGACCTTGACGCCGCTCTCGGCGATCAGCCGGCCCATCCGCCAGTTGGAGGAGTGCAGCTCGGATGCCGGCGCGTCCATGAACGACTTGCTGTGGCGCATCGTCGCCGGGTTGTGGTGGTGGCGCAGGCTCTTGTAGCTGGCCAGTCCGGTGGCGACGCTCTTGTGGCCGCCGTCCATGGCGACGAGGTTGATGTTGACGTAGACGAGCAGGTCGCTCTCGGCCGCCCGCTTGTTGATCTCGACGTCCTCGCCGTGGTCGGTCTGGCCGAGGTGGACCAGGTTGTCGGGGTCCTCGGCGTCGTGCTGGGTGAGGAGGCCATAGGGGGCGAAGGCGTCGTAGACGCGGTCGCCCAAGGCGTGGCGCAGCTCGGCGCTCGGTCATCCGGCGGTGCAGGGCGAGGGCGGCGATGAGGACGACGTCGTCGACGCCGGCCGCGGCGGCCATGTCGAGCACCTGCTCGATGACGAGCTGGCGGGCGTCGGGGGCCTGCATCGGGGGCAGCGGCAGCGAGATGTCGTCGAAGCAGATGGTCAGCTTCATGCCCGACCGCAGCAGCGACGGCAGCGGCTGGCTGTCGCCGAGCGGATGGAGGAGGGCCTCGCGGATCGCGGCCACTGGATCGTGGAGTGCCTCCATCGGCTCGGGGGCGTAGATCACCCGGCTGCCCTCCGGCAGCTTCTCGAGGGCGAACCGCTCGCCGTGCCAGAACAGCGTCGGCGGCGTCGACCGGTCGACCTCGAGGACGAACCCGGGCCTCGGGACTCATGGGCTCCCTTTCTTCGTCGTGCGCCGGGGGGCCGGCAGCTCGAAGGCGATCTTGACGGCGCCCCGGCGGCCGGCCGAGCCGGCGTGGGCGACGGCCTCTTCGAAGCGGTCGAGCGGATAGCGGGCGGAGACGAGCTGGCCGGTCCGCTTGGCCGCGACGGTCTCGATGGCCAGGTCGAACGTGCGTACCGGGGCGGTCGTACCGTCGGCGCCGACCTGCTCGACGCCGTAGGCGTACGTGCCGGCGAGCGTGACCTCGCGGTGCCAGAGCGACGTCAGGTCGACGTGCACGTGGCCGGGCATGCCGACGAGGGCGATGCGGCCGCGCGGCCGGACGAGGTCGAGGGCCTGGGCGATCGAGTCGGACGAGCCGACGCAGTCGAAGACGATGTCGGCGCCGCCGGTCAGCCGCTGGTCGCGGACGGCCGGCGGACCGAGGACGAGCGAGCGGCTCCGGCGACGGACGGCCCGGCCGAGCTGGTCGGCCGGCAGGACGTCGGTGGCGCCGAGCGTCGTACCGAGCTCGCGCTGGTGCCCGTAGCGGGCGCCGACGAGAACGTTGGCCGGCACCGGCACCCGACCGGTGCCGGCCAGGTGGGTCAGCGCGGCGACGACGGCGAGGCCGACGGTGCCGGCGCCGAGCACGGCGACGGTGTCACCGTCACGGACGCCGGCGGCGAGGACGGCGTGGACGGCGCAGGCGACCGGCTCGATCGTCACCGCGTCGTCGTCGGTCAGGTCGTCGGGCACGGCGTAGAGCTGGCTCTGGTGGGCGACGAGGCCGGCGGCCGACCAGCCGCCACCGGTGTCCGCGCAGAAGCCGGTCTGCAGCCCTGGCCGTAGGTGGCCGAACGCGACGCGTTCGCAGTCGCCGGTGCGGCCGGCCGCGCAGGCCGGGCACGGCGGGTCGATCGCCCGGGCGACGCAGCCGAGGACCGGTTCGAGGACGACCCGCGAGCCGGCGGCCAGCGGGCGGCCGTCGGCGCCGAAGCCGTCGTCGTCGACGGTGCCGACGACCTCGTGGCCGGGGACGAACGGGAAGCTGACGAGGTCTTCGAAGTAACCGGAGCTGCGCCCATCGAGGGTGGCGAGGTCGGAGCCGCAGATCCCCGACAGCCGCGGCGTCACGCGTCGCCAGTCCGGGCCGGGCAGGGCAGGCGGGTCGACGTCGAGCAGGCGGAGCGGTCCGACGCCGACGCCGCGGCCCGAGCCGAGCAACGACGCCACCCGTGACGCGGCGAAGCGGGGGAGGTTGTGTTCGAAGACGAGCGCCTTCATCGGGCGATCCCGCGATCGGTGGGGCTCTGGGCGGCGCTGCGCGAGACGGTGGCCCACGCGGTGGCGAAGCCGCCGGTGGCCGAGTGGCCGGCCGCGGCCCGGCCGCCGGGCCGGATGACGTCGAGCGGGCCGATCGGCAGCGGGCGGTGGGAGCCACCGGACGCCTTCGCCCAGTGCTCGACGTGCCAGCCGCGTCGCCGGGCGATGGCGGCCAGCCGCGACTCGGGGTTGACCGCAACGGGGAAGCCGACGGCCTCGAGCATGGCCAGGTCGCTGGCCGAGTCCGCGTAGGCGACCGACTCGTCGAGGGACAGAGCGTGCGCCGCCGCGTAGTCGGTGAGCAGGAGGGCTCGGGCTTCGCCGATCGGCGGCAGCTCCTCGAGCCGACCGTCGTAGCGGCCGTCGTGCTGACCGAGGCGGGCGCAGACGATGTCGTCGAAGAGCGGCCGGAGCGGGGCGATGACGAAGTCCAGGGCGCCGGTGACGAGCAGCGTGCGGTGGCCGAGCCGCCGGTGCTCGCGGACGCGGGCGAGACCGGCCGGGAACGATCGGGTGAGGAGCTGTTGGTGGAAGAGCTCCCACGCGTCCTCGGCCAGCCGGTCGACTGGCGCGTCCTCGTAGCGGCGGTAGAACGAGCGCAGGAAGTCGCCGCGGTCACGGCGGTCGAGGGCGAGCAGCCGCGGCGCCTCCCGCAGCAGGTCGGCGACGAACCGCGCCCGCTTGGCCGCCGGCAGGTGGCGGCTGGCCAACCAGGCGTACGTGTCGACGACGTTCGACGCCATCAGCGTGTGCTCGAGGTCGAAGACCGCCAGGTGGCGGTCGGGCGAGAGGATGGCCTTACGGGCCCGGTCCGGCCGCTTGTCGACGGCCGACCGGCCCGGGGTCGTCCGGACGCGGGCGTGCTCGACCACCGACGGGAGGTGGATGTCGTGGACGTACCGGTCCCAGTCGATGACGGCCGGATCGAAGCAGAACGCGTCGCGGTCGGCGGCGTCCAACGAGTCCGATAGAGCGAGCAGCCGGTCCACCCGGTACCGGGCCTCGGTCTCGGTGTACGCGCCGTACAGCTCGACGTAGCCGAGGGCGCGCTTGGCCAGCGCGTTGCGGTCCTCGAGCCGCGCCGACAGGGCGGCTTGGCGGCCGCGGACCGGGAGGGCGGTGGTCAGTCGCTCGACCGCGTCCATGGCCTTCGTCGCCCGCTCGAGCTGCCGTTGGACGCGGCCGCGACCGGGGAACGACCACTGGGGCACCGAGATCGGCTGGCCCCGGTCGTCGTAGACGGGGTGCTGGCTGAACCACTGCTGGACGAGCTCGACGAGCCGGCCGTAGCGGAGCGGGTTGCGGACGCCGGACGCGACCTGGACGACCGACGGTCCGGCGGGGTCAGGGCCGCGGGCGGCGACGGCGATGATCGCCGCGACGACCATGTCGACCGGGATGACGTCGATGACCCCCTCGGGGACGCCGGGGAACTCGCGCAGGAGGCCGCGGGCGTACGAGACGATGATCGGCTCGGCCATGCGGAAGCCGCGGATCCATCCCGGTTGAGGTTCGGCCAGCGCGGACTCGATGATCGACGGCCGGACGATCGAGATCGGCACGTCGTCGGCGTACGTCGTCGTCAGCGCTCGCTCGCCGAGCGCCTTGGTGAACGGGTAGGCGTCCGGCCAGCCGAGGGCCTGGGCCCGGGCCGTGCCGCCGTCGACGAGCTGGCGCTTGATCCATTCGTCGCGGAGCTTCTCCGCCCGGTTGGCCAGCAGGTGCTCGCCGGCCCCGCCGAGCTCGGCCCGGGCCTGCTTGGCGAAGTCGGTCAGCTTGTTCGGACGACGTGACTCGGCTTCGAGGTCGGCCCGGAGGCGGCGGGCGTTGGCGACCTCGGCTTCCCAGTCGACGTCGAGCGTGTACCGGTTCGTTGTCAGCAGCTCTTCTCTGGCCTCGCCCTGGTGCGTTCCGGCGACGTACGCGGTCGAGACGGCGATCAGGTGGCCGGGCCCGGCATCGGCGGCGCCGTCGGTCCGCGCTTGTCGACGGGCCTCGACGACCGCGGCGGCGACCCGGGACGGCCCGAGCAGGTTGATCTCGACGGCCTGGTCGAGCGGGGCGTCGAAGCTGACGGTGGCGGCGGAGTGGATGACGACATCGCTCGCGGCGAGCCGGCGCCGGCCGTCGTCGTCGAGGCCGAGGCCGTCGCGGCCGACGTCACCGGCGACCGCGACGAGCCGGCGCGACGTCTCGTCGGCGAACCGGTCGCCGAGCTCGTCGCGGAGGCGGTCGAAGCAGTCGTTCTTGAGGATCTCCCGGGCTGCCCGCTGGCTCGCCGACGCCCGGCGGCCCGGTCGGACGAGGACGACCACCTCGGCGTCGGGAATCGTCCGGAGCAGCCGCTCCACCAGGGCGGTGCCCAGAAAACCGGTGGCCCCGGTCACGAAGAACCGCTTCCGGGCCAGCTGCTCGCTGATGGCCATCCATTTTGTCTACCACTTGGTAGATCGGCTGTCTACCATCTGGTAGGCAACGCCCGTCTACCATGTGGTAGATGGCGACCGGAACGGCGAGGAGCGGGAGCGGCACGGCCGACCGGATCCTCGACGCGGCGCTCGTGTCGTTTGGCGGCCGGGGCTACGAGGCGACGTCGCTCGACGCGCTCGCGGCGTCGCTGGACGTCGCCAAGCAGACGATCCTCTACTGGTTCCCGAGCAAGGATGCGCTGCTGGCCGCGCTGATCGACCGGAGCGCGGGCGAGCTGGCCGACGCGATGCAGGCTGCGCTCGACGGTGCCGGTGACGGTTGGGAGCGGATCGAAGCCGTCGTGCGCTCCGTCTTCCGGCTGGCGGCGCGCCGCCCGGAGCTCCTCGGGCTCGTCCGCGAGGTCGCCCGGCTCGGGCCGCCGGCGGCGACGCAGATGACCGTCGCGCTGCGGCCGCTCGTCGAGCGGGCGTCGCAGTTCCTCCGGGCCCAGATGGATAGCGGGCAGATGCGGCGCCACGATCCCGACCTGCTGCTGCTGGCGATCTATTCGACCGTGATCGGGATGGTCACCGAGGTCGAGGTGTTGCGGGCGCTCGGCGAGGAGCCGACGGCGCGGTCACTCGTGCGTCGCCGCGCCGACGTCCTCGACCTGCTGCGCTCGGCCCTGATGGCCGACCCGGCGCGACGCTGAGCCACTTGGCCGGTGGGGGAGCGTCCATCTCAGTCGGGCGGCGGGGTCTTCTTCTTCGGCGGCGCCTTCGGCGTGTAGCGCTTGTTCGCCGTCGGCACCGCCCGGCCGGTGGCCGTCGTCGCCGGTGGCTGGCCCTTGCGGGAGCGCCGGCCGGCGTTCGTCGTGCTGCTGCCCGACCGGCCGCTGGTGGACCCGGCCTTCGGGGCCGGTCCTCGTCGCGGTGGCGTGTACCCAGGTAGTGCCGCCTTGGCCGACGGCGAGCCGTACTTCTGGCTGCGCCACGCCCGGAGCAGCAGCCAGCCGCCGGCGAAGATGAACGGCAGGACGATGATCGTGTTGGCGATGACCGAACCGATCGCCAGGCCGGTGAGGACCAACGTGAACGCCAGCGGCGCCCGGCGACCGATGCGGACGGTGACGAAGATCGCCACCGAGAACACGAGGAGGACGACCAGACCCCAGACGTAGTGGCTCGTCGAGTAGATGGTGTTGCAGGTGGCCGCGCCGCCGCTGTGCGTCGTGTACGTGTAGTGGTTCGCGCAGCTGTGGCCGCTCGGCTTCGTCGTCGTCGCGACCGAGACGCGACGGACCATGTACGGGATGTTCGCGACCAGCGTAAGGACGATGGCCAGCGCGGACGCGACGTAGCCGATCTTCCGTTCGGTCGGATCGATCTGGTTGACGAGGTTCCGCTTCTCGGTGTCCGTCATCGCCGAGAAGTCCGGCGTCGACGACTGAGCCGCCGTCGCCCGCGGCGCCCGTTGTCGGGACTGCCCGGGCGGCGTCACGAACGTCTTCGACAGCCGTTGCCACCCCGTCGTCCACGTCGCGCGGCCGTTCGATGACCCGGTCGATGCCTCGTCCGAGTCGTCGTCTTCGTCGTCGTACTCGTCGTGCTCCGGCTCGTCGTGCTCCGGCTCGTCGTGCTCCGGCTCGTCGTGCTCCGGCTCGTCGTGCTCCGGCTCGTCGTGCTCCGACTCGTCGTGCTCCGACTCGTCGTACTCGGCCGGACCGTCGGCGTCGTCTTGGCCGACGACGGTGCCGTCGTCGGCGTCGCTCGTCATCCTGTCGGCGTCGTCCGGCGAGCTCGTCGCGCCCGGCTGTCCATTCGCCGGACCGGTGCCGGATCGTTTCTTCGCCATGGACCATCCAGGCTACCTGGGGTCATCCGGCGGGCGGAAAACGAAGGTCCCTCGCCTGGGGGCCTGCTCAGTGGAAACGAACGTCGGCCTGCTCGCACCGGTTCGGGCGTGTTCCGGGTGGTACCGAGGTCACTCTTGACAGGCAACCATATGGCTGCCTACAGTCAGGCAGCCATATGGTTGCGCTTTGGGACGTGGGAGAAGTGGACGAGGTGTTCAGGGCGCTGGCGGACCGAAGCCGCCGGCAGCTGCTCGACGGCCTCAACGTCCGCAACGGGCAGAGCCTGCGCGAGCTGTGCCGTGGGCTCTCGATGACGAGACAGTCGGTCAGCAAGCACCTGGCCGTTCTGGAGGCGGCTGGCCTCGTCACGTCGTTGCGGCGGGGCCGGGAGAAGCTCCACTACCTCAACCCCGCGCCGATCAACGACATCGCGGACCGATGGATGAGCCACTACGACCGGAAACGAGCTCAGGTCCTGGCGGACTTGAAGAGAGCACTGGAGGACCTACCGATGGACGCAGCCGACGGGAATGGGGCAGCCGGCGGGGCCGGAACGGCCGCGGCACCGGCCGCGACACGAGCGGCCTTCGTCTACCGGACGTATATCCGGACGACCCCCGAGCGGCTGTGGCAGATGCTCACCGATCCGGTCTTCACCGAGCAGTGGTGGAACACGTCGTTCGAGACCGATTGGAGCGTCGGGTCGCCGATGGTCTGGAACAACCACGGGGTGACGATCGTCGATCCCGAGCAGGTCGTCTTGGAGTACGACCCGCCGCGCCGGCTGTCGTACACGTGGCACACGTTCACCCCCGAGGTCGCGGCGCGGTTCGACTTCAGCGGCGAGCTCATGGCCAAGCTGACGAGTGAGCGCCGGTCCCGGGTGACGTTCGAGATCGAGCCGCTCGGCGACCACGTCAAGCTCACCGTCGTCCACAACGACTTCGACCCCGGCAGCACCGCAGTGGAGATGGTGAGCGAGGGGTGGCCGCAACTGCTGTCGGGGCTCAAGAGCCTTCTCGAGACCGGCGAGCTGCTGTAGCTCTCGACGCGGTCGCGCTATCGTCGACGCCCTGGGTGCGGTCGGTTCGGCCGAGCCCACCGGTTGATCCAGTCGACCGGGCGCTTAGCTCAGCTGGTTAGAGCGCAGCCTTCACACGGCTGAGGTCGTGGGTTCGAGTCCCGCAGCGCCCACTGACTTCGTTGACCTGGTTCGACGCGAACGGCCTCTTCCCGGTGCGCGAACCGGACCCGGGCCGAACCCCAGCCTCAAGTTATTCTGTCCGACAGAACTGTTAGGCTGGTCCGTGTGCGCATCAGCTGGACCCACGCCTCTCGGCGTCATGGGATCGCCCGGCGCGACGCACGGTACGTGGTGGTGCACTGCGGGCTGGTCTTCCTCCAGCCGGCACCGACCGGCTCGTCGATGCCGGAAGATCGGTTTGTCTATCTGGGGGACGATCCGTCAGGACGGGCGCTGGAGGTGATGGGCGTGGAGCTGGAGGCCGAGGACGGCCAAGAGCATTTGCGGGTGATCCACGTCATGGAGCTACGGGCGAAGTACCGCGATCAGTACGAGGAGGCCAAGCAATGGCGAGTGTGAAGCGGACGAAGGGCGGTACGGTCCTGACCCCCGAGATCGAGGAAGCCCTGGCCGACGAAGCCGAGGCCGGTTACGACCTGACGAAGGCCAAGGCGGTCCGGACCGGGCGTCCCTCCCTCGGCCGAGGGACGTCGCCGCGTCTTGATCTGCGGGTTGAGCCCGAATTGGCCGAGGCACTCCATCAGCGGGCTCGAGAGGAGCACCGGACCGTCAGCGCGGTGGCCCGAGATGCACTCCGCCGCTACGTCGCGTCGTGACCAGGTAGAGCGAGCGTCGGGCCGCGAAGGGTGGGGGGCCGGTTCTTATTGTGGGAACCAAGGTCCACTGACTTGGTTGAACTGGTCGAACGTGCGATCGTCGGTTCGGTGCGCGAACCGGAGCCGACGCGGTTGGCCGCCCTGTCTGGCGTGGTGGTGGCCCACGGCCTGGTGTCACAACGGTCGCCTACGGTTCAGTCATGCCGCCGTTGCCCCGGATCTCCGGGCGGGAAGTGGTTGAGGCGCTGGGCAAACTCGGCTGGGATGTCGTAGCTCAAAGGGGTTCCCATGCTCAGCTCCGGCACCCCGATCGCGGCGGCCGGGTAACGGTGCCGATCCACGCCGGCGAGATCATCGGACCCGCCCTGCTGCGATCGATCCTGAACCAGGCGGGTCTGACGGCCGAGGAGTTCCGAGCGTCCCTGTGAGAGGATTGTGCTGATGCGGACCTACACGATCGTGGTGGAGCCGGAGGAGTCCGGAGGGTACTTCGTCACCGTCCCCGCCTTGCCTGGCTGCTTCACCCAGGGCCGGACCCTGGAGGAGTGTCGGGCCAGAGCCGCCGAAGCGATCGAGGTACACATCGCCGGCCTCGAGGCCGACGGTGAGGTTGTGCCCGAGGAGTTCGGCACCCCGCAGCTGCTGGCCGTCACGGTGGCTGCCTGAGACCAGCGCTGGTCGGTCCCCGTCCGGCGGTTCAGATGGTGATCTGCAGGCCGCTGATCGTCGTGGTCCGGTTCGTATTGTGGGACCCAAGGTCCACTCGTTTCCCTAGTCAGAGCCTAAGGCGCGGCCTCCGTCACTCTCTGGATTCGATTGATTACGCGGCTATGCAGGTGTCACAGAGGCACTGCAGAATGGGCACGCTGTGACGACCGCTTACGTCGACGAGTCGACGCTCACGTCGACGAGTCGGCCCGCTACCACCCCGATGGCAGCGTGTACGTGGTCACCGTGGCCGTTATCAGCCCAGGGAGCGCCGACGCCATACGAAGCCGACTGCGAGGACTCCTTTTGCCCGGCCAGCGCCGCCTGCACTGGCGAGACGAGAGGCCGGCCCGGCGGTCGGTGGTGATCGAGGCCATTGCCCAGCTCAGTCCGCAAGTAGTCATTTGTGCCGTCCGCCCTGTCGCTTCCCGCCGTCAAGAGCGAGCCCGCGCTCGCTGTCTGACCCGGCTGCTCTGGGAGCTGATCGAGCTTCGAGTCACTGAATTGGTCTTCGAGGGCCGCGATGAGCCACTCAACAACCGGGACGCTGCAACCATCGCCAACGCCCGACAAGCTGGGCACGCTCCGACGGGCACGAGGTTCGATTTCGGCGACCCCTACGAGGAGCCGCTTCTCTGGCTGCCCGGCGCCATCGCCGGCGCGACTGGCAGTCATCTGATCGGCGAAGGAAGCGGGTATTTCCAGGGCCTACCGGCGACCCGAAAGCTGGTAGTGCTCGATCCCTGACACGCAGGCGCCCCCGCTCCTGTCGTCCGGCAGGTCACGGGGGCGTCACTTCCGAGAACGGCCCGTTCTCGGCCCACCAATCCTATCCCGATTGGGCACGCTTGGGCACGCTTGGCACCAGCCGAGGGAGCAGGGTGACTAGAGCAAGTCAACGATCTGGCTGGCTACAGCGACGCTCGTGCCGCTCCTCGTGGCTGTCCACGATGATCGCGAAGCTTCGTTACTCCTTGAAACGAGCTATAGAAAACCCTGCACCTATCAGTCAACGACTACCGGCAAGACAACGCACGAAGGCCGCTCGCTATCATGATAAATGGTCTGGGTTGCTATGACCGCATCTTTGGCCGGAACGTCGGCGATCGGTCCGACGACATTGAGGTTGCGATCATGCCGGGGGAAGTTTGCGCTCGAAAGGTGGAGGATGATTCGGTGCCCGACGCCAAACGTGTGGGCGACATCCCAACAGTCGATGTCGTACTCGACGATCTGACCGGGCTCAAGGAAGACCGGCTCGTGGGTACCGTTTCGGTATCGCGCTCGAATGATGCCCTCGGCGACGTTGATCAGCTTGCCGTTTGGTTCGAGATCGATGACCGTCGCGCAGAAGTCGGTGTCTGGAGCGCTCGTCTCGGCGTAAAGCCGGACCCGGACTCGTCCGGCGACACGAATCGGATCGAGAAGTAGCGGGCTGCGGTACGCCAGCACATCACTTCGCTGCTCGAGGATCGACTGGTCCTGGATGCCGGCCGGCGCGAATTCGATCCCGAGATGACGACCGCCCATCGTTGGGGTGGGATCGTCGGGATCGTAACGGTACGAGTCGGGTGGATCGTCGTCTCGAGGAGCATTCGCTTGGAGGTTGCCGGTTGCGGTCGAGAGCGAGGCAGGGGCTGCCCGGTGCAGGAACCAGGCGATGTCCGAGGTCGGCGGCGGCCATTCGGCGGCGTCACGCCAGACGTTCTCGCCCATGACGAAGTAGCGGATGGGCGGCCCCGTGTCCACGCGGTGATCATCCGTCAGCCAGCGGGCGAACCAATCGAGCAACAACGGAGCCGTGAGTGATGGACCACTGACGGCCTGGCCGCCGAAATCGCGTTCGCCGGACCACGACGGCTTGTTCGGGCTCAGATAAGCGTGGTGGTCCCACGGCCCGATCACCAATCGGCTCTGGTCGCGAACAGTGCTGTCGGGATGGCGTTGCAAGGCCCGCTGGAAATCCAGATGCCCGACCTGGAACCCGTCGTACCAGCCGGTGAGGTGGAGTACCGGCACAGTGATCCGATCCGCAAGCGCCACCGCGTCGACGGCGGCCCAATAGTCGTCGTAGGAGGGGTGCGCCAGCCATTCGTAGAAAAACGGCGCCAGCTCGGCCGGAAAGGCCGCGTTGAGCGGCAGCGCACGAAGCGCCACGGTGGGGCTCTCTGACCACTCCGCAAATTCCGTGTAGACCCGCTGACGGGTTTCGTCGTCGACGCTCAGTTTCTCAAGAGACGAGCCGGCGAAACGTTTGACCCATGCGTGTAGGAACGCCAACTCGAGCGCACCGTTCGCGTAGACCCAGCCGTTGTACAGGTTGAAGCCCGTAAAGCTCACCGCTGCGCATCGCAGGTGCGGCGGTGCAGCGGTGAGGGCCTGCACGGCGGATGCGCCGTTACCGGAGGAACCGAACGTCCCTACGGCTCCCGTGCTCCACGGCTGCTCAGCCGCCCATTCGATCGTGTCGTAGCCGTCGGCAGCCTCACTGCGGAATGGCCTAAAGGAGCCCTCGGAACCATTGCGACCGCGGCTCTCCTGCATAACAACGACGTACCCCGCTCTGACGGCGGCGAGGGGCTCCAACACGGCCGTACCGGCCGCCTTCGTGTACGGCGTTCGGTGAACCAGGACTGGATGTTGGTCGCCGTCGTCGGGCCGGTAAATGTCCGTCGCGAGCCGGGTCCCGTCCCGCATTGGGACCCAGGTGTCGAGTTCCACAATTGCCCGTGACTCTGAAGCAGTCATCGTGAGGCTCGCGTGGGGCGCTTATCCCAGCGCCACGTCGTCGAACGCAGAGGACCTTGGGTAACCCGGAAGGGAGTTGTTTTCTGACCAAAAAACGCTCGTCACCCGGTGCGCGATGAGCCAGCGGCCCTCGTGGCGTTGGTAGCGGACATCGTAGAAGCCCAGAGCTTTGCGCCAAGCAGCATTCTCGCCTCGGCAGCGGCCCATCCATTCGTAGTGCGTCCGGCCGGTGGCTCGGTCACCGTCCAGGGTGATCTGGGGGATGAAGAGGCAATGGATCCTCTCGGTCCACTCCCCATCATTGACCACTCGTGCCAGGGCATCTCGGCCCTTGGCGTAGATGCCGCCCCCGCTCTCGGTGGCACTCCGGGACTGGTAGATGCCGTCGGGGATAAACAGTGCGGCCCAGGCCTCGCCGTCTCCGGCGTCGGCAGCGGGCGGGTAGCTGGCTTCTAGCCGGATGATCTCGAGCTGAGACTCCACCGCGTCGAGCCGACGTTCCAGGTCGTCATCGCCTCCCATTTGGCCCTCCCTTTTCCTCAGCGGCGCCCGCCTGAGACATTGGTTCTTGGGTCTGGATCCTTCCGGTGCGCCGGCCGAAAGGTTCCCGAGCGGAAAGACGAGCTGACCACTACTCATTATGTACTCGTCCACCACACTACCCGGGCAGCAGTCGGGTCGCCTGTGAGCAGTGGGAATCGCCGAGCCCCACCGGTATCGGCGTAGCGGGAGGGGTGAGATCGAGAAAAGGAGTCAATGGCGACGCTCGTATAGGTCAGATTGCCAAAAAAAGGCGAGGCGATCTGACGGCTAGGGGAATCTCGAGCCAACGCTACGGGTGTCAGCGATGGATCATCGCCCGTGGTCTGCGGTTGGCAAACGGGGACATGGCGCCGATCGCCGGTCTGGGGACGATCCCCGCGCAGAACCTACGACCGCGGTTGAAGATCATCGACACGGTCAGCCGGCGGTGGGGATGAGGACTCGGTGCGGATAGCGCCGGATCGACAACAGGGAGTTCGTTGTCGCCGACGCGAACCGAATACGGCCAACCGCTCGTCGGCGGTCAGTTCCTCACCGGCCAGCACCGGGTAGCCGGGTCCCGGCTCGTCAAAGGACGGTCCCAGCGTCCACGTAGAACGTCGAACCCGTGACATACCGGCTGTCGTCGGAGGCCAGGAACAGGACGAGCCGTGAGATGTCCTCGCATTCCATCCCGGCGATCGGGAGGATGAGCCTCTCCTGGTTTGCTTCCTCGAAGTCGGCCCGGGTCGGATGCTCGAGGTCGGGCCGGAAACGCCGGTACACCATGTCGTTCAGGACCATCCCCGAGAGCACGGTACCGGGGTGCACCGTATTGACGCGGATGCTCTCCGGTCCGAGTTCCATGGCCAGGGTCTTCATCAGCATCACCACCCCGGCCTTGGACGCGGCGTAGTGACCCAAGCCGAGCAGTGCCCGCTCGGCGGCCGTGGAGCTGGTCAAGATGACCGAACCGCCGCGTCCACCGGCCTGCAAGTGCGGCACGGTCGCTCGTACCGTCTTCCACACCCCGGTCAAGTTGACGTCGATCACGTCCTGCCACATCTGCTCCGTCAACTCCACCGTGGCAGCTGCACTGACGATCCCCGCGTTGGCCGCGACGATGTCCAACCGTCCAAGCTCGCCCACGGCGTCGTTCACGAACGACGTCATGCGCCCGAGGTCGCGGACGTCGACCTCACCGGCGATGATCCGACGGCCGGTCGCCTCGACTTCCTTGACCGTCACCTCCATGTCCGCAGCCGTGGACAGTGGGTACTCGACCGTCTCGATCGGGGCGAAGTTGTCCACCGCGATGATGTCCGCGCCCTCGCCGGCGAGCGTGACCGCGTGGGCCCGCCCCTGCCCCCGTGCGGCACCGGTCACGAACGCGACTCTTCCGTCCAGCTTTCCCATCACTCCCATCCCTTCCTCATGGTCTGACCCGCGCTTCTTTCGAAGACGACGTGGCCAATCGTCGGTCCCCCGTTTCGATAGCTAGCATTCTCCCATGTTGCACGCCGCGCTCAACGGTGATCCCTCGAACGAAGCGGTGCCCCGCAAACCCCAGGACATCGCCCGCGAAGCGAGAGCCGCAGTCGATGCCGGCGCGCGCACTCTGCACCTGCACCCCTACGACGAACACGGCGTCCAAACCCTGGCCGCCGAGCCCTGTGCGGCGGCCGTTCGCGCGGTTCGGGAGGCCTGCCCAGGAATTCCGATCTCACTCAGCACGGCCGCCATGATCGCGGGTGACCCCGACCGAAGGCTGGCGCTCGTCGAGGCGTGGACCGAGCTGCCGGATCTCGTGACCGCCAACCAAGGCGAGGAGGGCATCCTCGACCTCTGCGAGCTGCTCTTCGCCCGAGGCATCGGCGTCGAGGCCGGCTTGCTGTCAGCGGGGGACGCAGAGGCCTTTATCGCCGCGGGCATCGCTCCACGATGCGTGAGGGCGATGGTCGAGCCGCTGGACCTCGAGCCCGACGTCGCCGTTGCGAACGCGGAAGCGATCGAGCGGCTGCTGACTGACGCGGGCGTGGAGCTCGAGCAGGTGCACCACGGTCATGGGATGGCATCGTGGGCCGTCAATCGGCGGGCGATCGCTCGTGGCCACAGCATCCGCGCCGGCCTGGAGGACTCGGCCGTTCTCCCCGACGGGCGGATCGCTACCAGCAACGGCCAGGTGGTCGCCGCGGCGGCTGCATTGTTGAACCAGGGGTGAGGCTCGGGGGGCCGAAGCACGACGGAGGCCGTCACCAGGACAGGATTCGTCTCACGGTCTTCCCCAGGATCCACTCTTTGTCGGTCGTGCTCAGCCAGTCGGCGTCGAGGATGAAGCGAAGTGCCTCGGAGTAGGTGTGCTTGCCCTGGTAGTCGCGTTCGAGCTCGGGGAATCGCACCGTCCACGCGACGTGGCCTTCGAAACGGCTGATGTCGGAGGCCCAGAGGACGCGCTCGGCCCCGAAGGCCGCGACGACATCGGCGGCCTGCCGTTGGACGTCGCGGTAGGGGAACGCCTCGGTCGAGAAGCTCGGCAGGCCGCACAGCTTGACGTTCATCCGTGGGAACCGTGCCAGCTCGAGCACATCGGGTAGCTGTCGGTCCCAGGGCTGGGGCACCGGTTGGGGGACCTGCACGAGCGCCAGATGGTCGATCACCACCACGAGGTCGGGAAAGCGCTCGGCGACGTAGACGGCTCGATCGGGACGGCCAGCCGTGCTCAGGAAAAGCGGGATCCCGTGCTCCTCGCACGTCGCCAGGGCCCGGTCGTAGGCGCCCGACTCCAAGAGCCGCTCGGTCGGCAACTGACCGACACGGTGGAGTTGGGCGACCTCATCGGAGAAGGTAGAGGCCATCGCGCGGAACGCCTTCACACCGGGTCGGGTCGCCATCTCGAGCAGGCGCTCGGCGATGTCGGGAACCGTCGGGTCGATCGCGGCCGCGGGCCCCTCCATCTGTCGCGTCGTC
The DNA here is from genome assembly GCA_963824265.1 of uncultured Actinomycetota bacterium. Lineage (GTDB taxonomy): Bacteria > Actinomycetota > Acidimicrobiia > Acidimicrobiales > RAAP-2 > DASZUK01. The sequence continues at coordinate 434,089 of CAWGOO010000007.1, forward strand.
ACCATGGGGACGACGGCGAACCGGCGCCCCTCACGTTCCGCCACCCGGATGGCCCAGTTGACATCGAACGTCGGGAACAACACAGCACCGTGTACCCCGACGGCCTCCATCGCCGCGACCATCACCTCGGTCAAGACGTCCTCCCGGCGCGCCACGTCATCCGGCCAGTTGAGGAACGGGCCAGGCTCGTGCAGCTGACCGTCAATGACCTCCATGGACCATCCCCTGCCCTAAGGGCACCATCTTCTAATCGATCGCCGGAGTTTCGGGCATCTCGGCATGGTAGGCCAAGGTCCGACTGAACTCTTGGCTCGAGCGCCCACGACCGTGATGGGGGAAGAGAGCGGACGGGGAAACCGGCACGGGGGCCGGGGACACCAAGGCCAGCGCGAGTCGTGAGGGGACGGGCGGCACGGAGGGGAAGTAGGCCGGCGAGCGGACGGGCGCGCCTTTAGCGAACGTCGAAATTGTAACGGACCCCATCGGGTTCTCTAGAGCTACATTGAAGTGAGGCTGCGTGGCCGGTGAGGGGGCTCCTGTGAAATCACCAGCTGCGGTGTTGTTCGAGATAGGTGAGCCTTGGCGAGTCGAGGAGGTTGACGTCGCTGCTCCTCTCGCGGGAGAAGTGACCGTCGAGTCGCGCCAGCGCTTGCCAGCGGCCACCAACAGCTCGTCGGCCAGCGCCGCTCCCAGACGCCGTGCGAATAGCGCCAGAGGAACTTAGTCAGCCGGGCTCGTCTCACCAAGTTGGCCCGCCGTCTGGTCGCCTGACGGAAGAGAAAGAGCCGCATGAGGACCTTTGACCCTGGCAAGCCCGGTGCGGTTTCGCAGAGGCTGGCAGAGACCGTCGAAGGTCTGGTCCCGTGGCGACATCGGTCCGCCTCAGGGACCTGCTCGGATGGTCAGAGCACAAGGGGCCCGGTCAGCGACTGACCTGGTAAAAGGCCAAGCATCATCCTCGATCAGGCGAACGAGGACGCGCCGCACAACCGGTTGCTGGACCGAGGTGAATCGATGTTGCGTGTCCAAAGATCACTTCAGAGCAACCATCGACGGCGGGTGATGCTCGCGGCAGCGGTATTGACTCTGGCAATAGCGCTGGCGGCCTGCGGCGGCGGCGGGTCCATAAGTCTCCCCACGACTTCCACCGGCGGCACGGCATCTCCGCCGACCACTTCTGGCTCACCCGTGACCAAGCCGACCTCCGCTGCGAGCACCACCGCCACCGAGCCGGCGACCGTTGCTGGGCCGGCAACAACCACTGAGCCGGCAACGACCACGGAGCCCGCCACCGCCCCCACGACCAGTGGACGTGCGACGGTCCCCCCTCCGACGCCCACTACGACCGCACCGGGCACGGCGCCCTCCAGCTCGAGCGCGCTCCCGTGGATAATCGGCGCAATTTCTGCGTTGGTCGTCCTACTGTTCGGCCTGCTGATTCTGAGAGCTGCGTCGCGTCGGCGAGCTCGGGCTGCTTGGCGCGCAGCGGCGTGGCCTGCTCTGCAACAAGCGCGAGCTGCTCGCGACTGGCTCAACGATCCCAGCAGCCAGCTGGACGAGGAGCGACGCCAAGCAGTCCTGGCCGAAACGGAGCGAGCGGCGGTGGCGCTCTCCCAACTGGCGGCCCGCGCTCCGGAGGAGTCGGCCGGCCGTGCAGCGTCCTCTTCGGCGGCGGGACTGCGGGGCCTGCTGTTCGCGATCGAGGCGGAGCGGTTGCTCCGGGCCGGGGGGCAACCCCCCACCGGCCGGCAACTGGCGGCGGCGAACCAGGAACGACGCACAAGTGCCACCCGTTTGGATCAGGAGCTTGCCAGTTTGGCAGCCTTGATCGGCCGCGACACAGGCTCGTCGCCGGCCGGGTGAGCGAGCGGGTTCGTTGTGGTCCGCATTTTGGTCGCCCCACGAACTGGGAGTTGTCGATGCTCCGCTCGCCGGACGACCCGACCGTCGCCGCTCCGGCTAATTGAACACGCCGTCACCTCAGTGGCGCAGCCGGCCCAAGTGCCCGAACGTTGCCTGGCGGAGGCGCCCACTGGTTCGGCCCCTCGCGCACCCGTAGAAGGGTGTACGACCCGCACGGCCGCCTTGGCCGGCGCGGACGGACGGACGGACGGGCATGACCGTCGTTCAGGCCCGAAACCGCAAGTGCCACGGAAACCGGGCTCCGGACTGATGCCCCGGGAGAGCCAAGTCTCACGAGCCGTGTCATGCAGTGGCCAGAGCGTAAGCGCTCTTCCCGATGAGCCATAGGCCAAGTACCACCGAGACGATGACAATAACCTGATCCGTGTGGGCGTCGATCCACTCCCTCAAGCGAGAGAGGGACGCCTGTGCCTGGACCGGCCAGAAACCGGCGTAGACCTCCATGACCAAATAGGTGGCAGTCGCGACGATGCAGAACAACACCACTGCGAGATAGCTCTCGGCCGAAGACAGCTTCGCGTTTACGATCGTTGCGACCCCCGCGCCCACCAGAGCCCACGGTTGGGTCAATGGAGCCAAACCGATCACGAACCAAGGCGACATGTTGTCGATACCGGTCTGCCACCTGGGAGGCTTCTTCGGTTTCTTGGGCCGGTTCATTCTTCTGCGATGCCGGAGCCCGATCAGTAGAAGGCCCACGCCGATAGCGGCCTTCACGGCCACTGCTGCCAACGACGGCTCCGTCGCGGGCTCGGGCGGATTGTTTCCGGTGGCTACGACGGTGATGGCAACCACTGCCGCGAGTGAGAGCAGCCAACCGAAGACGAACGCTGCGCCCTTCTTCACCCCGTTCTTCGACGAGAGGACCAAGATAAAAGCAGTGAGGGGGATTGGTTCAAGCGTGATCGCCAGGCCGATGAGGACCAGGTCGAAGGTCACTGTGCTCCAATCTGGTTGCACTCGCGAATTCTTTGGCCACGTAGCCTACGGAAGCATCTGCCCCACGTCCACGATTCCCGTACTCGGCGTCGATTGCTTCTCAGCCGACGCCTCTGCGCACCCGGCGGCTGGGCGAGCCCGATCTGACCGTCGCGGTCGAGCTGGTAGGGCGATCCGTTACCGGGATGAAATTGTCGGCCGGTGCGCCTAGATGCCCCGAGGGCGGCGGGCGGCCCGAGAGGACGGCCGCCGGAGACGTTCCCCCGGCCGGTAGACGATGATCCCGCCGCCGATCCGCCGGCAGCAACGCTCCCACACGGTCCACTCGCCGAAGGCGGCAGCGTTGACGGGTGCCCGACGAGAACCGGATAGCCGGGGACACCCCCCAACGAGGGTGACGCCTACGGGTGACTGCTCGGGCGGCTTCTCCTGGCCCGTGCTCGGTCACTGATGAAGGGCCATTAGTCCCTACCCGGCGGAGCGATCGTCGAGGACGATTGCACCGGAGGACGGCGACCGGCCCGGGTCGATGCAGAGGTTCGCGTCGACCGGAGGTCCGCAATGGCTCCGAGGAGCGTTAATGCGAAAGAAGGACGCCATGACAGATGCGCGCAGCCCCATGGGACCGATCAGCTATCTGGTCGTCGAGTTCCCTGGAGGCAAGGTGACGGGCGAGGGCTTTGCGATCCTGGTCGAGCTGGCAGAGCGAGGAGTCATTCGGATACTCGATCTCGCCTTCGTGGCCAAGGGCACCGACGGCTCCCTTGAGGTGATCGACATCCGGGACCTCGACGGCGACGGGCAGCTCGACCTTGCGGTCTTCGAGGGCGCCGCGTCCGGCCTTCTCGACGAGTCGGACATGACCGACGCCGCGCCCGTGATCGAGCCCGGCTCGGCGGCCGCCATCTTGCTCTTCGAGAACCGCTGGGCCACCGGATTCGTGCAGGGGCTGCGTCGAGGGGGAGCCGAGCTCGTCTCGGCTGGGTACATCCCGCAAGATGCGATCCTGGCCGCGCTCGACGCGACGGACCGTTGAACGAGAGCGACCGTTGAACGTCGACCGTTGAACGACAGAGAACAGTCAACGAGGAGGAGGCCATGCCGCTACTTCGAGGAATCGCGAGAACTGCGGTGGTAGCCGGAACGGCCACCGCAGTGTCCAATCGGGTGTCGCGCCGCCAGGCGAACCGATGGTCACAACCGGAGCAGTCGCCGCCCGCTCAAGAGCAGGCCGCGCCCGCATCGCCGCCGCCGAGCAGTGATCCGTTGGACCAGCTCAAGAAGCTCGGTGACCTCAGGTCACAGGGTGTCCTGACCGACACCGAGTTCGAGGCGCAGAAGGCCAAGATCCTGGCGTCGTCGTAGAGCGCAGTACATCGTTTGGTCGCCGTCGTTGCCTCTGGCGCCACGACTTAGGCCCGGAGACCCATAGGCCATGCCGACCGCCTCGCCGCGAGCCTGACCACCCCAGGGTGCCCTGCGTCGTTCCTCCGACCGCCACGCCGCGCCCTGCGTCGTTCCTTCGACCACCACGCCGAGGAGCGCGAGGCGGAGGGTCACTGCGGGTCTTCGCGCCGCCGCCCGTCCATCGCCCGGCTAGAAACGTCAGGTTCGATGAACGGCGGGGTGGCGTGTTCGGGGCCGCGGCCCTGTCTGGCAACTTCCCGCGAATGGCTCCCAGTCGCTGTCGGGAGTGAACGACCAAGTAACCGACGCCCCGGCTCGCCTGGTCTCGTCCTGGATGTCGCACAGGACGTCGAACCAGCTGCCCTCTAGGGAGAGGCGGCCCGCGTCGAGCACGAGGTCCGAGCGGCCTTCTTCAACCAACCCATGAAGCAGTGAAGTGACGTTGGTCGCGGTCTCGTCGGTGAGCATGCCGGCCAGGTACACGACGGCGGGGTCCGCCCAGGTATCGACCCACATCTCGAGCGCTACCTCGGATCTCCACGCTTCGGCTGGATCGGCCAGCCAGCGTGCCGATTGGGATCGGCCGGGCGCAGTGTCCACGAGTGGATGATACGGACGTGGTGCGTTGCCCCACAGGGCCGAAGGTCCCTTTCTCAGAGGGGTGATGGCGGGCGATGGAGGTCGTCGCCAGTGCGCCCGTTTGGTTCCGGTGGATGCCTCGGCCGGGATTCTCTGCCGCGCCGGCCACCAAAGGTCTTTTGGCCCTTGGTGCGGTCCCTTTGGTCCGGCAAGGTGATGGCGTGGACCGCCTATCCGTTGATTTTCACCGGGTCCGTCCCGTTCCAATGCTCGAGCTCCAGCTACCTCCGATGCCGCCGCGGCCGCCTTCTGCGGAGCCTCCGATGGCGCCCGACCTCGCCATGAGGGCCGGTGCTCGGCGGGCGATCGAGTACTGATGGCACTCGTGCGACCAGCGTTGGCCGATCGCGCCGGCCCGACCGCGTACCCGCTGGAGCTGGGACGTAACGCTCGGTTCGGTGAGGGCCTCAGTTGCGATCTCCGGCCGATCCGTCGCGAGGACGCCGAGCGGCTGGTGGTCTTCCATCGCCGCCTCGTCGGGAGGTCCACTCACTTCCGGTGCTTCCAGTGTCACCACCCCACACTGACGGCCGGAGAAGTAGAGCGAATCACCTGCGCCCATCGAGACCGCTCGACGCTGGTGGCGGAGCAGGAGGGCAACCTCATCGGTGTCGGTCGGTCCGATCGCATCGACGCCACGACCGCTCGGGTGACGCTCGTAGTGGACGAAGACGGCGAGCACCAGGGCATCGCCACCTGCCTGCTTGACGAGCTCATTGCCGTGGCACTCGGACGGGGCATCGCTACCTTCACCGCCGAGGTGGCCGTCGCGAACACCGGCATCCTGGACACGTTCTGGGATACCGCGTTGCCGGTGGTCCTGAGTTACGACCTGGGCATCGTTTCCGTCCGGTTCTCCATCGAGCCCACCCTTGCCTACCTGGAAGGCCGGCGACGCCGGGTGTCGATCCGGGGCGGGGCGTTGGCCGCCCTTGGCCCCGACGCAGCTCGACTGCCACCGCCAGAAGGCCAAGTTGTCTAGGCATCGCGGCAACGAAATCGGAGCGGGCTGAAAAGTGAGGCTGACATGGACAGTAGCGGGGAGCAGGGATCGGCTATCACCGACAAGCAACCGTTCGTCGAGCTCCTCGTCGCGGGGCCGTTGGATGGGGCCGGACTGTACGCCGCGTATCTCTCCATTCTGGGAGACGCGGCCTTGGCCCAATGCGGTCCGGGCGAGCTGGATTCGCCTGGCCGTGGCATCGAAGACAACGGCAGCCGTGCTCGGCTGCGGCACAGCGGTCCTCCGGAGCACAGTGCGCAGGCGGAGGCGCACTGGCAAGGATCCAGGACAAGGATGAACGCCACCGGCTGATCGCCGCCGGACGTAGGCCGGGTCGGACGTATGCGGTCAGGGTCAGGTGGCTGACCCGGCAGATTCCTTATGGCGCCGATCCAGGGGCACCGGGGGAGTTCGTGGAGTCAGGTTCCACTCGCGTCCCAGCTGGCGTCCCGCTCGGTCCGTTCCTTCAGCCGAGCGGCGTAGCTAGCTGCCTGCGCCCGTCGCTCCATGCCGATCTTGGGCAAGAGGTTGGAGACGTAGTTCTTGACCGTCTTCTCCGCCAGGAACATGGCCTCGCCGATCTGTCGGTTCGTCATCCCCTCGGCGATGTACGTGAGGATACGGCGTTGCTGCGGCGTCAGGCTGGCCAGCTGGGAATCCTCGGGTCGCCCGATGGCGATGCGTTCCAACGCCCGCTGAGTCGCGACCGCGTCGAACAGGGACTCTCCGGCCGCGGCCCGGCGCAGTTTGTCGACCAAGTCCGAGCCACCGACTTGCTTGAGGATGTACCCGGCAGCCCCCGCCATCACCGCGGCGACCAACGCCTCGTCGCTGGCGTACGAGGTCAGCATGACGCAGGCGATCTCCGGGTGGCGGGCTCGTACTTCCCGGCAAACCTGCATTCCGCTGCCGTCCGGCACCCTGACGTCCAGGACCGCCAGATCCGGTCGTACCGCCGGGATCCGGCCTAGCGCTTCTTCGACCGTTCCCGCCTCGCCCACCACGACGATGTCCTCTTCAATTTCCAGCAGCGAACGTAGCCCGGTGCGGACGATCTCGTGATCGTCGAGGAGAAAAATCCGTACAACCATCGTCAGCATCTTCGCGCCACTTCGACTCCAACGTTCTGGTTTTCGCCACGACCGCGAAAGTGCCACGTCAGGCCGTAGCCGACGAGGGCCATGGACGGGCCACGTCGCAAGGGATATACATGGGATAGTGCCCGATCGGGGGATTGACGCCACCGCAAAGCTCCGCCGCCTGATGGCAGCCATGTTGCTCATCGAGGGGGACGTCAGTCTTTCCGTGCTACTCAAACACATCGTCGAGGAGGCGCGGACATTGGCCGGCGCTCGATACGCGGGGATAGGCGTCCTCAACGAGGATCGCACGGCACTGGCCAGACTCGTCACCACCGGGATCGACGGGGACGAAGAGGAGCGCATTGTTGACTGCCTGACGGGCCGTGGCGCTCTCGGGCGGATAGCCGACCCGGCACCACTCCGACTTGCCGACACGCGCGAGCATCCCGACCGCTTCGGCGCGGCTTCCGAACCCTCGGCGCCGACCTCGTTCCTGGGGGTCCCGGTGAAGGTACGCGAAGCCGTCTACGGGAACCTCTGCCTCTTGGACAAGGTCGGTTGCTCCGAGTTCACGTCGGACGACGAGGAGCTGATGATCGGTCTGGCGACCGCGGCGGGCATCGCCATCGAGAACGTTCGGCTGCACGAACGCGTGCAGCAGTTGGCCATCCTGGACGAGCGAGATCGCATCGCCCGAGACCTGCATGACTCGGTGATCCAGCGACTGTTCGCCGTCGGCCTCTCTGTCCAGGGCATGGTCAAGCTGGCCGGCTCGACAGCGTTCGGCACCCGGCTGACCAAGGTGGTAACGGACGTCGACGAAACCATCCGCCAGATCCGGTCGACCATCTTCGAGCTCGGACTCGGGGAGGGCAACGGGGTCCGTTCGGACCTGCTGGCGCTGATCAGCGAGCTGAACCAGGTGTTGGGGTTCGAGGTTCGGTCCACCTTGAACGGTCCGATCGACACCGGTGTCACGGGGCGCGTCGCCGAGTACCTGTTGATGACCGTCAGGGAGGCGCTCACCAACGTCGGCCGACACGCCCAGGCCACCGCGGCCGCGGTAAATCTGCGGGTCGACCACGACTGGTGCCGCCTCGAAGTGGTCGACAACGGTGTCGGTCGGCAGGCAGGGGCCGAGAGCGCCGGTGGGCGGCAGGGCGTGGAGAATCTGCGCCGGCGGGCGGAGGAGCTGAGCGGCGGACTGCTGCTCGAACAGCCCGAGGCCGGCGGCACTCGACTCCTCTGGTGGGCCCCGGTCTCCGCATAATGGCCAGCGGTGCTCGGTCTGGCTACCGCGGGAAAGCCACTTTCCATAACGCCCATACGGCTCTGCCTAGATGTCGAGAGTGCTCGATGGGCAAGACCTTCGAGGACCTTCGGCCCTACCGAGTATGCCGACGGCATATCAATATGGAAGGGCAGTGGTCATTACGACCGACTGTCACAATGGTGTGGCGGGGCGCCCTGAGGCCTGTGGGCGCCTCGTTCGCCGTCGAATCTCGATTGTCGTTGCCCGCTACCAGATTCGTTCGTGGCGGTTCACAACTGCGAATGTTCCCGAAATCGCGATGAGGTATTCGAAATGTAACGGCATGGCACAGTTTGGATGGTGAGAGCCCGGTCGACGGTGTCGGTCCACTGCGCTCGCAGCGACTACGCCGCCGGACCAGTCAGGCCAGATCGAACACCGAGGAGCGGAGGTCGGCGATCGTGGCGTCGATCTCGTCCACGGCCGCCGTCAGCCGGTCTCGGAGCGCCGGATCGTCGGTCCGGCCGTGGATCGATTGGACTGTCAAGCTGACGGCGAAGAGGCGTTGGATCACCTGGTCGAGCAGGGCCCCGGCGATACGTCGGCGGTCGTCGGCGACGGCACGGTCCCGTTCGGCTTCGATGAGTCGTCGGCCGGCGTCAAGTCGTTCCGAGGCGTCTCGAACGAGCCAGACAGTGCGCGGGCCGTCTTCGGACGGTAGCCGGCTGAGGCCGACCTCAACCGGGAACTCGGTGCCGTCGCGACGGAGCCCCGTTAGGGCGATCTCCGGGCCGGCGGTTCGAACGGCTGAGCCGCTCACCAGGGATGCCCAATGGTCGTCGTCGATCGCTCGGAGGCACCTGGGGACCAGGAAATCGACGGGCTGGCCGGTCAGCTGTTGTCTCGGGTGGTCGAACATCAGCTCGATCTGTCGGTTCACCAGCAGGATCGTGCCGTTGGCATCGGTCAGGAGCAGTCCGATGGGCGCGAGCTCGATCACGCCGGTGATGGTGTCGGGCGTGAGCGGTCGTGGGTAGGCCCGTACCGCCGTGATGGCGCGGCGACCAGGCGGACGATCGTGCGCGTCGGTGGGAAGGTGCCCATCGTGCATGGGCACCGACCCTCCAACGCTGAAGACCGCCATGGACACAGCATTCCCCCCAGATGTCGATCTCGCATCCCCCAGTGGAGTGTTCACCCGGGTGAACACCGCCCCATCCCTCCAGGTCCGAGGCTAGAGGGTCGACTACAGAAGGCCGATTTCAGTAGCCCGCCGGAGGGCCTCGACGCGTGTCCCTGCGCCCAGCTTGCGATAGACGGTGCGCAGCTGGGACTTGATCGTGTTGCGGGACACATGTAGCTGGACTGCGATCTCACTGAGCGTCAGCCCAGCGCCCAGCAGTCCGAGCACCGCCAGCTCTCGTTCGCTCAGCTTCTGCCCGAAGGTGGCGGGGCGCCGGGCGGAGCTCAGGAGCTTTTGTTCCTCTGCGGCGACCAGCCCAGGAAGAATGCCCGCGTCGGGTAGTCGATCCAAAGTGGCCTTGGCGGAGTTGAGGGTGTCGCGGGCCTCCGCGTTCCTCCCTTCACCGTGTTGACAGGCCGCAACGAGGACCAGCGCGTGGGTGAGCCACACGCTGGGCTGCCCGGCCCGGGTAGATCTCGGCGGCGAGGCGCAGCCGGTCGTCGGCCTCGGCCAGATGACCTCGTGCGATGAGAGCGGCAGCCAGTCCGAGGTAACAGATCGCGGAGGTGCCGGAAAGGGCGACGTTGTGGGTCTCCACGATCTCTACGGCCTGCCGAGCAACCCGTTCTCCCCGCTCTGGGGCTCCCCGCCGGCATGCGGCGAGCGCGAGGTACCCCGCCGCCAGCGACAACAGGTTGGGGTCATCGGGCAGAAGGGTGAGGGCCCGGGTGGCGACGTCGTCCGTCACGTCGTACTGGCCGAGCAGGTAACTGCATTGGGCCAGCCCGGCCAGGGCCGCGCCCTTCAACCTCGGTGTGGGTGCTTCCTCGATCGCCCGCAGTGCCGCCCCGTGGGCGGCCGCTACACCTCCGGCCACGAAGAGCGACCGCAGCAGAATCCGTCCTGAACCGGCGGGGAAGGCCGGCAGCCGTGAGGGTATCTCGCGAGTCGTTGCCGGCTACGCCCAGCCATCGGTCGGCCTCGTCGGGTTGGCTTCTCTCGCCTGCAGTGACGGCGCGTGCGATGGCGAGGTCGGGCTCCTCGAGTGCCGCTGGCCACGAGAGCGTCGCGAGCCACCGTTCGACGGTGGCCAGGTGGCCAGCGCCCCTCAGCGCCCTGAGCTGGAAGAGGATGAGCCGCCCGGCCAGTGCGGGGTCTCGCGCCACGATGGCGTGCTCGATGGCCGACTCGAGATCCCCCTCCCGTTCGAACCACGCCGAAGCACGGGCATGAAGGTCCGGGACACGCTGGGGTGCTTCGACCTCCAGTTCCAGGCCGAGCGCCTCGGCGAACAGCTGGTGATATCGGTACCAGCGTCCGTCCAGGCCGACCGGGTCGATGAACAGCCCGGCTTGGCTGAGGTCTCGCAGGATGGCGGCCGAATCGCTCCTGCCGGTGACCGTGTCGCAAAGCGGCCCGCACAAGCGCGGTAGGACGGAGGTTTGCAGCAAGAAAGCCCGAAGATCGGGACCCACTGATTGCAGGACCTCGGTGGCGAGATAGTCGGCGACCTGGCGGGTACTGCCAGCGAAGGCCTCGACGACGCCCCCCCGGTCGCCCTGGGTGCCGACGATGATGGCCGCCAGGCGCAGCGCCGCTGGCCAGCCTTCGGTACGAGCCGTCAACTTGTCCAACTGGCCGGGGGAGAACCCATCGATGCCCGCGCCGCGGAAGAACTCCACTACCTCGTTCTCGCCGAAGCGAAGCTGTTCCGAGCGGATCTCCGCGAGCTGGTCGTTGGCCCGCCAACGGCCGAGCGGTAGGGCGGGGTCCGATCGAGCCGAGACCACCAGCTGGAGGTGGACTGGCCGATTGTCGGCGAAGTAGGCCATCGACTCGGCCACCGCCGCGCACTCGGCCAGGTGATAGTCCTCGAGCACCAGGACAAGGTCGCGTCCGGCCTGGTCGAGCTCTTCCATGAGGATCGGCAGGATCTCGGCCTGTACCCGCTCCGGACGCCTGGCCAACGCCGGGAGCGACTGTCGTCCAGCCGGTGGCGCGATCTCGGCCAAGGCCGACAAGATGTATTTCCAGAAGCGGGTGGGGTCCGCATCGCCCGAGTCGAGCGACACCCAAGCCGAGGTGGGAGTGGCCGGTTCGGCCACCCACTGCGACAGCAGCGTGGTCTTGCCGTAGCCGGCGGGAGCAGACACCAACGTGAGGGCCCGCACTCGCCCAATGGCCAAGCTGTCGAACAGACGCGTCCGGAGTGCCGCTCCCAGCGGCGGCGCGGGAGGCCGTAGCTTCGATCGGATCAGGGCTATCCGATCGTTACGCGGCCTCTCCTGGGCAGGGGGACTTGCCTTCGTAGCCATGCCGACCACCCCATCCGTTCCGAATTGAATTGTAACGCAAAGGGGCGGGCGCCAACGGGCTCGTAAAAATGCAGTCGGGTAACTGAGAATGTGCTGTGTGGCCGCCGGGTCGAGTCGGCGGCCGTGGATCTCGGATCTAGCCGAAATGACCTCAGTCGGGATCCGTAACTTCGGATTCGCGGGCAATGGCTGCGAGAAAGGATTACGCCGCCCCCTCCGTAGACACTGTTCTCGAAGTCAACCGCCGGGTGTGCTCCCTTGGTCGTCCCGGCTGGAGCAACCGCGCATCGTCCGCAAGCCCCTCGACAGAGAACCGGCCGCACGTCAGCCGAGGGGCAGTCGCCCTCCGACCGGATGCAGGCGCAGGCCAGCACCGGTACGGGCGGCCGGCGGTCCAGTCATCGCCGCGCTCTTGGCGAACGCGGCCTCTCGCGCTGGCGGGGTGGCCCTGCTCCCATCGATCAGGGCGCTGACCAGCGGGTTGGACCGCCGATGTTGGGACCTTCGGCCCTTTTCGGGAGGAGACCGCCGGGCGACCATGGGACCGGGATCTCACACTGAGATCGTCCAGCGAGGAGAACCCCATGGGTGCCGAAGCGGGAACGATGAGCAGCGTGCGCAACAATGCGTCGGTCCACGAGACAACGTTCGACATGCAGGCGTGGAGCGGCTGGATGATCTTTGCCGGCCTGGTCCTCCTCGTTGCCGGGACGATGAGGATCTTCGACTCCATCTGGGCCTTCACTTACCAGGGCTCGGTTCCGGACAACCTCGAGCACGCACTGTTCGGCCACAGTCTCTCGACCTACGGATGGCTGTGGTTGGTCGTCGGCATCGTGTTGTTCGTCAGTGGGGCCGCCGTCATGATCCGCTCACAGGTCGCCCGCTGGATCGGCGTGTTCGCTGGCGCCCTCGGTGCGGTCAGCGCCATCTGGTGGATGCCCTACTACCCGGTCTGGTCCCTCGCCTACATCGCCCTCGGCGTGCTCGTCATCTATGCGCTGGTGGCCCATGGACAGCGAACCTCTGTAGTCGACAGCTGACGGAGATCCGAAGGCCTCGATCTCACTGGCACCATGATCGCCTATACGTATCCTCTCCTTAATATCTTCTGGTCGTTGTTGATCTTTTGTGGCCTGGTCCTTTGGATCTGGGTACTGATCATGATCATCGTGGATATCTTTCGTAGCCATGACATCGGGGGCGTCGCGAAGGCACTGCGGTTCCTCCTCGTCCTGGTGGTGCCGCTGGTTGGCGTCCTCATTTACCTCATCGTTCGCGGACGATCGATGCACGAGCGGGCAGCCCAGCAAGCCAACGCTCAGGATGCGGCGTTCCGCCAGTACGTACAGGGAGTAGCCAATTCCGGCAATGGGACCTCGACCGCGGATGAGCTGTCCAAGCTCTCGGCGTTGGCCGAGAACGGCACGGTCAGCCGACAGGAGTTCGCGGCCCAAAAGGCCAAGCTTCTCGGCCGAGAGCCCACGCCCGTTTGAAGGCCAGTCGATTCGCGTCGAAGCAGCCGCCGCGGACGACCAAGAGACCGGAGGTGCAGTGTGAGCATGGGCCGACTTGACCAGCACTTCCATCATCCCCTGGCGGATGTGAAAGTGGGCCGACGGTGGACCGCTCGACACCGGAGCACATAGTGGACGAGCGCTATCCGGCCATCAGCGACCACGGGCTCATCGGCGACCTACAGAGTGCCGCGCTCGTCTCGACCGACGCCACGATCGACTGGTTCTGTGCCCCTCGGTTCGACTCGCCGAGCGTGTTTGCCTCGCTGCTCGACTGCGAGAAGGGCGGGTCCTTCCAGATCGCCCCCACCGGGCACGTCTTGCGGACCCAGCAGTTCTATTTCCCAGGTTCGGCCTGTCTCGCCACGCGTTTCATCACCGAGGGAGGCGTGGCTGAGGTGGTCGACTTCATGGCGATCGACCGGCCGGACGTGGCGTCGGACCATCGCCGGATCGTTCGTGGGGTGCGGTGCGTCCGCGGTCGGGTTCCCTTCGCGCTCCGGTGCGAGCCCCGGTTCGACTATGGCCGACAGGGGCACCACGTCGCCGTCTCCGGTGGGGGGGCGATGTTCGAGGCGCCCGGGCAACTCATCGCTCTCCATGGCGCAGGCGACGCCGACGTGACGAAGGGCGGGGGGATCCGTAGTGACTTCACGGTCGAAGCCGGCCAGGCCCGGACGTTCCTGCTCGAGACGGCGCCGACGGGGAGTCCCCGGGCCATCTCCCCCGAGGAGGGGATCAGCGTGTTCGAGGACACGGTCCGCTTCTGGCGAGCGTGGCTCGACCGGTCCAGCTACCGCGGCCGGTGGCGGGAGACCGTGCTGCGCTCGGCCATGGCGCTCAAACTCTTGACCTACGCCCCGACCGGTGCGCTGGTGGCTGCGCCCACGGCCGCGCTGCCGGAGCAGCTGGGCGGCGCCCGCAACTGGGACTACCGCTACACCTGGGTCCGTGACGGCTCGTTCTCGGTCGATGCGCTGGCCCGCGTGGGGTACCTGGACGAAGCCCGCGCCTTTCTGACCTGGCTCGGCGATCGAGTGAGCGAACAGGCGGGCGGGCCGTCCGGGCCGCTCAAGATCATGTACCGGGTGGATGGCTCGAGCGACCTCAAAGAAGAGCTCCTCGACCACTTCGAGGGGTACATGGGGTCGAGCCCGGTCCGCATCGGCAACGGGGCCGCCGACCAGCTGCAGCTGGACATCTACGGTGAAGCCGTCGATGCGCTCGCCCGGGCCGACGACATCGAGCCGATCGGCCACGAGGGCTGGTGCAAGTTGCGGGCCATCCTGGACTGGCTGGCTCAGAACTGGGACCAGCCGGACGAAGGCGTCTGGGAGACCCGGGGCGGCCGCCGCCCGTTCACCTATGGGCGCGTCATGTCCTGGGTGGCCATGGACCGGGCGGTCCGGATGGTCGACCGCCGGGGCCGACCGGGCCCGATCGACCAGTGGCGGCGCGCCCGCGATGCCATCTACGACCAGATCATGGCCACATGCTGGGATCCCGGTCTCCGGGCGTTCACCCAACAGCCGGGTACCGAGGTGCTCGACGCGGCGAATCTATTGATGCCGGTCGTCGGCTTGGTGGCGCCAAGAGACCCGAGGTGGCTGTCGACGCTCGACGCCATCGGCCGCGAGCTGGTGACCGACAGCCTCGTCTTCCGCTACAACCCGTCGGCCTCACCTGACGGGCTGCCGGGTGAGGAGGGCACGTTCTCGCTCTGTTCGTTCTTCTACGTCTACGCGCTGACCACTGCCGGCCGCCTCGAGGAGGCCCGCTACGCCTTCGAGAAGATGTCGACCTACGCCAACCACCTCGGCCTGTACTCCGAGGAGATCGACCCCAATGGAGCACAACTCGGCAACTTTCCCCAGGCCTTCACCCACCTGGCCTTGATCCAGGCGGCGACCGCGCTCGACGCCGCGCTCGACCACGCCGGCGACGGCCTGTCGCAGTCCTTGGCCCGACTCGGAATGCCGAACCCGTCTGCCGCTCCCGCCATCGCCCGGACCGCGACGACGGCGGGGTGAGTCGGAACCGGACATTCCGGGTCCGAGCGGGAGGACTGGCAGCGGACTCCACGGCCCCTGGGCCGGCGGCCGGCCGGATCCTGGTGCCCCTCGCCCTCTGCCAGTTCATCGCCAGTTACGCGGCCTCGAACATGAACGTGGCCATCAGCGCCATCGCGCATGACCTCCATACCGACGTGAGCGGGATCCAGACCTCGATCACCCTTTTCACCCTGGTCATGGCGGCCCTGATGATCCCGGGCAGCAAGTTGACGGACCTGTGGGGGAGGAAGCGGTGCTTCGTGCTCGGACTGGTGGTCTATGGCGCGGGCGCCCTGATCGCCGCCTTCGCCACGGGCCTCCCGCTCCTGGTGATCGGCTACTCCGTTTTCGAAGGGATCGGGTCCGCGCTCATGATCCCACCCATCTACATCATCATCACCGTCGCGTTCTCGGACACGCCATCACGGGCTCGGGCCTTCGGCCTGGTGAGCGCGGCCGCCGGGCTCGGTGCCGCGGCCGGACCGCTCATCGGCGGCCTGATCACCACCGCCATCAGTTGGCGGGCGTCCTTCATCCTCCAGGTTCTGGTGGTGGCGGCGATCGGGCTGATGGTCTCCCGGGCCTCGGTTCCCGAGCCGGCGAAACGTGAGCACGACTTCGACGTCGTCGGCTCCGTGCTTTCGGCTGCCGGGCTCATCCTGCTCGTGTCGGGGTTCCTCCAATCGCGGACCTATGGCTGGTTCGCCTCGCGCCAGTCGTTCTCGATCTTCGGGACGGTGATCATCCAGAAGGGGGGCGTCTCACCCGTCTGGATCTTCATCGGCGCCGGAGTCCTGGTTCTCCTCGGCTTCGCCCTCCACCTCCGCTGGCGGACAAGGGCGCACAAGCCGGTGCTCGTGGCGCCGGCACTCTTCCGGAACAAGACGTCCAACCGCGGGCTCGTGGCCCAGAACCTCCAGTGGCTGATCCTCCAAGGCAGCTTCTTCGTCCTGTCGGTGTTCCTTCAGGAGGTCCGTCACCTCAACGCCGTGAAGACCGGCCTGGTTCTGACGCCGGCCACCGTCGGTATCTTGGCGACCGCAACCACGGCCGGCCGGCTGGCCAAGTGGTTCTCTCAGAAGACGCTGACCTGGGGGGGCTTCGCGGTGACCCTGGTCGGTCTCGGCCTGCTGCTCGCACTGGCTCGGTCGACGTCGAGCATCTGGACGTTCGTGCCCGGGATCCTGGTGATGGGCATGGGGATCGGGGCCATGCTCACGTCGGCGGTCAACGTCGTCCAGTCGGCCTTCGGTGAAGCCGACCAGGGCGAGATCTCCGGCATCTCGCGCAGCGCGTCCAACCTCGGCTCATCTCTCGGCACGGCCATCGTCGGTTCGGTCCTGGTGTCGACGGTCTTCATCGGCAATGGGCACTTTCTCGCGGCGATCGTGGTGATGATGGTCTTCGCGGTCTTCGGACTGCTGGTGTCGGCGTGGCTACCGAAAGACGCCGGGCGTCCAGTGGTGGAGCCGGTGGTATGACGGAAATCACGAGCAGAGGAGGAGTGGCCATGGCAGCAGCGAACAAGCGCCGAACAGCACGCGACGATGCGACCGAAAGGTTCTTCGGCGACCTGGCGGCCCGGGAGAACGAGCCACTGCTCCGTCGGGTAACCGGCGCGGTGCGGTTCGACGTGACGGACGGAAACGGTACGGCGCAGTACCTCGTGGAACTGGGCAAGGGCAATGTCACGGTCTCCCATCGGCCGGGACGTCCCGACGCCGTCGTCCGCGCCGACCGGGCGGACTTCGACCAGGTAGTCGAGGGGCGGATGAACGCCATGGCGGCCATCCTCCGCGGCCGGCTGGCGGTAGAGGGCAACCTCGGCGTCGTGAGCTCGTTCCTCCGCCTCGTCCCGGGGCCCCCGGAGTCAGTGGAGAGCTTCGTCGAGCGCCAGCAGCGGAGCGGGAGGAGAGTGACCCTATGAGCGACCAGAACGTCAGCATTCTCAACGGGAACACCTTCGTCGTCAGCGACGGTCAGGGCGACATCGAGGCCTCGTCCACCGATCCGACGGGGCTCTTCTCCTTCGACACCCGGTTCCTGTCTACCTGGGTCTTGACGATCGACGGCCAGCGCCTGGATGCCCTGTCGGTGGACGACTTGCAGTACTTCGAGACGCGGTTCTTCCTCGTCCCGGGCACCGGGACCGTCTACGTCGATGCCGACCTGTCGGTGATACGGCACCGGACCGTGGCCACGGGGTTCACCGAGGAGCTCGTGATCTTGAACCACGCCCGCGAGGACATTGATCTCGTCGTCCGCCTCGACGCCGACTGTGACTTTGCCGACCTCTTCGAGGTGAAGGACGCCCTGAAGAAGAAGGGTGCCTACCATCGCGAGGTCGCCGAAGGAAGCCTGGAGCTGCGGTACCAGCGAGAGACGTTCCGGCGGGCGACCCGAATCTCGACCGACGCCCCGGTTACCGTCGACGACCGCGGACTGACCTTCGACGTCCACGTCAAGGCGCACGGGCGCTGGGCCGCGGAGATCGCCGTGGAGGCGAGCGGGGTCGGCTTCGAGCTCGTGGCCCGCGGCCGGCGGCGCTCCCAGTCGCCCGAGAAGATGGCGCGCAATCTGCAGAAGTGGTTCGACGCCGCCCCGACGCTGCAGTCCGACGTCGACTCCCTGAAAACCACTTACCGGCGAAGTCTGGGCGACCTGGCCGCCCTGCGGTTCGAACCCCCGGTGGTCGCTGGCCAGTCGCTGCCGGCCGCGGGCCTTCCGTGGTTCATGACCATGTTCGGTCGTGACTCCATCTTCACCAGTCTCCAGGCCCTGCCGTTCGTCCCCGAGCTGGCCTCGGCGACCCTCCGGGCGCTCGGGGCGAGGCAGGGAGCGTGCCTCGACGACTTCCGGGATGAGGATCCCGGCCGGATCCTGCACGAGATGCGCTACGGCGAGTTGACCGCGTTCGAGGAGCGTCCGCACTCGGCCTACTACGGCACTGCGGACGCCACGCCGCTCTTTGTCATCTTGATGGACGAGTACGAGCGCTGGACCGGTGACCGGAAGCTCGTCCAAGACCTCGAGCACGAAGCGCGGGCCGCACTGGCGTGGATCGACGACTATGCGGACCTCCAAAACAACGGTTACATCTCGTATCAGCGCCGGAACGAGGAGACCGGCCTGGAGAACCAGTGCTGGAAGGACTCGTGGGACTCGATCTCTTTCGGCGACGGGACGCTGCCCGGGTTCCCCCGGGCGACCTGCGAGCTCCAGGGCTACGCCTACGACGCCAAGATGCGCGGCGCTCGGCTGGCCCGCACCATCTGGCGCGACCCGACCCTGGCCGACAAACTCGAGGCCGACGCGGCCGACCTCAAGCGCCGCTTCAACCGTGACTTCTGGATCGACGACGGCCGGTACTTCGCCGTCGCGCTCGACCCCGAAGGGCGTCAGGTCGATTCGATGACGTCGAACCTCGGGCACCTGCTCTGGAGCGGCATCGTCGACAAGTCCAAGGCCAGGGCGGTGGTCGACCATCTGATGGGTAAGCGCCTGTTCTCGGGCTGGGGCGTCCGCACGCTGGCCGAGGGCGAGAGTCGCTACAACCCGATCGGCTACCACGTCGGAACCGTCTGGCCCTTCGACAACTCCTTCATCGCCTGGGGGTTGCGCCGGTACGGCTTCAAGGATGAGGCCGCACAGGTGGCCGAGGGCATCTTGGCGGCCGCCGACTTCTTCGGCGGCCGGCTTCCCGAGGCGTTCGGAGGCTATGCCCGGACCGTCACCAAGTACCCGGTCCGCTACCCGACGGCGTGCAGCCCACAGGCGTGGTCGACGGGCGCGCCCCTGCTCCTCCTGCGAACGATGCTCGGGCTCGAGCCCGTCGGCGAGCATCTTGTCGTCGACCCGGTGTTGCCTCGGTCCATCGGTCACCTCGAGATCCTCGACATCCCCGGACGGTGGGGCAAGATCGACGCGTTCGCCCGCGGGCGGCTCGACCTGGCCCGCGTCGCCCGTCGGTCAGCCCGGTCCGAATGACCGGACTTGGCGACGTCGGCCATCGACCGATCTCCGCCATGGGGTGGGCGTCACCGATCGACGGGGGGTGACCCACCGGCCACGTGTAGGAGGTCGGCCACGGTGCTCCGCGACGCCAGGTGCACGGCACGGGCCGCCGGTGATCGGCCCGGCGCCCCGCGTGGCACCCGCACCCGGAGGACGCCGGGCAGGGTCTCGAACACCAAGGGCGGCTCCATCTGCAGCGCCTCACCGTCGATGCCGATGGCGACGGGTTCGTCGGCGTCCACCTCGAACTGCGCCGAGGTCCACTCCGACCAACCGGAAAATCTTCGGGCCTGTCCGGCGAACTCGAGCGTGACGAAGTGGGCCGCCGCGCTGGCATCGTCAATGCTGACCGTCGCGATC
This sequence comes from uncultured Actinomycetota bacterium, assembly GCA_963824265.1. Lineage (GTDB taxonomy): Bacteria > Actinomycetota > Acidimicrobiia > Acidimicrobiales > RAAP-2 > DASZUK01. Next base: position 453,774 of record CAWGOO010000007.1, read on the forward strand.
CCGAGCTCACCCCCATCGAGCCGTTTGCGGGTGCCTCGTCCGGAGAACTGATGGAGCTCGTACGGGTTGTTCGAGACCAAGATGATGTCGGCGGACGACCGAGAGCCCCCATCGGGTCCCGCGAACCGCAAATCCAACCCGGGTGCATCCGGACCGAGGAGATCGGGGAGCATCGCCGCCGCGGTTTGACGCTTGGCCTCGCGGTACTCGGGTGACTGAACGATCTGTGCGTACAGACCGAGCGTCGCGTTGTTCACGAAGATCCGGCCGTTGACGGTGGCCAGGTCGATCGAGTGCTCGATGCCGCCGGCAAAGGCGTCGAGGGCGCCGACGACGTCATCACGGTCCAGGCCGAGGTCCAGCGCGAAGTGGTTCCTCGTGCCGGCCGGCACCACCACGTAGGGGAGCCCGTGGCGGGCGGCGACCGAGGCGACGAGCGCCTGAGACCCGTCGCCGCCCGCCATGCCCAGGACGTCGGCACCCCGGGCGACGGCATCCTCGGCCAGGTGCAGTAGGTCGTCGTTGGGGCCGAGGACGATCGCCTCGATGCCCCGGCTCCGGCACTCGTCGACGAGATGGTATCGCTCGGCCTTCCCGCCTCCCGACTTCAAATTCATGATCAGGACCGCGTGGCTCGCCGGTCTGGCACCCGGACGGCCCTGGAGGGCCGCGCTGGGGCGCGTCACTTTGCCCAGTGCGTGGCGAGCAGCCGCCGCGGAGACGACGCCCAGCAGCAGGGCGACGACGATCCAGCCAACGCTTGGATCCGCCCAGACCAAACCCCCGACCAAGATCGCGACGCCGGCGACCACCGACCCGGCCGCGACGAATCGGAAGGCCCCTCGCCTCGTCAGCGCATGCCACGAGCCCAGGACGGCCACCATCAGCCCGGCCAGCATGACGAAGACTGCTCCGAGGTTGGCCAGCGACGTCGTCACGAGGACGACCAAGGCTCCGGCCAACGACGCCAGGGCGATGACGGCGGCGACCCGCTCCGCGGCCTGCGGGTGGACATCAGCCATGGCGTTCCTCCTCGCCCTTGGGACCGTTCGCCCGCTCATCGCCCCCGACCGGTAGCGATCGGGGGAAGGCGGCGACGGCGGACTCGACGGTCGGGAAGAAGTGGTTCGGATCGATCGTCCGGGTCAGCTCGTAGCGTTCGATCTTGGCGCGCACCGGGTCCTTCATCTCGGCGAACACCAAGGAGATCCCTTGCTCGTTGAGCGCCTCATCAAGCTCCTCGAGCATCTCCGCCGCCGTGGTGTCGACATCCGTGATGGGTTCGGCTGCGACCACGATCCAGCGTGGCCGCGGGTTGGTGGCCGCCAGCTCTCGGACCTGCTGGCGGAACGCTCGCCCGTTCGCGAAGAACAGCGGCGCATCGAACCGGAACACGATCAGCCCGTCGAGCTGTTCGGCATCCGGATAGGAGCGCACGTCGTGATAGCCGGGAACTGCCGCCACCCGCCCGAGGCGGGTGCTGTAGGGCCGCCACGCATGGCGGAAGACGTTGAGGATGGAGAGCCCCACCGCGATGGCGATCCCGGGGAGCACTCCGAGGACGGCTACCCCGAGGAAAGCGGCGATCGACAGGGCGAACTCGGTGCGTCGCACGTTCCAGAGCCGCCACATCCCCGCCAGGTCGGCGAGCGAAAGGGCCGCCGCCATGACCACCGCGGCCAGAGTGGGCTGGGGGAGATCGCGGAACAACCCGGGGACGACGAGGAGCATCAGCACGATCAGGCCGGCACCGACCAGGCCGGTGACCTGGGTCTTGGCGCCGGACTGTTCCGCCACCGCGGTACGCGAGCCACTGGTGCTGACCGGGAACCCCTGAAAGAACCCGGCGGCGACGTTCGCCGAGCCGATGCCGATCATCTCCTGGTTGGCATCCACTTCGTCACCACTCCGTGCGGCGAACGCTGACGCGGTCGAGATGGTGTCGGTCAGAGCCACGAGGGAGATCCCGAGTGCGCCGGCGACCAGCAGACCGACGTCGGACACCGAAACATTGGGGATGGTAAATGGTGGCAGCCCCTGGGGCAGCGTGCCCACCAGGGCGACGCCGTGGTCGGCCAGATCGAACACCACCGCGGCGCCGATGGACGCCACGACCGCCACCAGCACGGCGGGAATCTTCGCCAGCCAGCGTTGCAAGACCAGGATCACGGCGAGCCCGAAGAGCCCAACGAGGACGGCCGCGGCGACGGTCTCCCCAGATCGGATCCCGTCCACGAATCCGGTGATGTCCCCCTTCAACGTGTCGGAATGCACGGAGAACCCGAACAGCTTCGGGAGCTGGCTGACCAGGATCGTGAGCGCGAGACCGGTCATGTACCCGATCTGGGTTGGCCGGGAGAGGAGGTCGGCGACGAAGCCCAACCTCGCCACCCCGGCCAAGATCATCGTGGCGCCCACCAGGAGGGCGAGCACCGAAGCCAGGGCGATCGCTCGGGACGGACTTCCGTCGGCCCCCATGAGCGGGAGGATCGTCGAGGCGATCATCGGACCGAGCGATGAGTCGGGTCCGAGTACCAGGATGCGCGAAGGACCCAGCACCGCATATCCGGCAAGGCAGAGGATCGAGGTATAGAGGCCCGTGATGGCCGGGAGACCGGCCAGCTCGGCATAGGCCATTCCCTGGGGCACCAGAATGGCCGTCAGCACCAGGCCGGCCGTCAGGTCCTTGGGCAACCATCGCAGCTGGTAAGTCATGACCATCCGGATGCCGGGAAGCCGCGTCAGCATGGGGAAGCGCCCGATGTGGTCTGGTAGGTCAGTTCCAGCCGACCGCGTTGCGGGCGACGGCGAGATGCAGGACAATGGCCGCCGTGGCGGATGACTCGGGGCGTCCAACTCCGCCGCCGCCCGTCGAGGACGTGGTTGCTGAGCTCGTGTCCGGCGACGACCGGAGGCCGCTGCTTCAGCGGCTGCTCCGCGAGCTCTCCACCGTGGATCATGCCGTCTACGAGGTGGTGGCCGCCACCCCCACTCCGACGCTGGACGAGCCGCTGCGGCGTCTCTCGAATGCCGCCAATCAGTCCGTCGTCTGGGTGGCCGCGGCCGGGCTGCTGGCTGGCGTCGGCGGACGCCGTGGACGGCGGGCGGCCGTGGCCGGTCTCACTTCCGTTGCCGTCTCCTCGGCCATCGTGAACGTGGCCCTCAAGCGCGTCCACCCCAGGGATCGACCAGACCGGGCCAGTGCTGGGGTCATCCGAGCGCGCCACACCCGCATGCCAGCATCCTCGTCGTTCCCGTCCGGCCATTCCGCGGCGGGCTTCGCGTTCGCCACCGCGGTGGGACACCAGATGCCGTCGGTGGCGTTCCCCCTCAGGATGCTGGCCGCCGTGGTCGCGTATTCGCGTGTCCACTCCGGGGTCCACTACCCCGGGGATGCCATCATCGGCTCGCTCGTCGGCGGGGTGATCGGGCTCATGGTCGGTTCGCAATTCGACCGCCGCCGCCCGATGACTTCGTAGCTGGGCCCGGGGAAGGGTCGCTATCGCGCTTCGCCGAAGCCCTTTTGGCGGTCGTCAACCTGCTCTCGCCGCTCTCCGACCTCGGCCTCCCTCTCGGCATCGTCACCGCGATCTCCGAACGTCCGTCCGCGTCCCGACGAAGTCGGTTGGGTGCGGTCCTCCGTCAGCCACCGCCGCACGACACGACACTCGGTGTATTTCCACCATCGTGTCGGCATCGGTTACGTCGGGGCAGGGCCAATGGTCCCAAATTTCGCTTCCGGATCCACGAGCCGAGCTGCTCGAGAGCGGACTCGAGGTGTCGGCGTCGCTGCTCAGCCGCTTCGACGCCCCGAACGACCGAACGCCGCTCGGGTTGCGGCCGCGGTGGCACTGAAGTACTCGCGTGGGTGGATGAAACCCCACTCGCGGAACTTCACGCCGTCGGTGGCGGCCCGTCGGTAGCCGAAGCAGGCGAGATAGAGCGTGCGGATGTACATAACGGCTTCAAGCCGGTCGAGCTCCTCGTCGGTCAGCTCGACGTACCGGCGATAGGCGCGCACGGCGGCGTCGATCCGCTCCTGGTTCGGCTGGCGTGGGTTCCAAGAACCGGTGCCCCAGATGAGGTAGGCGAAGTCGGCCAGGCGGGGCCCACGGCCTGACGCCTTCCAGTTGATGGCGATCGGGCCCGTTCTGCTCAGGAGGGCGTGATCCGGCGCGTGGAGGAGATTCCCGTGCAGCAACGCCTCGGGGAGGCCGTGACCGTCGTCGGCTGACCGCACCTTGTCCCTGAGCCGCTCGAACCGGGGGCGGTCGGCCGTCGCGACCTTCGTGTCCACGGCGTCGAGGAACGACAGCGCGGCCAGCAGGTCCTGACGCGGGCTGCCCTCACGGCTGGGGTCCTCGCCGCTCGCTCCACCGGGTCGGCTGACCGAACCGTCAAAGGGCAGCGCGTGCAGCCGCCCGAGCAGATCACCCATCATGGCGAACTTCTGGGCGTTGTCGGGGAGCTGGTCGCCCTCGACGAACCGGGTCACGAGGACCGCGCTGCCATCGAAGTCGGATACTGCCTCCTCGACCGCCAGGCGTTCTGCCGGGTATCCATGCCGTGCCAAGAACCGCAGGATCGCCGCGTCGCCTTCGACACCCGCTATCGGTCGGGCGGGTGGGAACGCTCGGACTATCCACGGGTCGCCGTGACGACGGTCGACACGAAAGACGTAGGTCTTGTGCACGCTGAGCTTGGTCGCCGCGACCGGGTCGATGCCGTAATGATCGCGGAGATGGGCGATAAGCCGGTCAGCGGCGGGCTCGTGGTGCATGCGCGTACCGAGGCCCTCGAGGTCGGTCAGGGCTTCGGTGTAGCGCTGGCCGGTCTCTTCGGCATGGCGCCGGACAACCTTCTTGAACCTGGCGTCCTTGGTCATCGACAAGCCTCCTCGCGGCACCTTCGTCCCCCAGCGACGCGGTGCTCAGAAGATGGCTCATGACCGTGACGACCGAGAGGGCGAATCCCCTTCGCCGATGGAACCCCGACTGGGGCGGACGTCCCACAGCTCGGCGGCCGGCCGCCACCGTGAGCGCAGTCTTCCCGAGCCGCTCGGTCGGGGTCAAGCTTTGGCCCAGCCGGGGATTCGCCTCCCCGAGGCCGCGGCCCTGGGACCCCGCGAGCACTCTGGCCTTGACTACTTGGTAGCGCTCCTGACGGTGATCGGGACGCCCGGGTGGTGACGGCGTGCGATGCTCGTCCGGCCGATCACGTCGATGGTGGTCGGCGAACCCACGTCCGCAAGGAGGCCCAATGCCCGACACCGTCTTCCTGACCGATCGCATCGAAGTGACCCGGCCGATCTCGGCGCCGCCGTCCGCCATCTTCGACATCCTGCGGAGTCCGGCCGGCCAGGTGGCCATCGACGGTTCCGGGATGCTGCAGGACTTCACCGGCGACGCGGCCGAGAAGGTCGGGGACACGTTCGTCATCCACATGGACCGCGAGTCGCTCAACGACATCCCACTCGGCAAGTACGACGTGACGGTCCACATCACCGTCTTCGAACGCGACCGGGAGATCGCCTGGGACCTTGGTCCCGACGTCCCGGTTCCGCACTTCTACGGGTACCGGCTGGAGGCCGGTGACAACGGCGTCACCAACGTCACCTCGTACTACGACTGGTCCGAGGTGACCGGCGATCTGAAAGAGCGGTTCCCCATCGTGCCCGACACCGCCCTCCGGGCCACCCTGGGCATCCTCGACCGAACGGTCAAGAGCCAGTCGGCGACGTCGTGACCGATCGGTCGGAGCTCCCCGGCGACCCGACCGGAGAGTGGTACTACTGCTTCAAGCACGAGAAGGTCGAGACTCATGACGAGTGTCATCAGCGAGACCGGATGGGCCCGTACGCCACTCGCGAAGAGGCCGAGAATTGGCGGGAACGGGTGGCGGAGCGCAACGCGGAGTGGGACCGCCAGGAGGAACGAGCGGACTGATCGCGGGCGCGCCGGCCAGCCGGCCCGTGATGGGGTCGCCAATGTCCGTTATTGGAAGACGAGGAGCGAAGAATGAGCACAGCGGGAGAGACGCCATCGAGGATCGTCGTCGGGGTGGACGGATCGGCTTCGTCACTCGGCGCGTTGCGCTGGGCCGCGAAGCAGGCTGAGCTGACGGACTGCGCCCTCGAGGCGGTGACGACCTGGAAATGGCCGGAGACCTACGGCTCGGCCCTGACGGTGCCCACCGACTACGACCCGGCCAACGACGCTCAGGCGGTCCTCGACGATGCTCTGCAGTCCGTTCGGACCGCTCATCCGACACTGGAGATCCGCACCACGCTCCTCGAGGGCCATCCGGCACCGGCGCTGGTGGAGGCATCGCGAGAGGCCGAGTTGCTCGTGGTCGGCAGCCGGGGGCACGGCGAGTTCGCCGGGATGCTGCTGGGCTCGGTGAGCGAGCACTGTGTCACGAACGCCCACTGTCCGGTGCTCGTGTTTCGCGACGCTGAACATCGCGCGTCATGATCATCGATCGACGGCGGCCTTACGGCGGACGAGGCGCCGGTAAACGAAGAGCTACAAGAAGCCGCCACTCGGCGTAAGGGGCGCGGCGGAACCCCCGGAGCAGTTTGGGGGTTCCGCACGAGCCCACGACAATGGGCCAGAACGGCCGAAGCCGGCGCAGTTGCCGGCTACGACTCGCTCAGTGGGCCAGGAGGGATTTGAACCCCCACGTCCTTTCGGACACAAGACCGGAGCCTTGCGCGTCTACCAGTTTCGCCACCGGCCCGCCGCTGGGAACCCCGACGTTCCCAACGTTGATAAGAAGCCGCCAGACCGCAACGAATACGCAGATGTTTCTTTCCGGGTTCGAACGTCGGAGCCACGTGGGCAGTCGCACGCGACGGTGACGCGCCCGATCCCGATCCAGGGTCGCGGTTTTGCCCGTCGTGCCGGCTCCCCCGCCACGGGTCGTCGGACCCCCCAGAGGCGGTACAACCATTCGGTCACGGCCTCCCGAGCGTTCTAGCAATCATTGACAGAAAAGACGCTCCTGGCTATTCTGAAGTGGGGAGATGGCAGATCGAGGGCATCGTTGGGCGGTGACGGGATGACGGGGGAGTGCCGGCGAGTGAACGGCAATCCACGTTCGGCGACGCGTGGTCGTCGTCACATCCGCCGACGGGAGAAGAAGCCGACGGGGTCGGGTACGTGGTGATGCTGGGCTGAATGGGGGACATTCCTGGTCTCGTAGGGGTGACCGGGGAGGAGGGAGGGGTGATGGGGGAACGTACCGAGGTCCGGGTCGGTGCCATGTGGTCGAACACGGGTTGGTGCCAGCTCGACAGCAGCATTCTCTACACGGGCTTGCAGGTCTGGATCGACCAGATCAATGCCGCCGGGGGGATGTCCGTCCCAAGCGAGGGAAAGAAGCTCCCCGTGCGGCTGGTCTACTACGACGACGAAAGCGATCCGGCGGTGGGCGCCGAGGTGACCCGGCGAATGATCGATGAAGACCACGTCGACGTCGTGTGCGGCGGCGGTTCGACCGAAGTCCACCACGGGGTCGTGCAGGTCACCGAGGACCGAGGGGTGATCAACCTGAACTTGGGTGCACCCGACTCGTTGCTCTTCGAAGGTTGTAAATATCAGCTGCAGGTCGGAGCATCGGTTCGGGATTACTCCCACTCGCGACCGGCATTCTGGGCGCACCACGGATTGAACCGTGTCGCGGTCCTCTACCCCGACCTGCCGGGATGGGTGGGCACGCACGAGCCGCTGCTGGATTTCATCGCCGAGGAGAGCGACCTCGAGGTCGTCTATCTCGAGGTACCGAGCCCCAAGTCCGGCCGGAGCACGGAATACGGTCCCTATCCGAAAGACTTCGACGGGTGGGATGCGATCATCGATGGTATCGCGGCGTCTCGACCTGACGCCGTGTACATCGCGATGCATGGGCCGGCTGCCTATGAGCTCGCTCTGGCGATTCGACGAAAGAGAGTATGGTTCAAATACCTTGAAATGCAATACGGCCAATTTCTCGATCGATACGGCCTCGGCCCAGAAGATCTCCTATACCAATTTCACCCTGGATGGGCGCCTCATGTCGATCAGGACGAGATCAACGTCGGCGGAACGTCGGCCCAGTTGAACGAGACGGCGCAACGGTTCATGCCGGGTGTCGAGGCCAACGTGGTCCCGAGATCGTATGTGGGGATGGCGGTGTGGGCCCACCTCGTGGCTGGCGGAGGGTCCCTGGACGCGGACGCCGTCATGCAGCAGGCGCACAAGGAGTCGGGTTCGATCGTCACCATGGAAGGGCGGCTCGAGTGGCTGCCCAACGGCGATACCGTGACGCCCGAGGCGCCCTGGGCCGGGATCTACCAGATGGTTCGTCACCCGTGGAGCGGTGAGCGACGGTCCGCGCTCGTCTGGCCGGAAGCAGAACGGGCGGCCGATCCTCAGTTCATCGAGACGCCGTACCCCACACGGGCGCCGCTGTGGTCAGCCAAGGGCTGACCCCATCGACGAGGGGCGGGGCCGTGGACCGGCTCTCAACCGAGCTGCGCTCGTAGGGCGTTCTTGTCGATCTTTCCGGCTGGAGTGATCGGGAGTGCGTCGGTGGCGATGTAGCGGCGAGGCACCTTGAAGCCAGCCAGCCGCGCCTCAGCGAAGGCGCGCAGGTCAGCGGCATCGATGGGCGTGGGGACATCATCCGCGGGTACGACGAAGGCCACCGGTACCTCGCCCATCTGCAGGTCGGGGTGCCCCACGACGGCGACCTGGGCCACCGCCGGGTGGCCCGAAAGCACTCGCTCTATCTCTGCCGGGTACGCGTTGAGCCCGCCGACGACGACCATGTCCTTCAGTCGGTCCACGATCCGCAGGTTGCCGCCGGTGTCGAGGACCCCGATGTCACCGGTTCGGAGCCATCCGTCATGGAAGGCGTTGGTGGTTGCTTGCGCATCGTCGAGATAGCCGGTCATCACGTTCGGCCCGGCGATCTCCACCTCGCCGGGACGCCCTGGAGGGAGCACGTCACCGGTGGGGCCGACCGTCCGCACCCGGACGCTCTCGATGGGCCGACCGCAGGTCTCCGCCACGACGTCCACGGCGTCACCTCGCCGGGTCATGGTGCAGACGCCGGTCGCCTCGGTGAGCCCGAACGCGTTGAAGACGGCCTCCACGCCCAAGACGTCGTACGCCTCTCTGACCAGGGCGGGCGGGACGACGGCGGCTCCGATCACCGCCAATCGAACCGTGGTCGTGTCGATCCCGTGCCGCGTGGCCGCGGCCAGTAGGGACCGGAAGAAGGCCGGCGGCCCCTGGAAGATGGACGCCCGCCCGTTCGTCGTCAGCGCCGAGAGCTGCTCCACGTCGACCGCTCGGATCGGGCGAAGGGTGGCCCCGCTCACCAGGCAAGCAACGATGCCGGTCTTGTGCCCGCCGATGTGAGAGAACGGGGCGACCACCGGGTACCCGTCGCCGATGCCGAGCCCGACGACCGAGACCCACGTCTCGGTCGTGGTGACCATTGCTCCGTGGGTCAGTTGGGCGCCCTTTGGCCGACCGGTGGTACCGGAGGTGAACTGCACGTGGCTGATGTCCGTCGGAGCGATGTCGGCCGTCCGCAAGCGAGCGGCGCCCGCGGCCGGTGTTCCCGACTCGACCATGTCCGTCCAGTCGTCCCGGTCGCCGGCGGTGCCGTCGAGGGCGATCACCTGTTCCACCCCGGGCACGGTGCCGGCTTCGGCCGCCAGGTCTCGACCGCCCATCTCGCCGTCGGCGAGAACGGTCCGACAGGCCGCCCTCGTCAGGATGTCCGCGGCCTCGCCCAGACGGTAGCGATGGTTGATGGGGACGACCGTGGCCCCGGTGGCCAGGACGGCGAGCGACGCGGTCAGCCATGCCGTGCTGTTGCCTCCCCATATCGCCACGCGGTCGCCGCGCCCGAGGGGGGCGAGCGCCGCCGCGCCGCCGAGCATCTTCGTCACCAGCTCGGCGAACGTGAGCGGCCGGACGCCGTCATCGACGGCCGTCTGCTCGGGAAACCGTCGACCGGCGTCGATGACCGCTCTCGGGATGGTACGAACGGCGTCCGCTGGCGTCATGGTGCTCGGACTGTCTCGAACCACGTCGGGTCGAAGGGCACCCCCGCCACCCGCTCACCTCCCGATTGCGCTCTGCGACCGGCCAGGACGGTTGCCGCCGGCCGCTCCTAAAACTAGGATACTAGTTATCGCGCGAGGGAGGCCCCGGGAGTGAGTGTGACCGAAACGGCCGAGACGCTGATGGCGCAGTTCAGCCGCATGGTCGGCCGCGACGGTGGGGAACTCGAGCTCCTCGGGGCCGACGATGGCGGCATCACGGTGGGGTACCGGGCGGGTGTCGACGCCACGTGCGACGGCGACCGTTGTGTGTTGCCGCACGCGGAGCTGGAGGTGCTGATGCGCGAAACCCTGGATCGGAGGGGATCCGGCCCTACGGCTCCGAGTGGTGCCGCTGTAACGGCGCTGGCGCGTCCAGCCTCGGAGGCGACGCCCGATCAACGAGAGGCAAGGAACAGTGATGGCCATCGACATGTCCATACCGACGCCGTCAGAACCGTCCTCGGGCGGGCGGGCGGCGGAGCTGACCATCGTCAATCCGGTCGCCGAGCCGCAGCCGAGGCAGGCAGATGCCGAGCGTCACCCACCGGCACGACGGGTGGACGACCTCAACCACAAGGTGGTGGCGCTGTACTGGAACGGCAAACAGAACGGCTTGCACGCGCTGGCCCGGGTGAAGGAGAACCTGACGAAGGCCTACACGGGCATCCGCTTCGTGGAGGTCACCGGCGAACTGGGGGGTACCAACCGGTATCTGTCGCTGGCCCAGCTGGAGTCACTGACCGGCGATGTCGATGTGGCGGTGTGCACCTCCGCCGACTGTGGGAGCTGCACGTCGTGGCTGATGCGGGACCTGTGCGAGCTGGAACGACGGGGGATCCCCGCCGTGGGCTTCACTGCGGCGATCTTCGATGACGACGCGCACTTAAGTACGCAGACGTTCGGCGTGCCCGAAGCGTGTCCGGTGATCGTCCCGGAATGCTTCTCCAACAAGACGGCTCACGAGATCGCCCAGATGGTGGACGACGTCATGGACGAGTTGACCACCTGTCTCACCGTCGACCGCGACGTCCAGTCCGAGTTGGTGCAGTTCGAGAAGATGAGCCTGTCGTCGTCGGCGACCCTCGTGTACGGCGGCGAGGACCTGATGGCGGCGTTCGACGAGATGCAGGTGCAGTTCGTTCGGGCCGGCTGGAGCGACGGACTGCCGTTGATCCCACCCACGGCCAAGAAGGTCGACGCCATGGTCGAGGCCGCAGGGCTCGACGGCGATGCCGTCGTCGGGTTGTTCGCGCCGGGACTGGGCATCGGCACCGTCCGCAAGATCGCGGCCAACGCGGTCATGGCCGGCTGCCGCCCCCCGGCGATGCCGGTGGTCATGGCGATGATGGACTGCATCCTCGAGCCGTCCATCGGCCTGCGCACCTGGGCCATGTCGACGGGGCCGCAGGCGCCGATGGTGCTCGTCTCGGGTCCGATCGCCGACGAGATCGGTATGAACCGGGGCATCTGTGCCCTCGGCCCGGGCTCCATCTCGCAGGTCAACGTGGCGATCGGCCGGGCCCTGCGGTTGATCATGATGAACGTCGGACTTTCCTATCCCGGCATCAGTGACATGGACACGATCGGCACGCCGGCCAAGTTCTCGTTCTGTGTGGCCGAGAACGAAGAGCGGACGCCGTGGGACCCGTGGCGAGTCCAGCAAGGGTTCGGGTTCGACGAGTCCACGGTCACGGTCAACGTCCCCTACGGGATGACGGAGTTCTTCGATTTCGAGAACTCAGAACCCGAGCGAGTCATCGAGGTACTGGCGACCTTGACCGCCCAAGCCTGCGGAACCCCCTCGGCCGGTGCGTGGCTCATCAAGAGAGATGCGCCGCTCGATCAGGGCTATCCGTTCCACGGGAAGTTCGCCAACGTGCTGCTGATGGCTCCCGACCACGCCGCGGTCTTCGGCGGGGCCGGGTGGACGCCGACCGACATCCAGCAAGCCATCCATCGGCAGACGAAGCTGTCATTTCGTCAGCTGATGATGAACCAGTCCTACGACGCCTTCCGGGCGTCCCATCCGGAACTGCTCTGGCTGCTGGACGAACCCGACGCCCTCGTGACCGTGAACCCCTCTCCGGAGTGCTTCGAATTCTTCGTCGTCGGGGCGTCGGCCGGGCGCAGTCAATTCTGCTTCGGCGGAACGAACTCGGTCACCAAGGCGGTTCGCCGCCCGTGACCGACGACCCGCCGCGCCCGGGGGGCCTTGCCTCCGGTGCCCCTGCGGTGCCCAAGGTCAAGGCGGCCATGCGGCTCGCCCAAGAGATCGTCGAAACGATCTACGAGCAACAGATGCGGCCCGGCGACCGGTACCTGTCGGAGGCGGAAGCTCTGGAGCGCCATCACGTGGCGAGAGGTACGTACCGCGAGGCACTGCGGTTCCTCGAGATCCAAGGGGTGGTGAACATCCGAGCCGGGCCGGGTGGCGGGCCCGAGATCTGTCGCCCGGGCTGGCTGCAGTTGGCCTCGACCGTGGCGCTCCTGCTGCAGTTCTCCGATGCCCCGCTGCGCGACGTCCTAGAAGCGAGGAAGGCCATCGAGCCGGGGGTGGCCCGGATGGCCGCCGAACGGGCGACGGACGCCGATATCAAGGCCATGGACCAGGACCTGCTGGAGATGGAGGCCGAGATCGGCCACTACCGGCGGTTCTCGTCCGCCTACCTCCGGTTCTGGAACCATCTGGCCGAGAGCACCCACAACGCCTTCTTGACGTCACTGTCGCCAGCGCTGCGGGCCGTCGTGAACAGCGGTGGCTTCGTGCCGAACGAGCCGTACCGCGTGGTGCTGGTGGGTCGCCTGCGGTCGATCCACGGCGCGGTGAGCCGCCACGACGTCGAGGCGGCCGGGGTGGCCATGGCCGCAGTGGAAGACGAGTTCTTGGACCGGTTGGTCACTGGTTATCCGAGGCAGGTGGAGCGACCGGTGGCCTGGTCCGACCTGAACATGGATCCCGACGCCGCGCCGGCCCAGGACCGGTGAGGACCGCTACTCGTTCGTCAGACGATGCGTGTCTCGCCCGGGCGGTCCCGGACGTTGAGGGACTGACTGGCCATACCGAGAAGAACCCCGTCGGTTGACCACAAGAACGCCGTGCCGTGGGCGTAGTCGTCGTAGATGGCGTGCAGGCGGATGTCGCAGAGGACCCACTCCGTCGGGACGAGGCGAACGACGCGCAGCGTGTTGTCGAGGCTCCGGCCCATGGTGCGCCGACCGAGCGGCTGACTGGTGCCGCCGGGGACGAAGTCGCCGAAGATCGCCAGCGTGCCCGCAGTGGGGGAGCCGTGGCCCGGAACTCGGACCCAGATGGCGGAGTCCGGCGGCCCGGGAGTGCCGTCGAGCTCCGCCAGGTCCCGACCCCGGGCCATCCGAACCTCGACGGCGTCGAGGATGGTGTTCGCGAACTGTGGCGGCAGTTGTCTGGGTAGGCACCGATCTGGCGGCGGGACGGCCGGTGGCTGGACCCACGTCTGGCGGAGACCGCCCTGCGGGAGGCCGAGGGCGGCATTGACCGTCAGGATCTCGCGGCCCTCCGAGCGGGCGACCGCTCGGGCCTGCGTGATGTGTCGGCCGACCGTGGCCAGGATCAGCTCGTAGTCGACGACGCGGCCAACGGTGGCGTACGAGAGGTATTGCGCCGAGGCCCACACCGTGGGCCGACCGGTGACGGTCTCGAGCGCGACCAAGGCGGCGCCCAGCCCGCAGCCGCCGAACAGGAATGTGCCGGGAGTGGCGATCTCCCGGCGGACCGGGAGGCGCCAGTGGCGGCTGTCGCCGGCCGAAGCTGACCCCGCCGGCTCGAGGCCGAGGAACTGCGCAATGTCCGTCACGGCCGTCAGCGCGGACCAGCCGCCGTCATGATCGCCGACGGTGATGTTCCGTCCGGCCCGGTAGCGGTGGAACGCCTCGGCGCTCTCGGCCTGTCGTTCACACGTGCTCCTGCGAAGGGGCGCTCGTCCCAACATTGAAAACATAGAAAGGCAACATTGAAAACATAGAAAGGATAGTGCACGTGGGCTGGCCAGTGCCGTGGGGAGACCGCCAGGAGGCCCTATCGCAGAGCCGCACCTCGAGTGGTGAAGCGCTCATCGGGCGATTCGCGGGGCCGGGCCGGACAGGCGGTACGTGACGTGTCATCCTCGTCTGATGCCGCCGACTGCACCGACCGCGTTCGTTCTCGGGGGCGGCGGTCTCCTCGGTGCGGCGGAGGTCGGGATGCTCCGGGCGCTGCTCGAGCGTCACGTCGTCCCCGACGTCGTCGTTGGTTCGAGCGTCGGGGCATTGAACGGGGCACTCGTCGCCGCCGATCCGACGGCCGCCAACGTGGAGCGCCTGACGGCGGCCTGGAACGGGATCTCCGGCCGAGGCGTCTTCGGTGGATCCGTGGCCAGCCAACTGACGACCCTCGCTCGTCACGGGACGTACCTCCATTCCAACCAGGGACTTCGGACCCTGCTCGACGATGCCCTCGGCCCTTCCGTGCAGTTCGGGGACCTTCCGGTCCACTTCGAGTGCATCGCGGCCTGCATCGAGCGGGCTGCGCCGCGGTGGTTTTCGTCCGGCCCGGTCGTCGACGCGGTCTTGGCCTCCTGCGCCGTTCCCGGGTTGCTTCCGCCGGTCGAGATCGGAGGGGAGCACTTCGTCGATGGCGGCCTGGTCCGCTCGGTCCCGGTGGGTCGGGCGGTCGAGCTCGGGGCTCGACGGATCTTCGTCCTGCACGTCGGGCGGCTCGAACGTCCGCTGCAGCCACCCCGTCGGCCTTGGGAGGTGGCGTTGGTGTCCTTCGAGATCGCTCGACGACACCACTTCCAAGAGGAGTTGGCGAACCTGCCGGAAGGGATCGAGCTGCACATTCTCCCGACCGGCTCGACCGCCCCGCCGCTCACGGTCCGCTACCGGAGCACCTCGGGCATCGCCGGACGGATCGACGCCGCCTACCGGGCGGGGTCGACCTACCTCGACCACGTCCTGAGCTGAGCCGCCCGACGTGCGCCCACCGCCGCGTTGGGTTCGGCGTGCCCTCCTCCCGGTCGACCTGGTCGTCGTGCTGGGGCTCGCCGCGGTTCTGATCATCGCCGTCGTCCTGGGGCTCGTGACCGCCCCGCTGGACCGCCACCGCCGCCTCCTGCGGGTGGCCGCTTTCGGGCTGGCCTACTGCTCGATGGAGATCGTGGTGGTGACGCGCTGCGCCGGTACCTGGGTGCGCTCGACGGGCCAGCGGCTGGTCGGTCGTCAGGACGCGGCCTGGTGGATCCGGGTGCACGAGCAGCTCCTGGCCCGAGCCTTGGGCGGTGTCCTCGGCGCGGCGGAACGGTGGCTCGGCTTCCGGGTCGTCGTCGACGATTCATCGACGCCCGGCCCGCTCCTCGACCACGACCCGGTCCTGGCCCTGGCTCGTCACGGCGGCCCGGGAGACTCCTTCGCCCTGGTGCACCTGCTGCTGACCCGGTACCACCGGTCGGTTCGGATCGTCTTGAAGGACGTCTTGCAGCTCGATCCGGCCATCGATCTACTGCTGAACCGATTGACATGCTGCTTTCTCCCGGCCGTCGTCGGTCGGGGAGAGGCCGAGCTCGCCGACCGGTTGCGCGAGATGGCCCGCGCCCTCGGCCCCGACGAGGTGCTGCTCCTGTTTCCCGAGGGGGGCAACTGGACCCCGACTCGCCGTCGGCGAGCGATCCGGCATCTCCGAGCGGTGCACAAGGAATCGGCGGCCCGAGCCGCTGAGCTCATGACCAACGTCCTGCCCCCTCGTCCGGCTGGCGTCCTGGCCTGCCTGGCCAACGCCCCGGACCTCGAGGTGGTGCTCATGGCCCACACCGGGCTCGACCAGATCGTCCGGATCGGGCAGGGCTGGAAGATGGTGCCCCTGACGACGCCGATGACCGTACGTATTCTGGCGGCCGCGCCCACCCCACGCTCGGCCGATGAGCGACTGGCGTGGTTGACGACGGAGTGGGCCGTGGTCGACGAATGGATCGACCGTCAACGGGCTGAACAGCCGGACGCCTAGGCGAGCCGACTCGGCCGCCTCGACGGTCGTCTACGACGGAGCGCGCCGGAGATGCATGTTGCGACGTCGGCCGGGTATGGGGAGACGTATGAGCCTCCTCAACCGTACGGCCCGACCGATGCTGGCGGCCATGTTCGTCGTCGGCGGCTTGGACGCCCTCAGGCATCCGGAGACGAAAGTGAAAAAGGCCGAGCCGGTGGCTCTGCCGATCGCCGAGCGAGTGTCCTTCCTGCCACAGGACACGGAGACCTTGATCAAGATCAACGGCGCCGTGCAGGTGGTGGGGGGCAGCCTGCTGGCGATCGGGAAGTTCCGGCGGCTGGCCGCCCTCGCCTTGATCGGGTCGATCATCCCCACCACCTACGCCGGCCACCGGTTCTGGGAGGAAGAGGACGACGCGGCCAAGCAGCAACAACTGACCCACTTCCTCAAGAACCTCGGCCTCCTGGGGGGCCTCGTCTTGGCGGCCATCGACACCGAGGGAGCGCCGTCGCTTAGCTGGCGGGCCAAGCGACGGGCTCGTCTCGCGGGGACGACCCTTATCGCCGGGGCTCGGGCCGGCGAGACGAAGGCCGGCAGCCGAGCTGCTCAGGCCAGGATCCTGGCCGCCGACAAGGCGGCCCATGCCAGGGCCCTTGCCGGGACCGCGGCAGCCGAGGCCAAGAGCAAGGCCGCCGACACCAAGGCCCGGGCCATCGACGGCGTGGCCGAGGCCAAGGTTCTCGCTGGGCACGCTCAGGCCAAGGCCGGCGACGTTGCCCGGCAGGTGGCCGACCATCTCCCCGACACGCGCTTGGCGGGCTGATCGCCCCCGACGGAGCCGGTTTCCCGCTCTGGCGCGCCAGCGCCGGCTTCTTTGACACCGCGAGCGTCACCACAGCGTGGACGCGACGGAGCCCCGGCGTAGGAGGGGGATCCGGCCGGGGCTCGACGTCGCATCGCTGTATGTCTGTAGCGAATGTACCCACCGACGCCGCGTTGGGGAACCCTTTGGCCAAGGAGTTAACAGCCCGGAAACAGCGCGACCGCCGGCCGTCCGGGTAACCCGGACCGCTCAATCGTGAGCGGCGACCTTCTCGCGGCGCTCGGAACGTACCGGGCGTCGGATCCGGGTGGCGGCGGCGTCAGCGTCCTTGACGACGAGCAGCGCCATCCCGGCTCCGACGAGGGCGATGACCGCGGCGGTCAAGAAGGCCGCGTGGTAGGCGGTCAGGTCGGCGACGGTCTTCCCGGCCACCTGGCGGACGGGCCCGACCGCGCTGATCACGGTGCTGAGGAGCGCCACCCCGATCGCTCCGCCGAGCTGGCGGTTGGCATTGAACAGGGTCGAGGCCCGGCCCGTCGAGGTCGGAGAGATGGTCACGAAGGCGGCGGCTTGCATGCTGATCATGACGTGAGCAATCGAGTAGCCCAGGGCGAACATCAGCACCCGCATCCACCACAGACTGGTGTTCGAGCCGACCAAGGCCATCAACCCGGTGCCGACGGCGATGCCGACCAGGCCGGCGGCGATCAGGCGACGGGGGCCGATCCGGGGATACAACAGGCGGCTCACCACCTGGGCGCCGATCAGCACGCCGATGGCCTCCGGAAAGGTGCTGAGGCCCGAGGCGAGCGCCGAGAGCCCGCGGCCGTCCTGGTAGAAGAGCGGTACGACGAAGAGGATGCCGAAGAAGGCGATCATCGTCATCTCGATCAACATGTTCGACGCTCGGAACATGCGGTCGCCGAGCAGCCGCAGGTCGACCATCGGTTCTCGGCTGCGTAGCTCCACCACCACCATGGTGGACAGCAGCACGATGCCGGCCAGGATCGTGCCGAGCACGACCGGCGACCCCCAGCCCTTGTCCGGGCCCTCCGAGACGCCGTACATCAAGGCCCCTAGACCGATGCCGGCGAGGAAGAACCCGGGCAGGTCGAACCGTCCTGGCCGGGCTTCGCGCTGCTCGACGACGAAGAGCAACCCGAAGATGAACGCCGCCGCGCCGATGGGGAGGTTCACGTAGAACACCCATCGCCAGGAAAGGTTGGTGACCAACAGCCCACCGAGCACCGGGCCGGCGGCCGGCGCCAGCGCCGTGGGGATCATCAGGATGCTGGCCAGGCGGACGCGTTCGGCCGGCGGGAACGTCCGGTAGAGCATGGCCATACCGACCGGCGTCAGCATCCCGCCGCCGACCCCCTGGAGGACCCGGAAGATGACCAACTGGGTCAGGCTGCCGGCAAGGCCGCAGAGGGCCGATCCCAAGGTGAAGATAGCGATCGCCGTCAACAAGGTTCGCTTGCTCCCGAAGCGATCGCCGATCCACCCTGACGCTGGGATGAAGACCGCCAGCGAGACGAGATAGGCGATCACGACCACATCCACCGACGTCGTCGGAGCGTGGAACTCGCGCCCGATCGTCGGCAGCGCGACATTGACGATCGTGACGTCCATGATGCTCATGAAGAGCGCGCCGACGTAGACGACGCTCACCGCGATCCGCTGGTTGACGGCCGGTCTGGTGCGCGCCGGGGTGACGGTCGGTGCGCTCATCGGCCGCGGTTGGCCCCGTCGATCACGGAGTCAAGGGCGGGGTGCGGCACGTCGGACGATTCTACGGGGTCCGCCGGAATGTTCGGCCGGCGGCGGATGCCCGATCGGCGATCGTCCCCTGGGCCCCCGGCCTCGGTCGCGGTACTGCTGCCGACGGGGTCCCTGTCGGCGGTGGTCGGATCGCCCATGATCTGGCCACGTCGGTGCCGGCGGGTCGCCCGATCTTCCGGCTAGAGGGGGAACCGGATGATCCTCGACCTGGTGCTGATCGCCCTGGCGATCACGTTCGAGCCGCTCCCGCTTCTCGCCTTCATCCTCGTCCTGAGCGCCGACGGCGGGCTCCGGAAGGGCCTGGCGTTCCTCTTCGGATGGCTCCTGTCCCTGGTCGTCGTCATCGCCATCGCGGTGGCGCTGACCGGCGGAAAGCCGTTGCGGGCGGACACCGCGCCGTCGACGGCCGGACTGGCGATCAAGCTGGCGATCGGCGTGTTCCTGGTCGGCTGGGGGGCGCACCACCGCAAGAAGATCGGCCGTCCCACCCACGAGCCGAAGTGGATGGGCCGGCTGGACGCCATCTCGCTCCCGTTCGCGGCCGGGCTCGGGGCGTTCCTCCAACCATGGCCCCTGGTATTTGCCGGTGTGGTCACCGTGCTCGATGCCCAGGTCGCCAGTGTCGGCGAGGTCGCCGCGCTGGTCGGGTTCTGTCTCCTCGCGTCGTCGACCCTCCTGGTGATCGAGCTCCATGCCGCGTTCTCCCCCGAGCTGGCTCGGCGCCGCCTGGCGTCCCTTCGCCAGTGGATCGGTAGCCACCGGGATCAAGTTGTCGTGGTCATCTCCATGCTGGTCGGCTTCTGGTTGACGGGGAACAGCATCTACCTGTTGGCCGGAGGCTGACGAGCGAGTCGGCGGCCGGTGACAGAGGGGAGGGAACGGCCGGCCCCCCCTCTGTCACATGCCTCATCGCCGACGTCCTACCGAGATGCCCGACGCCGTTCGGGCGTCTGGACAGTGACGATCTCGGCCCGTGACGACGAGACGGTCACGGTGGATGTGGCGGTGAGGCGATCATGGGCAAAAAGGGTGTTGCTTCTGGTACGACATATCGAAAGTGATCGAATCGACCTGTGTCCCTAAGATATCCCTTGACTCCTAAGGTCTCCTCTACTCCTAAGATCTCTTGCCTATGACCATCATGCGACCATATATGCCGTCAACTGTCAATGCTCATCCAATCAAAGATCAGGTCTTCCGTGAAGGTGGATTGTCGGGTTTCGTCTGGTGAGCCGCCTCGAGGTCGTGGTGGTTCGACGCTGACTGGCTCCCGCCCGGCCACCCCGCTCCCGCCGGGCCACCCGGTTCGCCGGCTGGATAAATGAGTCGCTTGATAGGGTTCTCCGGTGGTGACCATGCGGGCGGCCCGGTTGCACGGGCGGTTGGATTTGCGGGTGGAAGACGTCGCGGTCCCCGAGCCCGGCCCCGGGCAGGTGGCGGTGACGGTCGCCCACAACGGCCTGTGCGGCACCGACCTGCACGAGTACTTCGCCGGGCCGACGGTCTGCACCGACGTCCCGCACCCGCTCACCGGCGCAGTGTTGCCACAGGTCATGGGGCACGAGTTGGCGGGGACGGTCGCCGAGATCGGTGACGGCGTGACCGGGGTGGCGGTCGGTGACCGGGTCTGCGTCGAGCCGATCTACAGCTGCGGCCACTGCGCGGCCTGCGTCGACGGCTACCGCTGCCTCTGCCCGGTCATGACCGCGCACGGTTGCGCGGCGCCCGGCGGCGGACTGTCGGAGCGGACGGTCGTGCCCGGGGACTCGGTGCACCGGCTCCCGGACGACCTGTCGCTCGTCCACGGCGCGTTGGTCGAGCCGCTGGCGGTGGCGTTCAACGGCGTCGCCCTGTCCGAGGTCCGGCCGGACGACGTGGCGGTCGTGTTCGGAGCCGGCCCGATCGGCATCGGGACGTTCCTCTGCCTCGGCTGGGCCGGCGTCGAGCGGGTCATCGTGGTCGAACCGTCGGCGGCCCGCCGGCGGGCGGTCACGGCGCTCGGGGCCGACGACGTGCTCGACCCGGCGGTCGACGACGTGCCGGACGCCGTTCGCCGGCGAACGGGCGGCCGGGGCGCGGCGGTCGTCTTCGACGCAGCCGGGTCGCCGGTGGCGTTCGACGTGGCCCAGCGCACGGTGGCGCCCCGGGGGCGGATGGTCGTGATGGCGGTGTACGAGAACGACGTCTCGTGGAACCCGATCAGCCTGTTGCGGACCCAGCTCCACATGATCGGATCGCTCGGCTACCGGCAGGGCGTGTTCGACGACGTCATCGGCCACCTGGCTGCGACCCCAGTGCCGACCGCGCCATGGGTCGACCACGTCCCGCTCGACCAGGTGGTCGACGGATTGGGCGCGCTGCGTCGGGGCGACGCGATCAAACTGCTCGTCGACCTGCCCGGCTGAGTCGGGCATCCAGGGGGCTATCGAGCGCAGGGTGTCCGGCGGGGGCCGCCCGGGAACGGCTGGTATCCGACGGGCGCGGCGAAACCCCCGGAACGATGTCGCCGGGGGTTCCACCGAAGGCCCCGGTGGTTGCCGGGGCCGGAACGGCCGAAGCCAACGCTCCGGTCAGATACGACCGCTCCATGGGCTCCGCCGCGAGGGGCCCACCGGTGGGATGAGCCGTCGCCGGGAGCGCTGATACGTCGGGGTCGGCCGTCAGGCCTTCGTCGGCACCGCGCCGACAACGTCACTTATGCCGACGCCGACCTGGGGCAGCGAGCCCTCGAACGACGCGTCGCCGTAGGCGAATATGCCGCCGTCGGCACCGATCAGCCAGTAGCCCTTATCGTCGCCCGTCGGGACGAGGCCGATGACCGGGTGGGCTGGCGTCACGCCGGACTGGGGGAGCGAGCCGAAGTAGGCGGCGTCGCCGTACCCGTAGACGCTGCCGTCCTGAGTGACGACCCAGTAGCCGCGGCCGTCGGGGGTCGAGTCGATCCCCGACACCGGTGACGGTGCTCCGGTCGTGGACCCGTAGTTCGTCGCGTCGCCGAACTGGTAGACGCGGCCTGTGCTCGTCACCAGCCAGTAGCCGCCGTCGTCGGGGGTGGCCGCGATGCCGACGACGTCGTCGACCGTGACGTGGTTACCGGGCAGGGAGCCGAGATAGGGAGCGTCGCCGAAGCTGAAGACCCCACCGTCGGCCCCGACGAGGAAGTAGCCGCCGTTGTCCGACGTCGGGACGATGCCGCGGATGTCGCCGACCGTGACGTGGTCACCGGGCAGGGAGCCGAGATACGGGGCGTCGCCGAAGCTGAAGACCCCACCGTCGGCCCCGACGAGGAAGTAGCCGGTGTCCGACGGCGTCGGCACCATGCCGACGACGTCGGTGACGCTCACGTGGTCACCGGGCAGTGAGCCGTAGTAGCCGCCGGACCGGCCGGCCGGGAAGACGAAGACACCGCCGTCCGATCCGACCATGTCGTAGCCCGAGGGCGACCCCGCCGGCGAGCCGGGCGGCGGTGCGGGGGGCGTCGGGACGACGTAGGTGAACCGGTCGGCCGGGCTCGTCGCGCTCGACCCGTCAGTGGTCACGACCCGGACGTCCACCGTCCCGATACCGGATGGCGCGGTGGCGGCGATCGTCTCGCCGTCGGCCGAGAACGACGTCGCCGGCGTCGTGCCGAAGTAGACCGCGGTCACCGGCGGGTACGGCGACGCGAGGTATGTGCCGCCGATCGTCACGCTCGTCCCGCCGGCGGCACTGCCCTGGCCCGGGCTCACCGACGTGACCGCCGGTTTCGGTGTGCCGTAGAAGACGGAGAACCCACCGGTCGTCGGCGTACCGGGATAGGCGATGATCCTTGTGCCTTGGGGGGCGACCATGAAGGTTGGCGTAAGCGCGAAGTTTGTTGTCGAGCTGACGAGGAACGCTGTCGTGAACTGCACGTTCCCGAAGTCGGCCAGCGTCGACTGACTCGTCGACACCGTCGGCGCCTCTTCGATCCACTCTGCCGAGGTGGTCGGGCCGGTGTAGGCGACCGCCACGCCGAATGTCCACCCTTTCGTCGTGTCCTTGATGTCGACCACCCATGTGGCCGCTGTCGTCTCCTGGTAGATCTCGGCGGCGATCTCGTCGCCGGCCGAGACGGGCTCGGCGATGTCGATGGCGAAGGGGTTTGTCGGCAGGATCTCGTACCAGGCGAAGTAGTGCGGTGTTGTCGCCGTGTCCTGCGCCGTTCCGATCTGGATGAGGTCCGTGTTCGCCCAGCCGTCGAGGCCGATCCACGTGGCCGAGTACTGCGCCGTCGACGACGGCTGGACGGCCGGCACGGTCCAGTCGCTGGCGATCCCGGCGAAGGTACCGCCGGTGGCGACCGCGCCGGACCAGTTGGTGGTCGCCGCGCTGCCGGCCGCGACCTTGGCGTCGGGTTGGTGGCCGCCGAGCCGGTGGGCGAGGTCCGGTCCTGGGCCGGTCGTTGTCGCGCCGGCGGCCGAACTGGGGAGCGGCGCGGGGGGCGCCGTGACCGCGCCGGGCAGTTGGCGGACGACCGTCACGCCGTCGTGCGACGCGGCGGAACCGCTGGGCGTGGCCGCGCCGGCGTGGCCGGGCGTGGCCGTCGATCCGACGACCGGTCCGACAGTGACGAGGACGCCGAGCACGGGCACGATCCATCGACCCGGGCGCGCCCGGTGACGACGCGATGGCTTCATTGCCGTCCGTTCCTTTCGCTGCCGGCCGCCGTCTGGAGCGGAGACTCTAACGAGGGTGGCGTGGTCGGTGGGGCGCGGTCACGGGTTCGTCACGCGCCGGCCGGCGCTGGTGGCCCGACGGGCGATCAGGCCCGGCGTCGCTCCATGGACTCCTCGTTCCGGCGCTCCGAGGCACCGTCGTGGTGGGGGACGGTGAACCGGTCGCTGGCCCGGCGGCGAGGGGTGTACGGGCCGGGGCCGGCGAGGAACACGAGGACGTCGCCGATCGACTGCGTCTGGCCGGTGTTGTCGGGGAGCGGCTCGGCGGCCTGGACCTCATAGCGGTTGCGGCGGCCCTCCTTCGTCTTGATGAGGTAGCCGGTTTCGATGAGGTCGGTCACGATGTCGTACGCCCGTCGCTCGGTGATGCCAAGGCGCATGGCGATGTCTCGCAGGCGGACGTCGGGGTCCTGGGTGATGCACAGGAGGACCCGACCATGGTTCGTCACGAAACCCCACTGCGTCGTCATCACCCCGTCCTTCTGACCCTCGACGGAAATATCTTACTTGTCTTTTAGTGCGACAGTTTAGCGGTCCGTCCGGGCCATGGGTGGACGGTCTTCCTGGTGACGGCTTGATACATCGCGGCCGGCCCAAAATTTCCCGAATTCCCCCCTAGCCATCGCCGATCCGCCCGTGTACACTTCCGAGAGATTCCTGAAATAAGTTACAGGGTTCCGATTACAGGAGTATTCCTGCCCTGGGGGTGGGAAATCGAAATCGACGGTTCAGCGACCACCAGGGAGGAAGCTGACGATGACGATGACGATCGGAGCAAGAGCTCTGCCGCGGCGGGATTCCGCGGCAAGGGTCAGGCGGGCATTGGTCGGAATGTCCCGCTTGTTGGGCGGGAGGTACGACTGGCCGCGATGGTCGTACCTCCCGCCTCCTATTTCCGTCGGCCCCTGGTCGATGGTTCGCCTCGCTGCTGATCGGCGGCTGGCACCTTGTTACGTGCGGAGTAACGCAAACCCGAGAAGTTGACCCGAGAAAGGCCACCAATCGTGAAGCGTGCCTTCGGCATCGTAATTGTCGCGTCCGTACTCGTCGGCGGGGTGCTCGCCGTTTGTCTCGTCAGCCGGGGTCCGGGCAGCAGTCCGGCAACCCAAGGTCACCTGGTCGCCACAGCCGGCGCGGCCCCGGCGGCCGCCGGTCCGGTCGTCTGTGCCAACGCGGCGATCCTCAACGGCCCGTCCACTGCGCCGGCCGGCGCGGTGACCATCGCGGCCGGGACAAATCAGGCCCAGGCCACCGGTCAGCCGAACACGACGTACTGGCTGGCGCCGGGCACACACACGCTCGGCACCGGGCAGTACAACCAGTTCCAACCGGCCAGCGGCGACGTCTACGAAGGCGCCCCCGGTGCGGTCGTCAACGGGCAGAACGCCAACGACTACGCGTTCGTCTCCAACGCCACCAACGTGACGATCGAGTACCTGACGGTCGAGAACTTCGTGGCCCCCCAGTCCGAAGGGGTCGTCAACCAGAACTCGGCCGCCAACTGGACGATCCAGGACGACACGATCGAGAACAACCCGAACGGTGCCGGCGCCATGCTCGGGACGAACGACGTCCTCACCCACGACTGCCTCACCAAGAACGGCCAGTACGGCTTCCAGAGCTACAGCTCCGCCGGGCCGCACACAGTCACCGTCACCGACAACGAGATCAGCTACAACGACACCAAGAACTACACAGCCAGCACACCCGGCTGCGGGTGCACCGGCGGAGCGAAGTTCTGGGCGACGACCGGCGCCACGATCACCGGCAACTACGTCCACGACAACGAATCGGTCGGCATCTGGGCCGACACCGACAACACCGGCTTCAACATCAGCGACAACTACTTCGCCGACAACTACGCCGAGGGCATCATCTACGAGATCAGCTACAACGCCCAGATCGTCGACAACACGTTCGTCGGCAATGCAGTCGGTATCGGCCCGAGCAACCCGGGCTTCCCGGAGCCGGCCATCTACCTCTCGGAGTCCGGCAGTGACCCCCGGGCTCCCGGGGCCTACGGATCGTCGTTCAACGTCTCGGGCAACGTCTTCACGAACAACTGGTCCGGCGTCGTCCTGTGGGAGAACGCCAACCGGTACTGCGGGTCGACGGCCAACACGTCGACCGGCTACTGCACGCTCGTGACACCGGGCACGTACACGACGTCGGCGTGCGCGGCGAACGTCCCGTCGTCGACCCCGACCGGCAGTCCCGACTTCTACGACAACTGCCGGTGGAAGGTGCAGAACGTCAACGTCTCGTCGAACACGTTCAACTTCACACCGGGCGCCGTCGCCTCGGACTGCACCGCCTCGGACGGATGTGGCTACAACGGGCTCTTCTCGGAGTACGGCACATATGCGCCCTTCACCGGTTGGGCGGTCCCGACACACATCAGCAACCACCAGAACAACCACTTCACCGACAACACCTACAACGGCGCCTGGCGGTTCATGGGGTTCACCGACGGTGAGCCGGCGACGTGGGCCCAGTGGACGGCCGGGTTCAAGGACACCAACGGGTCGGGCGACACGTTCGGGGCCCAAGATGCCGGCTCGACGTACAACGGCTCGATCTCCGTCCCGCCGGCCTCGACGACGACGACCGCGCCACCGAGCACGACCACGACGGCGCCACCGAGCACGACCACGACCACGACGGCGCCGCCGCGGACCACGACCACGACGGCGCCGCCGCGGACCACGACCACGACGGCGCCACCGAGCACGACGACGACCTCACCGCCGCGGACCACCACCACGACGACGTCACCGCCGCGGACGACCACTACGACCGCACCGCCTCGCTCGGGCAGTCGGCCGGCGGCCGTGCCGGGGGCGCCGAAGCAGCTGGCGGCGTTCGCCGCGCCGGGGATGGTCTCGTTGAACTGGCAGACGCCGGCGGGCTCGACGGTGACGAGCTACACGATCCTGCGGGGCACGTCGTGGGGGTCCGAGAAGCCGCTGGTCAGCGGGGTCCGGCAGACGAGCTACACGGACCCGACGGCCAAGTCGATGGGCACGAGCTACTTCTATACGGTCGAGGCCGTCAACGGCTCGGGCACCGGGCCGGCGTCGAACCAGGTGTGGGTGCTCGTCACCCGGGCCTGGAGCCCGGTCCACTTCCGGTTCTGATCCGGCCGTCGGGCGTATCAGTGATGGCCGGCTCCGCCTCTGTCCTTCGCCGGGCGACCGCTTCCGCGGCGTCCGGCGGAGGAGCGACGGTATGGGCACGGAGCAGGACGAGCCGGTGTGGGCGGGTGCGTCGTGACGCCGGAGGAGGTCGTCGACATCCTCCGGCAGGTGCACCGGCTCGTCTGGATCGACTCGCCGTACCGCGACCACGACCACCAGGGCTGTGCGGCCTGCGGGGGTCACGGGCCGTGCTTCACGAGCCGGCTGCTCGACCGGGTCAAGCCGGTCGACGCCCAGGTCGTCCGCTACCCGTTCACCTACTGACGCCCGGCCACGTCCCGAGTCCGGGCGCCCGGACGGCGGTCAACGGGATGGTCGACAGCCCGGCGGGCCGGGGATAGGTTCACGGCCATGGCTGACCAAACCCCTCCGTCTCCCGACGACCCGGCTGCCGTCGATGCGGCGACCAGCATCCGGCACCGTGTCCTCGGCACGGTCATGCCCGTCCTCCAGATCGACCTCGATCCGGGCCAGCGGGTCGTCTCGCCGGGCGGCGAGCTGTCGTGGATGACGCCGTCGATCGCGCTGTCGACGTCGACGTCGGGCGCCGGCTCGAAGGGTGTCCTCGGTGCGTTGAAGCGGACCGTGGCCGGCGGTGGGCTGTTCCTGACCCAGTACGAGGCGCAGGGCTCGGCGGGCACGATCTCGTTCGCGGCCAAGCTGCCCGGCGAGATCCGGCCGGTGGCGATCGCCCCGGACCGTGAGTACCTCGTCCACCGGCACGGCTTCTTGGCCGCCACGGACGGGGTGAACCTGTCGATCGGCTTCCAGCAGAAGCTCGGCGCCGGCATCTTCGGCGGGAGCGGCTTCATCCTGCAGAAGGTCACCGGCCAGGGGACGGCGTGGATCGCGCTCTCCGGCGAGCTGGTCGAGTACCACCTGGCACCAGGCGAGAACCTCCGGGTCATCCCGGGGCACGTCGGGCTGTTCGACGCCGGCATGAGCTTCGAGATCCAGATGGTCAAGGGCATCAAGAACATGCTCTTCGGCGCCGACTCGATCTTCTTCGCCTCGCTGACCGGCCCCGGCATGGTCTGGCTGCAGACGATGCCGATCTCGTTGCTGGCCCACGCCATCGAGCCGTACCTGGCGAAGAGCGACGACGGCGGGAACCGCGGCGGGACGCAGTCGATCCTCGGCGGGATCCTCAACAGCTGACCGACGACCGATCGGCGTCCGTCAGCGGCTGGGCCCCTCGAGGGCGGCCCGGTCCCAGCCACCGAGCTCGGCGGCGGCCTCGTAGGTACGTTGGAGGAAGTCGAGCAGGACCGCGTCCGGGTCGTCGGCCAGCCGGACCGCCCGGTAGGGGAGGATGAACTCGCCGAGATCGGTGTCGTACGCCCCGACCGGGCCGACCGGCCAGTCGGCGAAGCCGTCGGGTTGCGGGTAGACGTAGCTGTAGAACGCCCCTTCGTCGCCACCACCCGGCCAGAACCCACAGCTGCTGACCTCGTGGCTGTACGCGAGCTCCTGCACCCAGTCGGCACAGTTCGGGACGCCGCCGGGATGGACGGGCGCCGGCCGGCCGGAGAAGCGGCTGGCGGCCAGGTCCATGGCGCCCCAGAAGAAGTGGACGGGGCTCGCCTTCCCGATGAACCGGCCGCGGAACACCGACAGCACCCGCCGGGCCTCGACGAGGGCCAGCCAGAACTGCCGGGCGGCGTCGCCGTCGTAGGCCCGCTCTCCGTCATCCTCGGCGAACGGGATCGCCGTCGGGAGCTCGACCGGCCGGCCGAAGATGTGGACCGGGACCCCGAGCTCGCCGAGCGCGGCCATCGTCGCCGCGTAGAAGTCGGCCACCGACCGTGGGGCGAGCGCCACCTGCCGGCTCTCGCCGGCCGTCGTCCGTAGGTCGAGGACCTGGTCGACGAAGTCGAGCTCGGCTTCGAGCCCGACCGGGCCGGCCGACATGAGCGACGTCGTCAGACCGCGGACCGAGACGTAGAACGGGACCTGCCACCAGTGGTTGACCATCGGCTCGAGGGCGAGCCGCACCTTGCCGACGATCTGGGCCCACAGTTGCAGCGTGTCGCGGGTGTCGTCCCAGCCCGACAAGGTCAGTTCCGGCCACACCGGTCGTCGGTCGCTCATCAGCCCATCCTCCTCCGCCGTCGGCCGCCGACCACTCGATCAACGGAGCTGATCAGAAGAAGTGGAAGCGCGAGAGCGGCCAGATGATCATGACCACCTTGCCGACGATCGACGATCCCTTGACCGGTCCCCACATACGGCTGTCGCACGACCGCGTCCGGTTGTCGCCCATGACGAAGTAGTCACCAGCCGGCACGGTGACCGGCCCGTAGTTCGCGGTGTAGGGGTTGCTCTCGCTGGTCGCCGCCGGCAACCAAGGCTCGGGCAGGACCTTGCCGTCGAGGTACACCTTGTCGTTCCGTACCTCGACGGTGTCGCCGGGCAGGCCGATCACGCGCTTGACGAGGTCGGGCACCGGTGGCCCGCCACAGTCCTCGGCAGCCGGTCGACTGAAGACGATGACGTCGCCCGGCTGGACGCTCTTTGTCACCTTCTCGACGACGATCCGGTCGCCGGGCTTCAGCGTCGGGTACATCGATGTCGACGGCACGAAGAAGGTCTGGAGGAAGAACGCCCGGACGACGACGGCCAGGACGACCGCGACGACGAGGACGACCGCCCATTCGATGATCCAGCGCCGCCGCCGGGGCTTCGCCGGCGGGTCGGCGGGAGCGGGTTCCGGGACCGGGGAGGTGTCCGCGGGGGGCGCTTCGGTCGGTCCGGAGGTCATGGGTGTCCGAGGCTAACCCCTATCCGGCTGGGTCGGGGTTCCCCTAGCCGGCCAAGCCGGCGTCGCCGGCGGCCGCCGCCAGCTGGTCGCGGACCTCGGCGAGGCGGGTCCGCAACCGTGTGCCGGCTTCGATCCGTTCGTCCCGGAACGCCTGGATGCGCGAGAGCATGTCGTCCAGTCGGACGACGAGCTGGTCGTTCGCCGTCACACCGTCTTCGAGCAGCTCCCGGAGCCGGGCCGGGGCGACGCCCTCCGTCCACAGCTCCGAGCGGAGCCGGTCAAGGGCGTCGGTGTCGTCGGTGTTCAGCACGGCGCGTACCTCGGCCAGCGAGAACCCGAGCAGTTCTTGGAGGTTGCGGATCCGCGTCACCCGGGCGACGACGGACGGCGAGTACATCCGCTCGCCGCCAGCGCCGTAGCTGCTCGGGCGGAGCAGATCGAGCTCCTCCCAGTAGCGGAGCGTCCGCGTCGTCACGCCGGTCAGCTTGGCGACCTCGCCGATCCGCGCCATCTCCGGCACCGTCCCGGCGACGCCGGACCGGCTCTGGCCGGTGACGCCCCCGGCCACGGTCGCATCGCTGGTCGTCATCGTCCGTCACCCCCTTCGATCGCCAGCCCGCTCGTCACGGCCCCCGTGCCGACCCCGTGGTGTTCCCCACCGGCACCGGCGGCCGCCACGGCGACCGGTGCCCGTTCGACCATGCTATCGGCGGCCGTCGGCCGACTGGGGCTGGTGGCCGGCGCGACGACGTGCGGTCCCCGGACCCACGACGCGGCGGCGGCGAGCAGGCTGGCGACGATGGCGAAGTCCATCGCCGCGTGCAGGCCGTCGCGGAACGGTTGGGTGATGATCGACGGGAAGAAGGACCGCCCGACGAGCGTGGCGTGCTGGCTCGGGGGAAGCGCGGCGAGGGCGTGGGCGCCGATCAGGTGCTGGATCGGGTTGTAGCCCAAGAAGGCGGCGAACAGGGTCGACACCGGCGGCAGGTGCGATGCCCGGCTGGCGGCGGCTGGCGCCACGCCGTGGGCGACGAGGCCGTGGTAGAGGCTCTCCGGCAGCGAGGTCGACAGCCCGGCGATCATCAGGGTGAAGAAGATGCCGATGGAGAGCACCTGCGCCGAGTTCTGGAACGTCATGTTCATGCCGGATCCCACCCCACGGTCGGCGGCCGGGAGGCTGTTCATCACCGCGGCCCGGTTGGGGGAGCCGAACGCCGCCATGCACAGGCCGGTGAGGAAGATGAGCACGGCGAACAGCCAGTAGGGGAAGTTCGTCGGCAGCAGCTCCAGTAGGAAGAAGCCGATGGCGGTGCCGATCATGCCGCCGGTGGCGAACGGCCGGGCCCCGAAGCGGTCCGACAGGATGCCGGCGGTCGGGCCGGCGATGAGCAGCCCGGCCGTCAGCGGGAGCATGGCGATACCGGCCCACAGGGGGGTGGCGCTGAAGCTGTAGCCGTGGAGCGGCAGCCAGATGCCCTGGAGCCAGATGATCAGCATGAACATGATGCCGCCCCGGCTGAGCGCGGCCAGGAAGCTGGCGAAGATCCCGGCGGTGAAGGCCCGGATCCGCAGCAGTTGGAGCCGGAACATGGGCTCGGGCACCCTCGTCTCGATGATGGCGAAGGCCACGAGGAGCACGACCCCGCCGGCGAGGCAGCCGAGGACGAACGGATTGCCCCAGCCCATTACCGACGTGCCGTACGGCTCGATCCCGTACGTGACACCGACCATGATGAGCACGAGGCCGACGGCGAAGGTGACGTTGCCCGGCCAGTCGATCCGGGCCGGTCGGCGGGGACTGAGCTCGCGCAGCATGAGGTACCCCATGACCGTCCCGAGGAGACCGACCGGGACCGAGACGATGAACACCAACCGCCAGTTGATCGGGGCGAGGACGCCGCCGAGCACGAGGCCGATGAACGTGCCACTGAAGGCCGCTGCCTGGTTGACGCCCATGGCCATGCCGCGCTGTTGGATCGGGAAGGCGTCGGTCAAGAGAGGCGACGCGTTGGCCAGCAACATCGCCGCGCCGACGCCCTGGAAGATGCGCAGGACGATCAGCCAGATCCCGGCGACCGTGCCGCTCATCCACGTCACGGCCAGCAGGAGCGAGAAGAACGTGAAGACCGCGAACCCGAGGTTGTAGATGCGGACCCGACCGTAGATGTCGCCGAGTCGTCCCAGGCTGGTGACCAGCACGCTCGTCACGACGAGGAAACCGAGGATCATCCAGAGGAGGAAGAAGCTGTTGCTCGTCTCCAACGGGTCGATCCCGATGCCCCGGAAGATGTCGGGGAGGGCGATCAACGTGATCGAGCCGTCGATCATCGCCATGAGCACCCCCAACGTGGAGATGAAGAGCGCGATCCACTTGTAGTTGGCCGGCGGCAACTCGAGGTGCCGTTGGGACGAGCGGAGGCGGCTCCGCAGTCCTCCGGTGTCGACCAAATCCATGTGTCCGTGCTCCGCTCGATCGTGGGTGGCGTCCGTCGACGCCGCTACATCACCTTAACGTGAACGTCAATGGTGGCGGTGCAGGGCAGTGGGAAGGCCGGGAAGGAGTCGTCGAGGGGGGCGTCTTAACCGTCGGTGTCGACGTGGCAGACGGCTTCGACGTTGTTCCCGTCGGGATCGCGGACGAAGGCGCCGTAGTACGCCGGGTGGTACTCGGGCCAGACCCGGGGGGCGTGCAGCACCTCGGCACCGAGGGCGACGGCGGTCTCGAAGAACGAGCGCACCATCGCTCGGGTGGCCGCGCTGAAGGCGATGTGGGACTCGCGGAACCCGGTGCCCGTGCTCTGCGGGCCGATCCAGAAGATCGGCCGCGGCGGCAGGCCGTAGCCGATGACGTCACCGAACTCCATCACCCGGGTGCCGCCGAGCGGGGTGAGGACGGCGTCGTAGAAGTCGGCGCTGGCCGCGACGTCGTCGCACTGGATCGAGAGGTGGTCGAGCACGTCAGCCGCTGGCCGGGTTGCACGGGTCGTACCACGGCTGCTCGCCGTCGGCGCTGTACAGCGCGACGGCGAGGGTGTCCTGATCGGCCTTCGATGCCTGGTTCGGCGGGACACCGACCAGTGTCGGCCGGTTGGCCAGCTGGGCGGCCTCGTTCCACGTCGGCTGACTGAACTGGAACGCCCCCATGTACTGGCCGTTCGGCGAGGCGATCTGGTAGTTGCCACCGGACTCGTGCTGAACGACGCACTGGAGGAACGAGTTCAGTGCCGGGTCTGTGGCCGAACCCGACGGCGCGGCCGGCGCGGCGCGGGCACCGACGACGATCTCGGTCGGCTGGGCCGGCCCGGCCCTCGTCGCCTGGCTCTGGGCAGTGCGCACCGCGACGGTCGCGGCTTGCGCCGCCGCCGCCTGTTGCTGGGCCACCGCGGTCGCCAGCTCGCCGGTCACCTGCGCGTTCGTAGCGGCGAGCCGGGCCTCGGTCGACTGGGTCGCCGACAGCAGCGTGTGGGCCTCGGCCTGGGCAGCCTGGTCGGCCGCGACGGCTTGTTCCCGGGCGGTCTCTTGGACGCCGAGGACCTGCCGGTCGGTGCGCAGCTGGTCGACGGCGACGGTGAGGTCGCCCGAGACGACCTGGTTGTACTCCGACCGGGCCCCCGCCGCGCCCTGGTCGCCGAAGAGCGACGTGGCACCGCTCGTGCCGGCGTTGACGTACGCCGCCACCGCGTCGCGCCGGAGCTGGCCGGCGTCCCGGCCGACGCGCTGCTCGTCGGCCGTGATCTGGCTCTCGGTCTGGGCGGCCAGCTGCTGGTCCTGCTGGCTCCGGGCCATCGCCGCCGAGTACTGCTGCTCGGCTGCGCCGACCTGGAGCTGTTCGAGAACGATCTGCTGGGAGACCTGGGCGGCCTCCGCCTTGAGCGTGCCGACCTGGTCGGCGCCGACCGGCGCGACGAGGACCAGCGGCGCTGCACACGCCGCTCCGACACACAGGACGCCGAGGAAAGGGGTCTTGGCAAGCCGCCGCCTGGCCTGGCGCATCGTGTCCTCCCGGCCCGCTGGGGCCCGTCTGACATCGAGCACGAGCCATCCTGCTTAGTGTCCGGAACGGTCGACCGTCAAGGGGGACGACCGGGCAGCAACGGAAAACTGCAGCTCAGAGTGGTGATCACCGCGCCATCGGCGGACCGTAGACCCGGGCGATCTCGGCGTCTTGGCGGACCCGGCTGAACGCTTCCCACTCGATGCCGTTGACATCGACCGTCCGGGGCCCGGCGGCGGCGTGAGCGTCCTCGAAGCCGAGGTGCCGGAGCCGCGGACCGGTGGCCGCACCGGGCCCGGGCACCGAGACGGAGAGGTTGACCTCCGGCGTCCGCCACAGCGCGTACCGGCCATCGACGACGACCGTCGGGCTCTCGCCAAGTCGCGCCGTGTAGTCGGCGATCGTGGCCGCGAGGTCGTCGACGGCGAGGGCCACGTGGAAGCGGCGTCGGCCGGCAGGTTCGTCCATGGGACGAGCCTGCACCGTCGGCCGCGGGTTGCCAAAGAAGTTCTTCCGATGGGTGCCATCGCGCGGCCGGATGGCTGTTTCGTCCGAATGGCACCCGGTCGGTTTACCGAATGCTCTTCCAGCGGCCACGTGGAGGAAACATTGGATCCGTACGATGACGTCGTGGACGAGCAGGCGACCGGTGGGCTCCGGCCGGCCCACCCCCATGTCGTTGCCCTCTTCGGCGGGACCGGGGACCTCGCTCGGCGCAAGCTCTTGCCCGGGCTGCTCCGGCTGTCGCTCCATGGCCTGTTGCCGGAGTACCGGGTCATCGGGACGTCGCTGGACACCCTCGACGACGACGGGTTCCGGGCGTTCGCCCTCGACGCCTGCCGCGAGTTCGTGCGGGACGGCCCGTTCGACGAGCACTGGCCGGCGTTCGCCGAACGCCTCCGGTTCGTCCCGCAGGGCGACGGCCCCGCCGCTCTGGCGGCCGCGGTCAAGCAGGCCGAGGACGAGCTCGGCGGCGAGCCGCGGCGCCTCCACTACCTGAGCGTCCCGCCGGTCGCCGCCCAGGGGGTGGTCGAGGCTCTCGATCGGGGTGGGCTGACGGACCGGGCCCGGGTGATCATGGAGAAGCCGTTCGGGACGGACCTGCGGACGGCCCGGGCTCTCAACGGGGTCGTCCGTCGGACGTTCGACGAGGAGCAGGTCTTCCGCATCGACCACTTCCTCGGGAAGGAGGCCGCCCAGAACATCCTGGCCTTCCGCTTCGCCAACGGCCTGTTCGAGCCGATCTGGAACCGCCAGCACATCGACCACGTCCAGATCGACGTCCCCGAGACCCTGCTCGTCGGCGGTCGGGCCGCGTTCTACGAGTCGACCGGCGCGTTCCGGGACATGGTCGTCACCCATCTCTTCCAGATCTTGGCGTTCGTGGCGATGGAGCCGCCGACGGCGCTCCAGTCGGCCGCGATCAACGAGGAGAAGAACAAGGTCTTCCGCTCGATGCGGCCGCTCGACGTCGAGCAGGTGGTCCGCGGCCAGTACGACGGGTACCGGTCGACGCCCGGTGTCGACCCCACATCGGACACCGAGACGTTCGTGGCGCTGCGTTGCGAGATCGACAACTGGCGGTGGGGCGGCGTCCCGTTCTACCTGCGGACCGGCAAGGGGCTGGCCGAGGGCGCCCGGATCGTCTCGATCGCCTTCCGCGAGCCGCCGAAGAGCATGTTCCCGGCCGGGTCCGGCGTCGGCGCGCTCGGCCCCGACCACCTGACGTTCGACCTGGCCGACGCGGCCCGCCTCTCACTGTCGTTCTACGGCAAGCGGCCGGGGCCGGGGATGCGGCTCGACAAGCTGAGCCTCCAGTTCGCCGTCCAGGAGACGGAGCACGGCGGGGACGTCCTCGAGGCGTACGAGCGGCTGATCCACGACGCCATGACCGGCGACCAGACGCTCTTCCCGAACGCCGACGGGATTGAACGGCTCTGGGAGGTCTCCCAACCGCTGTTGGACGCACCCCCGCCGGTCGAGCCGTACCCGCTCGGTTCGTGGGGGCCGCCGACCATGCGCGATCTCGTCGCTCCCCACCGGTGGCGGCTGCCGTTCGAGCGCGGTTGGCGCCGTGCCAGCTGACCCCGGCCACCGATGACGGGGCCGGTCGACGCCGGCCCGGCTGATCCTGGTCCGGCTGATGCTGGTCCGGCTGATGCTGGTCCGGCTGATGCTGGTCCGGCCAACAGCAAGGGCCACGTCATCGTCTGCGGCCTACAGGGTGTGGGCCTGCGGACGGTGGAGCAGCTCCACCTCAGCAATGTGGGGGTGGTGGTGGTCGACGACGACCCCGACCTGCGGCTGGCTCAGGTGGTGCGGGGCTGGGGCGTTCCCCACATCCACCAGAGCGCCCACCTGGGTGAGGGTCTGACAGAGGCCGAGCTGGAGGCAGCCCGGGCGGTGGTCTGTGCGGCGGCTGACGAGGTGCAGACGTTGGAGATCGCCCTGCGGGTCCGCGAGCTCCGGCCCGACGTCCGGCTGGTGGTCCAGATGGCCAACCCGTCGGTAGGACGGGCGCTCGAGCGGGTCACCGGGCCAGGCAGTGTCCTCGACGTGGCCAACCTCTCGGCCCCCTCCTTCGTCGAAGCCTGCCTCCGGCGGCCCACCCACCACATGCAGTTGGGCGGTCGCGACTTCTCGGTCCAACAGGTGACGGTGGACACCGATGAGGCCCCCTCCACCCTCCGCCACCGGTTCGGTCACCTGGCCCCGGTGGCGGTGATGCCGGCCGACGGAAGCGACCTGGTGGTCTGCCCCGGCCGGGACCATCCGGTGGTGGCCGGCGACCGGGTGGCCGTCCTCGGAACCCCCGAGGAGCTCCACAACCTCGACCTGGGGGTGAGCCCGGTGGCCCCGAGCACCGCCCCGGCCGTCGGGTTCTTGGCCCGGCTCCGGCGCCGGGCCGCCTCGTCGCTGCAGACCAGCAGCAGCCGGGCCCTGGCCCTCGTGCTCGTCGGGCTGTTGGCCCTGGTGATCGTCTCCACCCTGGTGCTGCGGTTCACCTACCAACAGCCTCCCGACCACGCCCACCTCGGCCTGCTCCGTTCCGTCTACTTCACCGTCGAGACGGTGGCCACCGTCGGGTTCGGGGACTACTCCTTCGCCCAGCAGGGGCCGTGGCTTCAGGTGTTCGGCATCCTGCTCATCGTGGTCGGGGTCACCCTGGTCTCCACCGTCTTCGCCCTGTTCACCAACATCCTGGTCAGCCGACGGATCGAGCAGTCGTTGGGGCGGCGCCAGGTGCCCGGGATGACGGACCACGTCGTAGTCGTCGGCCTCGGGGCGGTCGGTATCAGCGTGGTGGAAGGGCTGCTGGCCGAGGGCCGCCGGGTGGTGGTGGTGGAGAGGGACCAGGAAAACCGGTACCTGGCCCGGGCCCGGGCCCTGCGGGTGCCGGTGGTGGTGGCCGATGCCACCCAGCCGCAGACCCACAAGATGGTCAACCTGGACCAGGCCTACGCGGTGGCCGTGCTGACCAGCGCCGACTTCACCAACATCGAGACCGGCTTGGCCGTCCGGGAGTCGTTGGGAGAGCGCTGGGAGGAAGTCCCGGTGGTCCTCCGGGTCTTCGACCGCCAGTTGGGGAGGATGATGGAGCGGAACTTCGGGTTCCGCTACGTCCGGTCCACCTCAGCTCTGGCCGCCCCCTGGTTTGCCGGCGCCGCCCTCGGCCTGGATGTACTCGAGACGTTCTACGTGGACCGGCAGCCATTCCTGGTGGGCGCCGTGTCGGTCACCCCGGGCGGTGGGCTGGAGGGCCTGGCCATGCAGGACCTGTCGGCTCGCACCCGGGTGATCGCCATCAGTCGGGCGGCCTCGGCCGGCCAGCTGGAGCACCCGCCCCGGCGGGGGACCCGGTTCGCCGGCGGCGACCGGGCCTACCTGCTCGGGCCCTACGAGGAGCTGCTCAGCGTCCTCCGCCGGGACCAGTTGACCAGCTGACCTACCGTCTATCCCGTGGACCGGGGTCGAGGGGACGAGCCGGGCGTCGTCCCGTCGGTGGACCGGCTCGTCCGGGCACTTGCGCTGACGACGTTCGTGCTCTGGCTGGGCGCCAGCTCGATCCTGCCGCTGCTGCCCGAGTACCTGCGCGTCAGCGGCGGATCGGACGCGGTCGTCGGTCTCGTGATGGGCGCCTATTTCGTCGCCGCTCTCCTCTGCCAGTACCCGGCCGGTCGGCTGGCCGACCGGATCGGACGCCGCCCCATCCTGCTCGCCGGGCTCGCGCTCTATGCCGCCGGCAGCCTCGGGTTCGTGGCGTCGCCGGCGCCGGCCGTCGACATCTTCCTGCGTGCCCTGCAGGGGGCGGGCGCCGGCTCGGCCGAGGTCGCCGCGCTGGCGATGGTGTCGAGCGCGGTCGCCCTCGACCGCCGCGGCCGGGCGTTCGGGTCGATCTACGGCGCCCAGCTCGGCGGCATGGCGATCGGGCCGCTCGTCGGCAGCCTCGTCGGTGTCGGCTCGATGGACGTCCTGTTCGTCGCGGCCGGCGCGGCCGGCCTCGTCGCCTGCCTGCCAGCGGTCATCGGGACGTCGGTCGCCGGGCAGGACGCGGCCGACGTCGCGGCGGCCGATGCGACACCCGGGCGTACCGGCCTGCCGGCGCTGAACCGCTCGTTGATCGGCGCGGTAATGGCCGCGGCGGCGTTCGGGCTGACGATCGGTGTCTATGAGTCGTGCTGGACGCTGCTGCTGGAGCTGCGACACGCCGAGGACTGGGAGATCGGACTGAGCTGGACCCTGTTCGCCGTGCCGTTCGTCGTCATGGCTCGCCCGGGTGGCTGGCTGGCGGACCACCTCGACCGGCGCCGGCTGGCCGTCGGCGCGCTGTCGGTGTCGATCGTCCTCTGCGCGCTCTACCCGTTCCTCCACAGCCTGTTCTGGCTGCTCGTACTGGGAAGCCTGGAAGCCCTCGCCACCGCTATCGCGCTCCCGGCGGCGCAGTCCATGCTCACCCAGTACTCCGCGTCGACCGAGACCGGCCGGGTCCAGGGGCTCTTCTCGACGGCCGAGACCGGTTCGATCGCCGTCGCGGCGACGGTCGGCGGTGCGCTGTTCGGCCTCACGGCGTGGGCGCCGTTCGTCGCCGCCGCGGTCGGCGCGGCGCTACTGACCGCGGCGCTGCCGATCGTCTGGGCGCCCGTCGCCGGGCGGGCCCGCCGGGCCGGCGGCCCCGACTACCGGTCCGGTCTCGCCGGCTAGCTCACCGCCAGCCAACGTCAGCGACAGTTCGGGCAGAGCCCGAGAAGGTCGAGCCGGTGCTCGGTGACCTCGTAACCCTGGCTCGCGGCCACCGCCCGGGCCGCGTCGCCGAGCGCCCGCTCGAGGCTCGGGGAAGGGCGCACGTCCTCGACCTTGCCGCACTTCGCGCAGACGAGATGGTGGTGATGGTGGCCGGAGAGGTCCTCGGCCAGCTCGAACCGGCCGTGATCGTCGGTGCCGGCCACCCGACGGACGACGCCGACGTCGATCAGCGCGGTCATGTTCCGGTAGGCGCTGCTCTGGGGAAGGGTTGGCGCAGCCTGGAGGATCTCCGGCATCGACAGTGGACGGCCGGCCGCGCCGAGCGCGTCGACCAGCAGCTGGCGCATCGGCGTGTACCGCTGGTCGACCGCGGCCAGGCGGAGGCGCACTTCGTCGTGGACGGACGGGCCGGGTGCCACGACCCGAGAGGTTAGAGCCGATCGCCGGCCGTTCCGACGGCGAGGCCCGACGGTCCACACCGCCGTTGACGAGCAGCCGTAGAGTGCGAGCCGTGGCGCCGCCCGAACCTGCCCCGTCGGCCACGGCCCCCACCCCGCCGGCGTCAGATGGGTCGGCGGGCGCCGTGGCACCGGCGCCGGATCCGGCGGCGATCATGCGGAGCCGCCCCTACGTCGTCACGCTCTTGTTCGGCGCGTTGCTCGGCGCACCGATATCGGCGATGGCGTTCGGCTTTCTCGAGCTGGTCAGCGTGCTGCAGCGGGCCCTCTACCAGCACCTGCCGAGCGGCCTCGGTTTCCACGGGGAGCCGGCGTGGTGGCCGATCCCGGTGCTCGCCGTCGGTGGGCTGGTCGTCGCCGCGGCCATCCGGTACCTACCCGGCCGCGGCGGGCACTTGCCGGCCGATGGGTTCTCGGCCGGCATGACCGAACCGATCAGCCTGCCCGGGGTGTTCGTCGCCGCGGTGGCGACGCTGGCGTGCGGCGCGGTCCTCGGACCGGAGGCACCGCTCATCGCGCTCGGCAGCGGTCTGGCCCTGTTCGCCATCCGCCGGGTTCGACCGGGCGCGCCGGCCAGCGGGCAGGCGGTCGTGGCGGGCGCCGGGAGCTTCGCCGCCATCGCCACCCTCCTCGGCTCGCCGTTGCTGGCGGCCATCTTCATGATCGAAGGGATCGGTCTCGGTGGGGCGCTGCTCTCCGCCGTGCTCCTGCCCGGCCTGCTAGCCGCCGGCGTCGGCGCCCTCGTCTTCATCGGGCTCGGCCAATGGTCCGGCGTAGGGACGTTCTCCCTCGTCATCCCGGACCTGCCGACGGTCGTGCGGCCGACCGCCGCCGAGTTCGGCTGGGCCATCGCCCTCGGCGTGGCCGCAGCCCTGCTGGCGATCGTCATCCGGCGGGGCGGCATCTGGATCAAGGGCATCGCCGAGGGCCACCTGTTCATCGTCGTGCCCTTGGTCGGTGTCGCCGTCGGCGGGTTGGCCATCGGCTTTGCCGAGGCCACCGGTAAGCCGTCGTCGGCCGTCCTCTTCTCCGGTCAGAGCCTGATCGGCACAGTGCTGGTCCACGCCGGGGCATGGAGTCTCGGCGCGCTCCTCCTCCTGCTGCTGTGCAAGGGCGCCGGGTACATCCTCTGCCTCGGCAGCTTCCGCGGTGGGCCGATCTTCCCGTCGCTGCTGCTCGGCGCGGTCGGCGGCCTGGCCGCGTCCCACCTACCCGGCCTACCGTTCGTGCCGGCCGCGGCGATGGGGATGGGTGCGCTCTGCGCGGCGATGCTCCGGCTCCCGGTCGTCTCCATCGCGCTGCCGTGCGTCCTGCTCTTCCACGACGGCGCGGCCTTGGCGCCTGTCGTGATCGTGGCGGTCGTCGTCTCGTTCGTGACGATCAACTGGTTGGACCCGAAGCCGCCACCGGCGCCGTCCGGCGCCTGACCCCTGGGGGTTCAGCCCAGGATGCGGGACTTGGCCTGGGCGAACTCCTCGTCGCTCAGTGCCCCCGACTGGTGCAGCTGGGCCAGCTGCTGGAGCTGCGCGACCGGGTCGTTTCCACCCGCCGCGGCGGGTGGGGCTGGCGCGGCGGGTGGTGCGGCGGCCGGTGCCGGTGCGGCGGGCGCGGCGGCCGGTGTGGCGCCCTGGCCCTGGGCCTGGCCCTGCGCTTGCTGGGCCTGCATGGCTTTGTTGGTCCCGGCCTTCGCGCCCATGTAGGCGACGCCGCCGACCGCGGCCATGCGGAGGAGCGGACGGCGGCGGACGAACGGCATCTCAGCCCTCCGCCAGCGCGTCGAGGTCGACGCCGATGGCCAGGGCCAGCTCGGGGGCGGCGGCGACGATCTTGGCGCTGCCGACGACCGGGTTGAGGGCGACGAGCAGTGCGAGGAGCTCCTCGGGGGTGACCCCGGCGTCGAGGGCCAGACCGACCTGCCAGACGTAGGATGCCGGGGCGGCGTCGATGGCGATGAGGGCGGCCACGTTCACGAGGGAGTAGGTCTTGGGGTCGAGACCGGACGCCTCCTGGTTCTCGGTCCGGGCTCGCAGGATGTTCTCCAGCACGCTCGGGTCGTGCTGGGCGATGCCGACCAGCGCGTCGTGGGTTTCTTGGGCCATGGGACTCCGCCTCCACCGTTCAACGCCCTGCCGGGGTGGCGGGGCACGTCATATGTAACACCTCTTGCCGGGCCGCGCCGGCCGATCAGGACGAGCAGCGGTCGACGGCCCGGCGCACCCGGGTGGCTGTTCCGTGCACGAGCAGTGTCCGCTCGGCCAGGGCGCGGCGGCCGACGCAGGCGGCGACGGTGGGGGAGGCGCCGGCGTAGAGCGCGTCGACCTCGGTCCCGTCGCGCTGACTGGCCAAGGTCAGGGCGTGGTCGAGTGTTCTCGGTCCGGCCCGGGCCGTCGTCCCCGGATCGCAGGCGGTCAGCTCGACGACCGAAGGGGTGGCGACGCCGGCCCCGGCGTTGGTCGTCACCTGGCCGGTCGGCATGGCTGCCGCCCAGGTCGAGACGGCGGCGGCGAGCGCCGTCGTCCCCGCCAGCGAGCGGCCAGCCAGCCCGGCGGTCAGGCACGTCTGTCCGGACGCCGTCTCGTACTGACGCATCGAACCGCCAGCCCACTGGTCGGCGGCGGCCAGGGCGGTACGAGCCGGCAGCCGGGCGGCGAGCGTCAGGTAGAGGGTGAACGCCCCGAATGTGCGCGGACCGCCGGCCGCCCGATCGCCGACCGGCACGGCGGGGGCCGCCACCGCCCGGGTGGTGGCCCGCTCGAGGTAGTCGGTCGGTTGGAGGACGTCC
Source organism: uncultured Actinomycetota bacterium (assembly GCA_963824265.1). Classification (GTDB taxonomy): domain Bacteria; phylum Actinomycetota; class Acidimicrobiia; order Acidimicrobiales; family RAAP-2; genus DASZUK01. Next base: position 495,609 of record CAWGOO010000007.1, read on the forward strand.
AGCTCCGTCGTCGGCGGCCGCTCGTAGGCCCGGTCGACGCGCCGGTTTCCACCCACCGCGTAGAGCGCGTTGACCAGCTCGGGGCCGAGCACGTATGGGACGGATGATGTGACTGTCAGGATCGGCACTGTGGTCGATGTCGAGCCGGTCGATGTCGAGCCAGTCGATGTCGAGCCGGTCGATGTCGAGCCGGTCGATGTCGGCTGGGTTGTGGCTTGACGACGCTCGGCCGGTGTCAGCGTGGCCTGGTAGTCGTCTTCGTCGAGGACGGCATCGCCTTCTTCCAGCGCGGTCAGCCCGAATTGCTCGCCGTCGGTGGCCGCCCGCCGTGTGAGGCGGTTGAGCCCGAAGTGCTGGTCGGCCAGTGCGTGGGTCAGCTCGTGCGCCAGCGTGACCCGGACGGCCGGTGTGAGTGTCTTGCCGCGGAGATAGACGGCCCGGGCTGTCGGTGTGTAGTAGCCGAGGACACCGCCGCCGTCGTCGGTCGCCGTCTCGGCGGCGATCACGTCTACCGACCCGTCGAGCAGGCCGAGGGCCCGGAGCTCGGCCGCGTACCGGCGGTCGTCGGTCCGTGTGGCCGCCGACGTCGGCGCTGTCTGGGCGGCCACTTCGCGGTCGAACGTCGGCGGTGCCACGAAGTGGACGGGCACCGGTCGGACGAACGACAGCCCACGGTCGTGGCTGACGAAAGCGGCGATCGGGGCGATGGCGGTCGGCCACGGGACGCCGCCGCCTGTCGCCACCGCGGTTGTGCCGAGGGCGGCCAGGCCGATCGCCACCAGGCCGGCGACGGTCACGAGGATGGCGGCGGTCGGGGCCGACCGGCGGGCTACGTCGGCGACCACAGCGGGGATGGGACGTCGAATCCCGGGTCCCCGTCCCATGCGTTGCGGCGCGTGACCTCGTGGGCCGGCCGGCGGACGGCCACGTCCCACCGGCCGGTCGGGTAACCGAAACTGACGCAACCGGCGGTCACCCACCCGCTGTCCGGTGGGACACCGAGGACAGCCAGCGTCTCCTCGCGATGGAAGAGGCCGAGGAGGAGCGTGAGGCAGCTCCCGACGCCTTCTGACCGGGCGGCCAGCATGGCGCTCCACACGGCCGGATAGATCGACCCCCCGGTCGGGTCGTGCTGGCAGAACGGGAACAGGTAGAGCGGGACGTCCTCGAAGTGGTCGGCCAGCCACTGGGCCGACCGCTGGACCTTCAGCGTCTGGACCGACGCCGGGTCGTCGGGGTGCGCGGCGGCCTCGGCCAGCATCGGGGCGTAGTGCGTCGCCCACAACTGCGCGGCCGCGTCCCGGTAGAGGGGTCCGAGCTGCCGTTTGACGTCGACGTCGTCGACGAGCAGGAAGCGCCAGTTCTGCTGGTTCCCGCCGCTCGGCGCCCGGACAGCGGCGTCCATGATCCGGGCCTGGACGTCGACCGGGATCGGGTCCGACCGAACCCGGCGCATCGCTCGCGTCGTGTACAGCGCTTCCAGCAGGTCCACGTGGTTCCCCTCCGTCTCCGAAAGGCTATCGCCGGGGGGTGACGTGCCCCGGGCAGCCAAGTTGGTCAAGATGGGTTCGACCGGCCGGCCCATGGACGAGGCGAAAGGGGAAGCGGTATGCCGCGAGCGTTGCGTCACGGGTACGGATGGGTGGGGGCGGTGTTGCTCCTCGGCGGCTTCGCCGGAGTGTCGGTGCTCACCAGTGCAGAAGCAGCCGGCGCGGCGACAACCGGGCTCACCGGCGTCACGTTGACCGCGACAGGGGCAGGCACCTACAAGCTGACCTTCACCGTCCACCAGACAGTTGGCACCCCGGCGCTGCTCGCCGTGGCCGTGCCCGGGGCGACGTTCCCGACCACACCGAGCGGGAAGTCGCTGACCTGCACACCGGCCTGTACCGGCGGCCTGCTCAGCGTGTGGGGGAGCACAGGCAGCCTGACGCCGGCCCAGACCGGTGCGTCGTCGATCGTCTACAACCTCGGGGCGACGGCCAACTTCAGCGGGAAGTTCACCCCCGGTCAGGTCATCTCCGCCGTCATCCCGTTGACCGCGCCGACCGTCACCGGCAACGTGCCCGTCTCCGTGGCCACCGAATCCTCGCCCGGTCAGGTCACCGCCTCGGGAACCGGCACGCTGGCGGCCACCGGCGGGGCACCGGCGCTTCCCCCGCTGGGGGTCGCCCCGGTGACGGCGACGCCGAACAGCGTCGGCTATCCCCACGCTGCCTGGACGGCCACCATTTCGGGACTCCGCCAGGCGTCGTTCCCGACAGGCCGGACGACCCTCTACGTGGCCGGAGCGACGTTCCCGGCCGCCGCCAGCGCCTACACCGTGTCGACATGCACGTTCACAGCCGCCGGCACCGTCGTCACCCAGCCGACCTGCACCGGCACCCCGACAACAACGGCGACGGTCAGCCTGCTGACGGGAGCCGGCGGCACGAGCGGCCAGCCCGGCACGGCGGCCGTCCTGGCCGTCGCCACCACGGTGGCGACAACACACTTCCTCACCGGCTTCAAGGTGGCGGTCGCCGGCGTGACCAACCCGGCCGGTCCGGCCGCCACCCAGCCTTTGCTGGCCGGCAGCGGGACGACGTTGACCGCGCTGGCCGCCGCCGGCACCAGTGCGTCGGTGGCGCTCGTCAGCTCGCCGACGATCGGCCTGACGAGCACCCACAACCCGAACTTCCCGTCCCAGGTCACCGTCGGGTCGACGGCCAACTTCGGGTTGAACGTCGCCGACATGACCAACTTCACGTGGCCGGCCAACGGCGCCGCGGTCGCCTTCACGCTCTCGGGCATCGCCGGCCTGCCGCCCGGCGCGGTCAACCTGCAGTGCGCGTACGAGGGGACACCGCCGGCTGGCTTCCCGACGACGTCGATGTTCACGTTCACCGCTAAGGGCAACACACTGGTCTCCAACGCAGTCCCGGTGCCGCTGACGGCGACAACGACGCGACAGTTCGACTGTGCGCTGGGTCTTTCCGGGTCGACGCCGATCGGCACGCTGACGGTCGCGGCGGCGCTCAACGACACGACGACGAGCACGCCGTACACGCTGGCCAGCGCGTCGAACCACCTGTCGGTGCTACCGATCCCGACGACCGGTTACACGATGGTCGCCTCGGACGGTGGCATCTTCACCTACGGCACCGACCAGTTCTACGGTTCGATGGGCGGCAAGCCGCTCAACCAGCCGATCGTCGGCATGGCGAAGACCCAGGACGGCAAGGGCTACTGGGAGGTGGCGTCCGACGGCGGCATCTTCAGCTTCGGTGACGCCCAGTTCTACGGTTCGATGGGCGGCAAGCCGCTCAACAAGCCGATCGTCGGCATGGCGTCGACGCCGGACGGCAAGGGCTACTGGCTGGTCGCCTCCGACGGCGGCATCTTCAGCTTCGGTGACGCCCAGTTCGCCGGATCGGCTGGTTCGTTGACGCTGCGGGCCCCGGTCGTCGGCATGGCGGCCTCCAACGACGGCAAGGGCTACTGGCTGGTCGCCTCCGACGGCGGCATCTTCACCTACGGCGATGCCGGTTTCTTCGGCTCGGCCGGTGCCCTGCGCCTCAAGGCCCCGGTCGTCGGCATGGCGGCTACCAGCAACGGCGCCGGCTACTGGGAGGTCGCGTCCGACGGGGGCATCTTCACCTACGGCAACGCCAGCTTCTTCGGCTCGGCCGGCGCCCTCACGCTGAACAAGCCGGTCGTCGGTATGAAGGTGCCGTCCGACAACGGCGGGTACTGGCTGGCGGCGTCCGACGGCGGGATCTTCAGCTACGGCGACGCCCCGTTCGAGGGATCGGCCGGCTCGCTGACCCTGAACAAGCCGGTGGTGGGGATCAGTTAGTAGGTTGAACCCTATGGAGTACCGCACGCTCGGTCGGACCGGCGTCCAGGTGAGCCCGCTCTGCCTCGGCGCCATGATGCTCGGCGCCTGGGGCAACGAGGACCACGACGATGCCGTCCGGATCGTCCACCGGGCCCTCGACGCCGGGATCAACTTCGTCGACACCGCCGACGTCTACTCGGCGGGGGAGTCGGAGGTCATCGTCGGCAAGGCGCTCAAGGATCGACGTGACCAGGTCGTCCTGGCGACCAAGGTCCACGGCGTCATGGGTGACGACCCGAACCGGCAGGGCAACTCGCGGCGCTGGATCGTCCAGGCCTGCGACGACAGCCTGCGCCGGCTCGGCACCGACTGGATCGACATCTACCAGATCCACCGGCCGTCGCCCGAGTGCGACGTCGACGAGACGCTCGGCGCCCTGACCGACCTGATCCGGGCGGGCAAGATCCGCTACGCCGGCAGTTCGACGTTCCCGTCGTCGGAGATCGTCGAGGCCCAGTGGACTGCGGAGCGCCGGGGCCGGGAGCGGTTCGTCACCGAGCAGCCGCCGTATTCGATCCTGGTCCGCGGGGTCGAGGCCGACGTGCTGCCGACGTGCCAGCGGTACGGCATGGGCGTCATCCCGTGGAGCCCGCTGGCCGGCGGCTGGCTCACCGGCCGCTACCGCAAGGGTCAGGAGATCCCGGTCAGCCATCGGGCCGAGCGCGTGCCGGTCCGCTACGACATGTCGTTGCCCGGCAACCAGGCCAAGCTGGAGGCGGCCGAGGCGCTGGCCAACCTGGCCGACCAGGCCGGCGTCAGCCTCGTCCACCTGGCCCTGGCCTTCGTCGTGCGCCACCCGGCCGTCACCGCGGCGATCATCGGCCCGCGGACGATGGAACAGCTCGAATCCCAGCTCGGCGCGATCGACGTCGTGCTCTCCGATGACGTCCTCGACGCCATCGACGCCATCGTGCCGCCGGGCACCAACCTGAACTCGACCGATGGCGGCTGGGTCCCGCCGGCGCTGGCCGATCCGTCCCGCCGCCGCCGCTGAGCGACCGGTCACCGGCCAGGCGGGTCAGTCCCCGAGGTCGAGCCCCTGGATGGCGTCGATGTACTCCTCGACCATGCCGAGGACGACGTCGCGGGTCTTGCGCACCTTCGTCGCCCGCCCGATGACCTGACCGGCCGGGTTGAAGTTCACGTCCTTCGCCTGCACCGGGTAGGCGTGGCCGCGGGACACCGCGTCGATGGCCACCATCATCTGCATCGGCATGGGCAGTGGCTGGGGGTTCTCGGGGTTCTCCCAAGCGTCGGTCCAATCGTTGCGGAGCAGTCGGCAGGGCTTACCAGTGAACGAGCGGGAGCGGACGGTGTCCCGGCTGGTGGCGGCCAGGTAGGTGTCCATCTGGGCAGGCGGGATGTCCGCCTCCTCGACGGTGAGCCAGAGCGAGCCGGTCCAGACGCCGGCCGCGCCCATGACCATCGCCGCGGCCATCTGCCGGCCGCTGCCGATACCACCGGCCGCCAGCACCGGGGTCGGGGCGACCGCGTCGATGACCTCGGGCCACAAGACGATGCTCCCGACGTCGCCGGTGTGGCCGCCGCCCTCCGACCCCTGGCAGATGACGATGTCGATGCCGGCGTTCTTGTGGTTGAGCGCGTGCTTCACCGATCCGGCCAGCGCGGCGACGAGCAGGCCGTGTTGGTGGGCCTGCTCGATGACGTCCTCCGGTGGCGTGCCGAGCGCGTTGGCCATCAACTTGACCTTGTCGTGCTTCAAGATGACCTCGACCTGGGGCGCGGCGGTGGCGGCGGTCCAGCCGAGCAGCTCCCGCTTCGGGCCGCCCGGCAGCTCCGGCACGCCGTGGTCGGCCAGGATCTTCTTGGCGAAGTCGCGGTGCCCCTGGGGGATCATCGCCCGGAGCTCCTCTTCGAGCTTCTCCGGGTCGAGCTCGCCCATGCCTTCGTACTTGCCGGGGATGACGATGTCGACCCCGTACGGCTTGTCGCCGACGTGCTCGTCGAGCCACGTCAGCTCGGTCTCGAGCTCCTCGGCGCTGAAGCCGACCGCGCCGAGCACCCCGAGCCCGCCGGCGTTCGACACTGCGGCGACGACGTCGCGGCAGTGGGTGAACGCGAAGATCGGGAACTCGATGCCCAGTCGTTCGCAGAGCTCGTTGTGCACGGGGGTCACCTCCATCGGAGGCCGGGCGGGGACCGCTCGGCCGGCGTTCCCGGCCCCGGTGGCCGGAAACGAGAACAGATTCTAGTTTCGTCCCGGCAGCAATGCACGGGGCATACTCGTGCCGGACCTGAAGGGGGTGTGCGATGCCGTTCCGGACGTCGCCAGTCGTCGACGAGGACGACTGGCTGTTGCGGCTCGAGGTCGACGACGGGATCGGCGTACTGACGCTCGATCACCCGGACAAGCTGAACGCCTGGAGCTGGGAGGCGTCGCGCCAGCTCGGCGCGGGCCGACCAGATCCGCTTCGACGACGACATCCGCGTCGTCGTGCTCAAGGGCAACGGCCGGGCGTTCTGTGCCGGTATCGATCTCGGGATGCCCGAGGACCGGGTGACCGGTCGGTCGCCGGCCGAGAAGGTCCGGAACTACTACGAGGGCATCCGTTGGGTCCACGAGCGTTTCCGGGTGTTCTCCGAGCTGCCGCAGCCGATCGTCGGCGCGGTCCACGGCTACTGCCTCGGCTTCGGCTTCGAGCTCGCGCTCGATGTGCGACGTCCGGCTGGCGGCCGACAACGCGATCTTCGCCCTGCCGGAGGCGACGATCGGCGTCTCGGTCGACGCCGGTGGCGACCTCCGGCTGGCCCACGAGATCGGTGCCGGTTGGGCCAAGCTGCTGGCGATGAGCGGTCGGCGGATCGACGCGTCGACGGCCGAGCGGCTCGGTATCGTCCAGCAGGTGACCGCGCCGGACGACCTCGTCCCGACGGCCATGGCGTTGGCCCGCGAGATCGCCGGCAACGCCCCGCTCGCCGTTCAGTCGATCAAGCGGACGATCGACGCGTTCGCCTATCGCGGCATGGCCGAGGCGCTCAAGTTCGAGGCGCTCTCCGCGTCCGTCGAGTTCGTCTCCGACGATATGCCGGCCGGCTATGCCGCCAAGGCAGCCAAGCAGCCAGTCCACTTCGAGGGCAAGTAATGCTGCCCGAACCGCCGCCGCCCGGCCGGTCGATGCTGCCGCCGGACACCTTCGCCGGTACGACCGCCGTCGTCACCGGTGGCGGGACCGGGCTCGGCAAGGCGGTGGCCGTCGAGCTCGCCCGGGCCGGCGCGGCCGTCGGTATCTTGTCGCGCTCCGACGACCACCGCCGGGCCGGGGTCGCCGCGGTCGAGGCCGTGGGTGGGCGGGCCGCCGAGGCCGCGGCGGACATCCGCGAGCCCGACCAGGTCGAGGCGGCCTTCGACCGGCTCGAAGACGAGCTCGGGCCGGTGCGCGTCCTCGTCAACAACGCGGCCGCCAACTTCCCGGTGCTCGCCGCCGGCATGAGCCCGAACGCCTGGCGGGCCGTCGTCCGCATCGTGCTCGACGGCACGTTCTTCTGCAGCCAGGCCCTGCATCGCCGGTGCGCGGCCGCCGGCGAGCCCGGCGCAATCTGCAACATCCTCGCCACCCAGTCGTTCACCGGTGGTCCCGGCATGGCCCACTCGGCCGCGGCCAAGGCCGGCGTCGGCAACCTGACGAAGACGCTCGCCGTCGAGTGGGCGCCCGACGGCGTGAGGGTCAACGCGCTCGGCTCCCGGCCTGTTCCCCCACGACGACATGCGCGACGACCTGAAGGCGCTCCGGCCGACCGGCGAGGTCGTCGACGCCCAGCGCTCGCCGGCTGGCCGGCTCGGGCAGCTGCACGAGCTCGGCTGGGCCGTCTCCTGGCTCTGTTCGCCGTACGCGGCGTTCGTCACCGGTCACACGCTCGTCGTCGACGGGGCCAACTGGCTGCGCCGCGACTTCGTCATGCCCGAGTTCACGCCCGTGGCCGACCAGCTCGCTGCCGTGCTGCGGCAGCCCTGAGCCGGACCGCCACCGCCGGCCGCCGACTACTGAGCCAGACGGCTATTTGACGAGCGCGCCGGCGTCGACGGGGAGGGCCGCACCGGTGACGTAGCGGGCCTCGTCGGACGCCAGGAAGAGCACGGCGTGGCTGACGTCGCTCGGTGTCACCCACGGCGTGTCGAGCAGGTGATGGCCGTGCAGCACCTCGGCCACGTCGTCGTCGGTCGGGTGCTCGAGGTCCGGCCGGAACAGGCGGCGGCTCCAGTCGTTCAGCATCATCGGCGAGCTGACGCCGGTCGGGCAGACCAGGTTGACCCGGATGTCGTGCGGGCCGAGCTCGATGGCCAGCGTGCGGGCGAGCCCGACGCCGCCGTGCTTGGCCGCGGCGTAGTGCCCGCAGCCGGCGATGCCCTTGAGCCCGGCGATCGAGTTGATGACGACGACCGAGCCGCCGTGGCCGGCCTGGATCATCACCGGCACCGTGGCCTGGACGGTGTTGAAGAGCCCGGTCAGGTTGATGTCGATCATCGCCTGCCACTGAGCCGGGTCGAGGTCGAGCAGCGCGCCGCCGCCGCCGATGCCGGCGTTGGCGACCACGACGTCCAGCCGGCCGAGCTCGTCGAGCCCGGCCTCGGCGGCCGCCCGCAGCGCCTCGCGGTCCCGGACGTCGGCTCGGCAACGCACGGCCCGCCGCCCGGCGGCCTCGACGAGCGCCGCCGTCTCGTCGAGGTTCTCCGCCCCGAACACCGAGTACGGCACGTCGTCGATCTCGGCGGCCAAGTCGACGACGACGACGTCGGCGCCCTCCTGGGCCAGCCGCACCGCCTGGGCCCGGCCCTGGCCCCGGCCGGCCCCGGTCACCAACGCGACCTTGCCGGCTACCCGACCCTCGCTCATCGTGTGCCCTCCCCGCTGTCCTGGTCGCCGCGGCCGGTGTCCCAGCTCACCCGGAGCGACTGAAGGCCGCGGGGGACGAACATGGGCACCCAGTCGAGTGGTTGGTCCTCCATGTGCAGCGACGGCAGCCGGCGGGCCAGTGCCTCGATCGCCACCCGGCCGGTCAGCCGGGCCAACGACGCGCCGAAGCACGAGTGGATGCCGGCGCCGAAGGTCAGGTGCTTGGCGGCGCTCTTGCGGTTGGGGTCCCAGGTCTCGGGGTCGGCGAAGTAGGCCTCGTCGTGATTGGCCGCGGCGAACGACGCGAACACGCGGCCGCCCTTCGGGATCTCGACGCCGCCCAGTTCGACGTCGCGTCTCGCGTAGTACCACAGCCCGTTCAGCGGCGACTCGCACCGCAGCGTCTCTTCGACGGCGGGCCCGGCACCGGCCGGCTCGGCGACCAGCGCTTCCCAGCGCCGCCGGTCCCCGAGCAGGAACATCAGCGTATTAGCGAGCATACGGGTGGTGTTCTCGTGCCCGGCGACTACCAGCACCGCGCACAGCGACACGACCTCGGCGGTCGTCAGCGGCGCGTCCCCGTCCGGCGCCGGAGCCAGCAGCGCGCTGACCAGGTCCTGACGGGGGCGCCGTCGCCGGTCTTCGACCATCTCGACGCAGTACTGCCAGTACGCCAGGTTGGCCTCGGCACAAGCCACCTGGCGGTCCTCGGGGACCTCGGAGAAGAAGAGCTCGACGTAGGCCCGGCTCCAGACGTCGCCGACCTGGCGGAGGTCGGCTGCCGGGACACCCATCATGTCGAAGATGATGCGAGCCGGCAGCGGGAAACAGTAGGTGTCGACGATGTCCGCCCGGCCGGCCGGCTCGATCTCGGTCAGCAGTTCGTCGGCCATCGCCGCGATGACCGGTTCCATGTGGTTGACCCGCTGCGCCGTGAACGCCCGGTTGATGTGCCGGCGGACCCGGGTGTGCTCGGGCGGGTTGAGCTCGAACGTCGGCGCGATGCCGATCTGTTCGACGATGCGGGCCGCCTCGGGGACGAGGGTCGACGGCGGCACGTTCTCGTGCTTCTCGAACCGCTCGCCGTCACGCAGGATGGTCAGGACGTCGTCGTAGCGGGTGGCCACCCACAGGTCGACCGCCGGGGCGTAGAAGACCGGCGCTTGCTGGCGGGCCCGCCGGTAGAAGTCGTACAGGTCGGCGGGCGGCGGCGGGAATTCGGCGCCGATCGCCGCGCTGTCGGCGGTCAGCGGGCCCACGGCAGCACCGTCGGTTCTTGGCCCGGGATGTGGGCCTTGGCGCCGACCGGCACGATGCAGAGCGTCTCGAACGAGTCGTCGTTCGGGTTGGCGATGCTGAACGTCTCACCGGCCGGGACGATCAGGGCGTCACCGGCTTCGAGGACGAGCTCCTCGTCGCCCAGGTGGGCGGTGGCCGACCCGGCGAGGGCGACGAACAGCTGCTCGTGGTCGACCCAATGGGCCTGCCCGGGGTTGCCGGAGTTCATGCTGATGTGCCAGGCACACGTCTCCTTCGCCCCGGTGGTGGGGGAGACGAGGGCGATGATCCGGAACGTGTCGAACGGGAACGCCCGGTGGTCGGACCCCTTTACCAGCGGCATCGGCCACCCCGTCCGCTCGACGGGCGCGTTCCGACGGTGGGGCTCACCGGTCGAAGACCACCGGCAACGCGGCGGGCGCCCGGAAGCTGAAGCCGCTGACGTGCTCTTCGGGGGCGTCCCGATCCCACTGCAGCCCGGGCAGCCGGTCGAACAGCGCGTTGGCCGCTGCCACCATCTCCATTCGGGCCAGGTGCTGGCCGAGACAGATGTGCGGACCGCCGCCGAACGTGAGGTGCGGTGGCGTGCGCGGCCGGTGGATGTCGTAGTGATCCGGGTCGGTGAACGCCGACTCGTCACGGTTGGCCGCGCCGATGCAGACCGTCACGACCGATCCGGCCGGGATCTCCACGTCGCCGAGGACGACGTCCTCGACCGTCGACTTCGGTTCGACCGTGATCGGCGGCTCCCAACGCAGCGACTCCTCGACCGCCCCCGGCACGAGCTCCCGCTGGCGGCGCGCCTCGTCCAGCTGGGCCGGATCGTGCAGGAGGGCGAACAGCAGGTTCGACGTGCCCCGGAAGGTGGTGTCGGCACCGGCCGGCAGCAGCAACTTCAAGAACGGATAGATCTCCTCGTCCGACAGCCGGTCGCCGTCGACTTCGGCCGCGATCAGCAGGCTGATGATGTCGCTGCCGCCCGACTCGCGGCGGCGTTGTTGTAGCAGTGTCGAGAGGTGGTCCTCCAGCCACGCCGACGCGGCCACCGCGGCGTCCCAGTCGGCCATCGCGCCGAGGAGGGCCTCCGCCCGCACGTGGAACTCCTCTTCGAACCCGTCGTCGAGCCCGAGGATGCCGGTGATGACCGCCACCGGGAACACGTGGGTGAACTCGCGGAGCAGGTCGGCCCGGCCCCGGTCGGCGAACGAGTCGATGCGCCGGTTGATGACCGGGAGCACGAGGTCGGCCATCCAACGCTGTAGCGACCTGGGGGAGAACGCCTCCTGCAGTAGCGCCCGGATGCGCCGGTGGTCCGGGCCGTCCATGTCCAAGAAGCTCCGGCCGATGGCCTGGCTGATGCGGCCGATCCTCGGCAGGTCCTCACCCGGCCACGGGTGGGCCATGTGGTACCGGCGGTTGTCCCGCAGGATCTGGGCCGCCAGGTCGTACGAGAAGACCGTGTAGACGTCGACCAGTCCGCCGACCCCCCGGTAGTCGGCGTCCGAGCCCAGCCCGGCCGCGGCCATCAGGTCCAGCTTCTGTACCGGCGCCTCGAGCCGCAGCTCCCGCCAGCCGGTGTACGGGTCGTCGATGCTGTCGTGGCCCTGTGACCGAGACAGCAGTTGGGTGGCCACGAACGGCGCCGCCGCGCCGTCCGGGCCACCGATCTCGCCGCCTGGCCTGCCGTGCTCCACCCCTGGGGCCATGCGCACCCTCCCTGTCCAGCCGGACGACGACGGGACCGTCGGACGACGACCGAACGATCGAATCGGAACCGACTAAATCAAGCGAATGATATAAGTCGGAAGGGAGGGTGTCAACGGGTGGCGGGATGCTTAGCTGGCGTCGACCATCACGCCCGCGCCGACCTCCGACGACGCCAGCTCGCCCATCTCGAGCAGGCCGGGGCATGAGCTTGGGGAAGAAGGTCCGCTCGGTCAGATAGCTGGCGCGGGCACGCCCGAGTTGGCCGGGACGTGAGCCGGGAGGAGGGGCTTGATCGGGTCCCTGGTCCGGTCCGATGAACCGGGGATAGATCCCCGTTTATCCTTCGGCCGGCGAGCACCGGGCGTGGAGCGGTCCCCGTTTCCATCTACGCTGGCCCGGTGACGCCGGAAGGGAGCCGATCCACGAAGGGGTCGACGAAGCCGGAACGGGCGGCGCCGGCGCTGCGCTCGGACGCGGCCCGGAACCGGGACGCCCTCATCGACGCCGCCCGGTCGGTCTTCGGCCGGCGCGGGCTCAACGCCCCGCTCGATGACATCGCTCGGCAGGCCGGTATCGGCAACGCCACGCTGTACCGCCACTTCCCGACCCGTTGCGACCTGATCGCCGCGGTGTTCACCAGCGCGCTGCAGGACGTCGTCGCCGCGGCGGAGCGGGCCCTCGCCAATCCCGATCCCTGGGACGCGTTCGCCGGGCACGTGCTGTTCCTGTGCGAGCTGCAGGCTCAGGATCGAGGCATGGCCGACCTGTTGACCATGTCGATCCCCGGCGCCCCGGACCTCGAGCGGACGCGCCGGCGCACGCAGGAGGGGACCGACCGCATCGTTGCCCGGGCGCGGGCGAGCGGCGACCTCCGGGCCGACTTCGTGGCCGAGGATCTCGGCATTCTGCTGATGGCCAACGCCGGTCTCATCCACCGGACCGCCCACGGCGCCCCGACCGCCTGGCGACGGATGGTCGCCTATTCCTTGGACAGTCTTCGCGCCGGTGCCGCCACCGGCCCCTTGCCGCCGTCCCCCGGCCTCCGGGCCATCCGCGCCGCGATGGCCAACCAGAGCGCGCACTTCGGCTGTACCTGAACCGACCGTCGGATCAGTCGGGAGGGCGGCCCGGCCGACGCCGGCGACGAGAAGCCGGGCGACGAGAAGTCGGGCGACGAGAAGTCGGCTACGAGAAGTCGGTCGTGTACGCCTCGATGCCGCTCACGTACTGTTTGGTCGAGGCGAGCGGGCCGATCTTCTCGACCGACGCCAAGCCCTGGTAGTACGACGCCAGGGCCATGCCGGGTGTGCCGCCGGTGTCGACCATGAGGTCGTGGAGGTAGGCCGCAGCCATCTCGATGTTGTCCGCCGCTGTGTACGGGTCGAGACTCCATGTGCCGACCTGCGACTGCATCGCGCTCACGGTGGCCGGTTCGAGCTGGCCGATGCCCTGGGCGCCGGTCACCGACGTCACACCGCTCTGCCAGCCGGACTCCCACCAGCACATGGCTTCCAGCAGACTGGACGGGAGGCCGAACCGTCCGGCCCAGTAGGAGAAGATCGGTTCGAGCGCCAGCTTCGTCGGGTCGTCGACCAACGTGGAGGGCAGACCGCCGGCGGCCGTGCCGTCTGTCTCCGACCTCGTGGCCGGCGCGGTAGTCGTCGTCGACGACGAACTGGCTGGCGTGCCACGGCTGGGCGCCGACGCGACGACGGTCGACGACGGTGTCGGCGCGGCGGCGACGGGGACGACGAGCCGGGTCCCGGCGATGATGAGGTTGGGGTTGCCGATGCCGTTGGCCCGGGCCAGCGCGGCCACCGTCGTCCCGTAGTGGGCGGCGATCGACGAGAGGTTCTGACCGGCGGAGACGAGCACGCTCGTGCCGACCGATGCCGTGGTGGCGGCGGTCGTGGACGACGAAACGCCGGTGGTCGCGGAACTGCCGGAGGCGCGCGAAGCGCTCGCGGCACCAGAGGCCGACGGGAGGACCAAGAACGTGCCGGCGACGATCAGGTTCGGATCGGCGAGGCCGTTCGTGGCCGCCAGTGTCGACACCGTCGTGCCGTACGCGTGCGCCAGCTGGCTCAGCGTCTGGCCGGGCAGCACTTCGACGGTGGCGGCCCCGGCACTACCGATCCCCACGGCGATCGCGGTGCTCCCGACCACCAAGGCCCCAGAGCCCAGCAGCAGCGCCCACCGACCCCGCGAGGGGGCGGCCCGCCAAATGCGTTCCGACATACGCACCGCCACATCCTCCCTGCAACGGCCGCGCGAAACAAGAGCGGGTGCGAGAACCGTCGCCACGAACGACGGGCGGCGGGCGGGTACGGCTAGCCGACCGGGCCGTCCTGGTCGGCGAATTGCGTCCGGTAGAGCTCGGCGTAGAGGCCGTCGGCGGCGAGCAGTTCGGCGTGCGTGCCGTGCTCGACGATACGGCCGCCGTCGACGACGAGGAGCTGGTCGGCTTCACGGACGGTCGAGAGCCGGTGGGCGATGACGAGCGAGGTCCGGCCGGTGAGCGTCATCTTGAGGGCCTGCTGCACCGCCGCTTCCGATTCGGAGTCGAGGTGGGCGGTCGCCTCGTCGAGGACGACGACGTCGGGCGCTTTGAGGATCAGGCGGGCGAGGGCGACACGTTGCTTCTCGCCGCCCGACAGCCGGTAGCCGCGCTCGCCGACGACGGTGTCGAGCCCGTCGGGCAGCGAGGCGACGAGCGGCAGCACCTGGGCCTGCTCCAGGGCGGCCATGATCTCGTCGTCGGTGGCGTCGGGCTGGGCGTAGAGCAGGTTGGCCCGGAGGCTGTCGTGGAACAGGTGGGGGTCCTGGGTGACGACGCCGATCGAGTCGCGCAGCGAACCGAGCGTCGCCTGGCGGACGTCGATCCCGTTGATCCGCAGTGACCCGCTGGTGACGTCGTAGAGCCGCGGGACGAGGCTGGAGATCGTCGTCTTCCCGGCTCCCGACGGTCCGACGAGGGCGACCATCTGCCCGGGCGCGACGGTGAACGAGACGTCGTGGAGCACCTCTTGGCGGGGCACGGACTCCAAGGTCGCGACCGCCTCCAGCGAGGCCAGTGACACGTCCTCGGCGATCGGGTACGAAAAGTCGACGTGCGCCAGTTCGATGGTCGCCGGCCCGCGAGGGATGGCGGTGGCGTCCGGCACCTCCTCGATCATCGGGACGAGGTCGAGGACCTCGAAGATCCGCTCGAACGACACCAGCGTCGTCATGACGTCGAGGTTCAGGTTGGAGAGCTGGGTGAGCGGCGCGTACAGCCGGGCCAGATAGGCCGTCAGGGCGACGACCGTCCCGATCGCCAGTTCGCCGTGGATCGCCGCGACGCCGCCGTAGGCGTAGGCGAACGCGGTCGCCAGCGCGGCGGTCGTCGTGAGGGCGACCATGAACAGCCGGGCGTAGAGCGCCTGGTTGATCCCGATGTCCCGGACGCGGGCGGCCCGGTCGTCGAAGTACTCGGCCTCGGCCTCCGGCCGGCCGTAGAGCTTCACGAGCATCGCCCCGGAGACGTTGAACCGTTCGTTCATGACCATGTTCATCTCGGCGTTCAGGCCGTACGACTCGCGGGTCATCGCTCCCAGCCGCCGACCGACGAGCCGGGCCGGGATGAGGAAGCAGGGCAGCAGGACGAGGGCGAACAGGGTGATCTGCCAGCTCAGGAAGAACATGGCGACGAGGACGATCACGACGGTGATGAGGTTCCCGACGACGTTCGACAGCAGTGTGGTGAAGGCCTGTTGGGCCCCGATGACGTCGTTGTTCAGCCGGCTGACGAGGGCGCCGGTCTGCGTCCGGGTGAAGAAGGCGAGCGGCATGCGCTGGATGTGCCGGAAGACCTTTGACCGCATGTCGTAGATGAGGCCCTCGCCGATGACCGCGGAGATGCGCCGTGTGTAGAGCGAGAGCACCCCGCCGACGAGGGCGAGGCCGGCCGCGAGGATCGCCAGGCCGATGACGAGCCCGGTGTTGTGGCCGAGGATGCCCTTGTCGATGATGTCGCGCAGGATCAGCGGGTTGACCGCGCCGACGACCGCGTCGAGGACGACGACCGGTACGAAGATCGTGAGGATGCGCCGGTACGGGACGGCGAACCGGAGCATCCGGCGGGTCGTCCCCTTCTTGATCCGGTGATCGAGGACCGTCCGGTCCTGGCGGAACGAGCGCATCCCGGCAAAGCCACCGCCGCCCATACCCATGCCGCGACCAGGGGGTGGCATCAGCGCAACTCGTTGCCGGCGGACGGGATCATCGAGGCCACACTACCGGTGGCCCTTTTCGGCCCCGACGGGCTCGCCGGCCGCGTCACCGGCCGTTCGGGGACGCGTCGGGTGGACGATCCGTACACTGTCGGCCGTGACCGGGGACGGGTTGGACCTGGGCCGGGTCGTGCGGGACGGGTGGGCGATCTACCGGCGGCACTGGCGGACGCTCGTCCTCGGCGCTGTCGCCGTCTACCTCCCGCTGGCCGTCCTCGACGGCGTCTTGGGGCTGGTCGCCCCCGACGACCTGACGCTCGCCAGCCTGGAGTCGGCGGGGGAGACGTTCTTCCACATCGCCGGTGACGTGATCTATGCCGGCCTGGTGGCCGCCGCCGTGCTGGCTTGGCGCGCGTCGTCCCAGCGGCAGCGACTGCCGGACTTGGCCCGGACCTTGCCGTGGCGGACCCTGGTCGCTCTCGAACTGGTGCTCTCGGTCACGACCGTCCTCCTCTTGGTGCTGTTGATCGTTCCGGGCATCGTCTTCTACGTCTGGACGATCCTGGCCCCGGCCGCGGCGAAGGTCGAGCACCGGACGTTCGGGCAGGCGATCCGGCGGAGCCGCGGACTCGTGCGGCACCGGTTCTGGCGGATGACGCTCGTCGCGCTCGTCGTCACCGTCCTGCCGGCCGTCGTCGAGGAGCTCCTCCAGGACCATTTCCACCCGTTCTTCGGCGACGTCGGGATCAGCCTGATCGGCTCGATCATCACTGCGCCGCTGCTCGGGTTGGCGACCGTCCTCATCATCTTCCAGCTCCAGCCGGTCGTGCCGGAGGACGAGGCGACCGACCCGGTCACCTGAAGCGCTCCGCCGCTGGTCGCGGCCGGTCGGTCAGGCGGCCGGACGGTACGTCTGGAGGAGGACGCCGGTGTCGTAGCGGACGAGGTCGGTGAGCTCGAGCGGGACCTGGTCCCGATCGTCGGGGAAGATCTGCAGGCCACCCCCGACGAGGACGGGATAGATCATCAGCCGGAGCTCGTCGACCAGACCGCCGGCCAGTAGGGATCGGACGAGGGTGGCGCTCCCGGCGACAAGGATAGGGCCGCCGTCGCCGGCCTTCAGCTCGCCGACGGCCGTCTCCAGGTCGGGACCGGAGGGCGAGACGGCCAACCGGGTGGCGTTCCAGCCGAGCGGGTCGAGCTTGCCGGTGACGACGCGCTTGGGCATCGAGTTCATCTTGTCGGCGAACTCCCCGTCGCGGTCTGGCCATGCCGTGGCGAACCCTTCGTAGGTGGTCCGCCCGAGCAACAGTGACTCGGCGTCGAGCGTCTCGCGCAGCTTGTACTCGTAAAGGGCCGGCGTCCCGTAGGCCATCGTCCACCCGGCGTGGGGATGCGTCGGTTCACCGCCCGGTGCTTCGACGACGCCGTCGAGGGTCATGAACTCGGTCACGATCAGCTGGCGCATCAGGTTCTCCTCCTTGGTCCCACTGGACTGTCGTCCCGAACGGGTCGACGCCGAGGTCCCCCCGAACTCATCGGTGCCACCGTAGGCTCCGCCCCGGATGGGGTGCATCGACGCGCGCCGGTCGACCGAGATGCCGGCTTGGTTCAGCGGGAGGTCCTGACGGAATGAGTCGAGGGATGCGTGTCGGCCGTCGGCGCGGTGCGATGGCCGCCGGGTTGGCGGCGGCGATGGTCGGGTTCGGATGGCCAACGGCCCTGTCGGTGCTGGCCGCCGCGCCCGCTGGCGCGGCGACGGCCATGGTGGCCAGCCCCACCGGCGCCGCCCGGCTCCCTGGTGGGGCGACGGTTGGCTCGGCCCTCGCCGGCACGACGCCACTCCGAGTGTCGGTGGCGCTGCGGCCGTCGGACCCGGCCGGCCTGCAGGCGATGGCGACGGCGGTCTCGACACCGAAGTCCGCCTCGTACCGTCAGTACCTCAGCTCCGGCCAGGTGCGGACGCGGTTCGGCGCGTCGCCGGCGACGGTCGCTGGCGTCCGGTCGTGGCTGACCGCCGCCGGGCTGACGGTCGGCGCAACGACGGGTGACGGCCTCGACGTCCCGGTGTCGGGCAGCGCGGCCGACGTCGCTGCGGCCTTCCGGACGTCGATCGACCACGTCGTGCTGGCCGACGGCCGGGCGGCCTACGCCAACACGACCGCGGCGGAGGTGCCAGCGACACTGCGGCCGGACGTCGCCGCGGTGCTCGGGCTCAACGATCTCGTCGAGCCGCACGACGACCTCGCCACAGCCGCCGCCAGTGCGACGACCGCGCCGACGACGGCCGCCGGGCCGGCCGTCGCGGGGGCGGCCACGCCGTGCGCCACAGCCTCAGCTACCGGCGGCATGACCGCCGACGCCATGGCCAGCTACTACCGGTTCACGCCGCTCTACCAGGCCGGGAAACTCGGGCAGGGGACGACGGTGGCCCTCTTCGAGATGGCCGACTACTCGACAAGTGACGTCGCGACGTTCGAGCGGTGTTACGGGATCACCACCGTGGTGACACGGATATCGGTCAACGGCGGGACGAGCCTGGCCGATTCGACGGAGGGGACGGGAGAAGCCACCCTCGACATCGACACGGTGTCGTCGCTCGCCCCGGACACCCACGTCCTCGTCTACGTCGGCAACCGGTCGAACGGGTTCGTCGGCTTCTACGACACGTACTCGACGATGCTCCAGCAGAACCGGGCCCAGGTGATCAGCACGAGCTGGAGCCCGGGCTCCGAAGCCAACATGCTGACAAGCGGCATCAACCTGTCCCTCCTCGAAGCACCGGTTTTCCAGGCGATGGCCGTCCAAGGGCAGTCCATGCTGGCCGCCGCCGGCGACTCGGGATCGGAGGACAACGTCACCGACATCGGCCCGGGTGGGGTCGATTACTCGAACGCGATCACACCGTACGCGCCGGCCCTCTCGGACCCGGGTAGCCAGCCCTACGTCACCGCGGTCGGCGGGACCAGCCTGCGGGCGACATTGGCCACGCTCGTCCAGCAGGCGTGGAACTCGTCCGGGCCGACAACAGGCGGCGGCGGCTTCGTCGCGCCGTTCGACGGGGCGACAGGCCGCCACGACGGGTACCCCGGGAACCGCGTTGGCTCCGGCGGCATCTCGATCGACTGGCAGATGCCGCCGTGGCAGCTCGGCCTCGACACCAGCGGCAACTCGAGTGGCGTTCCGTGCGGGGCGCCGCCGACCAAGACCGGGTCGGCCGACTGCCGTGAGGTGCCCGACGTCTCGGCGCTGGCGCTGTTCTACGTCGTCTACCAGACGGCCAATGGCGGCCACGGCTGGTCGACGTCGGGTGGAACCAGCGCGGCGGCCCCGTTGTGGGCCGCGTTGCTGGCCCTGGCCGACCAGGGGACCCCTCAGGGTCGGCTGGGCCTGGCCTCGCCCGCCCTCTACCAGCTGGAGCGGACAAAGCCGTCGGCCTTCACCGACGTGACGCGAGGCGACAACGACTACCTCGCCGCGACATCGACGGTGCCGGCCGGGAGCCACGGCAATCGGACGTGCACCTACACAGGGATCGGGACACAGCCCTGCTACGAGGCGACCGCCGGCTACGACATGGCCACCGGGATCGGTACGCCCGTGGCTTCGGTCCTTACGGCTGCGCTCGACGCCATCCAGGTCGGGATCACGACCACCGCGCTGCCCGCCGCCGCCGTCGGCCAGCCGTACTCGGCCACGCTCCAGTCGGTCGGCGGTTCGTCACCGTACGTATGGGCGGTGACCAGCGGTGCCCTGCCGGCCGGCCTGACCCTCGACCCGACAACCGGCACCATTACCGGGACGCCGGCCGCGGTCGGGACGTCGGCCTTCGCCGTCCGGGTAACTGCCGCCGGCACGCCGACAATGACAGACGGGCCGACAACACCGACAGGGCCGACGACGACCGCCACGGCCGCCCTGTCGATCACCGTCGCCGGGCCGCCGCCGCCGGTGGTCAGCGGCAGCGGTTACTGGCTCGGCGCGGCCGACGGCGGGATCTTCGCCTTCGGCGACGCCGCGTTCTACGGATCGATGGGTGGCCAAGCCTTGAACAAGCCCATCGTCGGCCTAGCGGCCACCCCGGATAGCCACGGCTACTGGGAGGTCGCCAGCGACGGTGGCATCTTCGCCTTCGGCGACGCCGCGTTCTACGGATCGATGGGTGGCCAAGCCTTGAACAAGCCCATCGTCGGCCTAGCGGCCACCCCGGATAGCCACGGCTACTGGGAGGTCGCCAGCGACGGTGGCATCTTCGCCTTCGGCGACGCCGCGTTCTACGGATCGATGGGTGGCCAAGCCTTGAACAAGCCCATCGTCGGCCTAGCGGCCACCCCGGATAGCCACGGCTACTGGGAGGTCGCCAGCGACGGTGGCATCTTCGCCTTCGGCGACGCCGCGTTCTACGGATCGATGGGTGGCCAAGCCTTGAACAAGCCCATCGTCGGCCTAGCGGCCACCCCGGATAGCCACGGCTACTGGGAGGTCGCCAGCGACGGTGGCATCTTCGCCTTCGGCGACGCCGCGTTCGACGGATCGATGGGTGGCCAAGCCTTGAACAAGCCCATCGTCGGCCTAGCGGCCACCCCGGATAGCCGCGGCTACTGGGAGGTCGCCAGCGACGGTGGCATCTTCGCCTTCGGCGACGCCACCTTCGATGGCTCGAGCGGCGGACTACCGCTGGCTCGGCCGGTGGTCGGCCTGGCGGCGGCCGGGTGACGAGCCCTGGTTCGACCAGTGGCTGCGGCTGACGCGCTGGCTCGGCTCGGGGGCAAAGCCCTGGTCGTCTTCGACCTCGACGGGACGCTCTACGACGACCAGACGTACCTCCGCGCGGCCGACGAGGCTATTGCCGCTCACCTGGCCGCGGCATACGGCCGGGCCGAGTCGGACGTGGTCGCAGGGCTCGACGACGTACTCGCCACCAGCGGCCGGCACGAGTTCCTGACCCACCTGGTCGGCCGGCTGGACCTCCCCGGACCTCCGGAGGTGGCCATCGCCGGCTGTCTGGAGGTGCTCCGGACCGTCCGGCCAGTCCTCGCGCTGTACCCGTGGGCCGCCGGCCTGCTCGGGCGGCTGGCCGACGGCGGCGCGACGCTCGCCGTGCTGACCAACGGGAACCGCCGTCAGCAGGTCAACAAGGTCGACCTGCTCGGGTTGGCGACCGCCGATCGTCCGATCACCGTCGTCTATGCGGTCGACCACCGACAGAAGCCGGCGCCCGACGGGCTACGCCACCTCCTGACGACGACGGGCGTGCCGGCCGACCGGGCCGTCATGGTCGGCAACGACCCGGTCGACGAAGCCAGTGCGGCGGCGTGCGGGGTCGACTACGTCGACGTCGTCGACCTCGTGGCCGCGCTGGCCGAACCGCCGCCGCAGTAGCGCCGGCGCCGCCTAGGAGGTGACGGGGGCCGGCTGGTCGGCGTCGTCACCAGTGATCACGCTGGCGTCGACCCCGGTCTTGGTGTGCCGGCGATGGGGCCACCAGAAGTGCCAGACCCGGATAGCCGCCAGCGTCGGCACGATGCGGGTGGCGAGCACGTTGGCGGCGAGCAGGACACCCAGGGCGACGGCCAGGCCGATCTCCTCCAGCAGCTGGATGCCGGTCAGCAGGAGCGAAGCGAACGTGCCGGCGAGGATGAGGGCGGCGGCGGAGACGGCCGGCGAGCCGTGGATGATGGCCTGCCGCGCGGCCTCTCTCGGCGTCAGCCCCTCGTCGAACCCTTCGCGCAGGCGCGACGAGATGAGAATGTTGTAGTCCGTCCCGATGGCCATGACGAAGAGATAGACGACGATCGGGATGGTGAAGTCCAGGCCCGAGAACCCCAACCCGGTGATGAAGATCAGCGAGATGACCCCGAGGGTGGCGACGTAGGTCAGGACGACGCCGATCAACAGATAGATCGGCGCAACGAGGGCCCGGAGGAGGAACGCCAGGATCACCGCCACGATGGCGAGCGCCAGCGGGAAGATGTGCTCCATGTCGTGGCGCAGCGCTGTCCGCACGTCGGCCAGCTGGGCGGACGTGCCGCCGATGTACGTCGTCGCTCCCGGTATGGCGTCGGAGGGCGCGGCGCGGCTGATCGGTCCTGTGACCGCGTTGATGGCTGTGACGGAGTACGGGTCGTCCTTCAATAGGACGTTGACGAGCGCCTGGCCCTTGTCCGCCGTGTACTGGGCCGGGAGGACGGTCGAGACCCCTGTGGTCTTGCCCAACGTGGCGGCCAGGGCGTCCACGCTTGTCGGGTCGAGCGGGGCACCGGTGGACGAGATGACGTAGACCTGGGTGGGCCCGAGGTAGCCGGCCGGGAAGGACTCGGCCATCGTGTTGTAGGCCTGCTGCGACAGCGTGCTCGACGGCAGCTCCGCCAGCTGGTTGTAGGTCGTCTTGAAGCCGAGGATGCCGAAGGCCAAACCGATGAGCACGGCGCTCCACACGGCGAGAACGACGGCCGGGCGCTTGGCGACGATCGCCGCCAGGACCTCCGAGCGGGTCCGCCGGCTCGAGTGACGGAGCCGGGGCGGCGTGGGCCAGAAGACGTGCTTGCCTAGCAGGCTCAAGATGGCCGGGATCAGCGTCAGCGCGGCGAGCAGCATCAGCGCGATGCCGGCGATCAGGCCGGGGGCGAGCGTCTTGAGCGACTCGAGGCTGGCCACGAGCAGGGCGGCGAACGCGGCGATGACGGTGGCGCCGGCCGAGGCGATGACCTCGCCGACCCGTTCGACCGAGAACCGCAGGCTGTCCTTGGCGTTGTCCCCGCCGGCCATGCGTTCTCGATGTCGGAACATCATGAAGACGAAGTAGTCGGTCCCGACGCCGAACATGACGACGACGAGCAGGGGGGCGAGCTCCGGCCCGACGATGAAGCCGAACCAGTCGGCCAGATCGGCCGTGAGGGCCTGGGCCATCTGGTGGACGATGCCGATGATGACGATCGGCATGACGGCGATGAGCACGCTGCGGAAGACGAGCCCGAGCAGCACGACGATCAGAACGACGGTGGCGATGGCGATGACCTTTTCCGCGTTGTCGAACGCGGTCGTCGAGTCGACGCTGATCGCCGCGTTACCGGTGAGACCGCCGTTGAGGCCGCTGCCGGTCAGGTAGGCATTCGTCTTGTCGCGGACGATTGGTACCGCGGCGTTCGGCCCGGTGTCGCCCGGTTGGCCGTCGAAGACGACCTGGACGAGCTGGACTTTCTTGTCCTCGGACAGATACAGCGGCGACGTCGTGACCGTCACCACCGACGGAATGTGATCGGCCGTCAGGGCGGCGGCCAGGCCGGCCACTTTCTGCTGGTCGGCTGTGCTGAGGGCGTCGTGGTCGTCAGCACTGACGACGATCGTCCCAGTGGCGCCCGCACTGGCCGGGAAGTACTCCGCCGCCACCTGCTGGGCCTGGACCGAGCCGTAGGAGCTGGGCAGGAACGACGAGTTGTTGTTCGACGTGTACTTGACCAGTTGAGGGGAGAGGGTCAGCAGCACGACCGCGCCGATCACCCACGCGCCGATCACCCACCATGGATGGCCCACGACGAACCGGCTGAGCTTCTTGAAGATCACCCTGGCTCCCCTGAGTCGCGCCTCGCGTCCTCCCCGGGCGGGACGCTCGGGGGAGCTTAGGCGGGCTTCACGGCCGCTGCAGGGATCGCCGTCGTCGGTGTTGTGGTGCCGACAGCGACGACGGCGGGTGGAGGAGGCAGTCGGTCAGGCGCCCTCGAAGGTGATGTCGGCGTCGTCCCAGTAGGCGCAGACCGCGCTGATCCGTCCGTCGTCGGCGACGGTGAAGACCTCGATGCCGCTGATGATCATGCGGCCAGCGTCGAGCTCGACGGTGACGCGGAAGTCGATGGCCGCGTAGTCGGCCGCCGTGTGGACGGCGAGTGCCTCGAAGCGCATGGCCCGGCTGGCGTCGACGGCGCTCTGCCGGAACGCCCGGATGGCCTCGTGGCCGACGTGCGCCGGGGCCGACGCCGGATCGAGCTGGACCGCGTCCTCGGTGAACAGGGCGACGTAGTCGTCGACCGCCCCCGAACTGGTGACCGCGCAGTACCGGTCGACGAGCTGTCGGAGCTCTTCGGAGGACGGCAACGAGCTCAGGCCCCCACGGCGTGGACACCGCCGTCGACGTGCAGCATCTCCCCGGTGGTCATGGTGAGCCAGTCCGACAGAAGGGCGACGCAGGCCCGGGCGACCACCTCGCTGTTGTGGACGTCCCAGCCGAGCGGTGCCCGATCGCTCCACGTTTCCTCGAACGCCGAGAACCCCGGGATCGACTTGGCGGCCATCGTCCGCACCGGGCCGGCGGCGACCAGGTTGACCCGGACCCCCTTCGGGCCGAGCTCCTTGGCGAGATAGCGCGTCAGCGACTCGAGCGCGGCCTTGGCGACCCCCATCCAGTCGTAGAGCGGCCACGCCACCGTGGCGTCGAAATCGAGCCCGACCACCGACGCGCCACCGTCCGCGCCGGCCGCTTCCAACAGCGGTCGGAACGCGGCCACGAGGGCTTTCAGTGAGTACGCCGACACTTCGAGGGCCGTCGACACGTCGGCCCACTCGGCTTCGAACATGCCGTTGCCGAGGCACGTCGGCGGGGCGAAGCCGATGGCGTGGAGGAGGCCGTCCAGTCGGCCCCAGCGGGTGGCCAGGGCCTCACCGGCTGCCGCCAGCTGGGCCGGGTCGGTGACGTCGATCTCCAGCACCTCTGGTTCGACCGGCAGTTTCCGGGCGGTACGACGGGTCAGCGAGAGCCCGCGTCCCGCCCCCGACAAGACGACCTCCGCTCCCTCCTCCTGGGCCAGTCGGGCGACCGCAAAGGCCAGGGATGCGTCGGTCAGGACTCCGGTGACGAGGATCCGTTTTCCGTCGAGCAGGCTCATGGCACGCAGAGGTTAGAGGACCCGCCGGCACCGAGCCGCGGGCCCGCGCTCAGCAGCCCCATTGCCATGCGACCGCCTTCACCATCGCCACCTGGTCGTAGACGATGTCGTGGATCCAATGGAACAGTCCCTCCGGGTCGACGCCGGTGAACGCCATCTGGCCGTCGTAGCAGCGGCCGATGCGTAGGCGGGCCCGCGTGACCTGGCTCGTCCCGGCGACGACGAGCAGGCGGTCCCAGTGGTGTTGTCGGGCGATCACCGCGATGGCGCGGGCTTCGCCCTGGGTGGACGCCGGGTGCGGAGCGAAGCAATGGAGATCGACACCACTGACCTTCGGGCACGCGGCTTCGGTGTTGCCGATCGACAGCTCGACAGTGCCGATGTGGTCGGCCCGAGCGACGGCGAGGCCCCGGGCGAAGCGATCGCCGTAGCCGCCGAGCACGACGACGGCTTGGGGGCGCGAGACCGTGCCGAACTCCGGGGAGACGAAGAAGACGACGGTGACGACCACGTAGGCCACGACGAGCACGGCGACGACGCTGAACAGGATCGTCCACCGACGACGACGGCGCCGGGTCCGGGTCACGGGAGAAGTATGGCCGTCAGGAGGCGTTGTTCTGGGCCGGTGCGCTGATCGACCCGGCACCGGAGTAGACGGCCTGCCAGTTGCCCTGCGACGGCTTGGTGGCACTCGCCGGCCCGGCGCCGATCACCGAGTAGAGGTTGAGCATGACCCGCTGGAGGGCGGCGTTGACGGCCGGGTTCGGTTCGGGCAGCACGTTCGGGGGGATGAGCGGACAGTCGACGAGGTTGCCCACCCAGCTGGCGTTCCCGCTGGCGAAGACCCCTCCGCCGCCCGCTGCCGTGTACCACGTGACGTCCGAGTAGTTGCCGCCCCGGTTGGGGACGATCGAGTGGGCGACCACATCGACATTCGTCGGCCCGGTCCCGCCGGGGACATACCGGTCGAACTCGCCGACGACGACGTGCGGCAGGTGCTGGCCGGTCGTCAACCCGGAGCCGGCCAGCAGCCAGGACGACGCGTCGGCGACGACCATGTCGGCTGTGGCCGCGACGTCCTGGTACATGTTGCCGATGAGCGCGCTCTCCTTCCACGACGTCGGCGGCGACTCCCAGCTCGGTCCGGTGACGACCGCGTCGTTCACGCCGTTCATCGGGTCCTCGGCGGCGTCCTTGTAACAGATCTGTTGGCGGTTCGGTCCGACCGACGAGCTCTGGAACCGGATCTGGCGGTAGCAGGCGTTGGCGCCGAGGAAGGCCAGGTTCGTCCCCTTGGCCAGCGCGGACTCCGCACCCTGGCGCATGGGCAGCGACCAGTACTCGTCGTGGCCGAGGCTGACGAGCGCCTTGTGGTTCGTGAGCAGCTGCGGGCGTGTGTGGAGGTCGACGTCCGTCCAGTACGTCACGTCGAGCCCGAGGTGCTCGGCGTGGAAGATCACCGGCAGCTCGTTGCCGACGAAGTCGGCCGCGCCGGACGCCCAGTCGTGGTCGTACGGCCGGTCGAACGAAACGATGCGCGAGCGGTGTGTGTAGTCGCCGTTTCCCGGGGCGTGGGTGAACGAGAGCGAACCGTCGAGATTGCCGTAGTAGAGGCTGTAGCCGCCCCACCGGTTATAGGCCTGCCAGGTCGTCACGCTGCTCTGGATGACGACGGCCGCGGTCGACGAGTCGTCGCGAACACAGAGCGGTACGAACTGCTGCTCTGTGTCCGCGCCGACCAGCTTGAGCAGGTAGGCGCCCGGCGGCCACGCGGCGGTGACCGGGACGGCGATCGACGGCTGCCACTGGCACTCGATCATGTTGGTCGGGCCGACGATCGTCGGTGTCGGCTGCCGGCCCCCGGTGACCTCCGCCGACTGCCAGACGAGCCGGCCGCCGATGCCACCGTAGTAGCCCATCCGGTAGGCCTCGACGTGGAACCGGGGGGCCTTCGTGTTGACGAAGAGTGTGACCTTGTCGCCGGCCACCGCGCTGACCTGGCCGGCGTACCCCTCGATGTCCCCCGCGTTCTGCGGCGTCGTCACCCACCACGCGTGCCCCGCCTTCGCGTTCTCGGCGACGATCGCCGGCGAGACCGGGACGGTGACGCCGCTGACAGTTCTCGTCGTCGGTCCGGCAACCTTGGTCGTCGTCGTGACCTTCGGCACCCCCGACTTGGGGTCGGCGGTGGCCGAGCTCGGGCCGCTGCCGGACAGTGCCTCGTAGATGCCGTAGCCGGCCGCGCCGGCGGCGGCGACGCCGCCGAGCGCGGCCACACGCCGGAGAAAGAAGCGGCGGCTCATCTCGGGGCTACGGACCCGGCGGGCCTGGTCCGACTGGATCTCCCGGCGGGTTCGCGGGCCGTCGGGTGGCGGCCCCGCTTGGTCTCCGGTCACGACCCGAAGGATACCTGGCGGTTGCCTGTCGCTTGGCTGTTTTCGGCTGGTCGGCGGGTCCGTCGGGCCCTCGCCGGCTGGCGCCGGGGCCGGCCCCGTGTGACAGTGAGCGAATGGACGTAGGCGTGCTCGGAGGGACCGGTCCGGCTGGTCGAGGGCTGGCCGTGCGGCTGGCGGCGGCCGGCTTGGCCGTGGTGATCGGGTCGCGCGACGCCGACCGGGCAGCCGCCGTCGCCGCCGAGGTGGCCGGGGCGTGGCCCGGTCGTTTGCCCGGCTCGATCAGCGGTGCCGAGAACGCCGGTGCGGCCTCCGCCGACCTCGTCGTTGTCGCCACGCCGTGGGACGGGGCCGTCGCCACCGTCCGCGGACTGGCCGAGCCGCTGGCCGGCAAGGTCGTCGTCTCGATGGTCAACGCGCTCGTGAAGGAGGGCCGGGAGATGCTCGCCCTCGTGCCGCCTCGAGGTTCGATGGCTGCCGCGGTCCAGGCCGCGCTGCCGGCGTCCCGGGTGTCGGCCGCCTTCCACCACCTGCCGGCGTCGGAGATGGAGAACCTCGACTCCGGGCTGCTGGCCGACGTGCTGGTCTGCGCCGACGACGACGAGGCCCGAGAGGCCAGCCTCGAGCTCGTCGAGCGGATCGAGGGGCTGCGGGCGCTCGATGCCGGCAGCCTCAGCCAGGCGGCGGCCGTCGAGGCGTTCACCGCAGTGTGCATCACCTTGAACATTCGTCACCGGGTCCACAGCACCCTCAAGCTCGCCGGCATCTGAGGCCACCGCGGTGGGCATGCGCCTCTACGACACGGCCCGTGGCGCGGTCGTGCCGTTCGAGCCGGCCGGGCCGACCGCCACGCTGTACGCCTGTGGCATCACCCCGTACGACTCGGCCCATCTCGGTCATGCCGCGGTCTACCTGACGTTCGACGTACTCGGACGGCGACTGCGCGACCTCGGGTTCGGCGTGCGGTCCGTCCGCAACGTCACCGACGTCGACGACGACATCCTGCGCAAGGCCCGCGAGCTCGGCGTCCACTACCTCGACCTGGCGGCCGAGGAGATGGCCCGGTTCGACGCCGACATGGCCTCGCTCGGCCTGCAGCCGGTGGCGGCCGAGCCGCGAGCGACGTCGGCCATCTCCGACATCCTGTCGTTGATCGGCGCCGCACTCGACCGGGGCCACGCCTACGAGTCGGGCGGCGCGGTCTACTTCGAGGTCGCGACGTTCGCCGGGTTCGGCGACGTCAGCCATTTCGATCGGGCCAAGATGCTCGAGCTGGCGGCGGTCCACGGCGGGAACCCGGACGATCCGAACAAGCGCGATCCGCTCGACTTCGTCCTGTGGCAACCGTCACTGCCGGACGAGCCGAGCTGGGAGTCCCGTTGGGGTCCCGGCCGGCCCGGCTGGCACATCGAGTGCTCTGCCCTCGTCCTGCGCGAGCTCGGCCAGACGATCGACCTGCACGGTGGTGGACGCGACCTCGTCTTCCCCCACCACGAGTGCGAGGCGGCCCAGTCCGAGTCCGTCACCGGCCGGCCGTTCGTGCGGCACTGGCTCCACGTCGGCCTCGTCGGCCTCGGTGGGACGAAGATGTCGAAGTCGCTCGGCAATCTCGTCTTCGTCGGTGATCTCGTCAAGCACTGGGAGCCGGCGGCCGTCCGGGTCGCGCTGCTCGACCACCACTACCGGGGTGACTGGGAGTGGACCGACGCCGCCCTGCCGGTGGCGGCCGATCGACTGGCCCGTTGGCGGGCGGCCGGTGCAGCCGCCGACGTGAGCCGGAGGGGCGGCTCGGCCGACGACCCAGTGCTCGACGCGGTGCGCGAGCGGCTGGACGACGATCTGGACGCGCCGGGAGCGCTCGTCGCCCTCGACGACGGCGCGGCGGCCGACCGACCGGTCGCGGCCGGCGCCGCGCTGCTCGGGATCGATCTCGGTCGAACCGACTAGTTCGAACGGACTAGTTCGAACGGTCTGGACCGGCGACCGCCTGGCGGAGCTCTCGGAGCTGCGCGGCGATCTCCTCGAGTCCGTAACGGCCCTGGAGACCACTGGGGTTGGCCAGCAGCCACAGCCGGGCGGTGCCGATCCGTTCGTGCTGCTCGCCGATCGTCGCTTTCGGCCGACCGAGCGCCGTCCGGTAGGCGGTCAATCCCAAGAAGCCGACCGCCGCGGGCCGCCACCGTTCGACCTTCCGGGCCAGCGTGGCGCCGCCCCGCCGCAGCTCGTCGGCACCGAGCTCGGCCGCCGACGCGGTCGTGCGGCTGACGAGGTTGGTGATGCCGACGCCGGATCGGAGCAGTTCGCGCTCACGGTCCGGCGCCAGCTGCTCGTCGGTGAACCCCGACGCGTAGAGGGCCTTCCAGAACCGGTTGCCGGGGTGGGCGAAGTGGTGGCCGACGGCGCCCGACCACCGCCCGGGGTTGATACCGCAGAA
Organism: uncultured Actinomycetota bacterium; assembly: GCA_963824265.1. Taxonomy (GTDB): domain Bacteria; phylum Actinomycetota; class Acidimicrobiia; order Acidimicrobiales; family RAAP-2; genus DASZUK01. The sequence goes on from CAWGOO010000007.1 coordinate 525,244, forward strand.
CAGCACGTGGAGCCCCGGGCCGATGACGTCGGGGACCGTCCGGCCTTCGGCCGCCGCCAGTTCGGCCGGACCGGGTCGCCGGACCGGGGCGGATCGCCCGGGGGAGGGACGGGACACCGGCGCATGCTCCCACGCCGGTCTGGTACGACCGAAACCGGGGTGACCGCCCTGGCGTCGCGCCGTTCTACGCTGTCTGTTCCACGAACCCCGCCGGCGCGGCCGTCGCCCCGGGGTCGGTAGCCGACGGCCAGGACCACGAAAGACGACGACCATGGCAGCGACGGTGACGGTGCGACTCCCCGACGGCTCGGCGAAGGAGCTGGCGACCGGGTCCACGGCCGGCGACCTGGCCGCCGCCATCGGGTCCGGCCTGGCCCGGGCGGCGGTGGCCGCGGTCGTTGACGGCCGGGAGGTCGATCTCTCGACCGAGCTGCCCGACGGCGCAGCGGTGGCCATCGTCACCACGTCGTCCGACGCCGGCCGGGTGGTGTTGCGCCACTCGACCGCCCACGTCCTGGCTCAGGCGGTGCTGCGGCTGTGGCCGGGTGCCCACTACGCCATCGGCCCGGTGATCGCCGACGGTTTCTACTACGACTTCGAGCTGCCCGACGGCGCCCGGTTCAGTGACGACGACCTCGGCCGCATCGAGGAGACGATGCGCCAGATCGTGGCTGAGGACCAGCCGTTCGTCCGCGACGAGGTGACCATCGACGAGGGCCTGGCCCTCTTCGGCGCCCAGCCGTTCAAGCGGGAGATCATCCGGGCGGTAGGGGACGGGGCGAACGAGGTCGACGCGGGACCGGCGTCGGAGAACGGCCCCGCCGCCGCGGTGGCCATCTCGACTTACCGGAACTCGCCGACATTCGTCGACCTGTGCCGCGGTCCGCACGTCCCTTCCACCGCCAAGCTCGGTCACTTCAAGCTCATGCGGGTGGCCGGGGCGTACTGGCGGGGCGATGAGAAGCGGCCCCAGCTGCAGCGGATCTACGGCACCGCGTGGGAGTCGGACAAGGCGCTCAAGGAGCACCTGCACCGGCTGGAGGAGGCCGAGCGGCGCGACCACCGCAAGCTCGGCCACGAGCTCGACCTGTTCTCGTTCCCCGAGGAGATCGGCTCCGGCCTGGCCGTCTTCCACCCCAAGGGCGGCACGGTGCGGCGGCTCATGGAGGACTACTCCCGGCAGCGCCACGTCGAGGCCGGCTACGAGTTCGTCAACAGCCCGCACATCGCCAAGGCCGACCTCTTCCAGACGTCGGGCCACCTGGAATGGTTCGCCGAGGGCATGTACCCGCCGATGGTGCTCGACGGCGGCCAGGAGTACTACCCCAAGCCGATGAACTGCCCGTTCCACATCCTCATCTTCGGCAGCCGCCAGCGGTCGTACCGCGAGCTTCCGGTGCGGCTGTTCGAGTTCGGGACGGTCTACCGGTACGAGAAGTCCGGTGTCGTCCACGGGTTGACTCGCGCCCGCGGGTTCACCCAGGACGATGCCCACATCTTCTGTAGCCGGGAGCAGATCGTCGACGAGCTCGGATCGTTGCTGACATTCGTCCTCGATCTCCTGCGCGACTACGGGCTCGACGACTTCTACCTGGAGCTGTCGACCAAGCCACCCGACAAGGCCGTCGGTTCGGACGAGGAGTGGGAGGAGGCCACCGAGGCGCTGCGGACGGTGGCCGAGGCGAGAGACCTCGAGCTCGTCATGGACGAAGGCGGTGGTGCGTTCTACGGCCCGAAGATCTCCGTCCAGTGCCGCGACGCCATCGGCCGCACGTGGCAGCTGTCGACGATCCAACTGGACTTCCAAGAGCCAGCGCGGTTCGGGCTGGAGTACGTCGGCGCCGACAACGCCAAGCACCGGCCGGTCATGATCCACCGAGCGCTGTTCGGTTCGGTCGAGCGGTTCTTCGCCATCCTGCTCGAGCACTATGCCGGTGCCTTCCCGACGTGGCTCGCTCCCGAGCAGGTCCGCGTCCTGCCGGTCCGCGACGACCACGTCGACTACGCCGTCGAGGTGGGCGCCCGGCTGAAGGCGGCCGGCCTGCGGGTCACGACCGAGGACGCCAGCGAGGCACTCGGCGGCCGGATCCGTCGGGCCAAGCTGCAGAAGCTGCCGTACGTGCTCGTCGTCGGCGACGACGACGTGGCGGCGGGGACCGTCGGCGTCAACCGGCGCGGCAGCGACCGGCCGGAGCGGGGCGTCGCCGTCGAGGACTTCGTCGCCGGCGTGCTCGAGGACGTGGCGCAGAAGCGGGCAGCCAGTGCCGCTTGAGCAACTCTGGGCCGGTTGGCGACACGACTACGTCACCGCGGCCACCGAGCACGAACGGTCCGGCGACGACGGCGGCTGTGTGTTCTGCCGCATCGCCGCCAGCGGACCGCCGTCGGTCGACAACGGCGTCGTCTTCGTCGGCGACCTGTCGTTCGCGGTGCTCAACGCGTACCCGTACTCGAGCGGCCACCTGCTCGTCCTGCCGAGGCGCCATCTCGCCGAGATGGACGAGCTGACCGACGACGAAGCCGCGGAGCTATGGGCGACGACCCGGCGGGCCGTCGACGCGCTCAACACGGCGTACCGGCCCGACGGGATGAACCTCGGGGCCAATCTCGGCCGGGCCGCCGGCGCCGGCATCCCGCGGCACCTGCACCTGCACGTCGTCCCCCGCTGGTCCGGTGACACGAACTTCATGACGTCGGTCGGCGGCATCCGGGTCATGCCCGAGACGCTGGCGACCGCGTGGGAGAAGATCAGCGCCGCCTGGTCCTGACGGGATCAGCGCCGCGGCGTCAGGCGAGCTGGTCACGGCCATCACACCGCTCCTGCCGCTGCCGGGTCGTCGACCCGCCGTCCACGCGTACGGTCAGGCATCGTACGGTCAGGCGTCGTAGAAGCGGCGGTTCTCCTCGAGGTTGGTGACGATGGCCCGGGGGAGGTCCGACCGATCCAGCAGCTCGGCCACCAACGAGCGGCCGAGGTCGCGTTCTCCGACGTAGTACGCGCTGATCGACTGCTCGTAGGCGATCCGCCACCGGTAGACGTCGAGGTGGACGAAGAGCCGGTCGCCGCCGAAACCGTCGCCCCGCTCCGGTGCCCCGACGCCACAGTGGCGGCGGGCCAGATCACAGGCCTCGAACGAGAGGGCCCACTCGGCCGTCAGGCGGTAGTGCTCGGCCAGGGACCACAACGGCTCGGCCCGCCACGGCCTCGCTGCCCACGCGCTCCAGAGCACGCCGCAGCCCTCGTCGGACCGGCCGCCGGCGAGCAGACAGATGCCGAGTCGCCACCGGGCGTACCACGTCTCCTCGTCCCAGCCGGGCTGGTCGATACGCTTTCGGTACCACGTTGCCGCCCGGGCGCGCTCGCCGCCGTCCTCGTACGTCCGGGCCAGATAGAACGTCGTCCGCGGATCGTCCGGGTCGTCCCGGTGGTCCGCCTGGAGGAGCGCCAGCTCCCGCTCGAACTTGCTCGCCCGGTTCCCGCCGTCCGCGTGGTGCTCGACGGCGAACGCGGTCGTGCGGAAGAGCCGGCCCGGGCCGTCCGTGCGGGCCAGGTACTCGTGGGCCCGCCCGTGCCATGCCCAGTCGGTGTCGGTGCGCACGAGCCGCGGCACCCAATAGCGGAGCGGCTCGACCCGGTAGACGGCTTCGACGCCGTCGAAGCCGTCGGGGATCGCCCGTTCCATCTGCCCGTGGAAGGTGTCGTCGGCGTCGAGCGTCAATACCCAGTCCGTGTGCGGCCGGGCCGTCGAGAGGGCGACGTTGCGCGACGGTCCGTAGCCACGCCATTCGTCTTCGACGACTTCGCCGGGCACGCCGTCGAAGACCGCCGCCGCAACCTCGGCGGTGCCGTCCGTGCTGCCGGTGTCGACGATCGTCCAGCGGTCGAGCTGGCCATCGAGCGACGCGGCCAGGCGGGGCAGCGTGACGGCCTCGTTCTTGACGATCATCGCCAGGCCCACGGTGACCTCGGCGCCGCCCGGCCTCATCCGTCTCCCGTCGGGCACTACCCGGAGATCGACACGGTCCGGGTGAGCCCGGCGACGAGGTGGTCGGGCACGGCGTCGTAGTGATCGTGCTCGGCCCGGAACCGGCCGCGGCCGCCGGTAATGGCCCGCAGGTCGACCGCGTAGTGGGCCAGCTCGGCCGTCGGGACGAGGGCGGTGACCGTCTGCAGTCCGTCGTCGCCGACCTCCGTGCCCTGGATGCGGGCTCGGCGGGCGTGGAGGTCGCCGAGGGCCTCGCCCTGCAGCGCGGCGGGGACGGTGAGGGTGACCAGGGAGATCGGCTCGAGCAACACCGGTCCGGCCGCGGCCGCGGCCTGCCGGAAGGCCAGGACGGCGGCCATCTTGAACGCCATCTCCGAGGAGTCGACCGAATGGTGTTTGCCGTCGTCGACGGTCACCGCGACGTCGACGACGGGGCGACCGAACGCGCCGCCTTGGGCCATCGCCTCGATGACCCCCTTCTCCACGGCCGGGATGTACTGGCGGGGAATGGATCCGCCGACAACCTCGTCGTGGAAGGCGAACCCGGCGCCGCGGCCGAGCGGCTCGATCCGCAGGTGACAGACGCCGAACTGGCCGTGACCGCCCGACTGCTTCTTGTGGCGACCCTCGGCGTCGGCCGGGCTCGAGATCGTCTCTCGGTAGGCGACGACGACGTCTTCGCGTTGGACGGAGACACCGAACTTGCGGCTGAGCCGTTCGAGCGTCACGGCCAGGTGGACCTCACCGGTGACACCGAGGACCGTCTGGTGCGTCTCGTCGTTCCGGGAGACCCGCAGCGAGCCGTCCTCCTCGCAGAGCCGCTGGATGGCCGACATCAGCTTGTCGTCGTCGGTGCGGGACGCCGGCCGGACGGCGACCGCCAGCGGCGGCGGGCCCGGGTCCGGGAGCTCGACGGCGACCGGGGAACCTTTCGGCGCGAGCGTGTCCCCCGAGACGGTCCCGGCCAGGCGGGGGACCGCGACCAGGTCGCCGGCGACGGCCACGTCGACGGCCGTCGCTTCGTGACCGCGCAGGAGCTGGAGGACGTGGAGGCGCTCGTCGACGCGGGTCCGCGGGTTCGTCAGGACGGCATCGGGCCGGATCGTTCCGGAGAGCACCTTGCAGAGCGAGACCTTCCCGGTGTGGTGGTCCGACAACGTCTTGGCCACGACGAGCAGCGGCAGGCCATCGGGGTCGCACGGCACGTCGACCGTGGTCTCGCCGACTCGCACGGTGACCGGTCGGTGCTGGTCGGCCGGCGGGCAGAGCTCGACCAACAGGCGAGCCAGCCGGTCGACGCCGACGCCGGTGGCGCCCGAGCAGCACAGCACCGGGAAGACCGCGCCGGCGGCGACCCCGCCGGCCAGGCTGGCCTCCAGCTCGGACCGGGCGATCGTCTCGCCGTCGAGGTAGCGCGTCATCAGGTCGTCGTCACCGACGACGATGCCCTCGACGAGCTGTTCGTGGACCTCGTGCTCGGTGCTCGCCAGGTCGTCGGGGATCGGGCCCTGGACGCCGGTCACCGGCGGGCCGGCGCCCGGTTCGTAGACGGTAGCCGTGTCGTCGAGTAGGTCGATGACCCCGCGGAACGCCGACTCGGTGCCGATCGGCAGCTCGACGGGGGCCACCCCGGCCCCGAAGGCCCGGCGGACGTCGGCCAACGTCCGGTCGAAGTCGGCCCGCTCGCGGTCGAGCTTGTCGACGACGATGACCCGGGGCAGACCGAGGGTGGCCGCGGCTCGCCAGGCGTCCTCGGTCTGGGCCTGGACACCGTCGGTGGCGCTGACGACGACGACCGCCATGTCGGCGAGGGCCAGGGCGAGCGCTACGTCGCCGGCGAAGTCGGCGTAGCCGGGGGCGTCGAGCAGGTTGACCCGCACGTCGTCGACGTCGAACGGCGCGGTGGCGAGGGAGACCGAGAGCTGGCGCGACGTCTCCTCCGGCTCGAAGTCGCAGACGGTCGTGCCCCGTTCCACGGAGCCCTGGCGGGGGATGGCGCCGGCCGCCACCAGCAGGGCTTCGGCGAGCGTCGTCTTCCCGGCGCCGTGGTGGCCCACCAGGGCCACGTTCCGGATGTCCGACGGCCGGTGTGGCACGTCCGCACCTCCCCACGTAGGCAGTGCCGGGGGACCCCCCTCCCGACTGCCGTGTCTTGCGAGCTTACGGTGCGACGTCGGACCGTGCCGCGGGAAACCGGAGGCCGGCGAGGGGCGGATGGTAAGATTTTTCTTTGGTGCCTCGGCACCGGCCCAGCACATCGGTAGGGCAACCAGAGGAGCCTGCATGTTCGACGGTCGCTGGCGCACCGCGGTGGACCGGAACACGGGACCGGTCGGCAAGACCCTGGTCCGATGGGGAGTGACGGCCGACGTGCTGACCGCGTCGGGTCTCGTCTTCGCAGTGGCGACGGCCGTCGTCGTCGGCACCGGGCACCTCTTGATCGGTATCCCGCTGCTGGCATTGACCGGCTTCCACGACCTGCTCGACGGCCCGGTGGCGAAGGCCGGGGGAACGGCCTCGGTCCGTGGGGCCTTCTTCGACTCGGTAACCGACCGGGTGGCCGACGCCGTGTTGATGGGCGGTGTCGCCTGGTACCTCGTCTCGGCCCACAAGGGCTACGACGTCCTCTTGCCGCTCGCCGTTCTCGGTGCGGCGTCACTCGTCTCCTACGAGCGGGCCAAGGCCGAGGCCCTCGGCATCTCCGCCGCCAAAGGCGGCCTGATGGAGCGGGCCGAGCGGATGATCCTCCTGGGCGTCGGCTTCCTGGCGTCGTGGTTGCTGGTCCCGGTGCTCTGGGTCCTCGTCGTCCTGACCCTTCTCACCGGCGTCAATCGGTTCGTCCGGGTCTGGAAGGCCGCGGAGGGCCCGGTGCGGGCCGAGGGGTCCGCGCGCCCGGTCGTCACCGCCGGGACGGATTCTCGCTGGCGGACCCGTCGACAGGGTCGGTCGGCCCGAGCCGCCGACGGACGGGCCGGGCCGCCGGTGGCCCGGTGGCGGGCCCGCCGCCAGGAGGCGCTGACCAGCCGTACCGGTCGGGCCCGCCGAGCTCGCTGGTCGAGGGAGCAGCGAGCCGGCTCGCCCAGCTCGCGAACCGGCCGACCGTTCGGCACGCGCCAGCCCGGTTCGCGACAGTCCGGTTCGCGGTCCGTCGACCGCCAGCCCGGCTCGAGCTCGAGCCGTCGCCAGCCCTGAGCGGTCCCGACCGGGCGTTGGCCGTCGTGCGCCGTCTTGTCGGGCCGCAGGCGCGGGCCAAGAGGACGTATCTCGTCTATCGAGGGCTCGGCGAAGCGATCCAGCGCGTGCCGGAGCCGGTAGTCGACCTGGTGGCCGCCGTCGTCGGCGAGGTGATGGCTCGCCGGTCGGCCGGGCCGAGGGAGTTGCGTGTCCGTCACCTGGAGCGGGTGCTCGCGTCGTCGTCGCCGGTCGTCGAACCGGATCCCGAGGTCGTCCGGCGATGGGCTGTCCGTTCGTTCCGGGCCTATGCCCGGTACTGGGTCGAGGGGGCCCAGCTGCCGGGCGTGGCGGTCGACGAGGTGGTCCGGCGCATGTTCGTCGAGCGCGGCTACGAGCACCTGCGCACCGGCATGGCGGCGGGCCGGGGGGTCGTGATGGTCCTGCCGCACGTCGGCAGCTGGGAGTGGGGTGGCACGTTCCTTGCCGCGGAGGGCTTCCCGATGACGAGCGTCGCCGAGCAGATCGAGCCCCCTGAGCTCTACGACTGGTTCGTCGAGCAGCGCCAGGCGATGGGATTGACGATCGTCCCGCTCGGCCAGGAGTCCGGGGGGACGGTGTTGCGGACGCTGCGCCAGGGCGGGCTCGTCGGGCTCCTCTGCGACCGCGACATCGTCGGCAACGGTGTCGAGGTCGACTTCTTCGGCGAGAAGACGACGTTCCCAGCCGGTCCGGCGACGCTCGCCCTGCGAACCGGGGCGGCGCTCGTGGCCGCCGCTGTCTACAGCGGTCCCGGGCGCAGCCACACCGGCGTCATCTCCGCCCCGTTCGACACCACCCGGACCGGGCGTCTGCGCCAAGACGTCGCCCGGATCACCCAGGCGATCGCCGACGAGTTCGAGCAGCTCATCCGCCGGGCGCCCGAGCAGTGGCACATGTACCAGCCGAACTGGCCGAGCGACCGCGCGCCCGGCCCGGACTGAGCACCATGCGAGTGGCGATGGTCTGTCCGTACAGCCTGTCCCGACCCGGTGGCGTGCAGGGGCAGGCGGTCGGGTTGGCCCGGGCGTTGCGAGCGGTCGGGCACGACGTCGTCGTCGTCGCCCCCGACGACGACCATCCGGCCGGTCCGGTGGATCGGACGACGTTCAGTGTCGGGCCCACGCGGGCGGTCCGCTCGAACGGCTCGGTGGCGCCGGTCTCGCTCTCGCCGCGGGCGGCGGGACGGGCCCGCACGTTCGCCCGGGACTACGGCGCCGACGTCGTCCACCTCCACGAGCCGTTGGCGCCGGTCGTCGGCTACGGCTGCCTCGTGAGCAGTCCGGCGCCGCTCGTCGGCACGTACCACCGGTCCGGCGACAGCCGGGCCTACCGCTCACTTCGCCCGCTCGCCCGCTGGGCCGACCGGCAGCTGGCCGTTCGCTGCGCGGTGTCCGACGCCGCCCGCGACACCATTCGTGCCGCGACCGGTGCGGACTACGACGTCCTCTTCAACGGCGTCGACATCGAGCGGTTCGCCGGCGCGTCGCCGTGGCCGACGGACGGCCCGACGGTGCTGTTCCTCGGCCGTCACGAGCCGCGCAAGGGGCTCGGCGTACTGCTCGACGCGTTCGTCGGCGTCCCCGAGCCGGCCGTCCTGTGGATCGCCGGTGACGGTCCGGCCACCGACGAGCTCCGGCGTCACCACCCGGCGTCGGGCCGCGTCCAGTGGCTGGGTCGGTTGGACGACGCCGACGTCGCGTCCCGGCTGGCCGGCGCCGACGTGCTCTGTGCACCATCGCTCGGCGGTGAGTCGTTCGGCATGGTCCTACTGGAGGGGATGGCGGCCGGGTGCACCGTCGTGGCCTCCGACATCCCCGGGTACCGGGCGGCGGCCGACGGGCACGCCGCACTCGTGCCGCCGGCCGACCCGGCCGCTCTCCGGCAGGCGGTCATCGACGCGTTCGGCTTGGACCGCGCCACCCGAGAGGCCGCCGTCCGATCCGCCGCCGCCCACGCCGGCGCGATGGTCGATGGCCCGACTGGCCGATCGGTACTCGGCGATCTACGAGCGGGTGGCCACCGGCTGACCGTGACGACCATGGCGGCGGGCGTCGGTCGCCGTCCCAAGGGTCGGGCGGGGGCCGGGTAATCTGACCAGCCATGACCGAGCCACCGTCGACGCCTGGCCGCCCCGGATCGTCCGGCGGTGACGGTGGCGAGCCGGCGCGCCGTCCGGGAGGCGGAGGGGACGGCAGCACCAGCGGCGGAGGTGGGACCGGCGGGGGCCGATCGGGGGGCGAGCCGTCGAGGAACCGGTCCCGTCACCGGTCGCGGTCGCGGGGTTCCGGTGGCGGCAGTGGTGGTGGCGGCAACAGCGGCGGTGGTGGCGGCGGCAACCGATCCGGCGGGTCGGGCGGCGGGTCGGGCGGCGGCCGATCGGGTGGACAGGGTCGGTCGGGGCCGGCCGGCGGTGGCCGGAGCACTGGCGGGCGCCCCGGCGGCTCGGCCAATCGGTCCCGGTCGGGCAGCTCGACGTCGGGTAACCGGCGCGGCCCGGGCAGCCAGGCTCGGGCTCAGGGGGCCGACCGTTCTCGACCGCGTCCCGACGGTTCCGACGCTGCGGTCGCCGCCCGGGCAGCGGCAACGGCGTCGACGTCAACCGAGACGGACGGCGCGGCGGCGAGCGCCGGCCAGCAAGAGGTGCGGGCCAACCGACGCCGGGCCCGGCTGCTCTTCGTCGCCGGCGGCGTCCTGCCGGGTCTGCTGCTCGGGGTCATCCTCGGCGCGGCGATCGGGCCGATCGTCGGTGCGGTGGCGGGCGTCGTCGCGCTCGTGGCGGTCGCGCTGTCGATCGAGCGGTCAGCCCGGACCGTCGCGCTGCGAGCACTCGGCGGCGGACCGGTTGACGAGGACGACTATCCGAGGCTGGCCAACCTGGTCGAAGGGTTGTGCGCGTCGTTCGGCGTGGCCCGACCCGAACTGTGGATCGTCGTCGACCACGTGCCGAACGCGTGCACGATCGGCGACCGCCACGGCCGGAACGTCCTCGTCGTCACCAGCGGCCTCGAGGACCGGCTCGGCCTGATCGAGATGGAGGGCATCGTCGCCCACGAGCTGGCCCACGTGAAAGTGGGCGACCCCGTCGTCTCGGCTGCCGCCGTGGCCGTGGTCGGACCGCTGGCCCGGCTGACCGGCAACGACCGGCTCCTGCACGCCGCCGTGGGCCGGGGTCGCGAGTACCGGGCGGACCAGCTCGCCGCGCTGACCGTGCGCTACCCGCCCGGCCTCGGCGAAGCGCTGGACGTCCTCGGGCAGGGGCCGTCGCCGGCCGCGACGTCGATCTTCACCGGCCGGCGGTGGCCGGCCACCCGGTGGCTCTGGGTCGACCCGATGGTCGGCGACCGCGGGACCGCGGCCCCCGGCGAGCTCGACGCCACGGCGGTCCGTCGGAGTGCCCTGGCCGAATGGTAGGCGCCCGCCGGCGCCGTCGGGTGCAGCCAGCTCGGTAGGATGGCGGTATGACGACGCCATCGCCGACGTCCCGGGAGACGGGGACCTTCACGGTCAAGCGCGGCCTGGCCGACATGCTGCGCGGCGGCGTCATCATGGACGTCGTCGACGCCGGACAGGCCAAGATCGCCGAGGACGCTGGCGCGGTCGCGGTGATGGCCCTCGAGCGGGTGCCGGCCGACATCCGCCGGGACGGCGGCGTGGCGCGGATGAGCGATCCTGCGCTGATCGAGGGGATCCAAGAGGCCGTCACGGTGCCGGTCATGGCCAAGGCGCGGATCGGGCACTTCGCCGAGGCCCAGGTGCTCGAGGCGCTCGGGGTCGACTACATCGACGAGAGCGAGGTGCTCACCCCAGCCGACGAGGCGTACCACATCGACAAGTGGGCGTTCGCCGTCCCGTTCGTCTGCGGCGCGACCAACCTCGGTGAGGCGCTCCGTCGCATCTCGGAGGGCGCGGCGATGATCCGCTCGAAGGGGGAGGCCGGGACCGGCGACATCGTCGAGGCCGTCCGGCATCTGCGGTCGATCGTCGGTGACATCCGCCGGATCACCCAGGCCGACCGGGCCGAGCTGTTCGGTTGGGCCAAGACGCTGCAGGCGCCGATCGGCCTGGTCGAAGAGATCGCCGAGACCGGGCGGCTGCCGGTGCCGTTGTTCTGTGCCGGCGGGATCGCCACCCCGGCCGACGCGTCGCTCGTCATGCAGCTCGGCGCCGAGGCGGTGTTCGTCGGCTCGGGCATCTTCAAGAGCGACGACCCGGCCCGGCGGGCCCGGGCCATCGTCGAGGCGACGACGCACTTCGCCGACGCCGAGCACGTCGCCAAGGTCAGTACCGGGCTCGGCGATGCGATGCGCGGGCAGCAGGTCGCCGACCTGACCGACCGGCTGGCCGACCGCGGCTGGTAGTCGGTACGTCCGCCCGACCGCCCGACCGTCGGCGTGACCATCGGCATCCTGGCTCTCCAGGGCGACGTCCGCGAGCACCAGGCCGCCTTCGACGAGGCCGGCGTCACCACCCGCCTCGTTCGCCGGCCGGCCCAGCTCGACGGGGTCGACGGCATCGTGCTGCCCGGTGGAGAGTCGACGACGCTCTCGATGTTGCTGGAGTCGTCCGGGCTCTTCGATCCGCTCGCCGGCGCCCTGGCCGCCGGCCTCCCGGCTTTCGGAACCTGCGCTGGCCTCGTCCTCTTGTCGCGGCGGATCCTCGACGGCCGGCCGGACCAGCGGTCGTTCGGGGTGCTCGACTGCTCGGTCCGCCGCAACGGCTACGGCCGTCAGCGGTTCTCGTTCGAGGCGAGCGTGGCCGTCGCCGGCGAGGGGTCGATGCCGGCGGTCTTCATCCGGGCCCCGGTCGTCGTCGAGCTGGGTCCCGACGTCGAGGTGCTGGCGACGTTGGAGGCGGCGCCCGGCGACCATCCGGACCCCGTCGCCTGTCGGCAGGGGCCAGTGCTGGCCACCGCGTTCCACCCGGAGCTGACGGCCGACCGCCGGCTGCACCGGTTGTTCGCGGCGATGGCCGGCTCGGGCTAGCCGGGCCACCGCCGAAGGGGGCATTGGTAGCATCGCGACGCCGGACCGTCCCCGCGGGGGTGCCCCGGCGGGGAGGAAAGGACGACATGTCGGGTCACTCGAAATGGGCCACCACGAAGTACCGGAAGGGCGCGCAGGACGCGGCCAGGGCGAAGGTATTCGCCAAGCACATCCGGTCACTCGAGGTGGCGGCCCGGGACGGCGGGAGCGACATCGAGAACAACGCGTCCCTGCGGCTCGCCTACCAGAAGGCCCGTGACGTCTCGATGCCGATGGACACGATCGAGCGGGCCATCAAGCGTGGGACCGGCGAGTTGGAGGGCGTCCGCTACGAGGCGGTCAACTACGAGGGGTACGCCCCCGGTGGGGTCGCGGTGATCGCCGAGACGCTGACCGACAACCGGAACCGGACGGCCGCGGAGATCAGGAACCTGTTCAACCGCAACGGTGGGTCGATGGCCGAGCCGGGCGCGGTCAGCTGGCAGTTCGCCCGTAAGGGCCAGATCGAGCTCGCCCGCAGCCTGGACGAGGACTCGATCATGGAGGCTGCGCTGGAAGCCGGGGCGGAGAACCTGGCCGACGGCGGCGAGCGGTGGGTCGTCACCTGCGCCCCCCACGATCTCGGCGCGGTTCGCGATGCGCTGGAGGCAGCGGGCATGAAACCGACGTCGGCCGAACTGGTCTTCGAACCGACGTCGACGGTCGAGGTGGCCGACGAGGGCGACGCCCAGCGGGTGCTCCGCCTACTCGAGATCATCGACGACCACGACGACGTCCAGGCCGTCCACGCCAACTACGACATCCCCGACGGCATCCTCGCCGGCTACGCCGGCTGATCAGCGTCGTCGGTGAGCCCGGCCGGCCCGCCGGGGGTGGTCGCCCCGTCGAGACGGGCCAGCTGGACCGGCGGCATCGCTGTCCCGTACGTCGTCGGCGGCGGTCACGCTGCGGTCGTCGGCCACGGTACGGGCGGCCGCGGCCGTCGTCATCGGTCTCGCGGTGGCCTACGGGCTGGTGCTCCGGCTGTGGCTGCTCGCCCACACGCCGGTCAACAGCGACTGGGCGGTCGCCGGCCTGATGGCCAAGTCCATCCTGGCCGGGCATTTCTGGACGTTCTACTGGGGCCAGCAGTACGGCGGGGTCGAGCCGTACCTGGTGGCGCCGGTCGCCTGGGTGTCCGGCGGCAGCCCGTGGGCGATGGGGGTGACCGCGTCGCTGCTGTCCGCGGTCGCGGCGGTACTGGTCGGCCTGGTCGTCGGGGTGTCGACCGGCCGCCGCTGGCTGGCCTGGGCCGCGGGCGCCCTGGCGTGGGTCTGGCCGTACGCCGTTGTGTGGAACTCGATCCGCGAGTACGGGTTCCGCGGGGTGACGATGGCCTGTGGGCTGCTCGCGCTCTGGATGGCCGTACGCATCCACCGAGGGCCGACCCGACTGGTCGACAGCGCGGTGCTCGGACTGGCAGTCGGGGTCGGGTGGTGGTCGTCGCCGGAACTCGTGTACTTCGCCGCGCCCGTCGGCGTCGTCCTCGTCCTGTCGTGGGGCCGGTTGTTCGACCGCGGCCGCCGGCTGGCGGGCCGTGGCGACCGGGCCCGGTCGTGGTCGCGGTCGCCGCGGCCGTCGTCGGCGCGCTGCCGTGGCTCTACACGAACGTCGGGACCCGGTTCGCGTCGCTGCAGACCGGGTCGCTGCCGTCCTACCGTGGCCTGGGCTACGGGGCCCGGCTCCGCGTCTTCTTCGACGACATGCTGCCGGTACAGCTCGGTGTCCGCACCGTGCCCGGCGGGGCCTGGGTGGGCGGCCGCACGGTCGGGCCGGTGCTGTACGGGCTCGTCGCCACGGTCGTCGTCGTGGTCGTCGTGGCGGCCTTCTGGTCGGTCCGGCGGGGTCGGGTTGCCGCCCCGGCGTTGGCGGCGGCCGCGGCGATCGTCCTCTTCCCGTTCCTCTACGCCCTCGTCCCGTCCACCGGCTACTGGGTCGACGGCCGGTACGGCGTCTACCTGCCGGTGTTCGTCGCGATCGCCGCCGGCGTCGTCCTGGCCGGCGCCCGGCCGGCGGCGACCAGCCGGCGCTCGGCCGGCGGCGACGGGGCGGGCCCGCGCCGCCGACACGGTCGGCGTGCCGCCCACGCCGGGGCACCGGTGGGCGCGGCCGTCACCGGCGCCGCGCGGCGCGGGCGCTGGCCGCCGGTACGACCGGGCTCGTCGTGGCCACGATCGGGCTGGCCGGGGCCGGCGGGCTGACCGTGCTGGCCGCGCGGACCGGCGGCGTGCCGGCCCGGCCGGCGGCGTTCGTGAGCGGCTGGCGCGATCCGGAGGCGCCGGTTCGCCAGGTCGTCGCGGCGATGGACCAGCACGGGCTGCGGTACGCGTACGGCACGTACTGGACGGCCTACGTCCTCGACTACGTGGCCGGCGATCGCGTCGTCGTCACGCCGTCGCCGCTCGACGTCGTACGGCTGCCGTCGGACGCGGCTGCGGTGGCCGCGGCCGGCCGGCCGGCATGGCTCTTCTACCCGACGGGCCGGACCGCGGCGGCCGCGGCGGCGTTCGCCAACCCCGAGACCGGCCCGGGGAACTACACCGAGGCGCAGTTCGAGTCGCTGCTGACCGGTCGGCACGTCCCGTACACCGTCGTTCCTGTCGGCGTGCTCGATGCCGTCGTGCCGTCCCGTCGGATCACCCTGCCGAAGTGACCGCCGCGATAGAGTCGAACGCGTGTTCGTACTCGGTATCGACCCGGGCCTGTCGCGGTGTGGCTACGGACTGGTCACCCGGTCGGGCACGACGTCGGCGTTGACGGCGGCCGCGGCCGGTGTCATCGAGACCGATCCGCAGGCCCGGCTGCCCCAGCGGCTCTGGATCGTCCAGCGCGAACTGCGGGCGTTGATCGTCGAGTACCGGCCGACGGCGGTCGCCGTCGAACGGGTGTTCTTCCAGGTGAACGCCCGCACGGCCATGTCGGTCGGGCAGGCCAGCGGGCTGGCCCTGGCCGCCGCCGCCGAGGCCGGCTGTGAGGTCGCCGAGTACACGTCCAACGAGGTCAAGCAGGCCCTCGTCGGTTACGGCAGCGCCACCAAGGAGCAGGTACAGCGGATGGTCACCTCGGTCCTCGGCCTCGGCGTCGTGCCGCGGCCGCCCGACGTGGCCGACGCGCTGGCCCTGGCGGTCTGTCACCTGACGACGTTGCCGCTCCGCCGGGCCGTCGCCGCTGCATCCACGGGAGGAGAACCAACATGATCGGGTCGCTGCGGGGGGCCGTCGTGGCCCGGACGGCCGAGGCCGAAGTCATCGTCGACGTCGGAGGCGTCGGGTACCGGGTGTCGGTGACGACGGGTACCGCGGCGGGCATCGGTGCGCTCGGGTCGGAGGTGTTCCTCTTCGTCCACACCCACGTGCGCGAGGACGCGATCGTCCTCTACGGCTTCGCCCACGACGACGAGCGCCGGTGCTTCGAGGCGCTGCTCGGGGCGCACGGGGTCGGGCCGACGCTGGCGCTGGCCGTCCTGTCGGCACTCTCGCCGGCGGCGCTGTCGACGGCGGTCCTCGAGGACGACGTCGAGACGCTCTGCTCGGTTCCCGGCGTCGGCCGCAAGACGGCCGCCCGACTGCTCATCGACCTGAAGAGCCGGCTCGACCTGCCGGACCTCTCGCCGGCGGCGGTCGTCGGCGACGGCGCGGCCCGATCAGCCCGGGCGGAGGCCCGGGCCGCGCTGGCCGAGCTCGGCTACGGGCCGGACGAGATTCGCGGCGCGCTCGACAGCCAACGCGAGGATGTCGGGGTGGAGGAGCTGCTGCGCCTGGCGCTTCGGGAGCTGGCCTCCCGGTGACGCCCGAGGCCCGCCGGGAGGTTCTGGCCGGGGAGGACAGCGCCGGCGGTCCCGGTGACGGCACCGAGGACGGCGCCGAGGACGGCGGGGCGCTGGACGCCAGGAAGGTCGATCCCGTGGCTGGTCCGGCAGAGGAGATCGAAGAGGCCGGCCTCCGGCCCCGCAGCCTGGCCGAGTTCGTCGGCCAGGCCCAGCTGGTCGAGCACCTCGGCATCGTGTTGCAGGCCGCCCGTCGGCGCCGGCAACCGGTCGACCATCTCCTGTTCGCCGGGCCGCCCGGGCTGGGCAAGACGTCGTTGGCCGGGATCGTGGCCGCCGAGATGGGCGTCGGGTTGCGGGTCACGTCGGGGCCGGTTCTCGCCCGCGCCGGCGATCTGGCCGCGCTGCTGACCGACCTGCAAGAAGGCGACGTCCTCTTCATCGACGAGATCCACCGGCTGCACCGGTCGGTCGAAGAGGTGCTGTACCCGGCGATGGAGGACGCCAAGCTCGACATCCTCATCGGAAAGGGTCCGACCGCCCGGTCGATCCGGCTCGATCTCCCGCATTTCACGCTGGTCGGAGCGACGACCCGGACCGGCCTGGTGGCCGCACCGCTCCGGGACCGGTTCGGGTTCGTCGGGCGGCTCGACCTCTACGTCCCGGCCGAGCTCCAGGCCATCGTGACGCGCTCCGCCCAGATCCTCGGCGTCGAGGTCGAGGCGGAGGGGGCGGCCCGGATCGCCGAGCGCTCCCGCGGCACGCCGCGGATCGCCAACCGGCTCCTCCGTCGGGTCCGGGAC
Organism: uncultured Actinomycetota bacterium; assembly: GCA_963824265.1. Classification (GTDB taxonomy): domain Bacteria; phylum Actinomycetota; class Acidimicrobiia; order Acidimicrobiales; family RAAP-2; genus DASZUK01. Next base: position 542,033 of record CAWGOO010000007.1, read on the forward strand.
TTCGTCGAGGTCCGCGGTGACGGGACGGTCACCGCCACGACGGCCGAAGAGGGGCTCGACCTGTTCGGCGTCGACGAGCTCGGCCTGGACAAGGTCGACCGGGCGATCCTCGACGCGCTCTGCATCCGGTTCGGTGGCCAGCCGGTCGGGCTGACGACGCTGTCGCAGTGCATCGGCGAGGAGACGGACACGATCGAGGACGCCTACGAGCCGTACCTGCTCCAGCAGGGACTGATCCAGCGGACGCCGCGGGGCCGGGTGGCGACGGCCCGAGCGTGGGCGCACCTGGGGGCCGTGCCCGACGGGGCCGGTTACCGGATGGCCGGTGGCCAGCCGCCGGGGGTGGACCCGCTCTTCTAGGTCTGGTGCTGGCGGTAGCGGTAACCGAAGCCCCGGACGGTCTCGAGCGGGGAGTCCTCGGGGACGTCCCAGTCGAGCTTGCGCCGGAGGCGTAGGACCGCGTACTTGACCCGGGCCGGCGCCAGGCCGGACGGGTCGTCCCAGGCCAGCTCGATGAGCTGGTCGGCCGAGAGGATCTGGCCGGCATGGCGGACGAGCGCGGACAGGAGCCGGTACTCGGTGGGGGTCAGCAGCACGGGCTCGCTGTTGAGCGTCACCCGCTGGTTGACGAAGTCGAGCCGGATACGGCCGTCGTCGAACGCGGTGTTGGCCGGTGACGTCGTCACCTGGCGCCGGCGGATGGCCTGGAGCCGGGCGAGCAGCTCGACCCGGCTGAACGGCTTCGTCAGGTAGTCGTCGGCCCCGGCATTGAGACCGCGGACCTTGTCGCGTTCGGCCGATCGGGCGGTGAGGACGAGGACTGGGGCGTCGCTCATGTCCCGGATCCGTTCGAGAACCTGCCAACCGTCGAGGTCCGGCAGGCCGACATCCAAGATGACCAGGTCCGGGCGCTCCTCGTGGAACGCCCGCAGGCCGTCACGACCGGTCGCCGCCTCGCTGACGACGTAGCCCTCGCGACCGAGGAGGGCACGGAGAAGCTGTCGGATGTCCGCGTCGTCCTCGATGGCCAACACGGACGTGTCGCCCTCGCGCACCCACACCGTCCTCAGCGTCCGTGCCGAGCCGGGAGGGGTCCCGGGCGACGGCGGCAGCGGCTCTCGGCGAAATCCTATCCCCGACACGGCCGTGCGCCTCGTTCCCCGCTACCGCCGCCGGGTTCGCCACGTTGTATGGTGACGCTTCTGTGCGCCCGACGAACGACGAAATGAGCCGATGACCATGACCGTGCTCCCGCACGTTCTCGCCGCGACCAAGTCGAGCGGCGGTGGCAGCATCGGCTTCCTCGTCGTCATCGTCATCATCGGTATCGCCGGCTACTTCTTCTTCCTCCGGCCCCAGCAGCAGAAGGCCCGCAAGCAGAAGGCGCAGCAACAGGACGTCGGGGTCGGCGACGAGGTCATGACGATCGGCGGCATCGTCGGCACGATCCTCGACATGGAGAACGACCGCGTGACGATCATCACCGGCCTCCAGGACGGCGACGAAGGCGGCAGCCCCGGGCAGCCGACGAGGATCGTGTTGATCCGGAGCGCGATCGCCCGCAAGGTCGAGCCGGTGGTCGCCGACGACGACTCGGTGACCGACGGGTCACCGGACGCGGAGCTGCACTACGACGACACCGACGACGACACGGCGGCCGATGGGGGGGACGGCGATCGCCGGGCCGATGGGGGCTCCGGGGAGGGTAAGGGGCCGTGAGCCCTTCGTCGTCGCGCTCACAGGCCCGGCGGCAGCGATCTCTGGTGATCAGCCTGACGATCGTCATCGTCGTCGCGGTCGGTGCGTTGGCCGGAACGCTGGCCGCCAAGTGGTCGCCCCGGCTCGGCCTCGACCTGGCCGGCGGCCTCTCGGTCGTCTACAAGCCGGCCCACCAGGTCTCCCAGTCCGATCTCGACGAGACGGTGGCGATCCTCACCAACCGGGTCGACGGGCTGGGCGTGTCCGGGGCGACGGTAGGGACGCAGGGCAACGAGATCGTCGTCCAGGTCCCGGGGGTGAAGGACGCCAAGCAGGTCCTGACAACCATCGGCCAGACCGGCCAGCTCTACTTCCGGCCGACGCTCTGCTACGCACCGCCGTACACCGCGCCGAAGTCGACCGGTTCGACGACGACCATCCCGAAGGCGCCGCCGACGAGCTGTACATCGAAGTACCAGCTTGTGACGACGAACCTCTCCAAGGCGTCGACAGGCGGGGTCACGTACAACATCGGGCCGACACCGGCGCTGGCGGCGTTCCCGTCCAGCGCGGCCGACAACCCGAAGGCGACCGTCCTGCTGCCCGGGCTGACAGGGGCGAAGGCCGACCGTTACCTGCTCGGGCCGGCGACACTGACCGGGCGCATCGTGAAGAAGGCCATCGCCCAGCAGACACAGATCGGGCGCTGGGTCGTGAACATGTCGTTGACCTCGGCCGGCTCGGCCGAGTGGGACAAGATGGCGACAAAGTACTTCCACGAGGTCATCGGCATCGAGCTCGACGGCGTCGTGCAGTCGGCGCCGTTGACGCTCCCGTCGGCGACCAGCTTCACGTCGTTCGACGGGACGGTGCAGATCTCGGGGAACTTCACCCAAGAGTCGGCCCAGACGCTGGCTCTGGCGCTCAACTACGGCTCCCTGCCGGTCAAGCTCGTACCGCAGACGACGCAGACGGTGTCGCCGACCCTGGGCCACTCGGCGCTCATCGCCGGGCTCGGCGCCGGTATCGCCGGGCTCATCCTCGTCCTCCTCTACACGATCTTCTACTACCGGCTCCTCGGCATCGTCGTGCTGAGCGGTCTGGTGATCACCGCCGCACTGTTGTGGGCGATCATCTCCGCGCTCGGCCACACGTCGGTGGCCCCCAGCTTCGACCTGGCCGGCGTGACCGGCATCATCGTGTCGATCGGGATCACGGTCGACTCGTACATCGTCTATTTCGAACGGCTGAAGGACGAGACGAGATCGGGCCGATCGATCCGGACCAGCGTCGACCGCGGCTTCCAGAGCGCCTGGCGAACCGTGCTGGCCGCCGACCTGGTGTCGCTGGCCGCGGCGGTCGTGCTGTTCTTCGTGGCCGTCGGCGAGGTCAAGGGGTTCGCGTTCTTCCTCGGGCTCTCGACCCTGCTCGACATCTTCATGACGTACTTCTTCACCCGGCCGCTCGTCATCCTCCTCGGCCGTAACGAGCGGCTGACGCAGGCCCGGCGGTTCGGCATCTCGCGCGGGCTGGCCGTCGAGGCGGGCTCCGACCGATGAGCTTCGAGCACCGCGACGAACGGCTCCAGGACCTCCAGATCGGCGGTTCCGGGCAGGTCGTGCCGGACGACGAGGAGAAGGTCCGGCCCGACGTCGACCCGGACGGCGAGACCGCCGGACGGCGAGCTCGACGGTGAGCAGCTCCAAGAGGCGCTGGTCGAGGACGAGGCCGAGCGCGAGGAGGTGAAGGCGGAGGTCGAGGCGACCGGCCACGGCCCGGGCGCGATCCGCCGGCTCTACCGGGGCGAGACGTCGTTCGACTTCGTCGGCCGCCGGAAGTGGTGGTTCGCCATCTCGGCCGTCATCATCGTCGCCGGCCTGTTCTCGCTCGGCTTCCGTGGCCTGAACCTCGGGATCACATTCAAGGGTGGGACATCGTGGACGGTGCTGGCCCCCGGGGTCACCCAGGCGAGCGCCGTCACCGCCGTCGAGGCGGCCGGGCTCAACCAACCGACCGTCGAGGTCCTCGGCAGCGGGAGCCGGCAGCAGATCGAGGTCCAGGCCGACCTGAACAGCCTCACGCCGAACCAGCGCAAGGCCGAGCAGGCCAAGGTGACCGACGCCCTGGCCAAGCTGGCCAAGGTCACAACGAACACAGTGTCCCAGGAGACGGTGGGCCCGACCTGGGGCAGCCAGGTCACCCAGCGGGCGGTCATCGCCCTGATCGTCTTCTTCGCCGTCGTCGCCATCTACATCAGCTTCCGCTTCGAGCCGAAGATGGCTATCGCCGCCTTCATGGCGTTGATCCACGACCTGCTCATTACCGCCGGCGTCTACTCGCTGGCCGGGTTCCAGGTCACGCCGGACACGGTGATCGCCGTGCTGACCATCCTCGGGTACTCGCTCTACGACACCGTCGTCGTCTTCGACCGTGTCCGCGACAACACGAAGGGGTTTCGGCACGTCCGGCCGGATGACGTACTCGGAGATGATCAACCTCTCGATGAACCAGACGTTGGCCCGGTCCATCAACACGTCGCTCGTCGCCATCCTCCCGGTACTCGCCGTCCTGCTCATCGGGGCCGAGCTGCTCGGAGCCACGACCCTGCAGGACTACGGCCTCGCCCTGACCGTCGGGCTCATCAGCGGGGCGTACTCGTCGATCTTCATCGCGTCGCCGGTCCTCGCCATGCTGAAGGAGCGCGAGCCCCGTTACGCCGCCATTCGACAGCGTCTGGAGTCCCGTGGCGAGCGGTCGGGTCTGCTGACGCCGTCCGCCGCGGCGGCGCTGGCCGGTGCGTCGGCCGGTGGCGCGGCGCGGGCCGCCGCCCGGCCGGCCAAGGGGGCACGACCCGGGACGATCCGGCCGGGCCAGGCGCGGGCCGGCCAGGGGCGCCCCGGGCAGCCGTCGAAGGGCGCCGGCAGCGGATCGTCGGCCGCGACGGCCACCACCACGGTGACAGCGGACGGCACCGCTGGCGAGTCGTCGACCGGTGCCGGCCAGCGCAGCTCGACCGGGTCCGGCGGCACCGCCGCCCGCCGCCCGCCGCCCCGCCCGCGCAAGGGCGGGGGCAAGGGATCGAAGGGCAAGCGTCGACGCTGAGACGATCCTGGCTACGCAGGGATTTGCGGCCGGTCGGGTAGCGTAGAGAGATGATGAGCCTGGCTCGGTTGGCTGCCCCGGACGACGGGGGAGCGGTCGGCGAGGGTGCGGTCGCGGTCGACGCCGGCGCCATGGGTGAGCTCGGCGAGGTCGGCGATCTGATCGAGCCGGTCATCCGCGAGTTCTCGCACCGTCGACCCGGTGAGGACCCGGCGGCCATCGTCGCCGCCGGCCGGGCCGCCGTGTTGGCCCACGCCGAGCAGTACCGCCGGTCCGGCGAGCCGTACGTCACCCACCCGGTGGCCGTCGCCCAGATCGTCGCCGAGCTCGGCCTCGACGCCCCGACGATCGCCGCCGCGCTGCTCCACGACGCGGTCGAGGACACCGGCCTCGGCCTGGCCGAGATCGACGAGCAGTTCGGCCCGGTCGTCGCCGCGGTGGTCGATGGCGTCACCAAGCTCGACCGCCTCCAGTTCGACTCCAAGGAGCAGCAACAGGCGGCGACGATCCGCAAGATGCTCGTCGCCATGGCCAACGACTGGCGGGTCCTGCTCATCAAGCTGGCCGACCGGCTGCACAACATGCGCACGTTGGCCGTGATGCCGGAGTGGAAGCAGCGCCGGACGGCCCAGGAGACGTTCGACGTCTACGCCCCGCTGGCCCACCGGCTCGGGGTCCAACAGGTCCGGTGGCAGCTCGAGGACCTGGCCTTCGCGACGCTGCACCCGAAGCGGTACGCCGAGATCGAACAGATGGTCGCGGTCCGGGCCCCCCGAGCGCGAGGAGTACGTCGCTCGCGGTGCTCGTCGCCGTGCGCGAGCGGCTGGTCGGCACCGGCATCGAGGCCGAGGTGACCGGTCGCCCGAAGCACCTCTGGAGCATCTACGAGAAGATGGTCGTCCGCGGCAAGGAGTTCGACGACATCCACGACCTCGTCGGCATCCGCGTCGTCGTCGCCTCCGAGAAGGACTGCTGGGCCGCGCTCGGGGCGATCCACGCCATCTGGCCGCCGGTCCAGGGGCGGTTCAAGGACTACATCAACACGCCGAAGTTCAACCTCTACCAGTCGCTGCACACCACCGTCATCGGGCTCGACGGCAAACCGATCGAGGTCCAGGTCCGGACGCACGAGATGCACCGGCGGGCCGAGTACGGCATCGCCGCGCACTGGGGCTACAAGGAGAAGGAGGACGTCTCCTCGGAGATGGCCTGGATGCAGCGGATCGCCGACGTCGACGCCGAGACGTCCGATCCGGTCGAGTTCCTCGAGGCCCTGAAGCTCGACCTCGAGCAGGACGAGGTCTACGTCTTCACGCCGAAGGGCCGCGTCATCGCCCTGCCGGCCCGGTCGACGCCGGTCGACTTCGCCTACGCCATCCACACCGAGGTCGGTCACCGCTGCATCGGCGCCCGGGTCAACGGTCGGCTCGTCCCGCTCGACACGACGCTGACGTCGGCCGACACCGTCGAGATCTTCACGTCGAAGTCGCCGACCGCCGGGCCGTCGCAGGACTGGCTGCAGATCGTCGCGTCGTCCCGGGCCCGCAACAAGATCCGGCAGTGGTTCAGCCGGGAGCGCCGCGAGGACGCCATCGAGACCGGCCGGGAGGAGCTGGCCAAGGCGCTGCGCCGCGAGGGGCTTGCCGCTCCAGAAGATCATGGCGTCGAGCGCGCTGGTCACCGTCGCCGGATCGATGAACCTGGCCGACGTCGACGCGCTGTACGCCGCCATCGGCGAGAACCAGGTCTCCGCCCAGTCGATCGTCCAGCGGCTGGCCCGCGAGCTGCGCGGCGGCGAGCCGGAGCAGCTGCCGACGACGGCCGCCCGGGGCGTGCGGAGCCCGCGCGACGGCCGCCACTCGACTGCCGGCCTCTACGTCGAGGGGCTCGACGACGTGATGGTCCACGTCGCCCGCTGCTGCACCCCGGTGCCCGGCGACCAGATCATCGGCTTCGTCACCCAGGGCCGCGGCGTGTCGGTCCACCGGGCCGACTGCTCGAACGCCACCGCCCTGGCCCGCCGGCACCAGGAGCGGCTGATCGAGGTCGAATGGGACCGCGGCGGGCAGGGCGTCTTCCTGGCCACGCTCGAGGTCCTGGCCTTCGACCGGTCGCGGCTGCTCTCGGACGTCAGTCGGGTCGTCTCCGAGCACCACCTCAACATCGTCGCCGCCCGCACGTCGACCGCCCCCGACCGGGTCAGCCGGATGGCCTTCGACGTCGAGCTGGCCGACCCGGCACACCTGCAGTCGCTCATCGCCTCGTTGAAGCACCTGGACGGCGTCTTCGACGCCTACCGCCAGCTCCCTGGGAAGAAGGCGTAGGGCGCCCGGTGGCCGACGAGCAGGGGCCGGCACGCGCCCCCACGGGAACCCACGACGTCCTCTGGCCGGCCTCCTGGCGGTGGGAAGTGCTGCTCGCCACGTTCGCCGACGCACGTCCAGCGGGCCGGCTACGGCCTCGTGCAGAACCCGATGTTCGAGTACGCCGCAGTCTTCCGGCGCGGCATCGGCGAGGGCAGCGACGTCGTCGGCAAGGAGATGTACGAGTTCCCCGACCGTGACGGTCAGATGCTCGCGCTCCGCCCGGAAGGCACCGCGTCGGTCGTCCGGGCGTTCGTCCAGCACCACCCGCTCCTGCCGTGGAAGGCCTGGTACGCAACGCCGGCGTTCCGCCACGAGCGGCCGCAGGCCGGTCGCTACCGCCAGCACCACCAGGTCGGCATCGAGGCCCTCGGGCCATCCGACGCCGATCTCGACGTCGAGGTCGTCGCCCTGGCCGACGGGTTCTTCCGGACGCTCGGCCTCGCCGACTTCACGCTCAAGCTGAACTCGATGGGCGACGGGAAGTGCCGCCCGGTCTATATCGCGCTCCTGCGGGACTACCTTGCCGGGCGCCGTGACGAGCTCTGCGACGAGCACCAGGGCCGGCTCGACGCCAACCCGCTGCGGGTCCTCGACTGCAAGCGCCCGGCCTGCAAGGCGGCGACGGCCGGCGCACCACGTCTCGTCGACCACCTCTGCGAGGACTGTGCGCCGCACTTCGCCCGCGTCCGCGACGGGCTCGACGCGCTCGGCGTGCCCTACGAGCTCGACCACCGGCTCGTCCGCGGTTTCGACTACTACACGCGGACGACGTTCGAGTTCGCGTCCGGCGCTATCGACGCCGCCCAGAACGGCATCGGCGGCGGCGGCCGCTACGACGGCCTCGTCGAGATGCTCGGCGGCCCGCCGACGCCCGGCATCGGCTTCGGCATCGGCATCGAACGCGTGCTCATCGCCTGCGACGCCGAGGGCGTACTAGCGGCCGCGCCACCGCCGCCGGCCGCCTTCGTCGTCGACGTCGCCGGTGGCGAGGCCGCCCGAGACCTGACGGCCGCCCTCCGCCGAGCCGGCCTGGCGGCCGACCGGGCGTTCGACGGCCGGTCGATGAAGGCTCAGATGAAGCTGGCCGACCGCTCCGGGGCGGTCGTCGCGTTGATCGTCGGTCCCGGTGAGCGGGCGGACGGTACGGTGACCGTCCGGCCGCTGCGGGCCGGCGGCGAGCAGCGGACGGTGCCGGTCGACCAGGTGGTCGAGACGGTGACGGCGATGACCGAGGGAGGGACATGAGCACCAAGCCGATCGGCGGCGGTGAAGCGGACGCCACGTCGATGCGGACCGGGCTGTGCGGGCGGGTCGGCCTGGACGACGTCGGTCGCCAGGTCCGGCTCTGCGGCTGGGTGGCCCGACGGCGCGAGCACGGCGAGCACCTCGCCTTCGTCGACCTCCGCGACCACTCCGGCATCATCCAATGCGTCGTCGACGGCGCGATCGACCTACGGAGCGAGTACGTCGTCGCCGTCACCGGCGTCGTCCGGCGCCGTCCCGACGGGATGGAGAACGCCAACCTGGCCAGCGGGCAGGTCGAGGTCGGCGACTGCACCATCGACGTGCTGTCGGTGGCCGAGCCGCCGCCGTTCGTCGTCGAGGACCGGACCGACGTCGACGAGGCCGTCCGGCTGAAGAACCGCTACGTCGACCTCCGACGGCCGCGGCTGCAGGCCAACCTCCGGTTGCGCGCGGCCGTCAACTCGGCCATCCGGTCGGCGATGGAGCGTCAGGGGTTCTGCGAGGTCGAGACGCCGCTGCTGTGGGCGCCGACGCCCGAGGGCGCCCGCGAGTTCACCGTGCCTAGCCGGCTGCACCCCGGCGACTTCTACGTCCTGCCGCAGAGCCCGCAGCTGGCCAAGCAGCTGCTGATGGTCGGCGGCGTCGACCGGTACTACCAGATCGCCCGCTGCCTGCGCGACGAGGACCTCCGGGCCGACCGGCAGTTCGAGTTCACCCAACTCGACATGGAGGCGTCGTTCGTCGACCAGGACGACATCCTCGGGTTCGTCACCGAAGCCGTCCTCGACGCGGCCGAGGCCGCGACCGGCGAGCGGCCACCGCCGATCGAACGGATGACGTGGGCCGACGCCCTCGACCGCTACGGCACCGACAAGCCGGACCTCCGGTTCGGGATGGAGCTGCTGGACCTCTCGCCGGTGTTCGCCGGCACCGAGGTGCGGGCGTTCGCGGCACCGTGCGTCAAGGCGATCCGGCTCGAGGGCGGCGCCACCTTCACCCGGTCCCGGCTCGACGCCCTGACCGACCAGGCCAAGGCGCTCGGGGCCAAGGGGCTGGCATGGTTCCGGGTGACCGAGGCCGGTGCTCTCGATTCGCCGCTCGACCGGTTCCTCTCCGACGACGAGCGGCGCGGCCTGCTCGAGACCACCGGGGCCGAGATCGGCGACCTCGTGCTCGTCGTCGCCGACGAGCACCGGCTGGCCTGCACCGTCCTCGGGCAGCTCCGGCTCGCCCTCGGCGGCCGGCCGGTCGGGGAGGGGCCGTACCACTACGTCTGGGTCGTCGAGTTCCCGATGTTCGACGGCGTCGACGGCGATGGCCACCCGGTGCCGGCCCACCACCCGTTCACGATGCCGCACCCCGACGACCTGGCGTTGCTCGCCAGCGACCCGGCGGCCGTCCGCTCCCAGGCCTACGACCTCGTGCTCAACGGTTGGGAGCTCGGCTCCGGCAGCGTCCGGATCCACCGCAGCGACATCCAGTCGCAGGTCTTCGACCGCGCTCGGCATCTCGGCCGACGAGGCCGACGCCCGGTTCGGTTTCCTGCTCGGCGCGTTCCGACATGGCGCGCCGCCCCACGCCGGCTTCGCCTTCGGCATCGACCGGCTCGTCGCCATCCTGGCCGGCGAGGAGAGCATCCGCGAAGTCATCGCCTTCCCGAAGACGCAGTCCGGAGCCGACCCGTTGACCGGCGCCCCGAAGGCGCTCGCTCCGGCGGCTCTGGCCGATCTCGGCATCCGCGTCGCCCCGCGCCCGGAGAAGGGGTGAGCCGGACGTCGTGAACGGGGATCTCTTCGAGGCCGCGGCCGAGCGCCGGCTCCAGTCGAGGGCGCCGCTCGCCGCCCGCCTGCGGCCTCGGACGCTCGACGAGGTCGTCGGCCAGCGCCACCTCGTCGCCCCCGGGGCGCCGCTGCGCGTGCTCGTCGAGTCCGACCGCCTCGGCTCGGTGATCCTCTGGGGGCCGCCGGGGACCGGCAAGACGACGCTCGCCCGGCTGCTCGCCGACGCCACCGCCAAGGCCTTCGTCCCGCTCTCGGCCGTCGCGTCCGGGGTGAAGGACGTGCGGGAGGCGCTCGAGGGCGCCCGCCGCCGGCTCGGCGAGCAGGGACAGGGGACGATCCTCTTCGTCGACGAGGTGCACCGGTTCAACAAGGCTCAGCAGGACGTCTTGTTGCCCGGGGTCGAAGAGGGCCTCGTCGTCCTCGTCGGCGCGACCACCGAGAACCCGTTCTTCGAGGTCAACGCCCCGCTGATGAGCCGGGCGACGCTCTGGCGGCTCGAGCCGCTCTCGCCCGACGACCTCGCTGCGCTCGTCCGGCGCGGGCTTGACGTCGAGGGCGCCGAGGCCGATGCCGAGGCAGTCGACGCGCTGGTTGCCTCGGCCGACGGTGACGCCCGGTCGGCGCTGACGACGCTCGAGGTCGCCGTCGCCCTCGCGGCCGCCCGCCAGGGCGACGACGGCACGCCGGCGGTGACCGCCACCGACGTCGTCCGGGCCCGCAACGGCCGCCTCTACCACCAGGGCGTCGACGAGCACTACGACCAGATCAGCGCCTTCATCAAGAGCGTCCGCGGCTCGGACCCCGACGCCGGCCTCTACTGGATGGCCCGGATGCTCGACGCCGGCGAGGACGCCCGCTTCCTGGCCCGCCGGCTCGTCATCTTGGCCAGCGAGGACGTCGGCATGGCTGACCCCCAAGCTCTCGTCGTCGCCGACGCCGCGGCCCGGGCCGTCGAGCTCGTCGGCCTGCCCGAGGCCGCACTGAACCTGGCCCAGGCCGTCGTCTACCTCGCCACCGCGCCGAAGTCGAACCGCGTGACCGTCGCCCTCTCCCGGGCCCGCGACGACGTCCGGGCCGGCCGGCGCGGCGATGTGCCGGCCCATCTCCGCGATGCCCACTACCGGAGCGCCGGCGGCGATCGGCCACGGCGACGGGTACGTCTACCCCCACGATCTCCCCGAAGGGTGGGTCGACCAGCAGTACCGCCCAGACGAGGCCGAAGGGCACGTTTACTATGAGCCGTCGACGCATGGGGACGAGCCGGCGATCGACGATCGCCTCCCGGCGCGTCGGCGCCGGGCCTCAAGGGACGGCCCGTAGGGCCGCGGGAAGGGAGCCGGATCGAAGTGACGACGAACCGGGCGAGGGTACTGGCCGCCGTGGCGATCGCCGGGCTGGCCCTCCTCGGCCCCGTCGCCGTAGGGACGGTCGCCGTCGCCGCGGCCACGTCGACATCGATCGCCGGCCGCGTACCGCTCGCCGCCACCCCCGCCGTGCCCCGCGGCGCGGTCGTCGGTGGTGCGCTCCCGTCCGACCAGGCCGTCTCCGCCGATGTGCGCGCTCGCCGTTCCCGACCCGACCGCGCTCACCAACTTCGTCGCCGCCGTCTCGACCCCCGGCTCCGCCGAGTACCGCCAGTACCTCGCACCGGGCGAGTTCGCCAGCCGTTTCGGGCCCGGCCCGGCGGCGATCGCCGGCGTCCGCGACTGGCTGACCGGTGAAGGTCTCACCGTCGGCGCGGCCGCCAGTGACGGACTGCTGCTCCCCGTCCACGGCCCCGCGGCGGCGATGGCCCAGGCCTTCGGGACGTCGCTGGCGTCGGTCCAGCTTCCGTCGGGCCAGACCGGGTACACCGACACCGTCGCCCCGACCGTGCCGAGCGCTCTGGCCGGTGTCGTCCACGGCGTCGTCGGCCTGAGCGACGTCGCCCGCTGGCACTCCGATCTCGAGACCTCGAGCGCGGTCCCGCCACAGGCCTGCAGCACTGCCGCCGGCCAGAGCTTCGGCGGCGGCCCGCTGACGTTCACCCAGCTCGCCTCGGCCTACGACCTGTCCGGTCTCTACCCCCAAGGCCGCACCGGGGCCGGCGTGACCGTCGCCATCTACGAGCTCGAGCCGCACGCGACGGCCGACGTCCAGGCGTTCGAACGCTGCTACGGCCTGTCGACCGCGGTGACGAACGTGACAGTCGACGGCGGCCCCGGTACCGGCTACGGCAGCGGTGAGGCCGCGCTCGACATCGAGGACGTCGCCGGCCTGGCCCCCGGGGCCAACATCCTCGTCTACCAGGGCCCGAACAGCACACGCAGCGGCGCCGGCTCCGGACCGCTCGACACGATGAACCAGATCGCCTCCGACGACCGCGCCCGGGTCGTCACGACGAGCTGGGGGGTCTGCGAGCCGACATTGACATCGACAGCCTCGGCCCTCGAGAGCCGTATCTTCCAGGCCATGGCCGCCCAGGGTCAGACGATGCTGGCGGCCTCCGGCGACTCCGGCTCCGAGGACTGCTGGTACCAGGGGACACAGGCCTTCCGGAGCACAAACACGACACTCGAGGTGAGCGACCCGGCCAGCCAACCCGACGTCACCGGCGTCGGCGGCACCGCACTGCCGACCGGCACCGCCGCCGGCCAGACCGTCTGGAACGACTGCCAGGCGGCACCGTCGACAACAACGCGCTGCGCCCGGAACCCCAGCGCCGGCGCGTCCGGCGGCGGCGTCTCGCGGGCCTGGACGATGCCGTCCTGGCAGTCCGCGGCCGGCGCGACACGGCTGCCCGGAGCGACAGGATGTTCCCTCGGTGCCGGCAACTGCCGAGAAGTCCCCGACGTCTCGGCCGACGCCGCGCCCAACACCGGCTACATCGTCTACTACCGCGGCGGCTGGAACGTGCTCGGCGGGACCAGCGGCGCCGCCCCGCTGTGGGCCGCCGTCATGGCCGTCACCGACCAGGGCTGTGCCGGATCGATCGGTTTCGCCAACCCCGCGCTCTACCAGCTCGGTAGTGCCCGGTCCGGCGCGTTCAGCGACGTCGCCGGCACAGGCAACAACGACCTGACCCGCAACCACTACGTCGGTGTCGCGATGCACGCCTACCCGACCGGTCCCGGCTACGACATGGCCACCGGCTGGGGCTCACCGGTCGGTGCCACCCTGCTCACCGATCTCCAGCCAGCCGGCGGTTGCCCCGCCGTCACCGCCGTCAGTTCGATCCACGGCCCGGTGACCGGCGGCGGCACGCTCACCGTCTTCGGCTCCGACCTGTCCGGCGCCAGCGCGGTCCACTTCGGTTCGATCGGCGCGCCGATCGTCGCCGCGTCCGCGTCGCAGGTCACCGTGGCCGTGCCGGCCGCGCCGTACGCCGAGACGGTCGCCGTCACCGTGACCACGCCGAACGGGACGTCCGCGGCAACCGGCACAGCCCGCTACACGTTCGGCACACCGCGTAACGGCGTCGGCTACTGGCTCAGCGCGTCCGACGGCGGCGTCTTCGCCTTCGGCGACGCCCAGTTCTACGGCTCGATGGGCGGCCAGCCGCTCAACAAGCCGATCGTCAGCGTGGCCGCCACCCCCGACGACGGCGGCTACTGGGAGGTCGCCAGCGACGGCGGCATCTTCGCCTTCGGCGACGCCGCCTTCTACGGCTCGATGGGCGGCCAGCCGCTGAATAAGCCGATCGTCGGCATTGCCACCACGCCCGACGGGCGCGGCTACTGGGAGGTCGCCAGCGACGGCGGCATCTTCGCCTTCGGCGACGCCGCCTTCTACGGCTCGATGGGCGGCCAGCCGCTCAACAAGCCGATCGTCGGCATCGCCACCACGCCCGACGGCCGCGGCTACTGGGAGGTCGCGTCCGACGGCGGGCTCTTCGCCTTCGGCGACGCCCAGTTCTACGGCTCGATGGGCGGCCAGCCGCTCAACAAGCCGGTCGTCGCCATCGCGCCGACGACCGACGGCGCCGGCTACTGGGAGGTCGCCAGCGACGGCGGCATCTTCGCCTTCGGCGACGCCCAGTTCTACGGCTCGATGGGCGGCCAGCCGCTGAACCGGCCGATCGTCGCGATGACGGCTACCCCCGACGGCGCCGGCTACTGGGAGGTCGCCAGCGACGGCGGCATCTTCGCCTTCGGCGACGCCGCCTTCTACGGCTCGACCGGCAACCTGACCCTCGTCGCCCCGATCGTCGGCATGGCCGACACCTAGCCAGCGTTGGATCGACCGGCTAAAGGTACAATCTTAGCTAGGACAGCCGATCGGCGACGATGGAGGGTCATGGAGGGCAACCTGGCGGTCGTACAGGAGGCCCTGGCGGAGCAGTTGGCCGACCGCGAGGCCATCGTCACCGCCGAGCGCCGGCTGACGTGGGCCGAACTGACCGACCGGAGCCGCCGCCTGGCCAACGTGCTGCTGGCCTCCGGGGTGACCTTCCGGACGGCCCGGTCGGAGCTGGCGCCGTACGAGAGCGGCCAGGACACGGTCGCGCTGTACCTCTTCAACGGCCACCAGTATCTCGAGGCGATGCTCGGCGCCTTCAAGGCCCGAGCCGTCCCGGGCAACGTGAACTATCGCTATGTCGAGGCCGAGCTGCTCCAGCTCCTCGGCGACATGGCGCCTCGGGCCATCGTCTTTGACGGTCGGTTCGCCTCGCGCCTCGCCGCGGTCGTCGACCGGTTGCCTCACCGGCCTTTGTTGTTGCAGGTGGCCGGCGGTGGCGGGCCGGTGGAGCCGTTGCTGCCCGGCGCGGTCGACTACGAGCTCGCGCTGGCCGGCGCCAGCCCGGCTCGCCCACGCCTCGACTGGTCACCGGACGACCTCTACACGCTCTACACCGGTGGGACGACCGGACAGCCCAAGGGCGTCCTGTGGCGTCAGGCCGACGTCTTCGTCGCCGCCATGGGCGGGCGCAACTTCCGAGCCCGGCGCGAGTGGCGATCGGTCGACGAGCTCGTCGACGCCGCCATCGCCCGGCCAGGCCCCCGCGTCCTGTCGGCCGCACCGTTCATGCACGGGACCGGCCAGTGGGTGGCATTCCAGGCTCTCCATGCCGGCGGGTCGGTCGTCGTCCCGTCGATCGTCGATCGCTACGACGCGGCTGACGTGCTCGACACGGTCGAAGCCGAGCGGGTGACGCTCGTCGTCATCGCCGGCGAGGCGTTCGCCCGCCCGCTGCTCGACGCCGTCGGGGCCCGCCGGCGCGACCTGACGTCGCTGACGACCGTCGCGTCGTCGGGGGCCGCGCTCTCGCCCGAGTCCGTCGACGAGCTGCGGCGCCGACTGCCCGGTCTGCGAGTCCGTGACACCATCGGCTCGTCGGAGGCCGGTCCGCAGGCGGAGGTCCTGACGACCGACGGGACCGGGCTGGCGTCGACCTTCCAGCCGACGCCGGGGACGTGCGTCGTCGACGAGACGATGACCTGCCGGCTCCCGCCGGGGCACGACGGCGTCGGGTGGCTGGCGCGGTCCGGGCGGGTGCCGCTCGGCTACCTCGGCGATGCCGAACGGACCGCCCGCACGTTCCCGACCGTCGACGGCCAGCGGATGAGCGTCCCCGGCGATCGGGCCCGGCAGCTGGCCGACGGCCGCATCGAGCTGCTCGGGCGGGACGCCACGACGATCAACACCGGCGGCGAGAAGGTCTTCGCCGAAGAGGTCGAGGCCGCCGTCCGGGCCGACCCGGCCGTGCGGGACGTTGTCGTCGTCGGTCGGCCGAGCGAACGGTGGGGGAGCGAGGTCGTCGCCCTCGTCCAGCCCGAGCCGGGGGCGACGCTCGACCGCGACCGGCTGCGGGCGACGTGCGCCGAGCGGTTGGCCCGCTACAAGCTGCCGAAGGCGTTCGTCGAGGTCGACGCCGTCCGCCGGAGCCCGTCCGGCAAGGTCGACCTCGCCTGGGCCCGTTCGGTCGTCAGCCCGTCGGCTTCCGATCGGTTGCCGGTCGGACCCGACGACGCGGTCGACGAGGTCGTCGAAGCCGTGCGGCGATGGGTGGCCGACCGAGTACCGGCCGCATGGGTGGCCGCCGGGCAGGAAGGCGGTTCGGCGGCTGTCCGCCAGGTGAGGAGCCGGGCCGACTACGAGGCGTGGTACCCGGTGTTCGCCGCGTCCGGGCTCGCGGTGCCGGGTTGGCCGGCCGACTACGGGGGCCTCGACCTGAAGGCCGCCACCGTCCGCCGGGTCGACGCCGAGCTGGCGCCGTACAACCTCGGTCGGCTCAACCCGCTCGGCCTCAACCTGGTCGCGCCGGCGCTCTTCGCCTACGGTACCGAGGCGCAGCGGCGCCGGTACCTGCCACCGCTCGTCCGCAACGAGGAGCGGTGGTGCCAGCTGTTCAGCGAGCCCGGGGCCGGCTCGGACCTGGCGTCACTGGCCACCCGGGCCGTCCCCGACGGCGACGACTGGGTGGTCGACGGGCAGAAGGTCTGGACGACGTGGGCACACCGGTCGGACTTCGCCGTCCTGCTGGCCCGGACCGATCCGGACGTGCCGAAGCGGCGTGGGCTCACGTACTTCGTCGTCGACCTCCGCTCGCCCGGGGTCGACGTCCGGCCGCTCCGCCACATGGGCGGCGACGTCGAGTTCAACGAGGTCTTCCTGACCGGCGTGCGCATCCCCGACGACCAACGCGTCGGCGATGTCGGCGAGGGCTGGGCGGTCGCCAACGCCACGCTGTCCGGCGAGCGCCAGATGGTGTCCGGCGCCGGGTCCGGCGGCGTCGACCGGATCGGCGGCCGCGGCGTCGAGCATCTCGTCACCCTGGCCCGCCGAGCCACCACCGCCGGTCACCGGCGGTGGGACGATCCGCTCGTCCGCCAGGCGTTGATGCAGCTCTACGCGGAGGAGCGCATCCGGGACTGGACGAACCAGCGGGTGCGGGCCCAGCTCCGCGCCGGGCGGTCGCCGGGTCCGGAGAGCTCGATCGGCAAGGTCCACCAGGGTGCGCTGAACCAGCGCGCCCAGCTGCTCGCCACCGACCTGCTCGGCCTCGATGCCGTCGCCTGGCCAGTTGATGAGCGGGCGGCTGGGGAGGCCGAACCGGACTACGGCGCCGACCTGCCGCCGGAGGTCCGGGGGATGCTCCGGAGCCGGGCGAACACGATCGAAGGCGGCACGACCGAGGTCAACAAGAACGTCATCGGCGAGCGCGTCCTCGGGCTGCCCCGGGAGCCGGACCCGTTCAGGTCGAGCGGCTGGCGGGACGTGCCGCGGAACTGACGGTGTCGAGGCGCCAGTGGTCGCCGTCGACGACGATCGTGCCGGCCGTCGGCGCGGCGAAGTGCGTGCCCATGACGAGGGCGCCGGCGGTGGCACAGCGGTCGAAGAAGTCGCGGCGGGTGCGGACGGCCACGTCCCGCTCGACGTCGGCGTCCGGCGCCCACTCGGGACGGAGCAGCTGGACCGGTGAGTGGAGGAGGTCGCCGGTGATCGCCCCGGTCCGCCCGCCGGAATCGATCCATACCGCGACGTGGCCGGGGGTGTGGCCGGCCGCCGGCACGAGCCGGACCTCCGCGGACAGGGCCTCATCGACGCCGACGACGTCGACGAGGCCGGCGTCGACGAGCGGCCGGACGGAGTCGGCGAACGCGGCGTCGCTGTCCGGGTCGGCCGGCCCGTCGACCCTTCGGCGGTCCGACCAGTACGCCCATTCCGGCTCGGCGACGAGGTAGCGGGCGTTCGGGAACGTCGGCATCCAGCGGTCGTCGACGAGGGTCGTGTTCCAGCCGACGTGGTCCCAGTGGAGGTGGGTGCAGACGACGACGTCGACCGCCGCGGCCGGGACGCCGGCCGCCGCCAACGCGCCGAGATAGTCCCGCCGGCTGCCGGCCGGCAGCGCGAAACTGCGCTCCTTGCCGGGGCCGACCGCGGTGTCGACGACGATCCGCCGGCCGCCGGTCTCGACGACGAAGCTGTTGATGGCCATCCGGAGCGTGTCCGCGCCGGAGATGAAGTCCGGTTCGAGCCACGGTCGGCCGGCGTCCAGCCCGGCGGCGGAGCCGGCCGGGAACATGTACGTGAGCGGAACGTCGAACGCCGCCTCGACGATGCCGGTGATCCGGACGTCGCCGACCGTCCACCGGCCGACTATCCCGGCGCCCGTCACCGGCCGGGCAGGTCCTGCCACTGGGGCGGCCGCTTCTCGGCGAACGCCCGCGGCCCTTCCTGCTGGTCCGGGTGGCCCCAGAGGCCGACGAGCTCGCGGGCGCCGGCCCGGCAGGCGTCGGTGAGCCCCATCTCGAACGCCCCCCAGAGGGCTCGCTTGGTGGCGGCCATGGCGGCCGGGGAGTTCCGGGCGATCGTCTCGCCGAGCTCTTGGGCGGCCTCTCGGAGCCGGTCCGGTGGGTCGACGACCTGACTGACCATGCCGAGCTCGTACGCCCGTTGCGCCGGCATCCGCTCGTAGCGCCCCATGAACGCCATTCGCATGACCGCTTCCGCCGGCATCTTGCGGAGCAGTCCGATGGCCTCGATGGCGACGACCTGCCCGACCGAGACGTGCGGATCGAAGAACTCGGCGTCCGCGGCCGCGATGACGATGTCCGCGTCGGCCACCCAGTGGAAGCCGCCGCCGGCGCAGATGCCGTTCACCGCGGTGATCACCGGCTTCCAGACCCGTTGGTGCCAGGCGGTGAAGTGGAGGTCGAACGTCTCCAGCGACTCCCGGTAGCGCTCCATCCCGACGCCGTCGGCCGCCACCTCCGTGACGTCGACCCCCGTCTGGAACGCCCGGCCCTCGCCGGTATGGACGATGACCCGCACCGCCGGGTCGTCGTCGAGCTCGCGCCAAGCCAGCGCGAACTCGTCTCGCATCGCCGCGTTCATGGCGTTGAGCTGGTCCGGGCGGTTGTTGATCAACCACCCCACCGGGCCGTGCCGCTCGACCTTCAGGTGCTCGTACATCAACCCCTCACCCGCCGGGCCCGCCGACGGTCCCGTCTATACATATAAAGTTATAACCGATGGCGGGACTTCACGAGCGAGCGCCGTCAGCCCCTCGGCAGCCCGAGCAGTCGAGTGGCGACGATCGTCCGCTGGATCTCCTGCGACCCGCCGTAGACGCTCGCCGCCCGGGACCACAGGTACTCGTGGAGCTCGGCCGGATGCCGGCCGAGCAGCGGTCCGGTACCGAGCAGGTCCATCGCCGTGTGGGCCAGCGCCTGTTCGGTGCGGACCATCAGCAGCTTGTCGACGGAGACCTCCGTCTCCGAGCCGAGACCCTTGGCCCGCCGGGACAGCGTGCGCAGGATGTGGGCCCGGAGAACCTGGAGGTCGACGGACGACCGGGCCAGCCGTACCGGCAGATCACCGTCGTCGCGCAGCCGGCCGTCGGCACCAGCGTCGGTCAGGGACCGCAGGCCACGGCGCAGATCGGCGAGGAAGCCGACGTCCGCCGGCCCCCGCTCGAACGAGACCGTCGACATGGCGATGCGCCAGCCGTCACCGGCGCCGCCCACGCGGTTGGCCGCCGGGACCCGGACGTCGTCGAAGAAGACCTCGGCGAACTCCATGCTCCCCGTCATCTGCCGGAACGGCCGCACGGTCAGGCCCGGCGTCGTCATCGGGAGGACGAAGCACGACATCGCGCCGTGGTCCGGCGCGCCGGGCTCGGAGCGGGCGAGCAGCAGGCACCAGTCGGCCCAATGGGCTTCGGACGTCCAGACCTTCTGACCGTTGACGACGTAGTCGTCGCCGACCAGCTCGGCCCGGGTGGTGAGCGACGCCAGGTCCGACCCCGCGTCCGGTTCGCTGAACCCCTGGCACCAGCGTTCCTGACCGCTGAACGCCGGCGTCAGGAACCGTTGTCGCTGGGCCTCGGTCCCGTACAACAGGATGACGCGGGCGATGTAGCCGTAGTGCCAGGCCGAGGGGAGACCGGCCGATCCCAGCTCGTCGAGGACGATCGCCTCGTAGACCGGGCCGAGCCCGCGGCCGCCGTACGCCTCCGGGAACGACACGGCCGCCCAGCCGCCGTCGAAGAGCCGGCGCTGCCACTCGCCGAGCCGCGCCATACGTTCGGCGTCGCCGTCCGGCAGAGCCGGGAACGGAAGTTGGCCGTCGATCCACTGCCGGAGCTCGTCCCGGAACGCTGCCTCGTCGGCCGTGTCGCCGAAGTCCACCGCCGCAGTATCGCATGGACGCCACGCTGAACGACGACGAGAGCCTGCTCGCCGAGACGGCTCGGCGGGTGGCCACCGGTCTGTCCGGCGACGCGGCTGACGTCGACGCCGGCCGCGCCTGGCGGGTGCTCGACGAGAGCGGCTTCGTGGCGATGCGGGCCGACGCCGGACCGGGAGGCGCGTCGGTCGTCGACGCGGTGCTGTGCGCGGAGGCGTTCGGCCAGGCCGCCTCGCCGGTGCCGCTCGTCGGCCCGTTGCTGGCGGTCGAGCTGCTCCGGGCGGCCGGTGCCGGCACTGGGCCGGACGCGCTCACGCCGGCCGGGCTCGACCGTGGCACGCGGGTGACGATCGCCCTGGACGAGACGCTCGGCGAGGTTGCCGGTAGCGCAGGAGCAACGATGGGCTTCGATGCCCTCGGGGCGTCGGTGGCCGTCGCGGCTGGCCGACGGGTATCCGGTGGCGCTCGACGTCGGTCCACCGGTCGCCGGGTCGGCCGATCCGTCGCGGGTGATCGCCGAGCTGACCGGCGAGCCCCGGCCGATCGGCGGTGCCGTCGATGCCGCCGGGCTCGAACGGTGGCGGTCGTTCGGCCTCGTCCTCGTGAGCGCGGACATCGTCGGGGCGATGACCGGTGCGCTGGCGATGGCCGTCGCCTACGCCGGCCAACGGCGGCAGTTCGGCCACCCGATCGGCTCGTTCCAGGCCATTCAGCATCTCTGCGCCGAGCAGCACGTCAGTGTCGAGGCCGCTCGCAGCATCACGTACTACGCAGCCTGGGCGGTCGATCACCCGGACGTGGCCGACGCGCCGGAGGTCGCCCGGGTAGCGAAGGCGTACGTCGGCCGGGTGAGCCGGCAGGTCGGCGAGGCCGTCATCCAGGTCCACGGCGGCATCGGCCACACGTGGGAGTGCGATGCCCACCGTTACCTCCGACGACTGCTCGTCGACCGGGCCGTCCTCGGCGACGAGCACCGCCAAGAAGGCGAACTGGCCGCGCTGATCGCCCACGGCCAACCTCGTTAAACTTTACAGAATGGCGGAACCGGCGATCACCGACGAGGGCGTTGCCCGGCTCCGTGAGCGGATCGGCATCCCGGTGCCGCACCCGACGCCGCCGCACTATCGGCGGCCGGACGTCGACTCGTTCCGCAACGTCGCGGTCGCCTACGGCGACGACAACCCGTTGTGGACCGACCCGGTCTACGCCACCGCGTCGCGGTGGGGCGGCCCGCTGGCCCCACCGCCGTTGGTCGGCGGCGACACGCTCATCGGCGAGAACGAGGTCACCGACGTGGCGGATGAGTATCGGGAGCTGCTGCGTGGCGACCCGTTGCGCGGCGTCCATGCGTTCTATTCGGCCAGCGCCCGCGAGTGGTGGGCGCCGCTCCGGCCGGGCGTGCGGTGCTTCCGGCGCAACGCCCTCGTCGGCGTGCTCGACAAGCCGAGCGAGTTCGCCGGCCGGGCGGTCCACGAGTGGACCGGCGAGGTCTTCCGCGACGAGGGCGGGAACCGGCTGGCCGGTCAGTACCGGCTGATGGTCCGGACCGAACGGGCGAAGGCCCGGGAACGCAAGAAGTACGACGCGGTCGAGCCGGCCCGCTACGACGACGACGAGATCGAGCGGATCGACGCCCAGTACGCGACGGAGGGTCAGCGCGGCGACGAGCCGCGGTGGTACGAGGACGTCGCCGTCGGCGACGTCGTCGGCCCGATGGTGAAGGGCCCGCTGACGGTGACCGACATCGTGTGCTGGCATGTGGGAATGGGTATGGGGCTCTACGGCGTCAAACCGTTGCGGTTGGGCTACGAGAACCGACAGCGGATCCCGCGCTTCTTCCACCGCGACGACCAGAACGTTCCCGATGTCATGCAGCGAGTCCACTGGGACCCGGCCTTCGCCCGGCGGTCGGGCAACCCGACGACGTTCGACTACGGCCGGATGCGAGAGACGTGGCTGATCCACCTCTGCACCGATTGGATGGGCGACGACGCCTGGCTCTGGAAGCTCGACTGCGAGTTCCGATTGTTCAACTACATCGGCGATACGCAGTGGCTCGACGGAACGGTCGTGCGGCGCTACCTGGCCGATGGCGACCGACCGGCGGTCGATCTCGAGCTGCGGGCGGTCAACCAGCGCGGCCTGGTGACGACGCCCGGCCACGCCACCGTGCTCCTGCCGAGCCGCCAGCTCGGGCCGGTCCGACTCCCAGAGCCGCCGGGTCCGGCCGGCGACCTACAGGGGACCCTGGACGCGGTGGCGGCCGGGTTCACCCGGAGCTGATCGTGTACGACGGGACGGACGGCCTCGACGTCTCGTTGGCCGACGGCATCCTCCGGCTCCGGCTCGCCCGTCCGGCGAAGCGGAATTCGTTGACCGACGACATGGTGGGCGCCTTCACCGCCGCCGTCGAGACGGCCGGCCACGACGACGCGGTGCGGGCCGTGCTCGTCAGTGCCGAAGGCGACCACTTCTGCAGCGGCTTCGACATCGTCGGCCGCAACTCCGGTTCGGCCGGGCGGCCGCGGGTCGGGAGCATCCAGCGGCGGCTGCCGGTCCAGGCGCACCGGTTGATCCCTTCGCTGCTGTCCGTCCAGGTACCGGTCGTCTGTGCCGCCCAGGGGTGGGTCGCCGGGATCGGTCTCCAGCTCGTGCTGGCGGCCGACGTGGCCGTCGTCGCCGACGACGCCCGGCTGTGGGAGCCGTTCGCCGAGCGCGGCCTCACGCCGGACGGCGGCGCGACGTGGCTACTGCCGCGCCGGATCGGCGAGGTGCGGGCCCGCGAGATGTTGCTCCTCGGCCGCGTCGTCTCGGGGACGGAGGCGGCGGCCTGGGGGATGGTGCACCGGGCCGTCGCCGCCGCCGACCTCGTCACGACGGCCGAGTCGATCGTCGGGCCGCTGGCGGCCGGACCGACCGTGGCCCTCGGCCTGACGAAGTGGCTCCTGCACGCCGGCGCCCAGGCGCCGCTCGACCAGCAGCTCCGCAACGAGGGCTTCGCCATGGAGCTCGGCTCACGCAGTGAGGACTTCCGAGAGGGGCTCGCGGCGTTCGCCGAGAAGCGGTCACCGCACTTCGGCGGCCGGTGAGCCGCCGTTACCGCACGCTCGAGGTGACGCGGCACGGCCCGGTCGGCTGGCTCGTCTTCGACCGACCCGATGTCGGCAACGCCGTGGACGCGGCGATGTTCGACGAGCTGCCCGACGCGTGGGCCGAGCTCGACGCCGACCCGGATGTCCGCGTGATCGTCAATACCGGCAACGGCGCGGCGTTCCAGACCGGGCTCGACATGGTCCAGCTCGCCGGCGACCCGGCCGCCTTGCGGGCGCAGGCCCGCCAGACCAGGGACGCCGACCTGCGGTTGACGGCCCGGCACAATGGCGTCGGCAAACCGGTGATCGCCGCCGTCAACGGCACGTGCGCCGGCGGCGGCCTGCATTTCGTGGCCGATGCCGACCTCGTGATCGCGGCCGCCGACGCCCGCTTCGTCGACCCGCACGTCTCCGTCGGCCAGGTCAGCGCGTTCGAGCCGATCGGTCTGACCCGCCGGATGCCGGCCGAGTCGGTCGCCCGCCTGGTGTTCACCGGCCGGTACGGGGCCCTGGACGCGGCCCGGGCCCACGAGCTCGGCCTCGTCGGTCAGGTCGTCGACCCCCCGGCCCGGCTGCGAGACGAGGCCGGCGCGGTTGCCGAACGGATCGCCCGAACGCCGCCGGACGTCCTGGCCGCGATCAAGCGGGCGGTGTGGGCGGCCATCGACGGCTGAGCTCTTGGCGGCCCAGCTGTTGGCGGAGCAACTTGCCGGCGTCGTTGCGGGCGAGCTCGTCGACGACCGTGAAGCGGACGGGGATCTTGTACGGCGCGAGGTGCTCGCGGCACAGCCGTTCGAGCGCGGCGGCATCGGGGACGTGCCCGGGGTGGGCGACGAGCAGCGCCACCGGGACCTCGCCGAGCCGCTCGTCGGCGGCGGCGACGACCGCAGCGTCGTCGACGGCCGGCGACAACCGGAGAACCTCTTCGACCTGGTCGGGGAAGACCTTGTTCCCGCCGCGGTTGATGACGTCGCCGGCCCGGCCCTCGATCCAGACGAACCCGTCGTCGTCCGTCCGGGCGAGATCGCCGGTGTCGACGAAGCCGTCGCTGTCGACCCGGTCGCCGAGGTCGTCACCGGCGCTTTCCGGCCGGACGAGCAACCGCCCGACCGTGCCGGATGGCGCGGTCCGGCCGTCGTCGTCGACGATCTTGGCCAGCACGCCGGGGTGCGGCCGGCCGGCCGCCCCGAGCTTCTCGGGGTGGGCCCGGGCGTCGGCGACGGTCCAGCCGATGACCTCGCCCAGTTCGGCCTGCCCGTAGCTGTTGAGGACGGTGACGCCGAACTTGTCGGCGAACCGGCGGCCCTGCAGCGGCGAGAGCGGTGCGGTGATGCTGCGGACGTACCGCAACGGCGTGAGGTCGGTGACGTCGGGCGAGTCGACGAGGGCGACCATCGCCGCCGGCGGGAGGACGGTCGATCGGATGGCGTGCCGGTGGACGAGCTCGGAGAACATCGCCGGGTCGAACCGGTCCATGAGCACCAACGAAGTGCCGGACCGAAGGCCGAAGAGCGCGTTGTAGAAGCCGGCGTTGAGCGCCAGCGACGTCGGGATGAGGTTCGGGCTCGGCGGTCGTCCCGACGACGGCCGGCCGGCCGGCCGGAGGGCGCCGAGGACGCGGTCGACGAGCGCGGCGTAGGCCGCATGGGTGTGCACGATCGGCTTCGGTGGCCCGGTCGTCCCCGACGTCCACAGAACGACCGCCACCGCCGGGTCGTAGTGCCGGTCGCCGTCCAGCCGCCGCGGACCGTCGCGGTCGACCAGCGCCGCCGCGCCCGTCGCCTCGACCATCCGCCGCCGCTCCGCCTCGGGGGCTCGCGGGTTCAGCGGGACGTACGCCGCGCCGGCCAACCAGACGCCGATCATCGTGCACACCGACGACGGTCCGTCGGCCAGGTCGACGGCCACGGCCTGGCCCGGGCCGATGCCGATCCGGCTGAGCGAGGCCGCGATCCGGCGGGCTTCCCGGCGGGCTTCGCCGGCCGTCATCGTGCGGTCGATCGTGAAGAGGAGGCCGTCGTCGTCGGCCGCCGGATGGTCCATGAGGACGGCGGCCAGGCTCATACCCTGTAATCTTATATAGTTTACCCAGCCGCGGACCGGCCGCGGACCACCTCGGCTCGCACCGTCGCCTGGCCCTCGCGGCGCATCGTGAACGTCTGCGTCGCCTCGAGGTGGCGGCGGGTAACGGCCGAAGCCTTGCCTTCGTCGCCGGCGTCGATAGCGTCGACCAGCTTCTCGTGGGCCCGCAGGGCGGTCCGGCAGGCGGCGATCGCCGGCTCCGGTCCGAGTTCGTAGACCCGGTGCTCGTGGCTCGTCCATACGGACTCGAGCGCGCCGACGACGACGGTGAGGGTGTCACTGCCGCAGTGGGCGACGAGCGCCTCGTGGAACCGGCGGCTGGCCTGGTTGAAGGCGATCGTGTCCGGTAGGGCGGTTCGCTGCTCGTCGACCAGGGCTCGCAGGACCGGGACGACGGTCCGGCGGCGGTCCTTGCGGCGGGCGCAGAGCGCGCTGCAGACCGGCTCCATGTCCCGCAACGCGTCGCCGACGTCGGCCAGCGACGTGTGCCGCGACTGGAGGACGAGCCCGACCATGTAGGCGACGCCCTCCGCGCTCGGCGTTCGGACGACCGCGCCGCCGACGTTGCCCCGACGGACGCGGATCAACCCTTCCGTCTCGAGGATGCGCAGCGCCTCGCGGACTGCTGGTGGACTGACGCCGAAGCTGGCCAGGAGGTCCTCTTGGCGGGGGAGCGTGTCGCCGTCGCCGAGCTTGCCGCTGAGGATCTCGTCCCGCAGCGCGCCGGCGACCAGTTCGGCCAAACGGGGCTGGCGGAGTTGTCCGTTGCCTGTCGCCACCGCCCCGCATGGTAGACGCCCAGGGAGACTGCGCTGTACATCTTATAAAGTGCAGTCGTGCCGACCCTGCCGGACGTGGTCCACGCCGCGGCCCAGCGGTTCGGCGACCTCGAAGCGGTCGTCGAGGCGTCGGTCCGGGCGACGTTCGCCGACGTCGAGGCCGCCGTGGCCGTCCGGGCCCGGGCCCTCGTGGCATCCGGGACCGAACCGGGCGATCCCGTCGGCCTGTGGGCGCCAAACGGGTTGGAATGGATCGTCCTGTCGTTCGCCGTCTATGCGGTCGGCGCGGTGCTCGTGCCGGTCAACACCCGCTTCAAGGGCGACGAGGCGGCCTACGTGCTCCGCCAGACCAGTGCCCGGCGGCTGTTCACGGTGACCGACTTCTTGGGGACCGACTACGTCGAGTTGCTCGCCGGATCCGACCTGCCGGACCTCGACGAGATCGTCGTGATCGCCGGTCCGACGCCGCCGGGGGCAACCACGCTGGACGCCTTCGTCGACCGGGCGGCCGGGGCGTCGGCGGCGGACGTCGTCGCCCGCGAAGCCGGGATCGAGGCCACCGACGTCTGCGACGTCATCTTCACGTCCGGTACGACCGGCCGGCCGAAGGGCGTCGAGCTGACCCACGGCGCGAGCATCGAGACGTACCGCCAGTGGGCCGACCGGGTCGGGCTGCGGACCGGCGACCGCGAGCTGATCGTCTACCCGTTCTTCCACACGTCCGGGCTCAAGTCGGGCGTGCTCGCCGCCTTCTTGACGGGGGTGACGCTCGTGCCCCATGCGGTCTTCGACGTCGACTCGGTCCTGCGCGCCGTCGCCGACGAGCGGATCACGTTCCTCCCCGGCCCGCCGTCGGTGTTCCAGTCGATCCTCAGCCACCCCGACGCCGGCCGGTTCGACCTCAGCACGTTGCGGCTGTCAGTGACCGGCGCGGCGACCGTGCCGGTCGAGCTCGTCGAGCGGATGCGCTCGGAGCTGCGGCTCGAGTCCGTCGTCACCGCCTACGGCCTGACCGAGACCCACGGCACGGCGACCGTGTGCCGCCGCACCGACCCGGCCGAGACGATCGCCCGGACCGTCGGGACCGCCCTCGACGGCGTCGAGCTGCGGATCGTCGGCGACGACGGCGTCGACGTCGAGCCGGGCCGCCCCGGTGAGATCTGGATCGCCGGGTTCAACGTCACCCGGGGCTACGTCGGCGACCCGGCCGCGACCGAGGCGGCGATCGCCGAAGGGTGGCTGCGCACCGGCGACATCGGCTACCTCGAACCCGACGGCCATCTGCACCTGGTCGACCGGAAGAAGGACGTCTTCATCGTCGGCGGCTTCAACGTCGCGCCGGCCGACGTCGAGCGGGTGCTGCTCCTTCGCGACGACGTCGCCCAGGTCGCCGTCGTCGCGGTGCCCGACGAGCGGCTCGGCGAGGTCGGCGCGGCGTTCGTCGTCGTCCGGCCCGGGCGGGCCGTCGAACCGACCGAACTGATCGCCTGGTGCCGCGACCAGATGGCCAACTACAAGGTCCCGCGGTACGTGCACCTCGTCGCCGCCCTGCCGGTCAATGCGTCGGGGAAGGTGCAGAAGGCAACGCTGCGCGACCAGGCCAAAGAGCTGATAGGAGAGCGACCGTGGATTTCGACCTGACCTCAGAAGAACAAGCGTTCCGTGAGTCCGTGCACGCCTGGGTCGAGCGGGAGTGCCCCAAGGCCATGGCCCGGGAGCTCGAGGCCCGCGAGTTCGAGTACCCGGCGGCTCTGTGGCAGAAGATGGGCGACGCCGGGTTCACCGGGATCGGCCTGCCCGAGGAGTACGGCGGCCAGGGCGGCGACGTGCTGACGCAGGTCCTGCTCCAGCGCGAGCTGGCCCGTTCGCTCGGCGGGCTGACGTGGATGTGGGGGATCACCGCGTTCTGCGCCAAGGCGATCTTGTTGTTCGGGACCGACGAGCAGCGCCAGGAGCTGCTACCCCCGATGGCGGCCGGGCAGGCTCGGATCGCCATGGCGGTGACCGAGCCAGGCGGTGGCACCGACGTCCTCGGCGCGCTGCGGACCTCGGCGACCGTCGCTGACGGCGGCTGGTCGCTCACCGGGGAGAAGGTATGGTCGACCGGATCGCTCGTCGCCGAGCACCTGCTCGTGCTGGCCCGCTCCGGTTCGGCCGCGCCGGACTCGCAGGGCCTGACGATGTTCCTCGTCCCGAACCCGGCTCCCGGTCTCACGGTGACGCCGATCCCGAAGCTCGGCATGCGCGCCCTGGCGTCGTGCTCGATCGTCCTCGACGACGTCTTCGTCCCGGACCGGCTCGTCCTCGGCCAGGTCGACGGCGGCTGGCGTCAGATCATGACGGCGATCGACGCCGAGCGGATCCTGCTGGCCGCGCTGTGCTGCGGGATCATCGACGGCGTCCTCGAGGACGCGCTGTCCTATGCCGGTGAGCGGACCGCCTTCGGCCGACCGATCGGCCAGTTCCAGGCCGTCCAGGCCCACCTGGCCGACATCGTCACGTGGCAGCACGAGGCCGAGCTGCTCACGTACCGCGCCGCCTGGCTGGCCGCCAACGGGCGCCCGTACGGGCTCGAGGCCGACATCGCCAAGCGGACGACGTCGGACTACGCGGTGCGCGCCGCCGACCTCGGGATCCAGGTGCTCGGGGGGCTCGGGTACTCGCTCGAGACGGACATGCAGCGGTACTGGCGCGACGCTCGGCTGTTCCGCATCGGACCGGTGACCAACGAGGTAGCGACCGGGATGATCGCCCGCCGCCTCGGCCTGCCCAAGGCGTTCTGAGGATAGGTTGACGGCCACCGAACGAGCGGGAAGGAGCAAAGCGTGAGCGCCGACGAAGAGCTGCTGGGGGGCGATCTCCTCTACCGGGTGGAGGATGGGGTGGCGTGGCTCCGCCTGAACCGGCCGGATATGGCGAACGCGCTGACGCCGGACCAGCGCAACACGATGATCGATCTCCTTCGTGACGTCGACCAGGACCGGGCCGTCCGGGTCGTCGTCCTCGGGGCGACCGGCGGCCGGCACTTCTGCGGCGGTGCCGATCTGCGGGTCAGCCACGCCGAGGCCGAGCCGGTCGCCGGGACGGTGATGAAGATGATCGGCTACGGCGTGCAGCGGCTCGTGGCCGCCATCCTCGACTGCCAGAAGCCGGTCGTCGCGTCCGTGCCGGGCACCGCGGCCGGCATCGGCGTCCAGTTGGCACTGGCGTCCGATCTCGTCGTCATGGCCGAAGAGGCCAGCTTCGTCGAGGTCTTCGTCCAGCGGGGCATCGTCCCCGACGGCGGCGCGGCGTACCTACTGACGCGGCTCTGCGGCGTCCAGCGGGCGAAGGAGCTCATGCTGCTCGGCGAGCACGTCGGCGCGGCGAAGGCCAAGGAGTACGGCCTCGTCACCGAGGTCGTGCCCCGCGTCGAGCTCGACGCCCGGACGGCAGCGATGGCCGCGACGCTGGCCGACGGCCCGACGGTGGCCATCGGCCTGATGAAGCGGCTGGCCAACCGGGCCCTCGACTCGGACCGGGCCGGCGCGCTCTTCGACGAGGCGATGGCCCAGGAGGTCGTCATGACGACGGCCGACGCCCAGGAGGGTGTCGCATCGTTCGTCGAACGGCGGCCGACCGCGTTCCGAGGCTGCTGACTCTGACTAGTCGAGCTCGGAGCCGACGACCGAGACGAACGCCACCATCTCGCCGGGGTAGCCGCCGAGGTTGTGCGTGAGCGCGAGTTTCCGGTCGGTCGTCAGCTGCCGTTCCGGCGGCGCCTGGCCGCGCAGCTGGAGCCACGCCTCGAACATCATCCGCAGCCCGGACGCGCCGACCGGGTGGCCGAAGCTCTTGAGGCCGCCGTCGGGGTTGACCGGCAGGTCGCCGTCGAGGGCGAACGCCCCGGCGAGCACCTCCTTCCAGGCGGTGCCGCGTTCGGCGAACCCGAGATCCTCCATCAGCACGAGCTCGGTCGGCGTGAAGCAGTCGTGGACCTCGGCCAGCGCCAGCTGGTGGCGCGGATCGGTGATCCCGGCCTGCTGGTACGCGTCGCGGGCGGCCGTCTCGCACTCGGGGAAGTGCGTGTAGTCGTAGTCCGGGTCGATGAGGCCCGCGCCGCTGCCGGCCGCGAACGACAGCGCCTTGATGTAGATCGGCTGGTCCGTGTACCGGTGCGCGTCCTCCGCCCGGACGACGACGGCCGCCGCCGCCCCGTCGGCGACGCCGGCGCAGTCGAAGACGCCGAGACGGCCGGCCACCCGTGGCGACCCGCAGATCGTCGCCTTCGAGACCTCACGGCGGAACTGCGCCCGCGGGTTCCGGGCGCCGTTGTAGTGGTTCTTGGCCGAGATCGTCGCCAGGACGTCGGCCATGACGTCGTCGTCGACGCCGTATTTGGCCGCGTACGCCGGCGCGACCATCGAGAACATCGCCGCTGCGGTCAGCGTGCGCGCCGTCCCGTCGCCGGGGACCGGGTTGGCGTTGAGGCCCTGGTAGCCACCGTCCTTGACCTTCTCGACGCCGACCGCCATCGCCACGTCGTAGGCGCCCGACGCCACCGCGTACGCCGCGGCGCGCAGCGCCTCGGACCCGGTCGCGCAGTAGTTCTCGACCCGCGTCACGGGCTTGTTGTCGAGCTGCAGCGGCCGGGCCAGCGTGATGCCGCTCATCCCGCCCTGGGCCGTGCCGAGCCAGTACGCGTCGACGTCGGCCTTGGCGACGCCGGCCGAGCCGTACGCGTCGACCGCAGCGTCCACGATCAGGTCGTCGAGGCTCTTGTCCCAGCGCTCGCCGAACCGCGTACAGCCCATCCCGACGATCGCCACCCGGTCACGGACACCGTGCGAACCCACTATGTCTCCTTCCCGGCACCGTCCCGCAGCGGTACCGCCTTCCAGAAGTAGTCGTGAATGCCGTCGGCGGTGAAGAGCCGGCGGAACGTCATCGTCACCCGGTCGCCGATGGCCAGCTCGTCGGCGTCGACGTCGGTCAGCTCGAGCGGGAACCGGCCGCCGCCGTCGAAGTCGACGACCGCGAAGACCGTCGGCGGGCTCGGCGAGTACGCCATGTGGTCGATCGTGAACGTCACGATCGTGCCGACCGCGTCGGCCATCGGCGCCGGCTCCATCTCGTCGACCGCGCCGCCGACCATCGACACCCGCGACGGCGGGAGGTGGATCGCGCCGCTCGAGCGGTCGCGTGAGCCGACGAAGCCGAACTTCCAGTCCTCGTTGCGCCACGCCGCGGTCGACGAGACCCGTGACGGCTCCGGTCGCCGCGGTGGCTCGACCGTCGTCATGCCCCGCCACGACAGGAACTTGCCGTAGCCGACCTCAGCCCCTGCCGCTACCTGGGCGGTCACCGGGGTGGCCGGTCGCCAGTCGGCGATGGCGTCGGTCGTCCGGAACAGCTGGACGTCCGCGCCGTCGGCCAGGTGGACGAGCGCGACGACCTTCCCCGCGCCACCGTCGTTGGCCGCGTCCTCGAGCATGGCGGCCAACAGGAGCAGCGGGTGCGCCGTCCCGGTCTGGCCGACCGTGCCGGAGAGGTCGTCGACGAGCGCGCCGTCGGCCAGACCGAGCTTGCCGGCCACCGCCTTGACGGCCCGCGGATGCATGCCCGACACCGCCACCCGGTCGACGTCGCCGGCGGTCAGGCCGACGTCCTTCAGCGCCCGGTCCCACGCGTCACGGCCGAGGGCGACGTAGCGCGTCTCGCCGAACCGCTCCTCCCACGTTCGCGATCGAGACTGGCCGGGCGCCCGCCAGCGGTCGACGAACTCGTCCGTCGCCGTCGCCCCGCCGAGGTGCTCGGCCAGCACGGGCGCCGCGTCGCTGCCGTCGCCGACGACGACGGCGGCCGCGCCGTCGCCACCCGACGATTCGTCGGCGCTCGTCGGCAGGCCGTCCCGCTGGTCGGCCGCCACGACGAGCACCGTGCCACCGCCGGACAGCGCGGCTTGCAGTGCCCCCGTCCCCGAGCGCAGCGCCCCGCCGAAGTCGAACGCCGGGACGTCCACCGGCAGTCGTAGCGCGGCGTGGACGGTCGCGGCGTTCGTCTTGTCCAGGTACGCCGGCGTCGCGGTGGCGAACCACACGGCGTCGGGCGTCGCCCCAGGCCGGGAGCGCAGAGCGAGCCGTGCGGCCTCGACGCCCATCGTCGTCGTGTCCTCGTCGTGGCCGGCCACGCTCCGGGTGCCCTTGCCGCCGCCGGCGGCGAACAGCTCGGCGACGGCGGACCGCCGGAGGCGGTGGTAGGGGACGTAGGCCGCAGCGCTCACAATTCCTCGCACGGCCGTGATGGTACCTGACGGACCGTCAACTCCGTCCGGTACAGTGCCGGTCGGGGGGCGCGGGGGACCGGTCAGAGCGCGAGTGGTTCAGAGCGCGGGTGGGAGAGACAACGGTGACTGAGCAGGAATTTTCGGCAATCCAGGCGGAGCTGGCCATACGGAACCTGATCGCCCGGGTGGCCCAGGTGGCCGACGGCGGCGACCTCGACCAATCCCGGGAGCTGTACACCGAGGATGCGACGTGGGAGTTTCCCGGCGAAGCGCCCAGCCGTGGTCGCGACACCATCCTCGCCGACATCCGGCAGCGACGTGAGGAGGGCGTCACCGGGCCCGGGAGTGCCACCCGCCACGTCATCACGACCCTCGTCGTCACCGTCGACGACCCGGTCGAAGGGACGGGCAGCGCCGACTCGTACTGGCTGTACTACCGCGAGACGACGACCGCGCCGGTGCTGTCCGGCATCGGCCAGTACCACGACACCGTCCGTCGCGACGGCGGCGTCTGGCGGATCGCCCGCCGCCAGATCTCGGTCGGTTGATGAAGCTGGGGGAGAGCCACAATCAGGCGGCCGCCCGTTGGGGCCGGCCGCTCGACGGCATCCGCATCCTCGCCCTGGAGCAGATGCAGGCCCTGCCGTTCGCCACCCAGCTCCTGGGCCGCCTGGGCGCGGACGTCATCAAGGTCGAGCTGCCCGGGCGCGGCGACGCCGGTCGACTGTCGAAGCCGGCGATCGTGCGGGAGAACGGCGAGGCCGTCGGCGCGACGTTCGTCCGGAACAACCTGAGCAAGCGGAGCATCGCCGTCGACTACACGACCGTCCGCGGCCGCCAGCTCGTCGCCGACCTCGCCGCCGAGGTCGACGTCGTCTGCGAGAACCTCGGCCCGGGCCGGGCGGAGAAGTTCGGCCTCGGCTACGACGACCTGGGCCACCCCCGACTGATCTACCTGTCGATCAGCGGGTTCGGCACGCTCGACCCGTCGCCGTACGCCAACTGGCCGGCCTACGCCGGCGTCGCCGAGGCGATGAGCGGGATGTACGAGTACTCCCGGCGGCCCCACGAGGACCCGGTCGTCAACCCGCTCGGCGGCACCGGCGATTCCGGCACCGGGCTCTACGCCGTCATCGGCCTGCTCGCCGCCATCCGGCATCGCGACCTGACCGGCGAGGGACAGTTCGTCGACATCGCCATCTACGACTCGATGCTGTCGTTGCTCGACCTCGCGTACAACTACTGGTCGATGGGCGTTCGTTGGGAGCCCGACGAGCCGCGCCGCATCCCGGTGATCGCCGGCTCGTTCCGCTCCAGTGACGGCTTCGTCATGGTGCAGATCGCCCGACCGCACCAGCTCGAGCGGCTGGCTGCCCTGCTCGGCCACCCCGAGTGGACCGGGCAGGACGAGTTCGCCGACGGCCGGTGGCCGGAGACCTACGAGCCGATCGTCCGGCCCGCGCTCGAGGCCTGGGCGAAGAACCTGTCGAACCTCGACGCGGCCCGAGCGCTCGCTGAGGCCGGCATCCCGGCCGGCCCGTGCTACGCCGGCTCTCAAGTCCCCGACGACGAGCACGTCAAGCTCCGCCGGATGATCGTCGAGATCCCGCGGACCGACGGCGCCGATGAGCCAGCGCTCGTCGCGGGCAACCCGATCAAGATGACGAAGGTCGTCGAAGGCCCCGATCGCCCGATGCCGCTGCTCGGCGAGCACACCGACGACGTGCTGCGCGAGCTGCTCGGGCTCGACCGCGACCGGCTCGACGACCTGCGCCGGGACGGGGTGGTCGGGCAGTGAAGACCAGTCGTAATCAGAGGAGGATGACGTGGCGACAGTGAAGCCCCTCGAAGGGGTACGCATCATCGAGAGCTCGATGCTCGGGCCGGCCGAGATGGGTGGCCTGCTGGCCGACCTCGGCGCCGACGTGATCAAGGTCGAGCCGCCCGGCGGCGACTACGGCCGGCGGATGACGTGGCCGATCATCCGCTCCCAGGACGGGACCGGCGAGAATTCGCTGCTCTCGCTGCACATCAACCGCGGCAAGCGGTCGATCGTCCTCGACCTCCGCCAGCCCGAGGGCGTCCAGGCGTACCTCGACCTCGTCCGCCACGCCGACGCGGTGATCGAGGCGATGCGCCCCGGTGCGCTCGCCAAGCGCGGCCTGACGATGGAGAAGCTGCGGGCGGCCAATCCGGCGATCGTCTTCTGCTCGATCTCCGGCTACGGCGCGACCGGACCGTACCGGGACATGCCGAGCCACGGCATCGCCTACGACACGTGGGCCGGCCAGGTGCCCGTCGAGATCGACGAGAACGGGTACACCGTGATGGCCGAGCACACGAGCGTCGGCATCCACGCCGGCCCGCTCTACGGCGCGCTGGCTATCCTGGCGTCCGTGATCCGAGCGCGCTCGACCGGCCAAGGCTGCACGATGGAAGTTGCTCAGTCCGACGCGGCCGCGTACTTCGACTGGTACCGGATCGAGACGTGGAAGGGCTACGAACGGCCCGAGGAAGAGGTCTACGGCAACGCCGCCGACAACGGCGACCGGCGCGCGCCCGGGATCGGCGGCATGCGCGGCGGCGTCCGGTACCAGATCTATGCGACGACGGACGGGTACGTGCTCTTCATGGCGAGCGAGCAGGCGTTCTGGAAGAACTTCTGTGAGGGGATCGACCGCGTCGACCTGTTCGAGCGCTGGCCCGGGGCGACGTACGGCGACCACGCCCGCGGCAACGTCGAGCTGCAGGCCATCTTGACCGAGGTCTTCGGGTCCCGCTCGACGACCGACTGGATCGCGTTCGGCAACGAGCACAACACGCCGCTCGCGCCGGTCAACACGCCGAAGTCGATCCTCGACGACCCGCAGTTCCGGGCGCGGTTGCGCTGGCTGCCCAAGGAGGAGCTCGATGCCGACATGATGGCGTACCCGATCAAGATCGACGGCGGCGAGCTTCCCGCCCCGACCAAGGCCCCGGGACCCGGACAGGATGCCGACGAGGTGCTCCGCCAGGTCGCCGGGTACTCGGACGAGCAGATCGAGAAGCTGCGGGCCGGCGGAGTGCTCGGGGAGTGACCGTCCCCACGGCGGGGGGAAGCCAGCCGGGGGACAGCGACAGAGCGGCGTTGCGGGCGCTCGCCGACCAGTACGCCATTGCCGTCGACCGGCGCGACCGGGCGGCGTACGTCGGCGCGTTCCATCCCGACGGGGTGCTCGAGATCTATCGGCCCCGACAGCTCGACGTGCTCGCCCGCCGCGTCAGCGGCCACGACGAGCTCGGCCGAGTGACCGAGGCGATCGCCCGCTACGAGCGGACGTTCCACCTCGTCGGCCAGTCGACGTACGACATCGACGGCGACCGGGCGACCGGCGAGGTGTACTGCATCGCCCATCACCTCGACGGGGACACCGACTTCGTCATGTTCATCCGGTACGAGGACGAGTACACGCGCCGTGATGGTCGGTGGGCCATCGAGGTGCGGCGACTTCGCAATGAGTGGAACGAGGTACACGCCGTGGAGGGAGAACGATGATCGAACTGTCGACGAGCTTGCCGACGTTCGCCGCCGAGGGGCCGGCGAGCTGGCAGCCGGTGCTGGAGCTCGCCCAGATGTACGACCGCGCCGGTTTCGACCGGCTCGTCGTCTCCGACCACGTCGTCTTCGGCGAACGGCTCGAGGAGTACGCCCGGCCGGAGATCGGCGGTGCCCGGGGTGGTGTCCAGCCGACCGGTCCGGACGGCCACTGGCTCGAGCCGCTCACGACGCTCACGTACGTTGCCGCCTCGACGTCGAGGATCCGCGTCGGTACGAACATCCTCATCGCCGCCCTCCGCCGGCCGGTCGTCCTGGCCAAGCAGGCGTCGACCCTCGATGTCCTGTCCGGCGGCCGCCTCGACCTGGCCGTCGGCGTCGGCTGGCAGCGCGAAGAGTACGAGGCAGCCGGGCTCGAGTTCGACGGCCGCGGCCGGCTGCTCGACCAGAGCCTCGAGGTGTGCCAGCTGCTCTGGCGGGAGCAGCGCGCCGCCTACGACGGCCCCGGGCTGCGGTTCGAGGCGATCCACATGATGCCCAAGCCGGTCCAGCCCGGCGGCGTGCCGCTGTGGATCGCCGGGACGGTCAACCCGCGGGTCGCTCGCCGTCTCGCCCGGTTCGGGTCCGGTTGGGTGCCGTGGGGTGACGCAGCCGCCGACGTCGTCACCGGTATCGCGCAGATGCGCGAGGCCGTGACCGACGCCGGCCGGGATCCCACCGACCTCAAGATCGTCGGGAGCTTGCCGACCGTCCGCCAGGACGACGGCTCGCTCGACATCGACCGGACGGTCGCCGCGGTGCCGGCCCTCGTCGACGCCGGCGTGACGGACCTCCGGACCCGGCTCCCGCTGCCCGACGACTCGTCGGCCGCCGAAGAGCTGGCGGCGTCGTTCGTCGCTGCCTTCCGTGAGGTGACCGGCCGCTAATGGCGGTCGACGGGCGCGTCGCCGTCGTCACCGGTGGGAGCGATGGCATCGGGTTCGGCATCGCCCGGGCGCTCGCCCGGGCCGGAGCCTCCGTCGCCATCTGGGCCCGGCGGCCGGAGCGATCGGCCGAAGCGGTCGCCGAGCTGCGAAGCGAAGGCCTCGTGGCCGACGCGTTCGGGTGCGACGTCGGCCACGAGGAGGACGTCGACGCGGCGACCGCAGCGACGGTGGCGCGGTTCGGTCGGATCGACATCTGCATCGCCAACGCCGGCGGCGGGGGCCGCCACCACCAGCTCGTCGACTTTCCCCTCCGGGACTGGGAGCGGGTCGTCGGGGTCAACCTGACCGGCGCGTTCCTCTGCTTCCGGGCCTGCGTCCGCGACATGGCCACCCGCGACGACGGCGGCGCGCTCGTCGCCGTCTCGTCCGCCGCCGCCGTCCACGCGTCGCCGGACCTGTCCGCCTACGCGGCTGCCAAGGCCGGGTTGGGCGGCCTCGTCCGCAGCCTGGCGGCCGAGCTCGCACCCCTGGGCATCCGGGCGAACATCCTCCAGCCGGGTTGGACGGAGAACTCGACGATCTCCGTCGACCGCGTTTCCGATGCCCTCGCGATCGAGACGCTGGCGTCGATCCCGGCCGGCCGGTGGGGGACCCCCGACGACCTCGGCACGGCCGCCCTCTATCTCGCCGACCCGGCACTGCGCTACCACACCGGCGCGGTGCTCGCCGTCGACGGCGGCTACTCCGTCATGGCCCCGTACCTGGCCGTACGCCAGGCCAGTAATGTGCCCGGGACACTCGAGAGGAGAGGGCATGGCTGAGGTGCGGTTCGACGACGTCGAAGGGCTGAATGCCCAGGGGGGCGAGCTCGGCGAGTGGGGCGCGCCAACCGCAGTGACCCAGGAGATGATCAACCAGTTCGCCGACCTGACCGGTGACCACCAGTGGATCCACGTCGACGTCGAGCGGGCCAACCGTGAGAGCCCGTTCGGCGGCCCAGTGGCCCACGGTTTCCTGACGCTGAGCCTCATTCCCGGCCTCGCTCCGCCGGGACCAGCCAAGATCGTCGGCCACAAGAGCGCGGCCAACTACGGCGCCGAGAAGCTGCGGTTCATGTCGCCGGTGCCCGCCGGCTCCGAGGTGCACGCCCGGTCCCGGCTCGTCAAAGCCGAGGCGAAGCCGAAGGGAACGCTGATCACGACCGAGATCGAGGTCGGCGTCGTCGGTGCGGAGCGGCCGTCGCTGCTCTACGCCATGCAAGTCCTCTACATGGCCTGAGCCCGTTCGCCGAGCGCCCGCTTGTCGACTTTGCCGACCGCCGTCAGCGGCAGCGCGTCGACGATCTCGACGACGTCGGGGGCCTTGTAATCGGCGATCGACCGCTTCACGCACGCTCGGACCTCGTCGCGTGACGGTGGCGGTCCGGCCGGCACGACGAACGCCACCCCGATCTCACCGAGGACGGGGTCCGGTCGGCTGACCACCGCGACCTGGGAGACGGACGGGAGCTCGGAGACGACCCTTTCGACCTCGACCGGGTAGACGTTGTAGCCGCCGCGCAGGTACATCTCCGTGCGCCGACCGACCAGCGTCAGGTACCCGTCGCCGTCCAGCCAGCCGCCGTCGCCGGTCCGGAGCCAGCCATCCGGCCGCAGCACCGCGGCCGACTGCTCTTCGTCCCCCCAATAGCCGCGCATGACCGCGTCGGAACGGCACTCGACGTCGCCGACGTCGCCGTCCGGCATCACCCGGCCGTCGTCGTCGACGACCCGGATGGCGACGTTCTCCCGGGCCCGCCCGACCGTCCGGGCGATGACGTCCGGGCCGTCGTCCGGCCGCGAGCCGGTCGTCAGCGCGGCTTCGGTGCTCGTGTAGCCGATGACGACCGGCACGCCGAGTCGTGCCTTCATCTCCCGCACGAGGCTCGGCGGCACCGGGGCGGCCCCCGTGCCGCAGATCCGCAGTGCGCCGAGATCGGTGTCGTCGAACTCCGGCCGGTCGAGGAGGAGCCGCCACTGCGACGGGACGCCCTGCCCGACCGTCACCCGTTCGGTCGCCATCTGGGCGAGCACCGCGTCCGCCTTCCACGGCGTCGCCGGGACGATCGTCGTGATCACGTACTCGATCTCCTCGGTCAGGTGCGTCATGTACGCGACGTGGGAGAACGGCGTCGGCGAGATGCGCCGGTCGAACGGTGCCCTCAGCGGTCCCGCGCCGACCGAGACGGCCGCCAGGTTCCGGTGGTCGAAGACCGCGCCCTTCGGATCGCCGGTCGTGCCGCTCGTCCAGACGACCGCCACCGGCCGGGTCGGGTCGGGCGCCGGGAGGTCGGCCGGGCGGTCGAGCGTGCGCCACGACCGGAGCTCGGCCCGGTCGACGAACGTCGTCTCCGGGCGGGCACCGGGTTCCGCCAGCGACGGGCGTGGGCCGACGACGACCAGTGGCCGGCTGCGCCGCAGGATGCTCGCCACCTCGGTCGGTCCGAGTCGTGGGTTGATCCCCGACGTGATGGCGCCCAATCGCATCGCGGCCTGGTAACAGACCGCGTAGTCGGCCGACGACGGCAGCAGCAGGGCGACGACGTCGCCCTCGCCGACGCCGAGCTCGGCCAGCGCGGTCGCGGTGCCGTCGGCCGCGGCGTCCCACTCGGCGAACGTCAGTCGGTCGCCACCGGCCTCGACGTAGGCGTCCCGGTCGCCGTGGGCATCGGCGACGGCCCGGAGCGTCTCGTCCGCGGTGGCGCCCGCACGGTGCACGACGGGCTCCATGAGCAGCCAATATAGGAGGATGCTGGTAACGACGACGGTGGACGGCGGGTTGGCGATCCTCCGGCTGACCGACCCGGCCCGGCGCAACGCGCTCTCGCCGGCGATGACCCGGGCGCTCGAGGCGGCGGTCGAGGACGCGCTGGCGAACGGCGCTCGGGCCCTCGTCGTCTGCGCCGATCCGCCGGTCTTCTGCGCCGGCGGATCGCTCGACAGCCTGCGGGAACGGACAACCCCGCTCGTCGACAGCTACCGCGGCTTCCGAGCCCTGCTGGCGGCGCCGGTGCCGACGGTTGCCGCGGTGGCCGGACCGGCCATCGGGGCCGGCGTCAACCTTCCGCTCTGCTGCGACGTGGTCCTCGTTTCCCCGTCCGCCCGGTTCGACCCGCGCTTCCTCGATGTCGGGATCCACCCCGGTGGCGGCCACCTCTGGCTCCTCCAGCGACGCGTCGGCAGTCAGGGTGCGGCCGCGCTCGTCCTGATGGGCGACGTCCTCGACGGCGTCGAGGCGGTCGAGCACGGCTTGGCCTGGCGATGCGTCGCCGACGACGAGCTCGAGCCGGCGGCGGTGGCCCTGGCCGCCCGGGCCGCCGGTCGGGATCCGGAGCTGGTCGCTCGGACGAAGGCGACGCTCCGGGCCAGCGTCGACGACATCGAGGACGCGATCGAGCTCGAGCAGGAGGCCCAGGAGTGGTCGATGGCCCGGCCGGCGTTCGACGACGCCGTGCGCCGCGCCCAGGCGGCGATACGGTCAGGCTGACCGGCTGAGAAACACCACTTCGGAGGCGGGCGGCAGTAGGGTCCGGAGATGGCTGCGGTCGATGTCGTCGTCCTCGTGGCGGCGGTCGTCGCGTGCGTCGCTGCGATCGTCGGTGTGGCCGCTGCGGTCGTCCTCGTCGGACAGGTCCGTCGACTCGAACGCGGCATCGAGCAACTGCGCGGCGAGACGGTCCCGCTCGTCGTCGAGGCCCGGGAGGCCGTCGGGCACGCGACGTCCGAGATGGCCCGGGTCGAGGCCGTCCTCGAGGACACCGAAGCAGTGACGGCGACGGTCGATTCCGCGGCGAAGCTGGCCCAACGGGCCTTCGCCAACCCGGTCGTGAAGGTCCTCGCCTTCCGAGCCGGCACGGCCGGCGGCCTTCGCCGGCTACGGGAACGGCCATGATCAGGCGGGAGCGACGACGATGATGAAACGACCGTTCTGGTTCGGCACCGGCCTGGCCGCTGGGGTCGCCGGCACGCTGTGGGCGGAGCAACGGATCCGTCGGCAGATGGCGAAGCTGACGCCGAACCGCGTCGCCAACGAAGCGGTTCGCCAGATCGGCGATCGCGTGCGCTCGGCCGTCGACGCCGGCCGGGAGGAGCGGACCCGCCGGGAGGCCGAGCTCTGGGCCGAGCTCGAGGGTCGGACGGCCGTGCCGGCGCCGCTCCGGGAGCCGCCGGCGTCGCGTGGCCGGCATGCCGCCCGGAGGGTCCGTCACTAGACCGCAAGGTGCGAAGGCGCAGGTAGTCTGCCTGGATGGATGCCAACCAGCTCCGGGCCGCTTTCACCGGGTACTTCGCTAGCCGCGGCCACGAGGTGGTCCCGTCGGCCAGCTTGATCCCGCACGACCCGACGGTCCTGTTCACGATCGCCGGGATGGTCCCGTTCAAGCCGTACTTCGTCGGGGACGAGAGCTCGCCGTGGCCGCGGGCGACGTCGGTGCAGAAGTGCTTCCGGGCTCTCGACATCGACCTCATCGGGACGACGACTCGTCACTGCACGTTCTTCGAGATGCTCGGCAACTTCAGTTTCGGCGACTACTTCAAGGCCGACGCGATCCCGTTCGCGTGGGGCCTCGTGACCGACGTGCTCGGGATGGAAGCGGACCGGCTGTGGATCACCGTCCACGAGTCCGACGACGACGCGGCGGAGATCTGGCGCGATGCCATCGGCGTGCCCGCTGACCGGATCCAGCGGATGGGCGAGGACAACTGGTGGGGGATGGGCGAGACCGGCCCCTGCGGCCCGTGCTCGGAGATCTACTTCGACAAGGGTGACGCCTACGGTGCGCCGGGCGGTCCGGCCCACGGCGGCTCGGAGCGGTTCGTCGAGATCTGGAACCTGGTCTTCATGCAGTTCAACCGGGCGGCCGACGGGACGCTGCACGACCTGCCGCGCAAGAGCATCGACACCGGCGCCGGGCTGGAGCGGATCCTGCCGATCCTCCAAGGCACCGACTCGGTCTTCGCCACCGACGTCCTCGCCCCGCTGGTGGCCGCGGCCGAGGAGCTGACCGGCGTCCGCTACGGCGCCGACGACCGGTCCGACGTCGCGCTCCGGGTGCTCGCGGACCACGGCCGGGCGATGACGATGCTCGTCGCCGACGGCGTCATCCCGTCGAACGACGGCCGCGGCTACGTCCTGCGCCGCGTTATCCGCCGAGCCGTGCTCGCGGCACGCCGGCTCGGCGCGACCGGGCTCGTCACGGCCGGCTTGGCCGAGGAGTCGGCCCGGGTGATGGGGGAGGCGTACCCGACGCTCCCGGAGTCGCTCGAGGTCGTCCAGACCGTGCTCGAGCGGGAGGAGACCGGCTTCGACCGGACGCTGCGGACCGGCCTGACGCTCATCGAGGGGGCGCTGGACGAGATCGACGCCGGCGGGACGCTGGCCGGCGACGTCGCGTTCCGGCTCCACGACACGCACGGCTTCCCGATCGAGCTGACCGAGGAGCTGGCGACCGAGGCCGGCGTGACCGTCGACCGCCAAGGCTACGACGAACGCATGGCCGAGCAGCGGGCCCGGGCCCGCCAGGCGGCGAAGATCCCGCCCGCGGCCGACGAGGGCGCCTACCGGGGCCTGCTGGAGGACGAGGGGCCGACGACGTTCGTCGGGCGGTCACCGGACCTCTACGCGGTGCCGGCCCGAGTGGTCGGTGTGCTGGCCGGATCGGAACCGGGAACCGCGGAGATCTTCCTCGACCGGTCGCCGTTCTACGCCGAGGGTGGCGGCCAGGTCGGCGACACCGGGACGATCGTCACCGAGACCGGCCGGGCCGACGTCTACGAGACCGTGCCCGCGTTGCCGGGCTTGAGCGCGCACCGGGCCAAGGTGACCGGCGACCTCTTCGTCGACCAGGACGCCCTGGCGACGATCGACGGGCCGCGCCGGGAGGCGCTGCGGCGCAACCACACCGGGACGCATCTCTTGCACGCCGCGCTGCGCACCGTGCTCGGCGACCACGTCCGCCAGCAGGGGTCGTTGGTCGCGCCGGACCGCCTGCGGTTCGACTTCGCCCACCACTCGGCACCGACCGGCGACCAGCTGGACGAAGTGACCGAGAGGGCCAATGCGGACGTCCTGACCGACGATCCCGTCGAGACGACCGAGGCAGGGCGGGCCGAAGCCGAGGCGATGGGCGCGGTCGCGTTCTTCGGCGACAAGTACGGCGACGTCGTCCGGGTCGTCCGCGCCGGTCCCCACTCGCTCGAGTTCTGCGGCGGTACCCACGTCGACGCCCTCGGCATGATCGGGCCGATCGCCATCGTCTCGGAGGGCTCGATCGGCTCGAACACCCGGCGGATCGAGGCCGTCACCGGCCTGGCCACCGTCGAGCGGGCCCGGCGGCGCGAGGCGCTGGTCCAGGAGGCGGCGACGCTGCTGAAGGTCGAGCCGGACGGCGTCGTCGACGCGTTGCAGCGGCTGCTCGACCGCCAGCGGTCGTCCGAGAAGGAGCTCGCCCGGCTGAAGAGCGCGGCCGTCGATGCCGACGCGGCCGAGCTGGCGGCGACCGCGGAGGACGGGATCGTCGTCGGCCGACGGGACGGTCGAGCGGCCGAAGAGC
This sequence comes from uncultured Actinomycetota bacterium, assembly GCA_963824265.1. GTDB lineage: Bacteria > Actinomycetota > Acidimicrobiia > Acidimicrobiales > RAAP-2 > DASZUK01. The sequence goes on from CAWGOO010000007.1 coordinate 585,603, forward strand.
TCCGGGCGCTCGCCCAGGCCGTACGGCGGCGCGACGGCGTACGGGCGGCAGTGGTCGGTGGGACGGCCGACGGGGCGAAGGTGGCGATCGCCATCGCCACCGGCGGCGAGCCGGACGCCGGTGCGCTCGTCAAGCAGGTCGGCAAGATCGTCCAGGGCGGCGGCGGCGGCTCGCCCGACGTGGCGGTCGCCGGCGGCCGGGACGCGTCCCGGCTGGACGATGCGCTGACCGAAGCCCGCCGGGTCCTGCTCGACCGGTGAGCCGCGCCGTCGCCGTCGACCTCGGCCAGCGGCGGATCGGGGTGGCCGTCAGCGACGCGGCCGGGACGATGGCCTTTCCGCGTCCGGTCGTCGAACGGCAGGGCGACTGGGTCCGGGCCATCGCCGACGTCGTCGCCGAGGTCGACGCGGCCGTCGTCGTCGTTGGGCTGCCGTTGTCGCTCGACGGTCGGGAGGGGCCGGCCGCCCGAGCGGCCCGAGCCGCGGCCGGCGAGCTGGCGTCGGCGGTCGCCGTACCGGTCGAGACGTTCGACGAGCGGCTCACGACGGTGTCGGCCGATGCCGCACTGGCCGAGGCCGGCAAGCGCGGGCCCGCTCGTCGGCAGTCGGTCGACAGCGCGGCCGCCACCGTGCTCCTCGAGGCCTGGCTGGCGTCGAGGTGACCCCGTCACACCGGCGGCGGCGGCGAGGCCTGCGGGTCCTCGTCGTCGGGGTGGTGGTCGCGGCCGCCATCGGTGTCGTCATCTGGTTCCTGACGCGCTCGACCGGCCCGCCGCCATATACCCTCGACGTCAAGCCCGGCTACACCGTGGCCGAAGTGGCCGACCAGCTCGGCGCGGCACCGGGCGACATCGCGACATCGTTCATCAAGGTCTCCCACACCGTCCCGTCGAGGTTCCAGCCGGCCGGCAATCACAGCCTCGAGGGTCTGCTCGGCACCGGCGACTACCAGGTCACGGCCGGCGAGACGTCCCGGCAGCTACTGACCGTGATGGTCGACCGGTTCGACCACCAGGCCGTGGCCGCCGGGCTGAACACCAAGTCCGCGGCCAAGCTCGGGATGACGGAGTACGACGTAGTCATCGCCGCGTCGATCGTGGAGAAAGAGGGCTACTACGACAAGAACATGGCCAAGGTCGCCCGGGTGATCGTCAACCGGCTGGCCCAGGGGATGACGTTGGACATGACATCGACGGTGCTGTACTCGCTCGGCCAAGACGGCGGCACGGTCACCGCTCACGACCGGCAGCTCGACACGCCGTACAACACGTACAAGCACGCCGGCCTCACGCCGACCCCGATCTGCTTCCCGTCGATGACCGCGCTGCGGTCAGCGGTCGACCCGCCGCCCGGTTCGTGGCTGTACTTCGTCGTCGTCGACCAGGACGGGACGGAGGCTTTCGCGACGACGTACACACAGCAGCTCGCCAACGAGAAGCTGGCCGAGAGCCGAGGACTCGGATGACGCCGCCGGCTGAGGTCTCCCCGTCGGCCGCCACGCAGGTCGTGGGCGTCATCGGCGACCCCGTCGGTCACTCGCTGTCGCCGAGGTTGCACAACGCCGCTTTCGACGCGCTCGGCCTCGACTGGGTCTCCGTGGCCTTCCCGGTGCCCGACGGCTCGGCCACCGACGCGGTCGCCGGCATGCGGGCGCTCGGTATCGCCGGGCTGTCCGTGACGATGCCCCACAAGACTGCGGTCGTCGCCCTGGTCGACCGACTGACCCCGGTGGCCGACGTCCTCGGCGCAGTGAACTGCCTCTACCGGGACGGCGACGTCCTGGTGGGGGACAACACCGACGGGATCGGGTTCGTCGCGTCGCTATGGCGTGGGGCGGGCTTCGACCCGGACGGGCGGCGCTGTCTCGTCATCGGCGCGGGCGGCGCGGCGCGGGCTGTCGTCCGTGCCCTGGCCGACCACGGCGCGGCCGAGGTCGTGGTCGTCAACCGGACGGCCGAGCGGGCAGCAACCGCGGCCGCGCTCGCCGGCGACCGCGGCCGGGTCGGTGGTCCGGACGACGCCCGGGCAGCCGACCTCGTCGTCCAGGCGACGCCGGCCGGGATGGCCGACAGCTCGTCGGCTGACGAACGACCCCTGGTCGACCCGGGCCGGCTCGGGGCCGGACAGGTGGCCGCCGACCTCGTCTACCACCCTCGGATGACCCGGTGGCTGTTCGATTCCGCCGCAGCCGGCGCTACGCCGGTCGGTGGCCTCGGCATGCTCGTCCACCAGGCCGCGGCGCAACTCGAGCGGTGGACCGGGCAGCCGGCACCGGTCGAGGCAATGTGGGCGGCGGTCAGCCGCTAGGACCGACCCACCGGACGACGCCTTCCGTCTCGACCAGTCGGAACCCCATCGTCGTCTTCATCCGGTGATGCGGCGGGCATAGGCGGGAGAGGTTCGAGAGGCTCGTCGGGCCGCCCTTGGCGAACTCCCAGCGGTGGTCGATCTGGAGGTGCCGGGTGGCGTCGCATCCGGGCACCGCGCACGTTCGGTCCCGTTCGATGAGCGCCCGACGGAGCGCCGCCGGGATCGTCCGCTTCGGCGTCGTCACCGCCTTCACGTCGACCCCGTCGGTCACGACGACGTGGAACGCCGCGTCGCCCAGGAGGTCCCGGGCCGCGTCGACCGAGATGGGCCCCACTCCGGGGATCTCACAGACCTCGTCACCCTCGACGAAGCCCCGACGCAGCGTCCCGGCGTCGACCCGCACGGCCACCTGGGCCGGCGCCGACCCTTCCCCCCGAACGACCCGGACCAACGCGTCCGCCCGGTACGCGTCCGGACGATCCCGTAGGCCGGCCGCCCAAGCCTCTTTGAACACCTCGTCGGTCGCCTGGTCCAGGGCGGCCTTCACTCTCGCCCCGTCGATCGTCGGCAACCACGCGTCGAGTCGCACCCCGCCCTCCGGCGGCGACCAGACCCGGCAGTACCGGCGGCGATGAACTCGGGCTTCGCTCTCTCGCACGGAGGCCTCCCCCAGTGCCCGGCGCTTGACCCGGGCCGCCTCGGCCTTGAGATCCTTCAGTGAGCCGGTTGCCGCCACTTCTAGGAGGGTCTCGGCGGCGGCCGGATCGGCGGTCGCCGCGTCGGCCGCCACCTGGGCCTGGGCGAGCGAGAGCCGGCCATCACCGAATGCCCGGTCGACCAGTGGGGTCTCCGCCAGTTGCGATGCCGTCTTCAGGGCCCCCTGCGCCTGACCGACCGACTCGCCGGCCTTCTCGGCCAGCCATCCGGCAATGTGCTTGTGACCGACGAACGCACCGGTCGTCTCCACCCGACGGGCAAACCTGGTTCGGAGCGACGCGCCGATCCGCTCGAGAGCGATACCGAGCGTGACGAGCTCCACCGCGGTCTCACCGGTCACCGCTTCCGGGGAGAGGCCACCCATCACGACTCGTAGCCCGTCGAGGTGGGTCCGGACCGCGGCGGCCACCGCGTCGGTCGCTCGAGCGGTGCCGGTCGAAAGGGGGGTGCCGGTCAGACGGGCGGCGGCCGGAGGCATGGTTCGATAATGCCAGCGGGTTGTATCACCTTCGTCAGAACGGTACGGGAAGTGACGACGGATACGTAGCGCCGGGCCGTTTTGAGCGGCCCGCAACAGCGGCTGTGAGGCCGCGATGATCCGGGCAAGGTCGGCCGAGACCCGGTCGAGATCGTCGGCGACTCAGTCGGGTTCGGTGGGGGCCGGCCAGAGCCCTTCTTCGGCCAGCCGACCGACGATGGCCTCGCGGAGGGCGCCGTTCGAGCGACGCGTGCTGGTCGGTCGAGGTCCGCAGTGCGACACGCAGCGTCCACGACGTCCGCGTCGGCCGCGACGATCCCGAGGATCTCGGGGGGCTCGGTGCACGAGGCGGCGAAGCGGGGACCAGTGGCGACGGCTCGGGCGGCGTCGGCGACGACATCCTTGGCCCGGTCGAGCGTTGCCGGGTCGGTGGCGCGAAGGGGAACGTCGACGATCGCCTTCGCCCAGCCTCGGGAGGCGTTGGACAGCTCCCGAATGTCGCCGTTGGGGACGTACCAGATCGATCCGTCGGCTGCCCGGACCCGGGTCACCCGCAAGGAGACGTCCTCGACGACGCCGGTGATCAGGCCGGCCCCGGTGATCGATCCGACGGTGATGGTGTCGCCGATGCCGAACTGGTCTTCCATCGTCAGGAGGACGCCGGACAGGTAGTCCCGGACGAGGGCCTGGGCCCCGAACCCGATGGTCGCTCCGATGACGGTGGCGCTGGCCAGGAGGGGCGTGAGGTTGATCCCGAGCATGCCGAGGACGATGAAGAAGGCAATGACGCCGACGAAGAACCGCCAGAGGTTGCCGACGAGGGCCACGACGGTGGCCGCCCGCGCCCCGGTTCGGGCGCCGCTCGAGCGGTCGGCGGCCTGCCGGGCGACCTTGCCGAGCAGCCGACGGATCGCCCGGGCGCCGAAGTGGGCGACGAGGATGGCGACGACGATGACGAGGACGATCTCGAGAGGGCGGAGCACGAAGTCGTGGACCGTGTGGGCGGTCGACGGTGTGACGCCGGCCTTGACCAGGAGGTGGTACAGCCAGTCGCCGTTTGTGTTGCCGTTGTTGCCGGAGCTAGTCGTGTCGGCGGCGACGACCGGCAGGGCGGAGGGAGCCACGACCGATATTCTGTCGTGCGGTGCAGGCCCCGGTGATCACGACGACCAGCGGCCGTGCGGTCAGGCGCCATGTCCTCGGTGTCGACCTGGTCCTGGTGGCCTCGGCGATCCTCGCTGCGGTCATCGGCGTCGTCATGGTCTATTCGGCCACCCGTGGCGAGCTCCTCGCCGCGGGCACAAGTCCGACGTACTACATGAAGCGACAGGCGATCTTCCTGGTCATCGGGGTCGTTTGCATGGTCGCGCTGGCCCTCTTGGACTACCGACGGCTCGAATCCGTCGGGTACATCCTGTACGGGCTGTCGGTCTTCCTCCTGCTGGCCGTCATGGTTCCGGGCGTCGGATCGTCGACACTCGGGTCGCAACGGTGGTTCAAGCTGGGTGCACTGCAGTTGCAGCCGTCGGAGTTCGCGGTGCTCGCGCTGATCATCGCGGTGGCGACGTACTGCTCGCGGCGCAGCGACGGACTGGCCTGGCGGGACGTGGTCCGGTTGCTCGTCATGGCCGGCGTGCCGATCGTCCTCGTCCTGATCCAGCCGGACCTCGGGACCGCGCTGATCATGACGATCGTCCTGCTCGTCACGTTGGCGGCGGCCGGACTGCCCAACCGGATCCTGGTGATGCTCCTCGTCGGCGCGGTCCTCGTCGTGATCGTCGCGGTCGAGGCCGGACTGCTCCACCACTACCAGATCACGCGGATCACGAGCTTCCTCCACCAGGACACAAAGCACCTGACGAAGCTCCAGCAGACAGAGATCTACAACCTCAACCAGGCGAAGTCGGCGATTGGTTCCGGCGGGCTGTTCGGCAAGGGGTTGCTCCATGGCGCTCAGACGAACCTCGGGTACGTACCGGAGCAGCGGACGGACTTCATCTTCAGCGCGGTCGGCGAGCAGCTCGGTTTCATCGGCGCCACCGCGGTCCTCGCGGTCTTGGCGATCGTCTGCTGGCGGATCCTGCGGGCCGGGCAGCTGGCCCGCGACAGCTTCGGACGGCTGTTGTGCACCGGCATCTTCACGTTCCTGGCGTTCAGCACGTTCCAGAACGCGGGCATGAACATGGGGATCATGCCGATCACCGGTATCCCGTTGCCGTTCATCAGTTACGGCGGGACGGCGGTCATCGCGTTCTTCATGGGCGTCGGCATCGCCCTGTCCGTCTACGCCCGCCGGACCGGTTGAGATGCCGGCCAGCGAGGGGCCGGAGCCGGTGTTCCGGGTGATGGACGTCATGGCGGTGACGGTGGAGCTTCCGGACCAGTACCCGCTGGTGACGCTGCAGGAGGCCGAATCGCCGCTGCGTGAGCTGTCGTTCCGGGTCGGCCTGCCCGAAGGTGTCGCGCTGGCGTACGCCCTCCGTGGCGGCTCGACGCCCCGTCCGCTGACCCACGAGCTGTTCACGACGGTCCTGCAGCGGCTCCGGGCCGACCTCGTCGCGGTTCGGCTCGTCAGCCGGCAGGGGACGACCTATGGCGCGGAGATGGACGTCATGAGCGCCCAGGGCCGGGAGGTCGTACCGTGCCGTCCAAGCGACGGCATCGTCCTCGCCGCCCGCCAGCCAGTTTCCGCGCCGATCCTCGCCGACGAGCGGCTCCTGGCCGGCCCCGGTGACGTGGTTTCCGGGACGGGGTACGGCTAGCGCATAGCGTGTGGGCGCTCCCGGGCGCGGGGGGAGCGGCGGCGAGCGGCAAAGAGGGAGAGGCGAATGGCATCGGATCGTCAGGTGGGTCGGCAACGGACGGACCGGGGTGAGCACCGCGTGAGCGGTTGGCTGGCGGCCGGGGCCGCACTGGCGGTGACGGCCGGAGGCCTGTTCGCTGGTCTCGGTCTGGCCGGGCCGGCATCGGCCGCGCCGGCGACGACGCCGGCGACGACGAGAGCAGGGTTGCTCGGGGCCTCGTGGACGGCGTACGTCGCCACGCCGTTGTCCGGCATCCTCTCGGGATCCGTGACGCCGGTCTCGACGATGTCCGGCCAGCCCGGACCGGCGATCCGCGTTGCCGGCCGTCCGGTGGCAGTGGCGATCACGCCGGACGCCAAGACGGCGTACGTCGTGGCGCCGACTGCCGTCAGCTGCCTCGTCACGTCGTCGGTGGACGCGGTCTACCCGGTCACGTTGGCGACCGGAGCGGTCGGCTCGGCCATACGGGTCGGCGAGTGCCCGTCGGCGATCGCCATGTCGCCGGACGGGAGGACCGCGTACGTCACGAACCTCTACTCCGGCACCGTCTCGGTCATCAACACGTCGTCGAACCGGACCGTCGCGACGCTTCCCGGCGGCCCGGACCCCCAGGGGATCGCCGTGACGCCGAGCGGCCGCCAGGCGGTCATCACCGAGCCGGACGTTGGCACGGTGCGGATCCTGAACCTGACAACCGGCCGGTTGGGGCCGTCGATCGTGCTCGGCGGTATCCCGCAGGGCGTCACGGTCTCACCGGACGGGACGACCGCGTACGTGGCGAACCCGCTGTTCGGGACGGTCGTGCCCATCAACCTCGGGACCGCGTCGCCGGGGCCGGCCATCCGGGCCGGGTTCGGCGTCGCGGATGTCGCCGTCGACCCCAATGGTGGCCTCGTGTACGCGGCCAACTCGGTCCAAGGGACGGTCGTGCCGATCAACACGACGTCAGGAACGGCCGGACCAGCGATCCAGATCGGCGGCAGCCCGACCGCGGTGACGTTCACTCCGGACGGCGCAACGGCGTACGTGAGCGAGGCCGCCGGCGATCGGGTTGTGCCGATCGCGACGGCGTCCGGACAGGTCGGCCCGGCGACGACCGTCGGGGGCGGGCCGCTCGGCCTGGCCATCACCCCTGACCAGGCGCCGACGGCCGCGTTCACGGTGACGCCGGGGACGACATCGACGCCGACCGCGTTCGACGGCTCCGGGTCGTCGTCGCCGGTCGGCACAGTTGCGTCGTACACGTGGCGCTTCGGCGACGGCTCGCCGCCGGTGACGACGTCGGTACCGACGACGCAGCACCAGTACCCGGTGCCTGGGACATACACGGCCCAGTTGACCGTGACGAACACTGCGGGAACGTCGACGACAGTCGTGTTCACCGGTCAGACGGCCGCCCGGGACGGCGGCCCATCGGCGACAGTGGCCGAGTCGTTCACGGTCACCGGAACGCCGATCGCCGCGCCGAATGTCACCGGCGTGGCTCCGAACAGCGGCCCGACCGCCGGCGGGACGGCGGTGACGATCACCGGGACAGCGTTGACAGCACCGACCGGGGTCACCTTCGGCGGGGTCGCCGCGACGTCGGTCACCGCGGTGTCGCCGACCGAGGTGACCGCGGTGTCGCCGGCGGTCGATGTCGGCACCATCGACGTCCAGGTCTCGACGGCAGGCGGAGAGTCTGCCCCGACGCCGGCCGATCACTTCACGTACGTCGATGCGCCGGCCGTCGCTTCGGTGACGCCGACATCGGGGCCGACGGCCGGCGGGACGACCACCACGATCGCCGGCACCGGGTTCACTGGCGCGACCGCGGTGAACTTCGGTTCGACCGCCGCGACGTCGTTCACGGTCGACTCGGACACGCAGATCACTGCGGTCTCGCCAGCGGGGACAGCCGGGCCGGTCGACGTCACGGTGACGACGCCCTATGGGGAGAGCCTGCCCGACGGCGGTGGCGAGTTCACGTACGTCGCGGCCGGTGAGGTCACCGGCGTGTCGCCGTCGGCCGGACCCGTGGGCGGCGGGACGACGGTGACGGTCACCGGGTCCGGGTTCACCGGCGTGACCGCGGTGCAGTTCGGGACCGTGCCGGCGACGTCGTTCACGGTCGACTCGGACACGCAGATCACTGCGGTCTCGCCGCCCGGCACCGCTGGCGCCGTCGACATCGTCGTGACGGCCGCCAGCGGCCCCGTGGCGACTAGCCCGCTCGACCAGTTCACCTACTTCGGTCCACCGACGGTCAGCACGTTGGCCCCCGGTTCCGGGCCGAGCCGCGGTGGGACGGAGGTGCTCATCCAGGGCGCCTATCTTCATGGGACCACCGCCGTCGACTTCGGGGCCAGCGCAGCGGCCCGGTACGAGGTGACGTCGGACGTCTCGCTGTTGGCGACGTCGCCGCCGGGCACAGGTGCGGTGAACGTGACGGTCACCCGGTTGGGTAGTCAAAGCCCGGCCGCAACCGGTAGCCAGTTCGTCTACCAGGGGGGCTACTGGCAGGTCGCCAGCGACGGCGGCATCTTCGCGTTCGGCTCGGCCCAGTTCTACGGGTCGATGGGCGGCAAGCCTCTGAACAAGCCGGTCGTCGGCATCGCGGCCGCGCCGACAGGTCAGGGCTACTGGCAGGTCGCCAGCGACGGCGGCATCTTCGCGTTCGGCTCGGCCCAGTTCTACGGGTCGATGGGCGGCAAGCCTCTGAACCAGCCGGTCGTCGGCATCGCGGCCGCGCCGACAGGTCAGGGCTACTGGGAGGTCGCCAGCGACGGCGGCATCTTCGCGTTCGGCTCGGCCCAGTTCTATGGCTCGATGGGCGGCAAGCCTCTGAACAAGCCGGTCGTCGGCATCGCGGCCGCGCCGACAGGTCACGGCTACTGGGAGGTCGCCAGCGACGGCGGGCTCTTCGCGTTCGGCTCGGCCCAGTTCTACGGCTCGATGGGCGGCAAGCCATTGAACAAGCCGATCGTGGGGATCACAGCGACGCCAACCAGCGCCGGCTACTGGGAGGTGGCCACGGACGGCGGCATCTTCAGCTTCGGTGACGCCCAGTTCTACGGGTCGATGGGCGGGAAGCCGCTCAACCAGCCGGTCGTCGGCATCGGCGCCACGGAGGACGGCGCCGGCTACTGGGAGGTGGCCACGGACGGCGGCATCTTCAGCTTCGGTGACGCCCAGTTCTACGGGTCGATGGGCGGGAAGCCGTTGAACAAGCCGGTCGTCGGCATCGCCACGAACTGATCCGCCAAGAACTGGTCCGCCAAGAACTGGTCCGCCAAGAACTGAGCTATCGAGCGGGCGTGAACGCGGTCTCGCCGGGGAGGCTCAGACCGAGCGCCTCCTCGGCCGCGTTCGACGCGCCCTCCTGCGAGACGCGCATCAGGATGGCGATGAGGATGTAGTTGGCGACGAGCGACGACCCGCCATAGGCGACGAACGGCAAGGTGATGCCGGTCAGCGGGAGGAGCTGGACGACCCCGGCCATGATGAAGAAGGCCTGGAAGCCCAGGATGGCGGTGAGGCCGGTCGCCACGAGCTTGGAGAAGTCGGACCGGGCGGTCTGGGCGATCCGCAGCCCGGCGCCGACGAGCAGGACGAACGCGACGACGACACCGGCCGCGCCGATGAGACCGAGCTCGTCGCCGATGGCCGAGAAGATCATGTCGCTGGTCAGCTCGGGAATCGACCCCGCCGGCCGGTCGAGCCCGAGTCCGGACCCGCCGACGCCGCCGTTGGCGAAGGCGTACTTGCCCTGCGTGAGCTGTGTGTGCAATCCGGGATTGAGCCACCCAGAGATTCGGGTCTCGACGTGGGGAACGAGGTGGGTCACCGCGACGGTGCCGATCGCGAACAGGACGATGCCGAACACCAGGTACGTCCACCGACCGGTCGTGACCCAGAGAAGGGCGATGAACATCGTGAAGATGAGCATGGCGAAGCCGGTGTCGTTCTCGACCCCGATGACCAACATGGCCATCGCCCAGGCGACGAGGATCGGCAACAGCGGCCGGGGGTCGAGGACGAGGCGGTTGCCGATCCGGGCGGTCGGGATCGACAGCAGCTCCTTGTTCTCGGCGAAGTAGGACGCGAAGAAGACGCAGAGCAGGATCTTGGCGAGCTCGATCGGCTGGAACTGGATCGGTCCGAGGTGGACGAAGAGCCGGGCGCCGAGCGTTGTCTTGGCGGAGACGCCGAGCCCGGGGATCAGAGGGGCGACGAGCAGGAGGCCGGCCCCGAGCAGCAGCAGGTACCGGTACCGGTCGAGATCCCTCGAGTGCCGGACGACGAGAGGGTCACGACGTAGAGGACCATCCCGAGGACGGCCCACGTGGCCTGGGACTTCGCCGCCGGCGGGTTCCAGCGCACGATGACGACGTAGCCGATGCCGTTGAGCAGGGCCGCCAGCGGGAGCACGACCGCGTTGGCCTGCGGTACGAGCCACCGGTTGGCGACGTGGCCGATGAGCGAGATGCCGAGGATGACCGCCAGGAGCGGCCCGATGTGGGGCGGGATCTTGTTCTTTGTCCCGACCTCCGCGATCACGTACAGGGCCACGGTGATCAGTGCGGCGAAGATCAGAAGCCCGAGCTCGGTCCGGCGCTTCGGCTTCGGCCCGCGGGGCCACGGCGGCAGGGCGCGGCGACGCCGGGCGCTGCGTGAAGGGGGCGTGGGGGGCCGAGGCGCGGTCTGGACCACTGCGGAGAGCGTAGTGTCGGGGAGTGCCGTCGGCGGTGGAAGCCGGTGGCCGCGGACGTCGTCGGAGAGGCAATGACCCTGGAGCGCACGACCACCGAAGACCCCCGATCGAGCGCCGCCACGCCGGCGGCGACGGTTTCTTCGCCCGGTGAGGACGACGGCCCGGCGGCGGGCCGTCGCGAGGTGTCGACCAGGGAGATCATCACGTCGTTCGGCTACCAGCGGTTCACGAACCGCGAGCTGTCGAGGCTCGACTTCGCGGCTCGCCTGCTCGATCTGGCCGAGGACGACAAGCTCGCCCTGCTCGAGCGGGTGAAGTTCATGGCCATCTTCGCCCAGCTCATGGACGAGTTCTTCCAGGTCCGCGTGGCCGGGCTCCAGGACAAGGTCGTCGCGGGTGTCCGGACGCGGTCGGTCGACGGTCTGCGCCCGGGGGAGCAGCTCAAGGTGATCCGGGCCCGGGTCGAGGAGCTCGTGCGCCCGGCAGGACCGGATCTTCCTCGACCGGCTCGTTCCGGCGCTCGCCGACCGCTGGCGTCCGGCTGTCGGACTGGTCATCGCTCGACGACGACGACCGGACGTACCTGGTCGACGTCTTCGACCGGCAGATCTTCCCGGTGCTGACGCCGCTGGCCGTCGACCCGGGCCACCCGTTCCCGTACATCTCGAACCTCTCGCTCAACCTGCTGGTCGAGGTGGGCGACCCGGGCGACCGGCGAGCAGCGCATCGCCCGGGTCAAGGTGCCGCCGGTCCTGCCCCGGTTCGTCGTCATGCCCGACGGGGAGCGGTTCGTCCCGCTCGAGCAGGTCATCGCCGCCCATCTCGACACGCTGTTCCCCGGGATGACGATCGGCGAGCACGACGCGTTCCGGGTCACCCGCAACGCCGACCTGGCGCTGGAGCGAGGACGAGGCCGACGACCTGCTCGTGGCCGTCGAGATGGAGCTGCGCCGTCGGCGGTTCGGCAGCGCGGTCCGGCTGGAGATCAACGCCGGCGCCAGCCCGGAGCTGCGGGAGCGGCTGGCGGCCGAGCTCGAGGTGCCGTCGGACGGTGTCTACGTCGTCGACGCGCCGCTCGACCTCGGCGGCCTCTGGGCGGTCTACTCGCTCGACCGCCCGGACCTCCACGAAGAGACCTGGACGCCGATGACGCCGCCGCACCTGGCGACGGCCGGCAACGAGCCGATGGACCTGTTCGAGGTGCTGCGCGAGCGCGACGTCCTGCTCCACCACCCGTACGACTCGTTCGCCACGTCGGTCGAGGCGTTCGTCGCCCAGGCGGCCGACGACCCCGACGTGCTCGGGATCAAGCAGACGCTCTACCGGACCTCCGGCGACAGCCCGATCGTCGCGTCGCTGATCCGGGCGGCGGAGGCCGGCAAACAGGTGGCGGCGATCGTCGAGCTGAAGGCCCGTTTCGACGAGCAGGCGAACATCGGCTGGGCCCGGGCGCTGGAAGAGGCGGGCGTCCACGTCGTCTACGGGCTCGTCGGGCTTGAAGACGCACTCGAAGACGGTGCTCGTCCTGCGCCGCGAGGAGGACGGCATCCGGCGGTACTGCCACGTCGGGACCGGCAACTACAACTCGAAGACCGCGCGCATCTACGAGGACCTGGGCTTGCTCACGTCGGACCCGGGGATCGGCGCGGACGTCGGCGACCTCTTCAACTACCTGACCGGCTTCAGCCGCCATGCCGGCTACCGGGAGATCCTCGTCGCGCCGGTCACGCTTCGGCGCCGGGTGCTCGAGATGATCGACGAGCAGGCCGCGGCCGGACCGGACGGCCGGATCGTCATCAAGGTCAACGGGCTCACCGACCCGGAGATGATCGACGCGCTCTACGCCGCGTCGTGTGCCGGTGTCCCGATCGACCTGGCCGTCCGCGGGCTCTGCTGCCTGCGGCCGGGTATCCCGGAGCTCTCGGAGAACATCCGCGTCCGGTCGATCGTCGGCGAGTTCCTCGAGCACTCCCGGATCTACCGGTTCGGTGGGTCGAAGGACGACGCGCCGCACGTCGGTGGCGGCTCGGGCGGGTCGGGCTCGCTGCCGCTGACGCTGCTCATCGGCTCGGCCGATCTGATGGAGCGGAACCTCGATCGCCGGATCGAGGTGCTCGCGCCGGTCCGCGACCCCGAGCTCCAGGCCCGGCTGCTCGAGATCCTCGACCTCGTCTTCACCGACGACACCAACTCGTGGGCGCTCGGCGCCGACCGACGGTGGCGGCGGATCCCGACGACGCGGGGCGTCGACTCACAGCGGCAGCTGAAGGAGCTGGCCCTCGAACGGGCCCGCCGGCGCCGGGAGGTCGAGCTCCGCCCGGCAGAGCGCGCTGAGCTCGCCGGTTCGCCGCTAGTTCGCCGGTTCGCCGCTGCGCTGCGTCACGTTTGGCGTCCCGGCCGCCTCATGGTTGGTGCTGCCCCGCGGCCAACGGAGATGCCGCTTGGTCTCCGCTGACCGACCGGCGCCATTGGCGGTGGCCCGCGCCCGCAGCGTCGGGCATGCGGCCCGAAGCGGAGCGAGCCGTACGCGATCCCACCGAGCGGGATCGGCAACCAGAAATTGACGAGCCGGTACGACAGGACGCCGAGGATGGCCGTGGCCTTCGGCGTGCCGAAGCCGACGAGCGTCGGGATGAGGATGCCTTCGACGACACCGAGGCCGCCGGGCGTGATCGGGATGACCGCCAGGATGTTCGCCAGGCCGTAGGCGACGAGCAGGTCGATGGGGGAGACGGCGTGGCCGAAGGCGAAGATGAACACCCAGAGCGACGCCGCGTCGAGGATCCAGTTGAGCGCGGCCCATTCCATCGCATGGGTCAGCAACGCCCGGTCGCGCAGCAAGATGACGAGCCGGTCGGCGATGTTCTGCACGAGCGACGAGATCCGGTCGGGGTTGATGAACGGCAGGTGCGTTGCCAGCCGGTGCAGGTAATCGGCCGCGCTGTGCTTGCCCCGGGTCAGTAGGAGGATGGTGCCGGCGAACAGGCTGATCAGGATGACGCCAGCGATCGCCGCGAACCCGTAGAGCGGGTTGTAGCCGTTGAGCGGGATCGAGATGAGCAGGGCGAGCCAGAAGATGCCGTTGAGGACGACCGCCGAGCCGACGCCCTGGGTGGCGAGACCGAACGCAGCGACGCTGCCGGGGACCTCGAGCTCGGTCAGCAGCCGGTAGCCGACGGCCGAGCCGGGGGCGGTGCCGCCGGGGAGGATGTGGCTGACCGCCAGGCTCGACATGTTGACCCGGAAGAGCTGGAACCGGTGCGGCGAGTCGGGCGTCAGGACGGTGTGGCTGAGCTCGGCGTACGCGGCGAGCGCGCCGAACTCGAGCAGGACGCCGAGGATCAGCCAGAAGACGTTGACCTCGCCGAGCAGGTTCAGCGACTTGCGGGCGCTGGCGATGTCCGGCAGCAGGAGGTACTCGAGGACGAAGAAGAGCGCGACGACGGTGATCGTCCACTTGATCTCCCGAGGGATCCACCGTTTGCGCTTCGCCGGCGGCCCCGGTGTGGCCGCGGGTGGTTCGCCCATCGCCGGCGGCGCATCCGTCGCCGATGGTTCGGCGCCGGCCGGTGCCACCCCGATCGGCGCCGGGCCGTCCGGAGCCAGCGGCGCGTCCGGAGGCGGCGGCCCTTCTGGAGCCGCCGGGCCGTCCGGAGCGGGCAGTTCGCCGATCGGCGCCGCTGCCGCCGAGAGCGGTGGCTCAGTGCCCGGCGGGGGCGTTCCGGACGTGGGCGACGACGCGCCCGACTGCTCGTCGGCCCCTGGATCCATCGCGGCCATGCTTCCACGTAGGGACTACCGAGACCTGCAATGCTTGGCGGATGGCCAGGTCATCGGGGGTGGCAGGGGAACCGCCGCCGGAGGAGCCGACGGCGTTCGTCCCGCCGACCGGGCCGGCGCACGACCCGGAGACGTACCGGGGACGGCTGTCGGCCGCGGCCCATGCCCGGGGCATCCCGCTGGCGACGATCGTGACGACGATCATCGTCGCCTTCGCCATCCTCGACCTGAACTTCCTGGTCATCCTCCTGCTATGGGTACTGCGGACGATCCTCCTCTACGCGGTGGTCGCGTTCTTCATCGCGCTGCTGCTCTCGCCGGCGGTCCACTTCGTCCAGCGGGGCGTGCCGGCGCGAGGACTGGCGGTGACGATCGTCTTCGTCGTCGCGTTCGTCGCGTTCGTCGGCATCGTCATCCTGTTCACCGCGCCGCTGGTCGAGGCGGTGACGCACTTCGCCAAGCAGCTGCCGACGCTCGTCCGGCAGGCCGAGCACGGACGGGGCCACATCGGGCACCTGCTCAAGCGGTTCCACCTCCAGCAGTGGGTGACGAAGAACGCGCCGAAGCTGGCTGGCGAGATCACGAAGAGCCTCAAGCCGGCTCAGGCGTTGTCGGTCGGGGCGACGGCGGTCAGCTCGCTCGTCGCGCTCGGCACCATCGCCATCCTGTCGCTCTTCATCCTGCTGGAGGCACCGACGCTGCGCCGGGGGTTCTTGAACCTGCTCAGCCCGGCCCGCGGCGAGCGGTTCGTGCGGGTCTACGACGAGGCGTCCCGGTCGGTGACCGGCTACATGCTCGGCAACGGGCTGACGTCGGTGATCGCCGGCGTGATCATCTTCGTCACGCTCGTCATCATGGGCGTGCCGTACCCGTTCCTACTCGGGCTGTGGGTAGCGCTGGTCGACCTGCTCCCGTTGGTCGGGGGCCTGCTGGCCGGCGTGCCGGTGGTCATCATCGCCGCGTTCCACTCGGTTCCGGCGCTGATCGTCACGCTCGTCGTCTTCCTCGTGTACCAGCAGATCGAGAACCACATCCTCAACCCGGTGATCATGAGCAAGACGGTGCGGCTGAACCCGCTGTGGGTCCTCCTGGCGGTACTGGTCGGGGCGACGCTCGGCGGCCGGGTCGGCGCCGGCCTGGGCACGTTCGTCGGGGCGCTCATCGGTATCCCGGTCGGTGGCGCCATCCAGGTCGTCGTGCGGGAGATCCGGAAGGGGCCGGACGGCGATCCGGTGGTCGATTCGGCGGCTGACCTGAAGGACGTTCCCAGCGTCCCCTAAGCTGCCGTAGTGCGCGTCCTGGTCGTGGTCCCGACGTACAACGAGGCGGAGAACGTCGAGCGGATGCTCGCGAGCGTCCGGGCTGCCCTCCCCGACGCCGGGATCCTCGTCGTCGACGACGGGAGCCCGGACGGGACGGCCGACCTGGTCGAGACGGCGGCGAAGGAGCTCCCGGACGTCCACGTGCTGCGGCGGTCGGCCAAATCGGGTCTCGGCAGTGCCTACCGGGCCGGCTTCCGCTGGGGTCTCGACGAGGGGTACGACGCCTGCGTCGAGATGGACGCCGACTTCTCGCATGACCCGGCCGCCCTGCCGGGGCTGATCGCGCCGCTGTCGGACGGCTACGAGGTGTCGATCGGCTCGCGCTACGTCGCCGGCGGATCGATCCCGGACTGGTCGTGGCACCGTCACCTGCTGTCACGGGGCGGCAACCGGTACGCCACACTCGTCCTCGGGCTGGGCGTCGCCGACTCGACGGCCGGTTTCCGGGCCTACGCGGCGACCGTGCTCCGGCGGATCGACCTCGACGAGGTCAAGGCCGAGGGCTACGGGTTCCAGATCGAGATGACGTACCAGGCCAAGCAGGCCGGCGCGGCGATCACGGAGGTCCCGATCCGGTTCGTCGACCGGGTGGCCGGCGAGTCGAAGATGTCGTCGGCGATCGTCGTCGAGGCGCTCGGCCTGGTCACGCTGTGGGGTATCGAGCGGGCGTGGCACAGCCTGAACGGGCGCTCGCGGCGCCCGGCGGCTGTGCCGACGGCGAGAACTCTGCGAACATAGAGGCGTGACCGCAGAGGGCGAACGGATCCTGGTCGTCGACGACGAGCCGTACATCACCGATCTGCTGTCGGCCGCCCTGCGCTTCGAGGGCTTCACGGTGGACGTGGCGGCGACGGGGGCCGAGGCGCTCCACCTGGTCCGGAACAGCCATCCGGACCTCGTCATGCTCGACGTCATGCTGCCCGACCTCGAGGGCACGGAGGTCTGCCGGCGGCTCCGCGAGGGCGGCGACAAGGTCCCGGTCGTCTTCCTGACCGCCCGGGACGGCACCGAGGACAAGGTTGCCGGCCTGGCGATGGGCGACGACTACGTCACTAAGCCGTTCAGCCTCGACGAGCTCGTCGCCCGGGTCCGGGCGGTGCTCCGTCGGACCGGGCATGACGAGGCTGCCGGGGCTGAGCTCCGCTTCGCCGACCTGGTGATGAACATCGACACCCACGAGGTCTGGCGCCAGGGCGTACCGGTCGAGCTGACCGCGACGGAGTTCAACGTCCTCCAGTACCTGCTCGAGAACGTTCGTCGCGTCGTCTCGAAGTCGGAGATCCTCGACCACGTGTGGGACTACGGGTTCACCGGCGACGGGAACATCGTCGAGACGTACATCAGTTACCTGCGCAAGAAGATCGACGAGTTCGACCCGCCGCTGATCCACACGGTGCGCCGGGTCGGCTACAGCCTCCGGCTGCCGCGCGAATGAGCTGACGTGAGACTGCACCGGCGGCTGACGCTGACGATGGCGGTCCTCTTGGTGATCGGCCTGGCGGTGGCGGACGTCGTCACGTACTCGTCGCTCCACTCGTTCCTCTACGGCCGCCTCGACGCCCAGCTCGACTCCACGCAGGCGCTGGCGGCCAAGTTCCTGACGTACGCGGCGGACAACGGGCACCCGGTGAACTACGACACCATCGACGATCACGTCAACGAAGACGTCTACGTCGTGGTCCTCGATCACGACGGTCGGGTGGTGGCGTCCCGGCCGGCGCACACCGGAGTGTCGGCCGCCTCGACGAGCCCGCCGCCGGTCATCCACGTCCTGACAGTGCGGGCGCGAGCCGCCCCCGGGAGAGGGACCCAGGCCGGCGCGTACCGGCCGAACTCGGCGTCGTTCACGTTGTCGTCCACCAGCTCGAACGCCTCCTACCGGGCCGTCGCGGTCCGGGTGCCGCAGGGCATCTTGATCACTGCGGTCGCGCTGACACCGACCGACGACACGCTCTCGTCGCTGCTGCGGGTCGAGATCATCGTCTCGTTGGTCGTCCTGTTCGCCCTCTGCGGGCTCGTGCTCTGGACGATCCGCCGGGGCCTGCGCCCGCTCGACGACATGGCGCGGACGGCCGGGGCGATCGCCTCGGGCGACCTGACCCGTCGGGTCGAGCCGGGCGACGAGAACAGCGAGGTCGGGCGGCTCGGCACTGCGCTCAACGGCATGCTGACCCAGATCGAGACCGCGTTCGTCGAGAAGTCGCAGTCCGAGGCCCGACTGCGCCAATTCGTCGCCGACGCGTCGCACGAGCTCCGGACGCCGTTGACGTCGATCCGCGGCTACGCGGAGCTGCTGCGCAAGGGCGCGTTCGTCGACTACGAGGGACAGCAGCGGGCGCTGGCCCGGGTTGAGCACGAGGCGGCCCGGATGGGCGGCATCGTCGACGACCTGCTCCTGTTGGCCCGTCTCGACCAGGGTCGTCAGCTCGAGCGTGGACCGGTCGACCTGCGCCGCGTCTGCCGGGATGCGGTCTACGACGCCCGGGCGGCCGACCCGGACCGACCGATAGAGCTGGTCGCGCCCGAGCCGGTCGTCGTCGTCGGCGATCGTGACCGGCTGGCCCAGGTGGCGCACAACCTCATCCGCAACGCGCTCTCGCACACGCCGCCGGGCACGCCGGTCCGCGTCGAGGTCACCGCCTCCGGCGGCTGGGGCTGCCTCCGCGTTGTCGACGAGGGACCGGGCCTCAGCCCCGAGCAGGCCGCTCGGGTGTTCGACCGCTTCTACCGCGGGGACGCGTCCCGCACCGGGCAGGGCACCGGCCTCGGGCTGTCGATCGTCCGGGCGATCGCCGAGGCGCTCGGTGGCCGGGCCCGCGTCGAGTCGGTTCCGGGCGCCGGGGCCAGCTTCACGGTCGAGCTGCCTATCGACGTTCGACCGGGCGAGACGGACCTAGAGCAGGGCGGACGCGCCGGGAACGAGCGCGTCGAGGACGGGCGCCAGCTTGACCGTCGTCTCGGCCAGCTCGGCGGCCGGGTCGGAGCCGGCGACGATGCCGGCGCCGGCGTGCAGGCGGGCCAGCCGGCCGTGCACGGTCGCTGAACGCAGGCCGATCATCCACTCGCCGTCGCCGGCTGCGTCGACCCAGCCGACCGGTCCGGCCCAGTAGCCGCGGCGGGTCGTCTCGAGCGTCGTGATCGCCGAGAGCGCGGCGTCGAGCGGGACGCCCCCGACGGCCGGCGTCGGGTGGAGGGCGGCGAGCAGGTCGAGGATGGGGTCGTCGCCGAACAGCGTGCCCTGGATCGCCGTGCCGAGGTGGGCGACCGAGCGGAACTGGACGAGCGACGGTTCGTCGGGCACGCGGAGCTCGGCACACCGCGGGCCGAGGATGGCGGCGATGTCGTCGACGACGAGCCGGTGCTCTCGGCGGTCCTTGGCCGACGCCAGCAGCTGCCGGACCGTCTCGCCGTCGACGCCGGCGTCGCCGAGCAGCCCGACGGTGCCGGCCAGCGGATGGCACGTCACCGTCTGACGCCGCCGACGGACGAGCAGTTCCGGCGTCGCACCGACGAACCGGCCGCCGGGGACCGGGCAGGGAGAACGTCGTGCACGACGGCTCCTGTGACCGGAGCCGGCTGACGACCCGGCCGAGGTCCGGCGGGGCCGGGAAGCGGGCTTCGACGCTCCGGGCGAGGACGACCTTGTCGAGCCGGCCGGCCGTGATGTCGGCGACCGCGACCGCTACCGCGTCGGCGTAGCCCGAACCCGGCGGGACCTCGACGAGCGACGGCGGCGGCTCGTCGTCCGGCTCGGCCAGCCGGTCCTCGACGTCTCGGGCCAGTCCGAGGAGGTTGGCGAGCTCGGTCCGGAGCACCTGCTCGTTGCCGGCCGCGGCGACGAGCGTGGCCCGGACGTCGCCGTCGCCGTCGACGCGGATGGTGAGGACGGGCACGACGAGGACGCCCGGCGCGGACGCGGTCGAAGGGGAGGGCGCCGACCGCGGCGACCCGGTCGTCGGCTGCCCGCGCCGTCGTGTGGGACGGCCGCCAACCAGGCCTCGACGGCCGCCCGCCCGGTCGGGTCGCCGAGCCCACCCGGGAGGTCGAGCACCGCGGCGGTGCCGACGCTGGCCAGCGTCAGCCGGTCGGCGGCGACGAGGGCGCCGGACGTACCGGCCGTCGCCAGGAGGCCGGCCAGCGGGACCCGTCCACGATCGAGCGACACCGAGACTGCCCGCAGCCCGGTCGGGTCCGGGGGGCCGGTCGGCCCCGGTTCGATCACTCGGCCGCCATTGCCGCGGGCATCCCGGCTCGGGTGCCGGTCAACAGCTGGCTCAAGCCACCGCTCAGCCGGCGACGGCCGACGGTAGCGAACCCGGCCTGGCGGAAGAGGGCCCGCAGCTCGGTCTCGTTGGGCAGGTACGCGGTCGATCGGGGGAGGTAGCGGTAGGCGTCGGCGTCGGAGAGGAGGCCACCGAGCAGCGGCACGCCGTGCTCGAACCACAGTTTGTGGCCGGCCCGCAGGAGCCCAGCCGGCGGCGCGGCCACCTCGAGGACCGCGATCCGGCCGCCCGGCCGCAGGACCCGGCCGGCTTCGGCGAGGGACGGCCGCCGAGGTCGGTGAAGTTCCGCAGCGCGTAGCCGCAGACGATGCCGTCGACCGACGCGGTGGCGAGCGGCAGGTCGGCTGGCGTCGCACTGGACCGCCGAGCCGGCCGCGTCCGCGATCGGCCTGGAGCATGCCCCAGCTGAGGTCGGCGCCGACGGTCCGGTAGCCGCGGCGGGCGGCCAGGCGGGTGAGGTCGCCGGTGCCACAGGCGAGGTCGAGGACGACCGCGCCCGCCGGCAGCCCGAGGGCATCGACGGTGGTCCGTCGCCAACCCTGGTCGAGGCCGAACGTCATCAGCCGGTTGACGAGGTCGTAGCGGGGGGCGATCGCGTCGAACATCGACCGCACCCGTGCCGTCTTCGCCTCACCGGTCGGGAGCACCGACGAGGGCTCGCTTCCGGCCGTCCGGATGGGCACCGACTGGTCCGTCCGGCCGATCAGTCGAAGTAGCGGTAGATGACCTGGGCGACGCACGCCGGCTTCGGCGGCGTCCTGCACCTCGACCGTCGCGTCGAACGCCACCTGGACGCCGCCGGGGACGTCGTCGACCGACGCGACGGTCACGCCGAGCCGGACGGCCGAACCGACCGGCACCGGCGCGGTGAACCGGACCTTGTTGCAGCCGTAGTTGAGGCCGGACGAGATGCCGTCGACGGTCAGGACGCCGTCGAGGAGGACCGGGACGAGCGAGAGCGTGAGGTAGCCGTGGGCGATCGGGCCGCCGAACGGGCCGGCCGTCGCCCGCTCCGGGTCGATGTGGATCCACTGGTGGTCGCCGGTGGCGTCGGCGAACTGGTTGACCCGCTCCTGCTCGATGACGAGCCAGTCGCTGTAGCCGAGGTGCTTCCCGGCCAGCGCGTGGAACTCGTCGACTCTCACGGTGGTGCTCACTGCTCGCTCCTCGAACTTTCCCCCGACCGCTTCCCCCGGTGCGGGGGCCTGGTCGGACGTTAGATCAGCGCCGTCCCGGCGGCCCAACCCGGCCCCTCCGGCCCGGGACGGTCAGTGGAACCAGATGCGCACGTACTGGCGGCTCTGCGGGTGGGCCAACAGGGCGAAGAGGACGCCGGCGAAGAGCAGGTTCAACAGACCGCTGAATCCGCCGCCGGTGAAGAAGAAGAGCACCTGGCCGAGGAGGTAGAGGCCGGAGAGGATGATCGCTCCCCAGTACGCCCAGCGCCGCTCGTTGGCGATCCCGAATGCGGTGCCGCCGAGCAGCAGCAGGACGAGCGACGGGCCGACGCCGAAAGCGATCAGGTAGAGGACGGCGAGACCGGCGTTCAGGTACGAGAACAGCACCGCGGCCTGGAGCGTCTGGGGCTGCGTCTTGTCCATCCACTTGCGCTCGGTCACCCGGCGATTCTGCCAGCTCACTGCGACGTACGGGGGTCGCTACGCTCGGGACGTGCCGGGCGGACCGATCGAGCCGAAGGGAGCGGAGGTCCACCACCACCGGAACGTCCGTTCCGGCGGGGCGCGGGCCGCGGTCTTCGGCGTGAGCGACGGGCTCGTCACGAACGTCTCGCTGATCCTCGGCGTCGCCGGCGCTCACCCGGCCGGGTCGATCGTCCGGCTGACCGGGATCGCCGGGCTGGTCGCCGGGGCGTTCTCGATGGCGGCCGGCGAGTACCTGTCGATGCAGGCCCAGCGTGAGCTCCTCCAGCGGGAGCTCGACGTCGAACGCCAGTCGCTCCGCCGGGCGCCGGAGGCCGAGCGTCGGGAGCTCACGGCCATCTACGAGCGCCGGGGGCTCGATCCGGGGCTGGCCGCAGAGCTGGTCGACGAGGTCATGCGGGATCCGGACGTCGCACTGGAGACGCACGCCCGGGAGGAGCTCGGGATCGACCCCAGCTCGCTCGGCTCGCCGTGGCTGGCGGCCGGCAGCTCGTTCGTGACGTTCGCCGTCGGCGCGCTGCTGCCGCTGCTGCCGTGGCTCTTCTCGTCCGGTACCGCGGCAACGCTGGCGTCGGTCGTCATCGGTGTCGTCGCGTCGTTGCTCGTCGGCGGGGCCGTCGGGTTCTACACCGGCCGCTCGGTCGTGCGCTCGGCGGTGCGCCAGCTGGCGGTCGCCGCGTTGGCGGCCGGGGTGACCTACGGCATCGGCCGGGCGGTCGGCGCGTCGACGACGTAGGCCCGGTCGACGTGGTCGACGGTGAACCCGAGCGACCGGTAGAGGCCGACCGCGGCCGCATTGGCCTCGTCGACGTAGAGCATCCCGATCGACAGGCCGAGCGACGCCAGGTGGTCGAGGCCGGCGATCGTCAGGGCGCGGCCGAGGCCGCGACCGCCGAAGTCCGGATCGACGGAGATGACGTAGATCTCGCCCATCGGCGGGCTCACGTCCCGGTGGACCTTCGTCCAGCACGATCCGGCCAGGCGGTCGCCGTCGTCGTGAAGCAGGAAGCCGGCCGCGTCGAACCACGGCTCGGCCTCACGCTCTCGTAGCGTCGCCTCGTCCCAGCCGCCCTGCTCGGGATGGCCGGCGAACGCCCGGTTGTTCGCGGTCGAGCCACGCCGTGTCGTCTTCGCCGGGACGGAACGGCCGCACCGTCAGTGGTGGTCCGGCCGGCCGGACGGCCGGGTCGAGGGGGAGCGGGACGCGCATCTGCAGCAGCGTTCGCTCGACGCCGAACCCGATCGAAGCGACCTCGACGTCGTGACCGTCGGCGACCGTGAACGCCCAGAAGCGAACCGTCCCGCCGTCGTGGCCGGTAACCCACGTCAGCGCGGCCCGGAGCAGTTCGGCCTCGACGCCCGCCGCCGGCCCGGCGTCGGGGTCGACGACGACCTCGAGCTCCCAGCTGTCGCGGCCGTGGGCGAGCAGGCCGAACGCGGTGATGGTATCGGGCGTCGGGCCGGTGAGCAGCGCCCACGAACGGCCGGGCGTCGGGTGGTCGAGGACTCGTTCGGCCTGCTCACTGATCGGGCGGTGGTGATCGGCCGCCGAGGCCCGGGCGAGCAGCCCGTCGACGCGCCGGCGGTCGGCCGGCCCGAACCGGTCCGGATCGTTCAACGGCTCGACGCGCACCATCGCCGGCAGGCTAACGAACTCCGTTAGCCTGCCGGCGATGGCCGGCCCGCGATCGCCGAAAGGACGAGCCGTCGTCGTCCGGGAGCGGCTCGCCGACGAGTACCCGGGCAGTGCCAAGGAGCTCTGCGCGCTGCGCTACGAGAACCCGTACGAGCTGCTCGTCGCCACGATCCTGTCGGCCCAGTGCACCGACGCCCGGGTGAACATGGTGACGCCGGTGCTGTTCGCCGCCTATCCGGACCCGCCGTCGCTGGCGACCGCTGACCTCGAACAGGTCGAGGAGATCATCCGGTCGACCGGGTTCTTCCGGGCGAAGGCTCGCAGCCTGACCGGTATGGCCGAAGGGGTCGTCGAGCGGTTCGGCGGCGTCGTCCCCGAGTCGCTCGACGACCTGGTCACGTTGCCGGGGGTGGGACGCAAGACGGCCAATGTCGTGCGCAGCGTCGCGTTCGGTCTGCCGGGACTGCCGGTCGACACGCACGTCGGGCGGTTGAGCCGCCGGCTCGCGCTCACGACCGAGGAGGACCCGGTTCGCGTCGAGCTCGACCTCAACCGGCTCGTGCCGGCGGCCGAGCGCGGCGCGTTCAGCCTCCGGTTGATCCTCCACGGCCGAAAGGTCTGCACCGCGAGAAAGCCGCACTGCACCGCGTGCCGGCTGGCCGATGTCTGCCCGTCCGCGGTGCTCCCGACCGGCCCGGCGGCGGCGAGGCCCACGTCGGCTACCGGTTCGCGTCGACCCCGACAGGCTGCGGTGGGTGCGAAAAGGGTGCAGAAACGTTTCTAGAGCGGCCATATTTTCGAGAGTTTCGACAAAAGCCCAGCTCATTGCGGTGACCCAATGGCGCAATTCCGACGCCGATGTTGTAGGATGGTTGCAGGAACCGGTTCCCGCCACCTGGTTCCAGTAGAGCGAAGCGCTGGGATCCGCCGCCTAGCCCCGCTCGCACGACGGCGCCCTAATGGGGCGCCGTCGTCGCGCCGGCCGTGACGTCGACCGGTGACGGAGCCGTCGTCAGGCCGGCTCGGAACGAGGATCGGCCGGCCGTTGAGTAACACTCAGGGTGCTACCCTCGAACCGTGGTCACGAAGCGCTCGGTCTCCCTGGTCGACGAGGTGGCCTCGGCCGTCGAGGCCGCGGCCAAGGAGGACGGCGTCTCGTTCAGCGCGTGGCTGTCCGGGGCGGCCGAACGGCAGCTCCGAGTCCGCCAGGGCCTCCGGGGCGTCGCCGCCTGGGAGGGCGAAGCCGGCCATCTGACCGCCGAAGAGATCGCGGCCGGGGAAGCGCTGCTCGGGCGCCTGCTCTCCGGCGTCTCCGGGATGGCGTCCCGGGTCCGTCGCCGCCAGTGACGCCGCGAGACGGCATCGTCTACGGCGCCGGCGCGCTCCGCGCTGCCGCCCGTGGTGACCGGATGGTCTGGGCGCTCCACCGAGCCGCCCTGGCCAACGGCATCGTGCCGGTCGTGCCGGTCGCAGCGGTGGCTGAAGCGTTCCGGACGGAGGCCCGCGGCGATCGGCTCGAGGCCCTGCTCGCCGGTGTCGAGGTCGAGATGCTCGCCGAAGACGGCGCCCGCCGGGTCGGCGAGCTCGCCGCCCGGGCCGACACGACGGATCTCGTCGCCGTCGCCACCGCGGAAGCCGCGGCCCGCCGTCACGCGGCGATCGTCAGCTCCCGGCAGAACGCGCTGCGGGCCGCGGCCGGTCTGCTCGGCCACGAGCTGGTCCTTTACGCGGTCTGACGCCGTTCGCCGGCCGTCGGTCGCCGTCGGTCGCCATCGTCGGACCGGCCGGCGATCCGGACCACCGGATTGAGAAAATGGTGGACGCCTCTTATCAGTAGCTCTATACTGACTGGTACGTGACGGGGCGCTACTGCGCCCGGGTCGGGTGGTCCCGGTCGGCTGATGCCGAGGCGAGCGTTTCAGGGCGCATCGACCGGGGCCACCGGACCCATCTAGCCGTTTTCCCTTGAAGAGACCCCGTTGGCTCTCGTCTTTGGCTTCGAGAGGCCCCCTCATTGCCTCCAAGAGTCGCCGTTGAGCCCTACCGGGTCCCGTGGCACCGGCCACCTCGACGGTGACCGTTGACCGGTAACCGACGAAATCCGCAGCCGGCGGGCTCAGCGCCGGTCGTTGGCGAGCCGGCTGAGCCGCCGGAGCGCCCCGGTGAGCGCCCGCTCGACCCCGAACAGCTCGGCGGCGAGCCCTTCGTCACCGGCGTCGCGGCTCTGCTCGGCCAGTGCGGAGACCCGGCGGGTGACCTCGTCGAGGGTGGAGGCGAGGGTCGAGAGCTCAGGGCGTGCGGGCATGGTCCGATTATGGCCGCAGCCGCCGTACCGGCCCGAGGGAGCTGGTCAACGGCCCAGGTAGCATGACGGGTCCATGCCGCTCACCCGTCTCGACCTCCGCGGCCAGTCCGGCCCGTTCGACGACGTCCTGCCGCGGCCGGCCGACGCCGGCGCGGACGTGCGCGACGCGGTGGCGGGGATCATCTCCGAGGTGCGGATTGGCGGCGACGCCACGCTCCGCGAGCTGACGGCTCGGTTCGACGGGGCGACGATCGACGAGCTGCGGATCCCGGACGCCGAGATCGGCGCCGCGCTGGCCCGGATCGACGACGACCTGCGGGAGGCACTGGAGGTCGCGTACGGACGGATCCACGCGTACCACGCCCAGGAAGGCACGCCACCGGGCGACTTCGTCGATGGCGGCGTCCGGGTCCGCCACGTGGACCGGCCGGTCGAGCGGGCGGGGTGCTACGCGCCGGGCGGCCGGGCCCGGTACCCGTCGACGGTGCTCATGTGCGCGGCGCCGGCCCGGGTGGCCGGCGTCCCGGAGATCGTCCTCTGCGTGCCGCCGGCGGCCGACGGACGGATCGACGACGCGACGCTGGCGGCGGCCGCGGTCGCCGGCGTCGACGAGGTCTACCGGGTCGGCGGCGCCCAGGCGGTCGCGGCGATGGCGTACGGCACGGAGTCGATCCGGCCGGTCGACGTCGTCGTCGGCCCGGGCAACGTCTACGTGGCGGAGGCGAAGCGGCAGGTGGCGGGGGTCGTCGGCGTGGCGTCGGCGTTCGCCGGACCGTCGGAGGTCGTCGTCGTCGCGGGCCCGTCGACGCCGGCGGCGCTGGCCGCGATCGACCTCGTCGTCCAGGCCGAGCACGGGCCGGACGGGCTGGCGTGGCTCGTGACGTGGTCGGTGGACAAGGCCGACGAGGTGACCGAGCGGGTCGCGGAGCTGGTGGCCGCGTCGCCGCGCCGCGCCGATCTGGAGGCGACGCTGGCCAAGGGTGGCTACGCGTGCGTCGTCGACGGGCCGGAGGCGGCGCTGGCGGTGGCCAACGTCGTCGCACCGGAGCACCTCGAGCTGCTGTGCGACGGCGCCGAGGAGCTGGTCCCGCTGGTCCGGGCGGCCGGTGCGGTGTTCTGCGGCATCTGGTCGCCGGCCAGCCTCGGCGACTACGTCGCGGGACCGAACCACGTCCTGCCGACGAATCGGACGGCGCGGTTCGCGTCCGCGTTGCGAGCGGACGACTTCCGCCGGCACATCCACGTCGTCACCGCGTCGAAAGCCGCGGTGGACGGTCTCGGGCGCCACGTCGTCACGTTGGCCGAGACCGAAGGGCTCACGGCCCACGCCGAGTCGATCAGGATGCGCCAATGAGCGGGCCGCCGCCGCTCCGCCCGGACCTCGTTGCGCTGTCCGGCTACCACTCGCCGCAGGTGCCGGCGGAGGTCCGGCTGAACACGAACGAGTCGCCGTTCCCGCCGCCGGAGAGCTGGCGCGAGGCCGTCGGCGCGGCGCTCGAGCGGATCGAGTTCAACCGGTACCCCGACCGTCACGTCACCGAGCTCCGGCAACGCCTGGCGGACGAGTACGGCGTCGACGGCGGCGAGGTGTTCTGCGCGAACGGGTCGGACGAGATCCTCCAGTGCCTGCTGCTGGCGTTCGGCGGGCCGGGCCGGCGGGCGCTCGTCTTCGAGCCGACGTACCAGCTGCACAGTCAGATCGCCCGGGTCACCGGCACGGAAGTCGTCGTGGCCGAGCGGGAGGCCGACTTCACGATCGACCCGGCGGTCGCCCGGCGGGCGATCGACAAGTGGCGCCCGGAGATCGTCTTCTTGTGCTCGCCGAACAACCCGACCGGCCGGGCGGAGCCGCCGGCGCTCGTCCGCGAAGTCGTCGATGCTGCACCGGGGCTGGTCGTCGTCGACGAGGCGTACGGCCAGTTCTCACCGAGCTCCGCGCTCGGCCTGCGGGCGGAGACGGGCCTCGAGAGCCGAGGGCTGGCGGTCGTGCGGACGTTCTCGAAGACGTGGGCGATGGCCGCGTCGCGGCTCGGCTACGTCATCGCCGACCCGGCGGTGATCGCCGGTTGCGAGGCGGTCGTGTTGCCGTACCACCTGTCCGCGCCGACGCAGGTCTCGGGCATCGTCGCGCTCGGTTTCCGGGCGGAGATGGAGGCCCGGGTGGCGTTGGTGGCCGAGGAGCGGGGCCGCGTGGCGGCCGCGCTGGCCGAGCTGGCCGTCGAGAGCTGGCCGTCGGACGCGAACTTCGTCCTCTTCCGGCCGCGGCGCTTGGAGGCCAAGGAGGTCTGGCAGGCGCTGCTCGACCGGGGCGTCCTCATCCGGGACTGCTCCAGCTGGGACCGCCTGGAAGGCTGCCTCCGGGTCACGGTGGGCACGCCGAAGGAGAACGACCGGTTCCTGCGTGCGCTGGAGGAGGCCCTGGCATGAGCGAGCGGAAGGCAGAGCGCCGGCGGGCGACGAAGGAGACGACGATCGCGGTCACGCTCGACGTCGACGGCACCGGGACGGTGTCGGTCTCGACGGGGCTGCCGTTCTTCGACCACATGGTCGAGCAGCTGGGCCGGCACGGCGGCTTCGATCTGTCGGTCGAGGCGACCGGCGACCTGCACGTCGACGCGCACCACACGGTCGAGGACGTCGGCATCGTCGTCGGGCAGTGCCTGGCTGAAGCGCTCGGCGACAAGGCCGGCGTGCGACGGTTCGCGTCGTTGTCGCTGCCGCTCGACGAGGCGCTCGTCGACGTCGCGCTGGACCTCTCCGGCCGGCCGTACCTGGCGTACGACGTGCCGTTCGCGCCGGACACGGCCGGCCTCGGCTCGCCGCCGTTCGACCCGCAGCTGGCCGAGGAGTTCTGGCGGGCGTTCGCGACGGCCGCCGCGCTGACGCTGCACGTGCGGATGCGCGAGGGCAAGAACACGCACCACATCGTCGAGGCGAGCTTCAAGGGCGTCGCCCGGGCGCTGCGCGACGCGGTGCGGGTGGAGGGCGTCGGGATCCCGTCGACGAAGGGCGCGCTGTAAGCGGGATGATCGCGGTCCTCGACTACGGCATCGGGAACCTCCGGTCGGCCGAGAAGGCGCTGCAACACGTCGGCGCGGCGGCTCGCCTCGTCGACGACCCGGACGACGTCGCCGGGGCGACCGGCGTCGTGCTGCCCGGCGTCGGGGCGTTCGGGCCGTGCGCGGCCGCGCTCGAGGCGTCGGGCCTCGCCGGGCCGGCCCGGGCGGCGGTCGACGCTGGCGTGCCGTTCCTCGGCATCTGCGTCGGCTTCCAGCTGCTCTACGAGCAGTCGGACGAGAGCCCCGGCGCCCGTGGTCTCGGCGTCTTCGCCGGCACGGTCCGGGCGCTGCCGGCCGGGATGAAACGGCCGCAGATGCAGTGGAACCGGCTCGACCGGGTGCCGACCGGCGTCGGCGGCGACCGGCCGTCGGCGCTCCTCGCCGGCGCGGACGGCGACGCATGGATGTACTTCGTCCACTCGTACGCCCCGGAGATCGGGTCCGAGACGGTGGCGACGTGCGACTACGGCGGCCCGGTGGCGGCCGCGGCCGAGCGGGACGACGTCTGGGGCGTCCAGTTCCACCCGGAGAAGTCCGGTCGCACGGGTCTGGCGCTGCTCGGCCGCTTCGTCGCCCGCTCCGCGCCCGCTGATGGACCTGCTGCCGGCGATCGACCTGCGCGACGGGGGCGCGGTCCGGCTGGTCCAGGGCGACTTCGACCGGCAGTCGGACTACGGCGACCCGCTCGGCGCTGGCCCGGTCCTTCGTCGAGCACGGCGCCCGGTGGCTGCACGTCGTCGACCTGGACGGCGCGCGCACCGGCGAGCCGGTCAACCGGCCGACGGTGGTCGCCATCACCGCGGCGGCCCACGCAGCCGGCGTGCGGGTACAGACGGGTGGCGGTGTCCGGACGGCGGCGGACGTCGACGAGCTGCTCGCCGCCGGCGTCGACCGCGTCGTCCTCGGTACGGCGGCACTGGAGGACCCGGCGCTCGCGGTCGCGCTGGCCCGCCGCCATCCCGGCGCGGTCGCGGTCGGGCTCGATTACCGACGGCGCGACGACGGCCACCTGGAGGCGGCGTCGCGCGGCTGGCTGGAGGGGTCGGGGCGGACGGTCGACGAGGTGCTCGCCGCACTCGACGGGGCGCCGATCGGCGCGGTCGTCGTCACCGCGATCGAGCGCGACGGCACGCTGGCCGGTCCGGACGTCGACGGGCTGTGCGGGGTGCTGCAGGCGACGGCGTTGCCGGTGGTGGCGTCCGGCGGCGTCGGCGGGGCGGACGACCTGCGATCGCTGGCGGCGGTGACGGTGACGGCCGGGAGCGGACCGCGCCGGTTGGCCGGCGCGATCGTCGGCAAGGCGCTCGTCGACGGACGGGTGACGATCGAGGAGGCGCCTGGCGGCATGCGTACCGTCCGGGTGATCCCGTGCCTCGACGTCGCGGCGGCCGCGTCGTCAAGGGCGTCCAGTTCGTCGACCTCGTCGACGCCGGTGACCCGGTCGAGCTGGCCGCCCGCTACGACGCGGAGGGCGCGGACGAGCTCGTCTTCCTCGACATCACCGCGTCGTCGGACGACCGGGCGACGATGGTCTCGGTGGTCGCCCGCACGGCCGAGGAGGTGTTCATCCCGCTGACGGTCGGCGGCGGCGTCCGCACGGCGGAGGACGGGCGGCGGCTGCTGCGGGCCGGCGCGGACAAGGTCGGCGTGAACACCGCCGCGCTCGACCGGCCGGCGTTGGTGGCCGACCTGGCGGCGGAGTTCGGCGCCCAGTGCGTCGTCGTCGCGGTCGACGCGCGGGCGCGGGCGGACGGGACCGGCTGGGACGTCTACACCCACGGCGGGCGGCGCTCGACCGGCATCGACGCGGTGGCCTGGGCCGAACGGGCCGCTGACCTCGGTGCGGGCGAGATCCTGCTGACGTCGATGGACCGCGACGGCACGCGGGACGGCTACGACGTCGAGCTGACCCGGGCCGTCGTCGACGCGGTCGGCGTCCCGGTCGTCGCGTCCGGCGGCGTCGGCACGCTCGACCACCTGGTCGAGGGGGCGACGGTCGGCGAGGCCGACGCGGTCCTGGCCGCGTCGATCTTCCACCGGCGTGAGCACACGGTCGCCGAGGCCAAGGCGTACCTGGCCGCGCACGGCGTGCCGGTCCGGCCACCCGAGCCTGCGTAGCCGGCCGGCCGACCGGAAGGCGGGCGGCGATACGGTACGGTGCCGTTGTGGCATCGAACGAGTCGTCATCGGCGCCGGTCACCGGCTCGAAGCAGCCGATCACGGTGCTCTTCGACCGCGTCCTCGTCCAGGTGACCCAGGCCGACGGCGAGCGGCGGTCGCGGGCGGGCATCCTGATCCCGGCGACCGCGCAGGTCTCGCGGCGGCTGGCCTGGGCGGACACGGTGGCGGTCGGCCCGCACGTCCGGGCGATCAAGCCGGGGGACAAGGTGCTGTTCAACCCGGAGGACCGGTTCGAGGTCGAGGTCCAGGGCGAGGAGTACGTCATCCTGCGCGAGCGCGACGTCCACGCGGTGGCGTCCGAGCGGATGGACGGGGGACGGGGCTCTACCTATGACCGACGGACACGTTCCCGGCCGGCATCCCGCTGACGGAGGTCGACGAGGCGCTGCTGGCCGCGGTGAAGTTCGACGACCGCGGGCTCGTCGTGGCGGTCGTCCAGGACGCGGCCGGCGGCGACGTGCTGACGGTGGCGTACATGAACGAGGCGTCGCTGCGGCGGACGCTGGCGACCGGTCGGACGTGGTTCTGGAGCCGGAGCCGGCAGGAGTTCTGGTGCAAGGGCGAGACGTCCGGCGACCGGCAGTACGTCCGGGAGGTCCGCGTCGACTGCGACGGCGACGCGCTCGTCGTCCTCGTCGACCAGCACGGCGACGGCGCGTGCCACACGAAGGAGTGGTCGTGCTTCTACCGGACGCTCGGCCGGGGACCGGGAGTCCCGGCGGCCACCGGGCCGACCGCGGAAGGGTGACCGACGTCGCGACGTCCGGGCTGCGCCTCCGCCCGAGCCCGGACGAGTTCGCCGCGCTGGCGGCCGAGCACCGCATCGTCCCGGTGTGGGGGGAGATCGTCGCCGACACGCTGACGCCGGTCGCCGCGTTCGCCAACGTCGTCGGCGACGGGCCGGGCTTCCTGCTCGAGTCGGTCGAGGGCGGCGAGCGGTGGGGCCGGTACTCGTTCGTCGGGCGGGCGCCGCTGGCCGAGCTGGTCGGCCCGCGGGTCGCGAGGTGACGGCGACCGGCCGGCTGCCGGTGCCGACCGGCGACGGCCGGGGCATCCTGGCCGCGCTCGAACCGGTGCTCGCGACGTTCCGGTCGCCGGTCGCTCGCCGGCCTGCCGCCGCTCCACGGCGGCGTCGTCGGCTACCTCGGCTACGACGTCGTCCGCGAGGTCGAGACGCTGCCGGACGTGCCGCCGGACGACCTCGGTCATCCCGACGCCGCGCTCGTCGTCATCGGCCAGTTGGCGGCGTTCGACCACTGGCGCCAGCGGGTCGTCCTGGTCGACAACGTCGTCGTCGACGACGGTTGGTCGCCGGCGGAGCTCGACGCGGCGTACCGGGCGGCCGGCGAGCGGCTCGAGCAGCTGGCCGAGGACTGCTGCCGCGGCGTGCCGTCGGGGCCGGTGGCCGTCCTCGACCCGGCGCCGGGGCCGGCCGAGCGGTCGCGGACGATGTCGAGCTCGGCGTACGAGGCCGCGGTGGCGGTGGCGAAGGAGCACATCGAGGCCGGCGACGTCTTCCAGGTCGTCCTCTCGCAGCGGTTCGACCTGACGCTCGACACCGAGCCGTTCGAGGTCTACCGGGCGCTCGCGACTGCTCAACCCGAGCCCGTACCTCTACTTCCTGCGCTTCCCGGAGGTGACGGTCGTCGGGTCGTCGCCGGAGCCGATGGTCCGGCTGCGCGACGGCGTCGTCGTCTCCCGGCCGATCGCCGGCTCGCGGCCGCGCGGCGCGACCGAGGAGGAGGACCGGCGGCTGGCGGGCGAGCTGTCGGAGGACCCGAAGGAGGTGGCCGAGCACGTCATGCTCGTCGACCTCGCCCGCAACGACGTCGGCCGGGTCGTGACGTTCGGCACCGAGCACGTCGAGGAGCTGATGACGGTCGAGCGGTACAGCCACATCATGCACCTGACGTCGCAGGTC
This sequence comes from uncultured Actinomycetota bacterium, assembly GCA_963824265.1. Taxonomy (GTDB): domain Bacteria; phylum Actinomycetota; class Acidimicrobiia; order Acidimicrobiales; family RAAP-2; genus DASZUK01. The sequence goes on from CAWGOO010000007.1 coordinate 618,752, forward strand.
TCCGGCCAGCTGGCCGAAGGCCGCGGCCCGATCGACGTACTGCGGGCGACGCTGCCGGCCGGCACGCTGTCGGGCGCGCCGAAGGTGCGGGCGATGGAGATCATCGACGACCTCGAGCCGACGAAACGGGGCATCTACGGCGGCGTCGTCGGCTACCTCGACTTCTCCGGGAACCTCGACACGGCGATCGCCATCCGGACGATGGTCGTCAGCCCGGACGGTCGGGCGTCGGTGCAGGCCGGGGCCGGCATCGTCGCCGACAGCGACCCGACGAAGGAGGACGAGGAGTGCGCGCACAAGGCGGCCGCACTGCTCGCCGCGGTCGCCGCCGCCCGGCGGATGGCGGCCGCCCGACGGCCCAGCTCGACCGGGGAGCGGTGACCGGCGACGACTACCGGGCGCTGCGCGAGCGGCCTCGCGTGCGCGCCGGCTCGACCGGGACGTCCTGTCGGTCACCGGCCCGGACGCCGCGGCGTACCTCCAGGGCCAGTGCAGCCAGGATCTCGACGGGCTGGCGATCGGGGCGGCGGTCGACAGCCTGCTGCTGGAGCCCGACGGCAAGCTGACCGCGCTCGTCCGGGTGACGCGGCTGGCCGACGACCGGTTCGTCGTCGACGTCGACGGCGGCTTCGGCGACGCGGTGACGGCCCGGCTGGCCCGGTTCAAGCTGCGCTCGAAGCTGACGATCGAACGGCTCGACTGGGCGACGGTCGCCCTCCGGGGGCCCCGGGTGGCGGACACCCAGGTGGCGGCGGGGGCGGCACTCGGGTTGCCGTTCGCACTGGAACGGGATCGACGGGTCTCGACCTCCTCGGGCCCGAGGTCGAGTCGGCCGTCACCGGCCGATGGCTCCGGTGGTGCGGCGACGACGCGTGGGAGGCCCGGCGGATCGAGGCGGGCATCCCGGCAATGGGCCGCGAGCTGGACGGCGGCACGATCGCCGCGGAGGCCGGCCTGGTCGAACGGACGGTCAGCTTCACGAAGGGCTGCTACACCGGCCAGGAGCTGGTCGCCCGGCTCGACGCCCGCGGCAACCGGGTGGCCCGGCGACTGTGCGGGATCGTGCTGGACCCCCCGGCAACCGAGGCCGGCGGGCTGGTCGGGGCGGACCTGACGGTGGCCGACGGCGACGGGAAGGTGGTCGGGACGGTGACGTCGGCGGCCTGGTGCCCCGGGGTCGGGGCGGTCGCCGGGCTGGCGTACGTGCACCGGTCGGTCGACGTCGGCGCGACCGTCGACATCGGGTCGACGGCCGGCGAGCCGGTGACCGGACGGGTGGTCACGCTGCCGATGACGGGCTAGACGGGGCACCGGCCGGGAGGAGCGGTGGACGTCGGCGTGCTCCTCCTGCTGGTCGGCTCGGTCCTGGCCGGGAGCGTCGTCGTCGCCCTGGGGGCCGCCCGGGTGGGCGTGCCGGCGCTGGTCGTCTTCCTCGGCCTGGGGATGCTCCTCGGTTCGGACGGCCCCGGCGGGATCGTGTTCGACAGCGCGGAGCTGGCCCGGACGGTCGGCATCGTCGGGCTGGCGGTCATCCTCTTCGAGGGCGGCCTGTCGACGTCGTGGCGGCGGCTGCGGTCGGTCGTGGTCCCGGCCGCGCTCGCTCAGCACCGTCGGCGTCGTCGTCACCGCGCGTCGATCGTCGGCGTCGCCGCCCACGAGCTGTTCCACCTCTCGTGGTTGGCGGCCGTCCTCCTCGGCGCGGTCGTCTCGTCGACCGATGCGGCGGCGGTCTTCGCGAACGCTGCGGTCGACGGCCATCCACCGCCGGCTCGCCCGCACGCTCGAGGCCGAGACCGGGCTCAACGATCCGGTCGCGGTCGCTGTCGACGCTCGGGCTGATCTCGTGGATCCAGCACCCCGGGGACGGCTTCGCCGATCTCGTCGTCCTCTTCGTCCGCCAGCTCGGCCTCGGCCTGGTCGTCGGCGTGGTGCTCGGCTACGTCGTGTCCGAGGTGTTCGGCCGGCTCCCGCGGTCGGTCGGGGCGTTCGCGCCGGTGGCGTCGGTCGCCGCGGCGGCGCTGGCGTTCGGGACGGCCGACGTCATGGGCGGCAGCGGGTTCCTCGCCGTCTACCTGGTCGGGCTGGCCGTCGGCAGCACGCCGTCGCGCTACCGGCGCCAGATCGTGGCGTTCCACGAGGGGTTGGCGTTCCTGGCCCAGGTCGCGGTCTTCGTCGCGCTCGGCCTGCTCGTGTTCCCGGACCGGCTGGTGACGGTCATCGGGCCGGGGCTGGTCCTCTCCCTGGTCCTGATGGTCGTGGCCCGGCCGGTGGCGGTCTGGCTGGCGACCGCGCTGAGCCGGTTCTCCTTCCGGGATCGCGTCGTCCTCGGTTGGGCCGGGCTGCGGGGGGCGGCCCCGATCGTGCTCGCCACGTTCGTCCTCTCCGCCCACCTCGACCGGGCCGACACGATCTTCGACGCGGTCTTCTTCGTCGTCGTCGTCTCGACGCTGGTCCAGGGGACGACGCTGGAGCGGCTGGCCCGCCGGCTCGGCCTCGTCGATGCCCGCCCGGTCCGGGCGCAGCCGCCGATCGAGGTCGACGCGCTCGGACCGCTCGAGCTCGTCGAGTTCGACGTCGCCGGCGACCACGCGGTCGCCGGCGTGGCGGTCCGCGAAGATCGGGCTGCCCCGGAGCGCCCTGGTGGCGGTCATCGCCCGGGGCACCGACACGCTCCCGCCCCGCGGCAGCACGGTCATCGAGCCCGGCGACCGCCTGTTCGTCCTGGTGCCCCGGTCGTCGCGTCCGGAGCTCGACGACGTCTTCGCCCGCTGGCGCCGCCGGGTGTGACGGCCGGCGGCCGTGGCCGCCCGGGGCGCGCCGCTACGCTGGGACGACCATGCCGACGTACCTGACGGAGATCGTCGCGGCCCACCGGAGGACCGCCGCCGGGGACGACCGCGACGTCGCCAACCTGCGGTCGGCCGCGGCCGACCTGCCGCCGGCCCGCGGGTTCGCCGCGGCGATCGGGACCGCGGCGACCGCCGGGGTGGCGGTGATCGCCGAGGTCAAGCGCCGCTCGCCGTCGAAGGGCCCGCTCGCACCCGATCTCGACCCGGGCGACGTCGCCGCCACCTACGCGGCCGGCGGTGCGGCGTGCCTGTCCGTCCTGACCGACCGCGAATTCTTCGGCGGCTCGCCGGCCGACCTGCTGGCGGCCCGGTCGGCCGCCGGCCTGCCGATCCTGCGCAAGGACTTCACGGTGAGCGTCGCCGACGTCTACGACGCCCGGTTGATGGGCGCCGACGCGGTCCTGCTCATCGTCGCCGCCCTCAGCGACCGGGAGCTGGCCGACTTCGCGTCCGCGGCGGCCGACGTCGGGCTCGACGCGCTCGTCGAGGTGCACGACGAGCCGGAGCTCGACCGGGCACTGGCCGCCGGCGCGACGCTCGTCGGCGTCAACCAGCGCGACCTGGCGACGTTCTCGGTCGACAGTGACCGGGCCGAGCGGCTGGCGGCGGCGATCCCGGCCGACGTCGTCGCGGTGGCCGAGTCGGGCATCGGCGGGCCGTCGGACGCGGCCCGACTGGCCCGCGCCGGCTACCAGGCGGTGCTCGTCGGCGAAACGCTCGTCCGGGCCGACGACCGGGCCGCGGCGGTCGCCTCGTTGACCGGGCACCCGGTGGCCCGACGGGTCGGCGCCGGGCGATGAACTTCGTCAAGATCTGCGGCATCACGTCGGAGGCCGACGCGCTGCTCGCCGTCGGCCTCGGGGCGGACGCGCTCGGCTTCATCTTCGCTCCGTCGCCCCGTCAGGTCTCGCCGGCCGTCGTCGGCGACATCGTCAAGCGGCTGCCGCACGGCGTCCTGACCGTCGGCGTCTTCCGTGACGACGCGCCGAGACGGGTCGTCGAGATCGCCAACCAGATCGGTCTCGGCGCAGTGCAACTGCATGGCCACGAGACGGCCGAGGACACCCGGTGGGTGCGCGAGCGGGTGTCGTGCGCGATCAAGGCGTTCCCGGCCGGCGACCGGACGATCGACCGGTTCGACGAGTTCGGCGCCGACTACCTGCTGATCGACGGGCCGAGCCCCGGCTCCGGCGAGGTCTTCGACTGGCGGCTCGGCGAGGGGGTCGTCGACCCGAACCGGCTGATCGTCTCCGGCGGCCTGCGCCCGGACAACGTCGCCGACGCCATCTCACACCTGCACCCGTTCGGCGTCGACGTCGCGAGCGGCGTCGAAGCGGCGCCGGGCCGCAAGGACCCGCAGAAGCTGCGCGAGTTCATCGCCAACGCCCGCCGGGCGGCGGCGCAAGTGGCGGCCGAGCACCCGCCTGTCCCCGACGACGCGGCCGATGCCCGGGTGGCCGCCGGCGGTCGGGCGGCGGATGGCGGCGAGCCGGCGTCGGGCGACGCCCCGTACGACTGGATGGACGGGTGACCGCGGAGCCAACACGGCCGGCCGTCGGGTCGGTGATGGGGGAGCCGGGAGCGGACGGCCGGTTCGGCGAGTTCGGCGGCCGGTTCGTGCCGGAGTCGCTCGTCCCGGCCTGCCTGGAGCTCGAGCGAGCGTTCGCCGACGCGTGGGCCGACCCCGCGTACCGGACCGAGCTGGCCGACACGCTCCGGGACTACGGCGGCCGGCCGACGCCGGTCACCGAGTGCCGGCGGCTCTCCGAGCAGCTCGGGGTCCGGGTGCTGCTCAAGCGCGAGGACCTCGCGCACACCGGGTCGCACAAGCTCAACAACGTCGTCGGCCAGGCGCTGCTGACGAAGCGGATGGGCAAGAGCCGGATGGTCGCGGAGACCGGCGCCGGGCAGCACGGCGTCGCCACCGCGACCGCGGCGGCGCTGTTCGGGCTCAGCTGCACCGTCTACATGGGCGAGGTCGACACGCAACGCCAGGCGCTCAACGTCTTCCGCATGGAGCTGCTCGGCGCGGAGGTCCGGCCGGTCCTTTCCGGCAGCCGGACGCTCAAGGACGCGGTCAACGAGGCGATGCGCGACTGGGTCGCGACCGTCGACGACACCCACTACTGCCTTGGTTCGGTGATGGGACCGCACCCGTTCCCGTTCATGGTGCGCGAGCTCCAGCGGATCGTCGGCGACGAGGCGCGCGAGCAGTGCCGCGTCGTGCTCGACGGGCGCGACCCCGACGTCGTCGTCGCCTGTGTCGGCGGTGGCTCGAACGCCGCGGGCACGTTCGCCGGCTTCGTCGACACCGCGGCGCGGCTCGTCGGTGTCGAGGCGGCCGGTGGCGCGGCGATCGGCAGCGGCATCCCCGGCGTCCTCCACGGCATGCGGTCGCAGCTCCTCCAGGACGAGGCCGGCCAGATCCTCGAGGCGCACTCGATCTCCGCCGGGCTCGACTACCCCGGGATCGGGCCCGAGCACGCGCACCTGGCGGCGATCGGCCGGGCCGACTACGACCAGGCGGACGATGCCGAGGTGCTCCGGGCATTCAAGCTGCTGGCGTTGACCGAGGGGATCATCCCCGCGCTCGAGTCCGCCCACGCCGTCGCCTGGGTCGTCCGGGAGGCCCGCGGCGACGCGCTGCCGGCCGGCTCGACCGTCCTCGTCACGCTGTCGGGCCGCGGCGACAAGGACGTCGCCCAGGTCCGCGACCTGTTGGGCCACTGATGGGCATCGAGAAGGCGCTGCGGGCGGCGCGCGACGGCGGGCGGAAGCTCCTCGTGCCGTACGTGATGGGCGGCATGACCGACGACTGGGTCGAGGTCCTCCAGGCCGTCGTCGCGGCCGGGGCGGACGCGGTCGAAGTCGGCATCCCGTTCTCGGACCCGATGATGGACGGCCCAGTCATCCAGGAGGCATCCGTCCTGGCGCTCGAGCGGGCGACGACGCCGCAGGCGGTGATCGACGGCGTCGCGGCCGCCCAGATCGGCGTCCCGGTGGCGGTGATGACGTACTACAACCTCGTGTACCGGGCCGGCCACCGGCGGATGGCCCGGTCGCTGGCTGAAGCCGGCATTGGCGGGGCGATCGTCCCGGACCTCTCGCTGGAGGAGGTCGGCCCGTGGGCGGTCGAAGCCGATGACGCCGGCGTCGACACGGTGCTGCTCGTCGCGCCGTCGACGCCCGACGACCGGGTGGCAGCGATCTGTAGGCGAGCCCGTGGGTTCGTCTACGCGGTCGCCCGGATGGGCGTGACGGGGGAGCGGACCGACGCCGCGTCGGCCGCGTCTCGGGTTGTCGACGCGGTGCGCCGCCACACCGACACGCCGGTGCTCGTGGGAGTGGGGGTCTCCACCCCCGAACAGGCGGCCGAGACGTGCCGGGTGGCCGACGGCGTCATCGTCGGATCGGCGCTCGTGCGGCGGCTGGTCGAAGGGGGAGGGGTCGAGGCGGCGGCCGGGTTCGTCGGCGAGCTCCGCGCCGCCGTCGATGCCGCCACCTGAGGAGCCGGTTTCCCGGCCTCCCGGCTGGGCGCTGTCGTCAGAGTACGACCAAGAAGAACGGCGACAGCTGGTGCACCCTGCTGTGGATCCGTCGTCGGAGGCGGGCGGCTCATCGACGTCGGTGTGGCGGCGGGCGCTCTGGAAACTGGCGGTCGACTTCCTGGTCGTCATCCAGGGTGCACAGGCCCTCGCGGCCGGCAGGCGAGATGCCGATAGGAGGTGATTGGCTTGTGGCTATGTTCAGATCGTCGTTTAGATCGTCGCACGCAACGGGCGTTGACCAGGACCGTGGCCCTTCCGCGATGCCTACCAGCTCACCCTGATGGACCCGCCGACGGCTACTAGCGGCACTTCATCGGCTTGCAACCCGTTCTGCATCGATCTCCCGCCTCTCCCCTCCAAGCACCCACCGGCGGCTCTCCAAAGTTCCGTTCATAGAGATCGAGCGTCCCGAAATACGCTCGCTCAAGGTCGGCGGCGTCGTCAGGCCCATTAAGCCCAAAATATGGATAATGGTCGTAAAATCGTCCAAAGAGACGCTGACAGTCCTCCCGATAGGCACGAGTATCCAAAATATGCTGGTGCCAGAAGAGATCAACCAGGTGGCACGGGACGATCCCTTTCTTTGGGTACGCAATACATAGAGAGAGAAACTTCCGATACTCGGCTTCTGCAAGGGCCAGCTTCTGAACGGACCACGCATCGCCGTCTTCAGGATGTTCCAGCTTAAATCGGACCATAGACAGGTCGATCACTAGATCGCGTTCTACCAAAACGGCAGGTCCAGTGGTCATGACGTCAGTAACCATCTTCCGATCCTTCCCGTGGGCGCCGAATTCCATTCGGACGAGTTTCGAACATTGCCACATATGTTACCAGGTGGCAACCCTCGATCTCCGGCCGAAAATCTTAAGTCATTCGGTCGATTTACCAACGATCAACCGCCACCTTCGGTGGGTGCTTCGTCACTTCTCCACGAAGCCGGATGCGGTGGTCGGAACAGAAACCTCTGGCTATCCGTCCCCGGGCCGACTGCCGAGGCCCCAGAATCGCACGGCCGCACTGAATTTCTTGTGTTCACATCGGCCGCACTCGTACGTTGTGGCTAATCCTCCCCAAGCCTGCTTACCTGCCGGCGTGTGTTCACGTACTCACCAGAGAGTGGGAATTCGTACGTCGGCGGGTATAACCGGCGTCGTATCTATTCCGAGCCGGTGGGCCTCCGCGAGTACCGCTCCCAAGGAGCCGCTCGCCAACGTCGTTGCGGCACATACGGAGCACTCCCCGAGCGGTGCGCAAGGCGTTCCCCCCTCCGAGGATGCCACGTTCCGTGCGTGCACGAAAGCGTCGGCCGGATAGTCTGCTTTGACCAAGTGCCACTTCGAAGTTGAATCTTCACCCATCCCGGCAGCTACCCCCGGCCGCCTGGGCATGTCGACGAGGCCGTCGTGGACTCGGACCATGAACGGCCGGTCAACGTACTCGACGTAGTCGGGTTCCAATCGCTGGTTGTCCAGCCAAGTTGCCGCGTCCGACCAAGGTCCCGGTCCCCAAAGCAGCTCGGTGGGAAAACTAGTGGCCTCGACCTGCGCATTGAAGTTTCTGATGCCCCAGTACAATCCGTCGTCGCGGTCACATGCCTGGATGACGACGAACGTGAAGTTCCGGATATCACTGTGAGGCTGGAGTTGGGCGGCAGCAAACCAAGTCAGCTCGTTGCCCATCCAGCCGACAGCAATCGGGATGCGATCGACTGGACCGTCGTACAAGCGGCTGCCAGGCGTGGGGGTACCCCATAGCTGGTTGATGAATGCACCGAGATCTCCCAAGCCGGTCAGTCCGGGCATGCTGAGGTGGTAGCTGTGAGAATGCGCCACGCGATGCCGCATCTTTACGAGGAGATGCTCCATGACTCGGCTCTTCTGTCCCCTCAAGAGTCCGACTATCCGCGCCCAAGAAAGGAGCTGCTCCAGCGAAGCTCGGAAGTACATCGTCGTTCCCGGCGATACCTCTAGCATCCAGCCTCTACAGTGACTTCCCCCACGGTTCAGGGCGTCGCGTACTTGTTGAAAGCCATTGACATTTAGTTCGTCGGAGCTGCCGTCCTTGTACACGAGGGGCAACCGACCTTTGTAGTACTCGACAAAGCGCTCACCAAGGGCTTGCTCCATGAGCAGGAGCGACAAGTCGTCCACGATAGTGAAGAGGTCGTAGCAAAGTAGTCCGTAACAGAAGAGCGTTCGAAGCCGTTCGAAGCTCTGTCTGGTGTTCGGACCGACTGCGTCGGCCAGATCCAAGCGGGAAAGACTTTCCTGAACCATCTGAAGTCGGCGTTCGGGCGGCACCAGAGGCCCGAAGGACTCGCTGCGCTCGTCCGGTGCGATCAACTCTTGGTATGAAATCAGATTCATCGGCGTGCGTGTGCGACGAGCTGGAAGACAGCAACGATATCGCGTCTCGTGGATGGCCCGTGGCGGACGTCCTATTGCACACGAAATAATGACGTCCAGACTAGTCAGACCGATAGTCTCGGTGGCATTAGGTCGCTTACCGCGTCCGCCCGAAACGTGGAGCAGGCGTGGCATGCCGGCCCTTGGACGCTCGGTGTCTCTTCTAACGCCTCACAATCCCGTAAAGGGGACTTTTCTGGGGCACGGGAGTCGAACCCGCGGCCTTGCCGAGGCGGTGAGAAGAGGAGGCACTAACGACGGACCCGTGGCAGGCGGTGCCGAGGCGGCCACCCGAGGGATCAATCAGTCGACGGGCGGGATGACTATCAGGCAGCCGTTGTGGCCGCCGAAGCCGAACGAGTTCGAGAGCACCGGTCCCGGCTCCCACGGCCGCGCGTCGCCTTGGACGACGTCGAGGTGGATCTCCGGGTCGAGCTGCTCGCAGCCGTACGTCGGCGGGAGCAGTCGACGGTCGATCGTCAGCACGGATGCGACGGCCTCGATGGCGCCGGCCGCGGCGAGACCGTGGCCGGTGACGCCCTTCGTCGACGTGACGATCGGACCGGGCTCGCCGAAGACCTTGTTGATCGCCCGTGACTCGGCGAGGTCGTTGAGCGGCGTCGACGTGCCATGGGCGTTGATGTGCGCGATGTCGGCCGGTTGGAGCTGGGCGTCGAAGAGCGCCTGCTCCATGGCCGCAACGGCCCCGGAGCCGTCGGGCGCGGGGGCGACGATGTCGTGGGCGTCCGCGGTACTGCCGGACCCGGCGATCTCCGCGTAGATGTGGGCGCCACGGGCGACCGCGCGGTCCCACCGTTCGAGCACGAGCGCGGCTGCACCCTCGGTCATGACGAAGCCGTCGCGACGGATGTCGAACGGCCGGGACTCGCCGGACGTCGACAGGGCGGTCATGTTGGCGAACGCAGCAACCGCGACGGGGTGGAACGCGGCTTCCGCGCCCCCGCCGATCGCGACGTCGCAGCGACCGCTGGCGACGAGGCGGGCCGCGTTCGCGATGGCGTGCGTGCCGGCCGCACAAGCGGTGACGACGTTCTCGGACGGACCACGCCAGCCGGCGCGCATCGAGATCCGGGCCGGACCGGCGTTGGCCATCATCATCGGCACGAGGAACGGCGAGACGCGCCGCGCGCCGCGCTCGTTGTACACGGTGACCTGCTCGGCGAGGGTGTCGAAGCCACCGACGCCGGTGGCGAAGATCACCCCGGCCCGGGCCGGGTCGACGTCGAGGTCACCGGTGTCGGCCAGCGCGAGGTCGGCCGCGCCGACGCTGAACTGCGCGAACCGGTCGACCCGGCGGACCTCCTTCGGGCCGAAGTACTCGGTCGGGTCGAAGTCGGTGACCCGGCGTTCGCCGGAGATCGTCGGATGCGTCAGCCCGTCCCACAGCGCTTCGACGCCGAAGCCACAGCACGTGACCGCGCCGAGGCCGGTGACCGCGACCCGGTAACCACGGACGGGGCCGTCGGGCCCGACGCCGATCAGCATCAGAGCTTGGCGTAGATCAGGTCGAAGGCCTGGCCGGCGGTCTCGATGTCCTCGAGCTCGGTCTCCTCGACGGTGATGTCGAACGCCTCTTCGAGGGCCATGACGAGCTCGACGAGGTCGAGGCTGTCCGCGTCGAGGTCTTCGGCGAACCGAGCTTCTTTGGTCACCTTCTCCGCCGGGACCTGCAATACCTCTACGGCGCACTCGCGGAACTTCTCGAACGCTGCGTCGCTGTCCACTTGGTCTGCTCCTTGCTCTCTCGTCGTACCTACATGCCCATGCCGAGGCCGCCGTCGACCGGCAACACGGCTCCGGTGATGTACCCGGCACCGTCCGAGGCCATGAAGCCGACCGCTTCGGCCACTTCGGCGGCCGTCGCTGCCCGCCCCAACGGGACCATGCCCTGCAGCTGCTCGGACCGTTCATCGCCCAGCGCAGCGATCATATCGGTGGCGACGACCCCCGGAGCGACCACGTTGACGGTGATCTGCCGGCTCGCCACCTCACGGGCGAGGGCGCGGGCCATGCCGACGAGGCCGGCCTTCGACGCCGCGTAGTTCGCCTGGCCGGGCAGGCCGACGAACGCGCCGACCGACGAGATGAAGATGATCCGCCCACGGTGGAGCCGAAGCATCTTGGCGACGGCGCGCTTGGCCACCCGGTACGAGCCGGTGAGGTTCGTCTCGATGACGTCGTGCCACGCGTCCTCGCCCATGCGCACGACGAGCGTGTCGCGGGTGATGCCGGCGTTGGCGACGAGCACCTCGACCGGCCCCCACGTGGCCTCGATCGTGTCGTACGCCGCGGTGACCTGGTCGAGCTCGGTCACGTCGCAGCGGACGGGGAGGAAGCGGTCGGCGAGCCCGGCGAGGGCGTCCGGCGAGTCGCCCGCCGCGCCGTCCGGCAGGACCGGCGGGGTATCGCCCCGATAGGTGATGGCGACGCGGTCGCCGTGCAGGAGGAACCAGGCCGCACAGGCGGCCCCGATGCCGCGGGCGCCGCCGGTGACGAGGACGACCCGGGAGCCCGGCTGGTCGTCGGTCGCGTCGGTGCCGGCGGTCACCGCCCGTCCCCGGGTACCCGCAGCCAGAGCAGCGGCTGACCCTCCTGGACGCGCTCGCCGGCGACGGACAGCCAGCGGACGACCTGGCCGGCGAACGGCGTCCGGACGTCGGTGACGCCGACCCGCCCGATGAGGTCGCCGACGCCGACCGCACTGAGCGCGTCGCCGTCGCCGGTGCCCGGCAAGAGGCCGGTCCCCGGCGCGGTCAGCGATGCCTCGGGGGCGAAGATGCCCGACGACGGGCTGACGACGACGCGTTCGGACATGTAGAGGTGCTCGCCCTGGTGCGCGTGCGGCTCGGCCCGCCACCCTTCTGGCCCGATGCTGGCGACCGCGTCGATCAGCGTGTCGAGATCGTCCGGTTTCGAGACCGAGAGCGCGGTCAGTTCCGGCACGACGCGGCGGGCCAACCCGGAGAGCACGCCACCGGGCCCGAGCTCGACGAGCGTCGTCGCGCCGAGGCCGTTCAGCGTCTCGAGCGTGTGGCGCCAGCGGACCGGGCTGCAGAGCTGGGCCGACAGCAGGCTCGGCCACTCGGTCGGGTCGTCGTGGACGCGGGCGTCGACGTTCGCGACGACCGGGACCTCCGGGGCGAGGAACACCGCGTCGCCGAGCGCCTTACGGAGCGCGGAGCGGGCCGCGGCCATCAGCGGCGTGTGGAACGCTCCGGAGACCGGGATGGGCATGACCTTGCGGGCGCCCATCTCGCGGGCGATCACCGAGACCGTCGCCACCGCGTCGGACGTCCCGGCGATGACGACCTGACCAGGTGCGTTGTAGTTCGCCACCCAGGCGTCACCCTCCGCCCGCTGGCACGCGGCTTCGGCGTCGTCGTCGGAGATGCCGAGTAGCGCGGCCATCGTCCCCGGCGCGTCCTCGCCGGCCCGGCCCATCGCGTCGCCGCGGGCGACGACGAGGTGGATCCCGTCGGCGAACGACAGTGCGCCACTGGCGACGAGCGCGGTGTACTCACCGAGGCTGTGGCCGGCGCACGCGGCGGGGGAGAGGCCGAGCCGCTCGACCGCGTCGAGCACGACGAGACTCTGGACGAACGTCGCCAGCTGGGCGTTCGCGGTATGCGTCAACTCTTCCATCGGCGCGTCGAGCAGGAGCTGCTCGAGGTCACGGCCGGCCGCGGTCGATGCTTCGGTGACGACCTCCCACGACGGGTGGTCGACCCACGCCCGGCCCATGCCCGATCGTTGCGACCCCTGTCCGGGGAACGTGAAGACCAACACGACGTCCAAGTGTGGCACGGGCACACCCGGCGCGTCGCATTACTGCGAGGTCATCGCACCGCGGTAGGAACGAACGGCCGCCGGCGACTAATTCATCCGCTCCGACCAGGGACGACGCTGGTGCTACCAGAGGGTTCTCCGACCGCCGGCGATGGCCGCCAGACGGCCAATTCGACGCCTGGCCGGGCCGTCGGCGGTCGAACCGGCCGTCGTCGGGACGGTCCGCTACCGGATCCGCTCCGGGCAGCCGATCATGTGTTACATAGTGACTCCAGTGAGTGTCGTGGCGGGCGCTCACACGCCTCGGCCGCTGGGCGCGGAACTGGTGGACCGCGGGTTGGTGAGCGAAGAAGATGTCGACTGGGCGCTGGCTCGCCGAGCGCGAGACCGGGTCGATGCTGGGCAGCATTCTCGTGGCGGCCGGGATGGTGCGGCGGATCGACCTCTACCGCGTGCTGTCCGAGATGTGGGGCTGCTCGTTCGTCGACCTCGCCAACGACCCGGTCGATCCGGCGCTCTTGCAGGGCGTCGACCCCCGGCGCCTGGTCGCCGAGCTGTGGTTCCCCGTCCGCGTCGAGCCGGACGGCCGGATCGTCGTCGCCACCGCGCTGCGGCCGACGCCGGAGCGGATGCGGACGATCGGGGCCATCCTCGGCGCACCGGCCGTCCCCGCGGCGACGAGCGAGTGGGACATCCGCCGGGCCGTCGGCCGGTACTTCGCCGACGAGATGCTCGAGGAAGCCGCGCTCGGCCTCTGGCGCCGCGACCGCGACCGCTCCGCCTACCAGGTGCTGAACCGGTCACAACGGATCGCCATCGCCGTGCTCCTGGCCGGGCTCGTCGTCGCCCTGATCTTTGCGCCCATCGGAACCGCCGTCGTGATCTCCGCCATCGCCGGCGTCGGCTTCCTCGTCTCGGTCGTCTTCAAGTTCGTCACGTGCATGGTCGGCTCCCGCTATGAGGCGGTCGACGCCGTCACGCCGGAGGAGATCGCCGCGCTCGACGACACCGAGCTGCCGCTCTACACGATCCTCGTGCCCGTCTACCACGAGGCCAACGTCGTCGGGCTGCTCATGGAGAACCTCGGCCGGCTCGACTACCCGAGCGAGAAGCTCGAGATCTTCCTGCTGCTCGAGGCGGACGACGACGAGACTCGCAAGGCCGCGATGGCCGCCAACCCGCCCGAGACGGTCACGTTCGTCACCGTCCCGCCCGGCCACCCGCAGACGAAGCCGAAGGCGTGCAACGTCGGCCTCTATCTTGCCCGCGGCGAGTTCCTCGTCATCTACGACGCCGAGGACCGCCCGGACCCCCAGCAACTGAAGGCCGCGGTCGTCGCGTTCCGCCGCAGCGACGAGCACAGCGTCTGCGTGCAGGCCGCGCTCAACTACTTCAACGCCGAGGAGAACGCCCTCACCCGCCTGTTCACGCTCGAGTACTCGTTCTGGTTCGACTACATGCTGCCCGGCCTCGAAGCACTCCACCTGCCGATCCCGCTCGGCGGCACGTCGAACCACTTCCGCACCCAGGCCCTCCGGCAGCTCGGCGGCTGGGACCCGTTCAACGTGACCGAGGACGCCGACCTCGGCATCCGGTCGGCCGCGCTCGGCCAGACCGTCGGCGTCATCGGCTCGACGACGTACGAGGAGGCGAACCGGGCGTACGGCAACTTCGTCCGGCAGCGCTCGCGGTGGGTCAAGGGCTACCTGATGACGACGCTCGTCCACCTCCGCCACCCGATCGAGCTCGTCCGGCAGCTCGGGCTGTTCAAGTCGGTCGGCTTCGCCCTGCTCGTCGGCGGCACGCCGATCGCCTTCTTGCTCCTGCCGCCGCTCTACGCCCTCTTCATCGTCTCGCTCGTCTTCAGTCCCGAGGCGTTGAGCAAGATCTTTCCCGGACCCGTCCTTTGGATGGGGCTGGCGTCGTTCATCATCGGTAACGCGCTCATGATCTACGTCTCGCTCATGGGCGTCTTCAAGCGCGGCCGGTACCGGATGGCCGTCTGGGCGTTGGCCAACCCGCTGTACTGGCTGCTCCATTCCGTCGCGTCGTACAAGGCGCTCTGGCAGCTCATCGTCAAGCCGCACTACTGGGAGAAGACCGTCCATGGCCTCACTGGCGACGACCCTCGAAGTTCCGACCTTTCGTAACTGGCGTCGCGAGCGCTGGCCGGCCCGCGGTGTCGACCGCTGGATCCTCCGTCTCGCCTTCGCCGTCCCGTTCGTCGTCGTCGGCGCGCTCGCTGCGACCCACGGCGTGCCGGCGCCGGCGAACTCGTTCCTCTACCACCAGGGCACGCTCGTCCACTGGGGCTCGCGGCAGCTCAACTGGATGGCCTACGCCTACCCGCCGCTGCCGGTCGGCGTGGCCGCGGCGCTGCGCAGCCCGACCGCCCTCGGCGTCGTCGGCGGGCTCCTGGCCGGCGTCGCCGTCCAGATCAGCCTGGAGCGCCTCGTCCTGCGGTCGTACCGGCTGCCGGTCGCTGCCCTGTTCGTCGCCGTCGTCGTCGCGACGCCGATCTTCTGGTACGTCGCGACGCAGGACTTCGCGGCGTTCCTCGCCCTCGTCCTGCTGTCGATCGCCCTGACCGGACTGCTCGACTTCGTCTTCAACCAGTCGACCGAGAGCGGGTTCATCGCCGGGCTCTCGTTCGGCGCCGCCACCCTCTGCGATCCGGCCGCCGGCATCATCGCCCTGACCGCCGGGCTCGCCGCCCTGTTGATGGGCCGGCCGGGCGAGCCCCACCAGCCGGCCCGGAACCGGGCGACGCTGCTCGTCGTCCTCTTCCCGACGATCGCCGGTATGGCCGGGTGGGTCTTCCTCGAATGGCGGTTCACCGGGTCGTGGTCGGCCAGCCTCACGTACGCCTACCCCGGGATCGGCCAGTTCCCCGGCGGCGTCGCCCACGCGCTCGGTCAGGCCGTCCGCACAGCCGCCATCGACGCGGTACGCACGCCACTGCTGCTCGTCGCCGCCATCGTCCTCGCCCGGCGCCGGCCCCGATCGGCCGGCGCCGCCCTGCTGCCGGTGCTGACCATCGTCGTGATCCGGTGGATCGGCGTGCCGTTCGGCCGCGAAGAGGCCCTCGTCCTGCTCGGTCTGCTGTCGCTCACGGCGATGCCGGAGCGCCCGTCACGGCTCGAGTGGGTCGCCCTCGGCCTCGCCGGCGCCACGCAGTTTGCCCTGGCCATCGGGCTCTCGATCGAGCCGGGCACCGTCGACACCTGGCTGACCTCGCTCGGCTGAGCGCCCGCCGGAACGGCACCGGAAAGGATCCCCCGCTTCGGGTCGGCGACCGTCCAAAATGACCAGATGCGGCCTGTCCTCGATCTCGACCCCGATCCCCGTGCCCGGCTCGTCTTAGCCGTCGCCGCCAGCCCCTACCTGCTTGCCACGTGGGGCCGGTTCCGGGCCGGTCAACTCCGGCCGGTCGAGCTCGTCGACGTCTCGCATCCGGCCGAGCGGGAGCGGTCCGCCGCCTGAGCGCTCAGCGGCGGTCGAGGCTCGGGTAGGCGACCTCCTCGAGCACCAGGTGGATGCCGGCGGCTACCGGGATGGCGATGAGCGCTCCGATGAGGCCGAGGAGCACGCCGCCGATCAGCGTGGCGATGATCGTCAGCCCTGGTGAGATGCGGACCGTGTGCCGCATCACCCGAGGCGTCAGCAGGTAGTCCTCGAAGAACCGGTAGCCGATGTAGAAGGCCAACGTGCCGATCGCCACCGGCAGGCTGACCGTGAGGGCGACCAGCGAGACGATGATCCCGGCGATCGTGGACCCGACCATCGGGATCAGGTCGAGGAGGGCCACCATCAGCGCCAGTAGCAACGGGTACGGCACGCCGAAGATCGTCAGCCACACCCAGGTGCCGAACCCGGAGACGATCGACGTCAACAGGTTGCCGAGAACGAAGCCGCCGACTCGGGACGTGACCTCGTCACTGATCGCCGCCACCCGCATCCGTCGCGACGCCGGCATCAAGCGCAGCCAGAACACGCGGACCGCCGGCAGGACGGCCAGGAAGTAGATCGTCAGCACGCAGACCACGACGACCGCGCTGACGGCCGACAGGACGATCTTGCCGGCCCCGACGACGCCGCCGGCCACCGTGGACGGGCTGATCGTCTTGGACAACTTGCTCGACGTCAGCTGGCTCTGCAGGTGGAACTGCTTGACGAGATGGCCGAGCCACCCTTGCCCGTCGTCGATCTGCCGCCGCCATTTCGGGAAGTTGACCTGGAGCTCGTGCACCTCCCGGCTGACCGGCCCGATGGCTGCGGCCACGACGGCGCCGACGAACGCCACGACCACCAACAGGACGACGACGACGGCGGCCCAGCGGGCGAAGCCGACGGTCCGTCAGCCACACCACCGCCGGGTTCAGGCCCATGGCCAGGAAGAGGGACACCCCGATGAGCTCCAGGATCGACCCGACGTCGGCCAGCGTCCGGAAGAGCAGGTACGCGACGATGACCCCGACCGCGGCGGTCAGCCCGATGGTAGAACGGGTTGCGCTGGTTGAGCGGCTTGCCCGGCTTGCCGAGCACCTTCTCTTCCGCCACCTGCTCGGTCGTCGGGACGCCGGCGTGGGCGAAGTCCGGTGAGCTGCTTTTACGGCTTCGCCGTTCGGTAGCGTCGGCGGTAGCGATTCCGTTTCCCTTGGATGGCACGGCGTGGCTCTACCCGTCAGCGGGCGATGGCACCCGTCCTTCGCTCCAACCGTCAATGACCAGGGATTATCCCGCGGCTCGGCGGTCCTCCACCGGCTGGAGGGCTGTCGCCTATGGGCCCGTCGCGGTCATCCCGACGATCGGCTCGTTGAGCGGCTTCCCGCCCATCGACCCGTAGAACTGGGCCGAGCCGAAGGCGAACAGTCCGCCATCGCTGGCGACCTCCCAGTAGCCCTGGCCTGTCGGGGTCGCCGTCATGCCGACGATCGGCTTGTTCAGCGGCTTGCCGCCCATCGACCCGTAGAACTGGGCCGAGCCGAACGCGAACAACCCACCGTCCGACGCCACCTCCCAGTAGCCGTTTCCTGTGCCCGTGGCCGTCATGCCAACGATCGGCTGGTCGAGGAGTTTGCCACCCATCGACCCGTAGAACTGGGCTGAGCCGAAGGCGAACAGGCCGCCGTCACTGGCGACCTCCCAGTAGCCCTGGCCTGTCGGGGGTCGCCGTCATCCCGACGATCGGGCTGTTCAGCGGCTTGCCGCCCATCGACCCGTAGAACTGGGCCGAGCCGAAGGCGAACAGGCCGCCGTCACTGGCGACCTCCCAGTAGCCCTGGCCTGTCGGCGTGGCGGTCATCCCGACGATCGCCTTGTTCAGCGGTTTGCCACCCATCGACCCGTAGAACTGGGCCGAACCGAAGGCGAACAGCCCGCCGTCGCTGGCGACCTCCCAGTAGCCCTGGCCTGTGGGCGTAGCGGTCATGCCGACGATCGGCTCATTGAGCGGCTTGCCGCCCATCGACCCGTAGAACTGGGCCGAACCGAAGGCGAACAGCCCGCCGTCACTGGCGACCTCCCAGTAGCCGCTGCCGGTGGCACTCGGCGTCGGCGTCGGCGTTGGGGGCGGCGGCGCGGTCGGGCCGACAACGGCAATGGGCGTGCCGGTGAGCTGGGCCAGCGACGGTGACGTGGTGGTGTCGACGTGGACGATGACGCAGCCTGTCGTGGCGTCGAAGGACTGGTCGCTGGACGCCGCCCAAACGTTGCCGTTCCACCAGTCGAGGGTGTCGCCCGACCCGACGCCGCACCAGGTGATCGCGATCGAGCTGAAGTTGCTGCCCGTGGCCACCTCGACGTCGAAGTAGATGCCGGTGCCCCTCGGAACGGTGCTTGTGGTGGGGTTGGACGGGTAGAGGCCGATGCCGACCGAGCCGGCGCCCGTTGCGGCCACTGTGCCGCCCGGGACCCCGGCGGTGACCGTGTCGGTCGGTGACGTCGACGACGCCGTCGTCCATGTGGTCGAGCTGGTGGGCGCGGCCGGCGCGGGGGCCGCGTAGGTGAAGCCTGTCGCCAGGGAGCCTGTGCCGTTGGCGGTGGTCACGACCACTGCTACCGGACCGGCCAGATGGGCGGGGGTGACGGCCGTGACAGTTGTGGCGTCGACGTCGACCACTGTCGTCGCCGCCGTGCCCCCGAAGGTGACGGCGGTGGTGCCTGTCAGGTTGGCCCCGGTGATCGTCACCAGGGCCCCACCGGCCGTCGTCCCGCCGGCGGCGGTGATCCCGGTCACGGCGGGGGTCGGGAGGTAGGTGTATGTCGTCGAGAAGGGGAACGCCGTACCGCCGGGCGTGGTGATGGTCACTGTGACTGTCCCGGCGGTACTACCGGCGGGGACGGTGGCGGTGAGTGTGGTCGAGCTGTTCACGACGACGGCCGGGGCCCGATGGCCACCGAATGTCACGGCGGTTGTAGCGGTGAAGTGGGCACCGGTGATCGTGACGGTGTTGCCGCCGGCCAAGGGGCCGGCGGTGGGGGAGAGGCCGGAGATGGTCGGGGGGGCGTCATAGGTGAAGGAGAACCCGCTCGACGTCCCACCGGATGCCGTGACCGTGACACTGACGGGGCCTTCGGTTGTCACCGAA
Organism: uncultured Actinomycetota bacterium; assembly: GCA_963824265.1. GTDB lineage: Bacteria > Actinomycetota > Acidimicrobiia > Acidimicrobiales > RAAP-2 > DASZUK01. The sequence goes on from CAWGOO010000007.1 coordinate 637,954, forward strand.
GGGATGTTCACGGTCAGGGTTGTGGGGCTGTCAACGGCGACTGTCGCCAGCTGGCCGCCGAATGTGGCGCTGCTTGTGGCAGTGAAGCCCGTGCCCGAGATGGTCACCAGCGTGCCCCCGGCGGTCGAGCCGGCATCGGGGTCGATGGCGGTGATCGTCGGGAGCGCGTTGTAGGTGAAGGTCGCGGCCGGCGACGTCCCACCGTCCGCCGTGATCGTGACGGCGACCGGGCCCGGGGCCAACGCGCCTGGCGTGTGCCCCCACAGCTGTGTTGTGCCGGATCCGACTGTCAGGCCCGATTGGCCGCCGAATGTGACGGTAGCTGTGGCGGTGATGCCGGTGCCGACGATCAGGAATGTGGTGCCGCCAGCGACCGGCCCAGCGGGCGGTGTGATCGTCGTGATGGTCGGTACGGGGGCATAGGTGTAGGGGAACCCCGCCGAGGTTCCGTTGGCGGTCGTCACGGTCACTGTGACTGTGCCGGCCGCGGTCGTGGCCGGGACGGTGACCGTCAGTGTTGTCGAGCTCTCGACGGAGACGGCCGTGCCGGCGTCAACGCCGAATGTCACGGTGGTTGTGTCGGTGAACGAGGCGCCGTGGATGGTCACGACGTTGCCGCCGACGATCGGCCCGGCGTCCTTTGTGATGGATGTGATCGTCGGCGCGCCGATGTAGGTGTATGTCGTCGAGAAGGGGAACGACGTGCCGCCGGGCGTGGTGATCGTCACTGTGACTGCCCCGGCGGTAGTACCGGTCGGGACGGTGGCGGTGAGTGTGGTCGAGCTGTTCACGACGACGGTCGGGGCCCGATGGCCGCCGAATGTGACGGCGGTTGTGGCGGTGAAATATGTACCGGTGATGGTGACAGTGTTGCCACCGGCCAAGGGGCCGGAGGTGGGGGAGAGGCCGGAGATCGTCGGCGGGGCGTCGTAGGTGAAGGTGAGCCCGTTCGACGTGCCGCCGGCGGTGGTGACCGTGACGGTGACCGGCCCTTCCGGTGTCTGAGAGATGGCGGTCGTGGTGAGTGTCGTTGTGCTCAGCACTGTGACGGTGCCGCTGGGTTGTGTGCCGAAGTCGACGGTGGTTGTCGGAGTGAACCCGCTACCGGTGATGGTCACCGCGGTGTCTGTGGCCGTCGAGCCGACATCGGGGGTGATCGCGTTCAGGACCGGGATGGGGTCGTAGGTGAAGGTGATGGGGGCCGAGGTCCCCCCGGCGGCGGTCACCGTCACTGTGACCGGTCCCGGCGCCAGCGCAGCCGGCGTGTGCCCCCACACCTGTGTTGTCCCGGATCCGACTGTCAGGCCCGATTGGCCGCCGAATGTGGCGGTGGCTGTGGCGGTGATGCCGGTGCCGACGATCAGGAATGTGGTGCCGCCGGCCACCGGTCCGGCATTCGGGCTGATTGTGCCGAGGACCGGGATGCCCGCGTAGGTGTAGGTGTAGCCCCCCGACGTCCCGTTCGGAGTCGTCACGGTCACTGTGACGGTCCCCGCTGTTGTGGCCGCCGGGACGGTGACGGTCAGTGTCGTTGTGCCGCTGACTGTCACTGTGCTGCCGGGGTCGGTCCCGAATGTCACGGCGGCTGTACCCGTGAACCCGGTGCCGAAGATCGTCACGACGTTGCCGCCGGCCACGGGACCGGCATTGGGTGAAACCCCTGTGATCACGGGCGGTGCTGTGGCCGCCGTTGCGCTGGTGGCGTCGATGACCGGTCCGGCCACCGCGGCGAGCGTGACGATCGTCACAGCCGTTGCCGCCAACCAACGGGTGGACCAGCGTCGGCGGCCCCTTGAACTCGACGATGGAGATCCCGGTGTCGTGCTCCGTGTCATGGTCCGTCCTTACATCGCTCGCGGCAACAGATTGAAGGCACAGTGCAATGAGGTGCTCGTCGAGGAAGCTAGCAAGGACACCTGGAAGAAGCCTGAGTGCGTTCCGAACGTCTCGTTCGGGTCCCACTGGCGACGCACCGGTACGGCCGAGTCAGGGTCGACGACGCGTGCACACGTCGACGTGAACCGACGCCCGGCGGGCGGATTGGTCGTACGCGCCACCGGCCAGGTGCCGTTGCCAACCTTGGCGACGACACCTGGCCAGTGGCCTTACACCTGGTCGGACCTCAGGAGGCGGCGATACCCTCACCGCCGACCGCGCCCGGCACCGTCACCGAGCCGACCTCGCTCAACGAGCCGTTGAACCCGATCTGGAACGCGTCGACGACTCCGTTCCCGCCGGTCTGCACGTACAGGTAGCGGCCGTCGGAGGACACGGTCGCATCGACGGTCCCGGGATCCGTCGACGTGTTGCCGATCAGGGTCAGGGCTCCGAATGGGCCGCCCTGATAGTCGGAGACGGTGGCGCTGCCGGCATTGGAGGCGTAGTAGAAGTTCCTCGTCCCCACGACCCAACAGGTGGCCGCCTGGCCGGTCAACACCGTCGCCACCGGACTGAGGGCCCCACTCGGCTGGATGCGGAACGTCCCGACGGCATTCGGCCCGGCCTCCGCGACCACCAGATCACCGAACGGGTCGAACGTCACCCCGAACGGCACGGTGCCCGGCTCGGCGTTCACGACCGGGTTCGGCGACAGCACGCCGAACGGCCCGACTCCGAACACGTCGATGTCGGAGCCGTTGGCCTTGGTGGTCACGATCAGCTTCGAGCCGTTCGGGGTGAATGCGACCTGCCCGGGCGTGTTCGTGAACTGTGGCGTCGCTGTCGGGTTCAGACCGAGCGACCGGCTCGATCCCGGGATGGGAAAGAGGTGGTTGAAGAAGACCCCGAACCCTTGGACGGAACCGCCACCTTCGGCGTTGAGCACGTAGACCGTGTTGTTGGACGTGGTAACGCTTACCGGGAACGCCCCACCGGTGTTGAGTACCTGGAGGAGCGAGAGCTGTGACCCGTGGACGGCGAACACCGAGAGGGTGTTGCTGCCGGCGTTGGTCGCGTACAGCAGTCCATGAGTCGGGTCATAGGTCAACGACCCCTGGGACGCCTGGTGGTCGACCACCGAACCGGCGAGGGCGCCCCCCACGCCCCCGGTGTTGTAGGTCCCCGCTGGCTGCAGTTGACCGCCTGGCCCCGGAACGTACGCGACCACCTGGTTTCCCGCTGGGTTGTCGGTCTGGACGAAGACGGCGTGGCCCCCGAACCCGAAGAAGCCCGAAGGCGGTGACGCTCCGGCGGGGCCGGCGGCGCCGACCAGGCCGGCGCTCAGGCCGGCAGCGAACAGTGCGGCACCGGCCGCGGGAACCAAGCGGGATCGAATGGGCATGGGGCCTCCTCGAAGAGAGAAACGAACGGGACGAGCAACTTCGAGAGTCCAGTCCTCGCCAGCCGGCTGGCCGTTACAAGTTGGCGCCGCGACGCCATCTGGGATCGGGTCTCGGGATGCCCCCGCGCCGGCGCGCCAAGCCGACCCGCGCCTAGGCTCCCTCGCCGTGAAATCCGACGAGGAGCTTCTCGGTCTCGTCTGCGCCGGTGACGACAAGGGGTTCTCCGAGCTGGTCGACCGCTATCACTCCCGCATCGTCGGACTCGCTGGCACCGTGGTGGCCCGCCGCGAGCTGGCCGAGGAGGTAGCCCAGGAGACGTGGATCGCGGTCATGCGCGGGGCCGACCAGTTCGAGGGGCGGTCCACTGTCCGGTCTTGGCTCTTCCAGATCTGCATCAACCGGGCGAAGACGACCGCCAGCCGGGAGCATCGGAGCACGCCGGTGGACACCGATAGCCCAGTCGTCGACCCGTCCCGGTTCACGTCGACGGGCCAGTGGTCGGCACCGCCCGAGGACTGGGCGGCCTCGGTCGACGATCGCATCGTGGCCGTCCAGCTGGTGGCCGAAGCTCACCAGGCGATCTCTACGCTGCCCGACCTCCAGCGACAGGTCGTAACGCTGCGGGACGTCGAAGGACTGACCAGCACCGAGGTCTGTCAGGTGCTCTCGCTCACTGCCGCTAACGAACGCGTCCTCCTGCACCGAGGCAGGAGCCGGATCCGAACGGTGCTCGAACGCGCCCACGGGGAGGCCTGAGATGCTCCTTCTCCGATCCGACCTGGTCTGCCAACAGGCCGTCGAGCTGATGACCGACTATCTGGAGGAAGCCCTTACCCGGCGCCAGCGGCGGCGGCTCGAGCGTCATCTTCGCGACTGTCCGCACTGTCGCGCGTACCTGCAGCAGCTCCGGATCACCATCGTCGCGCTCGGCGTTCCCTCCGACGAAGCTCCCGACCCGGCGACTCGCGAGGCGTTGATCGATCTGTACCGCCGGTACCGGGACGAGCGCGAGGACCGCTGAGGCGGGACCTCTCCGTCGACCAGCCGCCGCCGCGGGACGAGTCGGACTCGGCGGAACTAGTAGTCGTTCTTGAAGGCGAAGTAGGACCCGCGGATGGTGCCGGCCAGCTTCGACTTCTGCCGCGCGAACTTGAACCGCGACGCCAGCTCCTCGGGCACGTCCATCCCTTCGGACAGCTTGAACCCGACTGCCCGCTTCCCGGCGCTGTCGAGGGTGTGCATCACGTTGATCGACAGACCGCTCTCGTAGAAGACGTAGGCGATCCGGATGTTCTCGACCTGGAACGCCGTCGCCTCGAGCGGTCGAGACGAGATGACGATGTCGCGTTCGTCCTTGAGGATCCGATGCACCCACTCGACGGTCGTCTTCGCCTGGCTCGCCGGCTCCACTGTGAAGACGTGGTCGTACTTGTTCTTGAAGTACCGCGCCTCGTGTGCCCGTAGGCCGGCGAGGGTGTCGGCAAACGGTGACGACTCGAGGCCGACGGTCGAGACGGTGTCGAAATCCACGGTGTGCGTCATGGCGAAGCTCCCCGTAGGTTCGTGACCTGGTACAACGTCTTGAGAGGGCCGTGCCCGGAGCGGGACTTGAACTCCTGCCGGTGCCGTCCGACCCTATCCGTCTAATCCGCTCCGGTCCAGGTCAACGGGCATTTCCCGCGACAGGGGAGAGGGCGTCATGACGTCCTGTCCGGGGTCATCCGGCGTCGTTTGTGACCTCCTTGTGACCCGCGAGGTCGTCAGGAGGCGTCGATCAGGGCCCACTCCGGGTCGTCGTCCTTCCGCTCGTAGAGACTCGTCGCGACTTCGGCCCACCGGACCCTCGCCTCGGTGAGGCGTCGCACGATCGGGCGTAGACCACGGACGGTCAGCGGAATGTGCACCGGCTCGCCCTTTCCCTTTCGAGGGAAGTGGGTCAGGAAGGTCCCGAGGTCGCCGGAGATCACGTCCTCGGTGAGCGGAACGAACAGGCACGGAACGGCGTGGACCACGTGATTGCGGTCCATGAGGGCGGCCTTTGCCTCGTTCAACCACGCCTCGGCGTCTCGGCGAAGCTCGTCGTCGGGTCGACGTTGTAGGTCGTCCAGGGCCCGGTCGATCCGCGGCCCCGCTGGCGTGTCGTCGTAGGTGTCCCGTGGCTTGGCGGCACGGCACACGCTGTAGACGACGTCTTCGAGGTTGATCGCGGCCCAGACGAGGCGCCCCAGTTCGAGGAGAACCGGCTCGGGGAGCGCTCCCCATTCCGTCGGGTCGATCCTCGGTGTCACCATGTCGGCAACCGTAGCTGCAGCGCCGGAGAACTGGTTGCGAACACGCGTTCGTCATGCCAGGCTCGCCCGGTGTACGAGAACCAGCGCTGGGAGCCCGACTACCGGCACTGCTGGCAGTGGAACAACCCGACCATCCCGTGCAGCGGGCCGACGCGCTGGCTCGGTTGGCATCATGCGCTGGGCCGGTGGCTGGTGCCGGCGTGCGACGCCCACGTCGGCGAGATGGAGGACGTGGAGCCCTTTGACGGCGACCTGCGTCCACGTCGGCCCGGATAGCAGCCTGGCGCCGGCCACGACCTGGTCGGCCACCTCGGGGGCGTGCTCCAGCACGTAGGCGGCGTGGGAGAGTGTGGACGCTCCGACGCCGACTCGACGCGCTAGTGCTGCCTGCTCGCCCCGTTCGTGTTCTGAGAACATGAACGCCTTCGCCGCCACCATCGCCATCGAGCCCTTCGACATCTGCCGGCGAGCGATGTTGACCACGAGGGCGTAGGCCGGCCGCCCCGGCCCGCGGGGCAGGGCGGACCAGGACGGCCGGCCGTCCCGGTCCGACGCGCAACGAAGAGACCGGGACGGTCGACCGCAGGAACCGCCGGCGGACGAGGCCCAAGGCAACCCCCGTCCTCCGGCCGGTTCCTGGTGTGGGCCGCGGCGATCGGAGAGTGACGCCGGGCACACGATCTATTCGGCGGCGAGCCCCCGGTGCCGGTGGAGGGCGTCTCGGTAGAGCCGCTCGAAATGGGCCTCGTCTGCAGCCGTCAGGTGGGGAGCCGAGATCATGGTCGCCATGCCGTCTACCCGGACCTGGACGACGGGCCGCGCCCGCATGGCGACGGCGTCCTCGATCTCCTGCAGACGCTCCCGCTCGTCCGGGTAGAGCCGGAGGGCGAGGTCGTCGAGGACGAGCCGGTCGGGGTCAGGGGCCATCGGACTACTCGTGATATGTCGCGGCGGCCACCGTGCCGGCGCTGCCGCCCGTCGGCTTCACGTAGCTGAGGACCTGGTACGCCTCGATGCCTCGGAAAGCGACGCCCTCGAAGGTCTCGACGAACGTCTCGTAGTTGTTCGTCGCGTCCAGGGTGCTGTCTCGGACGACGCCGAGTGTCAGGCGCCCGCCGTCGAGGAACTGGTACGAGCCTTCGGCGTACAAGAGCCAGCCGATCTGGACCTTGCCCGAGGACACGTTCGGCCACGCCGCGGTTGTCGCTGTTGTGCCGGCCAACGGGAAGAATTGGTTTGCCAATGCGGTGCCGCCGGTGCCGTACGTGCCGCCCTTCAAGCCGTCCATCGTCCACACGAGGTTGATGCCGCGGACGGCAAACCACTCGCCGACGAGATCATCGGCGATCGCCATGACGTCGCGGCCCGACGTGTTGTCGTGGGCCAGTTCCCGGGCGAGGTCCGACCGCATGAGCGACCGGGCCCACGCCGGGAGCACGGCGGTCAGCCGGGTCGTCTCGGGGATGCGGTGGGAGTAGCGAAGCTTCGCCGCCAGGAGGTCAGCGGCCGAGAGGAGGTCCCGGGCGGCGCCCAGGTACGGTGTCGACGGGGCCTTGATCTGCTTCGAGCTGCCGTACATGAGCGTGAGCAGTTCGAGCTCAGCCTCACGAGCGGCGACGGCGACCGCCACCTCCGTGTTCGCCGCGATCTGCTCGGGTGCGAACCGACCTTGCATATTTCCGAATTGCAAACGAGTCGGAATGGCGTTGACGTAGACCAGCTGCTCGGAGCCGCAGGAGACGACGTAGACCGGCTTCGTTGCGCCGGCCGGGTTGGCGTCGGTTGCCTCGGTCCAGACCGAGGTCGCCGAGCCGAGACCCGACGGAGGTGTCGCCTGCAGCGACGGCACGCCGATGTCGGGCGGCGACACGAACCGGAGACCGCCGCGGTCGGCCTGGAAGCCGGGCAGCGCGTCCCGGAGCGGCCGTGTGGCGCCGGCCCAGGTCGGCACCGAGTAGTCGACATTTACCGGCAGGCAAACGCCGCCGGACGCTACGACGGCCTGCGGGCTGCAGACGGCGGCGATCTTCTCGGTGTTCGCCTGGGCGTCCGGGCCGAGCCGGCGCTCCTCGGGATAGGTGTCCTCCCAGCGGGCTCGGAGGACGACCTCGCGGCGAGGCCGGCCAGCTGTCGCGACCATCGCCTGCAGGCAGTCGGCCGTCAGCTCGGCCAGCTGCATTCGACCAGTCAACGGCGACCCGGCCGGCAGTCCGAAGCCGCCGACGCCGCTCACGACCTGCGCGCGGCCGCCGCCGGCCTGGGACGGCAGCGCTTCCGGACCGGGCCGTGGAGCCCGGCGCTGCTGGGACATGCGGCCGGCTCGGCCCGCCGACGCGGCGATGGCGCCGCCACTCCGGCGCCGCTCCAGCTCAGTGTTCAACCGGCCGGCGGCGATTTCCAGTTGGTCCGCGGCCATGACGCTGTCGGCGTCGACCACCCCCGCGGCCAGAGCGTCGTGGGCTTGGTAGGCGGCGGCCAGGTACTCGTTGAGGGCACCTTCGCCGAGGCTTGCGGCACTAACACTGGCGGCGACGATGGCTCGGATGTTGTTCACGCGCAGGTCTCCACGATCAGGCCGGGGGTGTGTCCATTGTCCGGGTAGTCGGAGGCTCTGTCGATGACCCGATGCCCCCCGATTTCGCGTCGGTGCCGGGTAACTTCGCCGCGATCGCCTCGGCTCGGGCCTTGTCGAAGACCCCCAGGTCCGTCACGCGTGTTCGCCACGTCGCTCCCGAGATGCTGAGGCCTTTCAGCACTTTGCCCAGCGGCAGCCCGTCGTCGAGGTACTGCCGGGCTACTCGGGTCAGCTCGACCTGACGCGTTGCCAGGTCGAGCATTTTTCGGTCCTGCTGGCTCCGGTTCACTTCACCCTCCTCGGTTCGTTGAGGTGCCCGCACTCCTCACACCTGACCGCGCCGACCCGCCGAAGCTGGTCCTCGCGGTAACCCTCCTCGAACTCGTGGTTCCGTCGGTGCATCGGAGTCCAACCCCGCATCGCGCCGCCGGGGTCGTGGGTGATGACGACCATGTCGAGGTCGCGGAACCGGTTGAGGATGCGCCTGGCGCGTCGCTCGTCGACGCCGGTCACCTCGATCACCTCTCGGACGGTGACGCCCTGGCGGGCAGCGCGAAGCAGTCCGAGCACCGCCTTCTGCCGCGGCCCGAAGCCCGGGCTCATCCTCGACGCCTCGGTGGCTGGTATCCGGGGGGCGCCCCGCGACGGCCAGGCCGCCAACCGCCGGACGGGTCGGGGCGCGGCTGACCGGCCGGCACGACCGGCACCGCCAGCCCGCTCGCCGACTCCTGCGGCACCGTGCGGGGAAGCTTGCCCCTTGGCACCTTGAAGCCGCCGCCGCTTCGGCGCGAGGCGACGTCGCCGACGCCGGCCGCCAGGCAGAGGGCCATGACGAGGTCGTCGTGACCGGAACGCTCCGGGACGGCGATGCGAACGCTCCCGCTCTCGCGCTCCTCGTACTCGAGCGCGGCGAGCTGGGCGAGCAGACGCGGATGACGCGGCAGGGCGAGACGGCCCTGCGCGAGCAGCACCTTGAGCCGCCCGAAGGCCTCGGCCTTGGAGTCGGCGGTCGTGTTCACTTCGACCAGGTGGCCGACGTGACGTCCGGCAAGCCGCCGTAGCTCCTGCGACGGCATCGCGCCGACGCCGTTGGTCTCGGTGGCGAGGCGCGTGATCCGGTGGCGCTGGGCCACGGAGGCGACCCGGCTGACGAACGCCGCGTAGCTCACGCCGACACCCTCCTCGACGAGAGGAAGCGTGAACGTGCGGGCGGGCCAGTCGCCGGGCAGCTCGCCGTCGACGGCCTCACCGAGCAACACGAGGGCCGACGAGTCGTTTTGGAACCCCCAGTCGCACCCGCCCACGACCGGCCGGCGGCGAACGACCTTCGGCAAGAGCGGGAGGTAGTCGACGACGGCCGCGGTCAACTCGTCGTCGGCGAAGTACGCGCCCTGGGCGTCGACCCACTCGGCTTCGATCTCCCTGCGGAACTCTCTGTCGCTGGTCGTGCCCCGCCACAGCGACAGCAGCTCGGCGTCGACGAGCGGGGACGCGGTAGAGGGCCAGTGGAACGACTCGTAGCCGTCCTCGTGTCGCAGGCCCGCCCGGTAGGCGACGGCGAAGAACCGGTCCTTGCGGCCCCACGGCGTCGACGCCAGCACGACCCGTGATCCCGGCCGAGCGATGATCGTGTACCTGGCGGCGACCCACACGTCCTCGTCGACGAACGCCGCCTCGTCGAGGATCAGGGTGTCGACCGAGCGTCCCCGGATCTGTGCGGGCGACGCCGGCACCGACCGGATCGTCGAGCCATTCGTCAGCGTGATCTGGTGTCGCTCGTCGTCGACGACGCTGCCGGCGAGGAGCGGCGCGGAGGCGAGCGTCGACACCTCGCGGAGCAGATCCTTGCTCGCCGCCTCACCGGCCGAGACGATCAGGACGTGACGGTTCGGCGCGGCGAACGCGTCGTGCAGGCCGATGACGGCCAGGCTCCTCGTCTTGCCGGCCTGGCGGCCCGAGCAGACGGATCGGATGCGAGCGGCGGATCGGGCGAGGTCGAGCTGGTGCTTCCAGAGCGGCTGGCCGACGAGCACTTCGGCGAACACGCCCACGTCGTCTCGCGCCCGGCGCACGTCCTCTCGGGTCAGAGCCGCCACGTCAGCCGGCCTCCGTGGCTTCCAGGGGCGGCTCCGTGACGTCCTCGGCGGCCCAGGCTCGGGCAAGGTCGACGCGGGTGCTGGCGACGTCACGGCCGAGACGGGCGCGGCTGAGCGGGTCGAGCCCGAGCTTCGACCGCATGTTGGAGGCCTGCACTTCTAGCCGCGTCAACAAGTCCGCGGCGCCCTTGACGTTGCCGGCCTCGTCCAGGTCGCCGCCATGCTCGGCCAGCCAGCGGGTCAACAGCTCGACTCGGGCTTCGCATCGAGCCCAGGCCAGCACGCTCGGCATGTCGGCCGGCTGCCACCAGTCGACCGAGCCGGCGATCGCGTCGACCAGTTGGGCAGCGAGCGGATCGACCATGCGTGACGACCAGGCGCCGTGCCGAAGACTGAAGCGGTTGGCGACGGCGAAGGGTTCATGCCGAGGCGGGTGTGTCGCCTTGCAGCTCACCGGAGCGGGACTCTTAGTCGCTCGACGCCATCGCTGACCTGCGACGACGCGGCCGAAGTCACACGCGGGTCACAGACGGTTCCGTCGCGCACGCGCAGGGGGTCTCGCGTTGCGACGGCTCGCGTGGACGCATCGACGTGTTGGCCGACCTCCGTGCATCGCTCCGACCAGGGGGTGAACGCGTCAGAACGCTTTGTCCGCATTACTCCCACGCGTGCGCACCTACGGGGATAACGGGAAGACCCGTTCATATCCGTTCACCCCCCTCGTCGATCAGCCCGAGTCCGAGCCAGCTTCGGACCCGCGCCTTGCCGAACTGGGTGCTGTCGAAGCCTCGGTTGGACAGCTCGGCGCCGACGGCCTTGGTGCTCCACTCCCTCTCGCCCTGCCCGGTGCACCAGGCCGAGTAAGCGGTGCGGAGGTCCTTCGCCGCCACGTAGGCGGTCGGGTCCACCACGCATCGCTCGGCGAGGAAGCGGCCGACGTGGTCCTGACCCTTGCGGTAGGCCGCCGTGGCCGCCTTGACCCGCTCGGGGACCCGCAGGCCGTCCCGCTGCCAGTCGAGACAGCCGCGGATGGCCCACGCCAGGATGCCGGGCCCTTCGGCGCCGAGCTTGGCCGGCAGGTCGGGGTCCTGCTGGTCGCCCTCGAACGTCATGTCGAACGGGACGAGGGCGATTCGCCGCCAGATGGCGAGGTCGGTCCCCCTGATCTCCGGGAGGTGGTTGCCGGCCAGCCACAGGGTGTGCGACGGCCAGAACTCGAAGAAGTCGCCCCGCATCCGGCGGGCCCGGATCGGGTCGCCGCCGGTGAGCTGCTTCACCAGCACCTCGGCCATGCGCCGACCGCCCTCGGTCTCGATGGTGGTCACCAGTCGGGCGCCACGTAGGTCGGTGAGCCCGGTCGGGTGACGGTCGTGGTCGCTCGCCGTGAGGATGGTCGGGTCGATGTGGCAGCCGTAGTCGCCGGCCACGCGACGCAACATGCCGAGCAGCGTGGACTTGCCGTTCGATCCGGCCCCGTGGGCGAAGAGGAACAGCTGCTCCCGGACGTCGCCGGTCAGCGAGTAGCCGGCGAAGCGCCGCAGGAACTCGATCAGGTCGACGTCCCCGTCGAACACCGCTTTCAAGAAGCCCTCCCACGTCGGGGCGATCGCCTCGGGGTCGTAGGCGATCGGCACGACCTTGGTGTGCAGCTCGTTGGGATCGTGCGGACGAAGGTCACCAGTGCGCAGGTCGACGACGCCGTTGGCGACGTTCAGCGACCACAGGTCGGCATCGAGCTTGTCGACCGTCACCGGCACGCCGGGCTCCGTCTGGGCCAGCTCCACGATCGCCCGCAGATGGGATGCCGTCTGGTGTCGGAGCCACGCGGCCACGAGGTCCCGTCGTCGTGTTTGGTCGGGGTCGGTTCGGGCCTCTGTGTTCAGCTCGTCGACGGTGGCCTTGGCCATCCTCATCACCTCGCCGGTGATGTCCTCGGCGTAGCGCACGCCGTCCCACACGAGGAACGTCCTCAGCTCGGGGGAGTAGCGGACGTGGCCGCCGAAGCGCGTCACCAGTCGCCGAGCCACCCCCAGCTCGGTCGAGGGAAGATCGGGCTCGGGCTCCTCTTGCTTGACCGCGATCACGGCAGCTCCGCCACGACCTCGCGGACGGTGGCAGTGATGACGGCCGCGTGCCGCGGGTAGACCTCGATGAGGGCAGCCTCGGTCAGCTCGGCCGGGAAGCCGTCCTCCACGATCATGGCCGCGGCGATCCGACACGCCCGGGCCTGGTCGGCCAGGTGACGCTCGATCTCGGCCCGCGTCGGCCCGTCGATCTGGTCCCGGGCGCGGCGGCACGCCAAATAGTGGGCGATCTGCTCGGTCGTCAGCTCGCCGGCCGGGACGTGGTCCATGATCGTCACCCCACGTCCTGCCGGATCGGGGTCACGTTGTCCGGCTGGTCGGCCGTTGGTCCGTCGATGCCGACCAGCCGGCGCAGTTCGGCCGTGGGTACCCGGAGTCGCCGGCCGAGACGGAGCGTGGGGAGCTGGCTACGTCGGGCGCATTCGTACGCCGCGCTTCGGCCGATCCCTAGGAGTTCGGCGGCCTCTTCGATGCTCAGGGTTGGCCGCTCGCGGGGGTCGGGGATCGTCACGACGCCGCCGCCTTCGACTGCTGGGCGTCGAGGTCGTGGAGGAGCCTGGCCCACCGGAGTCCCGGGCGGCCGCGTGGCCGCCTGGTGCACTTCTCCCAATGGCTGATGCAGGCGCCGGTCACCCCGCAGAATTGACCGACGAGGTCGAGCGTCAGCCCGGACGACACCCGAAGGCGGCGGGCGGTCCCGTCGGCGGCCCAGGCGTTCGCCCGAGCGATAAGTAGCAGTTCTCTACTGGTCATCAACGGGAACCGTACGCCCGGCGAACCGCTCTGAGAAGTCCCTTTATCGTGTCGCAGTGACACCCCTAGTTGACAGTGAGCCAACGCCGTCTTAACGTATGGGGTGTGAAGTACTCGGACCGCTTCCGCATGATGGGCCTGCGCTCCACTCACGACGACCTCGTGGCCTACGGCGACGAAGGGCTGTACCTCCCGCGTGCCTACGACTTCCTCGTCGACGACCCGGGTTGCCCGTTGCTGGTCGAGGTCCGGGCCGAGGTCGTCCACGGGCGCCCGCGCTGCACGGAGCTGCGCTGCCGACAGCGTCCGGACGGCCCCGAGGTCACGAACGACGGGATGCGGCACGCGGCCGTGAAGCGGTACCTCCGCATCTCGCCCTCGTTGTTCGCCGTACGCACGGACCCCGCGGGGTCGTTCCTCGAACCGACGGACGGGACCGACGTGGACGCGCTGGTGCGCGCCGAGCGGGTGAGGCGTCGTCCGCGGACCGACGAGCTGCTGGCGGAGGTGGCCGAGGTCTACAACGGCGCCGACGCCGCCCCTACCCGCGCCGTCATGCGCCGGTGGGACGTATCGAAGGCAACCGCCAACCGGTGGGTGCGGCAGGCCAAGGAAGACGGCTTGATCCCGCCCGTCGGTCAATGACAGAAGGAGGAGCGATGACCGAACGAAAGCGGGCGACGGCGGCCGAGCCGAAGAAGGGGCCCGATGGCAAGTGGCGGTTCATCGTCGACGTCGGCTTCGACGCGGACGGCAATCGCCTGCAGGCCCGCCGGAAGGGCTTCCGGACCAAGGCCGAGGCCCAGGAGGCGCTGGACGAGCTGCGCCACAAGGCGAGGACCCGCGCCTACGTGCCGCCGACCAGGCTGACGTTCAAGGCGTACCTCGACCAATGGCTCCTCGGGCTCCCGACGACGGGCCTGCGACCCTCGACGGTCGAGTCCTACGGGCGCTGCATGGCCTACATCCCGCCGAACCTGGCGATGCGTCGTCTCGACGCCGTCTCGCCGCTCGACCTCGACGAGCTGTACGCCGGCCTGCTGGCCTCAGGACGCCGGCAGAAGGCCGGCGCTGGCCTCAGCCCGCGGACGACGCGGTACGTCCACGTCGTGATCCGCAAGGCCCTCAGCGACGCGGTGAAAAAGGGCATCCTCTCGCGCAACGTCGCCGACGCGGCGAGCCCGCCCTCGGCGAAGTCGGCCCGGGCCCCGGAGATGGCGTGGTGGTCGCCGGCCGAACTGCGGACGTTCCTCGACGCCACGAAGGCCGAGGCGATCGGCCCGCTCGTCCGCGTCGCCGCCATGACCGGAATGCGGCGGGGCGAGGTCTGCGGCCTTCGGTGGTCCGACGCCGACTTGAAGGCCGGCGCCATCGAGGTCCGCCACCAGCTCCTCGTCGTCCGAACCCCGGGCGCGCCCGACGGCGGGCTGCAGTTCGCCGAGCGGACGAAGACGGACCGCGGCCGACGTCGCGTCGACCTTGACCCCGGCACGGTCGCCGTGTTGAAGGCCCGGCGGAAGGTCCAGGCGGCCCACCGTCTGGCGATGGGCGCCGGATGGCGCGACGAGCTCGGTCTGGTGTTCACGGAGGCCGACGGGAGTCCGGTCGACCCGGAGTCGGTCGCCAAGGTGTTCGATCGTCGCGTCGCCCGGCTCGGCCTTCCCCGCATCCGGTTCCACGACCTCCGGCACTCTCACGTCGCCCACCTGATCGCGGCGGGGGAGCAGCCCTTGGTCATCTCCCGGCGTCTCGGACACGCCTCGGCGTCGTTCACGCTCGACCGCTACGGTCACCTCTTCCCGCAGGCGCAGTCGACGGCGGCGGCGGCCGTCGCGGCGATGGTGGACGGCGCGTGACCGTGGATCAGGGGGACGCGGAGATGGTCGCCGACGCCGTCCTGGCACTGGCGATGGAGAGCGGAGGGTCGAGCGACCATCTCGTCGAGGCAATCGCGACCTGGATGCATGACCACCCCGACGCGACGCCCGTTGTCGTCGACGGGCTTGCCTCGATGCTCCTCTACACCTGGCATTCGGACTTCGGACCAAGCTGGATGGGGACCGACCTGTGGGTGCGTGCATTCCGCTCGGTTGGGTTCGCCAGCGACACCGGCCGGTCGGCCCCGACGCGCTCCCTCGTCGTCTTCCGTGGAGCCACGAGCCGGGATCATCTCGGGATGGCGTGGAGCACGTCCCGGGTGGTCGCACAGGGCCACGCCGAAGCCATGCAGCGCGTCGGCGACGGCCGCTGGCGCCGCGTCAGCCGTGCACGGAGGGTCTGGCGAGCCGTGATTCCACCGGACGGGGTACTGGCTCGGGTCGACCAGCGCACAGAGCGAGAGGTAGTCGTGGACCCGGCGTGCCTGCGAACGGTCACGCAGTTGACGGCTCCCGCGTCGCTTGTGACCCCACTGTGACCCAACACGGCACTTCAGTGCATTTCGTTTTGCACCCGCAAGCCCGTGACCAGGAAGAACACTGGAAAGAGGCCGTGCCCGGAGCGGGACTTGAACCCGCACGCCCTTGCGGGCAAAGGCTTTTGAGGCCTCCGCGTCTGCCGATTCCGCCATCCGGGCCGAGCGGCCAGCCTAGATGACACGATGACCGGTGATGGACGACGGTGACGCCGTGACGGACGACGACGCTGCGCCGGACGACGACGTCGTGACGGATCGGCCGGCGCGGTGAAGGTCGAGGCGCTCGAGCTGTGGCGGCTCGACCTGGCCCTCCGCCGGCCGGTCGGGACGTCCGCCGGCACCCACGAGGCCCGACCGGTCGTCCTGGTGCGCGTGGTCGCCGACGGGACGGAGGGCTGGGGGGAGTGTGGCGCGCTGGCCGACGGTACGAGCGTCGACCCGCCGCTCGACGAGGTCTGGTTGGCCCTGGTCGAGCGCGGTGCCGGCGCGGTTGGCGACGGCGGCCCGAACCCGGGACGGCGAGCTGCCGCCGGCCGCGGTCGTCGGCCAGCTCTTCGACACGACGCCGTCGAGCCGGATGGCCGCGGCCGCGTTGGAGATGGCGGTCCTCGACGCGGAGCTGCGGGCGACCGGCCAGTCGCTGGCCGACCGGCTCGGCGTGCCGCCCGACGCGCTGGCGGTGGGCGTCACGTCCGGCGCGGTCGCCGGCATCCCGACGGACCGGGCAGTCGGCTCGTTGGTGGACGACGTCGGCCGGCTCGTCGGCGCCGGGTTCGAACGGGTCCGGCTCAAGATCGAGCCGGGGTGGGACGTCGCCCCGGTGGCGGCGGTCCGCCGGGCGTTCCCGACGCTCGCCGTCCAGGTCGACGCGAACGGCGCGTACCGGTTGGCCACCGGCGTCGCGGCCGGCTCGACGGACGCGAACCCCGCGAACGACGCCCGGCAGCTCGTCGCGCTCGACGAGCTCGACGTGGCGTGCATCGAACAGCCACTCCCGCCGGCCGACCTACCGGCCCTCGCCGAGCTTGCCGGGCAGTTGGCGACGCCGGTCGCGCTGGACGAGTCGTTGACGTCGGTCCGGCGGGTGACCGACGCCATCCGCTACGGCGCCTGCGAGGTGGCCTGCCTGAAGCCGGCCCGGCTCGGCGGGCTGCTGGCGGCGCGCCGAGCGGCCGAGGCGTGCCGGGCGGCCGGCGTGCCGGCGTTCGTCGGCGGGTTCTTCGAGACGGGGCTCGGTCGGACGGCCAACGCCGTGCTCGCCGCGCTGCCGGCCTTCACACTGCCCGGCGACCTGTCCGACCCGGCCGGCTACCTCGTCGACAACCCGGTTCCGTACCTCCCGACGGCCGGGGGTCGGATCACGCTGCCGACCGTTCCGGGGGTGGGGGCCCGACCGGAGCCGGCGGCCCTGTCACACCTGGCTGACCAGGTACAACGGTTCGATCTCGCCGACTGAACCGGTGCGCGCAGGCGACCGTGGGCCGGCCGGCCCGGTCGAGCGCGGGGACCGGACGGCGGGCGCCTACAATCGGCGACCCATGCAACGGTTCCTGCTCGAGCGACGGATCCGGGACGTCCACACGAGGCTGGTACGGGCCCGGGAGGAGCTGGCCGTCCTCGACGAGCAGCTTGCCGTTGTCGCCGACGAAGCCGAGGAGGCCAGGTTGCGCTCGCTCGTTTCGGAGACGCCGCTGGCCGCCCACGAGTACGCCGAGGTCAAGCGGCACTCCGACGCCATCGCGAAGGCCCGGGAGGCGATGCGGACCGCGGTCGACGACCTGCAGCACCGCCAGGACGAACTACTGACGCACGTCGGTACCGGGCGATGACGGCCCCGACGAACGGCGCCGCACCCGCCACCGAGCGGGCGGTCGACCCGACGGACGGCCGGGCACCGACGCGGGTGGTGATCGCCGAGGACGAGGCGATCATCCGGCTCGATCTGAAGGAGATCCTGCTATCGGCCGGCTTCGACGTCGTCGGCGAGACCGGACGGGGCGACGAGGCGGTGACGCTGGTCGAACAGCACCAGCCCGACCTGGCGATCCTCGACATCAAGATGCCGGGTATGGACGGCGTCCGAGCTGCCCACGAGATCACGACGAACCACCAGGTCGCGGTGCTCGTTCTCACCGCGTTCAGCCAGCGGGACCTGATCGAGGATGCCCGCGACGCCGGCGTGTCGGCGTACCTGGTGAAGCCGTTCCGGCGGGAGGAGCTGTTGCCGGCGATCGACGACGTGCTGTCGCGGTGCCGGCAGGAGTGGGCGATCGAGGACGAGATCGCCGCGCTGCCCGAGGACGGCGGCGACCGGGAACAGGCCGAGGACAAGATCGCCACCCGTCGGGTCGTCGACGAGGCGAAGGGCATCCTGATGGACCGCCACGGTCTGGCCGAACCGGACGCGTTCGCGTTCGTCCAGCGGACGGCGATGCAGACCCGCGCCCGGATGCGCGACGTCGCCCAGCGGGTGGTCGACGGCGAGCTGGCCCCTTGAGGTGACGCCGGCCGGAGCAGGGGGAAAGGGGGCGACCGCAGGGAGCAGCGGCGGCCCGCTCTTCCTGCTCGACGGCATGTCGTTGGCGTTCCGGGCGTATTTCGCCCTCCCGCCGGACCTCGTCACGTCGACCGGTCTCGTGACGAACGCGGTGCACGGCTTCGTCTCGATGCTCGTGTACCTCGTCCGCGAGCACCAGCCGGACGGGTTGGCGGTGGCGTTCGACCCGCCCGGCGGAAACTTCCGGGACGACATGGTCGAGGACTACAAGGGTGGCCGGTCGGCGACGCCGGACGACCTCCTGCCGCAGTTCGGGATGATCCGCGACGTGCTCGCCGCGCTCAACGTGCCGCTCGTCGAGGTGCCGACGTACGAGGCCGACGACGTCCTGGCCACGCTGGCGACGCAGGCTCGCGACCGGGGCTGCCCCGTGGTCGTCGTCACCGGCGACCGTGACTGCTTCCAGCTCGTCGAGGACCCGTACGTCAAGGTGCTCTACAACCGGCGCGGCGTCAGCGACTACTCGCTCTACGACGTCGCCGGCATCGTCGAACGGACCGGCGTGACGCCCGACCGCTACCCGATGCTCGCCGCGCTGCGCGGCGACACGTCCGACAACCTGCCCGGCGTCCCGGGCGTGGGGGACAAGACCGCGGCCAAGCTGATCAGCGCCTATGGCGACCTCGACGGCGTCTATGCGCACCTCGACGAGCAGTCACCGAAGCTGCGGGAGAACCTCGCCATGCACGAAGCGCGGGCCCGCTCGAACGCGGCGGTGACGATGCTCGTGCGCGACGTGCCGGTCGACGTCACCGTCGACGACCTGCGCCTCGGTGGCTGGGACCTCGAGACTGCCCGCGAGACGTTTGCGACGCTCGAGCTGAAGAACGTCTGGCAGCGGATGCAGGCGCTACTGGACGACGGCAGCTTCGGGTCGCCCCGGCCGGGCAGTGCCAGCTCCAGCGGCCGAGGAGATGGGAAGGCCGCACCGGCGGGCGACCCGTCGGCGGCCGACGGGTCCGCCCCGGCGGTCTCCGAGGGCCTGCCCGACGTGCACGTCGTCGTCGAGCCGCTCGACCCCGAGCGGCCGGCCGACGCGGCGGCCGCGGTCGCCGCCCTGGGGCAGCTCGTCGACCGGTTGCCGGCGGACGCCGTGCTGTCGGTCGCCGGCCGATGGGAGGGCACGCCCGGCCGGTCGCCGCTGCGCGGCATCGCCGTGGCCGTCGGCGGCGAGACGCGGTCGGGCGTCTGGCTCGACCCGGTCCGGTTGGAGGAGCCCGACGTTCGGGCGGCCCTGACGGCCGCGCTCGGTCGGTCGCCGGTCGTCGGCCACGACGTCAAGGAGCTGCTCCGGTCCGTGCTGCCGGTCGGCATCGACTGCACGTCGCTCGTCATGGACACGAAGGTGGCGGCGTACCTGATCGACCCGTCCAGCGGCGACTACAGCCTGGATGCGGTGGGCGGGGCGGGGGCGCCGTCGGGGCCGGCGGAAGGTCGGGCCGTCGTCGGCCAGCTGGCCCTCGGCGGGCTCGACGGGGAAGACGAGCCGCCGGCCGAGCTGGCCGTCGACGAGCTGGTCGCCGCCGAAGCCCGCGAGGTGACGACGGAGGCGCTGCGGGTAGCCGCGCTCGTGCCGATCGAGCGGGACCGGCTCGACACCGAAGGCCTCCGCGATCTCCACGACGACGTCGAGACGCCGCTCGTCCGGGTGCTCGCCCGGATGGAGGTCGTCGGCATCCGGGTCGACACGGTCGAGCTACAGCGGATCGCCGACGGCTTGGTGACCGAGACGCAGCGGTTGATGGGCGAGATCCACCAGCTCGCCGGCCACGAGTTCAACGTCAACTCGACGCCGCAGTTGCGGACGGTGCTCTACGACGAGCTCGGGCTGACGCCGGGGCGCAAGACGAAGACCGGCTACTCGACCGACGCGGCGACGCTCGAGTCGCTGCGCGACGACCATGCGATCGTCGACACGCTCCTGCGCTACCGAGAGGTCGAGAAGCTCCGCTCCACGTACGGCGAGAGCCTGCTCGCCGAGGTCGCGGCCGACGGCCGGATCCACGCGTCGTTCCGCCAGACGGTGGCCCGGACCGGCCGGCTGTCGTCGGAACGGCCGAACCTCCACAACATCCCGACGCGGACCGAGACCGGCCAGCAGTTCCGGCGGGCGTTCGTCCCGGCCGACGGCTGCCGGTTCCTCGTCGCCGACTACGACCAGGTCGAGCTGCGCGTCCTCGCCCACCTGTCCGGCGATCCCGGGCTCGTCGCCGCGTTCACGTCCGGCACCGACATCCACCGGGCCGTCGCGGCCGGCATCTACGGCCTCGCCCCCGACGACGTGACCCGGGTCCAGCGGGACCGGGCGAAGATGGTCTCGTACGGGCTGATCTACGGCATGGAGGCGTTCGGGCTCGCCCGCCGGCTGTCGACCAGCGTCGAGGAGGCCAACGAGATCATGGACCGGTACTTCGGTGGTTTCCCCGAGGTCCACGCCTACATGGAACAGACCGTCGTCGAGGCCCGGGCCCGCGGCTATACCCGGACCGCGCTCGGCCGCAAGCGGCCGCTGCCGGAGCTGGCCGACCGCAACTACCGGGTCCGCCAGGCGGCCGAGCGCCAGGCCATGAACGCCGGCATCCAGGGGCTCGCCGCCGACCTGTTCAAGGTGGCGCTGGTCCGGCTCGACCGGGCGCTGGAGGACGGCGGGCTGGCCAGCCGGCTCGTCCTCCAGGTCCACGACGAGGTGATCATCGACGTCCGGGCCGATGAGGCGGACACGGTCGCCGCGTTGACCGAGGACGCGTTGACCGGCGCGGCCGACCTCTCGGTGCCGCTCGAGGTCTCGACCGCCTGGGGCAGCTCCTGGGCCGACGCCAAGGGCGGCTGAGCAGTCCACGAAGGCTCGGTGGTAGCCTCTTCGGGCCCTGCCGGCGTCGGTGGCTGGGCAAACCCTGTCGTCTACAGGATCCCGACGCGATCGCCGCTTCCCGCTGGGGAGGTGACCGTTACGAAAGAGAGCAGTACGAATGCCTGATTCCCTCTCCGCCGTCCTCCTCTCCGACGAGGCCATGGGCACGTTCGACGAGAACGGCAACTACGTCCCCCGCGCCATCGTCGAGGACGACCTCGCCGGCCAGCCGCTCGAGGACGTCATGGCCGGCACGATCGTCGAGTTCGACGACGGCGACGTCGTCGAGGGCACCGTCGTCAAGATCGACCGCGACGAGGTGCTGCTCGACATCGGTTTCAAGTCCGAGGGCGTCATCCCGGCCCGCGAGCTGTCGATCCGCAACGACGTCCACCCCGAGGAGATCGTCAGCCTCGGCGACCACGTCGAAGCCCTCGTCCTGCAGAAGGAGGACAAGGAGGGCCGGCTCGTCCTCTCGAAGAAGCGAGCCCAGTACGAGCGGGCGTGGTCGACCATCGAGAAGCTGAAGGACGCGGACGAGATGGTCAAGGGCCCGGTGATCGAGGTCGTCAAGGGCGGCCTGATCGTCGACATCGGCCTGCGCGGCTTCCTGCCGGCCTCGCTCGTCGAGCTGCGCCGCGTCCGCGAGCTCCAGCCGTACGTCGGCCGGGTCATCGAGGCCAAGATCATCGAGCTCGACCGGAACCGGAACAACGTCGTCCTCTCCCGGCGGGCCTGGCTCGAAGAGGCCCAGAAGGAGCAGCGCGGCGACTTCCTCGCCAACCTCAAGCCGGGCGAGCGGCGCCGCGGCGTCGTCTCGTCGGTCGTCAACTTCGGTGCCTTCGTCGACCTCGGCGGGATGGACGGCCTCGTCCACGTCTCCGAGCTGTCCTGGAAGCACGTCGACCACCCCTCCTCGGTGGTCACGGTGGGCGACGAGATCGAGGTCGAGGTGCTCGACGTCGACCTCGACAAGGAGCGGATCAGCCTCTCGCTCAAGGCCACCCAGACCGACCCGTGGCAGGAGTTCGCCGACAGCCACCAGGTCGGCCAGCTCGTCTACGGCCGGATCACCAAGCTCGTGCCGTTCGGCGCGTTCGTCCAGGTCGGCGACGGCATCGAGGGCCTCGTCCACATCTCCGAGATGGCCGCCCACCACGTCGACCTGCCCGAGCAGGTCGTCAGCCCCGGCGAGGAGCTGTGGGTCAAGATCATCGACATCGACCTCCAGCGCCGGCGCATCAGCCTCTCAATCAAGCAGGCCGCCGAGGGTGGCGAGGTCTCCGAGGAGTACCGCGAGGCCTTCGGCGAGCACGCCTACGACGAAGAGGGCAACTACATCGGCTACGACTACGCCGAGGGCGGCGAGTTCACGCCCGAGACCGAGGCCCAGGCCGCCTGGGCCGACTACGTCGCCGAGGCGGTCGCCCCGGCCGGTGGCGAGGCGGACACGGCAGCCGACGAGAGCCCGGCCCCGGCGGCCGAGGCAGCCGAGGCGGCTCCCGAAGCGGTGACCGAGGCGGCTCCCGAAGCGGTGGCCGAGGCGGCTCCCGAAGCGGCGGCTCCCGAAGCCGTAACCGACGCCGCCCCCGAGGCGGCCCCCGTCACCGAAGCGCCCGCCGAAGCCGGCACCGAGGCGTAGTCAGCCGGCCGGAGGCGCTTCCGGCCCGACGAGGGGGAAGTGGCAGGCGACCGCCTGCCCCGGCGCGATCTCTCGCAGCACCGGTACCTCGGCCGCGCAGCGGGCCTCGGCCCGTGGGCAGCGGGTGCGGAACCGGCAACCCGACGGCGGGTCGATCGGGCTCGGCGGCTCGCCGGCCAGCGGTTTCGGTCGCGGTGCGTCCGGGTCCGGGTCGATGGCGGCGCCGACGAGCGCGGCCGTGTAGTGGTGGGCCGGCCGCCGGTAGAGCGCATCGGCCGGCGCGACCTCGCAGAGCGCACCGAGGTACATCACCGCGATGCGGTCGCTGACGTTCTTCACTACCGCCAGGTCGTGGGCGATGAAGAGGACGCTCAGGCCGTAACGGGCCTTGACGTCCTCGAGCAGGTTGAGGATCTGGGCCTGGACGGAGACGTCGAGGGCCGAGACGATCTCGTCGCAGACGAGCAGCTTCGGCTCCATGACGAGCGCCCGAGCGATGCTGATCCGTTGGCACTGGCCGCCCGAGAACTCCCTCGGCCGGCGGTCGGCCGCCACGGCCGGGTCGAGCCCGACCGCCTCGAGCATCGTCGCCACCGCGTCGTCCCGTTCCGCCCGCGTGCCACGGCGCCAGATGACGAGTGGTTCGGCGACGATGTCGCGGACCCGCCGGCGGGGGTTGAGCGACGCGACCGGGTCCTGGAAGACCATCTGGATCGCCACCCGGGCCTCGCGCAGCCGACGGCGCCGCAGCGCGGTCAGGTCGACGCCGTCGAAGACCACCGACCCAGCCGTCGGCCGCTCGACCTGGACGATCGCCCGGGCCGCGCTCGACTTCCCGCAGCCCGACTCGCCGACCAGGCCGAGCGTCTCGCCGACGCCGACGTCGAGGTCGATGCCGGACACCGCCTGCACCCGCCGGCGACCGCGGCCGTACTCGACGCGCAGGCCGCGGACGGTGAGGAGGTCGTTCACCGCGCCGCCGCCGTCGGCGCGGGCCCACGGCGGAAGCCGAGCGGGAACCAGCACGCGTACCGGTGGCCCGGCGCCTCGGCCTCGACCAGTGGCGGCGCCGCCTGCCGGCACAGCTCCTGCACGTACGGGCAGCGTGGCGCGAACGGGCAGCCGACCGGCCGGGCGACCGGGTCGGGCGGGCGCCCGTCGATAGCCGCCAACGGGCTGTGGCTCGGATCGGCCAGGCGCGGCGTCGAGCCGAGCAGCGCCGCGGTGTACGGCATCGCGGTCGCCGCGAACAACGTCCGCGTCGGCGCCTGTTCGACCACCCGGCCGGCGTACATGACCAGGACCTCGTCGGCCCGCGTCGCTACGACGCCGAGGTCGTGGGAGACGAGGACCATCGCCATTCGCCGCTCGGCCTGGAGGGCGGCCAACAGATCGAGGATCTGGGCCTGCACCGTGACGTCGAGCCCGGTCGTCGGCTCGTCGGCCAGCAGCAGCCTCGGCGCGCAGGCGATGGCGATGGCGATCGCCACCCGCTGGCGCATGCCCCCCGACAGCTCGCCGGGATAGCTGGCGTACCGCCGCTCCGGCGACGGGATGCCGACCTGGCCGAGCAGCCCGATCGCCGTCGCCTTGGCGTCCGATCGGTCCATCTCGAGGTGGAGGCGGAGCGACTCGGTGATCTGGCGTCCGATCCGCACGACCGGGTTCAACGACGCGGTCGGGTCCTGGAAGACCAGGCCGATGCGGGCACCCCACACCGACCGGAGTGTCCGGCGCGGGGTACCGACCATCTCGGTTCCCTCGAACCGCACCGAGCCCGACTGCTGCACGTTGTCCCCGCCGACCAGGCCCATGACCGTCCTCAACAGGACCGTCTTGCCGGAGCCTGACTCGCCGACGACACCCAGCGTCCGGCCGCGTTCGAGCGAGAACGAGACACCGTCGACCGCCCGCAGCTCGCCCCGGTCGGTGGCGAACGACGTCCGCAGGTCGCGCACCTCGAGCAACGGCAGCTCCCGGTCGCCGATCAGTGGTCCGCTCACGCCGCCGGCCCCGTCACGTCGAGGTGCTGGCGCAGCCGGTCACCGACGAGGTTGATGGCCAGCAGGAAGAGGAACATCGCCAGCGCCGGGAACAGGACGAGCCACGGGTTGCTCTGGCCCGGGATGTTGTTCAGGCCCTGGAGGCTCTCGTTGAGCATGTTGCCCCACGACGGCGTCGGCGGTGGGATCGACAGGCCGAGGAACGCCAGCGTCCCTTCGAGGACGATCACCGTCGCCACCCCGATCAGGCTGAACGAGATCGTCGTCGGCGCGATGTTCGGCAACAGCTCGTGGGTGAGCACCCGCCGGTCCGTCGCGCCGAGCGCCCGGGCCGCGGTGACGAAGTCACGACCGGCGTACGTCAACGTCGCCGCCCGGACGATGCGGAAGAGCAGTGGGGCACCGGCGATGCCGATGACGACGATGATCTTCCACAGGTCGTGGCCCCAGAACGTGACGATCGCGATGACGGCCACCAACGCCGGGAAGGCCAGCAGGACGTACGACGCGGCGTTGACGACCGCGTCGACTGCGCCGCGCCGGTAGCCGGCGATCAGCCCGAGCGAGCCGCCGAGCAGCAGGGCGATCGCCATGGCGCCGAACCCCACCTCCAGTGACACCCGGGCGCCGTAGAGGACCCGGCTGAAGATGTCCCGCCCGAGGTCGTCCGTCCCGAACCAGTGGGCCGCGCTCGGCCCGGCGTTGATGAGCGACGACTGCGCCGTCGGGCTCTGGATCGGCAGGACGTTCGCCAGCACCGCCGCCAGCACGGTGACGGCGATCCAGGCTACGCAGACCCAGAAGAACCAGCCCAGCTTCTTGCGCCGCCGGGGGACGGCCGTCATCGCCACCACCACTACGCCGCCGGCCCGCTCCTCGGCGGCGAGCTCAGTCAAGGGAGATCCTCGGGTCGACAACGGTGAAGAGGAAGTCGACGAGCACGTTGAGGACGACGACCGCGACCGCGATGACGAGCACGATGCCCTGGACGACGAGGTAGTCGTTCTGGTTGATGGCGACGACGAGCTCGTAGCCGAGCCCGGGCAGCTGGAGGAGGAACTCGACGACGAACGTACCGGCGATCAGGCTGCCGATGTTGATCCCGGCCGAGGCCAGCAACGACACCGACGACGGTCGCAGCGCGTGCCGGTAGAGGATCCGTCGCTCGCTCAACCCCTTCGACCGGGCCATCGTGATGAAGCCTTCCTGCAGCGTCGAGATCAGGTCGTTGCGGAGCAACCGGTAGTACAGGACGACCGACCCCAGAGCGACGACGATCGATGGCAGCAGCATGGCGTGGAGGTTCAACCAGAAGTTCTCGCTGATCGGGACGTACGACGCCGGACCGGGGAAGACGTGGAGCTCGACGGAGAAGACGAGGACGAGCAGTGGGGCGACGATGAACGGCGGCATGGCCAGCATGGCGAACGTACCGGCGGTGGCGGCGGTGTCGACCGCCTTGTACGGGCGGCGGGACGCGGTGATGGCCAGCGGCACGGCCACTACCAAGGCCACCAGCTGGGAGATGACGATCAGCTCAACGTCGATCGGGAAGGCATGGCCGATCGTGCTGGCGACCGACTCGTGCGTGACGAACGACTGGCCGAGATCGCCCCGCAGGACATGGCCGAGCCAGACGAAGTACTGCTGCCACAGCGGCTTGTCCAGGCCGAGCTGGTGGTTGACGACCGCGATGTTGTGAGCAGTGGCGTTCGGGCCGAGGATCGTGATGGCCGGCTTCCCGGGCAGCAGGTGGACGAGGAAGAACGTCCCGAGGGTGACGAAGAAGAGGACGACGATCATCGCAGCGAGCCGCTTGGCCACGTACCTCGCCACGACACCCCCTTCGTTCGCAGCCATCCCGCCGGTCCGCCCCCTGCTGGGCAGCGATCCTACGTCTGCTCCTGACTGGTCGCCTACCATGCCTGGCCATGGACGGAGCGGCCACGGAGGCCCGGCCCGCCTACGGAGACGTCGACCCGGAAGCGCCGGGCGATGACCGCGAAGGCGATCGGGGGGGAAACGGGAACGGCGTCGACGTCGCGCCGTGGTCGACGACGCTCGACGGGCGCTGGCTCGTCGCCGCCGAGATCGGCGTCGCCGTTGTCGTGGCGATCGGCCTCGTCCTGCGCTTCTGGACGCGTTCGGCGCTCTGGCTCGACGAGGCGCTCACCGTCGATATCGCCCGGCTGCCGGTCCACGAGATCCCGTCGTACCTGAAGCGAGACGGGGCGCCGCCGCTCTACTACGTCCTGCTGCACTTCTGGATGAAGCCGTTCGGCGACTCGGACGTCGCCGTCCGCTCGCTGTCCGGCGTCTTCTCCGTCGCCACCCTCCCGGTCGTCTGGATCGTCGGCCGGCGGCTCGGCGGCCGCTCGGTCGCGTGGGTCCTCCTGGTCGCCGTGGCCAGCGCCCCGTTCGCCATCTATTACGCCACCGAAGCCCGCATGTACTCGCTCGTCATGTTCCTGACCGCCTGCGGGCTGTGGGCGCTGAGCCGGGTGCTCGAGAAGGCCCGCCCGGGCAACGTCGTCGCCCTGGCCGTCGTCACCGCCGCCCTCTTGTACACGCAGTACTGGGCGCTCTACCTCGTCGGCTCGATAGGGCTGTGGCTCCTCTGGCAGCTGTGGCGGGGCCGGCCGGAGTGGCGGTCCAACGCCCGCTGGGCGCTCGGCGCGATCGTCGTCGGCTGCCTGGCCTTCATCCCGTGGGTGCCGACGTTCCTGTACCAGTCCCGCTACACCGGGACGCCGTGGGCCGGGACGCCGACCTACGCGGCGATCATCAACGCCATCACCGGGTTCACCGACAACCAGGCGTCGAACGCGGTGACCGGCTCGAACCAGGGTCGGCTGCTCGCCCTCGGCTACTTCGCCCTCGCCGGCCTCGGCCTGTTCGGCGTCGCCCGCGGTCGATGGCACATCGACCTCGACATACGCACGAGGCCACAGGGGCGCGGGCTCGCCTTCGCGGTCGTCGTCACGCTTGCCGCGGCGATCACCGGCGGCATCTTGAGCCAGAGCGCGTTCTCGGCCCGGTACGCCGCGGTCGTCTTCATCCCGCTGCTCGCGCTGCTCGCCCTCGGCACCCTGACGTTCGCCGACGCCCGGTTGCGGCTCGTCGTCGTCGCCGTCGTCGCCGTCGCCGGCGTGGCGTCGAGCATCCCGAACATCACGACGCAACGGACCCAGGCCCCGGCGGTGGCCGCCACCCTGGCCGCCCACGCCCGGCCGGGCGACATCGTCGCCTACTGTCCCGACCAGCTCGGGCCGGCCGTCTACCGGCTGACCGGCTCGAACGAGTTCGACCAGACGACCTTCCCGCGGGGGAGCTCGCCGGCCTACGTCGACTGGGTGCACTACAAGAACGTCGCCGAGGCCGCCCAGCCGGGCCCGTTCGCCAAACAGTTGGAGGCGATGGCGGGCGACGATCACGACATCTGGCTCGTCTCCGCGCCCGGCTACCAGGGCTTCAGCGACAAGTGCCAGATCCTCGCCGCCGACCTGCTCCAGGCGCCCGGGTACGGCGGCCACCAGTGGGTCAACTCCAACCCCCAGCGGTACTACGAGCCGATGGGGCTCACCCAGTTCGCGCCGTCGGGCGCCTCCTAGTCATCCGGTGACCGACGTCGGCCCCCCGGGATGGGCCACGCGAGCCGGGCGGGCGGTCCTCGCCGTCCTGCCCCAGTGGGTCGTCGCCCGGCTCATCGTCGTCGGCGCCCTCGCCCTCGCCCACCTCGTCGTCGATCGGGACCACCCCGGCGCCGCCGCGGTCCATCGGGTCCACCAGGGGCTGCTCGGCTGGGACGCCGGCTGGTACGAGGCGATCGCCCGGGTCGGCTACGGGCCGCTCGGCCACCAGTCGCTCCGCTTCTTCCCGCTCTTCCCGCTCGTCGGTCGGGCCCTGGCCTACGTGCCGGGCCTCTCGGCCGGTGCCGCCCTCGTCGTCGTGGCCAACCTGTCCGCGCTCGGCGCCACCGCCCTGCTGCGGATCCTCGTCGTCGAAGAGTCCGGCGACGAGCGTTGGGCCGACCGGTCGGTCTGGCTGTTCTCCCTGGCCCCACCGGCCTTCGTCCTCGTCATGGGCTATGCCGAGGGCCTGCTGCTCGTCCTGTCCGTCGGCTGCTTCCTGGCCATCCGGCGCGGGAGCGGCCGACGGGGCAAGGGTCGACCGGAGAACAGTCGTCCGGAGAACAGTCGACCGGAGAACAGTCGACCGGAGAACGGTGGATCGGACAGCGGCGGCGGCGAGACCGGTCGACCCGAGACCGACCCGGCGACCCTCGGGACTACCGGCCCGGCGTGGCTGTGGGCTGCCGCCCTCGGCGCGGCGGCCGGGCTCACGCGGCCGGTCGGCGTCCTCCTGGCCGTTCCGGTGGCGATCGAGGCCGCCCGCCGGTGGCGGGTGGCCGGCGGTGGAGAGCGGGCGCTGGCCGTACTGGCCACGCTGGCCCCGGTGGTCGGGGCCGGGGCGTTCCTGGCCTGGTCCGCCGGGGTGTACGGCGACGGCCTGCTCCCGCTATCCGTCCAGACCCAGGCCGGGCACCACGGCGGACTGTCGGACCCCTTCCGGACTATCGCCCACGACGTCACCGGCGTCGCCCACCATCATTTCGGGACCGCGCTGCACGTGCCGTGGGTGGTCCTCGTCGTCGCGCTCGTCGTCGTCTGTTGGTGGCGGTTGCCGGCGTCGTACGGCGCCTTGGCCACCGTGGTGGCCGTCGTCGCGCTCACCGGGACGAACCTGGACTCGTTCGAGCGGTACGCCCTCGGGGCGTTCCCGCTGGTCGTGGCGGCGGCGTCGCTGACCGCCGGGCGGCGGGTCGAGCGGTCCGTCCTGGTCCTGGCGGCCGCCGGCCTGGCTGGGTACGCGCTCCTCGCCTTCCTCAACCTCTCGGTGCCGTGAACCCGCTATCCTCGCCGCGGACCGAGTACGGGTCTCAGGCGCCGGAAGGGGGAGATTGACGACGCCAGCGGATGCAGGGCCGGATGACGCCCCGGTGGTGATCGTCGGGGCCGGACCGGCCGGACTGACCGCCGCCTACGAGCTGGTCAAAGCCGGTCGTCACCCCGTCGTCGCCGAAGCCGACGACGTCGTCGGCGGCATCAGCCGCACGGTCGAGCGCGACGGGTGGCGGTTCGATATCGGCGGCCACCGCTTCTTCACCAAGGTCGAAGCCGTCGAGGCGCTCTGGCACGAGATCCTGCCCGACGAGGACTTCTTGTTGCGGCCTCGAATGAGCCGCATCTTCTACAAGGACAAGTACTACGACTACCCGTTGAGGGCGGCGAACGCGCTCGGGAACCTCGGGCTCAAAGAGGCGTTCCTCTGTGGGCTCTCGTACCTCTGGGCCCGGGCCCGGCCGCCCAAGGACCAGACGAACTACGAGGGGTGGCTCGTCGCCCGGTTCGGCTGGCGCCTCTACCGCACGTTCTTCAAGACCTACACCGAGCAGGTGTGGGGCGTACCGGTCAGCGACATGCCGTCCGACTGGGCCGCCCAGCGGGTGAAGAACCTCGATCTCGGCAAGGCCGTGCGCAACGCACTGACGCCCAAGCGCAAGCAGACCGAGATCACCAGTCTCATCGAGGAGTTCCAGTACCCCAAGTACGGGCCGGGGATGATGTGGGAGCGCTGCCGCGACCTCGTCGAGAAAGGCGGCGGGACCGTCCTGATGGAGACGAAGGTCTCGGCCATCCACATGGCCGGCGGGCGGGCCACCGCGGTCACCCTGGCCGCCCCCGACGGCTCGACTCGGCGCCAGCCGGCGTCGCACGTCATCTCGTCGATGCCGATGAACGCTCTTGTCCGCGCCATCGACCCACCGGCGCCCGACGACGTGCTGGCGGCCGGCGACGACCTGCACTACCGGGACTTCTTGACCGTCGCCCTCGTCGTGCCCGAGGCCAAGGGGTTCCCCGACAACTGGATCTACATCCACGCCCCCGACGTGGCGGTCGGGCGCATCCAGAACTTCGGCTCGTGGTCGCCGTTCATGGTCAAGGAGGGGCGGACCTGCCTCGGCCTCGAGTACTTCGTCTTCGAGGGCG
This sequence comes from uncultured Actinomycetota bacterium, assembly GCA_963824265.1. Lineage (GTDB taxonomy): Bacteria > Actinomycetota > Acidimicrobiia > Acidimicrobiales > RAAP-2 > DASZUK01. The sequence goes on from CAWGOO010000007.1 coordinate 668,553, forward strand.
ACGAGCTGTGGTCGAGCAGCGACGACGAGCTCGTCGAGCGGGGCAAGCGCGAGCTCGAGATCCTCGGGCTCGTCCAGGCCGCCGACGTCGAGGCCGGGTACGTCGTCCGGGTGCCCAAGGCGTACCCGTACTACGACTTCGCCTATCGGGCCAACGTCGAGGTGATCACCGACTACCTCGACCGGGCCGCGCCGAACGTGCACCCGGTCGGCCGCAACGGCATGCACAAGTACAACAACCAGGACCACTCGATGTACACGGCCATGCTGACCGTCGAGAACATCCTCGGCGCCGACCACGACATCTGGGCCGTCAACGTCGAAGAGGAGTACCACGAGGTGCAGGCGGGTGGCGCAACGGGGGGAAGCGGGGGGACCGGCCGGGACGCGCCGGTGCTGCCCCGCCGGGTCCCCGCCGGGTAGTGGACCGGGGCGCCGGCGTCCTGGAGCCGGTCGACCGCCCGACGTCGCCCGACCGCGACCCCCGTCCGACGCCCCCCTCCGGGCGGCACCGTTCGACCGGGCGCCGGCCGACCAGCCGACGCCGCCGGCTGGCGCCGTACGCCGTCGCCGGTCTCGTCTACCTCGCCGTGTCGGTCGTGCTGTGGTGGCACGTCTGGTCGACCCACCCGACGGCCACGGCCACCTGCGGCTGCGGTGACCCGGCGCTGTTCTTGTGGTTCCTCGAGTGGCCGGCCTACGCCATCGCCCACGGCCACAACCCCTTCTACTCGACCGCCCTGTTCCACCCGGGCGGTATCAACCTGCTGTCCAACACCAGCGTGCTGGCCATCGGCGTCCCGCTGGCTCCGGTCACCTGGCTGTTCGGCCCGGTCGCCACGCTCAACGTGGCGTCGACGCTCGCCCCGGTCTTCTCCGGCCTCAGCGCGTTCTGGCTGCTCCGTCGCTGGACCCGCTGGGCCCCCGCCGCCTTCGTCGGCGGCCTGTTGTACGGGTTCTCGCCGTTCGTTCTCAGCAGCCTCGTCTTCGCCCACCTGATGACGACGTCGCTGGCCCTGTTCCCGCTCATGCTCGGTTGCCTCGACGAGCTGCTCGTCCGCCAGCGGCGCCGACCGGTGCCGGTCGGGATCGCCCTGGCCGCGCTCATCGTGGCCGAGTTCTTCGTCAGCACCGAGCTCCTGCTCATCGCCGCCATGTCGGCCGTCGCCGGCGTGGTCCTGCTCGTCGGTTATCGGGCCGTCACCGACCGGGCCGACCTCGGCCGGCGAGCCCGACGGGCCGCCCCCGGCCTGGCCGTGGGGCTCGGCCTCGCCGTCGTCGTCCTGGCCTACCCCTTCTGGTTCGCCCTGGCCGGTCCGGCCCATCTCTCCGGCCAGATCTGGCCCGGCATCCCCATGATCGGTGGGCTCGTGCCGCGCTCGTTCGTCGACCCCGGCTTCGCCACCCAAGGGGGTTTCCTGCTCGGTGTCGGCGGCTATTTCGGGCGACCGCTGCCCTCCGCCGGCTATCTCGGGTGGGGGCTGCTCGCCGTCGTCGTCGTCGGGCTCGTCGTCTGGCGTCGGGACCGCCGGCTGTGGTTCTTCGCCGCTCTGGCGGCGGTCACCGGCGTCTTCACCCTCGGCGTCAGCACGCACCACTGGGTGCCGTGGCAGATCTTCAGCCACGAGCCGGTGCTCGTGAACGTCATCGAACAACGGTTCCTGGCCGTCACCACCCTGGCCCTGGCCGTCATGCTGGCCATCGTCGTCGACCGGACCCGCCAGCTGTCGCCGGCCTGGCCGGCGCGGCGACCGAGAGGGCGGCACGCCGCGTCGGCGGCCGCGTCGGCGGCTCCGCCGGGCGGGATCCCGGCCCATGGGCGTACCGAAGCCACGAGCTTGGCCGGGCCAGCCAGGGTCGGCCGGGTCGTGCCGATCCTGGCCGCGGTGGTCGTCGCCGCCGTCGCCCTCGTCCCGATCGTCTGGGTGGTCGCCCCGAAGGTGCCGTTCACCGCCAGACCGGTCACGCTGCCGGAGTGGTACACGTCCGAAGCGCCGAACCTGCCGCCCGGCCAGGTGCTGCTAGCCTACCCGGCCCCGTTCTCGGGCATCCAGGCGGCGATGGCCTGGCAGGCCGTTGCCGGCATGGGGTTCGCCCAGGCCGGTGGCGGCGGTCCGCAGGGCGTCGCCAACCGGGCGGGTCCGGAGAAGGCCGGCTTCGAGGTGCTCACGTCGCTCGGCCTCGGCTTCAGCACCCCGCCATCGGGCACGCCCGCCCAGCTCGCCGCCGTGCGCCAGGCGGTGCGGGGGTGGGGGGTGACGATGGTCGTCATCCCCGAACAGCCCGGCGTTGCGGCGACGCTGCGCGGCCGGGACCCGGTCTACGCCGCCGCGTTCATGACCGCCGCCCTCGGCGTCGCGCCGACGTTCCAGGCCGGCGCGTGGGTCTGGTCCGACGTCGACCTCGCGTCCGGGCCGCTCGTCGTGCCGCCCGGGACGCTGGGCCAGTGCGAGCTGGCGAACGCCCACCGACCTCGGGCCGGCCCTGACGCCGTGCCGGCCTGCGTCGTGCGGGCGAGCCGTCTCGGTACGGTGGCGCCGTGACCACGTGGTCCGACGGCCCGCCCCCCGACGTTCACGACGTCGGCGCGGTCCAAGCCGCGGAGGCGGCCGTCGAGGGCGTTCCCGGCGCGCTGTCACTGGCCCCGAGCTCCGTCATGCCGGCCTTCGGTGGCGAGCTCGTCCTCCCGCCCGACCGGCCGGTCTCCGGCCCGGCGACCGGCCGGGTCGCTCCCGACTCGGTCCGGGCGGGGATCCTCCAGGCCGGACCGTTGGCCATCGCCGGGCTGGTGGCGAACGGGGCCAACGTCATCGTCACCGTCGTGCTCGCCCGGCTGCTGACGACGAGCGGTTACGGCGAGCTGAACGTCCTGAGCGGCTTGTTCCTGATCGTCTCGATGCCCGGTTCGGCGGTGATCGTGGCCGTCGTCCGCCGGGTGACCGCCTGGAAGGGCCGGTCGGCCCACCTGGTGCAGCGCTGGGCCCGCCGGATGCATCGGCGGGCGATGCTGGTGCTCGTCGTCTTCGCCGGGGCCGTCATCGCCGCCGGCGGCGCGCTCGCCCGGCTCCTCAACCAGCACGACGTCGCCGGGGTCGACGCCATCCTGATCGCCGGCGCGGTGTGGATCCTGCTCTGCCTCGACCGGGGCCTCCTCCAGGCCCACCGGAACTACCGGACGTTGTCGGTCAACCTGCTGGTCGAGGGCGGCGTGCGAACGGTCGCGGTCTTGGCCTTCGTCGCCGCCGGCGCGGGGCCGTCCGGGGCGGCCGCCGGGATCCTCGTCGCCGAGGTCGTCACCGCGATCCACGCCCGGGTCACGGCCGACCGGGCGTGGGGGGCCGAGGCCCGGGCGGAGGGTCGGCGGTGGGTGGCCCCGGAGGCCCTGACCGCGGCGGCCCGGGCCGAGCGGCGCGTGCTCGTCACGGACCTCGTCACCGCCTTCGTCGCCCTGGCGATGACCGCGCTGCTGCAGAACATCGACGTCATCGTGCTCGGCCGCGAGGCACCGTCGATGAGCGGCTCCTACGCGGCCGTCTCGGTGGCCAGCAAGGCCCTCGTCTTCGGGGCGATCGTCCTCGGCGGGTACCTCCTACCGGAGGCGGCGATCCGCTGGCGGGAGGGTGGCCACGCGCTCCGGCAGCTCGCCGTGACCCTCCTCCTCCTCGGCCTCCCCGCCACCGCCCTGCTCGTCGCCGCGCTGGCCGCTCCCCACATCCTGCTGTCCGTCGTGTTCTCGTCGCGGTACCTCGGAGCCGAGTCGGCCTTCCTGCCGCTGGTGCTGGCGATGGTCTGCCTGAGCGTGACGGTGATCCTGACGATGTACCTGCTGGCCATCGGCCGGCGCTGGATCACCGGTCTTCTCGTCGTCGGCGCCGTGGCCGCCACCGCCGCGGTCGCCGCCGCTCACGGCGTGCCGCGGGCGACCGCCCGGGCCGACCTCGCGGTCCAGGCGTCGCTGGCGGTCGTCACCGTCGTCGGCTTCGTCCTCGTCCACCGCCGCCGCCGACGGACTGGCTAACGTAAGGTAAAATCGATACTCTTCAGCATCGACCGACTGCTCGGCAGTCGACCGGACTGTCCGGGGGGCCAGTTGCCGTACGTGATCGCCGTCATCCGAGATCGAGGACCGGCCGAAGCTTGTAATAGAAGCGCAACTTTCGGCTGCCCGGCCGGTACGCTCGGGTCGCGTTCACCGTCGACGGACGTACCGGGATAGGCGTATCGATGGCCAAAGTGTGGAGCGAGCAGGAGGCGGACGAGGCCGACGAGGCCCCGTCGATGCTGTACTCCCCGCCGGATGTCCTCCTCCCACCGGCGCTGGCGCCGCAGGGCGGCCGGGACGTCCTGGCCGCCATCGCCGCCGATGCCGGCCTGCGCCGAACCCAGTTCGTCGCCTGGCGCGATCTCGACGACCCCGAGGCCGGCGGCTCCGAGCTCCACGCCCACCGCATCGCCTCGCTCTGGGCGGAAGCCGGCATCGACGTCACCGTGCGGACGTCGGCCGTGCCGGCGGGACCGGGATCGATCGATCGCGACGGCTACCGGGCGGACCGCCGGTCCGGACGGTACGCGGTCTTCCCGTCGGTCGCCTGGGACGGGCTCCGGCGCGGCCGCCGCCCGGGCGAGGGCCTGGTCGAGATCTGGAACGGTATGCCGTTCTTCTCGCCCCTGTGGTACCGCGGCCCGCGGATCGTCTTCCTCCACCACGTCCACGCCGAGATGTGGCGGATGGTCCTCCCGGCCTGGCTGGCCCGGGGCGGCGAGACGGTAGAGCGCCGGCTGGCGCCGCCGCTCTACCGGCGAAGCCGGGTCGTGACCCTGTCCGAGTCGTCCCGCCGCGAGATCGTCGACATGCTCGGCCTGTCCGAGCGGCGCGTCTCGGTGGCCGCGCCGGGCATCGAGCCCCGGTTCGCCCCGGCCGCGACCGAACGCTCCCCGGCACCGCTCGTCGTCGCCGTCGGCCGGCTCGTGCCGGTGAAGCGGTTCGACCTGCTGATCGAGTCGCTCGTCCGGACCAAGGAGAAGGTGCCCGATCTGCGCGCCGTCATCGTCGGCGAAGGGTACGAACGACCGGCCCTCGAAGCCCTCCGCCACCGGCACGGCGCCGAGAGCTGGCTGGCCATGCCCGGCCACCTGTCCGACGACGATCTCGTCGCCTGCTATCGCCGGGCCTGGGTCGTCGCCTCGACGTCGCAGCGCGAGGGCTGGGGTATGACGCTGACGGAAGCCGCGGCCTGTGGCACGCCGGCCGTCGCCACCGATATCTCCGGCCATCGCGACGCCGTCGTCGACGGCCGTACGGGCCTGCTGGCCGACGGGATCGACGGCGTCGCCGGTGCGTTGGCCGAGGTGCTGATCGACGCCGAGCTACGCGCCGCCCTCGGCAAGGGAGCCCTCGAGCGGGCGCTCTGGTTCACCTGGGACGCCACCGCCCGGAGCACGCTCGAGGCGCTGGCGTCCGAAGCCTGCCGGCAGTCGCGCCGCTAATCCGGTTCCCGCCGAGCGCGCCGCCGGGCCTTCTGCCGAACGGTCTCGACGACGGCGTCGGCCCCGAGGAAGACGACGGCCATCCAGACGAGGACGCCCGCGCTCTCGTAGGCCGACGCCCAGTCGGAGCTCTCCGGCAGCGCGTGTTGCGCCTGCCCGTGGACGACGAACACGCCGGCGGCGACCAGTAGCCCGACGGCCACGACCGACGTGACCGCCCGTACCTGCGGGACCACCAGGGCGATCGCTACCGCGACGCCGGCGGCCAGGCCGATCAGCGGTGCCGAGATCACCCCGGCCACGGCCCCGGTCACGACCGCCACGATCGCCACCGCCCACCACGGGGGCCGGTGGCCGCGAACGGCGAACGGCAGCCCGAGCTGCGGCTCCGCCGGTTCGTCGAAGCGGCGCCCGTGGTCGTCGACGACCGCCTCGTTCGCCTCGTCGACCGGACTGTCGGGGCCGTCGGGGCCATCGGAGCCGCCACTGGCACTGGCACTGACGCCGGGAGCAGTCGTCGCGGGGGACGGCTCGGCCATCGTCGGGAGGGCGCCGACGGGAGACCCCATGGCGGCACCGGGCCGCTGGCGGAAGGACGGGAGGACGGTGCCGAGCGGCAGCGCGCCGCCGGTATCAGCGGTCGGGACCGACGACGTCGACGCGGCGCGGTCGGTCGCCGGTACCGCACTTGCCATCGTCGTGACCGGTTCCGGACCGGGCGTCGGAACGTCGCCGTCCGGAGGCGAGCCGGAGCTCGGGTTCTTCTTCTTCCGGCGCGGGACGAGGGCCCGGCGCCAGCGAGCCGGCAGGACGGCGACGAGCAGGCAGAAGAGGATGGCCACGCCGGACACGCCGAGGGCGATCCACACCTTCTTCTGGGGCGTCCAGACGAGGCTGACGGTGAACTCGCCGGCGCCGGTCGCACTGCCCGCGCCGGTGCTGGTGGTGGTGGCGGCCGTGCTGGCGGCGCCGTGGCCGGCGGCGCCGAGGGCGGTCAGGTCGGCCCGGGTGACCGGCCAACCGTTGGCGAACCCGTCGACGAGCTCGGGGGAGCCGAGGTCGACCGAACGGGCGCTGGCCGGCGCACCGGCGGCCGGGTGGGCGACGGCCTGCCACCCGGCGTTGTTGCTCTGCCCGAGGACGAGCTCGAACGGGGACGTCGCCCCGGCCACGTCGACGCGCTCGGACGTGGGCGACTGGCCGGTCGCCGTCACCTTGGGCGCCGGACCGGTGGTCGGCGGCGTGAGCGACGCGGGTGGGTTCGACGGACCGACGGCGCCCGGGGTGGTGCTGCCGGCGGCGACGCCGTCGGACGCGGTTGTCGTCGGCTCGGGGCCGCCACCGGCTGCCGAGTCGAGGGTCAGCTGGTCGAGGTTCCAGCCGGCGCAGTCGGCGCCGGCCTGGCAGTCGACGGCTGTGCCGGCCGTCCGGGTTGTGCCGACGAGCGCTGTCTGGTGGGCCGCCTGCGTCTCGACGACGTGCGTCCCGGCGGCCAGGGTGATGCCGCCGGCGTCGGCGCCGCACGGCTCGATGGCGAGCTGCCCGCCGGCCAGCGCGGCGGCGGTCGTGCCGACGACGCGGACTGTGACCGGATGGCCGTCGATCTGGAGCAGGTTCGACTGGCAGGTCCCAGGCACAGTGGCCGGGAAGGCCGGGGCCTCGAGGCCGGGGATACCGAGATCGGCGATGCCGAGCGGCAGGGCGATCGGCGACGGGGAGTAGTAGTTCGTCGAGTACTCGAGCCGGGCACCGGTCACCGTCACGGTGATCCGCTGGCCGGTGAGGGCGGGGAACGACAGCGGGATGGTCGTGACCGCGCCGGCGGTCCGGCTGTCGGCTGCGGCCGGCAGCGTCAGTGTCCGGGTGGTCTTGGCCTTCTGGTCGGCTGTCGTGGCGGTGATGCGGATGCTGGTCGGGACGGAGTGGCGGCCGTCGGCGATCACCTGCAGGTCCATGTGTGTGAACGTCAACGGCTTGGCCAGGTTGTACTGCAGCCAGTCGCCGACCTGGTGGGTGGCCCCGAAGCCGGGCTGCCACGCAGTGGCCGGATTGCCGTCGATGGCTGCGGCGGCACCGGAGAGGAGGCTGCCGGGCAGGCGGGCGCTGGAGTAGGCGATCGTGCCGCTCCCTGTCGAGCCGGCCAGGCCGACGAGCCGGTCGACCTGGTCGTCGGGGATCAGCGAGGAGACGCCGGCCGTGCCGGAGAGCGTGAAGGTCCGGGCGGTCGGCAGGGTGAACGTGCGGGCGATGTTCGTCTCGGGATCGGACCGCGGCGGGAACGGCGAGATCCGCTGGCGGCTCATCGACAGCGTCAGCCGGTTGTCGATGGACGCGGCGCCGGCCTTCGCCAAGAGGTCGTCGGGCATCTGGGCGACCTCGACGACGTGCTCGCCGGGCACCTGGACCTCGGCGAAGCCGACGGCGGCGGCAGCGGCCGGCGCGGCCTGGTCGTCGCTGGTGCCGTCGATCGTCACCCGCAGGGTGTGGAACGTCCGGCTGGGGAACGAGACGACCTGGCCGCCGGCGGCGCGCGACGACGGGCCGAGCGATTCGGTCACCGGGTGGCCGCCGTCGAAGGTCAGCGTGACCTTGGTGATCCACCGACGCCGTGTCCCGGTCTGCGGTTGGACGAGCGTCACGTGGTCGGTGGTCGCCGGCGTGGCGAAGTGGGCTTGCCACCACTGCCCGGACGGGTTGGCGACGAACGTGCCGGTCTCCCAGGCGGTGTCGAGGTTGTCGTCGACGGCGCTGTACGCCCGGTCCTCGGGGGTGTACGAGATCGTGTTGCCGTAGGACGACGCGGTGACGGCGACGGCGCCGACGTACGAGGCGATCGTGTGGGCGTTGCCCGGCGCGGCCGGGAACAGCTCGATCGGGCTGTCGCTCAGTGTCGTCTTGGCGGGGTTCTCGCTCGGCGTCTCGTTCTCGCCGTAGTTGGCGGTCAGGGTGTCCCACCGGAAGGCCTGCTTGCGGTTGGTGTCGGTCACGGCCAAGGTGGCGCCGGCGCCGAGCAGCTGTTTCAGCTGTGACGGCTGGCCGTCGAGCGTGCCGGCGTAGTAGATGGCGCTGTCGCCGTTCAGCAGCCCGGTGCCGGCGAGGTCCTCGAGGCCGGTGGCGTCCCCGGCGACGACGACCGCGCCCTGGTTCGACTCGGCCCGGGTGATCGCCCGCGGTGTCGCCACCGTGTACGTCACGAGGGGCGACGGCCAGGTCGGATCGGCCGGCGCGGCGAGGTCCTGTTCGTCGAGGGTGGAGATCGACGAGACGTTCGGCGTCGGCGGCCCGAAGGAGACGGGTTCGGTCAGGCCGGCCGGCGTCGGCGAAAGGCCGAGCGCGAGGAGCTGAGGCTGGGGCACGCCGTAGTGCTCGTAGGCCTGGTCGTACTCGACGAGGACGTCGCCGGCGCTCATCAGCCGGGCCATGGGCGCCAGCGAGCTCCAGTTGACGATGCTTGTCTGGATCGGCTCGTCGAGGGCGTAGAGCGTGTCGGCGGTGGCCATCGACCCCATGACCTGCTGCTCGCGGGTGACGAGCGGCCGGGTCAGGAAGGCGGCCTGTGGGGTGTCGACGGTGTTGCCCCAGCGATCGGCGGCGAAGTCGTTACCGGGGATGGCGAGGACGCGGGTGCCGGGATGGGTGGCATTGAGGTGGTCGATGGCCTGCATCTGGTAGGCGGGGAGCTTGTCCGGCTGGACGAAGGTGCTCGACGACCTCGGCGTCGCCGTTGAAGACGGCCGGGTTGTTGGCGACGACGAGGGCGGCGACGACCAGCCCGGTGACGAGGCCGATACGGGGGAGTCGAGCCCACAGGGCGGTGACGCCGGCGCCGAGCAGCATGGCCAGGCCGAGGACGACCAGGGGCGTCGCCCGGTCGGTCGAACGCATGGCCAGGCCGGCGGTGGTGTCGGTCATGAAGGTCTTGAGGACGCCGCCGACCGGCGTCGGGCTGGTGATCGGGTGCGCGCCGACGGAGAGGACGACGCCGGCGACGACGAGCAGGACGAAGTAGGCGCGGTGGCGCCAGCGGACGAGAACAGCGGACAAGAAGGCGAGGACGGGGACGAGGTAGGAGAGGCCGAGAAGCCAGAGCTGTTGGGTGTAGAGGACGGCCGACTGGGTCCATGGGCCGAGGCGGTCGCCGCCGTAGAAGTACCAGTAACCGAGGCCGCGGATGACCTCGGCCGCGCTCGACGTCTGGCTCGTCGACGGGACGGTCTCGGTGTACCGCAGCACGTCGACGCCGTACGCGGCCTCGACCTGCAAGCCGACGATCCACCACAAACAGCAGAAGAAGGTGAGGACGGCCAGCCGGACGGCGGCCCAACCGGCCTGGCGCCACGTGGCCTGCCGCTCGATGGCGACGGCGTAGATCAGCCACAGCACCGGTGCAACGCCGACGTAGATGATCGAGCTGGCATTGATCCCGCTGACGACGGCGACGACGAGGGCGAACAGCGCGGGGTACCGCCAGCCGCCACGGCGCAGGGCGAGGACGGCGAAGGCCACCATCCACGGCAGGCCGGCCCAGGGGAGGAGGATGACCGAGATGCGGCCGGCGTACTGGAGGAAGTACGGCGACAGCATGAACGCCAGGGCGGCCACGACCCGGCCGGGGCCGCGGATGGCGAGGACGCGGCAGAGGTAGAGGACCCCGGCGCCGGCGGCGAACAGGATGGCGCCGAGCCACAGCCGCTGGGCCACCCACGTCGGGACGTGGACGGCGGCGGCCAGGGCATAGAACGGGCCCATCGGCAGCAGGTAGCCGATGTACTCGTGCGTGACCGTCCCGAGGGCGACGGTCGGGTTCCACATCCACGCCACCTGGCTGAGGAACCGGCTGGGATCGAGGTAGAGGTACGTCTTGGTGTCCGACGTCACGACGCCGCGGTCGACGACGAGCAGTGGGACGAACGCCAACGCGGCCAGCGCGACGTACTCGAGCCATCCGACGATGCCGACCGGTTGGTGAGTCCCGTCGGCGGCCCGCCGGTCGGCGGCCGGCGGGTCCACCACAGTGCCCTGAGGCGCCGTTGGTCGTCGGGCCGTCCGTCGGCGACCCGAGGTCCGAGGTCTGGCCGGCACTGCGGCTGTGGCTGTCGTCGTCGTCATCGTCCAGCAGTGGCGTCGGCCCCACACCCCATCGGGGTCGTGGGGCCTGGACGGCCCCGCCGCGGAACGTCCTCGTGCGCTACCCGTCCCCCGGACGGGGACCTTCCCGTCGCGCCGCCCCGGTAGTGTAAGCACCCGCTCGTACGGGTTGGTGGCAGTCCGAGGAGGTGGGGGGAGCACCCATGCAGACGACGGCAAGGCTGACCGGGGAACGCCCACAACAAGGGGTGACCCCGGATTCTCTGCTCGCCCTCCACGCGGCCGGCTACCGGGCCATCGTCGACCGGCTCGGCCCGGGGCGGGTGCTCGACGTCGGCTGCGGCCAGGGCTTCGAGTCGGTCGGGCTCGGCGGCCCCGCCCGGGCAGTCGTCGGCGTCGACTACAGCGCCGAGGCGACGACGACCGCGACCGCCCGCTTCGGGCTGCCGGCGGCAACGATGGACGCGCTGGCCCTCGGCTTGGCCGGCGGGTCGTTCGACGCGGTCTGCTCGTCCCACCTGATCGAGCACTTCACCGAGCCGGCCGGGCACGTCGCGGAGATCGCCCGGGTCGTCGCCGACGACGGCGCGGCCTACTTCCTGACGCCGAACAAGCCGGCCGACTTCGAGAACCCCTTCCACGTCCACCTGTTCGACCGGACCGAGCTCGCCGACCTGCTCGGTCGTCACTTCGACGACGTCTGGCTCGGCGCGGTCGACGCGGTGCCGCACGTCAAGGCCGACTTCGCCGCCCGCCGGACCAAGGCGGAGAAGCTGTTGCGGCTCGACGTCTTCGACCTGCGTCACCGCCTGCCGCGGGCCTGGTACGTGGCGGCCTACACCCGGCTGCTGCCGCTGGCCTACCGGCTGGTCGCCCGGGAGGACACCGGCGGCGCCACCGGGATCACCGCCGACGACTGGTTCGTGACCGACGACGTCGACGACACGACGCTCGTCCTGTTCGCCGTCGCCCGGCGGCCCATCCGCCGGTGAGCTTCGTCATCGGCCTGGCCGGCGGCATCGGCTGTGGCAAGTCGGCGGTCGCCGACCGGCTCGTCGCCCGGGGAGCGGTGCTGATCGACGCGGACGTGGTGTCCCGGGAGGTGGTGGCGCCGGGCGGACCGGCCTACCAGCCGCTGGTCGACCGGTTCGGGCCCGGCATCGTGGCACCCGACGGGACGGTCGACCGACCGGCCCTGGCCGCGGTGGCCTTCGGCGATCCTCAGGCGCTGGCCGACCTGAACGCCATCACCCACCCGGCCATCGGGGCGTCGATGGTGGCGCAGCGCGAGGCGCTGACCGCCACCGACGCCCTCGTCGTGGTGGCCATCCCGCTCCTCAAGACCGAGCATCGCCAGTCGGTCGGCCTGGACGCGGTCGTGGTGGTCGACTGCCCGGTCGACGTGGCGCTCGAGCGTCTGGTCGACGCACCGGGGGCTGACCCGCCAGGACGCGGCGGCCCGGATGGCGGCCCAGATGAGCCGGGAGGAGCGGCTGGCCCAGGCGGACTACGTCGTCGACAACGCCGGCTCCCTCGACCAGCTCGACGCCGAGGTAGCCCGGCTGTGGGACTGGTTAGCCGACCGGCGTCGGCCGGAGGGGGCGCCGCTCCGGCCCGGCTGACCCCGCCGCGACCGGCACCACCCCGGTACGGCTGACACACCGCCCCGGTACGATCGACCTGGTGCCTGCATTCGAGGTCGTGTCCCCGTTCCGGCCGGCCGGCGACCAACCGGCGGCCATCGCCGCCCTGGCCGAGGGCGTGCGCCGCGGCGACCGCTACCAGACGCTCCAGGGCATCACCGGCAGCGGCAAGACGGCGACGATCGCCTGGACGATCGAGGCGGCCCAGCGGCCGACGCTGATCATCGAGCCGAACAAGTCGCTGGCCGCCCAGCTCTCGTCGGAGCTGCGGGAGCTGTTCCCGAAGAACCGGGTCGAGTTCTTCGTCTCGTACTACGACTACTACCAGCCGGAGGCGTACCTCCCGACGACGGACACGTACATCGAGAAGGACTCGTCGATCAACGACGAGATCGACCGGCTGCGGCACGCGACGACGTCGGCCCTGCTGACCCGGCGCGACGTCGTCGTCGTGGCGTCGGTCTCATGCATCTACGGCCTTGGGTCGCCCGAGGAGTACCGCGACCGGATCCTGGCCCTGTCGGTGGGGGAGGAGCAGGACCAGCGGGCCCTGCTGCGCCGGCTCGTCGACCTCCAGTACGACCGCAACGACATGAACCTCGTCCGTGGCACGTTCCGGGCCCGGGGCGACACGATCGAGATCCACCCGGCGTACGAGGAGACGGCGCTGCGGGTCGAGATGTTCGGCGACACGATCGAGCGGATCGTCCCGTTCGACGTCCTGACCGGCGAGATGGGCGAGGAGATGGACGACGTCGTCGTCTTCGCGGCCACCCACTACGTCGCCGGCAACGAGACGATCGAGCGGGCGATCGGGACGATCGAGGTCGAGCTGCGCCAGCGGCTGGGCGAGTTCCAGAAGGAGGGCAAGCTGCTCGAGGCCCAGCGGCTGCGGGCCCGGACGGAGCACGACCTCGAGATGCTGGCCGAGACCGGCATCTGCTCGGGCATCGAGAACTACAGCCGCCACCTCGACGGCCGCCAACCCGGCGAGACGCCGTTCACGCTGCTCGACTTCTTCCCCAAGGACTACCTGGTCGTCCTCGACGAGAGCCACGTGGCGGTGCCGCAGCTCCACGGCCAGTGGGCCGGGGACCGCTCTCGCAAGGACGTGCTCGTCGAGCACGGTTTCCGGCTGCCGTCGGCCCTGGACAACCGGCCGCTGCGGTTCGAGGAGTTCGTCGAGCGGGTACCCCAGGCCGTGTTCGTCTCGGCGACGCCCGGCCGGTACGAGCTCGAGCAGTCGGACCAGATCGTCGAGCAGGTGATCCGGCCGACCGGGCTGGTGGACCCCGAGGTCGTGATCCAGCCGACGAAGGGCCAGGTCGACGACCTGATGGCCCGGATCGAGGACGCGGTCGGCAACGGCAATCGCGTGCTCGTGACGACGCTGACCAAGAAGATGGCCGAGGACCTGACCGATTACCTGGCCGACGCCGGTGTCCGGGTCCAGTACCTGCACTCCGACATCGACACGATCACCCGGATCGAGATCCTGCGCCAGCTCCGGCTGGGGTCGATCGACGTCGTCGTCGGCATCAACCTCCTCCGCGAGGGGCTCGACCTGCCCGAGGTCTCGTTGGTGGCCATCCTCGACGCCGACAAGGAGGGGTTCCTCCGCTCGGCGTCCGCGCTGATCCAGACGATGGGCCGGGCCGCCCGGAACGTCGACGGTCGGGTCGTCCTCTACGCCGACACGATCACCGACTCCATGCGGGAGGCCGTCGGGATCACCCAGCGACGGCGGGAGCGCCAGATCGCCTACAACGCCGAGCACGGGATCGACCCGCAGACGATCCGCAAGGCGGTCACCGACATCCTCGAACGGCTCCGTGGCTCCGATGACGGCATCGGCCGGGCCAAGCGGAGCCGGAAGGAGGCGAGGGGTGGCCAGGCCGGTCGGATCGTCCGCACGCGGGCCGCCGTCGGCGGCGGTGGCTGGGCCCCGAGCGACGAACCGCCGGCCGAGGTGGCCGAGCTGATCGGTCAGTTGGAGGACGAGATGAAGGCCGCCGCCGCCGAGCTGCGCTTCGAGGAGGCGGCGCTCCTCCGGGACGAGCTGGTCGAGCTACGACTGGCCGCCGGCGGCCCCGGCGACGTCGCGGTGGACAGCCCGGCCAAGAGCCTGGCCGACGACGCCGTGGGCGCCGACGCCGCCGACTGAGCGGCCGCGTCGAATTCCGACAACGGTATTTCCCCATTCACGCTCGTCACGCCCTGGTCACGGGGTTCGCGGTGACGCATCGAGGGGCCCCGACTTCGGCCTATCCTGGGGGCGGACCGACCCAGGGAACGGTAAACGGACGCTCATGACCACCACCAACGTCGAAGACTCCGAATCGGAGGCCGCGGACCCAGGCGCCGCCGACGCCGAGGCCGTACCCAGCGTGCTCGCCGGCCGGGCCGTCGAGCTCGGCCAAGGCACGGTCGTCGACGCGGTGGCGGAGCACGCCCGCAGCCAACCCGACCGCCCGGCGCTGCACGAGACCGACGGACCGTCGCAGACGTACGGCGAGCTGTGGGAGGACGCCACCCGCCTGGCCGGGTCGCTACGGGAGGCCGGCGTCGGGCCGGGCGACCAGGTGGCGATCTGGGCGACCCGTTCGTCGTCGGTCGTCGCAGCGATGCTCGCCTCGATGATCCTCGGCGCGGCGTACTCGCCGATCGACCCGACGTACCCGGCCGCCCGGGTCCGGCGCATCCTCGAGGTCGCCGAGCCACGGGTGATCGTCTGCCCGGACGCCCGTTCGCTGGCCGGCAGCCTGCCCCGCGGCCTGGCGACGGTCGACATCCACCCCGACGCCCGGACGACGCCGGTCGACCGCTCGGTGGCCCGGCCGGCCGACGTCGCGTACACGGTCTTCACGACCGGCTCGACCGGCCTGCCGAAGGGCGTCCTCGTCAGCCACCGGGCGCTGCTCAACTACCTCGGCTGGGCGCGAGAGCTGACCGACTTCGGTCCGGACGACGCGACGCCGTGCTTCGCCAGCCTCGGCTTCGACCACGCGGTCACGTGCCTCTGGCTGCCGCTGTGGGCCGGCGGCTCGGTCCAACTGATCCCCGACAGCTGGGATCCGCGACCGTGGCTGGCCGCCCGTGAGCGACCGTTCTCGTTCATCAAGATCACGCCCTCGCACGTCCGGCTCTTCGAGCGGATCGCCCGACCGGACTACCGGACGGTGACCCGCACGCTGATGTTCGGCGGCGAGCGCCTCGACGGATCGCTGGTCGCCGGGCTGGGTGAGCGGATCGACGGCGTCCGGCTGCTCAACCACTACGGCCCGACCGAGGCCACCGTCGGCTGCACGGCCTTCCGGTTCGACTCGGCCGCCGGCCTGCCCGACGGCGCGGTGCCGATCGGCACGCCGGTCTGGAACTCCCGGGCCTACGTCGCCGACCCCGACCTCCGACCGGTCCCGGCCGGCCAGGAGGGCGAGCTGGTGCTGGCCGGCGACTGCGTCGCCGACGGCTACCTCGGCGGGAGCGGAACCGATCGCGCCCGGTTCGTCGATGAGTCGTTCCTGGCCGACGGCCGGTCCGGCCCCGCCTACCGGACCGGCGACCGCAGCGTGCTGCGCGACGGGCTGATCGAATGCCTCGGCCGGCTCGACGAGCAGGTGAAGGTACGCGGCCACCGGATCGAGATCCAAGAGGTCCACGACCTGACGATCGCCGTGGACGGCGTCGCCCAGGCCGCGGTCGCCGTCCGCAAGGTCGGGCTCGGCGGCCTGGAGATCTTCGTCGTGGCCGACGGCGAGAGCGCGGCCACCGGCGACCTGGTCAGCCGCATCCTCGAGCACCTGCGGGCCCACCTGCCGGCCGCCGCGGTGCCCGAGCGCGTCTGGGTCGTCCCCGGTCTCGTCGTCAACGCCCACGGCAAGTGGGACGCCGACGCCACCCGGGCCCAGATAGAGGACGGGCCGGCTCCGGGGGCCGGCGCCACCGGTCGGACCGAGGCCGGGAGAGAGGGGGGAACGTCATGAGCACGACCACCGGTTCCGGCTCCGACGTCGGTCTGCGCCGGCCGCCGGCGTCGCTGGTCTGCGTCGACTGTGGATCGTCCGACCAGGACCTCTCCGGCCGCTGCCTGGCCTGCGACGGCCTGGTCGAGCCGGTCTACCCGCCGACCGACGCGGTCCTGCAGCCCGGCGACACCGACTCGCTCGCCACCTACTGGGACCTGCTGCCGATCCCGGACCGCTCGACGTGCCGGATCGAGATCCCGCCGACGCCGACCGTGCTCCTGGCCGAGCTCGACGGCGTCCCGATCTACGCCAAGGTCGAAGGCGTGCTGCCGACCGCGTCGACGAAGGACCGGTTGATCGCGGTCTCGCTCCCGTTGATGATCGAACGGGGAGTCGAGCGGTTCGTCTTCAGCTCGACCGGCAACACCGCCGCCGCGTACGCCTGGGGCCTGCAGTACTACCCGGAGCTCTCCGCCCGGGTCTACGTCTCCGACGAGGTACCGACGGCCCAGCTCGGCGTGGCGACGCCGGCCCTCGAGATCGTGCGCGTCGACGGTGACTACGTCGCCGCCGGCCACCGCTCCCGGGAGGACCTGCGCCCGGGCGAGACCGCAGAAGGCGGGTTCTTCAACCTCGGTCGCCGGGAAGGGGCGAAGCTGGCGTACCTGGAGGCGTTCGACGACGTCGACCGGCTCGGTGGCCGGATCGACACCGTCGTCCAGGCAGTCGCCAGCGGTCTCGGCATCGTCGCCGCCGCCCGGGCGGTCGAGCAGAGCACGGCCGTCCGGTCGTGGGGCCGTGGCCCCCGGCTGTTCTGTGCCCAGCAGACGAGCTGCTCGCCGATGGTCAAGGCCTACCGGTCGGCCCTCAACGGCGGCGACGCCGTCAAGCTGCCGGAGCTGTTCCCCGGCGGGCTGGCCGGCGCCATCCTGCTCGGCGACCCGTTCGCCAGTTTCGACTACGTCGCCCGGGCCGTCCGCCAGTCCGACGGCGGGTTCGTCGACGTGACGTCGTCGGAGATCGCGGCCGCCCTGCAGCGGCACAGCCACGAGGTACCGCTCGGCGACTCCGCTGCGGTGGCCCTGGCCAGCGTCTACCGGATGTGGGAGCAGGGCGACCTCCGTGAGTCCGACGGTGTCCTCGTCGTCCTGACCGGCGGCCCGGGCCGATGACTGCCCTGCCCGCTGGCGGGCCGGTGAGCGAGCAGGAGCTCTACGACGGCCTCCGCCGGTTTCTGGCCGAGCGCCGGCCGGACCTGCCGGGTGACGACATCGAGCCGTCCACGCAGCTGTGGGAGGCCGGGTACCTCGACTCGTTCGGCCTCATCGAGACCATCACCTACCTCGAAGACGTGCTCGGCCGGCCGATCGAGATCAGCGCCGACGACCTGCCGAGCTTCTTCACGATGAAGGACATGTACCTGGCGTTCGTCGCTTCGTAGCGACCCCTCCTCGGTAGGCGAACGCCTGTTCGCCTATACTGCACGGATGGGTTCGGCCGACCGGTATCCTCCGAGTGTGTCCGACCACCTCGTCATTCGGGGAGCCCGCGAGCACAACCTCCAGGACGTCTCGCTCGACCTGCCCCGCGACCGCCTCGTCGTCTTCACCGGCCTCTCCGGCTCCGGCAAGTCGTCGCTGGCCTTCGACACGATCTACGCCGAGGGCCAGCGCCGGTACGTCGAGTCGCTGTCGGCGTACGCCCGGCAGTTCCTCGGCCAGATGGACAAGCCGGACGTCGACTTCATCGAGGGGCTGTCGCCGGCCATCTCGATCGACCAGAAGTCGGCGTCCCGCAACCCCCGGTCGACGGTCGGGACGATTACCGAGGTCTACGACTACCTCCGCCTGCTCTACGCCCGGATCGGCCGGCCCCACTGCCCGATCTGCGGTCGGCCGGTGGCCCGCCAGACGCCCCAGCAGATCGT
The DNA here is from genome assembly GCA_963824265.1 of uncultured Actinomycetota bacterium. Classification (GTDB taxonomy): domain Bacteria; phylum Actinomycetota; class Acidimicrobiia; order Acidimicrobiales; family RAAP-2; genus DASZUK01. The sequence goes on from CAWGOO010000007.1 coordinate 686,662, forward strand.
CGACCGGGTGCTCGAGCTGCCCGAGGGCACCCGTTTCCAGGTGCTCGCACCGCTCGTCCGCGGTCGCAAGGGTGAGTACGCGTCGCTCCTCGACGACATGGCCAAGCAGGGGTTCGCCCGGGCCCGCGTCGACGGGACCGTCGTCGAGCTGGCCGATCGGGCCGACGTCAACCTGGCCCGCTACGAACAGCACACGATCGAGGTCGTCGTCGACCGCCTCGTCCGCCGCGACGGCATCCGCCAGCGGCTGACCGAGTCGATCGAGACCGCCCTCGGCCTGTCCGGTGGGACGGCCGAGGTGATCGTCTCGCCACCCGCCGGCACCCCGGCCGGTGGCCGAGAAGCGGCGGAGGGGAACGACGGCGACGGGGCGGCCGACGGCGACGAAACGATCACGTTCAGCCAGCACTTGTCCTGCACATACTGCGGGATCAGCTTCGACGAACCGGCACCGCGGAGCTTCTCGTTCAACTCGCCGTACGGCGCGTGCCCCGCCTGTGCGGGGCTCGGCACGCAGTTCGAGGTCGACCCGGAGCTGGTCGTGCCGGACCCGTCGCTCTCGTTGGCCGACGGCGCGCTGAGCCCGTGGGCCGGCGCCCGCAGCGAGTACTTCACCGGCCTGATCGCCGGGATCGCCGACCTCGGCGGCTTCTCGGTCAAGACGCCGTGGACGAAGCTGAAGGCGAAGGACCGCAAGCTCGTCCTCTACGGCGCGGGGACGAAGCAGATCCACGTGCAGTACCGCAACCGGTTCGGTCGTGGCCGGTCCTACATGACGCACTACGAGGGTGTTATCCCGTGGCTCCAGCGCCGGCACAGCGAGTCCGACTCGGACTGGTCGCGCGAGCAGATCGAGCAGTACATGCGCGAGGTCGCCTGCTCGACCTGTGGCGGGGCACGGCTCAAGCCGGAGTCGCTGGCCGTGACGGTCAGCGGCATGAGCATCTACGAGCTGTGCAGCCTGTCGATCACCAAGGCGGTCGACGCCATCGCCGGGCTCGAGCTGTCCGAGCGCGACCACCTGATCGCCGACCGGGTCTTGAAGGAGGTCCGCGAGCGGATGCAGTTCCTGCTCGACGTCGGCCTCGACTACCTCTCGCTGGCCCGGTCGGCCGCGACGCTGTCGGGCGGCGAGGCGCAGCGGATCCGGTTGGCCAGCCAGATCGGCAGCGGACTGGTCGGCGTCCTCTACGTCCTCGACGAGCCGTCGATCGGCCTCCACCAGCGGGACAACCAGCGGCTCATCCAGACGCTGCTGCGGCTCCGTGACCTCGGCAACACGGTCATCGTCGTCGAGCACGACGAGGACACGATCCTCACGGCCGACCACGTCGTCGACATCGGACCGGGGGCCGGCGAGCACGGCGGCCAGGTCGTCCACAGCGGGCCGGTGACCGGGAAGAAGGGACTGCTCTCGAACCGGGCGTCGCTCACCGGCCAGTACCTCTCCGGCCGCCGGGCGATCCCCGTCCCGGACCGGCGCCGACCGGGCAGTGGCGACGCGATCGTCGTCCGCGGCGCCCGGGAGCACAACCTGGCCGACGTCGACGTTGCCTTCCCGCTCGGTTGCCTCATCGCGATCACCGGCGTGTCCGGGTCGGGGAAGTCGACGCTGGTCAACGACATCCTCCTGCGGTCGCTGGCCCACGAGCTCCACCGGGCCAAGGCCGTTCCCGGGCTGCACCGCAAGGTCGACGGGATCGGCCACGTCGACAAGGTCGTCGACGTCGACCAGGCGCCGATCGGCCGCACGCCTCGGTCGAACCCGGCGACGTACACCGGCGTCTTCGACCACATCCGCCGCCTCTTCAGCCAGACGCCGGAGGCGAAGGTCCGCGGCTACCAACCGGGCCGGTTCTCGTTCAACGTGCGCGGCGGCCGCTGCGAGGCCTGCGCGGGGGACGGGACGATCAAGATCGAGATGCACTTCCTGCCGGACGTCTACGTGCCGTGCGAGGTCTGCGGCGGCGCCCGCTACAACCGCGACACGCTCGAGGTGACGTTCCGGGGGAAGAACATCGCCGAGGTGCTCGACCTCTCCTGCGAGGAGGGGCTCGCGTTCTTCGCCCACCAGCCGCCGATCGCCCGGCACCTGCAGACGCTCGTCGACGTCGGCCTCGGCTACGTGCGCCTCGGCCAGCCGGCGCCGACGCTCTCGGGCGGTGAGGCCCAGCGGGTGAAGCTGGCCACCGAGCTCAGCCGCCGGCCGACCGGCCACACGTTCTACATCCTCGACGAGCCGACGACCGGCCTCCACTTCGAGGACGTCCGCCGGCTGCTCGAGGTCCTCGGCCGGCTGGTCGAACAGGGGAACACCGTCGTCGTCATCGAGCACAACCTCGACGTCATCAAGACGGCCGACTGGATCGTCGACCTCGGCCCGGAGGGCGGCGACCGGGGCGGCCGCGTCGTCGCCGAGGGCACGCCCGAGCAGGTGGCCAAGACCGCCGGCAGCTACACCGGCGAGGTGCTCAAACCGGTCCTCGGCCGGGCGGGGTAGCTCGGCTGGTCCGGAGGGCACGCCCGTCACGGGGCTCGACGCGCCGGGCGAGACGCCTCGAGGTGATCGTCGGCCCACCCGTTTGATCGGTTCGTCCTATGATGTCCCTCGGATCTGACGGGGCGTCAGATCGGCCGGTCCGTGCGTCCGGCCCGGCCCCACCGCGGAGGAACGCAGGATGGACTTCGAGTTCTCGCCGGAGCAGACGGCTTTCGTCAAGGAGGTGGAGGCCTTCCTCGACGCCCACGACGATCCGGACGTCTTCGACGTCACCCGGGAGAACATGGCCCAGATCGTCGACACGCCGAAGCGTCGCGCCTTCATGGCTCAGATGGGGGAGCAGGGCTGGCTGGGGATGACCTGGCCGAAGGAGTACGGCGGCCAAGAAGGCGAGGGCGTCTACGAGTACCTGCTGAACGAGCAGCTCGCCGGCCGCGGCGGCCCGCAGATCGGCAAGGGTGTCGGGATCATCGGCAAGACGATCATCCGCCATGGCAACGAGCGGCTGAAGCAGGAGTTCCTGCCGAAGATCCTCCGGAACGAGGTGGAGTTCGCGGTCGGCTACTCCGAGCCGAACGCCGGCTCGGACGCGGCGTCGATGCAGCTCAAGGCGACCAAGGTCGACGGCGGCTGGGTGCTCAACGGGCAGAAGACGTGGACGACGTCGGCGCACTTCGCCGAGTGGTACTGGGTCGGCGCCCGGACCGATCCGGCGGCACCGAAGCATCACGGCATCACCCTCTTCCTGGTCCCGCTCGACCAGCCGAACATCACGATCAACGCCATCTGGACGATGGGCGACGAACGGACGAACGAGGTCTACCTCGACGACGTCTTCGTCCCGGACGACTACGTCGTCGGTGAGCTGAACCACGGGTTCCAGTACATCTCCGAGGCGCTCGATCTCGAGCGGTTCACGATGTTCACGTTCTCGCCGATCGCCCAACGGCTCGACCTGCTGATCGAGTACGTCAAGACGACCGTCCGGGACGGCGTGCCGCTGAAGGACGACCCGGTCGTCCGCCGGCGCATCGCCCGGCTGGTCACCGAGGCCGAGGTGGCCCGGGTGATGGGGTTCAAGTTCGTCTTCGAGTCGGCCAAGGGCGGCGCCGCGCCGACGGCCGAGGCGTCGGAGTACAAGCTCTTCGCCACCGAGCTGTCGCGGCGTCTGGCCGACGCCTCCATGGACATCGGTGGGCCGGGCAGCCAGCTCCGGGTCAAGACCGAAGACGCCCCGATGCGGGGGCGGGCCGAGTCGACGTACCGCTACACGGTGATCGACACCATCGGCGGCGGTGCGTCGGAGATCCAGAAGAACATCATCGCCCGCCGCAAGCTCGGGCTCCCGAAGAACTTCTAGTGTCCCCGGGACCTCTCACCAGCACGACGGTGCTCGACCTGGCCAGCGTCGGCCCGGCCGCCCGCTGCACGCGGCTGCTGGCCGACTACGGCGCCGAAGTGGTGAAGGTGGCCCCGGTGCCGGCGGCCGGCGCGGTCCAGATCGAGCCGGCCTTCTACGCCTACAGCGGCCACCGGGGGATGCGGCGGGTGCTCGTCGACCTGAAGGCCGAGGAAGGGCGCCAGGCCTTCCTGGCCTTGGCGACCGACGCCGATGTGGTGGTCGAGAGCTTCCGGCCGGGCGTCGTCGACCGGCTGGGCGTCGGCTACGAGGCGGTCCGGGCGGTCAACCCGGCCGTCGTCTACTGCTCGACCAGCGGCTACGGCCAGACCGGCCCACGGGCCGGCTGGGCCGGCCACGACCTCGACTATCTCGGGATCGGGGGGTTCCTGGCGACGAGCGGGCCCCAGGCCGACGGCGGGCCGCCGATCCCCGGCGCCACCGTCGCCGACGCGGCGGCGGGCGGCATGCACGCCGCGCTGGCGATCACCGCCGCGTTGGCCGGCCGCCGGACGACGGGGGAGGGCGCCTATCTCGACGTGTCGGTGGCCGACGGCGTGCTCTGGCTCATGTCGCTGGCGGTCGACGAGCACCTGGCCACTGGGACCGAGCCCGGCCCCGGGCACGACATCCTGACCGGCCGCTACGCCTGCTACGACACCTACCGGGCGGCCGACGGCCGGTGGCTGGCGGTGGGGGCGATCGAGCACAAGTTCTTCGCCAACCTCTGCCGGGCGCTCGGCTGCGAGCAATGGGTCGACCACCAGCTCGACGACGAGGTACAGGACGAGATCCGCGCCGACTTCCGGGCCGCGTTCGCCCGCCGCGACCGGGACGCCTGGGTAGCCGAGCTGGCCGGTGCCGATACCTGCGTGGCGCCGGTGCTGGCCGTGGCCGAGGTCGCTGACGACGAGCAGTTCGCCCACCGGGGCGCGGTCGTCGAGGCCGTGCACCCGACCCGCGGCGCTTTCCGTCAGGTGGCGCCGGTGCTCGCCGGCATGAGCCGCCCGGCCGGGCCCGTCCACCTGCCCGACCCGTCGGTGACCGACACCGAGTTGTTGTTGAAGGCGGCCGGCGTCGACCCGTCGACCGTGGCCGGGTGGCGTGCGAAGGGAGCGATCGCGTGAGCACGAGCCCTGATCCGCTTGCCGAGGTCCAGGCGCTGATCGGCGTCGAGCAGTACCCGACGACCGGCGAGTTCCCGGTCGAGCGGGGCTACATCTGGACGACCTGCGCGTCGGTGGAGAACGGCAACCCGCTGTTCTGGGACGACGACGTGGCCCAGGCGATCACCGGTGGGCCGATCACCCCGCCGACCATGCTGTCGGTGTGGTTCCGCCCTCACCGCTGGGCGCCCGGGCGGACCGAGGAGGCGCTGGCCCTGCAGGTGCACTTCGACCTCAAGGCCCGGTTCGGCTTGCCCGAGGCGGTCATGACCGACAACACCGTCACGTTCTACGACCCCGTGCGACCGGGCGACCGGCTCCGGACGCACCAGGTGCTGCGTTCGGTGAGCGACGAGAAGACGACCCGGCTGGGCACCGGCCGGTTCTGGGTGATCGAGGTCGTCTACCACAACCAGCACGATCAGCTGGTGGGGATCGAGTCCTACACCGGCTTCGGCTACCGGCGAGCCGAGGCCGTCGACCGGGTGGCTCGGTGACCGGCCCCCGGCTCCTCTGGGGCGACGTGGCCGTCGGCGACGTCGTACCCGAGCTGCGCTACGACGTCACCGCCACGACGGTGGTGCTCGGCGCGCTGGCCAGCCGGGACTGGCGACCGATGCACCACGACAAGGACTTCGCGGTCGAGCGCAACGGCACCCGCGACATCTTCCTCAACACGCCGAACCAGGCCGCGTGGTTCGAGCGGTACCTGACCGACTGGACCGGTCCCCACGGCCGTCTGGGTCGGGTGACCTTCCGCATGAAGGGCTCGGTGTTCCCCGGCGACACCATGGTGCTGACCGGCACGGTGGAGGGGACCGAGGTGGACGAGACCCGCTGTGGCTGGGTCGCCGTGGCCATCGAGCTGGCGGTGGACGGCGACGTCAAGACGACCTGTAGCGCCCGCGTCGCCGTGCCACAGACAACCGACGACAACCCGTGGGCTCGCCGGGGCGACCAGTGGCGACCCTGAGCTGGCGTTCGCGAGATGGCGAACCTGAACCGGAGGTGACCTGACCCGTGCTGGACCTGGACTTCAGTCCCGAACAGGAGATGCTGCGGGAGACCGTGCGCGACGTGCTGGCGAAGCACTGCCCGCTGTCGGTCGTGCGCGAGATGGAGGACGACCCGGTCGGCTACCCCCCGGAGCTCTGGCGCCAGCTGGGGGAGCTCGACCTGATCGGCCTGCTCCTGCCCGAGGAGTGGGGCGGGTCGGGCATGACGCTGGTCGAGGGCGTCGCCCTCTACCAGGAGCTCGGCCGGGCGCTCGCGCCGACGCCGCACTTCGTGAGCGCGGTCCTCTCGGGTGGGGTCCTCGCCGCGGCCGGTACTGCCGCGCAGAAGGAGGCGTGGCTGCCGGGGATCGTCTCCGGCGAAGCCGTCCTCGTCCCGGCCTGGCTGGAGCCGGAGAACGGGTTCAGCCCGCTCGGGGTGCAGGCGCGGGCGGTGCCGGCCGGCGATGGCTTTTCGATCAGCGGAGTGAAGCGACACGTCGCGTTCGCCACCGCGGCCGACCGCCTCGTGGTCCTGGCCCGGACCGGCGACCGCCCGACCGACGTCGACCTCTTCCTGGTCGACCCGACGGCGGCCGGCGTCACGCTGACCCAACGGTTCTCGATCGCCTCCGACACCCAGTACGACGTGGTCCTCGACGACGTCGCCGTCACCGCCGCCGACCGCATCGGGGCGGGCGGCTCGGGCTGGGCGACCTGGCAGCACGTCTTGGACGACGGGCTCGTCCTGCTGGCCGCCCAGGCGATCGGCGGCGCCCGCTACGCCCTGGAGATCACCGTCCAGTACGCCAAGGACCGTCACCAGTTCGACAAGCCGCTCGGCGCGTTCCAGGCAATCGCCCACTACCTGGCCGACGCGGTGACCGCGGTCGACGGGGCCGAGCAGCTGGTCCACGAGGCGGCCTGGGCCGGGGCCAGCGGGCGCCCGGTCGACCGGCTCGCCCCGATGGCCAAGCTCTTCGCCGGCCAGACCTTCCGCGACGTGACCGCCATGGCCCAGCAGGTGTTCGGGGGGATCGGGTTCACCCTGGAGTTCGACATCCAGCTCTACTTCCGCCGGGCCAAGCAGCAGCAGCTCAACTGGTCCGACACCGGCGCGCTGGAGGAGCAGGTCGCCGCGGCCGTGCTCGACTGACTGGCCTCGACTAACCGGGCGGGCTCGACTAACCGGGCTCCTCGGAGCCCTCCTCGTCGACCATGGCGTCATAGACGGCCAGGAGGGCGCGCTTCTGGGCGGTCGTGAGCCGGGGATCGGCCCGGACGGCCGAGCCGACCGTGGTCTCCGGGTCCCGTGGCGCCCCGACGTCGGCCACGGAGGCCAAGAGGTCGGCCACCGAGAGCCCGAGCGCGTCGGCCAACGCCTTGATGACCCCCACCGACGGCTGGTGGAGGCCGCGTTCGATCTGGCTCAGGTACGGATTGGAGATCTCCGTCAACGCCGCCAGCTGCCGCAGGCTCAGGTTGGCCAGCTGACGCTGGCTCCGCAGGTAGGCGCCGAAGGCGTCCCACGGGCCGCTGGCCGGTTCGCTCACCGACCGGTCCCTGCCGTGCGTGGCCCCACGGGCGGACTCTAGCGAGGGGCCGCCGGACCTCGGGACCGCGCTCGGTCGCCGGCCGTGTCACCCCCATTGTCCTCGGCAACTGTCTCGGCAACGTTCACAGGGAGGAAACCATTGGGCGGTCCGAGCACCGCAAAGTAGAAGGATGCCGTTTCGGATCGGGCGCCCGAGCGGGCTGAAGAGGCCATTGGTCGATGCCGGCGCGTTCGCTGGGCGCATCGACCCCCTCGGCTTCGCCGGGGCGCTGGCGCAAGTCGGCACGCGGACGGCCACCCGGGCGCTGCCGGCCCGGGCGGTCGGCCTCGGCGTCGAGCTGGCCAAGATCGCGGTGGGGAAGTCGGCCGTGGCCCCCGACCCGAAGGATTGGCGGTTCACCAACCGGGCCTGGCGGGAGAACCCGGCGTTCCGCCGGCTGGGTCAGTCCTACCTGGCCTGGGCTGGAGCAACCACGGGCCTGGTGGACGACGCCGGGCTGGACTGGCGGACCGAGCAACGGGCCAAGTTGGCCGCCACGCTCCTCACCACCACGCTGGCCCCGACGAACGTCGGGTGGCTCAATCCGGACTCGGTCGAGCGGGCGTACGAGACCGGTGGCCGGAGCGTCGTCAAGGGCTTCGGGAACATGTGGCGGGACGTCACCACCAACCGAGGGTTCCCCCGGTTGGTCGACCCCGGAGCCTTCGTCGTCGGCCGGGACCTGGCGGCCACGCCGGGAGCGGTGGTGTACCGCAACGAGGTGTGCGAGCTGATCCAGTACGTCCCGACCACCGAGACGGTCGGCACCATTCCCCTCGTCCTGGTGCCCCCGCAGATCAACAAGTACTACTTCATGGACCTCGCCCCGGGACGGAGCTACGTCGAGTTCTGCGTGCGGCAGGGGTTCCAGATGTTCGTCCTCAGCTGGAGGAACCCCACCGAGGAGCACCGGGGGTGGGGGATCGGGACCTACGTCGACGCCGTGGACCAGGCGGTCCGGGCGGCCTGCGAGATCACCGGGGCCGAGCAGGTCAACACCGTCTCGCTGTGCGCCGGAGGGATCACGACCGCCGCCCTGCTCGGCGATCTGGCGGCCCGTCGGGACACCCTGGTCAACTGCGCCACCTTCGCCGTCACCCTCTTGGACTTCTCCGTGCCGACCATGATCGGGCTGTTCGCCACCCCGGAGATCGCCGGGAACGCGCTGCGGTCGTCGAACCGGGCCGGGGTTCTCGGGAGCCGGGACGCCACCGCGCTGTTCTCCATGCTCCGCCCGAACGACCTGATCTGGAACTACTGGGTCCGGAACAACCTGATGGGAGAAGACCCGCCCGCCTTCGACATCCTGGCGTGGAACTCGGACTCGACCCGGCTGCCGGCGGCGCTGCACGCCGACTTCGTCGACATGTTCCTCCGGAACTCCCTCGCCGGCGGCGAGTTCTCGGTCGGGGGACAGCCGGTCGATCTCGGCCGCGTCGACTGCGACGCCTTCGTCGTCGGCGCCAAGACCGACCACCTCACCGCCTGGAAGGCCTGCTACGCCTCGACGCAGCTCCTCGGCGGCGAGAACACGTTCGCGCTCTCGTCGTCCGGCCACATCCAGAGCCTCGTCAACCCGCCGGGAAACCCGAAGATGTCGGTCGCCGTCGCCCCGGCGGGCGGCGGTGACCCCGACCGTTGGCTGGCGGGGGCCGAGACGGCGCCGGGTTCCTGGTGGGAGCCGTGGTCGACCTGGGCCCGGGCGCGTTCGGGTGCGCCGCGCCCGGCCCCCCGGGCTCTCGGCTCCCGGGAGCACCCGGCCCAGGAAGCGGCCCCCGGCTGCTACGTGCACCAGCGATGAGGCCCGCCGACCCATGATGGAGGTACCCCTCAACGCCTGGCTGCTCTTCGACCACTCGCCGATCCACGCCCCCGACGCCGAGCTCGTCAGCCGTGCCCCGTCGGGAGCCGTCACCCGCGAGACCTACGGCGAGATGGGCGCACGAGCGCAGCAGCTGATGCACGCCCTCGACCGGCTCGGGATCGACGACGGTGCCCGGGTGGCCAGCTTGGCCTGGAACAGCGCCCGCCACCTGGAGGCCTACTTCGCCGTCCCGTGCACCGGCCGAGTACTGCACACCCTGAACGTCCGGTCGTCCGCCGAGGAGCTGGCCTACCTCTTGGGTGACGCCGACGACCGGGCGGTCCTGGTCGACCCCGATCTCCTGCCGCTCCTGGAGGCGGCCTTCACCCACCGGCCTCCCCTCGACCAGGTGATCGTCCTCGGGGACGCCGTGCCGGCCACCTCCTTGACCGGGGTGATCGCCCTGGACGACCTCATCGCCGACGAACCGACCGACTACCCCCGGCCGTTCATCGACGAGCGGCAGCCGATGGGGCTCTGCTACACGTCGGGGACGACCGGCCGACCGAAGGGTGTCGTCTACACGCACCGCTCGTCCTTCCTCCACGCGCTGGCCGTCACGTCGCACGCCGCCATGTCGATCGGCCCAGGCGACGCCGTCCTGCCCCAGGTCCCGATGTTCCACGCCAGCGCGTGGGGCATGCCGTACGCGGCGTCCGCGGTCGGGGCGAAGCAGGTCTTCTTCGCCGGTGCCCTCGACCCGGCTGCCTTCGTCGACCTCATGGTCGCGGAACGGGTGACGGTGGCGGCCGGGGTGCCGACGGTGTGGCTGGCCGTCGCCGACGAGCTGGCGCAGCGGCCTGAGGGCTTGCCCGATCTCCGGCACATCGTCTGCGGCGGCGCCCAGCCACCGCGTTCGCTGATCGAGCGGTACGCCGCCGACTTCGGCCTTCGCATCGTCCAGGCGTGGGGGATGACCGAGACGTCCCCCCTGGCCTCGATGGCGTGGCCTCAGGAGCGGATGCGCGACTGGGCCGAAGACGACGTCACCACGGCCGCCCGAGCCCAGGCCGGGCTGCCGCTCCCGGGCGTCGAGATCACCGTCCGCGACGAGAAGGACCGAGACGTCGCTCCCGACGGCACGACCATGGGGGATCTGTGCGTGCGGGGGCCGTGGGTCGTCGACGGGTACCTGCACGGGGAGGGGGCCGACGCGTTCACCGACGACGGCTGGTTCCGGACCGGGGACGTGGCCATCGCGTCGCCCAGCGGGTACTTCGTGATCGCCGACCGGACCAAGGACCTCATCAAGTCCGGCGGCGAGTGGATCTCGTCGGTCGACATGGAGGCTCGGGTGATGGAGCTGGACGCGGTGGTCGAAGCCGCCGTGATCGCCGTGCCCGACCCGAAGTGGCAGGAGCGTCCCCTGGTCTGCGTCGTCGTCCGCCCAGGGACGACGGTCACCGTGGAGGAGGTCCACGCCCACCTCGCGTCGCGGGGGTTCGCCCGGTGGCAGCTCCCCGAACGGCTCGAGGTGATCGATGCCGTCCCGCGGACGAGTGTGGGCAAGTTCGACAAGAAAGCGCTCCGGGCCCGGTTCACATGACCATCCGGACACCCCCGGCAATACCCCCGCAGTGCGGGGCCGCTTGATATAGTACGCAATGGACAACAATCCCAATCCACGTCCACGGAAACGGCGGACGACCCAACAACCGGCAAAGGCAGGGCGCATGACGGCAATGGAGCTGACCGAGAAGGTCCAGGGTGGCGTGATCAAGGCGGTGGAGACGAGCCAAGGTTGGACGCTCGGGGCCATGCGGAGCACCGCGTCGGCGTTCGACACGATGAAGCCCGACGCCACGCGGCTGCCGTTCGCCGACAAGCTGCCGACGCCGGCCGAGACGGTGGACTCGACCTTCGGGTTCTGGAGCAAGCTGCTCGAGGCCCAGCACACGTTCGCCGCCGGGATGGTCGACATCTACGCGAAGCCGGCCTGATCCCCGGCGAGCCGGCCGCGGGGCCGAAGGAGCGATCCGTGTCGGTGGCCGTACTCACGATCAACAGTCGCAATTACGGCGCATGGTCCCTCCGGGGATGGTTGCTGTGCCGGTTCGCCGGCCTCGACTTCACGGTGGAGGTGGCCGATTCCCACGACCCCGGCGTCCGGGACGAGCTGCTGCTGCTCTCCCCGTCGTTCCTCGTCCCTCGGCTGCGCCACGACGACCTCGTCGTCTGGGACACCCTGGCCATCGGGGAGTACCTGCACGAGATCCTGCCCGAGCGGGGGCTCCTCCCGGCCGATCCGGTCGCCCGGGCCCGGTGCCGGTCGGTGTCGGGGGAGATCCACTCCGGGTTCGCCAACCTGCGGTCGGCGCTGCCGATGAACGTGAAGGCCCGGCATCCGGGGTTCCCCCTCTGGGCCGGTGTGCGAGCTGACGTCGACCGGATCGAGGCGATCTGGAACGAGTGCCTCGACGCGTCCGGCGGACCGTTCCTGTTCGGCGAGGCCCCGACGGTGGCCGACGCTATGTACGCCCCCGTCTGCACCCGTCTGCGGACCTACGACGTCGACGTAGGGCCGGCGGTCGGGAACTACGTGGCGACGCTGCTCGGCCTGCCGGAGATGGGGGAGTGGATGGCGGCGGCCCGGCTGGAGCCCGACGACGTCGACGAGCTGGAAGTCGAGTTCTGAGCGGTCGGCAGGCCTGGCTCAGTCGTTGGCCAGGACGAAGTTCCGTACGACCGGGTAGATCTGGGTCTGCCACCGGGAGCCGCTGAAGACGCCGTAGTGGCCGACGCCGGCCTGGAGGTGGTGCCGCTTCTTCGACGGCTTGATCCCGGTGCAGAGCTGCTGGGCGGCCAGCGTCTGGCCGACGCCGCAGATGTCGTCCCGCTCGCCCTCGACCGTCAGCAGGGCGGTCCGCCGGATGGCCCCGGGATCAACCGGCTCCCCCCGCCACGTCATCTTCCCCTGCGGGAGCAGCTCACGCTGGAAGACGCGGTCGATCGTGTCGAGGTAGAACTCGGCCGGCATGTCGAGGACGGCGAAGTAGTCGTCGTAGAAGTCCCGGATCTCGGCCGCTTCGTGGTAGTCACCCCGGACCAGGTCGTTGTAAAGGGCGATGTGCTGCGCGACGTGGCGGCCGAGGTTCATGCCGACGAACGCGGCCACCTGGAGGAACCCGGGGTAGACCCGGCGGAGCGCGCCGGGGTAGCGGAGCGGGACGGTGGCGATGACGTTCTGCTCGAACCAGGCCAACGGTTCGGCGTGGGCCAGCTCGTTCACCTTGGTCGGGTTGACCCGGGTGTCGACCGGGCCGGCCATCAGCGTGAGGCTGCGCGGCTGGGCCGGGTGGTTGCCGGCGGCCATCACGCTGGTCGCCGCCAGCGCGGCCGGGCACGGCTGGCAGACGGCGACCACGTGGGCGCCGGGGCCGATGTGCTCGAGGTAGGCGACGAGCTGGGCCACGTAGTCGTCGAGGTCGAAACGACCGTGCTCGAGCCCGACGTCACGGGCGTTGTGCCAGTCCGTGACGTAGAGGTCGTGGTCGGCTAGCAGAGACCGGGCGGTCGCCCGGAGGAGCGAGGAGAAGTGGCCGGCCAGGGCGGTCACGAGCAGGACGCGCGGCTGGGGCTCGGCCACGTCCTTGGCGAAATGGAGGAGCGAGGCGAACGGGGTGTCGATGACGACCTCCTCACGCACCGGGGTGGGCTCACCGGCGACGACGACCTCGTCGATGCCGAAGGGCGGCCGCTCGTGGGTGAGCCGGGCCCGGGCGACCATCTCGTAGCCGGCGGCCAAGCGCCGGCCGACCGGGTTGTCGGTCAACTGGTCCGGCATCTCGCCGAGCGTCCAGGCGGCCAGCCCGGCCAGAGCCCGGGCCGGGGCGGTGGCGTCTCGTTGCCGCTGGTATGCCTGGTACAGCACAGCGCCCAACCTACCGCCGTTACGACCGGAGGACCGCAGCGGTCAAGTGATGTCGAGCATTCGCTGGAGCGCCACCCGGGCCCACTCGGCGGTGTCGTCGTCGACGGTGATGCGGTTGCGGACGTCACCGGCGACGAGTCCCTCGAGCACCCACGCCAGGTGCGGTGGGTCGATGCGCGACATCGTCGAGCACGGGCAGACGAGCGGGTCGAGGCACGTCACCGTCTTGTCCGGGTGCTCGTCGCCGAGCCGGCTGACGAGGTGGATCTCGGTGGCGACGCCGACCACCGAGCCGGCCGGCGCGGCGGCGACGACGCGGATGATGTGGTCGGTCGATCCCACTTCGTCGGCCAGCTCGACGACGTCGTGCGCGCACTCGGGGTGGACGACGACGAGGCCGTCGGGGTGCTCGGCCCGGAATGCGGCGATGTGCTCGGGCCGGAACCGCTGGTGGACGGAACAGTGGCCCTTCCAGAGCAGGAGCCGGGCGGTCTTGACGTCGACGTCGCCGAGGCCGCCGAAGTCGGCCCGCGGGTTCCAGACGGCCATGTCGTCGGCGCGGTAGCCGAGCTGGAAGCCGGTATTGCGGCCGAGGTGCTGGTCGGGCAGGAAGAGCACCTTGTCGCCCTGCGCCCGGCCGGTGCCGTCGGGATCGAGCGCCCACGTGAGGACGGCTCGGGCGTTCGACGACGTGCACACCGCACCGCCGTGGCGGCCGACGAACGCTTTGATCGCCGCGGCGGAGTTCATGTACGTGATCGGGACGACGCGCTCGGTGTCGACGACCTGGCCGAGCGAGTCCCAGGCGTCCTCGACCGCGTCGATGTCGGCCATGTCGGCCATCGAGCAGCCGGCGTTGAGGTCGGGCAGGATGACCTGCTGGTCCGGACCGGTCAGGATGTCCGCCGACTCGGCCATGAAGTGGACGCCGCAGAAGACGACGAACTCCGCGTCCTGGCGGTCGGCGGCGATCCGGGAGAGGCCGAACGAGTCGCCGCGGGCGTCGGCCCAGCGCATGACGTCGTCGCGTTGGTAGTGGTGGCCGAGGATCAGCAGCCGGTCGCCGAGCGCGGCCTTGGCGTCGCCGATCCACCCGGCGAGCTCGTCGGACGTCGCGTCGGTATACCGGTCGGGCAGTCGCCCCTGTAGCCGGATCATCGTCGTCGCCGGATCATGTCGTGTAACCCCCTGTGGGGAGCGCTCCGATATGGCCGGCGGGGACAGCCTGGTCGCCCATCCGCGGGGTTGTCGGCCTCGGTGCGAGTATGTCGCCGGGATACCAGGCCGGCAAAGTCCAGTGTAGGGCACGATCCGCCCCGATGGGCGCGAAGATGGAAGCATGGAATTCCGCCCGCCGACGAGCACGATCCCGGACGCGCCGGGGTCGTACCAGTTCGTCGACGCGGAAGGGCGTGTCCTCTACGTCGGCAAGGCCAAGTCGCTCCGGCACCGGCTGCCGAACTACTGGCAGGACCCGGTCGGGCTACTGCCGAGGACGGCGCAGATGGTGGCGTCGGCCGACCATGTCGAGTGGGTCGTCGTCGGCACCGAGGTCGAGGCGCTGATGCTCGAGCACTCGCTGATCCAGACGCACCAACCGCGGTTCAACGTCCGGCTGAAGGACGACAAGTCGTACCCGTGGCTGGCGGTCACCGTCGGCGAGGAGTGGCCGCGGCCGATCGTCTTCCGCGGCCGCAAGCGCAAGGGCGTCCGCTACTTCGGCCCGTACGGTCACGTCGGCGCGCTGCGCGAGACGCTTGACCTGCTGCTGAGGAGCTTCCCGCTGCGGACGTGCTCGGAGACGAAGTTCAAGCGGCACGCCCGGCTCGGCCGGCCGTGCCTGCTCTACGACATCGAACGGTGCTCCGGCCCGTGCGTCGGCGCGGTCGACCACGATCGCTACACCGGGATGGTCGAGGACCTGACGCGGTTCCTCTGCGGTGACACCCGGCCGGTCGTCACGCGGCTCGAGACCGAGATGGCCGATGCGGCCGACGCGCTCGAGTTCGAGCGGGCGGCCCGACTGCGCGACCGGCTGACCGCCGTCCGCAAGGCCGCGGAGACCCAGCAGATGGTCTCGGAGCGACCGGAGGACTTCGACGTCGTCGGCACGGCCGAGGACGAGCTGGAGGCCGCGGTCCAGGTCTTCCACGTACGACGCGGCCGGGTCATCGGCCGGGTCGGGTTCGTCGCCGACAAGGTCGAGGACCTGACGGCCGGCCAGCTGCTCGACCGGGTCGTCGAGCAGCTCTACGGCGCGGCCGGCGCGGACGTCCCCCGACGGATCCTGTTGCCGGCCGAGCCGGAGTCGTCGGACGTACTGGCCACGTGGCTGAGCGGCATCCGGCACGGGCCGGTCGACCTGGCGGTACCGCAGCGGGGGACGAAGCGGGCCCTCCAGGAGATGGTCACCCGCAACGCGGCCGAGGATCTCGCCCGCCACCGGACGCGGCGGGCGGCCGACCACAACAGCCGGTCGAAGGCCCTCACCGAGCTCCAGGCCGCGCTCGACCTGCCGGTCGCGCCGCTGCGGATCGAGTGCTACGACATGAGCCACCTGCAGGGGACGGACTACGTCGGCTCGATGGTCGTCTTCGAGGACGGTCTGGCGAAGAAGTCGGATTATCGGCGGTTCAAGGTCAAGACGGTCGGCGGCAACGACGACTACGCGGCGATGGAAGAGGTGCTGACGCGCCGGCTGACCGCGTTGCTCGACGAACGGGCCGAGCGGGACGCCGAGCGGGACCGCCCGGCGGGCCGACCGGACGACGGTGACGACGAGATCGGGGCCGGCCGGGGCCGGCGGAACGTCCGGCGGTTCGCGTACACCCCCCAGCTGCTGCTGATCGACGGCGGGAAGGGGCAGCTGGCCGTAGGGGAGCGGGTCGTCGAGTCGCTCGGCCTCACCGGCGAGATCCAGCTCGCCGCAGTGGCGAAGCAGTTCGAGGAGGTCTACCGGCCGGGCGATCCCGACCCGATCCGCATCCCGCGGGGCTCCGAGGCGCTCTATCTGCTCCAACGAGTCCGCGACGAGGCGCACCGGTTCGCGATCACGTTCCACCGTGAACGGCGGGGCAACCGGATGACGGCGAGCGTGCTCGACGGTATCGCCGGGCTCGGGCCGGCTCGGCGAACGCGGCTCGTCAAGGAGATCGGCGGGATGAAGGCGCTGCGGGCCGCGTCGGTCGACGACCTGCGGGCGCTGCCGTGGCTGCCGGACCGCGTGGCCGACGCGGCGTACACCCGGTTGCACGGCCTGCCGGCCCGGTCGGCCAGCCACGAGGCGGCCCAGCGTGAGGCGGCCCAGCGTGAGGCGGCCCAGGGTGAGGCGGCCCAGGGTGAGGCGGTCCAGCGTGAGGCGGTCGGCCATGGGTGAGGTGCTCGTCGTCGCCGGGATGTCTGGAGCCGGCCGGTCGACGGCGGGCGCGGCGCTGGAGGACCTCGGCTGGTTCGTGATCGACAACCTGCCGGTCTCGCTGATCCCTGACGTCGCCGGGCTCGTCGGTCATCCCGGCACCGGCGGCGACCGGGTCGCGCTCGTCATCGGGCGCGGCGGTGGCGAGCGGCTCGAGGACCTCTCGCCGGTACTGAAGGACCTGCGCGGCGGCGACCACCGAGTGCGCGTCCTCTTCCTCGACGCGCCCGACGACGTCCTCGTCCGCCGGTTCGAAGGAACGCGACGCCGGCACCCACTGTCGGCCCGGGGCGTCGAGGACGCGATCGCCGGCGAACGGGTCATGCTCGAGCCGCTGCGGGCGCAGACCGACGTCGTGCTCGACACCGGCCAGCTCAACACGAACCAGCTCCGCCAGCGCGTCCTCGAGCTGTTCGGCGACGCGGACCGTGCCGGCCACATGCAGAGCTCGGTCGTCTCGTTCGGCTACAAGCACGGCGTCCCGCTCGACGTCGACCTCGTCTTCGACTGCCGGTTCCTGCCCAACCCGTACTGGGTGGACGAGCTGCGGCCGCTCAGCGGCCTCGACGGGCCGGTCCGCGACTACGTCCTCGGCCAGCCCGAGAGCCAGGAGTTCCTCGGCCGGGTCGACGACCTGCTGACGATGCTCGTACCGGCGTTCGAGCGGGAGGGGAAGTCGTACCTGACCGTCGCGCTCGGCTGCACCGGCGGCCGGCACCGCTCCGTCGCGCTCGTCGAGGCGCTCGCCGATCGGCTGCGCGGCCACGGCATCGTCGCCGCGCCGTTCCATCGGGACGTCGACCGATGACCGGCCCGAAGGTGGTCGCGCTGGGGGGTGGGCACGGGACGGCGGTCACGCTGCGAGCCGTGCGGCGGTACGCGGCGGTGGTCACCGCGGTCGTCTCGGTGGCCGACGACGGCGGGTCGACCGGCCGGTTGCGGGCGGAGCTGGACGTCGTCGCGCTCGGCGATATCCGCAAGTGCCTCGGCGGCGCTGGCCGACGACTCGTCGGTGCTCGCCCGGGCGTTCGAGCACCGGTTCGGCGACGGCGAGCTGGCCGGGCACGCGCTCGGCAACCTCGTCCTGGCCGGCCTGGTCGAGGCGACCGGTGACCTGGTCGCCGGCGTCGACGAGGCCGGCCGCCTGCTCGGCGCGGTCGGCCGGGTGCTGCCGGCGACGACCGACAAGGTCACGCTCAAGGCCGATGGCCCCGACGGTGAGGTCCGCGGCCAGGTCGCGGTCAACGAGGCCGGCCGCATCCGTCGGGTCTCGCTCGTCCCGGGCGGGTCGACGCCGCCGTCGGAGGCCGTGGACGCCCTGGCCGAGGCCGACCAGGTCGTCATCGGGCCGGGCTCGCTGTACACGAGCGTTCTCGCCGCGGTGGCGGTGCCGGGCATCGCCGACGCGCTGGCCGCGACGAGCGGCCAGTGCGTCTACGTCTGCAACCTGCACCCGGAGTTGCCGGAGACGGCCGACTACGACGTCGGCGACCACGTCGCTGCGCTCCGAGAGCACGGCGTCGAGGTCGACGTCGTGCTCTGGGACCCGGCGGCCGGTGTATCTGCGGGCCGCGTCGACTGCTCGATGGTCGGGACGGCACTGACGGGTCCCAACGATTTGGTCCACGATCCTGCAAGACTGGCGAGCGCACTTTGCGAGCTGCTGCCATGAGCGGGGCGAAAAAACTGGCATGAGCTGGCCTTGCCGAGGGAAGCTGTGGTCAGAGGAGGAATATCGAGCATGACGGTACGGGTTGGGATCAACGGGTTCGGGAGGATCGGCCGCAACTTCCTCCGCGCCGTCCTCGACCGGGGAGCCGACGTCGACGTCGTCGCGGTGAACGACCTGACGTCCGCCGACACCAATGCCCACCTGCTCCGTTACGACTCGACGCAGGGCCGGTTGCCGGTCCCGGTCGCCGTCGCCGACGGCGACCTCGTCGTCGGCGGCCGGCACATCAAGGTGCTGGCCGAGCGGGACCCGGCTGACCTGCCGTGGGGCGATCTCGGCGTCGACGTCGTCATCGAGTCGACCGGCCGGTTCACCGCCCGCCACGACGCGGCGGCCCACCTCAAAGGGGGGGCGTCCCGGGTCATCATCTCGACCGCCACCGGCGATGCGGACGCGACGTTCGTCGTCGGCGTCAACGACCACGAGTTCGACCCGGACACGCACGTCATCATCTCGAACGCGTCGTGCACGACGAACTGCTTCGTGCCGATGGTCAAAGTGATCGACGACGCGTTCGGCATCGTCAGCGGGCTGATGACGACGGCCCATGCGTACACGAACGACCAGAACCTCCTCGATCTGCCCCACCAGGACCTCCGTCGGGCCCGGGCGGCGGCGATCAACATCGTGCCGGCGTCGACCGGGGCGGCCCGGGCGACGAGCCTCGTCCTGGCGTCGATGAAGGGGAAGCTCGACGGGACCGCGCTAAGGGTGCCGGTCCCGGTCGGTTCGATCACCGACTTCACCGCTGTCGTCCGCGGGTCGGTGTCGGTCGCCGACGTGAACGGGGCGTTCGCCGCCGCCGCCAGCTCAGCGCCGCTCGATCGGGTCCTCGAGTACACCGACGACCCGATCGTCTCGTCGGACATCGTCGGCAGCCCGGCGTCGTGCACGTTCGACTCGAAGTTGACGATGGTCCAGCCGGTCGACGACCAGCTGACGATGGTCAAGACGCTCGGCTGGTACGACAACGAATGGGGCTACTCGAACCGCCTCGTCGACCTCGCCGTCATCGTCGGCGGGTCGGCGCCCGGCGGTCGTTCGTGACGCAACCGCAGCGGCCTCGGCCGCTGCAGGGGCTCCCCCTGCTCGAGGATCTCGGACCGCTTCGGGGCCGACGAGTCCTCGTCCGTACCGATTTCAACGTCCCGCTCTGCGGCGACGGCGACGGCAACCGGATCGTCGTCGACGACTTCCGGATCCGGGCCGCCCTGCCGACCCTCGAGTGGCTGCTCGCCGAGGGCGCGGACGTGACCGCGTGCAGCCATCTCGGCAACCCGCACGGCGGGTGGGACGCGGCGTTGACGATGGCACCGGTGCGGGATCGGCTGGCCGACCTCTGTCCGGGTGTCTCGTTGATGGAGAACCTCCGGTTCTCACCCGGGGAGAAGGCCGACGACCCGGCGTTCGTGGCGTCGCTGGTCGACGGGTTCGACGCGTACGTCAACGAAGCGTTCGGCGTCGCCCACCGCCGGCACGCGTCGGTCGTCGGGCCGCCGACGCGCCTGCCCAGTGCGGCCGGCCTCCGGCTGGCCGAAGAGGTCGGCGTGCTCGGTGGACTGCTCGACGAGCCGTCGAGACCGTTCGTCGCGGTCGTCGGCGGCGCCAAGGTGGCCGACAAGCTCGGCGTGCTCAAATCGCTGGCCAGCAAGGTCGACGTCCTGGCGGTCGGCGGCGCGATGGCGTTCACGTTCCTCGTCGCACTCGGTCGTGATGTCGGTGGCTCGATGGTCGACCTCGACCGGGTCGAAGCGTGCCGGCAGCTGCTCGACTCGGGCACGCCCGTCCTGCTGCCGACCGATGTCGTCGCGCTCGAACCGGGCGGCACGTTCGGACCGCCAACCTGCGAACCGGGGCCACGCGGCGACACGAAGGTCGTCGGCACCGACCTGGCCGACGGCTGGCTCGGCCTCGACATCGGCCCGGAGACCGCGGCCGCGTTCGCCGACGTCGTCGCGCGGCGCCCGCACGGTGTTGTGGAACGGGCCGCTCGGCGTCGTCGAGGACGACCGGTTCGCCGGCGGGACCCGACGGGTCGCCCAGGCCGTGGCCGACTGCCCCGGGTTCACCGTCGTCGGCGGTGGCGACAGCGCCAGCGCGCTCGAGCAGCTCGGACTGGCCGACCGCGTCGACTTCCTCTCGACCGGCGGCGGGGCGTCACTGAAGTTCGTCGAGTGCGGCGACCTGCCCGCACTGGCCGCGCTCCGGGCGGCGCCGAACGCCCCGACCGGCCAACGCCGGTCCGGCACCGTCTCGGCCTGAGCCCCAGCGACGTCGACGGTGAGCGCGAAGAAGGCCGGGAACCGTCGCCCGCTGGTCAGCGGCAACTGGAAGATGCACCACGACCACCTCGAGGCGCTCCACATGGTCCGTGACCTCGGGCTCCGGCTCAAACCGCCGGACGTCGCACCGGTCGACGTGTCCGTCCATCCGCCGTTCACCGATCTACGGACCGTGCAGACGCTCGTCGAGCAGGAACGGATCCCGGTCGCCCTCGGCGCCCAGCACTGCCACGACCACGATCGCGGCGCGTTCACCGGCGAGGTCAGCCCGCAGATGCTCGCCCGTCTGGGCGTCGGCTACGTCATCGTCGGCCACTCCGAACGCCGGCAGCTGTTCGGGATGACCGACGAGATCGTCGCGTCGACGCTGCGGGCGGTGCTCCGGCACGAGATGACGCCGATCTGCTGCGTCGGCGAGACCGGTGACGAGCGGGCCGCCGGACGGACCGAGGCCCGCCTGTCCGACCCAGGTCAGAGCGGCCCTGGACGGGCTCCCGGCCGAACAGGTCGGCGGGCTCGTCGTCGCTTACGAGCCGATCTGGGCGATCGGCACCGGCACGGCCGCGACGACCGTCGACGCGGAGGATGCCTGCGTCTTCATCCGGAGCCTGGTGGGCGAGTTGGCGGGCCCGGACGCCGCGGCGACCGTCCGGGTCCAGTACGGCGGGTCCGTCAACGCCGAGAACGCGGCCGACCTGATGGCCGAGCCGGACGTCGACGGCCTACTCGTCGGCGGAGCCAGCCTGGAGGCCGGGAGCTTCCTCGACATCATCAGGGCCACCGGGGGCTGCTACCGTTCCTGAGCCGGCTCTGGCCGGTCCGGGAACGGGCCACCGTCGGGGGGCACGTGGCGTTCGAAGGAGCAATTCGGTGTTGACGTGGGTGTACATCGTGATCGAGGTGATGGCCGCACTCGGGCTCATCTTCCTCATCCTCATGCACAGCGGCAAAGGTGGCGGTCTCTCGGACATGTTCGGTGGCAGCGTCGGCGCGGCCGCCGCGGGCTCGACCGTCGTCGAGCGGAACCTCGACCGGATCACCGTGACCGTCGCGCTCGTCTTCGCCTTCACGACCATCACCCTGGACCTCCGGCTGCAGTGACGAGGCCGGGCCGGCGCCCGGCTCTCCGTCGTCCGGTGGCCGGCCGTCGACCAATCAGTCGACCAACTGATGGTCGGGCAGCCCGTCGTCGAGCTGCCTGCCGTCGGATGGTGTGGCTCCCGCTGCTCGGCCTCGCCGTCGCCGCGGTGGCCTGTGGTGGACCGAGCCAGGCGGCCACGACGACCACGACGACGTACCTCCCGTGGGTCACCGGCACAGGCGGGACGATGACCCTAGGCATCGACCAGGCACCGACCGGGTGCAACCCGAACTCGTCGCTCGGCAACACGTGGGCCGACCACCTCGTGCTCGAAGCCGTCCTCCCGAGCGCGTTCGTCGTCAACCCGTCCGACGGCTCCGTCTATGACGCGTCGGTGATCACCCAGGCCGAGCTGCAGAGCACGAGCCCGCAACGGGTCGTCTACACGATCAACCCCAAGGCCGTCTGGTCCGACGGGCAGCCGATCACGGCCACCGACTTCATCTACGCCTGGGAGCAGCAGCGCGGTGGGGCCGACGACGACGGCGTCCCCGGCGGCGGGACCGCCAGCATCCTCGGCTACCGCGACATCAAGTCCGTCAAGGGCAGCAACCACGGACGCACGGTCACCGTCGTCTTCAAGACGCCGTACGCGGACTGGCAGTCCCTCTTCAACGACCTGCTACCCGCCCACGTGATGGAGCAGGCCGGCTGGGATCCCGGCTGCAGCACGGTCGACCCGGCCATCGACCTGTCCGGCGGCCCGTTCGAGATCGCCTCGGTCAGCTCGAAGCAGATCGTCCTCGCCCGGAACCCGAAGTGGTGGGGCCAGATGCCGTACCTCGACCGCTTCGTGATCCGGATCGCCGACAGCCCGACAGAGCTCACCGACTGGATCACCAGCGGCAAGGTCGAGGTCGTCGCGCCGACCTCGTACAACCAGACCTTCCTCGAGCAGATAAGCGGCGATCCGACGCTCGACAGCACCTCGGCGGTCTCGTCCAGCTTCCTCCAGCTCCAGTTCTCGACGACGTCGCCCGTCACCGCCGCCGTCGGCGTCCGCGAGGGCATCGCCCATGCGGTCGACCGCCAGGCTCTCGTCAATACCATCGTCGGCTGGGACAACACCGCCATCGTGCCGTCGGCCAGCCATCTCTACTCGCAGTCGCAGGGGACATACCCGACGCCCCGGACGCCGGCCCTCCAGTTCAGCGGCCAGCCCGGCTACACGCCGCCGCCAACGTCGGCCACGCCGACGGCAGGCCAGCCGTTCCCGCCCACCGCCGACCCGGCGGCCACCGACGACGACCTGACCGACGCCGGGTACCTACGCGGCCCGACCGGCGACTGGGAGCTGGCGAACGGCGATCCGCTCACCGTCAAGGTCGCCATCGACCAGGGTGACGCCTGGGCCGCCCGAACCGGTGCCCTGCTCGTCCAGCAGCTGCAGACCGCCGGCATTGCGACGACGACCGTCCCCGCCGCCAGCGCCGCCGCCACCGGCTTGGACCTCGCGTCCGGCGCCGCCGACGCGGCCATCCTGCCGTTCACATCGACGCCGTACTCGACGCAGGCGATCGCCTGGTACACGCCGCTGCTCGGCCCGCCCGGTCACGACGGCTCCGAGAACTGGTCGAACTTCGACGACCCCACGCTCAACTCCCTACTGACGAAGGCCGCCCAGCAGCTCAACCCGAACACCGCCAGCCCGCTCTACACACAGGCCGACGCGCTGCTCTGGAAGCAGATGGTCGCGCTGCCGCTCTTCGCCGAGCCGTCCGCGATGGCCTGGTCTGCGTACACCGCTGGCATCGGGGCCAACCCGAACGGGGCCAACCTGCTGTGGTCGGTGCAGAACTGGGCGCTCCGCGTGCCGCCCAACAGCCAGAACACCGTGCCCGGAAGCAGCTGACCTCCCGGAGTCCGAGATCGGCGGACTCTGATGCGGGCCTGAGCCGGGGGAGCGCCGAGCAGCCGAGGGCAGGGCCGGTGAGCCGCCCCAGGCAGGGTTGCCCAGCCGACGGGGGCACGGTCGGCGGGCCGCCGGGAACCCAGCCGGCGAGGCGCCGGGGGCCCAGTCGGCGACGCGCTACCATCGACAAGCTCACCGTCCGGAAGGGCGACCACGTCGGAGTGGCGGAATAGGCAGACGCGCCAGCTTGAGGGGCTGGTGCCCGCAAGGGCGTGGGGGTTCAAGTCCCCCCTCCGACACCAGGACTGACCTGCGGAAATGTGGGTCATCCTTTAGATGCCGCCTACCGCCGATCGGCGGGAAGCTGCGAGAAGTGCACCGAGTTTCTCGGCGATCGCTTGGTCCCTCTCGAGGGTGGCGTGCTGGTACCGGAGGGCAACCGTCGGCGTGGCACGACCAAGGCGTCCCATCAGCTCTCGCCGCCTCAAGTTCCGCCGGCTCGACCTTGGTCAGCTCGTAGAGCGTCCGCGAAGAGGGGGCAAGTCGTTACCAAGGTCACGATTTGAGATGGCTGGATGTTCAGCCACGGAACGGACATCGGCCTGTGGCCAAGAGGGTGCTGGCGTAGTGGCCAATGCGAGAGAGCCATGGCTACGGAAAATCAGCCAACCGTTAATATAGGATCAGCCTCGCGGAACATCCCGCATCTCGGCTGGTAATGCATTCGACTTCGTCGTGTCGTTGAATTCCTTCATATGGAGGATCGACCCATCCCAAATCGTTGCTATGAAGCAATAAAAGTTGTGATAAGGGATTCCGCTTGTGGGCCAAGAATGACTCTCAAGTTCGAGCACAACGATATCATTGATCTCCAAGGCGCGATGGAGAGTGAACTGCATGGGGACAACGTCCCCCACCTTTGCGAGAAGCTTCTTATGGAGTCTCATGCTGTATGGGACACCATCGCGCACATGCCACCACGTCCCGGCATCGTTCAGTCGGCGAAGGGCGCTATCGATGTCCTTCCGACTCAGATCTTCAAAAAACGACCAGGCAATCTGTGCATTGTCCATCACACCACCATCTATTTGCGAGCTACCGTCTGCAATCATATTCTATATTCGTCGGCAATCCCGAATCTAATCGTTCGGTCTGCAATACTCGAGTTAGGGGATCAATGACCAGCCTAGACCTTAGCCGATGGACGCGGAGCTTGCCGTTCTTCGTGCGCCGCAGCGCTGGTAGACGCCCCGGGGGTGGCGCTGAAGGGGCGGTCGGGGCCCACGACGGGGAGCTTGGCATGGCGACGTGTGTTCGCAACTGATTCTCAAGGCCGTGGTCTGACGAACACGCGATCGAGTTCAATGGCCACGACCTCGTACTGGATTCCATCGATCTTCACGCCCATCCCCACGACGTATGTTTGCTGTGGAAGTCGCATGAGCGGTTCTTCTGAGATTGCGCTCTCCGCCCCCTCAACCCAGATTGGCTTGGCGAAGAGCCTCCCCGGAGCATTGTCCAGCTCAGTCCGCAGAATCTGGTCGGCTGACGCGTCAATATGCATCGGCTGGAACTTGCTGCAGGCAAGCTAGATCTTTCCGGTCCGGTTCCCCACCCAAACCACTCCGGTCCACAGGTGAGACAGCGATCAGGGAACCCGAGATCCGGCGAGACGACTGGAGCCGCCATGGTGCCCCCTCCGTCGATGGGTACTTGAGGGGCTGGTGCCCGCAAGGGCGTGGGGGTTCAAGTCCCCCCTCCGACACGCTCCAGCTCCACGCCCCCTGGGTGACCTGGTGTTGGACCAAAGGTGCAGGTCGGGGCACCGACACGATCCAGCTCCACGGCGTTGAAGGTGGTGCTTAGCTTCACCTGTTCCACAGTCCCTACCCGTCGATAGGCCACGGTTAGCCCCAGTGCTCGATAGAGCGCGGCCCGGTCAGCCTGCTCAATTCGACCGAGCAGGTCGGGCAGATCGCGGAGTGCCGAAAGCGTGTCCATGACCTGATCGATAGTCAGGGGGTCGGGTGCAGACGGAGCCGTCGCCAGCACCGCTTCGGCAACAGCCTTCTCTCGCTGGACTGCGGCGATCCGAGAAGCGATGACCTCAGCGGGGATGCCCGCTTCCAGTCCATCGAGGTGCTTGGCCAGCTTCCGGTCACACTCAGCGAGGGTGACCCTGGCACGCACGACGGCGGCGTCCTCGCGGTTCGATTCGGCATCCGCTTGCACGACCTCGGCCGCGGTGGCCTTGATGTTCTCCGGGGCGAACAGCTCACAGAGCCACGCGTCTACGTGAGGCAACAGGCGATCCTCCCGGACCGAAAGGCTCGGCGGGTGGCCGTCCAGACGCACGGCGTAGTCGGCGCTGGCCGTACAGCGGTAGAACGCGTGGCCTCGGACGACGTTGCCTTGCAGCCTCTTTCCACAGCGCTCGCAGATCACCAAACCAGCGAGCGGGTACCGAGAGGACGCTGCCCGCCGTACCCCGGCGTGCGTTTGGCGTCGACGTGGCGTCGCGGCGTTGGCGCGGGTGTTGGCAGCGATGAGTGCCTGCACTCCATGCCAGGCGTCTTCACCTACGAGTGCATCGAAGGTCTGGACTGTCGCGGTCACCCATTCAGAGCGCTCTTGCCATTGCTGCCGCGTGACGTGGCCCAGCGCCGGAGCGTCCGGGTCGAGCAGCACATCTGCTTTCTTGGTCCGACCCGAGACGTGGTGACCGAGATAGCGAGGGTTCGTCAGGATCGCCCGTACCGCCGACATCGCCCAGGCGTGGCCGGAACGATGCGGGTTCCTGCTCCGATCGTGTGCCGAAGGGCAGGGGACACCTTCTCCAGTGAGGACGTTGGCGACCTGCTTGTAGCCGGCGCCAGCCAGGTACAGAGCGTAGATGCGCCGTACAACCGGCGCAGTGTCCGGGTCCGGTTCGAGCTGATGGAGCCGGACACCTGAAGCGGCCTTGGCTGGATTCGGATGGGCGCCAAGGTCGGCAATCCGGTACCCATATGGCGGGCGTCCACCTAGCCACCGGCCTGCCAGCGCGTGGGCTCGGACGGCGTTCGATACCCGCAGTCGGGTGCGGTTGCGTTCGGCCCGGCTCATCGTCCCGTAGTTGGACAGCGACATGTAGTGCCCGTCGTTGTTGATGTCGACCGGGCCACCCAATTCGGGCACCCACAGCTCGACCCCGTAGTGGGCGAACTGGAACAAGATGCCCTCGAATTGCGTCCCCGAGAACGCCCGCTGGGGTTCGGCAATGACCAGCGCGTCCCAACCCCGATTCGGGTTCTTCAAGTCACGGAGCACACGGGACGCTTCGGGGCGACGGTCCCACGGCAGGCTCCGACTCTTGTCGATGTCGTGGTACGTGGTGACGATGTCACCGTAGGGAGCGACCAGTCGTCTGGCGGTGTCCGTCTGCCACCGCAAGCTGTCGGCCGGGTCCTGCAGATCGTCCGTCGAGGTGCGAGCAAGGAGGGCGTACGTAATCACGCGGCCTCACCTTTCTGGCGTTCGCCCAAGCTCCGCACAATGCGGGCCAGCACGGCCGCCACGTCGGGGGTCATCACGGGGTCGTTTACTGCCACGAAGTGAACCGGTTTGCGGCGTCCTCCGAGAGCCGACCCCTTGGCGTCGACCTTACCGTCGCGGCCCAAGCCTGACGGTGTATCCGACGGGCCGGTGGGCGAACGCGGAGGCCGTCGCGAACCGGCAGGCCCTCCCCGCTCCGTGGTCACCACCGCTCCCGGTCGATCAATGCCTCGTCGCCTGATGGCGGTTCGCCCCACTCCTGATCGGTGCGTCCGACGCACAGCGCCTCTCGAGCAGCGAGGCGCGCGTCTGCCCTCGCCAGCCGGCCGGATTGCGCCAGCCAGGCATCTCCTCGGGTTCGCCAACCGATGCC
The DNA here is from genome assembly GCA_963824265.1 of uncultured Actinomycetota bacterium. GTDB lineage: Bacteria > Actinomycetota > Acidimicrobiia > Acidimicrobiales > RAAP-2 > DASZUK01. Next base: position 714,378 of record CAWGOO010000007.1, read on the forward strand.
GGCCCACGTCCAGCTGGCAACGACTGCCGTGGTCGGGCTGTCCGGTCCGCTAGGGCGTCGCCGGATGCGCCAGGCCAGCCGTTCGTTCCGCAGATGGCCAAAGGTCACCGAATAGCGCCGCGACTTGGTGAGCCAGTGGCCACCGAAGCCCAGGGTGTGTGCCCACGCCCGAAGCCGCAACGGGGTCAGCTCACTCCGTCCTCCCAGCCTCCACGCAGTCTCGACGAGACGCTTGAAGTGCCCGGTAACCCCTCGCGCTGCCAACTCGCTCAGGTCATGGAGCCGCCGGTCGAGGGCGCCGAGCGGGTCAGTCGACTTGGTGGCGTACTTGGATAGGTAGTTGGCTACAGCGCGGGCGCCGGCTACCGCGGTGCGCCGACCGTCGTCTGCTTGATGACCACTCGCGGGCTCAAGGGAGTTGACGATGACCCGTAGGTCGATCTGGTCGCCCCACCGAGCGGCCCCACCGAACTCTGCGGGCAGCGGAGCGGAGACCTTCACCGCTGCCATCCGGACGGCCGCCATGAGGTCGCCGACGTCAACCGGGGCCGGGGGAGCGGCGTCGCCGTCCGCAGCGGCGTCCAGACGGATCACGGCGTGGATGTGCACGAGGCCTCGCCGTTGGTACTCGGCAACCTTGACGAACGACAGCCGAACCAGCTTTCGGAGCCCTCGGATATCCGTCCTGCACAACCGGGCGAGCTCCCGGGCGATGTAGGTAGTGGTCCGCCGCCACAGCTCGGTACACCGAGCGTTCCACAGGACTGCTCCCTCGTAGTCGTAACAGTCGGAACAGAGCGGTTCGCCGAGGACTGAGTCGTCCAGTCGGTGTCGAGCCCAGCAGGTAACCGGACGGCCATGCGAACAGCGCCGCCCACGGTTCCCAGGTCGACACGAGTGGCTGCCAACGGATCGAGCCCCGTGGACGGCCCCGAAGCTTGGAGCCGTAAAGGTGGCGAACACCATCGGGTGAACCGACACCGTTGAAGAGATCCCCTTGCCGCCGCTCAGTCCGGCCCGTACGAGCATCCGGGCATCGGCTCCATAGGTAGCCGCACACGACGGGCACCGGGTGGCTCGCCGGGTGCCGCAGGCTTTGAGCAGTACGCCGTCCGGTTCACCGGCGGTGGAATAACTCCGGACGATCTCTCCCGTCGTCCGGTCGACGGCCATGTGTGATCCAACCAGACGGACCGGTTCCGAGCACCAACCACAACCCTCGCCCTGGGCTCGGAACCGTCCCAATGTCTCGGGGCGCCGAGAGCGAGCCAGGACGCCCTGGAGGACCCCCTCGTCGAGGATCGGGACCCGAACAACGTCGGCCGCACTCACCGGTCCTCCTCGCCCGCCTCTGTGGTCATCGTACGAGGCGCCCGGCGATCCGAAGGACCCCGGCGCAACGCCGACGCCCGAGCCGCGATGACCGCTACGTCGGGATCGGTTAGGTGGAAGCTCCGCAGCCGGACCGGTACCCCGCCCTCGTGGAGCAAGAGGCCAACGCCCCGCACGCCGGGGTCAACATCGGCGGCCGAGAAGCCGAGCGAGGCCCAACCACTGCCCAGCACGGTATCGCTGGCATCCCGGGTGGCGCAGCGGAGCGCCCAGCGGAACCCGAACAGATCACGGAGCGCCGAGGGCACGATGTCGACTGAGGGCTTCTGCGTGGCCGCGAGCACGATGACCCCCGCTGCCCGGCCCCGGGCGACCAGATCACGAAGCAGCTCGGCGAATCGACTGGCCAACTTCTTGTCCACCCCGGCCACGTAGAGGGCCAGCTCGTCAATGACCACTACCTCCAGACCGAGTCCGTCGCCAGCGGCCACCTTCCGGACCCCTCTCGACAACAGGTCGGAATAGCGGCGTTCCATCTCGGTTCGCAGTTCGTCCAAGACCGAAATCGCCAGGTCCGTATCCGGCCCGATGAAGCGCTCGGCACAGCTCGCCCACGGCGACAGCTCTACAGACTTGCCATCAAAGAGCCACAGGCCGACGCTTGGGTCCAACGCACAAGCGGCCACCAGCGTCGACAGGGCGACGGACTTGCCACCGCCCGGCTCGGCCCCGAACAGCACGTTGTGTTCAGGTAGCGACAGATGCACCGTCTCGCCGTCCTCGTCGACCCCGACCGGAATCGGAGCCCAAGCATCGAACCGGTTGGCACGAAGCATCGGCGAGGAGAGGTTCACCGACGCGAACGGATCGCGCCGGATGATCGTCAAGGTAACGAGGTTCTTCCGGTTCGGGTTCGCGGCCGCTCGCACCTCGCGGACGCCGAGCGATGACGCGATGATCGATCGGGCCCTCTCTACGTCCTCGATCGAGGTGCCGTGGCGTAGGGCAAGTACCACCCGGTCCCCGCCGGAGGTCCGAGTGACCTTCCCGACGATCGGTGGCCGGTCACCCGGTACGCCAGTGAGGGAGCCAAAGGCGACGTCCAGATGTCGGCGCACACTGGCACGGTGCAGGACACGGACCAGTAGCCGCCGTGGGGGAGGGGGACCCAGGACGAGGAGGACCGCCAGGCCGACAAGGACACCGGCGGTTATTGGGCCAAAGCGCATATATGCCCAGGCGCCGAAGGCGACCGGGGGAGCGAGCAGGAGCAGCTCTACCCGCCAGGCGGCCACGAACTGGATCAGGAGGTCCATCAGCTCGTCGCCCATCGACGGGTTACGGCGGGAGGTAGGTCGGTCGGCCACGGCAAAGTCCTTTCGAGAAGCGATTCGTGACGAGTAGTCGGGGCCGGCGTCCTCGGAGGGTGTGATCCCCCGAGGACGCCGAGCCCTCACGACGCGGCCGACGCCTTGGCCGAGGTCGATCCGACCGGCTCGATGGCCTCGGCTCGGAAGCTGACTCCGTGCCGGTCACCCATCTGCCAGGTCGTCGCCAACAGGCCGGTGACCTTCACCGGCGATCCGGGCGTAACACCTCTCGGCTGGCCGGGCACCTTCACCGTCAAGATCTCGGCGCCGTCGTGGTTGAGCGCCACGATGCCCACAGCGAAGATCGGACGGCCATCAGTGTCGCTACGCGGCTGCTTGGAATCGAAGTCCACTACCGCTTCGGGCAGTCCGACAGCGATGAACGTGAGGCTTTGGGTATCGATCGGGAGCCGCATGGCGGTTCCCCCTTTCTGGTTCGTCGTGCCGCCTCGCGACACCCCGCGGCGAACTGCCCCGGCACCTATCAACTGCGCGTGCAATTCGGGGGTTCCACGGAAAGGTGGTGGAAAATCCTTCAAAATGGCGATCTAGCGATGAAAATCACCCACAATTAGCCAAACCGGGCGAATAATCGTCGGGCTGCCGGGACCGCCGAGAGCCGGCCGTCGAACCTCGCCGAACACCTCTCGACACCCGTGCAGAGCGTTCCCACCTTGCTCGGCCCACCGTGAACGGCCGTGGGCATCGGATGGCTCAAGGGGGACAGGGTGCTCCGCGACAACCACCGTCAGCCACGCCGATGCCGGGGACCTGGGCAAGTCGAGTCGCAGGCAAAGGGTTAAAGAGGGAAAAAATGAAGAAAGACCTTATGGCCTGCTGATTTGGCAAGAACCCCCAATTTCAGGGGAGCGACGAAGTGGGGGCAGGCACCGGGCTCCTTCGTCGCCCGGGCCTACCCCCACCTAACGAGAGCGAAGAAGCGTGTGAGAACTTTCTTTACGTATTCGAGATCGGTCTCGCCTCCGGTGCGCCGGTCGGCGTCGGCACCGTCGTCGACTTGATGTGGTTCGCGGTCAGGGGACGGTCGTCGTGGTCGACGACTGCGACGTGGCAGTGGTCGTCGGCGTATTGGCCACCTGTTCAGCCAGGGCAGCCTGGATGACCGTCTTGAACACCGGGCCGGCCACCGTTGCGCCGGAAGTTGTCTTACCCTGGTGCGGCACGAGCACAGCCACGGCAACCGTCGGGTTTGTGTAGGGGGCGAAGCCGACCATCCAGTCGTTGATTGTCGTCACTGTCGGGTACCCGACCTGGGCGGTGCCGGTCTTCACCGCAACGTGGTCGTTCGGTGTGAAGCCGACGGCGTTAGCCGTGCCGTGCGGTGTGGTGATGACCCCCTGCATCAGGCTGTTCACCTTCTTCGCCGCCGCCGCTGTGGCCGCCTGCTTGTAGGCCTTAGGACTGTACGACTGGACGATGCCGCCCTGGGCGTTGCGGATCTGCGCCATGACGTGCGGCGTCATGACCGTCCCTGTGTCGGCGATGCCCTCGGCCACCATCGCCCCCTCCAGGGCGGTGGCGCTCACTGTGCCCTGACCGAAGGCGGCCAGGGGCACCCCACCGGGGCCCGGGCTCTGGCCGGGCTGCAAATCCTTCACTGTCGGGAACTTCGACGTCTGAACGGTGTTATCTGTGAGATCGATCGGCGGCCGGGTGTTGTACCCGAAGTCCTCGGCCTGCTCGGAGAGGATCGTCGGCCCCAGCTTGTAGCCGATCGTGGCGTAGCCCGGGTCGCAGGACGCCGGAAGCATCTGGACCATCGTCCCGCCACAGGTGCTCGCACTGCTCGGTGTGTCCTCGTTGCAGATATTCAGGTTTGTGGGAAGCTTGACGGCTGTATCCGTACAGCCGACTACCGGGTAGCTGTATGTGGCCATTGTCGACTTCAGGTGGTAGATGGCGGCGCTGGTGACCACCTTGAAGGTCGATCCCGGCAGTTCCGGGTACCACGTCGCCAGGGGCTGACCGGGCAAGAAGCCCTCGGCATCCTCGTTCTTGGGTGTGAAGTCCGCCTTGCTCGCTGCCTCCTCCTTTGTGGTTGTCGGATTGGACAGTGTGTTCGGATCGAAGCTGGGGCTGGAGTACATGGCCAGGACCGCCCCGGTCTTCGGATTGAGGACGACGACCGCGGCGTCCTTGTTCGGACCGGGCAGGTGGGCCAGGGCTGTCCGGGCCACTCGTTGCAGTGTCGGCTGAACGGTCAGGGTGACGTCGTCGGGGGTGGGCGCCGGCGGCGACAGCAGCTGGCTCAGGGTCGTCGCTGTCTGCTTATGCGGCAGGAGCTGTGTGTTGTACACGTACTCCACCCCGGCCGTGCCCCGGAACTTGGACGAGTAGCCGACGATCCCGGAGAACAGCGCCCCTGTGGGGTATGTCCGGTAGTACTGGTCGGTGTCGGGGCCGGCGCCGGGAACCTTCACCGACCTGGCCAGCACCGCGCCGTTGGCGGCGCGGATGACGCCGCGGTTGTTGTCGTACTGCTTGGTGATGTTCCTCGGGTTCTCGGCCGAGGCGTTGAGGCTGGACGCCTGCCGGACCTGGATGTTGACCAGCTGGAGCAGAATCAGCGTGAAGCACAGGATGAGCACGAGGCCCAGCCAGCGGATGCGGCGTCCCACTACTCGGTCAGGGCGGCCTGGATGACCGTCTTGAACACCGGGCCGGCCACCGTCGCTCCAGAGGACGCCTGACATGGCACGAGAACCGCCACCGCCACCGTCCGGTTTGCGTAGGGGACGAAGCCAATCATCCAGCCGTTCCTGTCGTCATTGCCGAGTACCTCACCCGTGCCGTGCCGGTTTTCACCGTGATGTGGTCGTTCGATGCGAAACCGACCCCGTGAGCCGTGCCATGCGGTGTTCGGCGTCTCGGCGTGGACGCATGCTCCAAGCCGGTGCGGCAGCTATGGGCCACCCTGAAGACCGTAAGTGAGATACGACTGCCCGCTACCAGCAACCCAAATCGTTCCTGAATCGCAGCTCTTCAGCGGACCGCTCCACAAGATCGCAGATCCCGCAGGAGTCACGCCGATTGTCCGCAACCCCTGACTTTCCGGCTTTATTTTCGTCCACTCATTTGACGTAGCGTAGTCCCGAGAGCAGTAGCCAATTCTCTCTGGAGTACCAAAAATATCGTAGGTATGAAACCTTACACGACTCCAACCAATCAACAAACCGACCGACAAAACTGCCACCATCAGCACTACAAGACACGCAATCACCGGCGGCGCTCGGACGACCACCAGAACCATTGCAATCGATACCAACCACCACGCCACTGATTCCCAACAGAGACCTCTCATCACTATGAGAAGAATGGGAACGACGATAAATCCGAAGGAAATAATGAGGACACGAAAGACGAGGACGCGACGACTCACCGTCGCAGTCGCCATCGTTTAGCCGCGCTCAACTACGGTACTCACGACCCGGTCGGCGTCGAACCCTCGGTAACCCCCGATGTCGTGGCCTGGCCTGTACTGGATGCCGGAGGTGCCGGGAACTTTGTTGGGAATGTAGAGGTGGGTGATGTACCGCCTCCCGGTCCATTACCTTGCGCATAACGCCAATGTCTCGCTGAAACGAGCCACTTGCCGTCTGTGTTAACCAATGTATCTTTTACGTCGATGTAAGCGTGATGCAGCGCCCACTCCACTTCACCGCTCGACGACACATTACCAACATCTACCCACTGCGATACGACAGCCAGTTCCGCAGCAGATGCATTATCTGTCGAAAGTGTAGTCGAAACTACATTCACAACTGTCGCTCCGGCACTTCCGAATACCATCTGTCCCGCCGACTGAATCTTAACATCGGTACCGACAAGACTCGAATACGTCTTTACCAAAGCGGCGTCATACACCGACCCCAGATCTGCGGTAGCTTCGGCCATCATCTCTTGACCTTCAGCTGTCGATAGGCCCGCATGATCGCCTGTCGGCGAAAGCATAGCGACGGGCTGACCGTTTGGATCGTCTCTGAGCGGGAACGGAAGGGACGCCGAACCTCCACCCAACGTACTTGGGGACGGCCGGGGACCGCTATCTGTACTTGCTGTATTCGATCCGACGTTCTCCGGTGGAGCCGATACCGCCTCATACAGATTTTCTGCCGACGCAACAGTCGCCTGCACTTCTTGAGTTGCAGTGCTTGTAACGGTGCTGGCTGTCGCTTTGCTAGCTGAGGGAGCGAGTGATCCGGTCGCGACACTCACGCCTAGCCCCAGTGCCACGATCAGCGCCGCGCCAAATATCAGCTTGATTTTCATATTCTTCTTCATATTTTTCCTCGCTTTTGAAAATGCACTCCGCTGCCATACGAACACGCCACGCCATATCGTCCGTCATGACGTGATATGTACGAAGTACACCCTCTCCTCCGCATAGTTGGTATTCGAGAGTTGTGTTCTTTCTGTCCAAATATTGTAAGCTTGGTCAGGCGTGTGTTGGTCCACTAGCGTTCCCGTCTGTTGCCGTGTGTTCGTCGCACCAACCCAGGACTCGATACTGGCATGTGTAATAGTAAGTGGATGTGTGGTGTAATGCCAATTATAAAAGAAAAGGTCACCCTTCATATTTCCAGAGAATGGTTGTCCGGCACCGGGGCGTGTGCCCGCTCCCCAGCTCCCCTCAGTCACCGCCCACCCTGAATGATCGAGGAGAAACTGCTTGAGTGTATAGGCGAGCGTCGCCGTATAACTCGCAGGACGTTGGGGCCAATGGGTATACTGTGTAACGAGATCGTAGTCCCACCAGTAGCTTTGATTTGTTGGAGCGTCATTGACTGTGACTGATGCCGGTGAGAAGCGTTCTCCCCCTGCTATAAGCACCTGAGTCGCGAATTCGGCGCAGCCGTCACCCCATGTGTGATATGTCGGGTTTTGATGGGACCACCAGGCCGACTCATAGTTTTCGACAGCAGCGGTTGTGAGAGCATGGGCCGTTCCGGTAAATCCAACCTCGGCTACTAGAGCTGACACGGTGGCAATTGCAGTCGTAGCCGTGACCTTCGCGATTTTATGGCCCTTTTTCTTCTTTAGCGATACGCCATCATTCACTAGTCTCTCCCTACCTTCCGGTTAGTGTGTCCTCCCATGCCGCCTGACCCCATCCATTCAATGAATTTCTGCCTGTGAATTGCAAAGATAAATCGATCCCACCACCGGCCCTGATAATACGAATGCTCCGTGAACCGCCCCTCAAGCGCTAGCGGCCCCCGTTGGATCACTCCAGAAATTTGAGAAACGTTATACTCAGGCATGTCCATGTAGAGCTTACGTAGATTCCAGGTCGCAAATACGTATGAAATGAAGTTGGCGATTCCCTCAGCTGCGATTCCCACTCCATGAGTCTCTTGGATAAAGGCGGCGGCGAAGTAACCGAACTGTTGTAGGTGATCGACGTTATAGAGCTGGACGAGCCCGATCGGTTGATGGCCTTTCTTTTCACGAACAATAAATTGAAGTGCCACGCCGTTCCATACATTCTGGCAAAACACATCAAATGGGGGAACAGCTCCGGCGTGCCGCCACCGGAACCCGGTCCTTTCATCAATGGCAAGCCCATAAAGAAATGGCAGATCAGACTTTTCGAGAGGAGACAAGACGGTCCATCGACCTTCCCGAGTCGGTGGATCTATGGAGCCGATGTTTGAGCTTGTGAAGCCACTATCATGATCTTGGGTATCTGGTGAGGCAATTGATGCTTGTGCAGGCGCCCTCATCTCAGGCATGGCATCCCCCAACGAGCGACGAAACGGTGATCCTGAAGTTCGAAAATCCCAGTGCAGTCGTAGATGAGGTGTAGACACTGCTGGGGCTCGTCCTGAGTCCCTTCTGTAGCATCAGAGATGATCTGCGAAAACACCCGAAGGCCGGAGGGGCTGCGTCCTGGGGCGGCGGTGATGGAAACCAAGCGAACTGTCGCTTCCCCATATAGGCGGTACGCGATCCGGTCGTCGGCCTGGAAACAGTCTTCTAGAGTGAACTTAGCATCTACCTGCGGACCTTCAAGGAATGAAATGAATTCGATGAGATCCGGGATGCCATGTTTACGCTTTCTATTTTGATTTTGCGATTTTCCCGCATGAAAGTAAAATGGGTCATTATCGACGTAACGTTGGCAGAACAATTGGGGCACAAGAGAGGTATCGTGCCGATTTAGGACTTCCTCAACAAATGAAGTCACCATGTCAACGTCAACTGATGTAGAACTCATACCAGTGGTACCGCTTGCCCATCGAGGGCCACGCAATAGTAGAGGTAAGCATCACGGACGGTTGACATAATTGGAAAATCTTCTGGCTCGTTTGTGGCCGCTCTTGCGCCCGTTATTTCTTCGATATACATCAGCAACATGATGACATCGAACGAGTCGAACAATAGATCCTGAACAAGCGAGTCTGTTATCGACAGCTTGTTAGTGAGTCCAAATTCAGTCGCCACTCTATCGATGAACTCGCGTTCAGATAGCGCCACTGGCTCTGTTTCAGCAACCAAAAGACCCCCCTACGGCCGTCACTGAGACTCTTGCACTCTGACCAGCGGCGCAGCTACGCAGGGCTTCGGATAGTGCCCGTAGTAGTTTCCGCGGCCGTGCGAGGTATCATAGGGGATGCAGCGAGAGTTATCGACAATTTTCTTTTCTAATTCTGAAATTGAACCTCGGCACTTGAACATGCAGTTCCGAAGTCGAGACACTGTTGCTCACTGACTCGGCGCCAGGTTGCCTACAACGCTGAGATCGTGTCGAGAGCCGGCCGGTAGAACGATGCTTGGGAAAGTTGAGGCCGAGGCGCGCTCCCTTCAGTGTCACAGCACCTCAGAGTGCCGACGGTGCCCTACTGTCAGCGGGGCCGAAAGTTGATCGCCGCCGGATCGTCTGCCGATTCTCTGAGTGTCCATCCACCCCACCGGTCGAGCTCCGCCTCCACTGAGTACGCGTTGTTGCCCCCGATCGTGATCTCGAGGCCGAGGGTAGGGAAGGCGTCCGAGTCCTCTGACTGACCGTTCTCGGCAAAAACGTTGATCTCGGTTCGGTCTTGTCCGTCGGGGACCGGGATACCGACGACGACCTCGGCTCGGTACCGATCTCGCTGGAGGACGATGCACCCTTGGCCCCACTGATCCACGATCACGAGACGAGGAACGTGCAAGGTGCCGTCAGAACCAAAGAGTCCACGAAGCCAAGCCACGAAAGCAGCGTCGGACATCGGGTCGAGCGGCGGCTCTTCAGGCTCGGACTGGTCAGGAGCAGGCAGATCGGTGGACACCTGGGTACCCCCCCTAGGAGTGAGTGACGTGGTATCGGCCTATTGTCCTATATTTTTCGACTAAAGTCCATAGCCAACGGACAGTGAACCGATGTGAACTGTCTCATGGCCAATCGAGCCCTGGATGCCTCCCTGGTTGAGCTGGGCAACCGGATCTACGTCCGCCGCGCCCAACTTCGCATGTCTCAGCAGCAGTTGGCTCGGCTGAGCGGAGTGGACCCGACTTACATGTCCGGTGTCGAGGCAGGTCGTCGAAACGTAGGAACCCGCATCCTCCTCCGGATCGCCAAGGCACTGGAGACGACGCCTGGTCAACTACTCGACGGCCTGGAGACCGACGATTTCAATGACTAGATCGGGGTCCAGTGGGGGAGTCGTCAAGTCTGATTGGCCCGCCCATCAGGCGGACTAGTGAAGCTCTGACCAGCCGCTTTCCGTGGCAACCGGGCGTGGAGCAAAGTTTCGTGTCGGTCCTCCGACACCAGGAAGGATGCGCGTCAGAGCCCAGTGGGCTCTTCGTCGGGTGCAACGTCTGTCGCGCGTACACCGGCTCTGCGACCGAACCCCGCCACTGGTCATCGCCAAATGGCTACGACCCTCCCGGTATCACCGTGTTCGACGGTGTCGAGGTGGCGCCACCGCCCAGGGCGTTGTAGGCACGGACCACGAACTGGTAGGGGACTCCGCTGTTCAAGTCAAAGCGATAGACGAGCGGTCCGCTGGGATCCGTCAACGTATATGGCGGCGCTGTTGGGGCTGGCACGCCCAGATAGAGGGGCGTCACGACGTATTTCGTGATGGGACTGCCGCCGGTGAAGGTCGGCGCGGTCCATGTGACGGCGGCCGCGCCGATCCCTGCTGCGGCGGACGGCGTGCCGGGCTTGGACGGCGCGGCGGGCACTGTCGGCGGTCCGACCGCCACGACCAGATTTGATGGGTTCGAGAACGGGCCGACACCGGCCGGGTTGACGGCTTGGACGATGAAGCCGTAGGTCTTCCCGTTGGACAGGCCCGTGACGCGGCAATGCAGGGGGCCGCCCTTCCAGACGCATTGCTTGGAGCTGTTGTCCAAGGGGGTCGACGTCAAGTCGTACTCGTAGATTGTGTCCCCGCCGGAGGTCGGAGCGGTCCAACTGACGTCGGCTCCTCCGTTGACTGGGCTGGCAACCGGAGTCCCCGGCTTTCCCGGGTCTCCCCCGAGGACGGGGGTCACCGGATCCGACGGTGTGGATGGCGGGCCGTAGCCGGAGCTGTTGAAAGCCCGGACGGTGAAGGTGTAACTAGCTCCGTTCGTCAGTCCGGTCACGGTGCAGGACATCGGGTTCTGCCCCATCGGTGCGGTGCAGGTCTTGCCCCCCTCCGACGACGTCACCACGTAGGTGTCGACGGTACCGCCGGCGAATGTGGCTAACCACCACGAGACCAGGGCCGATCCGCTGCCGGCTGTGGCCCGCACCATGTTGGGTTCTGATGGCGGCGCAACCGGGACCACCGGGTTGGAGGGCGGCGATGTCGGTCCTGTGCCGGCGGTGTTGTGGGCGCGCACGGTGAACGTGTGGGCCGTCCCGTTGTGAATCCCAGTGAGCGTGCAGGCGAGCGGTCCACCGGTCCAGGTACAGGTCGTTCCCTGCGGTGTCGCAGTGACGGTGTACGAGGTGATCGGACGACCGCCGTCGGTGGGAGCAGTCCACGTGACGGTCGCCGACTCGCGGCCCGCCGTGGCGTGGGGAGCGGCCGGCTGTCCCGGCACGATAGGGGGTGGGTTGGCTGTGGCGAAGGCAGTGCCTCCGGTGGCAGCCAGCACGGACACGACCATCACCGTGGCGGCGACTGCCTTGGAGTGCAGCGTGAACCTCATAGTTCCCCTTGGCGATGCGCCGCACCGGGATGTACGCGACTCCGACGGCTTGTCGGGTGTGCCTTCTCCCGGGGAGCGCGGTTGTCTTCGATCCTGCCAGGCGCCGCGACCTTCGGCGAGGGTCGCACCGCCTCGGGTCGTTGTCAAGGGGCTCTCTTGCACATCCCGAGACTGCTTCCTTACACACGTACCTTTTCGACTGCGCCCGGCGTGGCCTCGTAGTGCCGTGGCTCCTCGATATGGGGGGTTGCCCGTCAAGCCGGGGGAGGGGGCCGGGATGGCTCGCCAGCCCACTAGCCGGCCCCAGCGACGGCCCGATCGACTAGCGCTCAGGGGACTAACCCCTATCCCACGCCCAACCCGGTGGGGGGTACCCGCCTCCCGGGTGCTCCGGTTCCCGCCGCCCTGCTTGAGTACCACCCATCGGCGCCTAGGGGTCAGTGTGGGCAATGCTCGGCCAAGACCTTGTTTGTGTTCGTTGCCGTGCTGGTAGCGGAGGGCGGCCTGGGCTGGGGACCGGCGTGGCCGGCTCGCCCACCAGCTCGGTGTTTGGACTGGGAAGGAACGCGCGGCCGGATGACGGGCCGGCGCCCTTGGGGGTCCCTCGTCGGGAGTGGGCCAACCAACGGGCCCGGTGAGCGGCATCCCGCGATCTGCGGACGAAAGCCTCTCAGGTCTATTCGTCGGGATTGAGGTAACTCCACACGGGGGGGAAGGCGCCAATGCCAAGTTTTGAACATATCTTCTGGGCTGCCATGGTTATGCCCTCGGTGAAGGTCGGGAAAGCGAACGGCAGTTCAGCGACTTGATCGATGGTCGTGCCGGCTGCCATGCAGGCAACGACTACCTGGATGATTTCGGCGGAATACTCTCCCAGCACGTGCCCGCCAAGAATGGTTTTCCGCTGTCGGTCGGCGATGAGTTTGCAAAACCCATCCGGGTGCCCGTCCGCGACAGGGCGGAGGAGATCGCCATAGCGGGCAATACCCACCACTATGTCGTGCTCCTGGGCCGCCTCTATCTCGGTAAGTCCAACCCCACCATACTCAGGGTCGGTGAAGCTAGCGCTGGGCACGATGTCGTAGCTGACCTGGCGAGCCGACCCCATCAGGGCATTCTGGCCAGCGATGCGCCCCTCGAGGCGGGCGATCTGGACCAGCATGGAACGACCATTAACGTCACCAGCGGCAAAGATGTGGTCGACTTCGGTGCGCAGATACGCGTCAACCGATATACCGTGGCGATGAGGGCGGATACCGGCAGCCTCGAGCGCCAACCGGTCGATGTTTGGAGGCCAACCAACAGCAAAGAACACTGCGTCCACATGTACTTCTTCGATAGAGCCTGACCTCGAATATTCAACGACGACCCGGTCTTGAAAAGGTCGCAGAGCGGTCACTACCGTATTGGTATGCGTCAGAATACCTTTGCGTTGAAACGCCCGATTGAGCTCAGTCGAGATACTCAGGTCGGCCTGCGGTACCAGTACCGGGCTCGCTTCGAAGAGGATAACGTGGCTGCCAAGATCGGCGAGGATCGAAGCGATTTGGCACCCAGTGTCGGCCGCGCCCACGACAGCTACTGCCGCGGGCAGCGCCTTGAGCGTTCGGATGTCGCTGTACGTCAGAGCCAGCTCATTGCCAGGAATCGGCAACCGGGCAGCGTGTCCACCGACCGCCAGGATGATTCGATTGGCGCGCCAACTGCGGCCGTCGCCGGCGGCCAGCGTGAACGGGTCGATAAATTTGAGGGGGCCGAGATGCTCGACCAGGTTGATCCCGTGCCGGCGCAGCTGGTCGGCCAGATGCTTCTTGTCAGCGACGTGCCGGGCAACACGATCGCTGTTGGTCAGGATGGCTTGGAGATTGGGTTCGGGAGCCGGCCCTTCGAGGCCGAACACGGACCACGAAGTCCAATCGCGGGCGAGCCGGGCCGACCGAGCCATCGTGCGAACCGGTGCGGGTCCTCGGTTGATGTTGGTCCCGCCGACCTGGTCCGCCTCTAGCAGCGTGACAGCCGCGCCCATTTGGCGAACCTGAGTAGCGGCAGTCACCCCGGCTGGACCTCCTCCAACCACCACCACGCCCTCTTCGGTGATCATCCGACGAGCCAGCCCGAAGCAACCGCGGGCACTGCGCCGGCGATCACGCCGTGGCCAACCCCCACCGGAACGCCGAAGGAGCCAACCCGTTCGGCGGCGGCCGTCGCCTGGGGGTCGTTCGCCTCACAGCAACGGTCGTCGCGGTAACGGTCATGAACCTGCCGGTATGGATGGTTGCTACGGATCAATAGTCCGGATCCCGGAAGTTTGGCTCGCGACGTTCGTTGAAGGCCCCGATGCCTTCTACGCGGTCGGGGTGGACAGCTGAGCGCCAGTGAGCCTCCATCATGATCGAGATCGCTTGCTCCAACGGCTCACCCTGTCCGGTCCTGGTCGACCACTTCACCGCCTGCACGGCGGTGGGTGAGTTGCTGGCGATCCTTTCGGCGATCTTTCGGGCCGCGTCCATGAGGGTGCCGTGGGCATGGATCTCGTTGACCATCCCTAGCCGATGAGCCTCTTGAGCAGTGATCGGATCGCCGGTCAGGAGCATCTGCATGGCCTTGCCAGGCGGAAGGAGACGCGGCAGCAGTGCGGGCGAGCCGCCGCCAGCGGCCAGCCCGACCATCGCCTCCGGTTGGCCGAACGTCGCGTTCTCGGAGGCGATGATGAAGTCAGTGCTCTGGGCCAGCTCGGAGCCGCCCCCGAAGGCAATCCCATTCACGGCCGCAAAGATCGGTTTCCGTAGCTGACGCATGGTGTAGAGAGTTCGATCGAAATGTTGGCGCTGCCGCAGCCAATCCTCCTTGGTCATCGCCTGACGCTGCCGCAGGTCACTGCCAACTGAGAACGCTCGATCACCTGCGCCGGTCAGGATGGCTACACGGACCTCGATCTGGACGGCGATCGATTCCAGTATCTCGGTCAACAGGGCCCCCATCGCGGTCGTGATGGCGTTGTCAGCGGCCGGGCGGTTGAGGGTAATGACCGCCACCTTCCCGTCGTTGAGGTAGTCGACGACCACCGGTCGGTCGGGCTCTGGCAGATCGCTTGCCGGGGAAGCGAACCCGAGAGCTGCCCAGCGCTCGGGCCCTGTCGACGTTGAAGTCACTTGGCAGTCTCCTTGGTGTGATGGATCCTCTAGGTCTCGAGCTCGGTGAGCCAGTCGAGAGCCCTTAGTCCGGGTGCGAAGCAGTACTCGCCGCCACGGGTGACCACAAGCGGCGGGATGCCCTGTAGCCGACGGCGAATCGGCCGCTGCGGAATGGTGAACTGGCCGTGGCCCCCGGCCGCCCCGACGAGAGGATCCTTCTCTTCCGGTGCGCCGATGAAGATGCCGTCGTTGAGCCACTGACCTTTCACGAACTCGAATTGGCGGGCCAGGTGGGTGCCGGCGAAGACGAAGACGATGCCGCGATCGGCGCCGTCGTCGTCCAGGACCCCTTCGGGCAGTGGTGGTCCGTAGCTGGTGCCGCGACGAATCATGCGATGGAGGCGAACGTTCACGTTGCCGTCACCGTCGAGCGCGTCTCGCGGGTTGGCTCGTCGGGCGTGAGCACCGGCCGGACATCTGAAGCCGCCCAGATCTTCTGCGTAGAGGAACCGGTTGTTTCGCCCGGCGTCGGCGCCCAACTCCGGGTCATCATGATCTGGGCTGAGCGCAAGCGGGGCACCGCTCTGCCACCGTCCCACCATCTTGGCCCCCAGGAGCACCTCCTCTTCCCGGCTCGAGGCATTGGCTCGCAGGTACTGACGGTAAGCCGCCACCCGCGTGTGCAGTTTCCGGAAGGCGATGTACGTCCCGTTCCGGCCGAGTATGTCGGGCGAAGGCTGGGGCGGGAGCGTTCCAGTCTCGTCCGGGTACCCGAGGATGAACTCGCCGGCCTTGATGGGCGGCTCCATCGGGTTGGTGCCAGGGATACCACTACCTTCGATGGCCGGCTGTCCGATTCCGTCCTTGAATCCGAACGAGGTACGACCGGTCGGGAGCTGGAAGCAATCCTGTCGCCAGATCACTTCGACTCCCGGCAACTCCCGATAGGTGCGACGGGCCTTCTCCAGGGAAGCCCCCAACGCAGCGGCGTCGGGCGACAAGAGGGCCAGAGCAATATGCACATCCGGGCTTCCCAGTGGCCTCTCCCAGCCCGCTGGGCCGCTCTCCCCGACGTCGCCCAACGCGGCGGCGCGCGCCGCCATGCCTTGGCGAAACTCAGGCGAGAAGCTTTCGAGCGAGGCCCGGGGAACCCCCAGCGCTCGGAGGCCCTGATAGGTGAACGCCACCGTCACCGAGGTGCCCTCTGTCACACCAAGCGACGGACGAGCCGCGTCAACCAGTGGACGGAGCCGCCCTAGTAACCTGCGTCCGGCCTCTCGGTCGTCTACGCGGACCAGTAGGTAGGTTGCGACATAGGGGGACGGCCGTTGACGGACCGCGCCGAACTGGATGTCGTCGAGCTCAAGGTCAGTGGTCACGTCGGAGCTCGGCTGGCTCATCTATCCTCCGTTGTCAATGCCCGAGCGGACGTTCGGGAGGGTGAGGATTGGGAGGGGCCAAGTAGGGGAACACGGCTGCCGCGGGCATGGTTGCCTGATCCACACCATCGCGGATCGGAGGGCCGTTCCCCCCGTTGACCCATAGCGTAAACAGCGTGTCCATGACGTCGTCGTTGAGGCTCCTGCCTCCGCCAGTCTCATGTGCGCGGCCTTCGCGGCCGGAAAGCTCAATATCCAAGAACGAGCCATGCTCGACATAGGGCCGAGAAAGATCCACCGCCAGGAAATCCATCAAAACCAGCTCCGTCAATGGGTGCGAGCCGTTCTCGGAGTCCGGCCAATCAATCTTCCCGTCGAGGCTGTCCCAGAACCGGAGATTGGCGTTCAGCCGCGCTCGGTACGCTCCCTCGTACGTATCGGCCAGGTGGAAGGCGTCTTCGGCGTTGTAGAGATCTCGGATCTCCAAGTCCCGGTTCACCGGATCGAACTGCTTAGGCGCCAGGAGCAGGTTCTTCACCTCCGGGCGACCGGTGCGCTCCATACGGACCATCAGCCCACCCCGGGTGAGCGTCTCGCCAACCACCCCCACCAGCTCAGTGCCTCCGAGCAGCGTGGCAGAGTCGAGCTCGACAACGATACTGAGAACGTTCTTGCCGTCCAGAAAAATCGAACTCCGATCGCGGAAAGTGAGCCGCCCCGAATCGATGGTCCTAATCGCCGCGGGAGCGTCCATGATGAACGGATCCCAGCGCACCCCGGCGAAGACACGCAACCCCTTGGCTTCAGAGTCCTTCCCCACCCGAAATGACACCGTCTCACCGGTAGGGATGCGACAAACCCCTTCCTGGACGGCCATTTCGCCGGGCCCGGGCAGTGTCGGCGTGCCGAAGACGCAGTCGACGACCCACTCGTCAGGGCTCTTGAGGACGAGCGGGGCGAGAGCGTCGCTACCGACGACGGTCAGTGGGCGGATTCGAAACCGGTAGATGAGCGCATCCGAGAAAGAGTCGTTCGGCCCGGCGAATGGCAACGTGTTAAGTACCAACGACAAATGCCCGGGTCGCTCGGGGCTTACGAACGCATACAAGTCCGTGATGTCGGCGGCTGGTATGGCCGAGGCACGCGGCCCAGAAATGTGGTCAGACACGATACTCGCTCTCCACCGCTCATCCCGGCCCTGCAGGCTCGAGGCTAGTTCGCCGCCTCGTCCAACAGAGGCTTTAAGGCCTGGTGCTGCAGCGCCTCCGCCGCATCGGGATTGTCGAGTACCTGTTGGAACGCCCGGTTGACTCTTTCGGCCTTGCGTATCTCTTTTACCGTACCGGGATAGTTGCGGGCATATGCGGTTGCCGACACCTGCGCACCGAGGATAAACGTCTTCAAACGAGCGATGTCCGGAGCGCCGTCATAACCCTCAACGTGCCGAAATACGGCATCAAAGAGGGCTAGCGGTTTTGAGGCAAAATCCTCCATGTATGCATCCCACGTTCCATCGAAACTCGTGGCAAACAGCAGCCGAGTGTCCTCGTCGAACATCACGAACCTGGCATCGTGGATGGTGACTACCGGCAGCTCGTAGTCACCGGGCCGGTAGCCCGGGGCCTCGTTCAGAGCCCGAAGCGCCTGCCGCAGGTCGTCCTGGTGTCCGGGCTTGACCCGGAAGAAGAGGCTGAACTCGCCAGTCGGGCCCACCTGCAGTCCCGGGCGTCTCGGCTCTGTTGTCGGCTCTTCCATCGGCAAGCGGTCCTGTCTCGTGGTGATCCGGACGACGGAGAACTACGAAGCCTGCGCCTTGGCCGCGTCAGCTTCGAGCTCCTTCTGGTCGGCCTTGAGCTGCTTCTCATCAATTCTCCGCGCCCGCTTCATTGCCGTGCGGATTTTGGCTCCCATATCTGAGACGGCAACGACGATCAGCCCGGCCTCGCCTTCGTCGAGGGACTCGCCCAGTTCCTTGAGGTCGTTGCGGCTCATCCCGGCTGCCGCGTGTCCGGCTAGCGAGCCGAGAAGTGCACCCCCGCCGGTGGTCGCGAGGAGAAGACCTCCGCCGATGGCTGCGGCTGGGAAGAGAGCGATCGCCAAGCCCGTGGCCAGGCCAACGCCACCGCCGAGCACACCGCCGACGCGGGTTGGGGTCTCGTGTTTTTTCGTGATCTTGATCTTGCCCTTGTAGTCCCGTTCGATGACAGCTGCGTCGTAGGCATCGATCAGATTTGCTTTGGTGTGGAGCTCCTTGATCAGCTCGTAGTCGGCGAGGGCGTCGGCGGCCTCGGCGTAGACGCCGCAGTACACCAGGAGAGTATCCATGGCCATTGTCTGTGGTCCTTATCCAGTAGAATGCGGTTTATCTATAGTTATTGCATCAGGGATTGGCGGCGATCGGCTCTTCTGGAGAGCGGGTCTCATCGACCGGACCACCATAAGTAGCGAGCGCGTAGATCACGATGACGCCGAGCGCGACATAGGTCAATGACCATACCGGGTAGTAGGCCATCCACCAGATGGCGCTGACGGCGCCGATGGCCCCGGCGGCAATTCCGACCCAGCGGCCCACTTGCCGGCCTCCCATCACCGCCAAGCTGCAGAGGATCAAGATGATGCCGACGACGAGGTATACCCAGCCGTAGGTCTTGAGGCTGGTGCCGAAGAGGGCGTCTTCGAGCTTCTCCGGAACAGCTCCGTGATAGCGGAAAGCCCAGATCGCATCGAAGATGCGCATGATCCCGGCTACCCCAAGTACGATGGCCGCGAATAGCACCCAACCGTGACCCCGATGATTCATTCTAGTCCCCTCTTTGACTTATTGGCACCCCATGCTGCGAGACGCCACTTGGTACTTTCCGTATCAGGTATATACCGAACGAACCGGTAATGGAAGAGGGCATACCGATAGGTGGGCCAATCACGGAGCTGGGTGAGATTGGCGGTGTTTGAAGATCTACGGCTGCGATGAGCACGTCGAAGGGTTCGAGACATAGCGGCCGGTGAAGCGCTGGCGCTGATGAGAGCCCGGCTCTCATCCTGGACAGTCGACGGGTCGCCGGCACTACGAGCAACTGGCGGCAGTCCATCAGCTGGTGTACGGATCAACGGGATTTGCGGGCGACGTTCGTCCAGTCGGGACGGGAGCAGACAGCTCTGGCAGTTCTACTTCCCAATCCATTATTCTGGATATGCCCGATGTAGGCGCTAGGTCGGGATTTGAGTCGGCTTCTCGAGTTACTGGAATCGCCGTCTGATGGGACTCACGTCCGTGTTGTGCCGACAACCTCGTTAATGACAGCACCGTTACGATCGAAAATTCCACCGCGACTATGGTGTCGATCCAGTAAGATCCGATGGATTCACCTTTCAAACCGTGTAGGACGGCCACGCACCCCCAGAAGCCGGTAAGAAGAGCCGAAAGCATTATCCCAATCGTCAAGGCATCGAGCGGGGCGCCAAGATAATCTCGACGATGTCGAAGTGTTCTTCCGCCGCTGCCTCGTTGGGAGGTCGGATTATGGGCGGCGTGATCCGGCAGATATCCGGCCTCGCCAGACTCAAATTTCCCTGGTTGCCTCGCCTCGAAAGGGTGGGGTTGCGTTCTCACCCCCGAAGCGTCTGTCAGTCCGCCGGCGCCGTACACGATGACGGGGTCTTCTCCCGTATCCACCCACGTCCCGAAGGTCGCCTGCGATCTCCAGGCTCCGACCGGCTCGGTCAGCCAGGGTGCCCGTCCGAACTCGTGGGCCATGGTGCTCACCAGAGTGGACGATACGGAAGTTGCGCAGCGCCCTACAGGGCCGAAGGTCCTTTTCGCTGATCTCGTCGCTGATCTCGCTGGCCTGGCGAGCGGGACCGGTGGCCGCGGCCGGAGCGGCTGCGGGCTGTAGTGAGGACCGTCCGTCGAACCGAAAGCTGCCGCGTAGCCAGGGACGTGGCTCAGCCCTGCGTGCCGTTAGTTCCGGCCGCCGCCACCGACTCGGCGGTACTGCCACAGAGGACTTTCGGCCCTAGGTGCGGCGCCGTTGGCGGTGCAAGGTGATCGCATTGACGACCTCGATCGCACTCGTCTCAGCCAGGACTGCAGCAGGAGGGCCACCTGGATCGCGGGCGCTCGAAAGGTAGCCAGGCATGACAAGGGAACCAGTTGCCTGCACTACTGGGCAGGCTCTCCTGGGAGAGGGCCTGCGCTGGGACGCTCGCCGAGATGAGCTGCTAGGGGTGGACATCCTGGCGGGCCGCATCCACTGCCGCACGGTTTGCGATACAGGCGATCTTCGCTCGGTTGCCGACTACCACGTAGCCGGCACGGTGGGTGCCGTCGCGCCGGTGGAAACAGACAGCGGCTGGATCCTGGCCGCCGGGCAAGGATTCACCCACCTGGGTCGCAACGGCTCGGTGCGGTCGCTCGCCCAAGTAGTCCAAGCGGGGACGCGAATGAACGATGCCGCTTGCGATCCGCAGGGTCGGCTCTGGGCCGGCACGCTTGCCGACGACTTCCGCGTTGGGGGCGGTGCGCTCTTCCGGTTCGACGGCGACGGGCAGACCGAGCTCATGCTCGACGATCTCACCATCGCCAACGGTTTGGGCTGGAGCCCCGACGGGACCACCATGTACCTCGCCGACAGCGGGCCGCGGGTGGTTTACGCCTTCGCGTTCGACGGCAGGGAAGGAACGATCTCAGATGGCCGGGTGCTGCTATCGGTCGACGAAGAGATCGGGACGCCCGATGGCCTCACCGTCGATGCGGAAGGCGATCTCTGGATCGCCATTTACGGGGGCGGCCGGATCAAGCGTTACTCCCCGCAAGGGGAACTTCGTGAAACGCTGTTCCTGCCGGCCGCGCAGACCACTTCGTGCGCGTTCGGTGGTCCGGGATTAAATCGGCTGTACGTAACCACTGCCACCGAAGGATGGACCGACGAGGAACGGCAAGCTCAGCCATGGGCTGGGCTGGTCTACCGGCTCGACACGGTCGCGATCGGGCGTGCGGCTGAAGTGTTCCGCCCCCGCCCGGCATGGTGGACGGAGGTTGTTTCCGATCCCGTCGTCACGACAGCCAATTCGCTCGACGGTCGGTCCTGAGCGGACTTGGCCTGGCCGGGGTCAGAAACTGAACGGGTGGCCGCGACCCACGAGCCGAGCTTGGCAGGGGCCTGGTTCACCGTCCCCCCCCTTCGACACCAGAGGAGGCGAGGCGGCCGTCTAGCGTCCAACCGATGGACCGCCCCTCCACCGCCCACTTGCTCGGGGCCGAGCGGGAGCGGACCGTTGCCGGCCTGGAGGATCTGCGCCGGGAGCTCGTAGCGCTGGCCGAGTCGACGGCCGAAGGCCCCGACGACGAACACGACGCCGAAGGGTCGACCGTCGGCTACGAGCGGGCACGGGTGGCCGGGCTGCTGGCACGGGCGGAGACCCGCCTGGCGGCGCTGGACGCCGCATTGGCCAGAGTCGCCAACGGCACCTACCGCACCTGCACCCGGTGTGGCGGACCCATCGCCGACCAGCGACTGGCCAGCCTTCCCGAGACCCAAGTCTGCGTGACCTGTGCCGCCCGAGGAGGAGCCCTGCCCTCGGATCGCCGGCAATTCTGAATGCGGCGGGCCGCCGCGCCATCCCTCGAAGGCGACGCCGATCTAAGAGGCGTGGGGCAAGCGAGCGCCCGTGGCCGGACGAGTTTCGTCGCCCGGGGGAGTTGGTAGAACCTTCCTGCCTGTCGGAGGCGCACGCGGCGCAGTCCTTCCCTCGCAGTTGGGGCTGCGTCGCGCTCTCGTTGAGCTCAGGCTGAACGGCGCCGCCGCATGTCGACGCGCTTTTTCAACGGGGGCTCAGCCCGTGCTGGTCACGCCAGAGTCTGCTGCTGGCGGGCTAGCCAGGACCGCGGGCGGGTTTGGTTACGTCGAAGGCCGGGTACGTCATCCCCGCAGAAGCGCACCGCAGAGCCCCCGCCGACTGTCCCCCCATTCATTGGCGGGGGTTCTGCCGCGTCAGGCCATCAATATGGAGCCCGCCTTGAGATCAGCGGACCGTCCTCCTCGTCGTCACAATGCGCCGCCGCCCGGGCCCATCCTTGGAAATGGCGGACCGCGGCCGATGTCGCGTCTCGGCGAGCAGAGAACTGTTCGACAGCGCTGCGCATCGTCCACCCGGTGCTAGAGGTCACCGTGCCGCTCGATGTGCTCAACGTCGAGGGTTAGGACTCGACCATCGGTACGCGGAACACAACGACAAGGACACTCACCTGCTCGCGAGTGTTGGTGAGGCAACGCGGGTATCTGGTCGTCTGCCGCGATCACGAGAGAGGGCTAGGGGTTGGCGAGAAGAACCGGTAGCGCACGTCTGACGAAAGCGTGCCCAAGAAGCCCAAGAAGACGGCGCGTCGGATGATAGGCACATCCCCCTCTACGGACCTCGGCCGCCGGGCGGCCGATCCAGCGGCATACCGCAAGCGATTGTGGTTGGTGTTCGGTATCGGCGCGGCGTCGCTGATCGGCGGCATCGTGCTGGGGCTCGTCCTGGTGCAGCGCCACCACCGCCACCGGCACCATTCGAGTGCGGCGCTGGTGACCGTCATCGTGATCGTCGTGGTCCTCTTCGCCGCCGGATTCGTGGGTGGCTTCGTCCTGCTTCGTCGGAAGGGACCATGGTGGATGCAGCCATCGCCGATCGTCGAGCTGCCACGGAGCGACCGCAAAGCTCTCGTCAAGGGCATGCGAAAGGGGCAGCCGGTCGCCGATGCTCGGCTACTGCCGTACGGCCGGGATATCTCAGACAGATTTCAACGGCGGCGCTGGTACATGCTCGGTGTCACCGGATTCGTCGCCCTCTGCCTCGTCCCGGTCGCCGTCGAGAACCCGCTGTGGGCGCTGGTCATCGTGTTGATGCTCCCCAACGTGGGGGTGCACTTCTTCTATGCGGCCCGCTTTCGTCGGGCCATCGAGCGATCAGGGCCTGAGCCCGCTCGGTGACGGGGCCTCTCACCGCTACTGCCCATGCTCCGGCATCCACCTGGTGGCGGCACGGTGCCCATGTTTCGAGCCCCCTCCGACATGCACTGTCCTACGTCCTTAGGATGGCGCCGCCATGGGCAGCAGGACATGGGCGGCGCCCCTAGACAGCCGAACGCACGACCGGACGGTTCTGGGCCTGGCGTGTGCCGCACAGTTCATGGTTGGCCTCGACGTCTCGGTGGTCAACGTGGCCCTGCCGTCGATCGGGCGGTCGCTCGGCTACAGCCCGGTGGGGCTGCAATGGGTGGTCAACGCGTACATCTTGACCTTTGCTGGCTTCTTGCTCCTCGGCGGCCGAGCCGCCGACCTGTACGGCCGCCGAAAGATCTACGTCGTCGGTCTCAGCGTTTTCACTGCCACCAGTCTGATCGGCGGCTTCGCCCAGACATCGACCTGGCTGACGACCGCTAGGGCGGCGCAAGGCATCGGCGCGGCCTTCCTCTCGCCGGCCACCCTGACGATCGTCGTGACGACGTTCTCCGGACTGCGGCTCGCCAAGGCGCTCGGTGTGTGGGCAGCGATGGGTGGCGCTGGTGGAGCTACGGGAGTCCTCCTCGGCGGCGTGCTGACGTCCGAACTGGGTTGGCGATGGGTCCTTTTCATCAACGTGCCCATCGGGATCCTTACGCTCATCGGCGCGATGGTGTACCTCACCGAGGCCCGTCGGCTCGAGTCCGGTGGCCGCCTGGACGTCTTGGGGTCCGTCACCGTCACGGCCGGGCTGACCGTGCTGGCGTACGGAATCGTGAACACCGACGAGTACTCGTGGAGCTCACTTCGAACGGTGCTGACGCTGGCGGTGGCCGTCGTACTGCTAGCTCTCTTCGTCTTCTTACAGGTCAAAGTGGTCTCGAGTCCGTTGATGCCGGTTCGACTGTTCCGGTCCAGGTGGGTCGTGGGGGCCAATGTGATGATGCTCCTGGCGGCGGCGGCGATCTTCTCCGTCTGGTATTTCTTGTCGCTGTTCTTGCAGAACGTGCTGGGATACGACCCATTGCGAACCGGCCTGGCTTTCGGGCCGTTGGCGGCGGCGATCGTGGTGGGGGCACAGATGGCGCCGCGCCTACTGAACCGGTGGGGAACGAGAACCGTCCTCGTCGTCGGCACGTTGACGGGCGTGGCCGGATTCGGATGGTTGAGCCAGCTCTCGTCGAGCCGGGGGTACTGGACAGTGGTCTTGGGCGGCGGCTGCCTGGTGTCCTTGGCCATCGGCCTGGTGTACACGGCCTTGGCCTCCGCAGGCACCCTTGGGGTTGCTTCAGACGATGCCGGGCTGGCGTCGGGGGTGCTCAACACGTCCCGACAGGTCGGCGGTTCGATCGGTCTCGCTGTGCTGGCCACCGCCGCGACCGGCCATACGGCGAGCCTCGAGCATGGCGGCGTCCAGACGACGACGGCGCTGGCCGCTGGCTACGGCCGAGCGTTCGCCATCGCCAGCGGCCTCATGGTCGTGGCGTTCCTGACGACCTTCGTCGTGCCCTCGATGAACCGAGCCCCCACCGCGATGGATGAAGACCAGGCGACGTCGGCGTCGGGAGCGAGATGACGATCACCATCGTCTTCGCGCTGCTCACCGCGTTCTGCAACGCCACGGTCGTGGCAGTCCAGCACCTGGCCAGCATCCGGGCGTCCCCCCAGCTGAAGGGAGTGGCCCTCGCTCGCTACCTCTTGAAGAGCCCGCTGTGGCTACTGGGGTGGGTCGGCATCCTCGGGGCGTTCGTCTTCCAGGCCGTCGCCCTCCACAACGGGCAGCTGTCGGTGGTCCAACCCCTGTTGGTGAGCGAGCTGGTCTTCGCGCTGATCCTCCGGCGGCAGTGGTTGCACCAGTCGATCCCGGGCATGGCGTGGCTCTCGGCGGGCGTCACCTGTGTCGGGTTGACCGCCTTCCTCGTGCTGGCCAACCCCAAGGGAGGCTCCCAGGAGCCGACGACCAGCAGCTGGATCTGGGTGCTGATCGTCGTCGGCGGCGCCGTCGTCGTGCTGTACCTGGTTGGTCGCGTCGGGCCGCCGACCCACCGGGCGGCGGTGCTCGCCACCGCCACCGCGCTCATCTGGGCGCTGGAAGCTACGTTCATCAAGACCACCACCGACGACCTCACCAACCTCGGCATCAGCGGTTCCCTGCAGCACTGGCCCATCTACGCCCTCGCCGTCGGCGGGATCGTCGGGTTCTTGATGGAACAGGACACCCTCCACGCCGGCCCCCTCAGCATCTCCCAACCGATCATGGTCCTGGTCGACCCGATCGTGAGCGTGTGCCTCGGGGTGGTGCTGTTCGAAGAGCGGCTGTCCAGCGACCCCGGTGTCGTCGCCGGGGCGATCCTGTCGTTCGCTGTCCTCTGTCTCGGCGCCATCGTTCTCACCCGGACCACCCCGGCCACGATGGCCGCGACGCCCCAACCCGTCGCGCCACCGCCGACCGAAGGGGGCAACCCCGCCGGCCCGACTCCGGCGACCTGACGTCGGCGAACGGGCGGAGTCCGACCAAAGACCGCCAACAGCTACCGAGCGGCCGGGTAGAGGCATGGCCGCGGGCCTGATCAGCATCCGGAAGAGGAGCGACGTCCGAGTCCCTGGGGATCCAACCCCGGCCGGCGCATCAGAGCGACAAAGGGGACGAGCAACACGGGAAGTACGCCCACACCGGTAGCCCACCAAGGTGGGCTACGCCAACGACATCACCCGGGCCGAGCGGAACCGCTGGCCGGGCCTTCGGTTGGTCCAGTTCGGCTGTTCGGGGATCACGCTGTTGGCGGCCTACGAGGGCGGAAGCACCTGTAGCTATCCGACGGGCTCCCAAATCGCCACAATCGTGCAGTTCGTGCAGGCCCACCCCGCGGAGACGGTCGTCATGACCATCGACTTCGGGTACAACGACATCTGGCCGTGCCTCACCGACCGCATGGTGAACTACCAGTGCGTGAACGACGTGATGACCACCTTGCGCCGGGACCTTCCCCCGGCCCTGGGTGAGCTGCAGGCGGCCGCCGGCAGGACGGCGACCGTGGTCGGCCTCAAGCACAACAATCCCAGCCTGGCCGACTGGCTCAACCCGGGCCGCGGTCGTCGCTTCGCCAACGAGTCCGCTGCCGTCTTTCGGCGGCTGAACAGCACCCTCGGGAGCCTCTACCAGGCTCAAGGCGCTGAGGTGGCCGACGTGCCGCCCTACTGGGCTGTCGGGAGCGACCTCCGGCTCAAGCTCCCCGGGTATGGCCTCGTCCCGGCCGACGTCGCCGCCGTCTGCAATGCCAGCTGGGCCTGCTCCGTCGGCAACATCCACCCCAACGCGAAGGGTTACCAGAAGATCGCCGCTGCCGCGCTGGCCGCGCTCGGGACCACATAGGCCCGGCGCGCAGCCCGCGGGCCGTCGTCACTGACCCGCTGCCACTACCGGACAGCGGTTCACGGTTGGCTACTGCCAACAGTCGATGTGGTCCAAACCCGACTCGAACGAGTGCCTCTCGCGGTTCAAGCGAGCGCTCTGCCACCTGAGCTATCGGACCGTGGCGGCTTCAGCCGTCGCTGTAAGGAGCGCCGAACCGATCGGCCGATACGTCCGCCCGGTGACGAATCACGTCACGCACTCGGCAGACGCATCGGGCCGTTCGCCCAACCCGGCCTCGGAGGTCCTGGAACTGTGCGACTCCTCCAACCACCACGACCTCCATCGCCTCCACATCCAGTACCGCGACACAGGGCGGCTCCGTCAGCCCCGATGTCAGCCGGTGCTTGCCCGTCGGCGGGAGTATCGTCTTGCCCCACGGAGCTGGGCGGCCCCCACGGCAGTACCAGCGACGAACAGGTGGCGTTCACAGGGCCATGAGGGATGGGTTTGGTCGCCCCGGTGAACGGGTACCCGATGACGGTTCATAGTTCATGTTCATGGTTTCTCGGCAGACACCGACCCGTCGGCTGGTGACATGGCGGACGGGAGGTACGTGACGTGGTGACGATTGGGAGCGGCCAGTCAGCAACCAGAAGGCGGCAGCGGGCGGGCCGGTGGGCCCCCGCCGTGATCGGCGTGCTCGGGGTGAGCACTGCGCTGTGCGGGCTCGGCCAGAGTGCCGGTGCGTCGACGCCGGCCGCCGCGTCGACGAGCTCGCCCGGCTACTGGGTAGCCGGTTCCGATGGCGGGATCTTCACGTTCGGTGCCGCAACCTTCTACGGGTCGATGGGCGGAAAGCCGCTCAACAAGCCGGTGGTCGGCATCGCCGCCACCCCTGACGGGAAGGGCTACTGGCAGGTCGCGTCCGACGGCGGCATCTTCGCCTTCGGTGACGCCGCGTTCTACGGGTCGATGGGCGGCAAGCCACTGAACCAGCCCGTCGTCGGCATGGCGGCGACGCTGAGTGGGAAGGGCTACTGGGAGGTCGCGTCCGACGGCGGCATCTTCGCTTTCGGTGACGCCGCGTTCTACGGGTCGATGGGCGGCAAGCCGCTCAACAAGCCGATCGTCGGCATCGCCGCCACCCCTGACGGGAAGGGCTACTGGGAGGTCGCGTCCGACGGCGGCATCTTCGCCTTCGGTGACGCCGCGTTCTACGGGTCGATGGGCGGCAAGCCGCTCAACAAGCCGATCGTCGGCATCGCCGCCACCCCTGACGGGAAGGGCTACTGGGAGGTCGCGTCCGACGGCGGCATCTTCGCCTTCGGTGACGCCGCGTTCTACGGGTCGATGGGCGGCCAGCCGCTCAACAAGCCGATCGTGGGCATCGCCGGCTCCTCGGACGGCAACGGCTACTGGGAGGTCGCGTCCGACGGCGGGGTCTTCTCGTTCGGCGTTCCCTCCGACGGGTCGGTGCCCGGCGTCGGCCTGCACGTCAGCAATGTGATCGGGATCGCCGCCCCAGTGGGCCCGCCGTCGCTCGGAACGGTCTCCCCGAACACCGGCTCGACCCTCGGTGGGACGACCGTCACGCTCGCGGGCGTGAACCTGACCGCCGTCAGTGCGGTCACGTTCGGCGGCGTTCCGGCGACCAGAGTGACCGTCGATAGCCCGATCGCCGTCACGGCGACGGCACCCGCGCACGCCGCCGGCGTCGTCGACGTCGTTGCGACCGCGTCGAACGGCACGACCTCGCTGACGGGCAGCTTCACGTTCGTCGCGCCGCCCTCGATCTCCACGGTCAGCCCGGCCACCGGATCCAACGCGGGCGGCACGTCGGTGACGTTGACCGGGACGAACCTCGCCGCGGCGTCTGCGGTCAGTTTCGGAGGTGTCTCCGGCACCATCACGGCCGACAGTGCCAACTCGGTGACGGTGACGACGCCGCCCCACGCCACAGGAACCGTCGACGTGGTCATCACCACGCCGTACGGTTCGGACACCGATCAGGGCGCCTTCACCTACGGACCGGCCCCGGTGGTGATGTCGCTCACACCGGCCAGTGGAACATCGGCGGGTGGAAACACCGTGACGATCCATGGGGCGAACTTCGTTCCCGGCCAGACGACGGTCGGTGACGGAGGGTCGTTCGGGACCATCATCTCCGTCACGCCGACAACCATCATGCTGACGACGCCGGCGAAGACTACAGGGGAGCCCTCCGTGGTGAACGTGACCGTCACCACGCCTTATGGCACCTACGTCGCCCGGACAGCGTTCACCTACATGTAGTACGGGACGGTCGCCGGACCCGTAGGCTCGCCCGGTGGAGCAGTTCAATCTTGCGGTGATCGGCGCCGGCTCGGGCAACGTCGTGGTATCGGACGATCGGAACCTGGGGGGAGTGGCGCTCATCGAATCGGGCGCGTTCGGTGGGACGTGCCTGAACCGAGGCTGCATCCCCACGAAGATGTTCGTCTACACCGCTGACCTCGCCACGGACGTCCTCGAGGCGCCGACGTTCGGTGTGGCCGCCACGATCGACAAGGTCGATTGGCCCGCCATCCGAGATCGGATCATGGGACGCGTCGACGAGAGCTCTTCGGCCCATCGAGACGAGTTGGTCGCGTCTCCCGACCTCGCCGTGTTCGAAGGACGGGCCCGGTTCACCGGACCTCACCAGTTGTCGATCGACGGGGCGACCTCGATCGAAGCCGAGCAGATCGTCATCGCCACCGGTGGTCGGCCGTCGGTTCCGCCGGTGGTCACGGCATCCGGGGTGCCCTTCCACACGTCGGACACCATCATGCGGCTCGACGACCTCCCGGCCAGCATGGTCATCCTCGGCGGCGGGTACGTCGCCGTCGAGTTCGCCCACGTGTTCTCGAGTCTCGGCGTCGGAGTCCACGTAGTGGAGATGGCTTCGTCGTTGCTGAGCGCGCTCGATTCGGAGATCTCGAAACGGTTCACGGCCTTGGCCGCGGCGCGCTGGGATGTCCACCTCGACGCCACGGTCTCGGAGGTCGTGGGCGATGCGGATGGCATCGAATTCGATCCTGGCCGGCGGCCGCCGGGTGGCTGGCGAGCTCCTGCTGGTGGCGACCGGTCGCCGGCCGAACACCGAAGATCTCGATCTGGAGCGAGCGGGGGGCTCGGTCCGAGCTGACGGCCGCGTGGTCGTCGACGAGTACGGGCGGGCCGGCCCCGGGCTCTGGGCACTCGGCGACTGCAGCTCGCCGTTCCAACTGAAGCACGTCGCCAACGCCGAGGCCCGTACGGTCGCCCACAACCTGGCGCACCCCGACGACCTACGCCCCCTCCCGCACGATTGGGTGCCCTTTGCCGTGTTCAGCGATCCCCAGGTCGCCTCGGTCGGGGCCAAATCCCAGGACCTCGAGGGCCAGCCGTTCGTGGAGGCCACGCAGGCCTACGGCGACGTGGCCTATGGCTGGGCCACCCAGGACCACTCGGGTATCTGCCGGCTCTATGCCGACCCGGCGACCGGCACGTTGCTCGGTGCGCACATCCTCGGCTACCAGGCGTCGCTGCTCATCACGCCGTTGATCCAAGCCGTCGCCCACGGTCTGCGGGTCGCCGACTTGGCCCGGGGGCAGTACTGGATTCACCCGGCCCTCAGCGAAGTGGTCGAAAACGCCCTGTTGAAGCTGCCGCTCAACGGCGACGTGCGCTCGGGTCAGGTTCACTGAACGATCGGAAGCTCTCGGACTGCACCCACTCCGGTCCGAGGTCGGCCGCCCGCGGACAGCCCAGGAGCGCGAGCGTGCGAACGAAGTCGGCGCGGAGTATGTCGAGGATCCGTTCGACGCCGCCCTGGCCGGCAACCGCCAGTCCGTAGAGGTACGGCCGGCCGATCAAGACCGCCCGTGCGCCTAGAGCGAGCGCTTTGGCGATGTCCTGGCCGCGCCGGACCCCTCCGTCCAGCAGCACCTCGGCGTGGCCGCCTACCGCGTCCACGACCTCGGGCAGCGCTCGCAAGGTCGCCGGCGTTCCATCGAGTTGGCGGCCGCCGTGATTGGACACGATGATCCCGTCACAGCCGATATCGACGGCCCGTTTGGCGTCTTCGCCGACGAGCACGCCCTTGACGACCAGCGGGCCGGACCACCTGGTCCGTAACCAGGCCACGTCGTCCCACGTGAACGGTGACGCCATGATCGGCTGGCCGTCGCCGAGCGCGACGCCGCTTCCGAACTGCGTGCGCGTGGTGCGGATGCCCTCGGCGCCGAGCCGGGCGGTCCATCTCGGACGGACGAGCAACTGCAGTCCGAGGTTGACCCGATGGCGTAGGTCCATGTTGCCGGGAATGCCGACGCCGTGCCGGGCGTCTCGATCTCGATGGCCGACGACCGGCGTGTCGAGCGTGACGACGAGCGCACCAAATCCGTTGGCCTGGGCTTCATCGACCAGCCGATCACCGGCGGCGCGGCCACCGAACGAGTACAGCTGGAACCACGTCGGCCCCGAAGATGCCGTCGCCACCTCGGTGGGCGTACTGCCGGCCGCCGTGCTGAGCACATAGATCGTCCCGCGCGCCGAGGCGGCGCGGGCGGCGCCGACGGCGCCGTCCGGATGGATGAGATTGCCCAACCCGCAGGGGGCGAGGAGCAACGGCATCGAGACCGGGGTCCCGAGCACCTCGGTCGACACGACAATTCTCGACAGGTCGGTTCCGACCCGCGGGCGGAAGGTGATCTCGCCGAACGCCGCTCGGTTCTCCGACTGGGTCAACTCGTCATCGGCGGCACCGTCGATGAAGTCGAAGACGACCCGAGGCAGGGCACGAGCGGCTCGCCGACGGGCATCAGCGACGTTGAGGATGTGCCGTGGGTCCATGGCTCGTATGGTTCAGCGTCGATGCCGACGTGGTCCTGATCCTGCCACATCGGCGGGAACGGGTGACGGGTGCCGCGTGGCGCCTCGGGCTAGTCGTCGAGGCGATCGGTCAGCCCCGTGATCTCGAAGACCCGCCGCACCACGCCGGTCGCCCCGACGATCCGACAGGGCGCACCTGTCTGTCGCAGTTCGTGCTGCGCAGCGAGAAGTGCAGCCAGACCCCGAGCGTCCAGGAAGGTCAGTGTCGTGAGGTCGATGTCCTCCGGCCGCATACCGAACAGCAGATCGGTCAGGCCTGGAACGCCGGCGAGGTCGAGCTCACCGCGAAGGATCGCTCGCCAGCGGCCATCGGTCTCGATGCCGAGGACGCTGAACGGCTGGGGCTGGAGGTCGCGGTCCACCGCATGGCCGGGAGGTGGTCCACCTGCCTCTTCGGGGCGGTCCGGTGAGACCTGGGGGGAACCACTTCCGAAGGGGCGGGAGTCGGTGGTCATCGCGAGCCCTTCCTCTCAAGAACCCAATTGTCGGTAGCGAGATCTTCGCGCTTGGGCGAACGGACGACAAGCTCGTGGGCAACGGGAGTTGGCGGGTAGGCATCGACAAATCCCAGGTCAACTCATGTGTTGCCGCGGTCGTTGGTCGCGGTCGACCTCGATGAGCACCCGAAACCGACCGTCCCCACAATCCCCGGGATAATCCACAGGGGAGACGGGTATCGATACCGTTTCGCCGAGACGCGACGGCGCAGCCGCCTACGCTGGCGTGATGTCGGGCGAGCCCACCCTGTACGAGTGGGCCGGCGGCCGGACAGCCTTCGACCGCCTGATCAACGCCTTCTACGACCGCGTCGAGCGAGACGACCTCCTGGCGGGGTTCTTTCCTGGGGGAGTCCACGAGGAGCACCGCCAGCACGTCATCGCCTGGTGGAGCGAGGTGTTCGGGGGCCCGAGCACGTACACCGATTCGCTGGGCGGCTACGAGCAGATGCTCTCCAAGCACCTCGGTCTCGGCATCACCGCCGACCACCGCTTCCGGTTCGCTTCCTTGATGAGCCTGGCGGCCGACGACGCCGGTCTCCCTGACGACCCGGAGTTCCGCTCGGCGCTGATCGGGTACGTGGAGTGGGGCACCCGACTGGCCATGAGCAACTCCCGGCCAGACGCCGACGTGGTCGAACATGCCCCCGTGCCCCGCTGGGGTTGGGGAGTCGCCCCGCCCTACCGACCGTCCGGCGACTGACCCCTCCGGACCGGGGCGTCGATCGTGCGTAGACGTCCCGCTAGGGTGAGCGGGTGGCGGCGGCCGACTCTCCGATCCCGTCGTCTTCGGAGCCGGCGGCGGACCGTCCGGACTGGGGCGTCGTCCGCAGCCGAACCGTCCACTGGTACGACCCGATGGTCGCTGTCGAGAAGGGCGTCGGCTTGACCGGCCTCGAGCTCCTCCGGGCCGTTCGCGACGGATCCCTGCCGCCACCACCGATCTCGGCCCTCGTGCAGTTCGCGATCGTCGACGTCGAGCCCGGCTACGTCCGCTTCCGTTGCACCCCCGACGAATCCGTCTACAACCCCCTCGGCGTCGTGCACGGCGGTCTCGTCTGCACCCTGGCGGACACCGTCGCCGGCTGCGCCGTCCACTCCACTTTGGAGGCCGGGCTCTCCTACACCTCCATTGACCTCAACGTGAGCTACCTCCGGGCCGTCACGCTCGACACCGGTCCGTTGGAAGCCGTCGGTCGGGTCACCAAACCCGGTCGGCGCGTCGCGTTCTCGGCCGCCGAGATCACCGGCGGCGACGGCAAGCTCGTGGCCACCGCCACCAGCAGTTGCCTGGTCATGGACAACCGGCCCGGACCGGTCGGCCAGTAACCGGCTCGCCCCGTTCGGTTCAGCGTTCGATCATCTCCATCTGCGCGTCGGTGTGATGGTTGCCGGCCGCTGGCGTCAGGTTCCCGAGCTGCTCGATCTGGTCGGAGCTCAACTGGACGCCGTCGGCCGCGGTGTTCTCCTCTACCCGGACGACCCGCTTGGTCCCCGGGATCGGGGCGATGTCGTCGCCCTGGGCAAGGATCCAGGCCAGGGCCACCTGGGCCGGGGTGACGCCGACGGTGGCGGCGATCGCCTTCACTTCGTCGACGGCCCGAAGGTTTTGCTGGAAATTCTCACCCACGAAGCGGGGGTTGGTCTTTCGGGAATCATTGTCGGCAAAGTCGTCAGTCGAGCGGATCTCTCCGGTGAGGAACCCGCGTCCCAACGGTGAATAGCCGACGAGCCCGATGCCGAGCTCCCGCAGCACCGGCAGGACCCTCGCCTCCGGGTCCCGAGTCCACAGGGAGTACTCGGACTGCACCGCCGTCACCGGGTGGACGGCGTGGGCTCGGCGGATCGTCTCGGGGCCGGCCTCGGAGAGACCGATGTGACGGATCTTGCCCTCCACGACCAGCTCGGCCAGCGCGCCGACGGTCTCTTCGATGGGCGTCTGCGGATCGACGCGGTGTTGGTAGTAGAGGTCGACGTGGTCGACGCCGAGCCGTTTGAGCGATCCCTCGAGTGCCGTACGGACATTGACCGGGCTGCTGTCGCGGTTCCACGGACCCCCGCCGGCATGCGAGACGAGACCGAACTTCGTCGCGATGACGACGCCGTCGCGCCGGCCCTTGATCGCTTGGCCGACGAGCTCCTCGTTGGTGAAGGGGCCGTAGATCTCCGCGGTATCGATGAGGGTGACGCCGAGCTCGATCGCCCGATGGATGGCGCGGATGGACTCGGCATCGTCGGAACCAGCCCCGGTGTAGGCGCCGGACATGCCCATGCCGCCGAGGCCTATCCGTCCGACATCGAGATCTCCAAGCTGAATGTGGTTCATGTTTCGGTTCCTTTCCGACGAGGTTGGCCCGTCCACGGGCTTCTAGAGCACGAGCGCCGCCAGATCGGGCGTCCTCGTTTCTATCTCGGACCATACGGTCGCGCTGACACCCTCGTGGATCTGGATCATGAGGGCGGTCAGGGCCGGCCTGGTCATCGACGAGGCGATGTTGCGGAGACGAGCTTCGAGGTGCTCGGGGGTGAGGGCGGAGGCGACCCACGGCTGTAACCGGGAGTCCGGCGGCAGCGAGGTGATGATCGATCGGAACAACGCCGACTGTTCGTCGTCACTGAACAGCCCGTCCACCTGAGAGAGGACCGTCGCTTCCTCGCTCTGGAGGTGGGCGACGAGCGAGTCGCGGAGCTCGATCGCTGGCCGGGCGAGCTCGGCGAGTGCGTCGCCACCGCGGGTCGCGTTGGCCCGCAGCAGCGCCGAGCCGAGGGCGTAGGTCGCCAGCTGCTCCGCCCGGTGTTGCTCCCCGAGCGCCGGGTCGATCGGGCCGCCGCGTTCGATGATGGCCGGGAACATGATCCCGTCCTCGACCTCGGAATGGTTGCGTAGCTCTCGCTCGAAGTCCCAGAAACGCGCCGCGAAACCGTCGAGGTCGTCCGAACCGAGAGCCTTTGCCATCTCGGCGATGCCACGCACTTCGCCAGCGAGCGCCTCGTGGAGGTCGTACCAGGTCTTGAGCGGACCGGTGATCCGATCCGGCTCGGCAGAAGCGGGCACCGCCGGTGCTCCTTTCGTGGATCTCGACGAGGCAAGAGTACGACCGTGGACCTCATGGCGCCGCGAACTTCAGTACTGTCGGCTACTGCCGGCGGATACGAGCTGATCGGAGTGGATATGTGCGGCACTCGGTCGTGAGCGTGCTCGTCATCGGCCGCGACTTCGAGCCGAGCCGGCAGCTTCGAGCGGCGCTGGGCGCTGACCGTCTCCTCGCCGTACCCGAGTTGGAGGACGCCGACCAAAAGGGC
The DNA here is from genome assembly GCA_963824265.1 of uncultured Actinomycetota bacterium. Taxonomy (GTDB): domain Bacteria; phylum Actinomycetota; class Acidimicrobiia; order Acidimicrobiales; family RAAP-2; genus DASZUK01. The sequence continues at coordinate 749,774 of CAWGOO010000007.1, forward strand.
TGGCGGACAACGCTCGAGGACTGGGAGCGACAGTCGGGAGAGCTGGGCGGCTTCTCGTCGGTCGTGATCGCGTGTTGGGACGAGATCGACGCACCGGCTCCCTTCGTCGGCGTCGCCGAGACCGCGTGGTCGAGCCAGCTCGAGCAGCGCCTCATCACCTGGGCGGTGGCCACCAAGGTGGGTATTGCCCGATGTTCCGACGGGGGAGCGGTGGTCGTCGTGGTCGAACGGCCGGCGGCCTTCGATGCCGTCGGTCGGTCGGTGCTCGTCGGCGTCGCCGACGGCGTGCTGGGGCTCATGCGCTCCGTCGCGGTTTCCGAGGGCCGTCGCGCCGTCCGGGTCAACGCGGTCACGACCGAGCTGTGGACGGCACCGGGGGAGCTGGTCGGACCGACGCCGGCGCTGGCGTTGTTCCCGGGACGGATCGACGTCGAGGTGGCGGGCGCGATCCGCCTGCTCCTGTCGGACGACGCGGCCGGCGTCACCGGCTCGGTGGTCTCGCCGGACGGCGGGCGGGCGGTATGACGGCCGGCCGCACCGTGCTCGTCAGTGGTGCCTCCGGCGGCGTCGGCCGCGGCATCGCCATCGCCTGCGGTGAAGCGGGCTGGACCGTCTGGGTGGCGGCGCGCCGGCGAGCCGAAGGGGAGGCCGTGGCGACCGAGGTCGACCGGGCCGGCGGTCGCGGTCGGTTCCTGACCTGCGACGTCACTGACCCAGCGGCCGTCGATGCGGCGGTCGCGACCGTCGTCGATGAGTCCGGCCGGATCGACGGGCTCGTCCACAACGCGACCAGCGACTACTCGTCGACGCCAGGTGCGCTTGGCGATGCGCCACTGGCGATGATCGAGGATCAGATCGCGGTGAACCTCCGTGGGCTCTACCTGCTGGGTCGCGCCACCTTCGAACCGCTGCGCGCCGCCGGCGGTGCGGTCGTCGTCCTCGTCTCCGATGCCGCGTTCGCCGGTAAGCCCTTACGCCCCGTCTACGCCATGGCGAAGGCTGCCCAACGGGGCATCGTCCGGGTGCTCGCCCGCGAGTGGGGACCGCTCGGCGTGCGGGTCAACTGCGTCGCCCCCCTCTCGACCAGTCCGGCCATGGACCGGTTCTTGGAGGAGCCGGGCAACCAGGCGCTCCTGCTCGGGCGGATTCCGGTCGGCCGGCTCGGCGACCCCACGGGCGACATCGGGCCGGTCGTTCGGTTTCTCCTGTCGGACGACGCGCGGTACGTCACCGGCCAGACGATCATGGTCGACGGGGGGAGCGCCCCCATCGTGTGACTACCGGCCCGCGTCGCCTATCCGGTACTCGGCGGTCAGCTCGTCGAGCCGGTCCTTGACGTCCGGTTCGAGCGTGAAGTCGGCTGCGGCCAAACTGGCGGCGAGGTGGTCCGGCTGGCTCGCCCCGACGATCGGTGCGGTGACCGTCGGATTGGCGAGGACCCAGGCAACGGCCAGCGTGGTCAGCGTCGTCCCGGCGTCCTCGGCCACCGACTGGAGGGCGTTGACGGTCTCGAAGGCCCGGTCGTGCCAGTACCGCTCCTGGTAGATGTTGGCCGCGTTGCCGAGGGTGAACCGCCCGCCTTCGGTCGGTGCGGTCGCGCCGGCGTGCTTGCCGGTCAGCATCCCACCGGCGAGCGGGTTGTACGAGATGACGCCGATGTTCTCCTCCGCGCAGAGCGGGAGCAGCTCCCGCTCGATCTGGCGGAAGAGCAGGTTGTAGCGCGGCTGGACGGTCTCGAAGCGGACCAGCCCGAGGACCTCGCTCCGCCCGACCGCCCGGGCCAGCCGGTAGGCGACGAAGTTCGAGCACCCGACGTAACGCACCTTGCCCTGGTGGACGAGATCGTCGAACGCGCCGAGCGTTTCGTCGAGCGGGGTCGTCGGGTCGTCGAAGTGGACCTGGTAGAGATCGATGTAGTCCGTCCCGAGCCGGCGCAGCGACGCGTCGATCGCCGACATGATGTGCTTGCGAGAGTTGCCCGAGTCGAACGGCGCCGGCCCGGTGGGGCCGAAGCACTTGGTGGCCACGACGAACCGATCCCGTTTCCCCTTGAACCAGCGGCCGAGGATCTCCTCGGTCCGCCCGACCGTCGAGAGGTCACCGCCGAGCGGGTAGATGTCCGAGGTGTCGATGAAGTCGATCCCGCCCTCGACGGCGCGGTCGAGGATCGCCGTCGACGTCACCTCGTCACACTGCACACCGAACGTCATCGTGCCGAGGCACAGCCGGGAGACCGAGAGACCGGTCCGGCCCAGCGTGATGTGGTCCACGGATCAGGCCGGGTCCGCCGCCAGGTGCGTCGCTTCCCAGGCCTCCAGCGCCGAGCGGTCAACCCCGTAGAGGTCGATGGCGTTGTCTTGGAGAACGCGACGCCGGTACTCCTCGGGGACGGAATCGAGCGCGTCGACGGCTGACCGTACGGTGGCCGTCGGCCACAGGCAGCTCGGGTGGGGGAAGTCGGTCTCGAAGATGACGTTGTGGGTGCCGATGATGTCGAGCAGCCGTTCCGGCGCGATGCGCTCGAACCAGAACGAGGCGTAGACCTGGTTGCGGAACCGTTCGCTCGGGAGCCCTTCGTCGCCGATCTTGCCGCCCGACGCCTCCTTGTAGTGGTAGTCGGCCGACTCCAAGACGAACGGGATCCACCCGATGCCGCTCTCGGCGGCCACGAACTTGAGGTTCGGGTACCGGTGGAGGACGCCTGAATGGAGCAGGTCGGTAACGTGCTGGGCGCTGTCCAGGAAGCCCATGGTGATCAGGCGGGCGAGGATGTCGGTCATCCCTTCGTTCTTCACCCGCTCGGCGCTGAAATGCCGGCCGTGGAAGTTCCCGCTGCCCAGGTGGAAGCTGATCGACATCCCGGCCGCGTCGGCGGCCGACCACAGGCGGTTCCAGTGGGGATCGGCCAGGAACGGCAGACCGTGGTCCTGCGGCGCCCCGCTGAAGATCACCGACTTGAAGCCCAGCGGTGCCACTCGCTCGACCTCGGCGACCGCGGCGTCGAGGTTCCAGTACGGGATGGCCGCGTTGAGGATGAACCGCTCACGGGCCGGTGACGTCCAGTCGACCAAGAAGTCGTTATAGGCGCTGACACAGGCCAGCGCCAGCTCCTGCTCGGGCATGGTGCGGAACCGGGCCGAGCCGAACCCACCGACGTTCGGGAAGAGGCCCTGGGCGAAGATCCCTTGCTCGTCCATCAGCGCGAGGCGGGCGGTCACGTCGTAGCTGGCCGGATGGGCTTCTTCGATGGTCGGGGGAAAGAGCGGGAACGGCTCCTTCCAGTCGGCATAGGCCGAGGCGCCGGCCGGCGCCAGCATCGTGTCGCCGGTGAACCACGCCTGCATCGGCGGGAGGTCGGGGCCGTAGGCGAGGGACTGGGCCTCCTCGAAGGTCTTGCCCTGCGGGACCACCTTGATGTGCGGCCGCAGGTCCCCCCACTTCGACGCGATCCGAGAGGTCCACAGGTCCGCCGACTCCGTGATGTGCGCGTCAGCGTCGATTACCCCAATGCCGGACATTCGTCTCCCTCCGTCGTTCGTTCTCGAACGTTGGCGTCAGGCCGAGCGCTCCAACTCCGCCGCATGTTGATCGGCGCCGGTCTGGGCCAGCTCCTCGACCTTGGGGATCGCCCGGGCCACCTCGGCCGCGTCGACCCGCTCGGCCAGCTCGGTCGCGCCCGCCTGGCGCAGCATGGCCGGCAGCCGTTCGCGCAGGCACGTCAGCGCCCACTCCCACATCGGCCCGATGCCGTCGACGTCGTAGATGACGACACGATTGCCACCTCGGCCATCCAGGTAGTGGTAGTGCGGATCGTCGTCGAAGACGTCGAAGCGGAGGTGCTCGGCGCCGGAGGCCGTGTCGATGACGTGCAGTGACGTGCCCTCGTCGTTGAAGCCCCGGAACGCAGGATCGTCCGTGACCTCGATCCCTTCGAGGTTGGCGAGGATGTCGTCGGTCAGGACCCGGTACTCCACCCCGATGCTCACGGCGCCGGCCGGCACGTACGTGGTCTGCTCAGCGATCGGCGGTATGGCCGGCCCCGGCTCGAACCCCAACTTCATTGCGTCGGCCATGCCCCACCCCTTCTACCCACGAAAAATCAAGCGATCGCTCGATTTTCGACTGTAGGCCTGCCAATTGCCTCTGTCAAGGGATGTTCCGGTCGTCGCCCGGGCGCCTGCCGGCGCCGGCCGCGCTCACTGGCTCCCGGTCTTCTGCCTCCAGGTGTCGAGGGTGTAGGACGGACGGTGAACCAGGTAGCCGCCGTCGGCCACGACCGTCTGGCCGGTGATGTAGCCACTCTCGTCTGAGGCCAAGAACGCGACCAACGCCGCGATGTCGGTCGGCCGACCCACGCGCTCGATCAGCCGCTCGCATTCGTACTCCAGCAGCTTGCTCGGACTGAACCGCTCGAGGGCTGCATCGTCGAGCACCAGGCCGGGCACGATGACATTGCAACGGACTCCCTGGGGGCTGTACTGAGTGGCGACGTAGCGGGTGAGCGCGATCATCCCGGCCTTGGCCGCGCCGTAGGCGGTGTGGCCCTGACTGGCCGACAGTGCCCCGATCGACGACGTGTTGATGATCGAGCCTCCGTCGCCGGCCAGCATGGCCGGGATCCCGTGCTTGCAGCCCAACATCACGCTGCGGAGGTCGGTGGCAAAGGTCCGGTCCCAGACGTAGACGTCGAGCTCGGTGACGATGCCGTCTTGCGCGAGCTGCTCCGCCGCGTTGTTGTGCAGGATGTCCAGGCGGCCGAACGTGCCCGTCGCCACCTCGACCATCCGCACGATGTCGGCCTCGAGACGAACGTCGACCTCTACCGCCACGGCATGACCGCCGGCGTGCTCGATCTCCTCGACCACCTGGTGGGCGCCGTTCGGCTCGATGTCGGCGACGACGACGCTGGCCCCCTCCTGAGCCAGGCGGACCGCCGTCGCCGAGCCGATGCCGGCGGCGGCCCCGGTGACGATCGCTACCTTGCCCTCCAGGCGTTCCATCACCCTGTCACGCCCCCCGGCGCCCGGCAGCCGACCAGACGTCGGCCAACTCGGCGGCATCGGTCAACCAGGCCAGCGCGGCCAGCGAATGCTCGAGCACCATCTCGCCGTACTCCTTCGGGTAACCGGCGACGCAGTCGCGCGGCAGGACTACCTGATAGCCGTAGTTCACCGCCTCGATCGTCGTGCCGAAGACCCCGCGATTGAGCGAGACGCCCGTGACGACCACGGTCTTCGCCCCCACGCTCTTCAAGATCCAGTCGAGCTCGGTCCCGGCGAAGGGCGACATCCCGTGGTACCGGTAGAGCACGATGTCGCCGTCGCCCACCAGCTCGGGAACGGGCTCGACCTCGGGAGCCCCGTCGAGCAGGAAGGTCTCGCCGGGGGCCCGGGCTTGGAGAATCGGCGAATTGTGAAAGGCGCCCAGTTCGGGGCGCCGGAACACCGCGGCGACGTGGACGACCCGCACACCGGCCCGCCGGCCGGCGGCCAACAGATCGGCCAGCACCGGGATCACCTTCGCCTCGGCCACCGCCACCGCCGGTGGCATGCCCGGTTTGGCCAGGTCGCCCACTACCCCCCGCTGCATCTCGTGGGAGATCACCACCGTCGAGGACGGTTCGACCAACTCGGAGATCTCGGGCATCGTCCACCTCCAGCGCTCACGCCGTCGATCCGTCGACCAGCGTGGTCGGGATCGCCAGTGTCTATGACGTGTTTCAAACGGTCGCTCGTATCATGGAGCAGGCCTCGACACGCTGCAAGGAGCTCGGCCGGCATCCACGCCGCGAGCCGTCACGAGGCGTACCCTCCGCCCATGAGAATGCATCGTTGTTCCGACTGCGGGACGCCGACGACGTACGACCTCATCGAGCCGACCGTCAACGGCCTGTCGCGGCACTTCTACCTCTGTGCGCCATGCACGATCCAGCGCTATCAACCCGCCCCGACCGGTGACTCTGGCGTTCTGGTGCCCAGTTAGTCCTCGAAGGGGCCCAGTTAGTCCTCGACGAGTCAGTCCCGGGCGAACGCCATCTTCGCCTCATGGGCCAGGTCGACGAACGGGTCGCCACTGACATCGACGGCGGCCATCGTGATCGTCCCGCCGACGAACGTCCACGGGTACTGCCCGGGATAGTCGTCGGTCACCGGCTCCGCGCCCTCCTTGCCGACGTTGAGGCCTTCGCCGGCGATCGAGAACTTGCCGGGTTGCGTCTTGATGGTGGCCTGCCCGACGGCGCGCTCGCCGATGTGGAGCGTCAGCGTGCCCTCGGCCGGCATGCCATCACCCTCCCGGTCGAACGACGCCGACAGGACGACGTGGCCGGTCGGGACCGGTTCGGTCGACTCGACGATCTGCTCGAACTGGCCGACCCAGTTGTAGACGTACTTCAGCTTGCCGTCCTTGAGGTACAGCGCGTGGCCGCCGAACCGCGAACCGTGAGCGAACAGCACGCCCTCGGCATCGGCGGACTCGATGTCCACCTCGACGGCAACCGTGTACGAGCGGTTCCGGATGTTCGGGGCCACCGACTCGGGCACCTCGGCACAGCCCGGGTAGTAGACGTAGCGGTTCCGCGGCTTGGTCAGCTGCGGCCGGTCGGTGGTGAGGATCTCGACCACCCCGCGGTTCTCCAGCGGCAGCGCCTGGTAGCGCCCGGCCTCGGCCCACCACAGCCCGATCAGCTCCTGGAGTTTCTCCGGGTGCTCAGCGGCCAGGTCGCGGCACTCGCTGGGGTCCTTCTCGGTGTCGAACAGCTCCCATCGCTGGGCGGCGTAGTTGGCCCACATGTCGGGCGCGGACGGCGTGATCGAGGCCGCCTTCCACCCCTGGTGCCAGATCGCCCGGGTGCCGCCCATCGAATAGAACTGGGTCTGCTTCGCCGTCTTGGCCGCCGGGTCGTCGAAGGTCGGGGCGAAGCTGACGCCCTCCATCGGGAACTGCGTGTAGCCCTTCACCGTCTCGGGCGGTTCGATGCCGAAGGCCTCGTAGATCGTCGGCACGATGTCGACGGCGTGGGTGTACTGCCGGCAGACGCCGGTGGCGGTGATTCGGGCCGGCCAGCTCACGATCATCGGGTCGGCGGTGCCGCCCTCGAAGTTCGAGTACCGCTTCCACAGCTTGAACGGCGTGTTGAACGCCCAGGCCCATCCCGTGGGGTAGTGGTTGTACGTCAGTGGACCACCGAGGTCGTCGAGGTGGGGCAGGTTGTTCTCGATGGTGTCCGTCAGCCCGTTGAAGATCCGGTTCTCGTTGACCGAACCGTTCGGGCCCCCCTCTCCGGAGGCCCCGTTGTCGGAGACCAGGACGATCATCGTGTTGTCGATCTGCCCGCTGTGCTCCAGGTAGTCGAGGAGCCGACCGATCTCGTGGTCGGCGTGGCTCATGAAGCCGGCATAGACCTCGGCCATCCGGGAGAAGAGCCGTTTCTCGTCGTCGGAGAGGGAGTCCCAGGGACGGACGACGTCGAGCTCCGACCACGGCTTCCCATCTGCGCTGGTCTCGTCGGCGTAGGGGTTGATCGGGGACAGCTCGGCGCCCTCGGGGATGATGCCGAGCATCTTCTGCCGGTCGAAGACCAGCTCCCGGTACGCCTCGTAGCCCATGTCGAACTTGCCCTTGTACCGGTCGATCCACTCCTTCGGTGCATGGTGCGGCGCGTGGCAGGCGCCGGGGCAGTAGTAGAGGAAGAACGGCTTGTCCGGCGCCACGGCCTTCGCGTCCCGGATAAAGGCCAACGCCCGGTCGGTCAGGTCGGTCGTCAAGTGGTAGCCGTCCTCGGGCAGTGCCGGCTGCTCCTCGGGGTGGTTGTCGTGGACCAGGTCCGGGTACCACTGGTTCGTCTCTGCCCCGAGGAAGCCGTAGAACCGCTCGAAGCCGCGGCCGAGCGGCCACTGGGTCTTGCGCGACGCCATGTTCATCTCGTCTTCGGCCGTCAGGTGCCACTTGCCGGTCATGTAGGTGTTCCAGCCCCGCTCGCCCAGGACCTCGGCGATCGTCCCGCACTCGAACGGGATGTGGCCGTTCGAGCTCGGGAACCCCGACGCGGCCTCGGTGATCGTGGCCATGCCGTTCGTCGTGTGGTTCCGTCCGGTCATCAGGCACGACCGGGTCGGCGAGCAGAGGGCGGTCGTGTGGAAGTTCGTGTAGAGCAAGCCGCGGTCGGCGATCCGCTGGATGTTCGGCGTGTCGATCAGGCCGCCGAACGGAGCCATGGCCGAGTAGCCGACGTCGTCGAGGACGATGTAGACGACGCTCGGCGTGCCCTCCGGCGCGATCGGTTGGACGTAGGGCGCCCAGTCCGGCGTCGACGCCGTGACGTCGATGTTGACGACACCCTTGAATGGTTTGGTCATCGCGGCACCTCCCGAAACCCCTTGCGAACGTACACCGGCCATGGAGGGATTGCACCGGGATGGCCGGCCAATTCTTGGTGTCGGTCGTGTGACGGGAACGAATTCGTACGTAACATCGTTCGCAATGGTCGCTGAATCCCTCCTCGCCTCGTGGCGTGACACCGAGACCCGCCAGTCGGTTGTCGACTTCGTCCGCTCGGTGTCGACCGACGGTGGACCGGCGTACGTCGCGCCGGCCGATCGGGTGGCCGTCTTCGACAACGACGGCACCCTCTGGCCAGAAAAGCCGATCCCGATCCAGCTCGATTTCACCCTCTACCGGCTGGCCGAGCTCGCTCGGGCCGACCCGTCCCTGGCGGACCACCAGCCGTACCGGGCGGCAGTCGAGCGGGACTACCGGTGGCTCGGCGCGGCGATGGTGAAGCACTACCACGGCGACGACGCCGACCTCGGTCTGTTGATGTCGGCGGTCGAGTCGGCCTTTCAGGGCATGACGGTCGAGTCGTTCGGCCAGGAGGCGCAGGGCTGGCTGCAGCAGGCCGGGCACCCGCAGCTCGGTCGGCCGTACCTGGCCTGCGGCTTCGTCCCCATGGTCGAGCTGCTCCGCTATCTCGAGGCCAACGGCTTCACCACGTACATCGCGTCGGGCGGCGACCGCGACTTCATGCGGCCGTTCGCCGAACAGCTCTACGGCGTCCCGCCAGAGCGGGTGATCGGCAGCGCGCTCGGGCTCGATTTCTCGGCCACCGACGACGGCACCGATCTCCTCTACAAGTCGAAGATCGACTTCTTCGACGACGGTCCGGAGAAGCCGGTGCGGATCTGGAGCCGTATCGGCCGTCGTCCGCTGGTGGCCGGCGGTAACTCCAACGGCGACGTCCCCATGCTGCGGTTCGCCGCGGTACCGGGACGGCCCGCGTTGCGGCTACTCGTGCTCCACGACGACAGTGACCGGGAGTTCGACTACGTCGCCGGCGCCGAGGACGCACTGGAGCGGGCGAAGACGGGGGACTGGACGGTCGTCAGCGTGAAGGACGACTGGTCCCGGGTGTTCCCCGACCCATGACGACCGCGATCTCGCTGAGCGGGCCGCGCACACCGGCGGTGCCGTCGATGCCGAGTCCACGTCCACCGACCGCGCCCCCCGGCTTCCACGTCCTGGTGAAGCCGTCGGGGCCCATCTGTAATCTCGACTGCCAGTACTGCTACTTCTTGGAGAAGGAGGCGCTGTACCCCGGCGACCGGTTCCGGATGAACGACCTGACGCTCGAACGCTACGTCCGCCAGGTCATCGAAGCCCAGACCGGCCCCGAGGTGACGATCGCCTGGCAGGGCGGCGAGCCGACGCTCATGGGCGTCGACTTCTTCCGGCGGGCCATGGCCCTGGTCGAGCAGTACCGGCGGCCGGGTCAGGCGGTGGCGCACACCATCCAGACGAACGGCACGCTGTTGACCGACGAGTGGTGCGAGTTCTTGGCGGCGCACCGGTTCCTGGTCGGGCTCAGCATCGACGGACCCGGTCCACTGCATGACGCCTACCGGGTCGACAAACGTGGCCGACCGACCTTCGCCCGGGTCATGGAGGGCTTCACCCGACTGCGGGCGCACGGTGTCGACCTGAACGTGCTCTGCACGGTCAACGCGGCCAACCAGGACCACCCGCTCGAGGTCTACCGGTTCTTCCGCGACGACCTCGACATCCACCACATCCAGCTGATCCCGATCGTCGAACAGGTCGGTGACGACCAGGTGACCGACCGATCGGTGGACCCGGCGGCGTGGGGCCGGTTCCTGTCGGCCATCTTCGACGAGTGGGTCGTCCGCGACGTGGGGGAGGTCTTCGTGTCCCACTTCGACGCCGCGCTGGCGTCGTGGGTCGGTGTTCGCCCGGCGCTCTGCATCTTCGGCGAGACGTGCGGCGACGCGGTGGTCCTCGAGCACAACGGCGACCTGTACTCGTGCGACCACTTCGTCGAGCCGGAGCACCTCGTCGGCAACATCGGCGAGACCCACCTGGTGGAGCTGCTGGCCTCGAAGCCCCAGCGCGACTTCGGCCGGGCGAAGCGGGACACGCTGCCCGCCTACTGCCGGCGCTGCTCGGTCCGGTTCGCCTGCCACGGCGAGTGCCCGAAGAACCGGTTCGTGGCGACCCCCGACGGCGAACCCGGCCTCAACTACCTCTGTCCCGGGTACCTCGCCTTCTTCACCCACATCGACGGGCCCATGCGGCTCATGGCCGACCTCGTCAAGGCCGGCCGGTTTGCCGACGAGGTCCGGGCCATCCTCACGTCGGCGCCCCGCAACGACCCGTGCCCGTGTGGGAGTGGCCGGAAGGCGAAGCTCTGCCACCAGCGCCCGGTACCGAGCAGCCAGTAGGCCCGCGACCCGTCAGCCCGCCGACGAGCCACGCCGGTGGCTGGTCGGCGGGATGACCACCTCCGGACGGTGCTCGGCCAGGATCCCCGGAGCCCGCTGAGGCGGCCGGCGCGGCGCGACCGACCCCGAGCGAAGGTGGTGGCGACTGCCGGACCACGGCGCCGGTGGGGCGGTCAACCGGTCACACAGCCGGTAGGCGACCGTCTCGTAGTTGACCCGCCAACCCCGGAAGTCGGGCCATGCCTCCTCGGCGGTCCGCTCCATCGGGAAGCCGGCGTGGTTCAGCATCCTGACAGCCTCCGCGAACTCCTCGAACGTCAGTTGGATCGGCCCTTCGGGGTTCGGGTCCGGATCGACCTCCCAGCGCAGCACCTTGGCGATCCGGTTGAGCGAGGTGAACCCCATGCGCAGGCACAGCCGCGACTGCGACGACGCCGTGCTCGGAGCGAGCGCCAGGTGCATCGCCGCGCCGTCGAGGACGGCCAGGAGGCCGACCAGCCACGAGAACCACGGGTCAGGCGACCGGAAGAGCAGCATCACCGGGTACGTCGTGTGGCTCTCGGCCAGGTCGGCGGCCCATTCCTCCCAGGCCGCGTAGAAGTCGGGGAGCGTGTCGATAATGCCGACGAGCTGGTGCCGGGCCAGCACCTCGGGGCCCCAGGCCGGGACACCGGCCCGGCTCTCCAACATGGCGACGAGGCTTTCCCGCTTGTTGAACGCCGTGTAGAGGGCCGGCAGGTAGGCGATCTGCAGGGCGACGATGACGACCCAGGTGGCGCCGGCCGAGATGTCGATGGCCCGGTTCGGCGTGCCGCCGAGATCGCTGACGCCAACCGTGAACACGGCTCCGGCGCTCTGGGTCAGCGACAGGGCGAAGTCGTGCGTCGTCCCCTCGAGCATCAGCCCGAAGCCGACGATGAAGAGGGCGGCCCAGATGGCCAGCTGGGCGATCAGCGCGACCGGTGCCGTCGGGGCGAGCAGCGCGTCCTTGCCTTCGTACGTTCGCGCTAGACGCGAAACGCCGAGGAAGATCAGGCGGACGAGCCGGTTGGCGAAGGTCGACAGGCGTTCAAAGCCCCGTGGCTCTCGGGGCAGGACGATCGTGAACAGCACGCTGGCCCCCGTGAACAGCACCACCACCAACCCGATCGCGAAGAGGAAGTCGTTCACCGGCCGCCCTCCGGCCGGTCGGGGTGGTCGGCCGCGGCCAGGGGCATCCGACCAGTATCCCCTCCGGCCCCGCCGCCGAGGCGAACCGGGCCGTTCCGATCTCGTTCAGCCCAGATCCCCGAGATCGCCCGGGATCGGCGACGCCTCGATGCCGGCGATCGCCCCGCTGATCCAAACGTGGTGCCCGCAGGCCAGGCAGACGACCGGGAACAGGGCGCGCCCGATACCCGGGACGACGGCCAGGCTGCCCTCGCCGGGCTCGTCCGTCGGCATGAGGCGCGGCGCGAGGAACAACCGGGCTTCTGACCGCCACTCCTGGGCGCCGCAGACCTGGCATGGGTTGTCGCGCCAGAACCGTTCCATCCATGCCTGCAGCTGCTGTGCGTACGGCAACGTGTCCGGCGCATCTGTGACCTGGTACGGCATCTCGAGCTCGCTCTCGCTGGGACTGGCGTCACGCTACTGCGGGGCCAGCCAGCGCTCACCGGCGCCCCGTTGCCGCCCGATGCTGGGCCCGCCGGGCCCGCGAGCTGCCCACCGCCGGGCCCGCGAGCTGCCCACCGCCGGGCCCTCCAGCTGCCGAGCTGCCCAACGCCGGGCCCTCCAGCCGCCGGATCGCTTTGCGCGAACAATTCGGAACGGCCGGCCCGGGTGGGCGACATCTCGGTGATTCGTCACTGCCATGTCCTTGTTTTGTCACCCGGGATCGGCTTGACTGGTAAGTGGTTCGGGATTTCTTCTTCTCCTTGCCCGGACGCGACAGGACCCGGTGATCTCGCCAGGGTCCTCTCGCGCCCCGACCGCGGTATCAACTTGCACGGAGATGACTCTTCTCGGGTGGACACGGCATGACGGAGCCCTCGGCCGACGGGTCGGGGGCTCTGTCGCGTCCCGGGCCACCGAGATACCGTCGTCGGGAGTATCACCGGTCGGGAGGGCGGCTCTGTAGGGCAGTGCCTCCGACAACCGGGCACTGCGACGAAAACCGGCACCTTCGCGGCGTGCCGGTTTCGTCGCGTCCGGCCGCGAACACCTCGCCGCGTGCCACCCGTAGCCTGGAACGGATGGGAGAGCCGATACGACGCCGGGGTCCGGCGGCCGCGACCCGGCTCGGGACGGGCGTCGAGATGGTGCTCGGCGTCGGGCTCATCGGGCTGGCGACGCTGGCCGGCCTGCTCTTCGTCCGCCGGCCATGGCCGAACCGGCTCGACACGTTCGGTTTCGACCGGCTCCCGGCCAACTACTCCGCCGGCTGGGCCCACGAGCTGACCCACTTCGGGTCGGCCACCGCGCTCGTCATCGGCGCGATCGTCCTCTTCGTGATCGGCGCCACCCGGGACTGGGTACGCGGTGTCGCCTGCGCGGTCGGCCCGGTGCTGGCGGTCCTCGTCGTCCAAGAGATCGCGAAGCCGTTGGTCGACCGACACGTCAATGCGTTCGGCGGCGCCTCGTACCCGTCCGGCACGGTCACCGCGGTCACCGCCCTGGCGATGGGCGCGGTACTCGTCACGCCGCGTGTGCTCCGGTGGCTGACGGCGGCCGTCGGCGTGCTGCTCGTCGCCGCCACCTGCGCCGCCGTCGTCGTGCTCCGCTGGCATTTTCCGACCGATGCGCTCGGCGGCGTCTGCGTCGGCGCCGGGGCCGTTCTGCTCGTCGACGCGCTGTTCCACGTGCCCTGGGCGCTCCGCGCCCCGGCCCGACTGCGCCCCGTTTGGGGAACGCGTTAGCCGGGTAAGACCCGATCACCTGGTTCGTCTTTGCCGGACCCGGAAGTGACGGAGCCCTCTTCCCGCGAGGCTCCGTCGCGCGTCGGCGGTTCAGGGTCCGGTCGCGGCCGAGTCAGGACGATCTGTACCGAGGCGACGACGAGGACGAGCAGCGTGACGGCCTCCTGGCTCGTGTTCTCCGGCCGGAAGAACGCGGAGATCTGCACGCCCGCGGCTAGTGCCTGGGCCAGCAACGGGAGCGCGACCGCCCGCAGGCCGGTCACCCGCTCGACCTGCCGCCGGTTCGCCGGGACGCGGACCCAGGCGGCATAGGCGAGGAATAGCGCGCCGAGCGTCCAGACGAAGTCGTAGTGGTTGTCGTCCGCGACGCCCCGGGCCTCTTGGACCGCGAACGCCGCGTCGGCGATCGTCGTCATCAACGTGCCGAGCCCGATCAGCAGCCACATCCGGTCCGGTCGCCAGCCCACGAGGCCGTAGACGCCGAGGATGGCACCGATCAGCACGACGTCGAGCACTGGGTAGCTGAAGTCGACGATGGTCGCCAGGGCACCCTGGTGCGACTGCTCGGCCACCGGCTGGACGATGAACGCGAACCCGGCGACGAGGACGACGAGGACGACCGCGATCCCGTCCATCCAGCGGTGGAGCTCGAAGTTGCGGACGCGGATCTGGATCAGGTTGGCGATGCCGATGAACATCAGCGGGTACCACAGCAGCCAGAAGATGTCGCCGAACGTCGGGTACGGCGGCGATACCTGGCTGCCGTAGGCGATGCTCCAGGCGATCGAGCCGATGCACCACGACGTCATCGCCAACCCGAACGCCAGCCACGCCCGCCGGGCCCTCGGCTCGTACGCGGCACGGGCGAGGATCAGGGCGGACGCGGCAGCGAGCACCCCGTCGTGGAACCACGTCTCGTAGAGCGACGACGGACCGCCGATGCCGAAGAGCTCGTTCAGCGCCTCCAGGCACGTCAGGACGACGAGAACGAGCCACACGAGCGATAGCCACGACGGGCTGGCGTACAGCTCGCCTTCCTCGTCCGCCCGTTCTCGACCCGGCGGTGCTCGGAGCCCAGGCATGGCCGCGGCAGCTTACGCGTAGGCTCCGCCGATGGCCACGTTCGTTCTCGTCCACGGGGCCATGCACGGCGGGTGGTGTTGGCGGGACGTCCGGCGCCGACTCACCGCGGCCGGCCACGCGGTCTTCACGCCGACGCTGACCGGACAGGGCGACCGTCGGGCGAGCGCGGCACCGGACGTCGGCGTGACGACGCACGTCGACGACGTCGCCGAGCTGCTCTGGTTCGAAGACATCACCGACGTCCAGCTGGTCCTGCACAGCTACGCCGGGATCCTCGCCGGACCGCTCGCCGAGCGGGTGGGCGATCGGCTGGCCGGCGTCGTCTACGTCGGTGCGTTCGTGACCGCCAACGGCGAGTGCCTGCTCGACGTCGAGCCGCCCGACGTCGCCGACCGGTACCGCTCGCTCGTCGGCGACGGCTGGCGGATCCCGGCCGACCGGTCGTTCCTGACGCAGTGGGGTCTCACCGACCCACGCCTCGTCGACTGGACGGCCGCCCGGTTGACCGACTTCCCGGCGCGCTGCACGACGGAACCCACGGTGTTCGACGACGGTCGGCGGGCGGCGCTCCGCCAGACGTACGTCCGCCACACCGACCCGCCGATGGCCAGCCTCGACCGGTCGTACGAGCGGGCCGTCGCGGCCGGTTGGGACTGCCACGACGTCGCGACCGGCCACGACGTGATGCTCGAGGCTCCCGACG
The DNA here is from genome assembly GCA_963824265.1 of uncultured Actinomycetota bacterium. Taxonomy (GTDB): domain Bacteria; phylum Actinomycetota; class Acidimicrobiia; order Acidimicrobiales; family RAAP-2; genus DASZUK01. The sequence goes on from CAWGOO010000007.1 coordinate 765,190, forward strand.
CGCTGGCCGACCTGCTCGTTCGGATCGCCGGGTAGGCCGGCCCGTGTGCCTACTCGTCGTCGCGTCGCGGGTGTTGGCGACATGGCCGCTCGTCGTCGCGGCCAACCGTGACGAGCGCCTCGACCGGCCGGCCGCGCCGGCTGGTCTCCTGACCGAGCAGCCGTACCGGACCGTCGGTGGCCGTGACCTGCTCGCCGGCGGGACGTGGCTGGCCGTCAACGAGCGCGGTGTCGTCGCCGGCCTGACGAACCGCCCGCTCCCGGCCGGCCGCGACCTGACGAAACGGTCGAGGGGCGAGATCCCACTGGCGCTCACCGCCGCCGCCGACGCCCCGGCCGCGGTGGCCGCGTTCGCCGAGACGTACGTTCCGGGCACCTACAACCCCTGCTGGGTGCTCGTCGGCGACCGCACGTCGCTGTTCGTGCTCGACCTGACCGGTGATCTCGACGTCCGCGAGCTGCCGCCCGGCGTCCACGTCCTCGAGAACGCGGCGTACGGCGAGCCGAGCCCGAAGGTCGACCGCGTCCACCGGCTGCTCGACGACCGGCTCGGCGAAGACCCGTTCGTCGACGTGCTGTCCGATCATGTCGTGACCGACCCCTCGCACGCCCGACCCGAGGTCACGGCCTGCTGCGTCCACCTCGACGACTACGGGACCCGTTCGTCGCTCGTCGTCCGCGTCCCCGCCGATCCGACCGCCCGGCCGGCCGTCTTCGGCTCCGACGGGCCGGTCTGCACCAACGAGCTGGTCGAGGTGCCGTTCGGCGCCTGACAGGATGCATCCATGCCCGACGACATCCAGTTCACCCAGCGGTCACCGGAGACCGTCCTGCCCGATCCCGACCCCGACGCGCTGGCGGCGCTGACCGCGGCGACGGCCGAGCCGCCGGACCGGCGGCGAGCGGCCGTGTCGGCCGTCGCCGCCCGCTGGCCGAGGTACCTCGACGCCTGGGCGACGCTGGCCGAGCTCCCGGCGCCCGACGTCGACCGCTACGCGTTCGCCCGCGTCGGCTACCACCGCGGCCTCGACGCGCTGCGGGGCGCGGGGTGGCGGGGGAGCGGCTACGTCCGCTGGGCGGCGCCGTCCAACCGGGGCTTCCTGCGCTCGCTCGACGCGCTCCGGTCCGCGGCCGACGCGATCGGCGAGGCCGAAGAAGCGACCCGCTGTGACCTCTTCCTCCGCCAGCTCGATCCCCGCTGGCCGCCGAACTAGTTCGGTGTGACGGTGACGAGGCTGCCGAGGTAGGTGTACTGCCAGATCACCGACGCCGGGCCGAGCGGGATCTCGATACAGCCGAGGCTCTGCGGGTAGCCGTACGTGCCGCGTGGCATGTAGTGGATGGCATCACCTGTCGTGAAGTACGAGACGTACTGCACCGGGTCGGCGTAGTGCGTCCCTGTCCGCATCGTCCCGGTCATCACCTGGTTGCGGTAGCGGATGTACACCGGGAACGTCCCGAGCGCGGTCGGTGTCGACGCGATGCCGGTGTTGGCGTTCGTCGTCTGGACGACCGCGCCTGTGTGCCACACCGTCAACGTCTCCGGTGTCTTGTTGCCCTGGTGCTCCTGCGCCAGCGAGTACGTGTAACCGTTCGGGTTCTGATTGGCCGCCGGGTTGTTCGCCGCGTTGAGCAGCGCGTTCACCTCTCGGGTCGAGATCTGGCCGTCGGTCCCGATGCCGGCGACCGCCTGGAACGCCCAGATCGCGCCCTTCAGCACTGTGTTGTACTGACCTGTCCGCCACAGACCGGCGAGCTGCGGCGGGATGTTCGCCCAACGCCACTGGAAGCCGAGCGGCGACCAACTGAGCGGTAGGTAGCCGAGCCCGGCCAGCAGCTGTTCCTGGCCGAGCGGCGTCGTCCAGTTGGCGGTCTGCCCGAACGCGATCCAGTAGCCACCCGGTCGGGCCGCGACGCCGACGGCCGGCGCGGTCAGCGAGCCGCCGGTCCCCGAGCCGTAGAACGTGGCGTCGCCGAACGTGAAGACGCCGCCGTCGGCCGCGACGAGCCAGTAGCCGCCGCCGTCGCTGGTCGCCGCCATCGCCACGATCGGCTTGACCAGCGCGATGCCACCGGTCGAGCCATAGAACTGGGCATCGCCGAAGCTGAAGATGCCGCCGTCGGCTGCGACGAGCCAGTAGCCCTTGCCGTCCGGCGTCGCCGCCATGCCGTCGACCGGCTGGTTGAGCACCATCGAGCCGGTCGAGCCGTAGAACTGGGCGGAGCCGAACGCGAAGATCCCGCCGTCGGACGCGACGAGCCAGTAGCCGGCCCCGCCGGGTACCGCCGCCATGCCGACGATCGGCTTGTTGAGCGTCATCCCGCCGGTCGAGCCGTAGAACGTGGCGTCGCCGAAGCTGAAGATGCCGCCGTCGCCGCCGACGAGCCAATAGCCGCCGCCGTCGGGCGTGGCGGCCATGCCGAGGATCGGCGAGTTGAGCGGCGTCGTCAGCGAGCCGAAGTTCTGCGCGTCACCCTCAGTCGTCACCTGTCCGCTGGCCGTCGTCACCCAGTAGCCGTTCCCGTCCGGCGTCGCGGCGATGCCGGTCGTCGGGCCGGGCAACGCGGTCGTGCTGCCGGCGCCGGGCACGCCGACGGCTGAGCCGAACGCCTGGACCGAGTTCGGTCCCGGCGGCGGGGTCGCGCCGGCTTCGGTCGTGATCGCCACTGCGGTGACGGACAGCGCCGACAGCGCGAGCGCGGCGGAGAGGGTCGGACGACGCCAGCCTCGACGGCTGCCGGAACCTGCGGACATGCGGACGTACTCCCGAACTCGCTGATCCGACCCGCCATGGTCGGCGACTCGGAACGATAGCGCAGGTCGTCGGCTATGTGACTCCCAGCCGCTGGTTGTAGTTGCCGAGGATCGAGTTGACCTGCCGCTGGGCTGTCTGCAGCGCCTTGGTCGGCGAGGCGCCGTGTGTGTACATGCTCTCCTCGGCGTTGAGGATCGCGGTGCGGACTGTCGGGTACGGCCCGACCACCGCTCCGGCCGTCGCCGACGTCGTCGCCCCGTTCACGAGCTGCTGGTACGCGACCTTGAAACCGGGGTTGGAAGCCCACAGCTGCTGGATCGTCGAGGTCGTCGTGGCCGACTTGCGGATCGGGATGTACCCGGTGCCGGCGGCCCACGTCGCTTGCGATGCCGGACTGTCGAGGAACGTGATGTACTTCCACGCCGCGGCCTGCTGGGCCGCGGGCACCTTGTTGGAGATGTAGAGCGCCGAACCGCCCGGCTCGATGCCGCCCTTGGTCTTCGTGCTGAGCACCGGGAACGCTCCGATGCCGAGGGTGACGTTCGGGTACTGGCCGCCGCTCAGCAGGCCGGTGATCGTCCCGAGCGCGGCCGTCGTGTCGATCGTCATCCCGTACTTGCCGGTGCCGATGCCGAGCAGGTTGTCGAACTCGTCCGGGCCGGTCGACGGGTTCGTGACCGCGTCGCCGGACGTGACGAGCTGGTCGAGGTCGGTCCAGATCTTGTTGGCCGTCGGTCCGACGAACGCCGCCTTCGTCGCCCGGGACTTCCGGCCGTTGGCGTTGTTGACGAACAGCGTGTTCGACGACGCCAGCCACGTCTCGAGGTGCCACGGGTCGAGGACGAGGCCGGTGCCGCTGCCGTGGGCCTTCAGCGCAGCCGCGTCGGTCAGGTACTGACCGAGTGTCGCCGGCGGCTTTGTCGGTGTGAGGCCGGCTGCGCTGAACGCCTGCTTGTTGTAGTAGACGATCGGGTTCGAGACCGCGAATGGCATCGCCTGCTGGATGCCGTCGGCCCGCCAGTAGGCGAGGGCCCGGGAGACGAAGTCGGACGTCTTGTAGCGGGTGGCGTTGATGCACGACTGCGCCGGCAGGATCGACTGGGTGTCGATCGCCCCCTGCAGGTTGATGTCCTGGAGCTGGGCGACCGCCGGCAGCTGGCCGTTCGTCAGCCCGGCCTCGTACTTCTGCCACGTTGTTGTGTAGCTGTTCTGGTCGACCAGCGTCACGTGGATCTTCGACTGCGAAGCGTTGAATTTGTCCGTCAGTGTCGTCAGCGTCGTCCCGTTCGCCCGCACCATCGACTCCCAGAACGAGATGTCGACCGTGCCCTTCGCCTTGGCCAGCGCGGCCGTCGGGCACGGCGGCACGGACGCCGCGCCGGCCGGTACCGCGGCCGTCGACACCGCCGTCAACGTGCCGGCGACGACGAGGGCGGCCGCGAGGATCCGAGAACGGGTCATGGCAGACAGACTGCCACCTCTTCGATGCGCCAACCGGTCATCGCGGCACCGGTCACCGTCCCGTCACGCTCCCACCGACGGCGCGGGCGCAGGCGCGAGCGACAGCTACTTGACCGCCCCGGCGGTCAGGCTGCGGACGAGCTGCTTCTGGAAGACGACGAGCAGGAGGAAGAGCGGGACGACCGCGATGATCGTCCCCGCCAGCGTGACGTCGAAGTCCTGGACCTGGTTGCCCTGGAGCTGCTTGAGCCCGATCTGCACCGTGCGGATGGCGTTGTTGTCGCCAGTGACGACGAGCGGCCACAGGTACTGGTTCCAGGCGGCGAGGAACGAGAACACAGCCAACGCAGCGAGCGCCGGCCGGGCCAGCGGCACCGCGACGCGGGTCATGAACCGCCAATGGCCGTAGCCGTCGAGTGACGCCGCCTCCTGGAGGTCCCGCGGGATCTGCAGGAACGCCTGGCGCAGCAGGAACGTGCCGAACCCGGTGGCCAGGAACGGGACGGTCAACCCCTGGAAGGTGTTGTACCAGCCGAAGCTGCTGATCGTGTCGATGTTCGTGATCAGCGTCACCTCGAACGGGATCATCAGCGTCGCCAGGAACACGACGAACAACGTCCGCCGGAACGGGAACCGCAAGAACGCGAACGCGTACGCCGCGAAGATCGACGTCACGAGCTGCCCGGCGACGATGATCACGGTCTGGATCGCCGAGTTCCGGAGGTAGATGCCGAGGTTCCCGGCCGTCCACGCCGTCGGGTACGTGCTCCAGTCCGGGTGGACCGGGAAGAAGAGGGGCGGCTGGCGAACGAGGTCGTGGGGGAGCAGCAGCGAGTTGACGACCGTCATGTAGAGCGGGAACAAGATGACGACCGCGCCGATCGTCAGCAGCAGGTACCGGGCGACGAGCCGCCACCGCCTGCTGGCCGTCAACCGCCTACCGGCCATACTGCACCCGCCGTTCGAGGAAGCGCAGCTGGAGCAGCGTCAGCACGAGCGTGATGAGGAAGAGGACGATCGACATGACGGCCGCCCGACCCGGGTTCCCGCCGTAGACGAGCGTCGTATAGATGTTGTAGATGAGCACATTGACGTGCTCGTACGCCGCGTTCTGATAGCCGATCAAGATGTCGATCTGGCCGAACGTCTGGAACGCGTAGATCGTCGCGACGACGACCCCGAAGAACAACGTCGGCGAGAGCATCGGGACGGTGATCCGCCAGAAGACCGTCCAGCTCGACGCGCCATCGACCCGGGCGGCTTCGAGCACTTCCTCGGGCACCGACTGGAGGCCGGCCGACATGATGATGAACGAGAGACCGACGAACTGCCAGACGGCCATAAGCGCCACCGCCGGCAGCGCCCACGTCGAGTTCTGCAGGAGGGACGGGTGGGGGTTGATGCCGAGCCACGGCAGCAGGCCGACGACCGGGTTCATCAGCGAGTAGAAGACGAGAGCGGAGACGGCGACCGACGTGACGACGGTCGACGAGAAGATGATCCGGTAGATCGCCAACCCTCGGAGCTGGCGTTGGGCGGCGACGGCCAGGAACAGCCCGATGAGGAGACCGGCCGGGACGACGAGGACGACGAACAGCAGCGTCGTGAGCAGCGACTGTACGAAGTTGCTCGACGTGAGCACCTGGCCGACCTGGTGGAGACCGACGTAGCGGCTCGGGAGGTTCGGGAACGGCGGCGCCTGGTACAGCGCCAGCTTGAAGTTCCGGGCGAACGGATAGAACACGAAGAGACCGAAGATGGCCAGCGCGGGCAGGATCAGTGCGTAGCCGAGCAGCGCCTCGCGGACTCGTCGGCGCGTGCTCATCCGAGCCGTTCCCCGCTCGCGTCCCCGTCGAACAGGTGGACCGCGGCCGGGTCGGCGGCGATCCGCACCGTTTCGGCCAGCCCCGGGCTCGGCCGGGCGGCATCCTGGCGGACGACGACCCGCGTCCCGTCGCCGAGCGTGGCGATGATGTGCGCCTCCGCACCGAGCTGCTCGACGATGACGACCGACGCCTCGACGCTGCCGGCCGGATCGAGGCGGAGCCCCTCCGGACGGACCCCAGCGATCAGCGATCGGCCGACCGGGGCCAGCGGCAGGAGCGCGTCGCGCAGCGGGACCGATCCTCCGGCGACGGTGACCGAGTCGTCAGCGGCGACGCCCGGGATGAGGTTCATGCCCGGGCTCCCGAGGAAACGGGCGACGAACGTGTTCGCCGGCTTCGCGTAGAGCGCCTGCGGCGGGGCGACCTGTTGGAGGAGGCCGCCGTCCATCACCGCGATGCGGTCGCCCATCGTCATCGCCTCGACCTGGTCGTGGGTGACGTAGAGCGTCGTCGTCCCGAGCCGCTCTTGGAGGGCGACGATGTCGGCCCGCGTCTGGACCCGCAACGCGGCATCGAGGTTCGACAACGGCTCGTCCATCAAGAACGCCGCCGGGCTGCGCACGATCGCCCGGGCGAGCGCCACCCGTTGGCGCTGGCCACCGGACAGCTGGCCGGGCTTGCGGCCGAGGTACGGCGTCAGCCCCAGCGTCTCGGCGACCTCGTGGACCTGGCGGGTCCGTTCGGCCCGGTCGGCGCCCCGTTGGCGCAACGGGAACTCGATGTTCTTGGCCACCGTGAGGTGTGGATAGAGGGCATAGCTCTGGAAGACCATCGCCACGTCACGGTCCTTCGCCTCGACGTCGTTGACGACGCGGTCGCCGATCGTCAACGACCCCTCGTCGATCTCCTCGAGGCCCGCGACCGTCCGCAACGCCGTCGTCTTGCCGCAGCCGGACGGGCCGAGGAGGACGAGCAGCTCGCCGTCGGCGACGGTCAGGTCGAGGTGGTCGACCGCGATGACGTCACCGAAGCGCTTCGTCACGCCGGCGAAGACGACCTGCCCCACCGTCGCCGTCCCACTTCGAGCGCGGACACGGCGCCACGGTAGCCTGCCGGCGAGGAGGTGCCATGGGACGCATCGTCGTGGGAGTGGACGGCTCGGACGGATCGAAGGCGGCGCTCGCCTGGGCGCTCGACGAGGCGCGGCTGCGAACGGCGGAGCTCGAGGTCGTCTGCTCGTACTCGCTGCCGTCCGGGTGGTTCGGCGTCGGCGACTCGATGGGTGTCGTCGTCGCCACAACGATCACCGAGGACGACGTCGCCGGCTACGCCAAAGAGACGCTGACCGACGCGCTCGCCGCGCTCGACGACGACGGCGTCGAGATCACGAAGACGACCGTCGCCGGCCACCCGGCCGGCTCGCTCCTCGCCGTGGCGGAAGGCGCCGATCTGCTCGTCGTCGGCAGCCGCGGCCACGGCGAATTCGGCAGTGTCCTGCTCGGCTCGGTCGGTATGCACTGCGTCCACCACGCGCAGTGCCCGGTCGTCGTCGTCCGCCAGGCCCCCGCTGCCAAGTAGGTGCCTCGACCGACCTGGCCGCCCGAGCCGGGCGGCACGTGGGTCATCGACCTCGACGGCGTCATCTGGCTCACCGGTCAACCGATCGCCGGCGCGGCCGACGCGATCGCCCGGCTCCGCCGCGCCGGTGACCGCGTCCTGTTCGCCACCAACAATTCCGGACTGACCAGCGCCGAGCTCGTCGGGCGACTGGACCGTATCGGCATTGCGGTCGAGCCGGACGAGCTCGTCTCGTCGGCCGCCGCGGCAGCTGGGCTCGTCGAGCCGGGCGCCACCGTCCTCGCCCTGGCCGATGCCGGTGTCGTCGAGGCGCTCGGTGCCCGCGGGGCCACCGTCGTAGACGAAGGCCCGGCCGACGCGGTCGTCGTCGGCTGGACGCGCCGGTTCGACTTCGACGGTCTCACCGCCGCGGCCCGCGCCGTCTACGGCGGCGCCCGCTTGATCGGCACGAACGACGATCCGACGCACCCGACGCCCGACGGGCTCATCCCCGGCGGTGGCGCGCTGCTGGCCGCGGTGACGACCGCGTCGGGTCGGCAGCCGGAGATCGCCGGCAAGCCGTACCAGCCGATGGCCGACCTGATCGCCGGCCGCGTCGATCGCGTCGCCGCGGTCGTCGGCGACCGATCAGCCACCGATGGTCTCCTGGCCGAACGGCTCGGCGCCCCGTTCGCCCTCGTCTTCTCTGGCGTCACCGCCCGCGACGCCGTGGTCCAGCCGACCCCCGCAGCCGTCGCCGACGATCTCCTCTCCCTGGTCATCGAGGCTGGTCGGTAACCGTGGCTAACAAACGCTTGCAATAGTAAGCACTCGGCGAGTAGACTGAAGGGCATGGCATCGAACGACGGGTTCCGCAAGTACGTCGAGGCCGGTGCGGCGCTCGGCCAGATCACCCGGGCCCGGGCCGAGGAGATCGTCCGCGAGCTCGTCGGCGCCGGCCAACTCCAAGGGGCCCAGGCGCAGGAGTGGATCGACGACCTCGTCGAACGGAGCCGCAAGGCCAGCGAGGAGCTGCTCGACCTCGTCCGTTCGGAGGTCGCCAACCAGCTGACCGCCCTCGGGATCGACCCCGACGACCTCGCCAAGCGGGCGGCCGACCTCCTCCGGCACTCCGCCGACGTCGGCCGACAGGCGACGAAGACCGCCGCCGCCCAGGCAACGAAACGATCGAGCCCGGCAAAGGCGGCCACGGGGGCCAAGAACGCCGCCGGGACGAAGAAGGCCGCCGGCACGAAGAAGGCCGCGCCGACGAAGAAGGCCGCGCCGACGAAGAAGACGGCCGCCGGGACGAAGGAGGCCGCGGCGAAGAAAAAGACGGCCGGGCCGGCCGCGGACCGCTGACCAGCCGGGTACGGCTCGACCTCGCGCTGGTCCGGCGCGGTCTGGCGGCGAACCGCCAGCAGGCGCAGGCCGCGATCGAGGCCGGCCGGGTCCTCGTCGGCGGCGCGATCGCGGACAAGCCGGCGCGGCTCGTCGCGCCGTCCGACGCGGTCGTCGTCGAGGGCGACGGGCCTCGGTTCGTCAGCCGGGGCGGCGAGAAGCTGGCTGCGGCGCTCGAACGGTTCGCGGTGCCGGTCACCGGGGCCGTCGCGCTCGATGCCGGCGCGTCGACCGGGGGGTTCACGGACTGCCTGCTACAGAACGGCGCGGCCCGCGTCGTCGCCGTCGACGTCGGCTACGGCCAGCTCGATCAGCGGCTACGGAGCGACGACCGGGTCGCGGTGCTCGAACGGACGAACGTCCGGTCGCTCACGCCGGCGGGGGTGGCCGCCGCGTTGGGCGACGACCGCCCAGTCGACGTCGTCACGGCCGATCTGTCGTTCATCTCGGCCACCGTCGTCGCACCGGTCCTCACCGGCCCGATCGTCCGTCCCGGCGGCCATGTCGTCGTCCTCGTCAAGCCCCAGTTCGAAGCCGGCCGGGCGGAGGTCTCGCGGGGCAAAGGCGTGATCCGCGAACCCGCGACGTGGGCCGCAGCCATCCGGTCAGTGGCATCGTCGCTCGCCGACGCCGGAGCCGGCATCATGGGGGTCATGCGTTCCCCGGTGCTCGGTCCGGCCGGCAACACCGAGTTCCTGCTCCACGTGGTCGTCGGCGCCGACAGCCCCGACGAGGCCGAGGTGGCATCGCTGATCGCCGCGGCGGTTGGCGAATGACGACGGTCGCGGTGCTCGTCAACGGCGCCCGAGCAGAGGCGCGGCAGCTGGCCGACGACGTCGTCCCGTGGCTGGAGGGGCTCGGCCACCGCGCCCGGGTGCTCGAGCTCGGCGACGCCGACCGGGCGGCTGGCCACGTCCCGGCCGGCGACCTCTCCGGCGCGGACCTCTCGTGGGCCGACCTGGCGGTCAGCCTCGGCGGCGACGGAACGTTCCTCCGCATGGTGCCGCTCGCCTACGCGGCGAAGATCCCGGTCATGGGGGTGAACTTCGGCCGGCTCGGCTACCTGCTCGAGGTCGAGCCGGCGCAGCTGAAGGACGCGCTCGGGCGGGTGTTCGACGGATCGGTGACGCTCGAGGAGCGGACTGCGCTGGCCGTCTCGGTCAACGGCGAGCTCACGCCGGCCGCCGGTGACGACCGTTCGTTGCCGGGGGACGGCGGCGAGCGGTGGTGGGTGGCGCTGAACGAAATGGTGACCGAGAAGACCGTGCCCGGCCACATGGTGAACCTGTCGACGGCGATCGACGGCGAGCCGTTCCTCTCGCACAAGGCCGACGGCGTGCTCGTCGCCACCCCGACCGGGTCGACCGCGTACAACCTCTCGGCCGGCGGACCGGTCGTCTCGCCGGCGATGCGGGCAATGGTCGTCACGCCGGTCGCGCCGCACCTCTCGATCGACCGCAGCCTCGTCCTCCCGCCCGAGCAGGTCGTCACGGTCGGCGTCCTCCCCGGCCGGCCGGCGGTGCTCGTGATCGACGGACGCGAGGTCGGCCGGCTGTCACCGGGCGCCGAGGTCGTCTGCCGGGTGGCGCCGGACCCGATCCGGTTCGTCTCGTTCGGCGACCGCGGCTTCGCTGACCGGTTCCGGACGACGCTCGGGACGTGCTGACCGAGCTCCGCGTACGCGGTCTCGGCGTCGTCGACGACCTGACGATCGAGCTCGGGTCGGGGATGACGGCGCTCACCGGCGAGACCGGCGCCGGTAAGACGCTGCTCGTCGAGGCGCTCCAGCTCGTCCTCGGCGAGCGGGCCTCCACCGGCCTCGTCCGCGCCGGAGCCGCGGAAGCGCTCGTCGAGGCCCGGTTCACCACCGACGACGGTGAGATCCTCCTCGCCCGGGCGGTACCGGCGTCCGGCCGGTCGCGGGCGTGGGTCGACGGTCGGATGGCGCCGGTCGCGGTCCTGGCCGAGGTCGGCGACGGCCTCGTCGAGATCCACGGCCAACACGACCAGCAGTCACTGCTGTCGACGGCCGCCCAACGCCGGGCGCTGGACGACTTCGCCGGGGCGGACCGCCGACCGCTCGAACGGGCCCGACGGGAGCTGGTGGCCGTCGACGACCGGCTGGCCGCGATCGGCGGCGACGAGCAACAGCGGGCCCGGGACGCGGACGTCCTCCGCCACCAGGTCGACGAGATCGACCGCGCCCGGCTGACCGGCCCGGACGAGGACGACACGCTGCGGGCCGAGGAGGACCGGCTCGCCGACCTCGGCGCCCACCGGGAGGCCGCGGCCGAGGCGCTCGTCCAGCTCGACGGGGACGGCCCGGACGGCGCCGGCGGGGCCGGCCTGCGGCTCGGCGCGGCGATCGCCGCCCTGGCGGGCCGCGAACCGTTCGCGGCCGACGAGGGCCGGCTGCGGGCGACCGCGGCAGAGATCGCCGACCTCGCGACCGATCTGCGCACCGCGGTCGAGACGTGGAACGACGACCCGGCCCGGCTGGCCGACGTCCAGTCCCGCCGGCAGCTCCTGGCCGACCTGCGACGCAAGTACGGACCGACGCTGGCCGACGTCATCGACTACCACGACCAGGCCGCGAGCCAGCTCGCCGACCTCGAGGGCGCGGCCGCGGCCGCCGAGGTGCTCGAGGGCGAGCGGCGGCAGGCCCGGGCGGCGGTTGTCGCGGCCGAAGTCGAGCTACGGCGGGCCCGGCAGGCCGCGGCGCCGGCGCTCGCCGACGCGGCGGGGGAGCGGTTGCGGACGCTGGCGATGCCGGACGCCCGGTTCGACGTCACGGTCGGCGACGACGGGCCCGGTGACGACGTCCGCTTCCTGCTCGGCGCCAATCGGGGCGAGCCGACCCAGCCGCTCGCCCGTGTCGCGTCCGGTGGCGAGCTCGCCCGGACGATGCTGTCGTTGCGGCTCGTTGCGGCCGGCGGCCCGGCGACGATGCTGTTCGACGAGGTCGACGCCGGCGTCGGCGGCGCGGCCGCACTCGCTCTTGGCGGCGCGCTGCGCGAGGTCGCCGGCGGTCGGCAGGTACTCGTCGTCACCCACCTCGCCCAGGTCGCGGCGTTCGCCGACCGCCAGATCGCGGTCCGCAAGGCTGCGACCGGCGGCCGGACGGTGACGACGGCCACCGTTCTCGGCCGTGACGAACGCGTCGTCGAGCTCTCCCGCATGCTCTCGGGCCACCCCGACAGCGCGGCCGCCCGGGCGCACGCCGAGGAGCTGCTGTCCACCACCGCCGCGGTGCGGACCGACTAGCGTTAGGGGGTGCCGATGAGCAAATTCGTCTTCGTCACCGGCGGGGTGTCCAGCTCGCTGGGTAAGGGGCTTACCGCATCGTCCCTCGGCCGGCTCCTCAAGTGCCGCGGCCTTCGGGTGACGATGTGCAAGCTCGACCCGTACATCAACGTCGACCCGGGGACGATGAACCCCGGTGAGCACGGTGAGGTCTTCGTCACCGAGGACGGCGGCGAGACCGACCTCGATCTCGGTCACTACGAGCGGTTCATCGACGAGAGCCTCAACCGCAACTCGAACACGACGACCGGCTCGATCTACTCGTCGGTCATCGCCAAGGAGCGGCGGGGCGACTACCTCGGCAAGACCGTCCAGGTCATCCCGCACGTCACCGACGAGATCAAGGAACGCATCCGCCGGCTCGCCGGCGACGACGTCGACATCGTCATCGTCGAGATCGGCGGGACCGTCGGCGACATCGAGATCGTCCCGTTCATCGAGGCGATCCGGCAGTTCCGCCGCGACGTCGGGCGCGACAACGTCTGCTACGTCCACCTGACGCTCGTGCCGTACCTGGCGCCGTCGAGCGAGCAGAAGACGAAGCCGACGCAGCACTCCGTGACCGAGCTGCGCAGCCGCGGTATCCAGCCCGACGTCATCGTCTGCCGCAGCGACAAGGACATCTCCGACGGGCTCAAGCGCAAGATCTCGCTCAACTGCGACGTGCCGATCGAAGCCGTCACGTCGGCGATCGACGCCAGCAGCATCTACGAGATCCCGCTCACGCTGCACGAGGAAGGGCTCGACCAGGTCGTCTGCCGCACGCTCGGCATCGACCCGGCCGACCACCCGGTCGACCTGGCCGACTGGGAACGGCTCGTCCACCGCGTGGAGACGTCCGACCGGCCGGTGCGGATTGGCATCGTCGGCAAGTACGTCAACCTGCCGGACGCCTACCTCTCGGTCGTCGAGGCGCTCCGCCACGCCGGGTTCCACCACGGCGTCCAGGTCGTCCTCGACTGGATCGACGCCGAGCTCGTGCCCGGCCTGCTCGAGACCGACCGGCTCCACGACCTCGACGGCGTCGTCATTCCGGGCGGCTTCGGTGAGCGCGGCATCGAAGGAATGATCGCCGCCGCGCGAGTACACGAGGGAGCACGACATCCCGCTGCTCGGGCTCTGCCTCGGCTTGCAGGTGATGGTCATCGAGGCGGCCCGCCACCTGGCGGACCTCGACGGCGCGAACTCGGGCGAGTTCGACTCGCTGAGCCCACACCCGGTGATCGACCTCATGCCGGACCAGGCCGACGTCGTCGACAAGGGCGGCACGATGCGCCTCGGCGCCTACCCGGCAATGCTGGCGCCCGGATCGCTCGTCGCCAAGATCTACGGCGCCGAGGCCGTCACCGAGCGCCATCGCCACCGCTACGAGGTCAACGCCCGTTACCGGGCGCGGCTGGAAGCCGCGGGCCTGGCGTGCTCCGGGACGTCGCCGGACGGCCGGCTCGTCGAGTTCGTCGAACTGCCCGGCCATCCGTTCTGGGTCGGCACGCAGGCGCACCCGGAGTTCAAGAGCCGCCCGGACCGCCCGCACCCGCTCTTCCGGGAGCTCGTCGCGGCTGCGCTCGAGCGGGCGGAAGGTCGCGAGCCACGGCTGATCGACCTTGACGCCGTCCACTGAGTTCGAGAAGGTCGGCGAGAAGCGCGTCTTCGAGAGCCGGGTCTTCGCGGTCGAGACCATCGACCTCGTCAGCCCGGACGGCGAGGCGTTCACCCGTGACGTCGTCCGCCATCCCGGTGCGGTGGCGATCGTCCCGCTCCACGACGACGGCACGGTCTCGCTCGTTCGCCAGTTCCGCGCGCCGGTCATGACCGCGCTCTTGGAGGCGCCGGCCGGGACGTGCGACGTCGACGGCGAGCCGCTCGAGACGACCGCCCGGCGCGAGCTCGTCGAAGAGGCCGGCCTCGAGGCCGGCGCGATGCGTCGACTGGCCACCGTCCACAACTCGCCGGGCTACTCCGACCAGCGAACGACGATCTTCGTCGCCACCGATCTCCGGCCGTGCGCGACCGCCCGGAGCGGCGTCGAGGAGCAGTGGATGTCCGTCGAGCGGATCGCCGTCGACGACGTCGACGCGCTCATCGCCGACGGCCGTCTCGTCGACGAGACGACGATCCTCGGTCTCCTGCTCATCCGGTGACGGTCTCGACGCCGGCCGAGGAGTACCTGTCCTGGCTGGCCGTCGAGCGGGGACGGGCTCGCAACACGCTTGCGTCGTACCGCCGTGACCTCGTCGCCTACGAGGCGACGCTCGCCGCCCACGGCCGCGGGCTGACCGACGCCGGGCCGGACGACGTCGCGGACCATCTCGCGGCGCTCCGGGCCGGCGGCCATAGCCCGGCGTCGATCGCCCGGGCTCTCTCTGCGGTCCGCGGCGTCCACCGCTTCATGGTCGACGAGGGCTTCGCGCCGGCCGATCCGACCGCGGCCACCGAGACCGGCCGGCCGCCGAGCCGGCTGCCGAAGGCCCTGACCGAGGCCGACGTCGTCCGGTTGCTCGACGCCGCGTCCGGCGACGACCCGATCGACCGCCGCGACCGCGCGCTGCTCGAGCTGCTCTACGGCACCGGCGGTCGCGTCTCCGAGATCGTCGGCCTCGACCTCGCCGACCTCAACGGGCCACTCGTCCGGCTCTACGGAAAGGGTGCGAAGGAGCGCCTCGTGCCTCTCGGCCGGTGTGCGGCCGGTGCGCTCGCGGCGTGGCTCGGCCCGGGCGGACGCGACCGGCTGGTCCCGGCCAAGTGGCGCCGTAGGGGCGACGACGTGGCCGTCTTCCTCAACCACCGTGGCGGCCGCCTGAGCCGGCAGGGGGCGTACGACGTCCTCCGCCGGCGGGCGACCGGCACCGGCATCCGCGTCAGCCCCCACGTCCTCCGCCACTCGTGCGCAACCCACATGCTCGCCCGCGGCGCGGACATCCGCGTTGTCCAGGAGCTGCTCGGCCACGCGTCGATCTCGACGACCCAGCTCTACACGAAGGTCACTGCGGAGCACCTCCGGGCCGCCTACGAGTCGGCTCACCCAAGGGCCGGTTAGCTCTAAGCTGGGCGAATGGTCACCACGGACTATCTCGGTCTTCTCGAGGCCGAGCAGGCCGACCTGCGTCACCAGCTCGCCGAGCTCGGCGGCCTCAACTACGACTCGAACTTCGCCGACTCCAGCCAGGTCACCGCCGAACGCGGCGAGGCGGAGGCGCTGACGCTCTCGCTGAACGAGGCGTTGCACGACGTCGACGCGGCAATCGCCCGCGTCGCCGACGGCACCTACGGTCTCTGCCAGCGCTGCGGGCAGCCGATCGCCGCGGCCCGCCTCGAGGCGATGCCGACGGCTCAGTTCTGCATGGCTTGCGCCTCGCGGCACTGACAATGGCCGAGGACCCACCGCCCGGCGGGACCGCGAACTGGCGCCCGAACCAACATGCCTACCGGGTCGACGGCGAGCCGTCGACGGATGCCCCGCCGGTACGGGCTCGCCCACGGAGCACGCGGCAGATCATCTGGATCGTCGCGATCGTCGCTGTCGTCGTCATCCTGCTGCGGGCGCACCGGATCAACGAGACAGAGATCATCTGGTTCTGCATCCTGATCCCGTCGCTGATCCTCCACGAGATCTCGCACGGCTGGGTCGCGTTGGCGTTCGGCGACGACACCGCGAAGCGCGCCGGCCGGCTCAGCCTGAACCCGATCCGCCATGTCGACCCGATCGGGACGCTGCTCGTCCCCGCGATCATGGTCCTGTCGGGCTGGGGGTTCTTCGGCTGGGCGAAGCCGGTGCCGGTGACAGTCAGCCGCTTGCGCAGCCCACGTAACCAGGGCGTCCTCGTCTCGCTGGCCGGCCCGTTCACGAACATCGTCCTCGCCGCGCTGTCCGGGCTGCTGTTCTACGGGCTCTACTCCCGGGGAGGTCAGCTGACGCCGACACCGGGGCTGGTGGAACGGATCATCTTCTACGCGGGCCTCGTCAACCTCTGGGTGGCGTTCTTCAACCTGATCCCGATCCCGCCGCTCGACGGATCCGCCCTGCTCGAGCGGCTGCTCCCGGGTTCGTGGTGGCCGCAGTACCTGCGTATCCGCCCGTACGGGCTGCCGATCATCTTCGGCGGTCTACTGCTGCTCGGGATGGCGCGCGTCTACCCGCTCCAGCCGATCTTCGACCGCCTGCAGAACTGGTGGGGGACACTTCTGGGCGTGTAACCGGACCCTCCCACCGCCGGGTCCCGTCCGGCCCGCGGACGAGCCGGAAGCCGAGCGTCGTCTTCATGCGGTGGTGGTGCGTGCAGAGCAGCTGAAGGTTCTCGAGGCTCGTCGGGCCGCCCTTGGCGAACTCCCATTCGTGGTCAATCTCGAGATACCTCGTGTTCGGACAGCCGGGGACGGCGCAGCCCTGGTCACGCTCGATCAGTGCGGTCCGCAGCGGCGTGGGGACCGTCCGCTTGCGCGACGTCACGGTCTTGACGTCGGTGCCGTCCCGGACGACGAGCTGGAGCAGCGAATCGCCGAGGAGGTCCCGGGCGACCTCGATCGGCACCGCGCCGACGCCGTCGATCTCGCACCGCTCGTCGCCGTCGACTGCACCACGCCGCAACGCCGCCAGATCGACTCGGAGGTGGACGTCGGCCTTCGGCCTCGCGGTCGCGTCGCCGCAGACGACCCGGACGAACGCGTCGGCCACGTACGCGACGTGCGGTTCTCGCCTTCCCGCGGCGTAGGCCTCCTTGAACACGGCGTCGGCTTCGCGCTCGACGACCGAGAGCACACGGGCGCCGTCGACCTTCGGCAGCCACGCCTCGAACCGGAGACCGCCCTCTTCGGGCGCCCAGGCCTTGAAGTAGCGCTTCCGGCACGCCCGGGCCTCCTTGGCCGCCTCCCGCGCTTCACCGAGCACGGCCCGCTTGACCCGGTCGGCGCGGTCGCGCAGCTCCTTGAACGACTCGTGCTGAGCGGCGTCGATGAGCTGCTGCTGGGACGAAGGGTCGAGCGCACCGGCGCCCGCGACCACCTTGACCTGGGCAAACGATAGCTTTCCGTCACGGAACGCGTCGTCGACCAACGGCGCGTCGGCCAACCGTTCGCCGACGTCGAGCACGGTCTGTGCGGCACCGGTCGACTCGCCGCTGGCGCCACCGAGCCAGCTCGCTGCGCTCTTGTGGCCCGACGACTCATACGTCCTCGTCGAGGCGACGCGGCGGGCGCAGCGGGTACGGATCGCCAGTCCGAGACGCTCGACGTCGACGCCGCGTTCGACCAGACGAGCCGCGTCAGGCCCGGTCAGCTGGTCGGGATCGAGCGACGCGACTGCGGCCCGTAGTCCGGCGAGATGCCGATCGATGGCGCTGAGGATGCCGACGTCGTCAGCCATGTCGCCATTGTCACCGCGGGGTGTGACACCAAAGGGCACGGTTCGGGTCGAACTTACGACGCCACGGGTAGGACCGGCCGGTAAGCATTGGAAAACGCCTACTTAAAATGGGCGTCTAGGGAGCGAGCAACCCGATCGCATCGGCGGCCCGGTTGTAGGTGGCCAACGCGACCGCGTGAGCGCCGTCGGCGCCGGCGGCGAGGATCGTACGAACGGCACCGACGTCGCTCGAGAGCGCGGTGTGGCGTTCGCGGACAGGCCGGAGCAGCTCGACGAGCGCGGCGGCGACGTCGTTCTTGAGGTCGCCGTAGCGGGAGTAGTCGGCCGCGACGTCGACCGGCCAGCGATCAGTGGCCGCGGCGAGCAGGTCGAGGAGATTCGACAGCCCGGGCTTCGCGTCGGGGTCGTAGCGGACGTCGCCGTCGGTGTCGGTGACGGCTTTGCGCACCTTCCGTTCGATCTCCGCGGGGTCGTCGAGGACGGCGATCGTCCCGAGGGGCGAGTCGACGGACTTCGACATCTTGCGGCCGGGGTGCTGGAGGTCCATGACGCGGGCACCGACGGTCGGGAACGCACCCTCGGGGACGACGAACGTGTCGCCGTAACGGTGGTTGAAGCGGATCGCGAGGTCGCGGGCGAGCTCGAGGTGCTGGCGCTGGTCCTCGCCGACGGGGACTCGGTCGGCGTCGTAGAGCAGGATGTCCGCGGCCTGGAGCACCGGGTACGTAAGGAGGCCGACGCGGGCGCTGTCGTTGCCGCGGCCCTTCTCCTTGAACTGCGTCATCCGGTTGAGCTCGCCCATCGACGCGGTGCACTCGAGCAGCCACGTCAGCCGCTGGTGCTCGGGAACGTGGCTCTGGACGAAAAGGGTGCAGACCTGCGGGTCGAGGCCAGCCGCGAGCAGGTTGACCGCGGCCTCGAGGGTGCGGGTCCGGAGCACCGCGGGGTCGATCTCGAGCGTCAGGGCGTGCAGGTCGACGATGCAGTAGAACGCGTCGTGCTCGTGCTGCTGGGCGACCCACTGGCGGATGGCCCCGAGATAGTTCCCCAGATGGAGATCCCCGGAAGGTTGCACGCCTGAAAAGACCCTGACCATGGGGCGACATGGTAGGGGAACCCCGCCCGCGGCCCGTCCAGGGGCGCCGGGAGGGGTCACCGGGACGCGCCACCCGGCGAGGTAGGGTCGGTCCGTGGCGTACACGGTCGCGACCCCCGTCTTCGAAGGGCCGATCGACCTGCTGTTGCACCTCGTCGGCAGCCACGAAGTCGACATCTTGGAGATCCCGCTCACGCCGGTCGTCGATGCGTTCATCGCGGTCCTGTCGGAGCGTCGAGAAGAGCTGACGATGGACATGCTGTCGGAGTTTGTCCTGGTCGCGGCCATTCTCGTCGAGCTGAAGTCCCAGAAGCTGCTGCCGGGCCCGGACGTGGTCGAAGACGACGAGGAGCTCGTCGGCTGGGAGGAGCGCGACCTCCTGCTCTCGCGCCTGCTCGAGTGCCGGGCGTACGCGGCCGCGGCCGACGCGTTCGTCGTCCTCGCGGAGCGGGCGGCCCGGTCGATCCCGCCGCGAAGTGGGGCTCGACGACGGTTTCGTCGTCCATGCGCCGGACCTGCTCGCCGGCGTCACTGCGGACGGGCTCGCCCAGGCGTACCTGCGGGCGACCGCGGAACGGCCGGTGCCACAGGTCGACCTCTCGCACGTCACGGTCGACACGGTCACCGTCTCGGAAACGGTGCAACGGCTGGCGACGACACTGCCCGGTCGCGGGCCGACGTCGTTCCGGGCGCTGACCGGCCACCTGACGACGCGCATCGAGGTCATCGTCCACTTCCTCGCGGTCCTCGAACTGTGCAAGCTCGGCCAGGTCTCGCTCGGCCAAGGCCACGTCTTCGGCGACCTCGAAGTCGAGTGGATCGCGGAGGGACGGCCGCTCGCCGGCGCGCTGATCGGCGATCTCGGCGCCGACGAGTACGACGGCTGATGACCGACGACGAGCTGAACCGGGCGATCGAGGCGGTCCTGCTCGTCGCGGTCGAACCGGTACCGCCACAGCTGCTGGCGGAGCTGCTCGAAGAGCCGGTCGACCGCGTCGAGGCCGCTGGCGACCGGCTTGCCGTCGAGTACGAGACGCAGGGGCGCGGGTTCGTGCTGGCCCGGATCGCCGGTGGCTTCCGTTACCAGACTCACCCGGACCAGGCCGCGTACGTGGAGCGGTTCGCGAACCGGGAGGTCTCGCACCGCCTGTCGACGGCGGCGCTCGAGACGCTGGCGATCGTCGCGTACCGCCAGCCGGTCTCCCGGTCGCAGATGGCCGCATTGCGCGGCGTCAACGTCGACGGCGTCGTCCGCCTGCTCGAGCAACGGGGGTACATCGAGGCGGTCGGTCGGGCGGAAGGCCCCGGCCAGCCGGTGCTCTACGGCACGACGGACCTGTTCTTGGAGCGGCTCGGGCTCGACCGGCTCGACGAGCTGCCGCCGGTCGAGGACTTTCTGCCCGGCGCGGAGATCGTCGAAGAGCTCGAGGCCAGCCTCCGACCGGCCGGCGGGTCCGACGGCGACTGAACCGGGCCGGCCGGAGGCCGAGGGCGACCGGCTCCAGAAGGTCCTGTCCCGCGCCGGGATCGGCAGCCGGCGGGTCTGTGACGACCTCGTCGCTGACGGGCGCGTCACCGTCGACGGCGCGGTCGCAGTGCTCGGTGCACGGGTCGACCCGGCGGTGCAGCGGATCGCGGTCGACGGCGTGCCAGTCGCGGCCGCGCCGGGCCTCGTCCACTACCTGCTGAACAAGCCGGCCGGCGTCGTCACGACCGCGTCGGACCCGCAGGGCCGGCCGACGGTCGTCTCGCTCGTCCCCGACGACCCTCGCGTGTTCCCGGTCGGCCGGCTCGACCGGGACACCGAAGGCCTGCTGGTCATGACGAACGACGGTGAGCTCGCTCAGCTCCTGACGCACCCGTCGCACGGGATCGAGAAGGAGTACCTGGCGGAGGTCGACGGCGTGCCATCGGCCGGCGCGCTCCGCCGGCTCCGCGAGGGCGTCGAGCTCGACGACGGGCTGACCGAACCGGCAGTCGTCGGTACGACGTCGCCGGGCGTCGTCCGGATCGTCATCCACGAAGGCCGGAACCGCCAGGTCCGGCGGATGTGCGACGCGGTAGGCCACCCGGTCCGGCGACTCGTACGGACGCGGATCGGGCCGGTGGCCGACCGGACGTTGCCACCGGGACAGTGGCGCGCCCTGACGCCGGCCGAGGTGCGGTCGCTGTTCGGGGCCGCGGTCGGCCGGCCGGCGACGGCGAGGTCGAACCGGGCCGCCAAGTAGCATGCACGGCCGATGGCCGTACGAGCGCTCCGGGGCGCGACCACCGTCGACGACGACACCGCCGAACAGATCACCGAACGCGTCCAGGAGCTGCTCCGGGAGCTGATGGACCGCAATGACCTGGTCGAAGACGACGTCATCAGCATCGTCTTCACCGCGACGGCCGACGTCGTCAGCATGTTCCCGGCGACCGCGGCCCGTGGTATCGGCTTCGGCGCAGTCCCGCTGCTCTGCGCAGCCGAGATCGCGGTCCCCGGCGCGATGCCGCGCTGCCTCCGGACGTTGCTCCACGTGAGCACGGACCATCCCCGCGAGAAACTGCGACACGTCTACCTCCACGGCGCACAAGTGCTCCGCGATGACCTCCCCGAATAGGGCGCTCGTCGTCGGGACCGGGCTGATCGGCGGCTCACTCGGCTTGGCGCTGCGGGCCCGCGGCTGGCACGTGACCGGCGACGATGCCGACACCGAACGGGCGCAGGCCGCGCTCGTCGCCGGCGCGCTCGACGAGATCGGCGACGACCCGGCGGCCGACGGTCGCGTTCATCGCCACGCCGGCGAGCTCGGTCGCACCGATCGCCCGCCGCCTGCTCGACGACCTGGGCCGCCGGCCGGACCTCGTCGTCACGGACGTCGCGGGTGTCAAGGCGCCGGTCGTCGCCGCCGTCGACCACCCGCGGTTCGTCGGCGGCCACCCGATGGCCGGCTCCGAACAGGTCGGCCTGGACGGTGCCGACCGGGACCTCTTCACCGGGGCGACGTGGGTCCTGACGCCGACCGCGACGACCGATCTCGACGCGTTCGCCCGGCTCCAGACGACGGTCAGCGCGCTCGGTGCCGACGTCGTCGCGCTCGCGCCGGCCGAACACGACCGCCTCGTCGCGGTCGTTTCGCACGTACCGCACCTCGTCGCGGCGACGTTGATGAACGCCGCGTCGAAGGGCGCGGAGGAAAACGCCGCCCTCCTACGACTCGCGGCCGGTGGCTTCCGGGACATGACCCGAGTCGCCGCCGGCCACCCGGGTATCTGGCCGGACATCTGCGCGGAGAACGCGGCGGCGATCGTCGCCGCGCTCGACCAGGTCGTCGGCGACCTGACGACGATGCGCCAGCGCGTCGCCGAGTCGGATCGCGACGGGTTGCTCGACGTGCTCGAGCGGGCGAGCACCGCCCGCCGGAGCCTGCCGGCGCGGGCGCCGAGGCCCGACCACCTTGCGGAGCTGCGCGTCCCGGTGCCCGACCGCGAAGGCGTGCTGGCCGAGATCACGACGCTCGCCGGCGACCTCGGCATCAACATCTACGACATCGAGATCGCGCACTCCGCGGAGGGCCCGAGCGGCGTCCTGCTGCTCGTCGTCGACCGGAACGAGTCGACGAAGCTGCGCGACGCGATCGTCGCTCGGAACTACCGGTGCACTGTCCAGGTGCTGTCGTGACGACGGGATTTTCGACGTGAGGAGGTCGGTGTGAAGTTCGTGGCCCGCGGCCCGCTGCGGGGGACGGTCCGGACGCCAGGCGACAAGTCGGTGTCCCATCGCGCCCTGCTGCGTCGGCGCGCTGGCTGACGGCACGTCCGTCGTCCACGGGCTCTCCGACGGCGACGACGTGCGCGCGCACGCTCGCCGCGGTTGTCCAGCTCGGCGCGACGGTGAACGCGGGACGGCGCGACGGTGACCGTCAGCGGTGGACGCCTCCATGCGGCGGCCAACCCGGTCGACTGTGGGAACTCCGGGACCGCGATGCGGCTGCTGGCCGGGGTAGTGGCCGGGCTCGACGGGTCGACGACGTTGTTCGGCGACAGCTCACTGTCGTCACGACCGATGGACCGCATCGCCGACCCGTTGACCGCGATGGGCTCGACGGTCTGGGGCGACGGGAAGCAGTGTCGGCCCCCGATCGATGTCGTCGGTGGCGCGCTGACCGGCATCGAATGGACGCCGCCGGTGGCGAGCGCGCAGGTGAAGTCGGCGATCCTGCTGGCCGGCATATCGGCGAAAGGCGAGACGATCGTCCACGAGCCGGTGCCGACGCGCGCCCATACCGAGGAGATGCTGGCCGACGCCGGCGCGGACATAACGGTCGCATCGGAGGGCGGCGGCCGGGTCATCCGCGTCCGGCCGTCGAACCTCAAGCCGATCGACATCGTCGTACCGGGAGATCCGTCGCAGGCCGCGTTCTGGATAGTCGCTGGCTGCATCGTCCCCGGGAGCTCGGTGGCGGTCGAGGGCATCTACATCGGTGCAGAACGGATCGGCTTCATCGGCGTCCTGCAGCGGATGGGTGCCGACGTGACGGTGGTCGAACGGGA
The DNA here is from genome assembly GCA_963824265.1 of uncultured Actinomycetota bacterium. Lineage (GTDB taxonomy): Bacteria > Actinomycetota > Acidimicrobiia > Acidimicrobiales > RAAP-2 > DASZUK01. The sequence goes on from CAWGOO010000007.1 coordinate 788,484, forward strand.
GAAGACGACGGCAACGGTGATCGCCGGGGCCGGACCGTTGCGCGGCACGGTCGTCGAGGCGGCGGAGATCCCGTCGCTCGACGAGGTACCGATCCTCGCCGTCGCCGCGGCCGCGGCGGACGGCGAGACGACGTTCCGCGACGTCGGTGAGCTGCGGGTCAAGGAATCGGACCGGCTGGCCGGCGTGGCCGACCTCGTCCGGGCGTTCGGGGCGGGAGCGGAGATCGTCGGTGACGATCTCATCGTCCGTGGTACCGGCCGGCTCTCCGCCGGGACGGTCCGCTCGCTCGGTGATCACCGGATGGCGATGGCCGCCGCGGTGGCGTCACTGGCGGCCGGCGAAGGCGCCGTTGACGACGTCGACTGCGTTGCGACGAGCTACCCCGGCTTCGTCGACGAGCTCGTCAGCCTCGGCGGCGCGATCGGGGAAGCCCCGGCCAGCCGGTCCAGATTGGGCACGCCGGCACCACCGGTACCTCGGGCGGTGGCGCCGGGCGGGATCGTTGCCATCGACGGACCAGCCGGTTCGGGCAAGTCGACGGTCTCCCGGGCGCTGGCGAAACGGCTCGGCATATCAGCGGCTCGACACCGGCGCGATGTACCGGTCGGTCGCATGGGTCGTCCTCGATCGGCGCATCGACCCGGCGGCGGCCGAGGCGGTCGCGGACATCGCCCGGGACGCGACGATCGACGTCGGCCCGTCGACGATCCGCATCAACGGCACCGACGTGACCGGTGCGATCCGGTCGCCGGAAGTCAGCGGGGCCGTCTCCGCGGTGGCTGCGAACCCGGACGTCCGGGCCGCGCTAGTCGAGCGGCAGCGGCGGTGGGCGCTCGCTCACGGCGGTGGCGTCGTCGAGGGCCGCGATATCGGGACGACCGTCTTTCCCGGCGCGATGCTGAAGGTCTACCTCGACGCGTCGCCGGAAGAACGGGCCCGTCGACGGCACGACGAGCCGGCCGGCGGCGTCGCCCGACGCGGACCGGATCGACAGCACGCGGGCCGCATCGCCGCTCTACGTCGCCGCTGACGCGCACGTCGTCGATACGACCGATCGGACGGTCGACGAGGTCGTCGACGAGATCCTGTCGTGGCTGTAACGACTGGTCACTCGCCCGCGCCGGGCCGTGGTGCGGTCTTCGAGCCGGACCCGCGCCGGACGGTCGGCTATCGGATTTGCCGGGCCATCTTCGTCACGATCGTCGGCCTCTGGTTCCGACCGAGCGTGACCGGTAGGGCAAACATTCCGGCCGACGGGCCGGTCATCTTGGCGCCGGTCCACCGGTCGTTCGCCGACTTCGGGTTCAGTGCGTTCGTCACTCGTCGCAAGCTCTTCTTCATGGCGAAGGACAGCCTCTGGAAGAACCGGTTCCTCGGCTGGGTGCTACTCACGCTCGGCGCGTTCCCGGTGCACCGCGAGTCGGCCGATCGCGAAGCGCTCGCCCACGCCGAAGCCGTCCTGCTTCGCCGCCAGCTCCTCGTCCTCTTCCCCGAGGGGATGCGCCAGGAGGGACCGCTCGTCGGCGAGCTCGCCGACGGCGCGGCGTTCCTGGCCGCCCGCACTGGCGCGTCGATCGTCCCGATCGGCATCGGGAACTCCGACGCGGCAATGCCGAAAGGCCAGCGGATCCCCAAGCCTCTCCGCATCCGTATCGTCGTCGGCGAGCCGTTGCCACCACCGGCGCGGACCGAGGGCGGGCGCGTCTCACGGAGCAAAGTGCATGCGACCACCGAGGAGCTCCGGGAGCGGATCCAGGCCGCCTACGACATCGCCCGGACGACCTGAGCCGGCCGGGTCGAGATCAGCCCCGGCGCTCGCGCCGCCACGTCCGCACGATGACCGCGGCGTAGCGGAAGCCGTAGAGCACGTTGCCGCCCTTCTTCGACTGACCGGAGAGGCGTTCGTGCCAGACGGTCGGGCGTTCCGCGACGCGCCAGCCACGGCTGAGGCAGGTGATCAGCAGCTCGGCCGTCTGGTACTGGTCCTGCTCGAGCCGCCCGACGACATCGGAGAGCATCGTCGCCCGCAGCGCTCGGTAGCCGTTCGACGTATCGGTCAGCTGCGCGCCGGTCAGCCGGTTCATCAGCCACGAGAAGAAGACGACGCCGGTCCTCCGGTAGCGGTCGGCGGTCTCGTCGACGCCGAGCCGGCGGGAAGCGACGACGAAGTCGGCCGCATCGTCGACGACCGGCTGGAGCATCGTCTCGATCTCGGCCGGGTCGTTCTGCCCATCCGCGTCGAGCGTGACGACGTAGCGGGCGCCTGCGCCGACGCAGAGGTCGTAGCCGACCCGCAGCGCCACGCCGTGGCCGAGATTGGCGGGAAAGACGAACGTCACCGCGCCGCCGTCGATCGCCACCTGATCGGTCGCGTCGTCGCCGCCGTCGACGACGACGACCGGCGTCACCGGCAGGCCGCACGCCTCGGACGGGACCCGTTTGAGCACGTCGCCGAGGTTGTCCTGCTCCTCGTAGGCGCAGATGAGCACGGCGACGGGCGACAACGAGAGGTCGGGATAGCGGGCGTCGAAGTCGGACCGACCGAGGTCGACGGCGAGGCGCTGCAGGGCGCGCAGGCGGTCGCGTTGACCGTCGGAGACGCTGGCCATCAGAGGCTGTGCGGCTGGCCGAAGACCCGCCGCACGGCCGGCTCGAAGTGGGCGAGCGGCTTCGTCGGGTAGGCCGGGTCGAAACTCGTCTGGTCCCAGTCGTCGGCGAACGTCACGGCCAGGTCATACCACGGCTCGTCACGGTGGTGCCGGCGCATATCGGGATCCATGGCGAGGTGCTCGTAGTAGTGACGGCCCTGGAAGTCCTGGTGCGTCTCGATCACCCGCGTGACGTCGCCACGGACGTACGAGCGAAGGATCTCGGCCGCGATCCGCGGGTGGTTCGGGACGGAGATCGCCTTGCCGACGTCGTGACAGAGCGACGCGACGACCATCTCGATGTCCGCACCGGCCTCTTCGGCGCGGGTGGCCGTCTGGAGGGAGTGGGTGAGCTGGTCGACCGCGAACGCGAACGTCATGTCGCCGAGCGACCGGAGCATCGCGAGCACGTGGTCGGCCACCTGTGGTTGCGCATCGATCGTCTCGACGAAGATGTCGTTCCACTGCTCGGCCGTCGACTCGTCCATCCGGGTGAAGGTCATCGCGCGCTCCCTCTCGTCGGGCTCAACCGGCCAGCGCAGCGAGGACGTCGGCCGCGGCGACGCCGCGATCACCCGCGACCGGGTCGTTCGCGCCGGCATCCGCGGCGCCGGCCGGTGGCCCGGCGGCAGTCAGGAGCCCGACCGCGGTCGACAGTGCCCGCAGCAGCTCACGCAGCTCCGGCGGCGGCGGGAAGTACTCGTCCTCGGTCGTCACCGGCAGCACGTCGATGCCGTCGGAGGGCGCGAGAGCGTCGACGACGGCCTCGACGAGGCTCTCGGGCGCGGACGCACCCGCGGTGACGCCGACCGTGCCGGAGAGGTCGTCAGGAAGCTCGGCGACGCCGTTGACCCGAACGACCCGTGGGCAGCCCCACGCCCGGGCGACCTTCTCGAGCGCGACCGTGTTCGACGAGTTCGCGGAGCCGATGACGACGACCGCGTCGACCTTGCCGGCCAGCGCCTTGAGGGCTTCCTGGCGGTTCGTCGTGGCGAAGCAGAGGTCGCTACGGCCAGGCATCCACAGGTCCGGGAACCGCCGGCGGGCCGACTCCATCAACCCGGACCACTCGTCGTGGCTGAGCGTCGTCTGGGCCAGGAGGGCGACCGCACCGGGACCGCGGCCGTCCGGGCCGGCCACCGCGTCGAGATCGGCTTCGGACTCGATCAGGCGGACCGCGTCCGGGGCGACGGCCATCGTCCCGATCGCCTCCTCGTGCCCGGCATGGCCGACGTAGAGGATCGTGAACCCCTTGCGCGTCCGCACCTTGACCTCGTGATGGACCTTCGTCACGAGCGGGCAGACCGCGTCGACGACGACGCCGCCGCGCCGGCGAGCCCGCTCGACCACGTCCGGCGCGGTCCCGTGGGCGCTGAGCATCAGCGGTGCGCCGGGCGGGACATCTTCGACGTCGTCGACGAAGACGACGCCCTCCGCCCGGAACTGGTCGACGACGTGCCGGTTGTGGACGATCTCGTGGTAGCAGTACACCGGCGGCTCGAAGACCGGACCATCCAGGCCAGGGCCTTGATCGCCTTCTCGACACCGGCACAGAAGCCCCGGGGCTCGGCGAGCAGCACTCGATCGACGGGCACGGGCCCAGGTTACCGGGCGGTCGGGCCGGGCCAGTAGCCTGGGACCATGTCGGCACCGAAGGTGACGGTCGTCACCGAGGGGTCGCCGGCCGCCGTAGCCGGGCTCGTCGTCGGCGACGAGCTCGTCTCGCTCAACGGGCGGCAGCCCCGCGACGTCATCGAGTACCAGCAGCTCGTCGACACCGACGAGCTCGATATCATCGTCCGCCGGTCCGGCAACGGGGGTTCAGAGGCCCGCGTGCTGACGGTCCGCAAGGAGGCCGGCGAGCCGCTCGGGATCGAGGTCTCGTCGGCCGTCTTCGACCGGATCCGCACCTGCGACAACCACTGCGCGTTCTGCTTCATCTACCAGCTGCCGAAAGGTATGCGGCGGAGCCTGTACGTGAAGGACGACGACTACCGCCTGTCGTTCCTCTACGGGAACTTCACGACGCTGACGCGGTTCACCGAGCTCGACGCCGAGCGGGTCGTCGACGAGCGGCTCGGGCCGCTGTTCGTTTCGATCCACGCCACCGACCCCGACGTCCGCTCGCACATGCTCCGGAACCCGAAGGGTGCGACGAGCCTGCGGTGGCTCCGGTTCCTGCTCGACGTCGGGATCGAGGTGCACGGCCAGGTCGTCGTCTGCCCGGGCGTCAACGACGGCCCGGTGCTCACGGACACGTTCACGGGCATCCTCGACGAGTACGCCGGCCTGGCCAGTGTCGGCGTCGTCCCGCTCGGGCTGAGCCGGTACTCGTCGGAGCCAGAGATGCGACCGCACACCGTCGACGAGGCCGCCGCGGTCTGCGACGAGGTCGGGCGGTGGCAGGCGATCTACGAGTCGGTCCTCGGTCGCCGTCTCGTCTACGCCTCGGACGAGTACTACCTCCTGGCCGGCCGCCCACTGCCGCCGGCCGCCGCGTACGACGGGTTCCCGCAGCACGAGAACGGGATCGGGATGATCAGGGCGTTCGAGCGGTCGTTCACCGGCGACCGGTCCGCCGCCCACGGCGTCCGGCACGGCTTCTTCGCCGCGGTCGACGGCGCGCCGGCCACCGGCTACCGGGCGGCCCGGGTGACCGTCGGCGGCGGGACGACCGGCGACAGCCGGCCAGCCGCAGACGACGGACCAGGCGGTGGGGACCGCCAATCCACGCGGCCGGTGACGGTCGTCACCGGCACGTACGGCGCCCGCGTTCTCGCGCCGTTGCTGTCGGCACGGCCGGACGTCGAGATCCTGACGGTGGCGAACGACTTCTTCGGCGGCAACATCGGCGTCGCCGGCCTGCTGACCGGCGAGGATCTGGCCCGAGCGCTCGACGGGCAGCCGGACGGACGGCGGTATCTGATCCCGGACGTGTGCCTGTCGGAGGACCGGTTCCTCGACGGGCTGACGCTGGCGGACCTGCCGCGACCGGTCGAGGTCATCCCGACCGACGGGCAATCGCTGCGCGCCGCCCTCGACGGCGAGCTCGCACCTGCTGGGGGAGTGGGATGCGGGAGCGGCACCGGGGCGGGAGCGACGACGCCGGTGGTGCTCCGATGAGCCAGCCGGTCGTCGTCGTCGCCGGACGGCCGAACGTCGGGAAGTCGTCGCTGGTCAACCGCATCGTCGGCCGCCGAGCCGCGGTCGTAGAAGAGCAGCCGGGGGTGACGAGGGACCGCAAGGCGCTCGACGCGGAGTGGACGGGCGTGCCGTTCACGATCGTCGACACCGGCGGCTGGCTGGCCGGTGGGACGGTGCTCGACGACAAGGTAAGCGCCCAGGCCGAGAAGGCGGTGGCCGAGGCCGACCTCGTGCTGCTCGTCGTCGACGTGACGGTCGGCGTGACCGAAGAGGACCTGGCGGCCGCCCGCGTCGTGCGTCGCACGAAGGCGCCGGTCCGCCTCGTCGTCAACAAGGTCGACGACGTCGGCCGGGAGGGGCAGGTGTGGGAGTTCATCTCGCTCGGCATCGGCGACCCGTGGCCGGTCAGCGCCATCCACGGCCGCGGCACCGGTGACCTGCTCGACGAGGTCGTCAACGTCATCGGCACCAGTCCCGGGGCGACCGACGGGAAGGGCGCGGGTCGGACCGCCGCGGATGGGACCGCCCATGCCGACGTCTGGGACCTGGTGGCCGTCGACGGGGCGCCGGAGCTCGGTGAGCTCGTCTCAGAAGACGGCCGGCCGCCACGAGTGGCGCTCGTCGGCCGCCCGAACGTCGGGAAGTCGACGCTCTTCAACCGACTGATCGGCGAGGAGCGGGCGGTCGTCCACGACATGCCGGGAACGACGCGCGACACGATCGACACGGTCGTCGTAACGCCGGAGGGACCGCTGTGCTTCGTCGACACGGCCGGCATGCGGCGGCCATCGAAGACGGAGCGGGGGCCGGAGTCGTACTCGGTCCTCCGGGCGCTCGACGCGCTCGAGGAGGCCGACATCGCGCTGCTCGTCATCGACGCGACCGTCGGCGCGACCCACCAGGACCAGCGGCTGGCCGAGCGGATCGGCGCGTCGGGCTGCCCGGCGGTCGTCGTCCTCAACAAATGGGACCTGGTCGCGACCGGGGACCGGGAGGACGTGATGGCCGGCGTCGGGGAACGGCTGGCGTTCCTCGGCATCGCCCCGGTCCTCCGCGTCTCCGCGACGTCCGGCCGGGGCGCCCACAAGATCCTGCCGGCGCTGATCGCCGCGGTCGACGCGTACCACCATCGGGTTTCGACCGGCGCGCTGAACCGGGCGCTCCGGGACATCCAGGCCAACCACCCCGCACCCGGCGCCCGGATCCGCTACGGCGTCCAGGGCGCCATCGACCCACCGACGTTCACGCTGTTCGCCACCGGCCGGCTGCCGCAGACGTACCTCCGGTACGTCGAACGCGGATTGCGCGAGCACTTCGACCTCGGGCCGACGCCGATCAAGTTGCGGGTGCGGGCCGGCGGCGGGCGTTAAGGAGCAGCTCGTCCGGTGACGGAGCAGGTCAAGGAGCACTGGTGTGAGGGCTGCGGGAAGCTGATCGAGGACGACGACCTCTACGAGGACGGCACCTGCCCAACGTGCGGGACGCAGGTCACCGAGCCGATGCGCCACCGGGTGCCGTGGTACTTCAAGTTCATGATCCTCGCGTCGGTCGTCTACCTTGGCTACCGGGCCTACCAGGGCATCACCTGGATCGCCCACCACGTCTGACGATGGCGATCTACCGGCTCGACGATCTCGTACCTGTCATCGACCCGGACGCGTACGTCCACCCACAGGCCACCGTCATCGGCGACGTCACGATCGGTCCGGACGCATCGATCTGGCCCGGTGCGGTGCTGCGTGGCGACTACGGCGCCATCGTCGTCGGCCCGCGGTCGTGCGTGCAGGACGGCACCGTGATCCACGCCGGCCCGGGGTTCCCGACGATCGTCGGTGCCGGTTGCGCCATCGGCCACCTCGCTCACCTCGAGGGCTGCACGATGGAGCCCGGTTCGCTCGTCGGCTCCGGCGCGGTTGTCCTGCACTTCGCGGTCGTCGGCAGCGGCGCGGTCGTCGGCGCCAACGCAGTCGTGCCGAACAAGATGGTCATCCCGGCCGGTGCGCTCGCGCTCGGTATCCCCGCCCGGGTCCAGCCCGGCGGGTCGAGCCTGGAGATGATCCAGATCACCGTCGACGAGTACGTCGCCAACGGGCGCCGGTTCCGCGAGGGGCTCGAACGGCTCGACTGACCGCCGGTTCAGTTCGCCTCGAGCGCGTTGGCCGGCGGCCAGGGTGGGCCGTGGGCTATTTGGGCCAGTAGTTCTCGGGAGGGTTGTTCTTCCGGCGTTCCCGGTCGCGAAGGTACTGCTCCACGCGGTCAGCCGGTGGCGTCTCGGAGACACCCGACCATCGGTTGGCCCAGTAGCGTGTCGCTCGCTTCCAGTCGGCCAGCGTCTTGCCCCAATCGCTCTGTCGGTAGCGGAGGTACCGCTGAGCCAGCCGGTCGAACCAGCTCGGCTTGCTCGCCCGTCCCGTAGACATCATTCGTCTTCCTACCCGGGCTACGGATCGCTAGCCCTCGGGGATCTCCGGAGGATCTCGACGTGGACCAGGCCGGCCACCGCACAGAAGCAGCCGATGATCGTGACGGCGATCTTGTCGATCGCGATCCCGATCACGACGAACGCCACGGCCGCCACGAACATCACGACGATCGTGGCGACGACGACGCGGAGTTGCTGGGGCGTCAACGGCCGGACCTTCAGTCGCATTGTCGTGGTCTAGCCGGTCGGGGCCTGTCCGTCTACGGCCCGGGTCTCTCGTGCTCGGGTTCCTGGCCGTACTCAGCCCGATGGAGCCGGACCGCGCCGCAGGACACCGACGACGTCGGCCTGGCGAACTGGCGACGATAGGGGAGCGCTGTCCGCTGGGGTACTAGGGTGATGGCCTGCTCTCGCCAGTAGGGGCCAAGAGCGAGTCGTGGCGGACGTCCGGTTCAGATCGGATGAGCCCAGGCGGTTCGGTCGAGGTCCTCGACGGCAAAAGAGCAGGTCAGAGAAGTAGCGGGCTGTGGCGCAGCTTGGTTAGCGCGCTTGACTGGGGGTCAAGAGGTCCCGGGTTCAAATCCCGGCAGCCCGACCAGGTCAGAGGGGGGTTTCGGATCCCGCCGCAGAGGTCCAAACAGGTCGACTTCTGTCATCCTGCCTTTTTGGCTGCCTTCGCCCCCCGCTCGAAGGCGCCAGAGAGCATCTGTGGGGCAGGATGCCACCGCGTGGGAACGCGGCCCGCCGAAGCTCGACCGATGCCGTCACCAGGACAGGATTCGCCTCACGGTCTTCCCCAGGATCCACTCTTTGTCGGTCGGGCTCAGCCAGTCGGCGTCGAGGATGAAGTGGAGCGACTCGGCGTAGGTGTGCTTGCCCTGGTAGTCGCGTTCGAGCTCCGGGAATCGCACCGTCCACCCGATCCGGCCTTCGAAGCGGCTGATGTCGGAGGCCCACAGGACCCGCTCGGCCCCGAAGGCCGCGACGACGTCGGCGGCCTGCTGTTGGACGTCCCGGTAGGGGAACGCCTCGGTCGAGAAGGCCGGCAGGCCGCACAGCTTGACGTTCAGCTGCGGGAACCGTGCCAGCTCGAGGAGATCGGGGAGCTGTCGGTCCCAGGGCTGCGGCACCGGTTGCGGGGGCTGCACGAGCGCCATGTGGTCGATTACCACCACGAGGTCGGGAAAGCGCTCGGCGACGTAGACGGCTCGATCGGGACGGGTAGCCGTGCTGAGGAAGAGCGGGATCCCGTTCTCCTCGCACGTCGCCAAGGCTCGGTCGTAGGCACCCGAATCGAAGAGCCGTTCGGTCGGCAACTTGCCGAGGCGCTGCAGTTCGGCCATCTCGGTGACGTTGTCGGAGAAGTTTGCCAACGCTCGGAATGCCTTGACGCCGGGTCGGGCCGCCATCTCGAGCAGGCGCTGGGCGATGTCGGGGACGGTCGGGTCGATCAAGGCCGCGGACTTCATCGGCCGCGTGGAGATCATGGGGACGACGGCGAAGCGGCGCTCCTCACGTTCGGCCACCCTGATGGCCCAGTCGAGGTCGAGGGTCGGGAACAGGACGGCGCCGTGCACGCCGACGGCCTCCATTGACGCGTTCATCACCTCGGTCAAAACGTCCTCTCGGCGAGCCATGTCATCCGGCCAGCTCAGGGACGGGCCAGGCTCGTGCAGCTGACCGTCGATGACCTCCATGGACCCCTCCCTGAGCTAAGTACACCGTCTTTTAATCGATCGGAGCTTCGGACGTCTCGGCATGGTAGGCCAAGTTCTGCCTGAACTTCTGCCTCCGAGTCATCTCGGTACGGGCGGGGAAGGTGGCCAAGCCTGTTCATCGGCACCGCGCGGACGTCGCGGGGAAGGTGGTCCAAGGGTGAGCGGGACCGGGATGCCCATCGTGTAACCATCCCGGTCCCGCAGCGGTCCGGCTGCCTACTAGCAACCGAAGCCGCGGCCGATCGACCGCCACATCTGGGCCTGGTGGAGCGCTGTGAGACCCTGATGCACCTCTGTCAGGCTCGGCTGGTAGCCGCTGTCCGGGAGGATCACCTCGTATTCCGCCATGTAGTAGTCGTAGTTCGCCTTGGCCGTAATGCAGATGTTCGGCTCGGCTCCTGCGGTGCCCGCCGTGACCGCGATGCCGGCGCCGGCGAGACCGACCGTGCCGGTGATCGCTACGGCGAACAGACGCAGCCGACGACCGAATCGACGGCGGCTGGTGGGCTTGGTGGTGCTGGTGGTTGTCATCGTGACGCTCCTCTCTCGGGGTTGGTACCTACGAGAGGGTCGAGCGCCACGGAACTGGACACTTCCTAGCCCGAAATTTTGACAGCCCTCAGTGGGCACGGCAGCTCGACCCACCGCTGGACCCAGGGGGCTCCGAACGAACGGTTTGGTGGCCCTCTCAACCTGTCAGTGGCATGCTCATAGGGCAGCGCAGGCGGGGGGCCTCGTGGGCCGAATCGGCACAAGGGCGACGCTGTCGTCGTGGGGGAGGGTGGGCACGAACCCGCTTTCTCCGCAAGGAGGCTGAGATGGTCGGACTTCAGGTGAAGGATGTAGTCGCGGAGCTCGAGAGCGGCTACCTCGCCCCGTCGTGCAAAGCCGAGGGCACTGTCCGAAGCGCACTGTTCCAACCGGACGGCTACTCCCTCTGGGAGCTCGAGGCCGAGTTGGGCGCCAGCTCCGAACTGCGTTGGGACGAAGACCACGGCGACGAAGTGGTGTTCGTGCTCGCGGGGGAGCTGGAGCTGGACGGGGCCGTCTGTGTTCCGCAGACCACGGTGATCGTCGAGGCAGGGGTGCCGGCGACCGCTCGCGCGGTCAGTGACGCGAGGATTCTGCACTTCGGTCCGGCCACGCGGGACGCCCCGATGGACGGCCTCCTCGGTCCCGCCCTCGACGTCGGCCGTCAGGTGCACATCGTCGGCCCCGAGGACGCACCCCAGGTCGGTTCGGGGGATGGGCCGGGAGCGATGTACTACGCCGATTCGAGCTGCCCGACGTGCCGGGTCGCGTTCTTCGAGGTTCATTGCGGGACCGCCCACGTCGTCTCGTCGCACACGCATTCGCAGGACGAGATCATCCGGGTGATGAGCGGGGAGCTCAGAGTCGGAAGGGTGAGGGTCTCCGCCGGCATGAGCGTGGCCATCCCGGGTGAGCACCGCTACGGCTTCCGCACGCCAGGGCCGTACTCGTTCCTCAACTATCGACGGGACGCCTCGCTGTACGTCGCATCTCCCGGCAGCACGCCGATCATGGAGGGGGCCGAAGCCTCACGGCAGATGGCGTCCGGCCAAGAGCTGGGCTGACGGACGATGGGGCGGGTAGAGGGGAAGGTGGCGTTCATCACGGGCGCTGCCCGGGGTCAGGGACGGGCCCATGCGGTGCGCCTGGCCGAGGAAGGTGCCGACATCGTCGCCATCGACTCGCTCGGGTCGTACTCGACGGTCGCCTATCCAATGGGGACCCAGGAGGATCTGGACGAGACGGCACGGTTGGTCGAGGGCCTGGATCGGCGGATCCTGGCTCGCCAGGCCGACGTGCGCAGCCGCTCCGAGCTCCAGGCGGTGGTAGACGAGGCCTTGAGCGTGTTCGGCGCCATCGACGTGGTGTCCGCCAACGCGGGAATCGCGCCGCTCGGACTGCCCTTCTGGGAGATGTCCGAGGCGCAGTGGGACGACTGCCTCGACGTCAACCTGAAAGGGGTCTGGCTCACCTGTTCGGTGGTCGTTCCGTCGATGATCGAACGAGACCGGGGTGGCTCGATCATCGTGACGAGCTCCGGCGCCGGCCTGTTGGGCGCCCCCCATCTCGCCGACTACAACTCGTCCAAGCACGGAGCCATCGGCCTCATGCGGACCATGGCCAACGAGCTCGCCCGGCACTACATCCGGGTCAACGCCATCTGCCCGACGGTCGTCGACACGCCCATGGTCCAGAACGATCAGCTCTACCGGCTCTTCCGGCCAGACCTCGAGAACCCGCAGCACGCCGACGCGGTCGAATCCTTTCGACGGATGAACGCCATTCCCGAGCCGTGGATCGATCCGGTCGACGTCAGCAACGCCGTCCTGTGGCTGGCGTCGGACGAAGCCCGCTACGTGACCGGCGTCGCCCTGCCGGTGGACCTGGGCAGCACCATCAAGATGTAGGTGCTCGGCGCCGACACCGGGCGCCGCCAGGTCCATCATCGTTAGCGCGCCCCATCCGCGGGCCAGCCAGCCAGGGTTTCCGACGTCCGAGAGCAGGGCAGGAACGAACAACCGCCGCTGTCATGTCGGGAGGGTTCGATGGACGAGGGGACGAAGGAGAACCTGGTCGCCGGGCTCCGCAACTACAAGGCCGCGCTGAAGGCGCTCACAGCGAAGCTGACCGCGGCAATCGAAGGCGACGTCGAGCTGACGCCAGAGCGGGCGCAGCAGCTCCAGATCGAGCTCGACGGCCTCACGGAAGCCCGTCGGATGTACGACGACGCCGTCGATGCGGCGGGGTTGTCCGGACAGTCGGGCAACGGCCACCTCGGCGACTAACCAGCTCGCCCGGCGCTGGCCACGCAAGCTGCGGCCGCCCCACGACGCCGCACGCGCCAGGACCCCCGGCCGTAGCCGGGGGCCCCGGTTCGCAGGCGCTCCCCCCCCACGAGCGACATTACAACCGTGTTACGAGTGTGTCCGGTCACGACACGAAAAAAATTCGGCAATAACGGCACTGGCGCGGTAAGGCACTGGCCGGCACCCCGGAGTGCCCAGAGAACCACCAGGTAGAGGCCTCGTTAGCGAACAGGCGCCAGCGGACGGCCGGCGCCGGGGGTGGAGAGTCGACGCCGGTAAGGACTGCTCCGACGGGGCGGCCCGCCTCGGCTCATCGCGCCACAGGGCCCGGACGCGACAGAGTCCCCGCGCAACGGGGGGGGTTGTGCTCGGGGACTCTGACGCATTGTGACGGTCGTAGATGACCAATACGTATTGTACGGATAGGGCGCATGAATAAACAGGGTTTGCGGCGAATTGCGTCGGGTGTTCACTCCGCGACGCTGTGGGATCCTCCCAGTTCGGCGAGCCGCCACACTTGCCGCCTACAGTTTGGAACTCCCGTATTTCGATCGTTCAGTGGGCCAGGAAGGGATTTGAACCCCCACGTCCTTTCGGACACAAGACCGAAGCCTTGCGCGTCTACCAGTTCCGCCACCGGCCCGCCGGAAGCTGTTTTTACTTCCACCCGGGCAGAGCGATGGATTGCACCGCGAATACAAAGATTTCCAGGATCGTCGACCGTCGGTCCAGCTCAAGACGGTGCACCGGGTGTTTCAGCCACGAAATTTCCTTCGGGTTGCCGCCGATCACACCTGGCGGATTACCGTCGCGGCGTGCTCGTGCGGCTCGCCATCCGCCTGGTGCTCGTGGCCGTCGTCGTCGGCCTCGTCGCCGGGCACGTGCCCGGCATCCACGTCCACGGCGGCTTCCGCGCGTTCTTGTGGATCGCGGTCGTCTTCACCGTCGTGAACGCGGTCGTCGGGCCGGTTCTGCGCCTCCTGAGCACGCCGCTCGTCGTCTTGACGCTCGGCCTGTTCCTGCTGATCATCAACGCGGCCCTGCTCGCGATCACCGCGTGGCTGTCGAGCGACCTCTCGGTCGATGGCTTCGGCGCGGCCATCCTCGGCGGCTTCATCATCGCCGCGGCCAGCTGGCTCGGCGAGGTGCTCCTGCCACTGCGCGGCCGGCGGAAGCACCACCATCACCACTCGGCGTGACGACCGACAACCCGCGCCCGGCCGTCGGGCCCGGCCACGGCGTTCCGGTGACCGGGCCCCGGCCGTACCGACTAGCTGCGCTGGCCCCGCTGTACGTCGTCGTTTTCGTCGGCTTCCTCGGCTACAGCCTGATGATCACCGTCTTCACGCCGATGATCCTGGACAACGACGACGGGATGCTCCCAGCCACGTCGAGCGCGGCGACGCACAGCATCGTCCTCGGGCTCCTCCTCTGCCTCTACCCGCTCGGCCAATTCATCGGGGCACCGATCCTCGGCGCCCTGTCGGACCGGCTCGGCCGCCGGCCCGTCCTCGTCGCATCGCTCGCCGCGTCGACCGTCTGGTACGGCGTCATCGGCGCCGCGCTCGTCGTGAAGAGCCTCCCGCTGCTCATGGTGGCGTCGTTCCTCGGCGGCCTCGGCGAGGCGAACATCTCGATCGCCCAGAGCGCCATCGCCGACTCCGCTCCGGCCACCGACCGCAACCGGCTCTTCGGCTACGTCTACCTCAGCTCGAGCCTGGCGTACGTCGTCGGCCCGCTGGCCGGCGGTCAGCTGGCCGATCGCCATCTCGCCTCGTGGTTCGGCTACCCGACGCCGTTCTTCGCGGTCGACGTCCTGCTCGGCCTGACGCTCGTCGCCGTCGTCCTGCGCTTGCCCGAGTCGCACCGCCCGCGCCCTGACGCCACCGCGGGCTACCTCGAGAGCTTCACCAATCTGGCGACCGTCATCACGGACCGGCGGCGGCGACCGCTCTACGTCGTCAACTTCCTTCTCTACCTCGCCATCTTCGGCTTCTTCCGCGTCTACCCGATGTACCTCGTCCGCGTCTTCCACCTCGGCGTCGCCCGCGAGTCCGTCTTCGTCGCCTGGGTCGCGGTGCCGATCGTCGTCGCCAACCTGTGGCTCGTCGGCCGGCTCTCGGCACGGTGGTCAGCCACCGCCCTCACGGTCGCCTCCGGCCTGGCCACCGGCATCCTGCTCGTCGTCATCCCGTTCCCGGGCATCCTGAACCTGTTGTGGCCAACCCTCGGCCTCACCGCACTGGCGCTCGCCGTCTGCCTCCCGTCCTGCGCGACGATGCTCTCGCTATCCGCTGACGACAACGAGCAAGGTCAGGTCATGGGGAACAACCAATCCCTCCAGGTCGGGGCCGAAGCACTCTCGGGGATCGTCGGCGGCCTGGCGGCCGCGGCCGTCATCGAGCTGCCGTTCGTCCTCTTCGGTGCGGCCGCCCTGTTGGGTGCCGGACGACTCTGGCAGCGGCGGCGCGTCGACCCCGTGGCGACCGTCGAGCCCTGACGTCGGCCGCCAACTACGACAACCAACCCGTCGTCTCCTAAGGTGCGGGCGTCGCCGCGAACGAGGGAGCATCAGGTGGAACGAAGAGCAATCGGACACAGCATCACTGGCGTTGTCGGCATTGCCATCACGCTCACGGCCGTTCTCGGCCCGAGCGCCTCGGCGTGGGCGTCCGGGGCGAAGCGACCGAGCGGGTCCCACTCGAAGAGCGCCCTGTGCACAGCCGCCAAGAACCAGACAGCGTCCACCACCAAGGAGGGGCAGGCCGTCGCCAAGGCCATCGAGGCCGGCAACTGGCCGGCCGCCCAGAAGCAGCTGCTGGCCGCCATCGGCTCGGCGGCAGGACTGGAGCAGAAGGCCCTTGGATACCTGTCATCGGCCCCGTCGAACGTGCGGGCCGCTGAGCAGACCGTCCTGAAGTTGGTGACAACCGAGAAGTCGATCATCAAGAACTCCACGAGCCTCGCCCAGTTCGAGTCGTCGCTCTCCGCCGCGGCCCAGAACCCCAAATTGCTCAGCGCCGAGAAGACGCTCGCCAGTTACTTCGGCACCCAGTGCGGGACCACGACGCCGACCACTTGAACCTCACGAAAGTGGGGCTGACGGGCACTCCGTCGGGCCCCAGTCGAGTTGTCAGCCGTCGCGGCGTTCGCTACCGTTCAGCCTCTCGACAGGGCTCCCACAGCTTGTCGACAGGGGCCGGTATCCAAGTGGTCAAAGGAAGCAGGCCGTAAACCTGCTGGCATCTGCCTTCGGGGGTTCGAATCCCTTCCCGGCCCACCACGACGTCGATCGCCGAATTGTCCGCCGGACGCGGCGCTGCCCTCTCGTCCGAGGCGAGGGAGCAAGAGGGCAGCGCGCAGCGGTTCCCGCGACGTCGTTGGCGCGCCGCTGACCTATGGAGCAACACCGGTCAACTGGTGATACCCACCTCGCGGCCTCCCGGCGCCGTAACATGAACACCGTTCGCCGACGATAGGAACTGCGTGGTTCAGGACGTACCGACGAGCAGCCGGGAGCGGCGACACGACCGCACCCGCGCCGCCATCCTCGACGAGGCCCTCGCGGTCACCCACGAAGGCGGAGCCGAACGGATCGGCATCCGGGAGCTCGCCCGGCGGCTCGACTACAGCCCGTCGGCCCTCTACCGCTACTTCGCCAGCCGGGAGGACATCATCGTCGCCTTGGCGGAGGAGACCGTCGAGATGCTCGCCGCGTCGTTGACCGACGCCGCCCGAGAAGCTGACGCCGGCCCGCTCGTGGCCGTCGGCGAGGCCTATTTCTCCTTCGCCGCCACCCAGCCCGAGCGGTTCCGGCTGCTCTTCGCCCACCTGCCGTCCGGGCGGCTCTCGATCGATGCCGGCGCGCCCGGCCGCTCGCCGTACCTGATCATGCTCGGGGTCGTCGCAGCCGAGCGTGGCGCCGGCCGGGTGCGACCGGAGCTCGACGTCGAGGATCTCGCTTACGCGCTCTGGGCGATGGTCCACGGCATGGCCGTACTCGAGTCGACCAATCGGCGCGGACCACCAGGTGGGCTCGGGGGCACCGGCACACTCGGCGGCACCGGCAGGCTCGGCGATGGGGCCGGTCTCGACGGTGCGGCCGCACCCGATCGCGCTACCGGGTCCGATCTCGTCCGTCGCGCTGCCCTGGAGTTGCTCGTCCGGAGCTGGGCGCCCGCCGACTGACGCCGCTCGCCTGACGCCGCTCGCCGCTCGCCGGTCGGCGACCTCAGCCGTGGACGATCCGAACGACCTCGGCGAACTTCTGCGGCCCGACCGCGACCGAACCGAGGAACGGGTAGCCGAGCTCGATCAGCATGAAGATGTTGACGGCCAGCACGAGGGCGACACCGCCGACCATCGTGCACGCGAACCGCAGGCTCTCCAGCGAGAAGACGAGGGCGAACCCGAGCGTCACCGCGCTCGTCAACAGGATGCCGACCCACAGGACGATGGGCAACGAGCCGGCATCGCTCGCCTCGAGCTGCCGGGCCGCCCGGGCCTGGCTCACCTGGTTGACGTCGTTGATCGACGTGGTGAGGAAGTCCCGCTGGGCCGCCGTGCGGGGCACGTAGTGGTCGAGCGTCGAGTAGAGCGCATTGAGGTGCCGGGTGACCGCCGGGCTGGGCTCACCCTGGGCGATCGCCGACCAGTCCCGGACGACGGCGTTGGCGTAGCCCGTGATGTCGGCGTCGAGCCGGGCGCTCGTCACCGGGCCGAACACTCGGTTCCCCTCGTGGAGCTGGAGCAGCACCGTCGCTTCCGTGCTCACGTCGTTGTTGGCGGTGACGTTCTCCTCGTACAGCGAAACGATCGTGAAGCCGACGATCACGGCATAGATGACCGCGACAACGGCGACGAGGAAGCCGGCGACGTCGTTGTGGGTGTCCCTACCGAGCGCCGGGACCTTCCGGCTGAGCAGGATCTTCGTCCCGACCGCCAGAGCCGGGATGCCGATGATCAGGACGACGGCGACGAGCCACGTCGGCACGCTCGTGACGACCCACTTCACCGCTCGCTCCTCCAAGGGATAACGCCCGGCCCCGTTGCCCGCCGGTGATCGAGCGATGCTACCGCCGGACGGTCATCGTCCGGCCATCATCGTCCGGCCATCATCGTCCGGCCATCATCGTCCGGCCATCATCTACCGGCCATCATCGTCCGGGCAGCCGGACCCGCTCGGGCAGGTGGAGTGCGAGCAGCTGGCGGGTGACGTCCGGGGGAACTGTCCGGCGAGTGAGCAGCGAAACGCCGATCATCGCCGCGAAGGCCAGCGGGACCGTCCAGATCGCCGGCTCGCCCAGCAGCACCGCCGGCCACCCGGTCTTGCCGACGCCGACCATCGCCAGGATCACCGCCATCGACGACGCGCCGCCGCCGAGGGCGAGCCCGCAGAGCGCGCCCTTCCACGTCAGCCCGGCCCACCAGATGCCGAGCAGGAGCAACGGGCAGAACGACGACGCGGCGATGGCGAACGCCCAGCCGACGAGCACATTGATAGCGATCCCACCGACGAGCAGCCCGAGCCCGGTGGCGACGATCCCGGCGGCGACGGCTGAGAGACGGAATGCGCGGACGCCGCGGCCGAGGAGATCGTGGGAGAGCGCGCCGGCCATGCTGATGAGGAGCCCGGACGACGTCGACAGGAACGCCGCGAACGCCCCGGCCGCGGTGAGGGCCGCCAGGACGATCCCGACCGTCCCGGCCACCGCCAGGCGCGGCAGGACGAGGACGACCGAATCGGTCTGCCCGCTCGTGTACAGCCCCGGGGCCTCCACTCGTCCGAGCACCGCGAAGACGGCCGGGAAGACGTAGAAGCAGGCCAGCAGGAGGAGGACCAACGACGTCGTCTTGCGGGCGGCCGCGCCGTCCCGGTTCGTATAGAAGCGGACGAGGATGTGGGGGAGCCCGATCGCCCCGAGGAAGGTGGCGAGGATGACGCCGTACGTGGCGGCCAGTGGATGGTCGAGCTGGCCGCCGAGCCGGACCAGTGGCGACTCCCACTGGGCGGCGGTGAGCACCGCCTGCGACGTCACCGTCGGCGCCGGCGTACCGGCCGGGAAGATGAGGGCGCTGCCGGCCGAGACGTCGTACTGGCCGGACCGGAGCCGGAGCGGCCCGTCTCGCCGCACGTCGTCGATGGTGCCGCGGGCGACGACGGTCACCGGCGTGCGGACGGCCATCACTTCGGCGTCGGGGAACTCGACCTTCGTCACCTTGTGGAACGTCGGTGACGCCGCGCCGTCGATGCCGGTCAGGGGCGGGTGTTGGACCAGCATGAGCAGGACGAGCGCCGGCACCGCGATGGCCGTCAACTTGAGCCAGTACTGGAATGCCTGCACGAACGTGATGCCCTTCATGCCGCCGCTGGCGATGCCGATGACGACGACGATCCCGAGAACGACGACACCGACCCAGTAAGGACCGCCGACGGCCGCTTGGAAGGTCAGCCCGGCCCCCTTGAGCTGCGGCAGGAGGTAGAAGCCACAGATCACGAGGACCATGACCGTCGCCGCCCGGCGCAGGACCGGGGATGCCAACCGGCCCTCCGCGAAATCCGGGATCGTGTACGCCCCGAACCGGCGGAGCGGCGCGGCGACCGCCGCCAGCAGGACGAGGTAGCCAGCGGCGTAGCCGACCGCGTACCAGAGCGCCCCCAGTCCGTCCTGCATCGCCAGGCCGGCGATACCGAGGAACGACGCGGCCGAGAGGTACTCACCGCAGATCGCCGACGCGTTGAGCGTCGGCGGGACCCGGCGGGCGGCGACGAGAAAGTCCTCCGGCGTCCGGGCCACCCGGACACCCCGGGCGCCAATGACGGCCGTCACGACGGCGACCGCGATAATCGCCCCGAGGACGGCCGGTTCGGTCACGGGTGGTGCGGGTCCCGGTCCTCGAGGAGCTCGACGAACCGCTCCTCGACCACGCCCGCCCGCCGCCGGTACCAGAACCCGAGAAGGACGAGCGGCGGGTAGATCCCGCCGCCGAGCACGAGGAACGTGAGCGGTACACCGGCCACGTGGACCTGGCCGAGATGGGGAAAGAGGACGGCCAGCAACGGGTAGAGGAGCAGCAGCGCCGCCGCCGGGACGAGCACGGTGATCGTCGCCCCGAGCTGGGCCCGCATCAACGAGCTGAGCAGCGTGCGGGCGTAGTTGTCCTGTTGGTAGAGGTCGTCGGCGGCCGGCGAGTGACCGGTGGTCAGCGACGACCGAGCTGGCGCCCGGACGACCTGACGGCCGCTCACCGGGAGCCCGGACGGGCGTGGCGGACGAGCCGGTCCCGAAGCTCGCGCAGGTGCCGACGGCTCACCGGCAGCTCCGTCCCGCCGACCTTGACCGTCGTGCGCGAGCCGTCCGTCCGCAGCTCGCGGATGTCGTGCACCGCGACGAGGTAGCTGCGGTGGATCCGGACGAAGCCGGCCCACTGCTCCTCCAGGACGGCCATGGCCGCCCGCAGCAGGTAACTCGGACCGTCCCGCAGGTGCAGCCGGACGTAGTCGCCGGCCGACTCGACCCATGCGATGTCCTGCCGATCGACCAGGATCGTCCGGTCGCCGGACTCGACCGCGACGACATCGACCTCCTCGGCGGACTGGTGGCCGTCGGTGGCCCGCCGGAGGACCCGCTCGAGGCGTTCACGGTTGAGCGGCTTCAGCAGGTACCCAGCGGCGCCGACGTCGAAGGCCTCGAGCGCGTGCTCCTCGTGGGCGGTCACGAACACGACGATCGGCGGCGCCGAGAACCGGGCGAGCACCCGGGCGAGGTCGAGGCCGTCGAGGCCCGGCATGCGGATGTCGAGCAGGACGACGTCGAAGTGGTCGTCGCGTAGCCGACGCAACGCGTCCGTCGCGCTCTGCGTCACCGACACCGAGCCGACCAGCTCGGACGTGCGGAGCAGGTACGCCAGCTCGTCGAGCGAGGGGACCTCGTCGTCCACCGCCAGGACCGAGAGCACTAGACCTGCACCCCGGCGTGGAACTTCGGGATCCGCAGGATGACCTTGGTCCCGGCGCCGACCCCCGTCTCGATGGTCAGGCCGTGCTCTTCGCCGAAGACGGCCCGAAGGCGCTCGTCGACGTTGTGCAGACCGACGCCGTCGCCTTGGGCGCTGCCCGCCAGCACCCGACCGAGGTAAGCCGGGTCGGCGCCGACGCCGTCATCCTCGACGCTGACGACCGCCTCGTTGTCGCCGTCGGCGATGACGATCGACAGCGTCCCGGTGCGCTCGCTCGGCTCGAGACCGTGGCGAACCGCGTTCTCGACCAACGGCTGCAGGATGAGCGATGGCAGTACGACGCTCAGGACCTCGGGCGCGACCCGGAGCGTCACCGACAGCCGTTCGCCGAACCGAGCCCGCTCGAGGTCGAGGTACGTGTCGACGAGCCGCAGCTCCTCGGCCATCGTCACGAACTGCCCGTGGCTCCGGAAGCTGTAGCGCGTGAAGTCGGCAAAACCGATCAACAGTTCGCGGGCCCGCTCCGGGTCCGTCCGGACGAACGACTCGATCGCGGTCAGTGCGTTGTAGATGAAGTGCGGCGAGATCTGAGCTCGCAGGAAGCGGAGCTCCGCCTGGTCGGCCCGGAGCCGGGACCGGTCGAGCTCGGCCAGTTCGAGCTGGGCCGAGACGAACTGGGCAACCTCACTGGTCAGACGCAGCAGTCCAGCCGAAGCTGCCGGTCCGAGCGTGCCGAGAGCGCCGACGACGACGCCGTCGACGTGCACCGGCACGATCACGCCGGCCTGCAACGGGCAGCCGACCGGATCGCCGCAGTCGAGCTGTTCGACCGAGAGCGTCTGCGGACGACCGCTGGCGATCGCTACCTGCAACGGGTATTCGAGAAAGGCGCGGTGCGTCCGATCGACGTTGTCCGCGGCCAGCACCCCGCCGCCGTCGGCCAGGATGACCCCGCTCGCACCGAGGAGCGTCCGTAGGTGCGGCACCGCCCGGCTGGCGCTCTCTTGGGTGAGCCCCGATCGCAGGGCCGGCGCGGCCAGGCTCGCCGTGTGCAGCGCTTCGTACGTCGCCCGCTGGGTTGGCGTCCCCAGGTGCCGACCGCCCCGCCAGGCGAACCAGCCAACGCCCCCGATGAGAAGGACCACGACGATCAGAGTGAGCCACAACGCGTCTCTCACGAATGCCCCCGGCGGACGCCCGTTGTCGGCGAGCGGCGCTATCCGAATCCTACCCGGGTGCCCCCGAACGAACCGGGCCCGCGCCAACCACTCGTCGTGGGAAATCGACCGCTCGGCGACCGCTCGGCGACGCATCCGGCCGGTTGGCCGACGAGCGGTTGAACTGCCTGGAGGCCGGCGGCACCATCGATGGTGGGTTGCCGGAACACCGGCAACGGTACGGACACCGGCTCGCACCGGCAGTGCGGCCGGGGGGAGGCGTCAGACCATGGCCACGACGTTCGGGGAGGCCCGCCCGGCCGCCCAACCGGTAGAGATCACCGCGGTACCGGGGGTGGCCGATCCGGCCCCGCTCGGACTGGCCGCTTTCGCCCTCACGACGTTCCTCCTCTCCGTCGCCAACGCCGGGTGGACCCGCGGGACCGGCAGCGAGTGGCTCGGCTACGCCCTGGCGTACGGCGGGGTGGCGCAACTGCTCGCCGGCATGTGGGAGTTCAGGAACCGGAACGTGTTCGGGGCAACCGCGTTCTCGACGTACGGCGGTTTCTGGATCGGGCTCGCCCTCTACGTCCTGCTCGTGGTCCCTCACGCCAAGGACGCGACCCAGATCGCCAACGATCAGGCGTGGATCGTCCTCGCCTTCTTGATCTTCAACACCTACATGATGCTGTGGGCCCTCTTCGTCAACAAAGCCGTCCTCGGCGTCTTCGTCACCCTGGAGGTCACCGAGATCCTCTTGGTCATCGGCAACTTCTCGCATAGCGGCGCGACAGTGATCAAGGCCGCCGGGATCGCCGGCGTCGTCACCGCCGGCGTCGCCTGGTACACGTCGGCCGCCGGCGTCGTCAACGGGATCGCCGGGCGTCACGTACTGTTCGTCGGGAAGCCACTGAACCTCGCGCCCCGGCGGTGAACCGACATGACTGACGCCACGCTCTCGGCCCTGCTCCATGAGAACCGGCGGTTCGGCCCGCCGCCCGGGCTGGCCGCCGATGCGAACGCTCAGCCGGGCATCCATGCCGAGGCCGCCGCCGACCCGATCGGCTTCTGGGAGTCCCAGGCGAAACGGCTGACATGGGAGGCGCCGTGGACCGAGGCGCTCGACTGGTCCGGTGCGCCGTTCGCCAAGTGGTTCGTCGGCGGCCGGCTCAACGTGGCCGTCAACTGCGTCGACCGCCACGTCGACGCCGGTCTCGGGGAGCGGGTGGCGTTCCACTGGGAGGGCGAGCCTGGCGACACCCGGACGATCACCTACGCCGACCTCCTCGGCCTCGTCGCCCAGGCGGCCAACGCCCTGACGTCGCTCGGGGTGAAGGCCGGCGACAAGGTGGCGATCTACATGCCGATGATCCCCGAGACGGTCGTCGCCATGTTGGCCTGCGCCCGTCTCGGCGCGCCGCACACCGTCGTCTTCGGCGGCTTCTCCGCCGAGGCACTACGCGACCGGATCCTCGATTGCGACGCCCGGCTCGTCATCACCGCCGACGGCGGCTACCGACGGGGTGCCGCTTCCGCGCTGAAGCCGGCCGTCGACGACGCGCTCAGCGGCTGCCCCGACGTCGACCGCGTCCTCGTCGTCCGCCGCACCGGTCAGGACGTCGACTGGACGGACGGTCGGGACCACTGGTGGCACGACGTCGTCGACTCGCAGCCGGACACCCACGAAGCAGAGGCGTTCGACGCCGAGCACCCGCTCTACATCATGTACACCAGCGGCACGACGGCCAAGCCGAAGGGCATCTTCCACACTTCCGGTGGCTATCTGACCCACGTCTCGGCCACCCACCGCCTGATCTTCGACATCAAGCCGGAGAAGGACGTCTACTGGACCGCGGCGGACATCGGCTGGGTGACCGGTCACAGCTACATCGTCTACGGGCCGCTCGCCAACGCCACGACGTCGGTCCTCTACGAAGGGACGCCGACAACCCCGGCCCGCGACCGGTGGTGGCAGATCGTCGAGAAGTACAAGGTCAACATCCTCTACACCGCGCCGACGACCATCCGGACGTTCATGAAGTGGGGCGAGGAGCTCCCCCAAGCCCACGATCTCTCCAGCCTCCGTCTCCTCGGCTCCGTCGGCGAGCCGATCAATCCCGAGGCGTGGATCTGGTACCGGACGTACATCGGCGGCGAGCGCTGCCCGATCGTCGACACGTGGTGGCAGACCGAGACCGGCGGCATCATGATCACGCCGCTGCCCGGGATCACGTCGACGAAGCCCGGCGCGGCGATGACGCCGTTCCCCGGCATCTCCGCCGACGTCGTCGACAACGACGGCAACGCCGTCGGCAACGGCGAGGGTGGTTACCTCGTCATCACCGAGCCCTGGCCGGGCATGCTCCGGGGGATCTGGGGCGATCCCGAGCGATACCAGGAGACGTACTGGAGCCGGTTCCCCGGCCGCTACTTCGCCGGCGACGGAGCCAAGAAGGACACAGACGGCGATCTCTGGCTGCTCGGCCGGGTCGACGACGTCATGAACATCTCCGGCCACCGGATCTCGACCACCGAGGTCGAGCACGCCCTCGTCGGGTCGCCGGCGGTCGCCGAGGCTGCCGTCGTCGGCGCGTCGGACCCGACGACCGGCCAGGCGATCGTGGCCTTCGTCACCTTGAAGGGCGACGTCACCCAGACCGACGAGAGCACGGCCGCGGTCGTGGCCGAACTGCGCGAAACGGTGGCCACCGCCATCGGCCCCATCGCCCGGCCCCGCCAGATCCTGCTGACCCCCGAACTGCCGAAGACCCGCAGCGGCAAGATCATGCGCCGCCTGCTGCGCGACGTCGCCGAGAACCGGTCCCTCGGCGACGTCACGACCCTCATGGACCCGACGGTCGTCAATGCCATCAAGGACCGGATGGCCACGGCGCCTGACGAGGACTGACACCAGCGCCCGTCGCGCCCGACCGCACGATCCAGGTCCTGACGCCGGTCGGGCCTAACATTCTCAGGTGGCTCACATCCGTCCGAAGGTGCTGGCCGTCGTCGGCGTTCTCGCCCTCGTGGCCGGCGCCATCTGCTGCATGGCGTTCGCGGTCGCCCAGACCAGCTGCCAGAACGGTCCGGGCAGCCTGACCATCGATCCCCAGTTGGCCAATCGGTGCGCCGGTGACGCCTGGGGCGCCCGGGTCGGGTTCATCGTGCTCGCCGTCGGGGCGCTCATGGTGCTGTTGGCCGCCATCGCGGCCACGCCCCGCTACAGCCAGCAGCGGGACGCTCGGGCACGAGCTCGACAACCGTACGACGCCTAGTCGATGGGCACCCTGGAGCGGATCCAGCGACTGGAGAAGGTCGAACAGGACCGCTTGGAAGCCGAAGAGCAGCGGGAACGGGCGCGGGTCGACCAGCAGGTCGCGGCGGCCGATGCGCGGGCGACGACGAGCCGCCGACTCGAGCGCTACGAACGGTTCGCCCGCGTCCCGATGGCCGTGGTCGGGGTCGGCTGGGCCGTCGTCGCCGTCGTCGTCCTCACCACCACCGGGTCCACGCCCGAGTGGCTGGTCGGGCTGCTGTTCGGTCTGTGGGCGGTCATCTTCGTGGAGTACGTCGCCCGTCTCCTGGCCACGCCCGACCGCCGCGGCTACGTCGCCACCCGGCGGATCGAGCCGGCGCTGGTCGTCCTGCCGGCCCTTCAGCCCCTCCGGCTCGCCGACCTGCCGCGGGTGGACGTCGTCGCCACCGAGCTGACCCTACGGACCCGGGCCATCCTCCGGCACCGCGGCCTCTTCCGGGTGCTGCTGGTCGCGGCCGGCCTGCTGTTCGTCGGGTCCTGGTTCGTCATGCTGTCCGAACGGGACGCCCCGGGCGCCAACATCCACGACTACGGCTCGGCCCTGTGGTGGGGCATCGTCACCATGACGACCGTCGGTTACGGGGACAAATTCCCGGTCACCGGCCTCGGTCGAGCGGTCGCCGTCGTGCTGATGCTCGTCGGGATCGGACTGCTCGGCGTCATCACCGCCACCGTCGCGTCCTTCTTCGTCCAAGAGCACACCGACGCCAACAAGGCCAAGATCGAACAGTCCCACCAGGACCTGACCGCCCAGCTCGACGCCCTGGGGGCGCGGTTGGACCGCATCGAGACGCTCCTCCAGCCGTCCACGGCCACCACGGCCCGAGAGCAAGGGACGAACCACCCATGACCACCACCATCACCCGCGACGGCCGCACCGTGCCGGCCTCGGTCGACGACGTCAAGCAGGCGCTCGACGCGGGTCAGTTCGTCTGGGTCGACATCGACCCGGCCGACAACGACGAGCTGGGTCAGGTGCTCGAGCCGTTCCACTTCCACCCGCTCGCCGTGGAGGACGCGACCGAGTTCGGCCAGCGTCCGAAGGTCGACGAGTACGACGACTTCGTCTACCTGGTCGCCCACGGCGCGTTGGCCGACGGTACCGGCACCATCGAGATGCACTTGATGTTCTCCGACAAGTTCCTCGTCACCGTGCACCACGGAGCGTGCTCGGCGCTGGACGAGGTGCACAAGCGCCAGCGGTTGGTCACCGAGACCCAGGCTCAGGGGGCGGCGCCCCAGGTCATCCTGACCTACCTGATCGTCGACTCGCTCAGCAACAGTTTCTTCCCCGTCCTCTCCGACTTCGACGACCGGGTCGACGCTCTCGAGGACGCCATCTTGAAGCAGCCGACCGAGGCACAGCTGGGGGAGCTGTTCACGATGAAGCGCTCACTGCTCACGATCCGCAAGGTCGTGACCCCCCAGCGCGACATGTTCGCCGGCCTGGCCTCCGGCGTCGTCGAGATCCCGGGCATGACCGCCGAGACCTCCCGGTACTTCCGCGACCTCTACGACCACCTGATCCGGATCAGCGATCTCGTCGATAGCTATCGCGACCTGCTGAGCGGCGTGATGGACACCCACATCTCGACCGTGTCGAACCGCCTGAACGTCGTCATGAAGCAGCTGGCGATCATCGCGACCGTCTTCTTGCCGCTCAGCTTCCTGACCGGCTTCTTCGGCCAGAACTTCAGCTGGCTCGTCTTGCACATCGGCGGTGGCTGGACGTTCGTCTGGCTCGGCCTCGGGAGCGAGATCGTCGCCGTCGTCGCCCTCGCCGTCCTGTTCAAGAAGCGCGGCTGGCTCGGCGGACCATCCGCGTAACGCCAGACGTCGGGCGTCGGGCGTCAGGCGTCAGGCGTCAGGCCGCGGCGAGCGGGTCGGCGGGGAGCCCGGCCGGCATCGTCCCCGTGTGGACCTCGTAGCCGGACCACCACCGCTCCGCGTCCGGCAGCGTCGGCAGCCCGAGGCCCTTGCGCTCGGTCACCGCGTCCCGGATCGTCGCCTTGAGCCCGGCCAGCACCCGGCGGTCGGCCGATGACGGATCGCCGGCCCGCCAGATCGCCTCTTCCCGATGCCACGCCTGGGTGCGGGCCACGACGACCGCCTCCGTCGTCGCCTCCGCCCGCTGACGGGTCGGCTCGGTCACGTCGGCCAGCACGTCGGCCGCTCGCATCCAGCCGTAGTCCATGTTGAGCAGCATCAACCCCTGCGAGACCTCGAACGGCCCGACAACGTCGACGAGCGGATCGATCACCGTCACCGTCGTTCCCGGGGGCAGCGGCGGGTCGAGGTTGGCCCGCTGGCGCTCGGCGAAGGCGACCGCGCCGATCGCCCGCAAGAACACGACCGGTGCGGTGGCCGACAGGTAGTCCGTCGTGTCCCGTGGCTGGGCGACCGGGACGGCCAGGACGGCGAAGACCCGGGTGGCGCCGAGGCGAACGGCGGCATCGACCGGGATGTTGTTGGCGATGCCACCGTCGACGTAGACGTCCCCAGCCAGTTGCCGGGGAGGGAACAGCATCGGCACGCTCGCCGATGCCAGCATCCCTTCCAGCACGTCGACCGGGCCGGCCACCGGCGTGACCGCGTCGGCCGCGACGATCTCGCCGTGCTCGGTCACGTACCGCAGGACGCCGTCGCCGAGAGCCGCCACCGCCATACGGAGCTCCAAGCCCGGCCGGGCGACGAGCGCCAGGTCGACCCGCCGGATCCCACTCGACCCGCCGTGTCGGAGGGCCGCGGCCAGCGGTTCGAGCGTGAGGATCGAGCTGGCGTTGCCCCGCAGCGCCTTGCGAGCCCGGTTCAGGTGGGGGAGGGCCTTGCCGACCTCGATCGCCCGATCGAGGTGCCGACGGACCGTCGTTGCCTTCGACCTCACCGCGGTCCGGCCAACCGGCCGGCGCCCGCCGTTGCCGCCATCGCCACTGGCCCCGCCGTTGCCGCCAGTCGGCACCTCGGTGCCGTTCGTCGCCGGGATCGATCCCGACGACGACCGCGCCGGCATCTCGCCGGGGACCGGTGGCCGGGTTCGTTCGGTCACGTAGCCGTCGACCGCCCGCCCGAACGGCGTGCCGTCCAGGGCGGCGACCCACGGCTGCTTCCCAAAGAGCAGGTCGCTGGCCGTCATCGCCAGCAGGTCGTCGTGGAGCTCCTGGGCCCGCACTATCAGCTCCCGGTGGGTCCGGGCCTGGGCCAGGACGACTGCGCAGATCGACCCGGCCGACGTCGCGGTGATCACGTCGGGGGTGATCGACTCCTCCTCGACGAGGTACCGGACTGCGCCGGCCTCGAAGGCCCCCTTCGTCCCCCCACCAGCCAGGACGAACGCCGTCTTGTTCACCGCCGCCTCCCTCTCCGCAGACCAGTGTCGCACCCGGGGCCGACCGGCGAGCAACTCATCCGCCGGCGGCGGCCGTGACGACCTCGACGTGGCCGCCGTCGGGCACGGCGACCGACGTCCACCGGGACCGCGGGACGACCTCTCGGTCGACGGCGACGGCGACACCGCGGTCCGACGGACAGAGCAGGGCGACGACGTCCGCCACCGTGCTCCCGTCGACCAGCTCGACCGGCCGTCCGTTCACGACGGCGTTCATCGGACCGCCCGGACGCCACCGGCGACGCGATCCGGACCGAAGGCGGCCAACGGCGGCGGGACGGCATCACCGACGAGCAGCCCGGCGACCGCCTCGCCGGTCAGCGGAGCGAGAAGGATGCCGTTGCGGTAGTGACCGACGGCAGCCAGCAGCCGGGGGACCGCGGTCCAGCCGACGAACGGTGCGTTGTCCGGCGAGCCCGGCCGCAGTCCGGCGACGCACTCGTCGAGGACAAGCTCGTCGACCCCGGGCACGAGCGTCCGGGCGTCGTCGAGCAGGGCGTGCACCGCGCCCGCCTGGACGGTGCGGTCGAAACCACGTTCCTCGGACGTCGCGCCGACGACGACGCTGCCGTCGGGCCGCGGCACGAGGTAGCACGGGCGGCCGTGGACGAGACCGCGAACGGTCCGCTCGAGCAACGGCCGGTCGGCCGGTCCGTGCAGCCGGACCACGTGGCCCTTGACCGGATGGACCGGCGGGAGCGCGTCGGCGGGGACCCCGCCGATCCGGCCGACATCGGCCCCGGCCGCGACGACGACCGCGCCAGCCGTCAGCACGTCCCCACCGGCCAAGCGAACCCCGTCGACGCCGCCGTCGGCCCCGACGACCACCTCGTCGACCCGGTCCACAACGACCGTGACCCCGCCGTCCCGGCAGGCCGTCGACAGGGCGTCGAGCAGGCGGCGGTTGTCGACGTGGTGGTCGCCGGGCACTTCGACGCCACCCCGGATACCCGGCGCCAGCCCGGGGACGAGCTGCCGGCAGTCGGTCGCCGAGAGCCGGGCGGCTGGCAGGCCGAGCGATCGTTGGTAGGCGAGGAGCTGGTCGAGGACGGCCCGGTCACCGGCATCGACGGCGACGGCGACGGTCCCCGATGCCCGGTACCCGACGTCCACGCCAGTGGCCGTGACCAGCCGATCGGCGAACGCCGGCCACCGATCGGCGCCGGCGACCAGCAGGGCGACGAGCGCCGCTTCGCCGAACGTCGCCTCCGTCACCGGCGCGAGCATGCCGGCGGCCACCCACGACGCCCCCCGACCCGGCGCCGGGTCGACGACGACCGTGTCGAGGCCCCGGCCAGCCGCAACCCAAGCTGCAGTGAGGCCGATGACACCGCCGCCCACCACGATCGCGTCGGTCGCCACGTCGGCGATCCTACGGTCCCGGGCCAACCCGTCGTCCGGACGCGTCGGACGCATCCAGAGGCCGGTGTAGAGTCTCTGGACTGCTCCAGGGCCAGCGTCGTCCCGGGCGGCAGGTCTCCGGCCGATGCGTTCGACCGGCACCCCCAGCGAGTCGCCGATGTCGTCGACGACGAGCACCAGCCCGGAACGAGAAGGGACGACTGTGAACGCTCTGACGGCGCCCGCCGCCAGCGGGCTCTACGACCCGGCCAACGAGCACGACGCCTGCGGCGTCGGCATGGTCGCCGACCTGGGCGGCCGACGGAGCCACCGGATCGTCGAGCACGGTCTGACGGTGCTGGAGCGGCTCGACCACCGGGGAGCGTCCGGCGCGGAGGTCGCTACCGGCGACGGCTCCGGGATCCTGATCCAGATCCCGCACCGCCTGCTCGTCGACGTCGCCGGCTTCCCGCTGCCCGACCCCGGCGGCTACGCCACCGGCCTCGCCTTCTTGCCCCAAGACGCCGACGACGCGGCCAAGGCCCGAGCCCAGGTCGAAGCGATCGCCCGGGAGGAGGGACTGGCCGTCCTCGGCTGGCGAGAACTACCGATCGACGCCACGACGATCGGGGCGACCGCCAAGCGGGCCCAGCCGCGCATCGAACAGCTCTTCGTCGCTCGCACGGCCGGCGACGGGTGGCCGGACGGCGGCGCGGCCGACGATGGCCTGGCCCTCGAGCGGTTGGCGTTCGTCGTCCGCAAGCGGGTCGAGCACGCGGTCGACGACGTCTACTTCCCGTCGCTGTCGACGCGGACCATCGTCTACAAAGGGATGCTGACGTCGTTCCAACTCCGCGAGTTCTTTCCGGAGCTCTCCGACGAGCGGGTCGAGAGCGGCCTGGCGCTCGTCCACTCCCGCTTCTCGACGAACACGTTCCCCAGCTGGCCACTAGCCCACCCCTACCGGTACCTGGCCCACAACGGCGAGATCAACACGCTGGCCGGCAACCGCAACTGGATGCGCGCCCGCGAGGCGCTGCTGGCCACCGACCTGATCCCCGGCGACCTGTCGCGGATCTATCCGATCTGCACCCCCGGGGCGAGCGACTCGGCGTCGTTCGACGAGGTCCTCGAGCTCCTGCACCTCGGTGGCCGGCCGCTGGCCCACGCGGTGCTGATGATGATCCCCGAGGCCTGGGAGAACCACGAGTCGATGGACCCGGCCCGCCGGGCGTTCTACCGCTACCACGCCTCGTTGATGGAGCCGTGGGACGGCCCGGCCGCGGTCGCGTTCACCGACGGCACGGTCGTCGGGGCGGTCCTCGACCGCAACGGGCTGCGACCGGCGCGCTACTGGGTCACCGACGACGGACTGGTCGTGCTGGCCAGCGAGGTCGGCGTGCTCGACCTCGACCCGGCCACGGTCGTCCGCAAGGGCCGGCTCCAGCCGGGCCGGATGTTCCTGGTCGACACGGCCGAGGGACGGATCGTCGACGACGACGAGATCAAAGCCTCGTTGGCCGCCGAGCACCCGTACGGCGAGTGGCTGGACCAGGACCAGGTCCGGTTGGAGAACCTGCCGCCCCGGTCGATGCTCACCCCCCAGCACGCCAGTGTCGTCACCCACCAGCGGCTGTTCGGGTACACGACCGAGGAGCTGCGCATCCTGATCGGTCCGATGGCGAAGACCGGCGTGGAGCCGCTCGGCTCGATGGGCTCCGACGCGGCGATCGCCGTCCTTTCCGACCGGTCGCGCCTGCTCTACGACTACTTCACGCAGCTCTTCGCGCAGGTCACGAACCCGCCGCTCGACGCCATCCGGGAGGAGCTCGTGACGTCGCTGGCGGCGACCGTCGGGCCGGAGGGCAACCTGCTCGAGGCGACGGAGGGCTCGTGCCGCCAGATCGTCCTGTCCCGGCCGGTCATCGACCGCGACGACCTGGCGAAGCTGATGTACGTCAACGAGTTCGGCGAGACGCCGGGGTTCAAGGCGTTCGTCATCGACGGGCTCTTCCCGGTCGCCACCGCCGGCGAGGCCGGGCACCCGACGCCCGAGGGCGGCCGAGCACTGGCCGCGGCGATCGACAACGTGCGCTCCCACGTGTCCGCGGCGATCGCCGACGGCGCCAACCTGATCGTCCTCTCCGACCGGAACTCGACGACTGAGCTGGCGCCGATCCCGTCGCTGCTGCTCACCGCGGCCGTCCACCACCACCTCGTGCGGGAGCGGACCCGGACCAAGGTCGGCCTGGTCGTCGAGACCGGCGACGCCCGCGAGGTCCATCACATGGCCCTGCTGATCGGCTTCGGCGCGGCCGCGGTCAACCCGTACCTGGCCCTCGAGTCGATCGAGGACATGATCGCCCACGGCCAGCTGGAAGGCGTCTCGCCCCGGCAGGCTCACAAGAACTACGTCAAGGCCGCCTGCAAGGGCGTCCTCAAGGTCATGTCGAAGATGGGCATCTCGACCGTCGCGTCGTACACCGGCGCCCAGGTCTTCGAAGCCGTGGGCCTCGACCGGCTGGTCATCGACGAGTACTTCACCGGGACGGCGAGCCGCATCGGCGGGGTCGGTCTCGACGTCCTCGCCGCCGAGGTCGCCACCCGTCACCGGCTCGCCCACCTCGACCGGCCGACCGAGCGGGCTCATCGCGAGCTCGAGGTCGGCGGCGAGTACCAGTGGCGGCGCGAGGGCGAGCACCACCTCTTCAACCCGAAGACCGTCTTCAAGCTCCAGCACGCCACCCGGGCCAAGCGTTACGAGATCTTCAAGGAGTACACGAAGGCCGTCGACGACCAGAGCGACCAGCTCGGGACGTTGCGCGGGCTGCTGCGCCTGGTGCCGGCGGCCGGCGGCCCGATCCCGATCGACGAGGTCGAGCCGGCGTCGGCGATCATGAAGCGGTTCTCGACCGGTGCGATGTCGTACGGGTCGATCTCGGCGGAGGCCCACGAGACGCTGGCCATCGCCATGAACCGGATCGGTGCCCGGTCGAACACCGGCGAGGGCGGCGAGGACCCGGCCCGTTTCCGGCCGGACGCCAACGGCGACCTCCGGCGGAGCGCCATCAAGCAAGTGGCGTCCGGGCGGTTCGGCGTCACCGGCGAGTACCTCGTCAACGCCGACGACATCCAGATCAAGATCTCCCAGGGCGCCAAGCCAGGGGAGGGGGGCCAGCTGCCGGGGCACAAGGTCTACCCGTGGATCGCCCGCACCCGCTTCTCCACCCCCGGCGTCGGACTGATCTCGCCGCCGCCGCATCACGACATCTACTCGATCGAGGACATCGCCCAGCTCATCCACGATCTGAAGTCGGCCAACCCGCGGGCGCGGGTCCACGTCAAGCTGGTCGCCGAGGTCGGTGTCGGCACGGTCGCCGCCGGCGTCGCCAAGGCCCACTCCGACGTCGTCCTCATCTCCGGCCACGACGGCGGGACCGGCGCCGCGCCGCTCACGTCGTTGAAGCACGCCGGTATCCCGTGGGAGCTCGGCCTGGCCGAGACCCAGCAGACGCTGATGGCCAACGGCCTGCGCGACCGGATCGTCGTCCAGGTCGACGGCCAGATGAAGACCGGCCGGGACGTCGTCGTCGGCGCGCTGCTCGGCGCCGAGGAGTACGGGTTCGCCAGCGCGCCGCTCGTCGTCTCCGGCTGCATCATGATGCGCGTCTGCCATCTCGACACGTGCCCGGTCGGCATCGCCACCCAGAACCCGGAGCTGCGGAAGCGGTTCAACGGCCGACCGGAGTTCGTGACGACGTTCTTCGAGTACATCGCCGAGGAGGTCCGCGAGCAACTGGCCGCCCTCGGCCTCCGCACGCTGGAGGAGGCGATCGGTCGGGTCGACCTGCTCGACACGGCGGTGGCCATCGACCACTGGAAGGCGGCCGGGCTCGACCTGACCGCGGTGCTGACCGTGCCGGACTCACCGTACGAGACGGCGCCGTTCTGTACCCGCGAGCAGGACCACGGGCTCGACCGGGCGCTCGACCACGAGTTCCTCGACGCCTGCCGGCCGGCCATCGACGACGGGACGCCCGTGGCGATGGACGTGGTGATCACCAACGTCGACCGGACCGTCGGCACGTTGCTCGGTTCGGAGATCAGCCGGCGCCACGGCGGCGCCGGCCTGCCGAAGGACACCATCGACCTGACGTTCCGCGGTTCGGCCGGGCAGAGCTTCGGCGCGTTCGTGCCGTCCGGCGTGACGATGCGCCTCATTGGTGACGCCAACGACTACTTCGGCAAGGGGCTCTCCGGCGGTCGCCTGATCCTGCGGCCACCGGCCGCGGCGCCGTTCGTCGCCGAAGACCAGATCATCGCCGGCAACGTCATCCTCTACGGCGCGACCGGCGGCGAGGTCTTCATCCGCGGCCAGGTCGGCGAGCGGTTCTGCGTCCGCAACTCTGGCGCCACCGCGGTGGTCGAGGGCGTCGGCGACCACGGCTGCGAGTACATGACCGGTGGCGTCGTCGTCGTGCTCGGGCCGACCGGCCGGAACTTCGGGGCCGGGATGTCCGGCGGCGTCGCCTACGTCTACGACCCCGACCGGACGTTCGACAAGCGGTTCAACCCCGAGATGGTCGACGTCGAGCCGGTTGGGCCGGACGACCGGAGCCGGCTGGGGGAGCTGGTCGAGCGACACGAAGCGGAGACCGGCTCGCCCGTCGCCGGAAGGCTGGTCGCCACCTGGCAGCGGTCCGTGCACGAGTTCGTCAAAGTCATGCCGCGGGACTACCGGCGGGTGCTCGAGGCCACCCGCCGGGCCGAGGAGGAGGGACGGTCGGTGGAAGAGGCGGTCATGGCGGCGGCTCATGGGTAAGCCGACCGGTTTCCTCGAAAGCGGCCGCGAGCTGCCGCGGCGGCGGCCGATCCCGGTTCGCCTGCGCGACTGGCGTGAGGTCTACGAGCCGTTCCCGTCGGACCACACGCGGACCCAGGGCGCCCGGTGCATGGACTGCGGCATCCCGTTCTGTCACGACGGGTGCCCGCTCGGCAACCTCATCCCCGAGTGGAACGACCTCGTCTACCGCGACGACTGGTCGGCCGCCATCGAACGGCTGCACGCCACGAACAACTTTCCCGAGTTCACCGGGCGGCTGTGCCCGGCACCGTGCGAGGCCGCCTGTGTGCTCGGCATCAACGCCGACCCGGTGACGATCGAACGGATCGAGTACGAGATCGTCGAGCGAGCCTGGGACGAGGGGTGGGTCCGACCGCAGACCCCGCGGGAGCGCACCGGCAAGGCCGTCGCCGTCGTCGGCTCCGGGCCGGCCGGCTTGGCGGCGGCTCAGCAGCTCGTCCGCGCCGGGCACGCGGTCACCGTGTACGAGCGGGCCGAGAGGCCCGGCGGGCTGCTGCGCTACGGCATCCCGGAGTTCAAGATGGAAAAGCGGTTCCTCGACCGCCGGCTCGTCCAGCTCCGCGCCGAGGGGGTGCAGTTCCGCTGTTCGACCTCCGTCGGCCAGCCCGAGGTCGACGGAGCGGCCGCTCCCGACGCCGCGGTCGTCTCGGCCCAGTCGCTAGTCGACGAGCACGACGCGGTCGTGCTGGCCGGCGGCGCCACGCTGCCGCGGGACCTGGCGGTGCCCGGTCGGCAGCTCGACGGCGTCCACTTCGCTATGGAGTACCTGAAGCCGTCGAACCTGGTCCAGGAGGGCGCGCTGGTCACCTCGCCGGTATCGGCCGAGGGCCGGCACGTCGTCATCATCGGCGGCGGCGACACCGGCGCCGACTGCCTCGGCACCGCCCACCGCCAGGGAGCGGCGTCGGTGCACCAGCTGGAGATCATGCCGGAACCGCCGAGCGACCGGGCCGCCGAGCACCCGTGGCCGATCTGGCCGATCATCCTGCGGACGTCGTCGGCCCACGAAGAGGGTGGTCAGCGACTGTTCTCGGTCACCACCACCGAACTGGTCGGCGACGACGGCGGCCGGGTACGGGCCCTGCGCGGCCACCAGGTGGAGATGACCGTCGACGGCGGCCGCCCCTTGTTCAACCAGGTCGAGGGGAGCGAGTTCGAACTGGCCTGCGACCTCGTCCTGCTGGCCATGGGCTTCGCCGGCAGCGAACGACACGGCGTCGTGGCCGAGCTCGGCCTCGACCTGGACCAGCGGGGGTCGATCGCCGCCGACGATCGCTGGTCCACCAACGTCGGCGGCGTCTTCGTCTGTGGCGACATGACCCGGGGGCAGTCGCTCATCGTCTGGGCTATCGCCGAGGGCCGATCGGCCGCCGCCGCGGTCGACAGCTGGCTGATGGGCGACACCGCCCTGCCCGCGCCGATCGCCCCCGGCCAACTGGCGATGCGCTGACGCCGGTAGGGCGCCCCGTCACCAACCGGTCGCAGAGCCGGTGTGCCATGCTCGGAGCATGAGCGCCACGACGACAGACGCCCCGGTCGACATCGTCCAGACGGACGAGTGGCGAGCGCTGGTCACCCACTTCGAGGGAGTCCGGGACATGACCCTGCGGGAGCTCTTTGCCACCGATCCCGGCCGGGTCGAGCGGATGACGCTGGGTGCCGCCGACCTGACCGTCGACTTCTCGAAGCACCGGGCGACCGACGAGACCGTCCGGCTGCTGCTGGCCGTCGCCCGACGCGCCGGCGTCGAGGAGCGCCGGGATGCCATGTTCGCCGGCCGCCACATCAACACCACCGAGGACCGCGCCGTCCTCCACGTCGCACTGCGAATGCCGGCCAACGCCCGGCTCGTGGTCGACGGGCAGGACGTCGTCGGTGACGTCCACCGCGTGCTCGACCAGATGGGCGAC
Organism: uncultured Actinomycetota bacterium; assembly: GCA_963824265.1. Classification (GTDB taxonomy): domain Bacteria; phylum Actinomycetota; class Acidimicrobiia; order Acidimicrobiales; family RAAP-2; genus DASZUK01. The sequence goes on from CAWGOO010000007.1 coordinate 825,186, forward strand.
CTCGCCGATCGGATCCGCAGCGGCGAGTGGACCGGCCACACCGGTCGGCGGATCCGGGCCGTCGTCAACATCGGCATCGGCGGCTCCGACCTCGGCCCGGCGATGGCGTACGAGGCGCTGCGGGACTACGCCGACCCGGCGATCACGTGCCGGTTCGTCTCGAACATCGACCCGGTCGACCTGTGGAACAAGACGGTCGACCTCGACCCGGCGGAGACGTTGTTCGTCGTCAGCTCCAAGACGTTCACGACGCTCGAGACGCTGACGAACGCCGCGGCCGCCCGGGACTGGGTGCTCGACGGCCTCGGCGCCGGCCCGGAGGCCGTCGCCCGGCACTTCGTCGCAGTGTCGACGAACGAGGATGCCGTCAAGGCGTTCGGGATCGACCCGGCCAACATGCTCGGCTTCTGGGACTGGGTCGGCGGCCGCTACTCCTACGACTCGGCGATCGGCTTCTCGCTGATGGTCGCCATCGGCCGGGCGGCGTTCGCCGACATGCTCGCCGGCTTCCACGCGGTCGACGAGCACTTCCGCACCGCCCCGCTGGAGGCCAACGTGCCGGTCGTCCAGGGGATGCTGAACGTCTGGTACGACGACCTCTTCGGGGCCCAGACCCATGCGGTGCTGCCGTACAGCCAGCGGCTCGCCCGCTTCCCGGCGTACCTCCAGCAGCTGACGATGGAGTCGAACGGCAAGTCCGTCCGCCGGGACGGCAGCCCCGTGTGGGGCGAGACGGGCGAGATCTACTGGGGCGAGCCCGGGACGAACGGCCAGCACACGTTCTACCAGCTGATCCACCAGGGGACGAAGCTCATCCCGGCCGACTTCGTCGCCTTCGCCGATTCGACCCACGAGCACGGCGACCAGCACGACCTCTTCATGGCCAACTGCTTCGCCCAGAGCGCGGTGCTTGCCTTCGGGCGAACCGCCGAAGAAGTGGCGGCGGACGGCACCCCGCCCGACCTCGTCCCGCACAAGGTGATGCCGGGCAACCGGCCGTCGACGACGATCCTCGCCCCGAAGCTCACGCCGTCGGTCCTCGGCCAGCTCGTCGCCTTCTACGAGCACACCGTCTTCACCGAGGGCACCGTCTGGGGCATCGACTCGTTCGACCAGTGGGGGGTCGAGCTCGGCAAGGCGATGGCGAAGCAGCTGGCGCCGGCCCTCGTCGGCGAGGCGCCGCCCGACCTGTCCACCCAGGATGCGTCGACCGCGTCGCTCGTCCGGACCTACCGGAAGCTCCGCGGCAAGGCCGGTTGAACCGGCCACCCCAACCGGCGTAGCCGGAAGGCCGGTCCGCTAACATCACGGCACGGCTTGGAAACGCAGGCCAACCCCTTTTCGTCCCTCGGGATGGAGCGTTGGCAGACCAATCGCCGTTCGAGATAGAGATCGTCGGACCCGGCCGCGTCGCGATCTCGGGCCAGGTCGACCGGGACGCCGCGTCCATCCTCCAGTGGGCGCTCGACGCCGCGCTGCGGGTCGCCGTCGACCGTCCCGCCTGCGAGCTCGTCGTCGATCTGGCCGCCGTCGACTTCCTCGACGCCGCCGGGATCGGGGTGCTCGTCGGCACGGCCAACCGGGCCCGTCGGGCCGGTGGCCGCGTCGTCCTGCGGGCCCCCAGTCGCGCCGCCTGTCGCGTGCTGCGGGTCGTCGGCCTCGACCGGACGTTCCCGACGATCGACTGACGGCTACTCCGGGCGGCGGGCGGCTCGGCCGACGATGTCCTCGGCGATGTCGCGGAGCTTGCGGTTCTCGCGCTGGGAGGCCCGGACCATGACCTGGAACGCCTCGTCCGGCGTCCGGCCGCCCCCGGCCATCAGGACGCCGATGGCCTGGTCGATCGTCGCCCGGGACCGCATCGCCTGGTGCAGGTTCTCGGTCAGCTCGCGAGCGTCCCAGTAGATCCGGCTGTTCGCCAGAACGATCGCCGCGTGGCGCCCGAACAGCTCGACCCGCCGGGTGTTGGCGTCGTCGAAGGCCGAGAACGACTTCGAGTAGAGGTTGAACGCGCCCATCGCCTCGCCCCGGACGGCCAGGGGCACCGACAGCGTCGACCGCACGCCGTGCGCCAAGGCGTCCCGGGCGAAATCTGGCCAGCGGTCGTCGACCGCGGTCGAGTCGATCCGGTAGATCCGCTGGTGCCGGAACGCCTCGATGCACGGCCCGGTGCCGGCGTCGTACTGGGCCTCGTCGATCTCCGGCGCCAACGGGTCGGTGTACACGCCCGTCCGCGGCCGCCCCTCGACGATCATCGTGATGCCCGCCATGTCGGCTTCGACCATCTGCCGGGCGATCTCGGCCACCCGGAGCAGCGTGTCGCCGACCGTCCCGTCGTCGACGAAGTACGCCGACAGCACTTCCAGGCCAGCGGCCAGCGGATCGGACTCCTGCGACATCTCGTCCACCTCTTCGCGATCAGGAACCGTTGACCGGGGCCGTCAGCGTCGGCAGCGTGGCCCAGACGACCTTGCCCGACCCGTCCGTCCGGACGCCCCAGCACGCCGCAAGCCGCCCCACGATGGCCAGGCCGCGTCCGCTCAATGCCCCGATCGACGCGTCCCCGCCGTTCACCCTTGGTTGCCGTGGGTTCCCGTCGGCCACTTCGACGACCAGGCCGGCGCCGTCACGGCACAACCGGACCGTGTACCGGCTCTCGGCATGCAGGACCGCGTTCGACGCCAGTTCGCCGACGACGAGCTCGAGATCCGGGACCTCCAACCCCCACTGGTCGGCGACTGCACGGGCGAACCGCCGGGCCCGGGCGACGTCGGTCGGAGCCGTCCCGAACTCCTCGCTCACCGGATCGCATGACATGCCCGTGCTCATACCCACCGATGCCATGAAAATATCTCCTCCATCAGGCAATTCGGCTGCAACCCAGGCTAACCCGGCCGGCTGGCCCCGACATAGCGTTCCCCGCCCCACCGGCTGCCCGGCGTGATCGGCACGCCGCCGTCGACCCGGACGACCGTGCCGGTGTACGGCGCGTCGATCATCTGCCCGCGCCCAGATAGACGCCGACGTGGCTGACGTCGGCGACCGACTGGCCGAAGAAGACCAGGTCACCCGGTACGGGCGGTGTCGCCGCCGGCCCGGCGTCGAACTGTGTCTGAGCCACCCGGGGCAACGCGACCCCGGCCGACCGGTAGGCCGCCTGGACCAGGCCGGAGCAGTCGTAGCCGCCGATCCCGGTCCCGCCCCAGAGGTACTCCACGCCGAGCTGGGCGGCCGCGAACGCCAGCGCGGTCGCCGGGGTCGAACCGAGCGCCGGGTCGTTGCCGAGCGCGTCGGCCAGGACGAGCACCGTGTCGACGTACGTCGCGTCGTGGTCGTAGTCCCAGATCGCCCCGTAGCGGCCGTTGGCGCTCCCGCCACCGTCGGCGCACAGCATCGCCGCGGCCGTGTAGACCGCGTCCACCGGGTCGTACGGCGACGGCGGCACCGCGCCACCAGGGCCGGTCGTCGCGTACGCTGCGAACGTCGCCGGCTCGAACTGCATCGGGCCCTCGGCCCCGGCCGGGTTGGCGCCGCTCGCCACCCCCGGTGTCCCCGACTGCCCACTGTCGCTCTCGACCCGTCCGACCGCCGCCAGGAGCGCCCATGGCAGACCGGCGCACGTCGCCGCGGCGGCCTGGTCGAGCTGCTCCCACGACGTCGGCACCGCCGGCCTGGCACTGGCTCCGGGCCCCGAGACGGGGGTCCCTTCGACCGGACTGGCCCCGGCCCCGGCCCCGGCCCCGGCGGTCGCGGTGGCCCCGACCGTCGATGTGGCCCCAACCGTCGATGTGGTGCCGCCGGTCGCGCCCCCGACGAGCGCGACGCAGCCGCCGAGCCCGACGGCCAGCCCGACGAACCCGGTGGCGGCAGCGACGATGACACGACCCATGTGCAGAACGGTCGCCCGGCAGTACGCTGCTGCCATGCGCAGCACGATGCAGGACGCACCGCTCCTGATCAGTGGCATTCTCCGCCACGGTGCCGCGGTCTACGGCGACAGCGAGGTGGTCACCGTCGAGGCGGACGGCTACCGGACGACCACCTTCGCCGAGGTCGCGGTCCGGGCCGAGCAGCTGGCGTCGGCGCTCCGGCGGCTCGGCATCGGCCCGGGCGACCGCGTCGGCACGTTCTGCTGGAACAACCAGGGCCACCTCGAGGCCTACCTGGCCGTGCCGTCGATGGGGGCGGTCCTCCACACGCTCAACATCCGGCTCTACCCCGAGCAGCTCGCCTACGTGATCGACCACGCCGAGGACAAGGTCCTCATCGTCGACGGCTCGCTGATCCCGCTGCTCGCCCGGGTGTTCGACGGTCTGAAGACGGTCGAGACGGTGATCGTCGTCGGACCCGGCGACTCGACGCCGCTCGGCGAGACGCTCGACTACGAAGAGCTGCTCGCCGCCGAGGTGCCGGGGTTCGACTGGCCGGAGCTCGACGAACGCGATGCCGCCGGCGATGTGTTACACGAGCGGCACGACCGGCGACCCGAAGGGCGTCGTCTACAGCCACCGGTCGACGGTGCTCCACTCGATGGCCGTGACGTCGGCCGCGGCGATCGGCGCCAACGAGAGCGACCGACTGCTGATGATCGTCCCGATGTTCCACGCCAATGCCTGGGGGACGCCCTACGCGGGCTACATGGTCGGCACGGACCTCGTCATGCCCCAGATGTTCTTGCAGCGGCGAGCACCTCGCCCGGATCATCGCCGAGCAGCAGGTCACGCTGGCCTGCGGTGTCCCGACGATCTGGAACGACCTCCTCCGGGTGGCCGGCGACGCTGACCTGTCGTCGCTCCGGCAGGTCACCGCCGGCGGCTCGGCGGTGCCCACGGGCGTTGATCGAGGCGTTCCGCGACCGCGTCGGGGTGCCGCTGACCCAGGGGTGGGGGATGACCGAGACGAGCCCGATGGCCGCCCTGGGCATCCCGCCGGCCGGCTGCTCGCCGGAAGAGGAGATCGACTACCGGTCGAAGGCCGGCCGGATCGTGCCCGGCGTCGAGGTCCGCGTGGTGGCCGACGACGGCGAGATCCTGCCGAACGACGGCGAGTCGGTGGGCGAGTTCGAGGTCCGCGGCCCGTGGGTGACCGGCTCGTACTACAAGGACCCCGACCCGTCCCGGTTCCACGACGGCTGGCTGCGGACCGGCGACATCGGCACGCTCGACCGCCGGGGCTTCATGCAGATCTCCGACCGGACGAAGGACGTCATCAAGAGCGGTGGCGAGTGGATCTCGTCCGTCGAGCTCGAGAACGAGGTGATGGCCCACCCCGACGTCTTCGAGGCCGCGGTCATCGCCGTCGCCGACCCGAAGTGGCAGGAACGACCGCTCGTCGTCGTCGTGCCGGCCGAGGGCAAGTCGCCGACCGCCCAGGAGCTCATCGACTTCCTCCAGGGCCGCGTCGCCCGGTGGTGGCTGCCGGAACGGTGGACGTTCGTCGACGAGATACCGAAGACGTCGGTCGGGAAGTTCGACAAAAAGGTGTTGCGCGGTCGCTACGCCGACGGCGATCTCGACGTCGTCACGATCGACCTGCCCCCGGGTGCGTGAGCGCCCGACCGTGAGCGCTCGACGGTGAGCGAGAGGGCCGACGAGCTGGCCGACCGGTTGGCCGCGCTGGCCGAGGACCTGGCCGACCTGGCACTCGACCGGCTCCGGATGGCCGCCGACGACCCCGACCGGCCCGAGGCGACGGCGGCGGCGGCCGAGGAGCGGCGGATCACCCGGGCCCGCCGGTCCGTCGAGAAGGCGGTGACGCTGCTTCGCGGCTGACTCAGCCGGTGCACTCGTTCAGGGCGTCGATCAGCATCCGCAGCCGGGCGAAGTGGAATTTGTCGAACCGGAACGCCACCCGCGGCAACTCGAGGTGGTCGTTGCCGGACCGTTCCGGCGGGAACGGCGAGACCGACCGGATCGACCCGGTGAGGACGATGTCGGCGAACCGGCGGTTGAGGTCGGCCAGCTCGGCCCGGCTCGGCGAGACCTGCAGCCGCAGGACGAGCATGTCGCCGACCCAGCGGCACGAGTGGTAGTTCCGGTAGAACCCGAGGACCTCGGCGACGGCCTCCTCGACGGAGTTGGCCACCCGGAACAGCGCGACGTCCTCCGGCGACACCCAACCCGGGCGGATCGCCTGCTCGTCGAGGAACCGCCGCCAGCCGTGCCAGTACGTTCCGCCCGCCGTCTCGACGAGGACGACCGGGGCCGGCTCGGCCTTGCCGGTCTGCAGCAGCGTCAGCAGCTCGTAGCACTCGTCCTGGGTCCCGAACCCGCCCGGCAGGACGGCGTAGGCGTGCGACTCCTTGATCAGCATCAGCTTGCGGGTGAAGAAGTACCGCATCTCGACGAGCTTGGGGTCCTGGGCGATGAACGGGTTGGCGCCCTCCTCGTGGGGCAGGCGGATGTTGACGCCGAACGCGTGGTCGCGACCGGCCCCCTCGGTGCCGGCGGCCATGATCCCCGGCCCGGCGCCGGTGACGACCATCCAGCCGGCGTCGGCCAGCCGGGCGGCCAGGTCCCGGGCGAGCACGTACACCGGGTCCTCCGGCAGCGTGCGGGCCGAGCCGAACATCGTCATCTTGCGCACCGACCGGTACGGGCGGAACACCCGGAACGCCTCGGTCATCTCGGCCAGCGCGGCATCGGCGATCTTGAGATCGCCGACGTCGGTGCCCTCCCGGGCGAGCTCCCAGACGACGGCCAGCATCGACCGGACGAGCTGGGCCTGGGCCTTCGACAGCGGATGGTCGCCGACGAGCACGTCGAACGCCTGGCCGACGATCGCCGGGTCCGGCGCGGCGACGCCCGGGAGCAGCCCGGCAGCGCCGTCGTCGCCCGGCGCCTCGGCCATGGCCGCTACCCGTCCTCGCCGGCCGCGGCCGGATCGACCAGCCAGCGGATCTCGTGCCGCGGCCACCCGCGCCGCCGGGATGTCGGCCCCCGCCCGCAACTGGTCGACCGCCCATCGTTTGCCGTCCCCGGTGACCGTGAAGACGGCCAGCCGGGCCCGGTTGATCGCCGGCAGCGTCAGCGTGAGGCGGGGATGCGGGTTGCGGCCGTTCGGGTCCTCCGTCGCCGCCACCAGCTCGTCCGGACCGGCCGACAGCGTCGGCGCACCGGGAAAGAGCGACGCGGTGTGGCCGTCTGCCCCGAGACCGAGATGGATGAGGTCGATCCCCGGGCCGGCCAGCAGGCCGGCGATCACCTCCTGATAGGCCGCCGCGCAGTCGTCCGGGCCACCCGGCTCGGTCGGCATCGGCGTGAACGAGCCGGCCCCGCCGACCCGGTCGAGCAGCGCCTCGCGGATGAGCCGTTGGTTGGCGTCCGGATCGTCGGCGCGGACGAACCGCTCGTCACCGACGTAGACGTCGACCGCCGGCCACTCGATGCCGTCGGCCTCCGCCAACCGCTCGTAGCAGGTCCGGGCCGTCGGGCCGCCGGACAGGACGAGGGTGAACCGGTCGCCCGCCCGGGAGGCGAACGACTCCGCGACGGCGTCGACGAAGGCGCCCGGGACATCGGCAGTGGGGGAGACGTTCACAGCTCGGGGACCCGCCACGAGTCGCCGGACCGCTCGAGTAGCAGGTCGGCGATGTGCGGCCCCCACGTCCCGGCGTTGTAGAAGTGCAGGCCGCCGCCGGGCTCGGACCAGGCGGTCAGGTACGGGTCGACGATCCGCCACGCCTGTTCGACCTCGTCGGTCCGGATGAAGAGCGTCGCGTCGCCGCACATCGCGTCGTGCAAGAGGCGCGGGTAGCCGTCGGCCTCCCCGGTGTTCGTGAACGTGCTCCCGTACTGGAAGTCCATGGCCACCGACTGGACCCGGAACTCCTCGCCGGGGACCTTGGCCCCGAAGTGGAGGCTGATCCCCTCGTCGGGCTGGATCCGCAGCACCAGGGTGTTGGGCTTCAGCTGGCGGGACAGCAGGCCGTCGAAGGCCAGGAACGGGACGCTGTGGAACTGGAGCGCCACCTCGGTGACGCGGGCCGGCAGCCGTTTGCCGGTGCGGACGTAGATGGGCACGCCGGCCCACCGCCAGTTCTCCACCCGCAGGCGAAGGGCCACGTAGGTCTCGGTGGTGCTGTCCGGGGCCACTGTCGGCTCCTCCCGGTAGGCGGCAACCGGCTCCTGCTCGACGACGCCGGCCGACGTACTGTCCACGGACCGACTTGTCCACCGCCTCGTCCGGCGTCGGGATGTCGATGGCCTTGAGGAGCTTGACCTTCTCGTCCCGGATGTGCTGGGCGTCCATCCCGGTCGGCGGCTCCATGAGGGTGAGCGCCAGCACCTGCATGACGTGGTTCTGGACGATGTCGCGCAGCGCGCCGGCCGTCTCGTAGAAGCCGCCGCGGTGCTCGACTCCGAGGCTCTCGGCCACGGTGATCTGGACCTGCTCGACGTACCGGCGGTTCCAGATCGGCTCGAAGACGGCGTTGGCGAACCGCAGGGCCAGGAGGTTCTGGACGGTCTCCTTGCCCATGTAGTGGTCGATCCGGAAGATCTGGTCCTCGTCGAACGCGGTGTGCACCGACTGGTCGAGCGCCAGGGCGCTCTCGAGGTCCCGGCCGTAGGGCTTCTCCACCACCAGGCGGGCGAACTGCCCCCCTTCGCCGGGTTGGTTGACACCCTCTTTGGCCAGCGCCTCGGCGACCATGCCGAAGACGGCCGGGATCGTCGCCAGGTAGTAGACCCGGTTCCCGGCCGTCCCGTACTCGCGGTCGGCCTCGGCCAGGTGCTCCTTCAACCGGTCGAACGTCTCGCTGGCCGCGTACTCGCCGGGGACGTAGTGGAACCGCTCCACCAGCTTCTTCCACCGTTCCCCGGCGTTGGGGACGTCCCGGAGCGCGGCCTTGCGGAAGTCCTCGTCGCTCCACTCGGTACGGGCCACGCCGATGACGGTGAAGTTCTCGCTCAGCCGGCCCCGGTCGGCCAGGTTGGCCAGGGCCGGGAGGATCTTGCGCGAGGTCAGGTCGCCGGAGGCCCCGAAGATGACCAGGGCGAGCGGCGGCGTCTCTTGCGGCGGGGCGAGAGGACTGGCCTCCCCTCCCGTCGTCGCGGCCACCTACTTCGCGTCCCCGTAGGTCTCGGGGGTCAGGGTCTCCATGCCCTGGCCACCTGTTTCCAGCGTGACCGCGTGCCCACCGAACTGGTTCCGCATGGCCGCGACGAGCTTGTTGCCGTACGAGTCCTTGTCGCGGGACGTGAACCGGTTGAACAGGGCGGCCGTGATCACCGGGGCCGGAACCGCCCGGTCGATCGCCTCGAGCGACGTCCAACGGCCCTCGCCGGAGTCGACGATGACCGGGGCGATCTTCTCCAGTCCGGCGTCCGGGCGGGTGGCCCGCTCGATCAGCTCGAGCAGCCAGCTGCGGACGACCGAGCCGTACCGCCAGATCGACGCGATCTCGTGCAGGTCGAGCGAGAACTCGTCGGCCGCCTTCATGAGCTCGAAACCCTCGGCGTAGGCCTGCATCAGGCCGTACTCGATGCCGTTGTGGACCATCTTGACGAAGTGGCCGGCGCCGACCGGCCCGACGTGGGAGTAGCCCCCCTCGGGGGCCAGCGTCTTGAGCGCCGGCTCCACGACGGCCACCGCCTCGTCGGTCCCACCGACCATCAGGCAGTAACCCTCGGTCAGTCCCCAGACACCGCCCGACGTCCCGGCGTCGACGAAGCCGATGCCCTTCTCGGCCAGCTTCGCCGCGGTCGGCGCGGCCTCCTTGTAGTTCGAGTTGCCGCCGTCGACGATGACGTCGCCGGACTCGAAGTGATCGGCCAGCTCGGCGATCGTCGAGTCGGTCGGCGCCCCCGACGGGACCATCACCCAGACCGCCCGTGGCGCCGACAACTTCGTCGCCAGCTCCTCGAGCGACGTCGCCGGCTCCGCTCCCTTCGCCGCCACCGCGTCCCGGGCCTCCGCGGAGAGGTCGAACGCGACCACCTCGTGCCCGGCCTTCAGCAGGCGCTCGGTCATGTTCGCGCCCATCTTGCCGAGACCGACCATCCCGATCTTCATCGCCGTGCTCCTTGCTCGTTGGTGTCTGGGGGCTCGCTGGTGTCTGGGGGTTCGTTGGTACCCGGGGCTCGACTACTGCTGGTTGGCACTGCTCGGTTCACCAGCACCGCTCGGTTCGCCGGCACTGCTCGGTGCCGATCCTGCCACGGCCGCGGCGGTCCGTCGTCGCCGGCGTCGCTGACGGCGACCGATCCGGCCTCAGGACAGCGAGCTCGCTTTGTCCGTGAGGGTCTGGAGGAGCTCGTCGAAGGACTTGGCGAACGAGTGGACGCCCTCGTCCTCGAGGGTCGCCGAGACGTCGGCGAAGTCGATGCCCGCGTCGGCCAGCTTCGCCAGGGTCGACGCCGCGCCGGCCGGATCGGCGTCGACCGTCCGAGCCACCGTCGCGTGGTCGAGGACCGCGTCGATCGTCTGGGCCGGCATCGTGTTGACCGTGTCGGGACCGATCAGCGTGTCGACGTACAAGAGGTCCGGGTACGCCGGGTTCTTCGTCGACGTCGACGCCCACAGCGGGCGCTGGACGTGGGCGCCCTTGGCCGCCAGCGCCTCCCAACGCGGACCCGCGAACGCCTTGACGAAGTGCTGGTACGCCTCTTGGGCCTGGGCGACCGCAGCCTGGCCCCGCAAGGCGAGGATCACCGGGTTGCCGTCGTCACCGCTCCCGCCGGCCAGCTCCTCGAGCCGCCGGTCGACCTCGGTGTCGACCCGGCTGACGAAGAACGACGCGACGCTGTGCACGGTCGACAGGTCAGTGGCGCCGGACGCCAGGTAGTCCTCGAGGCCACCGATGTAGGCGTCGATGACCGCGTCGTAGCGGTCGAGGCCGAAGATCAGCGTGACGTTGATGCTCCGGCCCTCGCCGATGAGCTGGCGGATGGCCGGGACACCCTCCGCGGTCGCCGGCACCTTGACGAGCAGGTTCGGCTGGTCGATCCGATCGTGCAGCGACCGGGCCGACGCCAGCGTGCCCGCGGTGTCGTGGGCGAGGGCGGGGGAGACCTCGAGCGAGACGAAGCCGTCGCCACCGTCCGACTCGTCGTACACCGGCCGGAAGACGCCGAGCGCGCCGTCGATGTCGGCGATCACCAGCTCCCAGTAGGCGTCGTCGACCGTCCCGGTCTTGATCAGCGCCGCGAACTGCTCGTCGTAGGCATCCTGGCCCTCGATCGCCTTGGCGAAGATCGTCGGGTTCGACGTCGCGCCCCGGATGCCCTTCGCGACGAGCTCGGCCAGGTGGCCACCGGTCAGCCAGTCACGCTGCAGGTTGTCGACCCACGGGCTCTGCCCACCGGTCTCGTACAGGTCGTGCAGCTTCGTCATCGTCGTCCTCCTCGTCCCGTTGTCCTCGTCGTCTTCGTCCGACGGCGGGTGCCTGGGGCTGATCAGCCCCGCCGGGCCGACACGAGGGTGGCGGCCCGGTCGGCGACGTTGTCGGCGGTGAACCCGAACTCGGCGAGCACGACCTCACCGGGCGCGGACGCCCCGAACGTGTCGATCGAGACCGAATCGTCCGCGTACCGGTCCCAGCCGAACGACGCCGCGGCCTCGACGGCCAGCGTCGGGACGCCCGGCACAAGGACCGCCGCCCGGTACCCGTCGTCCTGGTCCTCGAACCACTCCCAGCACGGCAGCGAGACGACGCGGGCCCGGATGCCTCGTTCGGCGAGCAGCCCGACGGCGGCTGACGCAGACGTGGACCTCGCTGCCGGTGCCGATCAGGACGACGTCCGGCGCCCCGGCGCCGCCCTCGTCGACGAGCACGTACCCGCCGCGGCCGAAACCGTCCGGCGCCCGTTCGGCCGTCTCGGCCAGGACGGGGATGTTCTGCCGGGACAGGATCAGGGCGGCCGGCTCCGTCACTGTTCACCGCCATCCGCCAGGCCTGCGCCGTCTCGTTGGCGTCGGCCGGCCGGATCACCTGGAGCCCGGGCATCGCCCGGAGGGCGGCCAGCTGCTCGATCGGCTGGTGGGTCGGGCCGTCCTCGCCGAGGCCGACGGAGTCGTGCGTCCACGAGTAGACGACGTGGGCCCGGGACAGCGCGGCCAACCGCACCGCACCGCGCATGTAGTCGCTGAAGACGAAGAACGTGCCGCCGACCGGCAGGACACCGCCGTGGTGGGCCATCCCGGTCATCGCCGCGCCCATGCCGTGCTCGCGGATCCCGTAGTAGACCTGCTGGCCGCCGGGGTGCTCGACGGACTGCTGCACCCCGTCGTCGAGCTTGACGCCGGTGTTGCCGGTCAGGTCGGCCGCGCCGGCGACGAGGCCGGGCAGCAGGTCGACGGTCGCGTTGATGCACGCGTTCACCGCCTTGCGCGTCGCCAGCTCTTCGCCGGCGGCGAACGTCGGCAGCTTCGCCTCCCAGCCGGGCAGGCCCCGACCGGCCCACGCCGCGTCCCACGCCGCCCGGTCGCCGCTCCAGGCGTCGAACCGGGCCTGCCACTCGGCCCGCTGGGCCCGGCCGCGCCCTTCGCACGCCCGATAGTGGTCGAGCACCTCGTCCGGCACCCAGAACGTCTCGTCCGGCGGCAGCCCGAGGAGCTCCTTCGTCGCCCGGATCTCGTCGGGTGGGAACGGGTCGCCGTGGGCCTTCGCCGTGTCCGTCAGGTTCGGCGACGGCCAGCCGATATGGCTGCGCAGGACGATCAGCGACGGCTTGTCCTCGACGGCCATCGCCCGGCGTACCGCGGCTTCGAGCGCGGTCGTGTCGTTGGCGATCTCGCCGACGACGTCGACGTCCCAGCCGTAGCCGTCGAACCGTTCGGGGACGCGGTCGGTGTACGACAGCTCGGTCGGTCCGTCGATCGAGATGTGGTTGTCGTCGTAGACGTAGACGAGCCGGCCGAGCTGGAGGTGGCCGGCGAGTGACGCCGCCTCGTGCGAGATCCCTTCCTCCAGGCAGCCGTCGCCGGCGATGACGAACGTGTGGTGGTCGACGACGTCGGAGCCGAACTTCGTGCGCAAGAACCGCTCCGCCACTCCCATGCCGACGCCGTTGGCGAACCCCTGGCCGAGCGGGCCGGTCGTCACCTCGACCCCGGCGGTGTGCCGGTGCTCGGGGTGGCCGGGCGTCTTGCTGCCCCACTGCCGGAAGGCCTTCAGGTCGTCGAGCGTCAGGCCGTAGCCGGTGAGATAGAGCATCGAGTAGAGGAGGATCGAGCGCGTGGCCGTTCGACAGGACGAACCGGTCCCGGTCCGGCCACGCCGGGTCGGCCGGGTCGTGGCGCATGATCCGCGTCCACAGGACGTGGGCCAGCGGAGCCAGTGCCATCGCGGTGCCGCTGTGGCCGGAGCTGGCCGCCCGGGGGGCGTCCATGGCGAGGCCGCGGACGACGTTGATGGCGAGCTGCTCGAGGCCGGCGTCAGCCGGCCCGGCGGCCGCGTCGTCGGCGGGCGGGGGGGCCGTGCCGGACATGGGCCTCACCCTACCCATTTCCCGAGGTTCCGAATGCGACGCGACGGCATTGCTTGCGGCCCGGCCCCAAGGAGGGAAGGATGACCCGATGGGACTGTTCCACCGGAGTGGCGACGGCGACCGCGACCGGGGGCCAGAGGGGCCGGCCGACCGCGTTCGGCAAGCCGGCGGCGACGCCGTGCAGCTCGTTATCGACTACGTCAAGCAGGAGACGATCGGCCCGCTCAAGGGCGTCGGTCGGTTCCTGGCGTTCGGCATCGCCGGTTCGCTGGCCCTCTGCGTCGGCCTCGTCCTGCTGCTCGTCGGCCTTCTCCGGCTCTTGCAGTCCGAGACGGGAACGACGTTCGCGGGCAACCTGACGTGGCTGCCGTACGTCATCGTCGCCGTCGCCGCGCTGGTGGTCATCGGCCTGGCGGCCTGGCGGGTGGCCAAGGGCCCGGCAGCCCGCCGGCTCCCGGAACAACGGCACGACCACGAGGGGAGCACCAGCTGATGGCAGTGGCGACGAACGGGCACCGGATCACCCGTGACGACCTGCAGGCGGCGTTCACGCGGCTGTCCGGCGAAGGCGAGGCCACGGCCAAGGCGGCGGTCCCCCAGGCGACCGTTGTCGCCGGCGCGGTTGCGCTGGCGGTCATCACGCTGGCGTACCTCGCCGGCCGGCGGCGCGGTCGCGGTCGATCGGCCGTCATCGAGCTCCGCCGGGTCTAGGCGGTGGACGGACTCCTCCGCCGCCTCGCCCGGGCCGGGTTCCGGCGGGGCATGGACGGCGAGCACTGGGCGTGGTTCGTCATCGCCCTGTCCGCGTTCGCCTTCCGGCGGGCCCGACGGGCGCGTCACGAGCCGATCCTGTCGGTGCCGATCAAACCGGGGGAGCGGTTCCTGGTCAGCCTGTCGGCGCCGGGGAGCCGCCGGGACGACCCTTCCGGCACCTGACCGACGTGCTGCCGACCCTCGCTGCCGGCGAGCGGGTCCTCTTGATCGATGCCAAGGACCGCCGCTACCTGATCACCCTCGTCACCGGAGCGATGTTCCACACGCACGCCGGGATCGTCGCCCACGACGACGTCATCGGCGTCGACGAGGGGTCGACCGTCGTCGGGACGACCGGCCGCTCGTTCCTCGTCCTACGCCCGACGCTTTCGGACGTGATCCTCAAGATGCCGCGCGGCGCCCAGGTCATCTACCCGAAGGACCTCGGCGCCATCCTGATCGCCGCGGACATCGCCCCCGGCCAGCGGATCCTCGAGGCCGGCGTCGGGTCCGGCGCACTGTCGATGGCCGTGCTCCGGGCCGGCGCGTCCGTCGTCGGCTACGAGCTGCGTGACGACTTCGCCGCCCGGGCCCGGGCCAACGTCGCCGCCCTCGTCGGCCCCGACGCCGACTACCGCGTCGAGATCCGCGACGTCACCGAGGGCATCGACGAGCCCGACGTCGACCGGATCCTGCTCGACATGCCCGAGCCGTGGCGCGTCCTGCCCCACGCCGCCACCGCGTTGCGGCTCGGTGGCATCCTGCTCGCCTACCTGCCGACCATCAACCAGACCGCCCAGCTCCGCGGCGCCCTCGGCGCGGCCGGTTTCGGTCTGGCCGAGACCGTCGAGGTGCTCCACCGGACGTGGCACGTCGAGGCCCGGTCGGTCCGCCCCGATCATCGGATGGTCGCCCACACCGGCTTCTTGACGACGGCCCGCCGCCTGGTCGCGCCGGATCCGGCCGACATCGGACGAACTGCCGACGAGGCAGTGGCGAAGGAGCCGGCGCCAGACGAGCCGGCGGCGGGGGAATCAGTGGCGGGGAAATCAGTGGCGGGGGAGCCGGGTGCGGGGGAGTCAGCCCCCGAAAAGGCGCTGACCGACCCGAGCTGGAGGGCTGACTAGCCGCGCTCGATGAAGATGCACTCACCGGGGCACTCCTCGGAGGCCTCGACGACCGCGTCCTCGAGATCCTCGGGCACCAGCGCCATGCCCGCCGACCCCCCAGGCTCGTCTTTGACGTCGTCGCCTTCCTTGACGTAGGCGAGCCCGTCGTCGAGCAGGGTGAAGACTGCAGGGGCGATCTCCTCGCAGAGACCGTCGCCGGTGCAGAGATCCTGGTCGATCCAGACCTTCATTCGTTGCCTTTCTCCTTCGGCCCCGCCCCCAGCCCCGTGACGGAGCCGTAGCCACAGAGCCCTTCACCTTAGTACCAACGGTCCTGCAGACGTGCGTACCTGACCGTGCCCCGCCCTCCTCCTCCGGCCGGTATGGTGAGCACAAGTCGGGGTGCGGGAGGTGAGTCCGACGCCTGATCGAGGACAGCACGAACGTGACGAGGAACAGCTCGACGTCGTTCGCAGTCGACTCCTCGAGGCCGAAGACGAGGTCAACGCCCTCCGTCGTCGCCTCCAGGAGAGCCCAGGCCGCGTCCAGGCACTGGAGGAGCGGCTGCTCGAGACGAAGGGCCAGCTCGCCCACGCCATCTCGCAGAACGAGAAGCTGACCTTCACGCTGCAGCAGGCCAAGGAGCAGCTGGCCGCCCTCCGCGAGGAGGTCGAGAAGCTGACGCAGCCGCCGGCGGCGTACGGGACGTTCCTCGGGATCAACGAGGACGGGACGGTCGACGTCTTCTCCGGCGGTCGCAAGATGCGCGTCGCGCTCCACCCCGACATCGACCCGGGAGTGATCCGCAAGGGCAACGAGGTCGTCCTGAACGAGTCGCTCAACGTCGTCCTCGTCCGCGACGGCGAGCTCGCCGGCGAGGTCGTCACGCTCAAGGAGCGGCTCGAGGACGGCCGCCGCTGCGTCATCTTCGCCCGGGCCGACGAGGAGCGGGTGGCCGAGCTGAGCGAGGACCTCTTCGGCGTCCGGCTGCGGGCGGGGGACTCGTTGCTGATGGACGTCCGTACGCAGCTGCTCATCGAGAAGCTGCCGAAACTCGAGAGCGAGGAGCTCGTGCTCGAGGAGGTCCCCGACATCACGTACGCCGACGTCGGCGGCCTCGACACCCAGATCGAGGCGATCACCGACGCGGTCGAGCTGCCGTACCTGTACCGGACGCTGTTCGCCGAGTACGACCTACCGGCGCCGAAGGGCATCCTGCTCTACGGGCCGCCGGGCTGCGGCAAGACGCTCATCGCCAAGGCGGTGGCGAACTCGTTGGCCAAGAAGGTGGCGGAGACGACCGGCAACGACAACGTCCGCAGCTACTTCCTCAACATCAAGGGCCCGGAGCTGCTCAACAAGTACGTCGGCGAGACCGAGCGCCAGATCCGCCTGGTCTTCCAGCGGGCCCGCGAGAAGGCCGACGAGGGCATGCCGGTCATCGTCTTCTTCGACGAGATGGAGTCGCTGTTCCGTACGAGGGGCACCGGGATCAGCTCGGACATGGAGTCGACGATCGTCCCGCAGCTGCTGGCCGAGATCGACGGGGTCGAGTCGCTGCGCGACGTCATCGTCATCGGTGCGTCCAACCGGGAGGACCTCATCGACCCGGCGATCCTGCGCCCCGGCCGGCTCGACGTGAAGATCAAGATCGAGCGGCCGAACGAGGAAGCGGCGATCCAGATCTTCTCGCGGTACCTGACCGCCGACCTGCCGCTCGACCGGCCCGAGGTCGAGCGGCTCGGTGGCGGCGACCCGCACAAGGCCGTCCTGGCGATCATCGAGGACACCGTCGCCGAGATGTACCGCGAGGACGACGACAACCGCTTCCTCGAGGTCACGTACCAGAACGGCGACAAGGAGATCCTCTACTACCGGGACTTCGCGTCCGGCGCCATGATCGAGAACATCGTCCGGCGAGCCAAGAAGCTGGCCATCAAGCGCGTCATCGCCGGCGAGCCCGGTGGGATCCGGACGGCCGACCTGCGCGAGTCGATCCGCCAGGAGTACAAGGAGAACGAGGACCTCCCGAACACGACGAACCCGGACGACTGGGCCCGGATCTCCGGCAAGAAGGGCGAGCGGATCGTCTACGTCCGGACGCTCCTCAGCGAGGACCGGGACGGTCGCGGCGGGCGGGCGATCGAACGGGTCGGCACCGGCCAGTACCTGTAGCCATGGCCATCGCAAAGGTCTGCGGGATCGAGACGGAGTACGGGATCCACGGCGGCGACGGGAACCCGATCGCCGGCTCGTCGGTGCTCGTCAACGGGTACGCCACCGAGCTCGAGCGCCGGACCGGCTGGGACTTCGAGGACGAGACACCGGGGAACGATGCCCGTGGCTTCGCCCGGGAGGGGTCGATGCCGCCGTCGGTCGAGACGCACCTGGCGAACACCGTGCTCACCAACGGCGCCCGGTACTACGTCGACCACGCCCACCCGGAGTACTCGACGCCGGAGTGCGCGAACCCGCTCGAGCTCGTCGTCCACGACAAGGCCGGTGAGGAGATCCTCCGCCGGTCGATGGCCGCGGCCCGACGGATCTTCCCCGACGCGGTGCCGGTCGTCGTCTACAAGAACAACTCCGACGGCAAGGGCAACTCGTACGGCTGTCACGAGAACTACCTGATGGACCGTTCGCTGCCGTTCGCCAAGATCGTCACCGGCGTCGTGCCCCACTTCGTCACCCGCCAGATCTTCACCGGCGCCGGCAAGGTCGGCACGGAGACGGCTGCCTTCGACCGGGTCGACTTCCAGATCACGCAGCGGGCGGAGTTCTTCGAGGAGGTCGTCGGCCTCGAGACGACGCTGAAGCGGCCGATCGTCAACACCCGCGACGAACCGCACGCCGACCCGCGCCGGTTCCGCCGGCTGCACGTCATCGTCGGCGACGCCAATCTGTCGGAGGTCTCGACGTTCCTCAAGGTCGGGACGACCGCCCTCGTCCTGGCGATGCTCGAGGACGACGCCATGCCGCCCCGGGACCTCTCGCCGGCCGACCCGGTCCGGGCGATGCACCACGTATCGACCGACCTGACGCTCGCCGCACCACTGACGCTCGCCGACGGCTCGACCGCGACGGCCCTCGAGATCCAGTGGGACCTGCTGACCGCGGCCCGCAAGTTCTCCGAGGAACGGGGGTTGGAGGTGCTCGGCGACGAGCAGGTCGGCCAGATGGTCCTCGATCGCTGGGAAGCGGTCCTCGGTGCGCTCGAGACCGACCCGATGAGCCTGGCCCGGCAGCTCGACTGGGTGGCCAAGTACCAGCTGATGACCGCGTACATGGACCGGCACGACTGCGACTGGCAGGACGACCGGCTGGCCGCCCTCGATCTGCAGTACCACGACCTCCGACCGGAGCGGTCGCTCTACGCCCGCCTCGGCCTGGAGCGGCTCGTGACCGATGCCGACGTCGAGCGGGCGATCACGACGCCGCCGGTCGACACGCGGGCGTGGTTCCGCGGCCAATGCCTCGCCCGGTGGCCCGAGTCGGTCGTCACGGCCAACTGGGACTCCGTCGTCTTCGACCTCGGGACCGACCCCCTCCGCCGCGTCCCTATGATGGACCCTCTCAAGGGAACGGCCGAGTTCACGGCTGCCCTCTTGGAGGGGAGCGCCAATCCGGCGGAGCTTCTGGAACGACTGAGCTCATGACCGGTGCTCATGAGGAGAACCACGATGGCTGAACGCGAGTTGAAGAAGAAGGCCGCTCCCGAGCGGACGGAGACGGAGGAGGCGGTCGACGACACGACCGTCGCGCCGTCCGAGCGCGGGGAGAAGCTGAAGGCGGAGCTCGACGACCTGCTGGACGAGATCGACGAGGTTCTCGAGGACAACGCGGAGGAGTTCGTCCGCAACTACGTCCAGAAGGGCGGCGAGTGAGCCTGCCGCTCTTCTCGCCCTTCGACGATCCAGGCCCGGACTTCGCCGGACTGCTCCGACGGGCCGGTGTGCCAGCCATCCCGACGGTTCCCGACTCGACGACGCCGTTCCGGCATTCGACGACGGTCGTCGCGCTGCGGTTCGCCGACGGGATCGTCATGGCCGGTGACCGCCGGGCGACGGAGGGCCACGCCATCGCCCACCGGGCCATGGAGAAGGTCTTCCCGGCCGACCGGTACTCGGCCGTCGCCATCGCCGGCGCGGCCGGCTTCGCGGTCGAGATGGTCCGGCTCTTCCAGGTCCAGCTCGAGCACTACGAGAAGGTCGAAGGCGTCACGCTCAGCCTCGAGGGCAAGGCCAACCAGCTCGCCCAGATGGTCCGCCAGCACCTGCCGCTGGCCATGCAGGGCCTGGCTGTCGTGCCGCTCTTCGCCGGCTACGACCTCCGCCGGGGGATCGGCCGGATCTTCACGTACGACGTCACCGGCGGCCACTACGAAGAGGCCGACTTCCAGGCGACCGGCTCCGGCGGTCGCGACGCCCGGACGACGATCAAGCTGGGTTACCGAGAGGCGCTCTCCCGGTCGGACGCGGTCGAGCTGGCGGTCAACGCGCTCTACGAGGCCGCCGACGAGGACTCGGCCACCGGCGGCCCCGACCTCGTCCGGGGCATCTACCCGTTGGTCGCGGTCGTGACCGCTGACGGCTACGAGCAGGTCGACGAGACCGAGGTGGCGGAGCGGTTCGCGGCGATCATCGACCGCAAGCGGAGGGCACCGGCATGAGCATGCCGTACTACGTCGCGCCCGAGCAGGTCATGAAGGACCGGGCCGAGTACGCGCAGAAGGGCATCGCCCGCGGCCGTTCGCTCGTCGCCACCGTCTACGCCGACGGCGTCCTGATCGTCGCCGAGAACCCGTCCCGCTCGCTCCACAAGATCAGCGAGATCTACGACCGGATCGCGTTCGCCGGCGTCGGCAAGTACAACGAGTACGACCAGCTCCGGGTGGCCGGCGTGCGCCACGCCGACACCAAGGGCTTCGCGTTCAGCCGCGAGGACGTCGACGCCCGGTCGCTGGCCAACGTGTACGCCCAGTACCTCGGCAACGTCTTCACGCACGAGATGAAGCCGCTCGAGGTCGAGATCCTCGTCGCCGAGCTCGGCGCGGACGGCCGGTCGAACCAGCTCTACCACGTCGCCTACGAGGGGACGATCACCGACGAGGACCGGTTCGCGGTCCTCGGTGGCGACGCCCAGACGATCTCCGAGCGGGTCGGCACCGACTGGCAGTCCGACCGATCGCTGGCCGACGCCCTCGGCCGGGCGGTCGGCGCCCTGGCGGGTCCGGAGCGGACGCTCGGGTCGGGGGACCTCGAGGTGGCCGTGCTCAGCCGGAGCAACGGCCGTCGTACGTTCCGCCGGATCGCCGACGACGAGCTCGCCTCCCTGCTCGACGGCGGCGCGGCCGGAGGCGGGGCCAGCCCGGCCGCGGAAGCCCCCAGCCAGGGCACAGCGGCCAGCCAGACGACCGACTCCGGGGCGACCGACGCGGGGGCTGCCGAAGGGCCGTAGCCGACCGGCGCTACGGTGGCTTCGTGAACCGGCGGATCTTCGGCCTCGAGAACGAGTACGGCGTGACGTTCACGCTGCGGGGCCAGCGCCGGCTCAGCCCCGACGAGGTCGCCCGCTACCTGTTCCGGCGGGTCGTCAGCTGGGGGCGGTCGTCGAACGTCTTCTTGGAGAACGGCGCCCGGCTCTACCTCGACGTCGGCAGCCACCCGGAGTACGCCACCCCCGAGTGCGACCAGATCCGCGATCTCGTGACGCACGACAAGGCCGGCGAGTGGATCCTCTCGCAGCTCGTCACCGGGGCGCAGTCGCGCCTGCGCGAGGAGGGCATCCGCGGCGACGTCTATCTGTTCAAGAACAACACCGACTCCGCCGGCAACTCGTACGGCTGCCACGAGAACTACCTGACCGAACGGAACGACGATTTCAACCGGTACACCGAGGTGCTGATCCCGTTCCTCGTCAGCCGGCAGATCTTCGCCGGCGCCGGCAAGGTCCTCCAGACCGCCCGGGGCGCGGTCTACTGCATCAGCCAGCGGGCCGAGCACATCTGGGAGGGCGTCTCTTCGGCCACGACGCGGAGCCGGCCGATCATCAACACCCGCGACGAGCCGCACGCCGACGCGGAACGGTTCCGCCGCCTGCACGTCATCGTCGGCGACTCGAACATGAGCGAGTACGCCAGCTTCTTGAAGGTCGGGACGACGAGCATCCTGCTGGCGATGCTCGAGGACTCGAGCACCGTGCTGCGCGACCTGACGCTCGAGAACCCGATCCGCGCCATCCGCGAGATCAGCCACGACGTCACCTGCCAGCGGCGGGTCCGCCTGGCCAATGGCCGGGAGATGCGCGCCCTCGACATCCAGATGGAGTACCTCGAGCGGGCGGTCAAGTTCCGCGACCGCCGCGGGCTTTCCCCCGAGGAGGATCGGGCGCTCGACATGTGGGAGCACTGCCTCAAGGGCCTCGAGTCCGACCCCTTGTCGCTCTGGCGAGAGTGCGACTGGGTGGCGAAGTACCGGCTCGTCGAGGAGGTCCGCAAGCGCCACGACGTACCGCTGTCGCACCCGAAGGTGGCGATGGTCGACCTGATGTACCACGACGTCGACCGCTCCCGCGGCCTCTTCTACAAGCTCCAGCAGCGCGACCAGGTCGAGAGGGTGTGCACCGACGCGGAGATCGCCACCGCGATGACCGACCCGCCGGAGACGACCCGGGCGCGCCTGCGCGGCGCGTTCGTCCGTCGCGCCAAGGAGCGCCGCCGCGACTTCACCGTCGACTGGGTCCACCTCAAGCTCAACGACCAGGCCCAGCGGACCGTTCTGCTGAAGGACCCGTTCCGTGCCCACGACGAGCGGGTCGAGCGGCTGATCGCCTCTCTCTGACGGTCGGCACGCCGTCGGTAGACTCCGGGTCGGATGCTGGACCTGAGCCCGGCCAAGCTGCTGGTCATCGTGATCGTGGCCGTCATCCTGCTGGGGCCGGACAAGCTCCCTCAGGTGGCGCGCCAGGTTGGCGCGGGATGGCGCAAGCTGCGTGACTTCCAACAGCGCGTCGACCACGAGGTCCGCCAGAACGTCCCCGATCTGCCCTCGACCCAGGAGATCGCCCGGTTCGCCCGGTCGCCGATGACCGTCCTCAATCGGTGGGCCGCGCTCGCGCCCGAGGACGAGCTGGTCGAGGACCCGGCGGCGGCCGACGCGGTCGCCGACCCCGACGCGTGGCCAGAGGACACGGGCGGCGCTCCGCTGCCAGGTGTCGGAGATCCGGCCGGCCCGGCATCGGCTGGCCCGGGATCGGCTGGCCCGGGATCGGCTGGCCCGGCGGCGCCGTCCACCCCGGCGTCAACGGCCCGGTCGCCGGCGCCCGACGCGGGGCTGGTCGACGATCCGGGCATGAACTGAGCCCGGCGATGGCCATCCCGTTGCTGTCGCGCCGCAAGACACGTCCGACGCCGGACGCGATGACGCTCTCGGAGCACCTGGCCGAGCTACGCCGGCGGCTCGTCATCGCGACGATCGCGTTCGTGGTGGCCGCGTCGGTCGTCGCGGTCTTCTACAGCCATATGCTCAGCTTCCTGCAGCATCCCTACTGCGAGGTCAACCCCGGCAACTGCCAGCTCTACGTCACGAGCCCGCTCGACGGCCTCGCCCTGCGGGTGAAGCTGGCGGCGTTCGGCGGGATCGTTGTCGCGTCGCCGGTCGTCCTCTGGCAGCTCTGGCGGTTCATCACGCCCGGGCTGCGCCCGACGGAGAAGCGCTACGCCGTTCCGTTCGTCCTCTCGTCGATCGTCCTCTTCGTCGGCGGCTGTGCGATCGCGTACGTGATCTTCCCGCACGCCCTGGCGTTCTTGAAGGCGGCCGGGGGACCGACCCTGGAGCAGATCTACAACCCGAACAGCTACCTGACGCTGATCCTGCTCATGATGGTCCTGTTCGGCGTGACGTTCGAGTTCCCGGTCGTCCTCGTCGCCCTCCAGCTCGCCCACGTCGTGACGCCGGAGGCGCTGCTCCGGCACTGGCGCTGGGCCATCATCGGCATCGTCGTCGTCGCCGGTGTCTTCACGCCGAGCTCGGACCCGTTCTCGATGCTCGCGTTGGCCGGCCCGCTGATCATCTTTTACTTCGCGTCCATCGGAATCGGGAAGCTGTTCGGCCGTTGAGGGACCGGTTCCTGGCCGGTCTGCCGTTCGCGCTCGACCCGTTCCAAGCCGACGCGCTCGACGCGCTCGACGACGACCGGTCCGTCCTCGTCGCCGCGCCGACCGGTTCCGGCAAGACGCTCGTCGCCGCCTACGGCGTCGCCCGCGCCCTGGCCGCGGGCGGTAAAGCCTTCTACACGACGCCGCTCAAGGCGCTCTCGAACCAGAAGTTCGGCGAGCTGGCGGCCGAGCACGGCGCGTCGCGCGTCGGCCTGCTGACCGGCGACATCGCCATCCGTCCGGACGCACCGGTCGTCGTCATGACGACCGAGGTGCTCCGCAACATGCTCCTCGCCGGCTCCGACCTGCTGACCGGCCTGCGCACCGTCGTCCTCGACGAGGTCCACTACCTCCAGGACCCGTACCGGGGCGGGGTCTGGGAAGAGGTCCTCGTCCTCTGCCCGCCGGGCATCGCGTTCGTCTGCCTCTCGGCGACCGTCGCCAACGCCACCGAGCTCGGCGCATGGCTCCGGTCGGTCCGCGGACCGACCGACGTCGTCGTCGAGCGGCGCCGGCCGGTCGTCCTCCGCCACCACCTGGCCGTGCACCACCGGTACGACGGCGGCGAGACGCAGCTGCTGCCGCTGCTCGTCGACGGCCGAGTGAGCGGCGAAGCCCTCCGCCTCGACCAGACCGCCCAGCGCCTCGGCCGCGGCCGCACCCCGGCGCACTGGCGAGGCCGGCCCCGGCTGCCGTTCCGCAGCCCCCGGCGCACCGAGCTGGTCGAGGCGCTCGGTGACGACGACCTGCTCCCGGCGATCGTGTTCATCTTCAGCCGCGCCGCCTGCGACGAAGCCGTCCGCCAGTGCCTGCGCGACGGCGTCCGGCTCACGGACCAGCGGCAACGGGCGATGATCCGCCAGATCGCCGAGACCCACGTCGCCAGCCTGGCCGACGACGATCTGCGCGTCCTCGGGTTCTCGGAGTGGCTCGAAGGACTCGAGGCCGGTGTCGGCGCCCACCACGCCGGGCTCGTCCCGGCTTACCGCGAAGCCGTCGAGGCCTGCTTCTCGGCCGGGCTGCTCCAGGTCGTCTTCGCCACCGAGACGCTGTCGCTCGGCATCAACATGCCGGCCCGCTCGGTCGTCATCGAACGGTTCAGCAAGTTCGGCGGCGCCGGGCGAGCCAACCTGACGTCAGGGGAGTACGCGCAGCTGACCGGCCGGGCCGGTCGGCGGGGACTGGACGACGTCGGGCACGCGGTCGTCGCCTGGTCGGCCGAGGTCACCGCGGCCGAGGCCGCCCGGGTGGCCGTGGCGCCCCCGCCGGACCTCCGCTCGGCGTTCCGACCGACGTACAACCTGACGGTCAACCTCGTCCGCCGGTTCGACCGTCCGACCGCCGAGAACGTCCTGCGGCAGTCGTTCGCCCAGTGGCAGGCGACGTCGGACGGCAACCTCGTCGAGCTGCTCCGCCGCCGGCTGGCCGTGCTCGGCGATATGGCGTACGTCGACGGCTGGCGGCTGACCGGCGCGGGGTCCCGGTTGGCCCGGGTGTACCACGAGTCGGACCTGCTCGTCGCCGAGGCCGTCGCCGGCGACGCGCTCGCCGGCGCTGACCCGTCGATTCTCGCCGGCGTCCTCTCCGCGGTCATCTTCGAGCGGCGGCGGGCCCGGCGACCGGTCGGCGCACCGGCTCGCCGCAAGAAGCTCGCCGACCGGCTGGGCGAGAAGCGCCGGGCCGAGCTCGCCGAACGCCTCGCCTTCCTCACCGACCAAGCCGACCGGGTGCGGGCGTACGAAGAGGCCCATCTCGTGCCGAGGACGCGCCAGCCGGAGCCGGGCCTGGCCGGGGCGGTGACGTCGTGGGCCCGGGGCGCGTCGTTCGGGACCGTCCTCGACGTCGCCGCCCAGGACGTCGGCGAGGTCGCCCCCGGTGACTTCGTCCGGACGGTCAAGCAGCTGATCGACCTGGTCGGCCAGGTGTCGGTCGTCGCCCCCGACCCTTCCGTCGCGGCGGCCGCCTCAGCCGCCGTCGACCTCCTCCGTCGGGATGTCGTCGCCGCCGAGGCACCCAGCACCGCCGAAGCACCCGGCACCGCCGAGGCGTCCACCACCGCCGAGGTACCCCCGTCGTAAGGTTGGACGGGCATGTTCCCGTACGTGGAGGAGACGTTCACCGCCGAAGAGGAGACGATCCTTCGGCGTTATGTCACGAACCTCGACCAACCGGTGTTCGCCCTCGTCAACCTGCCGGAGGTCGTGAAGGGCGCGCTGTTCGCCCGGTACTCGCGTTCACCGAAGAGCCTGCGACGGCTGTTCCTCGACGAATTCGTCGGTGACCTCGACATCTCGGGCGACGCCTCGATCGACGCCACCGTCGGACTGGCCCGGGCCGAGGCACTCTACGAGCGGGTCTTCTTCGAGTACGGCGACGACTCGGTCGCCCAGCTCGGCGGCGTCCACCTGGCCTGCGAACAGTCGTCGAACGTCCTGACGAAGATCCTCGAGTGGGGACGGCTGATGGCCTACCTCGAGCAGTCGACCCGCTACATCGCCTACGACGCCCGCCTGCCGAGCGGCCACTACCGCTTCTACCGGCCGCCGGAGATCCTCGAGTCGCCGCTCGGTGCCCGCTACGTCGGCGACCTCGACCGGATGTTCGACACGTACGCGGCCATCCTGCCCCGGCTGGTGGCGTGGCTCACGACCCGGCACCCGCGCCAGAGCGGCGACTCCGACTTCGTCCACCGCCAGGCGATCCGGGCGAAGGCGCTCGACGCCCTGCGCGGCCTGCTGCCGGCCGCGTCGCTCTCGAACATCGGCATCTACGGGACCGGCCAGTCGTACGAGCTGCTCCTGCTGCGGATGCGCTCGCACCCGCTCCCCGAGGCCCGCCAGTACGCGACGATGATCCTCACCGAGCTGCGCAAGGTCATCCCGTCGTTCCTGCAGCGGGTGGACCTGGCCGAGCGAGGCGGCGAGTGGTCCGAGTACCTGGCGACCACCCGCGACGACACCGCCCGCGTCGTCGATCGGCTCTGGCCCGACGGGCTGGGGCCGGACGGGACGGGACGCGACGGGACGGCGAGCACAGGGGAGGGGTCGACGACGACGCTGCTCGACTTCGACCCCGAAGGCGAGGACAAGGTGTTGGCGGCGATCTGCTTCCCGCACGTCGACTGCTCCGAGGACGAGGCGCTTCGGCGGGTCCGTCGCCTGCCGGCCGACGACCGCGTCGCGCTGCTCACCGCGTACGTCGGCGACCGCGGCAACCGCCGGCACCGACCCGGGCGGGCTTTCGAGCGGACGGACTACCGGTTCGAGATCGTCTCCGATTACGGCGCCTTCCGCGACCTGCAACGGCACCGCATGCTGACCGTCGACTGGCAACCGCTCTCGACCGAGCTCGGCTTCGACGTCCCGGACGTCATCGCCGAAGCGGGGGAGGACGCGCTGTTCACCGACTCGATGGCGCGGTCGAGCGATCTCCACGACACCCTCGCCGCCGGGTTCCCGGCCCAGGCGGCGTACGCCGTGGCCCTCGCCTTCCGGATCCGTTACGTCATGCAGATGAACGCCCGCGAGGCCGTCCATCTCATCGAGCTGCGGTCCGGACCACAGGGCCATCCGGCATACCGCCGCGTGGCCCAGGAGATGCACCAGGCCATCGACCAGGTCGCCGGCCATCACGCCATCGCCGCGGCGATGCGGTACGTCGACTACGGGACGACCGACCTCGAGCGGTTGGACTCTGAGCGGCGGGCCGAAGCGAAGCGCAGCGCCCGACAGCCAGGAAAATCCGCGAGTTCGTGACCAGGGGAAACCGGAATCCTCCCTGGTCAGGCGGTGGAAGTGGCTCTTGACGAGACGCCCCCTGCGGCGCCTATCGTACCCCCCAGTCCCAGACGCCCCGCCGGGACGGAACGGCCCAGCCGGTCCGCCCGAAGGGGGGGATGCTGTGAGAGGCGGAGTCAGGCCCTGGGGGTCGAGTAGAGAACTTCCCGCCCGTGAGGCAGATGTCTCACGAGTGGCGAGATGGCCCCAAAGACCCCCGGGCCCGGCCGCCTGGAAACGCTTGGCCCGGGTGAGCGAACGTCTATGCTCCCGCGGCACGTTCCCCCTCCTGGAAGGCGAAGATGGCAGACGACCTCGATGACGTGGCGATCCCGGACGATCTCGACGATCTCGACGACGACGACGACGAAGGCGAGCTCGACGAGGCCGAGCCGGACGAGCTCGACGACGAGGACGACCTCGGCACCGACGTCCTCGACGAAAGTGGCGCCGAGGACGAGGCAGTAGCCGAACCTCACGCCGCGGCGCCGGCGCCCGCTGCAGCCGCGGCCGCGGCGGAAGAAGACGAAGGTGACGACGAAGAAGAGCCGGACGACGAGGACGTCGAGGCCAGCCTCGACGTCATCTTGAAGGAGCGGCTCGTCGTCGTCGAAGAGGAGCCGGACGACGAGGAGCTGGCCGACGTCGACGACCGCTCGGAGACCACCGAACGCGTCCTGCCGAAACAACCCGATGAGTTCGTCTGCCGGTCCTGCTTCCTCGTGAAGCACCCGAGCCAGCTGGCGGACAAGAAGAAGATGCTCTGCCGAGACTGTGTCTGAGCCCACCGCCCCCACTGGCCCCGACGGCCCGACTGGCCCCGACGGCCCGACTGGCCCCGACGGGCCCGACGGGCCCGACAACCCGGCCGCCCGGCGGGCGCTCGACATGCTGTTGTACGCGCCGGTCGGCTTCGTCCTGACCGCGGTCGAGGACTTCCCCGAGCTGGCCGAGAAGGGGCGGGACCGGCTGGAGGGCCAGCTCCGCAACGCCCAGGTCGTCGGGCGCTTCGCGGTCGCGATCGGCCAACAGCGACTTCGGGACTGGCTCGGCTCGAGTCGGCCGGCACCCACCGGGCCGCCGCCCGGCCCGGCGCCGAGCCCGGCTGAGCCGGTCCGCCCGGACGTCGAACCACCGGCCGCCGGATCGGTCGACGTGGCGATCCCGGGCTACGACGCCCTCTCGGCCTCCCAGGTCGTCCGGCGGCTCGACGGGCTCAGCCCAGGCGACCTCGAGACCGTCTATCGGCACGAGGCGACCACCCGAGGCCGCCAGACCATCCTGCACCGGGCCCAGCAGCTCCTGGGCGGCACAGGACCGGACTGACGCCCCGGTGGAGCGCGTCCGTCGGGCCGGTCCACCGGACAGCGATCGCTGCCGGGCCCTACTGACGGCCGCCCGGGCCGAGTCGGCGGCCGCCCGCGGCGGCGACCTGCTCGTCTCGCCGGATGCCGACCCGTCGGCCTGGCTCGACCATGCCGACCGGGTGCTCCTGGTCGGGCTGTTCGACGAGGTCGTCGTCGGCGTGGCCGCCGGCCGGATCGCCGAGCGCGTCGGCCACGTCGACTGCTGCTACGTCGAGACCGGCGCCCGGGGCGTCGGGGTGGGGGAGAGCCTCATCGGCGCCCTGCTCGACTGGTTCGGCGAGCACGGCAGCACGGGCGTCGACGCCCTCGCGCTGCCCGGCGATCGCTCGACCAAGCAGCTATTGGAGCACGCCGGGTTCAAAGCGAGGTTGCTGGTCCTCCACCGCCGGCTGCCATGAGCGGCGGCCGCCGGGCCGGTGGCCGGCGGGGCGGGGGAGGGGGGATGCGAAGGCCGAGCAGCTTGGCCAGCTCCGGCACCGAGCCGGCGGCCCGGCGAGCCGCCTCATGGGCCTCGGGCGTGTCGGGGATCCCGGTCGGCTTGACCGTCCGGCGGACCGGCGAGTCGACGACGGCCTCCAACAGGAACATCCAGTCGGCCGCGTCGGCCGTCATCGCCGTTCCGGCCGCCTCACTGACCCGGACGGCCAGTTCGGCCGGGAGGCGGGTCGCCGGCTCCGGCGGTCGGGCCGTCGTCCGGACCGCGTCGAGGATCCGGCCCTCGTCGAGGGCCGTCGTCATCCGGGCCAGCCACTCGTCACGTAGCGCCGTGACCCGCTGGTTCAGCGCGTCCTGCAGCGCCTTGGCCATCGTCCGGCCCTCGTCGTCGAGCGTCAGCGACCGCGACGCGGCGACGACCGCCCGCAGGTCCCGGAGACGGAGCTCCTTGCCCGCCGCCTGGGCCGCCGTCGCCCGGTCCTTCCATGACGCCAGGTTCACCGAAGGGAGCAGCTGCTCCGCGATGGCGACGATGGCGTCGGCGTTCGTCTTCTCGTCAGCGATCGCCTGACGAACGGCGGGCATTCCGCCGCGCAGCAGCTGCTCGGCCACCGGGAGCTGCTCGGGGCCCAACCCGGCCAGCAACGCGTTCCGGTGGGTCGTCGACTGTGCCGGCTTGCGCTCGCCGCTGCGACGGACCGGCGGGGCCACCCGGGCGACGCGGACCGCTGCCCCGGTCGCGGGGGCCGCCCCGATCACCGGGGGCGCCACGGTCACGGGAGCCATCACGGTCGCGGTCCCGATCGCGCTCACGAGGCCCGCCCCGATCGCGGCTGGCGTCACGGTCCCGGGGTCCACGATCGCGATCGCGTGGACCGCGGTCACGGTCACGGTCCCGATCA
The DNA here is from genome assembly GCA_963824265.1 of uncultured Actinomycetota bacterium. Taxonomy (GTDB): domain Bacteria; phylum Actinomycetota; class Acidimicrobiia; order Acidimicrobiales; family RAAP-2; genus DASZUK01. The sequence continues at coordinate 855,113 of CAWGOO010000007.1, forward strand.
CGGGGACGACCATCGTCGTCCCGTCGGCGCCGGGCCGAGCGCGACCGACACATCCGGGCCCCGTTGCGGCACCCCGATGACCTCGATCCGGTTGGTCGTGTCCGTGGTCTTGGCCTGCTTGACCGACAGTCCGACGACCTCGACACCCTCGAGGCCGATCTCGACCTCGGCGCGCAGGACGTCGCCGACCGCGGCGCCGTCGGGGACCGCGGCTGGCCGCGAGACTTCCCTTCGGCTGCTTCGCGCCGGCGGCGCGCCAGGTGAACGTGCCGTCGGAGCCGTGGCTCGTGAGCTCGATATCGATACGACGAGGCATGTGGCGGTCACGCTATCGCTTCGGCGACGCCCTCTGTACCAGACCGCGACCGGCCGTGGCCGGACGGCGCTTCTACCGGTGCCAAGCCCCACCGGAGGAGCCCGGCACCGCTCCGGCCGACCGGTCGGCGCGGGCTACGATGACGCGGCGTGCGACGCGGCAGTCACTGCCGCAGGAGTAGTGCGGCGGACACCCGTCCGTTCCAGGAGGATCCCGATGGCCGATGAGTTGAGCGAGACGGGACCCGGCGCGCCCTCCGACCCACCGAGTGGGGAGGCGCCGACCACACCGGTCGCGCCGAGCAGCCCCCGAGGGGCCACCGACCACACCGGTCGCCCCAACGACCACACCGGTTGCCCCACCGACCACACCGGTGGCCCCACCGACCACACCGGTGGCGCCGACCACCCCGACGGCGGCGCCGACCCACCGTGGCGCCCGCCTCGTGGGCGGTCGGCCCGGAAGGCACGGTGACCCCGGCAGCGGCGGCGCCGACCGAGCCGTGGCCGCCGGCGGCGCCGACCGAGCCGTGGCCGCCGGCCACCGCGCCGCAACCTCTCGTGGGCGCGCCGTGGCCGCCGCCGAGCCGCGGCGTTGCCGTACCCGCCAGGCGGTCGTCCGCCGGCCAACGGCGGCTCGTCGGGACCGCGACGAGCTCGAGGCTGGATACTGGTAGCCGTCGTGGCCGCGCTCATCGGCGCCGGAGTGGGTGCCGGCGTGACGGCGGCGACGGACAACGGCAACAGCTCCGGCGTGACCGTCGAAGAGGGGTCTGCGACGCCCGGGGCGGCAACGCTGAGCGGCAACGTGTCGATCCCGCAGCTCGTCAAAAAGGTTCTCCCGGCGGTCGTCTCCATCGACGTCCGATCGTCGACCGAGGAAGACGAGGGGACCGGGATGATCATCTCCTCGACCGGCGAAGTCGTCACGAACAACCACGTGATCGCCCTGGCCGAGGCCGGCGCCTCGATCACGGTGACGGAGTCGGGGACGACGAAGAAGGAGGCGGCCAAGCTCGTCGGCGCCGACCCGACCAACGACGTCGCACTACTGCAGATCCAGGGGGCATCGGGGCTGCCGACGATCACGTTCGGCGACTCGAACAAGTTGCTCGTCGGCGACGCGGTCGTCGCTATCGGCAACGCCCTCGGTTTGGCCGCCGGGACGCCCACGGTGACCCAGGGGATCGTCTCGGCGCTCGGCCGGACGGTGACAGCCGGTGACAGCGGGTCGGAGGCGACCGAGCGGCTGACGAACATGATCCAGACCGACGCGGCGATCAACCCCGGGAACTCCGGCGGACCGTTGATCGACACGGCGGGGCAGGTCGTCGGCATGAACACGGCCGTCGCCGGCAGTACCGGTGACGGCACGGACGCCCAGAACATCGGTTTCGCCATCCCGGCCGCCAACGTCGAGTCGCTGCTGCCGCAGCTGCAGAAGGGCGGGACGGTGGCCAACGGCGGGGGCGTCCTCGGCGTCGACGTAACGACGTTGACCACACAGCTCCGCCAGCAGTACGGGTTCACGCCGACGTCCGGGGCGGTGGTCCTCAGCGTCGTCAGCGGCTCGCCGGCCGACAAGGCCAAGCTGCGGCAAGGTGACGTCATCACGGCCATCGCCTCGACATCGATCACGTCGGCCCAGTCGCTGCAGACGGCCGTCTCGAAGCACAAGGCCGGCGACACCGTCCAGGTCACGTACTACGTCGGCGACCTCAAGCAGACGGCGACAGTGACGCTCGAGTCTCAGCAGTCCGAACAGCAACAGCAGTCGAAGTCGGGCACTGGCGCCACAGGCGGCGGCACAGCCGGTGGGACACCGGGGACAGCGACAACATCGAACCTGTCACCGTTCGGCGGTCTATAGGCGTCCGTCGTCCTCGAGGCCGAGCGAGCGGGAGCGAGGTATCGTGCCGGCGACGAAGGAGGGCCACCATGCGCTGGCAGCTCGCACCCGACCACCTGCCGACGGCCTGGTTCAACGTCGCCCCGCACCTGCCCGAGCCGCTGCTGCCGCCACTGCACCCGGCGACGCGGGAGCCGGTCGGTCCCGACGATCTGGCGCCGCTGTTCCCGATGGCGCTCATCGCCCAGGAGGTCTCGGCCGAGCCGTGGATCGACGTGCCTGGCGAGGTGCTCGACATCCTGCGGCTGTGGCGCCCGACGCCGCTCGTCCGGGCGGAACGGCTCGAGCGGGCGCTCGGCACGCCGGCCCGCATCTACTACAAGGACGAGTCGGTCTCGCCGGCCGGGTCGCACAAGCCGAACACCGCCGTGCCCCAGGCGTTCTACAACCACCAGGACGGCATCTCACGGCTGACGACGGAAACCGGCGCCGGCCAGTGGGGGAGTGCCCTGTCGTTCGCCACGTCGCTGTTCGACCTGGAATGCAAGGTCTACATGGTCCGGGCGTCGTACGAACAGAAGCCGTACCGGCGGACGATGATGGAGGTCTGGGGCGGCGAGGTCGTCCCGTCGCCGGTCGACGACCCGGACCACCCCGGGTCGCTCGGCGCGGCGATCAGCGACGCGGTCCGCGATGCGGCCGGCCGGGCCGACTCGCACTACGCGCTCGGCTCCGTCCTCAACCACGTCCTGCTCCATCAGACCGTGATCGGCCTGGAGGCCAAGGAGCAGCTCGAGCTGGCCGGTGAACGGCTGCCGGACGTCGTCGTCGGCGCCTGCGGCGGCGGATCGAACCTCGGCGGGATCGCCCTGCCGTTCGTCCCCGACGCCGGCGTCGACCTCCTCGCCGTCGAGCCGTCGTCGTGCCCGACGCTGACCGAAGGGACGTTCGAGTACGACTTCGGCGACGTCGCCGGGATGACGCCGTTGCTCCCGATGTACTCGCTCGGTCACGACTTCGTGCCGCCGCCGATCCACGCCGGTGGCCTCCGTTACCACGGCGACTCGCCGATCATCTCGGGTCTGGTCAAGGCCGGACGGATGCGGGCGTCGGCGTACCCGCAGGGCAAGGTCTTCGAGGCCGCGGTGCAGTTCGCCCGCACCGAGGGCACGATCCCGGCCCCGGAGACCGCGCACGCCATCCGGGCCGTCATCGACGAGGCGCTGGCCGCCAAGGAGTCCGGCGAGGACAAGGTCGTCCTCTTCAGTTACTCCGGGCATGGCCTGCTCGACCTGTCGGCCTACGACGACCACCTCGCCGGTCGGCTCGACCAGGACTAGCCGCTCAGCCCTCCGTCGCCCATCTTCGGTCCGGATGGGCCGGCGGCAGGTTCATCGGCTCGGGCGGCTGCCAGCCGCTCGCTTCGATGTCCTCGAGGACGTGGACCATGTTGTAGACGTCCTCTTCGTACGAGAACCGGCCGTTCCCGGCGTAGACGAGGCGCGAGTAGCCGGACTGCGTGTACGGGCGGCCGTCCGGCCGGGTGCCGGGAACGACCTGGGTCCATTTGACGACGACGTTGTCGCCGTCGATGGCGGTGAACTCGACCGGGAACTGCCAGTCGCCGAGCCCCACCATCGAGTCGACGAGCCAGGCGGCGATCGCCGCCTTCCCCTCGATCCGTCCCCAGGCCGCGTCGACGTAGACCGCGTCGTCGGTGTACAGGTCGGCGAGGACACCGAAGTCGTGCTCGCCGGCCTCGATGCGAGCCCGCAGGTCGTGGTAACGATCGACGGCTGCCTGGACCTCGTCCCGGCGGTGGCTCACGTCGGTTCCCCCTCTCGGTAGCGGACCCGGCAGCTCGCCAGCTCAGCCAGCGCGGCCTCCCGACCCTCGAACCCGCCGGTCTCGCTCATCTTCCCCGGCTCCAGATCCTTGTAGATGCTGAAGAAGTGCTCGATCTCGTGCAGCAGGTGTCGCGGCAGGTCGTCGATGTCTTTGGTGTTCTCGCGAACCGGGTCGTGGGCGAGCACGGTGAGCAGCTTGGCGTCCGGGCCCGCCTCGTCCCGCATCCAGAACACCCCGATCACCCGGGCCCGGACCAGGCAACCCGGGAACGTCGGGTCGTCGAGGAGCACGAGCGCATCAAGCGGGTCCCCGTCGCCGGCCAGCGTCTCCGGCACGAAGCCGTAGTCGGTCGGGTACGTCGTCGCGGTGAAGAGGCGGCGGTCGAGGCGGATGACGTGCCGGTCGTGGTCGTACTCGTACTTGTTCCGACTGCCGGCCGGGATCTCGACGATGACGTCGACCTCGACCTCGCCGGTCTCGGCGGTGGGGTGCTCCATGGGCACCATCATCGCCCACCGGACGAACGCTCCGGGCCGGGCCGCAGCGACGGTGCGTCGAGCGGGCACGACAGCGGCTCGGCGCCGGTGGTCGTCGCGGTGGCCCCAGTGGTCGGACGCTCGACGGGGGTTGGTGATGCCGACGGCGGCAGCCAGCCCGCCGACCACGCAGAGGCCGGCGCCGATGAGCGCTGCGGTGTGGAAACCGTCGGAGAACCGGACCGGCTCCCGGTAGGCCGAGCCAGTCAGGCCGGCCAGGGCGGGCAGCAGGGCGACCGCCAGGAGCCCGGCCACCCGGGCCACGGCGTTGTTGACGCCGGACGCCAGACCGGCGTGGCGGGCGTCGACCGCGGCGAGGACGGTCGTCGTCAACGGGGCCACCGTCAGGGCGAGCCCGAGGGCGAACACGACGACCGCCGGCAGGACGTCGGTGACGTAGTCGCTGCCTGGACCGATCCGCCCCATCATCAGCAGGCCGCCGGCGATGATGAGCGGGCCGGCGGTCATCGGCAGCCGTGGACCGATCCGCTGGGACAGGGCGCCGGCCCGCGAGGAGAGGAGCAGCATGATGATCGTGATCGGCAACATCGCCGCGCCGGCGGCGAGAGCGGAGTACCCGAGCACCTGCTGGAGATCGACGGCCAGCAGGAAGAGGACGCCGCCGAGCGCGGCGTAGACCGCGAACGTCACGCCGTTCGCCACCGTGAACTGCCGAGACGAGAAGATTGAGAGCGGCAGCATCGGCGCCCGGCTCCGGTGCTCGACGACGACGAACCCGACCAGACCGCCGACGCCGACGATCCGGCCAACACCACCCCGACGATGTCGCTCGACGCGGTCGGTCCCTCGATGAGCGCGAACGTCAGCGCGGCGAGACCGACGACGATCAAGGCGGCGCCGGTCACGTCGATGTGCTCGACAGCATCGGCGTCCCGGCTCTCCGGCACGTGCCGCGAAGCCAAGACGACGGCGACCGCCAGCGGCACGTTGAGGACGAAGATCAGCCGCCACGACACCGCCGTCACCAGCCAGCCGCCGGCCAGCGGGCCGATCGCCGTCGCCACGCCGCCGAGCGCCGACCACATGCCGATCGCCCGGCCGCGGTCGTCGGGGACGAAGCTCGACTCGATGATCGCCAGACTGCCCGGGACGAGGAGCGCACCACCGACGCCCTGCAGGGCGCGGGCGGCGATCAGGACGACCAGGTTCGGCGCCACCGCGCAGAGCCACCGACGCGACCGTGAACCAGGCCACGCCGATCAAGAAGACCCGCCGGCGCCCGAACCGGTCACCCAGCGAGCCACCGATCAGGATCAGCGCCGAGAGCGTGACCAGGTAGGCCGTGAGGACCCACTGCAGGCCGGCGACCTGGGCGCCGAAATCCTTGCCGATCGACGGCAGCGCGACGTTGACGACGGTCGCGTCGAGCATCGCCATGCCGGACCCCAGCACCGTCGCCACCAGGATCCACCGGCCCGGGGCGGAGCCGTACGTGACCGTCGACACGATCGGAGCCTAGGGCGGCGGTCGTCGCGGCGGCCAGGACCCGGCCGTGCCGGCGCCGCGATGGACCGCCACATAAGGGTTGGTTAAGGGTTTGCCCGGACCCCGCCGATTCACAGCTAGGCCACAGGTGGCCCAAACCCAACCGCCAGCTCGGCACTCTTGACTACCCGCGATGGCGACCGATGCAATGGCGGGGGCACCGACGGAGCCGGTGCCCGCGGTACCTGGCCCGCCGTCCGACGAACCCCCTACTGAACCGACCGGCCGGCACCGGCGCCGGTGGATCGTCGTCGGCGCGGTCGTCGTCGTGCTCGCGGCCGGCGCCGGCATCGGGATCTGGCTCGGGACCAGGGGCTCGTCCGGCCCGGGCCTGAAGGTCACCACCCAGGTCGTGACGGTCAGCACCGGCACAATGAAGCAGACGGTGTCGACGACCGGCACGGTCAACCCGAGCCAGCAGGCCGACCTCGACTTCGCCGTGTCCGGCAAGGTCACCGCGGTCGACGTGACCGCCGGGCAGACCGTGACGGCCGGCCAGACGCTCGCCACGATCGACCCGTCCGCGCTCCAGGCTCAGGCGGACGCGGCGCAGGCCAGCCTCACGGCGGCCGAGGCCAAGCTGTCGAGCGACGAGGCCGACGGCGCATCGACAAGCCAGATCCAGTCCGACCAGGCGTCGGTGACGTCCGCCCAGTCCCAGCTCACATCGGCAAACACCGACCTGGCGGACGCCACGCTGACGTCGACGATCACCGGCACGGTGGCGTCGGTCGGCCTGACCGTCGGTCAGCAGGTCTCCTCGGGCGCCAGCGGCTCTGGCGGGACGGGCACCGGATCGACCGGCACCGGGTCGGGCGGCACCGGATCGACCGGCACAGGGTCGGGCGGGACCGGGTCGACCGGGAGCAGTTCGTCGGCTCAGGTCGTCGTCATCGGGACGAGCAGCTTCGTCGTCAACGGCACCGTCGACGACACCGAGGTCGGCGACGTCAAGGCCGGCGACCAAGCGGTGATCACGCCGACGGGGGCGACGACACCGGTCTACGGGACCGTCTCGTCGGTCGGGATCATCGCCAGCCAGAGCTCGGACGTCGCGACGTTCCCGGTCGTGGTCAAGGTCACCGGCACGCCGGCGAACCTCTACGCCGGTTCGACCGCCGACGTATCGATCATCGTCAAGGAGCTCTCCCACGTCGTCGAGGTGCCGACCGCGGCGATCAGCTACTCCGGCGGCAACGCCCAGGTCACCGCGGTCGTGAACGGCGCGCACGTCACGAAGGACGTCACCGTCGGCGAGAGCTCGGGCGGCGAGACGCAGGTGACGAGCGGGCTGAAGGCCGGCGACAAGGTCGTCGAGCGGGTCGTGACGTTTACCGGCGGCGCGGCCGGCGGCCGCGGCGGGTTGCTCGGTCGGACCGGCGCCGGCGGGTTCGGTGGCGGCACCGGCGGTCTCGGTGGCGGCGAAGTGCCGGGCGGCGGCCGCACGTTCACCGGCGGGGGCGGGGGCGGGTTCACCGGCGGCGGGTTCACCGGTGGCTGACGCCGAGCCGCCGGTCATCGGGCTCGAGCACGTCACGAAGGTCTACCGGACCGGTTCGCTCGCCGTCGCCGCCCTCCGCGGTGTGTCGATGACGATCGACGAGGGGGAGTACGTCGCCATCATGGGCCCGTCGGGCTCCGGCAAGTCGACGCTCATGCACATCCTCGGCTGCCTCGACGTGCCGAGTGGCGGGACGTACCGCCTGGCCGGCGAGGACGTCAGCGGCATGACCGAAGCCGCGCTGGCCTCGGTCCGGAACCGGCGCATCGGCTTCGTCTTCCAGCAGTTCAACCTGCTCGCGTCGATGCCGGCGTGGCGCAACGTCGAACTGCCGCTGGCGTACGCCGGCGTCGCCCGGAACGAACGTCGAGAGCGGGCGCTCGCCGCGCTGGCCCGGGTCGGGCTCGACGACCGGGTCGACCACCGCCCGGGGGAGCTGTCGGGTGGCCAGCAGCAGCGGGTGGCGATCGCCCGCGCCCTCGTCACCGATCCGGACCTGATCCTCGCCGACGAGCCGACCGGCAACCTCGACTCGACGTCCGCCGGCGACGTGCTCGCGCTGATGGACGAGCTCCATGCGGCCGGCCGGACGTTGGTGCTGATCACCCACGACGCCGACGTGGCCGCGGCCGCCCAGCGGACCGTCCGGATCCGTGACGGCCTGCTCGTCGCCGCCCCGGAGATCGCGGCGTGAGCTGGCTCGAGACCATGCGGACCGGCCTCGAGGCCGTCCGGACGCACCGGCTCCGGTCGGGCCTCACCGTGCTCGGCATCATGATCGGGATCGCCGCAGTGATCCTGACCGTCGGCCTCGGTCAAGGGGCACAGAACCAGGTCAGCTCCGAGATCAGCGCCCTCGGCACCAACCTGCTCACGATCACCCCCGGCAGCACGACGTCCACCGCCGGGATCCGCGAGGCGCTGGGCACGGCGTCGACGCTGACCGAGGCCGACGCGACCGCGCTGTCGTCGAAGGTCGTCGCGCCGGACGTCGCCGCGGTCGCCCCGATCGTGCAGTCGTCGGCGACGCTCGTCGCCGGCTCGGCCAACTGGACGTCGACCGTCGTCGGGACGACGCCGTCGTGGGCGACAGTTCGGGACCGGTCGGTGACCCAGGGCCGCTTCCTCGACCGCCAGGACGTCGCCGACCACACCGCCGTGGCCGTGCTCGGCTCGACGACGGCGGGGGAGCTGTTCAGCGGCGAGGACCCGGTCGGGCAGACCGTCGACGTCAGCGGCACGCCGTTGACCGTCATCGGCGTCCTCGACGCGGTCGGGTCGTCGACATCGACCGGCTCCAACCAGGACGACCAGGTCGTCGTCCCGATCAGCACCGCCACCCAGCGGCTGTTCGGCACGTCGTCGCTCAGCTCGATCATCGTCGAGGCGACGTCGGCGAGCACCCTGACGGCTGCCTACCAGGAGGCGGACGCCGAGCTGCTGGCCCTCCATGGGATCAACGACTCGTCGGACGCCGACTTCACGATCACGTCGGAGACGTCGGAGATCTCGACCGCGACGTCCGTCGACAAGACGCTGACCATCCTGCTCGGAGGGATCGCCGGGATCTCACTGCTCGTCGGCGGCATCGGCGTGATGAACATCATGCTCGTCTCGGTCACCGAGCGCGTCCGCGAGATCGGCCTCCGCAAGGCCCTGGGGGCGACGCCCCGCCTGATCCGGCGGCAGTTCCTCCTCGAGGCTTCCGTCCTCGGGCTCACCGGCGGCGCGCTCGGCGCCCTGATCGGCGCGGTCGGCGCGGTCCTCCTGCCCCACGCCATCGGCGACCCGATCACGCTGTCAGCACCGGCGACCGCCGGCGCGCTCGTCGTCGCCATCGCCATCGGCCTCGTCTTCGGCGTCTATCCCGCCAGCCGGGCCGCCCAGCTCGCCCCCATCGACGCTCTCCGGAGCGAGTGACCAACCGATCCGACGAAAGGGAGACCACGATGCACCGTTCAACCCGACGTATGACGACCATGGCCGTGGCCGTGGCCGTGGCGGTCGGCGTGGTGGCGGGCCCGGCCGCGGCCGGCGCGGCGACAACGACGCCCCGCGGCCGGTTCGGGCCGGGCGCGTCCGGCTCCGTCGCCGCCATCACAGGCTCGTCGATGGAGGTCCAGAGCCAACAGACCGGTCAGGTCACCGTGACGTGGACGTCGTCGACGGCGTTCACGCAGAACGCGACGACGACCGCGTCATCGGTCGCCGTCGGCGACTGCGTCACCGTCACCGGCGCGACAGCCAAATCGAAGACGATCACCGCCAAGTCCGTCGCCATCGTCTCGGCCCCGTCGTCGGGTACCTGCACCACCGGCGCCGGCTTCGGCGGCCGGGGGCCGGGGCGTAACGGCGGCAACGCCAAGGCCGGCAGCGGCGCCAGTGGGACCGGGGGCACCAGCGGCAGCGGGAGCACCGGGGGCCGACGCTTCCCCGGCGGCGAGGGCGCACCACCGAGTGGCGCAACCGGTAACCGACCGCCCGGCGGGCTCGCCGGCGGCGGCAACTTCAGCTTCGCCACCGGCAAGGTGACCGCGGTGACCGGCAGCAACCTCACGATCTCCGGCTTCTCGTCGGCCAGCTTCTCCCGACCGTCGGCCAAGAAGCCGGCGAAGAAGGCGACAGTCAAGAAGCGACCTCAGGCGACGACCGTCAAGGTGGCGGTCACGGGGTCGACGACGTACACCGAGACGCAGTCGGCGGCCGCGTCCGCCCTGGCGGTCGGGGACTGCGTCCGGGCCACCGGCACGTCCAGCTCGAACGGCTCCGTGTCGGCCGCCAGCGTCGACATCACGTCGACCGGCGGCCAGACCTGCACCGGCGGCTTCGGCTTCTCCGGTGGGGGACCGGGGGCGGCCGCGGGTGGCTGAGCCGAGCCGTCGGCGCTGGTGGCTCGCCGGCGGCCTCGCGATCGTGTTGGCGATCGTCGGGGCCGGCGTGGGCCTGTGGGTGTCCGACGCGTCCGGCGACGCCGGGTACCGGACCGCCACGGCCACGACGGCCGACGTCCGCCAGACGCTGGGCGTGACCGCCACCGCCGGTCCGGTGCACCAGTCCACATCGGCGTTCCAGGTCGCCGGCGCCGTCGCGGCCGTCGACGTCACCGCCGGCCAAACCGTGACGGCCGGCGAGGTGCTCGCGTCCCTCGGCACGACGTCGCTCGAGCGGGCCGTGACCACCGCGCAGGCGACCTTGAACGCGGCCAACGCCAAGCTGACCGAGGACGAGAACGCCCAGACCACGACCACGACCGCCACGACGTCCGGCACCACGGCACCGACCAGCGCACCGACGACGACCACTGCGCCGACGACCACGACGACGAGTCCGACCGGCTCGGGCTCGGGCGCTCTCGGGCCGGCCCAGCAGGCGGTCGTCAGCGCCCAGCAGACCGCCGACGCCGACGCGCAGACCGCATCGGCCGCGCTCGCCGCGGCCAAGGCGGCCTGCTCGACGAGCCCCGGCGCCGGCAGCGGTCCACCCGGTGCCGGCGGCCCCGGCGGCGGTACCGGCACCGGCACAACGACGACGACGACCTCCCCGACGACGACCACGACCGCGCCGACCAGTGCGGCGTGCACGACGGCGCTCGATCAGGCCCTGGCCGCCCAGCAGCAGGTCGCCACCGATCAGGCGGTGGTCTCGACCGCCGAGAACAACCTCGCCCAGCTGCTCGGCCAGTCCTCCTCTTCTTCGGGCACGACGCCCGGCCGGGGAGGGTCCAGCGGGACAGGCACGACGTCGACCACCACGACCACCCCCGGCGCGGCAACGACCAGCGGCGCCACAGGATCGACCGGCAGCCGGAGCACGACCGGCGCGAGCACGACCCCCACGAGCAGTGCGAGCGGTACGGCGTCCACCGGCAGCACGCGGAACGACACCGCCAGCGGTACGAGTGGGGGCAGCTCGACGGCGTCGGACACCCCTGAGCAGTTGGCAACGGACCAGGCGTCGATCGACTCGGCGAAGGCGTCGCTGATCGAAGCCCAGCAGTCGTTGACAGCCGCCCAGCTCGTCAGTCCGATCGCCGGCACGGTGGCCGCGGTCGACCTGGCGACGGGCCAGACGGTGTCGGCCGGGTCGACGACGGCCGTCGTCACGGTCATCAACACCGGCAGCTACCAGGCGACCGCCTCGCTCACGAGCACCGACGCCGCCGAGGTGAAGGTCGGCGATGACGCCGTCGTGTCGGTCAACGGGACGACGGACACGTTGGACGGCACCGTCGCTCGGCTCGGGCCGCCGACGACGAGCGACACAGGCACGACGTACCCGCTGATCATCGCCCTGCCGGCCGGGTCGCACGGCATCGCCGCCGGCTCGGCCGCCCAGGTGACGGTCGTGCTCGACGACGTCCACGACACGCTGGCCGTGCCCACCTCCGCGGTCCATACGGTGGGCACGAGCTCGGCGTACGTCCTGCTCCTCCGCCACGGGCAGACCGTCCGACAGACGGTCAAGGTCGGCGTGGTCGGCGACGTGTACACGCAGATCACGTCCGGCGTGACGAAGGGCGACGAGATCGTCCTGGCCGACCTGACAGCGGCCGTCCCGTCGTCGAGCTCGACAACGACGAGCCGCTTCAACAGTGGCCCGGTCGGCCTGACCGGGGCCGGGGGGTTGGGCGCGGGCGGGTTCACCGGCGGGGGACGGTTCGCCGGCCGCTGAGTCCTCGCCGAGCGCTCCCGCCGACCGCGCCAGAGAATAAACAAAGCGATATATTTGTTTATTGAAGGCAGCGCAGGGCAGGCAAGGAGGTCGGCCGATGGCAGTAGCGATCGTGACGGGAGGATCGAGGGGCCTCGGCGAGGCCCTGGCGGGGGCACTCGCCGAACGGGGATGGTCGGTCGTCGTCGACGCCCGTTCCGAGGCCGAGCTCGGAGCGGCGGTCGAACGCCTGCGCCGGCGCGCGACGTCCGCGGGCTCGGTCGTCGGGATCGCCGGCGACGTCGCCGAGGCCGCCCACCGCCGGGCGCTCGTCGACGCGGCGGAGGCGGCCGGTGGGGTGGACCTGCTCGTCAACAACGCGAGCACGCTGGGGGAGACGCCGCTGCCCGGCCTGGCGGCGTACCCGCTCGACGCCCTCCGGCAGGTGTACGAGGTCAACACGATCGCCCCGCTGGCGCTCGTCCAGCTGGCGCTGGCGCCGCTCCGGCGGTCGCCGGACCCGCGGGTGCTGAACGTGACGTCGGACGCGGCGGCCGAGGCGTACGAGGGCTGGGGCGGCTACGGCTCGTCGAAAGCGGCGCTCGAGCACGTCGGCGCCGTCCTGGCCGTCGAAGAGCCGGGAGTGCGGGTCTGGACGGTCGATCCCGGCGACATGCGGACGCAGATGCACCAGGACGCGTTCGTCGGAGAGGACATCTCGGACCGGCCGCTGCCCGAGACCGTCGTGCCGGCGCTGCTCGCCCTCGTCGACGGTGACCGGCCATCCGGCCGGTACCGGGCGGCCGAACTGGCCCCCCGACCAGAAGACCAACCAGAAGGCCAACAAGAAGAAGGAGCGGTCCGATGACCGCGTTCGTCGCGACCGGCCCGCCGCCCACGGCCGGCGAGCTACCGGGCCCGGCCGGCTACCGGCGGCCGACGTTCGACCTGCCGCAGTCGCTGGAGGCGGGGACGCCGCCGGAGGCCCGCGGCCTGACGCGCGATGCGGTGCGCATGATGGTCGCCCATCGCCTCGACGGCTCGCTGGTGCACGCGACGTTCTCGGAGCTTCCGACGCACCTGGTCGACGGCGACCTGGTCGTCGTGAACACGTCCGGCACGCTGGCGGCCAGCGTCCCGGCGACGGACCCGGCGGGTCGGACGTTCTCGGTCCACCTCTCGACGGCGCTGCCGGCGGGGCTGTGGACGGTCGAGCTACGAGCGGGGGACGCGCCGTGGCTCGGTGCGTCGGCGGGGGAGTCGTTCTCGCTCCCGGCCGGCGGTCGCGTCGTGCTGCTGACGCCGTACGCGACCCTCGCCGACGGCGTCCGACTGTGGGTGGCGACGGTCGACGTTCCGGCGCCGCTACCGCGGTACCTGGCGGTCCACGGGAGCCCGATCCGCTACGGCTACGTCCAGGGGGAGTGGCCGATCTCGATGTACCAGAACGTCTACGCGACGGAGCCGGGGTCGGCCGAGATGCCGAGCGCCGGCCGGCCGTTCACGCCCGAGGTCATCACGAGGCTCGTCGCCCGGGGTATCGGGGTGGCGCCGATCGTCCTCCACACGGGGGTGGCATCGCCGGAGGCGTCGGAGCCGCCGTACCCCGAGCAGTTCCGGGTACCGGCGTCGACGGCCCACCGGATCAACGAGACGCACCGGGCCGGCGGCCGGGTCGTCGCCGTCGGGACGACGGTCGTCCGGGCGCTCGAGACGGTCGTCGACGCCGACGGTGCGGTCAGCCCGGGCCATGGCTGGACGGAGACGGTCATCACGCCGGACCGGATCGTCCGGTCGATCGACGGCCTGCTCACCGGTTGGCACGAGCCGGAGGCGTCCCACCTGGCGATGCTCGAGGCGATCGCCGGCCGTGACCTCCTCGAGCGGTCGTACGCCGCCGCCCTCGACGAGGGCTACCTATGGCACGAATTCGGCGACGTCCACCTGGTGCTGCCGTGACCGACGACCGGCAGTCGCCGGACGGGTCGGCGGCCTCGGACGCACCGTTGGCCGCTCTCCCGACGACCCGGCGGGCCATCCTGACGGCGATCAAGCGCCGGGGCGAGGCGACGATCCACGAGCTGGCCGGCGAGGTCGCCATCACGATGACGGCGGTCCGTCAACAGCTCAATCGGCTGGCCGACGACGGCCTCGTCGCCCACCGTCCGAACCCCGACGGGCGCGGCCGGCCGGTCCACCGCTACCGGCTGACGCCGGCGGGGGAGTCGCTCTTCCCGAAGCGCTACGGCGACCTGACGACGGAACTGCTCGGCTACCTCGGCGGCCCGGCCGGGCCGGCCGTCGACGACCTGTTCGAGCAGCGCCGGCGTCGGCGGCTCACGGGAGCCGAACCGCGGTTGGAGGGGCGGTCGCTCGACGAGCAGGTGGCGGAGCTGGCGCAGATCCTCGACGAAGACGGTTACCTGGCCGACGTCGAACGGCTGGCGGACGGCGGCTGGCGGATCGTCGAGCACAACTGCGCGATCTTGACCGTCGCGACGGGCTTTCGGCAGGCGTGCTCGAGCGAGCTCGGGTTCATCCGCGACGCCCTCCCGGGAGCCGCCGTCGAGCGGGTCGCTCACCTCATGGACGGCGCCCACGTCTGCGCCTACGAGATCCATCCTGTTTCGTAAGGAATCGATTGCTATAGTTTCGATATGTTCGAAACTGATCTAACTGGGACTACTGCCCACACCACCTGTGCGCTTCCGGGTTGCGAAACGCCGATCGTGCAACCGACTCGAGGAGGCCGACCGAGGCTGTACTGCTCCGACAACCACCGAGCGGAGGCCCGTCGTCGTCGGCTCACCGCCGGCCGCGGCACCCCGCCGGGGGAGGACGCGGACGGCGCGATCGAGCTGCTCGGCGAGGCCCTCCGGCGGCTCCAGGCCGGCGAGGACCGGACGATTACCGCGGCTGAACTGGCCGGCGTGCGGGCCCAGGCGACCGGCGACGTCCTCGCCGCTCAGCAGGACGCGGCCGCGGCCCGACGCGACGCGGCCGACGCCCAGCGTGGCTGGTTGGCGGAACGGGCCGCCGCCGATGCACTGCGCCGGGAGCTCGCCGACGCCGTTGCGGCCGCCGACCGGGCGCGGGCAGCGCTCGAGGGAGCACAGGAGGCCCTCGCCGCCGAGGTCGTCCAGCACCACCAGGACGTCGAGGCCGGTGAGCACCGGCTGGCGGCCGTGACGGCGATCCATCGCGAGCAGGAAGCGGCGTCGACCGGGGAGGCCGACCGTTGCCGGACGGCGACGATCGCCGCCGAGGCCCGCCGGGCGGCCGCGGAGGAGCGGGCCGCGGCGACGGAGGCTCAGGTGGCGGAGGCCCGCCGGGCGATCGCCCACCTCGAGCTGCGGGCCACCCGGGCCGAGATGGCGGTCGAACAGGTCGAGTCCCGCCTGGGCCAGGCGCGTGAGGACGTGGTGGCCGAGCGACGGCGGTCCGAAGCGCTCCAGCAGCGGCTCGCCCTCCAGACGGTCCACTCGGCCCGAGCGGCGTCCCGGGCGCTCCCCGCCGGTGGCCTCCCGAGAGCTCGCCGGCGCCGGGCGGCGGTCCCGGTGCAGGCGGTGCCTACGAAGCGGAGACCGACTTGAGGTCGACGACGAAGACGAGCGTCTCTTTCGGACCGATCGGACCCTGTCCCTTGGCGCCGTAGCCGAGCGCCCACGGGATGACGATCTCGCGTCGGCCGCCGACCTTCATGCCCTCGATCCCCTGGGCGAAACCGGCGATCACCCCGCTCAGCGGGAACGACGTCGGTTTGCCGCTCGTCCACTCGTCTGTGAAGTCCTTGCCGTTGGCGTAGTTGGCGCCGACGTACTTGACGCCGACGGTGTCGCCGGCAGCAGCGGCGGTGCCGGTCCCGACGACCAGGTCCTTCACCACGAGCTTCGTCGGTGCCGGCTTCTTCCCGGCCTTGACCGCCGGGGCCTTGTCGAGGTTCGACCCGTTGACGACGACCGGCACGGAGCTGCCGGACGCGCCGGCGGGCCCGTCGATCAACAAGGCCGGCCCAGCGAGCAGGCCGGCAACGGTCAGTGCAACGAGAGAGCGGCGCATTGCAATGACGTTACAACAGCCCTTCAGGTCCCCGGACCGCGGCCCTCTCGTGGATCCCGTAGAACGCCGATAATGTACATTATGTCAAGTTAAGATCAGAGGCCGGCGGCGGTCGGTCAGGTCGCCCCAGTGGTCACCAGACGATGGATCGTCGCGGCGGTCCCCCGGTCGGCGCCTCGCACAACCCTGTTGACCTGCGGTGATCTAGACGACTGCCGGTTCGACGACGAAACCGGCGAGCTCCCGGGCCGCGTCGACCAGATGGTCCAGCGCCTCCCGGTAGGCGTCGGCGGTCGGCCGGCGCTCGCCGAGGTCGGCCGCGATGTCGTCCAGCGCGGCTTCGAGGGCGTACAGCCGATCGTGCAATCGGTCGAGATCCCGTTGCGCGACGACGACCTCGCCGGCGGGCAGGTCGGCCCGCTCGGCCCGTCGCCGGGCCTCGTACGCCCGCTGGCGGTGGGACCGCCGGCAGTACCGGGCCGGCCGGCCGGTTCGGGCCGGTGGGGGCATCGGGCGGCGGCAATAGCCGCACCTCGGTATCTCGACTAGTTCCGTCACGGTGACGAATCTATCGTTCGCCGCCACCAGTCGACGGCGACCTCGAGCTCGGCCCGGCCGAAGTCGGGCCAGTACGTCGGCGTGACGTAGAACGGCGCGCCGGCGGCCTCCCACAACAAGAAGTTCGACAACCGGTGCTCCCCCGACGTCCGGACGAGCAGGTCGACTCGCGGCAAGGCCGGCTCGTAGAGGCGTTCCCGGATGGCCTGCTCGGTCACGGCGACGCCGGACTGGCGGTGGTCGTCGACGAGCCGTTTGGCCGCGTAGACGAGCTCCTCGCGACCGCCGTAGTCGAAGGCGAGCGTGAAGTTCAGCCCGTCGTTGCTTTTCGTCTGCTCGATCGACTTGTCCATCTCGCGCAGGATCCGCCGGGGCAGCCGGGACGTCCCCGAGACCGGCCGGCCGATACAGCGGATGCGCACGTTGTTGTGGTCCATCTCGTCGGTGCGGGCGAAGATGTTCTTGTGAAGGGCGAGGATCGTGTCGATCTCCAGCTTGGGCCGGGCCCAGTTCTCGGTCGAGAAGCCGAACACGGTCAGCCAACCGATGTCCAGGGCGTCGGCGGCCCGGACGACCTCGGCCAACCGCTCCTCCCCCCGCCGGTGCCCCTCCCCCCGTGGCAGGCCTTGGCTCTCCGCCCAACGGCCATTGCCGTCCATGATGACCGCGACGTGGCCGGGGACGGCCGAACGGCTCATCGACGCGGACCCTCGGCCGTCTCGATCTCCGCCGAGACGTCCCGACCGTCGAGGTCGGCGGCGAGGAACTCCGGCGTGTCGGGCAGCTCGACGTGGAGATCCGCGTCCTGGTCGGCCCGCACGGTGCCGCGTTCGAGCACGAGGTCGAGGACGTGGCCGCCGCGGCGGCGGTCGTCGTCGATGAAGTGCAGGTGGTACCCGGCGACGGTCATCCCCTGGGCGTAGGCGGGCGCCCGGAAGCCGGCGACCGTCCCGGCCACGTCGGCGAACGTCGCTTCGGTCTGTGTCCGGGTCACGTCGACGAGCGGCCGGTACGGGCGGTGCTGCCGAGCGACCGTCCGGGTCGTCACCGCGCTGAACCGGCCGTCGATGCGGACCGCGTAGAACAGGTTGGCGCTCGGCAGGATGTCGTCCAGGCGGGCTTCGACCGCGGCGAGGTCGAGGGGACCGTCCAACTCGAGCGAGATGTCCCCCCGGAAGTAGGTGACGGCGGCGAACGGCGTCCGCTCGTCGGGGGTGACCGGCGACGCGGTGCCGTCGCTGCGGAGCTGGAAGAACCGGCCATCGACCGCCACCATCTCGCCGTCGAGCTCATTGAACGTCCCGAGCCCGAAGTCGCCGTGCTGCTCCAGCTCGCCGTAGGTCAGACCACCGTCGTAGACCCCGTCGAGCAGGGCGGTCATCGTCGACGACTGGTAGATCTCGTGCGCCCGGTGCCCGTCGTCGTGGACGCGGTTGTCGCCGTCGTAGTGGGCGGCCACCGTCCGAGCCAGGTCGAGGCAGTGGCCGTCGCGGGGTGCCGTCACCGGCCGGAGTCTACGGCCCCGGCGCCGCCCGAACGGTTACGATGGCGTCGGCGATGGGTCCCGCCGGCGACGTCCCGAGGACGTCCGAACCGCCCTGAGGGCTGATGGCTCCTGTTCCGAAAGGAGGAGGAGCGCGTGCCCGACGACGACCCCAAGTTCCGGCGGCTCGCCCGCCTGGCGGGAGCGGACGACCCGCTGCCGATCGACCCCGACCTGGCCCCCGACGACACCGCGGCGCCGTCGACGACGCACCGGGCGACCCGCACCCACACCCATCGGGCCCAGCCGGCGGTGCTGGCGGTCATCCTGCTCGGCGGCTTCTTCGGGACGCTGGCGCGGTACGAGGTGGAGAAGGCCTGGCCGACGCCGGCCGGTCACTTCCCGACGGCGACGTTCGTCATCAACACGAGCGGCTCCTTCCTCCTCGGCTTCGTCCTGACGGTCGTGCTCGAGCGGCTCGGGCCGTCCCGCTACCGCCACCTCCGGCCGTTCGCGGCGACCGGCCTGCTCGGCGGCTGGACGACGTACTCGACGCTCGTCGTCGAGGCCGTGACGCTCGGCAAGGCCGGCGACGTCGCGCTGGCCGGCGGCTACCTGGCGGCGACGATCGTCAGCGGCGTCACCGCGGTGGCGCTCGGCATCGCCCTCGGCCGGGCCCGGACGGCCGCTCCCCCATCCGTGCGGACGCGACCGACCGACGAGGAAGCGCCCCGATGATCCTCGCCATCGCGGTCGGTCTCGCCGGCGGTATCGGCTCGGTCCTCCGCTACGTCGTCGACGGCGCCGTCCAGGACCGCGTGTCCGGCGCGTTCCCGTGCGGGACGCTGACGATCAACGTCGCCGGATCGTTCGTCCTCGGGATCCTCACCGGCCTGCTCTGGTACCACGGCGTGTCGGACCGTTGGCACGACGTCGTCGGTGTCGGCTTCTGCGGCGGCCTGACGACGTGGTCGACCGCGTCATGGGAGACCGTCCGGCTGGTCGACGGCCGCCTCTATCGCCTGGCCTTCGTGTACACGCTCGGTGGGCTGGCCCTGGCCATCGCCGCGGCGATCGCCGGCCTCGCGCTGGTCGCCCTCGTCTGACCGGTCCGGGAGCCCGACGGCCAGGTGGGCCGCGGCGACGGCCAACGGGACCTCCAAGAGGACCGCCAAGGCCACCGCCACCGCCCGATCGTGACCCGGCGCCGCCGTGCAGATGTCGAACCAGGCATCGACACAGAGAAGGCTGGCCAGCACCATCGCGGTCAGGGAGGCTCGCCGATCGTGGCGAGCCACCAGCCACGCCGTCGACCCGGCGACTGCGGCCTCGGCCACGTCCAGCCCGGTCCAGGCCAGGGCCCAGTGGTCGGCCTCGGCCGACGGCGGCAGGGTACGGGCCAGATGGACGCTCCACGGGATCAGCCAGGCCGCCGCCGCCGAACCTGCCGGGACGGCTACCCGCCGATGCCGGGGACTGAGCACGGGCCCCACGGTGCCAAACCGGCCGGGCCTCGTCACTGGCGGTACCCCGCCTCCCGGGGGTCGGGTTAGCCCCCGGTGGGGAAAACCCCCTGGCGGAGACGCCAGGACCCACCAATGACGAGCCAGCCCGACCTCCGTAGTCTGGCCGCAGCATGACCGAACCTTCCCGATCGGGCGTCACCGCCTTCCTGACCGAGCCGTGGCGGACCGCCGCCACGTGGCGCGGACTGGCCCACGCCGCCCTCGACGTGCCGTTCGGGCTCGCGGCCGGCCTCGGCGTCGGCCTGATGGTCGGGCTGAGCATCGGGTTCGCCCTGACCTTCGTGGTCGCCATTCCCCTCGTCTGGGTCACCTTCCTGGTCGCCGCCCAGCTCGGGCGGGTCGAGCGGTCCCGGGCGGGCGCCCTCTTGGGCGTCAACCTGCCCGATCCCCATCGTCCGGCCGTCCCCGGCACCTGGTGGAACCGCCTCCGGCAGCTGGTGACCAGCGGGAGCCGCTGGCGGGAGATCGCTTACCTCGTCGTCGGCCTGCCGGCGCTCGGCGCGCTCGGGCTCGGCCTCCTCCTGCTCTGGACGTACTCGGTGGCACTGCTCGCCGTCCCGTTCTACGTCGACCACCTGGCCGGCCGGTCGGCCGACTTCGGCCCGGTCCACATCCACGGCGCCTGGACCGCGCTGGCCGTCGTCGTCGGCCTGGCGGGCATCGCCGTGATCGCCCCCCAGGCGACCCGGGGCGTCGTCCTCGTCGACCGGGCGGTCGTCCGTTGGCTCCTCGGCCCGTGGCGCCGGGACGAGCTAACCCGGCAGGTCGGCGAGCTCGAGACGAGCCGCGGCGCCGCAGTCGACCGGGCCGAAGCCGACCGCCGACAGATCGAGCGGGATCTGCACGACGGCGCCCAGCAGCGGTTGGTCGCCCTGGCCATGGACCTCGGTCGGGCCCGCGAGCGGTTCGAAACCGACCCGGCTCGGGCCCGCCAGCTTGTCGACGAGGCCCACGAGGAGGCGAAGGCCGCCCTCCGCGAGCTCCGCGACCTCGCCCGCGGCATCCATCCGGCCGTCCTCACCGACCGCGGCCTCGACGCCGCGTCTGTCGGTCGTCGTCACCCGCTGCCCGGTCCCCGTCGCCCTGTCCGTCGACGTTCCCCGCCGCCCACCGGCCCCGGTCGAGAGCGCGGCGTACTTCGTCGTCGCCGAGGCGCTGACGAACGTGGCCAAACACGCCCGGGCCAGCCATGCCCAGGTGACGATCGCTCGGCTGAGCAATCGGCTCGTCATCGAGGTCAGCGACAACGGCGTCGGCGGCGCCGACGCGTCCGCCGGCAGCGGGCTTTCCGGCCTGGCCGATCGAGTCGCCGCGGTCGGCGGCTGGGTGCGGGTCCTGAGCCCGGTCAACGGGCCGACGAGCGTGCTGGTGGAGATGCCGTGCGGATCGTGATCGGCGAGGACGCGGTGCTCCTTCGGGTCGGCCTCGTGCAGGTGCTCGACGAGGCCGGCGAGGACGTCGTCGCCGCGGTCGGCGACGCGACGACGCTCGTCGACGCGGTCGACGCGCACCGGCCGGACGTGGCGATCGTCGACGTCCGCATGCCGCCGGGCCTGACCGACGACGGCCTCCGGGCGGCGATCGAGATCCGCCGGCGCTGGCCGATGACGGCCATCCTCGTCTTCTCGCAGTACGTCGAGCAGGCGTTCGCGGCCGAGCTCCTGACCACCGGCACCGAAGGGCTTGGCTACCTGCTCAAGGACCGTGTGGCCGACGTCACCGAGTTCGTCGACGCGGTGCGCCGGGTCGGTGCCGGTGGCACCGCGCTCGACCCCGACGTCGTCGCCCAGCTGCTCGCCCGCAGTGGCCGACAGGATCCGCTCGACCGGTTGACGCCGCGGGAACGGGAGATCCTCTCGCTGATGGCCGAGGGTCGGAGCAACCAGGCGATCGCCCGGTCGCTCGTCGTCAGCGACGGCGCGGTCGAGAAGCACGTCAGCAACGTCTTCACCAAGCTCGACCTGCCGCCGGCCGAGTCCGACAACCGACGCGTCCTCGCCGTCCTCCGGTGGCTCGGCGCATGACCGTGCAACTCCGTCCGTCACTGCCCCCCGTACGGACGGTCGCCGCCCGGCGGGCCTGGACGGTCGTCGGTCTCGTCGTCGCGGTGGCGGTCGTCGTCGCCGTCGTCGTCAGCATCGTCGTCAACCAGTTCCAGACCGCCCACGTCGCCCTGCCGTCCCATCAGCAGGTCTTTGCCGGTCCGGTCGACGCAGTGCGCGTCGACGTCCAGAACGGCGCCGTGACCATCCTGCCCGGCCGCGGCCGCAGCGCGGTCGTCGACACGTCCGGCTCCCGCGGGGCACAGACGCCGACCGACGACGAACGACTCACCGGCCACACGCTCGTCGTCCGTTCGTCCTGCGGGAGCGGGTGGTGGACGGACTCGTGCGTCCGCAACTACGTCCTCCACGTCCCCACCACCGCGTCGGTCAACGTCGACGTCGGCACAGGCCCCGTGGCCGCCAAGGACGTCGACGGCCCGCTCACCGTCGACGCCGGCGGCGGCCCAGTCACCGTGACCGGCGGGCGCGGGACGCTGCACCTCACGTCGAGCACAGGCAGCGTCGACGCAACCGGCCTGGCCGGCTCGTTGGTCACCGCCGGCGCCAGCGACGGCGATGTCGAACTCCAGTTCGTCACGTCGCCGAACCAGGTGACGGCCACTTCTGGGACAGGGTCCGTGACCGTCGGCCTGCCTCGCGCCTCGGGCCCGTACCAAGTCCATGCCACGTCGAGCGCAGGTCGGGTGACCACGACCGTGGCGACCGATCCGACCAGTCCGAAGGTGATCCACGCCACGGCGGCCGATGGCGACGTCGCCATCGGCTACGACCCCGGCTGAGCCGCCGGCTACGGCCGGGCGTCGAACGTCGGGATCAGCGTGCGCGCCGCCCGCGCCTCGTCGACGCGGCGGACCGGCGTCGACCGGGGCGCCTGGCCGGCCGCCGACTCGCCGGCCGCCGACGACGCTTCCTCCACGATCCCTTCCAGGGCCTCGGCCAGCGCCTCCAGCGTCTGCAGGCTCTCGGTCTCCGTCGGCTCGACCATCAGCGCCTCGTCGACGATCAGCGGGAAGTAGACCGTCGGCGAGTGGAAGCCGTCCTCGAGCAGCCGTTTGGCGACGTCGAGCGCTTTCGTGCCGTGCTGCTTACGCAGCGTCGCCGCGGAGAACACGACCTCGTGCATGCACGGCCGGTCGAACGGCACGTCGAAGGTCCCGTGGAGCCGGACGCGGAGCCAGTTGGCGTTGAGCACCGCCCGTTCGGCCACCCGCCGCAGCCCGTCGCCGCCGTGGACGAGGATGTACGTGAGCGCCCGGGCGAGCACGAGCGCGTTGCCGTGCCACGAGTGGACCCGACCGATCGACCGCGGCGGCACCGCCCAGCCGTAGGCGTCGTCGTCGAGACGGACCGGGCGCGGGCCGGGCAGGAAGTCGACCAGCCGAGGCGAGACGGCGACCGGACCGGCACCGGGCCCACCGCCGCCGTGTGGCGTGGCGAACGTCTTGTGCAGGTTCATGTGGACGATGTCGAACCCCATGTCGCCCGGCCGGACGACGCCCAAGATGGCGTTGAGGTTGGCGCCGTCGTAGTAGAGCAGCCCGCCGACCTCGTGGACGGCGGCGGCGATCGCCTCGATGTCCTCTTCGAACAGCCCGAGCGTGTTCGGGTTCGTCAGCATGATGCCGGCGACGTCGGTGTCGAGGACGTCGCGCAGCGCGGCCATGTCGACACAGCCCCGCTCGTCCGACGGTACCGTCGTCACCTCGTAGCCGCCGAGCGTCACCGACGCCGGGTTCGTCCCGTGGGCCGAGTCCGGGATGATCACCCGGTGGCGGTTCTCGCCGTGCGCGGCGTGGAACGCGCGCATCAACAGCAGCCCGGTCAGTTCCCCGGCCGCGCCGGCCGCCGGCTGGAGCGTCGCCGCGGCCATGCCGGTGATCTCGCAGAGGACCGCCTCGACCTCCACGAGCAGCCGCAGCCAGCCCTGCGTCGCCGCCGCCGGTGCCGCCGGGTGGATCGACGCCAGCCCGGGCAGGCCGGCGACCGTGTCGCAGACCTTCGGGTTGTACTTCATCGTGCACGACCCGAGCGGGTACGCGCCGAGGTCGACGGAGAACTGCCGGTGGCTCAGCCGCGTGAAGTGGCCGACGAGGTCCCGCTCGGACACCTCCGCCAGCGGCACCGGCTCGGTGCGCCGATGCTCGGCCGGCACCAGCTCGGCGACCGACCACTCCGGGACGTCGGTCGTCCGCAGCTGCCAGCTCCGCCGGCCGGGCTGGGACAGCTCGAACAGCGTCGGCTCCGTCTCGCGCCCGAGCAGCGGCGCGCTCGATGCCTGGCCGCCGGCTGCGGCGCGCCCGCCGGTCGGGCCGGCGTTACCGATCGGGGCGTTCACGAGCGGACCGCCTTGTCGAGGGCGGCGACGTACCGGTCGATCTGCTGGCGGGTCCGGCGTTCGGTCACCGCGACGAGCAGCCCGTGCTCCACCTTGTCGGCGTCGAGCGAACCGTCGCCGGCGTCCCCGACGAGGTCGGCCAGGGCGACGCCGGCCAGGAACCCCTCGTCGGCCATCCGTTCGACGACGATGCGGGCCGGCACCGGCGTCCGCAACGCCACCTCGCGCACGACCGGCGCGTCGCCGGTCAGCGGCCCGACGCCGTCGAGCTCGAGCGCGGCCTCACGCAAGTACCGCGTGCCGCGGGCGCAGCGCAGCGCCACCTCGGCCAGGCCGGCCGTCCCGAGCCAGCCGAGCTGGACCGCGGCGGTCACCGCCATCAGCGTCTGGTTGGTGCAGACGTTCGACGTCGCCTTCTCCCGTCGGATGTCCTGCTCCCGGGCCCGCAGCGTCGTCACGTAGGCCCGCCGGCCGTCGACGTCGACCGTCTCGCCGACGAGGCGGCCGGGCAGCCGGCGGACCTGGTCGAGCGAACAGGCGAACAGCCCCAGGTACGGGCCCCCGAAACCGAGCGTCGTGCCGAACGCCTGGCCCTCACCGACGACGACGTCGGCCCCCTGCTCCCCCGGTGACCGCAGGATGCCGGCGGCGACCGGATCGGTGGCGACGACGAGCACCGCCCCGTGCTCGTCACAGTGGCGGCGGGCCACGGCCAGGTCCTCGAGGCAGCCGAGGTAGTTCGGGTAGCCGACGACGACCACTCCGGGCGGCTCCCCGGCCACCGCTTTTGGCCACGCGGTGCGGCCGGCGACGAGCGGCACATCGACGAGGCGGTGACCGGTACCGGCGGCGAACGTCGCCAGAACGGCCCGCCAATGGGGGTGGACGCCGGCCGACACCCAGACGGTCTGGCGCCGCGCCGCGGCGACGCCGAGGTTGACGCCCTCGACGAGCGCGCTGGCCCCGTCGTAGAGGGACGCGTTGGCCACCGGCAGCCCGGCCAGCCGGGCGACCATCGTTTGGAACTCGAAGATCGCCTGCAGGACGCCCTGGGCGACCTCCGGCTGGTACGGCGTGTACGACGTCACGAACTCCGACCGGCCGGCCAGCGCGGGGACGACCGGCGGGATCTCGTGGTCGTAGGCGCCGGCGCCGGCGAAGCAGACGAGCCGGTCGTTGGCCGCGGCCAGGTCGTCGAAGTGGGCGAGCACGTCCGGCTCCGGCTGGCCGTCGGCGAGCGACAGCCCGCCGGCCACCCGGAGGGCGGCCGGCACGGCCGAGAACAGTTCGTCGATGGTGTCGAGACCGAGGAACGCCAGCATCGTGGCCAGCTCGTCGTCGGTGTGTGGCAGGTAGTCGCCCAACTACTCCCCTGACCCGCCGGGGGCCACAGCCGCCGGCTCCTCCGAGGCGCGGGCGTCGAGTCCCACGCCTACCGTCACTTCCCGTCCCCCCGGATCGGCCAGAACGGCAACGTCGACACCGTCGCGCCGAGCGGCCGGCCCCGCACGACGACCGAGACCGCCCTACCGTCGACGACGCCGGCCGGCTCGTCGACGAACGCCAGGGCGATCCCGCACTCGCGCATCGGCGAGAAGTTGCCGCTCGTCACCGCGCCGACGACGTCGCCGTCGATCTCGACGGCCGACCCCTCACGCGGTGGCTGTCGACCGTCGGCGACGAGTCCGCGCAGCCGGCGCCGGGGTCCGTCGATCCGCTCCTTCTCGAGCGCGGAGCGACCCCGGAACTCGCCCTTGTCCCAGCCGACGACCCAGCCGAGACCGGCCTGGAGCGGCGTGATCCCCTCCCCCAGCTCGTGACCGTGCAACGGCAGGCCGGCCTCCAGCCGGAGCGTGTCGCGGGCACCGAGCCCGGCCGGACGGACGCCGGTCGACAGCACGGCGTCGAAGAACGCCGGCGCCACCTCGGCGGCCACCGCGCACTCGACGCCGTCCTCGCCGGTGTAGCCGGTTCCCGCGGCGACGCACGGCGCGCCGCCCCACTCGAACTGGGTGACCCGGAACCGGCCGACCGCGGCCGCGTCCGGCGCCACGTCCGCCAGGCGAGCCCGGGCGTCGGGTCCTTGGACTGCGATGACCGCCCGCGTCGGCGGTGACGTCGTCCCCGCCGATCGCCGACCGGACCCGGTCGGTGTTCGACGCGTTCGGCATGACGTCGAACCGCTCCGCGTCGACCCACCAGACGATGATGTCGTCGAGCACCGACCCGTCGTCGTCGAGCAGGTGCGTGTACTGGGCCCGGCCCGGTTCGATCCGGCGGAGGTCGTTCGTCAGCGTGGCCTGCAGCATCTCGAACGCGGTCGGCCCGTCGACCCGGACGGTGCCGAGATGGCTCACGTCGAACGCGACCGCGCCGGTGCGGCAGGCCCGGTGCTCGGCGACGGTGCCGTCGGCATAGGCCAGCGGCATCTCCCACCCACCGAACGGGACCATCTTGGCGCCGAGAGCTACATGGGCGTCGTGCAATGGGGATCGATGGTGGCGGTCAACCCCATCCACAGCTGCAGCCTAGGCGGCGGGCACGGCGGCCGGATCGAGCCCGTGGTGCTCGACCAGGGCGAGGAAGTCCCGCTGGTAGACGACGAGGACTTCGACCTCCGGGTAGAGCTCCCGGAGCCGCCGGACCTTGGCGTTCTTCTTCGTGACGAGCCGCTGGTCGGCCGTCGTCAGCTCGAGGAAGCACCGGTGGTCGGGCAGCCAGAAGTCCGGACGGAACCCGGCTCGCGGCGTGCCGTCGTCGGCCCAGCGGAGCACGAACTCGACCGGCTCGTACTCCCAGCGGATCCCGTTGACGTCGAGCAACGCCGCGAACAGCCGCTCTGACGGATGGGCGAACCGCACCCGACCGGCCGGCGCGGCCGACGGGTGGCCGGCAGCCTCGGCCGGGCCGGACGTCACTCCCCGGCCGCTCGCCGGCCGGCCGCCGGCACCGGTCGCGGCTCGACCGCGGCGGCGCGAGCCGAAGCGAGCTCGACGATCGCCGCGTCGAGCTCGCCGACGACGCCGGCCATCGGCACGATATTGAAGACGCCCTGGCCACCGGCCAGCAGGTCGACGATCTCGCCGTTCGACTTGGCCAGCACCGACCGGGTCCCCGTCAGCACGAGGTTGGCCGCCGCCAGGTCGGCCCCGAGGTCCTCGCGCAGGCAGTCGACCGCCCGGCGCGCCGACTGCAGCGAGACGCCGGCGTCGAGCAGCTGCTTGATGACCTTGAGCTCGAGGACGTCGCTATAGGCGTAGACCCGCTTCGTCCCGCTGCCGCGGGCCTCGGCCAGCGACGGACGCAGCAGTCCCGTCCGGGCCCAGTAGTCGAGCTGGCGGTAGGTGATCCCCACCAGCGCGCACACCTGGGGGCCCCTGAACCCGCCATCGTCCCCGGCCATCACGTGCTCGGCCATCGCCGCCCTCCTACCTCTCTCCGACGGTACCGACTGTACCCGACCGGACGACACCGGGGTAGTTACGCGGACGTGATCTTCGGGGCCGGCCAGGCCTGGACGGGACCCCGCGTCGTGAGCCCGACGCGGCGGCCCGGGGTCCACGCCTCGCCGCCGGTCACCCGGACGACGACCGGCGTCGACGCGTCGCCGTCCGACCCGTCTCCGCTCGCCCCGGTCGTCCGGTCCGGACGTACCCGGACGACCGCGTCGTGGCCGAAGTACTGGTAGTCGACGACCTCGCCGGTCAGGTAGGCACCGCGCGGCTCGGCGATCAACTCGACCTGCTCCGGCCGGACGAGGACGACCATCGCCTCGCCCGGCGCCGGCGCGGGCGCGCCATCGGCGATCGGCAGTACGCCCATGACCGTCCGGACCGACCGGCCGTCGGCCACGCCGGCGAGCAGGTTGGCGTCGCCCAGGAACCGGGCGAGGTCCGGGTCGACGGGCCGCCCGTACAGCGTCGTGCGGCGTCGCGAACTGGCCGATCCGGCCGTCACGGATGATGGCGACGTGGTCGGCCCAGCTCAACGCCTCGTCCTGGTCGTGGGTGACGAGCACCGCGGTCGTCCCGGCCTGGCGCAGGACGTCGCGGACGTCGGCCCGGACGCTGGCGCGCAGGGCGGCGTCGAGCGACGAGAACGGCTCGTCGAGCAGGACTAGCTGCGGACGGACGGCCAGTGCCCGGGCGAGCGCGACCCGCTGCTGCTGGCCACCGGAGAGCTGGTGCGGGTAGCGCCGGCCGAGGCCCGTCATGCCGACCATCGCCAACAGCTCGTCGGCCGCGCCCGACCGCCGGGCGCCGCGGTTCATGCCGAACGTGACGTTGCGAGCCACCGTGAGGTGCGGGAACAGCGCGCCCTCCTGGGGGACGTAGCCGATGCCGCGCCGGTCCGGCGGCACGAATTGCCGCCCGTCGTCGACGACGATCCCGTCGAGGGTGACCGTGCCGCGGTCGGCCCGCTCGAACCCGGCGAGGACACGCAGCAGCGTCGTCTTGCCACTGCCCGACGGGCCGAGGATCGCCGTCAGCGAGCCTTCAGGCGCGACGAGCGAGAGCCCCTGCAGCACAGCCAGCGAACCGAACGACTTGTGCAGGTCGCCGACGGCGAGGCCGCCGGCCCGGACCCGGTCACCGGTGGGCCGATCGGGGACGCCAGTGACCTGCATATATTAGGCAAGCCTAACTCCTGGCGTCCCACCCGGCAACGGCTGGCCGGCGGGCCCGACCCGGACAAGGCCCTACAGGTCGGCCATCCCCTCCCAGCCGCTCGACGGCTCGGCATGGAAGCGGACCGGGATCCGACCGGCCAGCCGGGCGATCCGGCCGGCCTCGACCGCCAGCGCCATCGCCGCGGCCATCGCCGCGGGGTCCTCCGCCCGGTTGACGGCGGTGGCGACGAGCACCGCGTCGCAGCCGAGCTCCATCGCCCGGGCTGCGTCCGACGCGGTCCCGACGCCGGCATCGAGCACCACCGGGACGGTCACCGACTGGCGGACGAGGGCCAGGTTGTGGGGGTTGCGGATGCCGAGCCCACTGCCGATCGGCGAGCCGAGCGGCATGACGGCGGCGCAGCCGACCTGCTCGAGCCGGCGGGCGACGATCGGGTCATCCGTCGTGTACGGGAGCACGACGAAGCCGTCGTCGGCGAGTTGCTCCGCGGCGGCCAGCAGCTCGACGGGGTCCGGCAGCAGCGTCCGGTCGTCACCGATCACCTCGAGCTTCACCCAGTCCGTCTCGAACGCCTCCCGGGCCAGCTTGGCCGTGAGCACGGCCTCGGACGCGGTGAAGCAACCGGCCGTGTTCGGCAGCACCCGGACGCCGCGGTCGGCCAGCAGGTCGACCAGCGCCCCCCGCCCGCCGGGGTCGACCCGCCGGACGGCCACCGTCGCCATCGCCGCCTTCGACGCGACGAGCGCGGCATCGAGCGCGGCCAGGCTCGTCATGCCGCCCGTGCCGAGCAGGAGCCGCGACGCCAAGACCTCGCCGGCGATGACCAGGCTGTCCACCTCTCCAGCGTACCGACCTAGGGTGCAGCGGTGACCCCGGTCGTCGCGTTGACCATCGCCGGCTCCGACTCCGGCGGCGGCGCCGGCATCCAGGCCGACCTCAAGACGTTCGCGGCCCACCGCGTCCACGGGACGTCGGCCGTCACCGCGATCACCGCCCAGCACACCGCGGCGGTCACCGCGGTCGTCGCCCTCGACCCCGACGTCGTCGTCGCCCAGATCGTCGCCGTCACCAGTGACCTGCCGCCGGCCGCGACGAAGACCGGCATGCTCGCCAACCCGGCGATCGTCGCCGCGGTGGCCGAGCTGGCGGCCGGCGGCGCGCTAGCGAACCTCGTCGTCGATCCCGTTCTCGTCTCGACCAGCGGCCATGCACTGATGGGCGGCGGCGGCATCGAGGCGTACCGGGAGCTCCTGCTCCCCCGGGCCGCGGTGTCGACCCCCAACCTCCGCGAGGCCGCGGCCTTGGTCGGGCGGCCGCTCGCCGATCTGACGACCGTCGACGCGATGGTCGACGTCGCCGAGGAGCTGCGGGCGCTGGGCACGGCGGTCGTCGTCGTCAAGGGCGGCCACTTCGCGTCCGGCGGCTCGCCGGACGTCGTCGCCGGCCCCGACGGCACGGTCGTCCTCGACGCCGAGCGGATCCCGACCGCCAACGATCATGGCACCGGCTGCTCGCTGTCGGCGGCCATCGCCGCCAATCTCGCCCTCGGCGTCGCGCCCTTGGCCGCGGTCGAGCAGGCCAAGGCCTACGTCACCCGGGCGATCGCCGGCGCCCGGGAGTGGTCGCTCGGGGCCGGCCACGGGCCGATCGACCATTTCGGCTGGACAGCATGACCGGTCGCCCGCCGATCGCTGCGGACCGGCCGTAGGCTGGGGCCGATGGACGACGTCGTCACCGAGGCGACCGGGGCCGGCTCCCCCAAGACCGGCACCGAGCCGCTCCCGCCTCCCCGCCGCAGCCCGGGCATGCGCCCGGCGCTCCTCGTCGCCGGGATCGCCGTCGTCCTCGTCCTCGGGTTCGGCCTGACCGCGGCGTTCACCGGCCAGAGCCCCCCACCGGCACCGTCGACGACCCCGGCCCGCGTGGCCGGCACGTCGCTGCAGGCCACCGCGGCCACGGCCGTGCTGAAGCCGATCGAGCAGCCGGGGACGCCGCCGGCCAACATCGTCGACGCGCTCACCGTGCCGGTCGGCACGACGGCGACGTCGCACACGAACAACAGCACATCGGCGACAGGCTACGACGAGCAGCTCGACCTCTCACTGGCCGGCGCGTCCCAGGCGTCGGTCGTCGCGTTCTACCGGACCGAGCTCGATACGAAGGGCTGGAAACGGATCAGCATCGGTCCGGCGACCAACGAGCCGACGACGACCCAGGTGCTCGCCCAGGCCGCCGGTGACGACGGCTGGTACTGGGAGGTCGGCGCCCTCGTCGCGCCGACCGTCTTCAGCAGTGACGGGACGCAGACGACGCCGTTCACGATCCGTCTGTTCCAGGTGCCCGACGAGAACTGAACCGGCCAGGAACTGAACCAGCCAAGCTCAGCCGGTCGAGGCGAGGACCGGTGACGCCGGCAGCAGCTCGCCGACCGGTTCGAGGGCCTCGGCACCGCGGAGCATGAACGCCCAGACGAAGAAGTTGATCGGGTACAGCAGGTAGCCGATCCGGGTCGCCGGCGCGAAGAGGATCGCCACCAGCATCACCCACGCGGCCAGCGACGTCACCTGCGAGGCCTTCGACGGTGGGTGTCGCACCAGGTGCCGGACCAGCAGGGTCAGCCCGACCGCCGCCACGACCAGCGGCAGCGCCCGGTGCAGCGCCGGGAACGCGGTGACGATCAGGTGGCCGGGGAGCGGACTGGCCGCCGGCGATGCCACGCCGGCCAGGCCGAGCGGGAACAGGACGACGTTGACGACGAACGTGTGGGCGTTCTGGAGGAGGAACGGGACGACGACCGGGCCGACGACGACGAGCATCCCGAGCAGCATCCGTACCGGGGCCCGCTTGCCATTGCGGTCGCGGGCGGCGAAGAGGGCGAGCGCGGCCAACGGCCAGGCGGTGAACTTCATCGCCGAGACGATCCCGAGCACCAGGCCGCTGGCGAACGGACTACGCCGCTGGGCGAGCACCATGCCGAGCAGCAGGATGGCGACGATCGGCATGTCGTCGCCGCCGGTCGCCAGCGGCAGCGCGGCCGTCGGCAGTGCGACGAGCACTTGGAGCGCACGGACCCTCCGCTCCGTCGGGGCGCGACAGAGCGCGAGCGCGCCGCCGGCGACGAGCAGCGTGACGAGGCTGAAGAAGATCCGCGCGTCCGTCAGCCGGATCGGATGGTGCGTGTCGCTCGGCAGGCCGAAGACGGCCATCAGTGGCAGGTACGGGAAGAACGACTCGTAGGCCGGCTCGCCGGGAACGGCCGAGAGGACCTTGCCGTTCTTGCCGGCCATCGCGTGGTACGGGTCCTTGCCGTTGACCAACAGGTGGGCGGCCTGGTCGATGACGACGACCTCCGGCTGGACGTGGTTGGTGCTCGTGGCCGGCCCGCCCCGCAACGACACCTCGACGGCCAACGGGACGAGCGTGCCGCCGAGCAAGACGAAGGCGAACACCCAGATCCGGGCCGGTCGCCATCGCCCGCTCACCGGCGGCGCCCCGTCGGCGGCCGGCCCGAGGACCGCTACCGGGGCCGGACGCCCCGGACGCCAGGCCAGGACGACCGACACGAGGGCGGCGACGACGTACGGGGCGATGGCGATCTCCGCCCACACCCGGTAGAGCGAGATCGTCGAGAACGCGGCGGTGATCGCGGCGAAGATCGCCGCGGCCGCATAGAGGACGGCATCGCCGCCCTCTGGCCCCAGCTGCCGGGCTCGGGTGCCCGACCACTCCCGGAGCTGACGAACCACGTCTCTGCCCAGCATGGCTCACCCGACGTTACCAGCCGACTTCAGTCGAGGCGGAGGACTTCCTGGTAGAACGCCAGTTCAGCCAGCAGGGCGGCCTCGGTCGTCTCGGCCCGGCGAAAGCCGTGGCCCTCGCCCTCGAACGCCAGGTACTCGCATCGCCGGCCCCGCTGGCGCAACGCGTCGACCAGCGCCGTCGCCTGCGACGGCGGGACCACCGGGTCGTCGAGACCCTGGAGGATGAGGACCGCGCCGTCGATCTCGTCGGCCCGTTGGACCGGTGACCGGCGCCGGTACTCGGCCGCCGCCGCCGGCAACGGACCGACGAGCCGGTCGAGGTAGCGGGCCTCGAAGTCGTGCGTCGACGCGGCCAGAGCGAGCAGGTCGGTGACGCCGTACCACGATGCGGCGGCGGCGAACGTGTCCGAGCGGACGAGGGCACCGAGCGCGGTCAGGCCACCGGCGCTGCCGCCACGGATGGCCAGGCGGCCCCCGTCGACCAGCCCCTCGGCGACCAGGTGGTGGGCGGCGTCGATGCAGTCGTCGACATCGGCGACGCCCCACTCCCCCCACAGCGCCCGCCGGTAGTCCCGGCCGTAGCCGGTGCTGCCGGCGTAGTCGACCGCGGCCACCGCGAAGCCCCGGGTCGTGAAGAACTGGACGACCGGGTCGAAACCGGCACCGGCGTTGCCGGTCGGGCCGCCGTGACAGAAGACGACGAGCGGCGGCCGGTCGCCGTCGGGGCCACGGACACCGCGGCGAGCCGGCCGGTAGTAGAGGCCGTGGACCGTCCGACCGCCCCGACCGGCCAGGTGGAACGGCTCGGCCGCCGAGACGTCGTCCGGGTCGAGCAACGCCGGTCCGGCGTCCACGCACGGCGACGGACCGGTCGGGCCGTCCCACCAGACCGTCGGAGCCGCGGTCGGGGTCGCGCCGAGCCAGGCCGCCCGGCCCCGGTGACCGACGACCGCGTCGACGGCGACACACGGCTGGGCGACGGGCTCGAACGGGCCACCGGCGGCGGTGATCGTGCCGATCTGGTCGAGGCCGTCGCGCCGGCGCCGGACGGCGATCCGGCCGTCGGCCAGCTCGACCAACGTCGCCTGACCGAGCTGCCAGTCCGGACCGTGGTACTCCG
This sequence comes from uncultured Actinomycetota bacterium, assembly GCA_963824265.1. Classification (GTDB taxonomy): domain Bacteria; phylum Actinomycetota; class Acidimicrobiia; order Acidimicrobiales; family RAAP-2; genus DASZUK01. The sequence continues at coordinate 888,857 of CAWGOO010000007.1, forward strand.
CGGCGTCGTCGACGAGCCGTCGCGCCATCGCCCGCGGCGCCGAGCACCACGGCTGCCACCACCCGCCGGCGTCGCTCACGAACAGCAGCCTCCCGTCCGACAGCCACGTCGGCTGGCCGACCGACTCGTCGTCGTCGCCGGTGACCGTGGCCCGACCGCCGGCCACCCGGCGGCTCCCGGTCATCACCGGCCGGCCGTCCGGCCCGGCGGCGAGCTGCCCGACCCACAGTTCCGACGCGTCCCACGACATGTCCGGGTGGTCCCAGGCCATCCACGCCACTGTTCCCACCGTCGGGTCGCCGACGACGACCGGGCGGCCCCGCGGCGCGGCGAAGAAGTCCCGGCCCTCGACGAGCACGGTCACGCCGTCCCCGTCCCCGTCGAGGTCGACGGCGACGATCGCCCGGCGGACGGTGCCGTCGGCGTGGACCTCGCGGACCGCGAGTACCCATCCGCCGGCGGCCGCCAGGTCGCCGTGCCGCCACTCCGTCCCGGCCGGCGGTCGCGGCGTCAGGGCGACCGGCTCATGCCCGGCGTCCAGCCGGTAGATCCGCTGGTCGGCCTGGTCGACGTAGGCCAGCGAGCCGACCGCCGGCAGCAGGCAGTACGCGCCACCGCCGTACTCGTGCACCCGTGACCGCAGGCTCGTGCCCGCTGGCGAGACGTCCTCGGGGCGCCCACCGGGCACGGCGCGGACGAGGACCTGTCGGCCGCCGTCCTCCGGCCGGCTCTCCAGCCAGTACAGGGCATCGCCGTCGGAAGCCAGGCCGGACTGGGAGCGGCGGCCGGCGGCCACCTGGGCCGCGGTCAGCGGGGACGGCCACCGGCCGTACGGGCAGGGCCCGTTCGGCGTCGTCTCGTCGGTCGGCGGGCCGGGCACCGGCGTACGGTACCCCCATGACCTTCCGAGCGTTCGTGGTGGCCCGCGACGAGCCACCGGCGGTAACGGAGCTGGACGAGTCCGCCCTGCCGCCCGGCGAGGTGCTCATCGACGTCGACTGGTCGGCCGTCAACTACAAGGATGCCATGACCACCGTGCCGGGGAACCGGGTGGCCCGCACGTCGCCCCTCGTCCCGGGCGTCGACCTGGCCGGCACCGTGGCCGCCAGCGACGACCCAGCGGTGCCGGTCGGCACCGCCGTCGTCGTCCACGGCTACGACCTCGGGGTCGCCCGCCACGGCGGCTTCGCCGAGCGGGCCCGCGTCCCGGCCGGCTGGGTCGTGCCGCGGCCACCCGGCCTCGGAGCCCGCCAGGCCATGATCGCCGGAACTGCCGGCTTCACCGCGCTCCTCTCGCTCCGCCGGCTCGAGCAGGTCGGGCTGACCCCGACCGACGGGCCGGTCCTCGTGACCGGGGCATCCGGCGGCGTCGGCAGCATGGCCGTCGCAGTGCTCGCCCGCCACGGCTACGACGTGGTCGCCAGCACCGGCAAGGCCGACGAGCACGACTACCTCCGCCGGCTCGGTGCGGCCCGGGTCGTCGGCCGCGACGTCCTCGCGGTCGCCGAGGGCCGGGTCCTCGGCCCCGAGGAGTGGGCCGGCGCGGTCGACTGCGTCGGCGGGGCCACGCTGGCCGGCGTCCTGCGAACCGTCCGCTACGGCGGCGCGGTGGCCGCCAGCGGCCTGACCGCCGGCGCCGACCTGGCGACGACGGTCTACCCGTTCATCGTCCGCGGCGTCGCCCTGCTCGGCGTCGACACGGTGGCGACGCCGATCGAGGACCGGCGGGCGATCTGGGCGACCGTCCCCGTCGAGCTGCCCGACGAGCTGCTCGACGGCATGGTCGACCGGGAGATCGGCCTCGACGGGCTCACGGCGGTACTGCCCGAGATCCTCGGCGCCGGCATCCGGGGCCGCGTCCTCGTCCGCCCCAGCGCTATCTGACGGTCAGCTACCGGCGTAGACCGGCGAGACGTGCACCGTACCGCCGTTGCACGGGCTGATCGCCAGTGTGACGACCGCGTGCGCGACGTCGTTCGGCGGCGTGATCTCCGCCTTGGCCGACGTCGGACAGGTCGTCTCGTTGCCTACCGGGACGTCCTCGTACGAGAGGCTGAACGTCGCCGCCTGCTGCGGGGCGAGCGTCACCAACGACGGCGACTGGTTCGCCGCCGCCGTCGGGAACTGCACCCCGCCGCGGACCACGTTGGTCGGCAACGACGCCCCGGAGGCCGCGAGGAGCTGCATCCCGGGGTACCCCTGCAGGGTGCACGTCGTCGACGACACGTTCGTCAGGCTCACCGTCATCGTGATCGTCCCGGCGGCCCCTGTCCCCTGCTGGGGCACCACCCGCAGCTGCGCCGGCTGGCAGGTCGCGACCCCGGCCGCGGTCGACGTCGTCGTGCTGCCGCCCGTCGTCGACGTCGTCGTGGCCGCCGTGGTCGTCGTCCCGGCGGCCGTCGTCGTGGTCGTGCTGCGGCTCGTGGTCGTCGTGGTGGTCGAGCCACCGCCCCCCGACGAGCAGGCGGCCAGCAGCACGGCCCCGAGGACCACGGTCCCGGCCAGCAGGCCGGACCGACGCCCGCTCACGAACCGAAATCCTCGGGCTTGATCGAGTCGAGGAATTCCCGGAACTGGCCGACCAGTTCCTCGGGGCTGGCGTCGTCCTCTTCGCTTCCCTCGATGGCCAGCAGGATGCCCTCGGCGTCCATCAGCTCGTCGGAGACGTACAGCGGGCTGCTCGTCCGGACCGCAATGGCCACCGCGTCGGACGGCCGGCTGGAGACGACCGACTGGTCGTTGCCCCGGCGGAGATGGAGCTCCGCGTAGTACGTCGACGACTGCAGGTCCGTGATGACGACCCGCTCGACCTCGACGACCAGCGCCTCGAGGACGTCCTTTATCAGGTCGTGCGTCATCGGCCGGGGCATTGCCACACCCTGCAGCGCGTACGCGATGGCAGCCGCTTCGGGAGTACCGATGAAGATCGGCAACGTCCGGCCCTCCCCCTCGGTCTCTTGAAGCAAGAGGACCGGCGTATTCGACTGGAGGTCGACACGGACAGCCCTGAGGCGGACTTCGACCATGCCTGCAATGTAGCGCCGACGCCCTCTTCCATGTGCGCCCCGACCTTCTCTTCTCAGCGTTTTCCGGTGCTTCTCAGCCGCCGACCTGGCGACGGAGCTCCCGACGCAGGAGCGACGCCCGCAGGCCCTGGCCGAGCTTCGACAGATCGGTCGCCGCGTCGACCGCCCGCTGGCGGGCCTCCGGGTTCCGCTGCCGGAGCAACGGCGTGATGACCTGCTCGATGAGGCCCACCTCCCGGTCGACCGCGTTGCGGTACGGCCGGAGGTGCCGCGGCTCGATGCCGTACCGGGCGAAGTCGGCGACGAGCTTGGCCACCGTCAGCGCCTCCTCGTCGTAGTACTGGGCGCCGCCGACGACCATCGGCTCGATCAGACCAAACCCTTCGAGCGACGCGATGGTCGTCTCTTGCAACCCGGTCGCCGACGCCAGCTCCTGGGCGGTCAGGCTGGCTCCGGACACCCCGGCGGCCAGTCCGGTCGCCGGCGCCGGCGTGCCTGGGATCGGCGGCGGCGGGGCCACCGGCGGCGGCGGGGCCGCGGCGGCCGGCTCGGGCTGGGCGGGCGGCGGTGGCGCGGCCGCGGCCGGTGGTCGGGTCGGTGGCTGCCCGGCCGGGGTCTGGCTCGACGGGGTCTGGCCCGACGGGGCCTGGCTCGAGGGGGGCTGGTTCGAGGGGGGCTGGTTCGAGGCGGGTTGGGCGGCGTGGCCGGAACCGCCGGCATGGGCCGGCCCTGACGCGGCCGCCGCCCGGCCACCGACCGGCGACGGCGCGGCGGCCACCGGACCGGCCGACCCAGCCGACCCAGCCGACCCGGCCGACCCGGCCGATCCGGCCGACCCGGCCGCCGCGGTCGGGCGAACCGCGCCCGCCGGGCGCTCGAACGACGGGGCGCCGGCGGTTGCCGCCTGGTGGGTCACCGACGGCGGCCGTTGGACGCTGCCGGAGAGGGCGAGCGCCGGCTCCTCGTTGCGCACCGGCGAACCGTTCGCGTGCTGGTCGTCGGCCGCTGCCGGGTCGACGACGGCCGCGACCGGGGCGGCCGGAACCGGGTCGGCCAGGACGGCATCGCCCTCGGCGGCCAGCCGGTCCCGGATGACCTTGAGCGGGAGGAAGTGCTCGCGCTGCTGCCGGAGGACCCAGCGGAGCCGCTCGACGTCGTGGTCGTAGAACTTCCGGTAGCCCGACGGCGAGCGCTCCGGGTTGACGAGGCCCTGGCTCTCGAGGAAACGGATCTTCGAGATCGTGACGTCGGGGAACTCCTCGCGCAGGAGGCTGAGCACGTCGCCGATGGACAGGTACGTCCGGCCGGTCACGCGATCACTCGTCCCCGGCCACGAGGTAGACGAGCTTGAACTTGCCGATCTGTACTTCGTCTCCAGCGGACAGCACCTGCTCCTCGATCCGTTCGCGGTTGACGTACGTCCCGTTGAGCGAGCCGTCGTCGTGGATGACGACCTTGCCGTCGGCGCTCCGCCGGATCTCGGCGTGCCGCCGGGAAACGGTGATGTCGTCGAGGAAGATGGCGCTCTCCGGGTGCCGCCCCGCCCGGGTGACGTCCTGTTCCAACAGGTAACGAGCACCGACGTTCGGGCCGCGCTTGACCACCAGGGCGCCGGTGCCGTGCGGCACCTCGACGAGGGTGACCGTCGACTCCTCTTCGCCCGTCTCCCCGTGGTCGTCGACCGGCTGCAGCGAGATCGTCGCCTCGGATGCCTCGCTGGGGAGGGCGGACCCGCAGGACGAACAGAAGTTGACCCCCTCCGGGTTCCGGTGCCCACAGTTGTGGCAGTACACGCCCCCCACGGTAGCCGCTCCCCCGATACCCTTTCCTAGACGTTCTGGCGGCTCAGGACCCGATGAGCTGGCCGTAGGCCGCCGCGTCGAGCAGGGCCGCCACCGCGCCGGGATCGGCGACTTCGAGCTCGCAGATCCATCCGTCGCCATACGGGTCCCCATTGAGCCGTTCCGGCTGGTCGGCCAGGTCGGCATTGACCGAGGTGACCCGACCGGCCACCGGGGCGTAGATCTCGGACACCGACTTCGTCGACTCGACCTCGCCGAGCGGGCCGCCGGCGCCGACGTCGGTGCCGACGGTCGGCAGGTCGACGAAGACGACGTCGCCGAGCGCGTCCTGGGCGTAGTCGGTGATGCCGACCCGGACGGTCGTCCCGGTGAGCAGCGCCCACTCGTGGTCGCTGGAGTAGCGACGGTCGTCCGGAACGAGCATGGGTGGACCCTAGTGGATCAGCGGAGGAGCTGGCGGAGGCGGACGGCGTACTGCTGGGCCCGGGCCCGGGCCCGGGCCTCGCTCGGGCCCTCCGCCCAGATGTGGGTCAGCGGCTCGTCGGGATCGGGCAGGACGAGCGCCCAGCCGTCGTCCTCGACGACCTTGACGCCGTCGATCAGCACGAGCTCGCGGCCGTCGAGCTGCTCGACGATCGTCCGCATGACCATGCCCTTCTGCTCCCACGGCGTCATGACCGTCTCGTGGGCGATGTGCACGGGCGGGAGCGACCGGACGAGCTTCGACAGCGACTGCCCGGTCGAGCCGAGCATCGAGACGAGCTCGACCAGCGTCGCGGTGGCGTCGTAGGCCGGCAGGAAGTCCGGCCAGAGGAACCCGCCGGACTGGCTGGCCGCGAAGGCGACATCACCGCTGGCCGCCACCTCCATCAGATGGGCGGACGACAGCTTCGTGAACGTGATCGGTGCACCGGCGTCGGCGCAGATGACCTCGGCGGCCCGGCTGACCGCCACCGGCAGGGCCACCCGCGCCCCCGGCCGGGTCTGGACGACCAGCTTCAACAGGACGAGCAGGGCCTGGTCGTCGGAGAGCACGGTCCCCTCGTCGTCGATGATGGCCAGCCGCTCGCCGTCGGCGTCGACGACCGCGCCGAGCTGGGCCCCCGACGCCCGCACGAGGTCGGCGACCCGGGCGGCGTGGGCGTCGCGCTCGACCGACATCATCCCCGGCGTGTTGGCGTACGGGTTCACGACGAGGACGTCGGCATCGAGCTTGGAGAGCAGGTTCGGCATGACGAAGCTCGACGATCCGTACGAGAGGTCGAGGACGAGCTTCAGACCGGCCTCGGTGCCAGCGAGGTCGACCGATGCCCACGAGGTCGACGGTGTACTGCTCGACGGCCCGGGCCGGGAAGTCGATGTCGCCGATCTCGCCGGCGAGCACCCGCCGGAAGTCCTCGCGGTGGTACAGCCGTTCGATCTTGCGCTGGTCGGTCTCGGCCAGGTCGAGGCCCTCGCCGTCGAAGAACCGGATGATCACCGACTGTGGGTCGTCCGGGGCCAGCCGCACGGTCACGCCGCCCCGGCTGGCCGACGTGCGGATGTGGTGGCGGGTCACCGGCACGGTTGCCACCTCGAGGTCCTCGACGTTGACGCCGGCGGCGTTGCAGCCGACCATGACCGCTCGCTTGAGCACCCGGGCCGCCCGGCTGGTGTCCCGGGACGACGTGATCGTCGTCCCCTTCTCGAGCGTCGCCGCCCAGGCCATCGAGAGCCGGACGACCAGCTCGGGACTGATGTCGACGTTGGCGATGCCACGGACCCCGTCGCGCCCGAACAGCGACCGTGAGCCGCGGGACTCCCAGACGATCGACGAGTTGACGATCGCGCCGGCCTCGACCGTCTTGAACGGGTAGACCTTGACGCCGTCGCGGACCTCCGCCTGGGCGCCGACGAGACAGCCCTCGCCGAGCACCGAACCCGGTTCGCAGCGGGCCCCCTGGCGCAGGTCGCACGAGCGCCCGACGACCGCGCCGGCCACCCGGACGCCGGGGCCGAGGTAGCCGTTGTCGGCAACGACCGACCGGCGGACCTCGGCGTTGTCGGCGATACGGACGTTCGAGCCGAGCGTCGTGTACTCGCCGAGAACGACGCCGGCCGCGACCGAGCAGTTGTCGCCGATGATCGCCGGTCCGTCGACGATGGCGGCCGGGTCGATCGTCGACCCCTTGCCGAGCCAGACGCCGGGCCGCAGCGGGAACCCCTCGATCTCGACTTGGACCCGGCCGTCGTGGATGTCCTGGTGGGCCTTGAGGTACGCCTCGGTCGTGCCGACGTCCTCCCAGTACCCCTCGGCGACGTACCCGAAGATCGGCCGGCCGGCGTCGAGGACGGCCGGGAAGACCTCGCCGGAGAAGTCGACGGCTCGCCCCTCGGGGATGAAGTCGAAGATCTCCGGTTCGAGCACGTAGATGCCGGTGTTGATCGTGTCGCTGAAGACCTGGCCCCACGTCGGCTTCTCCAAGAACCGCTCGATCGCGCCGTCCTCGTCGGTGATGACGATGCCGAACTCCAGCGGGTTCTCGACCGAGCAGAGCGCCAGCGTGGCGAGGGCGCCCTTCTGCTCGTGGAAGTCGACGACCGCCGAGAGGTCGATGTCGGTCAGGACGTCGCCGGAGATGACGAGGAACCGCTCGTCGAGCTCCTCACGGGCGTTGAGGACCGAGCCGGCCGTGCCGAGCGGCGTCTCCTCGGTGGCGTAGACCATGCGGACGCCGAGCTCGGAGCCGTCGCCGAAGTAGCTGCGGATGGCGTTGGCCATGAAGGCGACGGTGACGACGATGTCGGTCATCCCGTGCTGGCGCAGCAGGCTGACGACGTGCTCCATCATCGGCCGGTTGGCCATCGGCAGCATCGGCTTCGGCTGGTTCGACGTGAGCGGCCGCAGCCGCGTCCCCTCGCCGCCGGCCATGATCACTGCCTTCACGTTCGGACCTCCCCGCCTCGTTCTGCCCCGCCTCGTTCTGCCCCCGTACGTCCCGCGCCGCGCCGTGCGGCCCGGCCCTCGGCCAGGGCCCGCCGGGCCGGCACGAGGTAGGCGACCGCGGCCGCCCAAGCCAGCACCAGTCCGATACCCCCGGCGACCCACGCGAAGTCGTGGAACGGTACCTGCCAGCTGGCGGTGCCATGACTCAACAAGAACGCGGGGTAGGCGAACATCAGCGCGAACGTCCCGGCCTTGCCGATCCACAGGACGTCGATCCGCTTCGCCCCGAGCGCGGCGAGCACGAGCACCGTCCCGGCGACGACGACCTCGCGGGCAAGCGTGGCGACGCCGAACCAGATCGGCACCGCGCCGTGGATCATGATGGCGATCACGCCCGTGCCGACCAGGATGCGGTCGGCCGCCGGGTCGAGGACCTTGCCGACCGTCGACACCTGGTGGTACCGGCGGGCGACGAAGCCGTCGACCCAGTCGGTCGCCCCGAGCACGCCGAGCAGGATGGCGGCCGCCGTCTGGCGACCGGCCCCGAACAGCAGCCACAGGAACAGCGGAATGCAGAGCAGGCGGACGAACGGTGACGGCGTTTGGGACCGTGAGGACCCGGTCGAGACCCGGCTCGTCGGCCACCGTCGGCGCCGGTGTCGCCGCGCCCTCGTGCGGCAGAGACACCGGTTCGACCATGGTCCGGAGTCTACGGGCCGGTCAAGGGTGTGACAGGCTGACCCGGTGGCGACCCTCGAGCCGTTCCGGGGCTTGCGGTACGACCCGGCCACCGTGCCGTTGAACCAGGTCATCGCCCCGCCGTACGACGTCATCGGGTCGGCCGAACGGCTCCGGCTGGCCAACCGCCACCCGGCCAACTCGGTCCTCGTCGAGCTGCCGGAGCCGGACCTCCGGGGCGGCGTCGACAAGTACCAGCGGGCGGCCGCGGTTTTCTCGTCGTGGATCGACCACCACGTCCTGGTCTTCGACCCGGCGCCGTCGCTCTACCCGTACCGGATGACGACGCCGGACGGGCGGTCGACGACGGGGGTCATCGGCGCGCTGGGCATCGGCGACGACGTCCTGCCGCACGAAGAGACGATGCCGAAACCGCGCAGCGACCGGCTTGACCTGCTCCGGGCGACGAGGGCCAACCTCTCCCCGATCTGGGGCCTGTCGCTGACCCGCGGGCTGACCGCGACGTTCGAGCCGGCCGGTCGGCCGGTGGTCGAGGCGTTCGACGACGGCGGCGTCCGGCACCAGCTCTGGGTGGTCGCCGATCCGGATGCGGTCGCCGCGGTGACCGGCGCGGTCGCCGCGTCGCCGGTCGTCGTCGCCGACGGTCACCATCGCTACGAGACGGCCGGCAACTACCGGCGCCAGGTGCGCGAGGCCAACGGTGACCGACCAGGTCCCCACGACTCGATCATGGCCCTCGTCGTCGAGCTCTCCGACGAACAGCTGACCGTCGGCCCGATCCACCGGACGGTCGGCCACCTACCGGCCGGCACGGACCTACGGGCGGTGTTCGACCGTTGGTTCGACGTCGTCCACGCCGGGCCGGCATCCGAGCGCGTTGTCGGCGCGCTCGGTGAGTCGGGTGCGCTCGCCCTCGTCACCACGACCGACGCGTGGCTGCTCAACCCGCACGCCGAGGCGTACGAGGCGGCCGGCAGCGACCTCGACTCGAGCCTCGTCGCGCTCGCGCTCGACGGGGTCGACACGCCAACCACGCACCAGCACACGTGGCAGGACGCGTATGCCGCGGTGCAGGGCGGCGAGGCTGACGCGGCCGTGCTGCTCCGGCCGGCGACGGTCGGCCAGATCGCCGAGTGGGCCGCGGCCCGGCGACGGATGCCGCCGAAGACGACGTTCTTCAGCCCGAAGCCGGCGACCGGGATGGTGTTCCGGCGGCTCGACGGCTGACCATCTCAGTTGGCGGCCATCTCGGCGAGGACGCCGACGGTCTTCCAGTTGCGGGTCGTCGCGCCGACACCGAGCTTCTTCTCGAAGTACGCGTTCTGCAGCTTCGTGTCGGAGTACCGACCGCCGGGCACGTGGAGGTGGACGTCGGACCCGACGAGCCGACAGGCGTCCGGGGCGAACCGCTCGGCGTCGGCGGCCAGCGCGTCCCAACGGTCGCGATCGGGCGCGCCGGCGAGGAAGGTCACGTGGAAGGCGGTCGGCTCGTCGTCGGGACGCAGGCCGTCGGCGACAAACGGGCTCGCCCGCCGGACGTCGGCCATCTCGCGGCCGGTCCGGACGACGACGGTGGCGTCGACGTCGAGATCGTCGCGGAGGCCACCGGCCAGCCGGCCGGCGACCGTCGTCGTCCGTCCGGAGCCGGAGAAGACGACGTTGCCGCTCTGGACGTACGTGCGGACCTCGCTGTAGCCGAGCGACTCGGCGACCGCCCGGAGCTCGGCCATGGCGACGCGGTTACGGCCGCCGACGTTGATCCCCCGGAGCATGGCGACGAACGTGGCCATCGCTCCCCCGACCGACGGTCAGTCGACGGTCCAGCTGGAGCCGGACCGCAGGAGCGCGGCGAGGTCGCCGACGCCCCGCTTCTCCTGGGCGTCGGTCACCTGCCGGGCCATCTCCGCGCCGTACTCGGACCGCTCGACGGCCCGGAAGACACCGATCGGCGTCGGCTCGTACGGGCCGTGGGAGAGGCGGGAGAGGGCGAACGCCAGACCGGGGTCGTCGCGGGCCTCGTCGTGGACGAGCAGCGCGTCCTCACCGACGTCGGCGACGTCGACGATCTCGAGCCGGCCGTCGGGGCGCTGGACGACGCCTTTCTCGTGGTCCATGCCGAAGCGGATCGGCTGACCGTGGACCAGCGGGATGAGCATCGCCGAGCGGGCGTCGCGGGCCGTGATCTTCTCGAACGCGCCGTCGTTGAAGACGTTGCAGTTCTGGTAGACCTCGACGAACGCCGCGCCATTGTGCTCGTGGGCCCGGCGGAACGTCTCTTGCATGTGGGCCCGGTCCATGTCGTGGGTCCGGGCGACGAACGTCGCCTCGGCGCCGAGCGCCAGGCTGACCGGGTTGAACGGCGTGTCGACGGAGCCGAACGGCGTCGACTTCGTCACCTTCGCCACCTCGGACGTCGGCGAGTACTGACCCTTGGTCAGCCCGTAGATCTGGTTGTTGAACATCAGGATCGTCAACCGGACGTTGCGGCGGAGCACGTGGATCAGGTGGTTGCCACCGATCGACAGCGCGTCGCCGTCACCGGTGACGAGCCAGACGTCGAGGTCCGGTCGGGTCGTCGCCAGCCCGGTGGCGATCGCCGGGGCGCGGCCGTGGATCGAGTGCATGCCGTACGTCGACATGTAGTACGGGAAGCGGGCCGCGCAGCCGATCCCGGAGAGGAAGACGGTGTTCTCCCGCCGGACGCCGAGATCGGGCAGGAGCATCTGCACCGCCGCCAGGATCGAGTAGTCGCCGCAACCCGGGCACCAGCGGACCTCCTGGTCGCTCGTCCAGTCCTTGCGGGTCGTCACCGGTATGGCGGTCGTCATCAGTTGCCTCCGAGCAGGGTGAGGATGGCCGTCTCGATCTCCGCCGCCCGGAACGGCACGCCCTGCATCTTGTTGAGCGACTGGACGTCGACGAGGAACTCGGCCCGGATGAGCCGGCTGAGCTGGCCGAGGTTGATCTCGGGGACGAGCACCCGGCGGTACCGGCCGAGCACGTCGCCGAAGTTGGCCGGGAACGGGTTGAGGTGGACGATGTGGGCCTGGGCAACCTTCTGGCCGCGGGCCCGGACGCGGCGCACGCCGGCGGAGATGGCGCCGAACGTCGAGCCCCACCCGAGAACGAGCACGTCCGAGCCGTCGTCGTCGACCTCGAGCGGCGGGATGTCCTGGATGATGCCGGCGACCTTGTCGGCCCGCAGGTGGATCATCCGTTCGTGGTTGACGCCGTCGTACGAGACGTTGCCGGAGCCGTCCGCCTTCTCGAGGCCGCCGATCCGGTGCTCGAGCCCGGGGATGCCCGGTGGTGCCCACGGCCGGGCCAGCGTCGTCTCGTCACGGACGTACGGCCAGAACGTCGCGGTCCCGTCGTCGTCGACATGGTTCGGCTCGGTGGCGAAATTGGGGTCGATCGGCTCGAGCGCGTCGGTGTCCGGCAGCTTCCACGGCTCCGCGCCGTTGGCGAGGTAGCCGTCGGAGAGCAGGATGACCGGCGTCCGGTACTTCACCGCGATCCGCACCGCCTCGATCGCCGCCTCGAAGCAGTGCGACGGCGTCTTCGCCGCGATGATCGGCAGCGGCGCCTCGCCGTGCCGGCCGTACATGGCATGGAGCAGGTCGGCCTGCTCGGTCTTCGTCGGCAGGCCCGTCGACGGGCCACCACGCTGGACGTCGACGACCAGGAGCGGCAGCTCGAGGTTGATGGCGAGGCCGATCGCCTCGGACTTGAGGTCGAGCCCGGGGCCGCTCGTCGTCGTCACGCCGAGGGCGCCACCGAAGGCCGCACCGATCGCCGCGCCGACGCCGGCGATCTCGTCCTCGGCCTGGAACGTGCGGACACCGAACTCCTTGCGCCGCGACAACTCGTGGAGGATGTCCGACGCCGGCGTGATCGGGTAGCTGCCCAAGAACAGAGGCAGGTTGGCCAGCCGGGCGGCCGCGATCAGCCCCCAGGCCAGGGCTTGGTTGCCGGTGACCTGGATGTACTCGCCCTTCTCGAACGTCGCGGCGCGCACCTCGTAGTTCGACGAGAACAGCTCCGCGGTCTCGCCGAAGTCGAAGCCGGCCCGGAACGCCCGGGTGTTCGCCTCCGCCACCTGCGGCCGCTCCGCGAACCGCTTGCCGATCCACTCGATCGTCGGATCGATCGGCCGCGTGTAGAGCCAGCTGACGAGACCGAGGGCGAAGAAGTTCTTCGACCGCTCCGCATCGCGCGGCTTGACGCCGGCCTCCTTGCAGACCTCCTTGGTGATCGACGTCATCGGGACCTCGTACACCGTGAACGACCCGAGCGACCCGTCGGTCAGCGGGTTCACGTCGTAACCGGCCTTGGCCAGGCTGCGGTCGTCGAACGCGTCGACGTTGACGAGCAGCGTCGCGCCCTTCGGCAGCGAGGGGACGTTCGCCCGCAGCGCGGCCGGGTTCATCGCCACCAGGACGTTCGGGGCATCACCCGGCGTCAGGATGTCGTGGTCGGAGATGTGGACCTGGAAGGCGGAGACGCCGGCCAGCGTGCCGGCCGGCGCCCGGATCTCGGCCGGGAAGTCCGGGAACGTCGCCAGGTCGTTGCCGAGCAGCGCGCTCGACGTCGTGAACCGGTCGCCGGTGAGCTGCATCCCGTCGCCGGAGTCCCCGGCGAATCGGATGACCACCCGGTCGAGCTGCTCCGGTACCTGTTCACTGCGGGTCGCCAACTCCCCTGCCCCTCATCCCTCGTCACCGGCCGCCAGCCGTCGGGCGCGCCGACGGGACAACCGATTGTTTCGTCCGTGTAAACAGCATACCGCTGCCCGGCGAAGGGAGAACGTGAGTAGCGGCGGGTTCGGCGTGGTCCGGCACCGCCGGCGGCCCCGCCCGGCACCGACCCGGGGGACGCCGACGGGGCGCCCTCGGCAATCAGGCGATCGAGACCTCGGGGTCCAAGAAGACATCCTGGATCGCCTGGATGAGCGCCGCCCCCTCGTCCATCGGCCGCTGGAACGACTTGCGGCCGACGATCAGGCCCTGGCCGCCGGCTCGCTTGTTGATCACCGCGGTGCGGACGGCCTGGGCCAGGTCGTCGTCACCGGTCGACGCGCCCCCGGAGTTGATCATCCCCACCCGGCCGGCGTAGCAGGTCACGACCTGCCAGCGGGTCAGGTCGATGGGGTGATCGGTGGTCAGCTGGTCGTAGACCAGCGGGTCGGTCTTGCCGAATTTCGAGGGCGTTGTAGCCGCCGTTGTTCTCGGCCTGCTTCTGCTTGATGATGTCCGCCTCGATCGTCACGCCCATGTGGTTGGCCTGGCCGGTCAGGTCGGCCGAGAGGTGGTAGTCGACGCCGTCCTTCACGAACTCCGGGTTCCGCAGGTAGCACCACAGCACGGTGAACATGCCGAGCTCGTGCGCCTCGGCGAACGCGTCGGAGACCTCGTGCAGCTGGCGGTCGCTCTCCTCCGAGCCGAAGTAGATCGTCGCGCCGACACCGGCCGCGCCGAGGTCGAACGCCTGTTGCGCGGAGCCGAACAGGACCTGGTCGTACGTGTTCGGGTAGTGCAGGAAGTCGTTGTGGTTCAGCTTGACGATGAACGGGATCCGGTGGACGTAGCGCCGCGAGACTGCGCCGAGGACGCCGAGCGTCGTCGCGATCGGCGCTGCACTCGCCGGCCAACGCCAGCTCGCACAGGTTCGCGGGGTCGAAATAGAGCGGGTTCTTGGCGAAGCTGGCGCCGGCCGAGTGCTCGATGCCCTGGTCGACGGGGAGGATCGACAGGTACCCGGTCCCGCCGAGCCGCCCGTGGCCGTAGAGCGTGCCGAGGTTGCGCAGCACCGTCGGCGACCGGTCGGAGTCGCGGAAGGCCCGGTCGAGGAAGTCCGGGCCCGGCAGGACGAGGCCGTCGGCCGGAAACGCTTTCGCCTCGTGCCGGAGGAGGGAGTCGGCTTCGTCGCCGAGGAGCTTCTGCAGGTCGATCGCCATGGCCCGAGCCTAATGGGTGGGTCTACCCCCGGTCGGCGCCCGGACCGTCGTGCGGCGGGCTCTCGTCGGTGGGCGCGTCCAAGGCGTCGGCGGCGTCCGGTTCGAGGTCGGAGTCGGGGGCGTCCGGGTCGGGGACGAGGTCGTCGGGTCCCCTCGCCCGATGGCCCGGGTGGGCCGCCCACCGGTGCCGACCGGTGTCGTCGTCGGTGCCGCGGTCGCGAGGTTCGCGGGTGAGGTAGCGGCCCGGCCCGTTCTCCCGGCTGTACATCGAGACCATCCGGGCGACGAGCGTGACGAGGAAGATCTGGCCGATGAGCGCCTCGAGCACGACGACGGATCGGGCGAGGTCGGTCAGTGGCGTGAGATCGCCGAAGCCGACGGTCGTCAGCGTGACGAAGCTCAAGTAGACGTAGTCGCTCGGCGGGTGCGGCGTCGGCGGCGGCTGGGCCAGGAACGGTGGGGTCGGGTGGATGTAGGCGAGCCCGACGTAGAGCGCGGAGAAGCTCAGCCCGATGATGATGTAGACGCCGACCGCGGCGAAGATCGTCTCGATGTCGACGGTCTGCTTGGGCAGGATCCGCCGCAGGATGGCCACCGGGGTGACGAGCAGGAGGGCGGCCATCACCAGGTACGACACCCCGCGGGCGGTGTCGCTGGCGTCGCCCACTTGGGACGTGTACGGAACGATCGCCTGGGCGATCCCGGCGACGACGGCGAACGCCGCCGCGACCTGGGCAACGCGGCAGGACGCGCCGGTGGGCGTGCGACGTGTGCATCGCGAAGAGGACCGTCAGGATGACCGGCGCGGTGCGCAGCAAGCCGCCCCACCGGGGCGAGTTGACGAGCGACATCATCAGGTAGTCGATCAACAGCAGGATGAGCAGCAATCCGTAGCTGTCGTCGCCCCAGAGCGCCTCGATGAGCGTGCGGCCGTTGATCTTGATCGGCATCGTCGTCCGCCTGGTCGTCTCCCCGGCCTACGCCAGTCGCTTCGTCGACGTCGGGGTGGTCGGCCGGCGACGGTTCCGCCGCGGCCGTTCCGGGCCGAGCGCGGCCAGGCGGTCGGTGACGTCGTACGCGTCCGGCTCGGCCTGGAGCACCCGGACGAACAGCTCGCGGGCCTTCGGCAGATCGCCGGCCCGCTCGTAGAGGTCGGCCAGCGCGTACCACTGCCGGATGTGCCGGTCCGACGGGTTGCGCAGCGCCCGTGCCGCGCCGGACGCGACGAGCAGGTCGATCGCGCCGTCGAGGTCGCCGCGGTCGGCGAGCGCCCCGGCCGCGACGATGCGGGCCTCGGCCAGCACCTCCGGCTCCGGCGACCGCTGCCGGAGCGCGGCCCACGCGTCGGCCAGCTTCTTCGGCCGACCGAGCGCCCGGTAGCAGTCCATCAGCGCCGGCACCTCGTCCGTCTCGTCCGTCAGCTCGCCGTACGCCTCGAGCTGCCGCACCGCTTCGCGCCACCGACCGGCGCGGTACGCGGCGAGGCCGACGAGCTGGCGGACCGCCGGCACCGCCGGCGCCTCCGCCGCGACCTGCTTGCCGAGGCGCATCGCGTCCTCGAACCGGTTGCGGTCGTACGACGCGACCGCGTCCTCCATCTTCTCGACGAGGACCTCGCGATGGTGCGCGGTCGCAGTGTCCGCGGCCCGGCGGATCGCCGTCGCCACCTCCGGTGGCAACGCCTTCGACCGCGCCCGACTGCGTCCGCCCGCCGCGGCCGCCGCCGATGTCGGTC
>CAWGOO010000007.1:912500-2205265 GCA_963824265.1 uncultured Actinomycetota bacterium
GGCCCGCGGAAGGCGTGCGAGGCCGGATCGTCGGCGCCGCGGTACGCCTCGACCTCGACGATCCGGCCGACGCGATCGCCGTGGACGAGCAGCTTGTTCAGCAGGTTCGGGGCGACGGTCAGGACGTCGGCCGCCAGGTCGGCCCGACGGACCGCCCGGGTCACGCGCCGTCGTCGAGGCCGAGCCGGGACCGGTCGACGTCGAGCCGCCGGCCGAAGCGGCGGAGCTGCTCGGCCACCGGTCCGGGACCGGCGCTGCCCGGCGTCGTACGACGGGTGACGGCGACGCCGGGCTCGAGCAGTTGCGCTCCGGCGTCGCCGAGGTCCGGGTGGGCCTGGACGAGCTCGACGAGCGGGACGTGGCGGGCGAGGGAGTCGCGGACGAGGCCGCCGACGAGGGCGTGGGCCTGGCGGAACGGCATGCCGTTCACGACGAGCAGCTCGGCCAGGTCGATCGCCGCCGCGGCCGGCCCGTCGGCGGCCTCTTGCATGCGTTGGTGGTCCCACGTCACCGTGGCGAACAGCCCGGCGAGCGCCCGGAGGCCGGTCCGGACCTGCTCGACCGCGTCGAACAGCGGCTCCTTGTCCTCCTGGAGGTCACGGTTGTACGCGAGCGGCAGCCCGTGCAGCGTGACGAGCAGCCCGGTCAGGTGCCCGATCAGCCGTCCGGCCTTGCCACGGGCCAGCTCGGCGACGTCGGGGTTCTTCTTCTGCGGCAGCATCGAGCTGCCGGTGGCGTACGCGTCGTCGACCGTACAGAAGCCGAACTCCTCGGTCGACCACAGGACGATCTCCTGGCCCATCCGCGACAGGTGGACGCCGAGCAGCGCCAGGTCGAAGAGGGCTTCGGCGACGAAGTCTCGGTCGGAAACCGCGTCGAGCGAGTTCTCGAACCGGCCGGCGAACCCGAGCTCCTCGGCGACGTAGTCGGGATCGAGCGGCAGCGACGAGCCGGCGAGGGCGCCGGCGCCGAGCGGCGAGACGTCCATGCGGTCGACGGTGGCGACGAGCCGGTCGACGTCGCGGGCGAGCGCCCAACCATGGGCGAGGAGATGGTGGGCGAGCAGGACGGGCTGGGCCCGCTGCAGGTGGGTGTAGCCGGGCAGGTAGCCGTCGCCGGCGTCGTCGGCTCGCTGGAGGAGGACGGCCTGGAGCGCGACGACATCGGCCGCGACGTCCCGCAGGTTCCGTCGGGCCCACAGGCGGAGATCGGTGGCGACCTGGTCGTTGCGGCTCCGACCGGTGTGTAGCTTCGCCCCGACGTCGCCGGCGATCTCGGTGACCCGGCGTTCGACCGCCGTGTGGACGTCCTCGTCGCCGGGCTCGAACGCGAACGACCCGGACGCCAGCTCCTCGCCGACCTGGTCGAGTGCGGCGATCAGCGTCGCGACCTCGTCGTCGGTCAGGATCCCGGCCTTGCCGAGCCCGCGAACATGGGCCCGCGAGCCGGTCAGGTCGTCGTCGGCGAGCGCCCGGTCGAACGGCAGGCTGATCGTGTACCGGGCGACCTCGTCGGCCATCTGTTCGCCGAGGCGGCCCTGCCAGAGCGTCACGGTAGGCCGCCCTGGCGGGCCGCCCACGTCGCGACGCCGAGCCCCCACAGGCGCACGAAGCCCTCCGCGTCCTGGTGGCGGAACGTGTCGGTGGCGTCATAGGTGGCGAGGCCGTGGTCGTAGAGGGCGACTGGGCTCCGCCGGCCGGCGACCGCACCGACGCCGGGCGGCTCGAAGCGGAGCCGGACCTCGCCGGTGACGTGCCGCTGCGACTCGACCATGAACGCGTCGAGGGCCTGCTTCAGCGGCGAGAACCACATGCCGTCGTAGACGAGCTCGGACCACCGCGGCTCGAGCCGCGCCTTCTCGTGGTGGAGGTCGCGTTCGAGCGTCAGATCCTCGAGGTCGGCGTGGGCGAGCAGGAGGGCGAGCGACGCGGGGCATTCGTAGACCTCACGGCTCTTGATGCCGACCCGACGGTTCTCGACCATGTCGAGGCGCCCGAAGCCGGTCGACCCGGCGAGCCGGCCGATCTCGCCGATCAGGGCGTCGGCGGGCAGCGACCGGCCGTCGAGCGAGACGGGGACGCCGGACTCGAAGCCGACGATCGTCTCGACCGCCTCCGTGGCGGTGATCGCGGTCAGACCGTAGATGTCGGACGGCGGGTCGGCCCACGGGTCCTCGATCACGCCGCACTCGATCGCCTTGCCCCACAGGTTCTCGTCGATCGAGTAGAGCTTTTCCTTCGTCACCGCGATCGGGATCTCCCACTTCGCCGCGTACTCGACGCACTGCTCGCGCGAGAACCCCCAGACGCGGGCCGGAGCGAGGACGTCGAGGTCCGGGGCGAGCGCCCGGGTGCCGACCTCGAAGCGAACCTGGTCGTTGCCCTTGCCGGTGCAGCCGTGGGCCACCGCGTCCGCGCCGTACCGGCGGGCCGCGTCGACGAGGTGCCGGACGATGACCGGCCGCGACAACGCGGAGACGAGCGGGTACTTCCCCTCGTACTTGGCGTTCGCCAGGATGGCGGGGACGCAGAAGTCCTCGGCCATCTCTAGGCGGGCGTCGACGACCTCGGCCTCGACTGCGCCGGCCGCGAGTGCCCGCGTGCGGATCGCCTCCCAGTCCTCGCCGGGACCGTCCGCGGCCTGCCCGACGTCGACGGCGACCGCGACGACCTCGACCTTGGCGTTCTCCATCAGCCACCGGACGGCCACCGACGTGTCGAGACCACCGCTGTAGGCCAGTACCACCCGCTTTGCCATCGTTCTCGTCAACCCTTCCCGTTGTTCGGCGCACGCTCGTCGCCCATCGGAACCCGTAGGCCGGCCAGCGCCGCCAGATGGTCGGCGACTTGGCGGCCGCCGTGGGCCTCGGCGACGATGGCCAGGACCGTATCGTCGCCGGCGACCGTGCCGAGCAGCCCGTCCAGGCCGCTGCGATCGAGCGCCGATCCTACGACATGCGCGCAGCCCGGCGGCGTCCGCAGGACGACCAGGTTGCCGGAGCTCGTCACCTCGACCGCCCACTCCCCGAGCACCCGGCGGAGGTGGTCGACCGGCGCGATCTGCTGGGTCGGCAGCTCCGGCAGCGCATACGCGGTGTCGCCGCCGGGGAGCCGGACCTTGACCGCGCCGAGCTCCTCCAGATCCCGGGAGACCGTCGTCTGCGTCGCTTCGATACCTTCGGCGGCGAGGAGGTCGACGAGCTGGGACTGGCTGCCGACCGCCCGGACCTCGAGCAGCTTGGTGATCCGGTGCTGGCGCTGGTTCTTGGTGACTTTCACTGTGCCGCTTCCCCGCCCGGGGCCCCAACCCCCGGCTCCTCCGAGGCGTGGGGCCCCTTCCCCACACCGGCCGTCGCCGCTCCCCCACCCGGGGCCGCCCCCCCGACGAGCCAGGCGAAGAGGCCGCGCATGGCCGTCATCCGGTGGGCGGCCTGAGTCCAGACGACGCTCCTCGGCCCGTCGACGACGGCCGCGCTGATCTCCTCGGCCCGGTGGGCCGGCAGGCAGTGGAGGACGACGGCGTGCGGCGCGGCCTCGGCGAGCAGGACGTCGTCGATGGTGAAGTCGGCGAACGCGGCCCGGCGGCGGGCGGCCTCCTCCTCCTGCCCCATCGACGTCCAGACGTCGGTGTAGAGGGCATCCGCGCCGGCCACCGCCTCGATCGGCTCGACGGTCGTGCCGACGGAGCCGCCGCGGCCGGCGGCGTCGGCCAGCTCCCGCAGCTCGACGAGCTCGGCGGCCGTCAGCGAATAATTCTCCGGCGACGCGACGCGCACGTCCATACCGGCCATCACGCCGGCCTTCGCCAACGACCGGCAGACGTTGTTGGCATCGCCGACGTACGCGATCGACCGGCCGGCGAGATCGGCCGTCTCGAAGACGTCGCGCAGCGTGAGCAGGTCGGCGACGGCCTGGCACGGGTGGGCGACGTCGGACAGCAGGTTGACGACCGGGACGGCGACACCGGCCGCGTCGAGGGCGCCGGCCATGCGCACGAGCGTCTGGTGGTCCGTCACGCGGAGGCAGAGGATCCGGTGGTAGCAGGCGAGCGTCCGGGCGACGTCGGCCGCCGGCTCCCGGGTGTCGATCCCGACCTCGTGGGCCTGGATGTAGACGGGATGACCGCCGAGGGTGAACGCGGCCATCTCGGTCGAGTTCCTCGTCCGGGCGGACGGTTTCTCGAAGACCATGGCGACGCCCTGCCCGGCGAGGACGGCACCGAGATCCGGCCGTTCGGCCAGGACGAGCAGGTCGTCGAGCTCGTCGACGGACAGGTCGTCGATATCGAGGAAATGCCGGGCGCTCACGGGGCGGTCCTCTCGAGCACGTCGGCGAGGATGCCGACCGCCCGGTCGAGCTCGGCCTCGGAGACGAGCAGCGACGGCGCCAACCGGACGGCGTCGGGCCGGACCGGGTTGACGAGCAGCCCGGCGGCGAGGGCGCCGGCGGCGACGTCGGCCGCGACGGACGTCTCGAGCTGGGCGGCGAGCAGCAGCCCGGCCCCGCGGACACCGACGACGCCGGGCAGCCCGGCGAGCTCCTCGGCCAAGAACGCCCCGGCCTGCCGCGCCCGGCCACAGACGTCCTCGTCCTCCATCACCGACAACGTCGCCCGGGCCGCGGCCATGGCCAGCGGCTGGCCGCCGAACGTCGTCGCGTGATCACCCGGTCCGAACGCCGCTGCGACCTCGGCGGTCGCCCAGCAGGCGCCGACCGGCATCCCGTTGCCGAGCGCCTTGGCCATCGTGACGACGTCCGGCTCGAGGTGCGCGGTGTGGAACGCGAACCACTCCCCCGTCCGGCCGAGGCCGGTCTGGACCTCGTCGAGCATCAAGAGGACGCCGCGCTCGGTGCAGAGCTGGCGGACGCCAGCGAGGAAGTCGGAGGACGGGACGTTGACCCCACCCTCGCCCTGGAGCGGCTCGACCAGGACCGCGGCGACGGCGTGCGGCTCGAGGGCGTGACCGAGCGCGTCGAGGTCGTCGTACGGGACGTGGACGAACCCGTCCGGCAGCGGCTCGAACGGCGCGTGCTTGGCCGGCTGGCCGGTGGCGGTCAGCGTGGCGAGCGTCCGGCCGTGGAACGAGTCCCAGGCCGAGACGACGACGTGCCGGCCCGGGCCGGCCCACCGCCGCGCCAGCTTGAGCGCGCACTCGTTCGCTTCCGCACCGGAGTTGCAGAAGAAGACCTGCCCGCCGGCCCGGTGGGTACCGCCGCCGATCAGGCGGTCCAGCGTGATCGCCACCTCCGCGCCGACGACGTTGCCGTACAGGTTCGAGACGTGTGACAGCGTCCGGGCCTGGGTCGCGATGGCGTCGGCGACGGCGGGGTGGGCATGGCCGAGCGACGTGACCGCGAGCCCGGAGATGAAGTCAAGGTACCGGGTCCCGTCGGTGTCGTAGAGGTAACTTCCCTCGCCGCGCACGAACGTCACCGGCGGGTCCGCGTACGTCCGCATGAGCGCCGAGCGGTCCACTCCAGCGCCGGTCATGGGATCACCATCGTGCCGACGCCGCGGTCGGTGAACAGCTCGAGCAGCAGCGCGTGGGCGACCCGGCCGTCGAGGATGTGGGCCTGGGCGACGCCTCCGCGGACGGCCCGGGCGCACGCTTCGACCTTCGGGACCATCCCGCCGACGACGCCGCGGGTCTCGACGAGCTGGTCGAGGACGGCCGCGGTGGCCTGGCGGACGAGCGTCTGCGGGTTGTCCGGGTCGGCTCGGAGCCCTTCGATGTCGGTCAAGAACACGAGCTTCTCGGCACCGAGTGCCTCGGCGATGGCGCCGGCGACGGTGTCGGCGTTGATGTTGTACGCCTGGCCGCCGGTGTCCGCGCCGATCGTGGCGAGGACCGGGATCAGCCCCTCGGCGAGCAGCCGTTCGAGGATCGTCGGGTCGACGCTGACGACGTCACCGACGTAGCCGAGCTCGACGGCCCGCTGGCCGGCGGTGATGAGGTTGGCATCCTCGCCGGAGAGGCCGACGGCGAGCGGCCCGTGGACGTTGATGGCCGAGACGATGTCCCGGTTGACCTTGCCGACGAGCACCATCCGGGCGACGTCGAGCGTGTCGGCGTCGGTCACGCGCAGGCCGTCGCGGAACTCCGTCTCCTTGCCGAGGCGCCGGAGGAGCTCGCCGATCTGGGGACCGCCACCGTGGACGACGACGGGCAGCAGGCCGACCGACCGCAGCAGGACGACGTCCTCGGCCAGCGACGCCAGCGCGCTCGCCTCGTCGCCGCCGGCCAGCGCGTTGCCGCCGTACTTGACGACGACGACCTTGCCGGCGAACCGGCGGATGTACGGGAGCGCCTCGACCAGCAGCGCGGCGGTCGCCGCGCTGTGCGACGCCGGTCACGACGTCGTCCGGTTCTCGTCGATATAGCCGTAGCCGAGGTCGGTCGACAGGACGACGCCGGCCCCGGACCCGAGCCCGAGGTCGCAGTCGATCTGGACGTGCCGGCCGGCCATGTGAGCGGCCACCGCGGCCGCGTCGTGGTCGGCCGCCACCCCGCCGACGCAGACCGGGGTGGCGCCGTAGGCGATCGTGACGCGGTCGAGGTCGAAGGCGACGCCGGCCGAGCCGAGCTCGCTGACGACCCGGCCCCAGTACGGGTCCTCGCCGTTGAGCGAGCACTTGACGAGCAGCGAGTCGGCTATCTTCCGGGCGGCCTGATGGGCCTCGCCGTCGCTCGCCGCGCCGGTCACGTGCACGTGCACGACCTTCGTCGCGCCCTCCGCGTCGGCGACCATCTGGCCGGCGAGCGAGCCACAGACATCGGTGACCACGCCGGCGAGGACGTCCCGGTCGACCGGTCCGGCCCGGCCGCTCGCCAGCAGGAGGACGGTGTCGTTGGTGGACGTGCAGCCGTCGACGGTCATCGAGTTGAACGTCGGGACGACCGCGGCCCGCAGGATCTCCTGCAGCACTGCCGGCTCGGCCGCCGCGTCGGTCGTGAGCACAGCCAGCATCGTCGCCATGTTCGGCGCGAGCATCGCCGCGCCCTTCGCCATCCCGCCGACCGTGAACGAGCCGGCGCCGGCCGGACCACTGGCGGTGGCCTCCTTGCGAACGGTGTCGGTCGTCATGATCGCCTCCGCCGCGGCCCGTCCGGCGTCGTCACTGCCGGCCCGACCGGCGACGACCCCGCTCACCAGCGGCTCGACGACGCCGAGCGGGAACGGGATCCCGATGAGGCCGGTCTGGCAGACGAGCACCTCGTCGGCCGCGCTGCCCAGCCCGTCGGCGACGAGCTCGCAGAGCCGCCGGGCGGCCGCCAGACCCGGCTGGCCGGTCGCGGCGTTCGCGTTGCCCGACGTCAACACGACCGCCGCCGCCCGTCCACCGGTGGCCGCCAGATGAGCCCGGCTGACCTGGACGGGGGCCGCGGTGGCCAGGTTGGCCGTGAACACCCCGGCGGCAGCCACCGGCCGCCCGTCGTCGGTGGCGACGACGGCCAGGTCCGGCGCGTCGGCCGCCTTGATCCCGACCGATCCGCCGACCGCGACGAACCCCTGTGGCGCCGTAACGCTCACTTTGCTCTCCTCCTGATCGGTACTGGCCGGCTCACGGGTACTGGCCGGCTGATCGGTACTGGCCGGCTCACGGGTACTGGCCGGCGAGCGGCAGGCCGGTCGTCTCCGGCAGGCCGAGCACGGCGTTGGCACACTGGACGGCCTGGCCGGCCGCTCCCTTGACCAGGTTGTCGAGCGCGGCCAGGACGACGAGCCACCCGGTCCGCTGGTCGACCCGGGCGGTGAGGTGGGCACTGTTCGACCCGGTGGTGGCCTTCGTCGACGGCGACCGGTCGCTGACGACGACGAACGGCTCGCCGGCGTACGCGTCCCGCAGGATGCCCAGGGCACCGTCGGTCGTGAGCTCGCCGGCCGGCCGGGCATAGCAAGTGGCCAGGATGCCGCGGACCATCGGCGCGAGGTGTGGCGTGAACAGGACCTGGGCGCCGACGGCCTGTTCGATCTCGGGCGTGTGCCGGTGGTCGAGCAGGCCGTACGCGGTGAAGTCCTCGTCGACCGCACCGAAGTGCAGCCGGTCGCTCAGCCCCCGGCCGGCCCCAGAGACGCCGCTAGCCGCGTCGACGACGATCCCGGTCGTCTCGATCAGCCCGGCTCGGGCGAACGGCGCGAGGGCGAGAGCCGCCGCGGTCGGATAGCAACCGGGCGCGGCCACGAGCGTGGCGCCGGCGAGGTCGGCCCGGAACAGCTCGGGCAACCCATAGACGAACTGGTCGAGCAGCGCCGGGGCATGGTGGTCTTCGCCGTACCACTCGGGGTAGAGCGCCGGGTCCCGGAGCCGGAAGTCGGCGGCGAGGTCGACGATGGCGCCGACCCGGCCGACGAGCGACGGCACGAGCTTCTGTGACTCGCCGTGCGGCAGCGCACTGAAGACGACGTCGAGGCCGTCGAGCACGGCCGGATCGGTCACGTCGAACGTCAGCGACGGGTACGCCGCAGCGAGCGACGGCGTGTGATCGGCGACCGTCGCCCCGGCATGGCTCCCGGCCGCAGCGACCGCGACGTCGAGGTCGGGATGGGCCGCGCAGAGCCGCAGCAGCTCGACGCCGGCATACCCCGACGCCCCGACCACTCCGACCTTCATGGCGCAAGTCTATACAGACAACCGCATACTCATGCGAACTGCCACCAGCGGCGCCGCCGGCCGCCTACCGATCTAGGTTGTGCACCGAGACTCGTCGCCTTGTCCGGCGAGAGTTCGGGCAGGAGGAGCTCAGGTGCCGATGTTCGCAGACGTGACCACTACGCCGTTCGTCGTCCTGTGGGTGGTTATCTACCTCGCCCTCATCGTCACCCTCGGGATCATGTCGATCCGCAAGGGCCACTGGGTGATGTTCATCATCGGGTTCTTCCTGCCCCTCTTCTGGCTCATCGGGGCGCTGCTCCCGACGAAGCGGAAGTACCGCTAGCGCAGGACTGCCCCGACCGCGTCCTGCGCCGCGTCGATGCAGCGTTGCCGCAGCTCGCCGACGTCCTGGTCGGTGAGCGTCCGGTCGAACGCGCCGAACCGGAGGCGGAACGCCAGGCTCCGCCGCCCCGCCGGCACGCCGTCACCGCGATAGACGTCGAAGAGGACGACCGATTCGAGCACGTCGCCGCCGGCACCGGCCAGCGCGTCGGCCACCCGGTCGACCGGGATGTCGTCGTCGACGACGAGGGCGACGTCGATGTCGGACGACGGGAACCGGCTCAACGGCCGCGCCGCCGCGGGTCGCCGGTCGACTGTGGCGAGCTGGCCGAGGTCGACCTCCAGCCACCCGACCCGACGCAACCCGAAATGGGCGGCGACCGCGGGGTCGACCTCGCCGACCGCGCCCAGGCCGACGGTCCCGGTCGGCGCGGCCGCCGCCGCGGCCACCAGGCGGGCCGTCCGCGTCGGGTGCAGGCCCGGCACCGACTCGTCGGCGACCAATCGGACGTCGATCAGGCGGAGGGCGTCGGCGAGCACTCGCCACGCCTGGACGGCCATCCGGGCGTCGTCGCCGTCGGCGGCGAGGACGACCGACAGCAGCTCCCGCTCCCCCGGCAGGACCGTCCGGCTGGCGCCGCCGGCGCCGCTCCGTTCGACGATCCGGCCACCATCGGTCTCGGGGTGCGAGAAGACGGTGCCGATCTCGTACAGCCGAAGGTCGCCCTGACGCCGGTCGGCGTTGTAGGCGAGCGCTCGCAACAGTCCCGGCAGCATCGACTGTCGGAGCGAGGCCTCGTCGCTGACCAGCGGGTTCGTGATCCGGACGGCGGGGCCGGACAGGCCGATGAGCTCGTGGTCGGCGTCGGCGACGAACGTCGGCGTCCACCCTTCGAGGCCGCCGACGCCGCAGAGGACGTCGCGGACGACCCGCCGCTCGCGCTGGCGACTCGTCAGCCCGCCGGGCTCCGGCCACGTCGGCTGGCGGCGCGGCAGCCGCGAGTACCCGTACGTCCGGCCGACCTCCTCGATGACGTCGTCGACGCCGTACGGCGCCGGCCGGACGTCCGGCCGGTTGGTCGGTACCGTCACCGTCAGCCCGTCCCCGTCCGAGCCCGCAGTCGATAGCTCGCAGCCGAAGCCGAGCGGTTCGAGCAGGTCGGCGACCTCATCGCCGGCGAGCGTCGTCCCGAGGACCGCGTTGACGCGGTCGACGGGAACGGCGAGGACGACCGACCGGGGTACGTCGCCCTGCACGTCCAGTGATCCGGGGGCGACGGGGGACCCGAGCAGCTCGCAGAACCGGTCGGCCGCCCGGTCGATGCCCCACGGGTCGCAGCCGCGCTCGAAGCGGGCGGACGCCTCCGTGCGCAGGCCGAGCCGTTTCGACGTCCGGGCGATCGCCATCGGCGTGAAGTACGCGGCCTCCAGCAGCACCCGGGTCGTCGTCTCCGAGATCTCCGACGACTCGCCGCCCATCACGCCACCGATGCCTACCGGCGTCCCCTCCGCGTCGCAGATGAGGCAGTCCTCGCCGGTGTCGCCGAGACCGCGCCCCGGCGTGCCGACGGTGCGGCTGACGCCGTCGAGCGTGACGACGGTCTCGCCGGCCCGGGCCCGTCGAACGAGCAGCCCACCGCCGGCGAGCCGGTCGAGGTCGTACGGGTGCGTCGGCTGGCCGAGCTCGAGCATGACGTAGTTCGACACGTCGACGACGTTGTTGATCGGCCGCATGCCGGCGAGGACGAGCCGGCGGGCCAGCCAGCGCGGCGACGGGCCGACCGTCACTGCCGGCAACACGCGGATGGTCATCCGCGGGCAGAGCTCGGTGTCTTCGACGGCGAGCGTCGCCAGCTTCTCGACCGCCCCGGGCGCGTCCGGTGCCGGCGCGGGATCGGGCAGCGAGAACGTCAACCCGAGCCGCGCCGCCAGGTCTCGAGCGATGCCGGCGACGCACCACGCGTCCGGCCGGTTGCCTTCGACGGTGATGTCGAAGACGACGTCCGGCTCGATGCCGAGCAGCTCGGCTACCGGCAGCCCCGGACGGGCCCCTTCGACCTCGGTCAGGAGCAGGAGACCGGCCTGGTCGTCGGAGAGCGCGAGCTCTTTGCCGGAGCAGAGCATCCCGTTCGAGACGACGCCGCGGAGCTTGCGCCGGGCGATCTCGAAGCCGCCGGGCAGCACCGCGCCGACCGGAGCGAGCGGGACGAGGTCGCCGACCGCGAAGTTGTCCGCACCACAGACGATCTCCAGCGGACCGTCACCGGCGTCGGCGGTGACGAGCCGGATGCGGTCGGCCCCGGCGATCGCCGCGATCGCGTCGATCCGGGCGACGACGACCGACTCCAGCCCCTCCCCCACCGGCTCGACGCCCTCGACGACCAAGCCCAGGTCGTCGAGGGTCGCGACGAGCGCGTCGGCGTCGGTCGGGAACGGCGCGAAGTCGCGCAGCCAGCTCAACGGGACGCGCATCAGAACTGCCTCAGGAACCGGGCGTCGTTCTCGACGAGGGCCCGCATGTCGGCGATGCCGTGGCGCATCTGTGCGCACCGGTCGATGCCGAAGCCGAACGCGAACCCCGACCACTCGGCCGCGTCGATGCCGACCGCGCCGAAGACGGCCGGGTCGACCATCCCGCAGCCGCCGAGCTCGATCCAGCCGGTGCCCGAGCACGTCCGGCAGCCGTCGCCGCGGCAGATCGTGCACGTGATCTCGAACTCCGCCGACGGCTCCGTGAACGGGAAGTACGCCGGCCGGAGCCGCGAGTGGATATCCGGACCGAAGTACGCCGCGGTGAACGTCTCGATCGTTCCCGCGAGATCGCCGAACGTGATCCCGCGATCGACGACGAGCCCTTCGATCTGGTGGAAGACCGGCAGGTGCCGGGCGTCGGGCGTGTCCCGGCGGAAGCAGCGACCGGGCATCACCGCGTGGATCGGTAGGGCGTGGTCCTCCATCAGGTGGATCTGTACCGGGGACGTGTGCGTCCTGAGCACGACCGTCTCCGGTTCGCCGAGGTCGAGGTAGAACGTGTCGAACATGCCCCGCGCCGGGTGCGCCGGTGGGATGTTGAGCGCCTCGAAGTTGTACCAGTCGCTCTCGGCCTCCGGGCCCTCCGCCACCTCGAAGCCCATGCCGACGAAGACGTCCTCCAGCTCGTCGCGGGTCTGGCTGACGAGATGCCGGTGGCCCCGAGTGATCGGGCCGGGGACTGGGAGCACCTCGGTCAGGTCGAGCCGGTCAGCGGCCAGCCGGGCCGACCGTTCCGCCACCTCGAGCTGCCGGCGACGCTCGGCCACGACCGCGTCGAGCCGCTGGCGGGTCTCGTGGAGGACCCGGCCGGCCTCCCGCCGCTCGTCCGGGTCGAGCCGGCCGAGCTCGCGGTGGGCCAGCGCGAGCGGGCCGCGCTTGCCGAGCACCGACGAGACGACCTGGTCGAGCTGGTCGACCGAGCCGGCGTCGGCCACCGCGGCCTCCGCCTCCCGCTCGAGCTCGTCGACGTTCATCGGGGCATCGTACGACGCTGACGAAGGGCTTCGAAGCAGAGCACCGCACAGGCCATGCCGACATTGAGCGACTCGGCGCGGCCGGCCATCGGGATGCCGACGGCACCGTCGACGGGCAGCCCGTCGGGCAGGCCGGCGGCCTCGTTCCCGAGCACGAGCGCGGTCGGTTGGCGCCAGTCGACGGTCGTGTAGTCGTCGCCGCCGCGGACGACGGTGCCGAGCCGGCGCAATCCGAGGGAGGCGATCGTGTCGAGCACGTCGACCGGGTCGCCGGCGACGACGAGCGGGACGTGGAAGAGCGACCCGGCGGACGATCGGACGGTCTTCGGGTTGTACGGGTCGACGGTCCCACCACAGCAGACGACGGCGGCGACGCCGGCGGCGTCGGCGGTCCGGAGCACGGTGCCGGCGTTCCCGGGGTCCCGCACGTCGGCCAGCACGACGACGAGGCCGGCTCCGGTCACCGTCTCCAGCGGCCGGTCGAGCATCGGGCAGACCGCGAGGATCGGCTGTGGGGTGACGGTGTCGGTGACCTTCGTGATAACGCCGGCGGCGAGCTCGAAGACGCGAATGCCGCGGTCCTCGGCTGCGCCGGCCAGCTCGACGACGGCCGGGTCACCGGCCCCTTCGGCCGCGATGTAGACGGCCTCGGGGACGGCCGACGACGCCAGTGCGGTGCGGACGAGCTCGGGCCCTTCCGCGACGAAGGCCCGCTCGGCCCAGCGGGTCGACCGCTTGCCGAGCAGCCGGCGGAGCCGCCGGACGCGCTGGTGCGAGTACTCCAGCCTCAGGAGGCGGCCTCGGCGGCCTCGTCAGCCTGGTCGGCAGCCGCCAGGGCCGATTGGGCGACGGTCACGAGCGCGGCGAACGCGGCCGCGTCGGAGACCGCGAGGTCGGCGAGCACCTTGCGGTCGACCTCGACGCCGGCCTGGTGGAGACCGGCGATGAACCGGCTGTAGCTCATGCCGTTGAGCCGGGCGGCCGCGTTGATCCGCTGGATCCAGAGCTTGCGGAAGTCGCCCTTGCGAGCCCGGCGGTCGCGGTACGCGTACTGCATCGAGTGCATGAGCTGCTCGTTGGCGGCGCGGTACGTCCGGCTCTTGTTGCCGTAGTACCCCTTCGCCTGTTCCATGACGGCGCGGTGGTGCTTGCGGCCGTGGACGGCGCGCTTTACTCGGGCCATTGCAGCTGCTCCTCTCTCGTGGAGTCTCGTGGTCGTTCGGTAGCTGCCCCGGTCGGGGGCGGTGCAGACGGCGGCCGGTCGCCGCCATGGGCTCAGAGCCCGAGCATCCTCTTGGCACGCCGCTCGTCGCCCCTCGAGAAGTCGGTCTCGTTGGCGAGCCGGCGCTTCCGCTGGCTGCTCTTCTTCTCCAAGATGTGCGAGCGGTTCTGCTTGCGGCGGCGGAGGCGGCCGGTCCCGGTCACCTTCACGCGCTTCGCCGCGCCACGGTCGGTCTTCATCTTCGGCATCAGTTCATCCCTCCTCGACTGGCTCGACGGGGGCCGGCGCGGCGGCCACAGCACTGCCGTTCGTCGCGGCCCCGTTGTTCTGTCCGATCCCGTTCGTCTCCGCCACCCCATCGGCCACCGGGGGCTCCGACCGCTGTCGGGACGCCGCAGCCTGCTTGGCCCGCTTGTCCGGTGCCAGGACCATCACCATGTTCCGGCCGTCGAGCCGCGGTTCGGCTTCTACCTTGGCCGCGCCGTCCATCTTCTCGGCGATCCGGTCGAGTATCCGCTTCCCGAGCTCCGGGTGGAACACCTCGCGGCCCCGGAACATGATCGTGATCTTGACCTTGTGCCCCTCGTCGAGGAACTTGCCGACCTGCCGGGTCTTGGTGTCGAAGTCACCGGGGCCGATCTTCGGCCGGTACTTCATCTCCTTGATCCCGACGTGGACGGCCTTGCGCCGGCTCTCCTTGGCCCGTTGGGCCTCGTCGAACTTGAACTTCCCGTAGTCCATGATCCGACAGACCGGCGGGTTGGCCATGGGTGCCACCTCGACGAGGTCGAGGTCGAGTCCGCGGGCGATCGTTAGGGCTTCGGGCAGCGGCTTGATCCCCAGCTGCTGGCCGTCCGGATCGACCAGTCGCACCTCTCGGGCGCGAATGCGGTCGTTGATCCGGTGTTCAGGGTCGGTGGCTATGCGGCATCATCCTCTCGATCGGGCCAGCGGTCCTTCCGCGACCATTCGGAGAAGCGAGCCGAGCCCTAAGGCCGTTGCCACATCGACCCGGCGCACCCTGTGGGTGGCTAGGTGGAGGCCCGCGGTACGCCGGCCCCGCTTCCTGGTTCCCATAGGCTACCAGCATGAGCTTGTGGACTCCTTCGGGTGAGCATCCGGTCGACCGGGACGACCCCCCGGGCGGCCCCGCCGGCGCCGCCGGGCCCGGCGCCGGCGAGCCTCCCGTCGGCGATCAGCCGACAATGGAAGAGCTCCGGCGCCAGCTGGCCGAGGCCCCTCCGGAGGTCATCGTCGCCAACCACTGCTACGGCCTGTTCGAGCTGGCCGCGGTCTATCTGTCCCAGTCGCCGCCGCTGTTCGACGAGGCTCGGCTGGCCATCGACGCGCTCGGCTACGTCGTCGACGGGCTCGGCCAGCGACTGGGCGACGCGTTCCCGGCGCTCAAGGACGGCATGGCCCAGCTCCAACTGGCGTTCGTCCAGCTCGGCGCGGCCGAGCAGGCCCGCCAGGACGCCGGCAACGGCTCGGAGCCCTAGACGGGGACGAGGCCCCGGGCCTCCAGCCGGCCGAGGTGGCCGGGGACGACGACGAACGTGACTCGCGTCCCGCGTCGATCCGCCGTGAGCCGTCGGCAATGGCGGTGCAGTGGAACGGCAGCGCCGTCGCGCCGTCGACGTCGACGGTCCCGAGACCGCGGTCGACGTCGAACTCGGCGACGATCCCGACCGCTGGCCGCCGTCCGGGCATCAGTGGACGATCTTGGAGAGGGCGAGCTCGAGGATGTCGGTGGCGCCCTGGTCCTTGAGCGCCGGGATCAGCGTGTTGATCTCGGCCTTCAGCACGACCGTCTCGAGCGCGAACGCGCCGCCTCCGGACAGCTCGGAGACGGTCGGCGCGCGCAGGGCCGGCAGGACGCCGATCACCGCATCGAGCTGGTCGGCCGGCACGTTCAGCTTGACGAGCACCTTCTCGCGGGCCTCGAGCGTCCCCTGCAGCAACGTCAACAGCTGCTCCATGGCGTGGCGCTTGACCGGGTCGGCCGCCGCGTCGGGGTTGGCGATCAGCTCGGTGTGCGAGACGAGGAGCGTGTCGATCACCCGTAGGCCGGCCGCCCGCAGCGCCCGGCCGGTCTCGGTGATCTCGACGACACAGTCCGCGATGTCGGGGACCTTCGCCTCCGTCGCGCCGTACGAGAGCGAGATCTCCGCGTCGACGCCGTGCTCGTCGAGCGCCCGCCGCGTCAGCTCGGGGTACTCCGTGCTGACCCGGACGCGCTGCCCGGCGAGGTCGGCGAGCGTCTTGAACGGCGAGTCGTCGGCCACCGCGAGGACGACGCGGATCGGGTTGGCCGTCGCCTTCGAGTACTGGAGCTTGCCGAGCGAGACGACGTCAGCGCCGCGCTCTTCGATCCAGTCGCGTCCGGTGATGCCGAGATCGAAGAGGCCGCTGGCCACGTAGACCGGGATCTCCTGCGGGCGCAGGATCCGGACCTCGTCGACCCGGGGGTCGGCGATCGTCGCCCGGTAGTCGACGTTCGACGAGCGCGACACCGCCAGATCGGCGGCGGCGAACAGTTCGAGGGTCGCCTTCTCCAGCGACCCCTTCGGCAGGACGAGCCTCAGCACGGCTGGACCGACCGGAGGAGGCGGGCGGTCTCGACCGCGGTGACCGCGGCCTCGCGGCCCTTGTTCGACTCGTCCGGCCTCGACCGCTCGAGCGCCTGGTCGACGGTGTCGGTCGTCAGCACGCCGAAGACGACCGGCCGCCCGGTGTCGAGCTGGACCCGCTGTAGGCCGGCCGCGCACTCGCCGGCGACGAAGTCGTAGTGGCCGGTGTCGCCCCGGATGACCGCCCCGAGGCAGATCACCGCGTCGACCGTGTCACCGGTGGCGAACGCCCGGGCGACGAGCGGCAGTTCGAACGCGCCGGCCGCCCACGCGACGGTCACGTCGTTGCGGTCGACGCCGCAATCGGCGAGCCCGTCGAGCGCCCCCTCGAGCAGCCGCCACGTGACGCCGCCGTTGAAGAGCGCACAGGCGACCGCTACCCGGACGCCCTGGCCCTGCCGGTCACCGCGCCGCACCGTGCCGACCCGGCCGTCGAGCCCTTCGATCAGCCCGTCGGCAAGGCTCGTCTCGTCAGAGGACGTCATCGAGCCCGTCCAGCAGGTGGCCCATACGCTCCCGCTTCGTCCGGAGGTACTCGATGTTCTCGGGGTTCGGCGACGGCGTGAGCGGGACCCGTTCGGTGATGTCGAGGCCGAAGCCCTCGAGGCCGCCGTACTTGACCGGGTTATTCGTCAACAGGCGCATCGTCGTCACGCCGAGGTCGACGAGCATCTGCGCGCCGATGCCGTACTCGCGGCTGTCGACCGGCAGACCCTGGTCGAGGTTCGCGTCGACCGTGTCGCGGCCTTCCTCCTGCAGCCGGTACGCCCGGATCTTGTGGCCGAGGCCGATCCCGCGACCCTCGTGGCCGCGCAGGTAGACGAGGACGCCGCGCCCCTCCTCCTCGATCTGGGCCATCGCCGCGTGGAGCTGCGGGCCGCAGTCGCAGCGCAGCGAGCCGAAGACGTCGCCGGTCAGGCACTCCGAGTGGACGCGAACGAGCACGTTCGACTGGTCGGTGATGTCCCCCTTGACCAGCGCGAGGTGCTGCTCGCCGTCGAGCACCGACTCGTAGACGTACGCGGTGTGGTCGCCGGCCGGCGTCGGGATCCGTGCCTCCGATACCCGGCGGATCAGCATCTCCGTCCGACGCCGGTAGCGGATGATGTCGGCGATCGAGATCAGGTGCAGGTCGTGCCGGTCGGCGAACGCCTCGAGATCCGGCAGCCGCGCCATCTGTGACTTGTCCTCGGTGACGATCTCGCAGAGCACGCCGGCCGGGCTCAGTCCGGCCGCCCGGGCCAAGTCGACCGTCGCCTCGGTGTGGCCGGCTCGCTTGAGCACGCCACCCGGCCGGTAGCGGAGCGGGAAGATGTGGCCGGGCCGCGCCAGGTCGCCCGGTCGGGTCCGCGGGTCGATCAGCGCGGCGATCGTCGCCGCCCGGTCGGACGCGGAGATGCCGGTCGTCGTGCCCTTCCGGGCGTCGACGCTGACCGTGAACGCGGTCCGCTGCGCCTCCGTGTTCGCCGCGACCATCAGCGGCAGGTCGAGCTGGTCGGCTCGCTCCGGCAGCAGCGGCGCACAGATCACGCCGGACGTGTGCGCGAGGAAGAACGCGATCGTCTCCGGCGTCGCCGCCTCCGCGGCCATCACGAGGTCGCCCTCGTTCTCGCGGTCCTCGTCGTCGACGACGACGACCATCTCGCCCCGGCCGATCGCCGCCACCGCGTCTTCCACTCGGGAGAACGGCATCAGGCGGCCAGCTCCAGTCGGAGATCGGCGCCCAGCTGGGCGACCGACACCAGCGTGCCCCGCCACAGGTCAGCCATCGTCGACGCGCCCGGGCCAGCGAACAGCGGCCGGCCGTCGTCGCCGCCGAACAGGGCCGGCGCGAGGTACAGGACGTACCGATCGACGAGTCCCTGGGCGTGGAAGTCGTGGGCCACCGCCGCGCCGCCTTCGACGAGCACCTGGAGGACACCTCGCCGTCCCAGCTCGTCGAGGACCGTCTCGAGGTCGCCGGACAGCTCGACCGCCGGCCGGACCTTGGCGCCGTCCGGAACCGTGCCGAGCACGACCCGCAGCGGCTGGCGTTCCGGCGCCGGGTCGAGGCGGACCGTCAATGCCGGGTCGTCCGTCCGAACCGTCCCGGCGCCGACGAGCACCGCGTCGGAGCGGGCGCGGAGCCGGTGGGCGTCACGACGGGCGTCGTCGCCGGTGATCCACTGGCTCGACCCGTCCGGCGCGGCCGTCCGGCCGTCCATCGTCGCGGCCAGCTTGAGCACGACCCACGGCCGGCCGGTCCGGCGGTGCTTCAGGTACGGCGCCAACTGCTCGTCGATCGCGGCCGCGCCGATGCCGACATCGACCGTGATCCCGGCCTCTCGCAGGCCGGCGACGCCACGGCCGGCGACGTTCGGGTCCGGGTCGAGCACGCCGACGACGACCCGCGCCACCCCAGCGGCGACGATCGCGTCGACACACGGCGGCGTTCGGCCGACGTGCGCGCACGGCTCGAGCGTCGTGAACAGCGTCGCCCCCCGGGCCTCGCCTCCGGCTTGACGGAGCGCGGCGATCTCGGCGTGCGCACCCCCCGGCGGCGCGGTCGCCCCCTCGAACTGTGTCCCGGTGGCCGTCACCACGACGCAGCCCACCCACGGGTTCGGCGCGGTCGTCCCGTGGACCGACCCGGCCAGCGCGACGGCCCGGGCCATGTGCGCCTCGTCCGTGTCAACCACTTGCGCTCCTTCCCGACCCCCCAATACTAGAACACGTTCCAGTTTTTGTCTACAGCCGCTGGTCACGGTGGAGAACGGAGAGCCTAGTGGCTCACCACGGCCCGCCGGATGGCCTCGGTCGCCTCCCACGGTCGCTCCTTGCCGAAGATCGCCGACCCAGCGACGAAGACGTTCGCCCCCGCCGTCGCCGCCCGCGGCGCGGTCGCCTCGTCGATGCCGCCGTCGACCTCGACGTCGACCCGGTCGGTCAGGCCGCGCTCGACGAGCGCCCGGCGGACCTGGGCGACCTTCGGCAGGACCTCCGCCATGAACGCCTGCCCACCGAAACCGGGGAAGACCGTCATGCAGAGCACCAGGTCGACCTGGTCGAGGAACGGCTCGACCGCGTCGAACGGCGTGTCCGGGTTGGCCGCCAGGCCGGCTCGGAGGCCGAGCGACCGCATCTGCGCCAACAGCGCCGCGGTGCCGCCGACCTCGACGTGGACCGTGCAGCCGTCCGCGCCGGCGTCTCGGAACGCCTCGAGGTAGTCACCCGGATCGGTCATCATCAGGTGGCAGTCGAAGAACATCCCCGAATGCTTTCGGAGCGACGCGACGACCGGCGGCCCGATCGTCAGGTTCGGCACGAAGTGGCCGTCCATGACGTCGACGTGCAACCAGTCCGCGGCGGACGCCACCTCGCCGACCGCCTCGGCCAGCCCGCCGAAGTCGGCCGACAGGACCGACGGCGCCATCTTCACCTCGCCGGGGACACCGGGGTCGGGAGCCACGTCGCGAGCCTACGGTCTAACCGAACCGAGCCCAGCAGAGGATGCGGGGAAATGCGTAGAAGTACGGTCGGCGCTCCCCCAGCGTCTCGACGAGCCGTTCGCGGTACCGGTCGACGAACGCGTCGTACGTCGCCTCATCGAGCCGCTCCCGGTACGGCGTCAACAGCGTGCCGCGCACCCACTCGACGACTGCGCCGGTCTCGTCGAGGACATGGCCGTAGACCTCGAGCCGGACGTGCTGGGCCGTCGCGCCGAGGTCGTGGACGATCTCCGCGTACGCCGACGGCGCGAGGACCGCGTCGCCACGATCCGGCGGCGGACCACCCGACGCGGCCAACGCCGCCGCGAACGGCGCCACCGCGGCCACCGCCCGAGCCAGCCGGTGCGACGGGTGGGCGAAGTTCGCCGGGACCTGGAAGGCCAGCTGTCCACCCGGCCGCAGCCCGGCCCGTACCCGCGTGCGAGCAGGTCCTGATGGTCGTCGACCCACTGGAACGACGCGTTCGCGAACGCGACGTCGACCGGCGGCCCCTCCCACGCCGCGAGATCGCCCTCGACGAACGACAGCCCCGGCACGTCGCCGGGCGCATCCGCCAGCATCGCCGGCGACGAGTCGACGCCGACCGTCTCCGCCGCGCCCAATGCGTCGTGCAGCTCGACCGTCCGCCGGCCTGTCCCGCAGCCGAGGTCGACGACCGACCCGCCCGGCACCGGCGTACAGAGCGCGACGAGATCGTCGAACGGCTGGCGCCGTTCCGCTTCGAACCGCTGGTACTGCGCCGGGTCCCACGTCATCCGAGCCGCTCCCCGACGGCCGGCCGGGCGCCGCGCACCCAGTCGGCCGCGGCCATCGGGCCCTTGCCCTCCGGCTGGACGTCGAGCAGCTGTAGGCGACCGTCGCCGGTCGCGACCGCGTCGCCGTCGAGCGTCCCCGGCGGCCCGCCGTCACCGGCCACCGCCGTCGCCCGCACGACGCGGAGCCGCCGGCCGCGGAACGTCGTCCACGCCCGGCCGAGACGGACGACCCGTCCGAGCTCGACCGCCGGCCGCTCCCACCGCAGCTCGAGCTCGGCCGCGTCGATCTTCGCCGCGTACGTCGGCTCGCCCGCCTGCGGCACTGGC
The DNA here is from genome assembly GCA_963824265.1 of uncultured Actinomycetota bacterium. Classification (GTDB taxonomy): domain Bacteria; phylum Actinomycetota; class Acidimicrobiia; order Acidimicrobiales; family RAAP-2; genus DASZUK01. The sequence goes on from CAWGOO010000007.1 coordinate 933,366, forward strand.
TCCGGCAGCGGCCCCGAGAGGACGTCGACGAGCAAGCGGCTGCCGATGTCGACGAGGCGGTCGCGGAGCGAGCCGAGATCGTCCTCGGCGCCGATGGAAGCCTCCTCACGCACATAGACCGGACCCGTGTCGAGGCCCTCCTCGACTTTCATGACGCAGACCCCCGTCACGTCGTCGCCGGCGAGGATCGCCCGCTCGACCGGTGCGGCTCCCCGCCAGCGCGGCAGCAGCGAGAAGTGGAGGTTGACCATCGGTACCGCGGCGAGGACGTCGACCGGCACGATCCGGCCGTACGCGACCACGACCCCGAGATCGACCCCCGCGCCGAGCAGCGCCCGGTGGTCGTCGACGACGTCGATACCGAGCGCGGTCGCCGCCGCCTTGACCGGGCTCGGTGCCGTCGCCGACCCCCTCCCCCGGCGCCGGTCCGGCCGGGTGACGACGACCGCGACGTCCTCGCCCGCGGCAACCAACGCCTCGAGCGGACGGACCGCCAGCGCCGGCGTGCCGAGGTACGCCAACCGGCGGCGGATCCGCGGACGGTCGATCGGCTCCACGCCGCCACCGTAGGCCGCTGATACAGCCGGCCGGCACGATAGCCGCATGGCCACCTTGGACCTCGCCCGGCAGGCCGCCGACCTACTCAAGCGGGTCTTGACCGCCGCCACGCCCGACCGCCTGTCCGGAAGCGACGCCGCCGCCCTCGCCGAGGCCTTCGCCGAAGCCGAGCGGATCGCAGCCGCCGGCAAGGCCCTGTACGGCACCCGCGTGAAGGCCACCGACGCCTACCGGACCGCTGGCCACCGCGACGCCGCCACCTGGTTCGCCGGCATCTCCGGCGATCCGGTCGGGCGGGCCCGCGGCATCCTCGACACGACGGACGCGCTCGCCAAGAGCCCGGCCGCCCGGGCGGCGTTGGCCGGCGGCGAGCTGTCGACCGCCCAGGCCCAGATGATCGGATCGGCGACTGCGGTCGATCCTTCCGCTGGCGCCGAGCTGGTCGCCCTCGCTCGGCGTGGCTCGTTCCGGGAGCTGCGCGACGGCGTCTCGCGGGCTCGGCGCCGCTCCCGCAGCGAAGCCGACGAGGCTGGCCGCGAGCGCCGCGTCCACGAGCGCCGGTACTGCCGCATCACCGAGCCCTATGCCGGCGGTCTGCGTATCGACGCCTGGGTCACCAAGGCCGACGGTGCCCGGCTGCTCGCCCGGCTCGACGCCGAGTCCGAGCTCGTCTTCAAGGAGGCCTGGACGGCCGGGCACCGCGAGCCGCACGAGCGCTACCGGGCCGACGCCCTCGTCCGGCTCGCCGACACTGGCCGGCGGTGGCCGGCCGGTGCCACACGTGCTCGTCCGGGTCGACGCCGCCGCGTTGGTTCACGGAGCGGTGGCCGGCGACGAGGTCTGCGAGATCCGCGGCGTCGGGCCGGTACCGGTGGCGACGGCTCGGGCCCTTCTCGGCGACGCGCTCCTCACCGTGCTCGTCACCGATGGCGTCGACGTCCGGACGGTGACGTCGACCTCTCGCACCGTCCCCCGGCCTGTCCGGATCGCCCTGGCCGAACGCGACCTCGGCTGCGTCGTCCCGGGCTGTCCGGTCAGCGACCACCTGCAGATCGACCACTGGCGCGTCGACTTCGCCAAGGGCGGACTGACTCGGCTGGACAACCTGGCCCGGCTGTGCGGACCGCACCACGCCATGAAGACCAACGCCGGTTGGCGGCTGGCCGGCGGTCCGGGTCGCTGGCGGTGGTTGGCGCCTAGAGGCGGGCCAGACCGTCCGGATCGACCGACAAGGGCCGGGATCGCAAGATCTTGAGCGCCTCCTTGCGCTGGGCATCGTCCAGGCGCTCGACCAGCAGGACACCGTCGAGATGGTCGAGCTCGTGCTGGAAGACCCGGCCTTCGATCTCGTCGGCCTCGATCGAGATCTCGTTGCCGTCCCGGTCCAGGCCGACCAGGTGGACCTCGTTCGGCCGGACGATCTCCCAGCTCAGGCCGGGCACCGACAGGCATCCTTCCTCGTACGTCCACTCACCCGACGTCTCGACGATCCGCGGGTTGATGACCGCCAACGGCCCGTCGCCGACGTCGTAGACGAACAGCCGGCGCTGGACACCGACCTGGTTGGCGGCCAATCCGCTCCCTGGCGCGGCGTACATCGTCTCGATCATCTCGTCGATCAGCGACGCGATCGTGCCGTCGATCTCCTCGATCTCCCGCGTTCGCTGCTTGAGGACCGGGTCGCCGTACTGTCGGATCGGGAACACGGCTCAATTTTACCTGGTCGGTCGGGTCGACGGTGACCCGGAGCCGGCCAGCCGGCCGGGGCGTCGTCGCGAGCGCGTCGCAGAGCGTCCGGTGGTCCGGCGCACGAACGAGCCACCGACCGTCGCCGAGGTCGGCCACGGCCAGCGCCGCGGCCGGCCGGACGAGGGCCTCGCAGTACGCGGCGGCCGCCTCCCCGCTGACGACGGCCAGGGCCGAGAACGGCGGCAGACCGAGCTCCTCCCGCAACGGCCGTTCGTCGAGCTTGCCGGGATCCCCGGCGACCGCCGCGGCCAGGACGGGATGGTCGGGCAGCCGCGTCTGGACGAGCACCGGTCCGGCACCGGGCGAGCCGCGGCCACCGACGAGCCGGCCGGCCCGGGCGAGCAGGGCGAGCGACTCCTCCGCCGCGGTGAACCGGGGCGCGAGCAGGTGCTGGTCGAAGTCCAAGAAGACGACCGCGGCCGCCCGGCGGACCCGGTGGAGCACCGCCTCGGTGCCGACGAGCACCGGCGCGTCCGGCACCTCACCGTCCGGCTCGCCGGCGACCTCGCCGACGTCGACGCCGAGCAGCGCGGCCAGCTCGTCCCGGAGCCGCGAGACGCCGGCCCGCAGCACCTTCAGCTTCGTCCCGCCGCACACCGCACAGACGACCGGCCGCTCCGTCCCGCACCCCCGGCACCGCAGGCCGTCGTCGACCTGCTCGACCGGCCGGCCGCACGTCGTGCAGCGGGCGAGCTCGCCGCAGGCCGCGCAGGCCAACAGCCGCGCCCGGCCGGTCCGGTTGAGGACGCAGACGAGCGGCGCCCCCGCCGGCAGCCGGCCGGCCAGCCGGACGAGCTCCTCTGACAACAGCCCCGTCCGCGGATCGGCAGCCCGCCGGTCGACGACCGACACTGCCGGCCAGCCCGACCGCTCGTCCGGCGCGACGACGACGCGGTAGCGCACCACCTGCACCGCGGTCGGGCACGCGGAGACCAGCCGGCACGGTGCGCCGGCCCGGGCGGCCCGTTCGGCGACGACCTCGACCGCGTCGTACCGGCTCCGGTACGCCTCGTCGTGCGCGTCGAGGACGACCGCGCCGGCCAGCTCCGGCACCGGCGCCCACGCTGTCGCTCGCGATCCGACGACCACCGGCCACCCGGCGGCCGCGTCGGCCCAGTCCGCCGCCACCGGGATGCCGCGGTGCCGCAGCCGGGCCCGCAGCCGGTCGGCCCAGCCGACGTTCGGCACGAGGACGACAACGCTGCCTGGGCCGGCGATCATCTCGAGCACGAGTGTCAGCGGGTCCGTCGCTGGTCCGAGCCGGACCAGTTCGGTTCCCCCGTCGGCCGGCGCCGGCCGGTCGAACCGCGGTGGAGCCGGCAGCTCGAAGACGTTGCGGACGGGCGACGCGGCCCGCAGCAGCGTCGGCGCCGGCATCGCCCACCGCCACGCTGCCCAGTTCGCCAGTTCGACGACCGCCGGCGGCGGGCCCGATCCGGAGAAGCCGGTGATCGGCTGCAGCGTGACGGCGGCCGGCGGTTCGGGGTCGACCGCGGTCACCCACCCGCCGACCGGTCGGTTGTGGAGCCGGATCCGCACCCGGCTGCCCACCCGCAGCTCGCCGCTCCAGCGGTCCGGGACCGAGTAGTCGAACTCCCGCCCGACCGCCGGGACGTCCGGCAGTACGCGGACCCGGCTCAGAGGCTGAGGGCCCGGCGGAGGTCGTCGACCCGCGGGGTCGCCTCCCAGGTGAACTCCTTGTCGTTCCGCCCGAAGTGCCCGTACGCCGCGGTGCGGCGGTAGATCGGCCGGCGCAGGTCGAGGTCGCGGATGATCGCGGCCGGCCGGAGGTCGAACAGCTCGCGGACCGCGGTCGGCGATCGCCTCGGGGTCGACGGCCTCGGTCCCGAACGTCTCGACGAGCAGCGAGACCGGCTGGGCGACACCGATGGCGTACGCCACCTGGACCTCGCAGCGCTTCGCCGCGCCGGCCGCGACGACGTGCTTGGCCACCCAGCGGGCCGCGTACGCGGCCGACCGGTCGACCTTCGACGGGTCCTTGCCGGAGAACGCGCCACCGCCGTGCCGCGCCATCCCGCCGTACGTGTCGACGATGATCTTCCGGCCGGTCAGCCCGGTGTCGGCGTGCGGACCGCCGAGCTCGAACTGGCCGGTCGGGTTGGCGAGGACGCGCAGCCCGCTGGTGTCGAGGTCGGTCGGCAGCAGCGGGTGGATCACGTGCTCACGGAGGTCCGGGAGCAGCAGCGTCTCGAGGTCGATCCCCGGCTGGTGCTGCGTCGAGATCAGGATCGTGTCGATCGAGACCGGCCGGCCGTCCTCGTAGACCACGCTGACCTGCGTCTTGCCGTCCGGCCGCAGGTACGGCAGGACGCCGACCCGGCGCACCTGGGCCAGCCGCTGCGCCAGCCGGTGGGCGAGCCAGATCGGCAGCGGCATCAGGTCGGGCGTCTCGTCGCAGGCGTACCCGAACATCATCCCCTGGTCGCCCGCGCCCTGGGCGTTGAGCTGGTCCTCGCCGCCGGAGCCGGTGCGCAGCTCGAACGCGGAGTCGACGCCCTGGGCGATGTCCGGCGACTGGCCGTCGAGCGTCACCATCACGCCGCACGTCCGGCCGTTGAAACCGTACGCGTCGTTGTCGTAGCCGATGTCGCAGACGACGTCACGGACGAGCGACGGTATGTCGATGTACGTCTTCGTCGTGATCTCGCCGGCGACGACGACGAGGCCGGTCGTGAGCAGCGTCTCGCAGGCCACCCGGCTGTACGGGTCGTTGGTCAAGAGCGCGTCGAGGACCGCGTCGGACACCTGGTCGGCCATCTTGTCGGGGTGGCCCTCGGTGACCGACTCCGAGGTGAAGGTGGTTCTCACGTCGTCTTCCTCCGATCCGCAGGCTGCGCGAGCAGGTCGACCACCTTATCCAAGATGGCGTCGGCCACCTCGTTCTTGCTGGTCAGCGGGACCTCGGTGGCTCCGCCGGCGGCGTCGAGGATCGTCACCGCGTTCGTGTCGTGGTCGAACCCGACGCCGGGCGCGGCCACGTCGTTGACGACGAGGAGGTCGACCCCCTTGCGCTCGAGCTTTCGCCGGCCGCGGGCCACCGCGTCCTCGGTCTCCGCGGCGAAGCCGACGAACTGCTGGCCTGGACGGCGCCCGGCGACCAGGCCGGCGAGGATGTCCGGCGTCTGCTCCAGCACGATCTCGGGGACGCCGTCGTCCTTCGTCAGCTTCCGTTCCGACGGCGCCTTCGGCCGGTAGTCGGCCACCGCGGCGGCCATGACGACGACGTCGGCAGCCGCGACGACCCCGGCCAGCGCGGCCTCCATGTCGGCCGCCGATTCGACCGGCACGACCGTGACCAGCGGGTTGTCGATCGGCAGCGACGACGTCGTGACCAACGTCACCGTCGCCCCGCGGCGGGCTGCGGCCTCGGCGACCGCGTGGCCCTGCTTGCCCGACGACCGGTTCGTCAGCACCCGTACCGGGTCGAGCGCCTCCCGGGTCCCGCCGGCGCTGACGACGACGTGGCGCCCAGCCAGGTCGGCCGGCCCGAGCAGGCCGAGCACCCGGGCCGGCGATGGCCGCCGGCGCGGCGAGCCGGCCGGCGCCGACGTCACCGCCGGCCAGCCGGCCGTCCTCGGGCGGGACGACGACGACGCCCCGACGAACGAGCGTCGCCAGGTTCTCCTGGACGGCCGGGTGCTCCCACATCTCGGTGTGCATCGCCGGGCAGACGACGACCGGCGCCCGGGTGGCTAGCAGGGTGGCCGTGAGCAGGTCGTTCGCCATGCCGGCGGCATAGCGGGCCAGCACGTCGGCCGTCGCCGGGGCGACGAGCACGAGGTCGGCCGTCTGGCCGAGCCGGGTATGCGGGATCGACCCGTCCCAGAGGCTGTCCTGCACCGGCTCGGACGCCAGCGCCGAGAACGTCGTCGCACCGACGAACCGGGTTGCCCCGGCCGTCAGCACCGGGACCACGTGCACGCCGGCATCGACGAGCCGTCGGCAGACCTCGACGGCCTTGTACGCGGCGATGCCGCCGGACACCCCGAGGACGACTCGTTTCACTGGCCGGACGGTCAGCCGGCGTCCGGCGCCTCGGGCTCGGCTTCGACCTCCGCCTCGGCCGCCGCCAGCGCCGCGGCCTCCTCCTCGGGGTCGGGCCGGGTGTACGTCGCCTTACCGGCCGCGACCTCCTCGAAGGCGATCGACAGCGGCTTGCCGGACACCGACGTCACCTGCGGCGGGACCACCCGGCCCAGCCCCTCGCCGAGGCTGTTGTAGTAGGCGTTGACCTGGCGGGCCCGCGTCGACCCGAGGGCGACGAGGGTGAACTTCGAGTCGACCTTGTCGAGCAGGTCCTCGATCGGGGGGTCCATCAGGGTGTTCCGGCCTTTGGCCATCAGTGGTCCTCTCTTCGGGTTCGATCAACTATACCGGCCACCTCGGCGACAGCCCGTTCGACCTGGTCGTTCACGACCTCGTAGCCGGCGAGGTCGCGGCCGAGCTCGACCTCTTCCCGGCCCTTCTCGATGCGCCGCTCGACGTGGGCCGGCGAGTCACCGCGGGCGACGAGGCGCTCGCGCTGCACGTCGAGTGACGGCGGCAGCAGCAGGATGACGACGGCGTTCGGAACCCGCTCGACGACTTGCTGGGCGCCCTGGAGGTCGATCTCGAGCAGGACGTCGACGCCGGCCGGGGGCTCCGGGACCGGCGTTCCGTAGAGGTTGTCCAGGAACTCCGCCCACTCGAGGAAGCCGCCGGCGCCTACCCGGTCCATGAACCGGTCGCGGTCGGTGAAGACGTAGGCGTCGTCCGACTCGCCGTCCCGGCGCGGCCGGGTCGTCCAGGACCGGCTCAGCCAGAGCCGAGGGTCCCGGTCCGTGAGCGCTGCCGCCACCGTGCCCTTGCCGGCCCCACCGGGGCCGATGAGCACGAAGACGTGGTCAGCGGGGCGCAGTCTCTTTGAGAAGGTCGGCCCGCTGCTTGGCCCCCAGGCCCTGCAGTCGCCGGCTCTCGCTGATACCCACCGTCTCCATCAGGCGGCGGGCCTTGACCTTGCCGAGGCCGGGCAGCGACTCCAGTACGGAGACCACTTTCATCTTGCCCACGGTCTCGTCCTTCTCGGCCATTTGCAGGAGCTCGGCCAGGCTCAGCGAGCCGAGCTTGAGCTTCTCCTTCACCTCGGCCCGCTCACGGCGAACCTTGGCAGCCTTCTCCAGTGCAGCCTGTCGCTGCTCGGGCGTAAGTGCGGGAGGTTGCGGCATGCGCCGATGGTAGCGCCTCTGGAGTGCCAGGTCACAACCCTTTCCGGCCGAGGGCGGCCGCGACCTCCTCGCGGGCCGCGACCGCAGCCGCCCGGAGAGCGTCGACGGACGGCCCGGCGGCGAGCACCGACCGCGACACGTTCGGCAGGACCGTGCCGGGACGGCAGCCGGCGAAGAGCTTGCCGACGGCCTGCGCGGTTCCACCCTGGGCGCCGACGCCAGGGGCGAGGAGTGGTCCACCGAGGTCGGCCAACGCGAACGACGACGGCTGCAGCGTCGCCCCGACGACCGCGCCGAGACTGCCCACGCCCGGGCCGCCATTGCGCTGGGCGATCGCCGCCAGCATGGAGTCCTCGACCGTCACCGGACCCTCTGCGCCGGTTGTCCGGACGACCGCCTCTTGGACCGTCCGGCCCTCGGGGTTGCTGCTGCGCACGACGACGAAGACGCCGCGGCCGTTGGCCAGGGCGGTCCGGAACAGCGGCTCGAGCGAACCGAACCCGAGATACGGCGTCGCGGTCACCGCGTCGGCGGCCAACCGGCTCGACCGGCCCAGCCACGCGTCGGCGTACGCCTCCGACGTGCTGTCGATGTCGCCGCGCTTCGCGTCAGCGACAACGAGCAGCCCGGCCGCCGAGGCGTCGGCGATCAGGGCTTCGAGGGCGGCGAGGCCGGCCGAGCCGTGGCGCTCATAGAACGCCACCTGCGGCTTGACGACGGGGACCGCGCCGGCGAACGCCTCGACGCAGGCCGCGCCGAACGCCCGCAGGCCGTCGACGTCGTCGGGCAAGCCCCAATCCCCGAGCAGCCAGGCCGACGGGTCGATCCCCGCGCAGAGCGGGCCGGTGCGGGCCACCGCGTCGACCAACCGTTCCCCGAACGCCTCACCCATGTGCGTCTCCGATCAACTCGCTCACTGCCGCCACCCGGTGCCGCCGGCACCACCGACCGAACCCGTCGAGGACCTTCCACGGTGCCCGCGGGTCGCGGAACGTCGCCGTGCCGACCTGGACCGCGTCGGCCCCCGCGAGCAGCAGCTCGACCGCGTCCTCGGCCTCGAAGACGCCACCGACGCCGACGATGCCGGCGTCGGGGAACGCCTCGCGGCACTCCCAGACCGCCCGAACGGCGACCGGGTGGACAGCCGGGCCGGACAGCCCACCGCCGCCGGCGCCGAGCGACGGCCGTCTCGTCTCGACGTCGACGGCCAGCCCGAGCAGCGTGTTGACGAGCGTCACGGCCTCCGCGCCGGCGTCGAGCGCCGCCCGGGCGATCTCCCGGACGTCAGCGACGTTCGGGCTCAGCTTCGCCCACCGGGGGAGGCCGGCCGCGCTGGCCGCGTCGACCGCCTCGGCCGTCGCCGCCGGCGAGTGGGCGAACATCCGTGACCGGTCCTCGACGTTCGGGCAGCTCACGTTGACCTCGACCGCCACCAGGCCACCGACCCCGGCCGACGCCCGGGGCGCGTTGGCCAGGCAGGCCGCGGCGGCCGCGAAATCGTCGACCCGGCGGCCCCAGATACTGGCGACGACCCGGGCGCCGGTGGCCGCGAGGCCGGGCAGCTCGTCGACCAGCCACGCCGCCACGCCCGGGCCCTGCAGGCCGACACTGTTCAGCATCCCGGCCGCCACCTCGTGGACCCGCGGCGCCGGGTTGCCCGGCCACGGCTCGGGTCCGAGCGACTTGACCACGACGGCCCCCAACCGGTCCAACGGCCCGAACGCCCCCAGCTCGGCTCCGTGACCAGCGGTGCCCGACGCCGTCATGACCGGGTTCGGCAACGCCACCGACCCGATCGTGGTCGACAGGTCAGGGCCCACGCCGCTCGCGGTCGGTCGGCCCGGCGTGCAGCTCCTGGAGGGCGCGGACCGACAGTTTGTGGTCGGCCCAGTCCGCGATGCCGGCCGCCGCGGCCCGGGCCGCAGCCAGCGTCGTCAGGCACGGGACGTGGTGGGTAATGGCGGCCGCCCGGATGTGGTTGCCGTCGGCTCGGGCGCCGCGGTCGCGCGGGGTGTTCACGACCAGCTGGACCTTGCCACCGGCGATGAGGTCGACCGCATCGGCGGCCAGGCCCTCCTCGCCGACCTTCGCCACCAGCGTGTCGACGGTCAGGCCGTGGTCCCGGAAGTAGCCGGCCGTCCCTAACGTCGCGGCCAACGAGAACCCGAGCTCGCCGAACCGCCGGGCGATCGCCAGTCCGGCCGGTTTGTCCCGATCGGCCAGCGACAGGAAGACCGTCCCGGTCGACGGCAGCCGCGTGCCGGCGGCCAGCTGGCTCTTGGCGAAAGCCAGCGCGAACGTCCGGTCGACGCCCATCACCTCGCCGGTCGATCGCATCTCCGGCCCGAGCAGCGTGTCGACGCCGGGGAACCGGTCGAACGGCAGGACCGCCTCCTTGACGCTGACGTGGTCGAGCGTCCGGATCTGGTCGACCGCGTCGGCCGGTAGGAGCTCCTCGCCCCGCAGCTCGGCCAGCGTGTCGCCGACCATGACCCGCGCCGCGGCCATCGCCACCGCGACGCCGGTCGCCTTGGCGACGAACGGGACCGTCCGGCTCGCCCGTGGGTTCGCCTCGAGGACGAAGACCATCCGGTCCTTCACCGCGTACTGGACGTTCAGCAGCCCTTCGACCGACGAGCGCGTCGGCCAGGTCCCGGGTGTGCCGGGCGAGTTGGTCGAGCACCTCGGCCGCCAGCGTCTGTGGCGGGAGCGCGCAGGCCGAGTCGCCCGAGTGCACGCCCGCCTCCTCGACGTGCTCCATGATCCCGCAGATCAACGTCTCCCCCGCCCGGTCCCGGATGGCGTCGACGTCGACCTCGACCGCGTCTTCCAAGAACCGGTCGACGAGGACCGGACGCTCGGCGGTGACCCCACCCTCCCGGGCCAGACCGCTCGTCCCGGCCAGCGCGACCATGACCCGGCGGACGTCCGCGTCGTCGTAGACGATCTCCATCGCCCGCCCACCGAGGACATAGCTCGGACGGACGAGCGCCGGGTAGCCGACGCGGCGGGCGACGGCCAACGCGTCCTCCGGCGTGACCGCCGTGCCGCCCGGCGGCTGGGGGATGCCGAGCTCCTCGCAGAGCGTGTTCCACTGCTCACGGTCCTCGGCCCGGTCGATCGACGCCGGGCTCGTCCCGAGCACGAGCCCGGTCGGCAGCGAGCCGGCCAACTTGAGCGGCGTCTGGCCGCCGAGCGCCACGATGACACCCTTGATCCGGCCGCCGGCTCGTGCCTCCGCGTCGAGCACGTTGCCGACGTCCTCCGCGGTCAGCGGCTCGAAGTACAGCCGGTCGGACGTGTCGTAGTCGGTCGACACGGTCTCGGGGTTGCAGTTGATCATGACCGTCTCGTAGCCGGCCGCCCGCAGCGCCATGCTCGCGTGGACGCAGCAGTAGTCGAACTCGATCCCCTGCCCGATCCGGTTCGGCCCGGACCCGAGGATGACGACCCGTTCCTTGTCGGACGGGCGGACCTCTTCCTCGTCCTCGTAGGTGCCGTAGTAGTACGGCGTGAACGCCTCGAACTCGGCCCCGCACGTGTCGACCGTCTTGAACGTCGGGACGACGCCGGCGGCCAGCCGGGCCGCCCGCACCGCCAGCTCGGCCGCTGGCCCGGTGCCGACACCGAGCAGGTACGCCAGCTGGCCGTCGGAGAACCCGAGCCGCTTCGCCCGGCGGAACCGCGTTCGGTCCATCGCTTGTAGGGCGGTCGCGCCGGCGCCGGTGTCGTCGGCCGAACGTGGGCCGGGCCGCAGCGCTTCGATGGCCAGCCGCTCCTCGCTGATCCGCTCGATCTGGCGGAGGAACCACCGATCGATGCCGGTCCGGTCGGCGACGACGTCGACGGCCGAACCGCCGGCCTCGAGCCCCCGCCGCAGGGCCGACTCGACCTGGTACAGCCGGTCCGGGGTCGGGAACGGCCGCCCGGTCGAGGACAGCCGCGTCGTCGAGGGCGTCGGTGTCGGCCTCCGCCGGATCGCCGTTCAGTCCGGTCCGTCCCTGTTCGAGCGACCGGACAGCCTTCTGCAGCGACTCGCAGAACGTCCGGCCGATCGCCATGACCTCGCCGACCGACTGCATACGCGTGCCGAGCCGGCCCTCGGCGCCGGGCAGCTTCTCGAACGCCCACCGCGGGATCTTCGTGACGACGTAGTCGATCGTCGGCTCGAAGCTCGCCGGCGTCGCCCGCGTGATGTCGTTCGTGATCTCGTCGAGGCGATAGCCGACGGCCAGCCGGGCCGCGATCTTGGCGATCGGGAACCCCGTCGCCTTCGACGCCAGCGCCGACGACCGCGAGACCCGGGGGTTCATCTCGATGACCAGCCGCCGCCCGTCGGCCGGGTCGACCGCGAACTGGACGTTCGACCCACCGGTCTCGACGCCGACTCGGCGCAGGCAGGCGAACGCGTCGTCCCGCATCGCCTGGTACTCGACGTCGGTCAGCGTCTGGGCCGGCGCGACCGTGATCGAGTCGCCGGTGTGCACGCCCATCGGGTCGAGGTTCTCGATCGAGCAGACGACGACGCAGTTGTCGGCGTTGTCCCGCATGACCTCGAGCTCGTACTCCTTCCAGCCGGCGATCGACCGCTCGACGAGGATCTCGCCGACCGGGCTGGCGTCCAGCCCCTCGGCTGCGAGGCTGGAGGAACGCATGGCGATCCGGCGCGATGCCGGTCCCCTTGCCGCCGAGGATGAAGCTCGGCCGGACCATGATCGGGTACCCGACCTCTTCGGCGATCGTCACCGCCTCGTCGAGCGAGTGGGCGAAGCCGGACCGCGGGACCTCGAGCCCGATCTCCTGCATCGCCAGCTTGAACAGCTCACGGTCCTCGGCCGTCCGGATCGCCTCCGGCCGGGCGCCGATCACCTCGAGCCCGTCGAGCGCCCCCTGCTCCAGCAGCGCCATCGTCAGGTTGAGCGCGGTCTGGCCGCCGAGCGTCGGCAGCAGCGCGTCCGGCCGTTCGCGCTCGATGATCGCCGCGAGCATCTCCGGGTCGAGCGGCTCGACGTACGTCCGGTCGGCCGTCCCCGGGTCGGTCATGATCGTCGCCGGGTTCGAGTTGGCGAGGACGACCCGGTAGCCCTCCTCGGCCAGCACCCGGCAGGCCTGGGTCCCGGAGTAGTCGAACTCGCAGGCCTGCCCGATGACGATCGGCCCGGAGCCGATCACCAGGATCGACTCGATGTCGTCGCGCCGCGGCACTCGTCTAGCCCTCCCCGCTTGGGCCCGACGGCGGGCCCATCAGCGCCCGGAACTCGTCGAACAGGTACCGGGCGTCGTGCGGCCCCGGCCCGGCTTCGGGGTGGTACTGCACGGAGAACGCGGCGGCCGACCGGCAGCGGATGCCCTCGACGACGCCGTCGTTCAGGTTGACGTGGCGTCACGTCGGCGTCGGGGACGTCGACGACCGCGTAGTTGTGGTTCTGGCTCGTCACCTCGACCTGCCCGGTCGACCGGCGCTGGACCGGGTGGTTGCTGCCGTGGTGGCCGAACGGCAGCTTGTACGTCGTCCCGCCGAGCGCGGTCGCCAGGATCTGGTGGCCGAGACAGATCCCGAAGACCGGCACCCGCCCGACGAGATCGGCGATGGCGGCGGCCGGTCCGGCCAGCGCGGCCGGGTCGCCGGGGCCATTCGACAGGAAGACGCCGTCGGGTGCCATCGCCAACACGTCGTCGGCGGTCGTCGCGGCCGGGACGACCGTGATCGTCGCCAGCGCGCCGAGCTGACGGAGCATCGTCTCCTTGATGCCGAAGTCGTAGGCGACGACGCGGTAGGGGCCGTCGCCGCGGACGTACGGTTCGGTCGTCGTCACGCCGGCGACGAGGTCGTGCCCGTCGGTCGGTTCGGCCTGAGCGGCGGCCGCCCGGAGCTCGGACTCACCGGCGGTCCCGAACGCGCCCGGCATCGCGCCACGGTCCCGCAGGTGCCGGGTCAGCCGCCGGGTGTCGATGCCGGTGACCGCCGGGACGTCATGGCGGACGAGGAACGCCTCGAACCCCTCGGTGGCCCGCCAGTTGCTCGGCTCGGCCGTCAGGTCGCGGACGACGACGCCGCGGCAGAACGGCCGCGGTGCCTCGTCGTCGACCGCGTTCGTGCCGTAGTTGCCGATGTGCGGGTACGTGAACGCGACGACCTGGCCGGCGTACGACGGGTCCGTCACGACCTCCTGGTAGCCGCTCATCGCGGTGTTGAAGACGATCTCGCCGGTCGACACGGGCTGCACGAGCCCGGCGGCCTCGCCCTCGAAGACCTCGCCGTCGGCCAGGACGAGCAGCGCGGGCGGCCGGGTCATCGCTGGGCCACCGCGTCGACGACGACCGGCTCGCCGCGCAGGACGGTGTGGCGGACGCGGCCGCTGAGCTTCCGGCCGTCGTACGGCGTGTTGCGGCTGCGGCTGGCCAGTCGACCGGCATCGACGGTCCACGCGGCGGTCGGGTCGACGACACACAGGTTGGCGTCGCCGCCGGGGACGACCGGGCCGCCGTGGGCGGTCTGCCCTACCGGCCCACCCACCGTGCCGGCGGCCAGGCCGGCGATCGCGGCCGGCTGCCAGCTCAGCAGGGCGAGGACGCGTTCGGGCGCCAGCGGCAGCTCGGTCAGCGCGACGGCCAGCGCGGTCTCGAGCCCGAGCATTCCCGGCGGGGCCTGGTCGAAGGGTCGGTCCTTCATCTCCGGCGCGTGCGGTGCGTGATCGGTCGCGATGGCGTCGATCGTCCCGTCGACGAGGCCGGTCTTGACCGCGGCGACGTCGCTGTCGGTCCGCAGCGGTGGGTTGACCTTGAAGACGGGGTCGTAGCCGACGACGAGGCCGTCGGTGAGGGCGAAGTGGTGCGGCGCGGCCTCGGCGGTGACCGCCAGCCCCTCGGCCTTCGCCGCCCGGACGAGCTCGACCGAGCCGGCAGTCGAGAGGTGGAGGAAGTGCACCGGGCAGCCGGTGAGCCGCACGAGGGCGATGTCTCGGGCGACCATCGCCTCTTCGGCCGCGGCCGGGATCCCGGGGATGCCGAGCCGGCTGGACCACGCACCCTCGTGCATCGAGCCACCGCAGGCGAGCCGCTCGTCCTCGCAGTGCTGGGCGAGGACGACCGGCGTGCCCTGGGCCCGCAGCCCGGCCGCGTAGTCGAGCGCCCGGCGCATGAGCCCGCCGTCCTGTACGCCGGCGCCGTCGTCGGTGAACAGCCGGACGCCGAGGGCGGCCAGCTCGGCCATCGGCGCCAGCCGCTCGCCGGCCCGCCCGACGGTGATCGCTCCGGCCACCGCCACCTCGGCCGCGGCCGTCCGGCCGAGCTCGAGCACCTCGCGGGCGACGCCGGCCGAGTCGATGGTCGGCTCGGTGTTCGGCATCGCCACGACGGCGGTGTACCCACCGAGCGCGGCGGCCCGGGCACCGGTCTCGACCGTCTCCGCCTCTTCGCGGCCGGGCTGGCGGAGGTGGGTGTGGAGGTCGACGAGGCCGGGCGCGACGAGGCAGCCGTCGGCGTCGAGGACGCGGGCGCCGGACGGCACGTCCACGTCGGCCCCGACAGCCCGGATCACCCCGTCGACGACGACGACGTCGGCTCGGCGGCTCCCGCCAGCGTCGATGACCGTGCCCCCCCGGATGACGAGCTCAGCCACTCTGGGCCTCGCGGTCGGTCAGGAGCTGGGACTGGTCGTCAGCCAGGCCGATCGTGCCGGAGCCGAGGAGCAAGAAGAGCACGGCCATCCGGACCGCGACCCCGTTGGCGACCTGCCGGGTGGCGACCGTCAGCGGGAGGTCGGCGACGTCGGACGCGATCTCGACGCCGCGGACCATCGGGCCGGGATGGGTCACGAGCGCGTCCCGCGAGAGCGACGCGACCCGCCGGGCGGTCAACCCCCATTCGGCGGTGTACTCGCGCAGCGACGGGACGAACGTCCCGCTCCCCCGCTCGGCCTGCAGCCGGAGGAGCGAGACGACGTCGGCGTCGGCCAGCGCGTCGTCGAGGTCGGCAGTGACCGTCACCGGCCAGCCTTCGAGCGACGGCGGCAACAGGCTGCCCGGGGCGGCCAGCGTGACCGATGCGCCGAGCGCGTCGTAGGCGAGAACCTGCGAACGGGCGACGCGACTGTGGCGGACGTCGCCGACGATGACGACTCGTAGGCCGTCGAAGCAGCTCACACCCATCTCGGCCGGGTCGCGGCCCTGCCGCTCGGCCAGCACCTGGCGGACGGTGAAGCAGTCGAGGAGGGCCTGGGTCGGGTGCTCGTGCCAGCCGTCGCCGGCGTTTATCACCCGGGCCCGCTCCGCCCAGCGGGCGACCTGGTGGGGCGCGCCGGACGAGGCGTGGCGGACGATGATGGCGTCGATCCCGAGCGCTTCGACCGTCTCGATCGTGTCCCGGAGCGATTCGCCCTTCTTCACCGACGACGTCGCGACGGACAGCGAGAGGACGTCGGCGGAGAGCCGCTTGGCGGCCGTCTCGAACGACAGCCGGGTACGGGTCGACTCCTCGAAGAACAGCGTCGCGACGACCCGGCCGCGCAGGGTCGGGACCTTCGGGATGGCCCGGCGCTCGACTTCGGCGAAGGCCTCGGCCACCCGGAGGATCTCGGCGATGCCGTCGGCACCGAGGTCGTTGACGGAGAGCAGGTGGTTCATCGGGGCACCAGGGTGCCGATGGCCACCCCGTCCTCGCTGACGTCGACCATCTCCTCCCGCCGGGTCGGCAGGTTCTTGCCGACGTAGTCCGGCCGGATCGGCAGCTCGCGGTGGCCGCGGTCGACCATGACGGCCAGCTGGACCAGCCGGGCCCGGCCGAAGTCGGTCAGCGCATTGAGCGCGGCCCGCACCGTCCGGCCGGTGAACAGGACGTCGTCGACGATCACGACGACCCGACCGGTCAGGTCGACGGGGATCTGCGTCGCCGCTTCTGGGAGGACGGGGCGCAGACCGATGTCGTCGCGGTAGAACGCGACGTCGAGCGTCCCGACCGGGACGCGTTCGCCCTCGGAGGACTCGAGCGCGGCCGCCATCCGGCGGGCCAGGCTCACCCCGCCGGTCTGCAGGCCGATGAGGACGACGTCGTCGAGGCCACCGTTGCGTTCGGCCACCTCGTGGGCCATCCGCGTGATCGCCCGCTGGACGTCGGCGGCCGACAGGACCTGGGAGTGGGGAACGAACACGCCACCCAGGGGTCGGGTATGGCTGCGCTCGCGTTCGGCCACTGCTCCTCCTACCGTACGAGCCTCACGGGACCCGCTTCACGGTCAGAGGTGGACTCTAGCCGGCCGGTGGTACCGGCCGCTCGCCCTTTCGGGTCTGGCGGGCGACGGTCGAGAGAATCCCGTTGACGAAGCTGCCGGAGTCCTCGGTCGAGTACGTCTTGGCCAGCTCGACGGCTTCGTCGATGACGACGGCGACCGGCGGCCCGTCGGGGTCGAGCAGTTCGGCGACGGCCAGGCGGAGGACGAGCCGGTCGACGACCGCCATACGATCGATCGGCCACCCGACCGACGCGGCGGCGATGAGCGCGTCGGCGTCGGCCTGCCGGTCCTGGGTCGATTCGACCAACGAGCGGGCGAACGGATCCGGTGCCACCGGCAGTCCGGCGACCACGTCGAGGGGCGTGTCCCCCTTGAGCTCCGCCTCGTACAGCAGCGACAGGGCCCGTTCGCGGGCCTGGTGCCGGGTGGCGGCGTCCACGGCGCCGCCTACGCCCGGGTCAGGTATTCACCCGAACGCGTGTCGACCTTGATCGCTTCGCCGGGGTTGACGAAGAGCGGCACCTGGACGACCAGCCCGGTCTGGAGGGTGGCCGGCTTGCGGGCACCCGAAACGCGGTCGCCCTGGATACCGGGCTCGGTCTCGGTCACCTGCAGCTCGACGGCCGCCGGCAGGTCGACGCCGACGATCTCGCCGTCGTAGAGCTGGAGGATCGCCTCGTCGGTCTCTTTCAGGTACTTCGTCGCGTCGCCCAGGGCAGCCGGTTCCACCTCGAGCTGCTCGTACGTCGACGTGTCCATGAACACGTACGCGTCGCCGTCGCGGTAGAGGAACTGCATGTCGCGCTTGTCGATGATCGCCTGCTCGAGCTTCTCGTCGGCCCGGTACGTCCGCTCGACCTGGGCGCCGGTACGGACGTTCTTGAGCTTCGTCCGGACGAACGCCCCGCCCTTGCCCGGCTTGACGTGCTGGAACTCGACGACGCTGAACAACCCCTCGGGGAGGTCCAGGGTCATGCCGTTCTTCAGGTCGTTGGTGGAAACAGCCATACCTTTCCTTACCGTCCGTCGGTCAGATCAGGGCGACGGCCTTGCTGAAGTTCGTGAGCGGGCGGGAGCCCTCCTCGGTCACGACGAGCGTGTCCTCGATCCGGACCCCACCGACCCCGGGCAGGTACACGCCCGGCTCGACCGTGATGATGACGCCGGGCGAGAGGATAGCAGTGCCCAACGGGCTGACCGTGGGGGCCTCGTGGATGTCGAGGCCGACGCCGTGGCCGGTACCGTGCTCGAACGCGTCGGCCCACCCGGCCGCGGCGATGACCTGCCGGCAGGCGTCGTCGACCGCCTTCGTCCCGATGCCCGGGCGGACGACCGCGACCCCGTCGGCCTGCGACGTGCCGACGACGTCGAAGATCCGGGCCAGCTCGCCGTCGGGTTCGCCGCCGACGCAGAACGTCCGCGTCATGTCCGACCGATAGCCGTCGAACGTCGCGCCGAAGTCGACGACGACCGGGTCGCCGCTGCGGATCGGTCGGTCGGTCGGTCGGTGGTGCGGCTTGGCCGAGTTCGGGCCGGCCGCCACGATCGTCTCGAAGGCAGTGCCCTCGGCACCGCCGCGGCGCATCGCGGTGTCGAGGGCCAGCGCGAACTGCTCTTCGGTGACCGTCTCCCGGACCGCCGACGCCAGCAGCGGCAGGACCTCGCCGAGCGCGGCGTCGGCGATCGCCGCGGCTCGGGCCATCCGGGCGACCTCGCCGTCGTCCTTGACCTCTCGCAACGCCTCGACGACGCCGGTCGTCGGCACGACGTCGTGGCCCTCGAGCAGTGTCGCCCACCGCCGGCTGGCGCTCCACGTCACGTCGTCGGCCTCCAGGCCGACCCGACCGCTGGCGGCCAGCGTCGTCCGCACCGCGTCCCGTTGCACCTCGACACCGCCGACGGTGATGTCGACCGCCGCCTCGGCCGCAGCCACCTGCTCGGCCGACTGCGTCCGGTACCGCCCGTCGGTGGTCAGCCGCGCCGCGTCGGCGGTCACGGCCAGCAGCCCGGCCGACCCGGTGAACCCGCTCAGGTACCGGACGTTCGCCAGGTTCGTGACGATCACGCCGTCGACGCCGGCACCGTCCAGACGGGCCCTCGAGCGCGTCCAGCCGGCCGGCCACCTGTAGCGGGGGCAGCGTCATCGGGACTCCTTTTCCTGGTCGGGTTCCCGGTCGAGCAGTTTCCCGACCGCCTCGATCGCCAGCTCGTAGCCCAGGCCGCCAAAGCCGGCCACCAGCCCGTCGGCCACCGGTGCGATGACCGACGTGTGCCGGAACGGCTCCCGGGCGGCCGGGTTCGAGAGGTGCAGCTCGACGACGACGCCGTCGAACGCGGCGAGCGCGTCGTGCAGCGACCACGACGTGTGCGTGAGCCCCCCGGCATTGACGACGACGGCCACCGCCCGACCGCGCGCCGCGTGGACGGCCTCGATCAGCTCACCCTCGTGGTTCGACTGGACGTGCTCGACGACGAGGCCGAGCGGCTCGGCGGTCGCTTCGGCCGTCCGGACGTGGTCGGCCAACCGCTCGGGTCCGTAGATCGCCGGTTCGCGCTCGCCCAAGAGGTCGAGGTTCGGTCCGGACAACAGCAACACCGTGCCCCTGGACGCGGTGCCCCTGGACGCGGTGCCCCTCGACGCCGTCACCGTCCGGTTCCCATCTCCACCAGGGTAGCGAGCGCCTCCGCCGGGTCGACGCCCCGGACCGGCTCGACGCCGGCCGGTCCGTCGAGCACGAACGTCAGGTCGTGATGGGCCTTCTTGTCGCGGCCCATGTACGACAGCAGGACGGCCGGGTCGGCGTCGGCCGGGAGGTCGCCGGTGAGGTCGAAGCCAGCGACGACCCGGCGGTGCAGCGCGACGCGGTCGTCGTCGATCCGACCGAGCCGGCGGGCGAGGAGCGCGGCGTAGACGAGGCCGACCGCGACGGCCTCGCCGTGGCGGAGATCGCCGCCGGCACCGAACGATGCGGCTTCGAGGGCGTGGGCGAGCGTGTGGCCGTAGTTGAGGATCATCCGGCGGCCGCCCTCGCGTTCGTCGGCGCCGACAACGTCGGCCTTGACCGCGACGCACCGGGCGACCTGCTCGTCGATCGGCAGGGCCAGCAACGACGCGTCCGGCTCCGCCGGGCCGAGGAACGCGTACTTGGCCATCTCGCCCCGGCCACACGCCCACTCCCGGGGCGCCAGCGTGTCGAGCGTGCCGGTATCGCAGAGCACGGCCGCCGGCTGCCAGAACGCGCCGACGAGGTTCTTGCCCTCCGGGATGTTCACGCCGGTCTTGCCGCCGACGGCTGCGTCGACCTGGGCGAGCAGCGACGTCGCGACGTTCACGTAGGCCGTCCCCCGGTGGTACACCGCGGCCGCGAACCCGGCGACATCGGTGACGATCCCGCCACCGACCGCGACGACGACGTCGCCGCGGCCCAGCCCGGACCGGGCGAACGCCCGGCAGAGCGCTTCGACGGTTGGCACCGACTTGCCATCCTCGCCGTCGGGGACGACGTGAACGTCGAACGGGACGCCCGGGTCGACGTCGGCGAACCAGGCCGTCTCGGTGAGCGCCGACTGGGTGACGACGGCCGCCCGGCGGGCGTCCGCGACCCGCTCGGCGACAAGCCGTCCCAGCTCGAGGCGGGCGCCGGCGCCGACGACGACGTCGTAGTCGCGGCCACCGCCGAGCGGGACCGGGACGGTGATCACCGATCGCCCCCCGCAGCCGGACCAACACCTCGGCCGCGACCTCGACCGCGGTCAGCCCGTCGACGTCGACCGCGACGTTCGCGACATCGCCGTAGAGCGGCCGGCGGACGCGGTCGAGCCGGTCGACCGCGGCCGCCGGGATCGTCGTCGAGCAGCGGTCGCCCGGCCCCGTCGCCGACCCGGGCCGCCAGCGTCGCCGGCTCGGCCCGCAACCAGACGACGGTGCCCGATCGACGCAGCAGCTCCCGATTGCCGGGGTCGAGGACGGCACCACCAGCGACGGCAACAACGATCGGGCCGTCCGCGGCCAGCGCGTCCGCCAGCGCGGCCGACTCTGCGGCCCGGAACGCCGCCTCGCCCTCGGCCTCGAACAGTTCCGGCACGGTGCGGCCGGTCGCCGCCTCGACCTGCTCGTCGGAGTCGACGTACGGGCAGCCGAACCGCTCGGCGAGCAGGCGGCCGACGGTCGTCTTGCCGGCACCCATCATGCCGACCAGCAGGACTCGGCTCACGCCCCGCCGGTGGCCGGCCGCACGGCGGGCCGGTCGGGAGCCGGGACCGGGCCGGAGAAGGTCTCGCCGAGGGAGGCGACGAAACCGTCGCGGTTGCGGACGATCTCGGCCACCGAGTCGCCACCGAACTTGCGCAGCGCCTCGTTGGCCAGGACGAGGGCGGTCATCGTCTCGGCGACGACGCCCATCGCCGGCACCGCAGTGACGTCGGTCCGCTCCTTGAAGCTGACGGTCGACGCCTTCGTCACGACGTCGACGGTCTCGAGGACCGGCCGGTTCAACGTGGCCAGCGGCTTCATGGCGACGCGGGCGGTGATCAGTCCGCCGATCGACATCCCGCCTTCGATACCGCCGGCCCGCACGGTGTCCCGCCGGTACCCGCCGGCGTCCGACGCGGTCTCGTCGACCCGGATCGCGTCGTGGGCGGCCGAGCCCCGCCGGCCGGCGACGTCCCAGCCTTCGCCGATCTCGACCGCCTTGACCGCGTGGATGCTCATCAGCGCCTGGGCCAGCAGTGCGTCGAGCTTGCGGTCCCAGTGGACGTGGCTGCCGAGCCCGACCGGCACCCCGTAGGCGAGCACCTCGACGACGCCGCCGAGCGAGTCGCCGTCCTTGGCGGCCGCCTTGATCGTCGCCACCATGCGCTTCTCGGCCGCCGCGTCGAGGCAGCGGACCTCCGAACCGTCGACCCGGTCCAGATCGGCCGGCGCCGGCCGGACCCCTTCGGCCGCCCGCTCCGGACCGAGCTGGACGACGTGGCTCAGGACGGACACGCCGAGATGGCCCAGCAGCAGCTTGGCCAGGCAGCCGGCCGCCACCCGGGCCGCGGTCTCCCGAGCGGACGCCGCGCTCGAGGACGTCGCGGGCGTCGTCAAAGCCGTACTTCTGCATCCCGGCCAGGTCGGCGTGGCCCGGTCGGGGCTGCGTGAGGATCTTCGACGGTTCACCCGGTGACGGCGACATCTCCTCGGTCCACTTCCGCTCCCACTCGGAGTTGCCGATCTCGATGGCCACCGGCGACCCGAGCGTGCGGCCATGGCGGATCCCGCCCAGCAGCGTGACCTCGTCGGCCTCGAACCGCATCCTCGGTCCGCGGCCGTAGCCGAGCCGGCGCCGGGCCAGCTCGGCCTGGACGTCCTCGACGGTCACCGCCAGCCCGGCCGGCAGCCCCTCGACCACCACGACCAGGCCCTTGCCGTGGGATTCGCCCGCGGTCAGATAACGAAGCACGGCACCAAACTACTCAGCCCGGGCACCCCGCCCGGGACCGGCCGGCGCTCAGTAGTACGGGTTGTCGCCGCCGCCGTGGTCGGTCACGTCGACGACCCGGAGAACCTCGGGGACCTCGTCCCGCAGCGCCACCTCGATGCCCTGCGTGAGCGTCATCCGCGACATCGCGCACCCCTGGCAGCCGCCGGACAGGCGGAGATAGGCCACGCCCTCGGCCTCGTCGAGCGCGACGAGGTCGGCGCGTCCGCCGTGGCCGGCGATCGACGGGTTGACGACCTGCTCCAGCACGACCGACACGCGGCTGGCCAACGGCCCGGCGATCCCGGCCGCCAGTACCTCCGTCGGCACGCCCGTGGCCGCCTCGTCGGCTGGCGGGGTGTTCGGGTTGACGAGCACGAGGCCGCCACCGCCGTCCTCGGACCATTCGAGGCGGGCACCGCGCAGCTGGTCGACGCTGCCGGCCGGGACGACGATCGGCAGATCGTCGTCGTGCTGGACCGCGTCGTCCTCGCCGGCGTCGGCCCGGGGCTGGAAGAAGAGGTCGTACACGAACGCGCCGTCGGCGACGCCGCGCACCTCCAGCCAGAGCGCGAGGCGGTCCGGATCGGGCTCCTGGCCCATCGCATCACGCACGATCGACCGCGCTTCGTCGGTCAACGTGACCACCGGGCTGAGCTCTACGTCCACGGGAGGCGTCATGCCGCCATCATACGGGCGCGCCGGTCGCCGGCGGCGCAGTAGGGTGCCGCCATGGCCATGGCGCCCCCGGCCGATGCCCACGAGTGGGTCAGCTTCGAGGACCCCGACGAGGAGCGCACGTGGATCTTCGACGTGACCTTCCTGGCGAGCGGCTGGTCCTGCATCTTCGGGCAGGGGTGCCAGGGGGTGCTGACCGGCCCGGCGCCCGAGCTCGTCCACGGTTGCTGCTCGTACGGCGCCCACATGGTCGACAAGCGGGACGCCCGTGAGGTCGAGAAGAACGCCGCCTCGCTCTCTCCGGAGGAATGGCAGTTCCACGGCCGCGGGACGAAGAAGGGCGTGCTCAAGCAGAACAAGCACGGCGAGACCGTGACCCGGTTGGTCGACGGCGCGTGCATCATGCTGAACCGGCCCGGGTTCCCGACCGGCCCGGGCTGTGCCCTGCACCAGGCCGCGCTCCGGCGGGGGCAGAACCCGCTCGAGCTCAAGCCGGAGGTCTGCTGGCAGCTCCCGCTCCGCCGGGAGGACGCGGTCGCCGACGACGGGTACGTCACGTCGACCATCCGCCAGTGGGACCGCAAGCACTGGGGTGCCGGCGGCGAGGAGTTCGCGTGGTGGTGCACCGAGTCCCACGAGGCGTTCGTCGGGACCGCGCCGGTGTACGAGACGATGGCGGCCGAGCTGACGGAGATGGTCGGACCGAAGGCCTACGAGATGCTCGTCGCGTTCATGGCGGACCGCCGCGACCGACTGGCCAACCGTGGCGTACCGCTCCCCCACCCGGCCGTCCGGCGGCCGGCCGACGCCTAGTCGTCGAGCGGGTCGGGCTCGTCGCTGTGCGACGGCGGAACGGACCCCAGGATGCGGTCGTACTGGTCTTCCTCGGCCAGGCACCACGACGCATGGACGTCTTCGGGCTCGGCGCCGCACTCCGGGCACTGCTGGTCGGCGGTGGCTACTGACCGCTTGAGGCTCCGGGCCTCTTCGAACCGCCGATGGCGTCCCTTCTTCACGACAACTCCCTTGCTGCGCCGTTCCCGTACGACCCGGCCTGCATTCGCCCGGTTCGAGATGGGGCCCAAAGTCGGCGGACAACCCCGGATGGTCCGACCCGATCGTCCCGGTACTGCCGCCCCGATCGCTCCTCTCAGTGTACTGCGTTTCCGGTCGCGATCCGGTCACCGTCGCCCGGTACGATGGCCTCCGGTCACCCTGACCGACCAGCCCTGATGGACAACTCCTTCGACCCCGACGCCATGGTGGCCCGCTTCCAGCAGCGGGCCAAAGCCGTGCGTCAACGGGGGTTGCCACCGGTCGAGGGACCGGAGCGCCAGCGGTTCCGCGAGCAGGCCCAGAACGACTTCATGGACTTCGCGATGATCGGCGACGCGGACGCCACCCTCGAGGACGGGATCCTGACCCTACGGGTCGACCTGCGCCCGAAGGAGCCACCGGCCGGCCATCAGCCGCCGTAGTTCATCCGGGTGTCCTCCATCCGGAGGACGTCGGGGATGTCGCCGTCGGGTCCCGAGACGGCGACGACCTCACCGACGAACAGCTGATGGCTGCCGAGCGGGAGCCGATGGCGGACTTCGCAGTCCAACGAGGCGGCGGCTCGGGCCAGTATCGGCGCTCCCGTCACCGCTTCGACGACGGCTTCACCGGCCATCGCGGTCGCCCGGCCGTCCGGACCGATCGTGACGTCGGTCACCGGCTTGACGAACCGGCGGACGACGGCGCGGTCCTGGCGGTCGAGGATGCTGACCGAGAAGCAGCCACCGGCCTCGACCAGCCGCCCGGTGACCGCGACGGCGTCGATGGCGACCGCCACCAACTTCGGCTCGGTCGCCACCTGGACGACGAGGTTGGCGGTCATCAGGTTGCGCTCGACGGCCTGGTCCGGCCCGGCCGCCGGCGCCCGGCTGCCGATGACGTACAGCCCGGTCGGCATCGACCAGAGCACGCGCCGACGGAGGCGGTCGTAGCCGTCGTCCGGGGACGTCATCCGAAGATGCTCGCTGTTGTTGTTGTCGGCGACGTCGTCGTCGTCGTCGAGACGGTCTGGCCGTCGACGGAGGCGATCCGGGCGAGCGCCTGGACGAACAGGCGCTGGGCCTGCGCCCGCTCGTCGGCCGACTTGGCGAGCAGCTTGGCGTTGTCGGCGCCGGCGTTGTAACAGTCGGTCGCCGCGTCGTACTCCAACCCGTAGGCGTGGGCGAGGATCTGGTTCAACGCGGTGTCGGGCGACGGGAGCTTGGTGTTCCCTGTCTGGGCGTCGACGGACATGACGCCGCAGACGGTGTGGACCGCGCCGGTCCCCTTGTGCTGGTCCAGTACCTCACCGAGATGGACGCCGTCGTCGTGGAGCGACCCGACGTTCTGGCTCAAGCCGCTCGCGGCGACCCACGACGTCATCTTCTGGGCTGGCGTGCCCGACGGTCCGAGGTGGCCGTACGAGATGAACGCGATCACGGCGATCGCCGCGACGACGACGGCGGCGCCGGCGATCCACCAGCGGGCGCTGATGCCGTGACCCCGGGGAGCACCGCGCCGCCGCGGCCCGGCCGGCTCGACCGGGACATCGGTCATTCGGCCTGGAGCAGGTGGTAGTCGCGACGGCCGCGGCGCAGGACGACGTAGCGGCCGTGAAGGAGGTCGTCGGCGCCGAGCGCCTGGTCGACGTCGTCGGCGCGGCGGTTGTTGATGTAGGCGCCGCCCTGGGTGATCGCCCGCCGAGCCTCGCCCTTCGACTTGACGAGGCCGGTCGTCACGAGCACGTCGACCAACGGGACACCGCCGACGAGCCGGTCCCGACCGATCAGCGTCGTCGGCGCGTCGTCGACGACGTCGAGCAGCGTCCGCTCGTCGAGCTGGGCGATGTCCTCGCCGAACAACGCGGCCGCGGCGCGCTCGGCCCGCTCGACCTCGGTGTGGCCGTGGACGAGGTCGCAGACCGCCCGGGCGAGCGCTCGCTGGGCGTCGCGGGCCTGGGGCCGTTCGGCGGTCGCGTGGTCGAGGGCGACGAGCTCGTCGTGGTCGATGAACGTGAAGTACCGCAGGTACGTCCCGACCATCGAGTCCTCGGTGTTGAAGAAGAACTGGTAGAGCCGGTACGGGCTCGTCATCTCCGGATCGAGCCAGACCGTCCCGGACTCGGTCTTGCCGAACTTCGTGCCGTCGGCCTTCAGCACGAGCGGCGTCGTGAGCCCGAACGCTTCGGCCCGGGCGACGCGGCGGATCAGGTCGACGCCGATCGTGATGTTCCCCCACTGGTCGCTCCCGCCGACCTGGAGGTCACAGCCGTGGTCCTCGTGGAGCCGCAGGAAGTCGTAGGCCTGGAGGAGCATGTAGCTGAACTCGGTGTACGAGATGCCCTGGTCCGGCCGCTCGAACCGGGCTCGGACCGACTCCTTGGCGACCATCTGGTTGACGGTGAAGTGCTTGCCGACGTCGCGCAGGAAGTCGACGAGCGGCATCGACCCGAGCCACGCCGCGTTGTCGAGCAGCCGCGCGCGCCACCGGCGGAGAAGTCGAGGAACCGCTCGAGCTGCGGCCGGATGCCGTCCAGGTTGGCCGCGAGCCGGTCAGCTGAGAGCAGGTTCCGCTCGGCCGACTTGCCGCCGGGATCGCCGATCATCCCGGTGGCGCCACCGGCCAGGGCGATCGGCGAGTGGCCGCCGATCTGGAGCCGGCGGAGCGTGCAGAGCTGCATCAGGCTGCCGACGTGGAGGCTCGGCGCGGACGGGTCGAAGCCGATGTACGCGGTCAGCGAGCCGGTGTCGAGCCGGTGCAGGAGCCGCTCGTCGGTGACCTGGTGAAGGAGCCCGCGGAAACGCAGGTCGTCGGAGAACGAGGGCATCCGACCAGCCTGCCATACGACCACCCGGTCGCCGCCAGCGCGGACGCCGTAACGTGAGCGCATGGCCGACGACAATCCGTACCTGACCGGCAACTTCGCGCCGGTGACCGAAGAGCTGACGGTCGAGCGGCCACTGGCGGTCGACGGCGCGATCCCGCCGGTCCTCGAGGGCCTGCTCGTCCGCAACGGTCCGAACCCGGTCGCGGTCGACGACGCGGCGATGTACCACTGGTTCAGCGGCGACGGGATGGTCCACGCGATCGAGCTGCGCGACGGTCGGGCCGTCTCGTACCGGAACCGCTGGGTCCGGACGCGCCGGCTCGCCGCGGCCGCCGGCACGCCGCGCCCGCCCGGTCCGCCGGAACCGCTCGACGGGCCGGCGAACACGCACGTCGTCTGGCACGGCGGTCGGCTGCTTGCGCTCGTCGAGTCCGGCTTCCCGCACCGGCTGACGACGGAACTGGAGACGGTCTGCGTCGAGGACTTCGACGGCGCGCTCACGTCGCCGATGACTGCCCATCCCCACGTCGACCCAGAGACCGGGGCGATGGCGTTCTTCGGTTACGACGTCTTCGGGCCGCCGTTCCTCCGCTACCACGAGCTCGACCGGACCGGCTCGCTCGTCCATTCGACCGACGTCGAGATCCCGCGGGCGACGATGCAGCACGACTTCGGCGTCACCGGGACGCGCGTCGTCTTCCTCGATCTCCCGGTCGTCTTCGACATCGACCTGGTGGCGACCGGCCAACCGCTCCCGTTCCGGTGGGAGCCGGACGCGGGCGCCCGGATCGGCGTCCTCGACCGCGGCGAGGACGGGACCGCGACGCGGTGGATCGGCGTCGACCCCGGCTACGTCTTCCACGTCATGAACGCGTTCGACGACGGGCCGACCGTCGTCCTCGACGTCTGCCGCTACGAGCAGACGTTCGACACCGAGCCCGGCCGGTTGATCGGTTCCGGGCTGCCGGTCCTCGAACGCTGGCGCGTCGATGCCACCGCCGGCCGGGTCGAGACGACGCGGCTCGACGACCGGACGATCGAGTTCCCCCGGATCGACGACACGCTGGCCGGCCGGCCGTACCGGTACGGCTACTGCGTCGAGATGTCGCAGACCGACGACGCGCAGTCGTTCGACGCGCTCGTCCGCTACGACCTCGTTCGCGACGAGGCCGTCCGGTGGGACCCCGGTCCCGGCCGGTCGCCGGGCGAGCCGATCTTCGTCCGCGACCCCGACGGCCGCGCCGACGACGAGGGCTGGGTCCTCACCGTCGTCTACGACGCGACGACCGATACCAGCGACCTCGTCATCCTCGATGCGTCGTCGTTCGGCCAGGACCCCGAGGCCGTCGTCCACCTGCCCGCCCGCGTCCCGTTCGGCTTCCACGGGAGCTGGGTTCCCGCCGCCCGCTACCGCTGACCACCGGCCGGCCGGCTACTGCTGAGTGGCCGGCTACCTCTGGGCGAGCGCCTCACCGACCGCGTCGGCGACGGCCCGGTGGAGCCGATCGTGGACGGCGACGTTCTCGGCGCGGTCGGGTACCCGAGCGCGGACGACCGAGAGCCCGGGCGAGCCGACGGTTGCCGCCAGCGCGCCGTCGAGCTCACCGGTCGAGCCGACGTCGTGGACGGGCAGGCCGAAGCCACCGGCGACGTCGACGACGTCCGGGGCCGCTGGCGTCCCGAAGAGCTGCTCGAACCGACCCGTGTCGACGGGGCCCGCCTGGGGCAGGAAGCTGAAGATGCCGCCGCCGCGGTTGTCGACGACGAGCAGGGTGCAACTCGTGGCCCCCCGACCGGCGGGCTGGGTCCCGGCCGGGCCGACGAGCGACGAGACGTCGTGGAGGAACGCCAGGTCACCGAGGACGCCGACGACCGCCCCACCGCCGGCGGCGGCAGCACCCTGGGCAGTCGACGCGACACCGTCGATGCCGTTCGCCCCCCGGTTGGCCAGCACGGACGGCGGGTCGGCCACCGGCGGCGCGTACCACTCGAGGTCGCGGACCGGCATCGACGACGAGACGACGACCCGCGTGCCGGCCGGCAGGAGCCGGAAGAGCCGCCGGGCGACGCCGGGCTCGGTGAGGCGGCCATCGGTCAGCTCCCGGTCGATCGCGTCCTGGGCCGCCCGTTCGGCCAACTGCCACGGCCGGAGCCACTCGCCGCCCCACGGCGCGACCGCCGGGACGGCCGAGCGGGCTTGCTCGACCCATGGGCCTGGGTCGGCGATGACGAGGTCGGTGACCGTCCGGTCGGGATCGGCCCACCGCCACCACGGGTCGACCGCGACCGTCGCGGCTCCGGCGCCGGCCGCGTCGGCGAGGAAACCGGCGACGACCTTCGACGCCCACGGCGCGCCGAGGACGACGACGACTTCCGGCCGCAGCCGCCCACCGACGGCGTCCGATCGGAGCATCGCGTCGGCCGCAGCGACGACGTTCGGGTGCGGGAGCCGGCAGCCGGACCTCGGGTCGGCCAGAACCGGCCAGCCGAGCGCCTCGGCCAGGCCGAGCACGCCACCCGGCGGGCCGCAGCCGGTGCCGGCGACGATCACGCCGCGCCGACCCGGCCACGCGCCGACGTCCGGGCCCGGCCCGGTCGGGCGCCCGTGCCGGCGGTGCACCGAGCCGCCGCGCGGATCGCCCGCCGGCAGCGCCCCCGGCCGCCCGACCAGCGGCTCGCGAAAGGCCAGGTTCAGGTGGACCGGCCCCGGGCCGAGCGGGCCGTCGACCGCCTCGGCCACCGTCCGGGAGGCCAGCGGTCGCCACGTCGATCGCGTCGCGATGTCCGCCACGCCCGGGGCGGCGGACCACCGCACAGCCGGGCCGAACAGGCCGGCCTGGTCGATCGTCTGCGGCGCCCCGACGCCCTGGAGCTCCGGCGGCCGGTCGGCCGTGCAGACGACCACGGGAACGCGGGCGTGATGAGCCTCGACGACCGACGGGTGGAGCTCCGCCGCCGCGGTCCCGCTCGTCGTCAGCACGACCGCCGGCCGGCCGGTGGCCAACCCGAGGCCGACCGCGAAGAACCCGGCGCCGCGCTCGTCCAGCCGGACGTGGACACGCAGCTCGTCCCGGCCGGCGAGGGCCAGCGCCAGCGGCGTCGACCGCGAGCCCGGACAGACGACCGCGTCGGTCAGTCCCGCCCGGACCCACTCGTCGACCAACGTCGCGCAGAAGGTCGCCTGCACGTCGCCCTCTACGCTCACTGACGGTGCCCACTTCTGCGCAGACGGCTCCGGCTCCGGTTCCGGAGCTGCACGTCGAGATCGACGGCGACGGGCCGCGACTGGTCCTCGCGCACGGTTTCACGCAGACCGGCCGCCTGTGGGGTCCGTTCGGCCAGGCGCTCGCCGCCGGCCGCCAGCTGGCGCGGGCGGACCTGCCGGGCCACGGCGGGTCGTCGGACGTCCGGGCGGACGTGAGCGCCAGCGGTGGGCGGCTGGCTGCGGCCGGTGGTGACGGCCCGTTCGACCTGCTCGGCTACTCGCTCGGCGCCCGCGTCGCCCTGCACGCCGCGCTCGCTCGGCCCGACGCCGTCCGGCGGCTCGTGCTCGTCGGCGGCACGGCCGGCATCGACGACCCGACCGCCCGGGCGGCCCGACGGGCCCGGGACGACGAGCTGGCCGATGGCCTCGAACGGTCCGGCGATGTCGACGGCTTCGTCCGGCGCTGGCTGGCCGCGCCGATGTTCGCCGGCCTCGTGACACCGGCGCCCGACGAGCGCCGGCGCAACTCGGCCGCCGGCCTGGCGTCGAGCCTGCGGCTCGCCGGCACCGGCACGCAGCCCCCGCAGTGGGCCCGGCTGCCCGGGCTCCGCGTACCGACGCTCGTGCTCGTCGGCGCGGTCGACCTCCGGTTCGCCGCGCTCGGCGCCCGGCTCGTCGCCGGGCTGCCCGACGCGGTGTTGTCGGTCGTCCCGGGGGCCGGCCACGCCGTCCACCTCCAGCAGCCGGCGCTGGCCGCCCGCATCGTCGACCAGTTCCTCCGGTCGGACGATGGTTGATCGGTTCACAGCAAGATGCCCAGCGTGAGCAGGATGCCGACGACGAGCTGGAGCCGGCCGGTCGCGCCCAGCATCGGCAACAGCTCGCGCCCCTCCGCGTCACCGAGCGCCAGCCGGCACGGCGGCACGGCCAGCGGCACGGCCGCCAGCGCGAGCAGCGCCCACGGCCGGACGAGGGCGACGAGGACGACGCCGACGCCCACGCCGATCAGCGAGCCGACGTAGAGCCAGCCGGCTCGACGGCGGCCGAGCCGGACGGCCAGCGTCTTCTTTCCGGCGACGACATCGCCGGCGATGTCGCGGAGATTGTTCGCCTCGAGCAGGGCCGTCGCCAGCAACCCGACCGCGATCGACGCCCACAGCGCCAGCAGGTAGTCGTAGTAGGCGTAGAACGGGTACGACGTGTGAAGCGCGGTGGGCAGTGACGCCGGCCACAGGTGGCCGAACTGTACGTACGACGATCCGACCGTCGCCACGACGCCGAAGAACGCGAAGACGAACAGCTCGCCCAGCCCGATGTACCCGTACGGCTTCGGGCCGCCGGTGTACAGCCAGCCCGCCAGGAAGCAGGCCGCGCCGATCGGCACCAGCCACCACGTCGTCGCCGCGGCGAGTCCCACCCCGGCGACCGCAGCCACCAGGAACGACAGGTACGCCGCCCGCTTCACCGCGGCCGGCGACGCCAGGCCGGACGCCACCAGCCGGACCGGCCCGACCCGCCGCTCGTCGGTCCCCCGGACGCCGTCGGAGTAGTCGTTGGCGTAGTTCGTGCCGATCTGAATGGCCAGGGCGACGATCAGCGCGCAAACCGCTCGCCACCAGATCACCGCCGCCGGTCCCGACACGACGCCGGTGAACACCTGCCACCCGTCCCAATGTCCGGCCACCCGGACGACCGTGTCCTGTGGGTGGGTGTCCCCCACCGGCACGAACGCCACCCACCGCGGACCGCCGCCATGGCCCGACGAGCTCCGGAACCACCACCCGCAGGCGGTTCCGACCACGACCGGCACGATCGCCGCGGCGAACGTCCTCGGCCGGGCGCCGAGCACCCAGCGCCGGACGGGGCCCGGCGGCGCGGTCTGACCCGCGGGGGACGGCGGTCCCCCGGCCGGGGGGCCGGTCACGGACGGCGGGGAAAGCGGGAGAAGTCGGGCTGGCGCCGCTCGACGTAGGCGTTGCGACCTTCCTGCCCCTCCTCGGTCATGTAGTAGAGCATCGTCGCGTCGCCGGCGAGCTGCTGAATGCCGGCCAGGCCGTCGTCGGCCGCATTGAACCCGCCCTTGAGCATCCGCAACGCGATCGGCGACAGCGTGAGGATCTGCCGGCACCAGGCCGCGGTCTCGGCCTCCAGGTCGGCGAGCGGGACGACGGTGTTGACGAGGCCCCAGTCGAGGGCCTGCGCGGCGTCGTACTGGCGGCAGAGGAACCAGACCTCCTTGGCCCGCTTCAGCCCGATCGTCCGGGCGAGCAGGCTCGACCCGTAGCCGCCGTCGAAGCTGCCGACCCGGGGGCCGGTCTGGCCGAACCGGGCGTTGTCGGCGGCGATCGTCAGATCGCAGACGAGGTGGAGGATGTGGCCGCCGCCGATGGCGTAGCCGGCGACGCTGGCGATGACCGGCTTCGGCAGCCGGCGGATCTGGACCTGCAGGTCGAGCACGTTGAGCCGGCCGATCCCCTGCCGGCCGACCGCGTCGTCGCCGACGTAGCCGTCGTCGCCGCGGATCCGCTGGTCGCCGCCGGAGCAGAACGCGTCCGGACCGTCGCCGCGCAGGACGACGGCACCGACCGACGGGTCGTCCCGGGCCATCGTGAACGCCTCGATGAGCTCGAACAGCGTCTGCGGTCGGAAGGCGTTGCGGACCTCCGGGCGGCTGATCGTGATCCGGGCGATGCCCTCGGCCGTCTCGTAGCGGATGTCGTTGAACGTCCCGTCCGGCTTGAAGTCCGGCAGCGCGAGCCCCCGGAGATCGTCGAGCGGGTCGTGCGGCGGACCGGTGATGACCGTCGTCGGGCCTGTGCTGCCGTCGTTCATGGCGACCTACGCTACCGGCGGATGCCCGAGCTCGTCGCCCTCGACCTTCCCGGCGGACCAGGCTTCGTCGACGCCCTCCGAGCCGTCTGGGACACCGGCGACGCGGCCGCCCCGCTCGATCCGCGCCTCCCGAGGCAAGCGGCGGAAGCCCTCGTCGCAGCGTTGCGGCCCACCCGGGTCGTCGGTTCCGACGGCGTGATCACCCGGCTCCCGAACGGCCTGCCGGTCGACGACGGCGACGCGCTCGTCGTGGCGACGAGCGGGTCGACCGGCGAGCCGCGCGGGGTCGTCCTCACTCACACCGCGGTCGCCGCGTCGGCGACGGCGACGTCGGCTCGGCTCGGCGTCGACCCCGCCCGGCACCACTGGCTCGGCTGCCTGCCGCTGGCCCACATCGGCGGCCTCGCCGTCGTCACCCGGGCCCTGCTGACCGGCACGCCGCTGACCGTGCTGCCTCGGTTCGACGCCGACCGGGTGGCCGGCCTCGGTCGGGGCCGGCCGGCCACGCACGTCTCGCTCGTCACCACCGCGCTGCGCCGGATCGACCCGGCCACCTTCACACTCGTCCTGCTCGGCGGGGCCGCCCCGCCCGGCGACCTGCCCCCGAATGTCGTCGCGACCTATGGGATGACCGAGACCGGCTCGGGCGTCGTCTACGACGGGCTCCCGCTCGACGGCGTCGAGGTCGCGATCGGCACCGGCCGGCCTGGCGACGGTGCGGCCGGCGAGATCCTGCTGCGGGCGCCGATGCTGCTGCGGGCGTACCGGGACGGCGCCGACCCCCGCCTGCCCGGCGGCTGGCTGCCGACCGGCGACGGCGGCCGCCTCGGGCCGGGCGGCCGGCTGGCCGTCGACGGACGGCTGGCCGAGGTCGTCGTCACCGGCGGCGAGAAGGTCTGGCCGGTCGCGGTCGAGCAGGTCCTCGCCGGCCATCCCGACGTCGCCGAGGTGGCGGTCTGGAAGCGCCCGGACGCCGAATGGGGCGAGCGAGTCGTCGCCTGGGTCGTGCCAGCCGACCGGTCGTCGCCGCCGCTCCTGCGGTCGCTGGCCGACCTCGTCGGCTCGGCCCTGGCGCCGTGGGCCGCGCCGAAGGAGCTCGTCGTCGTCGACGCGCTGCCCCGGACCGCGTCGGGCAAGGTCCGCCGGGCCGACCTGCGTTGAGCCGCCGTCAGCCGATGCCGCCGCCCGGCGACAGCGTGGCGCCACCGTCGACGACGAGGACCTGACCGGTGATCCACGAGGCCGCGTCGGACGCGATGAAGAGCGCGGCCGTCGCGATGTCGTCGGGCTGGCCGAGCCGGCCGAGCGGCGTATGGCGGCCGATCTGCTCCTCGCGGCCCTCCCACAGGACGCGGGCGAAGTCGGTCTTGATCAGCCCGGGAGCGAGGGCGTTGACGCGGACACCCGGACCGAGCTCGAAGGCGAGCTGCCGGGTGACGTGGATCACCGCGGCCTTCGTCACGTTGTACCAACCGATCCCCGGCTCCGGACTGATGCCGCCGACCGACGAGACGTTGACGATCGACCCGCCCCGCTCGGCCATCGTCGCCCGGTAGGCCGCCTGGCACCACGAGAGCAGGCCGATCTGGTTGACCGAGACGGTCTTGTCGGCCCGGGAGCGGTCGATGTCGATCATCGGCCCGAAGTACGGGTTGGCGGCGGCATTGTTGACGAGGATGTCGAGGCCGCCGAACCGGTCGACGGTGGCGGCGACGCACGCCGCCGCCTGCTCGGGGTCGCCGGCGTTGGCGACCTGCCAGGCCACCGGGCCGTCGAGCCCGTCCAGCTCGGCGGCCGCGTCGGCGAGGGTCTCGGCCTTGCGGGCCGCCAGCATCACTTGGGCGCCGGCCTCGGCGAACCGGCGGCCGATGGCCAGCCCGATGCCCCGGCTCCCACCGGTGACCAGCGCCGTCTGGCCGTCGAGTCGCAGGTCCACCGGCCGCCACCTTACCGACCGGCATCGACCGACCTCCGCCGACGACCGCCGTAGCATCGGGACAGTGAACCGTCTCGCCACCGCGAGCAGCCCGTACCTGCGCCAGCACGCCGACAACCCGGTCGACTGGTACCCGTGGGGACCCGAGGCCTTCGATCGGGCCCGGGCCGAGGACAAGCCGCTGTTCGTCTCGATCGGCTACGCGTCGTGCCACTGGTGCCACGTCATGGCCCACGAGAGCTTCGAGGACCCGGCCGTCGCGGCCGACCTCGCCCGGTCGTTCGTCGCGGTGAAGGTCGACCGCGAGGAGCGACCGGACGTCGACGCGGTCTACATGGCCGCGGTCCAGGCCGTCACCGGTTCGGGTGGTTGGCCGATGTCGGTCTTCTGCACGCCGGACGGCCGACCGTTCTACGGCGGCACGTACTTCCCACCGGCCGACCGGCACGGCATGCCGGCCTTCCGCCGCGTCCTCGCCGCCCTGGCCGACGCCTGGACGAGCCGACGGGACGAGGTCGAGGAGCAGGCCGAGGTGCTCGTCGGGGCCGTTGCCGGTGACATCGGCCTCGTCGACCGGCTGGCGGCCGACCGGTCCGAGCCGTCGCCGCTCCCGGCGTTCCCGGCGGTCCTCGACCGGACGGTCGGCGCGCTGGCCGAGCGGTTCGACCGGACGTGGGGCGGGTTCGGCCCGGCGCCGAAGTTCCCGCGGCCGACGTTCATCGAGCTCGCCCTCCGCCGCCACCGCCGGAGTGGTGACCACGACGCCCTCGTGATGGCGACTGCGACGCTCGACGCGATGGCCGCCGGCGGCATCTACGACCACCTCGCCGGCGGGTTCGCCCGGTACTCGACCGACGGCCACTGGCTCGTCCCGCACTTCGAGAAGATGCTGACCGACCAGGCCCTGCTCGCCCGGGCGTACGTCCACGCCTGGCAGGTCACCCAGAACGCGGACTACCGGCAGGTGGCGACCGAGACGCTCGACTACGTGCTCGACGAGCTGACCGGGCCGGACGGCGGCTTCTGCTCGTCGGAGGACGCGGACGCCGGCGGGATCGAAGGCAGCCACGCGACGTTCACGCTCGCCCAGGTCGACGAGGCGATGGCCGAGGCCGGGCGGCCCGACCTCGTCGCGGTGGCCGTCGACTGGTACGGGATCACCGGCGCCGGCAACTGGGAGGGGACGACGGTGCTCTCCCGCCCGATCGGCGCCCCGCTCCGGCGGCCGCCGGAGGTCGAAGAGGCCCGCCGGGCGCTGCTGGCCCACCGACGCCGGCGGCCGCAGCCGGCCCGAGACGACAAGGTGCTGACCGAGTGGCACGCCATGACCGTCGCCACGCTGGCCGAAGCGGCCGGCGCGACCGGTCAACCGGGCTGGGCGGCGCGGGCCGAGGCCGGTGGCGAGCTGCTGTTCGACGGCCTCCGCCGGCCGGACGGCCGGTGGCGGCGGTCGCTCGGCACCGACCTGCCGGCGTTCGCGGTCGACTACGCCTGGGTCGTCGACGGCTGTACCCGGCTGGGCGAGCTGACCGGCCGGCCGATCTGGACGGAGCGGGCGACCGAGGCGGCCGCCGCCATGCTCGACCTGTTCTGGGACGACCGACTCGGCGGCCTGTTCACGACCGGCCGGGACGCCGAGGCGCTCGTCGTCCGGGGCAAGGACGTCGTCGACGGCGCGGTGCCGTCGGCCAACTCGGTGGCCGCGGCGGCCCTCCTCCGGCTGGCCGCCCTGAACGGCGAGGAGCGGTTCGCGTCGGCCGGCGAACGGATCGTGGCGCTCGCCGCCCCGCTCCTCGACGAGCAGCCACTGGCGGTCGCCGACCTGGTGGCGGCAACCGCGTGGACCGGCGGCGGCACCCAGGTCGTCGTCGCCGGTGACCGCCCCGACCTGCTCGACGTCGTCCGTGGCCGCTGGTTGCCCGACGCGGTCGTCGCCTGGGGCGAACCGTCGGCGTCGCCGCTGTGGCTCGACCGATCGCCTGGAGCGGCGTACGTCTGCCGGCAGTTCGCATGCCGGATGCCCGCTCACGATGCCGCTACCCTGGCCGCGCAGCTTGACGAGCCCGGCCAGGGAACGGAGGAATAGGCAGTGCCCGAGGTGCAGAACCGCCGGCCGGAACCGGAGGACAAGCCGGCACCGACCGGCCGGGCCCTCTTGCGGGAGCTTCCCCGCCGGGACCGGGTCCTCGTCGAGGGCGGCGCGCAGCTCCACCTACTCGTGCTGGCCTGTACCGACGAGGACACGACGGCCGTCGACCTGTCGTCGGGCACGCTCGTCCGCCTCCGCGTCGACTGGCCGGACGGCCACGAGCCGGACCTGGCGGCGTTCGACGTGATCGAGGCCACGCTGGCCGACGACCCAGAACGTGACGACCTGGCCCAGCCGGAAGCGACGACCGTGACCGGGCTGCCCCGCCAGGTCGGCACGCTGCGGGGCCGGAAGGTCCGCCGGGTGCTCGAGCACCTGGCGGTGCCGCCCGACGGGCCTCTGCTCGGCTTCCCCGGTTCGTCCGCCCCGTACTGGGAGTTCCGCGGCAACCGCCCGTCGTCGGCCCTCATCGAGCCGACCCGGGGACCGCAGCTCATCCGGCGACCGGCCGACGGTTCGACGTGGGTCCGGTTCGGGTGGAAGCGCGACGACGTCTGGCTGCCGGTCGAGGACACGCAGGCCTGCCGGGCGCTCGACGCCGCCCGCCGGGAGCGCTTGTCCGGCAAGGACCTGGCGACCGCGCTCGGGTTCTCCCCCCAGTACCTGCTGGCGTCGGTCAGCAGCCCGCGCGACGGCCACTGCTACAAGATCTGCTCGGCCATCCTCCCCCGCGGCTGAGCTCAGGACCGGGCGGGTCGCCGGCCGACCCGCATCCCGGGTTGCCCCAGGCGGGCTACGTCAGCGGCAGAGCTTGCCGGCGGCCAGATCCTCGGCCATCGCCCAACCGAGAACGACGAGCCGGTCGCCGCGGTCGGCATCGAGCCCGACGAACAACTCCTCAGAGCCCTCCGGCAGCTTGACCTTCGGGTGGGTGAAGTCCAACCCGCCCATCGTCGACCCGTCGCCCTTCAGGACGAACGTCCGGTCGTCCAGGCGGCCCTCGACGCCGAACCGCTTGGCCAGGCGGCGGGCCCAGGCCCGCTCCTCACCGGTCGCTTTCTGGCCGGCGACCGGCACGACGTCGGCCAGGCCGGCGAACGCCCGGAAACCATCGGCGAAGAACAGGCGCGTCCCGACCAGGACATCCTCGTCGGGGAAGGCGAGCAGCGCCCGCCGGTACTGATCGGTCATCATCGTCTTGAGCGCGGCCTCGGCCCGGTTGGTGCGGTCCACCGCGGCCAGGCCGACGAGCAGCGACGGCGTCCCGCCGATCCGCTCCAGCGTGCAGAACGAATAGCCCCGGAGCTTGTTGCCCTCACGGGCATGCGTCACGAGGACCCAGTCCTCACGTTCCTTCGACAGGAAACCGATGTCGAAACCGGACGCACGATCGGCACAGAGATCGGCCATCTCTGCCAGCTCCGCGTCACTGAGCGCCGTGCAGTCTTTGGTGGTCACCACGATCGACATGAGACCGATTCTACCGGCCCAGCCGGGTCCCTTCCCACTCGGTCGCCCGGCCACCGCAACGCTCAGGCCATGACGGCGCCAGCCCCGAGCAGGTGCTTCAACTCTCCCACCAGGCCGTTCCGGCAATCCACGTTGAACTCTGCCGGCAGCTTCAGCACCTTGTCGCCCACATGGAGCAGCACTGGCGACGCCCCGGGATGGCCGCTGAGCAGCTCCTTCAGCTGGCCAACCGTCGTGTCCGACAGGACGCCGAGCGGCAGGGCGATCTTGAGCTCTTGAGCGTCGAGCGACTCGAGGATCGGGCGTCGGACATCCATGGCGACGAGCTTCGCCTGCTCGTCGCGGAGGTCGATCCGGCCGCGGACGACGACGACCGCGTCGTTCTCGAGCATCGCCCCGTGCTCGGCCATCACCCTCGGGAAGACGAAGACCTCCATCGATGCCTGGAGATCCTCGAGGATGAACCGGGCCATCAGGTCGCCCTTCTTCGTGTACTGCCGCTTGAGGTCCGTCACGACGCCGCCGACCGCCCGGACGATGCCTTCGCTGCCACCCCCGTAGTCGCCGTCGCCGCCGGTCGCGTCCCGTAGGTCGGCCAGCGAACAGTCGGTGTGCCGGGACAACGCGCCTTCCAGCCCCATCAACGGGTGGTCGCTCACGTACAGGCCGAGCATCTCCTTCTCGAAGGCCAGCCGCTGGCTCTTGTCGAACTCCTGGTCCGGAACCGGCACGCGCGTGCCCTCCCACCGGCCGGCGTCGTCGGTCTCGCCCGCGGGCTCGAGCGACGAGAACAGCGTGGCGATGCCGACGTCGAGCTCCCGTCGGCGATCGAGCGTCCGCTCGACGATCTCGTCGAGTACCAGGCAGAGCCCCTGGCGCGGGTGGCCGAGCGAGTCGAACGCACCGGCCTTGACGAGCGACTCCATCGTCCGCTTGTTCAGCACGACCGGGTCGACCCGGCGGCAGAAGTCGTAGACGTCGGCGAACGGCCCGGCCGTCTCCCGCTCGGCCACGATCCGCTCGACGAGGCTCTCACCGACGTTGCGGACGGCCGCCAGCCCGAAGACGATGCCCGGCTCCTCGGCCCCCGGTCCCCCGCCGGCCCGGCCGGCCCGGCCGGTCTCGCCGCCGGCCGTTTTCCCGTTCGCCTCCGGGTTCGCCTCCGGGTTCGCCTCTTCGCCGTCCCCGTCGGCCGGGAGGAGGGGGGTGAAGTCGGCGGACGACCGGTTGACGTCGGGGACGAAGACCTCGATCCCGATGGCCCGGCACTCGGCGAGGTAGACCGCGGTCTTGTCCTTGTTGTCCTTGACCGACGTCAGCAGGGCGGCCATGTACTCGACGGGGTAGTTGGCCTTCAACCAGGCGGTCTGATAGGCGACGAGGCCGTAGCCGTAGGAGTGGGACTTGTTGAACGCGTAGTCCGCGAACGGCTCGATGATGTCGAACAGGGCGGTGCCGAGCTCCTCGCCGTAGCCCTCGGTGACGCAGCCGGCGACGAACTTCTCCCGCTCGGCGGCGATCAGGGCCCGGATCTTCTTGCCGCAGGCCTTGCGGAGGTTGTCCGCCTCCTCGAGCGTGTAGCCCGCGAACTTCTGGGCGACCCGCATGACGGACTCCTGGTAGAGCATGAGCCCGTAGGTGTCCTTGAGGATCACCTCGAGGTCGGGGTGCAGGTAGGTGAGCGCCTTGCGGTTGTTCTTCAGCTCCGGGTAGTCGCGGTGCATGTTCGCGGCCATCGGACCCGGCCGGTAGAGGGCGACGAGCGCGGCGACGTCGTCGAAGCTCGTCGGCGCGAGCGACCGCAGCGTCTGGCGCATGGCCGTGCCCTCGAGCTGGAAGACGCCGACCGAGTCGGCCCGGCGGAGCATGACGAACGTCTTCTCGTCGTCCAGGTCGACGCCGTCGATGTCCGGCCGCTCGCCCGTCGACTGCTCGATCAGGTCGAGCGCCCGCTCGATGACCGACAGGTTGCGCAGGCCGAGGAAGTCCATCTTGAGGAGGCCCATCTCCTCGACGCCGTGCATCTCGTACTGCGTGACGATCGGCGCGTCCTCGGGCTTCCCGCCGGCGTCCGGCTTGCGCTGGATCGGCAGGTACTCGGTCAGCGGGTCCTTCGTGATGACCACCGCCGCGGCGTGGATGCCGTCCTGGCGGCGGAGGCCTTCGAGGCCCTTGGCGACGTCGATGACCTGCTTGGCCTCCGGATCCTGGTCGTACATCGCCCGCAGCTCGGCCGCCGCCGCGTAGCCGTCCTCGTGGCCCTCGCTCTTCGTCAGGCACGCCCACAGCGGCGTGTCGCGGCCCATCACGAGCGGCGGCATCGCCTTGGCGATCTTGTCGCCGACGATGTACGGCAGCCCGAGGACCCGGGAGGCGTCCCGGACGGCCGCCCGGGCCTTGATGGTCGAGAAGGTCACGATCTGGGCCACCCGGTCGCTGCCGTAGCGCTCGGCCGCGTAGCGGATCATCTCGCCGCGGTACCGCTCGTCGAAGTCCATGTCGATGTCCGGCATCTGCTTGCGGCCGGGATTGAGGAACCGCTCGAAGAGCAGGTCGTAGCGGATCGGGTCGAGGTCGACGATCTTCAGGCAGTACGCGACGCAGCAGCCGGCGGCCGAGCCCCGTCCGGGGCCGACGCGGATGCCCGAGTCCCGGGCGTGCCGGATGAGGTCCCAGACGACGAGGAAGTAGGCCGCGAACCCCATGTCGCCGATGACCCGAGCTCGTAGTCGAGCCGCTCTCGGACCTCGGGCGGCAGCGGCTCGCCGTACCGGTCGCGGGCGCCTTCGTAGGTCAGGTGGCGGAGGTAGTCGAGCGCCCGGGCTTCGTACGTCTCGCCGGCGAACTCGTCCGGCACCGGGAACTCCGGCAGGCTCGGCTTGCCGAGCTCGAGCTCCACGTTCGCCCGCTCGGCGATGAGCAGCGTGTTGTCGCACGACTCCGGTACCTCGGCGAAGAGGTGCCGCATCTCGGCCGCGGTCTTCAGGTAGTGCTCAGTGCCCTCGAAGCGGAAACGGTTGGTGTCGCTCGAGCGTGGCGCCGGTCTGGACGCAGAGCAGCGCGTCGTGGGCGACCGCGTCCTCACGGTGCGTGTAGTGGCTGTCGTTGGTGGCCAGCAGCGGCGCGCCGAGCCGGCGGGCGATCTCGATCAGCTGGGGGTTCGTCCGCTGCTGGTCGGCGATGCCGTGGTCCTGGATCTCGACGAAGAGGTTGTCCCGGCCGAAGATGTCCTGGAGCCGGGCGGCCCGCCGCTCGGCCTCCACCTCGTTGCCGGCCAGCAGCGCCTGGAGGACGACGCCGCCGAGGCAGCCGGTGGTGGCGATGAGGCCTTCGTGGTGGCGTTCGAGCAGCTCCCAGTCGAGCCGCGGCTTGTAGTAGTAGCCCTCGAGGTACGCCGCGGACGACAGCTTGAGCAGGTTCCGGTAGCCCTGCGTCGACTCCGCCAGCAGCGTCAGGTGGTAGTAGAGCTTCTGGCCGCCCTCGACGTCACCGCCGGTGTCGTCGACCTTGCCCCGCCGGACCGGCCGCTCGTGCCGGGACTCGCCGGCCATGTACGCCTCGGTGCCGATGACCGGGTTGAGGCCCTCCGCCCGGCACGCCTTGTAGAAGTCCAGGACGCCGTACATGTTGCCGTGGTCGGTGATCCCGAGCGCCGGCTGGCCGTCAGCGACAGCCGCCTTGACCAGGTCCTTCACCCGCGCCGCCCCGTCGAGCATCGAGAACTCGGTATGGGTGTGCAGGTGGGTGAACGAACGTGTTGCCAACGCCCCGAGCCCTCCTCCGGGCTCCCGCCGACCGCCCTGCCGGCCGTCGGGAAACGAGTTACAGGAATGTCATTCCGACGATAGCGCGCCCGGACGTGCGCCGTCGGGGCCGGACGCCCGTCAGCCCGGCGGGGCCGCCGACGTCTTGACGACGACCGTCCGCGAGACCTTGTCGTGGAGGGTCTGGCGACGCTGGTCCCAGGCCGGGAAGAGCATGTCGATGATCCACGGGATCACGATGACGATGAACAGGAGGTACTCGAACGCCGCCCGCCCGAGGGCTCGGCCGAAGCCGATCGGCGTACCGGTGTCCCGGTCGACCGCACGAGCGCCGACCGCCATCATCCCCACCGTCTGGCCGCGCGCCGAGCCGCACATGATCGCCCCGTAGAGGATCACGATGACGATCTGGACGATCGACGCGGTCACCGAGAACGTGGCGGTGTGGAACGTCGTCACACCGTTCTTCGTCGTGTGCGTGTGGAAGGTGATCGCTCCGACGTGGCGGAACACGGCGTTGAGCGCCAGTCCGACGACCAAGAGGATCAACCAGTCGATCAGCCAGCCGCCCAGCCGGGCGCCGTAGCTGGCATACGGCGAGACCGGCACGTAGCCGGCCGGCGGATAGCCACCCGGCGGGGCGTAGCCGGGCGGCGGGTAGCTCGCCCGGGGGCGCCGGCGGGGGCGGGTAACCGGCGCCGTACGGCGGGGCACCCGGAGCGCCGCTGTACGGCGGGGCGCCGCCGTACGGCGGGGCGCCGCTGTACGGCGGGACGCCCCCGGGGGGCACGTAGCCACCGTCGCCCGGCGGCGTGCCGGGGTAGGCCGGCGTTCCCGGGTAGTTGGCCGGCGCGGCCGGATAGCTCGGCGGTCCGGCAGGCGCAGGCGGAGGCGGAGGCGGAGGCGGCGGGGTGGCCGCCGGCGGTGGCCCGG
This sequence comes from uncultured Actinomycetota bacterium, assembly GCA_963824265.1. Taxonomy (GTDB): domain Bacteria; phylum Actinomycetota; class Acidimicrobiia; order Acidimicrobiales; family RAAP-2; genus DASZUK01. The sequence continues at coordinate 976,358 of CAWGOO010000007.1, forward strand.
GCGTGCCGGGATAGGCCGGCGGGCTCGTCGGGTCCTGGGCGTCGTCGCCGCGTTGCTCGCCCGTCGGGGGGACTTCGGACATGGCGCCTCCTCGTGCCCTTTGGCCGTCGCCGCGAGACTCTACGAGAACCGGGCGCCGGGGGCCGGTGACCGGCGGTGTCGGCCGGCCGGGGGCGGGCCGGTGACCGGCGGCTCCGGGCGGTTCAGAGGTACGTGCCGGGACGTGTCGATCCGGGCCCGTCGGGCCCCCGGGGCAGGCCGCGCTGGCGCATCTCGTCGAGCTGGGCCCGGGCGGCCATCTGCTGGGCGACGAGGGTGGCCTGGATGCCGTGGAACAGCCCTTCGAGCCAGCCAACGAGCTGCGCCTGGGCGATCCGCAGCTCGGCCTCGGACGGCACGCCTTCGTCGAACGGGAGGGCGACGCGGTCGAGCTCCTCGACGAGGTCGGGCGACAGGCCACTGGCGAGCTCGCGGATCGACTTCTCGTAGATCTCGCGCAGCCGGGTGCGGCCGGCCTCGTCGAGCGGCGCCTGGCGCACCTCGTCGAGCAGTTGCTTGACCATCGAACCGATCCGCATCACCTTGGCCGGCTGCTCGATCGACTCCTCGCGGACGTCGCCGTCGGACCCGGCATCGTCGCCGTCGACATCGACGGCCCGGGAGACGGTCGGTGCGGGGAGCACCTCGTCGGGGGCGACGGACGAATCGGGAGGGATGCCGCTGGTGAGGGAGGCGGCGCTTTCGGGCTGCTCGGGGGTCGTCATCCCCCCGATGATGCCCGGCACCGGCCGCCCTGGCCAGTGGCGCCGGTCGGGCGGGGCTCGCTCGGCGGCCGGTTCGACCTAGCCGGCGGGCTCCCAGGCGACGAGCGGGACGAGCATCTCGGCCTCGGTGAGCGAACCGTGGCGGGCAACGAGCCGCTGCTCGCCGGTGTCGGCAGGGTCGAGGAAGGCGGTCGGCTCGAACGGCGCGAGGACGACGTCGCCGAGGCGGTCGGCGACGGCGGGGACGGGCTCGCCGCCGAGCCAGCCGTCGTCGATCAGCTCCTCCCTGGTCCGGACCCAGGCGACGTGCCCGAACGCGTCGGTGGCCGCCGCAGCGACGTCGGCGGCGGCACCGGGCCGACAGTGCAGCCCGCGGAACCGGCCCTCGCCGCTCAGCAGACGGACGCCGTCCATCACGTCGCTCCCGAGCACCTCGACGGACGAACCGACGTCGACCTGGCCGTGATCGGCGGTCACGACGAGGACGGCGCCCGGCGGCAGGACGTCGAGGACGTCGGCGACGAGCCGGTCGACGGCTCGCAGCTCGGCGTCGTAGTGCTCGGCGACGCCATACGCGTGGGCGACGCGGTCGATGCCGTCGTAGTAGGCGTAGACGAACGGCTCGCCGGCGGCGAGCAACCGCCGGACCTCGACGACAAGCCCGGATGGCGTCCGGAGCCCGTGGAGGGCGGCATCGCCGAGATGGGCGGCACTGAAGCCGGTCGGCGCGTAGTCGGCCCGGGAGACGACCGGCGTCGCCGGGTGGCCGGGAAAGGCCGGGTGCGGCTGGAACGTCCGCGGCGGGAGCGTCGTGCGGGCATCGGCCCGCCCGAGCCGCCAGCCGAGGACGTTGAGCACGGTGCCGTCGACGCCGAGCCGGTAGCCGACGATGCCGTGGACCGCCGGGGGCAAGCCGGTCGTGAGCGACGTCAGCGCGGCCGCGGTCGTGCTCGGGGCGACGGACGTGATCGGGCCACCGGTAGCGGAGGTCAGCGTCGGCGCGTCGCCCGGCCGGACCCGGAGCTGCTCCCAGCCGAGCCCGTCGAGGACGAGGAGGACGACCTGGCCCGCCCGTCCGACCGGCGCGGGCACCCAGTCGGGCAGGTCGGCCGGATCGGCATCATGAGCCTGGCCGAGCAGGGTCGGGACGACGTTGGCAATGCACGGGCCGTCGAAGGCCGGCAGGACCGGAATGGGCGGCACGGTGCTCACCGGGCAACAGTAGACCGCAGTTCGGGCGGGACGGCGGTAGGCTCCCGGTGCGTGAAGGTGTCGACCCGCGGTGACTATGCGAGCCGGGCGCTGCTGTCGCTTGCCCTGCACGGCGGCCAGACCGTCCCGACGTCAGTTCGGGACATCGCGGAGCGCACCGGGTTGCCCCAGCCGTACCTCGAACAGATCCTGCTCGCGCTCAAGGGCGCGGGCCTCGTCCGGTCCAAGCGCGGCGTCGGCGGTGGCTACGTGCTGGCCCGGTCGCCGGAGGAGGTCTCGCTGGCCCAGGTCGTCTCGGCGGTCGACGGCCCGATCGTGGCCGGTGACTTCGGGGAGCCGCACGCGGACGGTGCGTGCGACCACGAGGGGCAGTGCGTCCTGTTGTCGGTGTGGGCGGAGGTCGGCGAGACGATGCGCCAGCATCTCCAGTCGTTCACGCTGGCCGACATGGTCGCCCGGGCCCAGGGCAGCGCCGGGGCCGGCGCCCGCCCGGTCGCTACCGCGGCGGCGAGCGCAGCGGCTCCCGGTCCCACCGCCGGCCGGGTCAGATCGGGCGTAGGGGCTGCAGGTTCCAACGGTCGATAACCGGGACCTCGCGTTCCCAACCCAACACGCTCAACGAACCGGCGCCGAGCGTCCACAGCCGTCCGGCCGCCGGTGGCAGGCCGATCCAGCGGGCGGCGAGGACCCGGAGGACGTGCCCGTGGGCGAAGCAGACGGCGTCGCCTCCGGCCGACCGGGCCCGCTCGATGACGCGGTCGGCGCGGCGGCCCACGTCGGCGGCCGTCTCGCCGGCGGCGACGCCGTCGGTCCACAGCGTCCAGCCGGGGGCGTCGACCCGGAGATCGTCGGTCGTTCGGCCTTCGGCCGCGCCGTAGTCCCACTCCATCAGGTCGTCGGTCACCTCAGCCCGCTCCCCCAGGCCGGCCAGCCGGCAGGTCTCGGCGGCCCGAATCAGCGGGCTGGTCAGGACGAGCGCGAAATCGACACCGGCCAGGAGCGCCCCGACAGCCTCGGCCTGGGCTTCGCCGGACGGTTCGAGCGGGAGATCGGTTCGGCCGGTGTGCTGCCCGGACCGGCTCCACTCGGTCTCGCCGTGCCGTACCAACCACAGGCGCCCGCTCGTCATGGCGGGTAGCTGAACATCGGTCGGCCGGTGCCTGCAACTTCGGTCGGAAAATGACCGGCGGACATGGAATGCAGCGATCCACAACGGCGTTGTAGCCGTACGAATGGGTAGGGCTCCTGTGCAGAGGGTCGGAGACAAGGAACCGGGACGAGCGAGCGAAGCGGAGCGATGAGCGCGATGACGACGAGGACGAGCGGCGGGACGACGGACAGCCTGGGGCTGCTCCTGCGGGATCTCGACCAGTACCCGATGCCGGACCACGAGCAGCAGGTGGCGCTGGCCAAGCGGGTGGCCGCCGGCGACGACGACGCGCGGCGGCAGATGGTGGCGGCGAACCTCCGGCTCGTCGTCCACTGGGCGCGCCGGTACCAGGACCGTGGCGTCGACATGGCGGATCTCGTCCAGGAGGGCACGTTCGGGCTGCTCCGGGCGGTAGAGAAGTTCGACTGGGAGCGGGGCTTCCGGTTCTCGACGTACGCCACCTGGTGGATCCGCCAAGCCCTGCAACGGGCAGTGCAGCAGCACGGCCGAACGATCCGCATTCCCCTCGAGGTCGGCGAGCGGTTGCAGCGGCTCGACGCGGTCACGGCCGAACTGGCCGGCCAGCTCGGCCGACCGCCGACCGACGAGGAGCTGACCGAAGCGACCGGGATGGACGCGGACGAGCGGGCGTCGCTCGAAGGCGTCGCTCGGGTGGCGGCCAGCCTGGACCAGCCAGCCGCGGCTGACTCGGCGACGTCGCTCGGCGACCTCGTCGCCCCCGATGCCCGGGACTGGGCCAGCGAGGTCGACGACGAGATGGTCCTCGACCGGGTCCGTCAGGCCGTCGACAAGCTGCCGGGCCTCCAGCGCGACGTCCTGCGGCTGCGGTTCGGGTTCGACGGTGACTCGCCGGCGTCGCTGCAGGCGACGGCCGAACGGCTCGGGGTCGGCGTCCGCCGGGTCCGCCGGGCCGAAGAGGAGGGCCTCGCCGCGCTGTCGGCCGACGACGCGGTCGTCGGCGCCCACCTCGCGGCCTGAGCCGGCCGCCTAGAGGTCGTCGACGTCGATCGGCCCGGTGAGCCCGGCCAGGTCGTCGGGCAGTGTGGCCGTCCATAGGACGCGCTCGTCGCTACCGGGGTGGTCGAAGCCGAGCTGGGCCGCGTGGAGGAACAGCCGGCCGGCCGGCAACGCCCGGCCACCGACCCGGCCCCGCTGGCCGTACCGGTCGTCGCCGACGACCGGATGGCCGATGGCGGCCAGGTGGACCCTGATCTGGTGGGTCCGACCGGTCTCGAGCGCCAGGGCGAGCAGCGTCGACGGCTCGGCGAGCCCCGGTTGGTGGTCGAGCCGCCGGAGCACCCGGTAACCGGTTCGGGCAGCGCGGCCGCTGGCCGAGACGGCCATCCTCGTCGGCGTCCGGGTGGACCGACCGATCGCCGCGTCGACGACGCCGCGATCCTCGGCGACATGGCCGGCGACGAGACCGACGTAGCGCCGGGTGACCGTCCGTTCGGCCAGCTGGGCGGTCAGCGACCGGTACGCCTCGGGGGTCCGGGCCACGACGAGCAGGCCGGACGTGCCGCGGTCGAGCCGATGAACGATCCCGGGCCGCTCGGCGTCGCCGACCCCGGCGATGTCGGGGAAGCGGGCGAGCAGGCCGGCGACGAGCGTCCCCCGGGTGTGGCCGGCGCCGGGGTGGACGACGACGCCGGCCGGCTTGTCGACGACGACGACGTCGGCATCGGCATGAACGACGCGCAGCTCGACGTCCGGTTCGGGCTCGACACCGGCCGGCGTCGGCTCGGGAAGGTCGACGGCGAGCGTCGAACCGGCGACGAGGGCGATGCTCCGGGTCCCGGCGACGACGCCGTCGACCGACACCCGCCCACCGGCGACCAGGTCGGCGGCCTGGCGGCGCGAGACGTCGGCCAGTAGGGCGACGGCCCGGTCGACCCGGACGCCGTCGAGGGCGGCGGGGACGGTGACGATCATCGGGTGGCGGGCGGCGCGGTGCCGGCCGCCCGCCAATAGAAGACGACGAGCAGGACGACGCCGACGGTGATGCACGCGTCGGCGACATTGAACGTCGGCCAGTGGGTCAGCGTGACGAAGTCGACGACGTTGCCGTGGCCCCGGAAGGCCCGATCGGCCAGGTTGCCGAGGGCGCCGCCGAGGACGAGGCCGACGGCAACGGCGACCGGCATGCTCGGCGCCCGCCACGCGAGCACGACGAGGACCACGACGAGCACGATCGCCACGATCGCGATCACCGCCGGAGCCCTGGTGAACAGGCTGAACGCCGAGCCGGAGTTGTAGCCGAGCGCCAGGCCGAACGGGCCGACGACGTGCACCGGGCGGTGCAGGTCGGCGACGACCACCGACTTCGTGATCTGGTCGGCGGCCACGACCGCCGCGGCGACGGCCGCGGTGACCAGCAGGCGGCGGCGGCTCAGCGCCGCGACAGCCCCCCGCTCTTGCACGCGACGCACAACCGGGCGAACGGCAGGGCCCGGAGCCTCGGTTTGGGGATCGGCTGCTGACAGCGCTCGCAGGCGCCGTACGTCTTGTTGGCGATCCGGGCGAGCGCGTCGTCGATCTCCTCCACCGCGGCGAGTGCCTGGGCGGAGAGGGCCAGGTCGCGCTCACGGTCGACGGTGACCGTCCCACCCTCGCCGGACTCCTCGTCGAACTGGACGTCGCCGGGCTCGCGCTCCTGGGCGAGCGAGTCGGCCTCGGCCTTGAGGTCGACGGCCTGGCCCTGGTAGATGGCCCGCTCGGTGTCGAGGAGCTCACGCTGCTCGTCGAGGAACTTGACGTCCTTGGCGTACGGGCCGGTCGTTGGCTTCTTGGCCGGCGCCTTGGCCGGCGTAGCTGACGCCGGTGCGGGGGCCGGGGCCGCCTTGGCCGGGGCCTTCGTCGCCTTGGCCGGCGGCTGAGCAGCCGCCTTCGCCGGGGTCTTCGTCGCCTTCTTCGCCGTCGTCTTGGTCGTCACCGCGCTCTTCACCGCTTCCTTCTTGGCTGATGCCCCCGCGTTCTGGTCGGCCGACTTACCGGCCGCTGGTGCCTTGGGCTTGCCGGCTGCCGCCGCGGACTTCGTCGTCGACACGGCGGCCTTCTTGGTCGGCGTCATGTCGTCCTCCTCTCCTCCGGCGGCTACGCGAAGACCACCGGGGGCGGCTCCGGGCGACCGGGAGGCGGCGACCATACCGGACGCCCCCGGCCGAGGCAATACAGGGACCGGGGAAATCCCCGGCCGGGCTATCCGACCTGGGGCTCGCCGCCGTGCAGGTCGACGACCGACTCCGATCCGCCGTTGCCGGTCGGCCGGGACCCGGCGGCCGGACGCGCCTGGTCACTGCTGCGGGGCCGCAGCGCCATGAGCGAATTCGCCGGCTGGATGTTGTCGTCGACCCACTTCAAGATCTCGGCCAGGCTGCCTCGCAGGCGGTTGCGCTCGGCCTCGAGGTGGCGAGCCATGTTCTCGACGTCGGTGGCCAACTGCCCGCGCATCCCTTCGAGGCGGGTGACCTCCTCACGCAGCCGGTGCTCGGCCTCGGCGCTCATCTGTCGGGCCCGCTCCTCGGCCTGGGCGAGCGTCGCCCGGGCCCGCTCCTCGGCCTGGGCGACGACATCGGTCGCCTCGGCCTCGGCGTCCCGCTTCGTCTGGTCGACGAACCGCTGGGCCATCACGAGCGTCCGCTGCAAGGTGTCGTCGGTGATCGACGAGTCGGCGCCCGCGGCGGACGCGGCCGCGGCCGGCGCGGCGGTCGAACCTTCCCGCTCGAGCTGGGCGATCCGCTCCGACGCCTGCCGGAGGCGCTCGGACATCTGCCGGACCTGCTCGTGCAGAGCCTCGGCCTCGACCGCCGCCTTCTCCAGGTACTCGTCGACCTCGTCGACGTTGTAGCCCTTCAGGCCCAGCCGGAATTCCACCGTGCGCAGGGTCTCGAGGGTCGACTGGGTCGGCGGGGCGCTGTCCATGGCGGGCAAGTCTACCCGCCGGCCTGCCGTTCGACCGGACCCGCGCCGCCGGCGGCGATCAGGCTCGCAACAGCGGGATGACGATGATCTCCGCGACGAGCAGGACGACGATGATCGAGAGGTCGATCCCCTGCCCACCGACCCGTACCGGCGGGAGGATCCGCCGGACCGGGCGGAGCACGGGCTCGGTGATGAGCTCGAGGAAGCGGACGACCTTTTCGAACACCGTGCCCTGTCGGACCGGGAACCAGCTGAGCAGGGCCCGGGCGATCAGGATCAGGACGTACGCCTCGATGAGGCCGACGACGATACCCACTGGCGGCCTAAGCCCGCCCGTACCCTCGTTCCTGCAAGCGCTGGCGCTCTTCCTCGGACACCTTGACGTTGGTCGGTGCCAGCAGGAAAACCTCGTCGGCCACCTTCTCCATCTCTCCGCTCAACGCGTAGGTGACCCCGCTGCAGAAGTCGATCATCCGCCGTTGCAGGTCCCGGTCGGCGACCTGCAGGTTGACGATCACCGGCCGGTTCGACTTCAAGCAGTCGGCGATCTCCTTGGCGTCCCCGAACCGCGTCGGGGCGACGACCTGGACCTTGGCCGCGTCGCCCGGGGCCATCGGTCGCACCGACGGTGACGTCGGCCGAGCGGTCACCGTCGACTGCACCTGCGGTGCCGATGGCTCTCTCGGCAGCGTCCGGATCCGGCCGACCGGCGTGGGGGACGGTCGCTCCGCCGGCTCGTCGACCTCGTGGCTCCGCGGGTCGGGCCGCGCCGAAACAGCGGCGAACCCGCGGGGGCTGCGGTCGTCGTACTCGTCGTACTCGTCGTACTCGTCATCGAGTAGTCCGAGATAGACCATGGTCTTTTTCAGGAATGAGGTAGCCATCGGTCGTCTCCTCGACTACAGAGTAGTGCGTCCATTGGCGAACGGGCGGACCCCGTCACCGCGGTGGCCGGTCGCCGAACAGCGCACGGCCGATCCGCACGATCGTCGCCCCTTCGGCGACCGCGTCCTCGAGGTCGTCGCTCATCCCCATCGACCGCTCTGCCAGGCCAAGCCGGTCGGCCAGCTCGCGCACCGACCGGAACGCCGGGCGGGCGGGGGCGCCGAGCGGGGCGACGGCCATCAGCCCTCGGACGTCGACGCCGACGCCGGCCAGGCCGGCCACGAGGTCGGGCACGCCCGCCGGCGGGCAGCCGTTGCGGCCGGCCTCCCCCGACACGTCGACCTCGACGAGAACGTCCGCCCCGGGCCGGCGTTTGCCGATCGCTTCGCCTTCGGCCAGCCGGGCGACGCTCTGCCAGCAGTCGACCAGCGGCGCCAGCGCCGGGACCTTGTTGCGCTGGACGGCGCCGAGGAAGTGCCAGCGGACGGTCGGTCCGGACAGCTCGAGCGCTGCCACCTTGGCGACGAGCTCCTGGGCATAGTTCTCCCCGACGGTCGTGAGCCCGGCCGCGGCGGCCGCGGCCACCGCATCGGGCCCGAACCCCTTCGTCACCGCGACCACCTCGACCGCCGTCGGGTCCCCGCCGGCTGACTCGATCCGGCGTCGGACGGCGGCCAGCCGGTCGACGACGCCGGTCGGGTCGATCGGTGCGCCTCGCTGCGGAACGACGGGCCTATCGGAGGAACGACGGGACGTCGAAGTCGTCGTCACCGAGGTCGACGCCCTCGTCGGCCGCGTCGGAGAAGATGTCGACCGGCTTCACCGGTTCGAGACCGAGGCCCTGGGCGCCGCCGGACCCCGACTCCGCGCCGGCGGTCGCCGGCCGGGTGCCCTCTTCCCACCGCTCGAACCCGGCGGCGATGACGGTGACGCGGACCTCGTCGCCCATGTTGTCGTCGATGACCGCCCCGAAGATGATGTTGGCGTCGGGGTGGGCCACGCCGTGGATGATCTCCGCCGCCTCGTTGACCTCGAACAGCCCGAGATCGGTGCCGCCGGCGATGTTGAGCAGGATGCCACGGGCGCCCTCGATCGACGCCTCGAGCAGCGGGCTCGTGATGGCCGCCCGAGCGGCGTTGACCGCCCGGCCCTCGCCGATCGAGGCGCCGATGCCCATGATGGCGGTGCCGGCGTTCGTCATGACCATCTTCACGTCGGCGAAGTCGGTGTTGATCAGGCCGGGCACGGTGATCAGGTCGGTGATGCCCCGGACCCCCTGCAGGAGCACCTCGTCGGCCATCTTGAAGGCGTTGACCATCGACGTCTTGTCGTTCGAGACCGTCAGCAGCCGGTCGTTCGGGATGACGATGAGGGTGTCGACCTTCTCCTTGAGCACCTGGATGCCCTTCTCGGCCTGCATCGCCCGGCGGCGGCCCTCGAAGGTGAACGGCCTCGTCACGACGCCGATCGTGAGCGCGCCGACGGCCTTGGCCACCTCCGCCACCACCGGCGCGGCACCGGTCCCGGTCCCGCCACCCTTGCCGGCGGTGATGAAGACCATGTCGGCGCCCTGCAGCGCCTCTTCGATCTCCCCCCGGTGCTCCTCGGCGGCCTGCCGGCCGACGTCAGGGTCGCTCCCGGCCCCAAGCCCCCTGGTCAGCTGCCGCCCGATGTCCAGCTTCAGGTCGGCGTCGCTCATCAGCAGCGCCTGGGCGTCGGTGTTGGCCGCGATGAACTCCACGTTGCGGAGCCCCGACTCGATCATGCGGTTGACGGCGTTGACGCCACCGCCGCCGACACCGACCACCTTGATCACGGCGAGGTAGTTGCTCTGTGCCGGAACGGTCATGGGCTCCCTCGGTACTGGGGCGATCGCCGACCGATCGCAATGCTCGAAACTCCCCAACAGGCGGTCGAGAGACTGCACTCCGCGCCGTCGTTCCCACGGCTCTCAACCTGTTGGGAAGGTCGAACAGTAGTGGAAATTGACGTGGTCTCACGATACGAGCGGCGTCTCACCAGGTCAAGCACTGTTCACCCGCCCGTCACAACGGGCGATCCGGGGACGCTGACGTCGATCACGCCGCCCGTCGTCAACGCGGCGCCGGCCAGGACTGCGGCAACATCCTCGTACTTCTGCGAGAGCTGCGCGGTCGTCCCGAGGTTCACCGTCACCGGCGACGTGAGCTTGAGGGTCACCTGGCCGCCCGCGGTCACGTCGACCTCGGTGACCTGTCCGGCGAAGGCCTTCGGCAACGACGCGGCCACCACCAGTGCGGGCCGGTCGCCGGTCAGGACCGTTCCGGGCGCGCCGGCTGCGGCCGGCCCGACGACGTGCACGAGGCCGGCCGGCGGCGACGCCGTGTCCGTCAGGACCCGCCCGGTCCCGTCCACGAGGGCCCAGGCACCGGTCCCCGGCCCGCCGCCCGACGACGGCGGCGGCGGCGCGGTCGTCGTCGTGGTCGACGGCGTGGCCCCCGCCGGCGTCGCACCGGCGGCGGCGACACCGCCAGCGGCGGCGGCCGACCCGGCCGGCCCGGTCGCCGAGACGGCGGCGGCCGGCGTCCGTTCGGTGACGACGATCCGGACGCCGTCCGGCCAGTCCCGGCTCACCGCGGCCGTCGCCACCCACGGGAGCCGTTCGACCCGCGCCGCCACCGCGCCGGTGTCGACGTCGATCAGCGGGGGATGCCCACCGAGGCCGGCGGCGGTGATGATCTCGGCATCGGGGGTGTGGGCGGCGCCGGCGACCGTCACGACCCGGGCGGCCAGGACCTTCGTGTGGAGGAAGAACCACGCGCCGGCAAGGACGGCGACGGCGGCGATGGCGATCAACAGGATCCGCCGGCGCCGGCGGCCGGCCGCCCGTACGACCGCGGTTCGCCGTTCCTTGATGCGCGGATCGATGCGCGTCGCCGGCCGGGGCGCGTCGGCGCGGCGGGGGGCGTCGGTCTTCGTTGGCGTCATCGCGCTCGGCCGCCCCGGGGGCCACGGTTCCCGGTCACCCGGCCACCTTCGGTTGCATCGCCCCCATTCTCGACCGCCCGGAAGCCGATCAGGCGGACCTCCGGCCGCAGGTCGATCCCGAACTGCTCGGCCACGGTCCGACGGACGTGGACGATGAGCCGGTGGACGTCGTCGGCCGAGCCGCCGTCGTCGGCCTGGATGAAGTTGGCGTGCTTCTCCGAGACCCGGGCCGTTCCCATCCGGAACCCCTTGAGGCCGGCCGCGTCGACGAGCCGGCCGGCGGAGTCGCCCGGCGGGTTGGCGAAGACCGACCCGGCGTTGCTCCCCCCAGGCTGGTGCTGGCGTCGCCACGAGACGATCTCGGCGAGCTGGGCCCGGCCGGTGCCGACCGGGCCCGGCGTCAGCGCGAACTCGGCCCAGACGACGACCTCCGTCGTCGAGATCGACGACCGGCGGTAGCCGAGACCGAGCCGGGCTGGACCGTCCTCGCCGCCGGCGTCGTGAGCCAGGTCGAGCCACCGGTACCGCCCGAGCCCGGCCGCCGTGTCCGACCCGTGGCCGCCGGCGTTCATCCGGACCGCGCCGCCGACCGACCCCGGCACGCCGACGGCCCACTCGAGCCCGGTCAGGCCGGCCTCGACCGTCCGGCGGGCCAGCACCGGCAACCCGGCTCCCCCGCCCGCCCGCACCCGGGTGCCGTCGATGTCGATCGTGCTCAGGCCGGGGCCGAGACGGACCACGAGGCCGGGAAAGCCGGCGTCCGCGACGAGCAGGTTCGAGCCCTTGCCGACGACGAGCACCGGCACCCGACGGCCGAAGAGCGCCCGCCGGGCCGCCAGCAGGTCGGCTTCGGACCCGGCCTCCCAGAACACCGCGGCCGGACCGCCGACCCGGTACGTCGTGAGCGGTCCGAGCGGCCGGTCCCGCTCGGCTCGTGAGCCAAGTGCGTCGGCCACCCGCTGGAGCTCCCGACGGGCCGGGTCGCCGTGGTCCGGACTCACCACGTCCGGCTCACCAGCCCGGCGCGGCCAGGAGCTCGTCGGGCAGCGTCGTCAGGTCCCCGGCGCCGAGCGTGCAGCACAGGTCGCCAGGCACGAGGATGGCCCTCACGAGGTCGCGCAGCTCGTCGCGGCTCGGCGCGTAGATCACCGGGATGTGCCGGCTCTGGGCGGTCACCGCATCGGCGACGAGCTTGCCGGAGACGCCGGGCACCGGCGGCTCGCCGGCGCTGTAGACGTCGGTCACGACGACGAGGTCGGCGTCGACGAACGCGGTACCGAACGATTCGGCCAGCGCGGCCGTCCGCGTGTAGCGGTGGGGCTGGAAGACCGCCACCACTCGCCGCCAGCCGCCGTCGCGGGCCGCGGCCAGCGCGGCGCGGACCTCGGTCGGCAGGTGGGCGTAGTCGTCGACGAACGTCACCCCGCCGATCTCGCCGCGGAACTCGAACCGTCGCGGCACCCCAGCGAAGCGGGCCAGCGCGGTCGCCGCGGCCGAGAACGGCGCGCCGGCGGCCAACGCCGCGACCGCGGCGACTGCGGCGTTGCGGGCGTTGTGGATACCCGGGACCGGGACCTCCAACCGGCCCAACGGGCCGTCCGGGCCGGCGAGGTCGAAGCCGACGGAGCTCCGCCCATGCGTCAGTCCCGACATCGTGTAGTCCGCGCCGGCCGCGACGCCGACGCCGACCGCGTCGTGGGCCCGGCCCAGCTCGGCCGCCACGGCGTCGTCGGCACAGACGACCCGACCCCCGGACGCGCCGGCCAGGAAGCCGCCGAACGCCGCCTTCAGCGCGTCGAACGTCCCGTAGTGGTCGAGGTGGTCCGGCTCGACGTTCGTCAGCACGGCGATCTCCGGGCGCAACGCGCCGAAGCTGCCATAGCTCTCGTCGGCTTCGAGGACGAGCCACTCGCCGTCGTCCCACACCGCGTTCGTGCCGATCTCGTTGACGTCGGCGCCGATCAGGAACGACGGGTGCAGACCGGCCTCGACCAGGACGAGCGACAGCATCGACGACGACGTCGTCTTGCCGTGCGTCCCGGCCACTGCCAAGCATCGCCGCGTCTCGGCGATCGCCGCCAGGATCTCGGCCCGGCGGACGACCGGGACGCCGTGGCGGCCGGCCTCTACCAGCTCGACGTTGTCGGAGCGGACGGCCGGCGAGAACGTGACGACGTCGACGCCGGCGACGTGCTCGGCCCGATGGCCGACGGAGACCCGGATGCCCTGGGCGGCCAACCGGTCGGTCACCGGTGACGCCTTGAGATCGCTCCCGCTCACGTCGTGGCCCATCGCGGCCAGCACACTGGCGACAGCGCTCATGCCGGCCCCGCCGACGCCGACGACGTGGACTCGCCGGCGCGCCGTCAGATCGAGGTCAGCGGGCCGATCGAGGTCAGCGGGCCGATCGGGGTCAGCGGGCGGATCGGGGTCAGCGGGCACAGCCGTCCACCAGCTCGGCCACGCGGGCCGCGGCGTCGGGGTGGCCGGCCTGTCGGGCGGCTCGGGCCATCGACGCCAGCTCGTCGGGCCGCCCGAACAGGTCGTCGAGCACCGCCGCCAACCGGGCACCGTCGCACTCGCCGTCGCCGACCATGACCGCCGCCCCCGTGGCCACCATCGCCCGAGCGTTGCACGTCTGATGATCACCGGGGGCTCCCGGCAGCGGCACCAGCACGCTCGGGACGCCGGCGACGACCAGCTCGGCCACGGTGTTCGCCCCGGCCCGGCAGACGACGACGTCGGCCGCCTCGTACAGCAGGTCCATACGCTGCTCGAACGGCACCCGGCGGTAGGCCAGGGCCGACGGCTCGTCACCGGGTTCCTCCCAGTTCCGTCGGCCGGTGACGTGGTAGATCGTGACGTCGGGGCGGCCGGCCCACTCGTCAACGAGGCCGCCGACGGCCTCGTTGAGCCGGCGGGCCCCCAGCGACCCGCCGAAGACGCCAACGGTCGTCCGGTCGTCCGGGAGGCCGAGGGCGGCCCGGGCTCGCACGGCCGCGGCCGCAGACCGCTCGACGCCGAGCACCTCCTCCCGTACCGGCGTCCCGGTGACGACCGAGCGGGGCAGCGGCGTCCCGGGGAAGGCGACCGCACTGGCGGCGGCGAACCGGGCGAGGACGCGGTGAACGAGGCCCGGCACGGCATCGACGTTGACGAGCACGAGCGGCACCCGCAGCAGCACCGCCGCGGCGGCCGGGGCGAAGCTGGCGTAGCCGCCGAGCGAAACGACGACCTTCGGTCGCCAGCGCACCATCGCCGCGACCGTCCGCATGACGGCCGAGGACAGTCCGACGACCGCCTCGGCGTTGGCGACCACCGCGTCGACCGTCAGCCGGCGCGACAGCCCACGACCAGGCAGGAGCGTCACGCCGAACCCCTCGCCGGTCAACAGGCTGCCCTCGGGCCCACGGCGGGACCCGACGAGCTCGATGCTCGAGCGGTCGTGGCCCCGGGCGGCCAGTGCCCGAGCGACGGCCAGCGCCGGCAACGCGTGGCCGCCGGTGCCGCCGCCGGCCACGACCGCGAACCGTCGGTCGCTCACCGGACCGCCGCTCTCGACCCCCGCTCCGGCCGACCGGCCCGACCCCCGCCCTGGACACGCGTCGCGGCCCGACCATGGGCCGGACCGTCACCCGGCACCCGCTCCTGGCGGGCGATGTTGATGAGGATGCCGGCAGCAACCATGGTGATGACCAGCGACGATCCGCCGAAGGAGATGAACGGCAGCGGGATGCCGGTCACCGGCAGCAGGCCGACGACCGCGCCGACGTTGATGACCGTCTCCGCGGCGATCCAGACGACGAGGGCGACCCCGAGGAGGCCACCGAACCGGTCCGGTGCCCGCGACGCGGCCCGGAGGCCGAACCAACAGAACGCGACGAGCAGCCCGAGGAGGGCGATGGCGCCGACCAGGCCAAGCTCCTCCCCGACAACCGAAAAGATGAAGTCGGTGTGGGCGTTCGGCAGGTAGCCCCACTTCTCCCGGCCGTTGCCGAGCCCGACGCCGAAGAAGTGGCCGGACCCGAGACCGATCAACGACTGGACGACCTGGTATCCCGAACCGGACGCGTGGGCGCCGGGATTGAGGAACGACAGCAGCCGGGCCCGCCGGTACGGCTCGATCAAGCCGACGATGAGCGCCAGGACCGCGACGACGCCGAGCAGTTTGACGATCGGCCGCATCGGCACGCCCGACGCGAACAGGATGGCCATCGTGATGCAGCCGATGACGAGCGCGGTCCCCATGTCCGGCTGCATGAGGATCAGCCCGCCGGCCAGGCCGGCGACGAGCAGGAGGGGGCCGACGATCGTCCGGTAGGCCCGGCCCCTCTGCTCCCGGCGGACGACGAGGTCGGCGCCGAAGACGGCCATGGCCAACTTCATCAGCTCCGACGGCTGGATACCGAACGAGCTGAACCCAATCCAGCGGCTCGAACCGCCCGAGTTGGTGCCGATCCCCGGCACGAGCACCGCCAGCAGTAGCACGATCGTGACGACGACCAGGATCCCGCTCAGCTTCCGCCAGCGACGGTAGTCGAGCCGGCAGGTGACGAAGAGCGCGACCCCACCGATGACGACCCACATGCACTCGCGGATGAGGATCGCCCACGGCGACCCGTACGTGTCGATCGAGATGACCTCCGACGCCGAGCCGACCATCACGACGCCGCCGAGGCACAGCAGTACGACCAGGCCGAGGAGGATCGACGACGTCTGGACCCGCCGGATGGCGGTGACCCAGCCGGCCCGACCGTCGACCGCCGGGCGGCGGTGCCTGGCCGACGGGGTGGCGGCGATCGTCACGACCGCGCCTTGGGCGCGGTGTACGCCGTCCGCGCGCCTAATGTCCGCGCGCCTAATGTCCGCGCGCGCTGAATGTCCGCGCGCCTGAATGTCCGCGCGCCTAATGTCCGCGCGCCTGAATGTCCGCGCGCCTGACGCGCCTGACGCGCCTGACGCGCCTGACGCGCCTGGCCACAGGGCCGGAGGTCCCTGGTCGAACCGGTCCACGCCACCATGCTCGCCGACACGGCCCGCCCGATGGGGGATGCGCGCCGTCACGTGAAGTGGGCCACCGTCAGGAACTCGCCGTAGAAGATGCCGAGGGCGAGGGCGGCGAAGAGGCCGCCGAGGATCCAGAAGCGGACGATGACCGTCGTCTCCGGCCAACCGAGCAGCTCGAAGTGGTGGTGGAACGGCGCCATACGGAAGACCCGCCGGCCGAACGCCCGGAAGCTCACGACCTGGACGATCACCGACACGGTCTCCAGGACGAAGAGGCCGCCGAGGATCGGCAACAGCAGGTCGAGGTTCATCAGGAGGCAGAGCGCGGCCAGGCCGGACCCGATGGCCAACGACCCGGTGTCGCCCATCATGATCTTGGCCGGCGCAGCGTTCCACCACAGAAAGCCGAGGCACGCGCCAGCCAGCGCGACCGAAGCCAGCGCGAGGTCGATCGCCGACGCAGGCAGCACGTGGTAGATGCTGACGTGCCGGAAGATCCAGTAGCCCATGATCGCCAGGACGGCGAAGCAGAACGTCGACGAGCCGGCGGCGAGTCCGTCGAGGCCGTCGGTCAGGTTGACCGCGTTCGACGTCGCGACGACGACGAGAACGGCGAAGATGACCCAGCCGACCTCGCCCAGCCGGTACCCCGGGCTGGCCATCCGCGTGAACGACAGCGCCGTCGACGTGTGGGCCCAGTGCAGCGCCAGCTCGGCGAAGAGCACGCCGACCCCGATCTGGGCGATCAGCTTCGCCCGCTTGTTGAGGCCGAGGCTCCGGCGGTGCCGGTACTTGATCCAGTCGTCGAGGAACCCGATGAGGCCGAAGAGGAAGACCGTGATGACGACGACGTAACCGGTAGCCGAGAACCTGACCTCGGTCCCGACGTGACCCATCGCGTAGCCGCAGACGACCGCAGCGACGATGGCGATGCCACCCATCGTCGGCGTTCCCGCCTTGGCGCTGTGGGTCGCCGGTCCGTCCGCTCGGATCTGCTGGCCGATCCGGTTCCGGACGAGCCAGCGGATCAAGAACGGCGTGGCCAGGACCACGATGAGCAGGGCGATCCCGCCCGACGACATGAGCGCCAGCACCGGTCAGCCCGCCGCAGTTCCCGGCCAGCGGTCGGCCACCGCGTCGGCCACGACCTGACGGTCGTCGAACGGCCGGCGCTCGTCACCCACCTCCTGCACCGCCTCGTGGCCCTTCCCGGCCACGACGACGACGTCACGAGGCAGCGCGTCGCCCAGCGCGGCCACGATCGCCGCCCGGCGGTCGGCGTCGACGACGAGCCGCCCTGCCGCCACCGCGGCTTGCGGCGACGGTACGCCCGCCAGCACCTCGTCGATGATCGCCCTCGGATCCTCGCAGCGCGGGTTGTCCGACGTCAGGTACGCCCGGTCGGCCAGCCGAGTCGCCACCTCGCCCATCAGTGGCCGCTTCGTCCGGTCCCGGTCGCCGCCACATCCGAAGACGACCAGCACGCGGCCACCGGCGGCCAGTCGGCGGGCCTCGGTCAGGACGATCTCGAGCCCGGCCGGCGTGTGGGCGTAGTCGACGAGCACCGCGAACGGCGGGCCACCGGCGCCGCGTCCCGGCCCGACGACGACCTCGAGCCGGCCGGGGACCGGGCCGGCGTTGGCCAGGCCGCGGGCGACGTCGACCGGATCACCACCAAGCGCCACCGCCGCCTCCGCGGCGATCACCGCGTTCTGGACGTTCACCGCGCCGGTCATCGGCAGCTCCACGCGCTGCGCGACGCCACGTGAACGACGACCGCCCGATCGCCAGCTTGACCTGCGTCGCCAGGTCGGCCCGGACGGCGACCATCGGCACCCGGGCCTCGGCCAGTAGCCGGCGTCCCCACCGGTCCTCGGCGTTGACGACGCCGCGGACGGCTCGCTCGGGGGCGAACAGCGACGCCTTGGCCGAGAAGTACTCGTCCATCGTGCCGTGGAAGTCGAGGTGGTCGTGGCTGAGGTTGGTGAAGACGGCGACGTCGAAGTGGATGCCGTCGACCCGCGACTGGGCCAATGCGTGGCTGGAGACCTCCATCGCCACCGCCGCGGGCGCGCCCCTCGGCGCCTCGTCGCGGACCGTGGCCAGGGTGCGTTGGAGCTCCGTCGCCTCCGGCGTCGTACGGGCCCCGGACAACGTCCCGAGCACCGTCGCCGGCCGACCGGTTGCGTCGAGCGCGGCGCCGAGCAGGTGAGCGACGCTCGTCTTCCCGTTCGTGCCCGTGATCCCGGCCATCAGCAGGTCGCGGGACGGGTACCCCCAGAACGCGGCGGCCAGTCGGGCCATTGCCGGCCGTGCCTGCCCGGCCGGCACCCTCGCCTGCACCACCGGCAGCCCCTCGATGACGTGCTCGCAAAGCAGGCCGACCGCTCCCCGGCCGACCGCGTCGGCGGCGTAGCGGTGACCGTCGGTACCGTGCCCCGGCAGGCAGCAGAAGAGGTCGCCCGGCCGGACGCGTCGGCTGTCGTGCTCGATGCCGCGCACGTCCACCTCGGCAGGGTCCCCCACCGTCTCCAACAGCTGTATCTCGTCCAGCAACAGCGTCATCTGCACGGGTGGGGGTGAGCGGCCGGACCGGCACCGGGCACGGACCGTCCGTGCGGCACCCGACCGACGGGGCGATCGTACTCGCCGCTCACGTGATGTCCTGTGTCTGGGCCGCCGCCGTTGTCCCCGGCGGAGGCGGCGTCGTCGGCGCGCCCGGTGTCGTCGGGATGTCGTAGTGGTGCAGCGCATAGCTCATGATCTGGGAAAACACCGGCGCGGCCACCGTTCCGCCGAAGATCGGCGTCGGGTGGTTGAGGACGACGATGGCCGAGAAGACCGGGTTCTTCGCCGGCGCCATCCCCACGAACGTCGCCATGTACGCCCCTGTCGTGTAGCTGTCCTTCCCGGTCGTCGGGATCTGGGCCGTCCCGGTCTTGCCGGCGACCGTGTAGCCGGGGATGAACGCGCTCGTCCCGGTCCCGCTGTTCACCACCTGCTGGAGCATTGTGACCAGCTCCGCGTCGGTCGACGACGAGATGACCCGGTGCGTCTTCGACGGTGCCGTCGCCGCCACCGCGCCTGTCGGACCGACCGTGGCCCGTACCAGCTTGGGGGCGACGTAAACCCCGCCGTTACCCACGGCGTTGTACGCGTCGAGCACCTGGAGCGGGCTGACCGCGTCGACCTGGCCGATCGGCAGCGACACGAAGTTCGTCGGCTCCCACTGTGTCGGACCGGCGATCAGCCCGTCGGACTCGCCGGGAAAGTGCAACCCGGTCGGCTCACCGAAGCCGAGCTCCTTGACCTGGGCCAGCAGTCGTGTCTCCCCGAGTCCCTGGGCGATCTCCGACGTGCCGATGTTCGACGACTGGGCCAGGATCTGCGTCGCCGTGAGCCGCTCCGTCGGGTGTGTCTCCGCGTCGTGGAACGTCGACCCGTCGAGCGTGATCCGGTCCGGCACCGTGAACGTCGTGTTCGGGTTGATCAGGCCGTCCTGGAGGGCGGCCGAGAACGTCACCAGCTTGAACACCGACCCCGGCTCGTAGAGCTGCGTCATCGCCAGGTTGTTCGATGCCTCGGAGACCGGGCCCTTCGGTCCGATGTCGATCGTCTGCCCGGCCGTCGGCGCCGTCGACGTCGATGTCGAGGCCGACGCCGTCTTCTGGTCAGCCGTCAGGTTGGCCATCGACAGGATCTGGCCGGTCCGGACGTCCATCACCATCGCCACCCCGCTCGACGCGTGCGACGCGACGATCTCGGAGGCCAGCGCCTGTTCGGTCGTGTACTGCAGCGGCTCGTCGAGCGTGAGCTCCAGCCCGGTCCCGGCCACCGCCGAGACCTTGTTCGTCACCGGCGTCCCGGGTAGCGCGACACCGCTCGGCGATTCCAACAGCGTCTCGCTACCGGCCGTGCCGGCCAGCGACTTGTTGTACTCGTACTCGAGGCCTGCCGCGCCCTTGTCCGACGCGTTGACGACCCCGAGCACCGATGACCCCAGTGTCCCGTTCGGCACGATCCGTTCGGAACCGTCGATCAGGTTGATACCCGGGAACGCCTGGTCGGCGATGGTCGTCGCCTTTGTCTGCGACACGTTCTTGGCCAGCGGCACGTACCCCGAGTGCTCACGCAACAGCGACGCCAGATGCGTCGCCGGCACCCCGAGGTACGGCGCCAACGCGATCGCCTCCGACACGGGGTGCTTGATCTGGAAATCGTCGGCCAGCACCGTCTTCGTCGGCACCGACATCGCCAACACCTTGCCGTCCCGGTCGTAGATGCCGCCTCGTAGGGCCGGGATCGTGATCGGCTGCGTCAGTTCCTCGCTGGCCTGGTGCTGGTACTGCCCGGACTTCACGACCTGGATGTCGACCAGCCGGGCAGCGATCAGCAAGAAGACGAGCACGAGGCCGAGCCGGAGGAACCGGACCCGCCGGCCGAGGATCTGCTTCGACGCGCTCGTGCCGGTTCGGCGCGGCGCCCGGTGCCGCCGGGGTGGCTTCGTCGGCGGCTTGGCGCCGGCCGACGGTCGCGGGCGGCTCGACGGCGTCGGCCGCGGACGGCTCGGTGGTGACGACCGTCGGCGTTCGGCCGGCGCCGGCCGTGGCTGCCCCACCGTCTCGTAGTGCTGGCCGGCGGACAGGGCCGCCCACCGGTCCCGGGCCCCGCTCCGACTGCCGGTCGGTGCGGTCGGGCGAACCGCGCTCACCGACCCGACGACCCGGAGGCCGTCGATGTCGCCCCGCTCGCGGTCGATGTCGTCCCCGTCCCGTGGGCACCGCCCGTCGTCCGGGTCGATGTCACCGAGGTGCTCGACGGCGTCGTGGTCGTCGTCGACGGCGCCACGGTCGGCGTCGGCAGCGGCGTCGTCAGCGAGACGCGAGGCAACTGGTTGGTCTGAGCCGGCGGCACCATGCCCTGCTGGTGGGCCTTGGCGACGACGCGTGACGGCGTCTCGAGCTTGGCCGCGGCGATCACGGCCTGCCGGTGGGTCGACTGCTCGGCCGCCAGCGCGGACTGGACGGCCGACAGCCGTACCTGGCCCTGGGCGAGCAGGGCGTGGCCGACGACGACCGAGAGCAGGCTGACCCCGATCATCGCCAGCGACATGACCGCGACCGATCGGCGGCGGCCCTTACGCCGTGGCCGCTCGCGTACGACTCGGAGTGGCGGCCGGCGATCGGGCGCGACGCGCCGGTCGGGGGCCGGCGACGGGCGGGTCGCCCGGGCAGCCGTCGCAGTGGCAGGCGGTGGCGTCATCGGCTGTCCCTCTCCTCGATCCGCTCGACCGCCCGGAGCCGGGCGCTCTCGGCCCGGTGATTGACCGCCAGCTCGGCCGCGGACGCCTTGCGCGAACCCCGGAAGACCAACCGGTGCTCCGGCCGGGCACCGCAGACGCACGGCAGGCCGGGCGGGCACGTACAGCCGCCCGTCACCGCCGTGGCGAGCACCGACTTGACCAGCCGGTCCTCGCCCGAGTGGTACGCGATGACGACGAGCCGTCCGCCCACGACCAGCCGTTCGAGGGCCGCCGGGAGCACCGACGCCAGTTCGTCCAACTCCTCGTTGACCGCGATGCGGATGGCCTGGAAGACGCGCCGGGCCGGGTGGCCCCGCCTCCGGGCCGCCGCCGGCACGGCTCGGCTGACGACGTCGGCCAGCTCGGCCGTCGACGCCAACGGCCGGGCCGCGACGATCGCCCGAGCGATCCGCCCGGCCAGCCGGCCTTCCCCGTTCGCCACGAACAGTGCGGCCAACTCGCCGGCGTCGGCCTCGTTGACCAGGTCGAGCGCCGTGCGGCCGGTCGTCGGGTCCATCCGCATGTCGAGCGGGCCGTCCTGGCGGTACGAGAAGCCCCGGTCGGCCCGGTCGAGCTGCGGCGAGCTCACGCCGAGGTCGAGCAGGACGCCGGCCAAGCCCTCGGCCGCGCCACCGGAGGTGTCAGGCCATGTCCGGCCGCCCGCCCGCTGGGCCGCATCGACTTCGTCGCCCAGGTCCCCGAACCGGGCGTGCCGCAGCACCACCCGGTTGCCGAAGGGACGCAGGCGACGGCTCGCCGCTTCCAGCGCCGCTGGATCACGGTCGAGACCGAGCACCCCGACACCGGGGTGAGCGTCGAGCAGCGCGGCCGCGTGGCCGCCACCGCCGACCGTGCCGTCCACGACGACGCCCGGCCCGACGACGGCCAGGAGGTCGACGACCTCTTCGACCATCACGGGCCGGTGCGTGAAGTCCTGGGCCATCCGCAGCCCCTCGACCGGCGAGGTGCCGTCGGGGTGGGTCCCCGGGCGACCAGCGGGGAAGAGGGCGGAGGAGAAGTCTTCCACCGAGCTGGTCGAGGGGCTGCGCATAGGTCCAGGCCTGTTGATCACTCCTCTTCGTCGTCCAAGAACCACTGCTCCTCGGGCATCACCCGCTCCCGCCACGTTGACGGGTTCCACAGCTCGATCCGGTCGATCGCACCGTGAACAAGAACGTCGCCGTCCAGCGATGCGAACTCCCGGAGATGCGCCGGGATCGCCATACGACCCTGCCGATCGACCTCCACCTCGTGGGAGTTGGCCGCCCACAGCCGGGCCCGGTTGCGGTTCGTCCGGCCGGTCGCCGCACGCTCCCGCATCGCCACCATCTGCCGTTCGAACTCGCCCGGGGTCCACAGGGCCAGACAGCCTTCGCGGTTCTCCGTCAAGTAGCCGCCCCGGTCGAAATCGGCACGGAACTTGGCCGGCAGGATCACCCTGCCCTTCATGTCGAGCGAATGCTCGTACCTGCCAACGAACCCCGGCACCGACCTCGTCTCCCACGACGCTCCCTGCTTCGCGCCCTTTTGCTCCCCTTCAAACCACTTCTCGCCACTCTACGCCCCGCACCCCCACCGGTCAACACAAGACCGCCCCCGATCGCCCTTTTTTCGGCTGGTCGGGCCGGCTGGGTGCCGCCGACGGGCGCGCCGGCGACGAGCCGACGACAAACGGGTCGGGAGAAGAACGGGAAGCGGGTGGAAGGAAGTCGGAGGAAAGGACGCGAGCCGGGGCGTTTCGCCTACCGGACGAGCTCCCACCGGGGCCCACCGGGCAGCCCGTCGAGGAGCGCGTCGACGAGCCGGCCGGCCAGACCGACCCGATCGACCGGCGAACGAGCGGGCGCGGGCGAGGGCGAGGGCGAGATCAGCTCGTCGAGACCGGCCGCCGCCGCGGCGGCGGCCGTGCGGATCGCCGGGCGGTCGACGTCGTCGACCGCCAGCACGTCGACCAGCGCCCGCGGGTCCCAATGCCCGTACGCGCCGCCGTGAACGAGCGCACCCTGCCGGCTGCGCCACTGGGCCAGGCCGACGACCTTCTTCCCGCCGGGACCGACCGTGACCTCCCCGGGACCGACGCCGGCGAAGCAGATCAGGGGAGACCAACGTGCCACGACCGACGGGCCGTGGTGGACCGTCAGCTCGTCCGGTCCGATGCCGGTGGCCACCGCGACGGCCGACCGCCACCACTCCCCGACCCAGCGCGGGGCGACGAGCACGTCGTCGTGCCAGAGCGGGTCACCTCGTGGCACCCAGACGTCGACCCAGACCGGGTCGTCCGGGGCGACGTAGACCGCGCCGCCGCCGCTCCGTCGTCGCGTCACGGCCACGCCGGCGGCCGCCGCCCGGGCCGCGTCGACGACCGACGGCGGCTGGCGGCTGCCGAGGACGACCGTCTCGCGGTCCGACCGACCGGACGACGGCGAGCCGACCGGTCGCTGACCGGAACCGGTCGACGTCGAACCAGTCGGTCCCGGACGGGACCGGTGGACCAGTCGTCAGGAAGCCGCTGCCAGGTACGGCTCCCAGAGCGGGTCGACCTCGGCCAGGTGGCGGAGCCGCCAGAGGTACCCGTCCGGCGCCCACGGCTTGAACTTGAGCGACCAGCCCAGCTCCGACAACAGCCGGTCGCCCTTCAACAGGTTGTCCCGCTTGCACGACGCAACGACGTTCGTCCAGACGTGCTGGCCGCCCTTGCTCCGCGGCACGACGTGGTCGACCGTGTCCGCCATCTCCGAGCAGTACGCGCAGACGCCACCGTCGCGCCGCAGCACCGCCCGTCGGGTGAGCGGCGGCGTCCGGGCCCATCGCGGGATCCGCACGATCTGGGACAGCCGGACGATCGCCGGCACCTCGACCGACAGCTGCGCCGAATGAAAAACCCGAGCTGACGGGCGGAAGGCGACCGGCTCGGCTCGGCCCGCCAGGACGAGCACTACCGCACGGCGGTCCGAGACCAGAGCCAGTGGCTCGTAGGTCGCATTGAGCAGGAGGACCCGCTCCATGACCGGAGAGGCTATCTGCCTCGTCGACTCATCCTGCGACACCATGTCAGATAGCTCACCACATCGGCCGCGTCCGGCACGCCGTCACCGGTTCCGCCGTACGCGGTGACCATGCGGAACCGCCAGTAGTCGTCGTCCGGCAACGGCAACGGCGGCCACCGGCGCCACCAACCAGCTGCCGCCAGTCGAAAAAGCGTCGACCACCGCCACCGACCACAGCTCGTGCGTCGACACGGCGACCGGCCCCCGCGGCACGAGCCGGCCCGAGCGCAACGCCGGCTCACGCCCGGCCGTCCCAACCGCCGTCGACTCCCCGCCAGCCGACCGCGCCGGCGCCGACCAGCGGGCCTTCGGCACCGAGGCCGGCCGGCAGCAGGCGCGTACCGGCCGAGAACGGCATGCCCGCCCGGTACCGGAGCTCGCGCCGGGCCGCCTCGAAGAACGGTCGGCCGAACCCGAGCGCCACCGACCCGGCGACGACCGCGAGGTCGAGGTCGAGCAGCGTCGCCACCGACGCGACCGCCCGGCCGACGAGCGTGCCCGTCCGCTCGACGACCGCCGACGACGCGTCGACCGGCGGCCGACCGGTCACCGCGGCGATCGCCGTGCCCGACGCCTCCGCCTCCAAGCACCCTCGGCCACCGCAGGCGCACGGCCGACCATCCGGCTCGACGACGACGTGGCCGATGTGGCCGGCGTTACCGAGCCGCCCGTCGAGCAGGTGGCCGTCGAGGACGATCCCACCACCGACCCCCGTCGACACGACCATCGCCAGATAGTCGCGCGTCCCCTTCGCCGCGCCCGTCCATCCCTCGGCCAGCGCCAGCGCCTTGGCGTCGTTGTCCACGAACGTCGGTACGCCGGTCAGCGCCGTCAGCCGTTCGCGCAACGGGAACTCCCGCCAGCCGGCGATGTTGAGCGGCGAGACCCTCTCACCGTGGCCGGTCATCGGGCCGCCACAGCCGACCCCGCAGGCGAGGACTCGCCCGTCCCCCGCCGATCGGACCCGCTCGACCAGGTCCGCCACCGTCGTCCAGAGCGTCGCCTCGGTCGGCACCCGGCGGCGTCGGCACCGTCACCACCGATCGCAGCGTCGCCGTCCGGTCGACCAGACCGGCCGCCATCTTCGTCCCGCCGATGTCGACGGCCACACATACGTCGCCCATCGGGCCTGCCGGCGCGTCCGTCCGGCCGGGCGGGAGGTTCAGCGGTCCCGGCGGAACAGGTGCGTACGGAACCACTCCCGGGTGCCGTGCACCGCGTGCTCGATCCCGCCAGCCGCGCCCGACGGCTCCTGCTGGTGCAGCGACCGGGTCAGGTCGTGCCAGCCGGCCTTGCCCATCCGACGGAGGTTCCGCTCGAAGACGACCGCGGAGCCGAACATGATCGCCACCCCGAGCAGGCCGGCGACGATCGACTCGGAGTAGAAGGCGACGAGGATCGCCACGCCGGCCACGAAGCCGACGGCCGCCCACTTGCAGTACCGACCGGCGTGCCGGTACACCGTCTCCGAACGGACTCGTTCGGCGAACTGTGGGTCGTGGCGGACGAGCGACTCCTCGAGCTCGGCCAGGATGCGCTGCTCGTGCTCAGAGAGCGGCACCCGCCCGTCCCCTTCTGGTAACTCTCAGCCCTCCGTGCCAGCACGGTAAGGCACCTCCTCGCCCCAACGTTCCGACCGTCATGTTCGCGCACCGCCCGCCCGTGAGTCTACGGCTGCGGCCGACCTCGTGGTGCGCGGTCAGCCGGCCCTGAGTGTGAGCTGAGCGGCCCGTTCGATCGCCGGCTCCCCGATCGAACGGCCGTGTCGGTCCGGGCGTTTGCCCACGCGCAACGGCGACCGACGCCGTAGGGTGCCCGCATGGACGGTCACGACTCCGCCGGCGAGCTGGCCGACGCCATCCGGCGCGGCGAGGTGAGCCCGGTCGAACTGCTCGACCACTGCCTCGCCGAGATCGACCGCACGAACCCCGTCCTGAACGCGGTGATCTGGCGCAACGACGACCAGGCTCGGACCGACGCCCGCCGAGTCGCCGACGCCGTCGCCGTCGGCCACGACGACCTCGCCGCCGTTCGCCGGCGTCCCGCTGCCGATCAAGGACCTGACCGCCGGTGGCCGGCTGGCCGGTCACCTACGGCTCGTCGGCCGGGCCGACCGGCCCGAGCGACGAGGACGAGCTCGTCGTCGCGGCCTTTCGACGGGCCGGGTTCGTCCTCACCGGGCGGACGAACACTCCCGAGTACGGGCCGCTCCCCGTCACCGAGAACGTCCGGTACGGGATCACCCGCAACCCGTGGGACCCGACGCGCACGCCCGGTGGATCGTCCGGCGGTGCGCGGCCGCCGCCGTCGCGGCCGGGATGTTCCCCCTCGCCCACGGCAACGACGGCGGCGGCTCGATCCGCATCCCCGCGTCGTGCACCGGCCTCGTCGGCCTCAAGCCCAGCCGCGGCCGGGTGCCCGGCCGTCGTCCCCGGCTGGATGGGCGCGTCGATCGAGGGCGTGCTCACGCGCACCGTCCGCGACACCGCGGCCGTCCTCGACGAGATCTCCGGACCCGACCGGCTCGGTTGGAGCAACGCCCCGGCCCCCGACCGCCCGTTCGCCGCCGAGGTCGGCGCGGAGATCGGCCGGCTGCGGGTCGCCGTGCTGACGCGGCCGCCGCTCGGCCTCCCGGTCGCCGACGCGCCGCGGGCCGCCGCCGTCGCGGCCGGCGAGACGCTCGAACAGCTCGGCCACCACGTCGACGCCGTCGACTTCGACCTCGTCCCGCTCGAGCTGTTGGCCTCGTTCCTGCCGGTCGTGAACGCCGGGTTCGGCGACTACACCGACGTCGACGTCGATCAGCTCGAACCGCATAACCGGGCCGCCTACGACGCCGGTCGCGCCGTCGACAGCATCACCTTCGTCCAGGCCCTCGGCGAGCTCCAGCGAGCTTCCCGCACCCTCGTCGCCCGGTGGGGGCCGGACTACGACGTGCTCGTCACGCCAACCATGACCATCCTCCCGCCGGTGGCCGGCTCCGTGCTCCAGGCCGCGCACGCCCACCCCGGGTCGACGCCGGAGGAAGTGCTCGCCATGGCCGCGTTCACCGCGCCGTTCAACGTCACCGGCCAGCCGGCGATCAGTCTCCCCCTCCACCAGGCCGATGGCCTGCCGGTCGGCGTCCAGGTCGTCGCCGGGCCATGGCAGGACGCGATGCTCCTCCGCCTCGCCGCCCAGCTCGAACAGGCCGACCCCTGGCGGGACCGACGACCCGAAACGAGAAGGCCATGACGACCGACGACGAACACGACCGCCCCGCCCCGAGCAGCCGCCTGCGACTGCTGGGCCGACGGCCGTCGGGCGAGACCGACGCGCCAGGCCGCGCGGTCGGCGGCCCGCGGCTGCGGCGCACGCGGGCGGTGATCACCTGGGTCCTCGTCGTGCTCGCCGTCATCCTCGTACCCGTCTCGGTCGTCACCGTCTGGGCGGTCAACACGGTGACCGACACGGATCACTACGTGGCAACGCTGGCCCCGCTGGCTCGAGAGCGGGTGGTCACCGACTACATCGCGCTCGACGCCACCAACCAGCTGTTCGAGAAGGTCCACGTCCAGGACAGGATCACCAACGCGCTACCGAAGCGGGCCGACTTCCTCGCCGCCCCGTTGACCGGCACGCTCAAGAACTTCGTCCAGCGCCAGCTCACCGAGCTGCTCCATTCGACGTGGTTCCACAACCTCTGGGACACCCTCAACCGGAGGTCCCACACCGAAGTCGTCAACGTCCTGAGCGGTAAGACCGTGCCCGGGCAGCGGGCGAACCGCGTCCTCGTCAACCTGACGCCGGTGCTGACAAAGGCCATCGACCAATTCGATAAGCGGGGCGTCACGCTCTTCGACCCGCTCCGGGCCCAGCTGGCGCACGCCCAGACGGTGACGTTCGAGCTGGCATCGAGCCAGCAGATCTCGAAGGCCCGCAACTTCTTCACCGCCGCCTCGGACCTCGGATGGGCCGCGCCGCTGCTGGCGGTGATCGCCATCGTCCTCGCCCTCGTCGTCGCCGTCGATCGCCGCAAGACCCTCCTGCGCGTCGCCGTCGGGACGGCCCTGTTGACGCTCGTCATCCTCGGCGCGCTCGCCCTCGGACGGAGCTTCTTCCTCTCCCACGCCGCCGCCCGCGTGCCACCGACAGTGACCGGGATCATCTTCGACACCATCATCCGCTTCCTGAGGAGCGGCCTCAAGTGGGTGCTGCTCATCTCGGCGATCGTCGCCGCCGTGCTCTGGCTGGTCGGCCCGGCCCGTTGGCCCCGATGGCTCCGAGCCCAGGCCATGCGGGGCATCCGGTGGACCGGTCGCCGGGCCGCCGAGCTCGGCAACGAGCAGAACCGCCAGCGGGCCTCAGCCGGCGCCCGGAGGGGCGCCGGGTGGTGCCTCGAGCACGCGTCCGGCGTCCGTCTCCTGGGTGTCGTCGTCGCCGGGATCGTGCTCGTCTTCGGCGGCAACCTCTCCGTCAGCGGCGTCTGGTGGACCCTCGTCGGTCTGGCGATCTACCTCGTCGTCCTCGAAGGCCTGTTCGCCTGGGCCCGACGGACGGCCACGGCCCCCCTGGTGGCGGCGAGCCCCGACCCTCTAGTGGCCCGAGCTCCCGACGCCGTCACCGTCGGAGCTCCGGCGGCGGCCGGCAAGCCGCCGGGAGAGGAGGGCGATCGCCACTCCGAGCACGCCGGAGATGATGATCACGACGATCAGGGGCGACTTCGCTGACGTCAGCCAGAAGTGGATCTGGACGTCCTGCAGGTTGATCAGGGCGAACCAGACGAGCAACACCGCCACGACGCCCGTCAGCACCAACCGGACGTCGCGACGCCGGTCCCGCCCCGGCGGCGGTGGCGAACCACCGGACGGCATCATCGGATCGGACACGTCGACCTCCCTCGGTCGGCGGCCGACCCCTTTCGGCAGCTCAGCCCCCCGGGGCGACCGCGTTCGTCGCCCCACTCTGCCTCGCCGACCGGGTCCAGGTGGTGGACCTGGTAAAGAGGACGACCACATCGTCGACTGGGGGGTACGAATGACCGAGCGAGACGCCATCACCGGGGCCAAGACCATGTGGGAGCTGGTCGACCGCCGGGCGGCCGCGTCGGGCGACCGGCCCATGTTGATCGACGCCGCCGGAACCGTCGTTACGTTCGGCTCGTTCGCGGACCGGGTCGAGGCCGTCGCCGCCGGCCTGGCGGCCCGCGGTGTCGAGCCCGGCACCGTCGTCTCCTGGCAGCTCCCGACGCGCATCGACGCCGTCGTCCTCTCGATCGCCCTCAGCCGCCTCGGCGCCGTGCAGAACCCGATCATCCACCTCTACCGCGAGCGCGAGGTCGGCTTCGCTCTCCGCCAGACCGGCTCCCAGCTGTTCGCGGTGGTTCGGGAGTGGCGCGGCACCGACTACGTCGCCCTCGCCGGCCGGGCGCTCGATGGCGTTCCCGCCGAGACACGGCCGGACATCCTCGTCGTCGACGACGGCCTGCCCGAGGGCGATCCGGCCAGCCTGCCGCCGCCGCCGGTCGGGACCGCGCCCGACGACGCGCCGATCCGCTGGATCTACTACACCTCCGGCAGCACCGCCGACCCCAAGGGTGTCCGTCACACCGACCAGACCCTCATCGCCGGTGGCTGGGGCCTGGCCGCCGCGCTCGACATGTCGGCCGACGACGTCGGGTCGATCGCCTTCCCGTTCGCCCACATCGCCGGACCCGACTATCTCGTCACGATGCTCGCCCTCGGCTTTCCGGCCATCCTCGTCGAGGCCTTCTCCGTACCTGATGTCCTCCCGCTCTTCCGCCGGCACGCGGCCACCATGGTCGGTGGCAGCACCGCCTTCTACGTTGCCTACCTCGCCGAGCAGCGCAAGCAGCCCGACCAGCCGATCCTGCCTTCCCTGCGGCTCATGTCCGGCGGCGGCGCGGCCAAGCCGCCCGAGGTCCACGCCGAGGTCCGTGACGAGATCGGCGGCCGCGGCGTCGTCCACGGCTACGGGATGACCGAGGTCCCGATGATCGCCAACGGCTCGCCCCACGACACCGACGAGCAGCTCGCCAACACCGACGGTCGCCCGGTCGTCGGCGCCGACGTCCGCATCGTCCGGGCCAACGGCGCCGTCGCCGCCGCCGGCGAGGAGGGTGAGATCCGCGTCCGCGGTCCGATGGTCTTCCACGGCTACACCGACCCGGCGCTCAACGCGGCCGCCTTCGACGACGACGGGTACTTCCGCACCGGCGACCTCGGGAAGCTCCGGGCCGACGGCCACCTCGTCATCACCGGCCGGCTCAAGGACGTCATCGTCCGCAAGGGCGAGAACGTCAGCGCCACCGAGGTCGAGGCCGTCCTCTACCAGCACCCCAAGGTCACCGAGGTCGCGGTCATCGGCCTTCCCGACCGCGAGCGCGGCGAGCTCGTCTGCGCCGTCGTCCAGCTGGCCGACGACGTCGAACCGCTGACGTTGCCCGACGTGGTCACGTTCTGCCGCGACGCCGGCCTGATGACCCAGAAGATCCCCGAGCAGCTCGAGATCCGCACCGACTGGCCCCGCGCCGGGACCGGGAAGATCGTGAAGAAGGCGCTGCGCGACGAGTACGCCGGCCGGGCCGCCTCCACCGGCTCCGCCGCCCCGTGACCCCTCCGGGCGCCGGCGCTCCCCGCCTGCCCGCCCTCGGCCCCGGACCGGTCGGGGTCTGCGTCGTCTGTACCGGGAACATCTGCCGTTCGCCGATGGCCGAGGTCGTCCTCCGTCAGCTCGCCGACCACCAGTTGCTCGACGGCCGGTCGCCGCGGCCGGCCGGGGAAGAGGACAGTACGGTCGCCGACCGGCGGCCGGGTTCCACCACCCTCGGCGACCGACTGTGGTTGTCGAGCGCCGGCACCGGGCCGTGGCACGACGGCGAGCCGATGGACCCGAGGGCCGCGGCCGCTCTGACCGCGGCCGGGTACGACGACCACGGCCACGTCGCCCGCCAGTTCGTCGCCCGCCAGTTCGACGCCCGATGGCTCGACCAGCTCGACCTGCTCGTCGCCCTCGACCGCCGACACCAGCAGACGCTGCGGAGCCTCACCGGTGGACGGTTGCCCGACGACCGGATCGTGCTGCTGCGATCGTTCGACCGGACGTCGGGCGGCGCGGTCGACGTCCCCGACCCCTACTACGGCGGTCCGGCCGAGTTCGCGGCCTGCCTGGCGATGATCGAGACGGCCAGTCGAGGCCTTGTCCAGGCTCTGCGCACGTCGTTGTCCACGCCGGCGGCACCCTGACGATCCGGTGAGCCGCGTCCGGGTCCGTCGTCCGACTGGCCGACGGCCGGCCGGCGTACGTGAAGCACTGGCCCGACGCTCCCGACGGGTTCTTCGGCTCCGAAGCCCGAGGGCTCGCCTGGCTGGCCGAGTCGGCGACGGTCGCCGTTCCCGACGTCATCGCCGTCGACGACCGGTCGATCACCCTCGGGCTCGTCCCGCCCGGCCGGCCGAGCCGGGACGGAGCCGCGGCGTTCGGTCGGGCCCTGGCCGATCTGCACGCCACCGCCGCCCCCGACTTCGGCGCGCCGTGGCCCGGCTTCATCGGGCCGCTGCCGATGGACAACCGGCCGGCCACCACCGACGGCCTCGGCCGGAACGACGGCGACAACGGCTACGGCGGCGGCGGTTGGGCTGCGTTCTACGCCGAGCGCCGGGTCCTGCCGTTCGCCCGGGCCGCCCGGGACCGGGGCGCACTGTCGGCCACGGGGCTCGCCGCGGTCGAGGGGGCGATGGAGCGACTGCGTGACGACGCCGCCGAGTGGACCGCCGAGCCGCCGAGCCGTCTCCACGGCGACCTGTGGTCCGGCAACGTCCTGTGGGGCCCCGACGGCGCCGCCTGGCTGATCGACCCGGCGGCCCACGGCGGCCATCGCGAGACCGACCTCGCCATGCTCGCCCTCTTCGGCGCCCCGCACCTCGACCGGATCGTCGCCGCCTACGACGAGCACCGGCCGCTGGCCGCTGGCTGGCGACAGCGCGTCGGGCTGCATCAGCTCCACCCCTTGCTCGTCCACGCGGTGCTCTTCGGTGCCGGCTACGGCACCCGAGCGGCCACCGTCGCCGGCCCCATCGGCTGAACCGGCGGGAAGCCGCCCGCTGTGCCATAGTCCCCGGATGGTGTCCCGGCGAGTCCGCCGGCGTCGGCGCCAGGTCCTGACCGGCCTGATCGTCGTCGTCCTGCTGATCGTCATCATCGTCGTCGTCACCGGCGGCTCCGGACCGCCGACGACGTCCACGACCACGACGACGACCGGAGGGGCCGGAACGACGGCCAAGGGATCGCCGACGGCGGCCGATTGGCGCGGCAACGGCAAGGCCGTGACGCTGGCGTTCGGCGGGGACGTCCACTTCGAAGGCGTCCTCGGCACACGACTGGCGGCCGACGCGACAACCGCGCTCGGTAGCGCAGTGTCCGGTCTGTTGACCGGGTCGAACCTGTCGGTGGCGACGTTCGACGCAGCCCTCACCAACGGCACCTGCCCGGAACCGCAGTCGAAGTCGTTCGTCTGGTACTCGCCCGCCAGTGCGCTGACCGCGCTCAAGGGCGGCGGCCTCTCGGTGGCGACGATGGCGACGGACCACGCCGAGGACTGCGGCCAGGCCGGCCTGCAGATGTCGCTCAGCGAGGCCGACAGCGCGCACTATCCGATCGTCGGGATCGGCTCGACCGCACCCCAGGCCTACGCCGCCTACCGGGTCACCGTCGACGGGCAACGGATCGCCGTCATCGCCGCCACCCAGATCTTCCCGCCGAACCTGCAGTCGGCGTGGACCGCCACGGCCACCCAGCCCGGCGTCGCGTCCGCCGCCGACCAGACGGCGCTGGTCGCGGCGGTCAAAGCCGTGCGCTCGACGGCCGACACCGTCGTCGTCGACGTCCACTGGGGCACGACAGGCCAGACGTGCCCGAACGCCCAACAGGCGCCCTTGGCCACCGCGTTGGTCAAGGCCGGAGCCGATGTCATCGTGGGGTCGGGCAGCCACGTCCAGGAGGGTGCCGGCTACCTCGGCCACGCCTACGTCGACTACGGCCTCGGCAACCTGGCGTTCTACGACACACAGGCTCCGGAGACTTACAGCGGCGCGCTCGTCGTCTCGGTGACCGGGCGGCACGTCGACCAGACCAGTTGGCGACCGGCCGTCATCGCCAATGGCCTGCCCCAGGCCCTCTCCGGGTCGGCCGCCACGACGGCCGTCAACCGCTGGGAGGGACTACGCCACTGCAGCGGACTGGCCGCCAAGCCGACGTAGAGCCGCTCGGCGCCCGTCCGAGCCCCTCAGCCGGTGTAGTGGCGGTCGGCCACCGACAGGGCGTCGTCGAGGATGGCCAAGCCCTCGTGTACCTCGTCCTCGCCGACCGTGCACGGTGGGACGACGTGCACCCGGTTGAAGTTCGTGAACGGCAGGAGGCCGCGCTGCTTGCAGGCCGCCACCAGCTCGTCCATGGCCGGGCTGGACCCGCCGTAGGGCGCCAGTGGCGCCTTGGTGGCCCGGTCGGTGACGAGGTCGAGCGCCCAGAAGACGCCCATCCCGCGGACGTCGCCGATCGTCGGGTGCCGTTCGGCCAGGGCGCCCAGGCCGGGTCCGAGCACCTTCTCGCCGATCGTCGCGGCGTGCTCGACGATGCCCTCGTCGGCCATCGCCGTCATCGTCGCCACCGCGGCGGCACAGGCCAACGGATGGCCGGAGTACGTCAGGCCACCGGGGAACGCTCGCTCGGCGAACGTCTCGACGATGGCTGGCGAGATGACGACCCCGCCGAGCGGGACGTAGCCCGAATTGACCCCCTTGGCGAACGTGATCAGGTCCGGGACGACGTCCCAATGGTCGACGGCGAACCACTCGCCGGCCCGGCCGAAGCCGCACATGACCTCGTCGGCGATGTAGACGATGCCGTAGCGGTCGCACAGCGCCCGCAGCCCGGCCAGGTAGCCGGGCGGCGGCGGCATGATGCCGGCCGTCCCGGGGATCGTCTCGAGGACGACCGCGGCGATCGTCGTCGGGCCCTCGAACTGGATCACCTGTTCGAGGTGGGCCAGCGCCCGGGCCGATTCCTCCGCTGGGTCGGCCGAGCCGAACGGTGACCGGTACAGGAACGGCCCGAAGAAGTGCACCGCTCCGGCCGAACCGGTGTCGTTGGCCCAGCGGCGGGGATCACCGCTGAGGTTGACGGCCGTCGTCGTCCCACCGTGGTACGAGCGGTAGGCGGCGAGCACCTTCGGTCGACCGGTGTGCAGCTTCGCCATCCGCGTCGCGTACTCGACCGCCTCAGCGCCACCGTTGGTGAAGAAGACCTTCGTCCCGTCCCCCGTCCGCGCCCGGTCGGCGATCAGATGGGCCGCCCGGCTCCGCTGGTCGTTGGCGTGGACCGGCGCGATCGTGCACAGGCGACCGGCCTGCTCCTGGATGGCGGCCACCACCTTGGGGTGCTGGTGGCCGATGTTCGTGTTGACCATCTGCGACGAGAAGTCGAGGTACCGCCGGCCGCCGTCGTCCCAGACGTACGACCCGGACGCCCCGGCGATCACCATCGGGTGGAGCGCCGACTGGGCCGACCACGAATAGAACACGTACGCCCGGTCCTCGGCGTAGACGTCGGTACCGATCGGCCGGTCGTCGGCGGTGGTCATCGAAGCTCCTCTCGGTCGTTGCGGTCGTCGGACCCCCCTGCGGTGATCCCCCGGCCCGCGACCGACGGCTCGAGGGCCGCGGCGAACGACGGGGCGGCGGCGAACGACGGGCCACCGGCCGCCACGAGCGCCCGAGCCCGCCGGTCGGCCTCGGCCGCCCGGCCGGTCTCACCGCTCGATCGGAGCAGCGCGGCCTGCTGGCGCCAGTTGTACGGGCTCGTCGGTCGCAGCCCGAGCCGCTCGCTGACCAGTTGGCGAGCGACGTCGGTCCGACCGTCGCCGTCGGGCGGCCTCCAGCAGCGTCCGCTGGACGACGTCACGTTGGGCGTGGCTACCGCCGAAGACGTGGACGCGGTGGCGGATCGGCCAAAGCCGGTCGACCGCGTCGCCGTACCGGCCCTGCCCGACGGCGACGAGCGCCCGGCAGACCGGCAGGCCGACCTCGGCAGTGAACAGCACGTTGCTGTCCTCCTCCGGCGAACCCGACGGGGCATCGAGGTACCGGGCGCGGTCGGCGACGAGCGCCTGGGCGTCACCGATCCGGCCGGCGCCGACGTAGGCCATGACCGCGTGGGCGTCGTTGAACGCGTAGTACGGGACGGCGACCGTACCGGTCCAGGCGTCGGCCAGGACGGCGAACCGTTCGCTCTGGGCGTCCCCGTCGAGGTACAACCGCCAGAGCAGCGCCGTGGCGTCGAGCAGCTCGAGCGCCAGCCGGCCGGTGTCGGGGGTGTAAAGGACCCGGTCGTACACCGCCAGCGCGACGTCCGGGCGGTCGGCCTCGAGGGCGTACAGGCAGTAGTGCCACCAGTTGTGGACCCGAAAGAAGTTGCCGTCGTCGAAGTCGTCGACCCGCTCGTTCATGAACCGGAGGCCGTCGCCGAAACGCCCCTGCATCTCGTACGTGTGGGCCACCGCGTGGATCGCCCACACGTCCGAGCGGTCGACATCGACCGCCTCCAGCCCGACGGCCTCACTGCGGTCGTAGTGACCGGCCTCCTCGAGCCCGAACGCGAACATCCCGAGCAGTAGGGAGTACGCCGGGTCGTCGGCCGACCAGGCCGTGAGCGCGCCGCCGATCCGGTCCCGCAACGACGTCGACCGGCCGGTGAAGAAGTCCGCCTGGTGGCCGGCGGCGAGGGCCAGCACGTCGCGCGGGAACGCCGTCGTCAGCTGGGCCAGCAGGTCCCCGGCGGCCAACATGTTGCCGCCGAGCCACGTGTGCGCGACGGCCACATGGGCCCGCTCGCGCTCGGTCAGGCCGGACAGGTCGGTCCCGGCCAGCCACGCCGAGAACGCCCGGCCCGCCGCCGCCGCCGCATCGGCCTCCGTGCCGAGCACCCCGAGGTAGGCGGCGAGGACCTGGCCCATCGGCATGGTCGGATCAGCCGCGACGACCCGACCGGCCGCGTCGAGCAGGTCGACCCGGAAGTGCAGGAGCGAGTCGACCGCCGCGTCCAGGAGGGCGACGGCCTCGGACGTGCCCGTCGTCGGCAGTCCCTGTCGGTCGTCCGTCCGCGGCACGACGGCAGTGTACGTGCGGCCCCAGTCGGTCACCGCCGCCGGACTCGACGGCTCCTCGGCTCAGACCTCGCCCGGGCCGCCGGCTATCCCGTAGAGGCGCTGGGTCGGCGTGAGCGCCAGGTACGCCTCGAGGCCCCGGCCGGCGACGCCCATGTACCAGACCGGCGAGCCAGCTGTGGAGTTGAAGTAGCCGTTGCTGACCGACTCGTCGAGCGGGCCGCCGCTATTGGTCCCTTCGAGCCCGGCGACGACCCGCATGACCGTGTTCACCTCCGACTCGTCGTCCGGCGTGCACGACGGACCGCCGACGGCGATGCAGATCGACACCCCGGCCCGCACCGTTCCCGGGGCAACGGTCGCGCCGGCCGGGATCGTCGCGCCGTGCCACTGGTCGGCTGTCGGCGACCCGCCGAAGAACCGGGTCACCTGGCGCCAGTAGTCCCCTGTCTCGACCAGCGTCGTGCAGATCGGTCCGACCGGTCCCGTGCACGCCGCCGAGGCCAAGCCGATCGCCCCGGGCGGCACGGCCGAGGTCACCCACGAGGTCCCGTCGGTCGTGTCCACCACGGCCGGGCCGGATGCCCCGGCCCCGACCGCCAGGCAGGTGGCCGGGGCGGTCCCGGCCGCGCAGCCGACCGACGACAGCGAGGCCACCCCCTCGGGGACCGGGACGGCCTCCCAGGTCCCGGTCCCCGAGGCGCGCAGGATCGCTCCCCCGCCCCCGCTCGTCCCGACCGCCCAGCAGACGTCGACGGTCGGGCACGACACCGAGACCAGGGACGTCACCGCGCTCGGGACCGGTTGGGCCGCCCACCCGCTCGTGGCGGTCGTGGCCACGACGGTCGGACCGCTTCCCGTCGTCCCAGTCGCCCAGCACGTACCGGCGGCCGGGCACGTCAGCGACGTCAGCGACGTCAGGCCGCCCGGCAGCGTCTGCTCGGTCCAGCTCGACCCGCCGTCGTGACTGTCCGCCGCCACCGCGCCGGCGCCGTCGGCGGCATCCCCGACCGCCTCGCATGTCGTCGCCGTGAAGCACGCCATCGCCGTCACCGCCGCCATGGACGCCGTCGACGACAGCGACCCGCCCGCCGTCAGTCGGACCTGGTCGTCGACCAGCCGGAGCGAAAGTCTCGTCGCCCCGACGCTGGCGCTGCGGCCGCTGGTCCGGCCCGGCGCCCCGGTGGCCACCCAGCCGACCCCGGCGCCCAGCGCGGCCACGACGACCGCGACGACCGCGACGGCGAACCATGCCGCCCGGGATCGACGGAACGGCGGCGATCGACGGACCGGCCAACGATCGGACCGCCCGGATTCGGCCGCCGTCACGACCCGGACGCGCACCCGGGCCAGCATCTCGGGGTCCGGCTCGCCCGGCGGCGACGTCGCCTGGCGGACCAGGGTCAGCTCATCCATGAGACCGCTCCTTGGATCCTTCCGTCGATCCCTCTTTGGACCCCGAGCGGGGTCCTCGTGGTGAACCGCCGGCGGGCCCGACCGCCGGCCGGCCGGCCGGCGGTTCCTCCCGGAGCAGCTCCCGCAGCCGGCGCCGGCCCCGGAAGATCCGGGAGCGGACGGTGCCCACCGGCACGTCGAGGGCGCGGGCGACCTCGTCGTACGTCAGGCCGCCGACGGCCAGCAGCATCAGCGTGTCGCGGATCGCCGGATCGAGCTGGTCCAGCGCGGCCAGGACGCGGACCCGGTCATCGTCGACGGCTCCCGACGGATCGGCGGCCGACGGCCCGCCGGGGCCGGGGGTCCGCCGGCCCAGCCGGTAGAGCCGCTCGGCCAGGGCCCGCCGGCGGCCCTCGGCCCGCCAGTGGTGGCGGAGCGTGTTCGTGGCGATGCCGAACAGCCACGGCCGGGCGTCGGCCTGCTCGAGGTCGTAGTGGGCCCGGGCCTTGAACGCTGAGAGGAACGTCTCGGAGACGAGGTCCTCGACGGCCGACGGGGGTGCCCGGTGGGCCAGATAGCCGGTCAGCGCGACGCCATGGCGGTCGAAGATGGCCGCGAAGCGGGCCGGATCGGCCAGCGACGCCCGAATGCAGTCGGCATCGGTCGGTGGCCGGTCGGTCACACCCCGATGTTGCCCCGATCGGTGACGAAAGTTCCCCTACCCGGCCGCGGTGCGGGGCCGGGCGTCGGCCAGGAGCTTGTCGTCGTCGGCGAGCAGGACCCGGGCCAGCCGGCGGACCAGGTCCTCGATCTCCGG
This sequence comes from uncultured Actinomycetota bacterium, assembly GCA_963824265.1. GTDB lineage: Bacteria > Actinomycetota > Acidimicrobiia > Acidimicrobiales > RAAP-2 > DASZUK01. The sequence goes on from CAWGOO010000007.1 coordinate 1,015,003, forward strand.
ATGGGCCTCGGGATCCCACCCCTCCAAGAGCTCGTTGAAGCCAGCCCGCCGAGCCGCCGTCAGCTGCTCGATGGCCCGGTCCCCGGCGGTCGTCAAGCGGAGGTCGCAGTCCCCCGGCCCGCTGGACCGGCTGACCATCCCGGCTCCCACCAGCTCGTCCACGGCGGGTTGGATCCGGTCGACCGGAACCTTGAGGCGGGCCGCCACTCCCTCCAGCGTGCAGTCCGGTCGATCGGCCAAGCGGTAGAGGAACCAGCACGCCCGGGGTGTCAGCTCGAGTCCGGCCCGAGCGGCCAGGGTCCGGTAGAGCTCGGCCCGGTTCTCCCGGGCGGCCAACCGCTCGAGCGCCAGCTCGATCTCCTGGAGCGACGTCCGATCCTCGGGCGGCCCGACACCGACGCCGGGATCAGCGGTACGGATCGACTTGCGGAGCGGGACCTCTGGGAGGAGCCAGCTAAGGAGGAAGGCCCCGATGGCGATGGGCACGCCGATGAGGAACACCGTCTCGATCGTGTGGGACACCGCCTGGGCGACGCCGGCGTGGACGGCCGGCGGGAGCTTCGCCAGGAGGGTCGGATTGTCGATCCCGCTGGCCGCGTTGCCGGGGATCTTCGCCCCGCCCAGGTAGTGGACGAGATTGCCGACGAGCAGGTTGGAGAAGATGGCGCCGAAGACCGCGGTGCCGAACGACCCACCGATCATCCGGAAGAACGTCGTGCTCGACGTTGCCGTCCCCAGCTCCTCGTACGGCACCGAATTCTGCACCGCGACGACGAGGACCTGCATGACAAGGCCGAGCCCGGCCCCGAAGATGAACATGTACGCCGACTGGGTCCACGTGCCGGTCGTCACCCCGACCAACGACATGAGGTAGAGACCGAGGGCCATCAGGGCGGTGCCGACGACGGGGAACACCTTGTACCGCCCCCACCGGCTGACGAGCTGCCCCGATCCGATCGACGCGATCAACAGGCCGCCCATCATCGGGAACAGGCGAAGCCCCGACTGGGTCGGGCTGACGCCCTTCACGATCTGGAGGAACAGCGGCAGGAACGACAGCGCGCCGTACATGGCGAACCCGACGACAAACCCGATGGCGCTGGCCGAGGTGAACACCCGGTTCCGGAACAGCCGCAGCGGGATCACCGGCTCGGCTGCCCGCCGCTCGGCCAGCACGAAGAGTCCGGCTAGGGCGACGCCGCCGACGGCCAGTCCGATCATGAACGGCGATCCCCACGAGTACGACGTGCCGCCGAGGCTGGTGAACAGAACGAGCGCGGTCGCCGACAACGCCAGCAGGATCGTGCCGAGGTAGTCGATGACCCGGTGCACCTTGGTCAACGTCCCGGGGAGGGCCAGGGCGGTGACCACGAGGGCGATGGCGGCGATCGGGACGTTGATGTAGAAGATCCAGCGCCAGCTCAGGTACTCGACGAAGACGCCCCCGATGAGGGGTCCGATGACCGTGGTGACGCCGTACATGGCCAAGAACAGCCCCATGTAGCGGCCCCGCTCGCGGGGCGAGACGATGTCGCCGACGATCGTCTGCGCCCCGACGATCAGGCCGCCGCCGCCCAAGCCCTGCAGCGCCCGGAAGGCGATGAGCTCGACCATGGATTGGCTGAGCCCCGACAGCACCGACCCGACCAGGAAGATGACGATCGCCGCCTGGAAGAACCGCTTCCGGCCGTACTGGTCCCCCAACTTGCCCCACAGCGGCGTCGAGACCGTCGACGACAGCAGGTAGGCCGTGACGACCCACGTCAGGTGGGACGCTCCGTGCAGGTCCCCGACGATCGTCGGCAACGCCGTCGAGACGACCGTCTGGTCGAGCGCGGCCAGGAACATGCCGAGCATTAGCGCCCCGATGATCACGAGGATCCGGCGGCGCGTCAGCGTCAATACCGGTGCCGTCTCACCCCCGCCGTTCGTCGTCGCGGCCGCGGCCGGCCCGCTAGTCAAGGGGCCGGGCCCGGTGCCGCCCGACGGGCTGGGCGCCGTGCCGGCCGCCCGACCGGGCGCAGGACCGGGGTCGTTCACCGGCGCCTACCGTCCCCCGACGGGGTCCGGCTTCGGCTCGCGCACGTCGCCCGGGCTGCCCGGGCTGCCCGGGCTACCGCCCGGGCGGTGGGCGGCCGGCTTACGGCCCATCAGCGACGGCCACCAGTTCCACCGGCCGAGCAGCGCCACCGTCGACGGCACGAGAACGGTCCGGACGACGAACGTGTCGAGCAGGATGCCGACGGCCAGGCCGAACCCGATCTCCTGGATCGAGGTGCCTGTGGCGCCGCGGCCGCCGACGACGCCGAGCACGACGAAGCTGCCGGCGAGGACCAAGCCGGCCGAGGTCACCGTCGGCCCGGTCGCCCCGACGGCCCGGACGACGGCCTGGCGCAACGGCAGGTTGCGAGCCTCCTCCCGGATCCGGGTCATGACGAGGATGTTGTAGTCCTCCCCCAACGCCAGCAGGAAGATGAACATCAAGAACGGCAACAAGAACACGATGCCCTCCTTGCCGCCGATCTTCATGAAGAACAGCACCGATAGGCCCAGCGACGCCAGGTAGGACAGCACCACACTGAGGATCAGGTACAGCGGCGCGATCAGGCTACGCAGGACGAGGACCAACAGCAGGCCGATCGCGATGACGGCCACCGGAATGATGTGGACCAGGTCGCCGCCGGAGATGCTGCTGACGTCGTAGAGGGCCGGCGCCTCGCCGGCCACCCCCGACGCGGTGGCCCCGGCTTCCTTCGCCACCTGGGTGACGTCGGCCCGGACCGCCGGGATGGCGTGCAACGCCGCTGTCGATTGCGGGTCGCCGGCTTTCAGGTTCGTGTACCAGCCGACGGTCGTCCCGTCTGTGCTGATGAAGTTGGCGGTAGCCACATAGGCGAAGTACTGGTCAGCCGGTACGGACGCCGGCGGCGCCTGGGCCGACTGCGCCAGCTGCTTGGGCGACCCCAGCTCCTGGTGCAGCTGGACCAGCTGGGCCCCGGTCAACGGGGTCCCGTTGGGGTCGAGCGGGCCGCTGATGGCCGTGAACTGACCGGTCTTGGCCAGCCCGTCGCTCGCCACGGGCAGTGGCGTGGGATCGTCCCAGACCGACGTGGCGAAGGTCATGATGACGTTCGTGGGGTTGGCACTCGACTGCGGATAGTTGGCCGCCAGGGCAGCGTTGCCCTTGGCCGCGCTCGTACCGGCCGGCGCGGTGACCTTGCCGCCGAACCCACCGGACTTGTACCCGAGGGTGCAGGCGGCCAGGGCGCCGAAAGCGACGACGCCGATGGCCAGGGTCAGGGCCGGATGCTCGACCAGCCGACCGGCGATGCGACCCCAGTACCCCTCCTTGTGCTCCCTCGGTGCCGTCTTGGTCGGCCAGAACACGGCCCGACCGAAGATGGCCAGCAGGGCGGGCAGCAGGGTCAGCCCGGCCAGCAGCATCACGCCGATCCCGATGGCCAGCGGGATGCCGAGATCGTGATAGATGCCGAAGCTGGCCAGCGTGAGCGTGAGCAGCGCCAGGATGACCGTGCCCGCCGACGCGGTGATCGACTCGCCGACCCGGGCCATGGCGTTCGCCACCGCCTCGTGAGTCGTCCGCCCCTTCAAGAGCTCCTCTCGGACGCGGAAGACGAGGAACAATCCGTAGTCGGTCCCCGCGCCGAGGAGGAGGACGATCAGCAGGATCTGGGTGAAGAACGAGATCTTGAGGCCGTGCTCACCGAGCGCGCCAATGAATCGTGTGGACAGGCCGAGGGCGAACACGGGCCCGAGCAGGGTGACGAACGGGGCCAGAAGCGCCCGGAAGATGACCACCAGCAAGATCAGGATGAACAGGATCGACGCCAGCTGGATCTGGTTGCTCTGCTTGTTCGACTGCTCCTGATTGGCCACATTGGTGGCCACCGAGCCGGCCAGGTTGGCCTCCAGGTTCGACGGCAGGTCGGCCTTCTGGACGGCCGATTCCAAGTTGTCGACCAACGTCTTCGTCCCCGTCTGGTCGAACGGCGAGATGGTCGACACCACCTGGAGCTGCTGGGCCTTCTGGTTCGGCGACGTCGCCTTGAGTGTGACCGACTTCACCGTCGGCACCTTCTCCAGATCCCCCGCCAGCCCGGTCAACGCCGAGCGGTCCGCGTTGTTCAGCGTCCCGGTCGAGGTGACGGCCACCACTGTGACCCTGGCCTCTGTGATCGATCCGATCAGTGGCTTCGCCAGGTCGGCCGCCTGGTTGCTCGGCGCGCTCGCCGGCAGGAACTGGCTGTTGTTGTTGTTGACCTGGCTCGAGAGCGTCGGGAAGGCGTGCGACGCGAAGATGACGCCCAACACCCAGATGATCACGATCACCCAACGGAACCGGACGACCCCCCGTCCGAGCTTCCCGAACAGCACATCGATCACTGGTGGTCCTCCGAGGGTTGCAGGGTCGCCGTCAGGGGCGTGGGGTCGGTCATCGTCGTCGGGTCGGTCATCGTCTCGGCGCCGGATCTCGTCACCTCTTCGACGAGGATGTCGAGGCCTTCCAGCAGAGCCCGCGATCGGCGCGGGCCCATCCGCAGCAGCGCCCGGCGGAGTGGCGCCAGCTTCGAGTCGAGCACCTGCTGGCTCTCCAGCCGGTGCTCCGGTGCCACCGAGACGACCGTCCGCCGACGATCGGTGGCATCCTCGTGCCGTTCGACCAGACCGGCCTCGGCCAGCTGCGTGACGAGCAGGCTCGCCGTGCTGAGCGCGAACCCCTCCTGGCGAGCCAGCTCCGAGACGGTCATCGGGCCACCGAGGGCGATGACCGCGAACGCCCCGACGTGACGAGGGGCCAAGTAACCGCTCTTCAGCAGGGCCTCGACATGGCTCGGCATCGCCGAGCCCCGCCGGTGCGGCCCGCGCAGCAGTCGAGCAAACGCCAGGAGCACCTGGGAGGCCAGCTCGTCCTCCGGTGACCGGACCTCGGAGAGCTCGTCGTCGGAGAGCTCATCGTCGGACAACGGCTGGATCACCACAATGCGTCCACGTTAGAAATGTGTTGTCTCAAAAGCAATTTGCCTGGTCACGCCAGCCGCATCCCAGCGGCTGCCGTAAGCTGCGGACTGGGTGCGCCGGGAAGCCTGGTCGGCAGTACGTCACCATGCCTCCGCCCATGCACCCGCCGACCCCGCCCCTGCCCCCAGCCTCTTCTCCGCCGCCGTCCGAGCCCCAGAGGACGGCGTGGCGACCTGAGGCCTGGGCCGGCCCGGTGGTCGACCTGGCCCGGACCGAGGTGGTCGGCGGGATCCTTCTGACGGTCATGGTCGGCGTCGCCCTGCTGTGGGCGAACGCGCCGGCCCACTCGTCCTACGACGCGGTCTGGCAGGCCGCGGCCCACTGGCGGCTGCTGCCGGCGGACCAGTTCGCCACGGTCAAGGACTGGATCGACAACGGCCTGATGACCGTCTTCTTCCTCGCCGTCGGCCTGGAGATCGGTCGGGAGCGGGCGCACGGCTCGCTCCGGAGCATCCGCAACGCACTGCTGCCAGTGGCGGCCGCGCTCGGCGGGATGGGCGGCGCGGCGGTCGCGTACCTCGTGACGGTGACGGCCACCGCCGGCGGCCCCGCCGCGGCGCGGGGCTGGGGCGTTCCCATGGCCACCGACGTGGCGTTCACGCTCGGCGCGATGGCCCTGCTCGGCCGTCGGGTCCCGCCGGCCCTCCGGGTGTTCGTCCTCGCGCTGGCGGTGGCCGACGATGTCGGGTCGGTCGTCGTCCTCGCCGTCGTCTCGGCCTCCCGGGTCCACGTCCGGCCGTGGGTGCTCGCCGCCGCCATCGTCTGGTTCGCGGTCGTCGCCCTGGCCAGTCGCCGGGTACGGACGTCGTGGTGGCCGTACGTGGGCGCCGCGGTCGTCGGGTGGGCCCTTCTGGCCTGGGGCGGCGTCGAGCCGACGCTGGCCGGGGCGTTCGTCGGCATGATCGTGCCCTGTGCCGCGCTGCCGGTTGCGGGCCGATCGTCGCCGGCAACGGCTCGATCGTCGCCCCCCGACCGGTCACCGTCGGACCGGTCGCCGCCGGACCGGTCGCCGCCGGCCGACCGGTCGCCGTCGGCCGTGCTCGAGCGGGTCCTCAACCCGGTCTCGATCCTGCTCGTGCTCCCGCTGTTCGCGCTGGCGAACACCGGTGTCAATCTCGGCGCGCCCGGACTCACCAGCGGGGCGGGCGGCTCGGTGGTCGCCGGCATCCTCGTGGCCCGGCTGGTCGGGAAGATGGGCGGCATCACGCTGGCGACGGCCGTCGTCGTCCGCTCTCGCGCCGTCGAGCTGCCCGAGGGGGTCGGCTGGCCCCAGTTGGCCGGCGCGGCGGCGATGTGCGGCATGGGGTTCACGGTCCCGCTGCTGTTCGCGACGAGCGCGTTCGCCGGCCACCCACCGCTGGTGGCAGCCGCCCAGATCGGCCTGCTCGTCGGCACGGCGGTCGCCTTCGTCGTCGGCGCGGCGATCCTCGTCGGCACCGGACGACGCCGGCATCGACTCGTCGGGAGGCCGGGCGCGGGCCGCTGACTAGGGCGGGACGATGGGGGCGGGTAATGGGGCGGGGCGGCTCAGCCGCCGACGTTCCAGCGGTCGGCCAGGCCGTCGATCCAACGGTCGACGTCGCCGGGTTCGACTGGCGGGGACTCGACGAGCACGACCTCGCCGACCCCGATCCGATCGAGCTCACCGACGGCTTCGGGCGACCCGTCGGCGAGAGCGACCGAGACGTCGAGGGTCTCGAGGTCCCGCTGCTCTCGCCGGCAGTGGGCATGCAGGGCGGCCAGACGCCCGGGGACGTCGGCCAACGGGACGTTGAAGCCGTACCAGCCGTCGCCCCACGCGGCGACGCGGGCCAGCGCGGCATCGCTGTTCCCGCCGACGATGATCGGGACACACCGACGCCTCGGCTTGGGATAGCAGCGGACGCGCTCGAACCGGACATGAGTGCCCCGGTAGGACGACACGTCGTCGGCCCAGAGCGCACGCATGGCCTCGACGTACTCGGCCGTCCGGGCGGCCCGGCCATCGAACGGCACACCGAGGGCGGCGAACTCGGCGGTGGACCAGCCGAGCCCGATCCCGAGGACGAACCGCCCCTTCGACAGCGCATCGAGGCTGGCGGCCCGCTTGGCGACGGCGACGGGCTGGTGCTCGGGCAGCAGGAGGATCCCGGTGGCCAACCGGAGGCGGGACGTCGAGGCGGCGGCGAAGGCCAGGACGGCCAGCGGGTCGAGCCAGTCGACGTCGCTCGCCAGAGCGATGCGGCCGTCGTCGGCGTACGGGTACGAGGAGTCGGGTCCGTCGACCATGACGACGTGCTCGCCGGCCCAGAGCGTCGAGAAGCCGCGGCGCTCGGCCGCGACGGCGACGGCAGTGACGACGTCGGGATCGGCCCCCGAGCCAACGCCGAGCGCGTGGAGGCCGAACTGCACGTGCGGTCAGACCTCGGTACGGGCCTCGACCCGGCCGTCGCGGACGGCGTCGACCAGGGCGGCGTGGTCCCGCACGGTCTGGTCCGCGTAGGCGACGGCGAAGTCGGCGACATGGCGGTCGAACCGGTTGCCCGTCCCCAGATAGCCGGCGATCGCCGCGGCATCACCGGAACGGGCGTGGGCCCGGGCGAGGGCCCACCCGCAGACCTGCGCGTAATCGGTCAGGCCGTCGGGGACCACGCCCTCGGGACTGAACGATCCCTTCATGTCGCGGAACTGGCGGAAGTAGTAGTCGACGCCGAACGTCCCGGTGCCCCAACCGAGGAAGATATCGCTGGCCGCCTGCATGAGGCGCTGGCCCTCCACGACGCGCCGGCCGTGGTTCTCGTACTGGCTGGCCCCGGCGAACGGCTCGAGCACGGACGGGTCGGCCTCCTTGAACTGGAGGAACAGGACGTCGTCGTCGTCGAGTCCCTGGAGCAGGACCAGGTAGCAGCGGGTGCCGACGCTGCCGACGCCGACGACCTTGAAGGCGATGTCGACGAACCGGTAGCGCTCGAGCAGGTGTCGGCGGTCGTCCGGCAGCGACGAGACGTAGCTCACGAACATCGCCTTGACCCACTCGTCGAGCCGGTCGTACTGGATGTGCTCGAGCACCGGCGGGTCGTCGATCAGGCGACGGACGCCGTCGACGACCGTCGTCAGCTTGGCCATCGCCTGCAGGGCGGTCCGGCTCCGAGCCTTCTTGACGTTCGCCTGCAGCACCCGGCGGGCGCGGGTAACGAGCTTGCCGATCATCTCGACGTCGAGGCGGGCGTACCACGTGTCCATGTGGCCTAGGCCGGCGTAGCCGCCGACGCGGAGGCGGTACGCCCGCACCGCGGCCTCGGCCGACGTCCTCGACGCCGTGTCATCGAACCCAGCATCCCGGCCGGCGACCATGACACTGGCGGCCAGCCGCTTGACGTCCCACTCCCACGGTCCGGGCAGCGTCTCGTCGAAGTCGTTGACGTCGAAGATGAGGTTCCGCTCCGGCGACGCGAAGAGGCCGAAGTTGAGCAGGTGCGCGTCGCCGCAGACCTGGACGCGGATACCGGTGGTGGCGGTCGTGGCCAGGTCGTGGGCCATGACGGTGGCCGAGCCGCGGAGGAAGGCGAACGGCGACGCCAGCATCCGGCCGTAGCGGATCGGGACGAGCTCGGGTACGCGGCTGAGGTTCGACGCTTCGAGCAGGGCGATCGGGTCGGCCCGGTCGGGCGCCGGCTCCCAGCCACGGTGGTCGCTCCGGGGTACGTCCTTGCGACACGATCGGCCTTGCTCGTAGCGCGCCGCCGCCGTCACCCGGCTCGCCGGCTGGCGACCGGTCTCGTCGCCCAGGACCGACGCGTCGGGAGCTGTCGGGTCGGCGGTCACCGACGCCGTCGCCGGCGCCGGCGCCGGCGACGGCGGTATCGGCGTCGGCATCTGCGGCGGCATCGACGGCGGCGGATGGCCGGTCACCGGGCCGCCCCATGCTCGGCTGCCCCACCGGCGGCCGGATCATCGGCGGCCGGATCATCGGCGGCCGGCACGCCGACGATGCCGACCGGACAGGACACGCCGGTCCCGCCGAGCCCGCAGTAGCCGTTGGGGTTGGCCGCCAGGTACTGCTGGTGGTACGCCTCGGCGTAGTAGAACGGCCCGGCCGGCGCGACCTCGGTGGTGATCGTCCCGTGGCCGGCCGCACCGATGGCGGCCTGGTACCGGTCGAGGGCGGCCCGGGCCGCTTCCTCCTGGGTGGGGGACGTCGTATAGATGGCCGACCGGTACTGGGTGCCGACGTCGTTGCCCTGGCGCATTCCCTGCGTCGGATCGTGACCCTCGAAGAAGATGCCGAGCAGCTCGTCGTAGGTCACCCGGGTCGGGTCGAAGACGACCAGGACGGCCTCGGTGTGACCGGTCCGGCCGGAGCAGACCTCCTCGTAGGTCGGGTTCGGCGTATAGCCACCGTCGTAGCCGACCGAGGTCGTGTACACGCCGTCGGTCTCCCAGAACTTGCGCTCGGCGCCCCAGAAGCAGCCCATGGCGAAGATGGCCTGCTCCATGCCGTCGGGGAACGGTGGCTGCAACGGCGTGCCGAGGACGAGGTGCCGGTCGGGCACCGCCATCGGCGTCGACCGGCCCGGCAGCGCCCGGTCGCCGGGCACCATCTCCTGCTTGTGAGCGGTGAACAACCCCATCGGTCGCCTCCTGTCGTCGGGCACCAGTATGGACGTCAACCGGCGTCGCTGTCGCCGTGTTCCCGGCCAGTCGTCACCCGCGGCGACCACGCGCTTGACATTCGATTGCGATGGGTTACGATATATCGGTACTGATCGTGATAACACGATAGGAGCACCGTTGAGAAGCAGAGTTGCGCACGCAACGAACCGGCGGCACCAGGGCCCTCGCAACGAGGTCGCCCGAGGCGCGCCGGACAACCGGAAGAAACGATCGAAGGAGATCGACATGGACAACCGATACGACAGAAGCAGTCGGGAGCACGGCCGCAGCCATGGTCGCGGCCGAGGTATGCGCGGCATGGAAGGGCCCGGGGCCGGTTGGGGCGGCGGCCCCGGTGCCGGCTGGGGCGGGGGGCGGCGGCGAATGCGCCGCGGCGACATCCGGCGAGCGGTCCTCTCGACGCTGCGGGACGGCCCGGCGCACGGCTACGAGGTCATGCGACGGCTCGAGGAGCGAAGCGGCGGGATCTGGCGACCGAGCCCCGGCTCGGTCTACCCGACGCTCCAGATGCTCGAAGACGAGGGTCTCGTCCAGTCGGCGACCCAGGACGGGACGCGGACGTACGAGTTGACGGAGACCGGACGCGGCGAGGCGGAGGCAGCGACGAAGGAGGGCGACCGCGAGGCGCCGTGGAACTTCGGCGGCGAGGGCGCGGACCGGACGCGGTCGCTCAAGATGGCGGTCGTGCAGGTCCAGATGGCGGCCCGGCAGCTGTCGATGGCCGGCCAACCCGAGCAGGTCGAGCGGGGCCTGGAGATCATCCAGCGAGCCCGCAAGGAGCTCTACCAGATCCTGGCGGAGGCCTGACCGACGAGCGGTAGCCTCGGAGTCGAGCCCATGACGACGACCGCTCCCACGCCCGCGCCGCCGCCGCCGGCCGCCGACCGACCGGACGACGCCATCATCCGCACGGTCGACCTGACGAAGGTCTACGCCGGCGCCGACTTCCGGGCCGTCGACGAGCTGAACCTTTCGGTGGCGGCCGGCGAGATCTTCGGCCTGCTCGGCCCGAACGGCGCCGGCAAGACGACGACGGCGGGCATGCTGACGACCCGGGTCGTCCCGACGTCGGGACGGGCGATCGTCGGCGGCATCGACGTCGTCGCCCACCCGGCGCTGGCCAAGCAGCTCATCGGCATCGTCTCCCAGACGAACACGCTCGACCGGCAGCTGACGGTCTGGGAGAACCTCTACTTCCACGGCCGCCTCTTCGGCATCGCGGCGAAGCAGTCACGGCGGACGGCGGACGAGCTGCTGGACAAGTTCCAGCTGGCGAAGTGGGGCCAAGCGTCGGTCTACGCCCTGTCGGGGGGGATGGCCCAGCGGCTGATGGTGGCCCGGGCCATCTTCCACCGGCCGGCCGTCCTGTTCCTCGACGAGCCGACGGCCGGCCTCGACCCGCAGAGCCGGCTGGCGCTGTGGGAGATCCTCCGGGCGCTCAACGCCGAAGGCCAGACGATCCTGCTGACGACGCACTACATGGAAGAGGCCGACCAGCTCTGCGGCCGGGTGGCGATCATGGACCACGGCCGGATCCTGGCCCTCGACACCCCGGACCAGCTCAAGCGGAGCGTCGGGGCCGACACGATGGTCACGGTCAAGGCGACCGGCGACCCCGACGAGCTCGCCGCGGTCCTGACCGCGGCCATCGGCGGCGTGACCGGCAGCCGGCCGGTGGACGGCGGCGTCGAACTGCTCGTGCACGGCGCCGACCGGCTCGTCCCCCGGGTGGTGGCCGCAGCGGAGCAGGGCGGGTTCGAGGTGGCCGACCTGTCGGTCGCCGAGCCGAGCCTGGAGACCGTCTTCATCAACCTGACCGGGAAGGAGCTGCGGGACTGATGGCCGTCGACGCACCCCCGGTCGCCGAGAGCGTGGTACCCGGCGAGGGTCCCCTGCACCTCACGCCGACCCGGTCGACGTGGGCGGCCAGCCGGACGGCGCTCAAGGCGCTGATCCTGCGCGACCTCGTCGTCCTCAAGAAGAACTTCTGGGAGTTCGTCATCCGCACGCTCGTCCAGCCGTTCCTGCTCTGCTTCGTCTTCCTGTACGTCTTCCCGAAGATCGGCCAGGGCATCGGCGGCGGGAGCAACCCGGCAGCCGAGTCGGCGTTCGCCACCGTCCTGGTCCCCGGCGTGGTCGGGATCTCGATCATGTTCCAGGGCGTCCAGTCCGTCGCCATGCAGATGGCCCAGGAGTTCGGGTTCACCCGGGAGATCGAGGACCGCGTCCAGGCGCCCTGCCCGATCTGGCTGGTCGCCATGGCCAAGGTGCTCTCCGGCGCCGTCCAGGGGTTGATCTCCGCGGCGATCGTGCTGCCGATCGCCTCGGTCGTCCACGCCGCCGGGGTCGAGGCCCACCTGTCGCTGCACTGGTGGATCATCGTCACGCTGGTCCCGCTGGCCTGCGTGGCGATGACGTCGCTCGGGCTGCTGCTCGGCACGTCGTTCGAGCCGCGGAACATCGGGCTGATGTTCGGCTTCGTCGTCCTGCCGATCACGTTCCTCGGCGGCACGTACTACCAGTGGACGAGGCTCGCCCCGGTCAAGGTCGGCGGCTGGCACTGGCTGCAGACGGTCGTCCTGATCAACCCGCTGATCTACGTGAACGAAGGGATGCGGGCGGCGTTCACGGACGCGTCGCACATGCACCTCTACATCGTCTACCCGGTGCTCGTCGGGTTCTGCGTCGTCTTCCTCGCCCTCGGGCTGCGGAACTTCCGGCGCCGCGTCCTCTCCTAGCCGGGCTCGGTCGGCCAGCTCGAGAACGCTCAGCTCGAGAACGCTCAGCTCGAGAACGCGAGGTACTGGTGCACCGACCGCACCGACGACGAGCCCTCGCCTACTGCCGCGGCCACCCGTTTGGTCGACCCCGATCGGAGGTCACCGACGGCGAAGAGGCCCGGGTGGCTGGTCTCGAACGGCAACGGCGACCGGTCCAGTACCGACCACTCCTCGCCGAGCTGCTCGGCGGTCAACGAGAGGTCGGTGAGCACGAAGCCTCGTTGGTCGACGGTGGCGCAACCCGAGAGCCAACCGGACGAAGGGTCGGCACCGATGAACGAGAAGAGCCCCGCGCACTCGATGGCCGTCTCGCCGTCGGGACCCTCGAGACGGAGTGCCCGCAGCGTCTCGTCGCCGTCGAGGGCGACCACGGTCGTACGCGGCCGGACGGTGATGCCGGGGTCGGCGTCGATGCGCTGCTCGAGGTAGCGCGACATGCTCGCACCGAGGTCCGAGCCCCGGATGACCAACGTGACCGGGGACCCGCTCTGGCGCAGGAAGATCGCCGCCTGCCCCGCGGAGTTGCCACCACCGACGACGACGACCGGCGCCTGCCCGCACATGCGGGCCTCCATCTCGGTCGCCGCGTAGTACACACCGTTGTCCTCGAAGTCGCTCAGGCGGGCCGCGTCCAGCCGACGGTACGCGGCCCCGGTGGCGGCGATCACGGACCGCCCGGCGACGTCGCTCCCGTCGCTCAGCCGGACGATCAGGTGGCCGGCATGGTTGCGTAGTGAGACCGCGGTGCACGGCGCCGTGAGGTTCGCCCCGAACTTCTCCGCCTGGATGACCGCCCGTTGCGTCAGCTCCCCACCGGAGACCCCCATGGGGAACCCGAGGTAGTTCTCGATCCGTGAGCTCATGCCCGCCTGGCCGCCCGGCGCGGTCATCTCGACCCCGAGCGTCCGGAGGCCCTCGGACGCGCCGTACACCGCGGCGGCCAGACCAGCCGGCCCACCGCCGACGACGACGAGATCGAAGCAGCGCCCCGGCAGGCTCTCGACCGTCAGCCCGAGATAGCTCGCCAGCTCGCCGGGGGTCGGTCGGCGCAGCACGGACCCGCTGGCGATGACGACCGGCAGGTCGTCCGCGGCGATGTCGAACTGCCGGAGGAGATCGTCCACCAGCGCGTCGCGGTCCGGGTCGAGCCACTCGTGGGGCACCCGAGTCCGCGTCAGGAACTCGCGGACCCGGAGGGACTCCGGCGAGAACTGCGAGCCGATGACCCGGATCGCCGGCGCCGCCCCCGTCAGGAGGAACGACCGGCGGGCGACGAAGGCCGACAGGATCGTGTCGCCCAGCCGAGGGTTCGTCGCCATCAACTGTCGCAACCGGTCGCGCGGCACGACGACGGCCTCACCGGACGTGACGACCCGGGCCGAGACGAACAACCGGAGGCCGCTCAACATGTTCTGCTCGCCGAGGAACCGACCCGGGCCGTGGTGGACGAGCACGTTCTCGACGCCGTCCACCGAGACCACGATGTCGACCTCGGCACTGACGAGGACGAAGAAGTCGTAGGTGGCGTCACCCTCCCGGAAGAGGTACTCGCCGACCTCCACCTGGCGCCGAACGCCCAGCTCGGCGATCAGTGCCATGTCGGCGGCGTCCAGCGTCGGAAGGGCCACTGCCTCGTCTGTCATGTTGCGGAGCCTCCAGATCGACACCATCGGCGGCGACCGCACCCCTCGTCAGCGCGTGCCACCTGCGTGGCTACCACACGGGGGCGGTCGGGGGAAGTGGCCGCCGCGGCCAGCGCCCGACGGCCGGCGGCCGGCGGGTCGGCGACGGAGCACGGTGGCCGCCGGTAGGCCAGACTCGGCTGGGGCCGGCGGACGGCCCGACGGGAGGTGCGCGACATGAACCAGGTGCTGTACTCGGCGACGTCGACGGCGTGGGGTGGGCGGGACGGTCGGGTGACGTCGACCGACGGCCGGATCGACCTGCAGCTGTCGATGCCGAAGTCGATCGGCGGTGACGACGGGGCCGGTACGAACCCCGAGCAGCTCTTTGCCACTGGCTACGCCGCCTGCTTCCACAGTGCGCTCAAGCTCGTCGCCGGGCGCGAGCACGTCGACGTCAGCGAGTCGGCCGTCTCCGTCACCGTCGACCTCATCAGTGACGGCAGCGGCTTCGGCATCGGGGCGAAGATCGAGGCGGAGCTACCCGGCGTGGACGCCAAGGCCGCCCGCCAGCTGGTCGAGGCCGCTCACGAGGTCTGCCCGTACTCGAAGGCCACCCGCGGCAACATTCCGGTCGAGCTGGCCGTCGTCGACGGCTGACGCCCGGCGGCCGGCGCCGGGCGGGACCGCCGGCAGTGGCTCAGCCCAGCCCGAGCAGATGCGGCAGGTCGGCGATCGAGTCGAGCACGGCCGTCGCGCCACCACGCCGCAGCGTGTCGGCGTCGCTCGCACCGGTCAGTACCCCGGCGACAACGGACGCCCCGGCCCGGACGCCGCTCACCATGTCGGCCTCGGTGTCGCCGGCCACGGCCACCGCCTGGACCGAGTCGACGCCGAGGCGGACGACGGCGGCCAGGATCATGTCCGGGTACGGCCGACCGCGGCCGGCGTCGGCCGGGCTGAGGGCCAGGTCGGCGAGGTCGGCCCAGTCGAGCGCGGCGAGCAGTCGGCGGCGGGTCGACACCGAGAACCCGGTCGTCAACGCCACCCGGACGCCAGCCGACCGTAGGGTCTCGACCGCCGCCGACGCGCCGGGCAGCGGCCGTACCGCGCCGCCCCGGACGAGGTCGTCGAAGGCCGCCTCGAACGCCGCGTTGGCCGCCCCGGCTCGCGCCTCGTCGACGAACAGCGCCCGGAACACCTCGATCTTCGACGTCCCCATCGTCGTCCGGACGTAGTTGGCCATCCGGTCGCGCTCCGGGCCCGGGGCGACCGCCAGCTCGTCCAGCGCCGCGTCGAACGCCCCGGCGACCACCCCGTCGTCGGCCACCGTCGTCCCGGCCAGATCGAGGCAGGCCAGCTGGACGACGGGCGCGGTCACCGGCGGCTTCGGATCACTGCTCGGCCAGGATGGCGGCCAGCTCGGCCAGCGGGTCCCGGACGACCGGGCCGGTGACCTCGACGGTGGCCCGCACGATCGTGCCATTGAACGGGAACGGGGCTTCGTAGCCCTCGCCGACCGCCGGCCCCCATTCGTAGCCGCACGTCAGCCCGGCACCGACGCCGTTGAACCCGGCCGGCGTGAACCGCTCGATCGCCCCGGCCGCGACGACGGCACCGTCGTAGCGGATCGTCCCCGTCCCGCCCGGCGCGTCGGCGGTGCCGGGGCCGGGCACGTCCTTGTCGAAGTCGAACCGGACGACGTGATGCCCGGCACCGAGCGCCCGGTCGGCCTCGAGAACGTGGCGCGTCTTGCCGTAGAGGTTGTGGACGTAGCGGACCCGACCGCCGACGGCGTGCAGTGACCACCCGCCGAGGGACGAACCGAGGGCAAGCAGCACCCCGGACGCGACGGTCCCCTCCGGTACGTCGATCTCGACGACGACCGCGTGCGACCGGTTCCGGACGTTGACGGCCACCGCCTCCGGCACCTGCGCGCCGCCGGAGAAATAGCGATAGTTCGACCGCGGCCGGCGCCGGTCCGGCTTCGGGTGGACGAGGGCCCACAGCACCCGGTTATCGAGCGGCAGGACGTCGTTGTCGGTGGCTTCTTGCCACCAGAGATCGACGAGCGCGGCCAACCGCGCCGGCTCCCGGTCCGCCAGATCGTCGGTCTCGGCCAAGTCGTCGGCGACGTGGTACAGCTCCCAGACGTCGTCGTCGAACGGCGCGTTCGGATCGAGGCCGTCGTCGTACAGCGGGCCGACCGGGTGGTACGTCACCGCTTTCCACCCGCGGTGGTAGATCGCCCGGGAGCCGAACATCTCGAAGTACTGCGTCTCGTGCCGCTCGGCCGTTGCCGCGCCGTCCGGTCCGAGCAGGTAGGCGAAGCTCGTCCCATCGACGCGGCTCTGCGGCACGTAATCGACGACCGCCGGCGGGTCGATACCGGCCAGCTCGAGCACCGTCGGCAGCACGTCGACGGCGTGGACGAACTGGTGGCGGACCTGGCCAGCCGACCCGCCGGCTCCGCCCAGCCGGCGCGGCCAGCTGACAATGCACGGGTCGGCCACACCACCGTGGTGCACCTCGCGCTTCCACCGCTTGAACGGCGTGTTGCCGGCCATCGTCCAACCCCACGGGTAGTTGTTGTGGGTCGACGGTCCGCCGATCTCGGCCAGGCGATCGACCATCTCGTCGAGGCCGGCCGGGTCGAGGTTGGTCAGCCGGACGTCGTTGATCGACCCCTCCGCACCGCCCTCCGCGCTGGCCCCGTTGTCCGAGAGGACGACGACGACGGTGTCGTCGAGCTCGCCCAGTGTGTCGAGGAAGTCGAGCACCCGACCGATCTGGGCGTCCGCGTGGGAGAGGAAGCCGGCGAAGCACTCCATGAAGCGGGCGGCGACCGCCCGGGACCGGTCGTCGAGGTCCGCCCACGCCGGCACCCACGGCGGACGCGGTGACAGCCGGGTGCCCGGCGGGACGACGCCGAGGGCCAGCTGCCGGGCGTGCGCCGCCTCCCGCCAGGCATCCCATCCGCCGTCGAACCGGCCCCGGTACCGGTCGATCCACTCGGCCGGCGCCTGATGGGGCGAGTGGCATGCGCCGGTCGCCAGGTAGAGGAAGAACGGTCGGTCGACATCGACCGCCCGGACATCGCCGACGAACTCGATGGCCCGGTCGGCCAGGTCCTCGGTCAGGTGGTACCCATCCGCCACCGACCGGGGCGGCCGCACCGAGTGGTTGTCGTGGTAAAGGGCGGGGACGAACTGGTGGGTCTCGCCCCCGTGGAACCCGTACCAGCGGTCGAAGCCCCGGCCGAGCGGCCACGTCGCCCGGGGCGCAGCCATGTGCGTCTCGTCCTCGGGGGTGAGGTGCCACTTCCCGATGGCCAACGTCGCGTAGCCGCGGTCCCGCAGGATCTCCGACAGATAGCCGTTCTCCTTCGGTGGCCGTCCCCGATAGCCCGGGAAGCCGACGGCCAGGTCGGCTACCCGGCCCATCCCGCTGCGGTGGTGGTTGCGGCCGGTCAGCAGGCACGCCCGCGTCGGCGAGCACAGCGCCGTCGTCCGGAAGTTGCCCAAGCGCACACCGCGGGTGGCCAGGCCGTCGATGGCCGGCGTGGCGATGTCCGACCCGTAGCACCCGAGCTGCGCGAAGCCGACGTCGTCCAAGACGACGAGCACGACGTTCGGCGCGCCCGACGGCGGGGTCGGCTCCGGCGGCCACCACGCCTCCGAGTCCCGCCAGTCGCGGCCGATCCGGCCGATCGGCCCGATATGGCCGCTCTGGTCGGTCGGCCGGCCATCGTCGGTCACGCTCACCGACCCCAGCTTGGCAGGGGCGCGCCGGCCGCGGACGCACCCGACTACGTTGGTTGACGATTTTCGGCGCCGCCCCCCCGACTCCCCCGGCCGACTCGTCGGCCGATGCGGCGCCGGTGGGTAAGTGTCGGGGATCGCCATCGTGCGATCGACGAACGGGTCCACCGAAGGGACGGTGAGGGAATGGCCGGCACCGAAGATCTCGAGGCCCGCCGGGCCGGATTGGCCGGGCGCTACCGGCAGGTGCGGGCCCTGACCGAAGTCCTCGCGGGCCCGCTGTCGCCGGAGGACCAAACCGTCCAGACGATGCCCGACGTCAGCCCCACGAAATGGCATCGCGGCCATACCTCCTGGTTCTTCGAGACGTTCCTGCTGGAGCCCGGCCTCGTCGACTACGGGGCCTGCCACCCGGCGTACGCCTACATCTTCAACTCGTACTACGAGGCCGTCGGGGCCCGGCACCCGCGGGCCGAGCGCGGCCTTGTGTCCCGCCCCGGGGCGGCCGACGTCGGTCGGTACCGGGCGCACGTCGACGAGGCGATGGACCGCCTGCTCGACGTCGATCTGGCCGCCGACGTGCTCGACCTGGTCGACCTCGGCCTCAACCATGAGCAGCAGCACCAGGAGCTGCTGCTGATGGACATCAAGCACGTCCTGTCGAAGAACCCGCTCCGGCCCGCCTACCGCGACGCCGACGACGGACCGCCCCGCTCGTCGGCCGACGTGGTCAAGCCCGGGTGGATCGAGCACCAGGGCGGAACGGTCGAGGTCGGCCACGCCGGCGACCGCTTCGGCTACGACAACGAGTTCCCGCGGCACCTCACCCACCTCGTCCCGTTCGCACTGGCCGATCGCACGGTCACGTGCGCCGAGTGGCTGGCGTTCATGGACGACGGCGGGTACGCCCGGCCGGACCTGTGGCTGTCGGACGGCTGGGCCGTCGTCCAGGCCGAGCACCGGACGGCCCCGCTGTACTGGTCGGCGGACGCCGACGGCTGGCGCGTCTTCGGGCTCGGCGGCGACCAACCGGTCGACCCGGCCGAGCCGGTCTGTCACGTCGACTACTACGAGGCCGACGCGTTCGCCCGGTGGAGCGGGGCCCGGCTGCCGACGGAGACCGAGTGGGAGACGATCGCCGCCGACTGTCCGGTGGACGGCAACCTGCTCGAACCGACGATCGACGGCAGCCCGGACGGCCGGGCACCGCACCCGGTCGGCTCGGCCGCCGGCAGCTGGCAGCTGTTCGGCGATGTCTGGGAGTGGACGGCCAGCGCCTACAGCCCGTACCCCGGCTTCCGGCCCGCCTCCGGTGCCGTCGGCGAGTACAACGGGAAGTTCATGGTCAACCAGTACGTGCTCCGGGGCGGCTCGTGTGCCACGCCGGCCGACCACATCCGGTCGACGTACCGGAACTTCTTCCCGGCCGGCGCCCGCTGGGCGTTCAGCGGCGTCCGACTGGCCCGGGATCTCTAGCCGTGCCCGGTTCGCCGCTCATCGTCGACGTCCACCTCGGTCCGGAGGACCTCCGCGTCGCCCTCGAGGACGACGTCCGGAACGGGATGACCGCTGGCCCCGGCAACAAGAGCCTTCCGCCGGTCTGGTTCTACGACGAGACCGGCAGCCAGCTGTTCGAGGACATCACCCGATTGCCCGAGTACTACCCGACCCGGGCCGAACGGGCCCTCCTCGAGGCCAACGCCCCGGCCGTCGCCCGGCTGGCCCTGGCTGACACGCTCGTCGAGCTGGGCGCGGGCGCCTGCGACAAGACGCGCCTGCTGCTCGACGCCATGGCCGTCCACGGACCGCTCCGGCGCTACCTGCCGTTCGACGTGAGCGACGAGTTCCTCCGAGCCGCTGCGTCCGGCCTGGCCGACGACTACGAGGGTCTCGACATCCACGCCGTCGTCGGCGACTTCCACCGGCACCTCGCCGAGATCCCCCGAGGCGGCCGGCGGCTGATCGCCTTCTTGGGCGGGACGATCGGCAACCTCGCACCGGCCCAGCGCCGGCGGTTCCTGGCCGACCTGAACGGCACGATGGACGGCACCGACCACCTCCTGATCGGGACCGACCTCGTCAAGGACCCCGCACGGATCGTCGCCGCCTACGACGACGCGGCCGGCGTCACCGCCGAGTTCAACCGCAACGTGCTGCGCGTCCTCAACGCCCAGCTCGGCGCCGACTTCGACGCTGACCGCTTCGAGCACGTCGCCCTCTGGAACGCCGACGCGTCGTGGATCGAGATGCGCTTGCGGTCGGTCGGCGACCAGACGGTGACGATCACCGATCTCAAGCTGACCGTCGACTTCGCCGACGGCGAGGACCTGCTCACGGAGATCAGCGCCAAGTTCACCCCCGACCGCATCGCCGCCGAGCTGGTCGAGACCAACTTCGTCGTCGACGGCCAGTGGGGGGCGGCCGACGGCGAGTTCCTACTGACGCTCGCTCACCCGGACGGCTGACCGGACCGGCCGCCCGTCGAGCGGCCGGTCGTCGAGCGGCCGACCCTGAGCGAGTGGTGATCGCCGGTCAGCGGGCGCCCGACCACTGTGACGGCGGGTCACTGGCCGGGAAGGACTCCTCCTCTGCCTCTTCGACCTCGTCGTCCCCTTCGGGACGGTCGTCGTCGGGCTGGCTGCGGTCCGCCGTCGTCACGGCGTCATGGCGACCGCGGCCTCCGGGGTGGCCACACGGAAGCTGAAGCTCTCTTCGAGGTACAGGTGGACTTGCTCGGCGTCGTGGTAGTCGTAGCCGATCGAGAGGTCCTGGCCGGACTCGAACAGGAAGTCACCGCCCCGCAGGCTGACGACGACCGCGCCCTCGACGCCCGGCGCCCACACGATCGGGCCGCCGAGGATCTGCCGGAGGTGGTCGAAGACGACGAGCCCGCCGTGCTCGGTGGTCTCGACGACGCCGGTGTAGCCGTCGGGCCCGAGGGCCAGGCCGTAGGGGCCGCTGATGCCGTCCGACAGCAGCGTCTGCACCGCCCTGGCCACCCGGCCGGGGTAGTCGGCGTAGGCCGTGCCGAGCTCGAGCGCCTCGTGGGGGGACGCCTCGACGATCCCGGTGATCCCGGCGTCGGCCCACCCGTGGAAGACGGCGACGTTCTCGGCCAGGGCGATCCGCCGAGCCGCCTCGTCGAGGCTGGCCAGCTCGATATCAGCCGCACCGCGGTCGGCATCGAGCAGCTCCTCCCGGGCGACCGCGAACTCGGCCCGCAGCTCGACGAGCGGCAGCACCTGGCGCTGCCGGGCCCGCAGATCGCCGTCCGAGGCCGTCACCGTCGTCGTCCGACCCAGGTTCGTGGCGGAGTACTGCCAGCCACGTGGGCCGGAGAAGTCGACGAGCTTGCGGGCGGCCAGGGCCGGGACGAGCCGCTCCCGGCCCTCGTCGTCCAGGACCTGCCAACCCGCCTCGGTGAGCGGGGCGTGGGAACGCAAGAGGTGGTTCATCGGGTCTCTCCCTTCAGGCTCCCGATCCCGAGCGAGCCGGTCTCGTCGGCCGCGGCGGTATCCCCGCCGCCGGCCTCTTCTTCGTTCTCGATCTCCGTCACCGGTGCGGTGGTGAACAGGTACGTGCGCAGGTGCTGGTCGAGCTTCGGGTCGTGGCGGCGGAGCCACTCGAGCGTCATCGCCGCGTGCTCCTTCTCCTCGTCCCGGTTGTGCGCGAGCACCGCCGCCAGTTCGGCGTCGGCGGTGGCCTCGACCCGCTGGTCGTACCAGTCGACCGCCTCGAGCTCTTCCTGGAGCGACGTGATGGCCCGATGTCGGTCGATCGTCGGCGGTGACAGCTTGTCCGCCGGTTCGTGCAGTCCGGCACTCTGCGCCATCGAGCTCCTCCTCTTCCCCCGCCGCTTCGCTCTTTCCACGTCCTTGCTGCGCCTCACGGTAGCAGTGCGTCGCTCCCACCTGCCCTTTCGGGTGACGGCGAAAAACGCACCGTGGCGACTCCGTTCACCAGGATGTCACTCCCCCGCCACGCTGCCGTGCCCATCCGGCAACCTCGGTCCCGCATCCTTTCGTGGGGGGCCGTCGTGTCGGAGCGGCCCCACGGACATATTCGGAGGCACCATGCGCAACGGTGCGGTCGGACAGCTGGCGGCGTCGCCCGTCGTGATCCCGGGGGTCGAGGAGATCGTCGTCCGGTGGGGCGACGGCCACCGGAGCCGCTACCGCCTCCGATGGCTGCGTGACTGCTGTCCGTGCGAGCGCTGCAGCGGTGACGGGTCCGGATGGCGCCGAGCCGACCTTCGCTCGGTCCCCTGCGACCCGCGCCCCGAGTCGGCCACCATCGTCGGCTCGGCGCTGGTCTTGCACTGGGAGGACGAGGACCACGTCAGCCGTTTCGACCTCCGTTGGCTCCAGGACCACTGTTGCTGCCCGACCCATCTCGACCGCCGGCGCGACGGCGACCGGCCCGTCGTCGCTTCCGGCACGACCCGGGCCGACCGGCCCGCCGGCACCTCCGGCGTGGCGGCCGGTTCGGCGGCCACGAGCCGGCCGGCCCCGATGGCCTGGTCGGCGGTGGCGGACGACGACTACGCCCTCGCCACCTGGCTGGCGACCGTCGTCACCGACGGCTGGGCCCACCTGACCGACGTCCCCGACGACGATGCCGGTCTCCTGGCCGTCGTCGCCCGTTTCGGCTACGTCCGCGAGACCAACGACGGCCGCGTCTTCGACGTCCCGGCCGACGGCGGCGACGGCCCGCTCCGCTCCGTCGACCCGTACCGCCGGCCGGCCCCGTCGCTGCAGCTGCTCCAGCGCCGCGCCGGACCGACGGACCGCGACGCCCACCAGCCCGGTGGCGGGACCACCCTGGTCGACGGCTTCTCGATCGCCGACGTCCTGCGGGCCGAGCGGCCGGAGGCGTTCGCCCAACTAGCGACGTGGCCGGTGCAGTGGCGCTACGCGGACGAGACCGTCGATCTCGTGGCCGAGGCGCCGGTCGTCGGGCTCGGACCGGGCGGGGCGGTCGTGTCGATCCGGTTCGACGAACGGTCGCGGGTGCCGCTGCACCTCGACCCCGACGTCGTCGACCGGCATCTCTTGGCGCTGCGGCGGTTCGCCACCATCCTCGACCGACCGCAGCTCCAGGTCCGGCTCACCCTGGACCCGGGGGACGTCATCCTGCTCGACGGGCGTCGGATGCTCCACGGCCGGACCGGCGAGGAGGGCGCGGCACTCCGCGGCTGCTTCACCGACCGGGACGCGCTCGACAGCCGGCTGACGGTCCTGCGTCGCGGCAGCGCCGGTCCCGCCGCGACCCGGTCGACCCCGGGCCGCGCGATGCTGCCAGACCAGATGTCGACAGCCTCGGTGTCACCAAGCCCGGTATCGCCAAGCCCGGTATCGCCAAGCCCGGTATCCCCAAGCCCGGAATCGCCTGGCCGGGTGTCCCCAGACCCGAAACGGTCCGGGTCGCCCGGGCGCGTCCGGCGGGTGGCGATCGGCCGATGAACGTCGTCACCGTCGACGGCGTCCTCGGCATCCTGCGCACGAGCGGTCGCGAGACCTACCTGGGCGAGCCGGTGACGGTCGCCGAGCACTCGTTGCAGGCGGCCCGGGCCGCCGAGCTCGACGGGGCGGCGCCGTCGCTGGTCGTCGCCGCCCTCCTGCACGACCTCGGGTGGCTGGTCCAGTCCGGCCCGCGCCGGCACGAGGAGCGGGGCGCGGCCTTCCTGGTCGAGCTGTTCGGCGCCGAGATCACCGAACCGGTTCGCCTCCACGTCGCGGCCAAGCGGTACCTCTGCACGATCGACCCCGATTACCGGGCCGTCCTCTCCGCTGCGTCCCGCCGGACGCTCGCCCGGCAAGGCGGCCTGCTCGACGAGCCGGCCCGGGAGGCGTTCGCGGCCGAGCCGTTCTCGGCCGACGCGGTCCGACTACGCCTCTACGACGACCAGGCCAAGGTGCCGGGGGCCGATACGCCCGACCTCGACTACTACGCCCCGCTCGTGGCGGCCAACCTCTGCCACTGACGGCAGCCGGCGGCGACATCCGGCACGGGCTCCCGCCCGGCGGCCATTGCGAGAGGGCTACTGCTGATAGTGCTCGACCGTGTCGCCGGGCCGCTCGTGGGCGGTCCCCGGGTCCTCGCCGGCGTCCCGGAGGGCCCGGCGCTGCCGCAGGAGGTCCCAGAGCTGGTCGAGCGTGACCTCGAGCCGGCGGAGCCGGTCGTGGTCCTCGGTCGACAGCCCGTCGCCGGCGTGCGCCTCTTCGAGCCGCCGTTCCTCGTCGGCGAGGTGCCCGATCCGTTCGATGATCTCGCGGTCCTCCACCGATGACCTCCTCAGGTCGTGACCGTCTTCCCGGCCGTCTCGCCCAGGGTAGACCGGCCGCCCGGCGGCCGTGGTAGGCCACCACCGGCCCGGCCGCCCTTCGGCCTCACCCCGGCCGGTCGTCCCGCGATGGGGGCGGCGGCCGGGGTCAGGCGGAGCTGACCGGGGTCAGGCGGCCGAGACGAGCGCCTCGGCCGCGGGCCCGGTGCCGGTCGCGTCGGCCGCTCCGCCCGCGAGGGCGGGACGCAGGACGTCGGCGATCGACTCGGCGAGGTGGAACGTCATGACGTCGCGGACCTCCTCGGGGACGTCCTCGAGGTCGGGTCCGTTCCGAGCCGGCAGGACCACCTCGGTGAGGCCGGCCCGGTGGGCGGCCAGCACCTTCTGCTTGACCCCGCCGATGGGCAGGACCCGGCCCTGCAGGGTGACCTCGCCGGTCATCCCCACGACGGACCGGACCGGCACGTCGCGGAGCAGGCTGACGAGGGCCGTGGTCATGGTGACCCCGGCCGACGGCCCGTCCTTGGGCACGGCTCCGGCCGGCACGTGGACGTGGAACCGCTTGCCGGCGAACGACGTCGGGTCGACGCCGAGCTCGGCCGCGTGCGACCGGACGTAGGAGAGGGCGATCTCCGCCGACTCCTTCATGACGTCGCCCAGCTGCCCGGTCAGGGTGAGCCCCTCGGGGCCGTCGGACACGGTGGCCTCGACGAACAGCACGTCGCCGCCGGCTCCGGTGACGGCCAACCCGGTGACGACCCCCGGGCACGCTGGTCCGGTCGGCCGCCTCGAAGAAGAAGCGCGGCCGTCCCAGCCACCCTCGGACGTCGTCGGCGTCGACGGCCACCGGGGCCGTCCGCTCGCCGGCCGCCAGCTTGGTGGCCACCTTGCGGAGCAGCCGGCCCAGCTCCCGCTCCAAGCGAGCGGACCCCGGCCTCCCGGGTGTAGTCGGCCACGATGGTCTGGAGGGCCTCGTCGGTGATGTCGACCTCGTCCTCCCGCAGGGCGGCCCGGTCCAGCTGCCGGCCCACCAGGTGATGCCGGGCGATGGCCACCTTCTCGGCCTCCGTGTACCCGTCCAGGCGGATGACCTCCATCCGGTCCAACAGCGGCCCGGGGATGGTGTCGATCACGTTGGCCGTCGCGATGAACAGGACCCGGGACAGGTCGAGGTCGACCTCCAGGTAGTGGTCCCGGAAGGTGTGGTTCTGCGCCGGGTCGAGGACCTCCAGCAGGGCCGACGACGGGTCGCCCCGGAAGTCGGCGCCGAGCTTGTCGACCTCGTCGAGGAGGATGACCGGGTTCATGGTGCCGGCCTCCCGCAGCGCCCGGACCAGCCGGCCGGGCTGGGCCCCGACGTAGGTCCGGCGGTGGCCCCGGATCTCGGCCTCGTCCCGGACGCCGCCCAGGGCGACCCGGACGAACTTGCGGCCGAGGGCCCGAGCCACCGACTCACCCAACGAGGTCTTCCCGACCCCCGGCGGCCCGACCAGGGCCAGGATCGCTCCGGCTCCCCGTCCGTCCACTGGGGCCAGGTGACGCTCGGCCTGCAGCTTGCGGACGGCCAGGTGCTCGAGGATGCGGTCCTTCACGTCGCGCAGCCCGTCGTGGTCCTCGTCGAGGATGGTCGCCGCCTCGGGGACGTCGAGGCGGTCTTCGGACTCGACCCCCCAAGGGAGCTCGAGGACGGTGTCCAGCCAGGTGCGGATCCAGCCGTTCTCGGGGCTCTGGTCGCTGGTCCGCTCCAGCCGGTCAACCTCGCGGACGACGGCCGTCCGGACGTGGTCGGGGAGCTCCCGCTCCTCCACCTTGGTCCGGTAGTCGTCGGGATCGGCCTCGCCGTCGTCTCCGGAGAGCTGGCCCAGCTCCTTGCGGATGGCCTCCAGCTGGCGACGGAGCAGGAACTCCCGCTGGGTCTTCTCCATCCCCTCTTCGACGTCGGTCTTGATCCGCTCCCGCAGGGTCAGGTCGGCCAGGGTGTCGCGGGCCCAACCGAGGACCAGGCGCAGCCGGGCCTCGACGTCCAGGGTCTCCAGCACCTCGACCTTCTGGGCCAACGACAGGTCCGGCGAGTAGCCGGCCACGTCGGCCAAGCGGCCCGGGTCGGTGACCTCCCGCAGCTGGGCCGCCACCCGGCCCGGCGCCCCGGCCGAGCAGGATGTTCTCCAAGACCGCCCGGTACTCCCGAGCCAGGTCGGCCGCGGCGACCGTCGGCTCGACGTCGTCGAGCAGCTCGGCCTCGACCCACAGGGCCGTGCCGGTGCCCGGGCACGCCGGTACCGATCGACGCCCGTCGGTCGCCTCGCACGACGATGGCCGGCAGTCCGCCCGGCAGCTCTCCCTGCTCGGTCACCTCGGCGACGACACCGACCGACGCGTAGCGGCCGTCGATGTGCGGGACCAGCAGCAGCCGGCCACCGGCGGACCCGGCGGCGTCGGCGGCCGCCCGGGCCTCGTCGGATTCGAGCGCCATCGTGAAGACCATCCCCGGCAGGACGACGCCAGACGTCAGCGGGAGTAGCGGCAAGGTCAAATTCTCGGTCACGGTTCCTCCGTTCGGGGCCGCTTCGTTACGGGTAGAAGAACGCCCATACGGGGGGCGGGTATTCCCTGACGAGAAAGCCCGGCTCACCTGCCATATTTGGGTCCGGCCGGCATCGATGGCCCAGCCGCCGGAGGGGCCGAACGAGCGCGGAGGGGCATGAACCCGATCGAGAAGGTGGCGAGAAGGATCGACCGGGCCCAGCAGGGCTTCGCCCCCGCCGCGTTCGTCTTCGGGGTCGTCAAGAAGTTCGGCGACGATCGGGCCGGCTCGCTCGCCGCGCTGATCGCCTACTACGGCTTTCTCTCGCTCTTCCCCCTCCTGCTCCTGCTCGTGACGATCCTCGGGATCGTGGCCGGCCACGACCCGGCGTTCGCCAAGAGCGTCGAGGACTCCGCGCTCTCCCAGTTCCCGGTCATCGGGACACAGCTGGGGAAGAACATCACCGCCCTCCACGACAACAGCGTTCCCGGCCTGGTGATCGGGATCCTGGGCCTCATCTGGGGCAGCCAAGGGGCCATCCAGGCCGGCCAGTACGCCATGGCCGAGGTCTGGAACGTGCCCGGCGTGGTCCGGCCCAACTTCTGGTCCCGGCTGATCAGGACCCTGCTGATGATGGCCGTGATCGGGATCTTCCTGGTCATCAGCACCTTCGTGACCGGCTTCGCCAGCTTCGGCCGCAACGAGCCGTTGGTCACCCAGATCGGGGCCGTGGTCCTGTCACTGGTCCTCAACGTCCTCCTCTACGTGGTGGCCTTTCGCCTGCTGACGCCCAAGCAGGTGGGCCATGTCGGCCTCCTGCTCGGCGCTGTGCTGGGCGGCGTGGGGTGGACCGTCCTGCAGCTCGCGGGCACCGTCCTGGTCGACCACACCCTCCGCAACGCCAGCCACCTGTACGGCTTCTTCGCCATCGTCCTCGGCCTCATCGCCTGGATCTACTTGGGCGCCGAGATGACGCTCTACGTGGCCGAGGTCAACGTCGTCCGGGCTCGCCGCTTGTGGCCGCGCAGCATGGTCCAACCACCGCTCACCGACGCCGACCGCGTGGTACTGGAGGCCATCGCCAAGCAGGACGAGCGCCGGCCCGAGCAGCACGTGAGCGTCCGGTTCCGGTCACCGGAGGAGAGCGAGGAACCCGACGGATCCGAGCCGGCCGAGCGGATCCGAGCCGGCCGACGGATCCGAGCCGGCCGACGGATCCGGGCAGGCGGACGCGTCCGAACAGTCGGTCGAGCGCGGCTGAGGGTTACCAGGTGATGTCGAGGGCCTGGCGCATGGCGTACTCGAACGACCGGTCGTCGAGGGCCCGCCGAGTGGCCAGGATCGTCTCGGCATCCTGGCCGACCTCCACGCGCAGTGGCGTCAACGGGTCGCCGATGGCGTCGGCGATCGCCGTGGCCACCGACTCGGGCCCCGGCCGACCGCCGGGCCCGGTCAGCTTGGCGTCGGTGCCGGCCCACTGGGTTCGGAGCTCGTCGTAGGCAGCCGGCCCGGCGTGCGCCTGGTCGGCTTTCATGCCGGGGGCGACGTAACCGGGCTGGACGACGACAACCCGGATACCGAAGTGGCCGAGCTCGTAGTGGAGGGTGTCCGAGAGCGCTTCGAGCGCGTGCTTCGACGCGGCGTACGCCCCCTCGAGCGGCGTCGCCACCCGGCCCTGGACGGAGCTGACGTTGACGATGACGCCGCGGCCGCGCCGCCGCCAGCCGGCCAGCACCGGCTGGACGACTCGGAGGGCGCCGACCGCGTTCGTGTCGAGCACCCCGGCGAGCACGTCGAGCGGGTAGTCCTCCAGTGGGCCGGCCGGGTTGAGCGCCGCGTTGTTGACGATGGCGTCGAGCTCGCCGGCCGCCGCGTGGACGGCCCGGACCGAATCGGCGTCCGTCACGTCGAGGGTCAACCGCTGGGCGACGTCGAGGTCGGCGAGGACCGAGACGTCACGGGCGGTGGCGACGACCTCGTGGCCGCGGGCGGTCAGCTCCCGCGCCGTGGCCGCCCCGATGGCCCGGCCGGCGCCGGTGATGAGCACTCGCATGTCCGGAGTGTACGGTCGGCGGTGCCATGTTCGACGACATCGAGCTCGCCTACCTGCGATCCCAACCGATCGCCCGGCTGGCCACGGTCGGCCCGGACGGGCAGCCCGACAACTCGCCGGTCGGGTTCGAGTTCGACGGTGACGTCTTCTGGATCGGCGGCTTCGACGTCGCGGCGACCCGCAAGTACCGCAACGTCGTCGCCGGCGCCGCGCTCGGCGCGCTGGTCGTCGACGACCTCGAGTCCGTCGAACCATGGCGGCCGCGGGGCATCCGCGTCTACGGCGTCGTCGACGTCGTAGACCGGCAGGGCCGGTTCGGATCTGCGCCCTACCTACGGCTCACGCCGACGGTGACGTGGAGCTGGGCCCTCGAAGTTCCCTTCGGCGGGCCTGACGGCCCGCAGTCACGCAAGCGGACGGTCTGGCGTTGACCCGACCAACTTCTCGCTGACCTCCCAGAGCCGACGGGCGGCGTCGGCGTCCCGGGCCGCGGCCGACGGCTCGCGGGCCCGGCACTTCACGAAGTAGCGACCGGTGACGTCGGCGACGGCCGGCGACGACGCCAGGTAGACCGACGTCACTGCTCCCCGCTCGGGACTGAGGACGAACGGCTTGATGACCTTCACCCCGAACGCCAGGAACCCCCGGGTGTCGCCGTCGCGGCCGTAGCCGGTGGCAACCGTGCCCGGGTGGAGGCAGTTGGCCGTCACGCCCGTACCGTCCAGGCGCCGGGCCAGCTCGGAGGTGAAGAGGATGTTGGCCAACTTCGACGCGCCGTAGACCGGGAGCGCCCGGTAGTGGTTGGTCGACTGGAGGTCGTCGAAGTCGAGACCGTGCCGCGCCGCCTGGTGGGCGGTCGACGCCACGGTGACCACCCGGGCGGGCGCCGACGCCGTCGAGCCGGTCGCGCAGCAGCTCGGTCAACAGGAACGGCCCGAGATGGTTGATGGCGAACGTCGCCTCGTAGCCGTCGACCGTCTCCTGGCGGTCGGTCAGCACCAACCCGGCGTTGTTGACGAGGACGTCGAGCCGCCCGCCCCGGTCGAGGATGGCGGCCGCCCCCTCCCGGACCGAATCCAGGCGGCCCAGATCGAAGACGACGAGGTCGACCCGGTCGTGGCCGCTCCGTCGCCGGACGTCGGCCAACGCGGCCTCGCCCCGACCCCGGTCTCGGGCGGTGATGATCGTGTCCGCCCCCGCCCTGGCTAGGGCCACCGCCGTCTCCAGGCCGATGCCCGAGCTGCCCCCGGTGATGACCACCGTCTTCCCCGTCATGTCGGCGACGTCCATCGCCCCCCCTTCGTCGTGGTTCGTCGGCTCGGACCGTCGTCTACCGCCACCCGTCCCGGGCGGCGAGGAGACCCCGCTCGGCCGAGAGGAAGTGACCGCTCAATGTCCGTTCATCGTTGCGCATCCTCCAGCGCAGCAGCTCCTGGGAAGCCTGCCACGCCGCGGCCGCCGCGTCCGGCTCGCCGGCCCGGTCGTGCAGTTGCCACGGGTCGTCGACGAGGTCGAAGAGGAGCGGCGGCATCAACGCCGGGTCGGTCGCGAACTGCACGTACTTCGTCTGCTCGCTCCGGGCGACGGCCAACGAACAGTGGCTCATCGGCACGCCGAGGGCCGCTCCGCGGCCCGGGACTCGGGGTTCGAGAAGTCCCACTCCCAGTGGGCCGTCGTCCGCCAGTGCTCCGGCATCTCGCCGGTGCGCAGGAACGGCGTCAGGGACCAGCCGTCGACCTGCAGCGGGGTCTCGACCCCGATCCAGTCACAGATCGTCGGCAGGACGTCGACCGACTCGGTGAACGCCCGCACGGCGGTGCCGCGGCCCCCGTCGGCACCGGCCCGCGGGTCGCGGACGATCAGCGGGACGTGGTAGCTCTCGTCCCAGTACCCGAGTTTCTCGAGCAGCCAGTGGTCGCCGCCCATCTCTCCGTGGTCACTCGTCACGACGACCAGCGTGTCGTCGGACAGGCCGTTGGCGTCGAGGTACCCGAACAGGTCGCCCAGCCGGTCGTCGACCTCGCGCACCGCGCCGTAGTACGTCGCCCGGACCTGTCGTCGCTCGCCCTCGTCGTCCGGCGCGGCGGCGGTCGGGATCTGGAGGGCCCCCCAGGCCAGCGGGTGGATGGCCGCCTCCTCTTGGCGGGTCGGCGCGGCGACGAACGGTCCGACGTCGTCGGCCGCGTACCGGTCGTGGTAGCCGACCGGGTTCCGCCGCGGCGGGTGCGGGCCGATGAACGACGCATGGACGAAGAACGGCTCGTCGGCGTGGCGGTCCAGCCAGTCGGTCACCCGGTCGACCACGAACGCGGTCGGCGAGTGCTCGGCGGAGAAACGGGTCGGCGCCCACGTCGATGCATGCCGGTCGGCCCCCGGGTAGTCCGGCACCGGTCGGTAGAGATCGTGGGGGTTGGCCGGGACGTCGACGCCGCGCTCGGCCAGCCACCGCCCCCAGGCCGGGCTGCCGGCATCCCACGGGTCGACGACGACCGGGTCGAACCCGGGCAGGACGCCCTCGTAGCTCCACAGTCGCCGGTCGGTCGGGGTCACCGTCCGCGGATCGACGCTCGTGTCGGTGTAGCCGAAGAGCGCCGGCTGGTAACCGGCCTGGCGGGCGAGCCGGGCGACGTTGGTCAGCCGGTCGTCCAACGGCGTCCCGTTCTGGACGGACCGATGGTGGTGGAGGTACGTCCCCGTGTAAAGAGACGCCCGTGACGGACCGCACGGCGCGGCGTTCGCCCAGTGGTTGGCGAACCGCGTGCCCGACGCGGCCAGCCGGTCGAGCGTCGGCGTCTCGACCAGCGGATGCCCAGCCGCGGAGAGACAGTCGCCTCGCCACTGGTCGACGGTGATGAACAGCACGTTCCCGGCCATCGCGCGGCGAGGCTACCGTCGGATCCGTGTCCGAGCCGACCTCGGTTGAGACGGATTTCGGCGGGGGTGGCTTGGCGAGGGCCCTCCGGGCGGGGAAGATGGGGGGATCATGACCGTCATCCGCATCAACGCCATCACCGTCTCGGCCGGGAGCGGGGACGAGCTGGCCCGCCGGTTCGCGGCCCGGGCCGGTGCGGTCGACGACGCGCCGGGGTTCGAGGGCTTCGAGCTGCTCCGCCCTACCGACGACCGGGACACCTGGCTCGTCGTCACCCGCTGGCGCGACGACGAGTCCTTCCAGGCGTGGACCACGTCGCCGGCGTTCGCCCACGGCCACCGGCACGCCGCCGAGCCGACCGCTCGGGACGGCGACGCCGAGCCCCGTCCGGTGGCCAGCCACAGCGAGCTGTGGTCGTACGACGTGGTCACCCTTTGAACCCGACGGCCGGTTCAGGCCCGTCCGGGGAGGTAGATCCGGGCCTTCCACGACCCGGTGAGGTCGGTCGCCGCCAGAGCAGTGCCGGCCCGCAGCGCCCAATCGAGCACCGTCGGGTCGGCGACGACATCGGGGACCATCACGACGAGGCCCCGACGAGCGTGGTCCTGGCGAACCCGCCAACCGCCGGGGAGAGCGACACCGACGTCGCGGAGCTGGGTGACCGCGTGCCGGCCCTTCGGGTGCAGAACCCCGACGGTGACCTCGTCGCCCGGATGACGACCGCCCCTCGGCGGCATCCACGTGCACATCGTGACCAGTGGTCGCGTCGAGCCGAACAGCGACGAGAAAACGGTCGGCGACGGCGGGTCGTCGTCCTCGTCGCCGGGGATCCCGGGCATGAGGTTGATCCAGCCGTCCCGAGCGTCACGCAGGTGCGCCATCCAGCCGAGCACCGGTTCGGGCTGACCGGGCGTGAACTCGACCTCCTGGGTCTGGCGGGTCATCGGTCAGGTCGTCTTGACGATGAGAACGTGGCACGGGGCGCGCTGGGCCACCCGCTCGGGCACCGAGTCCGCCTGACGTCGAGCGCCTTGGAGGCCGCGATTGCCGACGACGATCACATCGGCCCCGGTCTGCTCGGCCACCGCCACGAGGGCATCGGTCGGGCCGCCGACAACCGAGTGCCGTTCGACGTCGAGCCCGACCAGGGCCGGGTCTTCGAGCGCTTCTTCGAGCACGGCCTCGCTGGCGTCGTGCCAGTGGTTGCTCGTCGACTGGTACGGCGATCCGACCGCCACCCCGGCGCCGCCCGGATCGGCGGGGTCGCGATACCCGTTGACGAGGTGCAGACGACCGCCCATCTGGCGAGCCAGATCGGCGGCGATCACCACGGCCCGTTTGGCCGTCTGCGAGCCGTCGGTGCCGACGACGATGGTCGAGAACATGATCGGCGAAGCTACAGGAGCGGGGACCGCCGGCGGGAGCCTTCGCTGGCCGCGTCGCTGACCCGACTGAAAGGACCGCACGTCGCGGTCGTCACCACCGTTGTATCAATGGCCGTAGCGGCCGCCTCCACCAGGGTGGCCCCTACTGGCCGGCGCATTTCACGCAAGCCAAGGAGGTGCCCATGAGAGAGGTCGCGGCCTGCGAAGCGGCGTGCCGCCACGTCGACTGCAGCTTCTGCGGCGCACTGGCCGGGGAGCCGTGCCAGAACCCCGACGGTGCCCTGCGCCCGACGATGTGGGCGCACACGACGCGCCTGCTGACCTACCGGGCCCACCACCACGCTGTGCCTCGCCGGTGCCGGCGCGGCCGCCCGAGCTGGAACCTCTGAGCCGCCAGGCCGTCTGAACGGCAGGTCGTCGAGACCGGACGCGTCGGCGTCCCGTCCGTCGGCGTCCGTCAGCCGGCTCGAGCGCTGGACATGGCCTCCGTTAGTCGGCGGTCGAGGAACCGGCGCTCGGCATCGGTGGCCGCCAGCGCGACCGCCGTCTCGAACAGGCCGACGGCTTCGGCCGGCCGGCCGGCCCGGACGAGCAGCTCGGCCCGGGCGGCGTGGAACAGGTGGTTGCCGTCCAGGTCGTCCAGCCGGTCGAGGATGGCCAGGCCGGCCGCCGGCCCGTCGGCCATCCCGACGGCGACCGCCTGGTTCATCTCGGCGACCGGGCTCGGCCAGCGCCGGACGAGCTCGCCGTACAGGGCGGCGATCTGGACCCAGTCCGTCTCGCCGGCCGTCGGCGCCTCGTCGTGCAGCGCGGCGATGGCCGCCTGCAGCTGGTACGGCCCGGGGCCGCCCCGGCGGAGCGCCCGCTCGAGCCGAGCCGTGCCCTCGACGATCTTCGACCGGTCCCACCGGGTCCGGTCCTGGCGGTCGAGGACGACGAGGTCGCCATGGTGGTCGGCCCGGGCCGGCCGGCGGGCGTCGTGGAGGAGCATCAACGCCAGCAGCCCGTCGACCTCCGGTTCGTCCGGCATCAGCTCGGCCAGCATCCGCCCGAGGCGGACGGCCTCGACGCACAGGTCGTCGCGGACCGGACCGGACCCGGCCGTCGGGGCGTAGCCCTCGTTGAAGATGAGGTAGACGACGGCGAGCACCGCCGGCAGCCGCTCCGGCAGCTCGTGGTCGGGCGGCACCCGGTACGGGATGCCGGCCGACCGGATCTTCTTCTTCGCCCGGACGAGCCGTTGGGCCATCGTCGGCTCGGGCACCAAGAACGCCCGGGCGATCTCCGCCGTCGTCAGCCCACCGAGCGTGCGCAGCGTGAGGGCCACCCGGGCGTCGATCGCCAGCGCCGGGTGGCAGCACGTGAAGACGAGGCGGAGCCGGTCCATCGTGTCTCCTCCCGCGGTCTCGTCGTCGGCCGACGGTCCGGCGGCCCGCTGCTTGTCGTCCCGACGGGCTTCCCGCCGGATCCGGTCGATCGCCTTACGCCGAGCCACCGTCAGTAGCCAGGCACCCGGGCGGTCGGGGACGCCGTCGACCGGCCACCGCTCCATCGCCACCACGATGGCGTCCTGGAGGGCGTCCTCGGCCAGGTCGAAATCGCCGAGGTACCGGATCAGGGTGGCGAGCACCTGCCCCGACTCGGACCGGAAGACGGCGTCCAACCCGGCCGTCATCCCATCAGGTCGGCCATGTCGAAGATCGGACGGACCTCGACCGTCCCGGTACGGGCGCCGGGGATCCGGGCGGCCAGGGCCAACGCCCGGTCCAGGTCGGGGGCGTCGACCATGTAGAACCCGGCCAGGAACTCCCGGGTCTCCGCGAACGGCCCGTCGGTCGTCACCGTCCGGCCGTCGCGCACCCGGACCGACGTCGCCGTCTCGGGGTCCTGCAACCGTTCGCCGGCGAGCAGCTCGCCCGATTCGACGATCTCCTGGGTGAAGACGCCGTACTCCGCGGTCATCGCCCCTTGTTCCTCGGGCGTACCGGCCGGTGCGGTCGGGTCGGTGTAGATCATCAGTAGGTACTTCATCGGGTTGCTCCTCCTCGGGTGGTTGGTCTCACCCGACCGACGAACGGGACCGGTCGAGATCGACACTTCCGCCGAAAAAAGAGCCACCCCTTATTCGGGGATGGCCTCCCACCACTGGCACCACCACTCCGCACCGACGAGGATCCGCAACTTCGGATGCCAGCAGTACGAGATCTCGGCCGTTGTCTCCAGGTAGTAGAGGCAGTTCTGGCACTTCTCGTTCTCGGACGGATGGGCCCGGAGGACCGCGTTCTCGGACAGGTGACGGAGCTCGATCGACAGCTTCTCGTCGATCTCCTTGGGCTCCGGATCAGGGATGACGTAGTCGGACACGCCCCCAACCGTACTGCAAGGCCCCGTTCAGGCGCCGGGTTCCGACTGCCGTTCCCGCTCCATTACGCGCTCTTCGGACTCTTCGAGAATGACCCGGGCCTGATCCTCGGGGTCGTCGCTGTCCCGCTCCTCGGGCAGCCTCCCGGACGCCCGTGACTCGACGTGCTGCTCGTCCGGCAGCGCCTCGACGGCGCCCGCACCGGCGGCGCCGCCCACCGGCTCCCCGTCGTTCCGACTTGCTTCTTCGTCCACCATCGGCTCCCTCCTCGACCGTTCCGGGACTTACCCGCTCCCCCTAGGGTCGATACCTGTCATGACCCGCGGCCGGCGCATTGGCATCCTGCTGATCTGCTCGATGAGCCTGCTGATCGTCGGGCTCGACGTCACCATCGTCAACGTCGCGCTGCCCTCGATCGGCCGTGAGTTCGGCGCCCCGGTCTCCGGGTTGCAGTGGACGATCGACGCCTACACGCTCGTCCTGGCCAGCCTCTTGATGCTGTCGGGATCGACCGCCGACCGGTTGGGCCGCAAACGCACGTTCATCATCGGCCTGGTCGTGTTCACGGCCGGCTCCCTCTGCTGCAGCCTTGCGCCCAGCCTGCCTTGGCTGGTCGTCTTCCGGATGCTCCAGGCCGTCGGCGGGTCGATGCTCAATCCGGTCGCCATGTCGATCATCACCAACACGTTCACCGATCCGCGCGAACGGGCCCAGGCCATCGGCGTCTGGGGTGGGGTCGTCGGCATCAGCCTCGCCCTCGGGCCGATCGTCGGCGGCGCGCTGGTCGGGTCGGCCGGATGGCGGTCGATCTTCTGGATCAATGTGCCCATCGGTCTCGTCGCGGCTTATCTGACGTACCGGTTCGTCCCCGAGTCGAAGGCCCCGCACGCCCGGCGGGTCGACCCGGTCGGCCAGGCGCTCGTCATCACCTTTCTGGCGGCGCTGACCTACGGCATCATCGAAGCGCCGCGGTCGGGCTGGACGTCCGCGCCGATTCTCGCGGCGTTTGCCGTCGCCGTCACCGCCCTCGGGCTCGTCCTCTGGTACGAACCCCGCCGCGACGAGCCGCTGATCGACCTCCGGTTCTTCCGGTCCACGCCGTTCGCCGGTGCGACCGCCATCGCCGTCACCGCCTTCGCCGCCCTCGGCGGGTTCCTGTTCGTCAACACGCTCTACCTCCAGGAGTCCCGCGGCCTATCGCCGCTCGAGGCCGGGCTCGACACGCTGCCGATGGCCGTGATGGCGATGGTCCTCGCCCCCCTATCCGGTCGGATCGTCGGCCACCGAGGGCCCCGTATCCCGCTGCTCCTGGCCGGCATCTTCCTGACGGCCAGCGGCGTGATGCTGACCGGGATCACCGCCACGACGTCGTTCGCGTGGCTCTTCGGTGCGTACTTCGTCTTCGGCATCGGGTTCGGGTTCGTCAACGCCCCGATCACCAACGCCGCCGTCTCCGGTATGCCCCGGGCCCAAGCCGGCGTGGCCGCCGGTATCGCCTCTACGTCGCGCCAGGTCGGCCAGACCCTGGGCGTCGCCGTCGTCGGGGCGATCGTGACGTCCGGCATCCATGGCGCCCTGGGGCCCGAGCTGCCGGCGGCCAGTCACGCCGCCTGGTGGGTCATCGCCGGCTGCGGCGTTGCCGTCACCGCCCTCGGCGTGCTCACCACCTCGAGCCGGGCCCGAGCCTCGGCCCGCCGCACCGCCGAGAGCCTGAACCCCGAAGCCCTCGAGGTGCACTGACCGCCCGGGCCGCCCCGGCCGGCGTCAGGACCGGACGAGCGGCTTGTAGCGGATGCGGTGCGGCTGGTCAGCCGCGGTCCCCAACCGCTGGTGGCGGTCGGCCTCGTAGTCGCTGAACCCGCCTTCGAACCAGCGGACCTCGGACTCGCCTTCGAAGGCCAGGACGTGCGTGGCGATACGGTCGAGGAACCACCGGTCGTGGCTGATCACGACCGCGCAGCCGGGAAAACCGAGCAGGCCGTCCTCGAGGGCGCGCAGCGTGTCGACGTCGAGGTCGTTGGTCGGCTCGTCGAGCAGCAGGACATTCCCGCCGGCCTTCAGGACCTTGGCCAACTGGACCCGGTTCCGCTCGCCGCCGGAGAGCTGACCGACGAGCTTCTGCTGGTCACTCCCCTTGAAACCGAACCCGGCGACGTACGCCCGGCCGTGGAGCTCGCGCTGGCCGACGACGATGCGGTCCTGACCGCCGGTGATCTCGTCGAAGACCGTCGCGTCCGGCGTGAGCGTGTCGCGGGACTGGTCGACGTAGGCCAACGAGACCGTCGACCCGACGGTCAGTGAGCCGGCGTCGGCCTTCTCGTCGCCGACGATCATCCGGAACAGCGTCGTCTTGCCGGCGCCGTTCGGCCCGATCACCCCGACGATGCCACCCGGCGGGAGCAGGAACGACAGCCCGTCGATGAGCAGCCGGTCGCCATAGCCCTTCGTCACTCCTTCGGCATCGACGACCCGGTCGCCCAGCCGGGGACCCGGCGGGATCGTGATCTCGAGCTTGTCGGCCCGCCGTTCCGCCGCTTCGGCCTCCGCCACGAGGTCGTTGTAGGCGTTGATCCGGGCCTTGCCCTTGCTCTGCCGAGCCCGCGGCGACATCCGGATCCACTCCAGCTCCCGCTCGAGCGCCTGCTGGCGCGACCGGTCGGCCTTCTCCTCGCCGGCCAGTCGGGCCTGCTTCTGGTCGAGCCACGACGAGTAGTTGCCCTCCCACGGGATGCCCGCGCCGCGGTCGAGCTCGAGGATCCAGCCGGCGACGTTGTCGAGGAAGTAGCGGTCGTGGGTGACCGCGACGACCGTTCCGGGGTACTCCTGCAGCGTGCGTTCGAGCCACGCCACCGATTCGGCGTCGAGATGGTTCGTCGGCTCGTCGAGCAGGAGCAGGTCGGGCTTGGCCAGCAGCAGCCGGCAGAGCGCCACCCGGCGCCGCTCGCCCCCCGAGAGCGTCGTCACATCGGCGTCGCCGGGCGGGAGCCGGAGGGCGTCCATGGCGATCTCGAACGTCCGGTCCAGGTCCCAGGCCCCGGCCGCCTCGATGCGGTCCTGCAGGGTGGCCTGCTCGGCCAGCAGCTTGTCGAAGTCCGCGTCCGGGTCCCCCATGGCCGCGCAGACCTCGTTGAACCGATCGACCAGGGCCTTCGTCTCGGCGATGCCGTCGGCGACGTTGCCGGCGACGTCCTTCGCCGGGTCGAGCTCGGGCTCTTGGGGCAAGAAGCCGACGGAGAACCCCGGGGTCAGTCGGGCCTCCCCGGTGAACTCGTCGTCCAAGCCGGCCATGATCCGCAAGAGCGACGACTTGCCGGAGCCGTTCGACCCGATGACGCCGATCTTCGCTCCCGGGAAGAACGACAGGTTGATGCCCCGCAGCACCTCCCGGTCGGGCGGGTAGAACCGCCGGAGGTCGCGCATGGTGAAGATGTACTGGGCAGGCATGCAGAGACCGTATCCTCGGCCGGAGCCGCCATGACCATCGATGACCTCGAAGCCACCGGCGAGACGTTCTCCGTCGACGGCCTCCTCGCCGTTCGCGACCGGACCCGGTGGGCGGTTCACGCCATCGCCCGGCAGGTCGAGGCCGGCATGACCGAGGAGGACGCCAAGACCGCCGCCCGGGCCACGCTGCGCTCGCTGGGCATGCGCCGGGGCTGGCACCACATCATCGTCCGCGTCGGGACGAACACCACCAAGAGCTTCATGGAGCGGTCCGAGCGCGGGGTCGTCGTCGGGCCCGACGACATCTTCTTCGTCGACATCGGCCCGATCTACGGCGACATCGAGGGTGATGCCGGCGACACGTTCGTCGTCGGCAACGATCCCGACCACCACCGGGCCCGGCGGGACGTCCGGTCGATCTGGGACCTCGTTCGCCGGCGGTGGCTGGACGAGCACGCCACTGGACAGGCGCTCTACGAGTTCGCCGCCGAAACGGCGGCTGGCCTCGGCTGGCGGCTCAACCTCGATCTCTCCGGTCATCGATTGGGTGACTACCCCCACGCCGCCCACTACGACGGTTCGATCGCCGACGTGGCCCACCGGCTCCGCGCTCGAGCGGTGGGTGCTCGAGATTGCCATCGCCCACCCCGACCGGCCCTTCGGGGCCTTCTACGAGGATCTCCTCCTCGACGACCAGGCGTTTCCCGGCTGGGTCCTTCGACCCGAGCCCCCGATCTGAACCGGGCGGCCCGGACCCGGTTCGCTATCGGACGTCGCGGGGCCGGAACTGGGCACTCAGCCGGGGACCGACCGGCCGCCTCGTCTTGGGCACCGCGTGCTCCCACGTCCGCTGGCAGCTGCCGCCCATCACCAGCAGGTCGCCGCCGGCCAGCTCGAACCGGATCGCTCGACCACCGCCGCGGGGCCGGAGCAGGAACGTCCTCGGCGAGCCGAGCGACAAGATGGCGACGATCGTGTCCTCCGTCGACCCCCGGCCGATCGTGTCGCCGTGCCAGGCGACGCTGTCGCCACCGTGCCGGTAGAGCGCCAGGCCGATCGTGCAGAAGGGTTCGCCGAGCTCGGCCCCGTACGCCCGGTCCAGCGCGGCGCGAGCCGCGCCGAGGGCCGGGTCCGGCGGCGCGTCCGTCCGGTCGTAGAACGCCGTCATCCGGGGGACGTCGACGATGCGGTCGTACATCCGCCGCCGCTGCGTCCGCCACGGCACCGAGCCGGCGAGCCGCTCGAACAGCGGGTCCGCCCCGGCCATCCACGCCCGGTGGACGTCGACCCAGGCGCCGCCGTCCAGCCCTAGGCGCGCCGGGCCCTCGATCGACCGTCGTGGACCGACGTCGTCCGCCAGCGTCAGCAGCGACCCCTGTAGTGCCGTCACGACGTCGATACTACCGGCGTGGACGAACGTATGTTCGCCCACCTGGTCGGTCAGCGTCTGCCGGTCCGTCCGGTCCGTCCCGGTCGGCGTCGGCGGCCTTGCGGGCCAGTGCCGCAGCGCGGCCCTCGAGCTGGGCGAGCTCCGGCTCCCGACGGCTGACGACGAACAGGCCGATGGTACCGATACCGGCGACGCCGAACGTCGTGATGACCCGGTAGATGAGCGTCGCCGCCACCGCGTCGGCGGCTGGCGTGCCGGTCAACGCGAGCGCACCGATCATCCCACCCTCGA
Source organism: uncultured Actinomycetota bacterium (assembly GCA_963824265.1). Classification (GTDB taxonomy): domain Bacteria; phylum Actinomycetota; class Acidimicrobiia; order Acidimicrobiales; family RAAP-2; genus DASZUK01. Next base: position 1,055,463 of record CAWGOO010000007.1, read on the forward strand.
CGAACCCGATCCCCCCGGGCAACGGCGCCAGGCTGCCGGCCACCTGGGCGGTGGCGTAGGCGAAGAGGACGGACCGCCACGGGACCGGCAGCCCGAGCCCGGCGAACGCCGCGACCAGGCAGAGCACGTCGAGCCCCCAGTTACCGAAGCTCAGGGCGAAGACCTCGGTGCCGCCGGACACGGTCGCCCGGAACCGCACCATCTGGGCCGCCCAGCCGGCCACCCGTTCGGCCAGGCGGACCCGGTGCCGGCCGGCCAGCCATCGCTCGACCGCGCCGACGTGGTGGACGACGATGACGAGCCCGGCGGCGCCACCGAAGAGGGCGACCGCGCAGCCGACGGTGGCGACGACCCCGATCAGGCCGGCCACCGCCGCCCCGACGAGCAGGAGCGTGAGCACCGTGACGGTGGCGGCGAACCCGCCCGCCAACACGGCCCAGAGCGCCAGCGGCATCGGGATGCCGTGACGGCGGTACTGGCCGACGAGCCAGCCGCTGGCCGGCGCGGTGCCTCCCGGCACCAGATTGGTCAGCCCGGTCGCCGACACCGCCAGGACCAGCATCGTCCGGCGCCCCATTCGGGCTCCGCCGGCCCGCAACAGCCGTCGCTGGACGGCGGCGTAGCAGACGAACGAGAGCACCTCTGCACCGATGGCGACCGCCAACCACGGCAAGCTGCCGACGCCGACGTGCCCGAAGGCCTGGGCCAGGCTGGACCGCTCACGGACGACGAGGACGACCAGGGCACCCGCAACGAGGGCGGCGAACACGATCTTCGGCGATGGCAGCCAGTGCGGCCACCGTCGCCGCCACCGGCTCGGCCCGGCCGGAGCCGGGCGACGGTCGTGGGCGCCGTCGTCGGCGTCAGCCTCCGCGCGGTCGTCGTCCGTTCGGACCGCCTGATCGGGCGGTCGGACGTCGATCGGTGCGTCTGCTGCTCGCCGGTCGGGCCCCGGCGGTCCGGGGTTCACCATCAGGGTTGCTACCTACCCCGATCAGGCCCGGGCGTCGCCCCCGCCCTTGTGCCCGTCGGCCAGGTACGCCGAGAGCGCGGCCTGGGCCATCTCGTCGGGGCTGCCGACCTGCTCGATCCGACCGTGGACCATGATCGCCGCGTCGGTGGCGACGGTGAGGGCGGTGTTCACGAACTGCTCGACCAACAGCACCGTGAGCCCGGTCCGAGCGAGATCGGCGACCAGCTCGTAGAGGTTGGCGACGATCAACGGGGCCAGGCCCATCGACAGCTCGTCGAGCAGCAGGACGTTCGGGTCGGTCACCAGGGCGCGGGAGATGGCCAGCATCTGCTGCTCGCCCCCCGACAGCGTCCCGGCCGCCTGGCGTCGACGCTCTTTCAGCCGGGGGAACGTCTCGTACGTCCGAGCCTCCACGTCGGCCAGGGCGATCCCACCCCGGTACGTCCAGATCCGCAGGTTCTCCCGGACGGTCAGGTTGGGGAAGATGCCCCGACCCTCCGGTATCGAGCACAGTCCGGCGTGGACGAGCGACTCCGCGGATGCCTTGGCGATCGACCGGTCGCCGATGCGAACGGCCCCGTGGGTCGGCGTGATCCGGCCGCTGACCACCTTGAGCAGCGTCGACTTGCCCGCCCCGTTCGGGCCGAGCAGGGCGAACACCGACCCGGCGGGGACCGAGAGGTCGACGCCGTGGAGCACCTCGATCCGCCCGTAACCGGCCCGGATGCCTTCGATCGACAGTGGCTCGCCGCCGCCGGTCGGCGCCGTCGGGTCCGTCGGCGCGGTCGGGGTCGCCGTCATGACGCCGCCGTTCCGAGATAGGCGGCCTGCACGGCCCGGTCGCTGCGGATCTGGTCCGGCGTCCCCGAAGCGATGACCTCCCCGAAGTCGAGGACGTGGACCCAGTCGCAGACGCGCATGACGAGCTCCATGTCGTGCTCTACCAGCAGGACGCCGACGCCGTCGCCGGCGACCTGGGTGAGCAGGTTGCCGAGAGCCTCCGACTCCGCATCGTCGAGGCCGGAGCCGGGCTCGTCGAGCAGCAGCAGCTTCGGCCGGACCGAGAGCGCCCGGGCCAGCTCGACCATCCGGGCCAGTCCGGTCGGCATGGCGCTGGCCTGGTTGCCGCCGGCCCCGGCCAGGCCGACCTGGTCGAGCAGCTCGTCGGCCACCGCGCTCGGGGTCCCGGCCGCGGGTCCGCGACCGGCGCGGGTGCAGGGCGCCGCGCAGGTGGGCCCAGCGCCACCACGCCACGATCGCCTCCGCGCCGACCTGCACGTTCTCACCAGCAGTGAGGGAGCCGAACAACTCGAGCCGCTGGAACGTCCGGGCGATCCCCAACCGGGCCCGCTGGTGCGGCGCCTGACCCGCCAGGTCCTGGCCGCCGAAACGGACCGCACCCCGATCGGGCGGCTGGAGGCCGCTCACGACGTTGAAGAGCGTCGTCTTGCCGGCCCCGTTCGGGCCGATCAGTCCCGTGACCCGGCCGGCGTCAACGTGCAGGTTGACCCCGGACAATGCGGCGACACCGCCGAAGCGAACGGCGACGTCCTCGACGACGAGCAGCGGTTCAGCCGGCGGCACCGGCGTTGCCTTCCAGCAGCCCGCTGAGATCGGGCAGGGTGGCCGGCTGATCGGGCCGCACCCACGGCAGGCGGACCCGGCCGGCCAGCCAGTCGAGGCCAAGGATCCCGTTGGCCGACCGGCCGATGAGGATGATCCCGGCCCCGGCGAAGATCCCCTCCACCTGGGTCAGGTGGGCGACGTTGGTGAAGATGGCGAACGTCAGCGCGGCCAGGAACGCTCCGGAGATGGTGCGGGCGCTCCAGACGACCAGGAAGAGCAGGAACATGACCCCGCTGAAGATTGTGAAGTTCGCCGTCCCGACGCTGCCCTGAAGCGACCCGAACAGCGCGCCGCCCAGCCCGGCCAGGCCGGCCGCGATGGCGAAGACGGCCACCTTCGTCGCCGACGTGTTCAGCCCGACCGTGGCGCAGGCGGCCGGCGAGTCGTTGAGGGCGACGAGCCGGCGGCCGAACAGGCTGCGCCGGATGCCGAGCACGAGGAGGGCCGCGAGAACGAAGACGATCGTCAGGAAGATCAGCTGGGCCCGGTCGCCGACGAGCGAGATGCCGGCGATCGAGAAACGGCTGATCACGAGCCCGGTATCGCCGAAGACGCGGGTATCGGCAAAGAATCCCTGCTGGACGGCCTCGGCAAAAGCGAACGTGGCCAGCGCCAGGTAGAGACCGCGGAGCCGGATCACCGGCAGGGCGATCACCGCGCCGATCGCCGCACAGGCGGCGGTGGCAATGACCACACCGAGCAGCGACCCGCCGCCGGCCACCTTGCCCATGAAGTACGCGCCGATGCCCATGAACGCCAGCTGGCACAGCGAGACCTGGCCGGCGTAGCCGACGAGGAGGACGAGGGAAAGGGCGACGATCCCGAAGGCCATCGTCTGGCCGACGATCGGCCCGAGCGTGCTCAGCCCGGGCGACAAGAATGTGCCGTTCATACAGAACGCCACGATGACCGCCACGACGATCAGCCCCGCCCCGGCGACCACGGACTCCCCTCGGCCGGCCACCCGGGGCACGCGGGTCGTCGTCAGCCGGCCGACCGCCCGCAGCCGAACGGACGGAAGGGCCACGAGGGCGATGAAGAGGAAGACCATCGGCAGGACGGCCGTCAGTTCCGCCCCGACCCCCTGGGGAAGATGTTGGGGGCCGTAGCCCTCGAAGTACGTCACGACGAGGCCGAGGACGACCGCACCGACGAACGTCCACGGGATGTTGCGCATCCGGCCCACGACGGCGGCCGCGTAGCCGTTGACGACGAGCAACGTCATCGTCGGCACCGTGAACGTCGGGCCGAGCGTCGGGGCGATGAGGATGCCGGCCAGCGCGGCCAGGAAGAAGCCGAGCATCCAGCCGGCTCGGCTCATCCGGGTCGGCGAGACGCCGGCCATCGTCAGCAGGTCTGGATCGTCGACGACGGCCCGCATGCCGATGCCGAGGCGAGTGCCGCCGGAAGAGGCCCCGTAGGGCGACGGCGACCACTGCGGCCACGACCAGCAACACGACGTTCTGCCAGCCGAGCTCGACGCCGAACAGTGTGAATGTGCCGGCGACGATCGGCTGCAGTGTCCGGGCGGTGCTGGCGCTCCAGATCAGCGTGCCCGCCCCGAGCAGGATGACGAGCAGCCCGAGCGTGACCATGATCGGCCGTTCGGCCGACGCGCCGTACATCCGGCGCATGAACAACCACTCGACGAGGGCCCCGAACAGCGGGGCGCCCACCAGCAAGATGACCACCAGGGACAGCGCGGTCGGCCAGTGGTGCTGCTGCATCTCCCAGTAGGAGAACGCCGCCACCATGCCGACCGCACCGTGGGCGAAGTTGAAGACACCGGACGTCGTGTACGTCACGACGAGACCGGTGGCCAGGATGGCGTACGCCGCCCCGACCGCGATACCGATGACGGTGAACTGGAAGAACTCGCTCACCGCTACCCCCTCGCTCCCTTGGTGGTCATCTCACGCCCCCGACGACCGGCCGCCCCCCTGGCTGGTGCGCTCGGCGACCCGCCGCCCGGCTGCCGACGCTAGCTGCCGGCGCTCGGCGGGACGTAGTACTTGTAGTTGCACCGGTAGCCGTGGGTATCGCTGTCCACCGGCGGGTCTGTCAGTCGGGTCCACTCCCCGTTCTTGATCTGCCCGATGACGTAACAGTTCGACACCGTCTTCTTCGCCGGGTTGGTCGGCGCCGTCAGGTTGCCGCCCGTGAAGCTCGTCACCTTCGAGAGCGCCTGGAGCAGCGAACCGCGGCTCGGGTTCTTGCCGGCGTTCTGGAGAGCCTGGACGAAGAGCTCGCCCGACAGCCAGCCGTACATCGTGAACAGGTCCGGTTTCCATCCGGGGTCGGCCACCTGGACCCAGTGCTGGAACGTTGTCACTGCCGGGATGACCTTCGAGTCGGTCCCGAGGTAGAGCGCCAGGTTCTGGTCGAGGTACATCCCGTTGACCGCGCTGGGGCCGCCGGACTTTGTGATCAGTGTGTTGCTGTACGTCGACGCCCCGAGGATGACCATCGGCTTGAAGTGCTCGGCGTTGAGCGCCTTGATCAGCGGCGCCGCGTAGAGCGGCGGGTTCTGCTCGATGAACAACATCTTGACGCCGGCCGCCTTCATGGCGACGACGTCGGCCACGAATGTGTTGTACGTGGCGCTCTCCGAGAAGGTGTTCTCGTAGGCGATCTTGTAGCCGAGGTGCTTCATCGTCGCTTCCTGGCCTTCCCAGGCATCGACGGCCGACGGCTCGTTGGCGACCATCGCGCCGGCCTTGAGCGCGCCGGCGGGGTTCTTCTTCTTGAACCACATCAGCGAGCCCTCTTGCCATCCACCCTGCAACGGCACCGGACTGACCAGGTTCGGCAGCTTGTTGTTGGTCGCCGACACTGTCACCGTCACGTCCGGCATGCCCGGGTTCTTGGCCAGCACCTGACCACCCGATGTGGCGGTGACCGAGAAGCTGCCGACGAGTGAGAAGTCCTTCGCCATAGCCGCTTGAACGAGCTGCTGGTTGATCGTCCCGCTGAGCTTGTCGTCAGCGGCTGTGACGACGATCTTCCGACCGTTCACGCCCCCCTTGGCGTTGATGTAGTCGGCATACGCCTCGGTGCCGATGGCCGCGCCGGTGAAGAGTGTGATCGAGTGCGTCGAGACGTTCCCGACCGTCACCGAGTTGGCGGTGATGCCGATGTGTGTGCTGAACGCGCTCTGCGGAATGGTGCTGCTGGTAGTGGCCGCTCCCGCGGTGGCCGGCACGACGCCGTAGAGCGCAACGGCGCCGACCGCCGCCGCCAGGCTGGCGCCGCCGAGCCGGCGGCACCAAGTCGACCGTCCCCTTCTCGATGATGCTGTACTCAACAGGCCCCCCTTGACGTCATGACCGCTTCCGGTCGTGGCGGATGCGTTCCGAGCAATCGCCGGTATCGAGGATTCTTACCTTCCATCCCCTCCAACGGTCGTCGGTCGGACGGCTTGGATGTAAGAACCTGTTCTACCTTGCGCCTGCGCACTTTAGGTCATTTCGGCCGGCCCGTGTCGCCATAGGTTTCCTCTTCGGCCTCTCACCCGCCGGGACGGCGACCTCCTTCGCGGTTCGGTCGGCTCGCCACGTTGCGGTAGCATCTCGCTCAGTTGCCGAGGGACAACCTGGCGGTTGCGGGGTCGGCCAGCCAACCGCCACGGCTGTCGCCGGCGACCTCGCCGTCGCCGATCGCCGGCCGCGACAGACCGAGAGAGACCAGGACGACCCCATGACGAGCGACGAGGGGCACGCGCCGACGGAGGGGGTACTCGAGCGCGCTGTCCGCGGTGCTCCCCGTCGGCATCGTCGCGGTCGACGTCGACGGTGACGTCTGGTACCACAACCAGCGCTGGGAGAACGTCACCGGCTCAGCCCGAACAGGCGGGCCGGCGCTGGTACGACGGGCTCCACCTCGACGACCGGCCCGCGATGGCGACCCGGTGGGAGTCGGGGCCGGCACGGCGCGGTCACCTCGGTCCGTTCCGGACGGTCTCGGCTAACGGTGCCGTCCACGACTGTCTGGCCGAGTCGGCGGCCGTCCAGGACCCGACCGGATCGTTGACGGGCTACATGATCGTCGTCCGCGGCGCCGGCGGGACGGAGCGGTACGGCAGCCTGCCCGGACCGCACATGGTCGAGCGGTTGCTCGACCGGTCCGAGGACTTCGTGACGATCCTCAACCCGGACGGCTCGTGGCGCTGGTCGAGCGCCGGCGTCCTCCGGCTGATCGGCAACGGGATGGCGTACGACCCGGCCGACGGCGTCCTGCCGTACGTGCACCCCGACGACGTGGCGATGGTCCAAGACGTCTTCGCCCGCGTCGCCGGCGGCGGCGGCGAGCCTGGCGAGCGGGTCGAGGTTCGTGTCCGGGCGGCCGATGGCAGCTGGCGGCATATCGAGGCGCTGCTCGACGACCTGCTCGAGGATCCGGACGTCCGTGGTCTGGTCGTGCACGCCCGGGACGTGACCGAACGTCGCGCCCTGCTCGACGAGCTGGCGAAGATCGACACCCACAAGACGGCGGCGATGGCGACGGTCTCCCACGAGCTGCGGAACCCGTTGACGTCGATCATCGGGTTCGCCGAACTGCTGCGTGACGCGCTCGGGCCGACCGGCGACGCGGAGCAGGTCGGCTACGTCGAGACCATCCTGCGCAACGCCCGGCAGGTCATGCGGCTGAGCGGCGACCTCGTCGACCTGGAGCACCTGGCCGCCGGCACCGTCGCCCTGTCAGTCGGACCGGTCGACCTGGCCGAGTGCCTGCGCCGAGCCGTCCACGCCATGGCGCCGTCGGCCGCGCAGCGAGGTCTCGCCCTCGATGCCGCCATCGTCGACGGACCGCCCGGTCACCGGCGATGGCGAACGGCTGGGCCAGCTCTTCGACAACCTGTTGTCGAACGCCGTGAAGTTCACGCCCCCCGGTGGACGCGATCGCCGTCCGCGGCTGGCCGACCGACGACGGCTGGCTGGTCGACGTCGCCGACACCGGCATGGGCATTCCCGACGACGACGTTCTCCACGTCTTCACCCAGTTCTTCCGGGCGTCGAACGTGCCGGACGGCCGCGACGAGGGGCGGGGTCTCGGCCTGTCGATCGTCAAGGCGATCGTCGACCTCCATCGCGGTGAGATCGACGTCACGTCGAGCCTCGGTGCCGGCACCACGTTCCGAGTGCTGGTCCGCGACGCCCGACCCTGAGCGGGCCCGATGGACCGAGAGCCGGCGGCGGGCGGTCGGCCATGGCCGGTACGGTGGCGGACGTGGCCACCCTCGACGATGCCGCTCGAGCCGCGCTCGGCTTGCCCGACGTCACCGAGGGGATCCGCCACGGCCACCGCACCTGGTCGGTCGCCGGCAAGGCGTTCGCGTGGGAGCGGCCGTTCACCAAGGCCGACGTCAAGCGGTTCGGCAACGCATCCGTGCCGGCCGGTCCGATCGTGGCGGTCCGGGTCGCCGATCTCGGAGAGAAAGAGGCCGTGCTCGCCGGCGGCCCGGCCGCGTTCTTCACGATCCCGCACTTCGACGGCTACTCGGCGATCCTGATCCAGCTCGACACCGTCACGAAGCCGGCGCTCAAGGAGGCGATCGTCGACGCGTGGCTGTCGTGCGCGCCGCCGACCGTTGCCGACCGCTACCTGACGGATTGAGCGGCCCGGGGCAGCCCGAGACTGGTCAGGCGGCCGGTACGGGGCCCGGATCAGTGCAGGTGGAACTGCCAGTCCTCGGGCACCCGACCGGCCGGGCCAGGCACCGGCTGGTCCAGCGGGTGGTGCTCGGGCTCGGCGAGCGGTGGTCCGGCCGACCTCCTGGTCCGTGCCGTAGTCCCAGAACCAGGCCTCGCCTGGCTCGAAGCTGCGGATGACCCGGTGGCCAGTGGTCCGGGCGTGGGCCGACGCGTGCTGCGCCGGCGACGAGTCACAGCAGCCGATGTGGCCGCACGTCACACAGCGGCGGAGGTGGAACCACCAGCCGTCGGCGGCCAGGCACTCCACGCAACCGGTCCCGCTCGGCGGCACCGAAGGATCGATCTGTACGGTCACGCCACCAGCGTACGGGTTCGCGGCATCGATCGCCGACGGGCGGGACGGGTAAGTTCGCAGGATGGACGCGTTCGAGACCCCGCCCGGCCGTACCTGGTCCTGCGTCTCGCCCCGGCTGGCCCGAATGCGGCGGCTCGTCCTCTTCGGCCTCCTGCTCCCGCTGGCCGGCGTGGTCGTCGGCGTGGCATTCGCGTCGACCGTAGCGGCGCTCGTCATCGGGGTCGTCGGGGTCGTCGTGGTCGTCTGGGCGTGGTTCGCCGTCGGCCGCAACCTCCGGTCGTGGGGCTACCTCGAACGAGACGATGACCTGCTCGTCACGCACGGCGCGATGTTCAAGAAGCTGACCGTCGTCCCGTACGGCCGGATGCAGCTCGTCGACGTCAAGGCCGGCCCGATCGAGCGGGCGTTCGGTCTGGTCCGCGTCAAACTGCACACCGCGGCGGCGACGACCGACGCCGAGGTCTGTGGCCTCACGCCGGACGTCGCGGCGGCGCTGCGGGATCGCCTGACGGCGCTCGGGGAGGCGCATGCCGCCGGACTCTGAGCCGACTTCGTCCACCGGTGGTCCAGCTGCCGGCGAGCCGGACGAGACGTTCCGGCTCCACCCGCTGACCCCCGTCGCCCTCGGCGGGAAGGTCCTCGGCCTCCTCGTCTTCCTGCTCCTGCTGGGCCTGGTCGACCACGCGTCGTCCTCCGGATCGGGCGGGCGGTGGATCCAGACCGCCATCTTCGGCAGCCTGGCCATCGTCGTCGTCATCCGAGGCCTGATCACGGTGGCGGTGACGAGCTACCACCTGTCCGGCGGCGAGCTCCGGATCGACAGCGGTCTGCTCCAGAAGCAGTCGAAACGGATCCGCCTGAACCGCGTCCAGAGCGTCGACGTCCTCGAGCCGTTCTCCGCCCGGATCTTCGGCCTGGCCGAGGTAAAGGTGACGACGGCCGGTAGCGAGCGAGCGGCCGTGCGGCTCCGGTACGTCGCCGCGCCGGTCGCCCAGCAGTTGCGAGCCGACCTGCTCGCCCGGTCGACCGGCGGCGGCCACGACGGGACGGCCGACACGGTCGAGACGCCGGAACGCCTCTTGCTCCATGTCCCCCACGGCCAACTCGTCGGCTCCGTGCTGCTCCAGATGGTGTCGTGGCGGCTCCTGCTGCTCGCCATCGGACCGGCGCTGGCGATCATCGGCAACCAGAACGGCCATGGGGCAACGGCCGGCGTCGGCGTCGCGCTGTTCGTCTCCGTCGGCATCGCGTTCGTCCTGGCGGTCTGGAAGCAGCTCAATACGTTCTGGGATTTCACCGTCGCCGATTCCATCGACGGCCTCCGTGTCCGCCACGGGTTGTTCTCGACCGCCCGACAGACCGTTCCGCCCGGCCGCATCCAGGCCGTCCTCATCCATCAGCCGCTGTCATGGCGGCCGTTCGGCTGGGCCCAGGTCCGGATGAACGTGGCCGGCTACGGCCGCTCCGACGCCAGCCGGCGGACGATGCTGATCCCGGTGGCCGACCGCGAGTACGCGGAGAGCTTCGTCGGCTGGCTGCTCGGCGGCGTCGACCTGCACGAGATCCCGCTGACCCGCCCGCCCCGCCGCGCCGCGGTGCGGGCCCCGCTGTGGTGGCGGTTCGAGCTCGCCGGGGCCAACGACCGGCTGTTCGTCGTCCGTCACGGCATGCTCTCCCGTACGGTCGACGTCGTGCCGCACGAGCGGACGCAGAGCCTCCGCATCACTGCCGGCCCGTTCGAGCGGGCACTGCGATTGGCCTCGGTGCACCTCGACTCGACGCGCGGTCCGGTCAAGACCCGGGTCGCCCATCGCGACGCCGCCGAAGCCCGGGCCATCCTCGACCAGCAGATCGAACGGGCCCGACTGGCCCGACAGGCGTCGGCCAGCTGATCCGCCGGGCCCAGGGACGCCAACCCGTACGCCACCCCCCACCCATCAACCAGGAGGTCGTCCGATGACCGACAACCGCCCCCACATGATCCCCGGACCCGACCACCCCATCACGGTGGAACGGTCCCCCGCGCACGTCGTCGTTCGCAGCGCCTCAGCCGTCGTCGCCGAGACCGATCGAGCCCTAGAGCTCCGGGAGGCCTCGTACCCACCTGTCCTCTACGTCCCGCTCGACGACGTCGATCAGGACGTCCTGGCGCTCACGGATCAACACAGCTGGTGCCCGTACAAGGGAGAAGCCTCCTACTACGACATCACCGACGGAAAGGGCACTGACCTCGCCGCGGCCGTCTGGTTCTACGACGACCCCTTCCCGGCCGTCGCCGACATCAAGGGCCACGTGGCCTTCTACGCCGATCGGGTGACCGTCGCCGTCACCCCCGGCGACTCCACCGCCCGATAGACGGACCAACCCTCAACCGCTCATGCCGACCACCGGTTGGCTGAGCGGCGTGGCGCCGGTCGAGCCGCAGAACGCGGCGTCGCCGAAGGACGTCGGGCGGTAACGGGCGAGCGGGGCTCGGTCACCCGTGTCGCCCCCAGTCCTCGCGGGTATGGGCCAGTTTGATGACGACGGAGGTACGCCATGAGCGAGGTGCAAGCCAAGTTTGACGTCGACGAGTGGGACGAAGTGCCCTTCGACGAAGGGGACGGAACGGCCAAGCTGACCGCCGCCACGGTAACCAAGAGGTACACCGGCGATGTCGACGGGAGCTCCGTCACCAAGTGGGTGATGGCGTACCGGCCGGACGGAACGGCCAGCTTCGTCGGGATGGAGCGGATCACGGGCACCGTCGACGGCCGGGAAGGCACGTTGGTGCTGGAGCACGTGGGCTCGTTCGCCGACGGGGCGGCTACGGCCGCCTTGACCGTCGTCTCGGGAACCGGCGAGCTCGAGCCGGCCCGTGGCACGGGCAAATTTCGGGCCGCCCCGGCCGGCGAAGTCTCGCTCGACCTGACGTACGGCGGGTCGTCGGACGCGCCGCCAACTACTTGAGGCTGCCTACCGCTCTGGCGATCACGAGCAGGGAGACGATCGAGCGCGGCACTGGCTTGGATGCCCATGAGCAGTTTGACCCGGCTCGACAGCGGCATCGTGTCGGTAGGGCTGAACGCCGAACTGTTGGTGACCGACACGTAGAGGTAGTCGACGAAAACGGGCGCCCAGTCAACGCCGGCCGCCGAGGAGGCCGCCACCTCGTCCACAGCGTCGGCATCTTCGTCCTGAGAGAAACGGAAGTCGGCCGGCGGCAGGGCTGCCCGGGGCAGTTGGGCCCGCTGCACCGGGCCGCCTCGATCGATCTCCCAGTAGGCCAGGCCGAAGACGATGATGTTGGTGAGCCAGATCTGCAAGGCCGCCAGTAGGAGCTTGTGGCTGTCATCGGCCCCGCCGTCGATCAGCGCGCGAATCAGCAGGACGAGCGAGACGAGATTGGCGACCCCGATGACCCCGACCAACGCGAGGGAGAGCGCCCGCGACCACGTCGTCTGGCGGGCGAGCCGGCGAGGGTTGAACGCCAGCGTGGGCAGGAGCAGCACGAGCTCGAGGCCCGGAATGACGAACCGGCTGCCCACGGTCAGATTGCTCGGCAACGCCGCATAGAGCGCCGCCCCGAAAACGATCGCCAGAGCCGCCGGTAGCCGGTGTTCGTAGTTCCGGCCTTGGCGCGGCCCGCCGATCATCGTCGTGGCCTCCAGTCAATCCGAGCCCAGGCGAGGCCCGCCGCCATCGAGGAACAGACCAGTACCGCCAGGTGGGACTGGTCCAACATCACGAACGCGCCGTGGCGCTCGTCGAGCCCACCGCCGGCTCAGTCGGTGGCGACCTTGATCCGGTCGACCAATCGGTCCTTGGCGGCCACGACCTTCTCGGCCACTTTGGCCACTGCCTCCTGGGCGTCGAACGCCGGCGGCTGACTGGGCCCCCGGGGGTGTGGCTTGGGCGGGGCGACCTTCTTCATCTCCGCCAACCGCGCCCCGAGCTCGTCGAGGTCCGCCCGGGAAAGGGCCTTGCGCACTGCGGGGAACAGATCGGCTTCTTCTTCTTTGACATGGTGCGTGACGCTCTCGGTGAGGACGACGACCTTCGGCGCAAAATTCTCGGCGCTGGGCTCGAGGTCGTCGAGCTCGGAAAGGAGCCACTTCACGACATGGTGCTCCTCGATCGCCTCCAGAACGTCCGACTTCAACGACGGGACGGCTTCGCGAACCGCCGGATAGAAGACCTGCTCTTCGATGAAGGCATGGATGGACAGCTCTCGGATCATGTCGTCGACGAGCTTCTGACGCGTCTTGACGCCACGGGCGGTCGTCGCGTCGAACTTGTCGAACAACGCCTTCACTCGTCGGTGGTCGTCCTTCAAGAGAGAAATGGCATCCATGTGGGGACGATGCCCTGCGAGGCCGTCCATCAAACGGTGGTTGAGCCTCGGCCCTCCCCGGCGTAAGGCGCTCGGGCGTCGGGTATGCACGCGCCATGCCTCCGACGACCAGCCCCTGGCGATCATGGTGAAATCGGCGGAACGGCTCCTTCGTAAAGTCGACGCCTCCCAACAGCGCGTCGGGCCGATCGCTGTCGCCTTCGGGGTGATCAAGAAGTTCGGCGATGACAACGCCGGGACGTTGGTGACGAACATCGCGTACGCCGCCTTCGTCTGCGTGTTCCCGCTGCTCCTCATCCTCATCACCGTCCTCGACCTGGTGTTGGCCGGAGCCCCCTCGGCGCGGCGGTCCCTGCTGCACTCCGCCTTGAGCGAGTTCCCGGTGGTGGGTGCCCAGCTCGGCCACAACATCCACGGCCTCCAGCGCAGCTCCGTCATCGGGCTCGTCATCGGCGTCGTCGTTCTGATCTGGGGATCGACCGGCCTGGCCCAGGCCGGTCTGTTCTCGATGGCCCAGATCTGGAACCTGCCCGGTCCCGATCGTCTGGGCTACCGCTCGAGACTGCTGCGGAGCGTCCTCTTCCTCCTCGTCCTCGGGCTCGGCCTGATGCTCTCGACCGGCCTGGCGACCTTCGGCACTTTCGGGCACCACAACGTCCTTCTCGGCTCGCTGGCCGAACCCCTGGCCGTGGTCGTCAACGCCCTTGTCTACTTCGGCGTCTTCCGAGTCCTCACGCCCCACGTCGTACCCACCCGGCGACTCATCCCGGGGGCAGTCGTCGGAGGTATCGGCTGGACGGTGCTCCAAGCCGTCGGCGGGTACCTGGTGGGTCACGATCTGCGCAACGACAGCACCACCTACGGCATCTTCGCCGTCGTCCTCGGCCTGTTGGCGTTCATCTACCTCGGCTCCGAAATCACGGTCTACGCGGCCGAGCTCAACTCGGTCCTGGCCAAGCATCTCTGGCCCCGTGGGTTGGTCCATCCGCCCCTGACCGAGGCCGATCAGCGGTCGCTCACCCTCCAGATCACCCAGGCCCAGAGCCGACCTGAACAGCGAGTCGTCGCCGGCTTCGACGAGCCGTCGATGTCCCAAGAGGAGTGGCTGCGAAACCACGAGGGCGACGGGAACGAACCTGACCACGGGACGGGTGCGGCGTGAGCCGGCGCCTCGTCTTCGTCTGCCAGGGAAAGAAGTGCGCCAGGGCCTGTGACCATGATCTTCTCCTGCGGGCGCTCAGCAAGGTGGCGGACGTTCAAATCGTCCGCTGCCAAGGCATCTGTCACGGCACGGTCGTGGCGGTCCCGCTCGGCCGCCGGTTGGAGTGGTTCGAGCGAATCGACTCGGCGAAGCTGTCGATCCGACTGCAGCGCGCCGTCGGCGACGGCTCTCGCAAGCATCTCCCGGCGTCGTTGCGAAAGCGCCGGCTCAAGCGGATGGCGGGCAAGGAGCCGAGACACCGGTAGCGGGCGATCGCTCGCAGTCGTGCCACGTCAGAGCCGATCGGTCCCGGACTCGAGACCGATAGCGTCCCGACGTACCGGACAGCCTGGTCTCCCTCGTCGGGGACCCATCCACCCAGAGGGAAGCTCATGGCGGGAAGCAGAGACGCGACCGACACGGGGTTGGGCGTCGCGCTCGTGACCGGGGCGACGTCCGGCATTGGCCGAGCGACCGCAGTCCGGCTTGCGCACGACGGCTGGGAAGTCATCGTCCACGGGCGCAACCCCGAACGCGGTGCCGAGGTCGTGGGGGAGATAGAGGCCCGAGGAGGCCTCGCTCGATTCGTGGCGGCCGACCTCAACGACCTGACGGCCTTACGAGCCCTGGTCGACGAGGCCGGTGCCGTGCAGGTCCTGGTCAACAACGCTGGCACGTCCTGGTTCGGTCCGACGGCGGACCTCGACGAGACAACTTTCAACGACCTGTTCAACGGGAACGTGCGCTCGGCGTACTTCCTCGTCGCCGGGCTCGCGCCGGGCATGGCCCAACGGTCTTCGGGAAGCATCATCAACCTGGCCAGCATGGCGGGGCAGATCGGCCTCGACGGTGGCGCTGCCTACGGAGCCACCAAGGCGGCGCTCAGTTCGATGACCCGCTCGTGGGCCGCCGAGTTCAGTCCGCGGGGCGTCCGGGTCAATGCCGTGGCGGCGGGGCCGGTGTTCAGCACTCCCGCGAAAGCACCGCTGATCGAGCACCTGGGTCAGAGCACGCTGCTCGGACGGGGGGCCCAGGTCGAAGAGATCGCCGAAGTCATCGCCTTCCTGGCTTCTGATCGAGCGAGCTACCTGACTGGAGTAACCGTCGCCGCCGACGGCGGCCGCACCGCGGTCTGATCCGGTGGGCCGGAGAACCCCCAACCGGTACCAAGCCTCGAGGGATCGACGGAACGTGTTCGAAGACCCTAGGGGAGGCGTCTGGCGTCCCTGTTGGCCGGGGGCAGCATGAACCCAAGCGCCGCAGCCGCATCGACGGGTGATCGTCCGGCCCATCTCTGCGCATAGTTGTCCGTCGTCGATAGCGATCTGGTCTCCACCCGGTCGAGGTAGAGACATCCGCGCAGATGATCGACCTCGTGCTGGGCGATACGGGCCGGCCACCCGGACAAGATCTCGTCGAGGGGTTGACCATGCCGGTCGAGCGCCTGAACCCGGACGGCGCGGTGACGGGCGACGACGCCGATGAGTTCGGGCACACTCAGGCACCCCTCGTAGTGGCTGACCAGGTCGTCATCGTCGACCGGCTGGAGCGAGGGGTTGACAAGGACGGTAAAGGGCAGCGCCTTTCGTTCCCGCGATGCTCGCTCCGCGTCGGTGAGCCGCCCCCATCGCTCCGGGCCGTCTTGGAGTACTGCGAGTTGGATAGGCACACCTACCTGGGGCGCGGCCAGCCCGACGCCAGGCGCCGCTTCCATGGTTGCCTGCATTTGGGCAATGAGCGCTTGCAGCTCTGGACCACCGAGATCGTCGGGATCGATCGGCTCGGCGGGGTGACGCAAGACGGGATCACCGCACTGAACGATGGGGAGCAGATCGGGACCGCTCAATGGTCGATGGTGCGCTCGTCGGCGACGACGGTCTGGCGGACGCCGGTATCCGACGCCCTTTGGATCGTCTCGAGGAGCTGGTGGTGTCGGACGGCGGTGACGAAATCTGGAGTGGCCGGCCGGTCGTCGGCGATGGCCCGGGCGAGCTCGAGGTAGAGCAAGGCGACATTCCTGGGCGGCCCGGCCGGGACCGCGGCTGGAACCGGGTTCAGCCGTTCGGGCACCAATCGCTCCTCGGTCGAACCGTCGGCCTTGGCGATCGAGACGACCCAATCGGCGATATGGATACTGGCCCGGGCCCTCGGTCGGACGGTCAGCGTCGCCTCGGTCCCGACGATACGAACCTCGAACCCTGGCGCGGCCGGGGCGGCGCCGCCCTGCACGGTGATCGACGCCACGGCATTGCTGTCCAGCTGGCCGACCACGACGACCTCGTCCGGGGCGGTCACCGGCACGGTCTGGCCGGTTTCTATGACGATGGTCTCTCCGCTGATCGCCGCCACCGCGGCCGACACCCAAGTGAGCTCGCCCACCGCCCGGGCCACGGTAGCAAGGACGTGGGCGGCGGAGATCGTGAGGACGGTGGCTCCGGCCGCCACATCCGTCGCGTACACATTGGCTTGCGGGACCTGACGGGCCGCCGGGCCGCCGGCCGTCACCACACTCACGGCCAGAGGTCGTCCGATGGTGCCGTCGTCGATCAACTCGCGCACGAAGACGGCTCCGGGGGCGTGATAGCCCTGCAGACCGATCAGGTTCTGAAGGCCGCGGTCGCTGGCGAAGTCGGCCAAGGCGCTCGCTTCGTCCAGACTGACGCCGAGTGGCCATTCGGAGAACACGTGCTTGCCGGCCGCCAGCGCAGCGCGGATCAGCCCGTCGTGCTCGGGCACCTTGACCGCGATGGCCACGACGTCCACCTCAGGATGGGCAATCAGTTCAGCGGCGTCGGCGAACGCCAAAGGGACACCGAAGGCGTCTGCCGTGGCCTTGGCCGTGTCGAGCCGCCTCGTGGCCACCGCAACGACCTCGTACTCGTCGAGAGCTTGCAGCGCCGGGAGATGGGCGGTCGTTCCCCATCCCCTGGTCGGGTTGGCGCCGACCACGCCCACCCGGATCGGTCGCCGGCGCGGCTGGTTGACCGGAGCGGCCGCGGTCGTCACCAGGATCGAGCTCGGGAGGGGACGATGCGGAGGGCGGCGGAGAACCTGCCGCGGAGCTCCTCAGGCGTCGTGTCGAGTTGGCATCGGCTCGGCTCGATGACAGCCACCTGCCGACTGTACCGTCTCCCCCTAACCCGATGCAGGCAGTCGGAAATCAGCCGTTGGTCACGTGTCTGGCCGTCGTCGCCACCCAGGTCAGGCCGCCCGGATGGCCTGGCCACTCCCTGACCCCAAGTGCAATTCGGGCGGCTTGACTACAGTGAATGCTCGTCCTGACGGCCGCTCGTTCTACAGCTGATGGCCGGTCGTTCCAGGCAGCCCGCGGCAGGTGGAGGTCGAAGTCGATGGCGGCCGGTCCGGCATCCCGAGATCGTCGATGATGGACTCGGGCGCACCCATCCTCGTGGTCGGAGCCGGACCGACCGGCCTGCTCTTGGCCGCCGAGCTTCAGCGCCGTGGCGTGGACTGTCGGCTCGTCGATGCCCGCCCGGGACCGTTGCACTGGGATCGGGCGACCGTCGTGCATCCACGATCCCTCGAGATCTTCGAGTCCCTCGGCATTCTCGCCCCTTTCTCCGTTCCGGAGCCAAGCAGCGGGGGGCTCGCCTCTACTCGGGGGGCGACCTGCTGGGGGAGATCGACCTCTCGACCTGTGGCAGCCGCCACGGCTTCAACCTCGGTCTCTCCGAAGAGGTGACCGAGTCGATCCTCACCGGGTACCTCCATCAACAGGGCGGCAAGGTCTCGCGCGCCCATCGACTGGTCACGTTGGAACCTCGCCCCGACGGCATCGTCGCCGGGATCCAACATGACGGTGCAGTCGAGCGATCCCTGTTCCGGTGGGTGGTCGGCTGTGACGGGCTGCACAGCATCACCCGCCAGCTGAGCGACATCGGGATGATCGGTCACGACATCCCCGAACCCTGGGCCGTGTTCGACGCCACCGCGTCCGGCTGGTCGGAGTCCTTCGAGGCCAACTACGCCTATCTGGACGAGATTCCCCTCCTCTTGACGGCACTCCCCGACCACCGTTGGCGGGCCTACCTGCGACCGACGTCTCCCGAGGCCGATCTCGTGGCCGAGGCGTCGTCCACGATCGGCCGTTACCACCGCGAGGTCGTCCTCGAGCGTGTAACGAACCCGGCGCGGTTCCACTGCCACACCAAGGTGGCCGCCCGGTTCCGGGCCGGCCGCGTGCTCGTCGCCGGGGACGCGGCCCACGTCTGCTCGCCGTTCCAAGGCCACGGGATGAACAGCGGCCTCCAAGATGCCGTCAACCTCGCCTGGAAGCTCGCGCTCGTCGGTCGGGGCCACTGCGGCCCTGATCTGCTGGACAGCTACGAGGCCGAACGACGTCCGGTGGCCGAGATGATCGCCCTATCGGGCGACACGGCCGACCACGCCGACGTCCTGACCGATCCCGACGAGCGCCGACAGCGGGACGAGGCGCTTCGGGCCGTCTTCGCCGACCCGTCGTCCCGCCACCACGAAGCCATCGCCGAGGCCGAGCTCGACATCGACTACAAGGCGTCGCCCATCGTGATGGGCACCGCGAGCGGCGCGCTCGAGCCGGGACAACGAGTTCCCGACGCGATCTCGGTCCGCGTGGACGAAGAGGTCCGGCTGTTGCACCCCCTGGCCTATCGCGCCGATCACACCGCGGTGGTCATCGGCGGAGGATCGGCTGACCGCGCTGAACTGACCCGGATCGGCGCCGCCGTGCGGTCGGCGATGCAGCCATCGCTCGTCGCGGCGGCGACGGTGGCCATTGCCACCGTCGACCACCGTGGATCGACCGAGGGACAGGGTGGCCCCGCCGCTCGTCCGATCGACAGCGACGAGATCACCCTGCTCGTCATCCGCCCCGACGGGTACATCGGGCTCTGCGCGAACCGCGACCACCCCGAGGCGCTGACCGCCTACCAGTCCGCATTGCGATGAGCTCCGGGCAGTGCGTCAGTCCCCCGGGTGCTGACCCCTCGATCCGACGGGCCGGCGACGCCCGAACGAGAAGCTCGCGATCAGCCGGCTCGGTGCTAGAAAACATCCGGACGTCGAGAAAGAGAGAGTGTTCATGACGGGAGCAACCCCCAACGGACCCGTGTTGTTCTGCTTTGACGGTTCGGAAGGATCACGGGGCGCCATGCGGGCGGCGGTCGACCTGATCGATCGACCGGCAGAAGCGGTCGTGCTCACGGTTTGGGAGACGGTGGCCACCCGTTTGGCTCTGGCCGGGGCTTTCGCGGCGGGGACCACCGGAGGGGCGGATCTCGACGCCGAAGAGGAGGCCTACGCCCGATCGGTGGCGGAAGAAGGAGCACAGCGCGCCAACGAGCATGGCTACCAGGCCGCACCGATGATCAGGGAGTCCTTCGAAGGGATCGCCAAGGCCATCTTGGAGAGCGCTGACGACCTCTCGGCCCGCTTGATCGTCTGCGGCCAACGGGGCCGAGGTGCGTTGAGCACCGCACTGCTCGGGAGCGTCTCGCACACGCTCGCGTCGCACACCCGACGTCCGGTGCTCATCGTTCCAGAACTGCCCGTCGCCGAACGCTGAGGATCTCCTCGAGCGGCTGGGAACTGACCGCTACCGCGAGAGAGCACCCAAGGCGGCGGCCAGCGGCTCGAGCACGCCCGGGTCCAGGGGCGGTGGGAGGTAGATGATGGCCAGGTCGGCGCCGACCTCGGCCAATGCTGCGGCCGCCTCGGCGGTGGCCTCCGCGTCCCCGGCGAACCAGACGTGGCTGGACAGGACGATCTCGGCGGGATCGCGGCCGAGATCCTCGCAGTGCTGGTGGAGGACCTCGCGCTTGTGGGCGAACTCCTCCGGCGTGCCACTGACGAAGTTCCAGTGCTGCGCGAACCGGGCCGCCGTGCGGAGCGTCCTCGTCTCGCCGCTGCCACCGATGCAGATCGGTGGGTGGGGGCGCTGGATCGGCTTGGGCTCGTTGCGGGCGTCGGTGAGCTGGTAGTACCGGCCCTCGAAGGTCGTCGTCTCCTGCGTGAGGAGCCCGACGATCACCTCGCAGGCCTCCTCGAAGCGGTCACTGCGCTGACTCGGCGTGCCCAACTCGATCCCGTAGGCCCCCGACTCCTCCTGGTTCCAGCCCGCCCCGATGCCAACCTCCAGGCGCCCCCCGGACACGATGTCGAGGGTGGTCGCCATGCTGGCCAGGACCGCCGGATGGCGATAGTGGATCCCGGTCACCAGCGTGCCCAGGCGTAGACGGGTCGTCGCCTGGGCGAGCGCCGTCAGCGTCGTCCAGCCCTCCATGCACGGACCCGTGCTGTCGGAGTTGATCGGATAGAAGTGGTCGAAGGTCCAGCCCGACTCGAACAGCTCGATGTCGTCAGCGACCTTCCACACTGCGAGCATGTCGGTCCAGGTCGTGTTCTGCGGTGAGGTCTTGAAAGCGAAGCGCACGAGCTGACGTTACGTCCGGTCGGCTCCGGACAGCGACGCGGCCTTCACCGCCGACCGCCGCCGGCCGGTGCTCAGGCGCGCGGGTGCACGAGCAGCACCGGGGGTGCCGCGTGGGCCACGACCGCCGCGGCCACGCTGCCGACCATGTGCCCCACCAGGCCGCGGTGGCGGTGAGAGCCGATCACGATGAGGCTCGCATTGCGGTCGCTCGCCGTCTGGACGATCCCCTTCCAGGTGGGCGAGGCCTCCACGGCCAGCGCCTCAGCCCGGAACCCGGCCTGCTCGACCAGCGATGCGCCGTAGGCCGCGGTCGCCTCGGCCGCCTGGTGCACTTCCGTTGCGGCGGCGGCGTCGAAGTGCTGGCCCTCGACCGGCGAGAAGCCGACATCGGCCGGCTGCCAGACGCAGACCACCAGCGCGTCTCGCCCGGCCGCCAGTTGCCGCCCGGCCTGCTCGATGGCGAGCGCCGCCAGTTCGGAGCCGTCGTAGGCGAAGAGCACTGGGCCGAGAGCCCCGGCAGCGTCGCGCTGGGCCGTCTCGGCTGTCCCCGGTACGACCGTCATGTCAGTCAGCTCCTTCGCTCACCGGCGTGGCGATCACCCGGCGTGGCCGGATCCTGGCCAGCAGCGGTGGCGAGTACCACCCCGGATCCGTTCCCGCCAGGAAGCGATCGAGGTCGGCCGCTTGCGGACGCGCGCCGCTCAGAGCGTAGATGACGACGCCGATCACCGCACCGGCGATCGCCAGCCCCATCCCCACCCAGAGCGCCGTGGCGGTACCCGCATCGACGCCGCCGGAGGCGGTCGAGGCGAAGTAGACGAAGATCGGTGCGACCATGAACGCCGCTACGGCTCGTAGGAGCTCGACGATGGCGAGCACCCGCTGGAGGTTGGCCGCGACCAGTGAGAAGCCGGCAACGAAAAGCGCTGGCGCGACGGTGGCCCCGAGCCCGATGCCCGTCAAGCCCGATCCCACCAGCGTGAGCGCCTGGCTGGAGGGCACCTCGATCCGGAAGACCGCGATCCCAGCCGCCAGCGCGACCATGCCGACCAGCGGGAGATAGTGCAGAGATCGTCTCTTGATGACGAAGCCGAGCGCGATGGCCGTGATCACGGCGCCGGCGACCTCTGGCAGGTAGAGCAGTCCGATGTGCAGCGGGCTGTACTTCCCCACCAACACGCTCGCCGTGAGCACCGTCGCCGACACCGATGCGGCCGCCGCGAACAGCGCCACGGCGATCCCGGCGACCGGGATCGAGCTCGTCAGCATGCTGCGGATCGTCAGCAGTGGTCGCTTGGCCCGGTACTGGTAGACGATCAGGACGATGATGACGGCCACGCCGCCCACCAGCGGGAGGATCACCTCCGGATCCGAAGAAGCGGTGGCTCGTGAGCTCCGACACGCCGAAGAACGCGGCCACGCAGCCGACGACGGCGAGCCCGATCGCCGGGAAGTCACGGGGCGAGTCGGGATTGGCGGGCGGCGAGTCCTCGAACGTCAACACGGTCAGCACCAGCGCCACGGCAGCGATCCCGGCCACGATCCAGAACAGCGGCCGCCAGGCGTTCGACTCGCGCCTGCAGACCGCCGATGAAGGGGCCAAGCGCCACCGCCCCGAAGATGCACATGTTCATGATCACGACCGTTATGCGGAGTTTGTCCGGCGGAAAGCCGATCGCCAGCGGTGGCACGGCGGCGATGAGCAGGAGACTGGTGCAGAGGCCCTGGAGCACGTGACCGGAGATGTACATCACCGGATCCTGCGCCGCTGCGGCCAGGACCGATCCGATCAACAGCACCGCGGCGTAGAGCACCACCATCCTCCGCTGGGGCAGGTGCTGGGCGAACTGAACCGCCAGCACCGTACCGACCGCGTAGGCGGCGTTCCCGAGGCCCGAGCCCAGGCTCATCGTCTGCAGACTGGTGTGCAGCTGCTTGGCGATGATCGGGGTGATCGGGCCGAGGGCGGAGGACAACGCCAGATAGGGGATCAGTGCGAACATCACCATCGCCGCGACAGCGGGGTAGCGACCGGCAAGAGGACCTTGGCGCATTCCTCGGGTTTCTAGCAATAAACGGACTAACATGTCCAGTTTGTTAATAGTGATGACAAGGATCGTTGAGAGAGATTTGTCCCTTGCGGAGATACCTGTCCGGTTGTACCGTCTCGCTGGGAGCATCCGTTGACCAACAGCCAACTGCGCAGTGACGCCATGCGGAACCGTCGGGCGATCCTCGACGCCGCTCGCCAGCTGTTCGCCGAGTCCGCCGAGGTCTC
Source organism: uncultured Actinomycetota bacterium (assembly GCA_963824265.1). Taxonomy (GTDB): domain Bacteria; phylum Actinomycetota; class Acidimicrobiia; order Acidimicrobiales; family RAAP-2; genus DASZUK01. Next base: position 1,078,310 of record CAWGOO010000007.1, read on the forward strand.
CATGTGCGAGGTGGCCCGGCACGCCGGCGTTGGCCAGGCGACGCTCTATCGCAACTTCGAGGACCGGCGGGCGCTGGCGGCCGAGATCCTCGTCGAGCAGCTCGAACGGCTCACCCAGCTCGCCGACGACTACGCCGGCGACCCGGACGCCTTCTTCGTCCTCCTACGAAGTCTCATCGAGAGCATGGGGGACCTCTATGCCCTGGGTGAACTGGCCCGCCGCGATGCGTGCGTCGGCTCCGAGCTCGAGCAGCACCGGCACCGGATCGCCGAGCTGATGAAGCGTCCGCTGTCCGACGCCAAGGCCGCCGGCGCGCTGACGCCGCGACGCGTCCCTCGACGACGTCTTCCTGGTGCTGCTCATGGTGAGGGGCGCCATGACGAGGGCCGACGGAGCGCCAGCTCGGGCCACCGCGGCCAACCGCGCCCTGACCCTGGCGCTCGACGGCATGGTGCCACCAGGCGTTCGGACCTGATCCGCGCCGGGGCCGACCAGGTGGGCCTCGAAAAGTGTCCAGATCCTCCCCCGTGATCTCTCTCCTAGGTGCCGCTCGGCTGACGGCCCGACAATCCAGGACGGAGAACCACGATGACGACCGCAACGATCCCCACGACCACCCAGGAGATGCCGACGGGTCTCGGCCACCCGCCTGGACGCCGTTGGCGCCGCGCCCTCGGCGCCGGCGTCGTCGCCCTGTCCGCCGCCGGCGCCGGGACGGCTGCCCTGGCCGCGGGGACTCGGGCCGGGGCGGCGACGCCCTCCACCACTCCCGCCCCGATCACCGCCTATGTGTCCGATGCCGGAGTCGGCCACAACACGGTGGTGCCCCTCGACACCTCGACGAACGTCACCGCCACGCCGATCGGCGGGTTCGACGGGCCCGGAGCGATCGCCGTCGCCCCCGATGGCAAGACCGCCTACGTGCTCGACGGCAACGACATGAGCGTGACCCCGATCAGCACGGCAACGAACACGGCCGGGACGGCCATTGCGGTCGGGAACGTCCCCACCGCCATCGCCATCAACCCGGACGGCTCGACGGCCTACGTGGCGGGGATCGGTGGTTTCGGCGGCGGTGTGACGCCGGTCTCGTTGGCCACCGGGAGCGCCGGTCCCCTGATCGCCACGGGTGACGCCACGGCGGTGGCCATCACCCCGGACGGCACGACCGCCTACGCCGTCGTAGGGGGCGACGTCGACCCGATCAACCTGGCGACCGGGTCGATCGGCGCCCCGATCGCCGTCAGCGGCTCGCTCTATGGCCTGGCCGTGACGCCCGACGGGAAGACCGTCTACGTCGCCAGCTCGACCGGCACCGGCGAGGTGGTCCCGATCGACGTGGCAACCAACACGGTGGGGGTGCCGATCGCGGTGACACACCCCTTCGGCATCGCCATTGCCCCGAACGGCAAGACGGCGTACGTGAGCGACGGCGTCACCACTGTCGACGCCATCGATCTGACCTCGGGGACCTCGACGCCGATCGGCGTAGGAGCCGACCCGGGCAGCCTCGCCGTCACGCCCGACGGCAGGTCGGTCTACGTAGCGGACGGGGGTTCGGCCGAAGTCTCGGTGATCGCCACCGCGACGAACACCGTCAGTGCCGTGTCCACCGGGGCGGGCTCGGACCCGACCGCCGTGGCCGTGACGCCCGCCCAGGCGCCGATTGCCTCGTTCACCTTCACCAACCCCACGCCGGGTCAGCCGGTGACGTTCGACGGCTCGGCATCCTCCGCCCCGAGCGGGACCATCGCGTCGTACGCGTGGAACTTCGGTGACGGGACGACGACCACGACGACCACGCCGACGACCACCCACACCTACGGGACCGTCGGGGCGTTCAGCGCGACCTTGACCGTGACCGACTCGAACGGCACGTCGACCAGCCAGGTCTTCACCGGCCAGACGGTTTCTCGCAACGGCGGTCCGGTGGCGACCGCCGCCCGTCGGATCGTGGTGGCCTCGGGCTACACCCTGGTGGGGAGCGACGGTGGCATCTTCGCCTTCGGCGGGGCACCCTTCGAGGGATCCATCCCGGGGCTCGGCATCCACGTCAACGACATCGTGGGCGTCGTGCCCTCCCCCGACGAGCAGGGATACCTGATGATCGGCGCCGACGGCGGAATCTTCGCCTTCGGCGACGCCACCTTCCACGGCTCCCTGCCGGGCCTCGGGGTCCACGTGAGCGACATCGTGGGCGTCGTGCCCTCACCTGACGGCGGGGGCTACCTCATGGTCGGGCGCGACGGCGGGATCTTCGCCTTCGGCGACGCCACCTTCCACGGCTCCCTTCCGGGCCTCGGCGTCCACGTGAGCGACATCGTGGGCGTCGTGCCCTCAGCCGATGGTGGGGGCTACCTCATGGTCGGGCGCGACGGCGGGATCTTTGCCTTCGGCGACGCCACCTTCGAAGGTTCCCTGCCCGGCCTGGGCATCGGCGTCACCGACATCGTGGGCGTCGTGCCGGCTACCGACGGTCTGGGTTACCTGATGGTCGGCTCCGACGGCGGGATCTTCGCCTTCGGCGATGCCACCTTCGAAGGTTCCCTGCCCGGCCTCGGCGTCCACGTGAGCAACATCGCGGGCGTCGACCCGACCGCCACGGGGGACGGCTACCTGTTGCTCGGGACCGACGGTGGCACCTTTGCCTTCGGCGACGCCGTCTTCCACGGTTCACTTCCCGGCCTCGGCATCCACGTCAACAACATCGTCGGCGTGGTCACCGGGTAGCTCGTCGCCCGGTCCCTGTCCCGTCGCCGGCTCCACTGCCGGCGACGGGACCGGTAGCCCCCTGACGACGCCGGCGGGCCGTCGATCACTTGAGCTCGTCGAGCGCGCCGGGGTGGATCGTCCCGTCGGCGATGTCGGCGGCGAGGTCGGAGAGGTGGACGTTGTGGTTGCGGGCGTGCTTCCGGAGGCGCTGAAACGCGCGTTCCATGTCGAGGTTGGCGGCCTGGCTGATCTTGCCCTTGGCCTGCTCGATCGTGATCCGCGTGTTCAGGGCCTGACTGAGCTGTGCGTTGAGGGCTTGGGCGTCGGCGGCGACCCGGTGTTGGATGATGGCGATGGTGGCCATGTCGGCCAACGCCTGGGCGGCGGCGACGGCGGTGTCGTCGAGCGTGCCCTGGTCGGCCCGGAACATGTTGAGGGCACCGATCGTCCGGCCCCGCAGGCGCAGTGGGATGGCGTGTACGGACTGGAAGCCGGCTTCGATCGCTCGGCGGGCAAAGCGCGGCCAGCGGGTGTCAGGAGCGGTCAGGTCGATGTTGACGACCGGCTTACCCGTGGCATAGCAGTCGACGCAGGGACCTTGGTCGGCCTGGAGCTCGAAGAGCTCCAGGATCCTCATGGCGTCGCTGGACGACGCCACGACCTGGAGCCCGCCGCTGGGCCCGGCGAGCATGACGCCGGAGGCGGTCACGTCGAGCGCCTCGACGGTCCGGTGCGTGAGGTGGGTGAGCAGGTCGACGACGTCGAAATCGTCGACCAGGTTGTCGGCTAGTTCGACCAGGGTCCGGATCAACAGGTTCTCGTCGGTTCTCACGACCACTCCATCCAGCGGGGCTCGTCGTAGTGGGATCCGTCACCGGCGCGGGTTCTGGACGACCGCACGACGAATACCATTTCAACACATTGCGTCATCCGGCTGGGCCCGCCGGGGGGCCGAAGCGGAGCTGGCGGTCGATCACGTCCCGAGCCACCTCGGCGAGCGGCCGATCCGTCCCGAAGGCGTGGGCGCGCAGCCGGACGAGAGCGTCGCCGACGCTGACATCGAGCTGCACCGAGACCATCCCGGCCGCCTGGTGAACGACGATGTGAAGGTCGGGGGCGAGCTCGGCCGGGATCGCCCCGGCCGGTGCGTTGGCTTGCAGCGCGAGAAGCGCCCGGGCGATCACGTCAGCCATGACGAGGGCGTCAGCGTGCTGATCGTCGCTGAGTGGTCCGGCCCGGTCGCGATAGAGATTGAGGGCACCGATGCGGGCCGCACCGATGCGGATCGGGAAGCCGAAGATGGCCCGGCCGCCCGCATCGACCACCTTGGGCCCGAAGGCCGGCCATCGCGCCACCGCTGGATCGGCGAGGTTCGGTTCCGTCACCGCGTTGCCGGTCCGATGGGCGTCGATGCACGGCCCTTCGCCGAACGTGTACTGCAGCTCTTCGATGAGCGCCGACACGTCGTCGGTGGTGCAGAACGACGCCTGTGGATTGCCGTCGGCCAAGATCATCACTCCGGCCCCCGACATCTGGGTGAGCTCGGCCGCCACGGCGCACAGCCGACCGGGCGTGGTCGCATCACCACCGGCCGCGGCGATGCTGGCCGTGACTCGCGCCAGGCGGTCTATCGGCACGTCAGGACGGCTGACGCTCTGAACGTTCCATGCGAACCTGGCTGCCTACCGGGCTTCCCGTACTAACCGCCGGCGCTCCACGAGGCCCAGGCTCCGCGCGTACCGGCCGACGGGCTGCTCGAGTCAAGGGTACTGGTCCGGTCGATCCAGAGACCCCACCCCGCTCGTCACGGCCTCCATCTCAGCTCGACGACGCGGCGCTTGACGTCGGAAACCAGTGGACACCGTGAGCCAGTCCCGTGGTCTCGAAGATCCGGATCAACCGGGCGCTCGAGTCGAGCTGGCCACGCCGGCGCCCGACGCGGGCCAGGCTCGGATTGGCGTGGTGCGTGTTGTGCCAACTGTCGCCCAGCGCCACGATGGCCAGTGGGGCGAAATTGGTCGACCGGTCCGACGCCCGGGTCCGGTCGGGCCGCTTCCCCCAGAGATGGCAGACGGAGTTGACGGAGAAGGTGACGTGGTGCAGCAGGAAGACGCGAACCAGTCCCGCCCAGAGAAATCCCTCCAGCGCCCCGTAGGCGGTACCGGTGTAGAGCCAACCGGCGAGAGCCGGCAAGCCCAGCGAGGCCAGCGAGATCGCCGGGAACAGGCGACTGACCACGACCATGTCGTGATCCCGCGTGAGCTCGGCCGCCCAGCGCCCTTCGTCGGTGGGCTGCGCCTGGAACAACCATCCGACATGGGCATGGACGCCACCTCGAAGGCGGTCGGCGCGCGTTCGGCCGGCAAGATGAGGTGAGTGCGGATCGCCCGGCCGGTCGGTGAAGGCGTGATGTCGCCGGTGGTTGGCCACCCAGCTGTTCACCGAACCCTCGACCGCCATCGAACCGGCCACCGCCAGCATGATCCTGAGACCCCGTCCGGCTTCGAACGCGCGATGCGTGAACAAGCGGTGGAACCCGACCGTCAGGCCGTGACCGGCGATGACGTACAGCAACAACCCGAGGAGCAGATCGAAGAGACTGACGCCGCGCCCGAACAGCAGGCACACCGCCACGATCACGCCGATGAGTGGTCCGACGACAACGATGCCGGTGACCACTTGCCGAAGCGGCGGCACCGGCGCCGGACCCCCGTCGACCGTTGGTCCGGGTGGCATCGGCCGCTGGCTGGGGGCCACGCTCAAGGTGGCCGTCATGTCGTCTCCTCGCCGCAAGACGACGGCGCGCGCCGGGGGCTGCGGCTACCTATGGGAGAACAAAAACCTACGGGGGATGCCATCGCACTCCAGATCGTCGGGTTCTCGTCACCGGGATCTAGAGCGACGCATCCTCGTGGCCCACATGCCACGGAAGCTGTGCTGAGGCTACGCCCACCGGCAGGTCGCCACAAGGGCGGGTCGCGAACTTTCCTGCTCCAGCTCTGCGGGCACATTCCGGCGTCATCTACGGCATTGACCAGGTCGTAAAGGACTAGCGACGATCGCCCGACACCGACATCGTGGAAGGGCGCCGTCTGGCCCGTTCTGACCTCCGCACGGTGGGGCTACCACGAAGACCGGGGGCGGGGCTAGCCACCTTGGTTGCCGTTCACCGCCAGGCAACACTGGCCGAAGAGCAGTCCGTTCGTGTGGCGATGGGCGTCATGACCGTGCCCGAGTCTCTCCGGGCGAACGTGACGCAACAGTGATCGCCATCCCGAGGGAGGGAACAACCGTGCCCCTCAGGTCCGTAGTGATGAGTAGTGCCTTGGTGGTCTCGGCGGCTGGTGCCGGCGTCGTTGGCGTCGGCACCGCGACGGCGGGTGCCCAGCCATCGCACGGCGCCCGACCGGTTTCGTGGTCGGGAAAGCTGTTCGGCGGACATCATTCCTGGCGAGGCTGGTCACCTCGGCCGCCGAGCGGCCACACGACGGCCTCGATCCAGGTGGTGGCGGCAGGGTTGAACGAGCCCAAGAAGCTGACGGTGGCGCCCGACGGCAGCCTGGTGGTGGCCCTGTCGGGCGACGGCGCGGCGCCGGCGACCTGCACCGACGGGGGCGAACCGACATGTCTCGACAACTCCGGGGCGGTCGACCGCGTGACGCCTTGGGGCTCGGTGACCACCGTGGTCGGCGGGCTCCCGTCGGTCTCCACAGGACCTGGGGCCCAGGCGACCGGTCCGGCGGAGGCCCGCTACGTGAACGGCAGCCTCCAGGTTCTGTTCCAGAACACCGACATCAATCCGACAACCGGGGCCGAGACCTTTGGACCGGCCGGCGGCCTCCTGGGCGACCTGGCGAGCTTTGGCGGGAGCCCGTCTGTCGAAGCGAGCTTCGGGCCGTTCGAGGCGGCCAACAATCCTGACCATGGGGCCGGGACCGCGGTCTCGGCCGGCTTCGAGTCGTCGATCGACAGCGACCCCTACGCCTTCGTCCCCTACCGCGGGGGCTATGCCGTGGCCGACGCCGCCGCCGACGACCTCCTCTTCGTCTCGCCGAGCGGGAAGATCTCGGTACTGGCCGTCTTCCCGACCATCTCGGAGGTAGCGGCCCCCGGAACACTGGGACCGACACAGACGACACCAGTTCCGTTCCAGGCGCAGGCCGTGCCGGACTCGGTAGCGGTGGGACCCGATGGGGCGCTCTACGTGGGCGAACTGGGTGGTGCGCCCTTCAACACGGGCACCGAGAGTGTGTACCGGGTCGTGCCGGGCCAGACGCCGACGGTCTATGCCGGCGGGTTCACCGCCATTGGTGATCTCACCTTCCAGCCGACAGGGCGCCTCCTCGTCCTCGAGATCGACCAGGCCGGGCTCGACGACCCGGCCCTGAGCGCCGGGCTACCGACCCCTGGAGCGATCATCAGCGTCGGCTGGAACGGCGCCAAGACCACCGTGGCGTCGACAGGGCTCGAGTTTCCGACGGGCATCGCCGTCGCTCCGAACGGCTCGGTGTACGTGGCGAACTACGGTGTCCTGCCGGCATCCGGCGGGCCCGGCGGCCTTAGCGGGGAGATCGTCAGGGTCAGCTTCGGACCGACCTGGCGGTAGCTCTCTCACGGACGGGAACCCCTCACCTCCGAGATCACCCGAGCGCTGGGCGCACCGGTTCGCGAGGTCGTCGGGCTCGACACGGACGCGGCTCGACCCGAGCTGGCGAAATTGGCCTGTGCGAGACTCTGACCCGAAGTCCGGCGATGGGAAGGGTCCGGGATGCGGTCACGACGTCTGCTCCGAGTGCTCGGTGGCATCGCGATCGTCGCGAGCCCGCTGGTTGCGACCACGTCGTTCATCGCTACGACGGTGTCGTCGGCCGGCACCCCGGTGCCCGGCGCCCCGAACTGCCCCATGTTCCCGTCGACAAACGTCTGGAACACCCGGATCACAAACCTGCCCGTCAACGCGCGCTCCACAGCGTGGCTGGCCAGCATGAACTCGGCCACCACCAACCTGCATCCGACATTCGGCCCGTCGACAAACCAGACCGTCCCCTACGGCATCCCCTACACGGTGACCCAGCCCGGCCAACCGTTCGTCAACGTCTCGTTCCACTACGCGACAGAGAGCGACTCCGGGCCCTACCCGTTCGGTCCCAACACGCCGATCGAGGGTGGGCCGGCCTCGACAGGCGACCGCCACGCGCTCATGGTCGATCCGACAAACTGCACCCTCTACGAGCTCTACGACGCTCGGTACAGCCCGGCCGGGTCGACCGCGGGTTCTGGTGCGATCTGGAACCTCCGGTCGAACGCACTGCGGCCGGCGGGGTGGACGTCGGCCGATGCCGCCGGACTCCCGGTTCTTCCCGGGCTCCTTCGCTACGACGAGGTGCAATCAGGCAGCATCACGCACGCCATCCGAGTGACCGCCGCACACACCGACACCAGCTTCATCTGGCCGGCACGGCACGAGGCCGGAACACGGACAGACCCGGACCTGCCACCTATGGGCGCCCGGTTCCGTCTGAAGTCGACATTCAACCTCAGTGGGTTCTCCTCCCAGGCGCAGGTCGTGCTTCGCGCCATGCAGCAGTACGGGCTCATCCTCGCCGACAACGGCAGCAACTGGTACTTCGGAGGTGCGGCGACAAACGCGTGGCCTCCGGCGCTCGTCAACGAACTGAAGAAGGTGCCGGCCAGCGCATTCCAAGCCGTCGACGAGTCGTCGCTGATGGTCGATCCCAACTCGGGACAGGCCAGTACGTTTCCGGGACCGGTTACCGGCATCGCCGCCCCGAACAGCGGATCGGGCTATTGGCTCACCGACGCCGAGGGCGCGGTCTCGGCCCACGGCGTGCCCAGCTACGGGTCGATGGCCAACACGTCCCTCAACGCCGCCATTGCCCACATCGTCTCCACCCCCGACGGGGGCGGCTACTGGCTCGTGGCGAGTGACGGTGGGGTCTTCGCGTTCGGCGACGCCACCTTCTACGGGTCGATGGGCGGCAGACCACTCAACGCCCCAGTCGTGAACCTCGCACCCACTCCCGATGGGGGCGGGTACTGGTTGGTCGCCTCCGACGGCGGCGTCTTCGCGTTCGGCGACGCCACGTACTACGGGTCGATGGGCGGCCAAGCCCTCAATGCCCCCGTGGTGGGCATCGCCGGTGACGCTCAGGGGGGCGGTTACTGGCTCGTTGCCTCGGACGGCGGGATCTTCGCGTTCGGCACCGCACCGTTCTTCGGCAGTACCGGCAACCTTCGGCTCAACCGACCGATCAACGGCATGGCGCCGACGTCCGGCGGCAACGGCTACTGGTTGGTCGCGTCCGATGGCGGCATCTTCGCCTTCAACAACGCACCGTTCTGGGGGAGCACCGGGAGCCTCGCCCTCAACGCCCCGATCGTCGGCATGGCCCCCGACGATGCGACCGGCGGTTACTGGCTCGTCGGATCCGACGGGGGCGTGTTCGCCTACAACGCGCCGTTCGACGGGGCGGACTGACCGCCTGCACCGAGCGGGTCGTGGCTCGAGGCGCCGGGGTCAGCCCGGGGTGTAGGGGGGGTGATCGGCACCGACTCCGGGGCGGCGTCTACGACTTCTTCGTTGCGTCACTGACCCGCGTGAACTGGGCCATCAGCTGCTGCTGCTGTTCGTGACCCAGCGTCTTGAAGCGGGCCATGGCCTCCTGGGGGGTTCGGACATCGGCCAGCGCGGCCAGCGGACTGTCGGACGTTGCAACCCGGTCGCGCTCGGCCGACGTGAGCCCCTCCAGGAACGCCAAACCCTCGTCCAGCGTCGTCAGGCGACTGAGGCGAGCTATCAGGTCGTCCCCAATGTGGTCCACGTGGTCGGGCATGACGGAGGCCGGGATCGCCGCGACGATGCGCAACACCTCGTCGATTCGATCCCACACGGCTTGGACATCCGCGTGCCGGCCCTTCGACACGCAGCCCAGGAGGTAACGCTCTCCCCGGAACACCCAGTCGTCGTGCGCCGTGATGAGGCGCTGCAGCTCGGGCGTCAGGACGGACGCATCGGCGTCCAGGGCCGCCACGACGCTGTACCGCTCGTCGAAGGCGGCATTCCCCGTCGGCGAGTCCCTTACCGCCATGATCGGTGGGAGCTGACGTGGTTGGACGCAAGCGATCGGCAGCAGCGTCGGGAGCTCTACCGCGCACACCGCCACACCCTTCACTTCGCCCGTGCCGTAGCGGTTCTCCCCCTCCATCGCGGTCCACACGCTGGCCACCGTCACTGCCCGACCGTCAACCGTCCCGCGGAAGGCATCGCGATAGGTGGTGCCGCCGACCCGGAGCACGACTACCCTGATCGCCGGCTGACCTCGGGAGAAGCCGTACAGGGTGCGGGCAGTTTCGTGCACGTCGTCCTCGAGGTGTCCGTCGAAGGGTTGCCCCGAGATCGGTGCCCAGCCCTGGGCAGCCATGGCGTCGGCCAACCCCGGAATGTCAGGGGGCACGTTGCGGAACGGATCGTCGTTCTTGCGGTGGAACAACACCACCAGACCTCCCGTCTCCCCGGGTTTCGACGGTCATACGCCAGAGCCCACCGGAATGCTATCTCTGGCCCCCGACGCGCCCCGAGGAAGCCCTTTCGGCCCCTCGCAACTGTGAACTGGACTTCCTCTTGACCTGTACCCCAGAAAGTAGACCACCCTTGTGACAATTTGGCCCTGACCAGCAGGAGCCAGATATGCCAAGGCAATACCCCGCCGAGCTTCGGCGCGAGACCTGTGCCCGGATGTTGGCCGGCGAGGCGGTGAAGGACCTTTCCGCCGAACTGGGCATCGCCGGGGTGACGCTGTACAAGTGGCGGCGCCAGGCGCTGATCGACAGCGGTCAGCGGCCGGGGGTCAAGAGCTACGAGGCCGATCCGCTGCTGGCGGCCCGCCGTCGGGTCAAAGAGCTCGAGTTCGAGCTGAAGGCGGTCAAGGCAGCCAGTGCCCTCTTCGAAGAGGGGGGCGCCGACCCAAAAGCAAGTTCCAGGTTGTCCGAGGGCTGAACAACCTGGGCTACTCCGAGCGCTACGCCTGTCAGCTCGTCGGTCTCGATCGATCGACCTATTACGGCCTCAAGTTCAAAAAGCCCAACGACGGCGAGATCCGGCGCCTCCTACTGGCCGACGCCATCGCCGACATCCATGCCCGCTCCCGGGGCACCTACGGCATCTTGCGGGTCAAGGCCGCCCTGGAGATCGAACACGGGCTCATCGTCAACACCAAGCTGGTCAAGCGGATCATGCGTGAGCTGGGGCTCCGTGGCCTTCCCGGTCCGAGGAAGGGGGTGAAGAACTTGAAGAACGCACCGACGTGCGAAGACCTGGTCCAGCGTCAGTTCACGGCGTCGGCCCCCAACGAGTTGTGGCTGACCGACATCACCGAGCATCCGACGGGCGAAGGCAAGCTCTACTGCTGCGTGGTGCTCGACCTCTTCAGCCGCAAAGCGGTCGGCTGGGCGATCGACCGCCGCTGCGAGGCCGCCCTGGTCAACGATGCCTTGGCCAAGGCCAGTTCGTCCAGGTCGACCAGGCCGGGGACGGTCATCCACTCCGACCACGGGAGCCAGTTCACCTCGTGGGCGTTCACCGAGAACGTCCGCCGTTTAGGGCTCGTCAGCTCCATGGGCACGGTCGGCGACTGCTACGACAACGCGCCGATGGAGTCGTTCTGGGGCTCGATGCAGATCGAACTGTTGAACCGCCGGAAATGGCGGACGAACCTCGAGCTCGCCATTGCCATGGCCGATTACATCGAGCACTTCTACAATTGCGACCGGCGCCACAGCTCGCTCGGCTACCTCACCCCGAACGAATTCGAAGCGTCACGCTCAACACCCACCCAGCCGGCCACGTTGTCCTAAGAAGTGGTCCACTGAATGGGGTCAAGCCCATCTGGAGCGGACGACGGGATTCGAACCCGCGACCCCAACCTTGGCAATGTCCGGATCACACCGCTCCCACCAGGAGGTTCTCCGGAGAAATCCCTGGCCAGAGCACTGATTTTCCTTCAGCTCCCCTCAGACCTCTTCACCTTCCCTCTCGATAGGGTCAGATAAGGTCACGAAAATTCTGGTGAGAAGTATTCGCCGATCCTGCCGGGAAGGCGGAACTTGACCAGACTTGCGCAGCCGTCTCGGAAAGCCCGGGTCACGATTCAGTGAGGGTTCGCTCCAGACCAACGGCACGAGCCACCCCCTCAAGGGGTATCCCTCAGGGCGCGCAACTCGGAAAGGGCCTCGCGATGCTTCGGCCGGTTGGCTCGCTCCTTGGCAGCGATGATGTCCTCGAGCGCCGCCGCCCGGATCGTGAACCCCTGGCCATCGATAAGCGTCTCTCGCTCAGTCAGCTCCTCGTGCGGCACCAGAGGTCCATCGACCACCACAAGGCCAGGAAGCACTTCGAACGCTCCAGCATCGGTCGTCCAAGTGGAGATGTCCGTCTTCTCCAACGTTGGGACATCGAGCTGGACGGGGAGCTGGCGGCCCTCGGCATCGCTCATGCCGCCCGCCCGAAGGCGAGCGTTCAGAATCCTTCACCCACTAGCGAGGCAGTCGAGGTTGTCACGATCCCGTGCGACGACACAATCGGCTTCCTCGGTCAGCCGCTCAGCGCCGTAGGCTCTGGTGGCGGCCCCACCGACTAGCAGATAGACGACCCCGTGACGATCGAGGGTCTTGATCAGTCGAGTGAAATCGTGAAAGGTTACGATCCGATCTGATCGCCTGAAAGAAGAAGGCCGACGACATCGTGGCCAAAGTGAAGCGAGAAAGTGTTGCTCTTGCTTTAGTCAAATCGGCAACGCGCCACTAGGGCTTGACCTTCGATTGCTTGGCCTGGCGGTACCGAATAATTGCCATCAGGAAAGGAACGGCTCCCAGACATAGGAAGACTAGATACACATGAGTCTTTGGAGTCGACATACCGGTTACGAACGCGAGCAAAAAGCAAATACATGCGATAAGACCCCAAAGGGAGGTAACGGCTAAATAGCCGACGGTTCGCGCAGCTCTAACTGTGTTGGGCCACGTCCTGAAGGCCTTCTGCGCCCGACGGACCGCAGTTCGACGCTCGAACGGCAGAAGATGTTCAAATGAGGGACTTGGGTCGACCCGTCCATTCTCCATGTTGAGACTCTAGATCGAATCATGTGCTGATCAAGGATCCCGCCCACTCGCCCTCCGTGAGTGACGGCTGCCGTCCGATACCAGAGGGGGGTTTCGAGTTTCGTAGATCCGGTCGAGCGGCTCCTTACCCTGGCCCTCTCGGCGACCGGCTACGGCGTGGCCCGTTTACGACCATGATGGAACGTGGAAAAGGAACCGGAGAAATCCGACTACCAACACCTGTGGGCCGTCGTCAACCGGGAGCTGGAGGCACAGCGGGCAGTGCGAGATCTTCGTCTGGATGACGCCGAAATCGAGCATCTCACCGGGATGGTGGCTTCGCAGATCGCATACTGTTTCGACTACCACCGGAAGCAACGCCGTACGTAATCACGAAACGGGTACTGTCCGAGCTGGATCGCCGCTAACGACTAGTCGCCACGGGGTCCGTTCCGAACCGCTCAGCTCAATCGTCCACATCAGGGCCATCAGATGTCGAACGGTCTGATTGCCGGCCACGGTGTCGCCATCCCCTCTCACCAGATGGCGAACCGCCTCCACCTCGAGCGCCACCTCGACTGCCGGAGGGTGTCGGGCCAGGTCGAGCTTCGTTGGCATGACTTCAGCACGGCATCACGCACGATCAGTCGTGTGCCCTCGCTCGATCGGAGCAAGGCCTTGGTCGCCTGAGCGCTGGCCAGATTCTCGAGCGGTCCGTGGGACCCGGTCCCAGCCAACTCCCACGCCTCGACGATGCGGGCGAGGTGGCCGGCGATCAGTGCAGGCAAGAACCGGCGGTCGACGGCCGACAGGTCGAGCAAGGCGAAGTCTGGAGCCTCGTCGGCACCAACGAGGTCACTGAGGGCGACGTCATCGTTCACCTTCTGCGCTCCGGCCAGCTCGGCGAGACTCTCCTGGCGAAATCGTGTGGTGTCGAATGAGGCATGGGGGATGAGGTGAGCCCATCCAGTTCGTTGTGCTCAGTCTCGGCTTCGAGGATCTTAGGAACGCCGCACACCGCCTGCAGTTTGGAGCGACGGGTCCTACGGTGCGCGAACGCCATTGATCTTCCCTTGCTCCGCAGCTGATCTCCCTCCGTTGAGCTGGGCGTTGATCGAGTACTCCGTCAGCCGCGGCCGCCTTCTACGGCTCGATCGGCAGCCAGCTCAACGTGCCGATCGTCGGCTTCGTCCCGCTGTCGTTCGGACGTCGACTGCTCAGTAACCCGTCGCGTCCGGATCCGTAAGTGGAAGGCGGAGCCACGAGAGCATCTGCCGTAGTTGCGCGTAGGCATCCAACCGAGCCGCATCCGTGTCGGTCCGCTCGGCTTGCTCGATCGGTTCCCAGAGTCGGCCAACCATCGAAGGGCCCAGCTCGAGGAGCCCGCTACTGCCGGCCGATGCCCATTTAGCGAGCACGTACCAGACAATCGCCCCCTCCGGGACGTTCAGAACCTCAGCAAGGTAACGGATCGTCGTCAGCGGGTCGACCAGTGAGTAGAGGGCGACGTCGGCCTTGAAGTTGGCGTCTGGGTCGTCCTCCGACCACGGGCCAGTCCAAGGGGTGAGCTTTACTGTCCTCTCGACTGGTCCGATGTCTTCGTGTCGAAGCATCGCCGCCGGTTCGTCGCCGGGATCGACCGAGACGGCCTGGAGCTCTGGTGTTTCGGCTTGGTCGGGGTGACGTCCTTCGGAGCCCGTTTCGGTAGCCGTTGTCCTTCTGTCCACGGGGAGCGTGCGAGTGGTCCGCCAGTGGTCCTGGGCAACGGCCGCCTCCGCTTCGGTGAGGTACGTCCCGTAGGTGACCTGCTTGCCGCCAACAGGCACCCGTAGGCGCCATCGACCGCTTGGGAGCTGGCCGATGCTCCCTCCCCCACGGATGCTCCGGTGTCGCTTGCGTCGTGCCGTGGCCCGATCCTAAGAGATAGGGTCACATAAAGTCATGACTCGATTTGGCGCACCGTGACTTTGGGCCAAAAAACCAACTTCGGCCAGGGGGTTCTTGACCTGTACCCCAGAAAGTAGACCACCCTTGTGACAATTTGGCCCTGACCAGCAGGAGCCAGATATGCCAAGGCAATACCCCGCCGAGCTTCGGCGCGAGACCTGTGCCCGGATGTTGGCCGGCGAGGCGGTGAAGGACCTTTCCGCCGAACTGGGCATCGCCGGGGTGACGCTGTACAAGTGGCGGCGCCAGGCGCTGATCGACAGCGGTCAGCGGCCGGGGGTCAAGAGCTACGAGGCCGATCCGCTGCTGGCGGCCCGCCGTCGGGTCAAAGAGCTCGAGTTCGAGCTGAAGGCGGTCAAGGCAGCCAGTGCCCTCTTCGAAGAGGGGGGCGCCGACCCAAAAGCAAGTTCCAGGTTGTCCGAGGGCTGAACAACCTGGGCTACTCCGAGCGCTACGCCTGTCAGCTCGT
Organism: uncultured Actinomycetota bacterium; assembly: GCA_963824265.1. Classification (GTDB taxonomy): domain Bacteria; phylum Actinomycetota; class Acidimicrobiia; order Acidimicrobiales; family RAAP-2; genus DASZUK01. The sequence goes on from CAWGOO010000007.1 coordinate 1,093,555, forward strand.
CGGTCTCGATCGATCGACCTATTACGGCCTCAAGTTCAAAAAGCCCAACGACGGCGAGATCCGGCGCCTCCTACTGGCCGACGCCATCGCCGACATCCATGCCCGCTCCCGGGGCACCTACGGCATCTTGCGGGTCAAGGCCGCCCTGGAGATCGAACACGGGCTCATCGTCAACACCAAGCTGGTCAAGCGGATCATGCGTGAGCTGGGGCTCCGTGGCCTTCCCGGTCCGAGGAAGGGGGTGAAGAACTTGAAGAACGCACCGACGTGCGAAGACCTGGTCCAGCGTCAGTTCACGGCGTCGGCCCCCAACGAGTTGTGGCTGACCGACATCACCGAGCATCCGACGGGCGAAGGCAAGCTCTACTGCTGCGTGGTGCTCGACCTCTTCAGCCGCAAAGCGGTCGGCTGGGCGATCGACCGCCGCTGCGAGGCCGCCCTGGTCAACGATGCCTTGGCCAAGGCCAGTTCGTCCAGGTCGACCAGGCCGGGGACGGTCATCCACTCCGACCACGGGAGCCAGTTCACCTCGTGGGCGTTCACCGAGAACGTCCGCCGTTTAGGGCTCGTCAGCTCCATGGGCACGGTCGGCGACTGCTACGACAACGCGCCGATGGAGTCGTTCTGGGGCTCGATGCAGATCGAACTGTTGAACCGCCGGAAATGGCGGACGAACCTCGAGCTCGCCATTGCCATGGCCGATTACATCGAGCACTTCTACAATTCGCGACCGGCGCCACAGCTCGCTCGGCTACCTCACCCCGAACGAATTCGAAGCGTCACGCTCAACACCCACCCAGCCGGCCACGTTGTCCTAAGAAGTGGTCCACTGAATGGGGTCAAGCCCATCTGGAGCGGACGACGGGATTCGAACCCGCGACCCCAACCTTGGCAATGTCCGGATCACACCGCTCCCACCAGGAGGTTCTCCGGAGAAATCCCTGGCCAGAGCACTGATTTTCCTTCAGCTCCCCTCAGACCTCTTCACCTTCCCTCTCGATAGGGTCAGATAAGGTCACGGAAATTCCGACCAAAAATATTCGCCGGTCTCGCCGAAGCGGGATGGGCAGGAGTTGCGAGCTGGCCCCAGAAGGCCGAGTCAGGCCGTCACTTCCGGCCACAACGGCACGGCACCCATCAGGAGGAATCCCTCAGGGCCCGCAACTCGGAGAGGGCCTCACGATCCTTCGACCGATTGGCTTGCTCCTTGGCCGCGATGATGTCCTCAAGTGTCGCCGCTCTGATCGTGAACCCCCGACCCTCGATCAGCGTCTCTCGCTCGGCCAGTTCCTCGTACGGTGCCAGGTGGCCGTCGGCAGCGACGAGGCCAGGAAGCACGTCAAACGCTCCAGCATCAGTCATCCACGTCGAGATGTCCGTCTTTGCCAGCGTGGGCCCGTCGAGCTGGACTGGGAGCTGGCGGGCCTCGTCGTCGCTCATGCCGCCCACCCGAAGGCGAGCGTTCAGCTCCTTCAGCGCGCCGGCCAGGCGTTCGAGGTTGTCCCGGTCCCGGGCGACGACACAATCGGCATCCTCGGTTAGGCGTTCAGCGCCATAGGCCCTGGCGGCAGCCCCTCCGGCCAGAAGGTAGGCGACCCCGTGGCGATCGAGGGTCTTGATCAGCCGGGTGAGGTCATGAGGCGGGCCGTCAAGCACCGGTGCTGATGCCAGCGGCCGCGGCACGCTCAGCTTCGATTTCGGCAAGCCATTCCATGACGGCTTGGCGCGAGTCCAGCCGTCGACCGTCCCGCAAGGTCGTTACATCGTCGGGCGTGGCGGGTGGCGCGTCACGCAGTGCCTCGGCCAACTCCTCAGCGGTGAGTACCGGCTGGGCTGCCATGCCGCGAGCGTACCAGTGCAGACCCACCGGACAGCCCCTCGGCCCAGGGCCGGTCCCCCAGATGACACCGTCTGACCGGACCTTGATCGCTGGTCCACCTGATCAGATTCAGGACCCCGGTCGATGGGAGTGGGACATGCCCGGAGCCCGGTGAGCGAGATGCTCTTGCGGCCAAATCGAGATTTCCGGGCGGCGGTCCTACAGCGCAGCAACGGCGACGTCGGCCAAAATCTCGACCTCCTCATCACTGAGGGTGATTCCAAGCCCCTTGGCGGCGTTGTTGATCACGACCTTCATGATCTGAGTTGCGACGGCACTGGAGATCGCACGCACGATTTTCAGCCACTCGTTCTCCGGGAACGGCCAGCTTTTGGCGATAGCCGGGCGGACGGTTGCGTCGAAGGTGAAGCGCCATCGAACGTCGCTGGTCACCGTCCTTACCCAGCTCTTGACCTCTGCGTTCCAACTCTTAGTGGTGCCTGCGGTGGCCATTGCTGGCCTCCTTTCGTCTCCCAGGTGTTCCGGCTGGCGACCGGCCTCCGGCCGCCTGCGGCGAGCGTACGAGGAGGGTGTATCGCCGACTCCATGGATTTCGCGTAGGCCTCCAGGAACGAAATCCGGTCCGAAGACTGCCCAGCACACCGGCTCGATACGCTCTGGCTGTGAGCCAGAGGGGGCGCATCGACAAGATGTCGGAGGAGGCCGACGACCTCTTGGCGCTCGTCACCGCCGGCGGGTACCCCCTGACGCGTGACCAGCTCGCCCGGTGGCACCGTGCCGGCGTGGTTGGTCGTCCCACTCAGGTTTCCCAAGGCGTTCACGGATCCGAATCCTGGTATCCACCGGGGACGGGGTCGCTCCTGCTCGAAGCCTGCGACCTTCACCGGTCGGAGCGTCGGCCTGGGCCGCTGCGCCGACTGCCTGGATGGTCGTTAGTCGATCCCGATGGCTGGTATTTGATGTGATCGTGGGCCTTGCGAACTCGTCCGGAGGGACCCAAGAGTGCCGATCACGGATCAGTGCTTGACCCTCAAACGCGCGGAAAATCTGGATCGGCCCTCGTGCCGGTCTTCGCGGAGGCCGCCGACCAAGCTGCCTCGTCGTCGGGATCGGCGGCTGGGCAGTAGGCCAGATAGCGGGGCGGTTCGAAGCCGAGGCACCGCGCCAGGTCGACGAATGCCACCCGGACGGCCAAGCACGCTCGCCGCGCCTCGACGGAGATGGTCCCCGGCAGCACGGTTCCCGAGCCAGTGACCTTGAGCGGCTGGGCGAGCGGCGTCGAGTGGAGGTACCGGTTTCGATGACCTACCGCCCACTGGAGTTCTTGAAAGGAACCGCGACTCAAGTCGATGGGCACGGCGCGTCGTACGGCCAGTCGCTCGCACTTCTTTAGCAAGAAGAGTCGATCCTCGGCTTCGCTCCACCCGCCCAGCTCGTTTCCCCACTGGTTCACCTGCGCCTCGCTGGCGGCCACGGCCAGGACGATCGAGGTCATGCTGGAGCGGACCGTCTGATCAAGTTGATGATCCGCAAGTACCCACGGCAGCGGATTCGATCTGACGTCGGATGTCGCAAGCTGACGAACACGCGTCTGTGCTCGTTGCTTGGAACCGAGGGAGAGCTCGGCCTGGTGAACGGCTTCGCGGAATAGGAGGCCAGCGAGATCAGGGCTGACGTTCACCGTGCGGGGATAGAAGGCCCCGGTGCCAATGAGCTGTAGGGCATCGGCGGTGGCCAAGTGCTCAGTCCGACCTCCGGACGTGAAGTCCCAGGCCGGACCGTTGCGGGTCAGTGCCGCATCGGTACCTCCGTACCTCCCGTCGAAGGACACTGCCGAACCGATCATGCCTGGGGGGCGGCCCTGATTCAGTAGCCAGGCGACTGCTGGACCGAAGAGTCTCTGGTTGCGCTGCTGTTGTTCGGGAGTCAGGACGACGACGCGATCTCGAGGTCCAATTTGGTCAGGCGGAGGAACTTCAGGTGATTCGACGACTAGCGGGGTTCTTTCGACTGGAAGCGCACGGGTGGCGCGCCAACGGTCTTGGTCGACGAGCGCCTCTGCCTCGGTGAGGTACGTCCCATAGGTGATCTGCTTGCCGCCGGCAGTGACCCGCAGGCGCCATCGACCGCTCGGGAGCTGGTCGATGCTCCCTCCCCCCCGAATGCTCCGGCGTTGCTTACGACGTGCCGTGGATCGATTCTAAGAGATAGGGTCACGTAAAGTCATGCCCTAGTCGTGACTTCATGACTTCACAGAAAAATGGCCTCTGACCTGGGAATTTTGGAGCGGACGACGGGATTCGAACCCGCGACCCCAACCTTGGCAAGGTTGTGCTCTACCAACTGAGCCACGTCCGCGCTGATCGGTACTTTACCCCCCGAGAGGTTGTGCGTGTGAACTCCCAGGCCCCGACTCATCGAGAGCTGCCGCCACCAGCGCACCGAGGCCGTCATCGACCAGGTCGGCCAACCGCCGGACATCCGGGACGAGCCGCCGGCAGCCCAGCATCCCGAAGTAGACCGTGCCGCGATAGCTCATCGCCGTCACGTTGAGCCCGACACCATCGGTGATCGGCCCGACGGGGTACAGGCCAACGACCCGACTGCCCGCACACCAGAGATCGAAGTCCGGGCCGGGCATCGTCGACGCCACGAGGTTGAACATCGGCGGCAGCCGGTCGAAGAGCCGGAGCCCGGCGGACCAGCGAACGACCCGGGACGAGACCGCCGGCACCGCCATCTTGGCCAGGTTCTCCAGCAGCTCCCCGCCGAGCACCGCCTCCTGTGCCTTGGCCGCGCCGGCGGCCGCGGCGATCGCCTGCAGGCGCTCCACCGGGTCGTCCACGTCCGTCGCCAGCGACACGAGCATCGCCGACACCTCGTTGCCGAGCGCGACGTCCGCGGCGCTCCCGGGTGCGCTCGGATCGGCCGAACGGTCCCCCCGGCCGACCCGGCCGGGTCGGGTCGAGACCGGGACGAACCCGACGAGCGAGCGGTCCGGACGCTCTCCCCGCTCCGCCAGCAGGTCCCGAACGGCCCCGGCGATGGCGGTCAGGAGGACGTCGTTGACCGTGCCTCCGAACGCCCGGCGGACCAGCTTGACGTCGTCGAGCGGCACCTCGATCGTCGCGAACCGCCGCCGCGACGACAGGTGTCCGTTGAGCGACGTCCGCGGCGCGCTGAACGGCGGCGGCGGCGGCGAGCTCCCCCGTTCGGCCAGCTCCCGGTTCAGGCTGTTCACACCGACGATCGCGTCCGTGGCTCGGCGGAGCGTGGCCCGGGCAACGTCCGGTTGGCGGGCCACGCCGCCAGCGGCGTGCCGGAGCAGCGCCGCCGCCGACGGGACCGGGTCGGGGTCCCACCGCTCCGCCGGAAACGGGATCGGTCGGCCACGGGGACTGAGGTCCAAGAACGCGCCGAGCAGCGACGCCCCCGAGACGCCATCGAGGATCGCGTGGTGCAGCTTGACGACGACCGCCGTCCGGCCGCCCGCCAATCCCTCGACCACGATCATCTCCCACAGCGGGCGCCCCGGGTCCAACGCCCGCGCCATGAAATCGGCGACGACATCCGCCAGCTCGTTGCGGCCGCCTGGCTCCGGGACGCTCGCCCGGTGGACGTGATCGTCGAGGTCGAACTCGGGGTCGTCCACCCAGACCGGCCGGGACAGACCGAGCGGCACCGGCACTGCCCGCTGGCGGAGCGGGCGGACGAGGTGGACGCGCTGCTCGAAGATGCGGCGGACCTGCGCGTACGCGTGTACCGGGCGAGAACAGCGACCGCCGACCCTCCGGTGGGTCGAGGACGAGGACCGCGCCGACCTGGAGATGGCTCGTCCCCGTCTCGAGCGCCAGGAAGATCGCGTCGATGCCCTGTAGCGTTTCCATGCCCGCTCGCCCGCCCGTCCGCCTGGTCCCGCCGGTCAGCGCCCGCTGTGGCCGAACCCTCCGGCGCCCCGGTCTGCCGGCGGCAGGTCGTCCTGGGCCACCGGCTCGAACCGCGCTTCGGCGACCGCCTGGATGACGAGCTGGGCGATCCGATCACCCCGGCGGACCTCGTAGTCCTCCTTCGCGTCCGTGTTGACGAGCAAGACCGCCAACTCACCCCGGTAACCAGCATCGATCAGTCCCGGCGTGTTCAGGCACGTCACGCCGTGGCGAAGGGCCAGCCCGCTTCGCGGCTGGACGAAACCGGCATGACCGGGCGGGATCGCGACGATCAGCCCGGTCGGTACCAGCGCTCGGCCGCCAGAAGCGGCCAGGACGACGCCGTCTCGGGCATAGAGGTCGGCTCCGGCGTCGCCGGCCTTCGCGTACGACGGGAGTGGCAGGTCCGGATCGAGCTGGTGGACGGGGACGTCGAGCATCGTCCGACACTACCGGCGGCGGGACCGACGGCCCCCGCTCGCTCGGCCGGCCGGTGGGGTGCCGATAGCATCCTCCCGATGCTCGCCTGGATGGACCTCGAGATGACCGGGCTCGACCCGACCCGGCACGTCATCGTCGAGATCGCCACCCTCGTCACCGACGACGAGCTGCAGATCGTCGCCGAGGGACCCGACCTCGTCGTCACCGCGACGGCCGAGCAGCTCGATGCCATGGACAGCTTCGTCCGCGAGATGCACACCAAGTCCGGCCTGCTCGTCGCCATCGAGGCGTCGACGCTGTCGCTCGACCGACGCCGCCACCGCCACCCTCGACTTCCTCCGCCAGCACCTCCCCGATCCCCGGTCGGTTCCGCTCGCCGGCAACTCGATCGGAACGGACCGCCGGTTCCTGGCCACCCACCTGCCGGACGTCGAGCAGTTCTTCCACTACCGCTCGGTCGACGTCTCGACCATCAAGGAGCTCGCCCGCCGCTGGTACCCCGACGTGCTCGCCGCCGCGCCGCCCAAGAAGACGACCCACCGGGCGATGGACGACATCAAGGAGAGCGTCGCCGAGCTGGCGTACTACCGGCAGGCCGTCTTCCGGGCGCCAGACGGGCCGGCTGCCAAAGCACCGTGACCGGCGACGCCGTCGTGAGCGACGACCAACCGGACGAGCTGATGACGCTGGCCGAGGCCGAGGCCGAGCTCACCGCTCCCGGCCAGCTCTTCGAGATGGACGAGATCGACATCCGCGGCGTGCGGACGCGGATCTGGAAGGCCGCCCCGCAGTCGCTGCGCACGGTCCTCGACCTGACGCTCGGTTACGGCGACAACGACCTCCTCGTCTACGAGAACGAGCGGACGACGTACGACCAGCATTACCGGATCGTCGCCACCCTCGCCCACCGCTTCCGCGACGCACTCGGCGTCGAGAAGGGTGACCGCGTCGCCATCGCCATGCGGAACCTGCCCGAGTGGGCGATGACGTTCTGGGCCGCCGCGGTGGCCGGAGCCGTCGTCGTCCCCCTCAACGCCTGGTGGACCGGCGACGAGCTCCGCTACGGGCTCGCCGACTCCGGCGCGGTCGTCGCCGTCGTCGACGAGGAGCGGGCCGACCGCATCCGCTCGGGGACCGATGACGTCGGTGATCTGCGGACGATCGTCGTCGTCAGCGAGCACCGTGGCCAGCCGCCGTCGCTCGGTCCGGCCGGCGGACCCGTCGACGAGATCGCGTTCGCCGACGTCCTCGGCGACGTCGCGCCCGACGCCGTCCCGCCGGACGTCGACATCCAACCCGACGACGACGCGACGATCTTCTACACCTCCGGGACGACCGGCCGGCCGAAGGGCGCCGTCGGGACGCACCGCAACACGTGCACGAACCTGATGAACCTGTTCTTCGTGAACACCCGCGGCCAGCTCCGCTACGGCAAGTCGGCACTGACCGAGACGACCGGCGCCGACCAGTCCGCCTACCTCCTCACCGTGCCGCTCTTCCACGCCACCGGCTGCCACGCCGTCCTCATCGCCAACGCCGCGGCCGGCGGCAAGCTCGTCATGGTCCACCACTTCGACCCCGAGCGCGTCCTCGAGTTGATCGAGCGCGAGCGGATCACGACGTTCGGCGGCGTCCCGACCATGGTCATGCAGGTGCTCGACTCCCCGGCCTTCAGCCGTCGCGACACGTCGTCCGTCAAGGCCGTCTCGTACGGCGGCGCACCGGCGCCGCCCGAGCTCGTCCGCCGGATCCGCGACGCCTTCCCCGGTGTCCAGCCCGGCAACGGCTACGGCCTGACCGAGACCTCCGCGGTCACGTCGATGAACACCGGCGCCGACTACATCGCCAAGCCCGACAGTGTCGGGCTGCCGATGCCCGTCACCGACGTCGCCGTCGTCCCCGAGGACTTCGACGGGCCGGAGCCGGCCGCCGACCGGCCGACCGGTCCGACCGTCACCGGTGAGCTCTGGGTCAAAGGGCCCCAGGTCGTCCGGGGCTACTGGCACCGGCCGGACGAGACCGCCCACGTCTTCACGCACGGCTGGCTCCACACCGGCGATATCGCCCGCATCGACGACGACGGGTTCATCTACATCGTCGACCGGGCCAAGGACGTCATCATCCGCGGCGGTGAGAACGTCTACTCCGTCGAGGTCGAAGCCGCCCTCTTCGAGCACCCCGCGGTGGCCGACTGCGCGGTCATCGGCGTGCCCCACCCGACGCTCGGCGAGGAGGTCGGCGCGGTCGTCGTCCTCCGACCGGGTCACAAGGTCACCGCCGACGAGCTCGCCAACCACGTCCGCGACCGGCTGGCCGCCTTCGCCGTCCCGACGCGCTTGTGGTTCGTCGACCAACCGCTGCCCCGCAACCCCGCCGGCAAGGTGCTCAAGCGCCAGCTCCGGGCCGACCTGCTCGGCGAATAGATCGGCCTCGGTCGGCGCCGCCGGGCCGAGAAACCGACGACGCCGGCCCGAAGGCCGGCGTCGTCGACGAGCCCGCGTCGTACGAGCTCAGTGGATCGGACGGCCGGGTTCGATCCCGGCCGCCGCCGTCACTTGTTCGGCTGCGGGGTGATCCGGAGGTACGGCTTGACCGCCTTGAACCCCTTCGGGAACCGCGTCTTCGCGTCGTCGTCGGAGACAGCCGGGGCGATGATGACGTCCTGGCCGTCGGTCCAGTTGGCCGGCGTCGCCACCGAGTAGTCCGCAGTCAACTGCAGCGAGTCGAGGACCCGGATGATCTCGTCGACGTTCCGGCCGGTCGACGCCGGGTAGGTCAGCGTCAGTTTGACCTTCTTGTCCGGCCCGATGATGAACACCGACCGCACCGTCAGCGTGTCGTTGGCGTTCGGGTGGATCATGTCGTAGAGGTCGGCCACCTGGCGGTCCTCGTCGCCGATGAGCGGGAACGACAGAGCCGAGCCCTGCGTCTCTTCGATGTCCCCCGCCCAGCCCTTGTGCGACGCCACCGAGTCGACCGAGAGGCCGATCAGCTTGGTGTTGCGCTTGTCGAACTCCGGCTTCGCCTTCGAGAACGCGCCCAGCTCGGTCGTGCAGACCGGCGTGAAGTCCTTCGGGTGCGAGAACAGGACTCCCCAGCTGTCACCGAGCCACTCGTGGAAGTTGATCGTCCCCTCCGTCGTGTCCGCGGTGAAGTCGGGAGCGGTGTCGCCCAATCGAACTGCCATCGAGTCTTCCTCCTGTGTACTGGGGCAAGGCGCCATTTCGTTGCGTGAAGAACGCCCCGCAGGACGTCGCCGTGCCAGCTGTCGTGATGTAGTCCCCCACGTTAATGGAACCGAATTCAATTGTCGACCGGTCCGGTCAAGATTCTGCTATCCGGCCCGGGGGTCGCCGGTCTTCTGGACCGGTCGCGCGAGAATCGACGGGTGGGAGATGGCGAACATCTCCGCCCATTCGGCGGCCAGCAGGACAATTCCGATCGCGACACCGTTCGGCTCGACGACCGCGGCCCCGTCCGTGTCGTCACGATCGAGCGGCCGGCCGTCCGCAACGCCGTCGACGCCGCCACCGCCGACCGCCTCCGTGGCGCTTTCGAGCAGTTCGACCAGGACGACGCCGTCGCCGTCGCCGTCCTGGCCGGCGCCGGCCGGCACTTCTGTGCCGGCGCCGACCTCAAAGCGTTGGCCGGCGGCGACCGGCGCCCCGTGCCCGACGACGGCCCCGGCCCGATGGGCCCGACCCGGATGACGCTGTCCAAGCCCGTCATCGCCGCCGTCGAGGGCTACGCCGTCGCCGGTGGCCTCGAGCTGGCGCTCTGGTGCGACCTCCGGGTCGCCGCCGACGACGCCGTCTTCGGCGTCTTCTGCCGCCGGTTCGGCGTCCCGCTCTGCGACCTCGGGACCGTCCGCCTGCCCCGGCTGATCGGCCACTCCCGGGCCATGGACCTCATCCTGACCGGTCGCGCCGTCGACGGGCCCGAGGCCCTCGCCATCGGGCTCGCCAACCGTCTCGTCGCTCCCGGCACCGCCGTCGACGCCGCCGTCGACCTCGCCCAGACGCTCGCCGCACTCCCCCAGGCCTGTCTACGCAGCGACCGAGCGGCCGCCATCGAGCAGTGGGGGCTCACCGAGGCTGACGCCGCCGTCCTCGAAGCCCGCCGCGGCCGCCGCGTCATCGCCTCCGGCGAGTCGCTCGCCGGGGCCGCCCGGTTCCTGGCCGGCGACGGTCGGGGCGGGGCCGACGTCGGGGTCGAACGGTGAGCCCGGCACGATGAGCGCGGTGCCCGGCACCCGGCCGACCGTCGCCGCCTTCGACTTCGACGGCACGCTCACCCGGGGCGGCAGTGTGCTGCCCTTCCTCGTCGCCGTGCGCGGCATCGTGCCGACCGCGTTGGCCGTCCTACGGTGCCTGCCCGGCCTCATCCGCGGCGCCGTGTTCAGCGGGGCGGCGGCCGACGACACCAAGGAGGCGCTGTTCACCCAGCTGCTCTCCGGGCTGCCGGCCGCCGAGGTCGACCGGGTGGCGGCCGACTTCGCCCAGCGCCACCTCCGCCGGCGGCTCCGCCCCGACACCCGCAGCCGGCTCGACTGGCACCGCAAGCAGGGCCATCGGGTCGTCGTCGTCTCCGCCTCCCCGGACTGCTACGTCGGCCCGGCCGCCGCCCTCCTCAGTGCCGACGCCGCCCTTGCCACCCGGCTGGCCGTCAGCGGCCACCTCGTCACCGGTCGCTACGACGGCAAGAACTGCCGCGGCGCCGAGAAGTACGCCCGCCTCGCCAGCTGGCTCCGGGCCGAGGGCCTCAACGGTGCCGGGCCGAACGCGCCGGTGCTGTGGGCCTACGGGAACAGCCGAGGCGACCTCCGCCTCCTCCAGTCCGCCGACCACGGCGTCGACGCCGGTCGGCTCGGCCGCTACGGGCGCCTCGCCCGCTATCCACGGTTGGCCGCGGTCATCGCCGACGCCCCGCCGGCCTGACGCCTTCCGGCCGGCCCGACCTCAGCTCGTCGTCGCGGCGATGCCGACGACCCGGCCGGGATAGTTGCTGACCGCCGTCGTCAGGTCACCGAGCTGTGGCGCGTCACCGAACGCGGTGATGCGCCCGGCGGTCGTCGTCACCAAGTAACCGCCGCCGCTCGGCGTCGCCGCCATGCCGACGACCCCGTTCCCGCCGGCCGTGCCGGCCGCCGACCCGTGGAACGTCGCGTTACCGAACGCGAAGATCCCGCCGTCCGACGCCACCAGCCAGTAGCCCGTTCCGCCCGGCGCCGACGCCATCCCGACCACCGGCTTCACCAGGTGGAGGCTGCCGGTCGACCCGAAGAACGCCGCGTCACCGAACGCGAAGATCCCGCCGTCCGATGCCACCAACCAATAGCCGCCGCCGTCGGGCGTCGCCGCCATGCCGACGATCGGCTGATTGAGCGGCCGGCCGCCCATCGAGCCGTAGAAGTGGGCGTCGCCGAAGCTGAAGATGCCGCCGTCGCTGGCCACCTCCCAATAGCCGCCGCCGTCGGGCGTCGCCGCCATGCCGACCATCGGCTGGTTGAGCGGTTTGCCGCCCATCGAGCCGGAGAAGTGAGCGTCGCCGAAGCTGAAGATGCCGCCGTCCGACGCGTCCTCCCAGTAGCCGCCGCCGTCCGGCGTCGCCGCCAGGCCGACGACCGGCCGGTTGAGCGGCTTGCCGCCCATCGAGCCGTCGAACGTCGCGCCCCCGAACGCGAAGACCCCCCCGTCCGCCGCCGACAGCCAGTAGCCGTTCAGGCCCCCGCTCGCCCCGAGGACGGCCGGCGGCCCCGACAGGTTCCCGAGCGTCGCCGGGCCGTAGTAGTGGGTGACGATCTGCTGGTACGTCCAGTTTCCCTGCCCGTTGTCCTGGCCGATGGCGTAGCCGAGCGCCCCCCACTGGCCGAGCCCGATGCCGTGGCCCCAGCCGTGCCCGGTCACCGACACTCCCGTCGCGGATGTCCCGGTGACGTGAAAGAAGTCCGACTTGAGGCCCAGGTCGTCGGCGAACTCCGGGCCGGTCACCCGCTTCGAGCCGGCTGAGCCGAACACGGTGATCCAATTGACCCGGCCGAAGGTCTGGCCCGGCGGCTTCCCGGGCCCTGTTGTCACTGTCCCGACGTGCGAGAACGTGCCGATCGACCACGCGCCCTGGATCGAGGCGGCCGAGATGGTGGCTGTCCACGAGTGGTTGGGGTTTGTCGCGATCCCGTCCCCTGTGTCCGGCACCGGCGTGAACGGCGATGTCTGACCCGGCCCCGACGTGTAGCCGCCGGTCGACGCCGAGTACTCGGTCGTGGCGATCGACCCGTTCGGCATGAACATGACCTGGCCGGCCGTGTCCGACGCGGCGGCGATCGTCGTCGGCGTCTCGTACTTCGTCCCGCGGTACGTCTGGCACGACAGGTCGCAGGTGTCCGCGTAGCCGCCGTACCCCCCCAAGTTGGCCAGCACGTACGACCGGACCGCCACCGCCTGGGACTCCAGCTCCTGGAACCCCCAGTCCTCACCCTGCGGCCCCGCCCCGCCCAGGTTGCCCCAGGTCGACGGCGACTCCCCCGGGACCGTGTCCGCCACGTACTCCTCGAGCGGCAGCGTGTTCACCGTCCGCGCCGCGCCTGTCGAGTTGTACGTCGCCGTCAGCGTCCCCCGGTCGTTCGTGCTCTGTGTGCCGCCGACGCACAACGTGAGGAACTGGCTCGCCGTCACCGGGCTCGCCGCCGGGTTCTTGGCCCCCGTGCCCACCTGGGTCCACGGACCGCCGCAGCCTGTGCCGGTGTCGACGTTCCACGTCCCGCTGGCGGCCTTTTGAAACCGGACCGCCGGGGCGTTCGCCACGCCGGGTGCCGACACCCCGCCGGCGGACGCCACGATGACATCGAGTGTGTTGTTCTCCGTCATCGCGATCCGCACTGTCGTCGTGTCCGTCGGCACCGTCGCCGGTCGCGCCGCTGATGCCTCCGCCGCAACCGGTGCCCCCGGAGCCGACAACGCTGGCGTGCTCGCCCCGACCGCACCCGCCCCAAGTGCAGTGGTACCGAGCGCGATGCCGACGGCCATCGCCACGACCGCCAACGGGGCCGCAGCCACGGCGACCCGCCGACAACGGCCCGCGTTGGCGCTGTTACGCAAGTGGCTAATGGGATCACAGCCTATCGACCGCCGCCCGCCGATCGGGGCCACCGGGCCGAGTGGCCCCGAGCCGACGTCGGCCCTCACGGAGCCCCGACCCCCCCACCCGTCGCCGGTACACTGCCCGCCGTGCGAGTCGACCAGGTCATTCCGTCCCTGGCCAGCCGAGACGCCATCGGCGTCCACACCCTCACGCTGACCAACGCCCTGCCGCGACGTCGGGATCGAGTCCGACATCTTCTACGGCAACGCCACGCCTGACGTCGCCGAGCTCGGGCATCCCGTCGTCGAGCTCGGCCGGACCGGCCGCGACCGGTGGCTGCTCTACCAGTCCTCGATCGGCAGCCCCGTCTTCGACATCCTCGCCGCCCGGACCGAGCCGAAGCTCGTCAACTACCACAACATCACCCCGGCCCCGCTGCTCGCGCCGTGGGAGCCGAACGTCGGCTACGAGGTCGCCCTCGGCCGCACCCAGCTCGCCCGCCTGGCCGCCGAGAGCCAGCTCGCCGTCGCCGATTCCACCTTCAACGAGACCGAGCTGCTCGATGCCGGCTATACGAACACCGCGGTCGTCCCCCTGTTGATCGACATGACCGCCACCGGCGCCGACCCCGACCCCGACCTGTCCGGCCGGCTGGCCGCCGGCAAGGAACGCGGCGGCGCCGACCTGCTCTTCGTCGGCAAGATCTCCCCGCACAAGGCGCCCCACGACCTCGTCAAGATGCTCGCCGTCCACCGGCGCCTCTACGACGCCGACGCCCGGCTCTGGCTCGTCGGGTCACCGCTCGGCGACAAGTACGGTCCCGCGCTCGCCGGCTTCGTCCACGACCTCGGCCTCGACGACGCCGTGACCGTCACCGGCTCCGTCACCGCCGCCGAGCTCGAGGCCTACTACCAGGCCGCCGACGTCTTCGTCTGCGCCTCCGACCACGAAGGGTTCTGCGTCCCGCTCGTCGAGGCGATGGGCCACCACGTGCCCGTCGTCGCCAACGGCGTCACCGCCATCCCCGAGACCGTCGGCGGTGCCGGGATCGTCCTCCCCGACAAGAACCCCCTGCGGTTCGCCGCCGCCGTCCACCGGGTCGTCACCGACGACGAGCTCCGCGCCCGGATCGCCGCCGCCGCGGCCGACCGCGTCGCCACCTTCTCCGTCAGCCGGTCGACGGACCGCTTCGTCGAGCTCGTCCGGAACGCCGTCGGCGCCTGATCGACGCGTGCCGTCGGCGCCTCACCCGCCGAGGTCGTCCGAACGGCCGGACTCGAGCCTCGGCCACTGAGCGATCGGTCGACCACCCGGCCATTCGACCGGTGGCCAATCAGGTGCACCCGCCGCCGTCCGGGTGATCGAGCAGGCCTGTGGCCATCCCGACGGCGAGTCCTCCCAGCCCTCCTGGCGGCCGTAGACGGTGAGGTCCATCAGCGCGTAGCTGTAGTCCATCGCCTCGACACCACGGCCCGTGGTCCAGTAGGTCTCGAAGACCCGATCGCCGTCGCGCACATAACAGATGAGGTGGAAGCGCCCGATCTCGCGTCCGACGAGCAGTTGGTCGAGTGACTCCTCAGCCGAGTACCACGGGACGTCCCAGCCCAGGAAGTCGCGGTAGCGACGGCTCGCATCGTAGGGCCCTTGACACAGGACGGCATAGGTGATGTCTCGGGACTGTAGGTACGAGAGCTCTGCCACCTGAGCCGTGACCCACGTACAGCCTTCGCATTGCTCGGGCGCCGGGTGACCGTGATGCCACATGAAGTAGTAGGCGATGAGCTGCCGCCGACCCTCGAAGGCGTCGAGCAGGGTGACCGACCCGTCGGACCCCGTCAACCGGATGCCGGCGTCCACCTCGACCATCGGCAGTCGGCGACGAGCCGCGGCGATGGCATCACCCTCCCGGGTGTGCGCTTTCTCCCGCTCCCGCAGCCCGGTCAGCTCAGCGTCGAAGCTGGCCCGGTCGACGACCCTCGGAAGGCTCGCTTCGTCGCTCATCCCGCCCTCCCCTCCGTTCCCGGGCCGACGGCGCCGGCCCCGAGCTCCCTATACCCCGATCGCTCGTGGCACTCAAGAGCCGGCTGGCCGTGGTCAGCCGCTGACGCCGACGAGCAGGTCGACGAGCCGGTCGCCGGCGCCGGCCAGGCCGAGCGCGGGCAGTCGCCGCCAACCGGCCTCGACCAGAGCGGTTCGCCGAACCGCGTCCACCTGTACGGCACGGATCGCGTCGGCCATGACGACCGGGTCCTTGTCGTCGAGCAGGACGCCGGCATCGCCGAGCACCTCTGGGAGCGCCCCCTCGCGGTACGCGACCACCGGCAGCCCGTGGGCCATCGCCTCGACCACCGGCAGGCAGTAGCCCTCGTGCTCCGACGAGACGACGAGGACGTCGGCCGAGTCGTAGGCGTCGGCCAGCACGGCGTCGGTGACCTTGCCGGCGAACGTCACCGCATCGGCGAGCCCGAGATCGGCAACGTAGCGGTGGAGCGCGTCCACGTACGGCGAGAGCGCCGGCTTGCCGATCACCAGCAGCGTCGCGGCCGCGTCGTGCCGCGCCCGGTAGCCGAGCAGGGCGGCCACCGTGTCCTCGACCGCCTTGTTCGGCGCCAGCCGACCGACCGCCAGCCATCGGGCACCGCTGACGCGGGGCGCGGATCGTCGGCCGGCGGCTGGCGGGCCGGATCGTCGCCGTTCGAGCGCCGCGACGTCGAGGCCGCCGACGATCGGTGGCACGACCTCGGTGGCCGCGAACCCGGCCGCCGATAGATCGGCCCGGTTGACCTCCGAGACGGCGACGCCGAGGACCGCCCGGTCGGCGAGGGCAGCCAGCTCCTGCTGAGCCCGAACCTGGTGCCGCGCCAACCCGTTGTCCCACGGTGCGAACAGGTCCGGCGGCGTGACGTTGTGGTAGTTGACGACTAGTCGGCCGCTGGTGGCGAGCAACCGGTCGGCCAGGGCGGACGCGGTGGCGAACTGGTACACGAGCACGTCGTCGGGACGATCCGCGTACGTCGACGCCGGTCGCGTCGAGCCCACCGTCTCGGAGTCGTCGAGCTCGACATAGATCTCCGACTCGATCCCCCTCGACCGGAGGATCCGCTGGATGGCCAGCGTGTGCTGACCCACCGCGTCGCCGACATGCAGCATCGGCACGAACTGATGGATGCTCACCGCCGCCCCCGGACGACGTACGTCCGACCCGTCCCGGCCGCCACCTCCACGTCCGCATACCCCGCCCGGGTGAGCAGCACCACCCACGTCTCTGGATGGAGCGGGCGCCCCGGGACGAGGTCCCGGGCCACGGCGTCCCATTCCTCTTCGACCGCCGCCGGATGGGTCCCGACGACCAGCAGGGCCCCGCCGTCGCCGAGCCGGTCGGTGGCCGTCGCCAGCAGGCCAACCTGCTCGTCGACCGGCACCCGGTCGACGACGCCGGCCAGGACGACGCCGCCGAGCGATCCCGCCGGGACGGATTCGAGCAGCTCGCCGACCGATCCGACATGGACCTCGAGCCCGGCCTCGCCCGCGCCCCACGCCACCGCGCCCCTCGGCTCGGCCACCCGGACCGACACCCCGGCATCGGCCAAGGCCCGGGCGACCGCCGCACCGCACTCCCCCACGACCACCGGCCCAGGCGCCGAACCCAGCCATTCGACTGCGGCCACCGCCCATTCGTCGGTCGCCGGTGGTTCGACCAGCCAGGCCATGCCGTCCACGGGGTCGTCCCGGCGATCCCGTCGCCCCTCCAGGGCCTCCACCCGGGCCGCCAGGAACCGTAGGGCCTCGACCGCCGCGGTGAACCCGTCCCGGACCGCGCCCAAACCCTTGCGCAGCTCCTCTCGGGTGGCCTCGCCGGCGGCGGCGGCCGCCCGCGTCGCGATCCACGGTTCGACCCGTGACAGCACGTGCCGGTCGGCCGCTTCGCGGACGGCTCCCCGAGGCGCCGGCGGGGGGGGAGGCGGGGGCGGCGGGGGGTCCGGCACGGCCACCTCTTCCAGCCGTCCGAACGCGGCCGAGAAGTTCCAGCGGTCCGTTCCCTGCGGGCGCAGCCGGCGGAACGCGGCCGCCAGATCCGCCAAGAAGGCCGGCGACGGGGCCAGCGTAGATTCGCTTTTCCGATCGGGGTCCGGGGTAGATTGAGCGCCGCTTGTCCCCGTCCCGACATCCGTCACGGCTGGCGATCTTAACGGGCGTCCGTAGTGTCACGGCAGTTGAAGACCGTTTCGACGTCACGGATCGGGAAAGCAAAACGCCAATCGTCACCAACGCTCGGCCGCGAGCCTCGAGATAAGGGAGCGCAGATGACAGGACATAAGCACGTTCGAACCGCCGTGGCGGCCGTCGCCGCCATCGCCGGAGGGGGCCTCGCCGTCATCGGCGCCAGCGCCGTTCCGGCACTCGGCGGGGCCACCGCGGCCGGGGCCGCGACAATCAACTTCGGCAATCCCACGTGGACCGTCGGACCGTTGAACGATGCCGGCAAGCCCATTGCCCTGTCGTCACCCAACGAAGCGACACTGCCCGGCGGGCCCGCCGTCGTCGTCGGCGACGAAGCCGGCATCCTCTACGCCTACAACCTGACCTCCGGCGGCCAGGTGTGGGCCTACAACACCGGCGCCCCGATCGACTCGACCCCGTCGGTAGCGGCGACGACCGCCGGGAGCTCTCTCGACACCGTCTACGTCGGGACCGGCAACGCCGGCAGCCCGTTCTCCGGCGGCTACCAGGCCGTGAGCTCGAGCGGTGGCGACAAGTGGTTCGTGCAGGCGACCAACCCACCGACCGACGCCAGTCCCCGCAACGGCGTCCAGGCGTCGATGGCCGTCGGCAACCTCCAGAGCGGCGTCGACGTCGTCGCCGGCTCGCTCGGTGAGAACGAGTACGCCATGACAGCCGGCAGCGGCGGCGTCCTGAGCGGGTTCCCGTGGTACCAGGGCGACAGCAACTTCAGCACCCCCGCCCTCGCCGACGTCTACGGCAACGGGCAGACCGAGATCGTCCAAGGTGGCGACTCGACCGCCGGCAACTCGTACACAACGCCGTACGCCAACGGCGGCCACATCCGCGTGCTGGCGCCGACCGGGAACGCCGGCCAGCCGAGGCCCAACGGTGGCCTCGCCTGCCAGTACACAACGAACGAAACCGTCCAGTCGTCGCCGGCCGTCGGCCAGTTCCTCGGCGGTGGCGCCGTCGGCATCGTCGTCGGCACCGGGGCCACCTATAACCAGTCGAACAGCAACCAGCTGCTCGCCGTCAACGCCAGCTGCGGGCTGCAGTGGGCCGCCTCGCTCAACGGCAACACCAAGAGCAGCCCGGCCCTCGCCGACGTGCTCGGCAACGGGCAGCTACAGGTGGTCGAGGGCACCGACAACGGCCGGTCCGGCTCGGTCTACGCCCTCAACGGCAACAACGGCTCCGTCGCCTGGAGCACGGGCGTCGGTCGGGTCATCGGCTCCGTCGTGACCGCCGATCTCGGCTCCGGCTACCAGGACGTCCTCGCCCCGACCGTCAACGGTGTTGTCGTCCTCGACGGCAAGACCGGGGGCGTCATCACGACCCTGCAGTCGAACACCGGCTTCCAGAACTCGCCGCTGATCACGAAGGACCCGAACGGCACGATCGGGATCACCTTGGCCGGCTACCAGGGCTCTGGGAGCTTCATCTACCACTACGAGATCGCCGGCTCGAACGGCTCGATCGTCAACGAGCCCGGGGCGTGGCCGCAGTTCCACCACGACGCGCAGCTCACCGGGAACGCCGGTACGCCACCACCGGTCGTGAACGTGCCCTGCACAGCGCCGGCCGGCGGACCGAACGGCTACTACCTGTCGGCCTCCGACGGCGGCATCTTCAGCTACGGCAACCTGCCGTTCTGCGGATCGACCGGCAACCTCGTTCTCAACCAACCGGTCGTCGGTATGGCCGTCACCAAGAACGGCGGCGGGTACTGGGAGGTCGCCAAGGACGGCGGGCTCTTCGCCTTCGGCAACGCCCTCTTCTACGGCTCGATGGGTGGCAAGCCGCTCAACCAGCCGGTCGTCGGCATGGCCGCCAACCCGAACGGCAACGGGTACTGGGAGGTCGCGTCGGACGGCGGGCTCTTCGCCTTCGGCACAGCGCCGTTCTACGGCTCGATGGGCGGCAAGCCGCTCAACCAGCCGATCGTCGGGATGGCCGCCACGCCGGACGGCAAGGGTTACTGGCTGGTCGCCAAGGACGGCGGGCTCTTCGCCTTCGGCGACGCCACCTTCTACGGCTCGATGGGTGGCAAGCCGCTCAACCAGCCGGTCGTCGCCCTGGCCGCCAACCCGAACGGCAACGGGTACTGGGAGGTCGCGGCCGACGGTGGCATCTTTGCCTTCGGCACAGCGCCGTTCTACGGCTCGATGGGCGGCAAGCCGCTCAACCAACCCATCGTTGGAATGCAGGCCGTCGCCGGGGGTTCCGGCTACCGGTTCGTCGCCGCCGACGGTGGCATCTTCGACTACGGGACCGCCGTCTTCTACGGTTCGATGGGCGGCAAGCCGTTGAACAAGCCGATCGTCGCCATGGCCGGCTTCTGACGAACGGGAGGACCGACCGGTCCTGACGATCGTCCAGCGCAGGGAAGGTGCCTTTGCGCATCCTCCCTGCGCTGGTACGTTCGAGGCTTGACCCGCGCTCCCCGCTCCCGCCTGGCCGGGCTCGTCCTGGCCGTCGTCTGCCCCCTCGCTGGATTGGCCGCCCTCGGCGGCACGCCCGCCGGGGCGGCCACAACATCGCTCAGCACGGCGCTGAAGAACCCGGTCTGGCACGTCACACTCCCCGACGCCGGCCACCCGATCGCCGAGTCGTCGCCCAACGTCGCCAGCCTCGACGGCGGTGGCCCGGCCGTCGTCGTCGGCGACCGGGCCGGGAAGGTCTACGCCTACCACCTCCAGAGCGGCTCCCCGGTCGGTGGCTGGCCGACCCAGGACGGTGGCGCGCCGATCGACGCCACCCCGTCGGTCACCACCCTCGGTGGCAGCAGCCTCGACAGCGTCTTCGTCGGGTCCGGCAACGCCACACACCCGACAGTCGGCGGGTACCAGGCGTACGGCCCGTCCGGCAACGGCCTCTGGAACGCGACGGTCGTCGACCCGGCCTCGGACACACAGCCGGCCCAGGGCGTCCAGGCGTCACTGGCCGTCGGCAACCTCCAGGGGAGCACCGACGTCGTCGCCGGCTCGCTCGATCAAGAGGAGTACGCCCTCGGCGCCGCCAGTGGGTCCACGTTGAAGGGTTGGCCGTTCTTCACGTCCGACAGCGTCTTTTCGACCGCCGCTCTCGCCGACCTCTACGGGACCGGCCAGACCGAGGTCGTCGAGGGCGGCGACCAGACCGGTGGGTTCGGCAACGGCCGGACGTACAGTCAGGGCGGCCACCTACGGATCCTCAACAGCCAGGGTGGGCTGATCTGCCACTACGACACCAACCAGACCGTCCACTCGTCGCCCGCCGTGGGCGGGTTCCTAGCCGGAGGAGCGACCGGGATCGTCGTCGGGACCGGGTCGTACTTCGGCGGCGCCTCCGACTCGGACACCGTGAAGGCCTTCAACTCCGACTGCGGCCTGCAGTGGTCGACGCCGGTCCCGGGCTACACGACAAGCAGCCCCGCTCTCGCCGACCTCGCCGACAACGGGACGCTCGACGTCGTCGAGGGCGAGACCACGTCGACCGGGCAGGGCGCCGTCTCGGCCCTCACAGCGGCGACCGGCAAGATGCTCTGGACAACGCCGGTGCCCGACGCCGTCCTCGGGTCCGTCGTCACCTTCGACATGGCCGCCACAGGCCATGAGGACGTTCTCGTTCCCATGTACCCGACGAGCGGCGCGCCGACAGCCAAGGGGGTCGCCGTCCTGAACGGGGCCACCGGCGCCGTCATCACCTCGTTCGCCACCAACCTCGGCTTCCAGAACTCACCGCTCGTCACCGACGACCCGACAGGGAACATCGGCATCACCGTGGCCGGCTACGGCGGTGCCACAGACGTCGGCTGGATCGAGCACTACGTCATCCCCGGGACCAACGGTGCCGCGGCGGTCGGCAACGGCGCGTGGCCCGAGTTCCACCATGACCCGCAACTGACCGGCAACGCCGGCGGCACGCCCCGAGCCGGGTCGGTGCCCGCTTGTTCGATCCCGTCCGGCGCCTTGCAGGGCTACAACCTCGTCGCCAGTGACGGCGGTGTCTTCTCGTTCGGGGGAATGCCGTTCTGCGGATCGACCGGTGGAACGACCCTCAACGCACCGATCGTCGGAACGGCCATGGCTTCGAGCACCGGTGGCTACTGGTTCGCGGCGTCCGACGGCGGCGTCTTCGCCTATGGCGGCGCCCAGTTCTACGGCTCGATGGGCGGGCGGCCGCTGAACAAACCGATCGTCGCCATCGCCGCCACCCCCGACGGCCAGGGCTACTGGCTCGTCGCGTCCGACGGCGGCATGTTCGCCTTCGGCGACGCCCAGTTCTACGGCTCGATGGGCGGGCGCCCCCTCAATCAACCGATCGTCGGCATGCAACCGACCGCCGACGGGCTCGGCTACCGGCTCGTCGCCGCCGACGGCGGGATCTTCGCGTTCGGACCGGACGCCCAGTTCTTCGGGTCGATGGGCGGCAAGCCGTTGGTCGCCCCCATCGTCGGCCTGGCCGACGACGTCACGACCGGCGGGTACTGGGAGGTCGCCGCCGACGGCGGTATCTTCGCCTTCGGCGCCACATTCTACGGATCGATGGGCGGCAAGCCGTTGGTCGCCCCGATCGTCGGTATGGCGGCCAGCCTGAACGGCTACGGCTACCGCTTCGTCGCCGCCGACGGTGGCATCTTCTCCTTCGGCGACGCCACATTCTACGGATCGATGGGTGGGCGCCCCCTCAACCGCCCGATCGTCGGCCTCGCCGGGACCTGAACCGGCCGCCGGCCCGGCGAGCCCGGGCAGGACGGTCCCCGCCGGGACGGTCGTTGGCAGGGCAGTATCTTGCGGATGTGGGGCGGGACTCCCCGGCGACGGGGTGGGCGAGACGCCGGCCGGCGTCATCACCGGCGGCCGATCGTCCGTGGGGCGGCGGTCGTCGTTTCACTGGCGGCCGCGGCGGCCGTCCTGACGTCGTGCGGTAGCCCGCCCCCACCGACCGCCGCCCCGTCGTACGCCCGAGCCAGCTCGGGCGAGCCGCCACGACCGCCGACGCAGGGCCCCCAACCGAACCCGAACGGCCGGGGATCGGTGCACCTGAACATCGTCAACGGGTTGCTCGACGGCTCGGCGATCTACAACGGCGACTTTGCCGATCCCTTCGCCCTGCACGTCGGGGCGACCGTCTACGTGTACGCGTCCGATACGACGAGCGCCCACGTGCCGGTCCTGGCGGCCGACCCCACCACCGACTTCGCCGGTCAATACCTCGGCGACGCGCTGCCGACGCTGCCCTCGTGGACGTTCTCCGGCTACCAGTGGGGCCCGGCCGTCTGGGCCCGACCGGACGGGACGTACGTCCTCTACTACGCCACCCCCGACCAGGCGCCGTCGTCGTCGTGCATCGCCGCCGCCGACCGGGCCCACGTCACCACGGGACTCTGTTACCTCGCCTGGAGCAAGGAGAGCCGCCAGTGCATCTCCCGAGCGGTGGCCTCGTCGCCGGCCGGACCGTTCGTCGACGACTCCACCGGTCCGTTCATCTGTCCCCGCCGCCAGGGCGGGGCGATCGACCCCAGCATCTTCGTCGCGGCCGACGGCACGCCGTACCTCGTGTGGAAGAGCGACGGGAACGGCTACGGCCTGCCGACCACGATCTACTCCCAGCGGCTGACCCGTGACGGTCTGGCGGTCGCCGGGCCGCCGCACCGGTTGATCGGCGCTACCCAGTCGTGGGAAGGGAACCTGGTCGAGGGGCCGTCGATGGTCGAAGCCGGCGGCGCCTACTGGCTCTTCTACTCCGCCAATAACTGGGATACCGCCCACTACGCCATCGGTGTCGCCCGCTGCCGGACCGTCCAGGGCCCCTGCCAGAAGGCGTTCGACCATCCCCTGCTCTCCACCGGCAACGATCCGGGCAACGACCAGGGCCCCGGCGGCCAGGAGTTCCTCGACATCGGCGGGTTCGTCTGGATGGTCCACCACGGCTGGCTGCCCGGGCAGGCCGGGACGCCGGACGGCCAGCGGCGGCTGTACGTCAACCTCGTCGCCTTCGACGGGTCACACGGTCGGCCCGCCCTCGCCCCCGGGTCGTTGGCCGCCGCGCTGGCCGACGTCATCGACGGCGCCACGGTTCCCGGTCAACCGGCCAACCAGCAGGACGCCTACCTCGACGAGGTCCACGCCAGCGCGTCGCCGTACGCCAAGCAGTCCGACCGTGCCCTGCTCGCTCTCGGGCAGGGCACGTGCACGTCGCTCGGGGGCTCCCGGACCGCGGCCGAGGGCGAGAAGCTCGTCGACGCCGCGCTACGCAAGGGGGCCGACCCGCTCGGGCGGGCCGTACCGGTCGCCTTCGCCGTCCAGCAGCTCTGCCCGCAGTACCTCACCGGGCTTCGTCAGGAGCTCCAGGCGATGCTCTATCGCTAAGGTCGAGTGAAGGAGGCCGGATCATGAAGCTCGCGGTGGCCGGTGGCACCGGCGTCGTCGGACGCCACGTCGTTCGGGCCGCCCGAGAGCGCGGGCACGACGTCGTCGTCGTCAGTCGTTCCGAGGGAGTCGACCTCCGCTCCGGTTCCGGGCTGGCGGGTGCCCTCGAGGGCGTCGACGTCGTCGTCGACACGGCCAACGCGGCGACGATGCAGCGGGCCGAAGGGACGGCATGGTTCACCGAGACGACCCGGCACCTCCAGTCGATCGGCGCCGAGCGCGGCGTGTCCAGGTTGGTGACGCTCTCCATCGTCGGCCTCGAACGGGTCCCGATCGGCTACTACCAGGCGAAGCTCGCACAGGAGGCAACGGCCACGGCCGGCCCGCTCCCGGTCACCATCGTCCGAGCTACCCAGTTCCACGAGTTCGCGGCCCAGGTGCTCAGCCGCGCCCGCACCGGACCGGTCGCCTTCGTGCCGCACATGCGCATCCAACCGGTCGCCGCCCGAGCGTTGGCCGAGGTCCTCGTCGACGTGGCCGACCAACCGGCCGGAGACGCCACCGTCGAGGTCGCCGGGCCCCAGGTCGATGATCTCGTCGCCCTGGCCCGGGCGACCGTCCGTCGGCGGGGCCGGCACGTCGCCGTCCTCCCGCTACGGGTGCCCGGAGCCGCCGGTCGGGCCATGCGCAGCGGCGGCCAGCTCCCCGGGCCCGGTGCCCGGATCGTCGGGCCGACGTTCGAGGCGTGGCTCCGGACCGGCGACGCCGCCGACGTCGCCTTCTGACCCCATGTCGGCGCCGCCGGACGGCGCCGGCCGGCGGCACTCCGCCCGTCGACGCTCCAACGGCATCGGTGGTCGGTGCCGTCGCAACGGTGGCTACACCTACTAGGGTCGCCGACCGCCATGGGATCGCTGCGTCGGACGTTGACGGCCGGGATCCTCTTCACCCTCTGCGTCCCCGGCGCGGCGGCCGGCGCGGCCGCACCGGCCGCCGGGCACGGGCGCCCGAAGGCGGCGGCGAGCCTCAACCAGCCGACCGACGCCACCCGGGAACAGCCGGCGGTGGTGCCCTACCAGTACATCGCCAAGGCCTACACCGAGCTGCTGGGCCGGGCCCCCGGGCCGGTCGAGTGGGCGAACGCGGTCGGGTACTTCCGCGCCGACGGCTGCTCCGCGGCGTCCTTGCGCCGGTTCGGCGACACCCTCTTGTCGTCGACGGAGTACCGCCACGACTACCCACCGGGGCCGCAGACCGCCGGGGCGATCGTCCTGACGCTGTACCGTTTCGTCCTCAACCGGGAGCCGGACGCGGCCGGCTACGTCGAGAACCGGGACGAGATCGCCAGCCGCCAGGTCAGCCCGCTCGACGCCGCCGGTGATCTCTACGAGACCACCGAGTTCACCGGTCTCACCGAGCCGGCCATCTGCGACCCGACCAACCCGAACTACTACTTCGGCGAACCCGGCAACTGGACCGGCTACCCCGCCATCGAGACCCCCGACCAGGGCAACCCGGGCCCCGATGGCGACGAAGCCACCCTCCAGGCCGCCCTCGATGCCCGGTCGGCCGCCGGCGGCGGCGGGTTCGCCCTCCCCGCCCGGTCGGTCACCGGACTGACGACGACCCTGGTCGTGCCCGGCAACGTCACGCTGACCACGGTCGGTGACCCCGACCCGGACCGGTACGCCGAGATGGGCCGTCTCGTCCGCCTGCCCGGGTTCGGGCCGCTCCCCGACTACTCCGGCGATGAGCTCGTTCGCCTGCAGCCGGGCGCCAAGCTGGAGCACGTCTGGGTCGACGGCCAGCGCGACACCCCGTCGCCGAACGGCTTCTTGGTCTTCGACGTCCGGATGCTCGGCGGGGCCGGGACCACCGTCCGAGACGACCGGATCGGCAACCCGTACGGTGCGTCCGACCTCGAGGACGACAGCACAGGCTCCAACGTCCCCGGCGCTACCGCCTGCACCGGCAACGTCGTCTCCGACAACCTCGTCGAGGCCTATGGATCGACCCACGTCGTCCCGACCGGCTCGCCCGAGCACCCCGAGGCCGACGGGCTAGGGATCTACTGCCAGGACACGACGGTCGCCCACAACGACATCGTCGACATCTCCGACACCGCGGTGGCGCTGTTCGACGGCGCGTCCTTCCTGGCCACGACCCGACCGCAGCACTCGAGGGTCGTCGACAACACCGTCGTCTCCGCCGGGAACTCGTACTCGTTCGGGATCGCCACCGACCCGTCGTACGCCCTCCACCAGGGGACCGCACCCGGCGGCGACCAGCCGGGAGCGACCAGCCGCTCCTTCGCCGGGACCGTCATCGCCGACAACCGGTTCTGGAGCGGCACGCGCACCCACATCGACGTCGTCCTCAGCTCCGGCACGCACGACCTCTTCGGCTCGACCGTCCACCAGAACTGCGCGCTGCCCGACACCGGCGGCCAGGCCGAGTGCGGCGGCGGCCGCAACGCCCTCGGCGCGACCTGGACCGCTAACTCGACCGGTGGCCAGCTCCTCGAAGCCGAGATCGGCATCTACGTCGGCGGGACCGTCGATGCGACCTTCCGGGCCAACGACCTGTCGCGCCTGCGCGAGGTCGCCGGTGGGTTCTGCCCCCACTATCCCGTCGTCGTCGCCATCGGGGACGACGGCGCCCCATCGAGCGGCAGCCCGACGAGCGCCAGCCCGACGAGCGCCAGCCCGTCGGGAACGGTCGTCGACTTCGCCACCGGATTCCACATCACCGGCCTCGCCCACGACGATCCGGCCCATCACGACGCGACACTGCAGAGTGACAGCTGCGTCAACCCGTTCTTCTGACCGGCCTTCTGGTCAGCCTTGTGGCCAACCGCTGGAACGTGGGTCGGCCGGCCGAGGTTGACTACGGGCCGAGGTGGACTACAGGACGCCCGCCGGGCGCTTTCCCCGGTCGACGACGCCGGTCAAGAAGTCGGCGTACCGGCGAATGAGCACCGGCCACTGGTAGTACTCGTCGACGTACGCCCGTCCCCGCTCGCCGAGCCGGCGGCGGAGGTCGGCGTCGGCCAGCAGTCGGTCGAGGACGGCTTCGAACTCTCGGTACGAGCCGAACCAGAGGCCGCCGCCGGAGCGCTCGCAGTGCTCGCGGGTCGGATCACAGGTGGCATTGACGACGACCGGGATGCGCTCGATCCACGCTTCGAGGACGACGAGCGAGAACGACTCGAGCGCGGAGGGGGAGACCGAGATCGTGGCGTCGCGGACGATGTCCCACTTGTCGGCCTCGTCGACGATCCCCGTGAGCACCACGTCCGGGTGCTCGGCGATCTTGGCCGAGATCGGCCCGACGAGGGCGAGGGCGAGGGGACCGGGATGGCGCTCCTTGTACTTCTCGAAGAACGCGGCGAGCATCGACGAGCCCTTGTGGTCGTCGACCCGACCGACGCTGACGATGTACGGCCGGTCGCCGAGACCGAGGACGTCGGCGCCCCGCCGACCGCCGGCGGTGCCGTCGGCCACGCCGAGGCCGAGGACGATCTGTGGCCGGTCGGCCACCGGGTGCACCCGCTGGACCAGCCGCCGCTCGGCGATCGTGTGGTAGCAGAGCGCGTCAGCGTTGGCGTACGTGCCGCGGAAGGCGGGCAGGTAGAGCGCCGGCTCGTCGTGGGCGGCCGGGTGGAGCACCGCCGGCATCGGCGCCCGGCCGATGCCGCGGACCGTCGGGTAGTAGAGGTACGGGTAGAACGCGGCGACGTCGACCCCGCTGTCGCACAGCGCGTCGATCAGCGCCGGCGTCACCGGGCCGTTGAGGTCGACCCAGCGTTCCGACTCCCGTCGCGTCGCCTCGGCCGGTGCGATGCGGAGGCGCCCGTCCAGACCGTAGAAGTCCGGGTCCCGGCCGGCGGCCGACGCGAACCGGTGGACCGTCACCCCGTTGAGCTCGCTGTCACCGGCCGGGAGCTCGTCGTCCCACGAGATGTGGTCGAGCGCACCGGTCGAGAACACCTCGACGTCCCAACCGCACTCCGAGACGAGGTGCTCGGCCAGCTGGCGGGCCGCGGTCTCGGCGCCGCCCATGATCTGCGGCCCGTACCGCGGCGTGACGAACGCCACCCTCATCGGACGGACCTGCTTGCGCCGGGCGCGCCGCGCAACGGCTTCGGCCCCGGCCGCTTCGGCAACGGCACTGATCACCTCGACGGCTCGCTGGCCGGACCCGACGAGCGTGTGCTCGGTCACCTGCCGGCGGCCGGCGGCGACGAGCCGGTCCCGCAGTGGCCGGTCGGTGAGCACCCGGCGGACGGCCGCGGCGATCGTCGACGGTCCGGCCCGGTCGAGCCGCAGCCCGGCGTCACCGACGGTGCCGTCGATCGCCCCGGCGGACCGGGCGACGACCGGGACGCCGACGTGCATCGCTTCGAGCAGCGGCACGCCGAAGCCCTCGTGGAGCGACGCCGAGACGTACACGTCGGCCGCGTCGAAGTACGCGGCGAGCACGGCGTCGGAGACCTCGCCGGTGATCCGGACGGCCGCCTGCAGGTCGAGGTCGGCGATGAACGCCCGGAGGGCGGCGAGGTAACGGGTCGACGGCGTCGACCCGACGAGGTGCAGGCGGGCGGCCGGGTCGTACAGGCGCCGGTAGGCCCAGAGCGCCTTGACCAGGTCGTGCTGGGCCTTCGACGGCACGACCCGGCCGACGAAGAGCCAGTCGGCCCCGTCGCCGGGGGCGGTTGTCGCCGGCGGGCCGACCAGCCGGTCGGCCTTCTCGGCGGCCAGACGGACTGCCACCCGCTGATCGGGTGCCGAGAACAGCCGGTCGAGGTCGACCAGGACGGGGACGACCGCCGTCCGCGGACAGCCGGCGGCGACGAGGTCGACCTCGTTGTAGTCGCTGTCGGCGAGCCCGAGGACCGAACGGGGAGCCAGCGCGGCGAGCTGCCGGAGGGCTTCGGCCGACCGGCGGGCCGGCTCGGGGTCCCACCGCTCGGAGAGCTCCGGCCGGGTGATGTTGTGGTAGTCGAGGACGAGCGGCTCGGCCCGGGTCAAGAGGAAGTCGGCGACGGCCGACGAGGTCGAGAGCTGGTAGACGAGGACGTCGCCGGGACGGGCCCGACGCGGGTACTCGTCCAACGGGAGCGACTCGGCGAGCAGCTCGTCGTGCGTCGCCTCGGCGAAGATCTCCGACCGCCATCCGGCTGCCCGGAGGGCGTCGCGGAGCAGCAGCGTGTGGCTCCCCGTGGCGTCGCGCGGGATGAGCGCGGGGACGAACTGGTGGACCGCGCCGGGGCGGGAGCCGGTGGCCACCTCGACGCCGGCCCCGGTCGCCGACCGGCCGTTCACCGGATCGTGTCGAGGACGGCGACGACGAGATAGTCGGTCGCCGAAGGTCCCTCGTGCACCGTCACCGCGTAGCCGAGGGACCCGAGGAGGTGGGCCCAGGTCGTCGGGCGGAGCGGGCGGCCGGGCGCCAGGTCGGCCTCGGGCGGCGCGTCGTCGGCGTCCCAACCGGCCGGCGACATCGAGTGCACGACGAGGATGCCGTCGGGGGCGAGCCGGTCCCGGAGCAGCCCGAGCAGCTGTTGGCGCTCGCCGTGGGCCATCCCGTCGACGACACCGCCGAGGACGACCCCACCGAGGGAGGCGGGCTCGACCGCCAGCAGGTGGTCGAGGACCGGTTCCTCCCGGAGATCGCCGGCCGGTTCGTCCCGGTCGGTCCGGCCCGGTCGCGGGTCGACCCCGTAGGCATCGACCCGATCGTCGGCCAGGACCCCGACCAACCATCCGTCGCCACACGCGGCGTGCAGGACCCGGCCGGGCGCACCGGCGAGCGCCTTGCGGGTCTCGGGCACCCACCAGGCGTCGGCTCCGGTCGAACCGGGCGCGTCGACGACGGGCGCCGGCGGGACCTGTTGGGCGTCGAGCTGCCGGCGGAGCTCGACCACCCGGTCGTCGAGCAGGTGCAACGCCCGGCTGGTGGCGCTGGCGAACTGGGACACCTGGTGGGTGATGTAGCCGATGTACCAGAGGTTCAGCGACCGGAGGCCCTTCTTGACCGCCGCGCCCCCGGACTTGTTCGAGCCGACCGGGACGACCGGGTCGATGAACGCCGCCGCGTCGA
The DNA here is from genome assembly GCA_963824265.1 of uncultured Actinomycetota bacterium. Lineage (GTDB taxonomy): Bacteria > Actinomycetota > Acidimicrobiia > Acidimicrobiales > RAAP-2 > DASZUK01. Next base: position 1,123,521 of record CAWGOO010000007.1, read on the forward strand.
CCAGCCGGAGGGCATCGGGGAGCCCGCCGCCGCGGCCGGCCACCGGGGAGTGCTCGAGGAAGAGCTCGTCGAGCTCCCGCTCGATCCGGGCCGGCAGATCGCCCGAGGACCGCCGGCGACGGACCTCGTCGTCGATCTCCAGCATGACCTGCGCCAGGTATGCCCGGTCGTCTTCGCTCACCCGAGCTCCTTCCCGCTCACGCGGACTCCTCGACGAGCTCCAACGGCACCAGGGCGACCCGTACCGGCATGGCGACGAGGCCGGTCGAGCGGCCGGGGTTCATGACCTCGAACTGGCAGCCAGGGTCCTTCCAGTCGGACATGGCGCCACCCTTCGTCAAGACGCCGACGCCGATGTCGTAGGTGCCGTCGAAGAGCGGGAGCGATTCGAAGTGGAAGTCGATGGCCCCCGGACCGGCCGGGCAGTCGTAGGTGAGCCCGAGCACGTCGGTGTCGGTCCGGAAGAGGACGGACCCGTCATCGGAGCGGACCTCGGCCGAGAAGACGAGCCCTTCGGTGGGCGCGGAGGCGTGGTAGGCGATCCGCACGATGAGCGTCTCGCCCGGCAGCAGGTACCGTCGTTCGTTGGCCTCCGGGTAGAACGGCGTCACCGCGGTGACGCGGACCGGCCGCGCCTGGTCGACGTCGGCGATGTTCCATCCACCGGTCGGTGCAGTGACGCGGATCGACGACGGGAGCACCGCTGGCCCCGGCGGCTCGGCCGGTGGCGGCGGCTCGGCGACCGGCGGCTCGTCCCCGCCGCCGAGGGCCAGCTCGTCACCGGCCTCCATCAACCGCTCCCGGAACAGCCGGACGGCTTCGCCGGGCGTCCCCTGCCCGATCATGATCCCGTCGGACAGGACGACGGCCCGGTCACAGATCGCCCGGACCTGGTCGGGCGAGTGGGAGACGAACAGGATCGTCCGACCCTCCCGTTGGAATTTCTTGATCCGGTCCATGCACTTGCGCTGGAACCGCTCGTCGCCGACCGCCAGGACCTCGTCGACGACGAGCACGTCCGGGTCGACGTTGACGGCGACCGCGAAGCCGAGCCGGACATACATGCCGGACGAATAGAACTTGACCTGGTTGTCGATGAACTGCCCAAGCTCGGCGAACTCGACGATGTCGTCGAAGAGCCGATCGACCTCGCGCTTGGAGAGCCCGAGCATCGACCCGTTGAGGTAGATGTTCTCCCGACCGGACAGGTCCTGCTGGAACCCGGCACCGAGCTCGAGCAGCCCGGCCAACTTGCCCCGCACGACGACCTGGCCCGACGTCGGCTGGAGCACACCGCAGACACACTTGAGCGCGGTCGACTTGCCGGACCCGTTCCGACCCAAGATGCCGACGGTCTCGCCCTCTTTCACCGCGAACGAGACGTCCCGCAGGGCCCACAGGTCCTCGTAGGGGACCCGGCCGATGTGGATCAGCTTCTCCTTCAGTGACGAGTACTTCTCGTGGTACAGCCGGAACCGCTTGGAGACGGCCTGGACGTCGACGGCCAATTCGCTCATCGGGCTCAGAGCTCCTCGGCGAAGTTGCCTGCCAGACGGCCGAAGACCACCATCGCCAGGTAGAAGAGGACGAGCGAGACGCCGAGCACGATGGCGTCGGCCCACAAGTAGGTCGTCGGCGGCCACGACGGGAGGATCTGTTTCATCGGATGGTTCACTGTCGTCAACCGGACGAGACCCGGACGGTTGTAGAGGACCCGCTGGAAGGTCATCACCAAGGGCGTCATCGGGTTCACGAAGTAGATCCACGCGAACCACTTGCCCTGCAGGTGGGACGCGAGCTGCTCCTGGTACGAGTAGACGATCGGGCAGGCCCAGAACCAGGCCGCGCCGACGATCACTGTCACCAGGTGCTGGGTGTCGCGCAGGTAGACGTTGACCGAGGCCAAGAAGATGCCGAGCGCCGCCGGCGAACAATGCGGTCGGGATCAGGGCCACCGGGATGAGCCACAAGAGCTCCCACGCCGGCGCCATGTGCAGGACGGCCATGAAGATCGCCATGACGCAGACCTGGAAGAACAAGAAGACACCGGCCGAGCCGATGGCCGCCAAGGCGAGGATCTCGCGAGGGAACGACACCTTCTTGACCAGGCCGGCGTTGTTGACGATCACGCCGGTTGCCGACATCACGCCGGTCGAGAAGAAGTTCCACAAAAGCAACCCCGAGAACAAGAAGATGACGAAGTCCGGGATGCCGTTCTTGAGGAGGACGCCGAAGACCAGGGTGTAAACGGCCAGCGTCATCGCCGGCGAGAGCATCGACCACAGCAGGCCGAGGAAGGAGTTCTTGTACTTGACCTTGATCTCGGTACGGACGAGGTAGACGAGCAGCTCGCGGGAGCGCCAGATCTCGGCGAGCCGCTGGAAGACGCTGGTGTCGGCTGAGACGACGCGGGTCTGCTTGTTCCGAGTGACGATGTCGCCGTTGAGGTCGGTATCGGCCATCGGCGACGCGTCGCTCACGTGCCGGGGCCGCGTGCCGACCGGCGGTGCGTCGTCAGTCGTCGGTGGGGCTCCCGGCGGGGGGACCGGTGCTTCGAGCGCCACGCTCAGCTGCCGCCGACCTGGGCGGTCGACCGATCGATGACGCGGTCGATGAACCCGTACTCGTGGGCCTCTTCGGCCGTGAACCACCGGTCCCGGTCCGAGTCGGCTTCGATCCGCTCGATCGGCTGGCCGGTGTGGAAGGCGATCCGCTCGGCCATCATCCGCTTGAGGTAGACGATCTGCTCCGCCTGGATGGCGATGTCCGCGGCCTGTCCCTGCATCGCGCCGGACGGCTGGTGCATCAGGATCCGCGAGTGCGGCAGCGCGTACCGCTTGCCCGGAGCCCCCGCACAGAGCAGGAACTGCCCCATCGACGCGGCCAGGCCGACGCAGATCGTCGACACGTCGGGTCCGACGTACTGCATCGTGTCGTAGATGGCCAGCCCGTCGGTGACGGAGCCGCCGGGCGAGTTGATGTACACGGAGATGTCCCGATCGTGGTCCTCGGCCTCCAGCAGGATCAGCTGGGCGCAGACGATGTTGGCCACGCTCTGGTCGATAGCGCTGCCGATGAAGACGATCCGCTCCTTGAGAAGGCGCTGGTAGATGTCGGCGGACGGATCAGGCCCCCCGGCGGCGGACAGGACGGACGGGATGGCAGGGTCAAAAGCCATGGGGTGAGGCTACCCGCCGCGGGCGGCCAGGGGGGACACGCCAGGGCGCCCGGGCGCCGGAGCTACGCTGGCCGGGCTCGCCTGGACGGGCCCGCTGCGGGCGTGGCGGAACCGGTAGACGCGCCGGGTTTAGGTCCCGGTCCCTTCGGGGGTGGAGGTTCGAATCCTCTCGTCCGCACTGTTATGCCCCACCTCGTCGCGGCCCCCGACAAATTCCGGGCCACGGCAACCGCCGGCGACGTCGCCGCAGCCGCCGGTCGGGCGGCCCGGGCACTCGGGTGGTCGGTCGACGAAGTTCCCCTGGCCGACGGTGGGGAGGGCCTGCTCGACATCGTCGGCGGCCGACCCCGTTCGACGGTCGTCAGCGGACCGCTCGGCGAGCCGGTCGCCGCGGAGTGGCGCATCGTCGCCAATGCCGTCCCCGGCGGATCGACCGACCCGACGGCGGTGATCGAGATGGCCCGCGCGGCCGGTCGGGCCCTCGTCCCCCGACCCATCGGCGACGACCCGGTGCGGGCCACGACCCGCGGCGTCGGCGAGCTCGTGCTGGCGGCCGTCGACGCCGGGCTTCGCCGGATCATCGTCGGCATCGGTGGGTCGGCGACGACCGACGGCGGGCTCGGTGCGGTCGACGCCATCGGGTCGCGCGATGCGCTCGCCGGCGTCGACCTGCTGGTGGCCGTCGACGTCCGGGCCCGGTTCGAGGACGCGGCCGCGGTGTTCGGCCCGCAGAAGGGGGCGTCACCGGCCCAGGTCCGACTGCTCGGCAGTCGGCTGGCCGACCTGGCCGCTCGCTATCGAGCGCAGTTCGACGTCGACGTCACCCGGATCGACGGCGCCGGAGCCGGCGGCGGGCTGGCCGGTGGGCTGGCCGCGCTCGGGGCCAAGGTCGTCCCCGGCTTCGACGTCGCGGCCGGCCTCGTCGGGCTGGACCGGCGGCTCGCCGGCGCGGACGTCGTCGTGACCGGCGAGGGCCGGCTCGACCGGTCGTCGCTCGACGGCAAGGTGGTCGGTGGCGTCGTCGCGCTGGTGGCCGGGCGATCGCCGGTGCTCGTCGTCACCGGCCGGGCGGACCCGGCCGCGACGGCTCGGCTCCCGCCCTCGGTCGAGGTCGTCGACCTGACCGAGACGGCCGGCCGGCGGCGGGCCCGGGCCGACGTCACCGAGCTCGTGGAGGCCGCCGTCGGGCGGTACCTGCGAGAACGACCGGCGACATAGCTGTTTGCCCCGGCCTGGCTATTTCGGCCATGCTGCCCCCGACGTCGCGGCGCCACCGGCCGCACACGGGCACATCGCCGCCGACTGGCCACACCATCATCGACCGGCCACCTCGGCACCGACTGAAAGGAAGCTCATGGGACTGCTGGACGGCAAGATCGCCATCGTCACGGGCGCCGGCCGGGGCATCGGCCGGGACGAGGCCCTGCTCCTCGCGTCCGAGGGCGCGACGGTGATCGTCAACGACATCGGCGCCTCCTCCCAGGGCGAGGGCACCGACGTCTCGCCGGCCCAAGAGGTCGTCGACACGATCACGGCGAACGGCGGCACCGCAGCGGTCAACGGTGACGACATCAGCTCCTGGCAGGGGGCGAAGAACCTGGTCGACCAGGCCGTCGAGGGCTACGGCGCCCTCGACATCGTCGTCAATAACGCCGGGATCCTGCGCGACAAGATGTCGTTCAGCATGGACGAGGCGACATGGGACGACGTCATCCGCGTCCACCTCAAGGGCCACTTCGGCACGTGCCACTTCGCCGCCGCGTACTGGCGGGCGAAGTCGAAGGCCGGCGAGGCGACGACCGGCCGGATCATCAACACGACGTCGGAGTCCGGCCTCTTCGGGAGCACCGGCCAGATCAACTACGGCTCGGCGAAGCTGGGGATCGTGGCGATGACGTGGATCCTCGCCCGGGAGCTCGAGCGGTTCGGCGTCACGGTGAACGCCATCGCCCCCCGAGCCCGGACGCGCATGACCGAGACGATCTTCACCGAGATGTCCGAGGTCACGGGCGGCTTCGACAAGTTCGCCCCGTCGAACGTCGCCCAGTTGGTCGGCTTCTTGGCCACCGACGAAGCGGCCGACGTCAACGCCCAGGTCTTCGTGGTCTTCGGTGGAGACATCTGGGTGATGAGCCACTTCCAGCCGGTCGGCGAGGTCCACCGTGACAAGGCTTGGACGCCCCAGGAGCTGATCGACGCCAAGGGCGAGCTGTTCAAGGACATCCCTTCCGGGCTCTTCCCGTTCAGCTTCTTCTAGACGGCCCCCGATGGCGCGTTCGGCGGCCGTCGCCGCGTGGGCGGCTCGCGGTCAGCACCGCCGGCTGGCCGGCCACCGGATCTTCACCGTCGACGTGCCGGCCGCCGGACCTGAGGATCGCGAGCCGTTGCTCGTCGTCCACGGCTTTCCGACGTCGTCGTTCGACTTCCGGCTCGTCGTCGACCGACTGACGGCCGGGCGCCGCGTCCACCTCGTCGACCTGCTCGGCTACGGCCTGTCGGCCAAACCGGACATCGCCTACAGCATCGACGTCCTGGCCGACGTCGTCGCCGCCTATGCGGAGGCGATCGGACTGACCGAGACGGCCCTGCTCACCCACGACCTCGGCGACACTGTCGGTGGCGAGCTGCTGGCCCGCCAGCTGGAAGGGCGCTGGCCGGTGGACGTCACCCGACGGGTGCTGACGAACGGGAGCATCTACATCGACATGGCCCGCCTCAGCGTCGGCCAGCAACTGCTGCTGAGCCTGCCCGACGAGCGGCTCGGTGCGGACGCGCCGGTCACCGAGGACGGCGTGGCGGCCGGAGTGGTGGCGACGTTCGCCGAACCGAGCCGGGTGGCCGGCGCCGATGTCGCCGCCCTGGCCGAGCTCGTCGCGGCCGGTGGCGGTCTGCGACTGCTCCCCCGTCTGATCCGCTACATCGAGGAGCGGCGCCGTCGCGAGAGCCGGTACACCGGCGCCATCGAGCGCCACCCCTCCCCCGTCGCCATCGTCTGGGGCACCGAGGACCCGATCGCCGTCGCGCCGATGGCCTCCCGGCTCCACGCGGTTCGGCCGGACGCTCGGCTCACGTGGCTCGAAGGCGTCGGCCACTATCCGATGCTCGAGGACCCCGAACGGTTCGCCGACGCCGTCCTCGACGGGCTCCGCTAGCCGACGCTCGCCGTCACCCGCTGGCCAGCAGGCGGGTCAGGTCGTCGGCCATCGCCTCGGCCAGCTCGGTCAGGACGGCCAACCGCTCCCCCGGGTCGTCGATCTCGAGGAGCCGCTGACCGTCGAAGGCGGTGACCGGCGCCACTCCGCACAGCTTCCAGCCCGACGCGAGCGTCGACGATCTGCCGTCGGACGGGCCGCCGTCAGATGGGCCGCCGTCAGATGGGCCGCCGTCAGATGGCCCGGTGTCGGATTGGCCGTCGTCGAGCGGGCCGACGAGGGCCGGCTGATGGCCGAGCTCGGACAACAGCGCACGGACGCGGCGGACCGCCGACTCCGCTCGGACGACGACCGCCGTCTCGGGAGCCGTCGCGCCATCCGCCAGCTCGTCGACGATGGCCAATGGGTACGGCTCGTCGGCCAGCCACTCGTGCACCCGGAGCCGACGGCTGCCGACGACGGTCAGCAGCCATCGACCGTCGGCCAGCGGCGCCGCGCCCTCGATGCGGGCGACCGTCCCGACGTCGACGCGCTCGTCACCCCCACCGACCTCCGACCCCCGACGGATCAGGACGACGCCGAGCTCGCGGTCGGCCCGCAGGCAGTCCACCGTCAACTGGCGGTACCGCGGCTCGAAGACGTGGAGCGACAGCCTCGCTCCGGGGAACAGCACGGTCGACAGTGGGAACATCGGCAGACGTCGCACGCCGGAGACTGTCACACGGACCCGGAACACACGAAGCCGGCCCGTACGGGCCGGCTTCGTGCTGTGTGAGACGTCCACCGGATGTCTGCCCGACTCACTTGGCGATTGTGCGAGGGGCCGTCGTCGATCACCGGCCTACGTGGGCCGGGCTTTTAGCGGCCTCGTTCTGCGTCGGTCCGGACAAGCACCCGGCTGATGACGCCGCCCACCGGCGGCTGTCCTCACTCGGGCGGACCGTCCTCCTCGTTCGAGCACTGCGATCTCATCGCACGCTCCTTTCCGTCGCTATCTCCATTCTCCTCCTCCGACCCCGGCACGCCAAGGGGTTTGACCAGCGTCTTTACAATCACCCGGCCGCGGCGCCCGACGGCCGGACCTACGATGGCCGGTAATGGGACTCCCCCCGCCGGCACCGACGACGACGTGCCTGGTCACGGGGGCGTCGTCGGGCATCGGACGGGAGATCGCCCGCGAGCTCGCCGCTCGACAGCTCGGCGTCGTCCTTGTCGCGCGGCGCCGGGAACGGCTGCAGGCGCTCGCCGACGAGCTGTCGGCGGTCCACGGCGGCCGGGCGGACGTCGTCTCCGCCGACCTCTCCGACGAGCGGTCGCGGGCCTCGCTCGTCGACGCGGTCGCCGGCCTCGGGCTGTCGGTCGAAGTGCTCGTCAACAACGCCGGGTTGACGACGATGGGGCCGGTCCACCGGGCCGACCGCGCCGCGGAGCTGCGGATGGTCCGCACCGACGTCGAGGCCGTCGTCGACCTGTGCACGCTCTTCGTGCCCGGCATGACGACGCGGCGGCGGGGCGCCGTGCTCAACGTCGCGTCGACCGCGGCGTTCCAGCCGTTGCCCGGGCAGGCCGGGTACGGCGCGTCGAAGGCGTTCGTCCTGTCGTACACGTACACGCTGCGCGAGGAACTACGGCCGCTCGGGGTCGGCGTGACCGCGCTCTGCCCCGGCCCGGTCGAGACCGAGTTCGCCGAAGCGGCCGGCCTGTCGCAAGCTGCGTCGGCGTCGTCCCTGCCGCGGTTCATGTGGCTCACCGCCGCCGCGGTGGCGGCCGCGGCGGTCGACGGCCTGGCCGACGGCCGGGCGGTCGTCATCCCCGGCACGGCCAACCGGGCGGGCGCGGCGGCGGGCCAGCTCCTGCCGCGCACCTGGCTCACGTCGATCATCGCCCGCCAGCACCCCGGTCTCCGGCCCGAGGGCTGAGGAGCCCACGGCGTGCGCGGGTCGTGAGCGCGAGGGTCGTCGTGCTGGCCGACACCCACCTGCGGGGCGACGGTCTGGACCGGCTCCCGCCGGTCGCGTTGGCTGCGGTCGACGACGCTGACGTCGTCCTCCATGCCGGTGACGTCGTCAGCGCCGGCGCGCTCGCCGCGTTCGAAGCCCGGGCCGCCGCGGCCGGCGCCGACTTCTACGCAGTCCTCGGCAACAACGACGGTTCGTTGCACGGACGGCTGCCGCCGTCCGTCGTGGTCGAGATCGACGGCGTGCCGGTCGCGATGGTGCACGACGCCGGGCGACGGGACGGCCGGCCGGCCCGGCTGCGGCGCCGGTTCCCGGCCGCGGCGGTCGTGGTCTTCGGCCATAGCCACGTGCCCTGCGACGACGTCGGCGTCGACGGCCAGCGACTGTTCAACCCCGGATCACCAACCGAGCGGCGAGCCCAACCGCGCCGGACGTTCGGCCTCCTCGAGCTGGCGGGCGGGCAGGTCCGGGACCACCGGATCGTGCCGATCTGACCGGTACGATCGCTCAGGACACGACGCGGGAGGCCGAGCGATGGCATACCTCAAGCCGGGAACGATCACCCAGAAGCTGTTCAATCCGCTGGCCATGCGCCTCGGCATCTACGGGACGACCGCGTTGACGGTCGCCGGGCGCAAGACCGGCCGGCCCTGCCGGGTGCCGGTGATCCCGGTCGAGCACGCCGGTGCCCGCTACGTCGTGTCGACGAGGGGCGAATCGGAGTGGGCGCGCAACCTCCGGGCGGTCGGACAGGGCGAGCTGGCCCGCAAGGGATCGGTCACCCGGTTCCGGGCGGTCGAGCTGCCGGTGGCCGAACGGCCGCCGGTGATCGCCGCCTACCGGAAAGTCGCCGGGCGGGAGGTCAACGGCTACTTCAAGCAGCTTCCCGATCCGGCCGACCACCCGACGTTCCGGCTCGACCCGCTCGACTGACCGGTCAGCTCGACCGGCCGGCCTGGTCCACGGGCTAGGTCGCCGGACTGACTGACGGTCAGCCCCGGGACGGCAGAGCGGCGGTGGCCTGACCGACGACCTTCTCCTCGCCGGTCTCGTTGACGAGCCGGACGTCGAGGTCGACGAGGTGACGGCCGTCGTCGGTGCGGGTGCCGGCCACGACGACCTTGGTGGCGAGCTCCTCGCCCGGCCACGTCTGGCGGGCGAACCGGACCTTGTAGGACGTCAACGTGCCGACCCCGACGAAGTCGGTGATGGCCGAACCGAGGAACCCCATCGAGAACATCCCGTGACCGAAGACGCTCGGTTGGCCGGCGGCGGTGGCCAGCGGCTCGTCGTGGTGCATCGGGTTGAAGTCGCCGGAGGCGCCGGCATAGCGGACGAGATCGGTCCGCGTCAGGGTGTGCGTGCGCACCGGGGCTTCGTCACCGACGGCCAGATCCTCGAAGTAAGGCATACGACTGATCTTACGACCCCGGGGCCGGCGCCGGGGCGGGCGACGACGCCGGCTCCGGGTCTCGGGGCAGCCCGAGCAGCCGCTCGCCGATGACGTTGCGCTGGACCTCGCTCGTCCCGCCGGCGATCGTCAGGCAGAGAGTATGGAGGAACGACCGGGCCCACGACGCGGCCGGGCCGTCGGCGTAGGCGCCGAGCGATCCGCAGCGGTCGAGGCCGTAGTCGGCGACCCGTTGGTCGTGCTCGGCCCCGATCAACTTGCGGACGCTCGACTCGGGTCCGGGCTCGAGGCCGGACACGGACCGCAGCGTCGCCCGCTGCCCGAGCACCGCCAGGGACTGGGCGTCGGCGAGCAGGCGGCCGAGCGCATCGAGGACCGCCGGATCGTCGGCCGACCCGTCAGCGGTGGCCATGGCGATGATCGCCTCGAGCGACCCGCCGAACGCCGAGTCGGACGCCAGCGAGACCCGTTCGTTGGCGAGCGTCGTCCGGGCCAGCCGCCACCCGCCGTCGACGTCACCGACGACACAGTCGTCGGGGACGAACAGGCCGTCGAAGAAGACCTCGTTGAACAGCGCGTCGCCGGTGATCTCCCGGAGCGGGCGGACGTCGATACCGGCCGACCGCATGTCGACGACGAAGTACGTGATGCCCTGGTGCTTCGGCGCGTCCGGGTCGGTCCGGGCCAGGCAGATGCCGACGTCGGCCCGGGCAGCGACAGACGTCCAGACCTTCTGGCCGTTGAGCAGCCAACCGCCGTCGGCCCGCGTCGCCCGGGTCGTCAACGCCGCGAGATCGCTGCCGGCCCCCGGCTCGCTGAAGAGCTGGCACCAGAGCAGCTCGCTGCGCAGCGTCGGGAGGACGAACCGGTCCTGCTGGGCCGGCGTGCCGTGGGCGATCAGCGTCGGCAATGCCCACGCGGCGACGTGCGCCGGGGGGCGGCGGATCCCGGCGGCCTGGAGGAGCTGGTCGATGACGAGCTGCTCGACCGGCCCGGCGTCCCGCCCGTACGGCGCGGGCCAGTGCGGGAAGAGGAGCCCCCGCTCGCCGAGCAGCCGCCGCTGGTCGTCGGGGCCGGCCGCCGCGACCTCGGCGACGACCGGTCCGAGCTCGATCCGGACCGGTCGTGCGACGTCCTCGGGCAGCTCGACCCCGAGCGATCGCCGGGCCCCGCCGACCGCTTGCCGGGCAACCGAGATGCGCCGGGCCCCGGCCCCGCCGAGCAGCTGGCGGGTGGTCGCGGCGCGACGGAGGTGGAGGTGGGCATCGTGCTCCCACGTGAACCCCATCCCGCCGAGCACCTGGATGGCATCCTTCGCCGCCCGGACCCCGCCATCGAGGGCGAGCGCGCCGGCCGCGGCCGCCGAGAGATGGGCCTGGGCCGAGTCGTCACCGTCGGCGGCGAGCGCGGCGTCCCACACGGCGCCGGTCATCTGCTCGACCGCCGTCAGCAGATTGGCCAGGCGGTGCTTGACCCCCTGGAACTGCCCGATCGGCCGGCCGAACTGGACGCGGGTCCGGGCGTGCTCGGTCGCCGTCTCGAGACACCAACGGGCGCTCCCGACGAGCTCGGCCGACGCCACGACGACCGCCAGGTCGTCGACGTCGGCGGACGTCACGCCGTCGAGCACTCGCTCCGGAGCGACCATCACGCCGTCGAGCCGGACCTCGGCCGTCCGGCGGGTCGAGTCGAGGCATGGCCGCCCGGCGACGGTCACCCCGGCCGCCGGTCGGCCGTCCGGCCCGCGCAGCTCGATCGCGTACCACTGCACCGGCCCGGCCTCCGGCGGCCCACCGCCCGGCGAACCGGCGGCCGCCTCACCGGCGAGCGCCACCGGGACGACGGCGACGGCCGCCAGGCCGGCCCCGAGAACCGCGGGAACCGTGCCCGTCACCGACCGGACGCCGCCCGCGCCGACGTGAGCGGCGGGGAGCGGCGCCGGGGAGCGACCGAAGGCGACGCACGCCGGCGTCGACCCGTCGAGCACGCCGGGCAGCAGCGACTTCTGCACGTCGCCACTGCCCCGGGCGAGCAACGCGGCGGCCAGGGCGGTCGGGACGAACGGTCCGGGGGCGATCACCCGGCCGAGCTCCTCGACGACGATCGCCAGCTCGAGGACCCCGAACCCCTGCCCGCCGAGCGCCTCGGGGACGTGGATGCCGATCCATCCCTGCTCGGCCAGGTCCGCCCAGACCGGCGGCAGGACGTCGTCGTCGACGTCGAGCAGGGCCCGCGGGACGTCGCTCGGGCAGTACCGATCGGTCCATCGCCGGAGCGCTCGCCGCAGCTCCTCGTGCTCCTCGCTCACCCCGATCGCCACTTACCACTTCCTCCCCGGCTGGCCGATCGAGCCCGTCGGGGTCCCGACGACCGCCACCGTCGACTGCGGCTGCGTTTGCGCCGGCTCCAGACTAGAACATGTTCTAGAACGGGGCGGCCGGCCGGGTCAGACGCGGTAGATGACGTTGTACGTGCTCGTCACGACCGGCTCGCCGGTGGCCTGGTCGGTCCAGTCGGTGCGGACGACGACGAACGTCATCGTCCGGCCCTTCGACTCCTTCTGATAGGCGTCGACGACCGCACCGTGGCCGGTGAGGACGTCGCCGACGACGACCGGTCGGTGGTACGTGAACTCCTGTTCGCCGTGGAGGATGAGGCCGCCGTCGGCCAGCAGCGGGCCGAGCACGTCGAGCAGCCCGGCCGGCGGCGGCGCGTCAGCCGGCTGGATCTCGGGGAACCGGCCCCACGTGTCCATGACGAACGGGTACGTCGGCGGCGCGGGGATGCCCGGGAGCCCTGCCGCGACCGCCGCGGCCGGCGTCCGGTAGGCCGGATCGGTCTCGAGCACGGCGTCGGCGAAGAACGTCACCGGCCCGCGCTCGACGACGACGGTCGACGTCTGCGTCCGGCGGCCGACCATGCCCTTCAGCACCTCGTCGACCGTGCCCATCGTCGCCGTCCACCCCTCTCGGTCCGTCGGCCGACCCCCGGGCCGGCACCGACCGGCGTCACGGTACCACCGCCACCAGGGAGGTTCTCCCGGTTAACGTGTCCCGGTGGCTGACTTCGAGACGATCACGTACACCGCCGACGACGGCGTCGCCTGGGTCACGCTCAACCGCCCAGCGGTCCACAACGCGTTCAACCTGACGATGCAGCACGAGCTGCGGACGGTCTGGCGGTGGCTCCGCCACGACGACGGTGTCAGGGCCGTCGTCGTCACGGGTGCCGGCGAGAAGGCGTTCTGCACCGGGGTCGACCGGCGCGAGGCACTCGGCGAAGCCGATGCGGGCGCCACCGACGACCGGCACCCCGATCCGGCTGGCCCCGACCCGTCGGGGACGGAGCCGCCCCACATCGGCAACCCGGGGGCGACGCCGTTCATGTTCGACGACCCCGGCGAGTACCTCGGCCCGAAGTCGAACGACCTGTGGAAGCCGGTCATCGCGGCGGTCAACGGGATGGCCTGCGGCGGCGCGTTCTACCTGCTCGGCGAGGTCGACGTCGTTATCGCCGCGGAGCACGCGACGTTCTTCGACCCGCACGTGACGTTCGGGATGACCTCGGCGTACGAACCGCTGCAGCTCCTGCCGAAGATGCCGTTCGGCGAGGTCGTCCGCATGACGCTGCTCGGCAATGCGGAGCGGATCTCGGCGGCTCGGGCCCACGAGGTCGGCTTCGTCTCGGAGGTCTGCCCGGCGGCGGAGCTGCACGACCGGGCGGCCTGGGTGGCCGGCGAGATCGCCAAGGCGCCGGCGCTGGCCGTCCAGGGCTCGCTGCGCGCCCTGTGGGCCGGCCGCGAGCTGTCACGCCGCCAGTCGCTCGACCTCGGGTGGGCGTTCATCGGCCTGGGGACCGACGACGAGAGCCTGGCCGAGGGCCAGGCGGCGTTCGCGTCCGGCAACCGGGCGGCCCCCCGGATCCGCTGAGCCATCGACCGACCCGAACCGACCGCCGCCCCGAACCAACCGCCGCCCCGAACCGACCGCCGACCAACCCGCACCCGACGAACCGACCGCAAGAACCGAAAGGCGACCGATGACCCCGATCGACCACCTCCTGCCGTTCGGCAGCCTGACGCAGAGCTCAGCCGATCTGGCGCTGCTGATCCTCCGGCTGACGCTCGGCGGCGTCTTCTTGGCTCACGGGATCAACCACATCTTCGGCGGCGGGAAGATCGCCGGGACGGGCCGCTGGTTCGAGAGCCTCGGCATGAAGCCGGGGTGGCTGCACGCCTGGACGGCGAGCTTCACGGAGATCGGCGCGGGCGTTCTCCTCGTCCTCGGTCTGCTGACGCCGTTCGGCGGCGCGGGCGTCATCGGCGTCATGCTCGTCGCGTGGATCACGAACCACCTGAAGAACGGCTTCTTCATCTTCCGGCCCGGCGAGGGCTGGGAGTACGTGGCGACGTTGACGCTGATGGGCCTGGCGGTGGCCATCCTCGGGCCGGGCACCTGGAGCATCGACGGCCACGTCAGTGCGTTGCAGAGCCTCTGGGGCTGGCCGGGGTTCGCCATCGCGCTCGGAGCCGGCGGTGGCGGGGCGGCCCTGCTCCTGCTGACCGCGTGGCGCCCGACGAAGCCGGACCAGTCCGCGTAAGGACCGCCCCGACCCGGGCCCGGTCCGGACGAGGACCGGGTCAGGTCCGACCGGCGAGCTCGACAGCGAGGGAGCGGAAGGCGCGCCCGCGGTGCGAGATGGCGTTCTTCTCGTCGGGGCCCATCTCGGCGAACGTGCGGCCGTCGCCCTCGTCGGGCACGAAGACCGCGTCGTAACCGAAGCCGCCCGTTCCCTTCGGGAAGGTGGCGATCCGCCCCTCGACGGTGCCCTCGGTCCAGATCTCGCCGCCGTCGGGGAACGTGACGAGGGCGACCGTTCGGAACCGGGCCCGCCGCTCGCCGCCACCGTCGTCGAGGGCGGCGAGGTCGGTCAGGAGCTTGGCGACGTTGTCGGCGTACGTCACGTCGTCGCCGGCGTACCGGGCGGAGTAGACGCCGGGCGCACCGCCGAGGGCGTCGACCTCGAGGCCGGTGTCGTCGGCCACGGCGGCCAGGTTGGTCGCCTCGGCGATGGCCTGGGCCTTGAGCCGGGCATTGGCGAGCAGGGTGTCGCCGGTCTCCTCGACGTCGTCGACGTCGGCCGGCCGCGGCAGCAGCTCGACGTCGCCGGCGTCACGGAGGATGGCCGCGACCTCGGCGGTCTTGTCGGGGTTGGCCGTGGCGAGGACGAGGGTCAGGCTCATCGGGCGTTCACCGCGGCGTCGGCGGGTCGGCGAGCACGACGGCCTGGGCATCGGCAAGCTGGGTGATGCCGGACTGGGCGAGGGCGAGGAGGTCGTCGAGCTCGCCTCGACTGAAGGCCATGCCCTCGGCGGTCCCCTGGACCTCGACGAACCGCCCGGAGCCGGTCATGACCACGTTCATGTCGACCTCCGCCCGCGAGTCCTCCACGTACGGCAGGTCGAGCATCGGGACGCCGTCGACGATACCGACGGAGACGGCCGCGACGGCGTCGGTCAGCGGGTTCGACGCGAGGCGGCCGTCGAGCATCATCCGGGAGAACGCGTCGTGCAGCGCGACGTAGGCGCCGCAGATCGACGCGGTCCGGGTCCCGCCGTCGGCCTGGAGAACGTCGCAGTCGACGGTCACCTGGACCTCGCCGAGGGCGACGAGGTCGCAGACGGCGCGCAGCGACCGGGCGATGAGCCGCTGGATCTCCTGGGTTCGGCCGGACTGCTTGCCCTTGGCCGCCTCCCGGCTGGCCCGCTCGGCGGTGGACCCCGGCAGCATCGAGTACTCCGCGGTCACCCATCCCTTACCGCTGCCGCGCATCCACGGGGGGACGCGGTCCTCGACGGACGCGGTGCACAGCACGCGTGTCCGACCCATCGAAACGAGCACGGACCCGAGCGCGAAGATCGTGAAGTCCCGGTCGAAGACGACCGGGCGGAGCTCGTCGACGGCCCGCCCGTCCGACCGAAGCGTCCGCGGATCAGGAGTGTCCACACTCGGGCTCGTCATTACGCGTCACCATCCCCTCTCGACTGTTCCCACGTTGCGCCGCCGTGCCGGCGACCGACTGTCACTCGCTCACCACTCGAAGACCTGGCCGGCGACGGCCTGGTCGACGTTCCGCCCGAGGGCGTCGGCTGCCTCCGCGGCGACCTCGTCGGCCGACACCGTAGGCCACCGATGGGTGACGACGAGACGTCCAACCCCGGCTGCGGCGGCCATCTGCCCGGCCTGACGGCCGCTCATGTGCCGTGATGCCCCCTCGTCCCGCCGGCTGAACGTGGCCTCGCAGAGCACCGTGCCGATGCCGTGGCCGAGCTCGTCGACGGACCAGTCCGGGCCGGAGTCGGCCGAGTAGGCGAACGACGTGGCGTGCTCGCCGTCGGCCGATGTCGGGAGGGCGTGGTCGGCGGCGGACGAGTCGACGCGGACGGCCAGCGTCGGCGGTCCGTGGTCGGTGGCGACGAACCGGCAGGTGAGCTGGCCGATGGTAACGACGTGCGACGGGCCGATCTCCTGCCAGTCGAGCAACGGATCGTCGGCGAAGTACGACCGCCGGCGCAGGCCGGGTGGCGCGTAGACCGGGACCGGTTGGCGAGCACCGGACTGGCGATGCCAGACCGCGAACGACTCGAGATCGGTCCAGTGGTCGGGATGCTCGTGCGAGAGGACAATCGCGTCGACGGCGGCCGGATCGGTGACCAGTTGGAGCATGGCGAACGTCCCCGGCCCGGCATCGAGCCAGACGCGGGTGCCGCCACCCCGGACGAGATAGCCGCTGGCCGCGCCGCCGGGTCCGGGATAGCTGCCGTCGCAACCGAGGACGGTCACGGTGTGCGCTGCCACGGTGTGCGCCGTCCCGGTGTCAGTGGGCCCGGCGTCAGGGGCGACGGCCACGCGGCGCAGCCTAGGCCGGGTGGCCGGCGCCGGCGGCTCAGAAGTAGATGATCGACTTCGCCCGCTCGGCGACCTCGTCGAGGTCGCCGGTCCACGCGCCGGTCGAGAGGTACTTCCAACCGTCGTCGGGCGAGACGACGACGATCACCGCGTCCTCGCCGGCCGCGAGCTGGTTGGCGCACTTCACGGCACCGGCGACCGCGGCGCCGGACGAGATGCCGACGAAGAGGCCGACCTCGGTCAGCCGGCGCGTCCACTCGATCGACTCTCTCGGCCGGACGACGGTCTTGCGGTCGAGCAGCTCGCGGCCGCCGAGCTCCTCGAAGATCGGCGGGATGTAGCCGTCGTCGAGGTTCCGCAGGCCGTCGACGACCTCACCGGACGGCGGCTCGACCGCCCAGACCTGGACCCGCGGGTTCTGCTCCTTCAAGAACCGTCCGGCACCCAGCAGCGTGCCGGAGGTCCCGAGACCGGCAACGAGGTGGGTGACGTCGGGGCAGTCGCGCCAGATCTCCGGCCCGGTCCCTTCGTAGTGGGCCTTCGGGTTGGCCGGGTTGGCGTACTGGTAGAGGAACACCCACTCCGGGTGGGCCTCGGCGAGCTGGCGGGCTTGGCGGACGGCCCCGTTCGAGCCCTCGGAACCAGGCGACTCGATAATCTCCGCGCCCCACAGCTCGAGGAGCTGGCGCCGCTCGACGGAGACGTTCGTCGGCAGGACGACCTTGAGGTGATAGCCGCGGACCCGGCACACCATGGCCAGGCCGATCCCGGTGTTCCCGGACGTCGGTTCGATCAGCACCTGGCCGGGCTCACCGGGGTGGAGGATGCCGTCCTTCTCGGCCTGCTCGACGAGCGACAGGGCGACGCGGTCCTTGACCGAACCGCCGGGGTTCCGACCCTCGAGCTTGACGAGGATGCGGGCGGACGGGTTCGGGCTCAGCTGGCTGATCTCGACGAGCGGCGTGTTGCCGATCAGGTCGAGGACGCTGTCGTACGGGGCCATCGGACGCGTCGGCTCGGGCGGACGGGGCGGCTCAGCCGCCGGCGACGGCCGGCAGGATCGAGATCTCGTCGCCGTCCTTGACCGGCGTGTCGAGGAGCGACAGGTAGCGGACGTCGTCGTCGTTCACGTAGACGTTGACGAACCGGTGAAGGCTGCCGTCGTCGTTCAGGAGCTGGCCGGCCATCCCCGGGTACTCGGTGACGAGCCGCTGGAGGACCTCGCCGATCGTCGAGGCGTCGACGGCAACGGTGGAGTGACCACCGGCCTGCGAGCGCAGGACGGTCGGCAGGCGGACATCGACGGGCACGGGGCCTCCCCGGATCGGGCCGACACCTGTGGGCCGGCAATAGTTGACTTTTCTAGTCCGGATTCTACCGGGGTGCCGGGGCGGTGGCTCCCCGCTCGGACCGGCCCCCCTTCCGGGGACGGCACCGGGCGTCCCGGGGGGGCCTCAGCGGGAGGGGAGCTCGGCGTCCAATCCCAAAAGGTCCATGGCGTTGGTCCGCACGATCTTGTCGAGCTCGTCCCTACTGACCTGGGCGGCGATCTTCTGGACGAACGCCGGCGTGTCGGGCCACGTGGTGTCCTGGTGGGGGTAGTCGACCTCGAAGACCATCTGCTCGACGCCGATGGCGTCGCGGTTGGCGATGCCGGTCTCGTCGTCGAAGAAGCAGCCGTAGACCCGGCCGGGGACGAACTCGCTGGGCGGCCGGTCCAGGGGAACCTCGCCACCGGCCCACGCCCTCGACGTGTGGAAGGCCTTGTCGATCCGCTCGAGGATGAACGGCATCCAGCCGATCTGGCTCTCCGAGAAGGCGATCTTGAGCGACGGGAAGCGGGCGAGCTGCCCGGAGAGGAGCCACTCCACCATCGACTGTTGGGCGTTGGTGAACGTCAGCGTCACGTCGACCAACAACGGCGCGTACGGGCTGGCTTCGACCAGTTTGGAACCCGAGCCGATGTGCATGCAGAGCGCCGTCCCGGTCTCGTCACAGGCGGCGAAGAAGGGGTCCCAGAACCGGCTCGGGTCGTGGATCGAGGGCAGACCGAGGTGGCTCGGCATCTCCGTGAACGTCACCGCCCGACAGCCACGGGCGGCGTTGCGCCGGATCTCCTCCGCGGCCAGGCTCGCGTCCCAGAGCGGGACGATCCCGAGCGGGATCAACCGGCCACCGCTCCCCCCGGACCATTCGTCGATCATCCAGTCGTTGTAGGCCTGCACGCAGCGGAGGGCGAGGTCCTTGTCCTTGGCGTCCAAGAACATCTGCCCGGCGAAACGGGTGATCATCGGGAAGCAGAGCGACCGCTCGACCCGGTTGACGTCCATGTCCTCCAGCCGGGCCGTCGGGTCGTAGCAACCCGGCCGCATCTCGTCGAAGGCGATCGGCCCCGGGGTGAACTCTTCGGGCCGATAGCCCGCCGAGGCCACGACCATCGGGATCGGCTGGGCCAGGTCTTCGTAGACCCACCAGTCCGTGACCGGGCCGTCGGCTCCCTTGGTGTACCGGGCGATCTGCCGGGCCGGGTCCACCACCGTCCGGCACGTGTCGCGGACGACCCGCGGACCGATCTCCCGGTCACGGGCCGACAGCCGGTCGGTCCAGACCGTGGCCGGCTCCACCACGTGGTCGTCGACCGAGATGATCCATGGCAGATCGTTCCGGCCGGCGTCCTGGTTCTCCGCGTCGCTGTGGACCACCGCGTCCCCTCCCCTTGCTTCCCGCCCGTTCCGCCGATGACGCCGAACCGTCCGCCCCCGGAACCGTGGCCGACCTCGAGCTGTCGAAGGTCCTCGGTGACCGCACGACCGGCCCACGGTGATCGCTTGGACGATCGCTCCATTGACCGTCCGGTCGGTACGCCCTTAGCATAAGTCAAACGGCTGACTTTGGGAGGCCCTGGGGGTGGACCATGTATGACCTCGTCGTTCGCGGCGGCACCGTGATCGACGGGTCCGGCTCGGCCGGCATCCGGGCGGACGTAGGGGTTCGCAACGGCCGCATCGTCGAGGTGGGTCGGATCGGCGGGCGCGGGCGCGAGGAGGTCGACGCCGAAGGGCACGTCGTCAGCCCCGGCTTCGTGGACGGGCACACCCACATGGATGCCCAGATCTTCTGGGACGAGCTGGGCACGTCGTCTTGTTGGCAGGGCGTGACGACGGTGGTGATGGGCCACTGCGGGTTCACGCTGGCACCGGCCCGGGCCGACCGGCGCGAACTGGTCGTCCGGAACCTGGAACGGGCCGAGGACATCTCCCCGGTCGCCATGGCCGAGGGGATCAGGTGGAGCTGGGAGACCTTCCCGGAGTACCTCGACGCGGTCGACCGGCTCCCGAAGGGGATCAACTACGCCGCCAACCTCGGCCACTCGGCATTGCGCACCTGGGTCATGGGCGAGCGTGCGTTCGAGGCGGAGGCTTCTGACGACGAGCTCGACGAGATGGCCCGGGTGCTCCGAGAGGCCCTCGAAGCCGGGGCGATGGGGTTCACGACCACCCGCAACACGTTCCACCAGACCTCCGACGGCCGGCCGGTGGCCTCGCGGTTGGCGTCATGGGCCGAGGTCGTCCGGCTGGTCTCCGAGATGGCCGAGGCCGGAGCCGGCATCTTCCAGATCACCGGCGAGCGGGCGGCCCACTCCCCCGACCCCGAGGTCCGGGCGGAGTACTACGACCGGTTGGGGGCCCTGGCCGTGGCGACCGGGGTGCCCTTTACCTTCGGGGTCCCGGCGTCGCCCACAGGGCTCGAGGCGCTCGACTTCATCGACGCCGCGGTGGCCGAAGGGGCCCGGATCTTCGGCATGGCCCACAGCCGGGGGGTCGCCTCGGTCCTGTCGTTCGAGACCCAGCTTCCCTTCGACCGGTTGGCTGCTTGGAAGGAGTTCCGCACCCTGCCCCTCGACGAGCAGGCCCGGCGGCTCCGGGACCCGGCCACGCGGGCCCCGCTGCTCGAGGCAGCCAAGCACGGGGACTACGGGAGCGAGCTGGTCGGGGCGGAGGTCCGCCCGCCGGAGTACGACAACATGTTCGTGATGGACCGGCCGATGCCGCCGTACTCGACGGTGGCGGCACTGGCGGAAGCGGCCGGAGTCCATCCGGCGGAGCGGCTGATCGACCTGGCCCTCGAACGGGACCTGAAGGTGTTCTTCATCCAGCCGATATTTCACTTCACCGACGAGAACACCGTCCGGGTCATGAAGCACCCCCGAACGGTCATGACCTTCTCCGACTCCGGCGCCCATGTGAGCCAGGTCGCCGACTCTTCGATCCAGACCCACCTCTTGAGCTACTGGGTCCGGGAGCGCCAGGTGTTCACGTTGGAAGAGGCCGTCCGGATGGTCACCTACGACCCGGCCACGGCCTGGGGCTTCTACGACCGCGGGTTGATCCGCGAGGGCTTCGTCGCCGACCTCAACGTGTTCGACCCGGCCACCCTCGCGCCGGAGATGCCCGAGCTCGTCTACGACCTCCCCGGCGGCGCCCGTCGACTGACCCAGCGGGCCCGCGGCTACCGGGCCACCGTCGTCGCCGGGGCCGTCACCATGCGGAACGGGGAGCCGACCGGCGCCCGGCCCGGGCGATTGCTCCGCGCTGGCGCCCATCGTCGGGCCTGATCCGCTCGGCTCCGCCCGATCGTCACGGTCGTCGGGGGCGCTCGGGAGTAGCGACGGTCAGGAGAAGTGCGTCCGCGGCCGCTCGACCGGCTCGCCGTCGATGAACGTGTCGACCTTCTCGTTGTAGAACGCCACCAGGCCGGCGATCGGCAGGACCTGGGCGGTCGGGAAGTCATAGGCCCACGCGATGTCCGGGTGCGTCCGGCCACCGACCGCGGCCGACCAGTAGCCGGTCGTTCGTCCCTTGTACGGACACTCCGTGACGGTGTCGGACGGAACCAGGTGATCGAAGCGGACCGACGGCCGCGGCAGGTAGTACCGCGTCGGCAGGCCGGTCTCGAAGACCATCACCGGGGCCGACGACTCCGCCAGGACGACACCGTGGATCTCGACCCGGACCGTCCGCGTCGACCGGACCGCGTCGACCCGGCTGTACGGGTTGCGCGGATGGACGAAGACCTCGTCGTCCTCCTCGTACCACGCGTCCATGGCGGCCCAGTCGAGCCGGACCATCCCGGCCAGACCGGCCTTCGCTCCGTCGGTGAACACCAGTGCCGCCTTCGGCCGGACCACGTCGGCCGCCCGCACGCCGAAGCTCTTGGCGCGACCGCGTGGCGTCTCCTCGTCTCGCTGCTCGTCGACGAGGGCGTCACCGTCGACGTCATCGATCGGCACGTAGTACTGC
Source organism: uncultured Actinomycetota bacterium (assembly GCA_963824265.1). Lineage (GTDB taxonomy): Bacteria > Actinomycetota > Acidimicrobiia > Acidimicrobiales > RAAP-2 > DASZUK01. Next base: position 1,145,428 of record CAWGOO010000007.1, read on the forward strand.
GGGAACGGCGGCCACTCCCACACGTAGACCGCCCTCGTCGTGTCGACGACCACCCGACCGCCGGCGATGGCCCGTATCCGCCGTGGCACCGGCTCGACATGGTCCGGGGCCATGGCCTCCGGGTAGTCGCGGTCCGTCATCTCCACCTCCGTCGATCCGAGCGGCCCTTGGCCAAACCTACCGGGCGTCGGAACCACCCGGGCCGCCGGCGCCGACGTCAGCCGGCTCTGGGCCAGCCGGCTCTGGGCCAGCCGGCTCTGGGTCAGCCGGCTCGGAGGGTGTGGGTCACGACGACGACCGACTCCTCTTCGATCCGACCCTCGACGATCAGGTAGCTCCGGACGACCGGGTGGGTGTCTCGGAGCGAGACGAGGACGTAGTGCCACGTCGGGTCGGGGGCCTGGTCGACGTCGGTCGGCGACGGGTAGGCGTCGGTGTGGGTGTGCGAGTGGAAGACGCCGATGATCGACATGTCGTGCTGCTCGGCGTCCCGGTCGGCTCGGAGCATGTCCTTCGAGTCGACGACGTACAGCTTGGCGGAGGCGGCCGCGTTCTTCGTCGGGTAGCACCGCCGGACCTCGCCGGTCGCCGGGTCGCCGGCGAGCAGCCCGCAGGCCTCGTCCGGGAGCCCGCCGATGCAGTGCCCGACCATCTGCAGGTAGATCTCGTTCGGCAGCCGCAACATCGTCACATAATCGTAATAGCGGTCACCGGATGTCGAACGGATGGTGGGCGCGACTGCGCCGACCGCGCCGGCCGCCGGCGACGTCGAACCCGGAGGCCGGCGGTAGCCTCCATCGTCTATGGCACGGGCGAAGAAGACGGTGGCCAAGCGGGCAGCGGCCCGGGAGGCGGCCGGCACCGCCGGGGACCGGACGGTCGCCTCCAACCGCCGCGCCCGCCACGACTACGACATCTTGGACACCTTCGAGGCCGGCATCGTTCTCCAGGGCAGCGAGGTCAAGTCCCTCCGGGAGGGCAAGGCACAGCTCTCGGACGCCTACGCCCGGGTCTCCGACGGGGAGCTCTGGCTGTTCGGGGTCCACATTCCCCCTTGGCACTTCGCCGCCGGGTTCGGGTCCCACGATCCGGACCGCCGGCGCAAGCTCCTGGTCCACCGCAAGGAGATCGACGAGCTCATGGGCCAGACCCAGCAGCAAGCCCTCACGCTCATCCCCCTGTCGCTGTACTTCCGGGACGGCAAGGCCAAGGTCGAGGTGGCCCTGGCCAAGGGCCGCAAGCTCCACGACAAGCGCCAGGCCATCCTCTCCCGGCTGGCCGATCGGGAAGCCTCCAGGGCCGCTCGGGACGCCCAGAAGTACCGGACCACGAGCTGAGCGGGATCCCGGTACGCTGAGGGGACCGCCCAGCCAGGGCGGGCACAACTGCAAACTCCCGAGGGGGTGAAGGGTTTCGACTTTGGTCGTCGAGGTGAGAGAAGCGAGCCGTGGTCTCCGGAGCCACGTTAAAGAGCCGGAACCAAAAATAAACGCCGAGCCTCAGCTCGCGCTCGCTGCCTAAACAGTAGCGACGTCCGTCCAACCTCAGCCCTACGGGTTGGTAAATGGGCGTCATCAAGTAGGGCTTACTCAGTGGTCGTTCTGACAGGCCGCCGAGGAAACTCAGTCAGATACGGGGCGGCGTAGCCGCCGGCAGCAGTGCCGCCCCCGACAATCCTCTGTCGGCTGCGCTCGGAGAAGGCTCACTGAGGTGCCGAAGGACGCGGGTTCGATTCCCGCCACCTCCACCAATATTGCGATGCTCCTGCCAGGGAGAACATCTGGTGCCTAGCGCCCAGTACCGGACACCGGCACACCGCTCACTGCCGGAGCCGCGAGGGACATGTCGTACTGACCACGCGCCCTGGCCCCAGCCCCGGTAGGCAACGACACGAGCGCCAAGCGCCTGCCTGGGCCTGTCCTGCCGGCGGTCCGGAATGTCCGCGCGCCGGAATCTCGGACCGATTAGGCCGCGGCCCCGTTCATCGGCCGGCCGCGCTCGCCCATCAGCCGCTCGATCTCCGACAGCACCCTGTCCACCTCGGGTTGGGCAATCCGCTGGGCCAACTCATCGGCTTCGGCGTGGCGCAGCATCTGTGGCAGCCGATGCCGGAGACATTCCAGAACCCATTCGAACATATCGCCCGACGCATCGGTGTCGTATGGGATGAGGACGTTATACGAGGAAGGAACGATGTAGTGATAATGGGGATCGTTATCGAACATGTCGAAGCGAAGGTGCTCTCCGCCGGTGCCCGCATCGAGGACGTGAATGGAGAATCCTTGATCATCTATCTGTTCGGGACGGTCCGCGTTGACGATGGCCGCTGCCTCCGGCGAATAGGCGAACCCGGCATCGAGAACGTCATCGGTTAGGTGCCGAAATTCGACACCAATGCGCAGGGGCCCAGCATCGAGATAGGTGGTGTCTTCGGGCACCGGAGGGATGGGGTCCACTTCATAGCGAGTTCCGAGTGCAATACCGCTCACGGTCGCCTCCTTCTGTCAGTCTTCTACGCGGACTTTACCGTACGAGATCGATCCCAGCGCTCGTCGCGCGAACGTTTGATCCTGGCGCATCGTGGCCCGCGGACATCGGCGAAGGGCACCGCCTGATCGTCGCCCTCGACGCAGCTCGTGGCCACGGCTGGCCGCAAGTGGCGTCACGGCCTCGTCGAACCGCAGGCCAACCGAACAGAGGGCCGAAGGGAGGCCCAACGCTTGCCTCGTCCGGGTCGGCCATTACGAAACGGTTGACGACTGCCCGGCCTGACGTTACCGTTAACGGCACGAGTCAACGGAGTGGGGTGCGGATCGCAGCAGCAGACGGAGGCATTCTGGGGTGGTGCTCGACGCTCGTTCAATCTGTAGCGCGCCAAGAGCGACATTCCTGATGCATCTGTAACAGCAGCTTCATGGGAGGGGAACGTCGATGCCAGTACTGGGTGCTTTCATGCGCCGGGGCCTGTCGGCCGTCGTCCTAGCGGTGGCCACGGGCCTGACGACGGTGGTCGCAGTGGCTGGGCCAGCCGCAACTGCCACCGCCGGCGCAGCCGGCGACAGCAGCACCATGAACTTCGACGCCGTCGTGACACTCACTGGTACATACGGCCAGTACGGCCAATACCAGTTGGCCGGCGATAAGGCAATGGTTGCCCAGATCAACAAAGAAGGCGGGGTGATGGGCAAGAAGATCGCCTTCCACTACCTCGATGCGCAGTCGAACGCGTCCATTGTGGCGCTCGATACGCAACAGCTGTTGGAGCAGTACCCGGCAACCTTTATGGATGTCGGTACGGTGACAGCCACCTGCGCGCCGGGCCTGCCGGTGACGACCAAGGAAAAGGTCATAACGTTCTGCACCGACACCGACATCGACTTCAGCAAGTACCCCTACGCCTTCCAGTTGATCCCGACGACGGCGGATATGGCGAAGGCCGAGGACTCGGGTCTGGCCCACCTGGGCGTCAAGAAGATCGCCGCCATCTCCGACGAGGTCCCGGGTGACCTGCAGGGCACCAAGCTCGTGACGGACAACGCCCCCAAGTACGGCATGCAGTCCGTGGCCTATGTCAGCACGCCGACCGGGGCCACGGACTACACGGCGGCGCTGCAGCAGGCCAAGAACGCGGGGGCCCAGGCCATCGACCTCCATGCGGTCGTTCCGTCCAGCGTCATCTCCTGCCTGAGAGACCTGCAGACGCTGGGGTGGGACACGGTCAAGATCCAGGTCAATGACGAGTCGATCGGGACCGCCGTGATGGAGCACATTCCTTCGGCGGTGGCCAAACAGTTCTATGTCGTCGCCCCGCGGATCTACCTGTCCACAAAGAAGGCCTCGACGCCCCTGTCCGAGGCCTTCGCCAAGCAGCTCACCTCGCAAGGTCCGATCGGCGACATCGGCATCTCGGCGTACCACGCGGATGCCGTCAACCTCGCGGCCTATGCCATGAAGACGGCCAAGACCACCACCAACGTGACAAAGCTGCTCGACGCCTTGGAGGCGACGGGCAAGACCGACATCCCCCGGGGGACGTTCCTCGACTACCAAAACCCGGGGTACACCAAGACGGAAGACGCGCTCCCGACATCGGCGATGACCAACTACTGGGCCGTCCTCCGTCCCGGCACCCCCGTCACAGGTCACTACGAAGGCGTCCCGATCACCGTCACGAGCTCTACCAAGTAATCGAGGTTGTGGCCGACCACGTGTCGAGTCGGCGCCACCCCTGGCTCACGTGCACCGTCGGTCCGGCCTGTGGCGGCGGCGACACCAGCGGTTCCTCTGGCTCAGCTCCTGGCGGCATACGCGACCCAGTCGCGACATCATCGAGATGGACGCGGCGGGCTATCTGCAGGTGGTCGGACGAACCTCGGACACCATCATCCGCGGCGGCAAGAACAGCGGCGGCAAGAACAGCAGCGCGCCGGGGGTGAGGCGGAGCTAGCCGAGCACCCCGACGTGGCCATGGCGGTGGCCATGCCGGCCCCGATCTTCGGCGAGCGCGTCTTCGTCCTGGCGCGAGACGACGCCACCTTGATCACGTAATTCATCATAGAGAAGCCAACGGAGGATGCTCCGATGCAGATGTCCTTTGCATTGCCGACGAGCCGTGTCGACCGGCAAGAGGAGTTCATGACGGGAGACGCAGTGGCGGAGATTGCCAGGGGTGCCGAGGCCGCCGGCTTCGACGCGGTGTTCGCGACAGAACACCCGGTGCCCAGCCACGCATGGATGAAGAGTGGGGGTCACCACGCCCTCGATCCCTTCGTGGCGTTGTCGTTTGCCGCAGCGGCCACGACACGACTCCGCCTTCAGACCCATCTCGCCGTACTGCCCTATCGGAATCCCTTCCTCACTGCGAAGTCGGTTGCCTCTCTCGATGTCCTCTCCGGGGGTCGAGTGATCCTCGGTGTGGCCACTGGATACCAAGAGACCGAGTTTGCGGCGCTTGGCGTCTCCTTCGAGGAGCGCAATGATCTCGTCGACGAGGGCATCGCCGCCATGAAGGCGGCCTGGCGGGGGGAGCCATTCGTCTTCGAGGGACTGCATTTCCGCGCCCCCGGCAACGTTGCCCTCCCCCGCCCGGAGCAGAGCCCACACCCGCCCATCTGGATCGGAGGGAATAGTAAGCGGGCCATCCGGCGAGCGATCGAACTAGCCGACGGTTGGGCACCCATGCCCAACCGGGCGGAATCGGCAGGCCCCCGCCACACGCCAGCCCTGGAGACTGTCGAAGATCTGCGGCGAAGAATCGACTATGCCCGCGATTACGCGGCAATAGTCGGACGACGGGCGCCGCTAACCGTCGCATTTTCGCTCGACGGGATGGATCTAGTGACACATGGTGACGGCGAACTGCTGGTTGAAACTACCGAACGACTCGCGGCGGCAGGGGTGTCCTATCTTTATGGAGGCACCCAGACGTCGATACACACCCGGGCCGAACTTCTTGACGAGATCTCGCGCTTCGGAAGCTCCATTCTGCCGCGGATCGCAGTTATCGAGACGAACCCAGTCGTCGACTTCATTAGCTAAACCGGGACGTCATCCGATTGATCATTCCCCGGCAGCCGCTTGGGCGGATTATCCTGGCGCAGCCGATCGACCCCGCTCAAGGGTGGGCACATCATCGGGCAGATAGACGGTGACGGCTACATCGTAGAGACGGCCCCTCTGGCAGTTGCAGGCCACCGCAACATCGACGAGTCCCTCACCATCCCGGCGATACTTGCGCACAACGTACCCCACTACTTCTGGAACCTCACCGGGATAGCATCGTCCCCACGATTTAAATTCCATCTCGCGGATTTCGCCCGTCGGACCGGACCAGTCGGTGATGAATCGACCCACCAATCCGTGGAAAAAGTGAACGCCAATGAAGAGATCTAAGGCTCCAGTAGTCCGGGCGAATTCACGATCATGATGCACCTCATTATAATCCCTAGTGGCAGCCACCCACTTGATACATCGCTTCAAGGTCAGCGGAAGTGCTACTGGCGGTACTATTTCGCCCTCATCGACATCCGCCCAGACCAGCGGCCGGCGCCGTAACTGAGGGGTCGGATCCTCCGCCCCTTGCTCGAGAACACCGTCTTCGCGTCCTGGTCTCGGAAGCGGAAGCTCGGGCGCGACGTTGCCCAGCCGCGTCTGGAAACGCAGCACTTCCATCTCCAGGCTGGCTACCTCGTTGTCCCCGTCATCCTTGAAGCTGAAATAGTGCTTCACCCGCCGTCCCGGGCCTCTCTCGGTCGTCGTTTCCGGTGACGGATCGGCCACGAAGTGCTCGACCAGAAGGCGCTCCCCTAGGTGCAGCGGTCGAGAGTGCCGTTGGAGACTCCGCAGCCCCACGGCGTGTGGGTACTCGGGAAGACTGGACGCCAGACTCTCGGTGATACTCGGCACGTCTCCCTGGGGCATCCACTCCGGACGCACGCACCACGTCATGATCATCGTCGGGGGTGCGACAATCCCTCCGTGTCGGGTCGTGCGGGCGTACTCGCGGTCGTAGTACAACGGATTGGCGTCCTCTAGGACTTCGCACCAGAGCCGGATAGAAGGTAGGCAAATTTCATCATCCATCACCCACGTCTCGGTAGACCCGCCTTGGCGATTTGATGACGATATATCAGTCACGATTTCCACCAATACCGATTCGAGGTCCCGGCCGAGAGCACTCGATAGGTCTTGCAATGTCTAACGGGCACTTCATCGCTTGCATGGCGAAATGCGGCACTGACCGTTTCGATCTCCACCAGCCCACCGTGAAGAGCGCGAACGATCACGAACGCTCCAGGTCATCACCGAGGTCGAACCAGTCCCACTCCCACGGAACGATCGTTCGGAGGGGTCCCGACAACAGCACCGTCGACACGGCGTCGCCGTCGTGGGCCGAGACCGCCGACCGTCGCTGACGATCCTCGATCGCCGACGAGACCTCTACGGGGTCCTCGTCGACGAACACCAACGTCAATCGGATGTCCCCTATCGCCCGATGCGCCGGCCGGAGTGCCTTCTCTCCCGGCTGACCTTCATACCTCGCATCCAGGGTCGCGTAGCTGGAGGCAAACGTGTAGGCGCCCGACACGCCAGGCACGGTCAGGAGATCCGGTATCCGCTCTTGATCCTCCCACCGGTAGAGATCGTGAGCCGCAGATGAGTGCGGCTCCGCCATCCGGCGAATGCTCACGATCACGCCGCGCTTGGGTCGATGGGGCAGCGCTTCGGCCGACACGCGCACACGCGGCGCCACGTAGCCTTTGACGACCATCAAGAAACCCATCAGCGGACGGGTGACGTACGTCTCGCATGGCCGCCTCCCCCACTGGAAGCACCGTTCCGCCAGCTCCTCCCATTCGCCGATGCTCGACGTCGGCGGGTCGGCGAACGCGTACATCGTCAGGTACTGGCAACCGCCCAACGACGAGTGGACGACGCCGCCGTCGGCACAGTCCGGCGACCGGACCCATCGCTCACCCCACGTCGTTCCCGGCAGGGCCACGTTCTCCGGGACGTGGTCCAGCTGGTGCCACTCGTTGTACGAACGATGCCTCGCCGGGTCCTCGACCCGGCTCAGGCTGAAGAACGCCTCGCTCGGGAGCATCAACTCCCCCGTTGCTCGATGGTGGTACCCGCGGCTCGGAGCTCCGGCAGGAGACGACAGAGTCGATCGAACGCCGGCTTGGGCGAGTAGTCGTCGCGCACGATGCCGAAGTGGTGTAAGAGGTCGGCCCGGCTACTGTCCGCGTCGCGCAAGGTGAACAGCTCCCAGTGCGTCACGTGCAGCTCTTCTCGGCGGGCAGCGGCCGCCCGGAGCACCGTCTCGAGAACGTCGGCCTGCCGTTCTTCGCTCCGGTCCGGACCAGTGGGCCAGCCGTTCTCGCAGATCCGGATCGGCACGTCCGGCCCGACGCCGGCAATCGGGAGCGCGACCTCCCGAAAGCTGCGCAGCAGCCAGTCCACCGCCCCCTCCAAGCCGTCGAGATCGATCCGGGGGCCGAAGACGTCGGGGTACATGTCGAGCCCCGCATAGTCCACGGCCGAAGGGAACCGCTCGCCACCCAACCGGGCCACCTCGGCCCAGAACGGACTGGTCGTCGGGTCGATCTCCGGGCTGACCGCGAACCCGATCGCCGCCGCCGCGTCGCTTCGCTGCTTGGCGGTCGACGCGGCCAGCACCCCGCTGACCAGCGCTTCGGCGGCGCCCGGATAGGCGCCGTCGGCGGCCGCCGGGACGGTCGTCAGATTTGCCTCGCCCGTCACCTGCACCGCCGCGAGACGCCCGCCGTACGCGACGACGACCTGGCCGACGAACTCGGCCCAGCCCCCAACATCGCCAGCGGCGTCCCGGTAACACAGCACCAGGTCCAACGGGCCCGGCCCGGCGGCCAGCTGGCCGATCTGCGCCATCACTCGCGCCGTCGAGGGTCGACCCTCCCAGCTGACGTACATCCGAACGAGCGGTGGTCGGCCATCGCCGCGCAGGAGCGCCAACGCCGCCGCGATGCGCCCGAAGTCGTCCGGCCGGCCCGACGCCACCCCTTCGGGACTACCGGCCAACCCGAGCGGGAACACGCCGAACGTGAGTGGCTCGGCCATCGGCCCCGACCCTTTGGGAACGGTCGCGGCCGCCTAGAGGTAAGGACCGAAGTGGCTGGCCGCCATCTGGTCCAACGCGTTGTTGAGCATGTCGAGCGTGTCGCCTGGCGTCGGGATCAGCAGTCGGTTCAGGCCGAGCTCGCGATAGCTCTCGACCAGCTCGGGCCCGGGGAGCCGACGGACGAACTCGTCCAACTCCGCGCCGGCTTCCATCGTGGCCGGCACCTGTACGAGGTCGATGGTGAGCTTGGCCGGGTCGCGGCCCGCGTCCTCCCACTGCCGTCGCAGGTCGGCCACGGCGGAGGGGAACGCATCGCCGACATGGTCGTTCACGGGAGCCCACCCGTCGCAGAACTCGATGATGTGGCGGAACGTCCGCTCGCTCGGCGCGGCGCCGAGGCGGATCGGCGGGCGCGGCGTCTGGACGGGCTTCGGCCACGACCAGCTCTCGGTGAACTTGACGAACTCGCCGTCGAAGCTCGCCGTCGGTTGGTCCCACAACGCCTCCATCGCCAGCAACTTCTCCCGCAGCACCTCCCGCCGGTCGTCGTAGTTGACACCGTTGTTCTCCGTCTCGAGGGGGTTCCACCCATAACCGAAATCGAACTCGAGGCGACCGCCCGAGATCCGGTCGAGGGTGGCGATCTGCTTGGCGAGGATGATGGGGTTGTACTCGGCCGGAAGGGCGATGCACGTGCCGAGCCGGAGCTGCGTCGTCACCGCGGCGGCGGCGGCCAGCGTCGTGTACGGGTCGGCCATCCGACGGTAGAAGTCGGGCACCGCCCCTTCCTCGCCCCACTTCCTCTCGCTGTACTTCCCCTTCGTGTACCGGTGGGTGGTCTCGACCGGTAGGTGGGTGTGCTCCCCCATCCAGAGCGACTCCACCCCCCGGGCCTCGAGCATCGGTGCAACTTCGAGCACCGACGGCGTGAGGTCGTTGAATTGGACTTCGATCCCGATGCGCACGTGACGACTCCCCTCCCTGATGCCGGGCCCCCCGTCCGGCCGATCTGAACGGCCCCGACGTTATCCGGTCGGTCAATCGCTTGCTCGAGAGCGCGGCCGATGCCAGGGTGATGGCCGGTGTGACGGCTCGCGGCGGTGGTGGCGGGCAACCCGGAGGGAGGTGCCGGAGATGGGCCGAGAGACGGTACGCGTCGGTGTCACGTGGTCCAACTCGGGATGGTGCTGGTTGGACAGCCGGCTGCTGTACACCGCACTGCAGGTCTGGGTGCGCCAGACCAACGACGCCGGTGGCGTCTTCGTGCCAGAAGAAGGGCGTCACGTCCCCGTCGAGCTCTTGATGCGCGACGATCGCAGCGATCCCGAGACCGCCGTGGCCGCGGTGAAGGAGCTCATCGGGCTCGGCGTCGACGTCTTCTGCTCGAGCGGCTCGGCGGAGATCCAGGCGGAGGTCGTGCCCATCACCGAAGCCGCGGGCGTGCTCAACCTCAACGTCGGCGCGCCCGACTCCGCCCTCTTCGAAGGATCACGCTTCCACCTGCAGTGTGGGTCGTCGGTCCACACCTACATGGCGTCGCGCCCGTCTTTCTGGAAGCGCCACGGCCTCCTCCGCCTCGCCCAGATCCACGCCGAGCTGCCCGGCTGGACCGCCACGCACGGGCCGATGCGCGACTACGCAGCCGCCGAGGGCGGCTTCGACGTCGTGCTCTACGAATCCGTCCCCCGCCAACAGCGCTGGACGACGGCCTACGGGCCGTACCCGGCCGACTTCGACGTGTGGGACGATCTCGTCGATCGTCTCGTGCGAGCCCAGCCGGACGTCGTCGTGCTCGGTCTTCCGGCGCCCGCCGAGTACCAGATCGTACGGGCCATGCGACGCCGCGGCGTCTGGTTCCGTTACCTCGAAATGCTCTACGGCCAGTTCATGGGGCGGGTCGGGCTCGGTCCCGAGGACCTCTTGTACCAGTTCCATCCGGGCTGGACGCCGGACGTCGACCCGGCGACCATCAACGTCGGCGGCACGCCAGCCGATCTGGCGGCCGCCACCGCGCGCTACTTCCCCGGCGTCGAGGGCCACCCAGTGCCACGGAGCTACGTGGGCCTCGCCGTGTGGGCTCATCTCGTCGCCAACGCCGGGTCGCTCGCACCCGAACGCGTGATGGCCCAGGCTCACGCCGAGTCCGGTTCGCTCGTGACCATGGAAGGACGGCTCACGTGGGCGCCCGACGGCGACACGATCCCGCCCGAGCACTCGTGGGCTGGCATCTACCAGGTCCGCCGCCACCCGTGGACGGCCGAGCTCTCTTCGGTCCTCGTCCATCCCGGCGACGACGCCGAAGCCGAGCCCGTGTTCACCGACGTCCCCTACGAACGCCGGCCGCCCCCGTGGTCGGGGACGTGGTGACGGCTACGTCGACGGGTGAATCACTGTCGCCTCGATCTCGTCCAGCACTACAGTGCCATGATCATTGATGACGGTGAGGATGTCTTTTCCGGTGGTCAATCGTCGTCAACTGACGAGATCGGTCGGACATCTATTGGAAAGAGGGGTTCATGCATTTTTCCTACGGCCTTCCGACCCACCGGGTCGATATCGGCGAGGAGCTCGTCTCGGCTGATGCCGTTGCCGAGCTGGCATCGGAGGCGGAATCGGCCGGATTCGACGCCGTCTATACGACCGACCATCCGTTTCCCAGTGACACATGGCTGGCGGCGGGAGGTCATCATGCCCTCGACCCGCTCGTCGCGCTCAGCTTTGCCGCGGCCAAGACGTCGCGAATTCGCCTCCATACGAACCTCTTCGTTCTGGCCTACCGGAACCCGTTCCTGGCCGCCAAAGGTCTGTCGACGCTCGACCTGCTGAGCAAGGGCCGGCTCATCGTCGGTGTCGGCGCCGGGTACCTCGAAGGCGAGTTCGCGGCGCTCGGCGCCTCGTTCGACGACCGGAACGAACGGGTCGACGAAGCCATCGCCGCCATGCGGGCGGCGTGGACCGGCGAGAGCATTACCCGCTCGGGCATCGGCTTTCGCGTCGGAGGGAACACGATGCTCCCCCGACCGATCCAGCGACCGGGACCCCCGATCTGGATCGGCGGAAACAGCAAGAAAGCCATTCGACGGGCGGTGGAGCTGGCGGATGGCTGGTCACCCTTTCCGACGCTGAGCGGCACGGCGGCCCGGAACCACACCGCGGCGCTGGCGACGATCGACGACCTCGCAGAGAGAATCGAATACGCCAAGCAGCACAGCGCGGCGGTCGGACGGCAAGCCCCGCTCGAGATCTGCTTCGTCCCCCCGTCACTCCGGCTGGGCAGTGGAAAAGGGTTCGACGTCGGCGAGACGGTCGACGCCAGTCGAGCCCTGGAGGCGATCGGTGTCGGCTGGCTCACGGTCGCATTGCCCGGGACGACCCGCCAGGCCCAGGTCGACGCGATCCATCAGTTCGCCGACAACGTCATTCGCCCGTTGAACGGCAGATAGCCGGTGGCTGCGACCACCAGCGGGCGCGATACTGCCGGGCGATCCATACACCCATTCAGACACGCCTGTCTGTGGCTTTGCGACGAATGACGATGAAGCTACACAGCTTCTTTCCTTTCGTCGCGATCGGCCGACGCGCCGAACGTCGCGTTCGACGATGACCGGTCGCTGGCGCCCATCGGCTCTTGGGGGACCTGCCGGCGCCCGCTCCCGACAGCGCTGAAATTCGAGGCCGGCCCTCTGACCAGCTGGTGCGTCGCCGCCGTCGATCCGATAAGTTGTAGGGCGACGGGGGGATTGGTTAGCCGGCGGGCGATACGTCCGACGGCCCAGAGGGGAGATCGGTCGTGAGCAATGCAGTTCCATTCGTCGACTACCTCGTCCTCGACGACGCCCCGCATCTGACGGCCCACGAGTGCCGCTCGTGTGGGGCCCGGTTCTTCGACCGGCGGAACGCCTGCGCCAGCTGCTTCGGCACCGAGTTCACGACGGTCGATGTGCCGACGGAAGGTGAGGTCGTGGCCTTCACGATCGTCTCGCTGGCCGCGCCGGGCATCCCGGTGCCCTTCGTCGCGGCCACCGTCGACTGCGGGGGCACCAAAGTCAGCGGCAACCTGGCCGACGTCCCCCCGGATCCCGAGCACGTGACGCTCGGGATGAAGGTCCACCTGGTGACCGTGCCGATCGGAACGGACGCCGCCGGGGCCGAGGCCGTCTCGTTCGCGTTCGCCCCGGTGGGCTGAGCCACCGCACCGATCGATCACCTGACAAACCAACTCTCGACGACGACCCAACTCTCGACGGCGAACAGCCTCGACAGCGGATAGGAGAAACGACCCATCATGGCCAGCGACGACGTGTGGATCCTGGGGATCGCCATGACCAAGTTCGGTAAGCACCCGGACAAGGACACCTTGGACCTGGCGGCCGAAGCCACGATGGCCGCCTTGAAGGACGGCGGGGTGACGATGGCCGATATGGGTGTGCTGGCCGCCGGCAACCTGATGGGCCCCATGGGGTTCGGCCAGGCCCTGCAGAAGCAGGTCGGCCAGACCGGCATCCCGGTCTACAACGTCGCCAACGCCTGTGCGACCGGGGCTACCGCCCTGCGGGTGGCCTACATGACCATCAAGGCTGGCGAGGCCGACTACGGCCTGGCCGTCGGAGCCGAGAAGTTGGCTGGCGCCGGGCTCCTGGCCGAAGGCACCTCGGACCAGGACAATGACACGTGGACGCCGAGCGGACGGTTCGGCGCGGTGGCGCCGGTCGACGGCCGGATCGGCACGGAGACGATGCCCGGCGTGTTCGCCCAGATCGGCATGGAGTACGGCCATCGCTACGGCGGGACCAGCTTCGAGCTGTTCGCCCGCATCTCCGAGAAGAACCATGCCCACTCGACGCTGAACCCGAAAGCCAGCTACCAGAAGCGGTTCACCCTGGACGAGATCATGAACGACATCATGATCGCTTACCCGAACACCCGACCGATGTGCTCGGCCAACTGCGACGGCGCCGCCGCGGCGGTGCTCGTGTCCGACGCCGCGCTCAAGACCCTCGACCCCGACCAGCGGCGGCGGGCGGTGAAGGTGTCGGCCTCGGTGCTCACGTCCGATCCCTACCAGCCGGGCTGCCAGGTGCTGCCGGACATCAACACGCTCACCCGCAATGCCGGAACGAAGGCCTACGAGCTGGCCGGGGTGTCCCCCGCCGACCTCGACCTGGTCGAGCTGCACGACTGCTTCGCCACCGCCGAGCTGGTGCACTACGACAACCTGTCCCTGTGCGAGCCGGGAGGGGCCGTCGACTTCTTCGAGTCCGGTGCGTCCTGGCGCGACGGCTCGACGCCGGTGAATGTGTCGGGCGGTCTCGAGTCGAAGGGCCACCCGATCTCGGCCACCGGCATCGCCAACGTCTGGGAGGTCGCCACCCACCTACGGGGCGAAGCCGGCGACCGCCAGATCGCCGATGCCAAGGTCGGCCTGGCGCACGTCATCGGGCTCGGATCGGCCTGCGGGGTTCACATCCTGGAGAAGGCCGCCGCCTGACCGCAGCCGATCGGGGCCGGTGACCGGCTCCGATCGGGGGGCCGGTCACGGTCCGACTACTGCCAGGTCTCCCCTTCGCCGTACTTGTTCTTCACCGCCGGTCGGTCGACGAACGGGCCACTGCGCGGCAGGACGTCGACGATCACGACCGACTTCGGCTTCTTGTAGCTGGCGATCCGGTCGCGGACGAACTCGATCAGCTCGTCCGGCTCCGCCGATCCCCCGTCGTCGAGCTCGACGACCGCCCGCACGGAGTGGCCCCAGACCGGGTCGGGCACCCCGATGACGCAGGCGTCCTTGACGGCCGAGTGCTCCTTCAGCGCGTTCTCCACCTCGACCGGGTAGACGTTCTCCATCCCGGTCTTGATCATCTCCTGGTTCGGGCCGAGGAACGTGAAGCTCCCGTCCGCCTCGCGCCGACCGAGGTCGCCGGTCCAGCGCCACCCTTGCGGGTCCATCGGCGCGAGGCCGAGGTAGCCGACCATGACCTGCGGGCCGCGGGCGACGATCTCGCCGATCTGGCCCACCGGCACCTCCGCGCCGTCGGGATCGACGATCCGCACTGCCATGGCCGGGCCCGGCCGTCCGAACGTGCCGGTGCCGACCGGCAGCCGACCCTCGTAGGTGATCATGCCGACCGTCTCACTAGTGCCATAGCCGACCGCGCCGCGGGGCTGGCTCCCGGGTCGTGGGCACGACGTCATCGAGTACCACGCCTCGTCCAGCTCCGGCGGCGGGGTGCCCCCGAGGACGTCGTTCAACGAGTGCAGGTCGTACCGGCCGTCGGCGTTGAGCTCCGCCATCTCCTTGATCGTCGGTCCGAAGACGAAGGCCGACGTGCAGTGCTCCCGGTCGATCAGCCGGCAGACCTCCTCGGCGTCGACCCGGGGGATCATGACGTTGAGCCCACCCCAGTGGAAGAGGGCAAACGCCTTCAACAGCACGCCGATGTGGAACATCGGGCCGGAGCTCAGGTACGTCTCGGTCATCGGCTTCACGCCGCCGACCGCACCGAGCATCAGGTCCTGCTGGACGATGCCGCGGCTCGTGAGCAGGGCCGCCTTCGGTTTGCCAGCGAAGGCCGCCGTCATGATGATGAGCACGCCGGCCTCGTCGTCGTCGTCCTGGGCGGGGTCGACCGAAGATGCATTGTCCAGGGCCTGCTCGTAGGAGCCGTCGTCGTACGAGAGCCAACCTGCCGACGGCAGCACCGCTCGGGCGTTGGCGTTGACCTCGTCGAACTCCGGCCGACTACTGCCGATGATCACCTTCGGCCGGATGTCCTCGAGGATGGCTGCCGTCTCGGCGGACGACAGCCGCCAGTTCAGCGGCGCGGCCACGGCCCCCGCCTTCGAGCAGGCGAAGATGAACTCGAACAGCCGGTGGCAGTTCAGGCCGAGCCAGGCCACCCGATCACCCGGCTCGACGCCCAGGTCACGCAGCACGTTGGCCAGCTTCGTCGTCCGGACGTCGATCTCGGGGTACGTCAGCCGGTCGTCACCGCACACGATCGCTTCGATGTCCGGCAACCAGCGGGCGTTCTCTCGCACGACGTCGCCGAGCGTGAACGAGTGCAGCCGATCAGTCATGGTCCTCCCTCGCGTTGCCGCGGCCCCTGTTGAACCCACAATCTACATTCATTCAAGTGACTGCTTGCTAGTCGAGCTGGGCTGCTCGCTCGTCGAGACGGGGCAGCCCGCCAGGCTCGGGCTGCGGCTCGACCGGACGACGGGGACCCGGGCCGGGTTAGACGGCGACCGAACCGAGCTCGGCCAATAGCTCCTCGGGCGTCACGGTCCCCGGTCGGTCGCCGGCCCGGGCGGCGGCGACGGTTCGACGCTGCAGGAACGTGTTGACCGGCGTCGGCACGGCATGCAGCCGGCCCAGGAGGGCGATCTCGCCGTTCAGGAAATCGGCCTCGATGGTGCCGGTGCCTCGGGCCAGGCTCTGCCAGGACGAGCCACCGCCCCAGGCCGAGCGACTGAGCGGCCGGATCTGGACGAGGTCGGCCCGGCGTTCCCGTTCTTCTTCGTCGCCGACGACGTCGATCCCGGCGGCCACCAGCACCGCCTCCGCCTCGACCACCGCCAGACGGTAGATCTCGGTCGGTCGGCCGGCCGTCCCGCACAGCGCGTCGATGCCGTTCGACAGCGTCATCAGCAACTTTCGGTACTTCCACCGCATGATGTCTGGCCGGGCCACCGACTCGAACGTGGCCCCGCTAATGGCGTCGGCGACGGCTTGGGCAGTGGCGTCGACACCGGACGGAAAGCGGCCGAGATCCATCACCCCGCTGATCGGGGCCGAATGGCCGCCGATGACCCCCGGCTCGAGATGGCTGGCCGGGCAGATGGCGTTCAGTCCGTACGTGTTGGCGAACCGCCGAGCCGCCCGGCGCTCGCTGGCGACGCCGTTCTGGGCGCAGACGACGGGCGTCTCCGGCGGCGCCACCGCTTCGAGCGCCTCGACGGCCGCCTCGGTGTCCTGGCTCTTCATCGCCAGCACGACGGCCGCCGGATCCGTCCAGTCCAGCTCCTGCGGGCTGGCCACCGCCGGGACGTCGAGCACGACCTGCCCGTCCGGCCGTTCGATGGTCAGGCCCTCGTGCTGCAGCGCGGCCAGGTGACGACCACGGGCGATCAGCTCGACCCGATGCCCGGCCTCGTGCAGGCAGCCGCCCAACAGCCCGCCGATCGCGCCGGCGCCGTAGATGACGAATCGCATGATCGGATGTTCCCACAGACCCTGGCGTAAAGCCGGGTGTGGGCGCGGCGGCGGCCTATCGCGGTTCCGCCGTCATTCCGCCGTCATTCCGCCGCTGCCTTGACCCGACGCCGCCACGCGTGGAGCACCGGTTCGGTATAGCCGTTCGGCGATGTCACGCCCCCGAGAACGAGCTCGAGGGCCGCCTGGAACGCGGGACGGTTCGAGGGATCTCCGGCCATGGGCCGGTAGCTCGGATCGTTCGCGTTCTGGGCGTCGACCACGGCCGCCATCCTCTCGAAGGTCGACACCACGAGCGCTCGGCTGACCAGCCCGTGGTGCAGCCAGTTGGCGATGTGTTGGCTGGAGATGCGCAAGGTGGCCCGATCCTCCATCAACGCCACGTTCTGGATATCGGGGACCTTCGAGCAACCGACTCCCTGATCGATCCAGCGGACGACGTACCCGAGGATGCTCTGCGCGTTGTTGGCCAGCTCGGCCTCGATCGCTTCGCTGCTCAGCTCCTCGGCCAAGAGCGGGAGATCGAGCAGGGTCTCGAGGCTCACGGCCGGGCGCGAGATGGCGGCCTGCCGGGCCACGACGTCCACCTGGTGATAGTGCATGGCATGAAGCGTCGCCGCAGTGGGCGACGGCACCCAGGCACAGGAGCCGCCGGCCAGCGGGTGGGCGATCTTCTCGCTCACCATCTCGGCCATCGCGTCCGGCATCGCCCACATGCCCTTGCCGATCTGCGCCGTGCCGGCGAACCCCGAGGCCAGCCCGACATCGACGTTGTGGTCCTCGTACGCGAGCAGCCAGGGAGCGGACCGCATCTCGGCCTTCTTGATGACCGGCCCCGCCGCCATGGCGCTGTGGATCTCGTCGCCGGTCCGGTCCAGGAACCCGGTGTTGATGAAGATGACCCGCTGGCGGGCCGCGCCGATGCACGCCGCCAGGTTCAGGGTCGTTCGGCGCTCCTCGTCCATGATCCCCACCTTCACGGTGTGTTCGGGCAGGTCCAGCAGGCGCTCGGCCGCGGCGAAGATCGCCACCGCGTGCGCCACCTCGGCGCTGCCGTGCAGCTTCGGCTTGACGACGTAGATGCTCCCGGCGCGACTGTTGCGGTAGACGCCCTGCCCTCGAACGTCGAAGGCCCCAATCGCCACCGTCACTGCCGCATCGAGCATCCCCTCCGGGATCGGCTCGTTGTCCTCGGTGAGCACGGCGTCGGTGTACATATGAAGACCGACGTTGCGTATCAGCAGGAGGCTCCGCCCCGGGAGCTCGAACGACGTGCCGTCGGGAGATCGGTACGAACGGTTCCCCTGCAGTCGCCGGGTCTGCTCGGTCCCGTCCTTCTCGAAGGTCGCCTCGAGATCGCCCCGCATGAGGCCGAGCCAGTTCTCGTAGATGGCGACCTTGTCGTCAGCGTCGACCGCCGCGACGGAGTCCTCGCAGTCCACGATCGTAGTGACCGCGGCCTCCAAGATGACGTCCGCCACGCCGGCGTGGTGGCCCCGCCCCACCGGGTGGTTCCGGTCGACCACGATCTCGATAGAGAGGCCGTGGTTGACGAAAAGGAAGTGTTGGCCGGCCGATCCTTGCGCCCCCTCGACGGCATACCCGGCGAACTGGCCAGGGTCGAGCAATCCGACGGACGAGCCGTCGGCCATCCGGGCCGACAGCGATCGAGGTGGATCGGCGGATAGCTCGAAGGCGACGACGTCGCGATGGTGTCGGTTACCCACGAGAGGCACCGCCTCGTCCAAGAACCGGTCCGTGTACTCGATCACCTTGGCGCCGCGCCCGGGGTCGTAGGAACCGCTCCGAGCAGTATCGCCGTCGTCCTCGATGACGTTCGTCCCGTAGAGGGCGTCGTAGAGGCTCCCCCAGCGCGCATTGGCCGCGTTGAGGGCGAACCGAGCGTTGCTCAGCGGGACGACCAACTGGGGCCCCGGAACGTGGGCGATCTCGTCGTCGACCTGGCGAACGGCGATGGCCTCCGGCCGCCCGTCCCCCTCCAGGTAGCCGATCTCCCGGAGGAACGACTCGTAGGCCGCGAACGGACCGGCACCCTTGTGCGCCCGATGCCACGCATCGAGCCGGTCCTGGATCTCGCGCCGGCGAACCAGCAGCTCGGCGTTGGCGGGCCCGAGCGTGTGGACCATCTCGGCCAGCCCCGACCAGAAGGCGTCCGGCGTGATCGACAGCGGCGCCAGGACCTCCCCCTCGATGAACCGGTTCAGACCGCGGTGGACCTTCAGCCCGAAGTGTTCGACGTAATCCGTACCTGAACCCATGGCGCCCTTGTGTGCCCTTTCCCTTTCCGTTTACGTCAGCAAGACGCTACTGATGATCACCCCGGCTCTACCAACAAATGTCTGATCCATTCGGGCCTGGCCGGCGACCAAGTGTAGGCCAGAAAAATAAAACAGCCGCTTGCTTTTGCAATGGGCAAATGTTACGGTTTCGCTGGGGTTCCGGTGTCCGCAAGCGGGTGGGGACACGCAGGCGGGCCGTTAATTAGGGGAGGGACATGCACGTGCGATCTGCGCTCAAATTCTGCGTCTCAATTGGCGCGACCTTGGCCATGGTGGGCGGCCTGGTTACGACGGTGGCCGTCGGATCAGCCGCCACTGCCGGCGCGGCGACATCCAGTTGTCATTTTTCCCGGCCGTTGAAGATCGTCGGCATGTGGGACGTCAAGGGTGAGGACCCGGCGGCCGGCAACGACTTCCAGAACGGCCTGCAGCTGGCCCTGAAGAAGATCAACGCCTCCGGCGGGATCTGCGGCCAGAAGGTCCAGTTCCAGCGGGTACCGATGTCCGGGGTCACACCGGCGCAGGCCGCGGCGGCGTTCAAGCAGGTGCAAGAGGCCAACCCCGACATCGCCATCGGCGCTGGGGGCGACACCCAGTCCGTCGGCAAGCTCATCGCCACAGCCGGCATTCCGGTCATCTCCCCGGACATGAACCTCAACGCCGACTACGGCGGGTCCGTCGGCAGCAAGTGGCTGTACCTGATCTCCAGCACACAGTCGTACCGCTGGAAGAACGCGACCAAGTTCCTCGTGCGGACATTGGGCAAGAAGAAGGTCGGCATCATGGCCTACACGACCCAGTTCGGCACGGTGGCGGCGCAAGCCGTCACAGAGCAGCTCAAATCGATGAACCTGAAAGTGTGTGCCAAAGCGACAATCGCCACATACACACCGACGACACTGACGCAGCAGGTGTTGGCCATGAAGCCCTGCAATGCCATCGTCGACGCGGCCTACCCGAACGTCAACGCGCTGGAGCTCCGTCAGGCCCTGCAGAACGGCATCAGCGTGCCGACGATGAACGACGGTGGGCTCACGATCGCCGAGACCGAGAAGCTGGTCACCGGGCAGGCCATCGCCAACTCGTACTCGAACGCCGACTGCAACACCCTCGGGGCGACAAAGCCGATGACGAACTACCGCAACGCCTACGAGGCGGCCTACGGCGGAACAGTGCCGAACTACCTCTCGGCCATCACCTACGACGCCACCCTCATGGCCGGCGCAGCCGCCCAGAAGGCCGGTACGTTCAACAAGACAGCCATCGACAAGGCGATCGGCTCGATCGACTTCACCGGCGGGATCTGCCAGAAGAACTACCAGTCCGACGGCCGGCACACCCTGGTGCACACCAACGAGATCTTGAAGTTCAAGACCGACGGAACGTGGACCAAGGTGGCGAGCTTCACGATCCCGATGCAGGCCAAGCTCACGACAGCGTCGACATAACGAGGTCCGAGTAGTCGCTCCGTCGGAGAGGCGACCGTGAGCCCGGCGCCGTCATGATCGCTCAGCGATCATGACGGCGCCGGTCACGCGTCTGGCCACTCGGATCAACCACTCGCCGGACGGGTCGCCGAGCTCAAGCCCCGGGGTACCGGAGCAGTTGGCGAGGGACTCTCGGTCACCCGGACCCGGCGAGGGGCCGCAGGACCCGCCCGGGGCCATGGTCGGCCTCGACGACCGCCCCGTCACGGCGGATCGCCACCCCGTTGACGAGGACGTGCCGGAGCCCCGACGGCTGGTCGGCGACGAGTCGCTCTCCTTCAGCCGGCAGATCCCGCACCCGCCGGAACGGACCTGGTCCGATGGTGTCCGGATCGAAGACCACCAGGTCACCAATAGCCCCAGGCCGAACCATCCCCCGGTCGCCGAAGCCGTAGAGAGCCGCCGGCTCGCCCGTCAGCTTGTGGACCGCCTGGGACAACGACAGGGCCCCTCGGTCCCGCACCCAGCCGCCCAGTAGATCGGTCGGCATGACCGCGTCGCACAGCTGGTCAGGGTGCGCCCCGGAGTCCGCCAGCCCGAGAACCGCTCCCTCGAGCCGCAGCAGATCGGCCACCTGCGTGGGATCGTCGTTCATGATGACGACCCCGAACCGCGTGGTCAGTCCGTCCTCCAGTGAGAGATCCAGCATGGCGTCGAGCCCGCCGACGCCTCGCTGGGCGGCTACGTCGGCCACCGTCCGTCCCTCGATCTCCGGGTGGGCCGTCGACTCGGCGATCGACCAGTGGGTCCACCGAACGGGGAGCAGCGACCCGGCCAACTGTTCGGCGGCGCGCGCTCGCCACCCCGCGTCCCGATACGCGGCCCGGCGCTCGTCGTCGGTTGCCCGGTCCAACTCCCGCACCGCGTCGCACCGGAGAGCGAACGGTGACTTCATCGTCATCTGCGCCGACAGTGGCCGACAGGTCACCTGGGGGTGGACGTTCGAACCTCGGGCCATGCCCTCCCGGTGGAGGGCTACCAGGCGCTCGTGCGAGCCGTCGACGGAGCCGAGGATGGCGGTCCACGTGAACGGTCGGCCGACGTGGGGCTGCAGGTCGTAGAGGGCCTCGTGGGTCACGTTCGGTCCGGGAACGAAGGCCCCGACGCCAACGTCCAGCTCGGACATGGCCGCCAACATGGCGGCCACCTCCTCCATGGTCGCGTGCTTGGTCGGGCTCGATCGACCGGTGGGGGCGCCGCTGGTGGAGAACCCCACGGCGCCGGCCACCAGCGCCTCGTGGACCAGAGCTCGCATCTGCTCGACCTCGACCTCGGTAGCCGCCCGCTCGTAGGCCTCGGCTCCGAGCACGGCGATGCGGATGGCCGAATGACCCACATAGGCCCCCACGTTCAGCGTCGGGTGGCGCGACTCGATAGCGGCGAGGTAGTCGGCGAAAGTGCCGAAGTCCCACGAGACTCCTGCCCGGAGGGTCTCCAGCGACATGTCCTCCAGGTCGTGCAGCATGCCGAGCAGCAGATCGTGGTGTTGCTCGGCGGCCGGGGCGATCGCGAACCCGCAATTGCCGGTGATGACGGTCGTGACGCCCTGCCAGCAGGATGACGACAAGGACGCGTCCCACAGCAGCTGGGCGTCGTAGTGCGTGTGGATGTCGATGAACCCGGGGCAGACGACGCATCCGGAAGCGTCCAATTCGACGACGTCGCCGAGGCCGTCGACGGCGTGCTTGGCCCCCGGCCCGACGCCGACGATCTGGTCGCCGACCAACGCCACGTCGGCCGACGCGCCTGGTGCACCGGTCCCGTCCACCACCGTCCCACCGCGGATCACCAGGGCCGGCGAGCCGGCTACTTGTCCCATCGTCCGAGAACCCCCTCCACCCTGGGGTGGGCCGACCAATGGTGTGGCGCCGGCCTCCTCAGCTAAGTGACTGATTGATACGCTACTTTGAGGGTGAGGGGCGATCAAGGCCTCTTTGGGGAGCACCTCTTCGAGGCGCCCCTCTCGGGGGACCACGGTGACGAAGGAGGGGCAGTCGTGAGCGACGAGGCAATGGTGGAGACGGCCCGGGGCCCGATCCCGGTATCGGCGATGGGAACGACGCTCATGCACGAGCACGTCTTCATCACGAGCCCCGAGATCATGCAGAACTGGCCCGACTATCCCGAGGGCTTCGAGGACGAGGTCCGGATCGCCGATGCCATCGCCCAGCTGAAGCTGGCCCACAACAGTGGGGTGCAGACGATCGTCGACTGCACGGTCATCGGTGCTGGCCGCTACGTCCCGCGCATCCAGAAGGTGGCCGAAGGGGTCGACGTGAACATCATCGTCGCCACCGGGGTGTACACCTACAACGACGTCCCGCAGTACTTCTACTTCCGGGGCCCCGGCACCATGCTGGGCGGCGACGAGATGATGACCGGCTTCTTCATCAAGGACATCGTCGAGGGTGTCGGTCGCACCGGGGTGAAGGCCGCCATCCTCAAGTGCGCGACCGACGAGCCCGGCCTCACGCCGGGTGTCGAACGGGTACTCCGGGCCGTGGCGGTGGCGCACCGAGAGACGGGGGTCCCCATCACCACCCACACCCACGCCGGGCTACGCCGGGGGCTCGAGCAGCAGCGGGTGTTCGAGGAGGAGGGCGTCGACCTCTCGCGCGTGGTGATCGGTCACTCGGGCGACACCAGCGACGTCCACTATCTCGAAGAGCTGGTGGCCAACGGTTCCTATCTCGGGATGGACCGCTTCGGCATCGAGGGCCCGAGCTTCGACGAGCGGGTCGGTATCGTCGCCACTATGTGCGAGCGGGGCCACGCCGACAAGATGGTCCTGTCCCACGACACCAGCTGTTTCTCCGACCTCATCGACTTCGCCGCGGTGCGGGTCAACAACCCCAACTGGCGGTTCGACCACATCGCCCAGGACGTGCTCCCGGCCCTGCGCAAGCGCGGCGTCACCGAGGAGCAGATCACCACCATGCTGGTGGACAATCCGCAGAAGATCTTCTCGCGCCAGGGCCGGTACTGATGGTCTCGGACGTCTCCGGCCGCTACAGCCTGGTCGGGCTCGGCCTGTCCGACCAGGGCCGCAACCTCGGCATCGCGCCCCGAGAGCTGCGCCGGGTGGCGCTCGAGGCCGCGCTGGCCGATGCCGGCCTGGCTCCGGGAGACATCGACGGCGTCATCGGGTCGTCCAGCGACATGTTCGAGGACATCCGCTACCTCGGCCTGGCCCCCACGTTCGCCTACACGATGCAGACCGGCGGCGCCACGCCCGCCTGGTCGATCATCAACGCCATGGGGGCCATCGCCACCGGCCAGGCCGACGTGGTGGCCTGCATCTACGGCGCCGCGCCGACCGGCGGCTACCTGCGCCGAGCCGACGGCAGCGTCGGCGGCTACGGCAACTTCGGCTTCGGTTACGGCTCCTTGTACGGGCTCATCGGCGCGCCCGGGGCCCATGCCCTTCACGCCCGCCGTCACATGGACCGGTACGGCACCACCTCCCGCCACTTCGGTGCGGTAGCCGTCGACCTGCGGGCCAACGCCGCCGTCCGGCCCGGCACGATCGGCTACGAGAAGCCGATCACCATCGACGATCACCAAGCGTCCCGGCCGATCGTCGACCCGCTGCGGCTGCTCGACTGCTGCCGTGACACCGACGGCGGCGTCGCCGTCCTCGTCTGTTCGACCGACCGGGCCCGCGATCTGAAGGGACGACACGTGACGGTGCTCGGGGCCGGGACCGGCCACCAGAATCCGCAACTGGTGGACCGGTGAGATGTACGACCTCCACGACGACATCGCTCCGGCGGCGGCGAAGGCCTTCGGACAGGCCGGGGTCGAGCTCGCCGACGTCGACGTCGCCTCGCTCTACGACCCGTTCACGTTCTCGATCATCATGCAGCTCGAGGCGTACGGGTTCTGCGGCCCCGGCGAAGGCGGTCCGTTCGTCGAGGCCGGCGGCATCCGGGTCGGCGGGACCATCCCGACCAATACCGGCGGCGGCCAGCTCTCCGGCTTCTACTGCACCGGGTTCACGCCCATCGTCGAGGGCATCCGCCAGCTGCGGGGCGACAGCGGCGCCACCCAGGTCGACGGGGCCGAGGTGGCCCTCGTCAGCGGCCACGGTGGCCACGGCGGCGTCCAAGGCAGCTCTACCCATGTCACCCTGCTACTCGGAGCCGACCGATGACGCCACGCCGACCGCTTCCGACCGACGTGGCCCCGGACGAGCTCGACCGCCCGTTCTGGGACGGCGTCGAACAGCACCGGTTCCTCCTCCACCGCTGTCGCACGTGTGGCCGGTCGTACTGGCCGGCGTCGAGCTGCGTCGACCACGGCGGCGCCAACATGGAATGGACCGAGGCCAGCGGCCGCGGTCGGGTCCACACGTTCGTGGTCTACCGCCAGGCCGTCGACCCGGCCTGGGCCGACCGGGTGCCGTACGTGCTGGCGGTTATCCGCCTGGACGAGGGGCCGTTCTTCCACAGCGACCTGCCCGGTACCCCCGTGGACGATGTCGCCATCGGCCAACCGGTGCACGTCGAGTACGAGGACCTCGACGGCGGGACGATCCCCCACTTCGTCGTCGACGGTCCCTGAATCCCCCTGGCGGACCGGCGCCCGTCGACCGATGGGACTCGTCGACCGACGGGACTCGCCGGCGGCTCAGCGGGCGGGCGTGCCGTCGACGATCGTCACGCCGTAGTCCTGGGACGCGCCGTCGGCGGTGACCCGCCCGTCGGCCAGGTCCCGGGCAACGTCCGCCACGTCCCGTTCGAGCGGGGGGCCCATCCCTCCGCCGCCCGACGTCTCGACAACCAGGGCATCGCCGGCTTCGAAGTAGACGGCCAAAGCCTTGTTGGGCAACTTGATCCGAGAGCCGTCGGCCTTGCGGTGGTAGTACCCCCCTGACCGGCCCGCCCCGCCGCCGTCGCGACCGGCAGGCGGGAACGTGATCCGGTCGCCCCGGTACGTGGCCGACGATGGCTCCAGCAGACGGAAGACCGTGCGGACGCCCAGGCCGCCTCGCCACCGCCCCGGGCCGCCGGAGTCGGGGATGAACTCCTTGGCCTCGATCACGAACGGCGTACGAGCCTCGATCGGCTCGATCTGGGGAATCGTGTTGCGACCCAACCCGAAGTGCATCGCCGAGGCATCAGCCCCGTCCTTGCCCACGTGGGCGCCGCGGCCGGCGTACTCGTACGACATGTGGATCCACGGCGACGGGCCGGCCGTCGCCTGCGACATGCTGAACGGGTGGAGGATGCCCGACACGGCCACCGACCGGCTGGGATCGGCGGCGCTCAACGCCTGCACGATGGCGTCGATGGTGGCGGACATCACGAAGTTCCGTCCACCGCCGGCATGCGGCGGCGTGGGGTTGACGAGGCTCCCGTACGGCAGGACCAGCCGGATCGGCCGGAAGCAGCCCTCGTTCATCGGGATCGTCGGATCGGTGAAGCAGCGGACGCCGTACAGGGCGGCCGACGTCGTCTGCGAGTACCCACAGTTGATCGCCGCTTCGACCTGCGGGTCGGTGCCGGTGAAGTCGATCTCCAGCCCGTCACCGTCGACCGTGAGCGCTACCCGGACCCGGATCGGGTGGTTCGGGTCCCGGCCGTCGTCGTCGATCACGTACTCGGACTCGTAGCGCCCGTCGGGCAGCGCGGCAATGTCCGCACGCATCCTGGCCTCGGTGTAGTCCAAGTAGTCGGCGACCTCCGCCGCGAACGCGTCGGCGCCGTGCTGTTCGACGATCCCCTCCAACCGCCGGGCGGCGACGTTGCAGCCGGCCACCAACGCCCGGACGTCGCCCAGCATGCTCTCCGGGGCCCGGCTGTTGAGGGCCAGGATCTTGGCCACCTCTTCCACCAGCCCGTCGTCGGTGGCGATCCGCACCGGTGGGAGTTGGATGCCCTCGCCGTAGATCTCGGAGGCACCCACCGCCACGCCGCCGGCCGACTCGCCGCCGACGTCGGCGACGTGGATGACGGTCCCGGCGAAGTACCGCGCCGTCCCCTCGACGAACACCGGCCGGACGACGACGATGTCGTTGGCGTGGATGCCGCCCCGGTAGACGTCGTTGGTTGCGTACACGTCCCCGGGCTGCATCGACTCGGCCGGGTAGTCCTCGATGATCGATCGCAACGAGCACCGGATGCTCGCCCCATGAGCCAGGGCCGTGGCGTTCGACTGGGCGATCAGCTGGCCCTCGGCGTCCAGGATGGCCGCGGCAGCGTCGGCCCCCTCGACCACGAACGTCGAGTACGCGGCCTTGACGACGACGATGCTCGCCTCCTCGGCGGCCACCGCCAGCGCGTTGCGGAGCAGCTCGCGCCCGGCCACCGCGGCCGCCGACGCTGCCTTCGGCGCGGTGGCGGTCGACGGTTGCTTCACCGTCTCGGTCATCGTCCCTCCTCCGCGTAGTCACGGCGCAGCACCAAGTTGCCGACCTCGTCGACCGTGCCCGACCAGGCCGGCGGGACGATGAGCGTGGCTTCGGGCTCCTCGACGATCGCCGGTCCGCTCAGCGAGTCCCCCACCGCCAAGCGCTCGCGGTCGAAAACGTCCACCTCGGCGAAGCCGCCGAGCTCCTCGAAGTACGCCCGGCGGCGGCCCCCCGGCGCCGGTCGACCGCCGGTCTCCTTCGCCGCATCCGTCTCGGCCCGGGCCACGCCACCGATCGGTCGCCGAGGTACCCGTTGGGTCACTCGGACTCGCAGGGTGACGATCTCGGTCGGGGCGTCGTGCGGGATCCCGTACGCCTGCTCATAAGCCCGGAAGAACGCCTTCTGGATGGCCGCGACGTCCTCATAGCCTTGCGGCGAGAACGGTGCTGGCACGGTCAGCTCGTACGACTGGCCGCGGTAACGCATGTCGACGAACGCTTCGCGCACCAGTCCGGCGGCCGACGGGTTGACCGACAGCTCGGTCGCCCCCTGGGCGGCCAGCTCGGCGAAGACCTCGGCCAGCACCGTCGGCGACTCCGGCTCCGCACCCACCGGATACGTCCGCACGTTCTCCACCGTCAGGTCCGTACCGAGCAGCCCCACTGCGGACGCCACCCCGGACGCCGCCGGGACGACGACCTGACTGATCCCGAAGTGCTCGGCGATCCGGGCCACATGCATCGGCCCCGCTCCGCCGGATGCGAACAGCGCGAACTTCGTCGGGTCGACCCCTCGTTGGACCGTCACGACGTCCACCGCGGCCGCCATGTTGGCGTTGACGATCTGGTGGATGGCCTGGGCGACGACCGGCTCGTCGGCGCCGAGCTGGCGACAGAGCTCGCCCATCGCCCGAGCCGCCAGCTCCGGTCGGAGCGACATCGTGCCCCCGGCGAAGCTCCCCGGATCGAGATAGCCGAGTAGGAGGTTGGCGTCGGTCACGGTCGGCTCGGTGCCGCCGCGGTCGTAGGCCGCCGGACCCGGTTCCGCCCCCGCCGACTGCGGGCCCACCCGCAGCGCGCCGCCCGGGTCGACCCAGGCGATGCTGCCGCCGCCCGCCCCGACCTCGGCCAGGTCGATCGCCGGCACCTTCACCGGCATACCGGACCCGCTCTGGCGCCCGCCGAAACTGCCTTTGCCGCCGACGTGGAACGTGTGGGTGATGTCGGCCCGCCCGTCGCGCACCAACGCGGCCTTGGCCGTCGTTCCCCCCATGTCGAAGGCGATCAGATTGTCGATCCCGCAGTCCCGGCCGACCTGGAGGGCGGCGACGACGCTGGCCGCGGGGCCCGACTCGATAGTGAACACGGCCCGTCGGGCGGCATGGCTCGAGCTCATGACCCCGCCGCTCGACTCCATAACCTGCACCGGCCCTGGGATGCCGACCTCGTGCAGCCGGTCCTCCAGGGCGGCCAGGTACGTCGCCATGATCGGTCCGACGTAGGCCGACACGACGGTCGTCGATGCCCGTTCGTACTCCCGGATCTCCGGCCACGTCTCGTAGGACGCGACGATGACCACTCCCGGCAGCTGTTCCCGGCACATCGCCGCTACCCGCTGCTCGTGGACCGGGTTGGCGTAGGAGTGGAGCAGCGAGATCGCCACGCTGGCCACGCCGAGCTCGCCGATCCGCTCGATCACCTCTGCCGTCGCGGCTTCGTCGAGCGGGACGAGCACGTCCCCCGACGCGCCCATCCGCTCGGGCACCTCGAAGCAGTGGGACAGCGGTACCGGCGGCTCCGGCGCCTCGAACAGCAGGTCGTACCGTTCCGACTCGTGGCGGGCGTAGTGGCCCAGCCCGAACGCCGTCCGGAAGCCCTGCGTGGTGATGAACGCCAGCGGCGCACCCTTGCGTTCGAGCACGACGTTGGTGGCCAGCGTCGTCCCGTGCACCGTCCGTTCGACGTCCTCGGGCCGAACCCCGGACCGCTCCAGGACCGCCCGTACGCCGACCAGCACGCCCGAGATGGGGTCGGCCGGTGACGTCAACGACTTGGCTCGGTGCAGCCGCCCGTTCCCGTCCACCAAGACGACGTCCGTGAACGTGCCGCCGATGTCGATCGCCAGGGCCGCGCCTGAGCGGTCAGCCATCGTGTTCCCCCTTTTCCGCCGTCACCGGCACCATTCCGTCAGTCAGCGGAATCGAGACCGTCCCGGTCAGGCCGTCTCGAGCGCCGGCACGCTGCCCTCGGCGAACGTCGTCGGCATCATCGACTCCGGGAACCGGTACAGGTCGACCGCGTCATCCCAGAGGATCTTGCGCTTCGAGTCCAGCGAGATCAGGTCGGGCCGCAGCGAGAGGAACTCCTCGGTCGCCCTCGGGAACTTCGAGTCCGGATGGGGGA
This sequence comes from uncultured Actinomycetota bacterium, assembly GCA_963824265.1. Classification (GTDB taxonomy): domain Bacteria; phylum Actinomycetota; class Acidimicrobiia; order Acidimicrobiales; family RAAP-2; genus DASZUK01. The sequence continues at coordinate 1,174,781 of CAWGOO010000007.1, forward strand.
AGTCCGTCTCGTAGACGATGTGGTCGTCGCCCAACCACCGGATGACGTCAGCTACGAACGGGTCCTCGCACTCCGCCGAGATCCAGCAGTTCCGCTTGAAGTACTCCGTGGCCGACATCGTGAGGTCCGGGAACTCGGCTCCGGCGATCTCGAGGTGCTCGTCGATCCGGTGCAGCATCGACGGCAGCCAGCCGCAGCCGGCCTCCATGTAGGCGCAGCGCAACCGGGGATACCGCTCGAACACGCCGTGGCAGATCATCGACACCATGGCCGACTGGGCCTCGTGGGGGTGGATGACGACGTGCCACTCGGTGAACGTCGTGAACCGCTCCGACCCGGCCGTCTGCCCGTTCAGGCCCATGAACTCGTGGGTGCCGAACGCGCAGTCCAGATCCTGCAGGAGCTCCCAGACCGGGTCGTAGTAGCGGTCCCCCAGGTTCCGACCGTTGAAATAGTCCGGGCGGGCCCAGAAGCAGCGGATGCCCAGGTGGTCGTAGGCGTACTGGATCTCCTCCACCGCCCGGCTGACATCGTTCAGGGCCACGGGGCCCGACGTGAGCACGCGGCCGCCGGACGTCTCCGCCATCTCCTGACCCCACCGGTTGTACGCCCGGACCATCCCGGCCTGGAGCTCCGGGTCGATGCCGAACGTCCACAGGTCGAACTCGGGGCCGTAGACCACCATCAGGTCCACGCCCTCTTGCTCGAGGGCCTTGGCCACCAGGTCGCCGGGGAAGCCGCGCTCGATGATCTCGGCGCCGTACTTGGCGACGCGGTCCTCTTCGGTCCATCCGAGGACGTCGTTGAAGCCCCGGTACAGCGTCGTCTGGTGCTGGGTCCAGCGGCCGTCGACCGTCACCGGGTTGTACGACTCACCGGGCATCGGCGCCAGACGTCCTACCCGGTGCTGGTACTTCTCATCGAGGAACCGGCTCCAAAGATCCGCCGGGTAGATGACGTGGGAGTCAGCATCGAAGACTTTGAAACCGTTGCGCACCCGGGTACCCCTTTCTCCTGCCGAGAAATTCGACTGGACGGGTACCCATCTCGCAAGCAAGTGTTTGATTTATTTCCTGCCTGACGCTCTCGGGCGGTTGCCCCGAGCGTCGGCCGCGCCGCGCTGGCGGCGCTTGGTGGCCGGAGCGTCGAAGATGCCGACAACGATGTCGATCAGGCGCCCTTCGACGTCGACGTAGGCGCCGGGGTTCTGCTGCGACAGCCACTGCTTGAGCTGTCCGTCGGGCTGGCCGAGCACGCGGTTGATCAAATCGCGCACGATGGCGTAACGGAGCATCCGGACGTCTTGGGGCAGATCCGGCGTCACCTGGACCAGTACCTTTTGGATCCGCTGGGTGTCGGCCTCGTAGGCGTCGATCACGACGTGGATGAGGTCGGGGTTGCCGCCGAGGGCCGTCAGGAAGGCGACGTAGTAGCGGCCGCCGTCCACGTCGGAGGCCAGCTCGGCCGTCGGCCGCACCATCGCCTCGGCCAGGTCCCACAGGTCGATGTCGTTGCGGCCCTCGATCTCGCTCAGCAGCTCCGACCGCCGTTGGCCGAGCGTCTCGGCCCGGCGGTGGAATATCGCCGCCACGAGATCGGCCTTGGAGCCGAAGTGATAGTGGATGGCCGCCGCATTGGCATCGGCCGACTCGGTGATGTCCCGGATCGACACCGACTCCAGGCCGTGCAGCGCGAACAGCTGCTCGGCCGAGTTCAGCAGGCGGTCCCGGGTTTTCGGCCGGCGCGCCCGCGCCGAGCGTTCGGCGGCCTTCATCTCGCTGGTCTTCGGGGCGCCGGCCTTCACCCCAGCGCGGACCTTTCGGCCGTCCTGTTCACGGGTTGCCATGCTCTTCACCCCGTTCCGTATGCTCACGGCTGGCTACTATAACGGTGTAACAAAAACGGACCCGACCATGGGGCCGAAACAGCACGCCGACCGTCGAAATAGTACTTTCACTCATGGTGGTCTTCGGGTGACGCTCTTGACCACGGGGTGACACGGCGGACCATCCGGATCGCATCCGGGCGGTCCCGGGCCCGGGAGAACCGCCCGGTCCGCAGGGAGGACCCGCCGGAGTGGCGTCAAAACGGTGGTACCGCCGGGCCGGCCGGCGGCGGGGGGCCGCATCGGGGCCGGCTGACGGCGAGGGGTTGGCATGCAGCGTTTGGCGGGCCGGGGCTTCCTGGTGACGGGGTCGGCGCAAGGGATCGGACGGGCCATCGCCCTGGCCGCGGCGGCGGAGGGCGCGTCGGTCGCCGGGGTGGACCTCAACGGACCGGGCGCGGAGGCGACGGCCGAGGCGATCCGGTCGGCCGGCGGGCAGAGCATCGCCTTTGACGCCGACGTGGCCGACGAGGAAGCCATGCACTCGGCCATCGACGAGACGGCCGAGCGGTTCGGCCGCCTCGACATCCTCTGCAACAACGCGGCGGCCATGGGCCCGGAGATCTTCTCCACCGACATCGACGCCGAGACGACCCCGATGGCGACGTGGGACCGTACGTTCGACGTCAATCTGCGAGGTCCGTTCTTCGCCGCCAAGTTCGCCCTCCCCCACCTCCGACGGGCCGGCGGCGGGACGATCTTGAACATCTCCTCCACTGCCGGCTTCAACGGCGACGTGGTGCAGGTCGCGTACAGCACGTCGAAAGCGGCGCTGCACCAGCTGACCCGGGCTATTGCCACGAGCCACGGGCGGGCCGGTATCCGCTGCAACACCATCGCCACCGGACTGGTGATGAGTGAGATCACCCAGGGCAACCCGCCGGACAAGTTGGCCATCTGGGGCCGACACCGGCTGATCAAGGACCCGGGCACCCCCGAGGAGATCGCCGCCCTGGCGGTCTTTCTCTGCTCCGACGACGGCCGGTACATCACCGGACAGACGATCATCGCCGACGGCGGCGGCAGCTCGGTGCACCAACCGTGGTACGCCGACGCCCCGTCGCTGCACCCCGAAGTCGTCGGCCGCGAGCTCTAGTTGAACGTCTCACCCCCGTTGACGTCCACCGTCTGCCCGGTCATGGCCGCCGACAGGTCGGAGGCCATGAAGAGCACGGCGCCGGCTACGTCGGCATCCGAGGGGATCTCCCCCAGGGCGATCAGGTCACGGACCGGTGCCAGCTCCTCTTCGATGGTCACCCCGTGTTCGTCCGCCTGGATCTCGTACCACCGCTGAAGGGGCGGGCCCCACATCCGGCCAGGCACGACCGTGTTGACCCGGATGCCGTGCTCGCCGACCTCACGAGCGAGCACCTGGGCGACGGCCAATAGGGCGGCCTTGCCCGCGGCGTACGAGCCGCGGCCCGGCAGCACCCGGCGGACGATCTGCGAGCCGATGAAGACCACGGAGCCGTTCTTCTGCTCGAGCATCACGGCCAGCGCGGCCTGGGCCATTCGCAAGGAGCCGAAGAGCGTGACGTCGAGCGCCGCCTGCCAGGCGGCGAAGTCGGCCTCGGCCACCGGGACGGTCATCGGGCCGGGGGCGTACGCGTTGGCGACGAGACAGTCCACCCGTCCGAACCGCTCGACGGCCGCGTCGATCAGCCCGCGACAGTCCGCATCGCTGGTCACGTCGCACCGGCGAGCCACCACCGCGCTGCCGCGGCCGGCGATCTCGGTCTCCACCTCGGACAAGTACTCGACGCTTCGCGCCCCGAGCACAACCGACGCTCCGGCCGCCGCGGCGGCGGCCGCCACTTGGTAGCCGAGGCCCGGCCCGACACCGGAGACGACGACGACCTTGCCGTCGAGCAGCGTCGACGCCATCAGGGTTCGCTCGGGCTGGCCGACGGGACGTCGCTGGCGGCCACCTCTTCCCCCACGATCTGGTCGGCCGCTCCCGACAGTCCGAGGTAGGAGGCGAGCAGCATCTCCCGGTCGGCCAGGTCGGCCGCCGACGCGTCCATCCGGACCTCCCCGGTGACGAGCACGTACGCCCGGGCGCAGCGAGAGAGGGCCATGACCGTGTTCTGCTCGACCAGCAAGATCGGCGTCCGGTCGGACAGCTGCGCCAAGACGTCGAACACTGCCTGCACGATCGTCGGAGCCAGGCCCAGCGACGGCTCGTCCAAGAGCAGCATGCGGGGACAACCGACGAGGGCTCGGCCGATGGCCAGCATCTGCTGCTCACCGCCCGACAGGGCGTAGCCCTCGCGCTGGTTGATGCGCTTGAGGGCCGGGAACAGGTCGTAGACGTCGTCGATGCTGTAGCCGGACCGACCCGACGCTGCCGTCTGCCCGGATAGCAGGTTCTCGTGGACGGTCAGCGTCGGAAACACGCGCCGGCCTTCCGGTACGTGGATCAGCCCCATCCGGGATACGTCGCTGGGCTTACGGCCCCGTAGGTCGGCACCGTCGAAGGTGATCTTCCCTTCGTAGGGGATCAGCTGGCTGATGGCCCGCAGCAGCGACGTCTTGCCGGCACCGTTGGGGCCGATCAGCGCGACCGCCTCCGTCGCCCCGGCGACCAGGTTGACGCCCTTCACCGCCTCCGTCGTGCCGTAGTGGATATGGACCGATTCGAGCTCAAGCATCGTGGCTCGCCGTTCCCAGGTAGGCCTCGATCACCCGCGGGTCGCGCCACACCTCTTCGGCTTTGTCCATGGCGATCAGCGATCCGAGCTCGAACACGGCGACCCGGTCGGAGATGTTCTCGATGAAGTCGACCTTGTGGTCGATGACCATCAATGACAGCCCCTCGCTCTTCAGCTGCCGGCACAGTTCGCCCAGCCGCTCCGTCTCGAGGTGGTTGAGCCCGGCGCTCGGCTCGTCGAGCAGCAGCACCACCGGGTCGGCCATGAGGGCCCGGGCCAGGTCGAGCAGCCGCTGCTGGCCGTACGGCAGCAGTCCGGCGTCCCGGTCGCCCTGCCCGCCGAGACCGGCCCGCTCCAGGGCCACTTCGGCGGCCGCCCATCGCGCCCGCTCTCGCCGCCACATACCGGGTCGGGCGAACCACGACCCCCCGAGCCGACGCAGCTCCCCGTCGGAGGAGGACAGCAGCACGTTCTCCAAGCAGGTGAGCTCGCGGTACGCCTGGGGCGTCTGGAACAGCCGCAGGACGCCGACCCGTCGAGGCGCGGCGGGGTGGCCGAGCGGCACCTCGGTACCCTGTACCGTCAGCAGCCCGGTGGCCGGCACCACCCCGGTAATGGCATTGAGGAACGACGTCTTGCCACTGCCGTTCGGCCCGACGATGCCGACCAGCTCGCGCTCTCCGAGCGACAGCGTGACGTCGTCGACGGCGCGGACGCCACCGAAGTTCACACTGATGCCGCGGGCCTCGAGCAGCACGTCAGTTCCCCCAGAAATGGAGTAGTCGGGTGAATCGCCCGCGGGCCTCCGTCGACTCCGGCGAGCGTGGCGTGGGCAGGTGCCGGCGCTTGGTCAACGACTGGAACAACCCGGCCAGACCTTGCGGGAAGGCGATGATCACGACGATCAAGACCGACCCGTAGACGATGGCCTGGTAGGCCGCCAGCGACGACAGCAGTTGAGGCACCTCGACGTAGAACAGTGCGCCGATCACGGCACCCCAGTGGGTGTTCATCCCGCCGAGAACGACCATGAGGAAGAGGCCGACCGCCAGGTTGGTGCCGAACGAGCTCGGCTCGAGCACGCTGGTCCAGTGGGCGTACATCCATCCGGCGAGAGCCCCGAAGCACGACCCGACGACGAACATCAGCACCTGGATGCGGGCCACCGGGATACCAATGGTCCGGGCGACCATCGGATTGTCCCGGGCGGCGATCACGTCGCGGCGGAGCGGCGACCGCTCGATGAAGACGGCCGCGACGAGGATGATGGCGAAGATGGCGAGAAAGACCCAGAAGACGCGGGCGTCGCTCTTCATCGAGTACCCGAAGAGGGTGATCGGCGGGACATCGGTGACGTCCCCGCTCGGCCCGGTGAAGGACTGCCACTGGGTGAAGACGGTCAACCCCACCTCGGACAGGGCCAAGGTGGCCACGGCGAAGTAGAACTCCTGGGCTCGCGAGATCGCCCAGCCGACGGCGGTCATCAGGGCGGCGGTGATCGCCACCGCCACCACCAGGCCGATCCAGGCATTGCTGGTCTCGCGCGACATCCACGCCGCCACGTACGCACCCAGGGCCATCGAGAACGGCTGACAGAAGGCGAAGCGGCCGGCCATACCGAACACGAGGTAGAAGCCGACCGCGGCCACCGAGTACACGAGCCAGAGGTCGGCCTGGTACTGGTTCGTCAGGCCATTGAAAAACGTCGGCACGAGGATCGCGATGAGGACGACGACGATGATGATCGACCGGTACTGGTGCTGGCCGTAGATCGTCGGCCGGATGAGGGTCCCCGACGACGGCGTGGCCGAACCCGGGCGCCAGCGTTTGCTACTGCCTGGCGGCGTCTCGGTCGGCACGTCCATCTGTGCGCCCATTAGAGCCTCGCTCTCCCAACGGCCCGGGTGAGGCCCTGTGGTCGGACGACGATGACGATGAACAGCGCGATGAACGGCAGCGTCTCGGAGTAGTTCGGCACCAAGTAACCGCCGACCACCTGCTGCAGCAGACCGATGAACAGACCGCCGAGCACGACGCCCGGCAAGCTGCCGAACCCGCCGATGACGGCCGCCGTGAACGCGGTGATCATCGCCGTGAAGCCGAATGTCAGGTCGACCGCGGTCAGCGGGGCGATGAGCAACCCGGCGATGCCGGCCAGGACGGCGGAGACGCCGAAGGCGAAGATCGAGATCGCCCGGCTGCGCACACCCACCAGCTCGGCCATCTCCCGGTCACTGGCCAAGGCGCGCACCTGACGCCCGAAGCTGGTCCGCTGGAAGACGTAGAGCAGGACGACGACGATCACTGCACAGACGGCGACGACCAGGACCTGCTGGTAGGAGATGTGGGCCCCGGCCACTGTGAAGCTCCCGGTACCAACCGGCGACGCCAAGGTCTGCGGCGTGTTCCCCTGCCACAGGGCCAGAAGGCCGCCGATGACGATGGACGCGGCCAGGGTGGCGATGACGACGATCAACACCGGCCGCTTCCGCAGTGGCGCGTACGCCACCCGCTCGAGCACTACCCCGCCCCCGAACATGAGCACGAGGGCCAGCAAGTACCCCGGGATGATGGGCAGGCCGATTGTCGAGATGGCCCACAGACCGAAGTACGACCCGAGCGTGACCAGCTCGCCGTGGGCGAAGTTGACGATGCCGGTCGCCTTATAGAGGACCAAGAAGCCGAGCGCGACGATCGCCATGATCGCCCCGAGCGTTATCCCACTGGCGAAGAGAGCGATGAACTTGTCCAACGGGATCTCCCCTCAGGCCCCGGGGCGGACATAGGTCTGCAAGATCTGGTCCACCAACGCTGTCATGACCGTACTCTCGGCCCGTACCCGGTCCACCTCGCGGGCGTACCGGGGTTTCGTGAAGGTCGTCCGGTCGGCAAAGACCTCCAGCACCGTGCAACCCTCCGGCCCGACGACGAGCGGCCCGTACGCCGTGCCGGCCTTGACCAGCCGGATGCTGCCGGGCGCCTCCAAGCGGCGGGTGATCGTCACCTCGCCGGCGACGACGAGCGAGAAGTAGTCGCTCTCGTGATGGTGGACACCGATCGTCACGCCGGGCGCGTACTCGATGAGGACGACCAGCGGGCCATGGTCGTCGTCGCCGAGCGGATAGGCGCTGAAGCGGCCCTGCCCGCCCGGGCCCGCGGTCCACGGCGGATCGTCGAGAGAGAAGTGCCACTGGCCCTTGGCCAAGCGGAGCGCGCCATCGGCGGCCACGTCAGCCATCACCCCGGAACCCCGGCGCGCCGCACCGTCGCAGTTCTTTCGCTCACGCCGCCCGCCCCGTTCTCCCGCAGATCGACGCCAACGACTGCAGCGCCGATTATCGGATTCAACGGCTTGCTGTTCACGTGCCGCCCCACCCCTTCCGAATCTAACGACTGATTCAATACCACGGGTCTCGGACTGTCAAGGGTCCCGGTCCACACCGCCGGCCGCTCGACGCGCCACCGCCGGAGCGCCGACGGTCGGGGCGGTCGACTGACGCGGCGCGCGCGTCAGAACGCGAAGGCCCGAGGGTGGATGACCCGCCCGTCGCGGTACCAGGCTTGGTGCGCCGTCGCCCCACCGTCGATGACGAACGTCTGCCCAGTAATCCAACGGGCATCGGGTCCGGCCAGGAACGTGACCAGTGGCGCCACGTCGTCGACCGTGCCGTGCCGGGGCAACAGCCAGTGTTCTTCGTAGGCCGCGAACTGTTCGTCGCTCACGTTGCCGCGAGCCAGGTCGGTGATGATGAGCCCGGTCGCCACCGTGTTGGCGCGGATGTTCATCCGCCCGTGCGTGGTTGCCACCGATCGGGTCAGGGCGTGCAACCCGGCCTTGGCCACGTCGTAGGAGATGTGGTTGAGGTCGCCGTAGAACGCGGCGACCGACGAGATGTTGATGATCGATCCGCCGCCCTGCCGGACCATGTGCGGGATCACCAGCCGGCACGTCGCGAACGGTGCTCGAAGATCGACCGCCTGGGTTCGGTCCCACGCCTCCCAGGTGGTGCGCATGACGTCGCGGTCGTTGGCCAACACCTCCATCTCGTTGGCCATGGCGTTGTTGCAGAGCACGTCGATCCGACCGAACCGGTCGACCACCTCGGCCACCGCCGTCGCCAGCGCGGCGTCGTCGGCGATGTCCACCTGCCAACTGGAGGCCACACCGCCAGCGTCGGTGACGAGCGCCGCGGTGGCGTCGCCCAGGCGACCGTCGATCTCGAGGATCGCTACCGTCGCCCCGGCTGCGGCCATCGACTGGGCGATCACCCGACCGATCCCCTGCCCGGCGCCGGTGACGATGGCCACCTGACCGGCCAGCGCGGTCATCGACCGACCCCGACTCGATACCGACTCTGCACTCTCCCCATTCGTCACCTCCGTGACGTTCGTGGCCCACGAGGGTGCCGGGGAATTCCGCCGCCCGCGGTGCTAGGTTCCGAAATAGGTAGCAACGCGCGAGCGGTGAGGTTAGCGCAATGGGGAACGGCGGCGGAGGGGTTCGCATCATCGACACCGACACGCATGTGTCGGAACCGGAGGATCTATGGACCTCCCGCGTGTCGACCAGTCGGTGGGGTGATCTCGTACCCCATGCCCGCTGGGATCCCGAGCTCGAAGAGCGTGTCTGGTGGTGGGCCGGCGAACCGACGCAGATGGGTACCGGCTGGGCGGCGATGGCAGGCTGGAAGGGCTATCCACCTGACCACCCGGCATCACTGGCCGAGGCCGACCCGGCGGCCTGGAACCCCGTGGACCGGCTCGCCCGCATGGACGAGTACGGCATCTACGCCCACGTTCTCTATCCCAACATCGGCGGTTTCGGCTCCAACCGGTTCATCCGCCTGCCCGATCCCGAGCTCCGGCTGGCCTGCGTCCAGGCGTACAACGATTTCCTGGCCGAGTGGCTGGACGTCGACCGCCACCGGTTCATCCCGATCATGGCGCTGCCGTTCTGGGACCTCGACGCCAGCCTGCGCGAGCTCGAACGTTGCGCCGCCCTCGGGCACAAGGGCATCCTGGCCACCGGTGACCCGGATCGCTACGGGCAACCGCCGCTGGCCGACCACTACTGGGACCGGCTGTGGGCGGCCGCCCAGGACCACGAGCTGACGATCAACTTCCACGTCGGCAACTCCGACGACATCGACCTGAAGGGCGGGTGGGGCGGCGTCGGTCGCCAGACGACCAACGCCAAGACCGGCGTGACCTTCTTCTTGGCCAACGCCCGTCACATCCTCGAGGTCATCGCCACCGGCATCTGCCACCGCTTCCCCCGGCTCAACTTCGTCTCCGTCGAGAGCGGCGTCGGCTGGATCCCGTTCGTCCTCGAGGCGCTCGACTGGCAGTGGGCCAACTTCAACTGCGTCAGCGAGCATCCCGAGATGGACCTGCTCCCGAGTGAGTACTTCCGACGACAGGTCTACGGGAGCTTCTGGTTCGAGAAGGCCAGCCTGCGTGCAGCCATCGACGTCCTCGGTCCCGACAACCTGCTGTACGAGACCGACTTCCCGCACCCGACGAGCATGTCGCCCGGGCCGGCCACCATCGCCGTGCGACCGGCCGACTACGTGGCCGAGGCGCTCGCCGGACAGCCGGCGGACGTCGCCGAGAAGATCCTCTACGGCAACGCCGCCCGCATCTACCACCTGGACTGACACCAACCACCTGGACTGAGGAGAGCGATGACGGCAGTGGTCACAGATCGCCAGCCGGTCGCCGGTCGCTTGCGCGGCCGCGTGGCCATGATCACCGGCAGCGCGTCCGGCATCGGGCGGGCCACCGCCCATCGCCTGGCCGCCGAGGGCGCATCGGTGGCCGTGGTCGACCTCGACGGCCCGGGTGCTGAAAAGGTCGCCGGCGAGATCGAGGGCGGCGGCGGCCAGGCCATGGCCGTGACGGCCGACGTCCGCACAGAGGCCACGGTGGCCGACGCGGTCGCCGCGGCGACCAGCCGTTTCGGCCGCCTCGACATCCTGCACAACAACGCGGCCATCTTGGCCCCCGACCTGTTCAACCAGGACCTCGAGGTGGTCGATCTGGAGGCCACCGTCTGGGACACGACGCTAGAGATCAACCTGCGCGGCGTCATGTTCGGCTGCAAGCACGCCCTGCCGGTGATGCTGGGCCAAGGCGGCGGGGTCATCATCAATACGTCGTCGGCGTCGGCGCTTACCGCGGAGACCGTGCGACCGGCGTACTCCGCGTCGAAGGCCGCCATCATCGCCCTGACCCGATCGGTAGCCACGATGTACGGCAAGCGCGGCATCCGGTGCAACAGCGTCGTCCCCGGCACCGTCGTGTCCGCCGAGAACCGAAGCCGGCTCTCCCCCCGGATGCTGGATATCTGGGAGAGCAACGCCCTGGTGCCCCGGCTCGGCGTGCCCGAGGACATCGCCGCGGTCGTGGCCTTTTTGGCCAGCGACGACGCCCGCTACGTCACCGGGCAGGCCATCGTGGTGGACGGCGGGACGTCGGCTCATCAGCCGACGTTCACCCAAGACGTCTGGAGCGACCAACCATGACGATCGCGCCGGCGCCGCGCCCTCCACCGGCCCGCCGTTCACCCGATCGACCAGTCGTCAAAAATCAAACAGCCGCTTGCTTTCGCAGCAGGTGAATGCTACAGTTTCATTGAGATCCAGAGGTCCGCAAGCAGGTGGGGACACATCGGCGGACGACCTATTAGGGGAGGGAAATGCACGTGCGTTCTGCACTGAAATTCTGCGTCTCGATCGGCGCAGCTGCGGCCATGGTCGGTGGCATGATCACGACCGTGGCCGTCGGGTCGGCGGCGACGGCGGGAGCTTCGACATCCAGTTGTCATTTTTCTCGGCCGCTGAAGATCGTCGGAATGTGGGACCTCAAGGGTGAGGACCCGGCCGCCGGCAACGACTTCCAGAACGGCCTGCAGCTGGCCCTGAAGAAGCTCAACGCGGCGGGCGGGGTCTGTGGCCAGAAGGTCCAGTTCCAGCGGGTGCCCATGTCCGGTGTCACACCGGCCCAGGCGGCGGCCGCGTTCAAGCAGGTCGAGCAGGCCAAGCCCGACATCGCCATCGGCGGTGGCGGTGACACCCAGTCCATCGGCAAGCTCATCGCCACAGCCGGTTTTCCGGTCATCTCCCCTGACGTGAACTACAACGCCGACTACGGCGGCTCCGTCGGCAGCAAGTGGCTCTACCTGATCTCGAGCACACAGGCGTACAGCTGGAAGAACGGGACGAAGTTCCTGGTGCGGACATTGGGCAAGAAGAAGGTCGGCCTCATGGGCTACACGACCCAGTTCGGCTCCGTGGCCATCAAGGCCGCTACAGAGCAGCTCCAGGCGATGGGTCTCAAGGCGTGTGCGAAGGCGACAATCGCCACATACACACCGACGACACTGACCCAGCAGGTGCTGGCCATGAAGACATGCAACGCCATCCTCGACGCCAGCTACCCGAACGTGAACGCGCTCGAGCTCCGTCAGGCGCTGCAAAACGGCATCACCGTGCCGACGCTGATGGACGGCGGGCTCACCATCGCCGAGACCGAGAAGCTGGTCACCGGGCAGGCGATCGTCAACTCGTACTCCAAGGCCGACTGCAACACCCTGGCGGCGACAAAGCCGATGACGAACTACCGTAACGCCTACGAGGCGGCCTACGACGGCACAGTGCCGAACTACCTGTCGGCCATCACGTACGACGCCACCCTCATGGCCGCCGCGGCGGCCCAGAAAGCCGGGAAGCCGACAGCGGCCGCCATCAACAAGGCCGTGAGCTCGATCGACTTCGAGGGCGGGATTTGCCAGAAGAACTACCAGTCGGACGGCCGGCACACCCTGATCCACACCAACTACATCTTGAAGTTCAAGAGCGACGGGTCGTGGACCAAGTTGACGAGCTTCAGCATCCCGATGCAGGGCAAGCTCACGACAGCCACAACATAAGGACGAGTAGCCGCCGTCGCTCCCTCGGGAGCCGACGACCGTGAGCCCGGCCCCGTCACGATCGCTCAGCGATCATGACGGGGCCGGTCACGCGTCTGCCCGCTGGCTCGCGATCCGAACCCCCGGTGGCCGCCGCCCAGCCGCCGAGGACACCACCGCGTGGCTCCGGCTACCGGACTGGCCGGTTCCGTGCCGGCTACCGGACTGGCCGGTTCCGGCTACCGGACTGGGCCGAGACGGACCGTCCTCCACGAGCACGTCCGAAGCGGTAGCAACAACGCCTTCGGGGCTCAGGCGGGCACCGACGAGGGTGGAACCGCCACCGATCGGCACCGACGAGGACGCGACGCGGCGGCGACGCCCCGGGTCATTCGGTGGTGGTCGACGACCCCGTGCGGATCGTCAATCGGCCGGGCGGCTACTGAGCCGACCCGGTCCCGGTCATGTCCAGAGGACGGGGTCGGACACCGGCATCGTCGGCGCCGTGTCGACGTCGGCGAGCACCTGGGCCGCGGTGGCCAGCTCGTCCACCGTCCACCGGCCGTCCTTGGTGATCGACTCGGCCAGCGTGTAGGGCCGGACGAGCTGCACCCGACCGCCGTGGACGTAGAAGATCTTGCCGGCGATCGGGCACTGCTCGGTGGCGAGGTAGCCGACGAACGGCGCGATGTTGCCCGGCTCGAGCGGGTCGAACCGCGGCGTACCCTCCACCTCGGCCTCGGCCGACAGGCGGGTGCGGGCGTACGGGGCGATGGCGTTGCAGCGCACGCCGTAGCCGCCGAGCTCGATCTGCGTGATGACCGTCAGCGCGGCGATGCCGGCCTTGGCCGAGCCGTAGTTGGTCTGCCCGAAGTTACCGAACAGCCCCGAGACCGACGTCGTGTTGACGATCGACGCGGCCACCGTCTCCCCCGCCTTGGCCTGCTGACGCCAGTACGCGCCCGCCGCCCGGGTGGTGGCGGCGTGGCCGCGCAGATGCACGGCTTGGACGAGCTCCCACTCGGCCGGCTCGACGTTGACGATCGACCGGTCGCGGAGGATGCCCGCGTTGTTGACGAGCACGTCGAGGCGACCGAACTCCCCCACTGCCTGTTCGACCATGGCGGTCGCGGCGTCCCAGTCGGAGACGTCGGCCCCGTTGGCCACTGCTCGGCCACCGGCGCCCCGGATCTCTTCGACGACCTCGGCCGCCGGGCCGGTGTCGCTACCGGTGCCGTCGGTGGCCCCACCCAGGTCGTTGACGACCACTGCCGCCCCTTCGGCGGCCAGCAGCAGCGCCTCTTCCCGGCCGACGCCCCGGCCGGCCCCCGTGACGATCGCTACCCGTCCGTCAAGTGCACCCATGTTGTTCTTTCCTCCCGCTCTCAGCGTTTGCTCGCGTGCTATCCGACAAATAGACCTTGAATGCCTTTACTTATTTACTCTCTATATGGACCCTTTACGGAAGCACATTTCGCAGACTTCTCGATCACCTTCGTGTTAAACTTCCCGCGACGATATCGACGGTCATGGCCGATACGGCTGGTGTGGGGGGTACCCGGTCGACGGCGGAGGAGGCACGAGTGGGACGCGTGGACGGGCAGAAGGCAGTCGTCACCGGCTCCGGCGGGGCGATGGGCCAAGCCATCGCCGTACGGCTGGCCGAGGAAGGGGCCGACGTGGTCCTCAACGACCGACTGGCCGACCGGGCCGGCACGGCCGAAGAACGGATCCGGGCGCTCGGTCGAGACGTCGTCACGGTGGTCGGCAACGTCACCCGTCAGCCCGAAGCTCGCCAGGTCGTCGGCGCCGCCGTCGATCGCTGGGGTCGGGTGGACATCCTGGTCAATGTCGTCGGCGGCATCAAGGGGGCGATGCATAATCCAGTCTGGTCGATCTCCGAAGAAGAGTGGGAGTTCGCGCTCGGAATAAACCTGCGAGGGACCTTCCACTGCACGCAGGCCGCCATCGAGGACATGATGCCGAGAAAGCACGGAAAGATCGTCAACATCGCGTCGGTGGCGTGGGCCGGTGAAGCGATGCACGCGCACTACGCCGCGGCCAAGGCCGGTGTCGTGTCGTTCACCCGTTCCGCGGCCGCGCAGCTCGGCCCGTACAACATCAACGTCAACGCCATCGCCCCCGGCGCCACCCAACGGAGCCAGGACCTCGGCATCGAAGAGATCGACACCACCGACTTCCGGTTCTCGATCCCGGCGGTCGGGTCGCTGGGCCGGGCCAACCTGCCCATCGACATCGCCAATGCCGCCCTCTTCTTGGTGTCCGAGGAGAGCCGCAACATCTCGGGTCAGGTGTTGAACGTCGCCGGCGGGACCAACCCGGCGATGTGAGGACCCGGCGCGCCGCCGCCCTCGGTCGTCGACCCGGAGATCGGCGGTCGGCGATCTCACCCGCCGCCCGACCCCGGGGCTGACCAGGCCGCGGTCACCTCGGCGGCGTCGGTCAGCCAGGCCAGCGCCGCCAACGTGTGCTCGAGCATCATCTCGCCGTACTCCGTCGGGTACCCCACGACGCAGTCGCGGGGCAGCACCACCTGGTAGCCGTAGTTCACCGACTCGATGACCGTGCCGGTCACGCCGCGGTTGAGCGAGACGCCGGTCACCACCACCGTCTTCGCCGCGAGGCTCTTCAGGATCCAGTCCAGCTCGGTGCCGGCATAGGCCGACATGCCGTGGTACCGGTAGAGGACGATGTCGGCATCGTCGAGCAGCTCGGGGATGGGCTCGACCTCCGGGGAGCCCTCGATCAGGAAGGTTGCGTCGGCCATCCGGCCCTGCAGGATCGGCGCGTTGCGAAAGCTGCCGGCGTGGTCGGCCCGGAACGTCGCCGCGACGTGCACGACGCGTACCCCCGCCCGACGAGCCGCGCCGAACAACCCGGCCATGGTGGGGACGACGTTCGCTTCGGCCACCGCCTCGGCCGTCTGCCAGCCCGGGTTGGCCATGTCACCGACCACGCCGCGCTGCATCTCGTGGCAGAGCACCACCGTCGAGGCCGGTTCGACCAGTTCGGGAATCTCGGGCACCCTCCACCTCCTGCGCTTCGTGGCGATCGCGCCCGCCAGCCCACCTGGTCACCCCGCTCCAGGTGGCCATTCCCGGCGACCATTATCTACGAACTGTTTCAAACGCTCGCTTGCATTATGGGCCACGACGTCGTTACGCTGCAAGGAGCGATCGAAGGGGGTTTTGTGTCATGTCCGACGTCCGCGTCATCTCGGCCGACTGCCACGTAAACGAGCCGCCGTGGGTCTTCGACAAGGTCCCGGCCGACCTCCGGGAACTGGCCCCCCGCATGCTGCGGGGTGCCGATGGCGGCGACGGCTGGAGCTTCGACGGCGGCCCGCCCAAGCGGACCCTCGGCGTCGAGGCGATGGCTGGTCGGACCAAGGAGAACTACCAGCGGTCGGGGCTCCGCTTCGACCAGATCCTGCCGGGGAACTACGACGGCACGGCCCACATCGCCGACATGCAACAGGACGGGGTCGACGTCAGCATCGTCTACCCCAACCTGGTGCAGTTCATCTACCAGGTAGAGGACCGGGTGCTGGCCGACGCCTGCATGGTGGCCTACAACGACTGGATGCTCGACGAGTTCCAGCAGGCCGACCCGAGCCACCTCGTCGGCCTGCCGATGCTGCCGGTCGACGACGGCATGGACACCTGCGTGGCTGAGCTGGAGCGCCTGGTGGCCAAGGGCGCCAAGGGACTGTTCATCCCCGGGTACCCCAAGGCCCCCTACCACGACCCGCTCTACGAGCCGCTTTGGTCGGCCGCCGAGGCCGCCGACGTCCCGCTGACGTTCCACCGCACCTTTGGCGGCAAGTCGTACGAGCCCGACTGGGATGGCGGTCAGAACAACTTCACCGCCGCCGGCACGGTCTCGCGCTTCTTCTGCGGCGTCCGCCCCATGACCTACGTCATCTTCGCCGGGATCTTCGACCGCCACCCGGGACTCAAGATCGTCGGTGCCGAGCTGAACTGCGGTTGGATCCCGTTCTGGGCCCAGACCATGGACCAGCAGGTCCACAATCAGCAGGCCATGCAGGACATGCCGATGCAGAAGCTGCCGAGCGAGTACCTCGGCACCAACTTCTTCGTCACCATCTTGGACGACGACATCGGCTTCGCCCTCATGGCCCAAGGGGTGGCCCATCTGGCCGACATGTGCCTGTACTCGAGTGACTACCCGCACAGCGTGACGCTCTGGCCGAACTCGCGCGACTACATCCAGCGACTGACCGCCAACCTCACGCCCTCGGACAAGGAGAAGGTCCTGTCGGGCAACGCCGCCCGCGTCTACAAGATCTGATGGCGGCAGCCCACACCGACGACCCCACCGACGTCGAGTACCTCCGGAGGACCGGCTGGGCGCTGGCCGACGGCCGGGTCGTCGTCCCCGAACCCACGGCCAAGGCCCTGCTGGGCGCGTGGGGCGTCTCGGTCCCCGACGGCCGGGTGGCATCGTCCGCCGCCGCCGTGACCGACGTCGCGGCCGGACTGGACGGTGAGGGGGGCGGCTCGCTGGTGCTGAAGGCTTGGGGGGCCGGCATCGTCCACAAGAGCGACGTCGGCGCCGTCCGCCTCGGCCTCTCGGTCGCCGACCTCGAGCCGGCAGCCCACGAGATGGCCG
Source organism: uncultured Actinomycetota bacterium (assembly GCA_963824265.1). Lineage (GTDB taxonomy): Bacteria > Actinomycetota > Acidimicrobiia > Acidimicrobiales > RAAP-2 > DASZUK01. The sequence goes on from CAWGOO010000007.1 coordinate 1,191,879, forward strand.
CCGCTCTCCGCTCGGCCGAGGGCGACGAACCCCAGTTCCTGGTGGAACAACAGCAGGCGCCCGGCACGGAGGTGATCGTCGGCGTCGTGCGCCGGCCCGATGTCGGATTGGTCGCCCTGCTCGGCGTCGGCGGCACGCTGACCGAGCTGGTCGGCAAGACCGTGACCCGGCTCTGCCCGCTCGATGACGCCGAGGCGGAGGAGATGGTCGACGCCCTCGCCGCCACCGGTTACCTCGACGGGCTCCGAGGCGGGCCGCCGGCGGACCGACAGGCGCTGCGATCGATCGTCGCCGCCATCGCCGGGCCCGACGGCGTCGCCATGCGCCTCGGGCCGGCGCTCGCCGAGCTCGAGTGCAACCCGGTCATCGTCGGCCAGGCGGGCGCGACCGCAGTGGACGCCCGGTTGATCCTCGAACCGGCCGCGACCGAAGGAACCGGCGACGCCGCGGACGACCTGCCGGCGGCCGCGTCGACGCCGTTCGACCGGCTGTTCAGCCCGCGGACGATCGCCGTGGTCGGCGCCTCGACGACCAAGGTCTCTTTCGGCAACCGCTTCCTCCAGGCGTACGTCCGGCGGGGCTGGACGGACGGGTTGACGGCGATCCACCCCCAGGCCACCGAGATCGAGGGCGTACCGGCCCGACCGTCGCTGGCCGACCTCGACGACCCGGTCGACTACCTGGTCGTCGCCGTGCCGGCCAAGGCCTGCGCCGACCTCATCCGGAGCGCGGCTGGCCGGGTGGCCTTCGCCCAGGTCGTCACCGGCGGCTTCCGCGAAGCCGGCGAGGATGGTCGGGCACTGGAAGGGGAACTTCTCCGGGCGGCCCGGGAAAGTGGCGTCCGGATCGTCGGACCGAACTGTATGGGGACGTACAGCCCGGCGGGCCGCCAGACCTGGCAGCTCGACGACCCCACCGAGCCGGGGACCGTCAGCGCGATCTCCCAGAGCGGTGGATTGGCCGGCGACATCATCAAGGCCGGCGCGGCGGCCGGCCTCCGGTTCGCCAACCTGGTCACCGTTGGCAATGCGGTCGACGTGAGCATCGCCGAGCTCATCGACTACTACGCCGCCGACCCGGCCACCGAGGTCATCGGCCTCTATCTCGAAGGCGTCCAGGACGGTGGCGCGCTGGTTGACGCCCTTCGCCGGGTGGCCGGCCACAAGCCGGTGGTCGTCCTCGTCGGCGCACTGGGCCGACAGGGAGCCCGGGCGTCCGCGTCGCACACCGGCTCGCTGGCCGGGGACGCCGCGGTATGGCAGGCCGTCCGGGCGGCCACGGGCATCGGCGTCGTCACCACGCTGGAGGAGCTGCTCGGCGCCCTGGCTCTCCTCCAGCGCTACTGGTCGACCGACGTCGCCGACAGCGACGCCGTCCTGGTGGCCGGCCCCGGCGGCGGGGCGTCCGTGCTCTCCGCCGACGCCTGCGACCGAGCCGGCATCGAACTGACCGCAGTCGACCAACCGACCCAGGCCCACCTGCGCGAGCTCGGCTACGGGGCGGGCACGAGCGTGGCCAATCCCATCGAGATCGGCATCGGCCCGGGCGCGGCGGTCGACGCGTTCGACCGCGTCATCGGTCCCATCCTGGACGCCCAGCCGTACCCGGACGTCGTCCTCCACTTCAACGTCCAGTCGTTCTACAGCTACAGCGACAACGTCAGCCGGCTGCTCGAGATGCTCGACCGGATCGCCGGCTGGACCTGGCCGACCCGGGTCTGCATCGTCCTGCGCAACATCGACTGCGCCACCGCCGACGACGCGGCCGAGCTACGGCGACGGGCGGCCGAGCTGGGACTGCCGATCTTCACCCGGTTCGACGACGCGTTCACCGCCATCCGGGCAGCGAAGGACTTCACCCGCCAGCGGGCCCGGGTGGACCGATGACGACGGGGGTGGCCAGGTGACGACCCCGCGTTACGGCATCACGGTGCCGTTCGACGACCGGCCGCTGCACACCCAGGCCGAACGGTACGTCGCCCTGGCCACGCAGGGCTACACCGACATCTGGTCCAGCGAAGCGAACGGTCAGGACGCGTACACTCCGCTGGCCGTCGGCGGTGCGTGGGCGCCGAGCCTGCGCCGGGGCACGGCCATCACCTCCGTGTACACCCGCGCGCCGGCCGTCATCGCCCAGACGGTGGCGACCATGTGCGAGGCCAGCCCCGGCGGGTTCGCCTGCGGCCTCGGCACGTCGTCGCCGGCGATCGTCGAGCAGTGGAACGGCCTGGCCTTCGACCGCCCGCTCGAGCGCATGCGCGACATGGCCCGCTTCCTACGCCGGGCCCTCCAAGGCGAAAAGGTCACCGAAGCGTTCGACACGTTCGCCATCCGCGGCTTCCAGCTCGACCGGCCGCCCGAGACCCCGCCACCGATCCTCTTCGCCGCCCTGCGGCCGGGCATGCTCCGGCTGGCCGAGGCCGAGGCCGACGGGGCGATCGTCAACTGGTTCTCGGCCGCCGACGCCGGTCGGGCCGCCGAGATCCTCCGCGGTCGAGACGACGGGAAAGAGCTGGCGGCCCGCATCATGGTTGCCCCGACCGAGGACACCGAGCTGGTCTATACCACCGTCCGCCGGCTGTTCACGGCCTATCTGACGGTGCCGGCGTACGTGGCCTCCCAGCGATGGCTCGGCCGCGAACCGGCGCTCGGGCCGATGTGGGAGGCCTGGGCCAGCGGCGACCGCAAGGCCGCCCTGCGGCTGGTGCCTGACGACGTCATCGACGCGCTGGTCGTCCACGGCTCGTACGAGCAGTGCCGGAGACGGCTCGCCGAGTACGTCGACCACGGCGTCACGACGCCGGTGCTGGCCGTGCTGCCCATCGGGCCGCCGATCGACGAAGCGCTGGCCGGACTGGCCCCGCGCCCCGCCGGCGGCTGATCCCGGGCCCAACGGTCAGGCGTCGGCGTCGAGCAGCGGGCCGTACTGGGCCAGCGCGGCGGCCCGGCGGGTAGGAACGTGCTCGGTAGGGACGTCCACCGGCTTGTAGTTCCGCAGGATCCGCTTGGCCACCCCAACCCGGTGCACCTCGTCCGGCCCGTCATAGATGCGGGCTGCTCGGGCTAGCCGGTACATCTCCTCGAGCGGCATGTCGCACGAGTACCCGAGGGAGCCGTGGATCTGGAGCGCCCGGTCGATGACGTTGTAGAGGACCGTCGCGCCGAAGTACTTGATTGCCGCGATGTCGGTGCGGGCGGCCGGCACCCCTTCGGTGTCGATCGTCCAGGCGGCCCGCAGGGTGAGCAGCCGGACGGCCTCGATCTCGGCGTAGGAGTCGGCGATCCAGTTCTGGATGGTCTGCTTGTCGGCCAGGAGGGATCCGGCGGTCTCTCGGGAGACGGCCCGTTCGCAGAGCATGTCGAAGGCCCGCCGGCACTGGCCGATCCAACGCATGCAGTGGTGGATCCGGCCGGGGCCGAGACGCTTCTGGGCCAGGGCGAACGCCTCCCCTTCCCCGCCCAGCAGGTTCTCGGCCGGCACCCGGACGCCCTCGTAGTGGACTGTCCCCTCGCTGCCGTAGCCCGGGGGCCGTGTGAAGGGGTGCTGCATGGTCGGGACGTCACGGATGTTGATGCCCGGCGTCCCGCCTGGGACGAGGATCATGGAGAACCGGGCGTGCCGTGTCTCGGAGTCGTTGGTCCGGCACATCACGATGAAGAAATCGGCCATCGACGCGTTGGACGAGAACCACTTGTGTCCGTCGATGACCCACTCGTCACCGTCGAGCCGGGCCCTGGTCTCGATCCGGGTCGGGTCGGCCCCACCCGACGGCTCGGTCATGGAGAAGCAGCTGTACTGGTCACCGGCCAACAGGGGCCGCATCCACTTGTCCTTCTGCTCCTCGGTCCCGGCCACCGCGATGAGCTCGGCGTTCCCGCTGTCGGGCGGCTGGTTACCAAAGACGATGGGGCCGATGGTGGCCGAGGTACCGACGATCTCGTGGAGCAGGGCCAGGTTGACCTGGCCGTACCCCTGCCCACCCAGCTCGGGCGGCAGGTGAGCGGCGAACAGTCCGGCGTCCTTCACCTCCTGCTTCAGCGGCTCGACCACGCGCCGGAACCCCGCCTCGTCCAGGTGGAGGGTCTCCAGCGGGAACACCCGCTCCCGCATGAACGTCCGGGCCCACTCCAGTCGTTCGACGAAGTCCGGATCGGTTGAGAAATCCCAGGCCATCAGCCCTCCTCGGTGTCAGGCCGTCCCACGGATGATGGCAAGCGTGTAGGCGGCGTGGTTCGGCACGATCTGCTCGTACCGGGCCAACTGCGGATCATCGGTGTGCCCACCCTTGTACCGGGCGTAGCCCCCCTCCATGATGCAGGCCACCTTGAGCTGGGAGACCGCCCGGTACCAGGCGATGTCGTCCAGGCTCAGCCCGGATCGCTCGGCGTAGTGAGCGGCCAGCTCGGCTCGCGTCGGGTAGCCGGCGGCGTCATAGGGCAGGGCGGCGGCCCACCACTGCTTCTCTTGCCCCGGTTCCAACCAGAGGCTCAGGAGGTAACCGATGTCGATGAGCGGGTCCCCGATAGTGGCCGTCTCCCAGTCGAGGACGGCCACCAACTGCCCCGGGTCGTCGGGCGCGTAGAGGACGTTGTGCAACCCGTAGTCGCCGTGGATGAGCGCGGCCCGCTGCATGGTCGGGGTGTGGGCCTCGAGCCATTCGGCCGCGGTGTCCAGGTCGGGCAGGTCGCGGACCCGGTAGCTGTTGAGCTGCTTCATCCAGCGGCCCACCTGGCGCTGGGTGAAGGTCTCGGGCTTCCCGAAGCCGCCCAGGCCGGCCGCCTCCCAGTCCAGGTTGTGCAGCTCCGCCAGGGTGCCGAACAGCTCGAAGGCGATCTGGCGGCGAGCCTCGGGGTTGTCGAACGCTGCCGGCAGTCCGTCGTACAGGCGGATGCCGTCGATGCGGGACATGACGTAGAACGGCGCCCCGATCACGTCGGGATCCTCGCAGACCGCCACGGGGACCGGATGCGGTACACCCGACCCCTCCAGGGCCTCGAGCAGGCGGTACTCCCGGGCCATGTCGTGGGCCCCGGCGACGTTCACCACCCGCGGTGGCCGGCGCAGCATCCACTCCTGGCCGTCCCGGCCGACGAGGAACAGCTCGTTCGAGTGGCCGGTGGTCACCCGGCGGACGTCGAGCGGGCCGGTGCCCGGGAGCCGACCGTCGGCCCAGCGCCGAAGCTCGGGCTCGGGGACGAGCAGGCCGGTCAGCTCGGCGTCGTCAGCCATCGTTCAGCCGTTGCCCAGCCACTCGGCGAACACCTCGTCGGTGTTCTCCCCCACCTCCGGCGGCGGCACCGGGTGCAGACCGGGGCGCCCACCGGGGCGGTCGATCCAGCGGATGGGGCTGGCCACGTTGGCGATGCGCTGCCCGTCCACCTGTTCGAGGATCTCCCGGGCGGCGAAGTGGTCCGAAGCCACGACGTCACGGACGGTCAGCAGGGGGCTGCCCGGCAGGCCGTGCTGGACGAACAGCTCGAGCCATTCGTCGGAGGTGCGGGACGCCATGATCTCGGCGATGACCGGGATCTGGTCGAGGTCGCCGTAGTCCACCCCACCGTCTTCGCCGTGCCAGAGCTTCAGCAGGTCCTCCCGCTCGATGGCCTGGCAGAACTGGTCCCAGAACTTCTTCTCGATGACGGCGATGAACACCGGTTTGCCGTCCTTGGACCGGTAGACCCGGTGCATCGACCCCCACATGCTCCCGTAGTCCTCCTGCGGCACATGGCCGGTGGAAGCCAGGTAGGCGATGGCCGTCCGGTTGTTGTCGACGACCGCGTCCCAGCAAGAGATGTCGATCCAGGCCCCTTCACCCGAGGTCCGGGCCCCCACCACGGCGGCGACGATCGAGAGGGCGGCCTTGTCGGCCGCTGACTCCTGGCCCAACCCGGTGTAGGCCAACTGGACGAAGCCCTCGTTGCCCGGCTCCCCCTGCAGGGCGGTCACCCCGGCCATGCTGTCCATGTTGAGCCCGTGGGCCGGTATGTCGGCCCACGGACCGGTCTGGCCGAACGGGCTGATCGAGCAGGCCACCAGCTGGGGGCGGCGGCGGCGGTGCTCCGCGATGTCGATCCCGAACCGCTTGAGGCCACCGGGCCGGGACACGTCGACCACCACGTCGGCGACGTCGATGAGCTGACGGAGCCGCTCGCGGTCCTCCTCGTTCTTGGCCACGTCGAGGACCACGCTCTTCTTGTTGCGGTCCAAGAGGGTATGCCACACCCCGACACCGTCCACCATCGGCGGGATGGTCCGCAGGTAGTCACCGATCCCCGGCGGCTCCACCTTGACCACCTCGGCGCCCAGGTCAGCCAGCTTGACGGTGGCCAGCGAGCCGACGATGAGGCGGCTCATGTCGACCACTCGCACGCCGGCCAGCGGCTTGTAGACGTCGTCGTTCGAGTCCGCCGTCATGCCGAGATCCGGCGGGGCTTGAACGACGAACGGGGCAGGCTGTTGACCGCCACCTCTTCGACGGTGACCGGCACGCCGAGCGCCTCGGACACGATCGAGGTGTACTCGCTCTGACGGCCCTCGCCTTCGATCCGCAGCTTGAGGGTCGACCCGTCCTGCTCGGACTGGGCGACGAACTGGATCTCGGGCGCCCCGTGATCGTCCAGCGCCAGCTGGACGTCGACCGGGAGCAGGGACCGACCGTCGATGGTCACGGCGTCGGCGTCCCGGCCGAGCAGCACGTACCGGACGCCGGTCTCGCCGCACGGGCACGGCTCGGTGGTCATCGTGCAGATGTCCTCCACGTCGTAGCGCATGAGGAACGTGTCGAAGCCGTGGGCCGTGACCACCATGTGGCCCCGCTCGCCCTCGGGCAGTTGCTTGCCGGTCGCCGGGTCGACGACCTGCAGCGCGACCTGGTCGCTCGGCACGTGGAGGCCGGTGTGGTACTCGCAGTCGGTCACGCCGAAGCCGGGGATCTCGCCGCAGCCCGCCATGTTGCGCATGTTGAACCCGTACTGCGCCTCGACCCGTCGACGAGGCCCCTCGTGCTGGAACAACGCGTCGAGCAGGCCGATCGCCTTACCCTTGAAGATCGCCCCCAGATCGATCCCCTCGCGCTCGGCCGCTTCGTCGTACGTCGCCAGCTGCGAGCTCGTCATCTGGAAGCCCTCCGGCCGGAGCAGGTCCCACAGCCGCAGGTGGTCGGCGGCCATTGTCACCGTCAGGGGCGGCCCGACCGGGATCTCCAGGATCGGAATCCTCGTGAACCACAGTGCCGTCGACGTGCTCGACATGTAGAAGCCCTGCGGCCAGCTGTGGGTGAACTTGTCGCCCGGCCGCACCCCGTACCGCCAGAGGACCCGGCACTGGTGCTCGATGGACGGCTCGAGGTCACCGGGGCCGAACATCAAGATGACCGGCTTGCCCGACGTGCCGGTCGAGCCGCCGATGCGTACCGCATCCCGGAGCCCGACCGCTCGGTGGGTGCCGAACGGCGGGTTCTCGGCTTCGTTGGCCCGCAGGTCGTTCTTGGTCGTCAACGGGATGTCGTCGAGGTCGGGCACCGAGTCCGGGCCCAGTCCGGCCGCCCGGTACTTCTCCTGGTAGAAGCCGAGCGGCAACGACCACAGCCGTTCCCACTCCCGCTCCACGCCGGCCAACGTGAGCTTGGCCAGCTCTTCGTTCGACAACGTCTGGGCCTCTTGGTTCCAGAACTGACTGTTCGCGTCGGGCATCGGCGATCCCTTCCCCTGTCGTACGAGCGCTCCCCCGGTGGGTCGCGCACGGGCGCGCGTCCTCCAAGCCGCCCGTCTGAAGTCAGTCGAGCGTTCGATTACAGTACCGACCGTGGTCGACAAATGTCAAATTGGTCGACCGACCAAGGGCAGGGCCCTCGATCGACCGAATGAACCGGGCTAGACACGACCGTACGGCCATGTCGGACGGGCGGCCAGTCGGATCGGCGGGCACGATCGGACGCGATGGACAGGCCGGGGGAACCGAGAGAGGGAGGGATGACTGACATGCTCCTCGATGGACAGGTGGCGATCGTCACCGGAGCCGGGACGGGCATCGGCGCAGCGACGGCGCGGGTGCTGGCCCGGGAGGGGGCGGCGGTCGTCCTGACCGGGCGCCGACAGGCCAAGCTCGACGAGGTGGCGGCCGAGATCGGACAGGCCGGCGGCCGGACCACCGTCGCCCCCGGCGATGTCGGTCAGGACGCCACATGCGTGGCCGCGGTGGCCGCGGCGGTGGCCGAGTACGGCCGCGTCGACATCGTGGTCAACAACGCCGGCATCCACGCCCACGCGGCGGTCCTCCACGAGATCACCACGGACGAGTGGGAGCGGTTCCAGCGGGTCAACCTGAGCGGGCCGTTCTTCATGATGCGGGCGGCGATCCCCCACATGCTGGAGGGCGGCGGTGGAGCCATCTGCAATGTGGCGTCCATCTTCGGGCTGGTCGCCCTCAAGAACATCGCGTCGTACTGCGCGGCCAAGGGTGGCCTCGTCCACCTGACGCGGTCGGCGGCCATCGACTACGCCGACCGCAACATCCGGGTCAACTGCGTCTGCCCCGACCTGGTCGAACCGGTCGAGCGATCGGAGACCACCCCGGAAGAGCGGGCCCTGCTGGCCGAGGGGTGGCTCGGCAGCCCGACCGGCCGGGGGACGACGACCGACGAGATGGCGGAGATGATCCTCTTCCTCGTCGGTCCCCTCAGCACCAACATCACGGGGACGATCATCCCGGTGGACGGGGGTTACAGTGCCCGCTGACCTGTTCCCCGCCGAACCGCCCGACCTCGGACCGCTCCGGCGCATCCCGTACCACATCGGCTTCGCGGCCCGTCGGTTCGACCGGGGCATCGAGGTCCTCACCGATCTGTTCGGCTTCGAGTGGGAACCGCCGAGCCGAGCCGAAGCCCTCGAGTTCGCCACCCCCGACGGTCCGGTTCAGGTCGAAGCGACGACCGCGCACAGTCGGGGCGGCCCGATGCGCGCCGAGGTCTGCACCGGGACGTTCTGGCCGACGAACGCCGACGTCGAGCTCCACCACTTCGCCTACTGGTCAGCCGACGTGGGGGCCGACGCGGCCGACCTCCAAGGACGGGGGTGGATCGTCGAAGCCTGCGCCCTCGACGCGGCCGGCCGGCCGACCCAGTTCGCTTACCTGGCGAAGCCGGGCCACCCGCGGATCGAGCTGGTCGACCTCTCCCGGCTGCCGGCCTACCGGCAACGGGTCGGGGCCGACGTGCCCCCGCTGGCCTGATCCGCCCAGACGCCCAGACGCCCAGAGACCCAGAGACCCAGGCGGCCAGGGACTCAGATGCCGGCGGTCGCCCGGCAGGCAGCGACCGCGTCGAGCGCCCGCTGCAAGAAGTCCAGGTCGCTGACGGGTATGCCGAGGACCAGCCGATCGACGCCCTGCTCCTCGTAGGCCCGCAGGTCGTCGGGGGTCACCATCCGCCGGGTGAACTCCTCGATCGAGCGCTTGCCACCCATCGACCCTTCGGGGTCGACGATGGACACCGACAGCTCGTCGGGGTCCCGGCCCGCCGCCCGAGCGGCCGCCCGCAGCTTCTCGATCCCGCTGCCGACGCCCTCGGCCAGGAAGGACCGCACCGGTAGCCAGCCGTCGGCCCACTCGACGATGTCGGCCAGGTTGGCCGGGGTCGCCGCCGCGCCGACCAGGATCGGCGGGTGGGGCGACTGGACCGGCTTCGGGAATGACCAGCTCTCGGTGAACTCGACGAACTCCCCCGAGTAGCCGGCCGTCGGCTCGGTCCACAGCGCCTTCATAGCGGCGATCTTCTCCCGCATGACCTGCCGGCGGTCGGCCTTCTCAAACCCGTTGTTCTGCATCTCCAGGGGGTTCCAGCCGTAGCCGAGGCCGAACTCGAAGCGGCCACCGGAGAGGAAGTCGAGCGTGGCGATCTCCTTGGCCAGGATCAGCGGACTGTGCTCGGCCGGCAGGGCGATGCAGGTGCCGATCCGCAGCGTCCGCGTGCACGCCGCGGCCATGGCCAGCGTGACGTACGGGTCGAGGAACCGCTTGTAGTAGTCCGGCACGTAGCCACCCTTGGCCTTGTCCCCGGCGTACCGGCCCTTGGTATAGCTGTGCACCGTGGCCACCGGCAGGTGGGTGTGCTCGCCGACCCACAGCGACTCGAAGCCGCGCTCTTCCACCAACGGAGCCACTTCGGTGACGTTCGGCGTCAGCTCACTGAGCATTAGTACCGCGCCGATGTGCATCCAGAACCCCCGGGGTCGCCGTCTCGTCGCCCGACCACAACCGCCTCGTCACCCCCACGGGCCGCACGCTCGACGGAGCAACCGCGACCCGGGCCCGACGACCCGCTATAGATCAAACGTTTCATTTATAGTAAGGCACGGGTAACCGGGCTGTCCATCGGACCGGGGGCCAAGATGAACGCCGGGCCGCGTCGACGATGGACCGGCGGCGGCCAAGGAACCGACGACGAGGGGACGACATGAGCGGAACGTTGCTGGAGGGCAAGTCGGTCCTGGTGGCCGGTATCGGCCCTGGACTGGGACGGTCGATCGCCACGGCCGCGACGGCCGCCGGGGCGGACGTGGCCCTGGTGGCGCGACGCCAGGGCCCCCTCGACGAGCTGGCCGCCGATCTGGCGCCGACCGGCCGGCGGGTGATCACCGTGGCCGCCGACGTCACGGTGCCCGCCGACTGCGCTCGGATCGCGGCGTCGGTGATCGATGCCTTCGGCGGCCTCGACGCGCTCGTCTACAACGCCTACGCCCCCAGCCTCGGGACCACGCTGGTCGACGCCGACCTCGACGAGTGGCGGCAGGTGATGGAGGTGAATGCCTTCGGCGCCCTCGAACTGCTGAGGCCCCTCCTCGACACCCTGGCGGAGCGACAGGGGTCGGTCGTGCTCATCAACACCCGGCAGCTCCGACGGCCCACGAACGGCGCGTACGTCATGTCGAAGGGTGCGCTGATGGCCATCGGCCAGGTCCTCGCCCACGAGCTCGGCCCCTCCGGCATCCGGGTCAACAGCGTCGTGCCCGGCTGGATGTGGGCGACGCCAGTCGAGGACTACTTCAACCGGCAGGCGGCGGCCGGCGGCCCGTCGGTCAAGGTCCAGTACGACGCCGTCGCCGCGGACTTCCCGCTCCGGCGCCTGCCGACGGCCGACGACGTTGCCAACTCGGTCATCTTCTTGGCCTCCGACCAGGCGGCGGCCATCACCGGCCAGGCGCTGGACGTCAACGCCGGCGAGATCTTCACCTAAACCGGCCGACCGGCCCGGCCGGTGGGGCCGCCGCCCTCGACGGACCTATCAGGCTTCGGGGACGAACACGCCGTGCAGCGGCGGCGGGCCCGACTCGCCGATGCCGGCCATCGTGGCCAACAGGTCGGCTGCCCCGGCGAAGCCGGCGGTCATCCGGGAGAGATCGGCCAGCCGGTCGGCCGACGCGGCGAGCACCTCGAGGGCCGGCCGGTAGGCGTCGACGTCCATGCCCATCGTCCCGACGATGGTCAGCTCCTTGGTGACGACGACGTCGGGCAGGAACGACACGGGCCGGTCGGCCCCGTGCACCCCGGCCACGACCACCCGCCCACCCGGCGCGGCCAGCTCCACGGCCTGGAGGAACGCCTCCGGAGCGTCGGCAGTCATGTCGACGACCACATCGGCTCCCCGGCCGGTGGCGTCGTGGAGGGCCCGGATCGGGTCGTCGGTGGCCGCATCGATCGCCAGGTCGGCCCCGAACGCCCGGGCCGTGGCCAACCGGTCGGCATCACGAGGACCGTGGCCGGTGATCATCACGAAACCGGCGCCCATGTGCTTCGCCGCCAGGACCCCGGACAGCCCGCGCACCCCGGGCCCGAGGATGGCCACCGACTGCCCGGCCTGGAGGTCGGCGATCTGGACCGCCCACTTGAACCCGGCGCCGAGCGGGTTGAACATCGTCGCCACGACCGGGTCGATGTCGGCCGGGATCGGGAGCAGCATCGAGTCCGGGGCGAGGTAGTGGTGGGTGGCGTAGCCACCCCACAGCCCCGGCGCCCGGTCGACGGGGATGAAGCCGTACAGCTCCTGGGGTCCGTGGCGCTCGCAGTGCTTGTAGGCCCCCCGGACGCAGGCCGGGCACTGACGGCACGACTGGAAGATCTCCACCGCCACCCGGTCGCCGGCGGCCACCCCCCAGCGGGTCGCCGCCGCCTCGCCGATGGACTCGATGATCCCGACCGTCTCGTGGCCAGGCACGAACCCGTACGGCGACCAGGACAGCCGGCCGGAGAACAGCTCGTGGTCCGTGCCGCACAGGCCGCACGCCTCGACCCGCAGCACCGCCCCGTCGCCCTCGATCGTCGGGACCGGGAGCTCGACCGACGAGAGCCGGTTCGGTCCGTCCAGTACCAGCGCCGTCGCCATCTCCGTCGACCCGCCCATCGCCCACCCCACGATCACATCCGAATCTCATCCGAGAATTCAGTAAAGTGTTTTACACACTTGTCGGGTGCTGTCAAGCGTCGGCGATCGGGGCGGGGCCAGTCGGGCCGCGGGACCGGCGAGACGGGTCGAGCGAGGAGCGCGTCATGCAACCATGGTCCGTGGGCCGAGAGGGGACAGACGCCGGGCGGAGCGGCCAGTGACGTCGCTCGGTCGGGCCATCACCGAGACGGCGACGGCCCGGCCGGACGAGACGGCCCTGGTGTTCGCCGACGGCGAGGGGCCGGAGCGGACGTACACGTGGCGCGAGCTCGATCGCCGCTCCAACCAGATCGCCCGGCTGCTGGCCGGCCACGGTCTCGGACCGGGTGACGTCGTCGGCGTCGCCCTACCGAACTCGCCCGAGCACATCCTGTCCACGATCGCCGGTTGGAAGGTCGGCGCCTGCGTGGTCCCGCTCCGCTGGGACCTGCCGACGTGGGAGCGGGACCGCGTCCTCGCCGTCCTCGACGCGACCGTTCTGGTCGCCGACTGGACCGACTCGCCGTGCCCCGCCGTCGGGCCGTCGGAACTGGGCACCGCCGACGGGCTGGACGACGGCCTACTGGACGATCAGGTCCCGAACCCGGCGACCGGCATCGCCACCGGCGGCTCGACCGGCACGCCGAAGATCGTCATCCGCGCCACCCCCGGCGAGCGGGACGTCTGGGTCCCGATGAGCGACCGCCGCATCCTGAAGCACGAGCGCAACGTCCACCTGGTGGCGTCGCCGCTCTACCACACGAACGGCTTCGTGCTCGGCCAGTCGGCGCTCCTCTGCGGCGACCAGATCGTCCTGATGGCTCGCTTCGACCCCTCCCTCGTCCTCGACCTGATCGAGCGGTACCGGATCGACGCGGTGACGATGGTGCCGACCATGCTCGCTCGGATCGCCCGGGTACCGGGCGTGGCCGAGCGGGACCTCTCCAGCCTGTCGTACGTCCGGGCCGGCGGCGGACCGTGCCCCGCATGGCTGGCCCGAACCTGGATCGAGCTCGTCGGCCCCGACCGGTTCCTGATCGGCTACGGGGCGTCCGAGCGGATCGGCGGCACGACGATCACCGGCCGCGAGTGGTTGGACCACCCCGGCAGCGTCGGCCGGCCGGTCGGCGTCTCGGTGCGGATCGTCGGCGACGACGGTCGCGACCGCCCCACCGGCGAGGTCGGCGACATCTACATGCGGGCGGCCGAGGAGACCCAGTGGCCGCCGTTCGAGTACCGCGGGGCGCAGTCGGCGTCGGTGGCCGACGATGGCTTCATCGGCGTCGGCGACGTCGGCTGGCTGGATGACGACGGCTACCTCTACATCGCCGACCGGCGGACCGACCTCATCGTCTCCGGGGGCGCCAACGTGTACCCGGCCGAGGTCGAAGCCGCGCTCGGCGAGCATCCGCAGGTGGCCGACGTCGTCGTCGTCGGCCAGCCCGATCCGGAGTGGGGGCAGCGGGTTCACGCCGTCGTCCAGCCGGCCGACCTCGACCAGCCGCCCGCCGCCGACGAGCTGGCGGCCTTCTGCCGGGCCCGGCTGGCGGCCTACAAGATCCCCAAGACGTGGGAGCTGCGCGACGTGCTGCCCCGCACCGACGCCGGCAAGATCAACCGCAGCGCGCTGCGCACCGAGGGCTGAGCTGCACCGAGGGCTGAGCTGCACCGAGGGCTGAGCTGCACCGAGGGCTGAGCTGCACCGAGGGCTGAGCTGCACCGAGGGCTGAGCTGCACCGAGGGCTGAGCTGCACCGAGGGCTGAGCTGCACCGAGGGCTGAGCTGCACCGAGGGCTGAGCTGCACCGAGGGCTGAGCTGCACCGAGGGCTGAGCTGCACCGAGGGCTGAGCTGCACCGAGGGCTGAGCTGCACCGAGGGCTGAGCTGCACCGAGGGCTGAGCTACGCCGGCGGGCTGAGCCGCCCTTCGGCCGCGCCCGTCACCGTTACCGTCACCGTCGGCGGGACACGCTGGCTACGTCGGAGGGACGTGGTGCCGGGCCATGGCTTCGAACGCCGTGCGGTGCACCGGGGCGAGCACTTTCCAGTAGAGGAATCCCGGTATGCCGCGCGGGCGGAACGCGGCGACCTGGCGAAGCGCACCTCGGCCGACGCGGTACCCCAGCCACGCGTCACCCGAGAACCATCCGGCGCCCCGCAAGACCAGATCGCCTGACCCGGCCTGGGCGATGCGCCACCAGTCGACCAGCGCTCCCGGCCCCATGGTCACCGGGCGGCGTCGTCGAAGGTGCTCGCCGAAGAGGCGCCCGAGGACGACGCGGGCCATCCACCAGGGCGCCGCGCCGTACCAGCTGAACCGGCCACCGATCGACTCGAGATCGCGCTCGTCATCGCGTCCTCGGCGCCCAGCGGGACGACGAGGTCGACTACGACCGAGTAGACGCCGTCGACCAGGCCGTCGGCGGCGCGTCAGCAGCGAGCGGGTCACTTCCTCGGCCTGGTCGTCGAGCGCGGCCGCCAGGGCGTCCTCGACCCCCATGGGCGTGACCGAGAACGCCCGTCCCGTCGGCTCGGGATCGACCACCACTACCTCGGTGACGAGGCTCTCGATCAGCGCGTGGCTGACCAAGCGGTCGACTGGCGTAACGAGATCGACCCAGTACGACGAGAGATGCGGCGTGAGCCACGGGATGTCGATGATCGGGCGGCGGCGTAGACCCGCGGGCCCGGGCGTACGCCGAGATCAGTTCGCGGTACGTCGTGACGTCGGCACCCCCGATCTCGTAGATACCGGGGGCGACCTCGAGCGACTGCTCGAGGTAGGCGAGCAGGTCGGCGACGGCGATGGGCTGGATTCGGGTGCGCACCCACCGGGGGCAGACCATGGCCGGCAGCCGCTCCGTCAGGTAGCGGAGCATCTCGAAGGAGATGCTGCCCGAGCCCAGCACCACCGCGGCCCGGAGCTCGACTACGGCCACACCGGCCGCGGCCAGGGCCGCCCCCACCTCGTGCCGGCTCGCCAGGTGGGCGGAACCCGGAGCGTCCCCGAGCGCGCCGAGATAGATGATCCGGCCGACGCCGGCCTGCGCCGCCGCTCGACCGAACGCGGTGGCCAGATCGCAGATCGACCTGGCGGAACCCACTCCCGGCGGCCATCGAGTGGACGAGGTAATAGGCGACCTCGACACCCGCCAAGGCCTCGGACGCCGCCCGTTCGTCGCTCACGTCGACCGCGATGGCCAGCGCGTCCGTCGAGAGGGCGTCCATGGAACGACCGAGGGCGACGACGTCGTGTCCACCACCGAGCAGGTGGGACGTGAGGGCACGGCCCACGAAGCCAGAGGCGCCGGCGATGGCGACGATCATCGGATCAGAGGACGCCGTCCCGGCGCAGGGTGGCGATACGGTCGGCCGGGTACCCGAGCTCATCGAGCACCTCGTCGGTGTGCTCCCCGAGCGCCGGAGCGTACCGGCGGAGCCAGGGCGCCCGGCCGGCGACGACCGCGGTCGGGCCGACGTACGTGAACGGGCCGGTCGCCGGATGGTGGTCGTCGGTCAGTACCGGCCGGGTACGCAGTTGGGGGTCGGAACGGAGGTCGTCGACGCCATTGACCGGGGCGAGAGCGAACCGCTCAGCCACCGCCAGCTCGACCCACTCGGACTGGCTCCGGGTGTGGAAGATCGCCTGGAGCCGGCGGCGCAGCTCGTCGTCGCGGTCGTCGGTCATCGTCCTACCGGCCGCCGGCTCGGCGAGCTCGGGGTGGCCGACCGCCCCGCAGAACCGTCGCCACAGGGACGGCTCCAAGCAGGCCAGCAGGACGTGGCGCCGGTCGGCCGTCTCGTAGAACTGGTACCGCACACCGAGCGGCGTGCCGTCGCCGGCCACCTCCAGGCCGGTCTGCTGCTGCAACCGCTCGGCGTTGAGCGGGGCGATCAGCCCGATCGACGCGGAGGCGACGACCGCGTCGAGGGCCGACGAGTCGATGAGGCACCCGCCGGCACCTCGCTCCCGTCCGAGCAGGGCGCTCACGACCTCGAGGGCGGCGAACGCGCCACCGGTCGCCGTCGCCTCGCCGGCCTGCCCGCTGCCGCCGGCATGGAACACCGGCCGGACGAACCCGTCGTCGTCGCTGTGGACGGCGAACGCCCCGGCCACGGCCCGCAGCATCGGCGAGTGAGCAGGAATATCGGCGTACGGACCGGTCGCCCCGAACGGGCTGTGGCGGCAGTAGACGATGTCCGGACGGACCGCCGCCTGGGCCTCGTAACCCACACCGAGGCGGTCGCAGACGCCCGGTCCAAGCCCGTCGATGAAGACGTCCGCGGTGCGCAAGAGGTCCCAGAAGACGTCCCGGCCCCGCGGGTCGCGCACGTCGACGGTCACCGACCGCTTGTTCCGGTTCACCTGCACGTGGGCCGGGCTGTAGTGCTCGGCCAACTGGCCGAGGCTGTCCCGGAGGTGGTCGCCCCGGCCGGGCTGCTCGACCTTGACGACGTCCGCCCCGAGGTCACCCAGGAGCATGCCGACCTGGTCGCCCAAGAACGCGGCCATCTCGACCACCCGGAACCCGGTCAGCGGCGACGACCCGTGTCCGGTCACGTCCGCCCTCCCCCCTCCCGGACCCGGCCGGGTCGACCGGCCACGCGGTCAGCCCGGCAACTGGTAGAGCGCCCGGGCGTTGGCCCCGGCGTAGGCCGCGAGGTCGTCAGGGGACAGCTGCGCGTTCGAGAACAGCGATGCAACCGCGCCAGGGTACTTGGCGTCAGGGTGCGGGAAGTCGCTGGCCCACAGCAAGCGGTCCGCCCCCAGGTAGTCGACGACCCCCTGAAGGTTCGGCTCGTCGGGCTCGCAGTTGATCCACCCCTGCCGACGGAAGTAGTCGCTCGGCGACATCTCGAGGTCGCCGCCTTCCTGGGGGATCTCGCCGAGCCACTCGACGTGCTCGTCCAGCCGGTGCAGCCAGTACGGTAACCAGCCACCACCGGCCTCCAAAATGGCGACCCGCAGGTCCGGGTGGCGAGCCATGACCCCGCCGGCGGTGAAGCTGTACACCGCGCCCATCTGCTCCATCGGGTGGCACATGGCGTGTTGGGCCAGTCGCGACACGTGCCGGTCGCCGTACTCGGGCATGCGCACGCCCGACCCCTCGTGGGTGGCGAGCGGAACGCCGAGGGCGGCCACCTGGGCGTAGAAGTCGTCGTACGCCCGGTCCTCGAGGTTTCGTCCGGCATAGGGATTGGGGCGGACCATGATGCCGCGGTGACCGAGCTGCTCGACCGCGTAGCGGGCCTCGTCGACAGCCACCGCCGGGTCGTGCAATGCGCACAGGGCGACGCCGATCAACCGGTCGGCTGTGGCCGAGCAGAAGTCGCCGAGCCACCGGTTGTAGGCCCGGCAGATGGCGCCGGAGTACGCTCCGTCGAGGTACTCGACGGACGCCGCGAACAGCCCCCGCGAGGGGTACAGCACCATCCGGTCGATGCCCTCGGCGTCCATCGCCTCGAGGTACGACGACGGCGGGAAACCAAGCTCCCACTGCCGCTGGTACCGCTCGGCCCAGTCGCCGACGGCCACCCGGCGGTAGCTCTCGATGTCGTAGTCCTCGCCCGGCGCGAGCAACCCGGTGCGAGACATCACGTGACCGAAGACGACCATGCCGTTATCCGCCCTCACCCGCGGCCGGACCCCGTAGAACTCCCGGTCCATGTACCGGTCCCACAGGTCAGGCGGCTCCATCACGTGGCCGTCGGCGTCGATGACCTCACATCCGTCGTGCATAGTCGCGTCCTACCGGTCCTTGGGATTGGTGTCGCTTCCTGGGGGCGCGTCGCTGGTCGTTCGGACCTACGGGGCCGGCTCCTCGAAGGAGCCGGTGGCGATCCACCGCTCCGTTCCCTCCCGGCTGGCGTCGTGCAACACCTCGAGCCGGAGGCCGAACAGGTCCTCCGGTCGAGTGAAGAGCGAGAAGGTCGTGCCGTCGGGGTTGACCACTCTGGCCCCCTGCTCGACCCCGTGGCCGGACAAGAAGCCGCACCGGTCGTCGACATCGGGGTCCCAGAAGCCCATGTGATGGACGCCCTGGCCCTGGGCCAACGAGAACAGACCGTCGCCGTTGGCCTCCAGCAGCTCGATGAACGGCGGCCCCTGGCGGGAGTACGTGCAACGGACGAACCCCTCGTGGCGATCCGGGTCCTCGAGCCAGTCGAACTCGGCCATCAACGGGTCGTTGAACGTCAACCCGAGCACCTTCGAGAACCGGTCGATCGCGGTCTCGAGGTTCTCGACGAGGATGCCGACGTGGAAGTACGGACTCCCTGTCACCGCTAGTCCCTCGGCTTGCCCAGGGTCACGTCGGCGAACGGCAGCTCGTCGGGTCGACAGATGTAGGTGTCGAGCAGATCGCCGCAGCCGGGGCAGAGGCACCGACGGAGCACGAGGTCCTCACCGGTCTCTCGGTGGGGGGCGACGAACAGCGGCGAGATCGCTGTCATGTCGATGTCGAGCTCGGCCGCTCCCATGCGGTAGTTGCCGTCGGACGGGGCGAGGACCTGACCGCAACCGGCGCAGGCCAAGACGTCGCCGTCAGTTCCGTGACCGATGGCCACCGCCTCGATCACCCGGACGGCGTCATCACCGAGCGTCACCTGGCCTTCGACCGGCTGACGGGCCGCCCGGGCCAACCGGAGCCGCTCCTGGCGCAGCTCGGCGCGCTTCTTCTCGGTGCCGGGGAGGTCGAGTTGGCCCTGGGCGTCGACGACGACACCGTAGAGGCCGGCCACCTCTTCTTCGTTGATCCGGTGCTCGTGGCGGTCCTCGACCACCAGCTCCGGTAGCCGGTCGAGCGGGTCACCCCAGCCGGCGCCGGGGTTCGGCAGCACCTCGAACACGTCGTGGATCCCGAGCCGGTTGTCGTACTTCTTGATCGGGGCCAGGTCGCCCTTGGGCGCCATGACCCGCAGCTCGGCCGGCGAGCCGGGGACACGACCTTCGTCGAACCACTGCTGGATGTCGGTGTCGGTGGCGTGCCAGTTGTAGCCACCGGTCGCCGGGTAGCCGCCGGAGATGCCCATCCCCTGGGTGACGCTCTTGAGCAAGCCACCCGAGGCGATGAACGAGTTGTCGGTCCGGTGGCCGACCCAACCGCAGGCGAAGGTGACCCCGCCCCGCCAGCGGCCGTGGCCGCCCGACTCGGGCAGCTCCCGGCGGTAGAGGTAGAGGAACGGCAGCGTCTGCTCGTACTTCTCCACGTCGGAGATCCGACCCGAGACGGCGAAGACCGGGCCACCGTGGTCGATGCCGTCCCGGAAGTTGAACGCCCCTACCCCGCCGGCGACGGTGTCGAGCGTGAGGTCGGCGAACGGGTTGCCGTACTGGTCCGTCCCGAACATGCCGTTGTTCGACGTCGTGTGGGCCGATGGGGAAGCAAAGGCGTGCCGGGCCAGCTCGTCGAGGCCGCTGACCATCTTGGCGCCGAGGTTGTGGGCCTGGGTCAGCGCCACCAGGGTCCCGAGCGAGCTCGAGACCGCCGACGGATGGTCGGCCGAGGTGATGGCGCCGGGCTCGAACTCGAAGTCGAGTTGGCGGAGCACGCCCGCCGCGCACAGGTACTGGTCGTAGGCCAGGGTCGGCAGGAGGCCGTTCAGCACCACCGCCCGCGAAACCCCGGCAGCGATGTTGAACGAACCGGTCGCCGGGTCGGTGCCGGCGTTCGACACCTTGATCCGGTCGCCGACCTTCTCGAACGACATGCAGATCTTGTAGAGCGATGGATCCCCCACCCGGGCCCCGGCCACGTAGCGGACATCTCGCCAGGTGGCGTCGGGCAGCCGGGAGAGCCGGGCCCCGACAGTCTTGGCCGTCGTGTCGATCATCTGGTACATGACGCCCTTCAGGGTCGAGGCGCCATACCGCTCGAGGATGTCGGTGAACCGCTGGCGGGCGAAGTTGAGGCCGGCCATCTGCGAGTTGAGCTCGAGCACCATTAGCTCGGGCAGCCGCGACCGCCGGGTCCAGGCGTCGACCAGGTCCTCGCGGACGACGCCGTTCTCGGCCAGCTTGATCGGCGGCATGAACGTCGGCTCCGTGTAGACGTCGGTGGCGTCCTGGATGAAGCCACCCGGCTGGGAGCCGCCGATCTCGCGCTGGTGGACGCAGTTGTAGAGCCAGGCGAACAGCTTCCCGTCGTGGAAGATCGGGGCGAAGAGCGCCGTGTCCATCTGGTGGTTGGTGCCCACCCACGGGTCGTCCTGGAGGAACACGTCGCCGTCGCGGACGCCGACGTTCATCGACCGGTGCTCGAGCGTCCACTTGATGACCTCGTCGGCACAGCCGGCGAAGAACATCGAGTACGCCCCGAACGTCACCGCGTCGCCGATCTCGGTGGTCACCGCGCAGTTGAAGTCGTAGCCCTCCACCACGATGTTCGAACCCGATACCCGGCGGATGGCGTCGCCGTGGTCGATGTTCAGGTTCCACAACTTCGAACGGATGACTTCGTAGGTGACCGGGTCGACCTGGCCGTCGGCGTCGGTGTCGAAGTGCAAGCTGGGGTCGACGACCAGGTCGTCGGTGGGCAGGTAGCCATGCCGGAAGCTGGCCCGGCGCCGCTGCAGCTCGTTGTCCAGGCTGGGCGTCTCGGTGAGTGACATCACTCCCCCCTCAGTCGAAGGATCAGGTTCCCGAACTCGTCCGCCCGCAGCGACTGCTCCGGTCGGACGGCGACGGTCGTATTGGGGTACTCGGCGATGGCCGGTCCGGCGACCGTCGACCCGGCTCGGATGGACGGGCCGTCGTAGATCGGCGTCGCCTCCTGGCGACCGAGCTCGCTCCAGTAGACCTGTCGCGTCGTGTCCGGCTTGGCCGTCTCACCGGCCGGTGGTCGGCGCGGCGACAGCGGCTCGCTCTGGTCGCGGACGATGACCCGCACTGCGGTCAGGACCGCCCCGGCGCCGGCGTAGCCCGATCCCCGACCGAACCGGGACTCGTAGGTGTCCTGGAAGTTGGCCATCAGCTGCCGGCCAGCGGCCTCGTCGATCTCGCCGTCGGGGATCTCGACCTCGACCTCGAAGACCTGGAGGCTGTACTTCATGTCGGCTCGCCGGCTGAGCGTCGGCGTCGTCATGCCCTGCTCGCGGGCGTACGCCATGGCCTGGTCCTCCAAGGAGGCGATCGTGGCCCCGAGCCGTTCCAGATCGAACGGCGTCCGCAATAGGGCGTTGGCTTGGAACGTCCGGCTGTGGTCGAGCAACGTGAGGCCGTAGGCCGACCACACGGACGCCGCGTCGTTGAGCGGGAAGACAACCTCGTCGACGCCGATGCCCCGGCCGAACAGCCCCGCGTGGCACCCGCTGGCGCCACCGTAGGCCCAGATGGTGAACGAACGAGGGTCCTGGCCACGCTGGATGGTCACCCGGCGGATCAGGTCCTCCATCCGGGAGTCGACGATCTCGACGATGCCGGCCGCGCACTCGAGCGCGGAGAGGCCGAGCCGTTCGGCCAGGCCCTCCACTCCCTTACGAGCCGCGTCGACATCGAGCTTCAGTCCACCGGCTAGCGGGCGGTCGGGATTGAGCAGCCCGAGGACGAGGTCGGCATCGGTCACCGTCACCTCGGTGCCGCCCCGGCCGTAGCAGATCGGCCCCGGCACCGCCCCGGCGCTGCGGGGCCCCACCCGCAGGGTGCCGCTGTCCTCGTGGATCCAGGCGACGCTGCCGCCGCCGGCACCGACCGACTCCACGTCGACCTTGCGCAGGAAGAGGCGCTGGCGTTCCAGCTCGTTCTCCTCGCTGTACGACACCGACCCATCGGCCACCGTCGACACGTCGAGGGTCGTGCCGCCCATGTCGGTCACGATGACGTTGGGGAACCCGACCAGCCGGCCGGCCGTCGCCGAGCCGACCACACCGGCCACTGGCCCTGACTGCACCGTACCGATCGGCTGGATCCGAGCCTGCTCCGGCGGGACGAGGCCGCCGTCGCAGATGCCGAACAGCACTTCGCCGGCGTAGCCGCGGTCCCGGGCGCCGGCCACGATGCGGTCGACGTACTGGAGCATCAACGGGCCGATCTGAGCGTTCATGACGGCCGAGACCGTCCGGCCGTACTCGCCGATACGGGGGGCGACGGCGTGGCTGCACGACACGAACATCGACGGGAAGCGTTCCCGGACCCGCTCGGCCACCGCCAGCTCGTGGGCCGAGTTGGCAAAGCTCCAGAGGAACGAGATGGCCACCGCCTCGATCCCCAGCTCCTCCAGCCGGTCGAGGGCGGCCTCCACCTCGGCCATGTCGACGCGCACGATCTCGTCGCCGGCGTAGTCGATGCGCTCGGTGATCTCGAACACCTGCTCGCGGGGGACGACCGGGTCAGGTCGGGAGCTGATGCTGTAGTCCAGGATCTCCTCGATCGTCGCCCCGAGCACTCGGCCCTGGCCGGCCATGGCCCGGATGCTGTCGGCATGGCCCTTGGTGGCCAGCAGGGCGACCTTGGCCACCGACTTCGTGACGAGGGCGTTGATGCCGGCGGTCGTACCGTGCGCCACCTTGGCCGCCGAGGAGAGCAGCGACCGCTCGTCCATCCCCATCGCGGCCGCGGCGGCGGCGATCGACCCGAAGAACCCGACCGAGAAGTCGCCCGGGGTGCTCGACACCTTCCCGATCGCCATCGCGCCGTCCGGCGCCACGACGACGCAGTCGGTGAACGTCCCGCCGATGTCGACCCCGATCGTGCAGCCGTCCATCACACCACCTTCTTCCCCGTTTTTTCTCCGCTTGCCCGATCTCCGGTCTACCGCCCGCCGTCCCGTCGTTCGACGCGGTCCGGTCCGGCCCGGGCTCCCCCTCGTGGCCCGCTACTCGTCCGCCCCGCCGGCGGGACCGGCGCTCACGAGGAACAATGGCCCACAGATTGCCGGCCATTGACAGCCGATGGCCGCAACTCTACCATGCGTTTGATTTACTTTCTAGAGCGAGGAGGGCGACGGTGGCTGGTCTGGAACTCGGCACTCGCTACTACCACGACCCGATCCCCCCGGTGCCGGAAGACACCACGTACTACCCGGTCAGCGCCCTGTCGATCGGGGTCGAGTACCGGCACTTGAACGACGAGATCGTCGACGGCGTCTTCCAGTCCGAGGAGCTACAGGCAAGCGTGGCCCAGGGCCGGCCGGACGTCTTGGAGGACGAAGGCGTCTCTCTGCACGTGTGCGATGGCAAGACGGGCGCCGAGTACCTCCGGTTCGACGTCTTCGTGAAGGAACCGCACTACCACTACATCTTCCCGGGCGACAGCAACATCGTGATCCCGTTCGACCGGGCCGCCTCGGGTGACATGTTCGAGTGGGCGATCGGCTGCATCCGCGAGCGGCTGGAGCCGATGTTGGCGTACTGCGGCGCGTCCGATCTCTGGGCTCGGATCGACCCGGCGGTGCTGGAGCAGGAGCTGCAGACCGTCATCGACGCCGCCAATACGGCCGTCCCCGCCAGCTGAGCCGGCCGGTGGCTCCCACGGGGGTGGACATCTTCGATCTCACCGGACGCGTCGCGCTGATCACCGGGGCCAGCCGGGGCATGGGCCGGGCGATGGCCCTGGGCTTCGCCGAGGCGGGAGCCGACGTGATCGTCGTCAGCCGGAAGGCGGCGGCCTGCGAGGAGGTCGCCGCCGACATCATCAAGCAGACCGGTCGCCGGGCCCTTCCCTATGCCTGCCACGTGGGCCACTGGGAAGAGCTCGACCGGTTGACCGAGGCGGCGTACGCCGAATTTGGCCGAGTCGACGTACTCGTCAACAACGCCGGCATGTCGCCGACCTACGACCGCGTCGACGGCGTCACCGAAGCCCTCTACGACAAGACGCTCGACGTCAACCTGAAGGGCCCGTTCCGCCTCACCGCGTTGATCGGTACCCGCATGGCCGAGGGTGACGGCGGATCGATCATCAACGTCAGCAGTTGGAGCGCCATCCACCCGGACGGCGATGCCCTCCCCTACGCCGCCGCCAAGGCCGGCGTGAACGCCTTGACCATCGGCTTCGCCCACACCTTCGGGCCGAAGGTCCGGGTCAACTGCATCCAGCCAGGTGCCTTCCTCACCGATATCTCCGAGGCGTGGGACATGGACGAGTGGCAGAAGGCGGCCGATCAGTACGCGTTGCGGCGGGGCGCCCAACCGTCGGAGGTCGTCGGCACCGCGCTCTACCTGGCGTCGGACGCGTCCAGTTACACCACCGGCGCCATCATCCGGGTCGACGGCGGCAACCGGTGACCCCGGCCGGGCAGCGGCTGGCGTGAGCCGCCTGCTGACGGCCGAGCAGCTCGGGGCCCTGGCGGCCGGTCCCGAGGAGCAGCTGGCCACCGCCCTCCAGGAGCACGGCTCCGGCGCTGACGGTCCGGCAGCCGATCTGTTCTCCCGGCTCGAACAGGCGTTCCGAGACGTCATCGGTGGCTTCGGGGTCTGGGCGTCCATGGCCCAGCGATGGCTGGCCGACCATGCCGACCGGCCCGGCTCAGCCGGCGGCCTCCCGGTCGACCGAGCGTGGTTGATCGCCGATCTGCACGGCGTCACCGCCGACGACCTTCGGTGCCTCGCCCCCGAGCCGCCGTCCCTCCCGGACGGGGCGTCTGCCGACGACGTCCTCTCGCTGTTCCGCCGGCGCCGAGACAGCTTCCGGCGGCTGCACGACGCCGCGCTCGACTGGACCTGCGCCCTGTGGTCCGAGATCTACCGGATCGGCGGCCCCGACGGCCTCGAGGACTACCTCCGGACCATTGGCGACAAGACCTTGCTGCGCTGGATGGCCCAAGACGTCGTCGAGGACCCCGTCGATCGGATCACC
Source organism: uncultured Actinomycetota bacterium (assembly GCA_963824265.1). Classification (GTDB taxonomy): domain Bacteria; phylum Actinomycetota; class Acidimicrobiia; order Acidimicrobiales; family RAAP-2; genus DASZUK01. Next base: position 1,217,086 of record CAWGOO010000007.1, read on the forward strand.
CGGTGGGCCGCCTTGCTCAACGCCAACTTCGCGTCGATCACCCTCGACGAGGACGACGACCACTTCACCATCGTCCAGGACCCGTGTGGCACCTGTACCCGCCAGGTCCGCTCCGGCGCTTACGGGCCGCCGCTCGACCTGGCCGTCGTGGGCGAGCACCATCTCGTCACGTACGGGCAAGGCGACCTCCCCGTGTACCGCTGCCACGTCGCGGTTATCCACCATGCGATGGGCATCGAGCGGACCGGCCACCCCTGGCCCATCCACCACTGCCCGGCCCATCTCGACACCGGGCCGTGCACCATCCAGCTCCGCAAGGCCCCGCACCAACTCCTGGAGCCGACCTCGGGCGAGTGACGGCGTCCCACCGAAACCTGACATACTCAGTCAAGTGTTTAGATGACTCTTTCGGGGTCCAGGACGTGGAGCAGCGCCGATGACCACTCTCGAAGACACGTCGAAGCTCGGTAACTGGAGCCGGATAGAGGGCGACTTCGACCAGTCGACGGCGTTGCTGCCCGACCCGTCGCCCCGGCCTCGCCGGCACACGATCATCTCCGTCGACGACCACCTCGTCGAACCACCCGACCTGTTCACGAAGCGTCTTCCCGCGGCGTACCAGGACCGGGCACCGCGGGTCATCGAAGAGGACGGGCGTCAGTACTGGCTGATCGACGGTGGCCTCGAACTGAACGTCGGCGCCAACGCCGCCTCGGGCCGCTCGGCGGACGCGCCGCTCGGCGGCATCTCCGTCCGGTTCGACGAGATGCGCCGTGGCGCCTGGGATCCCAACGAGCGGGTCCGGGACATGGACATCAACGGCGTCTACGCGTCGTTGTCCTTTCCGTCAATGGTCTTCAGCTTCGCCGGGCAGCGGTTCATGCGGATGCGCGACCCCAAGCTCGGTCGTCTCTGCGTCGAGGCATACAACGACTGGGTCATCGACGAATGGGTCGCCGCCCATCCGGACCGGCTGATCCCGAACCAGCTGACGTGGCTCTCCGACGCCGAACTGGCCGCCGCCGAGATCCGCCGGAACGCGGCACGCGGCTTCCACGCCGTGTCGTTCAGCGAGAACCCCGAGAAGCTCGGCCTGCCGTCCCTGCACACCGGCTACTGGGATCCGTTCCTGGCGGCCTGCGAGGAAACGACAACCGTGCTCAACCTGCACGTCGGCTCGTCGTCCCAGGTGATGCACCCCTCCAGCGACGCCCCGGTCGACACCGTCACCGCGCTCTTCTCGGTCAACTCGATGCTCGCCACCGTCGACTGGATCTATACCGGGATCCCCTTGCGTTTCCCGAACATCAAGATCGCGCTCTCGGAGGGCGGCATCGGATGGGTCCCGATGATCCTCGACCGCCTCGACTTCCTGTACGACCGGCCACGGACGTCGACGTGGACCGAGTCGCTGTCACCGTCGGACGTCCTGCAGCGCAACTTCTGGTTCGCCACCCTGTGGGACCCGTCGATATTCGCTCTACGGGAGCGGATAGGTATCGACCACATCATGCTCGAGGTCGACTACCCCCACGTCGACAGCACGTGGCCCGACACCCAGGACCTCGTCGACGAACACCTCAAGGGCGTGCCCGACGACGACGTCCGCAAGATCACCTGCCTGAACGCGGCCGCCTTGTACCAGCACCCGTTGCCCGACGACCTCATCTGACGCACGACCACCAGACGCGCCGCTCCGACGATCTGGACCCGGTCGGTTGGCCCGAGGGTCCGTCCGACGATCAGCTGCGGTGGATGGCGTTCGCCCGGGCCGTCACGACCGGCTTACCGGTGGCCTCGTCGAACCAGTTCGTCTCGATCAGCACGAACGTCATCGTCGACGCGCCGCTCTCGCGCTGGTAGGCCTTCACGACCCTCCACTCGCTGACGAGGACGTCGCCGACCATCACCGGTCGGTGGTACTCGAACTCCTGCTCACCGTGGAGGATGAGACCGCCGCGGGCCATGAACGGGGCCATGATCTCCCACGCCGGGACGTCGACCACTGGCTCGGGCGGCTGCCGTTCGGCGAACCGCCCCCACGCCTCCATGGCCACGGCGAACGTCGGCGGCGCCGGGATGGCGGCGAAACCGGCCGCGGCGGCGGCCGACGGCTCGCGGTAGATCGGACTGTCATCGAGGACTGCGTCGGCGAACGCGGTGACCGGCCCTCGCTCGATGACGACGGTTGCGCCGACACCCGATCGCCCGATCACCTGCTCCAGATACTCGGCGTCCGTTACGTCGATCGACGTCTCCCCCTGCTGACCGTCGCCCATCTCGGCTCCTCCCCTCGGCCGTCCCGACCCTGATGAGCCCTACCGGGGCCGGTTCCATCCACATCACCGGTGGCCCGCCGGCCCCACTCAATCAGTCGACTGAAAGCATAGCTCGGCCGCCAGGTCGGCGACGAGGCGATCGGCCCGGTAGACAGGAGCGAGCCCGACGATCCGAGCAAGGGAGGGCCCATGGATGGCCAGGACGACCGAAACGGAACGCTGAACGGCCGGCTGACCGGTCGGGTGGCTCTCGTCACCGGCGCCGCCCGAGGTCAGGGGCGGTCCCACGCGATCGCGCTGGCCCGTGAGGGGGCGGACGTCGTCGTCGGCGATCTCGGCGACGGTGCCGGGGTGGCGACGGTCCCGTACCCCCTTTCGAGCGGGTCGGACCTCAACGAGACGGTCCGGCTCGTCGAGCAGCTCGGACGGCGGTGCGTCGGCCTTCAGTTGGACGTTCGGGACACCGACCAGGTCGACCGGGCCGTCTCGGTCGCCGTCGATCGGTTCGGCCACCTCGACATCCTCGTCGCCAACGCCGGGATCTGCGGGTTCGGATCGTTCTGGGAGATCTCCGACGAAATGTGGCGCGACATGATCGACGTCGACCTGACCGGGACGTTCAAATCGATGCGGGCCGCGGTCCGCCCGATGATCGACCAGGGGGCCGGCCGGATCATCGTGACGTCGTCGATGGCCGGACGACGCGGTAGCCGGAACCTGGCCCATTACACCGCGGCAAAATGGGGCGTCATCGGGCTCATGAAGACGCTCGCCCTCGAGGTGGCCGCCCACGGGATCACCGTCAACGCGGTCTGCCCGACCACCGTCGACACGCCGATGGTCCACAACAAGGCGTTCTACGGGCTCTTCGCGCCCGACATCGACCAACCGACGAAGGACGTCGTCGAGCCGCGCTACGCACGCCTCAACCCGATGCCCGTTCCGTGGGTCGACCCGGCCGACGTCTCGAGCGCCGTCGTCTTCCTCGCGTCCGACGACGCCCGGTACATCTCCGGGTCGACCATTGACGTCAACTGCGGCTCGACCGCGACGATGCCGTAGCGAGGACGACGGACCCAGTCGAGGCGACACACCGGGGCACCGAGTCGAACCGACGACCGTGGGTATCGTCACCACAGGACGATCGGGAGGTCATCGTGACAGACGAGCAGACGCCCCATACCCCGTCGGATCCCCAAACGCAGCCGGCCTCGGGTTGGGTCGTCGGTAGCGATGGGACGTGGGTCCCCCCGGGGTGGTCGGTCCAGCCGGCGCCCGTCGAGCCGTCGGCGGCCCCGTCCGCCGCCGGGCCGACAGCTACTTCCGGCCGGGCGGCCTCGGGCAGCAACTCGTCCGAGCAGACCGCGTCCTACCCGAGCGAGGACGCTTCGGAGACGAAGGGCCACGGGCGCCGGCGACGTCGACACATCGTCGCTGCTGGCGTGGCCGGCGCACTGCTGGTCGCCGGGCTCACCACCGGTCTGGTCGTCGGCGCCGGCGGTGGCCAGAACGCGAGTGCGGCGGTGATCGATGCGGTCGACACCACGATCGCCGACCAAACTGCGCAATTGACGTTCTCGGGCACCGTTTCGACGGCGGGGTCGAGTATCCGGGAGTCGGGGTCCGGTCCGGTCGACTTCGGTCAGAATGCCTTCCAGTTGACCGGGTCGATGGATGTCGGCGGCCAACACGTCCCGCTCCAGGTCCGGTTCATCGACGGCACCGAGTACGTCAACGCGCCCGGCATCACTCAGGAGCTGCCCGGGAAGTCGTGGCTGTCACTCGATCTCTCGTCGCTGTCCGGGGCGCCCGGCGCCGCCGGGGCGACGGGCCTCAGCGGCAACCCGGCGGCGACGCTCCGCATTCTCAGCCAGAACGGAGCAACCGTCAGCGAGCTGGGCTCGTCGACACGGAACGGCGTCCAGGTCGAGGGGTACGCCGTGACCGTGAGCCCGGCCGTCCTCCAGGCAGACGTCGCCAAGGCGACGCTCCCGTCGTGGCTTCGCGCCGCGGTGAAGCAGGTCTCGTACGGCGAACTGGACGCCAAGGTCTACGTGGACGGACAGGGCCTCCTCCGCTCGGTCTCGGTCACGACGCAAGAGACGGTCGCTTCGGCGGGCACCGACACGGTGGCGTTCAGCGAGACATTCTCCGGCTACGGCTCGACGGTGGCCGACATCAGCGCCCCCCCGGCCACAGAGGTCGCCACCCTGCAGCAAGTGGCCCAGGCGCAAGGCCAGGCCTCGGCGGCAGCCGGATCGGGCGCCACCGCAACGGCAACCTGACGCCGGTGGATTGGTCGACGCGGTTTCGGGCATAGCTCGGACAGGGAAGTCGCGGTAGGTCGCGACCAGCGAGTGAGGGTGCGATGAGGAATGTCTTGAAGGTGCTCGCCATCGGAGCCGTCATCGGCGCAATCGTCGCCGCGCTCCGGAAGCGGGGTGACGGCGACCTGGCCGAACAGGCTCGGGGAGCAGCCGGCCAAGCCCAAGGCGTGGCCACCGACGTCGTCGCCAAGGGCAAGGGCGTCGCCGGTGACGTCGTGACCAAGGGGAAGGACATCGCCACCGAGGCGGTCGCCGCGGCGAAAGCTGCCGGCAACGCCGACACGTAAAGGCCCGATACGTACTCTTGGGCGGCTCGGACGCCCCGCCCCGGGGCGGCCGATCAGAAACGCGGGGGTCCGGTCAGGGCGAACGTGTTGTCGCGCATGATCTTGCGCACGGTCGGCGCGTCGAACTTACGCAGTTCGGCCAGGTAGTCGGTCGGCTCGGGCAGAGCCTCGATGTGCGGCCAGTCCGAGCCGAAGATGACGCGGTCGTCGCCCATTAGCTCGACGACCTCGTCGACGTCGTCGTCGGGTTCGTCACCGCCCGGCAGACCCGCCCACCTCCGTCGGCCGACGGTGACCCACTCGATGACGCGCTCGCCGAGCGCCGGATCGAGATGCCGCGTGAACGCGTCGAGCGCTTCGTAGTAATGGTTGTCGCCGTCGAAGATGCCGTAATCGAGCTCGCTCATCGTCCGGAGCCTGCCACGGGCCTCCCGGTCGGCCAGACTGACCGGGTGCCGCGCCGACGCCATTCGCACCGGCCGCTCTCCGTCCGCTCGTCGCACTGGCGGGCCGATGGGCAGCCGAAGGTCCGGTACTCGACCCAACGCGACGCGCTCAGCGCGGCCGACGAACGCGGCCAGGAGTCCGGCGTCGAGCTCGGCGTCTACCGCTGCGACTTCTGCAGTGGCTGGCACATGGGCCGGTCAGGCCGCCGCGAGGACTGACGATCCCGCCGGCGCATGGCCCGTCGGCGCGTGGCCGGCGCACCTCCGCGGCCCACCCGTCGGAGCGAAATGTCGACCGAACGTTCGTTGACATCCGCTGGATTCTCGACGTACCATCTGAATTATCGGACAACATGTCCGATTCGCTGGAGGAGCCGTCCGACATGACTGACACCATCGACATCGCCCCTGTCGATCTCTCCGACTCCCGGTCGTACGTGTCCGGCGTCCCGCACGAGTACCTCGCCTACCTCCGCCGCCACGACCCGGTCCACTGGCAGGACGAGGCGAACGGGCCCGGGTTCTGGGCAGTGACGAAGTACGACGACTGCGTGACCGTCAACCGCGACTTCGAGCGGTTCTCGTCGCAGCGCAAGGGGACGATGCCCTTCGAGCTGACCGACGACGAGATCGCCCAACAGGGTCTGATGATGCTGAACATGGACCCGCCGCTCCACACCCGCTACCGGCGGCTCGTCAATAAGGGGTTCACCCCCCGGATGGTCCGCGACCTCGAGGCGAGCATCCACCGGACGGCCGACCGGATCATCGACACCGTCTGCGAGCGGGGCGAGGCCGACTTCGTCACCGAGATCTCCGCCGAGCTCCCCCTCCAGGTGATCGCCGAGCTGCTCGGCGTCCCCCACGAAGAGCGGCACAACATGTTCGACTGGTCGAACCGCATGGTCGGCAGCGAGGACCCCGAGTACGGCATCACCGCCGAGGACGCGCTCCAGGCCGCGATGGAGCTGTACGGCTACGCCAGCGAGCTGTTCGCCAAGAAGCGGATCGACCCGCACGGCGACCTGATGAGCGCCCTGACCCAGGTCGAGCTGGACGGCGAGCGCCTCTCCGACATGGAGCTCGAGCTGTTCTTCCTCCTCCTCACCGTCGCCGGCAACGAGACGACGCGGAACCTGATGTCCGGCGCGCTCCACGCGTTCTTCCAGTTCCCCGACCAGTGGGAGCGGCTCGTGGCCGACCGGGCGCTCGTCACGCCGGCCACCGAGGAGATGCTCCGCTTCGTCACCCCCGTGATGAACTTCCGCCGCACCGCCACCAGTGACCTCGAGCTGCGCGGCACCGCGATGAAGGAGGGCGACAAGGTCGTCTTCTTCCACACGTCCGCCAATCGAGACGAAGACCTCTTCGACGACAGTCAGGCCTTCGACATCACGCGGGACCCGAACCCGCACATCGCGTTCGGCGGCGGTGGCCCGCATTTCTGCCTCGGTGCCAATCTGGCCCGCATGGAGATCCGCGTCATGTTCGAACACCTCGCCGACCGGCTGCCCGACATCCACCAGAACGGCGACGTCCAGCGGCTGCAGTCGCAGTTCATCAACGGCGTCAAGCACCTGCCGGTCGCGTTCACGCCGGCCAAGCCGCTCGGCGCCTGAGCCGGCCGAGCGACCACCGCCGGACAGCGACGACGCCGGTCCCAACATGCCCCGACGCTCCCCTGACGAGCTGAAGGAGGTCATCCGCGACTTCCGGCGTGACCAGATCATCGACGTCGCCCGCCGGCTGTTCGGCGAGCGCGGGACGACCGAGGTGGCGATGGACGAGATCGCCGCCGAGGCCGGCGTCGCCCGGTCGACCGTCTACGTCTACTTCGCCAACCGCGACGAACTCCTCCGAGCCTGCCTCAAGCGAATGTACGAACAGCTCCAGGACTCGATCGTCGGCTCCTGGGAGGACCAGGCCGGCCCGGCCGACCAGCTCCGCGTCGTCGTCAAGGGACTACTCGAACGGATCGACGACAACCCCGCGTTCTTCCGGCTCGCCGTCGCCACGCAGGCGTCCGGCAACAAGCCCGGTGCCGCGGCGGTCGACGCCGAGCTCGCGCTCATCGGCCTCGACATGTCCCGCATCCTCGAAGACCTCGTCGATGCCGGCATCCGCCAGGGTCGGTTCCGCAAGATCGACCCGACGCGGGCGGCCGCGCTGATCGGCCAGCAGCTCTTCGGCGCGCTGTCCGTCCGAGCCGGCGACCCTCACCCGCTGCCGATCGACGACGCCACCGACGAGATCTGCGATTTCGTCCTCCACGGCCTCGTCGATCCCGCCGGCTGACCGTCGCCCACCCGCCCAACGAGGACGTCCATGCACTTCGACCTCTGGTTCCCGACCGCCAGTCCGTTCGCCACCGCCGAACTGCTCGCCGCGCTCGGCCGCGAGGCCGAGAGCCGTGGCGTCCACCGCATTTGGGTCGGTGAGCACGTCGTCCTCTTCGACGACTACGCGTCGCAGTACCCGTACGCGGACGACGGCCGCATCCCCGCACCGCCCGGCTCCGGCCTGCTCGAGCCGCTGGCGACGCTGACCTATCTGGCCGCCCACACCGAGACCGTCCGGCTCGGCACGGCGATGATCCTCCTGCCCCAGCGCAACCCGGTGTACACCGCCAAGGAGGTCGCCACCGTCGACTGGCTGTCCGGCGGACGCGTCGACCTCGGCATCGGCGTCGGCTGGCTGAAGGAGGAGTTCGACGCGGTCAACGTCCCGTGGCCCCGCCGCGGGGCCCGGACCGACGAGTACCTCGACGTCCTCCGCACGCTGTGGTGCGACGACTCGTCGTCGTTCGACGGCGAGTTCTACCAGCTGCCACTGTCGTCGATGTTCCCCAAGCCGGTCCAGACCCCGCACCCGCCGATCCACGTCGGTGGCGAGAGCGACGCCGCATTGCGCCGCGTTGCCCGCGGCGCCCAGGGTTGGCACACGTTCAACCGGCTGCCCGGCGATCTCGTCGAACCGCTCGCCCGGCTCGACGAACTGCTCGCCGAGCGCGGCCGGTCGCGCTCAGAGATCGAGATCACCGTCTGCCCGTACTTCCAAGAGCTCACTCCCGAGCGGGTCGAGGGCTATGCCGAGGCCGGTGCCGACGCCGTCGCCGCCCTCTTCTTCGCCGGCAGTCCCGACGACGTGCCGGCCATGCTCGACGCGCTCACGCCGTGCATGGAGCGGGCCGCCGCCGTCAGATGATCGGCTCGGCCTCGAGCATCGGCTCCTCGGCCGCCTCGGCACCGGTCCGCTCCGGTCCGGTGTCGCCGGTCGGCTCGACATGGACGTACTTGCCACCACGCAGGGCCGACGCGCCGGCCGCGACCAAGCTGGCGCCGATGGCGAAATCGAACGCGGCATGGAGCCCGTCGGAGAACGCACCGGCGATGACCCCCGGGAAGAACTGACGGTCGGTCAGCGCCGCGGCCTGCGCGTGCGAAAGATGCGCCAGCGCCGTCGGCCCGATCAGATGTTGTACCGGGTTGTAACCGAGGAACGCGGCGAACAACGTCGAGACCGGTGGCAGGTGCGCCACCCGATCGGCCGTCGGCACCGGAACGCCGTGAGACAGGAGCCCGTGGTAGAGCGCGGCCGGCAATGACGACGCCAGGCCGATGATCATCAGGGTGAAGAAGATGCCGATCGAGAGCACCTGCCCCGAGTTCTGGAACGTCGAGTTCATCCCGGACCCCACCCCGCGGTCTTGCGCCGGCAGGCTGTTCATGACGCCGGCCCGGTTCGGCGCGGCGAACGTGCCCACTCCCAATCCGTTGAGCAACAGCAGCACGGCGAACTGCCAGTACGCGAAGTCGATCGGCAGGGCCTCGAGGAGGGCGAACGAGATCGCGACGGCGACCATCCCACCGACGGCGAACGGGCGCGGCCCGATACGGTCGGACAGGTAGCCCGAGATCGGCCCGGCGACCAAGAAGCCGACCGTCAAGGGGATCATGTAGATGCCCGCCCACAACGGCGTGCGAGCAAAGTCGTAGCCGTGGATCGGGAGCCAGATCCCCTGCAGCCAGATGATCAGCATGAACATCAACCCGCCGCGGGCGACCGACGCCAGCAGCGTCGAGATGCTCCCGGCCGTGAACGCCCGGATCTTGAACAACGCCAGGCGGAACATCGGATCCGCTACCCGGGTCTCGATGACGCAGAATGCCGCCAGCAACAGCACGCCGGTGGCCAGGCATCCCAGCACGAACGGGCTGGTCCAGCCCATCACGTGGCCGCCGTACGGCTGGATGCCGTAGGTGACGCCGACCATGATCAGGATGAGACCGAGCGCGAACGTGAGGTTGCCGCCCCAGTCCAATTTTGCGGTCGACCGTCGCGGGACCTCTCGGAGCTTCCAGTACGCCCAGACCGTCCCGAACAGGCCGATCGGTACCGACACCAAGAAGATGAGCCGCCACTGGATCGGGCCGAGGATCCCGCCGAGAACGAGACCGATGAACGTCCCGCTGATGCCGGCTACCTGGTTGATGCCGATCGCCATCCCCCGCTGGTCCGCCGGGAACGCGTCCGTGAGGATGGCCGACGAGTTGGCAATGAGGAACGCTGCCCCCACCCCCTGGAAGATCCGCATGACGATCAGGTAGATGCCGGCCGCCGAGCCGCTCATCCACGTCACCGCCAGCAGGAGCGAGAACAGGGTGTAGATGGCGAAGCCGAGGTTGTACATCTTGACCCGGCCGAACATGTCGCCCAGCCGGCCCAGCCCGACGACGAGCACGCTCGTGACAACGAGGAAGCCGAGGATCATCCAGAGCAGGTAGAACGTGTTGCCCGGCTGCAATGGGTCGATCCCGATCCCCCGGAAGATGTCGGGCAGCGCGATCAAGACGATCGACGTGTCGATCGTCGCCATGAGGACGCCGAGCGTGGTGTTCGACAGGGCGATCCACTTGTAACCGTCGTGTTCGGGATGCCCGGGCGGCGCCGAGCCGTCGAGCAGGCGCCCGGCGGGCGCCGACCGGTTCGGCCGCCCGAGGTCGGCGGCCGGCCCTGTGCCCTTCATGGTCGTGGTCCGTTTCATCTAAACGTTGACGTTAACGGAAACTAACTCGTACGGGGAACCACCCTGGTCAGGAGGTCGTCACAGCCCGGGCGTACCGTTCGACGCATGCCCCGCACCCCATCCTTGGACCGGCGCCGGCCGCCCGCTAGCGTCGAACCGTCTCCCATGACTGATCTGCCATGCCACTGACCTGCCATGACTGAGCGCCGCCGAACCTCGACCTCCAATTTCGGTGTTGGCCGGCGGGAGGCCCACGACGCACGGGCTTTCTATGCCCGCTTCGAGGCCCCCGAACTGTCCGACGACGAGACAGTGGCTGAGCCGCGGCCGGTAGCCGAGCCGTTCGTCCTGGGGGACGCCCGCCGGATGGACGCCGTGGCAGACAACAGCGTGGCCCTGGTCGTCACGTCGCCGCCGTACTTCGCCGGCAAGCAGTACGAAGAGGAACTGAACCGCGAAGGCATCCCCAGCTCCTACGGGGAATATCTCCACCTGCTCGAGGATGTCTTCAACGAGTGCGTCCGCACCCTAGAGCCCGGCGGCCGCATCGCAGTGAACGTGGCCAACCTCGGCCGCAAGCCCTACCGCAGCTTGGCGGCGGACGTCATCACGATCCTCCAGGACAAGCTCCACCTGCTGCTCCGCGGTGAAGTGGTGTGGCAGAAGGGGGAAGGAGCCAGCGGGTCGTGTGCTTGGGGGTCGTTCCGCAGCGCGTCGAACCCGGTGCTCCGCGATCTGACCGAGCGGGTCGTCATCGCCAGCAAGGGCCGGTTCGCCCGGGCCAAGAGCCTCCAGGAGCGGAGCCGCCTGGAGCTCCCCCACCGCAACACGATCAAGGCCGACGATTTCGCCGCGTACACGCTCGACGTCTGGAACGTCCCACCCGAGAGCGCTCGGCGGGTCAACCATCCCGCTCCCTTCCCGGTCGAGCTGCCCGCCCGCCTCATCGAGCTGTACACCTACGAACACGACCTCGTCCTCGACCCGTTCATGGGATCCGGATCGACCCTGGTCGCCGCCGACGGCCTCGATCGCCGGTACGTGGGCTACGACCTCGACCCGGCCTATGTCGAACTAGCTCGTCAGCGCGTCGCCGACGAGCGGGCCGGCCGGTCGGAGGTCTCGAAGACGAAGGCGACCGAGCGAGCTGGCGGCAAGGGGCCGCAGAAGGGGGGCCGACCACCGGCCACGAAGCCGGCCGGACGGAAGCGCAAGGGGTCCGGCCCGGACGTCGACGCGGCGTCGGAGGACTTCCAGACCCGGGCCACCCGCGAGGGGAAGGCCGCGCAGGACCTGGCCGAGGAGCTGCTCGTCGAGGCCGGTTTCTCGGTCCGGAGCCGGAACCAGCGGATCCCGCGCACCGGGGTGGTCATCAACTTCGTGGCCGAGGACGCGTCGGGCGAGACCTGGTACTTCGACGTTTCGGGGGCCTTCACGACCCACCGCGGGGGGCTGCTCAGAACGGACACGGTGTGGAAGACGCTCGGTCGGGCGAACGTGCTGGTCCGCAAGAACGTGTGGCCGCTGGTGTTCTTGACGTCACACCTGCCGAAGCGACCAGGCGAAGGCGACACGGCGCTGCGGGCGGCCGGTCCCGAGGCGTTCTTCGACGCCATCTGCATGTTGACAGATGACCACCTCCACCGGCTGCGCGCCTACGCAGAGGGTGACCGCCGGGACCAGCCACTCGAAGGGTTTTGGACGCGCCAAGAGCTCGACCGGCACTGATGCCGAGGATCGTCGCCTATGCCGTGGTGCACGACGATCCGCCGACGGTCTTCATCGCCGAAGATCTCCCCACGCTCAACTGGGTCCTGGCCCTCAACCTCATCGCACCGACCGACCCGAGACGGCTCCCGATCGGTGTCCGCAGCCAGCTCCGCGACGCGGTCGCCGAGGAACGCTGGGGCGATGCGGTGGCGACGTGGATCACGCACACCGGCGTCGCCGTTGACGTCTACCCGTCGACCGAGCTCTACGAGGAGGGGGACGTGACGCTCGCCTCGTTGGAGTTGCAGTTCCGGCCACTGTTCGAGCCCTGAGGTGCCGTCGGCCCTGACGACCGTCACCGAGCTCGCCACCGGCCTGGGCATGCTCGGCGATGCCACCGTCGACGACGCGATCGCCCGCCGCTCGCCCGAGATGGTCAGCGTCGCCCCGGCGGTCTGGGACCAGCTCTACGCCCTCCGTCGCGGCGGGCTCCACGACGACCACTTCGAGTCGGCCTTCGCCAACGGGACGGCCTTCCTGACGGCGACCGAGGCCCTGCGGGGACGGCGGCCGGTCGTCGTCGAGTGGAAGGGGTCGCAGCGGGCGCCCGGCGACGAGGTCGCGCCGATCGATCTTCGCGTCGACCACGTCTACCTCGTGAGCTGCAAGTACCGGTCGAAGATCCTCTTCAACGCCTCGCCGGCCCACCTCTTCGAGGACCGGCTGGCCGGCCGGCACGGACGGCGCAGCGGCGACTGGTACGCGGCCACCGCGCCAAGAGCGTACGAATCGCTCTACGAGCTGGTCCGGACCGCGATCGACCCGGCCGGTCTGCCACGCCGGGTGGACGAGCTCCGGATCGAGGACCGGCGGCGGTTGAGCCACGCCCTGGCCAGCGGCTGGCCGGCCGGCGGAGCCGACGGGTATGCCGAGCTGGCCGCGGCGGTGAGCGCCGGGTCGGCCGAACGGTGGTCGGCCGCACTGGCCGGCCTGTCCGGACGCGACGAACGCGAGGCGATGCTGTGGCGGCTGTTGCGGATGGGCAGCGCCCCCTACTTCGTCCTCGGAGCGACGAGCCGCTCGTCGCTCCGCCTACGGATCGCCACCCCGTGGGACTGGCGCCAGCAGTTCCGGCTCGTCGCGTTCGACGTCGACGCCCAGCCGGGCGGCCAGCCGCGGGTCGGCTGGCGGGCGACCGTACGAGACCTGCACACCGGGGAGCACCACGGCGTCGACGGCCATGTCGAGGTGCGCTGGAGCCACGGCCGGTTCGGCGGACTACCGGAAGCCAAGGTCTACCTCGACACGCCGCACGAATTCGTTCCCGGCTACGTGCCACTTCGATAGGCAGCGGGGCAGGTCACCGGCCGGCGGCGTCTGCTCCCAACCTGCCGGTGCCGAGAACGCCATCCCCGTGACTCAAGCTGGACTTTGACGCCACGCGACTAGAGCGGCGAGCATCCTGCGACATCCCTCTCATTCCTCTGTCGCGTCTGCCAGCGAACGCAGCCTACGAGCGCGTAATCGAGACGCTGCGACGCGACTACTCGATCGCGTGCTCCTCGTCGGCTACCGCCACCTCGGGCCGTCCTCTCCAAGCACGTCGAGCGCCGCAACCGCCACCGTCCCCACGGTCCCTCGGGCAGCGCCCCCCGTCCAAGTCGGACACGACTCCTGACCTCATCAGCGACGTTGACGTCGAAGAGCTCGACAAAGCGACGTCTTGGGCGGCCTCATCCATGAATACAGCTCCGCAGCCTGAGCTGGCGGGTGGGTCTTTGCGACCCCAAAGCGATCGACCTGCGATCCGGTGCTCGCCCGCTCCGCTAGGCCTCGAAGCCCACCACCTGGCTCGACGCGCTTCTTGCCGGAGGCATTGCGATCTTCATTGACGGATGCCAATGGGCTTGGTACCGTCCTGCCAACTCACGGAGGCGAGGCTCCGGATAGGTGGCTAGTCGACGAGGAGTTTTGTTTGGGTGGTGGGCTTGAGGCCTTTACTGCTCGCAATCCCAAATGTCAGCTATATCTGGCACCGTTCATAACTGGCTCGGCCAAGGGCCGCGGAGGTAACTAATGTCTATGACGTCACAAGGCCCCGGCTGGTGGCAGGCTACTGACGCCCTCTGGTACCCGCCCGACCAGCGCCCGAACGTCCCGCAGCAGGTGGTCCCCGACGCCGCGAGCCCACCCGTCGCCCCCTTGGGTCCTATGGGCCCGATCGGCAAGGATCGAAGCCCGGCGTCGGTCCTAGGACTGTCCATCATCACTTTCGGCGTGTACTACCTCGTCTGGTACTACAAGATCAACGACGAGATCCGCCGACACGACCCGGACATCCAAGTAAACCCCCTGGTGTCAGTACTTGCCATCAGCGTGGGGGCGATCCTGCTCTTTATCCCACCTCTGGTTAGCTCCTATGCCACGGCTGCCCGCATTCGACAGATGCAGCTCGACGAGCAGGCAACGGACACGATCTCGCCGATCGTTGCTCTCTTGCTTCACATCTTCCTCGGGATAGGTTATCCGCTATATATCGCCTCGCAGCTCCGTGAGCACTGGCACGGTCACCAACGCGCAGACCGTATGAGCGTGACCTCGGAACAACCTGCACCACCTGTACTTCCCAGCTGAATAGAGCCAAGCCCGCCGGCATCAGGCGACGACGAGGCGTCAGGCCACGACGAGCTGGCCGTACGTGGCGCAGAGGCCGAACGCGTCGACGACGACGAAGCCGACGATGAGGACGAGGATGATCGGTCGCCACCACGGGTGACTGCGGGCCCGCGCCGCCGGCATGTACCACGCCGGGAGCGGGCCGGGCAGCGGGGACGGGAACTGCGACAGGTACAGGTCGAACGGCACCGCGTCATCGGACAGCGGCGCGTCCGGGTCGGCGGCCAGAGCGAGCGAGGTCAGCTCTTCGTCCGTCAGCGCCCGAACGTCATCGGCGACGGTGTCCACGGCTCAACCCTGCAGCTCGGCCTTGAGGGCGAGCACGTTGAACGGCGCACCGTTCGGGTCGACGGCGACCGCGAACCGGCCCGGCTCGATGTCCATCGGGCCCATCATCACCGTCCCGCCGAGCTCGCCGATCCGGGCGACCGCCTGGTCGGCGTCGTCCACCGCGAAGTACACGCCCCAGTACGGCGGGACCTCCGCCGGCATGTCCGGCGGCTTCTCCATCATCCCGCCGACGGAACGGTCACCGACCTTCCACTCCGTGTAGACCATCCCGTCGCCGCCCTGCGTCTCGGCTCCCCAACCGAAGACGGCGGCATAGAAGGCCTTGGCCGCGTCGACGTCGGTGGTGATGAGCTCGCTCCAGCAGTACGTGTTCGGCTCGTTGACGAGACCGGCTCCCTTGTGCGCCCGTGGCTGCCAGGCGCCGATCACCGCGCCGGACGGATCGGCGAGGATGCCGAGCCGGCCAACGTCCATGACATCCATCGGCTCCATCAGCACCTGGCCGCCAGCGGCGGCGACCCGGCCCATCACGTCGTCGGCATCATCGACGTTGACATACGTCGTCCAGACGGTCGGGAAGTTCGGGTCCATCTTCGGCCCGAGCCCGGCCACCGGCTGGCCGCCGATGGCGGCCAGCGTGTAGCCGCCGGCCTCCGGCGGTCCCTCGGGGGTGTCCCAGCCGAAGAGGCTGCCGTAGAAGGCTCGGGCCTTCGGGAGATCCTCCGTACTGAGGTCCACCCAGGACGGGACGCCATGGTCGTAACGATCGACCTCCATCTCACCGCACCTCCCCCGCCGGGTCATGCTCCATCGACGGCTCTCGCTGGTGCCGACCGTACCCCCCCAAAGACCATCTCGCTCGTAGATGGCCGTTTTGCGTTCTGATCGTGGCCCGGGTCCGGCCGCCGGTCCCCGGGTTCCGGACCGCCCGTGGGATGATGACCAGATGGCCAATCCGCTGACCGACGGCGTCGAGCGGCTGGCCCAGGCGATCGCCGAGCGGGTCGTCAACTTGGTCGTCGAAGCCATCGACATCGACGCGCTCGTCGCCCGGATCGACGTCGACGCACTCGTCGAGCGAGTGGACGTCAACGCGCTGGTCGAGCGGGTCGACGTCGAGAAGATCATCGAGCGGGTCGACGTCGAGAAGATCATCGAGCGGGTCGACGTCGAGAAGATCGTCGAACGGGTCGACGTGAACGCGCTGGTCGAGCGGATCGACATCGATCGGATCGTCGGGGAGCTCGACATCGACGCCTTGGTCGAACAGACCGAGCTCGGGGCGATCATCGCCAAGTCGACGACTGGCGTCCTCACCGAAGCGCTCGACCTCCTGCGGAGCCAAGGGGTCGGGCTCGACGACTTCGTCGCCCGGTGGACGAACCGGCTCCTGCGAAGGGATCCGGCCACCCTGCCCGACGGGCCGCTTCTCCTCGTCGGTGCGCCAGCCGAGGCCGGTGAGTCGAAACCGTCCGGTTCGGCGGGCACGCTGACGAGACCGCCCGCCGAACCCGGGACGGCCGGGCAATGACGGTCGTCACGCCACCGCCGGCGGCACTGACGGAGGGACGGCAGGGCCACTACGCGGGCGCGGTGAGCCGGCTGGTCGCCTTCGCCATCGACATCGGGGCGATCTGGGGCCTCTACGTGCTCGGCGCGGGCGCGATCTCGCTCGCCAGCCAGCTGGTGAGTGGTGAGTCCCTCACGCTCTCGAGCCACCAGGGCGTCGGCGCGACCATCCTCGTCGTCTGGGCGTTCGTCTACTTCGCGTACCAGTGGACGCTCAACGGCAAGACCATCGGGATGGCCCTGTTCGGCCTGCAGGTCGTCCAGGCAGACGGGAGCTCGGTGACCGGCCGGGAAGCGATGCTACGAACGATCCTTCTCCCGTTCAGCTTCGCGTTTTTCGGCATCGGCCTCCTGATGATCCTCGTCCAGCGGGAGCGACGAGCCCTCCACGACCTGGGGGCCCGGACGGCCGTCGTCTACGCCTGGGACGCTCGGGCCGCCCGGCTCCGCTGGCTGGCTCGCAAGTAGCCTGGCCGGCATGGACCCTGGCCCGACCGACACCGCTGACAGCGGCGCCGGGGCCGACGATCTCGACCTCGACCTACTGGCGTCGTCGCTGCAAGCGGACGGGGACGACGTCCGGCTCCTGCTCAAGGTGCTCGTCAGCCGACTGGCTGGCGCCCTCGGCGACCGCCTGGAGGTGGAACGGACCGGCGGCCGGCTGTTCAAGCGGGCGGACGAGATCCGGCGGGTCTCGGTACGGCTCGGCGACGACACGCTCGACGCGACGGTCGAACGCGGCAGCCTCGTCTGCACCATCGCCCGGAGCAGCGGCGGCATCCGCATCCGCTCCACGAAGGTGACCGTCGACGAGTGGCTACGCAAACTGTTGACCACGTTGCGCTCGGAGGCGGCGGGCAGCCAGGCGACGCGGCTCGCCCTCGAAGCGATGGTCATCGGCAACCACACGGCCGCCGATCCGACGTCAGCCGGAGCGAGCAAGGCACCCGGGAGCGGCGAGGCCGTCGGTGCCGGCGGTGACGCGCTCGGCACCGGTACCGACAACGCGGGGGACAGAGGAGGCGCATGACGACAGTGGAGCCGGAGCCCGATACCGACATCGCCCCGGCCGGTGGCCTGCCGGCGGAAGGGTTGCCGCCGGACGCCGGGACGCCGGCTAGCGGAGCTGGAGGACCGGCCGGGGCACAAGGGGATGTTCACCTCGGATCTGTCGGTGAACGAGTTCCTGTTGATCAAGGAGGTCGGCTTCCACCCGCTCGGCTTCGTCATGGGCAGTTCGATCTACCACCTCGGCATCCAGACCCGGCGCTGGTCGCAGAGCCAGGAGCTGGCGAAGCTGACGGAGGCGATGTACAACGCCCGAGAGCTGGCGATGGACCGGATGGACGCGGAGGCGACGGAGCTCGGCGCCGACGGCGTCGTCGGCGTCCGGCTCGACGTGAACTACTACGAGTGGGGCTCGGACACGGCCGAGTTCATCGCGGTCGGCACCGCGGTGAAGGCGGAGGACGGCCAGTCGTACCGGAACAACCAGGGCAAGCCGTTCACTTCCGACCTGTCAGGCCAGGACTTCTGGACGCTGATGCAGACCGGCCACGTCCCGCTCGGCCTCGTCATGGGCACCTGCGTGTACCACATCGCTCACCGCGGTCTCGGCCAGACGCTGCGGACCGCCGGGCAGAACGCCGAGTTGCCGAACTTCACCCAGGCCCTCTACGAAGCCCGCGAGCTGGCGATGACGCGGATGCAGGACGAGGCGACCGCGCTCGAGGCAACCGGCATCGTCGGCGTCCGGCTCGAGGAGAAGAGCCACATGTGGGGCGACCACACGATCGAGTTCCTCTCGCTCGGCACCGCGGTGGCAAAGACGGAGGGCGACCACACGATCCCACCGCCCCGCACGATCATCTCGCTCGACGGGTGACGGCCGGGGGATCGATGGAGCCCGCTCCCGACGAACCGCCGACCGCCGACGACCTGCCGGAGGCGGCCGGGCGGCGGCTAGGTGAAGGAGCGTGGTCATCAGGCCTGTCGGTCGCCGACTTCGCGGCCGGAGCCGCCCTCGGCTTCGAGCCGGCCGCGGTGGTCCAGGGCTACGCGGTCGTCCAGCTCACGCGGTACGGGCAGGGGTACTACGGGCGGGGCGTCTTCGGTGCCGGCTCGACCTGGGGACCGCCGGTCGAACGGGGCGTCTACGGCGAGCAGTGGCAGTGCCCACACGGCTTCGTCGGTGGCGAGCACCGCACGTACGGGTTCAACGTGGAGCAGTCGTGGGCCGAGCAGGTCTGGGAGAGCAGCTGGCACCTGGCCCGCCAGCGGATGGTCGAAGAGGCCGAGGCGGCCGGCGCCCATGGCGTCGTCGGCGTCGTCGATGAGGTCCGCCAGCTGCTCGGCTGGGGTGTCACGGAGTTCCGGATGAGCGGCACCGCGGTCCGCGTGCCGGGGTCGGCGCGCCCGAAGGAGCCGTTCACGACGTTCCTGGCCGGCCAGCGGCTGGCCAAGCTGCTCGAGGCCGGGTTCGCCCCGGTCTCGGTGGCCGCCGCGTTGAGCTCGGTCCAGATGTACGGGTACTGCATCACCCACTACCAGCTGGCCGGCACGGCGGCGAGCAGCTGGTCGTCATCCGGCGTCCATGCGATCGCGCAGATCAACAAGGCCCAACGGGCGGCCCGTCACGTCGTCCGCGAGCGGATCCGGCACCAGCTCGGCTCGGACTCGCTGCACGGCGCCGTGCTCGAGCAGTTCGAAGAGGAGATGGGCGAAGGCGATCTCTCGATCCAGTGCCTGATGAAGGGGACGCGGGTCCGTAATTACAAGGCGTTCGATCCGCTCGCCGAGCCCGAGCCGGTCGTACGGCTCGGATGACCGCACCAACTGACGAGCTGCGCGCGGCGATGGCCGCGCTCGCCGGGACCGGGACGGACGGACCGACCGGCCGGGCCGGCGGTCGGGCGACGACGTCGGACCTCTCGGTCGACGAGATCCTCCTCCTCCACTCGATCGGCTGGGAACCCGTCGACGTCGTCTTCGGCGTCTCGTGGTGGTCGGTCCCCTGGGGCGTCTGGCAGTGGCAGGTCGGCGAGGTCGAGGAGGCGTCGAACGCGTTTGCCGGGGCGATGGACGAGGCGATCCGGCTCCTGCGCGACGAGTGCACCCGGCTCGGCGGGTCCGGCGTCGTCGGTGTCGACGTCGGGCTCCGAGTGGCGTCCCACCACATCGACCTGACGCTCACGGGCACCGCAGTGCGCCGGATCGGGGCGGCGTCCCCGTCGTTCGAGTTCGTGTCCGACCTCTCCGCCCGGGACTTCGTCCTGTTGACGAGATCGGGATGGTGGCCGCTCGGGTTGGCCGCCGGAGCCAGCTTCGTCGTCGCCCCGCGGCGCAGCGCCCGCCAGTGGGCGGCGCAGCAGGGGCAGAACACGGAGCTGCCGAACCTCACCGAAGCGCTCTACCTCGCCCGCGAGAAGGCGATGGAGCGGATGCAACAGTCCGGGATGACGATCCAGGCCGACGGGGTCGTGGGTGTCAAGCTCCGGGAGGGGCCGCTCGGTCACAACGCCCGGGTGATGCAGTTCGTCGCCATCGGCACCGGCGTCCACCTGCGCGAGGATGCGCACCGAACGATCGACCCGACGATGGTCGTCACCCTCGACGAGCGGGTTCGGGAGTTCGACATCCGAAAGCTCCGGAGCGGCGGCCCGGCGTAGAGACCCTCCAAGGATCCTCTACCGAGAGACATGGGAGACGACGTGCCGTTCGTAGTGATCGACAAGCCGCGCCCTCAGGTGACCCTGGTGACGCTCAACCGGCCGGAGCGGATGAACGCGATGGCGTTCGACGTGATGATTCCGCTGAAGGAGGCGCTGACGGAGATCGGGCGGGACAACGAGACGCGGGTCGTCGTCCTCACCGGTGCCGGCCCCGGGTTCTGCTCGGGCGCCGATCTCGAGGACCCGGGGGTCATTCCGCACGTCGACGGTCTCACGCTGCCGACGATCGCCCTGCGGTCGATGGAGCTGCTCGACGAGGTCATCCGGACGCTGCGCAGGCTGCACCAGCCGGTCATCTCGGCCATCAACGGGCCGGCCATCGGTGGCGGGTTCTGCCTGTCGCTGGCCACCGACATCCGCCTGGCTGCGGACGACGCGTACTTCCGGGCGGCCGGCATCAACAACGGCCTGACCGCGGCCGAGCTCGGCTTGAGCTATTTGCTCCCCCGGGCCGTCGGATCGTCGCGGGCGGCCGAGATCATGCTGACCGGGCGCGACGTCGACGCCGCCGAAGCGTGCCGGATCGGGCTCGTCTCTCGCGTCGTCCCCGGTGACGAGCTGCTCGACGCGGCCTACGACGTCGCGGCACGGATCGTCGGCTGGAGCCGAGCGGGCATCGAGCTGACGAAGCGGATGCTGTGGAACAGTCTCGACGCGTCGAGCCTGGAGACGCACATGGACGCCGAAGGCACCGCCCAGCTGTTCGTCCGGATCACGACGCAAAACTTCGAAGAAGCGATCCGGGCCCGACGCGACAAGCGACCGCCGGCGTTCAAGGACTGACCCCGGCCGGGTCGGCGACCGGGCTACCCGTTGGCGTTCATCAGCTGGTGGGCGGCCACCTCGAAGTACGTGAGCAGCTCGGCCTGGTCGTCGGCCGAGAGCCCGGCCGCGCCGGTGGCCGCCAACACGGCGGCGTTCATGTGCCGGAGCCACGCGTCGCGCTCGAGCGTGCCGATGACGAACGGCACGTGCCGCAGCCGCAGGCGGGGGTGGCCGCGTTGCTCGTTGTACGTCGGCGGCCCGCCCCAGTACTGGACGAGGAACAGGGCCAGATGGGCTTTCGGATCGGTCAGGTCGTCGGGGTAGAGCGGCCGCAGGACGGGATCGCCGGCGACGCCGGCGTAGAAGCGGTCGACGAGGTCGACGAAGAAGGCCTCCCCGCCGGCCCGGTCGTACAGCGTGTCCATCCGGACGACGGTAGACGATCGACCCCGGGCCGATCGCCTCGGCAACGCCCATTGGCGGCGACTACCCTGGTCGCCGTGCCCACCCACGTCGTCGTCCTCGGCGCCGGCTTCGGCGGCCTGGAGCTCTCGACCCGGTTGTCCGACGCTCTCGGTGAGGCTGTCGAAGTGACGTTGATCGACCAGAGTGACGCGTTCACGTTCGGCTTCTCGAAGCTCGACGTCCTCTTCGGCCGGGCCGACCTGCCGTCGGTCCGCTACCCGTACCGCGACGTGGCCGCGCCGGCGGTGACGTTCCGTCAGGAGCGGATCGTCCGCATCGATCCCGAACGGCGCCGGGTCGACACCGACCAGGGGACGTACGACGCGGACGTTCTCGTCGTCGCCCTCGGGGCCGACCTCGACCCGGGAGCGACGCCGGGGTTCACGGAGGGTGGCCACGAGTTCTACTCCCCCGAGGGGGCGCAGGCGACGGCGGCGGTCCTCGACCGGTTCGACGGCGGGGACGTCGTCATCAGCGTCCTCGGCCCGTTCTTCAAGTGCCCGCCGGCGCCGAACGAGACGGCGTTCCTCCTCCACGACTACCTCGTGCGGCGAGGGATCCGTGACCAGTGCACCATCCATCTCCTCTCCCCACTTCCGATCCCGATCCCGATCTCCCAGGACACGTCGGCGGCCATCGTCGACCTGTTGGCCGAGCGAGGCATCACGTACCGAGGCCAGTCGATGGTGACCCGGCTGGACCCCGCCGATCGGGTGGCCCATCTGGCCGACGGGAGCACGCTGTCGTACGACCTGTTCCTCGGTATTCCGGTCCACTGCGCGCCGCCGGTCGTCGTCGAACCCGGGCTGACCGAGGACGGGTGGGTGCCGGTCGACCCGGCGACGTTCGCCACCCGGTTCCCCGACGTCTACGCAGTCGGCGACGTCACCAGCGCGCCGGTCCCCCGGGCCGGGATCATCGCCGAGGGTGAAGCGGCGACCGCCGCCGACGTCATCATCGCCCGACTGACCGGCGGGCCGCCGCCCCCGCCGTACCAGGGGGCAGCCATCTGTTTCATCGAGATGGGTGACCGGACGGTCGGACGGGTCGACGTCAACTTCCTCGCCGGCGCCGCACCGACCGCGTCGTTCACGCCGCCCTCCGTCGAGCAGGCCGAGGAGAAGCGCCGGTTCGGCGCCACCCGCCGGGAGCGCTGGTTCGGGTATCCCGGCGGCGAGCCACCAACTGGCTCCTAGCCATTCGTGTCCCGGCAGCTCCGGCCCCGCCGGATCCGATCGATGGCCTAACTGCTCATGTCGAGCGCGTGGACGCGGGTCGGCTCGATCGTGACGACGACCCGGTGCTCGCCCGGCCCGTCGTGCACCCGCAGGTCGGCGCCGTACTTCACCCCGACGCGGTCGGCGAAGGCATAGTCGTCGTCCGGGGCGACGGTGGCATCCCCCCGGACCTCGAGGTAGCGGAACGGGTTGGCGAGGTCGAGGACGAGCAGCGACACCGCCGGATTCTGCCGGAGGTTCTTCGTCTTCTGCCGCGCGCCGTTCAGCGAGATCTTGAGATCGCCGTCGTCGTGGAGAAACCAGACTTCGGTCAGCTGTGGCCGCCCGTCCGGGCCGACAGTTGCCAGCGTGGCGAACTTGGCGTCGAGAAGGTCGGTGTGGGTCTCGGGCACCTCGGGCATCGGACTGGCTCCTTGGCGTTCGGCGGATCGATCGACGTGACGGCCGGCCTCGGTCGGCCGTTGCCGTTCTACCCGCCGGTCAGCCCCGACGGGTCGGCCCAGTCGACCGCGGCGACCGAACCGGTGACCAACCACGTGCCGTAACGCACCTCGACATGACCACCGGCCCGGTTCACGACACCGGCGACGGCAACGAGCAGCTCGTCGCGGACCGCCTGGTCGAGCGTGGCGTGGTCGCTGTGGGTCAGCAGCTGGTCGAGCCACTCGTCGGTCGTGTAGTCGCGCCGGTGCTCGAAACGTCGGACCGTGACGTCGGCGAACACGCCGGCATCCCGCAGACCCGTGGCGCCGGCGCCGTACCGCCTTGGCCCGGCGTTGCCGAGAAGGACGGAGTACTCGTCAAGACCGGGGGCAACGCGCCGGTAGACGTCGTCGAGCGCCGCCTTCAGCTCGACGGGCAGTACGCCGACGTTCCAGAACAGTCCGATCCGGCCGCCGGGGACGAGCACCGACGCCGCCTTGACCGGACCGACGGCCGGGTCGACCCAGTGCCACGCCTGGCCGGCAACGACGAGGTCGAACGTCCGGTCACGAGGGTCCCACTGCTCGAAGGACCCGTCGTCGACGTCCGTCCCGTACCGGCGGGCGGCCGCCGCCATCCGGGGGTCCGGCTCGACGCCGACGACGTCACAACCGCGGTCGGCGAAGAGGCGGGCGACCTTGCCGGTCCCGCAGCCGACGTCGAGGACCCGGCGGGGCCGATCGGCGACGAGGGCGTCGATCAGGGCATCGGGGTACGTCGGGCGGGCCCGCTCGTACCGCTCGGCATCCGCCCCGAACGACTCGGCTCGACGCCGGTCCTCGTAGAGCATCGGCCTATCATGCCGTTCCCGGTTGTTGGCGGTGTTCTCCCTGGTCAGCCTGGTACACCACCGGCCCCGTGCTAGCCTGACGGCCCCGTGCGGTCGTAGTTCAATGGCAGAACCTCAGCCTTCCAAGCTGATGATGCGGGTTCGATCCCCGTCGACCGCTCTCGCCATGCTCCAGGTGTGGATCGCTCGCTTCGTCCGGGGTGAGAGCGCTGCAGCGTCGTATCAGCCGGTCGGCGGTCGCGCTCCTCCAAATAACTCTTGACTCACGGTTGGCCCGCTCTTGGGGTCGCGCCGCGACGTCAAACATCGGAGGGCGGCGGGATGAGAAAGCTGGCGTTGGTGGCCGCGTTCGGACTGGCTGCCCTGGCCGTGGTCCCGCTGGGGAGCAACATCGCGGTCGGGGCCCAGAGCATTGGCGTCCGGGCAGCGGTGGCCCCGCATAGCCCGGTCGTGGCGATGGCCACGACGCCGGATGGCGGAGGGTACTGGTTCGTCTCCGCCGATGGGGGCATCTTTGCCTTCGGGGACGCCGGCTTCTTCGGTTCGATGGGCGGCACCCCCCTGAACAAGCCGGTCGTGGGGATGGCGGCGACGCCTGACGGACAGGGGTACTGGTTGGTGGCTAGCGACGGCGGCATCTTCGCCTTCGGCGACGCGGCGTTCTACGGGTCGACCGGCAGCATGCGACTCAACAAGCCGATCGTGGGGATGACCGCCACGCCGGACGGCCACGGTTACTGGTTCGTCGCCTCCGACGGGGGCATCTTCGCCTTCGGCGACGCGGCGTTCGAAGGTTCGATGGGGGCAGTGCCGTTGAACCAGCCGGTCGTGGGCATGGCCGCCGACGTGGCCACCGGGGGCTACTGGTTGGTGGCGGCCGATGGCGGGATCTTTGCCTTCGATGCCCCCTTCTACGGTTCGACTGGCAGCCTCGCTCTGGACAAGCCGATCGTGGGCATGGAGGCCGCCACCGACGGATCCGGATACCGGTTCGTCGCCTCTGACGGTGGCGTGTTCTCGTTCAACCTGCCCTTCCTCGGCTCGATGGGAGGCCAGCCGCTGAACCGACCCGTTGTGAGCATGGCTGCTTCGGGTGCCAACGGCTACTGGCTCATAGGCTCCGACGGGGGGATCTTCTCGTTTGGGGGCGCCCCGTTCTACGGCTCCACCGGGGCCACAGCTGCCCCTGCAGCCCCAACGCCATCGGGACATCCGTACGCGCCGCCCGCCGAACCTCCGGCGAACATCACACCAAGCCCGGCTTACCTTCCAGTCGCGACAGAGCCATTTTCGCTTGGGACATCGTTCCCCTGCATCTCTATGAGTGGGGGTGGGTTCGGATTCCAACCAGGCGCTGCCGGTTGTGTTGCTGCCGAGGTCTCCGCCACGGACAATGCTCGAGCCGCTGAAGGGCTGGGGGGCATCACGCTTCCCAACAACTTCACATCGCTCACCCCCCAAGAGCAGCTCCTCGTCCTGGTGGACATGGAAAGAGTAAGCCGGGGGGAGGCGCCGGTGCTCGGGCTGTCCACCCAACTCGACGGCGATGCGCAACAAGGTGCCGCCGCCAACGCCGACCCCAGACCGACCACGCCGGTCCCCGGGGCTACTGGCGGCGCAGCCTCCAACTGGTCAGCCGGGATCAGTCCGCTCGATGCCAATTACCACTGGATGTACCAGGACGGGTGGGACGGGACAACGACCTACAACCTCGACTGCACGAGCCCGGCGGCCCCGGGATGTTGGGGCCACCGGAACAACATCCTGATCAACTCCTCCATGCTGCCCTGCTACCAGGGAGCGTGTTCGCTGGTGATGGGGGCCGGCTATGTGGCCGGCGGCTGGACACCAAGTGGGATCAGCAGCTACTCGGAGTTGTTCGTCCAAGTGGCGGGCACGGCGCCAGCGCTCTACTACACGTGGAGTGATGCCGTCGCCGCTGGGGCCGGCGGCTGACTCGACAGAGCTCAACCGTAAGAGCGTTTGGAGTGGCCCCCTAGGCCTTTCATTGCCACCAACGGCCGTTCGGCCATCTTCCCGAAACATTCGGGATTTAAGGTCCGGCGAAATGTCGGTCACCGGCACGCTCGGAGTCGAAGAGGAGCTACAGCTCCTCGAGCCACGCACCGGCACGCTGGCCCCCAGTGCCCCTCGGCTCCTTCGAAGGCTGCCGAGGGAGAGCTTCCGAGCCGAACTGCAGCGAAGCACCGTCGAGATGAACACCCAGACGGCCACGTCGCTCGAGGATCTCCGGAACGAGATCGTGCGACTGCGGGCCGACCTACGGGCGGTGGCGTCGGACTTCGGGTTGGAGGTGGTCGCCGTCGGCATGGCCCCGCAGGCCACCGATCTCGACTTCGAACTGACGATGCAAGGACGGTTCAGCCGAATGCACGAGCAGTATCGGCTGCTGGTGGATGAACAGCTGATCTGCGGCTACCAGGTGCACGTGGGGGTGAGCGACGGCGACCTGGCCGTAAGGCTGGCCAGCCGGGTGGGCGAGGCCCTCCCGACGTTGCTGGCCCTCTCGGCCAGCTCGCCGTTTTGGCGCGGCCGCGACACCGGGTACGCCAGCATGCGGACGATGATCTGGCAGCGATGGCCGACCTCCGGCAGCTTCGGGCGACTGGAGAGCTTGGCTCAGTATCAGCGCCTACTCGACGACCTGGTCGAGTCCGGGGTCATCAGTGACACGAAGATGGCCTATTTCGACGTCCGACCTTCCCAACACGTCCCGACCCTTGAGCTACGGATCTGCGACGCCTGTCCGCTGGTCGACGACGCCGTCCTGATCGCCGGTCTGTTTCGAGCCTTGGTCACGAGCGAAGCCGAGGCCGAACTGGCCGGGCGACCGCCCAGCCAGCGGCCGCCGATGGTGCAACGGGCCGGCATGTGGCGGGCGGCCCGCAGCGGGCTCGCCGGCGAGCTATTGGGCTTGGGACCGGCACCCCGGCCGCGACCAGCGGCCGAGATCGTCGGCGAACTGTTGGCCGCCCTGCGACCCGAGCTCGAGTCCTACGGTGACTGGGAAGCCGTGAGCGAGTTGGCCGAGGCTGCCCTCAGCCGGGGCTGTTCGGCATCACGCCAGCGGACCCGGTATGCCGAGCGTGGCCGAATGCTCGACGTGGTCGATCTGCTCGTGAAGGAGACCGCCAGCCACGCCGGTGTCCGACCCCGACCCCTCCGCTGCACCCAGGACTACCGGACCAGTGTCCGGGACGAGGCGGTGACGGTGGCCGGTGCCCCCACCGCCGCCTATCGCAGGGTGTTCGAGGCCGTGGACGGTATGAGCGGGCCGGAGCTGGCCCGCCGGTCAGCCGACCTCAGCGAACTGGCCGGCGCCAACAGCTTGACCTTCGGGGTGGGCGGCGACCAACGACCGTTCCCGATCGACCTTGTCCCCCGGATCATCCCGGCCCACGAGTGGGCGGCCCTGGCCAACGGCCTGACGCAGCGAGCTCGGGCCATCGAGGCCTTTCTACGAGACATCTACGGCCCGGCCCGCATCGTGGCCGACGGTGTCTTGGACGCCCGCCTGGTTCGATCGGTCCCCGGCTGGCGGGAAGAGGCCCGCCGGCTACCGCCCCAGGCCGTGCGGGCCCCGGTGGTGGGCTTCGATCTGGTCCGAGAAGCCGCGCTCGGGTGGCGGGTCCTGGAAGACAACGTCCGCGTGCCGTCGGGGGTGGGCTACGCCGTCGGCATTCGCCGGGTGCTCAACTCGGTGGCGCCCGAGCTCGGTATGGGGGTGGCGATGCGGGACCCCGAGGAAACCATCGAACTGCTGGGACGCACCTTGCGGGCGTGCGCCCCCGAAGGTGACCACGGCGTCGACGGGCCGGTGGTCGCGTTGGTGTCCGACGGCGCCGGCAACTCGGCTTGGTACGAGCACCGGACCCTGGCCGAAGGAGCCAGCATCATCCTGGCCGAACCCGAAGATGTGCAGTTCGAGCGGGGCCGGCCAACCGTGAGCGGTCGCCCTCTGGACGTGGTCTACCTGCGGCTCGAGCAGGAGCTGCTCGAGCTGACGGACCAGACCGGACGCGAAGTTGGCGCGGGCATCCTCGACGCCGCGGTGCGGGGCGAGGTTGCCGTGGTCAACGCACCCGGCAACGGTGTCGCCGACGACAAGTCGATGTACTGCGACATCCCGGACCTCATCGACTACTACCTCGGCGAAAGCCCCCTCATCGGCCAGGTGCCGACGTATCGGTGCGCCGATCCGGAAGAGCTGGAGATCGTCCTGGACCGCCTGAACGAGCTGGTGACCAAGCCGGTCGACGGACACGGCGGCGGGGGGGTGCTCATCGGCCCCGACGCCGACGCGGCCGATATTGGCGGAGCGCCGGGAGGCCCTGCGCGCCGAACCCAGCCGGTGGGTGGCCCAGGAAACGATCGCCCTGTCCACTCTGCCCACTCTGGCCGGCGAGCGTCTTGAAGCTCGCCACGTCGACCTACGGACCTTCGTCTACCTCACCGGGCCCGCACCAGGCCAAGCCGAGCTGGCCGGGCTCGCCCTGACCCGAGTCGCCCCGGCCGGCAGCATGATCGTCAACTCGTCCAGAGGTGGTGGGGCGAAGGACACCTGGATACTGGCCGACGAGCCGACGGAGGTACGCAGTGTGCGGCCTCGCTGGTGAACGGCGCTTCGACGGCCGAGGGGCCGACGTGGCAGCCCTGGACCGCGCCGCTGCGGTGCTGGCCCCGCGCGGACCGGACGGATCCGGGCTGTGGGCCAGCGGCGCAACGGGGCTGGCCCATCGGCGCCTGTCCATCATTGACCTGTCCCCGGCCGGGTCCCAGCCCATGGTCGACGCCGACCTTGGGCTGACGGTGGCCTTCAACGGCTGCATCTACAACTACCAGGACCTCCGGACCGAGCTCACCCACCTCGGCCACCGCTTCTTCT
Organism: uncultured Actinomycetota bacterium; assembly: GCA_963824265.1. Classification (GTDB taxonomy): domain Bacteria; phylum Actinomycetota; class Acidimicrobiia; order Acidimicrobiales; family RAAP-2; genus DASZUK01. The sequence goes on from CAWGOO010000007.1 coordinate 1,246,075, forward strand.
CCCACTCGGACACCGAGGTCGTCGCGAAGGCCTACCGGGAGTGGGGCGTAGCCTTCGCCGACCGGCTGTTCGGCATGTTCGCGGTGGCCATCGTGGAGCGCGATACCGAGCGGTTGGTTCTCGCCCGGGACCGTCTCGGCATCAAGCCGCTGTACCTCGACACCACCGCCGAGCGGCTCCGGTTCGCCTCCACTCTGCCGGCCCTGGTGGCCATGGGGGGCACCGACTGCTCCATCGACATCGAGGCCCTGGCCTGTTATATGACCTTCCACTCGGTGGTACCCCCACCGAGGACCATCCTGGCTGGGGTTCGCAAGCTGCCCCCCGCCACCGTCCGGGTAGTGGAACCGGATGGCCGGCATCACGACCGGCACTACTGGGAACCGGCCTTCGAACGGCTCCCCGACCAGGTCGACTGGGACGAGAGGGAATGGGAAGACGCCCTCATGGATGCCTTGCGAACGGCGGTACGCCGACGGATGGTGGCCGACGTCCCGGTAGGCGTCTTGCTGTCGGGAGGGATCGACTCGTCGTTGGTGGTGGCCCTCCTGGCCGAGGCCGGGCAGTCGAACCTCAAGACGTTCAGCGTCGGCTTCGAGGCCGCCGGCGGGGAGGCCGGTGACGAGTTCCACTACTCCGACCTCGTGGCCGCCCACTTCGGTACCGACCACCGCAAGATCGGAGTGGACAGCTCGCGGCTGCTGCCGGCCATCGGCGGCGCCGTGGCCGCCATGAGCGAACCGATGGTGAGTCACGACTGCGTGGCCTTCTACCTCCTCGCCGAGGAGGTTTCCCGGGACGTCAAAGTGGTGCAGAGCGGCCAGGGCGCCGACGAGATCCTCGGCGGCTACGACTGGTACCCGCCGCTGGCCACGGTGGCCCGGGACGACGCCGTCCCGGCCTATGCCTCGGTCTTCTTCGACCGGTCGTTCGACGCCCTCGGCGACCTGCTCCGCGACCGCTGGCTGGCCACACACGACGTCCCCCGCTCCTTCGTGGAGCACCAGTTCGGCCGGCCGGGAGCCACCACGGCGGTGGACGCCGCCCTCCGCAACGACACCATCGTCATGTTGGTCGACGACCCGGTGAAGCGGGTCGACAACATGACGATGGCCTGGGGGCTGGAGGCCCGGGTCCCCTTCTTGGACCACGAGGTGGTCGAGCTGGCGGCCCGCATTCCGCCAGAGCTCAAGCTGGCCCACGACGGCAAGGGCATCATGAAGACCGCCAGTCGCGGGGTCGTCCCCGACGCGGTGATCGATCGGCCCAAGGGCTACTTCCCGGTGCCGGCCATCCGACAGTTGGAGGGCCAGTACCTCGAGCTGGTCCGTGACGCGCTCTTGGACCCGGTGGCCCGAGGGCGTGGACTGTTCCGACCCGACGCGGTCGAGAGCATGCTGGCTGCTCCGAACGAGACCCGGACCACGCTCGGATCCAATGCCCTGTGGCAGCTAGCCCTCCTGGAGCTATGGCTCCAGGCCAACGGGATCGAATGAAGGGCGACCTCGACCAACTGGCCCGCAGCTTGGTCTCGGCATGGGGATGCTGGGCCCCGACGCTCACCGCCGACGGTCGACGGCTGGCGTACGTGTCCGACCGCAGCGGCGTCACCGGCCTGTGGGTCCAGGACATAGAACCGTCGAGCGGGCCCGGCATTGCCCGCCACATCCCGCTGGGCCCTGATCCAGTGATCACCGCCCACTGGTCGCCCGACGGTCGGTGGCTGGCCTGCTCGGTGGCGACCGGCGGCGGGGTGCGAACCGAGGTGTGGGTCGTCCGGCCGGATGGGTCGGCCGCCACGCGGGTGGCCGGCCCCCACGCGGTCCTGGGACCGTGGGCCCGGCAGGGCCACCAGCTGGTGGTGACGGTCTACAGGGATGGCACCCACCGGAGCCTGCTGGTAGACGTCGAGACCGGTGTCGGCGAGGAGCTGGTTGCCGGGCCGCTGCTCGAGGTCATGGATCTCTCCGAGGACGAGCGGTTCGTGCTCCTACGCCAGGGGCCTCGAGGCGGCGAACGGTGCCTGCTGCTCGATCGGTTCAGCCGCCAGTTCGAGGAGCTGCTGCCCTTCCCTACGGTCGGCAGCACGGATGTCGGCGTCCTCCGTAACGTGCCGGCTGCCGCGCAAGGACCCAGGCTGGTGGCGTACCTGGCCACCGACGCTGGGCTGCCTCGGCGCAGCTTGGTCGCCGTACCCATCGACCGAGATGGGCACCGAGGGCCTGTCGGTGCCGTGGCTCGACATCCCGACGCCGAGCTCGAGCTGGTCGACGCCGACCGGGACGGGCGCCTACTACTGCTGTCGTGGAACGTGGACGGTCGGAGCGACATCGCGTTGTTCGACGTCGTCGACCAGTCGTACCGGCCCGTAGACCCGTTGCCGGGCACGCTCGTGGAGACCGGCGTGCTGAGCCGCGACGGCAGCCGGGCGGTCCTTTCGGTGGAGAGCTTCGAACGACCACGCCAACTGTGGGAGCTCCGGACCGACACTGGCAGCTGGACGCCCGTCACCGAACCGACCCTGCATGAGACGGGACTGGTCCGGCCGACCCAGGAGCAGTTCGAGTCCCATGATGGGTTGACCATCCGAGGTTGGCTCTACCGGGCCCGATCGACCGATGACCAGCCGCCGGCTGCCGTGGTGTACGTCCACGGCGGCCCCGAGGCCCAAGAACGCCCTGGGTTCGATCCCCAGCACCAGCTCCTCGCGGCCGCTGGCATCACGGTCTTCGCTCCCAACATCCGTGGCTCCTCGGGCTACGGGCGGTCCTTCGTCCACGCCGACGATCGCTTCGGACGGCTGGACGCCATCGGCGACGTGGTGGCCGCCGGTCGACACCTGGTCGAGCGGGGCTTCGCCGACCCCGACCGCTTGGCGGTGGCCGGCCGGTCCTACGGTGGGTACGCGGTCCTCATGGCCCTCGCCCTGTATCCGGACACCTTCGCCGCCGGTGTCGATGTCTGCGGCATGTCGGACCTGCAGACCTTCTACCGCGACACTGAGCCGTGGATCGCCGAGGCGGCGGTCACCAAGTACGGGCATCCGGAACGTGACGCCTGGCTACTGGCCCGGCTGTCCCCCATGCGCCACCTGGACCGGATCCAGGCACCGCTGCTGGTGGCCCACGGCGCCTTGGACACCAACGTGCCGGTCGGTGAGGCCCGACAGCTGGTCACCGCGCTGCAGCGGCTCGATCGGTCCGTCCAGTACCTCGAGCTGGCGGGCGAGGGCCACGTCTATCGTCGGACCAGTTCCCGGCTGCACCTGCTGCAGACCGTCCTCGATTTCCTGGAGCATCAGCTGCATCGACCGTCGGTTCGTATTGCCGAGGACGCGGCCGGATGACCCATCCCCTGATCGGCCTGTCCATCGGCCGGGAACGGATCGGCGATCGAATGTTCGACGCCGTCCCACGGGAGTACGCGGCCGCCGTCCTCGGAGCCGGCGGTCTCCCGCTGGTGCTGCCACCGCTCCCTCCCGACATGGCTGGCGAACTGGTCGACCAGATCGACGGCCTGGTCTTGACCGGAGGCGGTGACCTGGACCCGTCCAACTACGGGGCCGATCGGCACCCAGCAACCGACCTGGTCGATCCCGAGCGCGACGCCTTCGAACTGGCCCTGGTGGCCGTGGCTCGACTCCGAGAACTGCCAGTTCTCGGTATCTGCCGGGGGGCCCAGCTGCTGAACGTGGCCTTCGGCGGCTCGCTGCACCAACACCTCGAGAGTGGTCCGGCGGGCCCACACCAGCAGGATCGACGACGGAACGAGGCCGTCCATACTGTGGACCTCGAGCCCGGCTGCCTGCTCGCCGACCTCGCCGGCACCGACCATCTCGTCGTCAACTCCATCCATCACCAGGGCATCGATCGGGTCGGCGAGACACTTCGGGTCGTCGGTACGGCGGAGGACGGAGTGGTCGAGGTGCTGGAGAGCGCCGACCGCTCGGCGCTCGCAGTGCAGTGGCACCCAGAGTGCTTGGTCTCCCGGTCCCCCAACGACCTCTTGTTCCGATGGATCGTGGACCGGGCTCGTCACCATGCCGAGTCGCGCCACCAGTAACCGAGCCGACGGCCGGGCCATCGCTGGCCGTGAGCCTCAGAGCAGCGGGGGCACCGGCTGGGGCGGCGGCGGCCCGACGTAGCGGGCGCTCGGACGGATGATCTTGGGATCGCGCGCCTGCTCCAGGATGTTGGCGGTCCATCCGATCACTCGGCTGGAGGCGAACGTCGGCGTGAACATCTCCGGCGGCACGCCGCAGAGGGACATGACGACGCCGGCATAGAACTCGACGTTGGCGTAGAGGTGCCGGCCAGGTTTGAGCTCGGCCAGTACCTCCACCACCGTCTGCTCCACCTCGGTCGCCAGGGCCACCAAGGGACCCCCGAGTTGCCTGGCGACGGCTTTGAGCATCAGCGAGCGCGGATCGTCGGTGACGTACACCGCGTGCCCGAAGCCCATGATCCGCTGGCCGTGCAACACCTTCTCGATGATGATCGGACGGGCTCGGTCCGACGAACCGATCTCGTCGAGCAGGTCCAACGCTCGGCTGGGCGCGCCCCCGTGCAGCGGACCGCCGAGGGCGCCGATCGCGCCCGTGACGCACGCGCCCACGTCCGCCCCGGTCGACGCGATGACCCTGGCCGTGAAGGTCGAGGCGTTGAAACCGTGGTCGATCGTCGATACCAGGTAGTGCTCGATGGCATCCGCCTGATGTGGTTCCGGATCCCGACCGGTGAGCATCCACAAGTAGTTCGCGGCGTAGTCCAGGTCGTCCCTCGGCGACACCGGATCCAAACCCTGGCGGAGCCGGAACAGCGCGGTCAGGATCGTCGGCGTCACCGCGGCCACGAACAGCGCGTCAGCGCGGCGAGCCGTCTCGTCGATGTCGTAGACCGGACGACACCACCGCTCCGCGGCCGCCAGTGACAACGCGGTACGCAAGCCGGTCAACGGTTCGGACGACCGCGCGATGACCGGCAGCACCGAGGCCAGCCCCGGTGGGATGGCTCGCAACGGCCGCACTTCATCGACGAAGGCCAACCGTTCGGCCGAGGTGACCGGGAGCGCTCCGTCGACGAGGAGCCGCCAGACGTCTTCGACCGGTCGGCTCTCGGCGAGCTCGATCGCCGAGTACTGCCGGTAGTGGTAGAAGCCCTCGGACCCGCGGACGTCGCCGATCTCGGTCTCGGCGACCACCACGCCTCGGAGACCGGGCGACGTGTCCACCGAACCGCTCGTCACCGTACTGGCCATCGACGTCCATTCTTGTCGCTCCCCGATTCATATTCAAGGTTGATTATCATCAAGTCATGGCTCAGCTCCCCGCACCGGAGGCCGCCGCCCGGCTCGGCGTCAAGCTCGACACGGTCTACGCCTACGTAAGCCGTGGCGTGCTCGACGCCCGCCGAGAGCCCGGCTCCCGCCGCAGCCTGTTCGACGCCGAGGCCGTCGAGGCCCTGGCCCGGCGCGGGCGACCGCGTCGCAGCACCCGGCCGGCCGCGCTGGACCTGGTCGTAGAGACCGAGCTGACGACGATCCTCGAGCAGCGGCTCGCGTACCGCGGCCGCGACGTCGGCGCGATGGCCCGGAGCTGCACCTTCGAGGAGGTCGCGCACTGGCTCTGGACCGGGCTCGACGAGATCGCCCCACTCGATTGGGAGCGCTACCCGATGGTCCTCCCGGACCTGACGCACCCACGGGACCGGATCCGCGCCGCCGTGGTCATGGCCTCCGCATGCGAACCGTTGCGAGCCGACCTCAGTACCGACGTCGTCACTGCCGGCGCCCGGGCGTTGATCGCCAGCATGGTCTCTGCCGTACCGGGCCGTCCCGAGGCGCCGGCGGCTCGGCTCGTTCTCGGCCACGGCCGACCGCCGATCCGCGGCAGCGTGGCCGGAAGGCTCTGGGGTCGGCTCGGCGACGGCCGCTCGAGACCACCACTGGTCACCACGTTGAACGCGGCGCTCGTGCTCCTCGCCGACCACGAGCTCGCGTCGTCGACGGTGGCGGCCAGGATCGCTGCATCCGTCCGCGCTGACCCGTTCTCGGTGGTTCTGGCCGGCCTCGGCCCCGTGGCCGGACGCCTGCACGGCAGCGCCAGCGTCCTCGTCCATCAGATGCTGGCGGACGCCGTCGCCCGAGGACCTGAGGCCGCCCTCGCGGCCGCGGTCGAGACCCACCGGACGCTGCCCGGGTTCGGCCACCCGCTCTACCCCGACGGCGACCCTCGGGCCACGCTCCTGCTCGCCATGCTCGACACCGCCGCACCCGGTGCTCCGGGCCTCCGAGCGGCCCACGGGCTCATCGACGCCGCCAGCCGCCGCTCCCCGACCTACCCGAACGTCGATTTTGCCCTGGGTACCCTCTCCACCGTGGCCCGGATGCCGGCGACTGCCGGCGAGACCATCTTCACGATCGCCCGCACTGCCGGCTGGATCGCCCACGCCATCGAGGAGTACGCCGAGCCGCCACTACGCTTCCGCGCTCGCGCCGTCCGGAGGGGTATGCCCCTCCGATAGGTTCCCGGCGGCTCGGCCGCCGCCACCGACGACGACTGATCAGCGGCCCGCCCGCCAGGGCGGGACGGCGTTCATCCCGCCGTCGAGCACGAACATCTGGCCCTGGGCGTAGCGGGCTTCGGGTGAGGCCAGCCAGGCCACCAGGCCGGCCGTGTCCTCGGGTCGACCGATCTCGTCGGTGATGCGACTCCGGCGGAGCAGGTCGAAGGCCGCCGCACTGGACTGGGCCTCACTGGCCTCGGTGGAGGTCACCCCCGGGGCCACGCCCACGATGCGGATGCCCTGGGGCCCGTGGCTGACGGCCATGGCCTTGGTGAGGGTCTCGAGGGCGGCCTTGGACGACCGGTAGGCGACGTTGCGGCCGTCGCCGAAGTGGGCCCCGGCCGAACCGATGTTGACGATCACCCGGTCCGGCGGGGCGGCCAGCATCGAGGGCAGCACGTGCTTGGCCATGATGGCCGGGGCGGCCAGGTTGACGGCCAGCGTCTCGAGCCAGACCTCCCGGCTGGTGGTGGCGAAGTCGAGGTCCTGGCCGCTCAGGGCCGAGCCCATGACCGCGGCGTTGTTGACCAGCACCGAGATGTCGCCCAACACGTCGACCACCGAACGGACGGTCTTGGCGATGGTGGCTTCGTCGGACCCGACGTCGAGGACGAACGGCGCAGCGGTGCCACCGGCGGCGGTGATGCTCGAGGCCGCCTGATCGGCCAGGTCGGCGTCGAGGTCGACGACCGCCACCTTGGCCCCGGCGGTGGCGAACCGCTCGGCGATGGCCCGCCCGATGCCCCGGCCGGCCCCGGTGACGACGACCACCCGGTCGTCGGCCGTCACGTCGGCCGGGCCATGCCGGCGTTCACCCGGAAGACGTTGCCCGTCGCCCGGGCGGCGGCCGGGGAGACCAGGTACAAGATGAGCAGCGCCTGGTCGATCGGGTCGCAGACGTCGCCCAGCGGGGTCATGGCCCGCAGGCGCTCGAGGTAGCTCTCCCATTCGCCCGGATCGACGTGGCCGTCCTCGTCGGCCACGCTGTGCTGGGCGAACTCGGTGATGGTGAAGCCCGGCGCCACCACGTTGACCCGGAGGCCGAGCGGGCCGACCTCGTCGGCCAGCACCCGGGTCAGCATGGTGATGCCGGCCTTGGTCATGGCGTAGACGGCGTTGCCGGCGATCGGCATGTCGATGATCGACGAGGCAACGTTGACGATGGTGCCCTTCTTGGCCGGGGCCATCACCCGGATGGCCGCCTGGCAGCAGAAGAACGTGCCCTTCAGGTTCACCCCGACCACCCGGTCGAGCTCGTCCTCGTCGATGTCGACCACGTGGCCCCGGGCCGCCCAGACGCCGGCCACGTTGCAGACGATGTCGAGCCGCCCGTGCTCGGCCACGATGGCGTCGACCACCGCGTCGACGGCCAACCGGTCACTGACGTCGAGCGCCACCGCCGAGCCGCCGATGGCCGCCGCCACCTCTTTAGCTGCCCCCATGTCGATGTCGGCCACCACTACCGTGGCCCCGGCCTCGGCCAGGACCTCGGCGGTGGCCCGGCCGATGCCGTTGGCCCCGCCGGTGATCAGGGCCACCTGGCCGTCGACCCGGAAGGCGTCGAGGAAGTTGCTCACTGACCCAGCCGGACGGGCAGCGAACGGGGACCGTTGGCCCAGTTGATCTGCCACTTCTCCCGGACGTAGCCCGGGACCAGCGAGGCCTGGGGGATCCGCCGCAAGAAGGTGTTGACCGCCACCCGGCCCTCGAGCCGGGCCAGCGGGGCGCCGGGGCAGAAGTGCGCCCCGCCCCCGAACGCCACGTGCCGGTCGGCGTTGGCCCGCTCGACCCGGAACTCGTCGGGTTCGTCGAAGACCTCCTCGGTCCGGTTGGCCGACGCCAGCCCGAGGATCACCCGCTCCCCGGCCTCGATCGTCGTACCCGCCACCGTGCACTCGGTGACGGCCCGCCGGCCCTGCCACAGCGTCGGGGAGTCGATCCGCAGCGACTCTTCGACGGTGTTAGGGATGAGCCCGGGGTCCTCCCGCACCGCCTGGTACTGATCCGGGTCGGCGATGAGCCGGTACAGGGCGTTGGAGATCAGGTTGGCCGTCGTCTCGTTGGCGGCGATGATCAGCGCGGCGATGAGCACCCGCCGCTCGGTCGTCGTGAGACGCTCGCCGTCCACCTCGGTTTCGACCAGCCGGGTGAACAGGTCGTCGCGGGGCTGGCGGCGCCGGTCCTCGGAGATGGCGTCGATGTAGGCCGAGAACTCGGGGTGGGCGCCGTCGAGACCCTCACCCCGCTCGTTGCGGTTGAGCGCCGGATAGGTCCCGACGTTCACCTCGTCGCTCCAGATCCGGAACTGCTCGTGGTCCTCTTCGGGCAGGCCGAGCACGTGGGCGAGCACATGGCACGGGACCGGGATGCCGTAGGCGGTGACCAGGTCGACCTCGCCGTCGCCGAAGTTGTCGATCAGGTCGTTGCACAGCTTCTCGATGTACGGCTCCGACGAGGCGATCAGTCGGGGGTGCAGCGCCGTCTGGAGCAACCGCCGCAACATGAGGTGGCGGGGGCCCTCCATCTCCATGATCAGCTTTTGCTCGTCGGGCACGACGACGCCGGTCGCCCGGTTCTTGCCCTCGTGGGAGAAGACCTTGACCCGGGCGCCACCGTCCTTCAGCGCCGCCGCCACGTCGTCGTAGCGCGAGAAGTACCAGAAGCCCGTGTCGAGCCGGGCCACCGGGCACTCCTGGCGCAGCTCGGCCATGACGTCGTAAGCGACCTCGGTCGGCGCGTTGTCGTACGGGTCGAACTCTGCGAGCGTCCCCATGCCAGCTCCCTTCTAGTAAATGCCAGCGCTTAGAGCGAGTCCTATTTGGTGGATCGCGGTGCCCGCCTCCTGACCCGCGATGGGCCCGTTAGTGGTCGGACCGATTTCCGGCGCTCCAGCCGAGAGCATTTGGTGCTCGGCCTTTCCCGAGCAGCGCTAGGACAGGCCGAACATCCGACGGGCGTTGCCGTTGATGATCAGGCTCTGATCGGCCGCCGACAGGTCCGGATTGGTGGCTCGGAAGATCTCGTCGATCGGCATCCGGCCCTCGGCGTTCGGGTGCGGGAAGTCGGAGCACAAGGTGATGCTCTGCGCGCCGATCGTCGCCACGGCTTCGGGAACCCACGCATCGTCCGGGAAGGCGACGATGGTGCACTGGCGCCGGAAGTACTCGGTCGGGGTCAAAGCGAGAGTGCCGGTTCCCGACGTCGTGGAGAAGCGGCTCGAGACCCGAGGCCAGATGCTGTCCATCAGTGCCAGCCACCCCGGCAGCCAGGCGACGTGGGCCTCGACGAAGCCGACCTGCAGCTCGGGGAAACGGTCGAGCGCTCCCCCGCCGATCATGTCGGTGACGGCGAGCTGGGCTTCGACGGCGTGGCCGGCCAGGTAGGCGATCGGATAGCTGTCCCGGTAGCAGGGGCGGATCACGCTCGGGAGCGAGTTGGGGTCGACCCGGGTGAACTCGTGGAACATCATCACGGCCTTACGTTCCTGGATGGCCGACCACAACGGGTCGAAGTCCGGGTCGGACCAGCGACGGTCCTTGTAGGGCGTGGGGATCGAGAAGACGACGTCGAGACCGAGCTCCTGGCTGGCGAACCGGAACTCCTCCAAAGCCAGCTCGGGAAAGAGCATCGGCAGGAGCATCGCCGGCTTCAGCCGGTCCCGGTTCTTCTCGGCGAACGCCCCGGCCCAGCGGTTGAGCGCCCGACACCCGGCGGCGGCGATCACCGGATCCGTGGAGGTCGCGAACCACGCCGGATTGGGGTAGGCAATGTTGAGGTAGATGTCGTTCTCGTCCATCCAGCGCAGGCGCTCTGTCGGGTCCTCGACGGCCGGATTGCCCTGCCGTTCGCGGATCTTCTTCACCACCGCCGGATCCACCCCAGCCCCGGCGTTGGTCTCCGACAACGGGTCGGCGTTCTCGTCGAACGCCACCACCGCCGACCGGTGCTCCGGGTCGATGTAGGACTCCCACATCGCCCGGGGCTGCCAGAAGTGCGTATCGAGGTCCATGACCCCGGTCTTCACGTCGACCGGTTGACGCGTCGCTACATCTTGTCCTTGAGCCATGGCGCCAAGCGTATCGTGAGTTTGAAGCGGTCGCTTGGCAAGGTTGGTGGCCTAGGACGGGTCGTTAGAGCAGGGGTCGGTTGGCGAACCGGCCTTCGGCGGGAGCCCAGAACCATCCCCCACCAGCCTTCGTCCCCCCGTCGACCGGGACGTTGTGCCCGGTGACGTAGGCCGACAAGTCCGACGCCAAGAAGAGGGCGACCCGAGCCTGGTCCTCCGGCCAGCCCAGTCGACCGACCGGCGCCCACGTCGGCCAGAGGTGCTCGTTCCCCTCTGAGCGGAGGAGATAGTTCACCTGGGGGGTCTGCGTCAGGTCGGTCCCGATCCCGTTCACCCGGATCCCGTGCCGCCCGACGTTCACCGCCAGGCTGGTGGTGAAGTGGGCGGCCGCGGCCTTCATGGCCGCGTAGACCGGCTCTTGGGGGAAACCCCGCATTCCCTCCACCGAGTGGAAGTTGACGATCGACCCTCCCCCCCGTTCGACCATCGACCCCAGGAAGGCCCGGGTGACGGCGAAGATGTGGAAGAGGTTGATGTCGTACATGGCCTTCCAGTCGTCGGGACCTGACGCCTCGAAGAGCACCTGGGGCCGGAAGTCCCCGACGTTGTTGACCAGGACGTCGATCCCCCCGTGGGCCTCGAGGACGGCCGTCGCCAGCCGCTCGACGTCGGCCGGATCAGTGACGTCGACGACGTGGGCCCGCACGGTCCCCCCCGCTTCCTCGATGGCCTGCCGGGCCCGTTCCGCCCGGTCCGGGTCGATCTCGGCGATCTCGACGACAGCGCCGTGGGCGGCGAACAACGCCGAGATAGCGCCACCGATGCCGTCCCCGCCGCCGGTGACCACCGCCACCTTCCCGTCCAAGAGCCGGTTCCAGTCGGCGATGACCGGCACGTCCCGCTCGGTCGGCTTCCACCCCGGATCGCGCATTACGCCCTCCTCACGTCGCCCGTCCGGCGACAACCCTACGGATACCCGTCGATATCGAGCCCGCCGCGCCCCGGCAGCCCGACTCCCCGTCTCAGCTTGGAGAGGTGAGCGTTTCTCCGCCGTGGCCGGACGTTCTCGGCGTCGTCTCGTTGACCACCCGCCCGAGGTCGAGCTCGTACATCTTGTCGGCCTCTGACAGCCATCTCGGGTCCTGCTCGGACACGATGAGCGTCATGTTGCTGGCGGCCAGTCGTTCCACCATGAGGAACACGCTCTCGGTCACGGACTCCGCCAGTCCCGCCGACGGCTCGTCGAGCAGCAGACACCGGGGTCGCGAGACGAAGGCCATCGCCAGCCCGAGCATCTTGCGCTGGCCGCCGCTCAGGAACCCGCCCTTCGCGTCGCGGCGTTCCTGCAACATGGGGAACCACTCCCACACTTCGTCGACGTCGCTCGACTGTTGGCGCTGTCCGGCCAACCGCGACGCCAGGCCCAGGTGGTCCTCGACGCTGAGGGCCTCGAAGATCCCGCCACCCTCACGCATCATGCTCAGTCCCCGACGAGCCACCTCTTCGGGGCGTAGCGCCATGATGTCGTCGCCGAACAGCACGAGGCCGCCCTCGGCCCGCGTGTGCAAGCGCGAGATCACCCGCAACATCGTCGACTTCCCGGCGCCATTCCGTCCCACGATCCCGACGAACTGGCCGTAGTCCACGGTGATCGAGGCGCCCCACAGGGCTTGGGCCTGGCCGTACCAGGCCGACACGCTGTCGAGCGTGAGACAGCGGCCCTGCGCTGCCGCCCCAGCCGTGGGAACGGCAACGGCGGTCACGGGTACATCGGCCGGTCCCGGGGCGGGCGAGCTGCCGTTGGGCGGGACGTTCGTCATGGCGCCGGCTCGGGTGCCGTCTCGCCCGCCGTGCCGAAGAGGGCCGCCCGCCCCGACGCCGACCGGACCGGACGGTAGTCATTCTGGGAGACGAGGACGCCCTCCTCGAGCTGGAACACGGTGTCGCACACCTGGCCCACGAACTCGAGGTTGTGCTCGATCAGCAGCAGCGAGTGGCCACCGATGGCGAGCGATTCCAGGATGGACCGCAGGACCACCAGGTCTTCGGGCCCCAGACCGGCTGCCGGCTCATCGAGGCAGATCACGACCGGGTTGCCCATGATGGCCCGACCGATCTCGACGATTCTCCGCAGCCCCAACGGCACTTCGGAGGCGGCGCGCTCCATGACCTCTGGTCCCAACGCCAGCGAGGCGGCGATGGTGTCGAGCTCCCGCTCCTCGTTTTTTCCCTGCCGGCGGAGGCCGGGCAGCAGGTACGGACCGAGGAGGGCCCCGGTGAGCGTCGCCCGACCCGGCCCCAACGCGCCCAGACGGATGTTGTCGCGCACCGTCAGTTCCCCGATGAGCTGCGGAATCTGGAACGAACGCCGAATCCCCGACGCGCCGATCCACGACGCCGACTTGCCCGACAGTTCGGTCGTATTGGCCGTGATGGTCCCTTGGTCCGGTGCGACGTAACCGGTGATCATGTTGAGCAGGGTCGTCTTCCCCGAGCCGTTCGGGCCGATCAGCCCGTGGACCTTCCCCAGCCGCAGCTGAAGGCTCACGTCTTCGATCACCCGCACGCTGCCGAACGACTTGGAGAGCTCCTTGGCCTCCAAGGCCATGGCGTGGGCGGCCCCGTGAGCGGCGCTCGCCTCCAGGGGAGCGAACACCGGCTCCTCGGCGAGCGCCTGTTTGGCCTCCGCCGACCCGGCGCCCTGGACATGCTCGGGCACCGGTGGCAGCTCTTCCTCGGCCACCACGAGTGGCTGGCCGCGCAGTTTTCGCCACAGGTTGACCCGCCGGGCTTGCGCGGCCACGCTCTTGCCGATCCCGGCCAGTCCATGGGGGAACACCGTGGCCACGACAAGTACGCAGCCACCGATAATGAGCTGGTTGTACCCGTTCGCCGCCCCGATCCAGAGGCTGATGCCCTCGAAGACGACGGTGCCGAGGACCGGGCCCCACAGCGTGCCGCGCCCGCCGAGGAGCACCGCGGCGATCAGGAGCAGCAGCAGGTTCAGCCCGAATGAGCTCGGCGAGAGCACCTGGTAGGTGTGGGCCCAGAGCCACCCGGCCAGCGCGACAGGGACGGAGGCGACCAGGGCGACCACCATCTTGAGCTGTCCGACGTTGATCCCGCAGTTGGTCGCAGCCAGCGGGGCGTCTCGCACGGATCGGATAGCGATGCCCCAGCGGGAGTTGGTCAGTCGGGCGCTCACGATCCAGACCAAGAAGGTGCACCCGACGATCAGCTCGTAGACCGGCACCGGCGAGGATGTGCCGGTCGTGAAGTTGAACCCGGTGATGGGCCCGAGCCCACTGGTCCCACCGGTCCACGTGTAGGTCGCGGCGATGACGTCGGGGAAGACGGCGACGGCGAAGAACGTGGTGATGGCCAGGTACCAACCTCGGAGACGGTACCCGGGGAGCGAGATCAGGCCGCCCAACACGACGCCCAGGGACAGGGCGATCGGCAGGGTCTCCCACGCGCTCCAGCCGTAGCGGACGCTGAGCACGCCGGCGGTGTAGGCGGACGTGCCCATGATGGCCGGCTGGGCGATGGCGAACTGCCCGGCGTACCCGAACCCGAGGTTGAGCCCGATGGCCACCATGGCGTAGATCAGGACCAGCTGGACCCGTCCGAGCTGGTAGTTGGAGGTGATGACCAGCGGGATGAGGGCGACCAGGACACCGACGACGTAGATACTGTTGCGCGAACGACGACTGTCCACTGTCCTAGATCTCTCGCACCCTGGCGCTGCCGAACGAACCGGGCGAACCGAAGAGGCCAGCGGGCCGTATGGCCAGGATGAGCACCATCGCGGCATAGACGAGCAGGCTCATGAAGCTGGGGTTGACCCAGATGGCCGGCACGTTCGTCAACACCCCGACCAGCAGGCCACCGACGATGGCTCCGCTGAAGCTGCCGAACCCGCCGATGGCCATCCCGGCGAAGCCGTAGAACGACAGGTCAGCGCTCGGGAAGGGCGACGCGAAGGTGATGGGGGCCATGAGCATGCCGGCGATCCCGGCCAGGGCGCCGCCGACCGCGAACGCCACCAGGACGACCTTGGTGACCGGGATCCCGGCCAGCCGTGCCCCCTCGTTGTCCTCGACCGTGGCCCGCAGCACGAGCCCGACGCCCGTCCTGCGCAGGATGACCTCGAAGACGAAGACGATCAGGAGCGTCGCCCCCAACATCACGAGGTAGATGGGCTCGATCGGCACACCGCCGATCTTGAAGCCTGTCTGCGACACGTAGTTGTTCACCGGGAGCGTCTCGTCCCCGAACGTGACCTGGACGATGCTCCCCAACATCAGCCACAGGGCGAACGTCGTGACCAGTGCGCCTTCGGTCAGCGACGTGACGTCACGGCGCCGGGTCAACGGGAACACCGAGATGAAGTACGTCACGATGCCGATGACCGCACCGCCGGCCAGGGTGACGGCGGCCACCCCCAAGATGGGCCAGCCCAGGATCTGCCACAACCCCAGCATGACCATCGTGCCGGCGACGGCGATCGTTCCTTGCACCAGATTGAAGACCCCACTGGCGGCCAGGATCAGCGTGTAACCCAGGGCTACCAGGGCGTACAGCGCACCCAGACCGATCCCGGCCTCCAGGGCGAGACATACTTCACGGAGCACGGCGTGGATTCCCCTCTTTCGCTACAGGTGGGTTCCTTGCGGGCTTTCTACGGTGCAGGTGCCTTGCTTGGACGATCGACCGTCGCCGGCCATTCATCGATGACTACTACTTTGTGCCCGTCGTGGTTGTGATGTAGTAACCCGTGTAGCGCCCTGTCTGCGGCGTGCCCGGGCGGATGATGCCCCAGTAAGTCTTGTTCGCCGACTGCGGGAGCCCGTGGTTTGTCTTCGAGTACTTCGGGTTCTGGTAGGCGAGGAACTGTCCGACCGGGATTGTGGTCTTGTTCATCGATTCCAGCTGCTTGAGCACCTTCATCATTGTCGTCGTGGTCTTGGCCTTCGTCATAGCCCACTTGGACAGGTTGAGGGCGTCGCCGTGGTAGGCCGAGATGCCGATGTCGGTGATCGGACCCTGAGAGGCCAACTGCTTGGCGAACTGTGTGAGCAAGGGGTTGGTCGACTTCTTGCCCTTCACGTAGAGCCGCGGGGTGTAGGCGTAGAACTGCTTCTCCACCGCCGGCGGGATGTTCGTCATGACCGCCGTGCTGACCGCCTCGTCGTTGACCAGGACCTTGACTGTCTTCCACCCGAGCGTCTGGATGTCACGCATGAAGGCGACGACGCTGGAGGCGACCACCGAGTGGAGCAGGATGGTGCCCGCCCCGGCGTTCTTGGCCTGCTGGATCGCCGCCGTGTAGTCGGTGGCCCCGGTCGGCGTGGTGATGTAGCCCACTGTGGTCAGCCCGTACTTGGAGGCGTTTTGCGACGTGACCTTGGTGCCGGCCAGGTCGCCCGACGACTGGTCGGTGACGATGGCGAACTTCTTGCTCGGCGTCAGCTGCTTGAGCGAGGTGAGCTCGGCCTGGGACTGCAGTGTCGACGTCGGGATCAGCGCAAAGGCGTAGGGGAACTGTGTCTGGAGGAACGTCCCCGAGCAGAAGGAGATGACCTTGGCCTTGGTCGTCACCGGCAGCACGGCGTTGCAGGTCGGGGTGATCGTCCCACTGTCCATGACGATCGCCGGGTACTGCTGCAACAGCTGTTGGGCGGCGAGCGCCGCGGTCGAGGCGTTCGACTGGTCGTCCTGGTAGTGGAGGACGACCTTTTTGCCGTTGATCCCACCGTTCTTGTTGATGATGGCGACCATGGCCTTGTCCCCGGCCAGCTGGAAACCGCCGTACTGGCCGTATGTGCCGGTCAGGTCCATCACGGCATCGAAATTGACCGTGCCCTTGGTTGCCGCACCGGCCGTTGAAGTAGCCCCTGGTGCCACCACCGCCGCCACGGTGACTAGTCCGGTGGCCGCTGCCGCGAGCACCGCCGGAAGTCGGCGGGCGCGCGCCAAGGCTCGATTCTTACTCATTCGAAGGTCCCCCCCTCGTTTGGGTGGTTGGTGTGCAGATTGGATGAAGCGCTTGTTTCGAAACTATATCCGAGCGGAAACCGCGAAGCAAGAGAAATTTGAACAAAGCGCTTGCTTGTTTGGGCACCTCAGACCACCCAACGGCGGCGGCCCTCAGCCGCCAGGAGACGCCCGAATCGGAGGCCTTCGAAGTGGCCGCCGGCCGCCGGTGGGCCGTCGGTCTCGAGCTCACGTACCAACGCCTCTCTCGTCCGTCGGGCCAGGACCGGATCGACGTCGGAAAGCCCCTGCCAATCGCTTTCGAGCAGTTCAACCGGGCAGTGCACGACGTCACCCAGCAGCAGGGCGCGTTCGGTTCCCGAGTTGAGCACCACCAGGCTGCTCCCCGGCGTGTGGCCTGGTGCATGGATCACGTCGACGCCGGGCAGCAACGAGCCATCAGCGCTCCAGGTATCGATCCGTAACGCGATCGACGCCAATTTCTCGCTCACCCGGTCTTCAGGGGCGATGCCCGTGAAGTACTCCCAGTCTCGCTCGTGGCAACGGTAGGTGGCGTTGGGGAAGACCCGCTCTCCCTCGACACTGGACCACCCGATGTGGTCGAAGTGGAGGTGGGTGAAGACGACGTCCGTCACATCGGCCGCCGCCACGCCCGCGGCCGCCAACTGCTCCAGCAAGCGGCCGCCGAGGCACGGCAACGGCGGGTTCGGTCCCATGCCGAGATCGACGAGCACGACTCGGTCGTGCCGCGGGTTCCGCACGAGAAAGCTCCCCACCGGCATGACCAGTTCGTCCTCGGCGGCGAGGAACTCCCGGTACGGTGCCCAGTCCTGTGGATCGGCCCCTTTCCCGCCGGCCTCGGCACCCTGATGCGCTCTCGCATAGAGCACGGACGGGGCCACCCGAGCCTCGCCGTCGACCAGCGACGTCACGTCGAGCTCACCTATCTGCACCGGCCTACCTCACCGACCTCGAGCCATCGACCCCGCGGGTGCGCGAGTCGAGCCCGCACCCTGACGGGCCCCGCCGGCGCAGCGTACGATCGCGTCCCGTACACAAGCAAGCGCTTGCATGATTTCTGACGACGGGGTGCGAGTTTCAGGCGCCGGAACAGCCAGCGCGAACGAAGGAGAAGGCAATCGATGAGGGGACTCGACGGCAAAGTGGCCATCGTCACCGGCGGGGCCTCCGGGCTCGGCCGGGCTATCGCTCGGCGGATGGCCAGCGAAGGGGCCCGGGTAGCGGTGGCCGATATCAACGACGACGGCGCGGCGCGGGTGGTAGCCGAGATCACCGATCAGGGCGGAAGCGCTCGGGCCATCTCGGTCGACGTCAGCGACGCCGTCGCGGTCCAGCGCATGGTCGCCTCGGCCGTCGAAGCCTTCGGCCGGATCGACGCGCTGTTCAACAACGCGGCTGCCTTGGGCAACGAGACGGTCGGCCACGACGGCGACCTCTCGGAGCTGGATGTCGACACCTGGGACCGGACGTTGGCCATCAACCTGCGCGGGGTTATGCTTGGGTGCAAGTACGCCGTTCCCCACCTGGTGGCGGCGGGTGGTGGCGCCATCGTCAACATCGCCTCCACCGGTGCGTTCCAAGGCACGGTCGTGCGGTCCGCCTACGGCGCGTCCAAAGCCGGGGTGGTCGGCTTCAGCCGATACGTCGCCGCCATGTACGCCGCCGATCGGGTGCGCTGCAACACGGTGGCCCCGGCGTACATGGCCAACCCGGACACCTTGGACAGAGAGACACCCGATCAGCGCCGCATGGCTCGCTACGAGCGCATGCTCCCCGACCCGGCGACGCCGGACGACGTCGCCGCCATGGCCGTCTTCTTGGCCTCCGACGACGCCCGCGCCGTCACCGGCCAGACGTACGTGGTCGACGCCGGGCGCCTCGCCCGTCGGTCGACCGACAGCATCCGGGCCGCCCTCGGTGACGTCACCGACTGAGCTCGGTCGGTGACGTCGGTAGCGGTCGGGAACGACCGGTACCCACCGGCCGCGTCCTCAGACCTCGCCCAGATCCTCGCCGAAGTCCTCTTCCACCATGTCGGGGTGCGTCACCGCCGAGTCGGCGTACCACGGTTGGTGCACCGAGCTGATCCCGCCGTCCATGATGATCGTCTGGCCGGTGATGTAGCCCGAGTCGTCCGAGGCCAAGAAGACGGCCAGCGCAGCCACGTCGACCGGCCAACCGGGACGCCGGACCAGGCGGTGGCGGCGGCGGGCTTGGCGCTGCTCCAGCGACATGTTCTGGAGGGCGGCCTCGGTCAGGATGAGGCCGGGCGCGATGCAGTTGCTGCGGACCCCCAGCCGGCCGTGGCTGGTCGCGATGGACCGCGTCAAGCCGTGCAGGGCCGCCTTCGACGTGCTGTACGCCACCCCCGCGACGTCGCCGTTGAAGCCGGCCGGCGTCGAGATGTTGATGACGTTGCCCGCCCCGGTCGTCTTCAGCATGTGGGGCACGGCGTACTTGGCGGCCAGGAAAGGACCGCGGATGTTGACGGCATAGGCGCGGTCCCAGGTCTCGACCGGCGTCGTCTCGACGTTCACGTCGGTACGCATCACCCACGGCTCCATGGCCGCGGCGTTGTTCACCAAGACGTCCAGCCGGCCGAACGTCCCGACCGCCTCGTCGATGATCGCTTTCATGGCGTCACCATCGGCCACGTCGGCCTGACGAAGGAGGACCGTCAACGAGGCTTCGTCGGCCTCGGCCGTCAGGTCGTCGGTGCCGGACGTGTCGATGTCCACCGCCACGACCACCGCGCCCTCTCGCGCCATGCCGAGCGCGATGCTCCGGCCGATACCGCGCGCGCCGCCGGTGACGACCGCCACTCGATCCTGCAGCTTTGCCATGCCACCCCCTCGTTCCGCGAAGGGCCCCGACCGTACCATCGACCAGCTTTCTGGCAAGCGCTTGTTCTAGACGCTCGGGGATGATCGTCGGGCGAGCCTCGGCCGCGTTGGCGCTGGTGAGGCCGTTGACACACCCGGTCCTCGGTCTTAAGGTTGGTCGAGCGCTTGGTTGGGTTTCGCCGGGGGGAGCGATCGAGGGGTTTCGCCGGGGGAGGTACGCGAAGTGACCGAGCGAGGTCGGGCCGGCCGGGGGGCCGGCGGGGAGGAAGACGGGCCGACGCACCCCTTGACGCGCACGCCCTACCACGTCGGCATGGCGACGTGTGCCCTCGAGTCGGCTATGGCCGAGCTCGGCCCGATGGCCGGCACCGACTGGTCGGTCGTGCGAGCCGGGGTCGAGCCGGGGCTCGGGACCCCAGCCGGACCGGTGCCGTGGACGGTGCGGACGGTCCACTCGTGCCAGGGGCCGCTCCACATCGAGCTGCTCGAAGGGTCGCCGGGGAGCATCTGGGAAACGCCGCTCACGACCAGCGTGCACCACGTCGGGTACTGGTCCGACAACGTCGCCGGCGACATCGAGCGGCTCGACCACGAAGGTTGGAGCCTGGAGCTCAGTCTGTTCGCCGACGGGCGACCGGTCGAGTTCGCATACCTGTCCAAGGCCGGATCGATCCGGATCGAGCTCGTCGACGTCGCCCGACGGCCGGCCTACCTCGAACGGGTGGGCACCGTCGCCTATTCGATCCACGGCGAGCCGGTAACGGCGGCCGACCACGCAACCAAAGGAGGGGCCCGATGACCTACGACGACGACACCGCACCCCCGCTCATCGTCGACGCGGACACGCACATCAACGAGGTGCCGACGATCTGGGCCGATCGATTGCCGGCTCGTTACCGCGAGCGGATGCCCCGCATCGTCGATCGCGAACAGGGTGGCAAGTCCTGGCAGTTCGAGAGCGGGCAGGTCTCGATCACCCGCCTGATCAACGTGGCCGGGAGCTCGCCGGCCTCCTGGACGATGTTCGGCTACAGCGACGACCTGCGCGAGTTCCGCTCCGGTGCGTGGGACCCGAAGGCCCGCCTGGAGGACATGGACGTCGACATGGTCGACGTCCATGTCATGTACCCGACGTTCTTGCTGGGTGGGGCGAGCGTCCTGTCACCCAACGACCGGGAGCTGCAGCTGGCGCTGGTGCAGGCGTACAACGACTGGATGTCCGACTTCGCCGCCTACGACCTTGCCCGGCTGGGCGGCGTGGCGCTCATCCCCACCACCGGCGTCGACGACGCGGTGGCCGAGATGGAACGCACTCGGGCGCTGCCCGGTATCCGAGCCGCGTTGCTGAGCCGGTGGCCGAACGGCAGCGACGAGCCGGACTACGCCGAGGACGATCGATTTTGGGCGGCGGCGGCCGATCTCGACATGGCGATCTCGATCCACGTCGGCTTCGACGAAGAGGGCGAGGTTGCGGCGGTGGACAAGAGCGAGGCGGCAATCGCGTCGAAGGTCGACCAGATGGGGACCGTCACGCTCCCCATCCTCAACCAGGAGCGCCAGGGCATCAGCATGATCCCGATCATGTCCCACTTGATCCTGTCGGGCACCTTCGAACGCCACCCGGCCCTGCGCGTCGGGGCCATCGAGGTCGGTGCCGGATGGGTGCCGTTCTTCTTGGAGCAGACGGACGACAACTATCTCCGACATCGGTTCTGGACCAACACGCATCTACCCGTGCTGCCGAGCGCCTACTGGGAGCGGAACTGCTTCACCACGTTCCAGATCGACGAGTTCGCGGTCCGTCATCGCGAAGAGGTAGGCGTCGGGACGATCATGTGGTCGTCCGACTACCCGCACAGCGGTGCCGATTGGCCGAACTCACAGGTCACCATCGGACGGCACATGCACGGCGTCTCACCGAACGACCGCCGCAAGATCCTCGGCGAGAACGCGCTGCGCTTCTACGGGATGTCGACCGACGACGTACGGGCGTCGGCGGCCAGCCGGTCCGGCCTCACGACGGTGTCCGGCTCGTGAGCGGGTCCCAACCGCGCCTGGCCGGCCGGGTCGCCGTCATCACCGGGTCGGCGTCAGGGGCGGGCCGGGCCACGGCGCACCGCATGTCGCAGGAAGGCGCGTCCGTGGCGATCGTCGACATCGACGCGCCGGGCGCCCAGCGCGTCGCCGACGAGATCGTCGCCGAGGGCGGGACCGCTGTCGCCCTGCCCACGGATGTACGGCTCGAACCCGACGTGGCCGCGATGGTGAACGACGTCGTCGATCGGTTCGGCCGTCTCGACATCCTGCACAACAACGCGGCCGATCTCAGCGACGAGCAGATGCACGCCGACGAGGACCCGGTGACCATGGATCTGGCCGTCTGGGACCAAGCCATGGCGGCCAACCTGCGTGGCCCGCTACTCGGCTGCAAGTACACGATCCCGGTGATGGTCCGCGCCGGAACCGGGGTGATCATCAACACCGCGTCGACGTCCGGCCTCATCGGTGACGTCCGGCGCCCGGCGTACGCCGCGTCGAAGGCCGGGCTGATCTCGTTGACGCAGTGCGTCGCCACCCAGTACGGCGAGGCCGGCATCCGTTGTGTCGCCATCGCGCCCGGGCTCATGCTGTCGCCGGTGGCCCTACGGAACCTCAGCGAAGAGCAGCGTCGGGTGTTCCGGGCCGAGCGACTGATCGACCACGAGGGCACCCCGGAGGACCTGGCCGGACTGGCCACCTTCTTGGCCTCCGACGACGCCCAGTACATCACGGGCCAGACGATCGTCATGGACGGTGGCATGCTCGCCCACCGGCCGAGCCTGACGCTCGACCACTGGCTGGCGCACAATGCGACATAGCCGCCGGCCAACGCCGGTCGACGGGTCGGTGCCGGGCAGAACGACGTCGCGGTGACGGGACCGATACTCGACGGCCAGGTGGCCGTCGTCACGGGCGGGGCCGGGGGGATCGGGGCCGCCATCACCCGGCGGTTCGCCGAGGAAGGCGCGGTGGTCGTCAGCAACGACATCGACGCCGGGCGCCTGAGCGACCTGTGCGACGACATCCGGGCCGGCGGCGGCGAGATCCATCCGGTACCGGGCGACATTCGCCAACCGGCGACGGTGGCCCAGCTGGTCGAGACGGCCCGCGGCTGTCGGGGTGGCGCCATCGACGTCCTGGTCAACAACGTCGGCGACTACCGGCCCAAGGGCCGCTTCCTCAAGACCACCGAGGACGACTGGCACCAGCTCTATGCGTTGAACTTCGAGCACTGTCTGCGTTGCACGCACGCCATTGCGCCCACCATGGTCGAGCAGCGTCGCGGCAGCATCGTCAACGTGACGACCGTCGAGGTCTTCCGTGGCATCCCGACCAACGCGGTCTACTCCGCGTTCAAGAGCGCGGTCTGGGCGTTCACCCGCAGCCTCGCCGTCGAGCTGGGGAACGACGGCGTGCGGGTCAACGCGGTCGCCCCGGACATCGCCGACACCCTGCAGACCCCGGCGTCGATGATGCTCGGCGACCGCGACCCGGCCCTGATCCCCAGCTGGATCCCGCTCGGGCGGTTCGGCCAACCGGTCGACTACGCCGACGTCGTCCTGTTCTTGGCCTCGGACCAGTCCCGGTTCGTCACCGGCCAGTCGATCTGCGTCGACGGCGGCACGTCGGCGGCCGGCGGGTGGTTCCGCCGCGCCAGCGGCCGCGGCTGGACGGCCCTGCCCGACTCGCCGTGACCCAGTCTCACCGATCACTTCGTACGCCAACGGACGCCCGCGGCACCAGTTGCGGCGCCCGTTCCGACCCCGAGAGGAAGCCATGTTGAAGCTCGAGCTGCTGCTGGCGGCGGCCCCCGACGTCGCCACCGACGACCTCGTCCCGATCCTGGAGGGAGAGGTAGCACGCCTCGAGACGCAGCTGCCCGCCGGGTGCGGACTGCGGATGGCGACGCGGCTGGCCGACGACCCGATCGTCGACACGCCCCACGGACGGGCGGTAGCTGACGGTCCGTCGTTCGATGCCGCGCTGTCGGTCGGTGGCGACGGCGTCGACCACGCCGACCTGGCCGAAGCGATGGCCGACGTCGGCGACCGCTTCGGCGATCTGTTGGCGCTCGATCGCTGCGCCGCGCTCGCCGGTAACCTGCACGTCTTCGTGCCCGGCGTCGGCCCGATCCTCGGCATCATGGCCTTCCGCCGGCGGCCGGACCTGACGCACGACCAGTTCATCGAGTACTGGCTCAACCAGCACCGGCCGCTGGTCCTCGGGACCGCCCCGGCGAACGGCTACCGGCAGTTCCACGCCGATCCGGTCGCCAGCGCCCGGGCGGCGGCCGCGGCCGGGGTCGGATTGGCTGACTTCGACGGCGCCGCCGAGGGTCGTTACACGGACACGAGCACCTTCTCCGCCTTCATTGCCCAGTCCGAGGTCTCCGAACTGGCGCTGGGTGACGAGCGCAACTTTGTCGACCACAGCCGGACCGCGCTCGGTCTGTACGACCTCCGCACCCAGTCGCCACCGTTGGCCGACTGACCGCCATCGGAGCTCGGCGGCCGCCGGGGTGCTGATGCCCGAGACCGGTGACGATACCGATGGGTCCGCTCCGCGCTATCAGCGCTCGGCGGTCTCGGGCATGAGCGATACGAGGCGGCCGAGGTCGCCCAGCGTCCGCAGCGCGTCATTGAGGTGCGTGCAGGTCGCCGGCCCGGTGGACTCCTCGCGGACCCAGTCCCGCAGCTCGTCGACGTGGCGGCCGACCAACCAGCCGGCGCTGGCCGCCGCCGCCGGACAGTCCGGTCCCGGCAGCACCCGCGGCGTGGCTTCGGCGGTCAGCACCACCAAGTCGCGGCGATCGACCGTGGCGGTGAGCGTGTACTCGTGGACGCCGGACTCCGACCCGTCCGCCTCGGCGTAGCTGTCCCGCAGCAGGCCGGCCACGTCCACGACGTCCGGCGACTCCGACGACGGCGCGACGTCGAGACGCCGCCGGCGACGCATCGACGTCGAGAGCAACGGTGCCATGTCGTGCCAGGCGTCGGCGTCGGCTGACGTCAGGACCGGAACCGGCGGCCCGATACCCACCAGCCCCGGTTCACCTCTCTCGATGACGAGCCGGGTCATGAGCCCCTCGGGAACCCAGCCGGCGCAGATGTTGGCCGCGGGAAGTTTGGCCGGACCCACCCTCGGGAGCCGTACGCCGTTGCGGTCGAGGACGCCGCCCGAGATCATCACCCCCATCGGCACGTCGTCGAGGAGCTGGTAGAGCAACGAGCCGATGCGACGGTGCTCGGGCACGGCCGCGGCCGCGGCCGCTCGGAACCCGGCGCTGCTGCTGCGGCCGACCAATCCGGCCAGGGCCGCCTCGGGTGGGTCGCTGGTCAGGGCCAGCACCTCGCGGCGCTCACCCATGAAATCCACGTCCACGCGCATCGTCGCCCGGGCCAGCTCCCTGGCCGCCCCGTCGGGCAACGTCGCCAGGTCCCGGCCCCGGCCGTCCATGACCAGCACGCCCTCCAGGCCGTAAGGGCGCACGAGGTCGAGGCTGACCGTCCGGCGGACCGAACCGGGCCGGCGCTCCGGCGTGCCGCGAGAAGGACCGACGGTGCCGGGCCACAGGAACCGAGGGGCCAACGGCGGCGGCCCGTCGGCGCCGTGACCGGTTGTGTCGTCGGCGTGGCTGCCGTCCAGGTGCGACCACATACCACCGGTTTGCTTGTCGCTCACTGCACCGGTGGCCTCTCCGCGCTCTTTGACGATGCGCTCTCCGACGACGATGGTCGAGCCCAGTCAGTCTATCGAACGCTTGCTTCGGAAGTCTCGACGGCGGCCGAGAGGTCGTCGTGACCGGGCTGGACGGCGGCTACCGGCCATCCGGCGACGGCTCGGGGAAGTACTCGCCGAGCACGCGCAGGCGCCGGCGCTCGGCGAAAGCCAGGAGGTCGTCGACGGCGTGGGCGAAGTGCGCCCGGTACGACTCGACCGTCACGTACCCGATGTGGGGCGTGAGCACCGTGTTCGGCAGGTACCGCAGCGGGTGGTCGACCGGCAGCGGCTCGGTGTCGTAGACGTCCAGGGCCGCGCCGCCGATACGCCGTTCGGCCAGGGCGGCGACCAGTGCGTCCTCGTCGACGACCGGGCCGCGGGACGTGTTGACGAGCAGTGCCGTGGGCTTCATCAGGTCCAGCTCGTCGCGACCGACGTAGCCGCGGGACCGGTCGCCCAACTTCAGGTGCACGGTGATCACATCGGACGTCGCGAAGAGCTCCTCCCGCCCCACCCGCTCAACCCCGACCTCCGCCGCCCGTTCGGCCGTGAGGTTACGGCTCCAGCCGACGACATCCATGCCGAGCACCCGGGCCATCGGCGGCATCAGTGCACCGAGGTTGCCGAGCCCGATGATGCCCAGTCGCTTGCCGGCCAGCACCGTGCCGATCCCCCGCTGCCAGGCACCGTGCCGTACGCCCGCGTCCTCGGCCGGGATGCCCCGGGCCAGCGCCAGGATGAGACCCCACGTCAGTTCGATGGTGGCCGTCGCCCCCAGCCACCCGTCGTCGGTACCGGCGACGGTGATCCCGAGAGAGTCGGCAGCGGCCACATCGATGGACGCGTTGGCCATACCCTTCGTCACGAGCAGCCCCAACCGGGGCAGCCGGGCGAGCACGTCCCGGGGGAACGGCGTCCGCTCCCGCATCGCCACGACGATGTCGAACGGCACCAGTCGGTTGACGAGTAGATCGGCGTCATGGACGTGGTCGTGGAAGAAGACCAGCTCGAAGCCGGGGCCGAGGCGGCCCCAATCGGTCAGGTCCTCGGCTACGACCTGGTAGTCGTCGAGCACCGCCACTCGGTACGTGGCCGCGCCGGGTCCTGCTCTCACTGGAGGTCGTTCCTTTCGTTCACCTCGGCCATCAGGGTCCGCGCCGCGTCGCCCAGCAGCTGGGCCAGCTGGTCGGGCTCGTGGCGCTCCCACAGGTCGTCGTTGAACACCTCGACCGTGAACGGCGCGGCGCTGCCGGCGGCGCGCAGGGTACGCAGAAGACCGACGAGGTCGATGACGCCGCTGCCCGGGGCCAGGCGCTCGTGCATGCTGGCGTCGACCACCGACCGCTGGAGCTGAGCCGGTGCGTCGTTGATCTGGACCGCGGCGATGACGTCGCCGGCGATGCCCTGCAGCGACTCGAGCGATGACCCGCTCCAGTGGTAGTGCCAGGTGTCGACCAGCACGCGGGCGTTGGCCCGCCCGGTCGCCAGCGCGACCTCGGCCGCGTCCACCACCGTGCGCACGACGCCCCGGGCGGAGGGCTCGAGAGTGGCCACCATGCCGTGCTCGGCCACCACGTCGCACAGTTCGGCGAACCGCTCGACCGCGGCATCGATCGGCGCGTCCGGCGCCCCGACGAGGAGGACGTTGACGAACCGTGCCCCCAACCCGTCGGCCGCCGCGAAGAGCAGCTCGGGTGACGGCTCGAGCAAGTAGGGCGGCCCGGGGTCGTCGGGGCCGATCCAGCCGACCAACGCATCGACGTCCTGGACGACGAGGCCCGAGTCGTCGAGGATCCGCCGCAGCTGGGCATCTGACATCCCCGCTTGGCGGGCTCGGCCGTAGTCGGGCTCGGGCCACAGCGACAGCCCGGCGAACCCGGCCCGGGCCGCCGCGGTGGCGAGCGCCGGGAACGGCGGATGGCCGAGCGTCGACGCGGTGAGGACCAGGTCCCCTTCGGCCAGCCGGCCGTCAGGGCCCGGCGGCGCCGGCACGGCCGCGCCGACCTAAGCGGACGTCGTGGACGCCGGCTGCTTCCAGTCGAAGAGCTTCAGCGCGTTGCCGTGCGTGATGGCGTCGACCTCGTCATCGGGCAGGCCGACCATCAGCTCCTGGGCGGCCTTCTGGGCGTACGGCCAGGGCGTGTCGGCGTGCGGGTAGTCGCACTCCCACAGGATCCGGTCGACCCCGATGTGCTCGCGGAACGACAGCCCGATGGGCTCTTCGATCATGCAGAACCACATGTTGCGGTGGCAGAGCTCCGACGGCAGCCCGTCGGGCAGGTCCGTCCAGTAGCGGTGGCGGGTGTACTGGCGGTCGGCCCGCTCGAGCGCGGCCGGCAGCCAGCCGATCCCGCCCTCGGACCAGACCAACTTGATGTTGGGGAACTTGTGGGGAACCGGGCTGAGCAACAAGTTCACGCACGAGTGGGCCGCCTTGGTGAACGCCGCGGCGATGTGGACGATCCCGGGGTCGTCGACGCCTACGCCGACGTCGACCGACAGGCCGCTCGACCCGATGTGCATGCACACCGGCAGGTCGGCCTCCTCGCAGACGCCCCAGATGGGGTCCCAGTGGTCGGTGTGGACGCTCGGCAGGCCCAGCGGCGCCGGGTTCTCGACGAAGCAGAGGGCCTTGGCCCCCTTGTCGATGCAACGGCGGATCTCACGCTCGGCCAGGGCCGGGTCCCACAGCTGGCAGATCACCATCGGCACGAACATCTCCGGGGCGGCCGGGCACCACTCGTCCAGGACGAAGTCGTTCCACGCCTGCACGCAGACGTCGGCGAGCTCCTTGTCCTTGAACTGCGGGAAGAGCGCGCCACCGAACCGCGGCAGGGTGGGGAAGTTGACGCTGGCGAAGACGTTTGTCTGGGCCATGTCCTTAGCCCGCTGGTGGGGGTCGTAGCAGCCCGGGATCATGTCCGAGAACCGGACCGGATCGTTCCCCCACTGCTCACGGGGCTTGCCGGCCACCGCGTTGAGCCCCATGTTCGTCTGCCGCTGGTCTTCGTACACCCAGAACTCACGGCCGTCGGCCTCGACGACGTGCGGCGCCTGGTCGCGGTATTTGGCCGGGACCCGATCGACCCAGACCCCGGGTGGTTCGACGATGTGGTCGTCGACGCTGAAGAGATTAAGCACACGAGCTCCTCGGAACGTAGAACATCGGTCATCCGATTTTAGCAAGCGCTTGCTTTTTAGCAAGTGCTTGTCTCACACTGGCAACCGTGACGACGACACGCGAAGTTTCGGCTGGCCAAGCCCTCCTGCAGTTGCGCTGGACGGTCCCCCCCGAGCGGGTCGAGGCGTTCGACCGCTGGTACGAGGAGGAGCACCTTCCCGACCTGGTCGGCGTGCCCGGGATTCTCCACGCCCGGCGCTACGTCCGAGACGCATCGTTCCCGTTCGCTTCGAAGGACGGGATGGACTTCATGACCCTCTACGACGTCGAGAGCCTGGCGGTGTTCGATACCGACGAGTACCAGGCCTTTGGCCGCCAGCCCAGTGCCCGGACGTTGGAGGCGACGAAAGGGCTGGGGTACGCCCGCAACGTCTACCGCCAGATCACCCCGGAACGGGGCGGGCTGACGGGCCAGGGAGCCCAGACAGCGTTGGCGATGGGCACCGCCATCCTCCACATCATGACGGGCTGTGACCCCGAGGCCGAGGACGACTTCAACGGTTGGTACAACGAGGAGCACCTGCCCAGGCTGGCCGAGGTGGACGGCGTCCTGC
Source organism: uncultured Actinomycetota bacterium (assembly GCA_963824265.1). Lineage (GTDB taxonomy): Bacteria > Actinomycetota > Acidimicrobiia > Acidimicrobiales > RAAP-2 > DASZUK01. The sequence goes on from CAWGOO010000007.1 coordinate 1,275,060, forward strand.
ACGCCCGCCGGTTCATCGAGGCCCACGGCCAGCCCAGTGAGGGTGACCGGCTACCCCTCCGCTACCAGGCCATCTACGAGCTGGCCGACCCCGCCGTGGCGACCGACCCCAGCTTCACCCACGCCGGGCGGCCCACCCCCTGGCGGGACCGCGTCGCGCCGCACATGGAGCCGCACGTCCAGCTGTACCTCCAGACGGTCGCCGTGCCCGGCGCGCCGACCGGCCGATGACCGATCTGCCGACCTACGCCGAGCTCCAGGCGCGCCAGGACGGGCCCCCCGGCTCGTCGTGGGGCCTCTTCGGGGCGGACGACGAGATCGGAGCCCTCAACTTGGTCGGGCCGGACGAGGTGGTCGCGGCCAGCCGGCTGGTCCGCAAGGGCGCGGTGTTCTCGCTCGACTACCCGGTAAACGTGTTCGAGCCGACGGAGCGGCGGCCGAACGCCGTCCACACGGTCATCACCATGGCCTCTGACTGGCGCGACGACTATCTCGACGGCTTCTACCTCCAGCAGACCAGCCAGGTGGACGGCTTGCGCCACGTCCGCCATGCCGCCCATGGCTTCTACGGCGGCGCCGATCCCGATCGGGTGGTGGCGGGTGATCCGACCATCGGGGTCAACCACTGGGCCGACCGTGGCATCGTCGGGCGCGGGGTGCTGATCGACGTCGCCGGCCACCGCGAGCAGGCCGGGCGACCGCTCGACCACGCGGCCGGCGAGCCGATCACCGTGGACCTGCTCGACGAGACGCTGGCCGCCCAGGGCGTCACCCTGTCGCCCGGGGACCTGCTGGTGATCCGCACCGACTATCCGGCGTACCTGGCCGGGCTGGGCGGCCCGCACCCGGCCGCGGTCGCCGGCCTCGAACAGAGCCACGAGATGCTCGCGTGGCTGTGGGACCACCGCATCCCGCTGGCCGCGTCGGACAACACGGCACTGGAGTGCAGCCCGGTCGTCGCGACCTCGCCGTTCCGCACGGCCGAAGGTGGGCCGGCGGCCGGCCTCATGCATCCTCAGCTGATCGCCCTGCTCGGGATGGTCGTGGGTGAGCTGTGGCGGCTCGACGAGCTGGCCGCCGACTGCGCCGACGACGGGGTCTACGAATTCCTGCTCGTGGTCAAGCCGCTCAACGTCGTCGGCGGCGTCGGCTCACCGCCGAACGCCACCGCCGTCAAGTGAAGATCTCGCCGCCGTTGACGTCGACCGACTGACCGGTCATCGCGCGACGAGAGATCCGAGGCCAAGAAGAGCACCGGGCCGGCACACTCGGCGTCGGTCGGGATACGACCGAGGGCGATCGGTGCCGCCCGGGACTGGTACTCCGCTTCTGGCGTCGTGCCCGCCGCGGCCGCCCGCCGCTCGAACGCGGCTCGCAGCGGCGGTCCGTCCATGGCGCCGGGGAGCACGGTGTTGACGCGGATGCCGTCGGCACCGACCTCGCGGGCCAGCACCTGCGCGGCCGCCAGCAGCGCCGCCTTCGACGCGGCGTAGGCGGCCCGGCCGGGCCGGACCCGTCGGACGATCTGGCTGCCGACGAAGACGATCGACCCTCCGCCGCGGCGACGCAGGGCCTCCAGCGAGGCTCGGGCCATCTTCAGCGAACCGGCGACCGTCACCCCGAACACCCGGTCCCAGCCATCGAAATCGGCCACTTCGATCGGCTCGTCGAGCGGCCCGACCGCGAAGGCGTTGGCCACGACACAGTCGAGGCCACCGAACTGCTCCACCGCCAGCGAGACGAGACCGGCACAGTCGTCGTCGTCGGTGATGTCGCAGTGGGCGTACGCCGCCTGCCCACCGCTCGCCTCGATCTCCTTGGCCACTTCGGCAAGGTACGGCTCCGTGCGAGAGCCCATGACGACGGCTGCGCCCTCGGCCGCGGCGCGCACGGCGATCTGACGGCCGAGCCCGGCACCGACCCCGGCCACGATCACCACCTTGCCGGCCAGCAGCCCGTCCCCGGCCCCGCCGGGCGCGTCGTCTCCCCTACCGTCCGTCATGAACGCACCCCTGTCGTCGTACCGTCTTCACACTGGGCGCCAGACGATCCGAGAGAACGCCTGGCCGTCCTCGTCGACCACGTCTTCGAACGTCGCCACCACGTCGAGACCGATCGACAGGCCGGTGCCGTCACCGTCGCCCGTGTACCCGCCGGGCACGAACAAGTTGTCCTGTTCGTCCAAACGGGCGGCGACGACGACGTACGGCGTTTCGAACCCGGGCACGAACGGGTGGCGGTTGACGACCCACGAGGCGACGCGGGCCCGGCCCGAGACCTGTTGCCAGTGCCAGTCCAGCGAGCCGCAACGGCCGCAGATCGCCCGAGCCGGCCAGCGAAGATGCCCACAGGGATCGCACGCCTGCACCATCAACTCGTGACGGGCCAGCGCCTCCCACCACGGCGCAGCGTCGGCATCCGGGACCGGGGCGATGATACCGAGCGTCACGACGCCCTCCGGAGGAGCACCGCCGACGACGTGCCGGCCACGTAGCCCGGTTGACCCGTCGACAGGGCCACTTCGGCGCCGGGGACCTGACGGGCGTCGGCGGCCCAGCGGAGCTGCGTGACGGCCTCGGCGACGTGGTTCAACCCGTGGACGTAGCCCTCGGACAGGTGGCCCCCGTGGGTGTTCACCGGCAGCGAGCCACCGAGGGCGGTATGGCCATCGGCGACGAACGCGCCCGCCTCCCCCGGCGGGCAGAAGCCGTAGTCCTCCAGCTGGAGGAGCACGAGCGACGTGAACGCGTCGTACAGTTCGGCAACGTCGATCTCGTCGGGTCCGATCCCGGCCATCTCGTAGAGGCGCCGGGACATGGCCGCCGCCCCGCTGGGCGACCACTCCGAGCGGTTGGAGAACCAGTTGTGGCCGCCGCCGTGCGTGGCTCCGCTGACGAGGACCGGCGTGTGCGGCAGGTCGCGGGCCCGATCGGCGGGCACGACGACGAGGGCAACCGCGGCATCGGTCTCGAGGCAGCAGTCGTAGAGGCGGAACGGCTCGACCACCCATCGGGAGGCCAGGTACTCCTCCATCGTGAGCGGCTGGCGCATCATCGCCCGGGGGCTCTTGCCGGCGTTCTCCCGCTGCAGCACCGCCACGCGGCCGAGATCCTCGGCGGTGACGCCGAACTCGTCCATGTACGCGCGGGCGTACATGGCGAAGTGCTGGGGCGGCGTCACGTGCCCGTAGGGGGCCAGGTACTGGAACTCGGGCGTGTCCGGTGCGCCACGCCCGGTCCCCCCCATCCGATGGCCCGACCGGGCGTTGATCGCCCGCCAGCACACGACACAGTCGGCCTGGCCGGTCGCCACGGCCGTCGCCGCGCCGGCGACCACGCCGGCCGAGACGCTGCCGCCACCGAAGATGTCGTAATGGAACCGGAGGTCCTGGATGCCGAGGGACTGCGCGACGAGCGCGGCCGGTGCCGAGTCGCCGACCCGATGGCAGGCGACGCCGTCCACGTCGGCGACGGTCAGACCGGCGTCGCCCACCGCGGCGGCGATGGCCCGTAGGGCCAGCGTCAGCGTGCTCACCCCCGAGGCCTTCGAGAACTCGGTGTAGCCGACCCCGACGATCGCGGCCTTGTCCCGCAAGGGATGGTCCGTCCGATCCGTCACCGTTCCCCTCCTCGCCCGGTCCCTCGTCGCTGCGCGATCACCGCCCGTGGGCCGGCTCTCCGAAGCAATCGCTTGGTACAGTACACACGTCCGAGGCCCTCGGCCATCCCTCCAGAAAGGACGGCGATGCCCGCCCAGAACGTGACGGCAACGTGGTGACCCGACCCGACATCGACGCCCGGGTGGCCATGGCGACCGCGCTGCCGCGAGCTCGGCCATGCGCTCGTCAGCCACGACGTCCCGGACGCCGTCCTCGAGTCGCTCACCCCGTCGATCGCGGCCGCGCTCGACTCGGTGTCGTCGTACCCGCCGCGGTCGCGGCCCGAGGACGGCATGCGTCAGGACGTCTTCGAGCGGACCCCGGTCGACGGCGAGGAGATCCGCCACTTCGAAGACTGCCCGGTCTCGGGGGCCGCCAACCCGTTCTCGATGACGATCGACGCCCGCCGCCAGGGCGACGAGGTTCTGGCCCGGGTGATCTTGGGGCCGGCCTGGGAGGGAGCGCCGGGACGATCGCACGGCGGGGGGGTGGCCGCGATGTTCGACGACGTCCTGGGGTTCCTCAGCACCGTGCACGTCGTCGGCACCTACGCGATCGACCTCGACGTGAAGTACCGGGCGCCGTTCCCGCTCAGCGAGGAGGTGCTGGTTCGGGCGTGGGTGGAGAGCCGGGACGACCGGCGCTTCGTCACCCTCGGCCAGGCGACGCATCGCGGCCACCTCATCGCCGAGGCCCGGTGCATCGGCGCCATCGTCCCGCCCGAGCGCATGGGACGCCCCACTTACCCCGGCGAGTGACGGCGGCCCGCCGCCCGGTCAGGCGGCGAGGGTCTGCTGGAGCTCGGCCAGCCGGTCGAGCGACCACAGGTAGAACGACCGGTCGTGGACCGGCGCACCGAGGTTCAGGCGGTGGATGCCGAGCGTCCGGTACGTCTCGAGCGTCTCTCGGCTGGGCAGATTGGCGAGGAACGCCTCTTGGCCCCGCTTCCCGCCCATGGCGCCCGACGTGTCGACGACGGTGATCTTCAGCTTCTCCGGGTCCCGCCCGGCTTCTTCCACCTGCCGGCGGACGTGCTGGACATCCTCGACCAGTTTGTCGTCGCCCATGAACACCCGCACCGGGATCCACCCGTCGGCCCATTCGGCGATGTCCCGGACGTTGCCCGGCGTCGGCGCGGCGCCGATCAGTACCGGTGGGTGCGGTGTCTGGATCGGCTTCGGATAGGACCAGCTCTCGCTGAACTGGACGAACTCGCCGTCGAACCCGGCCGTCTCCTGCGTCCACAGGGCCTTCATCGCCGCGATCTTCTCCCGGAGCACCTGGCGCCGCTGGTTCTTCTCGAACCCGGCGTTGCGCATCTCGAGCGGGTTCCACCCGTAGCCGATGCCGAACTCGAACCGACCACCGCTGAGGACGTCGAGCGTGGCGATCACCTTGGCCAGGATCAACGGGCTGTGCTCGGCCGGCAGGGCGATGCAGGTCCCGATGCGGACGGTGCTCGTGCACATGGCGGCCGCCGTCAAGGTGATGTAGGGATCGGGGAACCGCTTGTAGAAATCGGGCAGGTACCCGTCCTTGGTCACCTTGCCCGTGCCGTAGCGGCCCTGCGTATAGCTGTGCACGGTGCCGACCGGACAGTGCGTGTGCTCGCCCACCCAGAACGACTCGAAGCCCCGCTCTTCGACCGCCGGTGCCGCCTCGGTCACGGTGATCGTCTGGTCGCTCAGCATGAGCGTGATCCCGATATTCATCGCCCTCCCCATCAACGGGCCCCCGCTATCTTGTAATTCTTTACCATTTCACCGGCCATCAAAGCTGTCAAGAAGCCGCCCCGGAGCTGCCCGCGCCGCCGCTACCGACGGGAGCCTCCGGCGCCGACCGGTCTCGGGCCGGCGGAGCCCTTCGACCTCGTGTCGACCCCTCCCCCGCCGCCGGCGCCCTGGTTGAATTACTTTGATGCCCAAGTAATATGGGGCCGTGGGAGATCGCCGGGCCTGGGAAGCCGCGTACGAGCGGGCACCGCGGCGCGACGTCCCGTTCGAGACGATGTCCGGTGTGCCGCTCGATCCGGTCTACGGCCCGGCTGATGCCGGTCCGGCTGATGCCGGTCCGGATGATGCCGGTCCGGCTGATGCCGGTCCGGATGATGCCGACGGGAACGGCGCCGAGCTGCCCGGCCAGTACCCGTACACCCGAGGCCCGTACGCGTCGATGTACCGGTCCCGGCTGTGGACGATGCGCCAGTTCGCCGGCTTCGGCACCGCCCAGGACACGAACCGCCGCTTCAAGGAGCTCCTACGTTCCGGCGGCAGCGGGCTCTCGACCGCGTTCGACATGCCGACGCTCCTCGGTCGCGACTCCGACGACCCGCTCGCCAAGGGCGAGGTCGGGCGGGCGGGCGTCGCCGTCGACACGCAGGTGGACATGGAGCTGCTCTTCGACGGGATCGATCTCGGCACGGTCAGCACGTCGATGACGATCAACTCCGCCGCACCCGTCGTCATGGCGATGTACCTCGGCGTCGCCGACCGGACCGGCGTCGACCGCCGCGATCTCGCCGGGACGATCCAGAACGACATCTTGAAGGAGTACCAAGCGCAGAAGGAGTACGTCTTCCCGCCGCGGCCGAGCGTCCGGCTCGTCACCGACCTGATCCGGTTCGCCACCGCCGAGCTGCCGAAATGGCACCCCGTCTCGATCTCCGGCTACCACATCCGCGAGGCCGGCTCGACGGCCGCCCAAGAGCTCGCGTTCACGCTGGCCAACGGCTTCGCCTACGTCGAGGCCGCGATCGCCACCGGCCTCGACGTCGACGCGTTCGCGCCGCGGCTCAGCTTCTTCTTCAACGCCCACATCGACTTCTTCGAGGAGATCGCCAAGTACCGCGCCGCCCGCCGGATCTGGGCCCGCTGGCTCCGCGACCGCTACCGCGCCACCGACGGCCCTTCGACCCAGCTCCGCTTCCACACCCAGACCGCCGGCGTCTCGCTGACCGCCCAGCAGCCCGAGGTCAACCTGGCCCGCGTCGCCATCGAGGCGCTCGCCGGTGTCCTCGGGGGGACCCAGAGCCTGCACACCGACGCCTATGACGAAGCGCTCGCCCTGCCGACCGAGCGAGCCGCCCGGCTGGCGCTGCGGACCCAGCAGGTCATCGCCGAAGAGACCGGCGTCGTCCACGTCGCCGACCCGCTCGGCGGGTCGTGGTTCGTCGAGTCGCTCACCGACGAGCTCGAGCGCCAGGCCGAGGCCGTCTTCGACCACCTCGACGCCATCGGAAACGGGTCGATGCTCGACGGCGTCCTGCGGGGCATCGACGACGGCTGGTTCTCCGCCGAGATCGCCGACGCCGCGTACCGCTTCCAGTCGAAGCTCACTCGCGGCGACTGGGTCCAGGTCGGCGTCAACGGGTACACCGACCGCGACGACCACGAGACGCCGACCCTTTACGTCGATCCCGTCGTCGAGGAGCAGCAGCTCGCCCGGCTCGCCTCGGTCAAGCAGCGTCGGGACGACGACGCCGTCCGTCGAGTGCTCGCCCGCATCCAGGCCGACGCGGCCGACCCCACGGTCAACCTGATGCCCGCGTTCGTCGACGCGGCCGCCCGTCACGCCACCGTCGGCGAGGTCATGAGCGCGCTCGAGTCCGTCTTCGGCACGTGGATCGAACCGGCATTCGTATGAGCACGTCGACCGCGGCAGGAGCATCGGTGGCAGGAGCATCGGTGGCAGGAGCATCGGTGGCCGGAGCATCGGCGGCCGACCGCGTCGCCGATCATCCGATCCGCGTGTTGATGGGCAAGGTCGGGCTGGACGGCCACGACCGCGGTCTTCGCGTCGTCGCCCGGATCCTGCGCGACCACGGCTTCGAGGTCGTCTTCGTCGGCCTCCGCCAGACGCCCGAGATGATCGTGGCCGCCGTTGTCCAAGAGGACGTCGACGTCGTCGGCGTCTCGATGCACAACGGCGCCCACCTCACCCTCGCCCCCGCCGTCGTCCGTGCCCTGCGCGACGCCGGGCTCGACACGCCGGTCGTCGTCGGTGGGATCGTCCCCGACGTCGACGTGCCCCGACTGCTCGACGACGGCGTCGCGGCCGTCCTCGGGCCGGGTGCCTCGAACGACGACGTCGTCGCCACCGTCCGGGCAGCCGCCGGTCGGACCTGACCGGCCGGTTGGACCTCACCGACCGGTTGGACCTGACCGCCCGGCCGGCCTCCTCGATCCGGCGACGAAGGCGCGCGCCTCCTCGTCCGAACGAGCGAGCTCCCTCGGCCTACCGGCCGTCCTCGGACGTTTCGGTGAAGTCACCGGCGGTCAAGCGGAGATGGCGGACGACCGTGGCCAGGTCTCCCAGTTCGGACTGCCCGAGCGCGCCCAGCCCGAACTGGGAACCGTGGACCGCCTCGGTCGCGTCCGTCGCCCGCCGGCGCCCTTCGTCGGTCAGTTCGGCCAGCGTCGTCCGCCCGTCCGTCGGATGCGGCACCCGGCGGACGAGGCCCTGCCCTTCGAGACGGTTGACGATGTTCGTCACGCTCGCCTGGTGGAGCATGAGCCGCTGGCTCATCTTGCCGAGCGGCAGCGCGCCGCTACGGCTGAACGAGAGGAGCATGAGCGCCTCGTAGCGGGCGAACGTCAGATCGAACGGCCGGAGCGCCTCGTCGACCGCGGCCAGGACGATCTGCTGGGCCCGCATGATCGACGTCGCCGCCGCCATCGTGTCCCGGAACCGGTCGTCCCAGCGCAGCCCCCACTGCCGTCGGGCTTCTTCGATGGGGTCGAAGCGAAGCGGCGGCCCCGGCACGATCCCCAACGTACCCTGCGACGCCCGGCGGGGCGGCGAGCGGACGGTCCGAGCCGCTAGCCGCCGGACCCAGCCTTGGCCGCCGGGACCGTCGCGCCTGAACGAGTCGGGCGGCCCGGACGCAGCACGTCGCCGACGACGTCACGCAGCATCGCGCCGAGCTCGTCGGTCGGGATGTCCCCGAGCATGTCGCCGGCCAGGACCAGGCTGGTCACCACCGCACCGAGGGCCGACGACAGCCGGACGCGGTCCCGAGCGGGCACCGATGGGTCGGCCAGCACCCGGCGGAATACCTCTTCGAGATCTTCGTGCGCCTCGTCGTGGCCCGCCCGGTGCAGGTTCTCAAACGCCGCCTGGTTGCGCTGGTGCATCACGAAGAGCTTGCGGTTCGCCATCATCTCGTCGACGAGCTCCGACAGCAGGGCCCGCCACGAACCGACGTCGGCCGGCTCGGCCCCGAGCCGTTCGACCGCCACCCGGCCGAGCTCGTGGACCCGCAGGTGCAACGACATCAAGATGTCGTCCTTGCTGGCGAAGTGGTAGTAGAGCGCAGCCTTCGAGAACCCGAGCTGCTCCGCTATCTCCCGGAGCGACGTCTTGTCGAACCCCTTCTCGATGAACAGGTCGAGCGCGACGTCGAGAATGCGGTCCCGGGTGCTCTTCGCCACGCTGCCGTCCGCGTCACCGCCCGGATCGTCGGACGTCCGGGCCCCGTTACCGGTCGGCCCGATCGATCGCACCGTCGCCGACCGACCGCCGTTCGACCGACCGCCGTTCGACCGACCGGCGGTGGACCGGGTGCCGGGGGACTGGCCGGCGCCGCCTTTCGACCCTGCTCGCGATGGCATGTCGCCATATTACTTGACGACCGGTAAGTATGTTGCTTACCATGCGGCAAGTAACTCCTTACTTGCCGATCGGTAGGTGGCCAATGACCAACACACTCATGATCGAGGCCGAGGGCCTGACGAAGCGCTACGACAAGACGGTGGCGCTGGCCGGGATCGACCTCCAGGTGCCGGCCGGCTCGATCCTAGGCGTCCTCGGCCCGAACGGCGCCGGCAAGACGACCGCCGTCCGGATCCTGACGACGCTGGCCGTCCCGAACAGCGGCTGGGCCCGCGTCGCCGGCTACGACGTCGTGAACGAAGCGTCGACCGTCCGGCGCCACATCGGCGTCACCGCCCAGGACGCGACGCTCGACGACGCGCTGACCGGCCGCCAGAACCTGGTCATGGTCGGCGAGCTCAGTGGCCTGCGCCGGGGCCACGCCAAGGCCCGGGCCGCCGAGCTGCTGGACCGGTTCACGCTGACCGACGCGGCCGACCGGGTGATGAAGGGCTACTCCGGCGGAATGCGCCGGCGACTCGACCTCGCGGCCGGGCTCGTCACCCGGCCGCCGGTCCTCTTCCTCGACGAGCCGACGACCGGCCTCGACCCGACGAGCCGGGCCCGGATGTGGGACGTCATCCGCGAGCTCGTCGCCGACGGCGTGACGCTGCTGCTCACGACGCAGTACCTCGAGGAGGCCGACGAGCTCGCCGACCGCATCGTCGTCGTCGACCACGGCCGGATCATCGCCGAAGGAACGTCGCCGGAGCTGAAGCGGGCGACCGGCGGCGCCCGCCTCGAGGTGACGCTGACCGAACCCCACCCGGGGGCGGTACCGGCGCTGCAACCGCTCGTCGACGGCGAGATCCACGTCAGCCACGACGGTCGCCAGCTCCGCGCCCCGGTTCGCAGCGGGTCCGGGGTGGCCACCACCGTGGTCCGGGCGCTCGACAGCGCCGGCATCCTCGTCGACGACGTCGAGGTCCACCAGCCGTCGCTCGACGACGTCTTCTTCGCCCTGACCGGGCAACCGACCGCCGGCGACGGGCCGGCGGAGCCGGAGCCCGCACCCGAGCTGGAGGGAGCCTCCGCATGACGGTCACCACTCTTGATGGCACCGCAACCCTGACGCCGACGGCTTCGCCGGCCCTCGACCGCCGAAATTGGCTGGGCGCGAAGTGGCACGACGTCGTCGTCCTCACCCGCCGCAACCTCGTGCACATCGCCCGGGAGCCACTGCAGCTCTCTGACGTGACGGTGCAGCCGGTCCTGTTCACGCTGCTGTTCATCTATGTGTTCGGGTCGGGCGTGCCGATCCAAGGCGGCAGCTACAAGGACTTCGCCATCGCCGGTCTGATGCTGCTGAACCTCACGACCTCGGCCATGGGGACGGCCGTCGGCCTCAGCACCGACCTGAACAGCGGGGCGATCGACCGGTTCCGGACCCTGCCGATGTGGCGGTCGGCGGTACTGGTCGGCCGATCGATGGCCGACGTGCTGTCGGCCGCGCTCTGCGTGATCATCGTCGCCCTGACCGGGTTGGCCATCGGCTGGCGGCCGGGACCGGGCGTCGGGATCGGCGGGGTGCTCGCCGGCCTGGCGATCGCCCTGTTCTTCGCCTACGCCCTCTCGTGGGCCTGTGGGTGCCTCGGCATCGTGTCCAAGGGACCGGAGTCGGCCCAGGGAATCGGCCTGATCATCCTGTTCCCGCTGGCCATCGTCTCCAACGCCATGGTGCCGACCGGCAACATGCCCGGCTGGATGCAGGCGATCACCAACTGGAACCCGGTCAGCGCCGTCACGGCTGCCGTCCGGACACTGTTCGGCAACCCCAACCCGTCGGCCACCATCTCGGCGTGGCCGATGCAGCACCCCATCGAGGCCGCCTTGCTGTGGTCCGTCGCCATCCTCGTCGTGTTCGCGCCGCTCGCCGCCCACCTCTACCGGCGCCGAACGACCGGCTGAGCCGGGCGGCCGGTCGTCAGCTCGCTGCCTCGGCGGCCAGGCCGAACAGCTCGGCGAACGCCCCGACCATCATGTCGCGGCCCTTCAATTCGGCGATCGTCTCGGACGGGACGAGCTCGTCCTGACCCGGGAACTGGCCGCTCCCGCCCTCGGGGCCGATCGGTACGGCGATAGCGGTCGGCCCCATGGGCTCGTAGACGTCCAGGTCGGAACGACCGGCCGACAGGGCGACGATGTTGGCCACGACGACCTCCGCCTGCCGCCGGGCGAACCCGGCCATCTTGGCGTCGACGGCCGCCACGTCCCCGAGCGGCGAAGACGCGTCGACTGGCCGGCCACCTGAAGTGCGGGCCCGACCTCGATGAACCCGTCGTCTCGACGGGCCCCGGCGAGCTGGTCGCCGAGGAAGTCGCTGTTCGGTACGACGCCGAAGCAGCGGAACCAGATGTCGGCGGTCACCGATCGGCCCGCCTTCGTCGTCACCGTGAAGGTGCCGTGCTCCCCTGGTTCAGTGGGCGGCAGGTCGAGCAGTGGGCTACCGAGGAGCAGTTGGACGTCGAGGGCTTCGAGCTGCCGTTGGAGCTCGGCCCGGAGCTCGGCCCGGAAACCGCCCGCCAGGACCTGCTCGGCGACGTCGAGGATCGTGATCTCCTTCTCCGGCCACGTGTGCCGGATCTCCCCGGCCAGCTCGACGCCGACCGGTCCGGCGCCGACGAGCAGCACTCGCCCGGCCTCGGCCAGCGCCCGATGGACCGTCTCGAACTGCCGGCGGGCGGAGTCGGTGGCGGCCAGATCCGTCTTTGCCGGGAACGGATAGGCCGACCCGGTGGCCAGGACGACGTAGTCGACGACGAGCTCCTCCCCGCCGGCCGTCACGACGCGGCCCGGCTCGACGAGGACCGCCCGGTCCCGGACGACCCGGCCCCGGGACAGGAGGCCGTCGTAGGGCATGAACACCCTGGCCAGCCAGGACGGCTCGACGAGCGCCCGCAGGGCCGCCACGTTGTGGAGGAACGCTTCTTTCGGTTCGACGAGAACGACGTCGGCGACGCCGTCCAGCCCCTTCGCCACCGTCACCCCGCCGTACCCGCCACCGACCACCGCGACCTTCACTGTCCTGCTGTCGTCCATCGTCGCTCCGTTCGCCACTATCGTCTCTTATCAATATCGTATGTATAACAGATTATCTTGTCACGTGATCATATGACCGACGGCGCGGCCGGTAGGCTCGATGCCATGGCCCGCTCGGGCGAAAAAGCCGACGACAGCGCAGATGCCGGGACGGCGCCAGGGGCGGCGGTCGGCACGGACATGCCCGGGACGGCGGCGTCGTCCTGTCGTGGTGTGCTCGCCGACGACCTCGGTTGGGCCCTCGGCGTGACGTTCCGGGCCTACGTCGCCGCCACCCACAGCGTCCTCGCCGACCTGCCAGGCGGACCGCGCGGCTACCAGGTCCTCTCAGCCGCGGCGAGCGGAGCGGTGAACAGCCAGCTGGCACTGGCCCAGCATCTGGGGATCGACCGGACGGTGATGACGTACCTGCTCGACGACCTCGAAGGGGCCGGGCTCATCGAGCGGCATGCCGATCCGGCCGACCGGCGGGCCCGCCGGATCGTCGCCACCGCACGAGGTCGCGGCCTACTGGCGACGCTGAACGAGCGCCTCGAAGCCGCCGAAGCCCAGCTCCTCGCGCCGCTCGACCCGGCCGAGCAGGCGTCGTTCCGCACCCAGCTCCGGCTCCTCGCCACCCGGGCGGACGCGGCCGACCCGGTGGCGAGCCCGTGCACCCTGGTCGACGAGCTCGACGCGGCGGCGTCCGGGCCGCTCTCGCCCTTCTGACCGTTCCCCCTTCCTTTCGTAAAACACATTGTCTAGAATGGTGACTGCGGGGGGCTCCACCGCCGGACAACGGTCCAGGCGGCACGGTGGCGACCGGGCCGGCCCGATGTCCGGCGGTGGAGACCGCACTCTGGTCCATCGAGCCCATACGATCCGTCCGTGACCGATCGGGTGACTCTGCAGGGCCGGTTCGTCCGGCTCGAGCCACTGGACCGGGCGCACGGGCCGGGACTGGCAGCCGCGGCCGCAGGCGACCGGTCGACGTTCGCCTACACGTGGGTTCCCGACGGCCAGGGCGCCGCGACCGCGTACATCGACGACGCGTTGGCGGAAGAGGCGGCCGGCGATCACCTGCCGTTCGCGGTCGTCCGGCTCGACGGCGCGGGCGGTGACGAGATCGTCGGGTCGACGCGGTTCATCGACCTCACGCCGTGGCGGTGGGGGCCGGCGTACCCCGAGCGCCAACGGGTCGGCGTGCCCGACGCGGTCGAGATCGGCCACACCTGGCTGGCTGCCTCGGCCCAGCGGACTGCGGTCAACACGGAGGCGAAGCTCTTGCTCTTGACGCACACGTTCGAGACGTGGGGCGTCTACCGGGTCCGGCTCAAGACGGACGCCCGGAACGACCGGTCGCAGACGGCGATCACCCGGCTCGGCGCCCAGCTCGACGGCATCCTGCGGGCCCACCAGCCCGGCGCAGACGGGACGCCGCGCGACACCGCGACGTTCTCGATCGTCGCCGACGAATGGCCGGTCGTCCAGGCCGGCCTCTTGCGCCGACTGGCCTGATCAGGTCCGCGGCCGGGCGGCGTCGGGGTCGTCGGGCGTCCGGTCGAGGACGCGGGGGAACTGCAGCTCGCCGAGCGCCGTCCGTTCGACGAACCACGGAGCCGGCGGCGGCATGACGAGCCGGGTCAGCGCGTCGACGATCGTCTCGTAGTTCACCCGCCACCCGGCGAAGTGCCGCCATGCGTCCTCCGGCGTCCGCTCGAACGGGAACTCGGCCCGCTGGAGACGATCGATGCCCAGCAGGAATTCGTCGTACGTGAGCCGGATGCCGTCGGTCGGCAACGGGTCCGGGTCGAAGTCGATGTGCAGGGCGGTGGCGATGGCCCGCAGGCAGTTCGTGCCGGACTGCAGGCAGATGCGGGCCTGACGAGGGGCCGCGCCGGGACTGACCGCGTCCTGCAGGGCGGCCGCGTCCAGCATCGCCGTCAGCCCGGTGAGCCACGACCGCCACGGCACGGGCGAGCGCAGCCAGAGCAGCGCCGGGTAGTTCGTGTGGCTCTCCGCCACCGCGGCCGACCAGCGCTCCCACGTCCGGTAGAGGTCCGGCAGCTCGGCCATCGTGCCGAACCGATGGTGCCGGGAGAGCAGCTCCGGTCCCCACGCGGGGACACCAGCCCGCGTGGCGAGCAAAGTGACCTCCGTTTCCCGGGCACTGAACGCGGCGTAGAGCGTCGGCAGGTACGCGATCTCCAGGGCGACGACGAGCAGCCCGGTCGCCGCAGCGACGAACTCGATGCCCTCGGGGCCGTCCTGGTGGAGCGTGACGACGCCGAGCGTCGTGATCGACGACGCGGCGACAGCCAGCGAATGGAGGAGCGACGTGCCGTCGATGGCCCACGCCAGTAGGCCGTAGCCGGCCGTCAGCAGGACCAGCCACGCCAGGAACAAGAGCACCATCGCCAGCGGGCCGACGAGCCCCATCAGGCGGTCCTGGGCTGTGTAGTCGCCGAGGCGGACGAGCGTCGGGCGCAGGCTCTTGCCGAGCCCCTTGGCGATCGCCCGCAGCAGCCGTGACGACGTGACGCGCGGGACGACGAGCGTCGTGAACACGCTGCCGAGCGTCCCGAGGACGACGACGAGCCCGACGACGAGCCCGATCACCCGCACCGGTCCGTTCCCCGTCGCTCAGGAAGCCGTGCCGGCGCCCTCGGCTCGGAGGAGCCGGTCCAGCTCCTCCGTCACGGCCTGCTCGTGCGCCCGCTCGTCCTCGCGGGCCCGCCGTGGGCTCCACCGGCCCCGAGCCAACCAGATCGTCGGAATGAAGACGACCATCCCGACGAGGTCGACCCAGAACCAGTGCTGCCACTGGCTCGGCGCCTTCTTCGCCCCTTCCTGGAGGGCCATCAGCTGGGCCTGGTGGGCGGACAGGTAGTTCAACTGGGCGGTGTACGGCTGGACCAGCGTGGTCAGTGTCTTCTCGTACTTGAGCACCTGCGCCAGCGTGGCCGGCCCGAGCGCCTTGGAGGCCCGGGCCACCGCGCCCAGTGTCCCCTTGGCGGCTTCTGCCAATGTTGCGTTGTACGGCTCGATCTTCGCCAGCAGGGCGGCGTGGTCCTGGGCGAACGCCACCGACTTGGGTTGCGTCGCCACGAAGTCGGCGATCGACTGACCGGTAATGCGCTGCTTGGCAGCCTTTGTGCTTGTGACGCAGGCCGTGGCCGTCGGCTGCGGGTAGCAGATGGCCGCCGCGTACGGCTGGTTGTTGATGACCGGGCTGATGCTGTTGATGACGACCGGCAGGAAGATGAACGAGATGCCGACCGTGAGCCGGAGGATCCAGCCCCACAGCGCCAGGCCGGTGGCCACGAGCGCAGGGTTCTTGGCCTCGACGGTCTCCGTGTAGCTGGCCATCCAGGGCGCGTAGACCAACGACAGGAAGACGGCGAGGACGGCCGACGTCAGTTCCAGCGTCGTCTGGCTCGTGTGCGGATGGGTGGCGTAGCCCAAGAAGATGATGAGCATGACGATCGATCCGACCGCCCCGACGAGCATCAACGGCTTGCGCACCTTCAACAGGTCCGAGACGATGCCGACGACGACGAGGGCGACGATGTTGGCTCCCCAGAACCACGCGTTGAGCCCGTTGACCTGTGACGTCGTGAAGTTGGTGCCGTTGGCGTTGAGGAACGTCACCGAGTAGTAGATCGTGAAGAAGCCGGCCGCGGCGTAGTAGATCAATAGGAACACCGAGATCCCGATCGACGAGCCGACGAGGTCCCACTTGGCGATCTGCCGCCACGGGTGCTCCATCGCCGCGGCCACCTCGGCGTCGGAGAGGCCGCGGGCCCGGGCCTCGAGCAGCGTGCGGTCCCGGACCGTCACCATGAGCTGGTCCCGAAGCTTCGACGACAGGTCCTTCATGAAGAACAGGCAGACGAGGAAGGTGGCCAGGGCGGTCAGACCGGAGATGATGAACTGGCTCTGCCAGTCGACGAAGTGGCTGAGCGTCCGGTTGGCGACGATGCTCGTGATCAACGCGCCGGCCACCGGCCCGACCGTCCAGAACCCCATCGCCGAGGCCCGGCCGAGCTGGGGGCTGTAGTCCCGCACCATCGCCGGGGTGGCGACGAGGATCGTTCCTTCGAAGAGTCCGATGGCCGAGATGACGATCGCGAACGACCACTCGCTGCCGGCGTTCGGCACGCCGAACGTCACCAACAACCCGACGATCAGCAGGCCGTAGATGATCACGTTGGCCCGGCCGAGCCGGTCGGTCCGGCCGGCGAGGAGCGACGCGAACGCGCCGACCAGGTTGGAGATGATGACGACCCACACGTAGAACGTGAACGACATGTGGTAGGACCGCAGGATGTTCGGCGTCACGCCGGTCTGCGTGTAGTACATGTAGTAGAGGACGATCGTCGCCAGCACGGCCACCGCGAGGTAGCCCGTCCGCCGCCCGTTTCCCGGATACTGGTCGATCTGATGGCCAAAGAGGAACCGGTACACCGGCCCTCTCCCCCCGGCACTGCTGGCTGGCATGTCTGCCGTCTGCATGGTGGTCATCCTGGCCCCCAAATTGGCTGACGAAAACGGAAAATCGCGACCTTTGGGGAAACTACTGCACTTTGTTCCCTCCGGGAGGGACCGGACCGCCCAGCCGGGCCAACCTCGCGGCCACCCGGTCACCGGCCAGCAGGTGCGGCGGGACCGGCACCGGGCGGGCCCGGATCAGCTCGCCGAGCGCCTTGGCCTGGCCGTCGAGCCGGAGGTTCGACGCGACGCCCCAGCCGAGGATGCCGTGGACGACGAAGTTGACGGCTCGGAGATTGGCCAGGACGTACCGGTCGACCGGACAGTCGCCGATCTCGGGCAGCAGCGCCCGGAACCGGTCGACGTCGACCGCGTCGTGCAGCCACATGAAGACGTCGTCGCTCTCCGCCCACAGGCCGACGTTGGCGTTGCCGCCCTTGTCGCCCGACCGGGCGCCGACGAGCACGCCGAGTGGCACGTCGACCGTCACCGGTTCGCGGCCCGCCGACGCACCGGGAGGCGCCACCGGCACGGTCGCGGCCGGCACGCCGGTGACGCCCGGCCCCGAGCTCGCATCGGCCGGAGCGGTGCGCCTGACCAGCCATGCCTCGTCCACCGTGATCGGCCGGCCGTCGAGGTCGACGACCGGCCGGATCGCGCTGGCCGCGACGGTCGTCGGCCAGTACCGGGCAACCGCTTGGGCCGGCGTCGGCGCGCCGGTGTAGAACTCGCCGGGATAGCTCGCGAGAGCGGTCTCGACCGCGGCGGCGGAGAACGACCGGCCGACGAGCGCCTCGTCGTCGCCTCGGACGGCCAACCGGAGATAGGCGACCCCGGGACCGTCGACATCGCCGGACAACTCGGTCGCCGTCGCCACGAACGCGTCGCGGCCGCCGGGGACGGCGGCCCAGACGGCCGACGCGGCGACGTCGGCCTTGGCCTGCGTCTCGAGCCCCGTCAGGACGAGCGTGACGGCGTTACGCCAACCGGCCGGCAGATTGGCGGTGACCTTCAGGTCCGGCGGTGGTGGCTCGCCCCGGACGCCACTGATCCGTACGCGGTCGGGTCCGGCCGGGTCCGTGGCGATCTGGACGGTGTCGAAGCGGGTGACCGCGTCGGGGCTCAGGTACCTCGGGCCGGCGATCTCGTAGAGGAGCTGGGCGGTGACGGTACCGACGGTGACCGCGCCACCGGTCCCGGGGTGCTTCGTCACGACCGCGGAGCCGTCCGCCGCCAGCTCGACGAGCGGAAAACCGACGCGGTCGAGGCCGGGGACGTCGTCGAAGAAGGCGTAGTTGCCGCCGCAGCACTGTGCGCCACACTCGATCACGTGGCCGGCGACAACCGCGCCGGCGAGCTCGTCGACGTCGTCGGGTCCCCACCCGAACGCCCAGATACCGGGACCGACGACGAGCGACGCGTCGGTGACGCGGCCGGTGACGACGACATCGGCCCCGGCGGCGAGCGCGGCGGCGATCGGCGCCGCGCCGACGTACGCGTTCGCGGTGACGACGTCCGCGCCAGCCGGCAGCTCTTCGCCGGTGTCGAGGTTGACGAACCGCTCGCCGGCGGCCCGTAGCCGGCCGATCCGGTCGGCGAGGTCGTCGCCGGCGACGGACGCCACCCGGACGGCCAGGCCCTGGCGAGCGGCGAGCTCGCGCACCGCGGCAGCGCACGCGGCCGGGTCGAGCCCGCCGGCGTTCGAGACGACCTTGATCCCCCGGTCGACGCACGTGGCGAGTACGTCGTCCATGGCGCTCAGGAACGTCCGGGCGTAGCCACCGGAGCGCTGGCGGGTCTTGTGGAGGATGACCATCGTCAGCTCGGCCAGCCAGTCGCCAGTGAGCACGTCGATCGGCCCGCCGTCGACCATCTCGCGCGCCGCCGACAGCCGGTCGCCGAAGAAGCCGCTGCAGTTGGCGACGCGCAGCGGCCCGGTCATGGGGCGACGGAGCCCGGACCGACGACGACGACGAGCAACTGGCCGGCATCGACGTGATCGCCGGCAGCGACCGGGATGTCCTCGACCGTCCCGGGCCCGGCGGCCCGCAGCGTGTGCTCGATCTTCATCGCCTCGAGGACGACGAGCGGCTGGTCTCGGTCGACGACGTCACCGACCGAGACGAGAACCTGGCCGACCGACCCGGGCAGCGGCGCCCGGCACGACGTCTCGGGCACGATCGCCGCGTCGGCCACGTCGTCGTCGGCGACGGCCAGTGTCGACTGGCCGTCGGCCGAGCTCACCGCGATCGTCCGGCCGTGGTCGCGGACTCGGTGCCGGACGACGATGCCGTCGACCGCCAGCGCGACCGAACCGGTCGCCGGACCGGTGACCGCGACGTCGGCCGAGACGGCGTGGCCGAGTGGCCCGGCCCGGTCGTCCGGCCCCTCGACGACGACGGCGAGCACGCCGAGCGGCCAGCTGACGGACACCGACAGCGCAGCACCGGCTGCGGTGACGAAACGGTCCCGATGAAGCGCCCGGCCGACGTTCCGCCAGCCGGGCGACACCCCGGGGACGAGCGACCGGGCTGCCCGGCGGTGGTCGAGGTAGATCGCCGCGGCCGCCGCGTGATGACGCTCGACGACCGGATCAACCGTTGCGGCGATGACGTCGGCGTGCCGGTCGAGATAGTCGGTGCTCGTCCGGCCGGCGACGAAGTCGGGCTCGCCGAGCGCGGCGACGAGCAGGTCGCGGTTCGTCTCGACGCCGTCGAGCTCGAGCCGGCCGACCAGTGCGGCCCGCAGCCGGGCGAGGGCGAGCGACCGGTCGTCGCCCCAGGCGAGGATCTTGGCGACGAGGTTGTCGTACGCCGGGCTGACGACGCTGTCGGACTCGACGGCCGCGTCGACGCGGACACCGTCGCCGTCCGGCCACCGAGCGTGGACGACCCGACCGGACGCCGGGCGGTAATCGTGCCGCGGCACCTCCGCACACAGCCGGACCTCGACCGCGTGGCCGGTCACCGCCACGTCGTGCTGGGTGAACGGCAGTGGGCGGCCGGCGGCGACGGCGAGCTGGAGCCCGACGAGGTCGACGCCCGTGACGAGCTCGGTCACGCCGTGCTCGACCTGCAGCCGCGTGTTCATCTCCAAGAACGCGCACTCGTCGCCATCGACGACGAACTCGACCGTTCCGACGCCCTCGTACGCGACGACCCGGGCCGCGGCGACCGCCGCGTCCCACATCGTCTGGCGGACCGCGTCGGCGACGAGCGAGGCCGGCGCCTCCTCGATCACCTTCTGGTGGCGGCGCTGGACCGAACAGTCACGGTCGTAGAGGTGGACGACTTCGCCTTGCCGGTCGGCGACGATCTGCACCTCGACGTGGCGAGCCGCGACGACGTAGCGCTCGAGGAAGACCTCGTCGGAGCCGAACGCCGCGGCCGCCTCCCGCCGGGCCGCGGCGACCGCGCCGGCGAGCGCAGGCGGGCCGTCGACCAGCCGCATGCCGCGGCCACCGCCGCCGGCCGACGCCTTGACGAGCAACGGATAGCCGACGTCGTCGCCCAGATGGCTCAGCGCGGCCAGATCGTCGTCGACGCCATTGGGCACGACCCGGCTCGCCAGCACCGGCACGCCGACGGCGGCGACCGCGGCCTTGGCCCGGGCCTTGTGGCCCATCAGGGCGATCGCGGCCGGCGGCGGCCCCACCCAGACGAGACCGGCCGCGAGGCAGGCGTCGGCGAAGCCCGCATCCTCGGAGAGGAACCCGTAGCCCGGGTGGACCGCATCGGCCCCGGCCGCGAGCGCGGCCTCGACGATACGCCCGGCGTCGAGATAGTCGGCCGGACCGTTGGCGTGCGCGGGGGCACCGAGCGAGACGGCGCGGTCGGCGTCGGCGACGAACGGCGCGTCACGATCGTCGGCGGCGAAGATGGCGACGGTCTCGATGCCGAGCGATCGAGCGGCCCGGAAGATGCGACGGGCGATCTCGCCCCGGTTGGCGACCGCGAGCCGGCGGATCGGGCGATCCCCCGCTGCCGACCCCGGCGCTGACGACGGGGCGACCATCAGTGCCGGACGACCCCGAAGCGGGCCGTGCCCTCGACCGGGGCGGAGTGGACCGCGGTGAGCGCGACGGCGAGAACGGTGCGGGTGTCGCGCGGGTCGATGATCCCGTCGTCCCAGAGCCGGCCGGTGGCGAACAGGGCGGTCGACTCCCGCTCGATCTGCGCTTCGGTCGTCTCCTTGAGCTCGGCGTCGGCCGCGTCGTCGAACGGGCGACCGGCCGCGTCGGCCGCGTTGCGACGGACGATCGAGAGCACGCCGGCGAGCTGCTTCGGGCCCATGACCGCGATCCGGTGGTTCGGCCACGTGAAGACGAAGCGCGGTCGGTAGGCGCGACCGGCCATCGCGTAGTTGCCCGCGCCGTAGCTCGCACCGACCATCAGCGTGACGTGTGGAACGGTCGAGTTCGAGACCGCGTTGATCAGCTTCGCGCCGTCCTTGATGATCCCGGCCTGTTCGTAGCGCGTCCCGACCATGAACCCGGTGATGTTCTGGACGAAGAGGATCGGCGTGTCGGTGCGGTTGCAGAGCTCGATGAACTGCGCGCCCTTCTGCGCCTCGGCGGAGAAGAGGATCCCGTTGTTGGCGACGATGCCAAGCGGATAGCCGGCGAGCGCCGCCCAGCCGCAGACGAGCTGGGCACCGTAGAGCGGCTTGAACTCCTCGAACCGCGACCCGTCGACGATGCGGGCGAGCACCTCGCGGACGTCGAACGGTTGGCGGACGTCGACCGCGGCGATGCCGAGCAGCTCGGCCGCGTCCGACTTCGGGAGGTCGGCCGGGCCGGCCGGCCCGGGACCGCGCCGGACCCAGTGGAGATGGCTGACGACCTGCCGGGCCTGGGCGAGCGCGTCCACCTCGTCGGTCGCCAGGTAGTCGCAGAGGCCGGACACGCGGGCGTGCATCGCCGCGCCGCCGAGCGCCTCTTCGTCCGCGTCCTCGCCGATTGCCATCTTGACGAGCGGTGGCCCGCCGAGGAACACGCGGGCGCGGCCGTCGACGAAGATCGTGTAGTCACTCATCCCCGGCAGGTACGCGCCGCCGGCCGTCGACGACCCGAAGACGACGCAGATCGTCGGGATACCGGCCGCGGAGAGCTGCGTGAGCCGCCGGAACTGCTCGCCGCCGGGCACGAAGACGTCGGCCTGGCGCACCAGGTCGGCCCCGCCGGACTCGACGAGCAGGACGAGCGGCAGGCGGTTCGTCTCCGCGACGTCCATCGCCCGCAGGAGCTTGCGGATCGTCGTCGGGCTCGTCGTCCCGCCCCGCACCGTCGGGTCGCTGGCGACGACGACGCACTGCGTGCCGACGACCTCCGCCACCGCGACGACGACGCCCCCGCCGAGCGGGTCCTCGGTTGTCGCGCCGGCCAGTGGCGACAGCTCGAGCACCGGCGTGCCCGGGTCGACGAGCCCCTCGACCCGCTCGCGGGCGAGGAGCTTGCCCCGCGCCCGGTGACGCTCGACGTAGCGGCCTCCCCCGCCCTCGAGCACGCGGTCGTGCAGGGCGCGTACGTCCGCGACCATCGCCGCCATCGCTTCCCGGTTCGCCGTGTACTCCGTCCCGGCCGTGTCGAGCCGGCTCTCGAGGATCATTCGACGACCCACCGCGCCGGTCGCTTCTCGAAGAACGCGGCCATGCCCTCGACGCCGTCCGCCGACGAGAACAGCTCGTCCGACAGCGCCTCCGCCGCACCGATCGCGTCGTCCCATGCCGCACCGCCCGGACCGCCGGCTGCCCAGCCGCACAACCCCTTCGTCGCCGCTACCGCGGCCGGCGACGACCGGAGCACCGACGCGACGATGCCCGCCACCCAGCCGTCGACGTCGTCGGTCGTGGCGGTCAGCAGGCCGGCCGCCACCGCGTCGGCCGCGCCGAACGGGTCACCGGTCAGCGCGTACCGAGCGAACGCCCGTCGGTCCATGACCCGGAGGCCGGGGACCGCGACGATCGCCGGCGCCAGCCCGACGCGAACCTCGGTGAACGCGAACGTCGCCGACGGCGCGGCGACCGCCAGGTCGGACGCGGCGACCAGTCCGAGGCCGCCGGCCCGCACGTGGCCGTTGACCCGGGCGATCACCGGTTGCGGCAGGCCGACGAGGCACGAGAGCACTTCCGGCAGCAACGCCGTCCGGTCGCCGTCCTCCGGCGGCTCCAACCGTTCGTCGGAGATCGGCGCCGGAGCAGAAGACGGTGCCCTCACCGGTGAGGACGACGACGCGGACGTCCGGGTCGGCCTGCGCGCTGTGCAGCGCGTCGCGCAGTTCCCGCAACAGACCGGTCGACAGGGCGTTGCGGTTGTGCGGCGAATCGAGCGTCAACGTCGTCACCGGGCCGCGGCGCTCGACCCGGACTTTCGGCCGACCGGCGTCGTCGTCTGCCACGAGCCCGAGTGTACGGCGCTTACCCGTCCTGGCGGCGAGAGTCGAGCACGTGGGCGACGATCGGCGGACCAGCGGCGATGAGCAACCAGCAGTACTTCGCGATATCCGTGTTGACCCAGGCCAGACCGATCGACGCCGAGATGACGACCGCGACCACCACCGCCCGCATCCGGCCGGCCCGGATCAACTCCGGCGTCGCCGTCTCGCTCAGCAGACCCCAGCGCTCACCGAAGAGGCTGACCGCCTGCGTCGCCAGGCTGGCGAGCAGCAGGTTGATCGCGAACAGGTCGACCGCCAAGGGGTTCGACGCGTAGTCACCGAGCAGGTTGCTCGTGAACGGCATGATCGTGATCGTGAACAGGAACGCGAAGTTCCACCACGCCAGTCCCTCGTGGTGGCCGGCCACGTGCCGGAACACCCGGTGGTGGACCAGCCAGAACTGGGCGATCACATAGAACGAGATGGCATAGCTGATGAAATTGTCGCCGCTGTGCTCCTTGAAGAGCGCTGTCGCCAGTTTCGAGGCCGAGTTCGGCGGCACGACCCCGGTGGGCACCGCCAGTTGGAGGACGAGCAGCGTGAGGGCGATGGCGACGACGCCGTCGGTGAGGCTCAGCAGCCGGGCGACGCTCGGGAGGTCGTCGTCCTCGGGTCGCCGGCTCGCCGGCCGGCCGGCCGGACGGCCGGCCACGGTGTCCGGTTCGACGGGCAGGTCGGCCATTGCCGGTCGATCTTCCCAGACCGGCCCGCCGGCGCCGGGGACCTCGACGGTCAGTCGAACGGCAACTGCGGTGCGTCGGCGAGCGATGCCGCGCCACGCCCACGACCGGCACCGCGGCCTTGCGGCGGGAAGACCTGCTCGGGGCGGAACGACCGGAGCATGCGGTCGCCGGGCCGACCGCCGACGACCTCGACCCACTCGTCGCCGGACTGCGTGTTCGTGACGTGCGCGACGAACGCCCACGTCGCGGCGCGCAGGCGCGTGCCCTCGACGACGACCGCGTCGCCGGACCGGATGCCCGACCACGTCGTCGCCCGGACCAGATGGCCCGTCGGGGCGGGGTCGGGGGCCGGCGAGCGCTTGGCACGGCGGGGGGTCATCGCCCCATCATCCCCCACCGTCACACCTTCCCCCTAGCCTGGGAGGCGATGTCGCCGGCCCCGCCCCGATCGCTCTCACCGTCGAAGGTGACGTCGTTCACGAGCTGCCCGCTGGCCTTCCGGCTGACGATCATCGACCGGCTGCCCGAGCCCCCCTCCGTGGCGGCCGTCAAGGGGACGCTCGTCCACTCCGCCCTCGAAGGGCTGATCTGGAACCACCTACCCGGCCAACGGGACCGTCCGGCCGCCCAGACCGAGCTGGCGACGGCCTGGGAGGCGCTGCAGGCCGACCCCGAGTTCGCCGAGCTCGGCCTCGAGCCGGCCGAGGCCGAGGCGTTCCGGGCCGACGCGGCGGTTCTCGTCGAGAACTACTTCGACGTCGAGGATCCCGACCGGGTCCGGGCCGTCGGCGTCGAGCTCGGCCTCGAGACCGACGTCGACGGGCTGCGGCTCCGCGGCATCATCGACCGGCTCGACCTCGACGACGACGGCGAGCTGATCGTCGTCGACTACAAGACCGGGCGGGCCCCGTCGGCCCGCTTCGAACAGGGCAAGATGACCGGCGTCCACACGTACGCGCTCCTCTGTGAGCAGGTCCTCGGACGACCGCCGGCGCAGGTCCGCCTGCTCTACCTGCGAGATCGGGTGACGATCACGGCCGTCCCGAGCGAGCAGTCGATCCGAGGCCAGCGGCGACGCACCGCCGCGGTCTGGCAAGCCATCGAGCGGGCGTGCGATCGCGACGACTTCCAGCCGCGGCCGTCCACGCTCTGCCGGTTCTGCAACTTCCAGGCGGTCTGCCCGGCCCAGGCGGCCGTCCCGGCCAAGGCCTCCTGAGCCGGTCCGGAGTGGTGCCGGGGACCGATCCGCGGTGAAGATGGTCCGGTGGAGCTCTTCGAGAGGATCGACAAGCCGGCCGACGCGTTCTTCGACCGCTACCGCGGCCGCCGGAGCGTGGACGCCGCAGCGGCCGCGCTGTCGAACCTCGCCGACTACGGGATCGTCTGGGTTGTGCTCGCCGGCGGCAAGGGCCGGCGGCGGGGCGAGGCGAGGCGGCGGGCCGCCGAGGCGCTGACGTACTCCGGCGTCGTCTCGTTCGGCGTCAACAAGGTCGTGAAGGCCGTCGTCCAGCGGGAGCGCCCGGACAACGGCCTCCAACTCGGCTCGGTGCCGGTCCGGGCACCGAGCAGCAGCAGCTTCCCGAGCGG
The DNA here is from genome assembly GCA_963824265.1 of uncultured Actinomycetota bacterium. Lineage (GTDB taxonomy): Bacteria > Actinomycetota > Acidimicrobiia > Acidimicrobiales > RAAP-2 > DASZUK01. The sequence goes on from CAWGOO010000007.1 coordinate 1,300,579, forward strand.
TCACACGCTGGCGGCGTTCTCTACCGCGGTCGTCCTGCCGACGACGCCGGCCGGCACCGCGGCCTGCGTGGCGTTCGCGTCCGCCGTCGCGGTCAGCCGGGTCCACCTCCGCCACCACCACGCCAGCGACGTCCTCGGTGGCGCGGCGATCGGTACCGTCCTCGGCCTCGTCGGCCGGGCGCTGCTCCGGCGCCGCGGTCGGGAATGACCGGCGGCGGACCGCGGTTGTAGCGGTCATGGCTGCCTTCTCCGTCACCTGGGACTACCTCTGCCCGTTCGCCCGCAATGCGCACGAGCACCTGCTGGCCGGGCTCGACGGCGGCGCGTCGTGGGACGTGACGTTCTCGCCGTTCTCGCTGGTCCAGAGCCATGTCGCGGACGGTGAGCCACCGATCTGGGACGCTCCTGACCGGGCGGCCGGGCTGAAGGGGTTGCTGGCCCTCCAAGCCGGCATCGTCGTCCGCGACCGCTTTCCCGACCAGTTCCGCCAGGTGCACCGCGATCTGTTCGCCGCCCGTCACGACCACGGGCAGGACCTCGCCGACCGGGCGGTCGTCGCCGACGTGCTCGACCGGGCGGGGGTACCCGCGGCGACCGTGTTCGGCGCGATCGACGAGGGCTGGCCGCTCGACGAGCTCCGGCAGGCCCACGAGGCGTCGGTCAAGGAACACCAGGTCTTCGGCGTCCCGACGTTCGTCGTCGACGACCGGGCGGTCTTCGTCCGCCTGATGAGCCGCCCGGACGGTGACGCCGACCTGGCCCGACGGACGATCGACGCCGTCGTCGACCTCATCACAGAGCGTCCGGAGATCAACGAGTTCAAGTACACGTCGATCCCGCGGTAAGCCGCTGATACGAGGTTTCACCCCCTCCTTGGGGATGATGTCGGCTCTCGGCGTTTCATCCAGCCGGCCGACGATTTCGTCCAGACCGCCGGCGTACAACTGCTCCCATGGAGCATTTTCTCGCTACTTGGGGCTACGTGGCCGTGTTCGCGGCCACGTTCCTGTCGTCGATGTGCCTCCCCGTCGGTTCCGAGATCGCCATCGGCTACGCCGGCGCCCTCGCCAGCGGCGAACTGACGACGACCAGCCACATGCAACTGGGGCTGGTCATCGTCGTCGTCACCGCCGGTGAGGTCGCCGGGTCGTGCGCGGGCTACCTGATCGGGCGGTTCGGCGGGCGGCCGCTCGTCGACCGGGCCGGCCGCTACGTCCTGTTGACCCACAAGGACCTCGATCGGGCCGAGGCCTGGTTCGCCCGCCGCGGCGAGCCGTTTGTCCTGTTCGGCCGCTTCGTCCCGCTGCTGCGCTCGTTCGTGTCGCTGGCCGCCGGTCTGGGCGAGATGGCGTTCGGCAAGTTCCTGGCGTTCACCGTCGTCGGCTGCGCGATCTGGGCGGCCGCGCTCGCCGGCATCGGCTACTCACTCGGCGCGAGCTGGCACCACGTCCTCCAGGCGTTCAGCTACGCCGGTTACGTCGTCGGCGCCCTGGTCGTCCTGGCCGTCGCCGGCGCGGTCCTCCACCGGCTCCGGGCGGTCCGGGCGGAGAAAGTCGCTCAGGTCCGCGTACCGGCCGAGATCGACGCCTGAGGAGCGGGACGGTGACGGCGACCGTGATCGACCAAGCGAAGACGCTGACCCGGATCGACTTCTCTCCGACCGGGCGGCCACCGTCGGCGATGTGGGTGACGGTGGCGACGATGGCGTCGATCGTCGGCTCCCTGCTCGTCGATGCCCTGCTCGTCGTGGTCGGCCAGGCCATCTTCCCGTCGACGAAGGGCTACGCCCACTTCCAGTTCTCCGACTACGGCAAGCTCACGGTGATCGGCGTCGTCGTCGCCGGCCTGGCCTGGCCGCTCGTCACCCGGATCACGTCCTCGCCACGGTGGGTCTACCTCCGCATGGCCGTCGCGGTGACCGTCGTCCTCTGGCTCCCGGATCTCTACATCCTGGCCAAGGGTCAGCCGGCGAAGGCCGTCGCGGTGCTGATGGCCATGCATTTGGCGATCGCGGTCGTCACGTACAACTGCGTCGTCCGGCTGGCCCGGGTACGACCGCGCCCGGCGAGCATCTAACCCCGCCGGTCGTTCGGCCGGACGAGCCCGGACTCGAACGCGAAGATGACCGCCTGGACGCGGTCGCGCAGGCCGAGCTTCGACAGGATGCGGCTGACGTGCGACTTGACGGTCGCCTCCGAGAGGAAGAGCCGGTCGGCGACCTCCTGGTTCGACAGGCCCTCGGAGACGGCGACGAGCACCTCCCGCTCGCGGTCGGTCAGGAGCCCGAGCTGGTCGTCCGAACGCTCGTCCGGGTCGGGCAGGAGCGGCGCGAGCTCGTCGAGCAGGTGCCGGGTGACCTGCGGCGAGAGAACGGCGTCGCCGCCGGCGACCCGCCGGATGGCGTTGACGAGCTCGGCCGGCCGGACGTCCTTGAGCAAGAACCCGCTCGCGCCGGCCCGGATGGCGCCGAACACGTACGCGTCGAGGTCGAACGTCGTCAACACGAGCACCCGGACCTCCGGCGTGTCATCGACGATCCGCCGCGTCCCCTCGATGCCGTCGGTCCCGGGCATTCGCACGTCCATCAGCACGACGTCGGGGCGGTACGTCGCGGCCAGCTCGGCCGCCGCCGCGCCGTCGCCGGCCTCGGCGATCACCTCGATGTCCGACTCGGCTTCGAGGATCATCCGGAACCCCTGGCGAAGCAGCGGCTGGTCGTCGACCAGTACGACCCGGATCGTCACCGGGCGACCGGCAGCGTCGCCGTCACGAGCCAACCCCCCGCCGGCTCCGGTCCGGCCGACATGCGGCCGCCGTGCATCGCCGCCCGTTCGGTCATCCCGGTCAGCCCGTGGCCGCTGACAACCGGACCGGAGCCGGTCCCGTCGTCGTGGACGCGCACGGTGACCGTCGCGTGGCCGTACTCGATCCGTACGTCGACCGTCGACGCGGCGGCGTGCTTCAACGTGTTCGTCAGCGCCTCCTGGACGATCCGGTAGATCGACAGCTCGACCGCGGCCGAGAGGTCGGGCACGTCGCCGACTACGGTCGGCTCGACGGCGAGACCGGTCCGGCGGACCTGTCGGTACAGCGCATCGAGGTCAGCGAGACCGGGCAGCGGGCCGAGGTCCGATGCCGTCTCGTCCGTGCGCAGCGCGGCCAGCACGACCCGCATGTCCTGCAACGCCTCCCGCCCGACCTCCGCAACCTGTTGGATCGCCGCGGCCGCATCGTCCGGGTCCGGCGTGACCGACGCTGCGTCGGCCAGCGTGATCACGACCGAGAGGCTGTGGGCGACGACGTCGTGCATCTCGCGGGCGATCCGCGCCCGCTCCTCGGCCGCGCTGATCGCCGCCTGCTGGTCCCGCTCGAGCTCCAACCGGGCCGCCCGTTCGTCCATCCAGCCGAGGTACTGGCTGCCCGACCGCACCGCCAACCCGCCGCAGACCGCGGCGGCGACGAGGCCGGTCAGGAAGACGAACGACCGCGGCTCGTCGCCGCCCGGCGACCAGCGGACCGTCGCCATGACGACACCCGCCTCGACGACGACCGTCGACGCGACGACACGCGACGGCCGCTCGTGGACGGCGACGGTGTACAGCGCCACCAGCAGCGCGACGTCGGCGAGGACACGGACGTCGACCAGCCACTGCACGAGCGCGACGGCCGCCACCACGGCCATCACCGCGGTCGGCCACCGCCGACGCCAGATCAGCGGCGCAAGCAGCGCGGCCTGGAGGAACCCGGCACCCACGCCGGTCCCTCTCGGGACGAGCCACACCGTGCAGACGACGAGCAGGCCGGCCGCCAGCGCGGCGTCGACGACCGTCGGGCGCTCGTTGACGAGACGACGGGCGAAACCGAAGGTGCCACGGCTGCCGTCCCACCCGGTTCGCCGGGCAATCCACGCGACCGCCGACTCGCTGCGGGTCGGCGGTCGATCGGGTTCGGCGATGGTGGCCACGGCTCGCCTCCGGGACTGGACGGTCGGTCGACGCATCCAGGCACTGTCGATATCGGCAACGGCCACCTTCACGATACTGCCAGGCCCTGGTCACGCCATCGTCGGTCGTCAGGATGAACCCGAATCATCCTCAAGGTGGTCGTCGTGGCGTCACCGGTCGGTCAGCATGGACGGCATGGACGGCATGGACGCGGTCTCGACCCATGGGCTGACGAAGCGGTTCGGCACCCGCACCGTCGTCGACGACCTGGCGCTCGCCATCCCGGCCGGCTCGGTGTGCGGCTTCGTCGGCCCGAACGGGGCCGGCAAGACGACGACGATCCGGATGCTGCTCGGCCTCGTCCGACCGAGCGCGGGCAGCGGCACCGTGCTCGGTGGCGACCTCAGCGACCCGGCGAGCTACCTCGGGCGGGTCGGTGCACTGATCGAGGCGCCGGCGTTCTATCCACAGCTCAGCGGGCGCGACAACCTCCGGGCCCTGACCCGGCTCGGGCGGATCTCGAGTCGCGGTGATCGACCCGGCGCTCGAGCGCGTCGGCCTTCTCGGCCGAGCGGCCGACCGGTACGGGTCCTACTCGCTCGGCATGAAGCAGCGGCTCGGCATCGCGGCCGCGCTGCTCCCCGGACCCGAGCTGCTCGTCCTCGACGAGCCGAGCAACGGGCTCGATCCGGCCGGCATCGTCGAGATGCGCGGCCTCATCCGATCGCTGGCCGACGACGGCATGACCGTCTTCGTCTCGAGCCATCTGATCGCCGAGATCGAACAGATCTGCGACACCGTCGTCGTCATCCGGTCCGGCCGGCTCGTCCATCAGGGACCGATCGCCGCCCTCCGGGCATCCCGCCAGGCCGACGTGGCGGTTCGGCCGGAGCACCGGAGCGACACCGACCCGCTCCTCGCCGTGTTCGAACACGCCGGACTGGCAGCCCGCCTCGACGTCGACACGATCGTCGTCGAGGCGAACGCGGCGGCGGCCAACCGATTGGCCATGGAGCACGGCATCGTGCTCGTCCACCTTGCCGAACAGCGGCGGAGCCTCGAAGACGCCTTCTTCGACCTGACCGGGGCGCAGGCTGGCGACGGGCACGAGCTGGCGGAGGTCGGCTGATGGTGGTGTGGGCGGCGTTCCGCAGCGAGTGGATCAAGCTCCGACGACCGTCGCTGCTGGTCTCGACGATCGTCGGCCTCGCGGCCGCGGCGTCGTTGTTCGTCGTCCTCCTCTTCGCCCAGGCGCCCGGCCGCGGCGACGGCGGGGACTTTCCGAGCCTCACCACGCTGGCCAGGCCGGACGGGCTCGTTCAGGGGGTCGACCGCGTCGCGGTCCTCCTCGGGATCGTCGCCTTCGGCATCGCAGCCGCCCAGATCGCCGGCGAGTACGGCCTCGGCACGCTGCGCCAGCTGCTCGTCCGCCAACCCCGGCGGCTCGTCCTGCTGGCCGGCAAGCTGCTCGGTATCGTCAGCTTCCTCGTGCTCGCCCTCGTCGTCGCGGCCGTCGCCGCCATGGTCGTCGCCCTCGTCGCCGCCCACGCCCGACACGTCCCGACGGCCGCCTGGTTCACGTCGACGGGGATCGGCGACCTTCTCCGGGAGCTCGGCGACCTGACGCTCGCCGTCGTCGGGTTCTCGGTCCTCGGCTTCGCGGTCGGCCTCTTCCTCCGCTCGTCGGTGTCCGCGGTGATCATCGGCTTCGCGTGGCTGCTGCCGATCGAGGCCGTCGTCATCCGGATCGTCCCCGGCGCGCTCGGCTGGCTCCCCGGCTCGGCCCTGCAGGTCGTCGCCGAGGGCGGCACCACCGGCTTCGGCTACGGCAAGGCCGTCGCGGTCGCCGCCGCGTACGCCGCCGTCGCGGTCGTCGCCACCGCGGTAGCGTTCAGCCGGCGCGACGTCACGGCCTGATGCCCCGCTTCGACCTCACCAAGAAAGGTGCGCTGCGGGTCCCGGAGATCACCGCGTACTTCTGGATCGTCAAGGCACTGTCGACGGCCATGGGCGAGGCGACGTCCGACTTCCTCGTCAACCGGCTCCATCCCGGGCCGGCGGTCGTCCTCGGCTTTCTCGGCTTCGTCGTCGCCATGATCTTCCAGTTCCGGATGGCGCGGTACTGGGCCTGGACGTACTGGTTCGCGGTCGTCATGGTGGGCGTCTTCGGGACGATGGCCGCCGACGTCCTCCACAAGGGCCTCGGTGTCCCGTACGTCGCGTCGACGCTCCTCTACGCGGCGGTGCTCGCCGCGGTGTTCGTCGTCTGGCAGCGGACGGAACGGACGCTGTCGATCCACAGCATCGACACGCCGCGTCGGGAGGCGTTCTACTGGGCGGCCGTCGTCGCGACGTTCGCCCTCGGGACGGCGGCCGGCGACCTCACCGCCACGACGTTCCACCTCGGCTACGGCTGGTCGATCGTCCTGTTCGCCGCCATCATCGCCATCCCGGCCGTCGGCTACCGGTGGTTCGGCTGGAACGCGGTCCTGTCGTTCTGGTTCGCCTATGTCGTCACCCGGCCGCTCGGTGCGTCGTTCGCCGACTTCGTCGGCAAGCCGACGTCGGCCGGCGGGCTCGGCGTCGGCGACGGCACGATCGCCCTCATCTTGACGGCCGCGATCGCCGGCTTCGTCGCGTATCTGGCGATCACCCGGCGAGACGTCCAGCTGGCCGTAGAGGACCGGTAGGTTCCGGCGGGAGACCCGAGCAGGAGGATCCCGCCATGGCCGAGTACCGGTTCGTCACCTACGAGGAGATCGACGACGGGACGATCGTCCGGATCCTCCTCAACCGCCCGGAGACCCGCAACGCCCAAAGTCGCGGTCTCCTGGTGGACCTCGACCGGGCGTTGATGGCCGCCGAAGCGGACGATCGCGTCCGGGTCGTGATCCTGGGCGGCCGCGGGCCGATGTTCTCGGCCGGCCACGACCTCGGCTCCGCGGAGGCCCTCGGCGAGCTCGACCCCGGACCCGGTCAGGATCCGACCGCCCGGACGAACGGTGGGACCCGGGAGGGCGCGGAGAAGCGGATGCTGCAGGAGTGGCACTACTACTACCGCAACACGCTCCGGTGGCGAGACCTCCGCAAGATCACCGTCGCCCAGGTCCACGGTCCCGTCTACGCCGCCGGCCTGATGTTGATGTGGGCCTGTGACCTCATCGTCGCGGCCGACACCGCCACGTTCGTCGACCCGGTCGGCGTCCGGCTGGGGATGTGCGGCATGGAGTACTTCGCCCATCCCTGGGAGCTCGGCCCCCGGCGGGCCAAGGAGCTCCTGCTGACCGGCGACGCCATCGACGCCGACGAGGCCCACCGGATCGGCATGGTCTCGAAGGTCTTCCCGGCTGCCGACCTGTCGGAGCGGACGGTCGAGTTCGCCCGGCGGATCGCCGCCCGGCCGACGGTGACGGCGCTGCTCATCAAGGAGTCGGTCAACCAGTCCGTCGAGAACATGGGATTCCTCAACGCCCTCCAGGCCTGCTTCACGCTGCACCAGCTCAACCACTCGCACTGGGCCGAGGTCAACGACGATCACGCCCCGCGGGGACGCCCCGAGCACGGTGTCCCCGACTGGCGGAACCCCCCGCCGATCGGCCGGGCGACGAAGGACCGGGTCGAGAGCTCAGGCTGAGCCGCCGGCGACCGCAGCCAGGAGGGCCTCGGTCCGCTCCCGTTCGTGGCCGGCAATCGACGCGACGAAGTCGGTCGCCCCGGCGTCGGCCAGGCGGTGCAGGCCGGCGGCGACGTCGCTCTCGGTCCCGACCAAGGCGATGTCCGATGGCTGGGTAGCGCCTTCTCGGTCGAGCATCGCCCGGTACGACGGGAGTGTCGGGTAGATCGCGAGCGCCCGGTCGATCCGTTCCTTGGCCGGCCTGGCCGCGTCGGTGACGGTCACTGGCAACGAGACGACGACGCGCGGCGGCGGTCGACCGACGGCCGCCGCGGCGGCGGTGATCGTCGGGACGATGTGGTCGGCGACCGTCCCCGTCCCGGTCATCCACGTCACCGTGCCATCGGCCATCGTGCCGGCCAGCTTCAGCATCGTCGGACCGAGCGCGGCGGCCAGCACCGGCGGCGCCGACGCTTCCGGGACCTCGAGCGGGCCGTACGTCCGGGCCGTGACGACCTCGCCGGCCGACTGGACCGCCTCGCCGCGGACGAGTGGCAGAAGCGCCGACAGGTACTCCCGCAGGTACCGGGCCGGCCGGTCGTAGCTGAGGCCCCAGAGGCCCTCGACGACGACCTGGTGGGAGAGCCCGATGCCGAGCACCAGCCGGCCGCCGGTCGCGGCCTGCACCGTCAGCGCCTGCTGGGCCATGACCTGCGGATGGCGGCTGTAGACCGGCACGACGCCGGTCCCGAGCTCGATGCCGGGGACCTGCGCCCCGACGATGCCGAGCATCGTCAGCGCGTCATAACCGAAGATCTGGACTGCCCAAGCCGAGTCGAGCCCGACGGCCCCGTACCGCCTGACCTGCTCGACGACCGCGTCCAACGGCTGGTCGACGTCGATAAGGGCTCCGATGCGCATGGGGCTCCTTCGCTATCCTGCCGGGCGTGACCGACCCTATCGGCATCGTCGGCGCCGGCCAGCTCGCTCGGATGCTCGGAGAGGCGGCCAGTGCCCTCGGTCTCCGGACCATCGTCCTGGCCGAGCGCCCGACCGACGCCGCCGTCGGCATCGCCACCGACGTCGTCCCCGGCGTGCCCACGGTCGAGGCCGACCTTCGGGCCCTCGCCGAGCGGGCTCCGGTCGTCACGTTCGACCACGAGCAGGTCGACCTCGACCGGCTCGCCGACCTCGAACGGTCCGGCACGATCGTCCGGCCCGGGCTGCGGACGCTACAGATGGCGATCGACAAGCTCGAGATGCGGACCCGCCTGGCCGCGGCCGGTGTTCCCGGCCCGGCGTTCGCCGCGCTGGCGGCCGACGATCCGGTCGGCGCCGCCCGGAGCTTCGCCGACGACCACGGTTGGCCGGTCGTCGTCAAGGCCGCCCGTGGCGGCTACGACGGCAAGGGTGTCTGGCCGGTCGCCACCCCCGACGACGTCGCGGCGATCGCTCAGACGGCCGTCGGCCCGCTGCTGGTCGAAGAGCTCGTGCCGATCGACGCGGAGCTGGCCGTCCTCGTCGCCCGCCGACCCGGCGGCGAAACGGTCACGTGGGCGCCGGTCGAGACGACCCAGGTCGAGGGCGTCTGCCGTGAGGTGCTCGTGCCCGGCCGGCTCGACCGGGCGGTCACCGACGCGGCCGCGGCGATCGGCCAGCGGGTCGCCGACGTCGCGGACGCGGTCGGCGTCCTGGCGGTCGAGCTGTTCTGGGCCGGCGGCCAGCTGCTCGTCAACGAGATCGCGGCCCGGCCGCACAACTCCGGCCACTGGACGATCGAGGGTGCGGTCACGTCACAGTTCGAGAACCACCTGCGGGCTGTCCTCGACCTACCGCTCGGCGCCACCGGACCGACCGCGCCGGCCGTCGCCAGCGTCAACGTCTTCGGTGACGCCGACGGCACCGATCCGGCCGCCGTCCTCGCCGCCGGCCTGGCGATCGACGGCGCACATGTGCACCTCTATGGCAAGGAACCCCGTCCAGGACGCAAACTGGGTCACGTGACGGTCTGTGGCGACGACGCCGACGACGTGAGCGAGCGGGCGTGGGCGGCCGCACTGGCCCTCCGGACGCCTGACCGGAGGACGCCATGACCAGCCCGCTCGTCGCCGTCGTCATGGGGAGCTCGTCGGACTACCCGGTCATGGAAGGCGCGGTCGAGGCGCTCGACCGCTTCTCGGTCCCCCACGAGGTCCGAGTCGTCTCGGCCCATCGGACTCCCGACGACATGCTCGCGTTCGGCCACGACGCCGCCGGGCGGGGCCTCCGGGTCATCATCGCCGGCGCCGGCGGTGCGGCCCACCTCCCCGGCATGCTCGCCGCCGTGACGACGCTCCCGGTCATCGGCGTCCCCGTCGCCCTCGCCCACCTCGACGGCCTCGACTCGCTGCTCTCGATCGTCCAGATGCCCCGCGGCGTCCCGGTGGCGACGGTCGCGGTCAACGGCGCTCGCAACGCCGGGCTGCTCGCGGTCCGCATCCTCGGCACCGCCGACCCCGCGCTGACCAGCGAGATGGCCGCGTTCCAACTGGAACTGGCCGACCAGGCCCGGGCCCAGAACGACGACCTCCGATGACGCTCGCCGAACAGCTCGGGTATGCCGCCGACGCCAAGCTGCTGATCGTCAGCGCCGACGACCTCGGCTTCTGCCACGCGGCCAACGTCGGCGTCTACGAGACGCTCCGGACCGGCCTCGTGACGAGCGCCGGCTTGATGGTCCCGTGCCCGTGGGCCCGCGAGGCCGCCGCCCGCTACCGCGGCGAGGACGTCGGCGTCCACCTGACCGTCAACGCCGAGTTCGAGCTCTACCGCTGGGGCCCGATCACCCACGCGCCGTCGCTGCTCGGCGGCGACGGCGGGTTCCCCCAGACCATGGAAGACGTCTGGGACCACGCCGACCTCGACGAGGTCCGCCGGGAGTGCCGGGCCCAGATCGAGCGGGCGATCCTCTGGGGTTTCGACGTCAGCCACCTCGACACGCACATGGGCACCCTCCAGCTCCGGCCGGAGTTCTTCGACGTCTGCCTCGACCTGGCCGTCGACTTCCGGCTGCCGCTGCGGATGCCGAGCCCGGCGATGGAAGAGCTCTTCGGCTTCCCCGCCCGCGAGGTCGCGGCCGAGGCCGGCATCGTCTTCACCGACGACCTCTTCTTCGCGTCGACGCGCGCCGCGCTCGAAGCCGGCCTGGCGACGCTGCGGCCCGGCGTGACCGAGCTCTGCCTCCGCCCGGCCGTCGACAGCCCCGAGCTCCGGGCGATCGCGCCGGACTGGGCCAACCGCGTCGACGACCACCGCCTCGTCTGCGACGACGGGTTCCTGCGTCGCGCTGTCGAGGCCGCGGGTGCGACGCTCGTCGGCTACCGGGCGCTGCGCGACGTCGCCCGAGGCTGACGTGGTCCGCCCGGTCCGCGTCCTCGTCCTCGTCGTCGTCCTGTCGGCCGCGGTCTCACTGATCCTCGCCCAGAGTGCCGGCGCCATCCACCTGCGGTGGCTCGGGAGCTAGTCGAGACCGGCGAAAAGATCATCCTCGGTGACGCCCGTCCCGGCCGGTCCGACGCGGCTACGGGCGAGGAAGTAGTCGTCGTACGGGTGGAGCGTCCGCTGGATCTCCGGCGGCAGGCCGAACCAGAACGGTGACGTCGGGTCGACCTGGGTCGGCGTGGGCCCGGAGCGCGTCCGCCCGGACGTCGGCGAAGCCGGTCAGGTCGACCGACGTCGTCATCGGCTCTGTCCGCTGCATCCGGGCCAACCACCGGTCGTCGAACGGCGATTCGAGCCCGAGCTCGAGGAACTTCTCGTGCATCGCCAGCATCCGGCGTCGCGGCCAGACGGTGTAATAGAGCTTCGACGGCGTCCACGGCGCCCCGGCGTCCGGGTGGCGCGACGGGTCGCCGGCCGCGTCCCAGGCGACCATCGTGATCTCATGGACCCGGAGATGGTCCGGGTGGGGGTACTCGGTCTGCTCCTCCGGGTACGTGACGACGACCTGCGGTCGGGCCTCCCGGATGACGGCGACGAGCCGCCCGACCGCCTCTTCGAGCGGGGCGTTCGCGAACGCGTCCGGCCGCCGGTTCGCCTCCGTGTCCGGCATACCGGAGTCCCGGTAGCCGAGCATGACGACGTCGTCGTAGCCGATGACCTCCGTCGCCAGGGCCAGCTCACGGCGACGGACCGCCGGCAGATCGGCCCGGATCTCCGGCTTGTCCATCGCCGGGTTCAAGATGTCGCCCTCCTCGCCGCCGGTGCAGCAGACGAGCACCGTACGGACACCGGCCGCGTGGTAGCGGGCGACCGACCCGGCGCCCTTCGACGATTCGTCATCCGGGTGGGCATGGACCGTCAGCAGGCACCGAGCGGGCATCCGTCGAGGCTATAGGGCGCCCGTGCCCCACTGGTCCCGTGCGGGCTTTATGCTCGGATGGAAGCCGTTTCGAGGAGGATGACACGTGCCAGGCGTCTGGGAACGGACCAAGAACATCTTTCAGGCCAAGGCGAACAAGGTCCTCGACAAGCACGAGGACCCTCGTGAGACCCTCGACCTGTCGTACGAGAAGCAGCTCGACAGCCTGCAGAAGGTACGCCGGAGCGTCGCCGACGTCGCGACCGCCCGCAAGCGGATCGAGCTCCAGGCCGGCCAGCTCCAGAAGCAGGCCGACAAGCTCCAGGACCAGGCCAAGGCCGCGCTCGCCCAGAACAACGAGGATCTCGCCCGCGAGGCGCTCGCCCGCCGCGCCGCCCTCGGTGAGCAGCTGTCCGACCTGAAGACCCAGCACGACCAGGTCAGCGAGCAGGAGGAGAAGCTCGTCGCCACCTCCCAACGGCTCCAGGCGCAGGTCGAGCAGTTCCGCACCAAGAAGGAGACGATGAAGGCCAGCTACACCGCGGCCGAGGCCCAGACGAAGGTCGGCGAGGCCGTCTCGGGCATCTCGACGTCGATGGGCGACGCCGGTGCGGCGATGCAGCGAGCCCAGGACAAGATCGCCGGCATGCAGGCCCGCGCCGGCGCCATCGACGAGCTGCTCGCGTCCGGCGCGCTGACCGACCTCCAGACGCCCGTCGACGACATCCAGGCCCAGCTCGACAAGGTGCAGTCGACCTCCCAGGTCGACAATGAGCTGGCCGCTTTGAAGGCCGAGCTCGCCACGTCCTCCCCGGCCGCCGCCCTGCCCGAGACCACCGTCGAGGCCGAGACCGTGGACAGCTCGGCTGCCACGGCCCCGGCCGGCCCCGCCACGGCCTCCTCCCCCACCGCACCGGCCAACAGCGCCCCCGAGAGCGGGGAGGGGGGCACGGCCTGATGGCGTTCGCCGGCAACATCCGGTCCGACCGGGGGCTGACCGGGCGAATGTTCCTGACCGGGCTGTTCCTCGTCATTCTCTACGGCGTCTTCGGGGCCGTCCTGTGGGCATTCCTCCACAGCTTCATCGCGATCTTCTTGATCATCGGCATCCTGCTGTTCTGCCAGTACTGGTTCTCGGACAAGATCGCGCTCTGGGGGATGCACGGCCACCTCGTCACCCCCGAGGAGGCGCCGGAGCTGCACGGCGCGATCGACCGGCTGTGCGCGCTGGCCGACATGCCCAAGCCGCGGGTGGCGATCGCCGATACTGACATCCCGAACGCGTTCGCGACCGGCCGGAGCCCGAAGGCCGCGGTCGTCTGCGCGACGACCGGCCTGCTCCGCCGGCTCGACGAACCGGAGATCGAGGCCGTCCTCGCCCACGAGATCTCACACGTCGCCCACCGCGACGTCGCGATCATGACGATCGCCAGCTCCCTCGGCATCATCGCCGGCCTGACGACCCGCGTGCTCTTCTACGCCGGCCTCTTCGGTGGCGGGCGCGGCGGCAATACAAACAGCGCCGGGCAGTTCGCGGCGATGGAGGCGATCATCATGCTCGTCTCGATCGCGGTCTACGCGATCAGCTTCCTGCTGACCCGTGCCCTCTCTCGCTACCGCGAGCTGGCGGCCGACCGCTCCGGAGCCATCCTGATCGGTCGACCGTCGCTGCTGGCGTCTGCGCTCGTCAAGATCACCGGCGAGATGGGCCGCATCCCCACTCGTGACCTCCGCCAAGCCGAGCCGTTCAACGCGTTCTTCTTCACGCCGGCCATCTCGCAGCAGACCAACCAGCAGAGCTTCTCGATCGGCAACCTCTTCTCGACCCACCCGACTCTGGAGCGCCGCCTGGCCCAGCTGGCCGAGCTGGAAGCTCAGCTGAACCAGCCCCGCTAACGAGTGGGCCTCCTCGACAGCCTCCTCGGCCGGACGAAGCCCGTCCGCCCGAACCTCGACGCCCTGTTCGCCCTGCCGTCGGCCGCGGTGACGCTCCAGGTGACCGAGGGCGTCGTCCTGTCCGGGCACGCCGGAATCTGTTGGAAGCCACCGGCCGGCCAGTCGGCGACCGACGTTCAGAAGGAGATCGCCGACCTCCTCGCCATCCCCGATGGCGAGCCCACCGGCACGGTGACGCAGGCCGAGGACACGTACGGCTACCGCTGGCTGCTGCTCGACGACCCCGACACCGAGACGCTCGTCACCCGGGTGCACCTCGTCAACACGACGCTGACCGAGAACGGATGGGGTCCACAGCTGCTCTGCTCCGTCTTCGGGCTCACCCCCGGAGCTCAGGCCGATACCGGACCTGACCCCGCGCCCGACGCCGGGCCCGGTGCCGCCAAGCCGCTCTACCTGGTCTACCTCTACAAGCGCGGCACGTTCTATCCGTTCGCGCCCGATGGCCACGAGCACCGTGACAGCGAGCTCGAGCTCCGTATCCGGGCGATCGTCGCCAACGACCTGCCGATCGAGCAGGACCTGCAGCGGTGGTTCCCCCTGTGGGACCTGCCGGTCACCTGACGTTCACCGGATGATCGAACAACCGATCGGTACACTGCCGAAAATGACCGACTACGACCGGCACATCCCCCTCGAAGGGGCCGTCAACTTCCGGGACCTCGGCGGCTACGAGACGACCGACGGCCGCAAGATCCGCTGGCGCACGCTCTTCCGAGCCGACGGCCTCTCCCGATTGACCGACAACGACCGGGCCGTGATGCGACAGCTCGGCGTCGCGACGGTCATCGATCTGCGGTCGAGCCACGAGGTGAAGGGCGGACGCTTCCCGGTCGACGACGTCCCGGTCGGCTTCCACCACTTCCCGCTGCTCGAGGACGTCCCCGACCCGGACCAGTTCACGTACACCCCGGGACTGCTGGCGTCGTCGTACCGGACGATGACCCGGGACGCGGGGCCGCAGATCGCGGAGATCCTGTCGATCATCGCCCGCCGGCACGCCCATCCAGTCATCGTCCACTGCACGGCCGGCAAGGACCGTACCGGTGTCCTCGTCGCGGTCCTGCTCGGCGTGCTCGGCGTGCCGGACGAGACGATCATCGACGACTACACGCTCAGCGGCCTCGCGATGGCCGCGCTACGCCAAAAGCTCATGGAGCGCTTTCCGGAGGGCCGCGACGCCATCGCCCGAGCCGACGAGGTCTTCTCGGCCGCACCGGCGAACATCACCGGGCTGATCGAGACACTCACCGGCGAGTACGGCTCGATTGCCGATTACGGCAGCGCTATCGGCGTGGGCCCCGACGTCGTCGCCGGACTACGAGAGACGCTCCTCGACTAGACCGAGTCGATCTGGGCCGCGAGATCCAGATCCTTGGCCGTCAACCCGCCGGCCGAATGGGTCGTCAATCGGAGCGTGACGGTGTTCCAGCGAATGTCGATGTCCGGGTGGTGGTTGGCCGCCTCGGCCAAGGCTCCGACCGAGTTGACGTAGGCGAGCGCGGCCGCGAAATCGGCCTTCTCGATGACCTTCACGAGCACGTCCCCGTCCCGCGACCAGTCGAGCTCGGGCAGGGACGCGTCGACGGTGTCATGGCTCAACGTCATGGGTGGGTCATCTCCTCGGGCCGGACCGCGTCGTCGAACTGTTCGCCGGTGAGGTAGCCGAGCTCGACGGCAGCCTCGCGCAGCGTCGTCCGCTCCTTGTACGCCTTCTTGGCGACGTCCGCGGCCTTGTCGTAACCGATGATCGGATTGAGAGCGGTGACGAGCATCAGCGAGTTCTCGAGGTGACGCTGGATCTGCTCCGCGTCCGGCTCGAGCCCGTCGACGCAGAACAACCGGAAACCTCGGCACGCGCCGGTCAGCAGCTCGATCGAATGCAGGACGTTGTGGATGATGACCGGCTTGTTGACGTTGAGCTCGAGGTTGCCGCGGGCTCCGGCGATGCCGACGGCGGTGTCGTTGCCGATGACCTGGATGCAGACCATGATCATCGCCTCGCTCTGCGTCGGGTTGACCTTGCCCGGCATGATCGACGACCCCGGCTCGTTCGCCGGTAGGACGAGCTCGCCGAGCCCGCTGCGGGGCCCGGACCCGAGCCAGCGAAGGTCGTCGGCGATCTTCGTCAGCGAACCGGCGAGGACACGCAGCGCGCTGGAAGCCCAGACGAGCGCGTCGTGGGCAGCGAGCGCGGCGAACTTGTTCGGCGCGGTGACGAACGGCAGGCTGGTGATATCGGCGATCTTGGCCGCCACTCGCTCACCGAACTCGGGATGCGTGTTGAGACCGGTCCCGACCGCGGTCCCGCCGGCAGCCAGCTCGTAGAGACCGGGCAACGTCTGCTCGATCCGGACGAGGTCGGCGTCGAGCTGAGCGACATAGCCGGAGAACTCCTGGCCGAGCGTGAGCGGCACCGCGTCCATCAGGTGCGTCCGGCCGATCTTCGTCACCGTGGCGTACTCGTCGGCCTTCTCGGCCAATGCGTCGCGCAGCTGCCGCACGGTCGGTAGCAGGCGATCCGTCAGCTCCGACGCCGCGGCTATGTGCATCGCGGTCGGGAACGTGTCGTTCGACGACTGCGACATGTTGACGTCGTCGTTCGGGTGGACCGGCGACTTCGATCCCATGACGCCACCGCCGAGCTCGATTGCCCGGTTGGCGATCACCTCGTTCGCGTTCATGTTGCTCTGCGTCCCGCTCCCGGTCTGCCAGACACGGAGCGGGAAGTGGTCGTCCAGCTTGCCCTCCGCCACCTCGCGGGCCGCCGCCGCGATCAGGTCGGCGACGCGCCGGTCCATCTTCCCGAGGTCGGCGTTGACAACGGCCGACGCCTCCTTGAGGATGCCCATGCCCCGGATCATCGACCGCGGCATCGTGTCGTAGCCGATGTCGAAGTGGTGGAGCGACCGCGCCGTCTGGGCGCCCCAGTACCGGTCAGCCGGTACCTCGATCTCCCCCATGCTGTCGGATTCGATTCGGGTACCGCTCAACGTGCCTCCTTCTCGACCTCGGGCCCATCCAGCATACGGCCTGCCCGGGCCGCCAGCCCGAGATCGAGCGCCCGGCGAGCGGCCGCCAGCTGGTCAGCGCCCGGGCCGTCGCCGGACCCGGGAACCTCGAGCGCAGCCGGCAGGTTCCGGACGGCGGGGTGGCTGATCAACGCGCCGAGACCGTCCAGACCGATCGTGCCGGCGCCGAGGTTCTCGTGCCGGTCCCGGTTCGCCCCGAACGGGACCTTCGAGTCATTCAGGTGCAGGAACCGCAGCCGGTCGAGCCCGATGACCGCGTCGAGCTCGGCGACGACCCGGTCGGCGTCGTCGACCGTTGCGAATCCGACCCCGGATGCCCAGAGATGCTGCGTGTCGAGGCAGATGCCCAGGTCGGCGCCGTCACCGACCCGGTCCAGGACGTCGGCTAGTTCGTCGAAGCTCCGCCCCATCGTCCCGCCGGCCCCGGCGGCGTTCTCGAGCAGGATCGGACAGCCGTCCAGCGCTCCGGTGAGCGGATCGGCGGCCGACGCCGTCGCCTCGATCAGCACGTCGACCACCTGGGGCACGCATCGGGCGGCGCCGAGGCCCTTGTGGCTCCCGATGTGCAGCACGAGCCCCTCTGCGCCCATCCCTCGGGCGGCTTCGAGGTTGGCGATAAGGCATGCCCGGGAGCGGGCCAGCAGATCCCGGTCGTCGGTAGCCAGGTTGATCAGGTACGTCGCATGACAGAACGTCGCCGACACGTCAGGGTGCGCAGCCTGGGCAGCTCGATAGCCGGCGAGGACGTCCGGGGCGTACTGCGTCGGCTTCCACGCTCGAGGGCTCTGGGTGAAGACCTGGACGACCTGGGCGCCGATCTCCGAGGCCCGTTCCAACGCCGGGACCAGTTTCCCGCCAGCGCGCACGTGGGCACCGATCAGCACGACATGACCGTACCGGTAGGGTGCACTCATGACCGACAAGTTGAGCGACAAAGCCCGGGCGCTCATCGCCCGACCCGTGCTGGCCACCCTCGCCACCGTGGGATCCGACGGTGGGCCGCAGGTGACCCCGCTGTGGATCGACGTCGACGGCGACGACCTCCTCGTCAACACTGCCCAGGGCCGCGTCAAGGCTCGCAATCTCGACCGCGACCACCGGGTGGCCGTCACCGTCCTCGACCCCGACGACCCCTATAACGTCGTCGTCGTGCGCGGCACCGTCACCGACGTCACCACCGACGGTGCGGACGAGCACATCGACCAGCTCGCGAAGAAGTATCTGGGCGTCGACGAGTACCCGATGCGCCAACCCGGTGAGGTCCGGCTCAAGATCCGCATCCGGACGGACCGCATCCCGATGCAGGGCTAGGGGCCCGCCCGCTTCAGCCAACGGATCTGTCCTTCGACCTCGACCAGACGAAAACGGCCGAGCGTCTTCATTCGGTGGTGCGGCGGGCAGAGCCGACACAAGTTCGACAGCCGAGTGGGCCCGCCCTTGGCGAAGTCGACGCGGTGGTCGATCTGCAGGTGTTCGGTCGCATCGCAGCCCGGCACCGCACAGGTACGGTCCCGCTCCTCGAGCGCCCGGCGAACCGACACTGGGATCGTCCGCTTCGTCGAGGTGACGGCCTTAACGTCCGCACCGTCGGTCACGACGACGTGGAAGACCGAGTCACCCAAGAGGTCCCTGGCCGTCGCCACCGGAATCGGGCCAACGCCGGGGATCTCGCACGTCTCGTCGCCGTCCACGCAACCACGGCGGAGGGTGGCCGCGTCCACCCGGACGACCACCTGGGCCTTCGGCTGACTGTCGCCGCTGACCACTCGGACGAGAGCGTCGGCCTCATAGGCGTCGGGCCGATCGCGCTCCCCGGCCGCCCACGCCTCCTTGAAGACCCGGTCGGTCTCCTTCTCGACCACGGCCTTCAATCGAGCGCCGTCCACGGTCGGCAGCCAAGCCTCCAGACGAACCCCACCGGCCGCCGGTGACCAGATCCGGCAGTACCGGCGGCGCTGGACCCGGGCCTCCCGCTCGACGACCGAGGTCTCTCCGTACGCCTTGCGCTTGACCCGAGCGGCTTGGGCCTTGAGCTCCTTCAACGAACCGGTCGCCGCCGTTTCGACCAGTTGAGCCTGAGCGGACGGGTCGAGCGCTCCGGCGTCGGCGGTCACGGCTGCCTGAGCCAGCGAAAGCTTGCCGTCCGCGAACGCACGGTCGACCACTGGGCTCTCAGTCAGCTGCGACGCGGTCTTCAGAACCCCGAGGGCCTGGCCTACCGATTCGCCCGCGACGTCGCCCAGCCACCGGGCCGCGCTCTTGTGACCGGTCGTCTCGTATGCGCGGGTCGTCTCGACCCGCAGGGCGAACCGGGTGCGCAGGGAGGCCCCCAACCGCTCCACGGCGACACCGAACATCACGACCTCGGCGGCGTCTTCACCACTCATCGACTCGGCACGGAGTCCGACGGTGGCCGTCCGCAGATCGGCCAGCCGGCTCCACAGATCGTCGTGCGCCGTTCTCCAAGAGCGGTCAGTGCCGGGGGCGGCGACGGCGACCCGGTGGGGCGTGCCGCCACCAGGGGTCGTGAGGGTCGTGGCAATCGACGTCATGAGCCGATAGTGCCAGGCGGTTGTATCACCGCATGGGCTGGTCGACGCTGAAGATTGGCCACCGATAAGTAGCCGGCAGGAGGGCAAGCAGATACTGATCCCCGACGAGCGCTATCCGCTTGTCGGGTGGTCGTCAGGACAGGAGCCGGGCGGGGTGTCGAACCGTGTCGGTGTCCTCGTCCACGTTTGGGTTGACCATGTCGCCCTCGCCGACGGGAGGTCGTAGAGCGCAGTGAAGTCGGCGAGCACGGCGTCGGCGTACCGGGTGACGCCGGCCGGGCAGAAGTGCACACCGTCGGTCGTGCGAATCCGCAGCCATTGGCTCTTCGGCGCATTGGGTGTCTCTGGTGTCGGCAACCATGGCGTGTACTGGCCGTGCAGGAGGACTGACGAGCCGACCGGCAGGAACATGACCTTGCCGGGGAACGCCGAAGGGAGGGTCTTGACGATCTTCTGCCACGCCTGCTGACCGAGATGGGCCAGCGCGACGTTCGGACTGGCGGCCGTTTCGCCGTCCTGGACATCAGGCCCCGACGTGGGGAACTGCATGAACATGACGCCGTCGGCCCCGCCAGGCCCGAGCATCAGCTGTACCGCCTTGGTGATCATCTCTTTGTACTGCTCAGGTTTTTGAACGGCACAGACAAAGGAGACGTTGTGGCCTGTCGGTGGTGGGTTGGCGGCTGTGCAACTGTCGTCCCAACTCCAGGTGGCGAGAACCAGCTGAGTGTCATCTTCCTTGACCAGGTTGGGTACTTGTGTCTCCCAGGGAGCACCGATGTCTCGATTGAGACCGAAACCGTCCACCGTGGCATTCGTGACCGCGACCTCTCCGGTGGCGCCGAGGGCAGCGGCGAGACCCGGTTCGGCGACGTTGGGCACCGAATCTCCGAGCACGGTGACGCGCAACGGGTCCGACGGCCCGAAGGGCGGTAGGGCGATGGGCTGCTGGCCGCCGTAACCTCCTGAACCAGCGACGGTCGTGTTCCCACCGACCTTCACGGCCTGACTGTCGGGCGCGGCGGCCTCGGCGGGCACGACGACGGCCGGAATGGTGGCGACGACGACGATCACCGCGGTCACGACCGCGGCAATCGGGGCCAGGGCGAACCGGGGCCAGCCGTGCAGTCGCCGCTGCCGGATCGGGCGCTCGACAAGGTAGAAGCTGGCGGTGGCGAGGACGAGCGTCAGCCCGACACGGGCCAGGTCGAGCCAGGGCTGGGACCAGCCGGTCCGGGCGCCGTTGAGGTAGACGATGACCGGCCAGTGCCAGAGGTAGATGCCGTACGAGATCATGCCGATCCACCGGAGCGGCTGCGTCGAGAGGATCGCGGCGAGCGGGCCCTGATGGAACTGTCGGGCGTCGGCGACGACGATCGCCGCGAGCACCGCGCAGACGAGGAAGCCGCCCTGGAACATCCATCCCTTCGGAAGCCCGGTCGTCGTGCCGGCGGTCACCCAGAAGACACCGAGGGCGACCGCAGCGACCGGCGCGGCGATGTGCAGTGCCAGCCGGGCCCGTCGACCAGGCTGAGGCCGGGCCGCGGCGACCATGGCGATCGTCGCGCCGGCAAGCATGTCGAACGCGTGGGTATCGGTCCCGAAGTACAGCCGGGTCGGGTCGGTCCCGGGGTGGTAGAGGAGCGCCATCAGCCCGGCGGACGCGAGCGCGCCGACGATGGTGATGATCACGCCGACGCGGCGCCAGAGGCCGCGGGCGAGCGTGAGGACCAAGAGCAGCACGGGGGGCCAGACAAGATAGAACTGCTCTTCGATAGCGAGCGACCAGGTGTGCGCGAGCGGCGACGGCGCGGAGAACTGGGCGAAGTAGGACTGGTGGGCGAAGATCGCGTGCCAGTTGGCGACGTAGAACAAGGTGGCGAGATCGTCGCCGCGTAGTCCGGACAGATCGACCTGGGCGGCCGAGCCGGCCGGCCCGAAGCGGCCGTTCAGGACGACGTAGACGGCGATCGCGACGAGCACGAGGAAGAGCGCGGGCAACAGCCGGCGGGCTCGGCGGGCCCAGAACGACCCGAGCCTGATCCGGGCGGTCGTCACCCACTCTTCGAGCAGGAGGGTCGTGATCAGGAAACCGGAGAGGACGAAGAAGAGGTCGACGCCGAGGTAGCCACCGGACGCCCATCCGAAGCCGAGGTGGTACGCAAAGACGCCGGCGACCGCAAAGGCGCGTAGTCCGTCGAGAGCGGGCAGGTACTGCCCGGTAACCGCGGTCGGGGCATCGACGGTCGTCCCCGGAACACCGCCCGCCGTGCCGCGGTCGGGCTCGACGATGGGGATCCGCTCGCCCCCCACGACCAGGACCCGTTGGTCCATCTACCGACGCACCGGCCGGCTCATCCGGTCCACCGAGCCACGAGACGGTCGACGAGCGATCCGACCTCGTCGGCAGTCTCGACGAGGGCGATCACGCCGTCGACGCCGGTCCGGTGAAGGTCGCCGGCAAAGTGGTCGTCGAGAACGCGCCCGCGCCACAGCACCGCGCCGCCCTGTCGGAGACGGCCGACGTCGATCTCGTCCGGCCGACCGGTGACGACGCAGTCAACGGCCGGTGAGTCGATCGATGCAGCCGTCGCGAACTTCGCCGCGGGAGCCGTGGTCCGCGGCTGGGCCAGCAACACCGGCCCACCGGGACGAATCGGCGCTGGCCGGTTCACGGCTCCGGCGACGTCGTAGTGCTGGCCGGCGAGCTCCAGAGTCTGGCCGGCGAAGAGAGCCCGGCAGATCGTCACGGCCTCGTCGACCTCCGACTGGGCCCCTTCGACGAGGACGCCGGCCCGGCCGCCGGACGTCACGTCGAGCGCAGTCACGTCGCGGGCGAGGACGGCCGGATGGCGGCCGCCGGCGAGGTCGCAGACGACACCAAGGACGACGCGGCCGGTCGCTGGTACGAGCCCGCCGGCGAGAGTGCACGGGTCGCACCCGCCATCGGCGATCCAAACGGCGCCGGCGCCGTGCTGTTCCGCCGCGACGGCGATCGACCGCCATGAAGCGACCCGGTCGGCACCAGCGCCGACGGGCAGGACGGGCAGTTCAACCCCAATGCGAACGGAGCGGTCCACGGCGGGTCACAGGGTAGTTGCCGAGCTACCGCAGTTGGCGGCGGAAGGCGGATACGCCGATCACTGGGATGCCGGCGGCGCGGACGTCCGCGGCCAGTGCGACGTCGGACGTCACGACGGTCGGGAGCGGACCTTTCGCCGGCAGATCGTCCGACCGAACGAGGTCGGCAATGACGTGGTCGGCGGCGTTCGGGCCGCCGGGAGCAAAGAGGATGGTGACGCCGGCCTGCTCACCGGCGTCGATCTCGTCCGGCTGCGGGTGGCCGTCGAAGACGACGGTCACCGGCCCGTGTTCGTCGGCGAACGGGGCCAGCTCGGCGACGAGGCGGCGGCGGGCGGCCGGGCGATCCCGCCACCAACCGTCCGGCTTGGAGCCGATGACGTTCATCCCGTCGACGATCCAGCGCACTCCCCCAGCCTTTCAGCATCCCGAGCTGGTCACGCTCGCTGCCACCAGCCGGCGTCGCCGTGGACGAGCCCATCGGTCCGCAACTGCTCGAGGGCGGCCGAGACGACGTCGATCGGCAAGCCGGTCCGTCCGAGCACCTGTTCTACCGAGCTCGGCTCCCACTCGACCGCCGCGAGGACGGTCGCGATCGGCTCGTCGACGGGGCGGTCGACGGGCTCGGGTCGCCGGTCACGGTGCGGGCGCACCGGAACATCGCCGGCGTGGGCGAGGCCGACCGCGACAAGGACGTCAGCGGCATCACGGACCACGAAGCAGCCGTCAGCAAGCAGATCATTCGTTCCGGCCGAC
This sequence comes from uncultured Actinomycetota bacterium, assembly GCA_963824265.1. Taxonomy (GTDB): domain Bacteria; phylum Actinomycetota; class Acidimicrobiia; order Acidimicrobiales; family RAAP-2; genus DASZUK01. The sequence goes on from CAWGOO010000007.1 coordinate 1,323,852, forward strand.
GCCGGGCTCCGGACAGACCCGGGGACCGCACCGACCGACAGTCCCCGCCGAGTGGCGAGCTTGACGATTTGCAGCGCGTCGCCGTTCCCGTGGCTCTCGACGACGACGAGCACGTCGGCGAGGGCAGCGACGATCCGGTTCCGCTCCATGAGCCGCCACGGCAGCTCAGCGGTGCCGATCGGCCATTCGGACAGGATCGCGCCGGACGCGGCGACGCGCTCCCAGAGCCGGGCGTGGCGACGGGGCCTCGGATCGTCGAGACCACCGGCGACCACGGCGACGGGCGGTCCACCAGTCGAGTCGGATGCGGTCCACCCCGCGACCGCACCTTCGTGGACCGCGGCACTGATGCCTGGCGAGAGCCCGGAGACGACGATGACACCGGCGGCGGCGAGATCAGCGCCGATCTGAGCGGCGACGCCCAGCCCATATCTGGTCGCGCTCCTGGTCCCGACGACGGCCGTCCTCGGGAACCGGTCCACCGCGTTCGCGCACCCGACTGAGAAGAGGACAGCCGGGGCCTCGGCGTCCACGGCGAGGGATTCGGGATACCCGGGCTGGCCGAGCGTCAGGATGTCGATCCCGGCGACCTGATGGGCATCCCAGAGCGCGGCGACGTCGATCCGGATCGCCCGCTCCTGCCAGGCGTCGCCCCAACGGCCGCGGAGCAGGTCAGCCCACACCGAGGACGCAGGGGCCGCGTCGAGCCAGGCCCGGCGGCGCTTGAGCGGAACTCCCGCAACCGAGGTGACGGCAGCGGCGTACGCCGGCTCGGGCAGCATGCCGCAGAAAGGTCTAGGGAACCGCGGTCGCCGCGCCCTGCTCTCGCTCAGACCTCGCCAGAGGCCAGCTCTCGCTCAGACCTCGCCAGAGGCCAACAGCCAGCCAGCTAGGCCGGCCGTGGCTATGGTGCGGCGCGGCGGCGCCAGTCGCGGCGCCCGGTCGACCGAAGCGCGACCACCGAGACGACGACACCGATCGCGCCGACGAGCATCAGGACGGCGGCCTCGGTATTGATCGTCAAACCGTGCGAATACCGGGTCGGCGTGCCCGCGAAGTCCAGGATCGCCCCGACGATCAGGGCGGCCAAGCTCGCCCCCAACCCACTGACCATGGTCTTTTTCCTCCCGATGTTCGCCACCGTGGTGGTCGTCGGTACCGGAATCCCCCATTCGACCTTCCCCGTCACTGAAACGCTAAACCCGCGGTCCGGCCGATACGAGGATCCTGCCGCGGCGTGCGACGACGCCGGCGGCCGGTGCGGCTGACCAGGGACGACGGACACGGCGCCATTCGCCCTACGCACGGTGAACAGGGCGCCGGATCGACGGGCGGAGCGGGCTGAGACTACGGCCGGCGTTCGGAAACGGTGGTTGCGCCAGCGGGGTCGGCGTAGTCTGCCGACGTGCTGATCCTGCTGGTCCGCCACGGTCATGCGGGGTCGAAGGCCGCCTGGGATGGCGATGACGACGTTCGTCCACTGAACGGGCGAGGACTGGCGGAGGCCGAAGCGCTCGTCGACGTCGTCCAGCCGTTCGGGCCAACGCAGATCCTGTCGAGCCCTTTCCTCAGATGCGTCGAGACGGTGCAGCCATTGGCCGGTCGGCTGGCGATCCCGGTCGAGATATCGGACCGACTGGTGCCAGGAGCCCAAAAACGGGTCGGCGCATTCCTTCGGGAGATCGCCACGGACACAACGTCGCCGGTCGTCGTCTGCACCCACGGCGAGGTCATCCAGGTCGTCCAGACCGCGTTCCCGAAACGCGTCTCGGGAGCGAAGACGCGGACGGTCCGGGCGAAGGGTTCGACGTGGGTCCTCGAGTACACCGGTCGGCGGCTCCGGTCGGCCCGCTACCTACCGGCGCTGCGCTGGTCAGCCGGTCAGGCGGCCCAGTAGCCGCGCCACGCCAGGCAGACAGACCCCGGGGTACGGCCGAAGACGCCGACGCGGGGGCTCACGGGCGGTTCAGCTGCCGGTGGTCGTAGTCGTCGTGGTCGGCGATGTCGGCGATGTCGGCGATGTCGGCGGCGGAACGAACGTGAAGGACACGGCCGCGCAGTCCTCCGGGTGGGACGCGACGACCGTGTAGATGGGACCGGTCGGCGCGTTCGGTGTCGTCGTAGTCGTGGTCGTGGTCGTGGTCGGCGTGGTCCCCGGCGGGAGAGCCCAGACGGCAAGGGCGGCTTCGGCGGTCAGGCACGAAAGCGTGGGGTCGTTGGTCGTGAAATGCGTGACGATGCCCACGCTCGTGGCGCCGGGCTGTGTCAGTGTCGCCGTCGGTACCACTGGGCCCTCGATGATCGTCACGGTCTTGCCACCCCATGTCGCGGTGTACGTGTACGGCGGCACGGTCGTCGTCGTCGCCCCGCCCGGTGCAGAGGTCGTCGGTGACGTCGACGTCGGTTGACCACTCGGCGTCGGCGTCGTCGAGGGCGAGCCACCGCTCACCGGCGCCGCGGTGGTCGGCATCGTGCCCGCCGGTGACGTGCCGCCGGTGGGCGACGGCGAGGAGCCGACGGCGCCGGCAGCGGTCGTCGACGTGGTCGTCGACAACGAGCCGGCGGGCGCGGTGGTCGTCGAAGTGGTCGGCCCGGGCGAGGGCGCGTACGTGATCGACGGTGCCGCCCCGCCGAGGGCGGTGAGCATCGCCGCGTCGGCGGAGCCGTCCATCCCGAGGGCCCACACGCCGACGCCGCCGAGCCCGAACAGGTGGGCAAGCTGCGACACGTCGTAGAGGGACGTCGGGTCGTCGAAGAACGACTCGTGCCACTGCGTCCCGACCTGGTAGGCGGTCCAGGCGGAGTCGGTGACCGGGTCCCAGTACGTGGGGTGACCGGCCGTGGCGATCTGGCTGTACGCGAGATCTGTGACCGGTCCGGTGGCGGCGGCGGTGAGCGTGCCGCCGTTGGTCGGCCAGTCGAGCCCGAAGAGCGGGGCGCCGAGGATGACCTTGCTGGCCGGCACGGCAGCCGCGTACTGGCCGGCGGTCGTGACGTCGTTGAACAGCGACGACGTCAGCGGCGATGTCGCCTGCGCGCTGCCGGAGAGGTTCGGGGAGTACTCCATTACGAAGAAGCCGTCGACGACGTTCGCGAGAGCGGGGATGTTGTAGAAGCCGCCGGGGTCGCCGGCGGACGACGCGTACGTGTCCATCGTCACCTGCCAGTGCGGATCTGACCTGGTGGAGCGCAGTCGACACCTGGCTAACGAGGTTCGTCAGGCCGGCCTGGTCCGCGCTCCCGTCGCCCTCGAGGTCGAGGTTGACGCCGTCGAGGTTCTTCGCCCCGACCGCGCCGATCAACGCCTGCGCCAGCGTGGCCGGCGCCGTGGGGCTCGACGTGAGCTGGTCGAGCGACTGTTGACCGAAATCGTTGACGGTCAGCACGACGCGGACGCCGGCGGCATGGGCCCGGTCGATCAGGTTCACGAGATCCTGGCTCTCGTACCCGTTCCAGCCGGATCCGGACTCGTCGAGGGTTCCGTCAGGGTTGATCCCGATCGAGAAGTAGGCGATCGTCGTCAAACCGGCTACGTCGAACGTTGTGCTCTGACCGAGCGTCCAGTACGGCGCGAAACCGAAGACCTCGTGGCTTCCGAGCGGCGGCGCAGTAGCGAGCGATGCCGGTGCGGGAGCCGGTGCGGACGTGGCCGGCGGCAGCTTGGCGTGGCGGTGGTCACCGCCGAGCAGGGAGAGATTCGGCATTGCCGGCCTTCCCGGAGTGCCCGTACGCGGACGTACCGGCAGCGCGATTCGGGGCGCCGTCGCTCGACGTCGCAGACACGACGATCCCTGCGACGGCGCCGACCATCACGATCGAGGCGACGGCGACGGCGACCAGCCGCTGGCGGGGGCGCGAGTGGCGGATCGACGATCGCCCCGACCCGATGGTCGCCGCGCACCACCTGAACAACCGCCGCCGGCGATCGGTGACGGCGTCGGTGGCCCGGCGTTGCCCCGCCTTACCTTCGTGCATTCCGCGTTTCAGGACGATGCTCTACTTCCGTGGCTCGTGCTCGATCCCTGGCCGCCGCTGGACGACGCCGCCACCTATCTCGCCGCCGGCCGGCGACTGCACGCACCCCCGAGGGTGGATTTGGTGGCCGGGACTCGAGTCGCGTCGTATCCGATTTCGAGTTGCAAGATCTCCGGTGTCAACGTATCTCCGGCCGCAGCCGTTTCTTCGTCGCCCCACGGATGGCACCGATCCCGGCTCCCGGCCTCCGCGCCGAGAACTTCGAGACAGCCACCTCACACGGGGATTGAGCGCCCGCCGCGCCTCACCGCTCGAATCGATAGAAAACAGCGAATACACGTACCGACGTCACCTCCACTATGGAACGTGCAGGCGCGCGATGCAAGCAAACGTTGGGTGACCAGACGGTTTACGGACCGCGAAGCCCCCTTTGCCGTCGCCGCCGGCGACGGCAAAGGGCCGGTACGATGACATCGGCGTGGCAACCGTCAAGGACATGGACCGATGGCTGGGTGACGGCGGCATGCCGGTGATCGGGCTGATCGGCGGATCGTTCGACGGCTATGGCGTCGACGGCGAAGAGCTCGGCTGGGTCGACGGCACGTTCGTGCCGGAACCGATCGCCTGCAACCCCCACGGCGTCGTCCAGGCCGGCGTCCATGCGGTCATCCTCGACGCGGCAATGAACTTTGCGATCAATGCCGCCCTACCCGGGAGCGACCGAACGAGGGCGACGCTTGAGATGAAGACGGAGACGATGCGCCCAGCGGTTGCCGGCGGGCGCTACGTCCTCCGTGGTGAAGTCGTCCGCCTGGCCCGGCAGGTCGCGTACGGCGAGGCAACCGTCCGCGCCGCGGACAGGAGACCTCATCAGCCGGGCCACGGGCACGTTTCTCCTCCACCGTGGACCGGCCGATCCAGGCGGCGGACCGGAGATTTCAGGACTCGGACCGACCGAGGACGGATCGGCCGAGCGACGATAACGGCGCGAGCGACGAATCGCCGGTGGCGTTCCTCGCGTCCGAAGGCAATCCGTCCGACGATGCCGAAGGAGCCACGATGTCCGATATCAAGATCGACGAGACGTCACCCGTCGGCCCCCGGCACGGCGATATCGGGTATGTCTCGCTCTGGGTCCCCGACATCGAGCGGGCGGCCAACTTCTTCGCCACGGTTCTCGAATGGCGGTACGTCCCAGCCAGCAGCCCGAACGGCCGGCGGGTCGAGGGGCGCGACGTCCACCACGGTCTGTGGGGCGGCGAGGAGCGAGCGACGCTGTTCTGCTGCTTCGCCGTCGCCGACGTCGCCAGCGCGATCGAGCGCGTCCACATGGCCGGCGGCGACGCCAGCGAGCCGCACCCAGAGCCGTTCGGGATCGTCGCCGAATGCGTCGATGACCAGGGCGTCCGGTTCGCAGTCTTCGAACCGCCGGGCGGCCTCGGTCCAGACGATGCGTTGCCGGCCAACGGCCGACGCCAGGGTGATGTCGCGTACGTGACGATGGAGGTCGTCGACTCGGCGAAAGCCCGCGCGTTCTACGGCCACGTGCTCGGCTGGCAGTTCGCCGCCGGCCACGTCGTCGACGGCTGGCAGGTGCGCGACGTCGCGCCGATGGTCGGCCTCTCCGGCGGCCACGACGCCGCGACGACGTGGGCGATGTACCGCGTCGACGACATCACCGCGGTGGTCGACTCGGTTCGGAACGCTGGAGGCACCGCGACGGACCCCGAGGCGCAGCCGTACGGCACGACGTCGATCTGCACCGACGACCAGGGAACGAGGTTCTCCGTAGGGCAGCTCTGATCGTCGGTTTGTCCCAACAATCTATGGTCGATTTCGTTTCCCTGTCACCGAATGGAACACCGAGTTAACCACCAAGACACGCGAAGTTTGGCTCGACAATCGATGTATCAGGGTTAGCATTGCTGCCAAGCCGTACGAAATACGCGGCATCGTACGAGCATTCAGCAAAGGTCGAGGTGGCAACCGGGCGGGGGCGGTCACTCGAAGCAGGCGGTTGGCACTTCCTGACCGGCTCACTCTTGCGCGTGCTCGGGAACCACTGGCGCCGCTGACGGCGACGCCGGTGAACAGCACAGGCCGAACCGACCCGAGAGGCGAACCAACCGTGAAGCGTGTCATCGTGACCATCGGCCTTGCTCTGGCCTTGGCCGTCGGGCTCTTCGCCTGGGCGGCCGCGGGCGGGCCAGTCGTCAACCATCTCCCCGGCGAGGCCACCGCCGCACTGGCGGCGACAGTGACAGCGCCGGAGACGCCCGGACCATCGGTCTGTGGCAACGCCGCTCTCCTCGACGGCCCGTCGACTGCGCCAGTCGGCGCGGTAACCGTCCCGGCCGGGACAGACAGCTCGTTCGTCGGCGCCCTACAGCCGGCGACGACGTACTACTTCGACGCTGGTACGCACACCCTCGGAACTGGCGGAATTCGACCAGCTCCAGCCGGCCGCCGGCGACGTGTTCATCGGCGCACCCGACGCGGTGTTGTCCGGCCAGGGTGTCAACGACTACGCGTTCGTCTCGAACGCCACCGGCGTCGTCATCGAGTACCTCACGATCGAGGGCTTCGTCGCGCCGCAGTCCGAAGGGGTCGTCAACCAGAACTCGGCAACCGGGTGGACGATCCACAACGACACCGTCGAGGACAACCCGCATGGCGCTGGCGTGATGCTCGGCTCCGACGACGTCCTGACCGATAGCTGCCTGACGGAGAACGGGCAGTACGGGTTCCAGTCGTACTCGGCGGCTGGGCCCCACACAGTCACCGTGACGGACAACGAGGTCAGCTACAACGACACCGCCAACTACACAGCGACCACAGTGGGGTGCGGCTGCACCGGTGGCGCCAAGTTCTGGGAGACCACCGGGGCGACGATCACCGGAAACTACGTCCACGACAATGCATCGGTCGGCATCTGGGCCGATACCAACAACTCGGGCTTCAATATCTCCGACAATTACTTCTCCGACAACTACAGCGAAGCGATCATTTACGAGATCAGTTACAACGCATCGATCACCGACAACACGTTCGTCCGCAACGCCCTCGGGGTCGGCCCGACGAACCCCGGATTCCCGGAAGGGGCCATCTACATCTCCGAGTCCGGGAGTGATCCCCGGGTGTCTGGCCCCTACAACACAACGCTGTCGATCTCCGGCAACGTCTTCACAGATAACTGGTCCGGCGTCGTTCTCTGGGAGAACGCCAACCGCTACTGCGGATCCACGGCGAACACGTCCACCGGGGCGTGCACGCTCGTCGACCCGAGCGTGTTCACAGCCACGTCGTGCAGTGCCGACGTCCCGACCAGCACGCCGCTTGGCAACCCCGACTACTTCGACGGCTGTCGTTGGAAGACGCAGAACGTCGACGTGACCGACAACACATTCAGCTTCTCGTCGACCGACCTCGGATCGTCGTGCACCGCCGCCGACGGCTGTGGCCTCAACGGGATCTTCTCCCAGTACGGAACATTTCCGCCGTACGTCGGCTGGGTCGTTCCGAACGACATCTCGAACGACCAGAACAACCACTTTGCCGACAATCGGTACACAGGTCCGTGGAGCTTCATGGCGTTGTCGCAAGGCTCCGTCGTCTCCTGGACACAGTGGTCGTCGGGGATCGCCGACGCGAGTGCCTCTGGTGATCGTTTCGGGGCCCAGGACGCCGGTTCGACATACAACGGTTCGGCTGCCACAGGGTCGACACCGCCACCCCCACCGACCACGACTACTACGACGACGACTGCACCGCCGCCGACCACGACGACGACCGCACCGACAACCACCACCACGACGACGACTGCACCGCCGCCGACCACGACGACGACCGCACCGACAACCACGACGACGACCGCACCGCCGCCGACCACGACGACGACCGCACCGACAACCACCACCACGACGACGACTGCACCGCCGCCGACCACGACGACGACCGCACCGACAACCACGACGACGACTGCACCGCCGCCGAGGACGACGTGGCCGCACTCTGAGCCTCGACGGGAGCGACACCCCGAGCGGCGGCCGTGGTGGCTGTCGTTCTATCGCTGGTGACGGCGTTCTCCGGCGTAGCTCAACTCTGACCGACGACGGTCAGCGAGTCGTCCACCTATGACTCGGCGGTCGGCTAGCAGTCACGCGATGCCGACGATCGGTTGGTTGAGGTGGGTCCCGCCTTCTGAGCCGTAGAAGTTGGCGTCGCCGAAGGCGAAGACACCGCCGTCGGCCGCGACCTCCCAGTACCCGCCGCCATCGTGGGTCGACGCGATGCCGACGATCGGTTGGTTGAGGTGGGTCCCGCCTTCTGAGCCGTAGAAGTTGGCGTCGCCGAAGGCGAAGACACCGCCGTCGGCCGCGACCTCCCAGTACCCGCCGCCATCGCGGGTCGACGCGATGCCGACGATCGGTTGGTTGAGGTGGGTCCCGCCTTCTGAGCCGTAGAAGTTGGCGTCGCCGAAGGCGAAGACGCCGCCGTCGGCCGCGACCTCCCAGTACCCGCCGCCATCGTGGGTCGACGCGATGCCGACGATCGGTTGGTTGAGGTGGGTCCCGCCTTCTGAGCCGTAGAAGTTGGCGTCGCCGAAGGCGAAGACACCGCCGTCGGCCGCGACCTCCCAGTACCCGCCGCCATCGTGGGTCGACGCGATGCCGACGATCGGTTGGTTGAGGTGGGTCCCGGCTTCTGAGCCGTAGAAGTTGGCGTCGCCGAAGGCGAAGACACCGCCGTCGGCCGCGACCTCCCAGTACCCGCCGCCATCGCGGGTCGACGCGATGCCGACGATCGGTTGGTTGAGGTGGGTCCCGCCTTCTGAGCCGTAGAAGTTGGCGTCGCCGAAGGCGAAGACGCCGCCGTCGGCCGCGACCTCCCGATAGCCCGGACCGCCGGCCGATGTCTGGGAAGTTGCTCCACCGGAGGGCGTCGGCGAAGGCGCGTTCGTGCTGGCCAGCACCCCGGGTCCGCCCGGGTCGACGATCGTGCCATTGGCCGTGAGGTCATCGTCGCCCCGCCCGCCATCGGTGAAGTTCAATACGAAACCGGTATACGAGGTGCCATCCACTGTGACGATCTTGGATTCGGCCCCAGTGCCTGTTGTCTTGCTGAAGTTCCACTGGTACCAGATGGACGGGCCGCCTGACGTCGTCGGCCCGTAGCGCCAGTAGGTGGCCGAAGCCGGACCGGCCGGGGTGTACACGAATGTGACCACCGCCGTGGCGCCTGGCTGGAGGCCGGTGATGGTGAAGTCCACCAGACCGGACGGCAGGCTCAGGCCAGCTGGGGCCCCGCCCGGGACTGTCGCGGGGGCGACGCCGGTCAGCTGGCCGCCGGCGCTGTTGACGTGCAGGCCCACCCAGCCGCCTGTGTCGGTGGGCACGTTCGCATAGTCGCTCTGGGTGGCTCCGGCGTCCTTGTAGGGGCCAAGGCCTTCGATCTGGTCGGGGATGCCGTCGCCATTGGCGTCGGAGGCAGTGGTATTGGCTGTCTGGCAAGCCGAGAAAGCCGAGGTGGACCCCGTCGGAGCCCCTGTGGGTCCAGCCGGGGTGTAGGTGACGGTGAAACCCTGCAGGCTGGTGTTGCCGACGACGGTGATGACCTGGATTGTCGTCCCCGCCATGGGCTTCTGGAGCTTGAGCGGGTACTTTCCCTCGGGGTCGCTGCAGGTGGCATTGCCGAAGGCTTCGATGGTGCCAGTGCCGCTGGTCGGGAGACCGGAGACAGCCAGCCAGGTCCTCGTAACCCCCTTCGTCGTCACCCGATCGGCGACCACCAGGCGAGGGGGCGTCGATTTGGCCGGCCCGGTAATCCCTGTCGCGTTGGCGTAGATGGAGTTCGACCGCAGGGTGGTCTGGCCCTTGCTGTCGTAGACGCCAGCCACCGAGCTGTTGGCGATGGTGTTGTCGTGGACGTTGAACGGCCCGGCCCCGTCGGTGACGACACCGTCGGAGTTACCGATCGCCGCTGTGCCGACGGCAGCCACTCCGATCCGGTTATTGGCGATCTCCACGTTGCCGGCCTGGGCCAGGACACCGATCTCGAGGTTGCTGGCCACCACCGACCCGTTCACTGTCAACTGACTCGTGCCGGTCGACGGTGTGCCGTCGATGACGTTGTTCGAGATCTTGGTTCCTGTGGCCGTCGGATCGAGGACGATCCCGGTGCCGTTGCTCACCGCCGCCGACCCGCCGCTGTTGGTACCGATGTCGTTGCCCGAGATGGAGACACCGGCCGATCCCGACTCGATGCCGATCGCGGTGTTGCCGGAGACCACGTTGCCCGGCCCCACCTGGGAACCCGTATCGGTACCCGACAGCTTGATGCCGACCTGGTCGGGTCGGCCGCTCGTACCGTCTGTGGCGATACCGATGAGGTTGTTCGACACGGTGGTTCCAGTGGTGTTTGTGAGCACCAGGCCCGGGCCGGCGGCGATACCACCGACAACGTTGTGGGACGTTCCGCCCACCGTGGCGTTGGACACTCCCTTCAGGACGAGCCCCTGGACGGCCGCCTGGGTGACGGCCTGACCACCGGCACCCACACCGATGTGGTTGCCCGAGACGATGTCGGCACCGCCTCCTGTGACGAGGACCTCGGTTGTCCGGTGGCCGGCCACCGTGTTGCCAGTGATCGTGGCCCCGGTCTCGCCGCCGAACAGGGTGAGGCCGACCTGGGCCCCAGTCGAGCTGGCGGTGACGCCGTCACTACCGACCCCGATCACGTTGTTGGTGACGATGGCGGCCGACCCGGCGGCCGGCGACGTCGACACTGTGTCGTTGCCGGGGTCGAAGACGTAGATGTATGTCGAAATGCCCCAGTTGAGTGCACCCGACAAGGTCAGGTCCCGCCGGTTCCCGCCGATGTCGTTGCCGGAGACGATCGGCGCGGGGACGTCGTCGAGACGGATGCCGTATGTCATCGGCCCGAGGCCGTTGGTCCAGGTGAGGGTGGCGCCACTGTCGTCGACGCCGACGTGGTTGTCGCTGACGGACAGTGTGGTGAGCCCAGCGCCGCCGACGAGTAGCTGGTCGTCGAAACCGGCAACAATGTTGCCGGTGATGGCCACCGAGGCCGAGGCGGCCGAGCCGGTGGCCGCGCCGAGGCAGATCCCGCACTGGCCGATGTGGTTTGTCGCCGGGCGGGCCAGCGCCGTCCCGTTGGGTGTCGTGCCGATGCGGTCGTTGGTGATCTTGAGGCCCGGTACGGCGCCGGTGAGGTCGTAGATACTGGCGGCGCTGCCGTCGAGGACGTCGTTGTTGAACGTCAGGTTCGTCGTCCCGGAGAGCTGGGCGGCGATCGCCGGCTCGGCCACTGTCCCGGTCGGACCGACGCCGATGCGATCCCCCGACACTGTGTCCCCGGTGCCGCCTGTGATGAACAGACCGATGCTCGGGAAGCCGACGATCGACAGGCCTTTCATGGCGATGCCGCCACCCTTCAGGGAGAGCAACTCCGCGTTCGAGGGCGCGGTGACCGATGTTGTCCACTTGAGGGTGACCCAGCCGCCCGACTGCGAGGTGCCGTTGATCGTGTCCGGCGAGGTGATCGGCGGATACGGCGACGCCGGGCGCAAGACCGCTGTCCCCGGAATGGCGAACTGAATGGTGTCACCCCCGTCGGCGTTGGCCACCGCGATGGCCGCCCGCAGGGTGCACTCCGGTGTGCCGTTCTGGGCCAGATGGCCGGTGTTGCACGAGCTGGTGGCCGGCGTCACTTCCGGGGAGTCCCCGCTGGAGTTGACCACCAGGACGGCGATGCGGACGGAATGAGTCACCGACGTGGTGGCCCCGCTGTCGTCTTTGACCGTGAGTTTCACTGTGTAGGTCCCACCGGAGGCATACGTGTGGGAGAGGCTGAGGCCCGATCCGGTGTGTCCGTCTCCGAATGTCCACGTGTATGTGGTCAACGAGTGCCCGGATGCCGCGTGAGAACCGTTGGCGTTGAATGCGTAGGTGAAGGCGTTGGTCGATGTCTGGGTGGAGGTGAAGGCCGCCGTCGGCGGAGCCGAGGCGTAGTTGGAGCCGACGGTGTTCTCGAACATCCCGGCCCCTGTGACCCGCCGGCCTGTGTTCATGATCATGTAGAACAACGGGTCGATGTACTGAGGGACGTCGGGTGGAGTGATCGGCGAGCCCTCGTAGTACGGCGCTGTCAGGATCTGGACCGTGCAAGGGACCTCGTACTGGCAGGTCACCCCGATCACTGTCCTCCCCGAGTACCCGGGAGGTGTCGTGGCCTTGGGATCGGTACCGACGTAGGCGTACCAGAGGTAGTAGAGGACACTTGTCCCCCAATAGGCGGGATGCGCGGACTGCCCGAACGTGCCGTCGCCCGAGATGAACGTGAGGGAGGTGGACCCGGGGTAGGTGTCGGTCACGGTGACGGTGTCGTACCCCGTCGTGCTGGGCCCGGTCTGCGAATCGATGGTGAAGTACCTTGTGTACTGCCCGGGGTTGCAGAACGGGACCGGGTCACCCGGCGGCGGCGACGTTGTGGTCCCTGTGGTGCAGTTCTCGGGGATGGGCCGGGAGTTGGCGTCGATACCCTCGATACTGTTGTAGAGAGGTGTCGAGGCCGGACCGGTCGAGACCACGTCTCCCGGCTGCTGGCCGTTGATCAGTAGACGTACGTAGTTCGTCTTTGCGGCGGTGGCCGAGGTCGATCCGTTGGGGTTGGTGGCCGTGACAACGACGGTGAAGGCGTAGCCACGGTCCGAGTAGCCGAGCGCCGGTGTAGACGCCGAGGTGGTGAAGTCCTGATCCGTCTGACCGGTCAACTTGAACCCTGTCCCGGTGTACCACTGATAAGCGTACGAGGCGGGGCTGCCGGTCCATGTACCGGTGGACGCCTGAAAGGTGTCCCCAAGCGCGGGGTACCCGTAGGCGTTCCCGTTGAGGTCGGTGATGACCGGCAGGGCGGTGTTGACCGGGGCAGCTGTCGCCGCCCCCGCCGGAGCGGCGTTGGCGACCAGGGCAACCGTGGCGGTCGCACCGAAGGTCGCCCCCACCAAGACAGTGGGCACCGCTAGCCGGATCAGGCCGGGGACGACCGAACGCCGGCGCCAACGGGTACCAGATACTGATTTCACTCCTGCTGCTCCCACCGCTCAGGACAACCGCAGTCGCATGGTGGCAGGAAAGGACAACAGATTGAATACGCCGATCGGCGTATTTCTGACGCTGACGCGAACCCGGTCAGGCAAGCACTGGGCGGCGACGTTCGCGGCTATCGGTCGACCGGGGCGAGATCCAAGATGAACGCCGTCAACGCGCCGCGGCCACGGACGCCCAGTTTGTCGTAGACGTTGTCGAGGTGCTTTTTGACCGTCCCCGGCGAGACGTGCAGTTCGACGGCGATCGCGGCGTTGGTCGCGCCGGCCATGACCAACCGGACGACCTCGGCCTCCCGGCGGGTCAGGCCGAGCGATTCGACGCTCCGGCGCGACGACTGTCGCCGGTCCTCGGAGAGCACGATCGCTCCGGGATGGCTCCGCTGGGCGGGCAGGTACCGCAGGACCATCCGTCGGCCGTCCAGCTGAGCCGACAACGGTCGGGCCAACGAGAGCCGGCCGACGGACTCCCGCTGGCTGTCCACCCACCGGGCCACTCGAACGGGGAGTGGGGACGTGCGGGAAGGGCGGCCGAAGTAGCGGTAGAGCGTGACCAGAGCGCCCGGGGTCACCTCCTCCGGAGGGTCCCACAGGACGACCACCCCCGCATCGCGCTCGGTCATCACGTCACTGGCCGCGTCCAGCAGGCCCCGTAGACGCTGTTGGTCCTGGGCGTTCCGCCAGTGCTGGACCAGGTGGGGGCGGGCCACGTTCAGGACCGACCGGTCCCGTTCGCTGAAGTCCCGATCACTGCCGTCCCGGTTCACCACCAGGCCGAGGACGGACGGGCGCGGAACGGAGAACGATACTGACATCTGGTATTCGATGCCCATCCGGCGGTAGATGAGCTCGTACAGCCGGCTGGCGTGGAACTCCTCGGTCGTCCAGAAGTCACTGATCCGCAGGGCCGATCCGTCACCGGTCGTGGCGTAGTGCCGGATCAGCGGGTGCTCCCCGGCCAGCCGAGCCAGCAGCTCGGCCGCGCCTGGCGGAATGTGGAAGGTGGTCGGCTCCGTCCAGACACCGACCCGATCGGCCTGGGGCACCACTTCGTTGAGGGTGGCCACCGCACACGGAACCAGCTCGATCACACCTTCGAGCGTGGCCTGGACGAACTCGTCGGGATCCCGGGCCTGGCCAACCGTCCGGAGCAGATCGAGCACCCGGACGAGGTCCTCGGTAGCGAGACGATCCATCGGCGCAAACGATAGAGCCCGCACCGGAGCGAGCGGCCGACAACGGACCGTCGTACGATTCGTCGGGTGACGGCGACCACACGGTCGCCGAGCCGTCAGGTTCGTCGGACGGCGAGGAACCAACGAAGAGGAGGCGCCGAAAATGCTCAAGGGCTTCAAGAACTTCCTCATGCAGGGCGAGTTGGTCGTCATCGCCGTCGGCCTGGTCATCGCGCTCGCGTTCAGCACGCTGATCAAGGCCTTTACCGACAACATCATCACGCCCCTCGTCAACGCCATCGCCGGTGGCGGGTCGACCGGCCAGGGCATCGGATGGACGGTCAGCGGTCAGCGGATCGACCTCGGTGCCTTCATCGGAGCGGTCGTCTACTTCGTCATCCTCATGGTGGTCATCTACTTCCTGATCGTCGTCCCGTACCGGGCGTACATGAAGAAGCGGGGCAAGACCGTCTTCGGCGATCCGCCGCCGACGAAGACGTGCCCGAGCTGCCTCTCCGACGACCTCCCGGTCGCCGCGACGAAGTGCAAGTACTGCGCGACCGAGCTCGCGGCGACCGCCTGATGGCATGACCAGCTAGTTCGATCGGTGGCTGCCTAAGCTCTAGGTATGTCTTCCGGCGCGCGTTCGGCCGGGCCGTGAGCGCCCGCCCCGACCAGCCACGGCTTCATACGCCGACCGTATCGACGGTCGATCCGGCGCAGCTCGTGGCGATGATGCCCGACGTCGTCTTCGTGCTCGACGCGGCCGGTCGGCTCCTCTACGTGAACCCAGAAGCCGAGATCGTCTTCGGCGCGAACAGCGCGCAGTATCTCGGACGCTCGATGCTTGATTTCTTGCACCCGGACGACGCCATGCTCGCCATCTCGTCACTCGAGACGGTCCGGTCGAAGCGGATCGGCACCCCCATCGAGCTGCGGATCGCCGTGCCAGGCGGCCCGTGGCACTGGTTCGAGGTGATCGGGAAGGACTGCCTCGACGTCCCAGGGATCGGCGGGGTGCTGTTCACCGCCCGCGACCTGACGCAGCGCCGAATGTGGGAGGTGGCGGCAAATGACGTCGTCCGCTTCCAGCAGATCCTCCAGCACGCGGCGGCCATCGTGCTCAGCCTCGATGCTGACGGCGCGGTGACCGCGGCCAACGGGGCGCTTACCCGCCTGCTCGGCATCGACCCTTCGATCGTCATCGGCACGCGGCTCAGCTCGCACGCCGCGCCAGGTCACCGACGCAAGCTGAGCGACGCCATTGCCAGCGCGGCGGCGGCCGGGACGGCGACTGTCGAGGTCCCCATGCAGCACGCCAAGGCGGAGGACGCCGTACCGATCCGGTTCGAGATCGTCAATCTCCTCGACGACCCGGTCGTCGCCAGCTTCGTCGTGACCGGCCAGGACGTCAGCGACCTCGACGCCGCCCGGCGGCGGCTCGAGCACCTCGCCACTCACGACAGCCTCACCGGCCTGTGCAATCGGGATCTGCTGGCCGAACGGCTGGAGACGCTCGTCGAAGCGCGGCGCCCGCTGGCCTTGCTCTACGTCGATCTCGACCACTTCAAGCCGGTCAATGACACTTACGGTCACGACATCGGCGACGAAGTTCTCCGTCTCGTAGCCCGGCGCCTGATCGATTGCGTCGGCGACGACGACCTCGTCGCCCGGGTGGGCGGCGACGAATTCGTTGTGCTCGTACTCGGCGTCGTGGACCGAGTCTCCGCCGTCGAGCTTGCCGATCGGTTCGAAGTGGCGGTCGGTGCCCCCTACGACGTCAGCGTCGGTCGGGTCCGCATCGGGGCCAGTGTCGGGGCGGTCGTCGCCGGGCCGCACTCGACAGGGTCGACGCTCCTCGCCGAGGCCGACCTGGCGATGTACGCCGCTAAGGCGGCGCGGGACAAGATTCTGATCAACCCGGCCACCGCCAAGCCGTACGCCGTCACGGCACAACGCCAACAGTCCGGTGAAAGAGCGCCTGCGTCGCCCGGATCAATCGCTCGTCGGTCGGCGGCTGCCGGCCATGGAAGCTCGGATCGAACGCGTGCATCGTCACGTAGAGCAAGACCGCAGTCGTCTCGGGGTCCGCGACGTCGAAGGCGGCGGCGGCGATGCCGGCGGCGAGCAACTCGCGGAGGACTTCGGTGAGCACGGCGTGCGTCGGCTGGTGTCCGGCGTCGGACGCGTCGTGCCCACCGTGCCGGAACAGAACCTCGTGCAGGTCGTGCAGCTCGCGGAAGCAGTCGAAACCTTCCCGGACGCAGGCGTCCAGCTTCGGCACCCAGTCCGACTGCCCATCGATCGCCGCACGGATCCGGGTCGCGAACTGGGTCGTGAACTGCTCCTGAAGGGCCAGGACGAGATCGTCCTTCGAGCGGAAGTACAGGTAGAACAGCCCCTTCGAGACGCCCGCGCCGTTCGTGATGTCCTCGAGCGACGTCCCGGCAACGCCCTTGGCGACGAAGAGCGCCTCGCCGGCGGCGAGCAGGTCTGCCCGACGTTCCTCCGCGGGCTTGGTTCGCGGCACCCGGCCTCTCTCTCCGACCGCCCGGCTGGATCGGTCTCTCTCCCATTCTTCCTGGTAGTCGAGGCACTGACGCACCGCGGCCTCGCCTGTCGCTGACGATCGTACCCCGGTGAATGACCTTCAGTCAGTTTATTGACTGTCCCCCAGTCAGTCCTCTAGCCTTCTGCTCGGCGAGCTTGGCGAGGCAAAGGAGCGAGGAACGATGGATGATCGCCTGCAGACCTTCATCGTGCGGACTCCCGATGCGGCGATGATCACCTATCGCCTGGATGGCACCGCCCACATGGCGCGCATCGAGCTCGCGGTCGTCGACGGCCGGATCGAGAGCTCGGGCGCTCCGTCATTGGTGCGGGACCGGCACGTCCGCCGCGACCCCCGGTGCTCGCTGTTCGTCTTCGGCCCCCATCCGAACTGGCTCGGCCTGGAGACGGAGGTGACGGTGGTCGACGGCGACGACGCGCCGGGCCGGCTGGTGGCGCTGATGCAGGCGCGGCACGGCGACGAGATGCCGGAAGGGATGGTCCTGGGGCACGACGAGGCGCTCGGCCACGACCGTCCGTATACGGTCGACGAGTACATCCAGTCCGTGCGCGAACAACATCGATCGGTCTACGAGTTCGAAGTGAAACGGGCCTACGGCAACTACTGAGCCGCCGCCTCTCCGGCGATCACCGGAGAGGCGGCGAACGGTCGACCGTCGTCGACCCGCCACGAGGACGGCCACCGACGAGACAGGAGAGGCGATGCGACGAGAAGGGACACGCTGATGGACAGGAAGTGGTGGACGCTGATCGTCGTCTGCGCGGCGACGTTCATGCTCTTGCTCGACGTCACGATCGTGATCGTGGCGTTGCCGGAGATCCAGACGGGACTGCACTCGACGTTCGCCGACGTCCAGTGGGTGATCGATGCGTACGCCATCACGCTGGCGTCGCTCCTCCTCACGGCCGGATCGCTGGCCGACCGTTACGGTCGCCGGCTCCTCTTCTTGATCGGGCTGGCGGTCTTCACGATCGGATCGGCCCTCTGCGGGGCGGCCCAGTCACCGCTCATGCTCATCGTCTCCCGGAGCCTCCAAGGCGTCGGCGGTGCCATCCTCTTCGCCACGTCGCTGGCGCTGTTGGCCCAGACGTTCCACGGGAGAGAGCGCGGAGTGGCCTTCGGCGTCTGGGGGGCGATCACTGGCATCGCCACCTCCCTCGGGCCCGTCCTCGGTGGCGTCATCACGACCGGGATCAGCTGGCGCGGCATCTTCTTCGTGAACCTGCCGGTCGGCATCGTCGCACTCGCCATCGCCGTTTACAAGGTCGACGAGTCACGGCAGCCCCACGCGTCGCGCCCGGACTGGGCCGGCTTCGTCGTGCTGACCGCCGGCCTGGTCAGCCTGACGTACGGGTTGATCCGAGCCGGCGAGAGCAGCTGGAGCAGCGCGACCGTCATCAGCTGCCTCTGCCTCGGCGCCGTGCTCGTCGCCACGTTCATCGCGATCGAACGGCGGGCGAGCCACCCGATGTTCGACCTCTCGCTGTTCCGTATCCCGACGTTCGTCGGCGGATCGATCGCCGCGTTCACGATGAACGGATCACTGTTCGCGATGCTCGTGTACCTCGTCCTCTACCTCCAGGACAACCTCGGGTACTCGGCCCTTCAGACCGGGCTCCGACTGCTGCTGATCAGCGGAGCGAGCCTCATCTTCGCCACCATTTCGGGTCGGCTGAGCAGCCAGGTACCGGTCCGCTGGCTGATCGGACCTGGGCTCTTCTTGGTCGGGGTCGGCCTGATCCTCATGGCCGGGCTCACCGGGACGAGCAGCTGGACGCATTTCATTCCCGGGTTCATCATCTCGGGGACCGGGGCCGGACTGGTCAACCCACCGCTGGCGTCGACCGCGGTCGGCGTCGTCGTGCCGCAGCGCTCCGGCATGGCCTCGGGCGTCAACACGACGTTCCGCCAGATCGGCATCGCCACCGCCATCGCCGTCTACGGGTCGATCTTCACCTCGGAGATTCGTAGCCACCTCGACCAGCAGCTGGCGTCGACGCCGTCGCTGGCCGGTTCGGGTGGCCGGGTCACGAGCGCGCTGCAGCAGGGGACCACGTCGTCGCTCATCGCCGGGACTCCCGCCGCGGATCGCGGCACTCTCGTCACGGCCATCCACTCGAGCTTCGCCGCGACGATGAACGAGCTCGTCATCGTGAGTGGCTGCGTCGCCCTCGTCGGCGCCGTTTTCGCGGTGACGCTCATCCGCAGCCGGGACTTCGTCGCCCAAGGGCCTTCCCCGTCGCCGGCTTCTTCGCCGGCGCCGGCCGCGCCACCAGCCGGGCCACCGGTCGGGACCGGCGAGCACGCATCCGGCGCATCGACGCCATGATCCTCGGGAGTCCCCCGACGGGCGGCCTCGGCCGGTAAGGGCCCTCGGACGCGACGGACCGCCGGGTGGTTGGAGGGAACCACCCGGCGGTCAGCGCGTTGCTTATGGCAACTGCCTATGGCAACTGCCTATGGCCTACGGAGCATCAGACGCCGGATCCGTAGAACGGCATTGTCTCGCCGGACGGCCCGTAGGTGAACACGCCACCGTCGGACGCGACCAGCCAGTACCCGTCGTAGGAGTTGTTGTTCAGACCGGCGATGACCGGCTTGTTCAGCTTGATGCTGCCGGCCGAGCCGTAGAACGGGGCGTCGTACGAGAACACCCCGCCGTCGGAGGCCACCAACCGATAGCCGCTGCCGTCGGAGACCGGAGCGATATCGACGACCGGCTTGTTGAGGGTCAGGCTGCCGGCCGAACCGTCGAAGGGCGCGTGGTACGCGAACACCCCGCCGTCGGCGGCCACCAACCAGTAACCACCGGTTGTCCGGTCGAGACCCATTCCCACCACCGGCTTGTTGAGGGTCAGGCTGCCCGTCGAACCGTAGAACGGCACGTTGTAGGCGAAGACCCCGCCGTCAGACGCCACCAGCCAGTAGCCGGCACCGTTGATTGTGGTGGAGATCCCCACGACCGGCTTGTTGAGATGGATGCCGCCGGTTGACCCGAGGAACGGTGCATTGAAGGAGAACACCCCGCCGTCGGCGGCCACCAACCAGTAGCCCCCGGTCTGCCGGTCGACGGACACGCCGACGATCGGCTGGTTGAGGTGCTGGCCGGTCATCGACCCGTAGCAGGTGGCCGCGCCGAAGACGGCGACGTCACCCTGGGCGTCGGCCTCGACGTACCCGGTCCCGTCCGGAAGCGCTCCCGCTCCGACCACCGAGCCCGAGGGCAGGGCGGACATGCAGTTGGTCTGCGTCGGGCCGGGCGTTGTCGAACTGGCACCCGGGAGGGTTTGGAACCAAAGGTACGCGTTGGTCGGAACCTCACCCACGCCGGCGACGCCGATACCGCTGCCAGCCACGTTCTCCTGCGCCTTGACGGCGTTATAGGACTTGCTGCCCTCGACCGTGGCCAAGCCCTTCGGCGAGGTCACCGGGATGACCACCACGTTCCACCATTCCGGCTGGTCCCCGTTGCGGGTGGTCAGCAGGTGGTCGTGGCCCGGGAGCGGCACGTTGGCCAGGCTGCCCGCGTTGGCGACCCCGAGAGCGGAAGCCAGCCGGGTCAGGTCGATGGTGGCCGGATGATCGATGCAGGTGATCGCGCTCGAGCACTGGTTGTAGGCCACCGGCGTTGTCGTGTACAGCGGCACCGGGATGTACAGCGGGTCGATGTTGCCGTTGGTGACCGTCGGCGAAGGTGCCGTCTGTGTGGCCACGCCCGGTGGCACCTTGTTCGGGGCCGCGCCGGCCTCACAGCCAGACGATGACGCCGAGCCCACCGAGGTGTCACAGAAGTACTGCTCCGAATAGAACGCCTCGACGTTCTGGCCGTCGATCCAGTCCTTCGAGATGCCGAGGTTCTGGCAGTTCGGCGCGGTCGCCCCGCAGTCGTTCTTCAGGTTGTTGAAGGTCGTCCCCGTCTCGGTCTGGTTGCCCGACGGATTGGGTGTTGGCGCGGTGGCCACCGCCGGTCCGGGCGGAGCCGTCGCGGTCAGGTTGGCGGCTTGGGCGGCCGGCACCGTTCCGGGCAGGACCTGGAAGAAGAGGAACGTGTTCGTCGGAACCGACACCGCCTTTGTGGCGGCCACGGCGGCGTTGATGGCGCCCACGCTGGTCAGCGTGCCGAAGGTCGCCGGGTCCGTGGTGGCGACCACCTGGACGTTCCACCATTCCGGCAGACCGCTGTTGCGGGTGCCGACGACATGGTCGTGCGACGGGATCGGCACGTTCTTCACGCTTGTCGCCGACGGACTACCGGGCAACGCACCGGCGATCCGGGACAGGTCGATCGTCGGCGGGTGGTCGATGCACGTGGCTGTGGCCGTGCACTGGGTCGCCGGGGGGTTCGAGAACAGCGGCACCGGGATGTAGAGGGTGTCCTTGTGTGTGGTGTTACCCAACGTGGTGCCATCGACCGATGTTGTGCTCGGATTGGCTGACGGACCGGCGCCCGCTTCACACCCGGTGGCGGCGGCGGACGTCACGTTGGTGTCGCAGTAGTAGTTCTCGCTGTACAACAGATCGACGTTCTGGCCGTTGTAGTAGCCGTACGACTCCCCCACCTGCCCACAGGTCGGGGCATCGTTGCCACAGTTGTACTGGAGCGGATCGATCGTCGTGCCATGTGTTCCGCTGGGCGGCGGCACCTGGACGGCATTGGCCGTTGCCGCGCTCGCCCCGGCCGTCAGACCGGTGGCGGTCAAACCGAGCACGACGAAGAGCGCAGCGACGAGAGCCAACGCGGTTCTGTTCCACGCTGCTCGTGGACGAAGTCGTTCGGTCATGGTGAACCCCTCTCTCCAACGGGCCCGCGGATGCGGCCCGACCGGTGATGGGTACACACTCGGCGCGCTGCGATGCCGTCCATGACGATCGTCGCGCAACGCGCCTCTAGCCAACCCCATACGAAACGTTCTTCGGTGGCCGTGGCCAGCGCGGATGACCATTTACCGAACTTTTCGGCGAAAGGTTGACGACCGCGACAACCGATCGTCGGATGGCGTCCACATTCGGAACGGTCGCGCTCAGCCTCCACGGCTCGTGGCGCCGGCTTACTGGCCGACGAATGCGGCCGGCGTCAGCCGCCGCGCTTTCGCTCGCCACCCGGGGAGCTGCCGTTCCCGATATCGGGATGTCACGCGCCTAGAACCAGCCGAGCGCCGCCGCGGTGATCCGCTTGATCTCCTCCAACGTGGCGGAACGGGACTGGCCGGAGACCCAGGCCGTCTCGTCCCGCAGGCAGACGGTCAGCTCGGGGACGTCCTTGAACGTCTGGCGGATGATCGACACCGTGCCCGGAAGCTGGCGGCTGTCGTGCAGCTCGTGGGCGCGTTGGGAGTAGGAGCTGCCTTCGGTGTACGTCGTCGCCGTCGCCGACAACCGGACGGTGTCGGTTCTGCGGGCAGGTTCCTCCGGCGGCGAGTACCGCATCCGGTAGTACTCGATACCCGAGGGGTCCTCTTCGTAGCGGGTGTTCGTCATCTCGCCAGCGACGATCGTCGACGTGAAGTCGAAGGGGAGGTCGTGGACCGGTAGCTCACCGGCGTAGGCCGCCGGATCCCAGACGTGGAGTCGGTACACCCGCCGGTCGTCGAGGCGTAGGCCCAGGAGCCCGAAGTCCTGCATCATCCAGGCGTAGTCCTGGGCGTGCTCGAGGATCGTGCGCACGAGCGCCTTGTTCAGGGCATGTTCCACGGCAACCTTCCAGGCAAACTGGCTCGGGCGGTTTGATGGCCTGGTAAATCACATCACTGTCGTTCGCGCTCGTCAAACGGCGGAGCGGCTGCGCAACGGCCCCTCTGGCCGGCGATTGCCATTCACACTTTGGGAAACTATTGTAGAAATTGACAACTATTCGGACTGAGGGGAGCACCCCATGGACGACAGCACTTTCGTACCGGCCCTCGCCTACCGCGACCCGAAAGGCGCCCTCGCCTGGTTGACCGAAGCCTTCGACTTCGAGATCACCATGGCCATCGAGGGCCCCGACGGCGACCCGATGCAGAGCCACTACGAGATGGGCTACGACGGCCGCGGTCGGATAATGATCGGTAGCGAATGGAACGAGTGGATGCGTAGCCCCGCGTCCGGCGACGGTCGCAGGTCGGCCAGCATCCACGTCAGCGTGACCCATGACATCGACGGCCACTGCGAACGGGCCCGCGCCGCTGGCGCTCACATCGTCGCCGAGCCGGTCGACGAGTTCTACGGCGACCGGATCTACCGCTGCACCGACCCCGAAGGACACCACTGGACGTTTGCCATGCACGTCCGCGACGTCACACGAGCCGAGGCCGAGAAGGCGATCGGCACGCCGATCCATGCTCCGAGCTGGCGGTGACCCTGCCGTCGACCGCGCTGTTCGAGAGCGAGAGCGTCGATCTCACCCTGGCGGCACTGGCCGACCCGGTACGACGGCGCTCCATCGAGTTGCTGGCCGAGCGGCCCCACCGGTCCGGTGAGCTGGCCGCGGCCCTCGGCGTCTCGGCACCGGTGATGAGCCGGCACCTCCGAGTGCTCCGGACCGCCGATCTCGTCGACGAGGAGCACCCGCCGTTCGACGCCCGGGTGCGGGTGTACTCCCTCCGGGCGGCGTCGATGGGGGCACTGCGGACGTGGCTCGCCGACGCCGAGGCCGGCTGGACCCATCAGCTCGGCGCGTTCAAGCGCCACGTCGAGCGCGGGTGAGCCGCTCGCGGGTCCTCGTCGCGCTGCGGGTCGCCGCGCCTGTCGCCCGGACCTTCAGTGCGTTCATCGACGAGATCGGCGAGTGGTGGTGCCCGAACGGCCTCTTCTCCTTCACGAACCGTGCCGACGGTCGCCTCGCGTTCGAGCCGGACCCTCCGCAACGGCTGGTCGAGATCGGCGCTGACGGCGAGCGCTTCGAGGTCGGGCTCGTCACCGTCTGGGACCCGCCACATCGGGTCGTGTTCGGCTGGCGTCAGGCGGGGTTCCCCGCCGACTGCTCGACGGAGGTCTCCGTCCGCTTCGACGCCGTGGACGCCGGCACCCGGGTCACCGTCGAGCACCTCGGCTGGGACGCCATCCCTCAGGACCACGCGGCCCGCCACGGGTTCCCGCTGGGCGCGTTCCAGCAACGGTTGGCCGAGTGGTGGAGGGAGCTGCTGAGCTCGCTCGGTGGCCGCGTCGCCGACTGATCCGGTTCGGTCGTCACCAGCCCAAGCGCCGACGGGCGTCATCGGACCGGTCAGCCGACCCGGCGAGCGCAGCGCCACGCTCTACGGCGTCCCGAACCAGGTCGTCAGTGCGTCACGCAGTCCGTCGTCGTCGCCCTCCCCCACCCAGGCGACGTAGCCGTCGGGCCGGACCAAGACGGCGGTCGGCGCCGCGACCTCGCCGAGCACCGGGAGCTCCCACGGGCCGTCGTAGGCCGCACCGACCATCTGGACCCGGCCGGCCCAGGGAGCGGCGCCAGCACCGGCGGCCTCACCGAACGTGATCAGCACCGGCTTGGCGTCGTGGAGGAGCTCGAAGACCCGTCGGGGGCCGTCGGCCGTCATGACGTCGAGATCGGGCATGCGCCGGCCGAGGAGGGGATGGCCCTCGCCGAGGTCGTAGTGGATGTCCAGCCCCGAGATGATGCCGGTGAGCCGCTTGCGGGGCTCGTCCATGATTGCCAGCTCCACCACCAGCTCGGCCACCGCCTTGGTGCGCTCGTCGTGACGCTGGAGCATGCCCAGAGCCATCGTGTGCCGGAGGATCCGGGCCGCCACCGGATGGCGTTCGTCTTGGTACGTGTCGAGCAGGCTCTCCGGTGACGTGCCGCGGACCACCTGGGCCAACTTCCACCCCACGTTCACCGCGTCCTGCACGCCGAGACTGAGGCCCTGTCCGCCCACCGGGTAGTGGACGTGGGCGGCGTCGCCAGCGAGGAGGACCCGCCGGACCCGGTAGGACGCCGCCTGCCGGGTCGCATCGGTGAACCGCGAGATCCACGTGGGACTGTGGACACCGAAGTCGGTGCCGTAGACGGCGATGAGCGCCTCGCTCAGATCGCGCTGCGTCGGTTCGCTGCCCGACTCGATCTGCTGTTCGGTCACGACGACCCGTACCGTCCGCCCGTCCTCCATCCGGTGGAGGCCATGGACGCCCGTCGCGTCGTGACGAATACCCGTCGGCGGTTCCTCGGTCACCTCGACCTCGGCGATCAGATTGCTCCTCGTTGCCTCCCACCCCGGGAAGTCGATGCCGGCGGCCTTCCGGACGACGCTACGACCGCCGTCGCACCCGACGACATACTGCGCCCGCAGCGAGGTGCCGCCGGACAGCTCGACGTCGACCCCGAGGTCGTCCTGCGCGAAGCCCGTCACCTCGCGTCCGTAGTGGACCCGCACCGGAAGCTCGGCGATCCAGTCGGCCATGATCCGCTCGATCTGGTTCTGCCAAATCCCGAGCGAGTACGGGTACCGCGTCGGGAAGTCGCTCATGTCCAAGACCGTTCCCGCGACCATCACGACCTGAGCCGCCTGGCCTTCGGCGAGGAACCGGTCGGCAACCCCTCGCTGATCCAGCACCTCGATCGTGCGCGAATGGAAGCCGCCGGCCCGCGAGCCGACGAGCCCGTGGTCAGCGCGCCGTTCGACGACCACGACATCGACGCCGGCCAACGCCAGCTCGGCCGCCAGCATCATTCCCGCCGGACCGCCTCCGGCGATCACCACCTCGTGCTCGGCCATACGCCACCCTCCCCTTCTCCGTCGCTTGTTCTGCGTCGGGCCGGAGATTCTGCGCACCTCCGAGGCCCTTGCTGCAAGCGATTGGTGACCGCTAAATTGAGCCTGGCGAGGAAGGCGGACGTTCCATGTGGCCGACGGCCGGTCGATCGGGCCTTGCGTTCGTCGGGTGGGCCCTCGGCACGATCGACCGGACCGAGCGCCGCTCGATCCCGCTCACGTTGCGCCGGGAGGTCTCCCTTGCAGCCGGGCAACCTGCTCGGTGCGGTTCCGTACCAGGTCGTTGAGCGCCTGATGGGGGCCGATGTGGTCCCAGAGCGCCGGCGGATAGTGCGTGACGTACATGGTGCGTCGCTGGCCAGCGCCGGTCGGTTTGGGCGACGCGTGCATCACGTCTTGGACGTGGACGGTCACGTCGCCCGGCGCGGTGTCGATGCCGACGACGGGTACCTCCGCCAAACGGTCCTGCCATCGATAATGCAGCACTTTGCCGTGACTTCCGGGGACGACCTGCAGATTGCCCGTCTCGGCGCTGGACCCCGTGATCTGGATCCCGACACTGATCGACGGGCAGAAGATGGCGTGGCCGCCGGTGCCGCAGTCCTGGTGCCACGGGATGTTCGAAAGACCGGTCGTCCTCCCCGGCACCTTGATCAGCACCGCGGCTCCTTCCATCCGGTCGGGCGCGATCTCGAGGTGGCGGTCGAGGAGCGTCCCCAACCGGTGGACCCGGAGGTCGCTCTCGAGCGCCGCCAGGAGCGGTGAGCGGAGGCTGGCGTAGACGAGCCGGCACAGGGCCTTCGAGCCGTCCTCGGTGGTGACCCACCACGACTGGTCGTCGCCCGGCCGGGCGAGGGAGGCCAGCCGGTCGATCTCCCGGTCGGCCGCCGCCATCTCCTCGGCGCTGAAGACGCCTTTGATGTGGAGATAACCCATGGTCCGCAACTGGGCGACCAGCGCCGCGTCGTCGGTGCTCGCCTCGAACGTCGCGGCCGGGTCCCGACCCTCGAGGTCGGCCCGGGACGGATCGTAGGGCGGCAGGCCGGCGTGAAGGTACCGGAGGACGGGGTCCCAGTCGGCGAGCTGCTCGAACCCTCCCCTTTCGAAGGTCAACTCGTCGCTCAGGTACAGGCCGACGAAGGTGCGCACCTGGGCGACCAGGTCGTCCCACGCCTGGCGGCCGAGGCGCACCGCCGTGGTCCCGTGGTCACACCCCTCCTCGACCACGACGGATCCTCCAGCGACCGAGTACGTGACCACGGCGTCGCCCACGTAGAACGTGAGCCCGCCGGTGGACGACACGCCGGCCGCCGCCCACCGGAGCAGGCCCGGGTCGACCCCGGCCGGGACGGCAGGAGCAAGCGTCATCTCTCCAGTATGGAAGGCGGTTCTTGCGTTTGCTCGGCAGGCAGTCCCCGCTCGGCTGAGCGCGTCGGCGCCGGGCACCGGCGCCGCGCCCCGAGCGATGACTCCGGTCACTATGGATCGTCGGTACTGACATGACGGCACGCCGCCCCCAGACGAAGAACCTCGCCGACCAGTACGACCTCACCCCACTCGACTGGGCCGACGTCCGACGGGCGCTCGACGCCAACCTGACCCAGGCGCCGGGCAGCAGCGGCCCCGATCGCCACACCTTCTGGTTGACGACGGTCGACGGCGACGGCCGGCCCCACATGACTGCCGTCGGCGCCTTCTGGGTCGACGGCCGCTACTACTTCTGCGGGAGCCCGCGGTCGCGCAAGATCCGGAACATCGAGCGCGATCAACGCTGCGCCCTCGGCGTAGCCATCCGCGGCTACGACGTGGCCATCGAAGGACGGGCGGCCCGCGTCGTCGACGATCGACGGCTGCAGCACGTCGCCGAGGCGTTCGCGGCGGGCGGTTGGGCACCGACCGTCGCCGACGGCGGCTTGACGCACGAGTACAGCGCGCCGAGTGCCGGTCCACCGCCGTGGTACGTCTACGAGCTCACGCCCGAAGCGGTCTTCGCCGTCGCCACCGAAGCACCGGGCGGCGCCACCCGGTGGACCTTCTGACGTCTCGGCTATCGGCCGAGCGCTCGCTGCACGGCCGCCAACCGGTCGGGGTTGACGCGCCACCACGTCCAGCGCCCCCGGTTCTCCCCCACCAGCAGACCGGCCTCGGCCAGCACCCGGGTGTGGTGGGAGAGGGTCGGCTGGCTCCTCCCGAGCGGCGTCTCCAGGTCGCACACCCTCCCCTGATCTCCGGCCGATCGGGAGCACCGCTCCATTCGGTAGCGTTGCGTTGCCGCGCACTCGCCGGGCGGACGTCCCGGATCCGTCGCCGAAGCAGCGAGACTGTTTGGCTCCGAGGCCGGGGATACCCAGAGACGAGGGCCGATGGCCACCAAGCGCGTGCAGATGCCCGACGAGGACCTGGTCCGCCTGTACCTGAAAGACGTCGGTCGGTACGCCCTGCTCACGAAGGACGACGAGGTGCGGCTGGCCCAGGCCGCCGAAGCCGGACAGCAGGCTCGAACGGAGCTGGCGACCCAAAAAGGCCTGCGCACCACTCGAAAGCGGGAGCTGCACCGGATCGTCGCCGCCGGTGACGCCGCCACCGAGACCCTCGTCAACGCCAACCTCCGCCTCGTGGTGTCGATCGCCAAGAAGTACCAGCGGTCCGATTTGCCGCTGCTCGACCTCGTCCAAGAGGGCAACCTCGGGCTCATCCACGCGGTCGAGAAGTTCGACTGGCGGAAGGGTTTCAAGTTCTCGACGTACGCCACGTGGTGGATCCGCCAGGCGATCACCCGCGGCATCGAAAGAGGCGGCCGGACCATTCGGCTCCCGGCTCAGGCCAGCGCGCTGCTCATGCAGACCGCGCAGTCCAGGGCGCGGCTCGAGATCGAGCTCGGTCGGCGGCCGACGGTCGCCGAACTGTCGGCCGACCTCGACGTCGGAGAGGCCAAGGTCGCCGAGATCCTCCGTCACGCCGCCGCCCCGCGCTCGCTGTCCGAACCGCTGAGCGACGACGGCAGCCTCCAAGTTGGCGACCTCGTCGAGGACCACCAGGCCGCGTCCCCGTTCGAATCAGCCGCGGCGACGCTGCTGGTCGGCGAGGTGGCCAGGATGCTGACCGGCCTGGACGACCGTGAGCGAGAGGTCATCCAGCTGCGGTTCGGGCTCGATCGGGGCGAGCCCCGCACGCTCAACGAAGTCGGCGCTCGATTCGGCCTGACTCGAGAGCGGATCCGCCAGATCGAGTCTCGAGCGATGTCGAAGCTCCGCCATCCGACCCACGGGACACCCGTCAACTGACGCGCCGGCCGTCATGGCCCGGGGGCGCCGAAAGATCGCGTCAGGGAGACGAAACGTCGTCGCCCCCACTCCCGCACGGCAGGCCAAGGCTCCGGCTGGTAGTGTGCGGGGGTCGCCGCCCTTGAGCTGGCGTGGCCCGTTCGAGATCTCCCCGAGTTGGCCCAATTCGAACGGAGCTCGACATCCTCAAGTGCCTTCCCGAACCCCTTCGGGGCTATTCGGTCGTGCCGTGCCCTCGGTATGTCGTCATGGACGACGGCGCACTGCGCTGCTTCGTTGCGGCCGCCGCCTCCTGATGGCCAGCTCGTTCCCAGGTCGGCCCAGTGCCTAGGCACACGCACGCCAAACCGACGCAGAAGCGCTCCGAGCCCCGTGATCGAAAGGGGTCGGGCGGCCGGCGACAGCCGACGCAGGACCTCGACGCGCAGGTGCTCAGCCTCCGTGAGGCCGGCACCTCCTACTCGGCCATCGCTCGCCGGCTGGAGCTGAGCCGGGCGACGGACGCCCACCGGAGCTTCATCCGCGCTCTTGGGTCTCAGGACGAGGCCCACCGCCGCCAGTTGGTCGTCAACGAGGTGGCCCGGCTCGACCAGCTGGAGCAGCGCATCCGCGACCGGGACGCCCCGGACGCCGCCAAGATCGAACGTCGACTACGAGGAGTGACCAACCTCCGAGAGGCCGTTCGGCAGTGACTTCGCTGCCCCCGGGGTCACCTTGCGTCCTGTGTGGCCAGTTGGCAACGGCAGCGATCGACCCACCGAGGCGGACCCTGGCTCGCGGTCTTGACCCGAGCGACCAGTCCTTCTCGGTGACGGTCATCCTGCCGGACGTGCTGCTCTGCAGCGACGACGGGGTCCGCGTTCGCCAAGGTGACTTGCTGCTCGGATGGTGCGACGATGAGGACTGTCGAACCTACGGAGAAGCGGGCACCGCCTCGGCGTGCGGCCACGAATACGAGAAACTCTTGGTGGGCAAGCCCTCGAAATAGCTTGCTCCCACATAGCTGTCAGTACAACAAAGAGAAAGAAAGTGATAGGAACATGGCAACTGGAACGGTGAAGTTCTTCAACAGTGAAAAGGGCTTCGGGTTCATTACGCCGGCCTCGGGTGAAAAGGACGTCTTCGTCCACTTCTCCAACGTCGTCGGTGACGGATTCAAGAACCTCGAGGACGGACAGCAGGTCGAGTTCGACGTCGCCGAGGGCCGCAAGGGCCCCGAAGCGCAGAACGTCCGACCCCTCTAGCCCAAGCCCCGGCCGGCAAGGCCCGACTGGTTCGGGCCTTGCCGGCACGGCGCGCCAACGCGCTCGGATCCTGCCCAACGACGGGCTCCCGGCAAGGGGCTGCGGCGGTTACCCCGAGGATTCCCGGTACCGCAGTTCAGCCACAGAACGGGAGAACCCGTGCAGACGATTGTCAGACGAGTCGAGCCGGCCGGCGACTTTCGCACGCTCGCCGTGCAGGTCCGGGCAGCCGGGCTCCTCGATCGACGGCTCAGCTACTACTGGGTCAAGATCGGCGTCACCGTCGGGGCGTTCGCCCTCGGATGGGGGGCCTTCTTCGCCCTGGGTCCCTCATGGGCCGTTCTGGCCGTCGCGGTCTTCCTCGGCCTCGTCCAGACCCAGCTCGGCTTCCTCGGCCATGATGCTGGTCACGGACAGGTCTTCGCCTCCCGGCGGGCCAACCAGCTGCTCGGCCTGGCCGTCGGTAACGGGCTGATCGGGCTGAGTTTCGGTTGGTGGGTTCCCAAGCACAGCGCTCACCACGCCCACCCCAACCAGCCCGACCGCGATCCTGACATCGGCGTCGGCCTGATCGGCGCCCGCAGCACCGACGGGACAGCCGACGACCGCCGGGGTCTCGCCGGCTGGCTCACACGGTGGCACGCCGAGCTCTTCTTCCCGCTCATGCTCCTCCGGAGCACGGGCCTCTACCTGTCCGGTGGCATCGATCTGCTCCGTCGCCGGGATCGCCGGGCGCTGGTCGAGGCCCTTTTGGTCACCGCCCACGCCGCGCTCTACCTGATCGTGGTCTTCTGGGTTCTTCCTCCGTTGGAGGCGATCACCTTCATCCTGGTCCACCAGGCGGTCTTCTCGTTCTACCTCGGGTGCAGCTTCGCCCCCAACCACAAGGGCATGCCGATCATCGACGAGGACTCCGGCATGAGCTTCGCCGAGCGTCAGGTAGTGACGGCTCGCAACGTCGCTGGCGGCCGCTCGACCAGTTTCGTCCTGGGTGGCCTCAACTATCAGATCGAGCACCACCTGTTCCCGAGCATGCCCCGGCCGAACCTGGCGCGAGCGCAGGATCTGGTTCGGGCGTTCTGCATCCGCAGCGACTTCGGCTACCGCGAAGATCGCCCGATCGACTCCTACCGACAAGCCGTCGGACGGTCGCCGGTCGCCACGCTCCGCCGTCGCCCGGCGCTCGGCGCGCAGTGGCAGGCGCCGTGACCGCCCCCGCCGGGCGGCCGCGCCGCCGCTAGCCGCCGTACCCGTCCGACCGCCCCGGGCGGCCGAGTCCCGATCGCCGTACCGGCACTCGAGATCCCGATCGCGCCCGGCGTCGGCGTCGCCATCTCTCCTCCAAGTGGGGTACTCTGAATCGAGTACCACGAACAGAGGGGACGCCGGAGATGCCACGTAACCGCAGCAACCCGCTCGCCCTGGCCGTGCTCATCTGCCTCTACGAGCGGGCGATGCACCCGTACGAGATCGCGACGACGCTCCGCCAGCGCAACAAGCAGGAGAGCGTCCGGCTGAACTACGGATCGCTCTACTCGGTGGTCGGCTCGCTCGAACGCCGCGGGTTGATCTCGCCGAAGGACACCGAGCGGGAGGGACGGCTCCCAGAACGGACGATCTACGAGCTGACCGAGCCCGGCCGGGTCGAGATCCAGGACTGGATGACCGATCTCGTCTCGGTCCCGGTGAAGGAGTACCCGGAGTTCGAAGCTGCGCTGTCGTTCCTGCCGGCGCTACCGCCGGACGAGGTCGTCAACCTGCTCGACGAACGGGCCCGGCGTCTCGAGCTCACCCTCGCGCAGATGGACGCCAGCCGCGAGCTGGTGGAGAAGCAGGAGCTGCCCCGGCTGTTCTGGATCGAGGAGGAGTTCGCCCGGGTGCTCCGGGAGGCCGAGCTCGTCTATGTCCGGCGGCTGGCCGGTGAGATCGCGGCCGGGACGCTGGAGGGGACGGACTGGTGGCGACAGATCCACGACGACCCGGCCCACGCCATTTTGCTGCCCGGCGCCCGACCGACCGCTGCGCCGGCAACCAGTTCGCCAGCGGGGAGACCAGCGATCGGTCCAGCCGCCGGACGGCCGTGACCGACGACGACGGCAGCCGTGACCCGACGACGACGGCAGCCATGACGGGCACGCCAGCGGCGCGGGCCGCAGCGGAACAGGAACCTAAGGGAAGCGGCAAGGAGAAAGGAGAGAGGTATGGCAGTGGACGACGAAGTGATCTCGACGCGGGATCTGCGTAAGCAGTTCCGCTCGAAGAAGGGGCCGGTCGACGCGGTGCGGGGGGTGAGCTTCGACGTGCACCGTGGGGAGATCTTCGGGTTCCTCGGCCCGAACGGCGCCGGAAAGACGACGACGATGCGGATGCTGACGACGCTCCTGCCGATCGAGAGCGGCACGGCCACGGTCACCGGCGTCGACGTCGCTCGGGAGCCGCAGACGGTCCGCGAACGCATCGGCTACGTCAGCCAGTTGGGCGGCGCGGACGAGCTGGCGACCGGCCGGGAGAACCTCATCCTGCAGGGCCGTCTCTACGGCGACAGCCTGGCCACGGTGACGGAGCGAGCGACCCGGCTGATGGACATCCTCGACCTCGCGGAGTTCGCGGATCGCCGGGTCAAGACCTACTCGGGCGGCCAGCGCCGGCGGCTCGACGTGGCCCTCGGTATCGTCCACCAGCCACAGGTCTTGTTCCTCGACGAGCCGAGCACGGGGCTCGACCCGCAGAACCGGGCGAACCTCTGGGAGCACATCGAGAGGCTGCGCCAGCTCGGGACGACGATCTTCCTGACGACGCACTACCTCGAAGAAGCCGACGCCCTCTGCGACCGGCTCATCATCATGGACCACGGCGAGGTCGTCGCCGAGGGGACGCCGCGTGCGCTCAAGCACGACGTCTCCGGCGACTCGGTGGTTCTCGACCTCCACGCCGACGACGGGACGCTGACGCGAGCCAGTGGTCTCGTCGCGGCGGAACCGTACGTGCGCGAGCTCAGCGTCGACGGGACGCAGCTCCGTTGCTACGTCGAAGACGGTGGCACCGCGCTACCGTCGCTCCTCCGGCTCCTCGACCGCGAAGGGATCGGGCTGCGTTCTATCCAGCTCTCGGAACCGACGCTCGACGACGTCTTCCTCCGCCACACCGGCCGGTCGCTACGCGACGCCGGTAGCGGCGGCAACGGCCACAGCGGCCGAGAGGGGGCGGCGGCATGAAGGGCGTTCGGGACATCGGCCTCCTCTACCGCCGCTACACGGTCCAGATGTTGCGGAACCCGGTCTGGCTCGTCGTCGGCTTCTCGACGCCGATCCTCTACCTCGTGCTGTTCACGCCGCTGCTCAAGCACGTCGTCGGCATCGCCGGCTTCCCGAGCGGCACGGCCCTCCAGGTGTTCTTGCCGGGGATCCTCGCGCTGCTGGCCTTCGCCAGTGGGTCGAGCATGGGCTTCAGCACGATCTTCGAGCTGCAGTCCGGACTGCTCGAACGGCTCCGCGTGACGCCGGCCAGCCGCTTCGCCATCCTCTTCGGCCCGATCCTCTCCGGGCTGACGATGATGATGATCTTCGACGCGGTCGTCGTCGCGATCGGCGCCGGGTTCGGCTTCCACATCGACTGGGGCGGCCTCGTCGTGCTGGCGGTGCTGCTCGCCCTCCTGGCGACGTTGATGGCCGCGTTCTCGGTGGCGATGGCGCTCGAGACGAAGGAGATCTCGAGCTTCGCCGCGGTCATCAACGGGATGAACCTGCCACTGTTGCTGCTGGCCGGTGTCCTGTTGCCGATCTCGCTCGGTCCGCTGTGGATGCGTGTCCTCGCCCACTTCAACCCGCTGTACTACCTGGTGGCGGCGTCACGGGTGCTGGCCGTTGGCGACTTCGGCAACGACGCGGTCTGGCAGGCGTTCGCGGTGCTCGTGCCGCTCTGCGTCGTCGTCCTGCTCTGGGCGACGCGGGTCTTCCGGCGGGCGGTCGCCTGACGACCCGGCGGGGGAAGCCGGGCTACCGGTCCTCGACGACCCGGTAACGCCGGGCGGTCAGCGACGGGTTCTTCGCCCGCACGTCGTCGAGCCGGTCACGGTCGAGATCGGCGGTGATCAGGCCGTCGTGCTCTCCGAGGGCGGCGAGGGTCACGCCCATCGGGTCGACGATCATGCTGCGGCCGGCGCCGAGCGGCCCGGTCTGGTCGGCTGCCACGACGAACGCGGTGTTCTCGATAGCCCTCGCCCGCAGGAGCGTGACCCAGTGGTCCTCCTTGAGCGGCCCCGGGGCCCACTGGGCCGGGACGAGCAGAACGTCGGCCCCGGCATCGACGAGGCGGCGACTCGTCTCGGGAAAGCGGAGGTCGTAACAGGTCTGCGCGCCGACGCGCAGGCCACCGACGACGAACGTGTCGACGGGACCGGGCTCGCCGGCGATCACCTGCTCGGACTCGCGGAAGCCGAACGCATCGTAGAGGTGGACCTTGCGGTAGCAACCGACGACGACACCATTCGGGTCGACATAGATCAGCGTGTTGTGGACGCGACGGGTGCCGGGCGCCGCCTCGACCATCCCGACGACGATCCACCGCTCGAAGCGGGCCGCCGCCGCACTGATCCGTTGGACGAACGGGCCGTCCAACGGCTCCGCGTGCTCGACCAGGTCCTGTCCGGGGCGGGCGACGCTGTACGAGCTGTACTCGGGCAGCACGAGGAGCGCGGCACCGGCCCGGGCCGCCCGTTCGGCGAACCCGTCGACCGCTACGGCGTTCTCCTCCGGGTCGGCTCCGGGCGCGAACTGGGCGGCGGCGACGGTGACCATCGACGCGTTCTACCAGAGTGGCGTCGGCCGGGCCACCGCCGCGCCCGGTCCGCCGGCCTTCGGGCCTACTGGGCCGTGCCCACGATCGGCTGGTTCAGCGGCTGGCCACCCATGGACCCCGAACGGGGCGTTGCCGAAGGCGAACAGCCCGCCGTCGGACGCGACCTCGTCCTCTCAGGGGATACTGACCATCCGCCACGCGACACCTTCCGAATCGAGCACGCCCGGCAGGATGCCCCCCGCACTGCCGGACGACAGCCAAAGGACGGCGGCAAAGAGCCGGCCGACCGCGAGCGCCTCGAGGTTCAACCAGTTGAGCGTCGGGTGTCGACCCGCGAGCCTCGCCATGGCGGGAACCGTCAGACGGGGGTCGGGTAGCGAGACGTCTTCACGCAGCTCGAGCAAGCTGAGGATCGCCTGCTCCTGTTCGCTCGCGCCGAGCTGTGCGAACGGCCCGAAAAGGTGGCCGCCGGCCCCGAGGACCGCGGCCCGACAGGCGCGGTAATACCAGGAGGTCGTCGTGTGCAGCTCGACGTCCCGCATGGGAAGCCCAACCAAGAGCTCCTCGATCAGCAGGCGATCGTCGAGGACTACGACCTCCGACGCCAACGGCTTCTACTGGTCGGCGAGGTCGGGGTCGTCAAGGGCCGATAGCCCGGTGGCGTAGTGGTCCCGGAGCACCCGTCGCAGCTCCCGCCGGGCGACGTCGACGCCCCCGGGGACGACCAGGGCGGCATCACCAAGGTCGATGAACGCGACCTCGCCACCGTTGTCGATCCCCCAGCGATGGCGGAGATCGGCCGGCAGGCTGGCCTGCCCTCGATGGGACACCTTGACATTCGTCGCTGCGGGCACAGTTGCATTGTAACAAGGCCCAAGACACAAGGTGCCTGGCTCCGGGGTGCGTAACCTGGTGTCGACAGGGCCGGACTCGCTCGACGAGGTGCTTCATGACGATCTTCAGCCGGATGTGCACGAGTCTCGACGGCCGCGTCACCACCCGAGACGGCCTGCCGGTGCAGCTCGCCTTCGACGGCTGGGATGCCGGCGCGCTCAGCTTCTACGACCTTCAGGACCGTTGCGAGGCGGTCCTCATGGGGCGGACCACCTTCG
This sequence comes from uncultured Actinomycetota bacterium, assembly GCA_963824265.1. Taxonomy (GTDB): domain Bacteria; phylum Actinomycetota; class Acidimicrobiia; order Acidimicrobiales; family RAAP-2; genus DASZUK01. The sequence goes on from CAWGOO010000007.1 coordinate 1,359,825, forward strand.
AACCGGCGCTCTCGGCCCCACATTGGCCGTGGGGAGACCGTCCCGTCTTCGTGCTCGGCCGGGCGCCCTCGACGAACTGCGCTTGTTACTTCTGCCGATCCTGACCGGCGACGGCCGTCGGTTGACCCCCGAGGTCGACACCCATGCCGACCTGGAACTGCGCGACGTTCGCCAGTGGCCCGCCGGCGTCGTCGAGGTGACCTACGCGGTCCGCCGAAGCGACGACGCGGATGCCTGATCGGTCGCCTCCGTCCTGCGCTATCCCACCGCCGACCCGACTCGGAGAACCAGCGCCTCGGCCACGTGCGCGGCGTCGACCGACGGCGACCACGCCCCGTAGAGGTCGGCGATGGTCCGAGCCACCCGGCGCACCCGGTGCAGACCTCGTCCGCTCAACGTCCCAGTGCGGACGTGCCGATCGAGCAGGGCAGCCGCCCCCCCGAGTGAGCGGGGCCAGTCGGTCGAGCTCGGCCGACGGCAGCACCGCGTTGCACGCCACCCCGCGGTCGCGAGCCACCTGGCGGGCCCGCGCCACCCGCTCGGCCACTGCTGCGCTCGACTCCCCCGACGCGCTCGACAAGAGCTCGACCGGCTCCGGCCGGTGCAACGGCACGACCAGGTCGAACCGATCGAGCAGCGGACCGGACAGCCGGCGGGCGTAGCGGGCCCGGGCCGCCGGGGTGCACCGGCAGGATCCCGGGGGACCGCCGTCGCCGCACGGGCACGGGTTCATCGCCCCGACGAGCACGAACCGGGCAGGCAGCGTCACCGTGCCCCTCGCCCGGCTGACCCGGACGACCCCCTCTTCCAACGGCTGGCGCAACGCGTCGAGGACCGCGGCCTGGGAATTCGCCCATCTCGTCCGCGCACATGGCACCCTGAGATCCCCCAACCGTTCCCCTAATCCCTCCCGGGGGGCCCGCCGAGCAGAAAATACGCTCGCTACTTCGGACAACGACACATCGGCCCGAGCCTGGGTTCGCCCAACGAGCGGGCGCCACCTGGACGATCCTGATCTCGGCAGCCGCCGCTCACGGTCAATGGCCTCAGCGCAAGGCGCTCAGTTCCTGGATTGCTTGATCCAATGGCTGCTGGGCCAGACGCCGAGCACCGTCCTCTCGCGGAAGGCCCCGAATGTGCTCTGCCACGTCACGAGCTTCATTGGCTGCGACGCCACCGCTTCGGTTTTCCAAGGCCGACAGAGCCGATCTCGCTCGCTGGCGGACCGAGTCGTCGAGCGCAGGCTCGACCGTCACCGACCGGAGAAATCCAGCGACGATCTCCTCAGCGGTCTCAGGTGGCAGGTTGAAGGGGTCGTTGACAGGGTCGGCGGCTGCAGCCATCTCGAAGTCGCCGAACCTAGCCAACTGTGCGCGGCGGTAGTCGAACGCCCGTCTATAGACCCATGAGGTGAGACCCGAGAAGTAATCACCGAGATACCAACCCGGATTGCTCAACAACCAGAGGTAGCCAGATGCCCGACCTTCCGGTCGATCTTGAGCGGTGATCCTGACGACGACAGGGATGGTGCGCTTCGGCGCCACGAATCCCCAGAAGCGAAACGACGACCGCGATCCGAACTCAAATTCGGCGTAGCTGCGACGCGAGGCTCCCAGGCGACCTCCGTCTTTGAGCAGAAGCGAAGTCGCCTGCGAAACAAACCTCTGGGCCGAGCCCTCAACGTCGGCAACCCACCGTTCCTGGCGCCATCCGAAGAGGTCGGGCATGAAACGAACTTAGGTGCAGGCCGGCCGTGTCGCCACCCTTTGACCAGGCAGCATCACCCAGTCGACGGCGAGTCGCCCACCAGAAGACGGAACGTCCTCGGCGTCAGCCTCCGCTCTCTCCCAAACGTTCCCCAGTGGTCTGACCTGGGACCTTGCTTATGCCGCCTATCACCCAGGGGTGGATTGACGATCAGTGCACTCGTCCGTGCACATAACATCCTGAGATCCCCTGACCGCTCCCCCAAATGCTCCCCAGATCTCTCGAGCGGTGCTCCACGTCCCGACCCTGACGACAGCGAACTAACACGCATCGACGCCCCGAAGGCCCAATGCCTTGGCCGGCATCCCGTAGCGGTTGGCCATCACAGGGCTCGGTTGGTCTGGATCACGGAGCCGGTGGCGTTGTATGTGGTCTGGGTTCCCCCGCTCATGAAGTCGTTGTACGGAATCCCGAGAGCGAAGAACCCTCCCACCGCTCTGGCCTGGTAGGTGGTGCCGTCGTTGAGGGTGAACACCACCCTGGTGGCTTTTGCCGACTGCTCGCCGCACACGATCATGTAGGTGCTGCCGCCAGGGGACACCCAGATGTGGCCGTCCCCGCCGTAGACGAGTGTGCTCTCCCAGGCTTGTGTGCCACCGACGCCACCGGAACATCCCCCACCGTCAGGCGTCGGTGGCTTGGCACCCGGATCGGCGGACTTACCTGTGGCGCTCTCGACCGATGCCAGGCAGCCACTCTGCGGAGCAGTGCGCTCACTCCACACGCTGATGGTCGTTCCCTCGGGACCAGGGTCGGTCACTCGGAATATCTCCTGGTCAAGGTCGGCACTCGCCGGAGCCGTCGTGGGCGTAGATGGGACCGTGGTGGTCGTGGTGGTGGGGACCGATGGTCCCAGGGCGGCCCCAGCCTGCGCCGCGGCCTCCTCCTGGGCAGCGGCAGCCTGCGCTGCGGCCTCCTGCTGCACCGGTCCGTCCTCGTTGGCAAGTTGCTGAAAGATGTGCTGGGGGGCAGAGAAGGCCCCGTCGGCGGCGGCGATCCCCACGCCACCGGACACCGCCAGGCCGATGCTCACTCCCAACACCGCTCCTCGTCGGGGCCAACGCCTGGGTCGAGACCGGCTCGCAGAAACTGCGGCCTCCAACTCTGCACGAAGGGCCACCCGAGAGGTCTCCGGCATGGCAAAAGGACGGGGAAGTCCCTCGTTGGGATTCATGTCGTTCCCTTCGTGCTCTGACAGCCGAGTGGGCTTGCGGCCCTCGGGGCCTCGTCCTGGCCCTCTGCGGCGAGGCGAAGGTGTTGTCGGGCACGAGAGAGACGGGATCGGAGGGTCCCGGGTGGTACCCCGATCGCCGTGGCCGCCTCCGTTGGCGACAACCCGGCCCAGTCGCAGAGGGCGATGGCCTCTTGCTCGGGTAGTGGAAGGTCGTGCAGCAAGCCCAGGATCGACTGCATGGCTTGCTCGGCGTCGAGCCGATCAGCCGTCTCGTCACCGAAGTCGGCGGTCGCCGCCGGGGGAGGCAGCTTGGCCAACAACCGCTGGTACCGCCGCTGGGACCGACGAGCATTCCGGATGACGTTGTTCGCCACCGCCAGGAGCCAAGGAAGCATCGTGTCCCCACCGGTGTAGGCCGTCCACCGCCGGCGCCATGCCTCCATGAAGACGATCCCCGTCAACTCCTCCGCAGCAGCCCAGGACCCGGTACGCCGGAAGCAGTGGTTGTAGACGGCATCGGCGTGTCGAGTGAACAGCGTCCCGAAGGCCGCCCCGTTGTGGCGGCCCGCCTTGTGCCACAGCTCCTCATCCGAAGCCTCGTCCAAGAGGGACATATACCTCCCTATGTCCACCACGGGATCGAGCGTTGCACGGGAGGGTCTTCTCGGTCGGACGACCCGGGTCGTCCGAGGAGACCGCCGTTAGGCTCCTCGGAGTGCAGCCCGATGCTGAACGGTTCCTAGAAGCTCGCTTCGAGGACCTGCGCCGGCAACAACGGCACTTCGGTCAGGGCCAGCCGATGCGGCCAGCAGAAGCGGCCGAGTTCGTGTTCGGCATCATGCTGACGTCGCTCCGGGCGGTGGGTGCGCTCAGCGACCGAGAGGACAGCGCCTGGCGGACTCGGGTACGGCAGCAGTTGGGGTCGGACAGGGAACGGGCCGGTCAGACCATGGCGGTGCAACGTCATACCCAAGAGGTGCCGGACGCTGCCGAGACCGAACCCATTGCTCGGTTCAAGAGGATGCTCCCCGTGGCCGGCGGTGAGACCGATGTTGGGTTCGGCGGTCGGCCGCAAATCCTCGGAATCGAGCTTTACGACATTCAGGTGGGTGTCCTTTGGCGGCTGGCCCCTCTGCCAGACCCCGAGGCCAAGTACGCCGACGAGCTGGCCGCCCATGATCGTGAAGCCGAGGGTCTCGATGAACGAGAACGTGAGAGAGCCCGGCGCCGATTCCTCCTCCGTCTGTCACTGGGTGGCGGCATAACACCACAGACCCGCAGGCCGCCTGGAGCGATCGCCGGCCTGGCCGATGACGTGGGCACGACCTACCAGTTTCGCGGAGGCGGGTCCCACGGTGGGCCCGTCGAGCGAGTCGGTAGGGTGCTCGTGGCCCCAGCCCCACCTGATCAGGCGACCGAGCTGACGATCAGTTGGGAGGGCCAGCCCATTTGCGCCGTGCCCCTCAGTGATCGATGAGTGGCCGGGGCCTACTGCCCGACCGTCTGGCCCATCGACTTCCCTCGATACCAATTTTTTCACGCTCGCTGGGGCACTCCGCTTGGAGGCGATCGAGCTCAACGCCCGAATCCCAGGGGCGTACACTCACCGCCTCAACAGGGAGAATGCTCATAGTTGCCTGAGCAACCATGGGTGTTTTGGTGATCAGTGCACTCGTCGAGGAAGCGCATGCCTCGGCGGTACTTTTAGAAAGCGCGGAGGGTTCGGGCAGTAGCGGGGCCGGCCTCGTCACCGACCCGCCCACGGGCCGGCAGCAAATATGAGTCCATCCCCAGTTCAATGGGGTCCGCCCTGTGTCGCGAATATTCGCCCGAACAGCAGAGCGCCCAGCGAGGTGCTCCGCGAGCCACGACCGACGTTTTTGGCCCGGCCGCCGGTGGTCGTCACGGGCGTATCAGGCGGCTCCCCGTTCGTCGCCATTGTTGATCCCTGGCCGGGACATTGCGAGGCAGAGGGCCGAGTGAATGATGAGTCCAGCGACCCTCCGCGGTTCGACCACCAACCGCCCACGGAACCGCGGATTCAACCGAGACCGGGAGACGGAGATGATCCGCAAACTTCCGGCCAACAGCTCTCGCTGCAATTCGGTACCGCTGCCGGACCGGATCTGGGTTGACTTCTCGACCAGGCCATAGAGGGCCGTCGCAGCCTGCAGAAATGTTCCATCCGGGACCAGTTGCTCGTCCATCCATAGCCAGCAATCCGGTAGCGCCGTGACGTAGAGCTCCCCCCTTCGCCCCGCCCGCACCTCACTCCCGGCAATCTTGATGGCCTTGTCCAAACTCTCGCCGGGGCTGGGCGCAGAACGGATCATGTCCTTTCCTCGTATGTCTCCGGCCACGAACGATCGGATCGAGTGCGGGCTCTTGCCCATGAGGTGCTCCATCCCGATCTTCACCGAGGACCAGTGGAAATCCGGTCTACGGTTGACCGGGAGGGCGCCGAGCGGCGTCTCGCTTTGCGTCGGATAGCCGTGCTCGGGGTCTTGATGGACGAACATTGTTTCGATCTTGGCCGGCATGACCAGGCTCACCCGGCTGACCACCTCGTCAAGGCAGGTTCGCCGGGCTCTCATCCGTTCGAGATACGTCCGGATGGCGCTGTCCTGGTGGTGCAAGGCCTGTCCGTTCAACAGCACCTTCTCGTCCGGGAGCAAGAACCCGGGAATGTTGTTGCGGAGAACAAAGAGGAACCCGTCAGGACCGCTGGCCCTGAAGAGCAAGTCGTCGACGCAGCGTGTGAACATCGCGGCATTGAGGGCGCCGTCGGGGGGAATTGCCAGCTCCTCGGTGATCGTCAGCCGCGAGGGCGGATGGCCCGGGAAACGGAGGGCGAATGGGTTCTGGGGCTCGACCGGCTCCAGCTGCTGGTCCCAGTCCAGGAGTGCGATGTCCCCGGTCCATCCACGCTCGAGCTCGTTCAGGTGGAGGTGCTCAGCATGGTTAGCAAACTCACTGATCAACCGGGCGATCTGGGGAATCCAGAACTTCCGCTGCTCCGCTTCGCGCGGGTCTTGGGTGGGGGTGCCGATGAAGTGCCGTAGCCTGGCAACCTCGATCATGTTGACCCCCTCGTCCGGTCCGCCGTCGATGACGTTCCTGGGCCGCACGATCGGGTCATCGCCACCGACCACGAACAGCATCCGGTCGCCGTGCTCGCTCAGCCGGGTTTGATAACTCCCCCGATATTCCTGGGAAAACACCTCGTAGAAGACCCGCTGAAGCGAGAGGAACAGCCGTTCGTCGATACCGGCTACCTCCTTCGACAGCCCGGACGGGCTCGGGTTGGAACGGTAGAGGCCGTCACACATGCCGTTGTCGAGTTCGTACCGCAGCGAGTGCAGAACGGTCTGCCATTCCTCCGGGTGAGCAAAGGTGGTGGGGGCCAGTTGACGCAGCGGGCCCCCGGCGAGAAGAGTCGAGCACGCCGTGATGGCGAAAGGCCAGGCCATAAAGATCGACTGGGCCAGGAACCCCCCTAGGCTATACCCGATTACCGACAGGCTTGGATATTCGACATCGTTCGGTTTACCGGCCACCTGCTTTTCGTAGTCCTCCCAGCAGATCACTCCCCTGAGCGCCTCGAACGCTCTGCGGAAGGACTCCTTTTCCGCCGGCTCCCGCGGTGCAGGTGCGTCCGGCTGTCCCTGGGATCGCTTTGAGAACTCCTGAACTGAAAAGTCATGCTGGGCCGTCCAGGCGGTGTGCACAGCGTCGGCCAAGGCGTCGACTGTCAGTCTGCTCTCGGCAGTGCCCGCATTCGGCCGTACGAGCTGGCAACCGGCCGGCGTCAGGTACTGCGATCTGGTGACGAGCAGGCTGATCAGCCACTGTGACTCCACCAAGTAGCGAAGAAACTGCCGGAAGAGAATGGACCCGTCCGAAAGGTAGAGGTCGAGTGGGACGTCGGAGTAAGACTGGAACGGGAACCGAGTCAGATGGCCAGGAAACGGCCTGAGAATGCAGATCGCCTCGGGATCGGTCCTGAAGATCTCGGACGCTAGCTGGTAATAGAGGCCGTGCTTGTCGTTCTCGTTCAGTCCGTTCTGGAACAGAAAGACCCGTTTCGGCGGCCTCGTCGGCGGACCTTCAGGGGCGAGCACTCGGAGGCTGTGGAAATTCTCAGACGAGCGAAGGTTGAACTGATGGCGGTGGAGGCGGTGCAGAGCATGTATAGGCGCTGAAGGAAAACGGAGTACCGCCTCCCAGATGTCCACCTTCACGTACTCGTGGTCAGGGTCGGTGATCGTTCGGTAGAGGTATCCCTGGTCAGAGCGGTCCCAACCGCTTACCGGGCCCGGCCATGCATCTGAATGAAGCTGCAACTTGCTGTCCCGCTCTCGCGGTTCGATGTGCAGTGCATCCTTGTATTTGACGGGCTTCGTCACGGTTTCCTCCTGTGCATCGGCCGCGTTCGCTGATCCAGCCATTTCTTCCGTTAGGTGCAAACGTATTGTACCATCGCCTGGAAGGGGGCCTAGGGTGTTAGGGAGACGGTAAATAGCATCTCCACTGGACACGCGTTTGTGGCTTCGCGTTGAGGTGCAGGAAAGGGGCCAACGGGATCCTTCCGCCATGGCCATCCCCCGGTAGGGGGCCGTGGCCCCGATTCTGGCGGTCGCCGAGACCTGCGATTGCACTGACCTACCCTTACGACTTGGAGGCAAATGGAGGTCGGGGCACGGCCTGGTCAGCAGAGGAGATCACCTGAGCGTGGATTGCGTCCCAACCCGCCATCCACGGAGCGGACCGACAGGCGACAGTCCTCGGCGAATACGCACCAGAGCGAGCGTCCTCCCGTCAGCCAGCGGCGTGATCGTCCCCCTGTTTGCCGCCAAGGCACTGGGATCGTCCAAGACGTCTCCGGTATCGATCCCTGCGCTGGTGGTCAACACGCTCAGCGTGGTCAGGAGTAGCAGATAATTTTTCGTTCCAGTTGGCGGGAGCGCCGCGGATGCCAAAGACTTCGAGACACAGGCGAAGTGACCAAATGGCTTCACGGCCGACCGAGGCGGGACGAGCGCGGCGCTACTAGCTAGGAGCCTCCGTGCCCCAAAGACATCGGCTACGAGTCCCCCTCAGGGCAGAAGCGGACAATGATGTGGGGCGGGTGGACCGAGTTCATCCTGCTGGCCAGTGGTGAGACCACGGTGCGGGGGGCTCATCATCACGCGTGATGGTGGGTGGCGGCTGGGTCGAACGGCGGTCATCGCCGGGTCGAACAGCTGAATACCGAGCGCGCTTTCCGAGAGCGGATCGCTCGGTGCCAAGCTGCGTTGGGTGCTTGGATCCCCTAGCCGGGGCAGATCAACCCCGACCGCGGCGGCGATGTCAAGCAATTCGTGAGTTCGTAAGGGAGGTTTGGTGTCCACCGAGATGGAGGAACTCTTCGCTGGGGATCAGACCAGCTGGACTCACTGGCGCAAGATCATGGAGGGGGCACCACGCTGCGTCGAAGGGCGAGAGGCCGGCCTCTGGGCACTCGGGATTCTCGAACGGGCTTTGGGGCCCACCTGGCTCCGGCGTGCGCTCAAAATGCCCCAGGTCGCTCCTCTCGACATCGTCACGAGTCCTTCGTTCATGGCCCTCGCTTACGTCGATCTGCTCGACCTTGCCACCTCCTTGGCCGATTCCAGCGAAATCGTCGGCTACGGCAAGGTCCGAAGGGCCATGGCCGGCGACGTACGGCTACAGGAACACCTTCACGCTCGCCTCCAGCTCGAGGTCGCAAACCTAGGCATGGCGACCGGAGCGACCGTCCATCTTGAGAAACGGCTGGCCGAGGGCCTGCCACCAGTCGACGTTCTGCTGGAGGCAGACGGTATGAAGATCGCCGTCGAGACTCGGGTGCTGTTGCTCGACGATCAGATGCGCGAGGGCCAAGAGCGAGCCGACGCCATCGGCCGTGCTATCTCGAACATCTCGATGCAGCTGGACGTCCACTTCACCGGGAACACCGACCCCATGGGGTCGGCCGGTGATGCCATCGATGACGCGGATGTGGACGGCATCCTCGAAGCGGTACGGGCAGCGGCCGAAAGATGTCACGCCGGGCAGCAGCCGGTGAGGGTCGACCACCCCATGGTGGATCTGCGAGCCGTCCCCCAGTTTGCCGCTGAAGTGGGTACCGGGTATGGAATCCCGGCCGGTGTGGGGCGGGGTCTCGACCGGACCAGGGGCATCCTCCTGACAAAGGCGGACCAGATGATCCGAAGTGGCGCTCGTTGGCTGAGGCTGGACGTCCTGGATGGGACGTACGGGTTCAGCACCTGGTGGCAGCTGCAGTTTGGGGCCCGGGTGTGGGCGGTCAACGACTTCATCCGAGCGGTGTTCAACGACGCCCCCCACGTACGAGGGGTGGTCTGGTCGTCCAGCGCGCTGACGGCCATCGGCTGGTTTCCCGCAGAGACCTCGTGGCCTCGGGCGACCCATGGCCTGCGACGACGGGTCGATACCTACCGGGCCCGCGAGACGATCGTCATGCCGCTCATCGGTGGGGCAGAAGCCGAAGCCGAGTTCTGGCGAGCGATGTACGAGGGCGAGTACGGCCATCTCGAGCGCTCGCTGGCCAGCCACGGCTTCCCTTCCCTGGACGTACTGATGGCCGTCAACCCCTTGTAGGGCCATCGCCGATGCGTTCCACATTGGCCAACTCGGTGCCGAACCTCGCAACCACCCCAGCAGCACAGGCCTATGTCAGCGTATGGGCGGCCGAGAGCAGAGTCTCCGACACCAACTACAACGCCCACATTCACTTCGAAGGTGAGGTGGACGCCGAAGACCTCCGCGAACTGATGGCGTGGAAGGCCGGCCGGTTCGCGAAGCGGGCCAGGGGCTGGGGAGAGGCCGTCCCGGCCGAGGTGATCAACCAGGGTCGCCGGTCCCCACCCTTCGGCTACGAGGAGTTGGTGGCACACCTCGAACTGATCCGCACCTACCTACGCCGCAAGGAGCTGGCCAAATCGGACGCCATCATCTGGCCTATCTTCCTCTGCCACGTCAGCCAGCCGGCGACCGTCCCCATCTACGACGTGAACGTCTGGCGGGCCTGGGGGTACCTGGTTGGCGGCACCGCTCGGCGAGTTCCCAGGTCACGACCGAGAACCCTCAAGCACTACCTGGAGTACCGGGTCTGGTTCAACCAGCTCGTGGCCGACCACGACCTTGACCGCCGCCGGCTTGATCGGGCGCTCATGGCTCTCGGGCAATCCCTGGCCCGGCCCCAAGTCTCCCTCTTGGCATGATCGGTCCTACGGGTGCCTCTCCCCGTGGGGCAAACGGCGGTCGCAGCATGGGGCATGCTGTCGCCCCCATCGCGTCCACTGAACCGGGGGAAGCTCATTCCGATCAACCGTCAGGCGCGTAGAGGCACCCGACGACTTTGGCCGCCCGGCACCGCCGCCCGCCGGACACGGCGTTGGGCTGGATGTGGAGTTGGCTCGTTCTCATGGGCACTGATTCGGGACCCAGGCATCGATGCGCCATGCCATGGCAACTCCACCGCCATCGAGTAGCACGGCGCTGCCGGAGCGAGGCCGTCACGTAACGTTGATCGATGGTTGAGAACGCAGGCTCCTCCCCGGCTCGTCTACTAGAAGTCCGCACGGCGGGAATTGCCGCGTACGGCGACCTCAGACTCCCCGCAGACCGGGCCCTAACCACGATCGTGTGTGACACCACCCCGCAACGGCCAAGGGCGATGGAGTGGGAGCGTTATAGGGAGATCATCCTTCAAGCATGGGAACGCACCCTCGCCGAGCACTCCGGCAACGAGAGGAGCGTTCAAGAGGTGCTCGAACGCTACGCTTGCCTCCTGCCGATTGAGAGCGAGACGGGCCATCACGGGCCCTGGCTCGGTGTGTACGCCCAGCCGCCCCTCCAGGGCGTCCGCCGCAGAGTTCCGGACTTCATGTGGATTGAGCGGTCCAGCTCGAAGGTTACCGCGGTTTGCGTCGAAATCGAAAGGCCGGACAAGCATTGGTTTAATCGGGACGGAACGCCTACGGCCACATATACGCAAGCGGTCGATCAGTTCGCGGAATGGCGGGCGTGGTTCGAGGAGCAGAGCCCCGCAGACTTTTTCAAGGCATATCGGTTGCCACAGGATTGGCTCAGCAACCGCGTCTTTCGACAGCGGTTCATTCTCATCTATGGCCGCCGAGCCGAGTTCGCCACCGGCGAGGGCTCGGTCCATGGTGGGGCCGCGGATCGACTTAACAGGAAGCGTGCGCAGAACGCCAGGGACGACGAGACTCTGATGACCTACGACGCCCTGTACCCATCTCAGTGGTTTAGGGACATCCCAACGTTGAAACGTGACGGTGAGGACATACGGGTCAGCAACATCCCGCCGACGTTTACGACCGGCGGTTCGGAGACCATCACTTTGGCCCATAGCGTCGTGGGGCTAGATGAGGCGATCCAGCGAATGGAGGACCCTCCATCACCAGAGCGAATTGAGTACCTCGTGAGGCGGATCGCCTTCTGGCGTAGTTTCCCTAGCCCCAGAGGGTTTGGGTTCTCTCAATCACGCGAGTAGGAAGGTCGAACCAAGATGCCGCGGTGGGCCGTGCGCCGCTGATCGCTGGTGAGACCCGCCCTGCACAGGGCGCGGCCATCGCCATCCGATAGGGAATCGCTCACCGGATGACAAGCGGCTTCCCCTGGGGTGTTCTCGAGTCCACCTGACGTTCGCCCAACCCCCTGAACTGGGGCAATGCCCACGGCCGGCTGACAGCCCAGGGGTGGATTGACGATCAGTGCACTCGTCCGCGCACATACCACCCTGAGATCCCCCAACCATTCCCCCAACCCCTCCCACGGACCCGCGCAGCGGGGACCAACGTCCCCAAAGGTTGGCCGAAGGCAAACCGCCGGTCGACCGCGGACGCCGGCCGTCACCAATGGCGATCCTGACCCCGCCCAAACCAGCACGGTGCGCGAACGACGAGTCGTCTCCAGGCGGAGCGCCCCGAATCTACGATCGACCTCGTGGAACGCTGACCACTTAGGCCCGATGGTCCCCGGTACGCGTCTGCCCAGGCCGTTCGTGCGCTGTTGGAGGGATCTCCGAAGGGACGCTGCGAATTCTAGTGTCCGAGTGGATACCAAATCCCCCGTATGTTTGGCGGCCCCATATTATTATGTACGTGCTTTTCATCTAGGCTACGAATATCGACATTTGGGATAACTGAGACGATTGATGGCATCTCCGAATGACGGAACAGGCGCTGTTCCAATAGCAGGATTGCGTCCTCTACGGACCAAGCAGTGACGCCAGAGAAAGGAACGACCCTGGCGATTTTCGACGTCGATCTATCGAATTCGAACCAATATCTAGTTAGAACATCAGTCACGGCCACTCTGGGCTTTCTGGTTCAAACGGAATATACGGTGATCACCCCCCGCCGTCCCCCCTACCCTCCAACGCTCCCGCCGAGCCACTGGCCGATGTGCCAAAAATCTGGACCACATCTCATCGTCACCCCGTCAGGATCGCCTGGTCCACGTCGCCCCGTTCCAGGTCCACGTGTCCCCGTCGAATACCTCGTGCGCTTCGCGACCTCCGAACAAGACCAGGTCCTTGGTGCGGGCGTCGTAGGCCATGCTGGCATCCTGGCGGCCACTCGGGCTCTGTGGCGAGCTGAGCTCCGTCCATGAGGTTCCGTTCCAGTCCCACGTCGAACTCGAGAGTGCGTCTGCGCACGTCCCGCCGAAAAAGATCATCTGCCCGGCGGCCACGTCGTACGCCAGATCAGCGCTACCCCAGCCGGGGGGTGCTGTAGCCGCCGGCGAGGTGAGCGTCCACACGCCGTTTGTCCACGTCAGCGTGGTGGCAGGACCCGAACACTTAGCTGTCGTCTCGGAAGTGCCGCCTCCGACACGCAGCACGTGATGGGTGGCTTGGTCGTACGCCATCGAAAATGTGAAGCCGGTCGGCTGCACGCCCACGTTCTCGATCTGCACCCATGTATGCCCGTTCCAGATCCAGGTCTTGCCTTGAAGCGAACCGGGAAGCAGACCGGTCGACAGAACCACGTTCTTTACCGCAGGGTCATAGACCATGACCCCGCCGACGTCCGCCGGCGGGTGGGTAGCCGGATGGACTTTGGCCCAAGTCTTCCCGTTCCAGGTCCAGGTGTCGTCATCGTGCGTCTTGCCGTAGCCACCGAAGAGCACCACGTCACGCTGGTTAGGGTCGTAGGCGATCTCCGCCCCTGTTCGAGGTGAAGGGCTCTTTCGAGGATGCAGCTCTTTCCAGGAGCGTCCGTTCCAGGTCCACGTATCGTCGAGCCGCTCGAAGTTCTTCCCGTAGCCGCCGAAGAGCACCACGTCGCCGGTGGCCGCGTCGTAGGTCATGGAGGCATGCCCTCGCGGCATGGGAGCGGGGGGCCTTGCACCGGCAGCGACCCCTGGGGCGACATACATCGCCGCAGCCATCACGACGAGGCTCACCCCATGGGCTATGCGCCTCGCCTTCACCGTTTGACCATACCGTCGAGAACGAGGTGCTTCCCCGCCGGGGCCCGTTGGTGGCATCGACCAACGCGGCTCCATGAGCAAGGCCACCCCTTACCCTTGGCGGTTCGGATGGAAGCGCGGCAAGCGGATCGACCCGGACAGAGTCGCAGCCCGCAAGGGCACCGGTTGGACTCCGGCACCCGTAACCCCTGGTAGACCGGGCACTTGCGTCATGATCCGATTGGCTCAGGCTCGGACGCCACGGATGTATTGGCGATCAGTGCACTCGTCCGCGCACATACCACCCTGAGATCCCCCAACCGTTCCCCCAAACCCTCCCACAGACCCGCGCAGCAGGCACCAACTTGCCCAAAGGTTGGCCGGTGGAAAACCCCCGGTCGACCGCGGACGCCGGCCTCCACCATGGGCGATGCTCGGCTCGACCAGAACAGCTCGGTGGCTGGTCCGGTCGAATCCCTCGCACGGCACACAAATCTCCCTTGGCGGACGGACGCGCTGGTCATCGGCGTTTTGAGATCGGCTTTTAGGGCGAAGTAGCTTGCGAACTCCTACGTCTCGGCCTCACCTCCCCAAGCACGGGGCCGAGGCACCCTGAGATAGAACCGCGCGATCCAGACCCTTGGACTTGCGGAGTGACCAGGGCGTTCCAGCTTCAATGTCCAGAAAATCCACGAGCCCCTATAACCAGCGGACGCATCCGGACATGTGAATAGTGTGCGGAGAGGAAGCAGGGGGTGATGGACCCGGCAGCGACAAGCCACGGTGGACCTGCGGCACCCTGCGCTTCTGAGGAACCGTCGGCAGGTGCCGTGGACGACGACGATTCTGAGCAGTTCCGTCGCCTCTACGTCACCCATTACAGGGCGATCGTGGGCTACGCGTTGCGACGTTCGACAAACCCTTCCGACGCTGCCGACATCGTGGCCGACACCTTCACGGTTGCGTGGCGCCGCCTATCCGAGGTTCCCCAGGGTGAGGACCAGCGTCCTTGGCTCTACGGCGTCGCCCGCAACATCCTGGCCAACCACCGGCGCGGCTCGAAGAGGCGAGAGCAGCTGTTGGAGCGTTTGCGATTCGAGCTGCCTGCCGAGTCGGTCGAGATTCTCATGCCCGCCGAATCGAACGAGATACGGACCGCGCTCAACTCGCTGCGGCCAGGTGACCGGGATCTGTTGCGGCTGGCGGCCTGGGAAAGGCTCGGGCCGGCCCAACTCGCACTGGTCATCGGATGCTCCGAGGGAGCGGCAAAGGGTCGCCTTCATCGCGCCCGCCGCCGCTTCGAGGCAGCGCTGACGGCACAGGGACTTGGTCCCGGAGCAGGAAGAACGGCCGAGATCCGAGACGCGCCGTGACGGATCGAGTTCACAAGGAGGTGACGGAGATGATCGATGACCACTCAGGAGCGTGGTCGGACGAGGTGATCAACAGCATCGCCACTATCCGAGACGATGACATTCTCGGGCCCGATGCTGACCTCGACGCACAGCGCCTGCTGGAGCACATCCTCGCCAGCGGTCGGGTATCTCAGCCGTCCGATCGACGGGCCGCTCGCCGCTCGCACGGCAAGCGGCGGCGAGTGGGGCTATCGGCGAGTCTGGTCGCCGCCGCTGCGGTAGTGGTATTGCTCGTCCTACTCGTGTTTCCCGGGTCGGGTGGCGCCCGCTCGGCGGCTGCTGCTGTTCTGGAACAAGCAGCGACAGCCGCTGCCCAACAGCCGACCCCGGGGCCCGGGCAGTACCTGTATACCGAGACCCAGACCGAGATCTACCAGGGCCTCTATCAGGACAACACCCTGACGGCCACGTCCGAGACTGGGCTGACCGACCAGTCCTGGACCGATGATGCCGGTGACGGGCAGCAGATGCTCACCCTCGGGACGCCGGACTATCCGACGGCGGCTGATAGCACTGCCTGGGGCGCCCATGAGGCCGCCAACGGAGGGATCACAGTGGCGATCGCCAGCAGCGGGTATCCCGAAGCCGAGGCACCGCTGGTGGACGTGGCCAACCTGCCCACCGATCCAAGTCAGCTGACCGCAGTGATCGCCGCCCAGAAGCTGGTGGTGCACACGCAAGGCTCAGGGCAAGCTCAGATTCCGGGCGGCGCGGCCACCATTTTGGACGATGGCTGGCCGTACTCAGTGTTCGAGGGAGCGGCCGCCCTCTTGCTGGGGCCCACCAAGGGGATGACCCCAGCGTTGGCCTCCGCCCTCTTCCAGGTCATGGCCGATCAACCTGGCGTGCAGCTGCTGGGCACCGTCACTGACCACGACGGCCAGCAGGGTCAGGCCGTATCCCTGCCCACAACCGGTACCGTGCGGGTGAGCGAGGTGGTCGTAGACCCAGCCAGCGGCCAGCTGCTGGAGGCTCGCTTCGCGCTTCCCCCGTCCACGCTCCCGGCACACCAGACTTGTGGAGGACCGGAGGCCGTGACCACCACCACCTGTGTGCCCTCCACCGGCGATTCAGTGGGCACGGACCCGATATGGATAGACGTGGTGGCCCGAGGGGTGGTCAACTTGAGCACGGCCACCGTGCCGGCCGCTGGGTCGGTGCAGCCCACCGTCACACTGGTGCCTGGTGCACCCACTGGGTTGACGGCAACCCAAGTCCCCAACCCGAATGGCCCGGGGACCGTCCAGCTTTCCTGGACCAGCCCGACCAACGTCGGTGCTGGGCCAATCACCGATTACATCGTCCGGGAAGCGACAGAGCCGGGCGGGTTCTCGCTGTACGACACCCACTCCAACTCGACGAGCTTCACCTGGACCGGCGGGAGGCAGGATGGCTCCTTCGCGGTGCAAGCCGTGAACGCCGACGGGTACGGCCCGGCATCCACTTTCGTGAATCCAACTCAGTAACGCTTCACCTCGGAGTGCCACCAACGACCGGAGTTGGTCGTATCAGCGCTTAATACCCGAACCTTCTATTGCTTACGCGCAGCCACTATGACGACCCACAATTCGGGATCGTTTTGCCCGGTGATATTTTCCCGAGCTATACGTCCTGCTTCCTCCAACTTCGGATCATCATGCTTACTCGCGTACCAATTTCTGTGAGTCGGCAAGAATTTACCGTCTAATCTGCGGGTCCAAAAATCCCCCCCCAAGATCATGTAACGTCTCAAGACGAGCTCGTCGACCAGTCTCAACGCCACCGACAAGGGAAAAACGGTCTCATTTAGTCCCGGAGACGGTCGCTCTCCAAGTCGACGTATGTCCTCCGGAATCTCCTTGATCCAAACTTCAGTCATCTGGCTCAAACATTCGATGGTTTACGAACCCGTCATCGTCGATGATGTAATTGAAAGAACCGGGCGTATCGTTCCAAGTTCCCTCCATACTCACTTGAGTGTAGAGGCTGCCATCTGTTCCGACAAGGGGTGATACGTCATTGGGGGTGGCCATGGTGTCTACCAAGGAGGGAAATGAGTGATAATCGTTTCCAGCCATCTGCTGGACGACCTTCTGAGTATACGTCGTGCTCTCAAGTGGATTCGCGGACGCCTCAGCCGCTTCCCCGACATCAGAGGCAACGCTCGCCGTCTCGACGGCGTCCGCCGCTGCCTCGGCGCCGACGAGGGCAACATCTCCCACACCTCCCGTGGCTGCGGTAATGACGACAGCCGCCGCGATCGTGGCCACCAGAGCCTTGTGGGTGGATACAAAGTGGATGATTCCTGTGAACCCGCCCTTCCCTCCACATGACCCTCCGACCTTGCATTCGAATTTGGAAACCTTGATCGTCTGCTTTTTAGCGACCTTGCACTGTCTGCTGTGGCTGCCATACCGGCTGCAGAAGTTCCCGGCGCTGACCAGGCCCAACGGATCCGTCAGGTTCAACGGATCATCGTTGGTGAACGCATACGGCTCCCCCGTCTGTGCCAGATCCGGATCAACCGAGAGGAATTGATCCGTCTTCGGTGTGTAGTAGCGGTTGATGAGGTAGATCGCCCCCGAGGGGTCCGTGTAGCCACCCTGGAAGCCGAACGGCGTGACGGCCGTTCCGGCCTTCAGCACTGGCGTGCCGTAGGTGGTGTAGTTCGTCTCTTGGAGGACGCCTCCGGAGCTGTTGAAGACCGTCTGGACGCCATCTTGGGCGGACGCCAAGTAGTCGACCGAACCGGTTATGAGGTTCACCTGCTCGACCGGCACCGAACCGGGACCGTAGATGTAGGCGTTGACGCCGTCGTCGACGTCCAGCGGAATGCTTCCTGTGACGGTGTCCCAGGTGAACGCCAGGGCGGGACCCGATGGCGGGGTCTCGGTCATTCGCAGATCCTGGCCGTCGGAGGTGTAAGTCGTGGCTCCGGCCGGCGGCGAGCTGCAGGAAGCCCCGGTTGTCGTAGTGGGTCCGGACCAGCACAGCTGTTGCAGTGTGTTCCAATGGTACGAGGTGGCCCCCGAAGGCGCCGCTGTACAAGCCCCGCTGGCTGTGGCCGGTGCCGACCAGCACCGTTGCCCGTCGGCCGTGTAGCCGTAGGCATGGTGGTGTGTCACCGTCACCGTAGTCGGAGCGATTGTGACCGGGGTGACCTTGCCGACCGTGGAGTCGTTCACGAACAGCTTGCTGTTGCTCGGGGTGAGGGCGAGTCCGTGGGGATTTGTCGACACCGAGATTGTCGACTCATTGCGGTCGATGGCCAGTGTCACCGGGGTCACGCTGCCCGAGAACCAGTTAGCCACGAAGGCCGTGGTCCCGTCCGATGTGAGGAGGATGCTGGTCGGCCCGTTCAGTCCGTGGATGGGCGTCGACGTCGTCCCGTGCGTCAATGTGATGGCCGACACCTCGTTTGTTGTGAAGCTGCCGACGTAGGCCGTCGACCCGTCCGGGGTGATGGCGATGCCGGTCGGCGTGGCCGGCGTGCTGATGGCCGTGCCGGCCGTTCCCGTTGACACGGTGATCGGCGTCACGCTCGACGAGTTGTAGTTCGTCACGTAGGCCGTGGCGCTATCGGGCGTGAAGGCGATCGATGTCGGATTCGTCCCCACGCTGATGGCCGTGCCGGCGATATCGGCCGACAGTGTGATCGGCGTCACCGAGTTGGATCCGGTGTTGGCGACATAGGCCTTGGTGCCGTTGGGAGCGATGGCGATGCCTGTCGGAGCTGTACCCACGCTTATTGGCGTCTCTGCGGTGCTCGTCGACAGTGTCACCGGGATGACGACGTTGGCGGCCTTGCTCGTGAGGTAGGCCTTCGAACCGTCAGGGGTGATGGCGATGCCGTTGGTGACGTCGGGCAGGCTGATCGCCGTTCCTGCGGTGTCAGTCGAGACTGTGATCGGCGTGAGGGTGAACGCCGACTGGTTGGCCACGTAGGCGGTGGCACCGTCGGGCGCCATGGCCACTGTCGAGGGATAGCCAGAGATCGAGATCGGGGTCCGCGGCGTGCTCGAGAGTGTGTTGGTGGCGACCGGTGTGACCGAGGTCGTGAGCTCGTGCTCTGTGTTGTAGCTGAAGGTCTGGGCCGAGCCCCCGCCTGTCGGTGTCACCGACGTGATGTCCCCGGCGTCGCTGTAGTGGTAGGTATGGGTCGCGCTAGCTGTAGCCGAGATCGGATCGCTGGCCTTGGAGATCTGCTTGTAGCTGTTGTAGGTGTCCGATGGTGATGCCACGATGCCGCTGGTGGCGCTCAACTGCTCATCGCCGTTATAGCTGTAGGTGTCGCTCTGCCCGGCCAGGCTGGTGCCGTGGTAGCTGACCTTTGTCAGGTTCTGGGCGGCGTCGTATGTGTAGTCGACCGTCTCCCCCGTCGATGTCGGGTAGGTGATGCGGCCGACGTGCCCGTTCGGTGTGTACTCGGCATACAGGACGGTGTTGCCCAGCCAATCCTTCGTCGTCTCCAGCTGCCCGGCCGTGTTGTAGGTCCGGTCCACCACGGTGTTTGTTGTCCCCGGCACGTTGGCGCAGTTCGGACTGGGCTTGATCGGGTAGGCGATGCACTTCACCCGGTTGGCGTCGTCGTAGGTGTAGGCCACGGTGCGACTGTTGTCATCGGACGCCGACGTCTCGTTGCCGTCGTAGTCGTAACCGTATGTGTCGGTGTGGGAATGGCCGGTGCCGTGGTTGTCGACCATCTGGGTCAGCTCACCCACCGAGTTGTAGGTGTACGTGCTGATTCCTGTGCCGCTGGGCGGGGAGCTGCAGGCGGCCGAGGAGAAGGTCGGGCCCGACCAGCAGGGCTCGGAGTCGCGACCGTACTGGGTCGAGACGTACGTGCCCTCGGCGTCGTGTTGCCACTTCACCTCACCGTTGGCGTTGTAGGCATACGAGGTGGCGCGGTGGGCATGGCCGTATGTCACCAGGGTGGGGCTGGTCGGGAATGTCCGGTCTGTGTATGTGTAGTTGGTCGTCACCCCTGTGGGATCAACCGAGTTCCGCAGATTGCCCTCCGCCGAGTAGGTCCAGGCCGTATCGCCGGCCACGGTGGTGGTTGTGATCCGACAAACCGCGGTCGCCGGGTTGACCGGCCCCGAGACGCAGGCGTCGCCGAACACGTTGTAGGCGGTGTACGTGAGCTCGCTGGCGTCAGGATCGCTGACGAGCGTCGGGCTGGTCGGGAACTCGGGGTCGCTGTAGGTGTTGGTCGTCGTGTGGCCGTCGGGGTCGGTCACCGTCTTGGTGGCGGTGGTTGTGTCCTCGTAGGTGTACTTGGTGGCCCCGCTCGGCACCGAGGAGCAAGTGCCGCTCAGGGTCGGTGTCTTGGTGCGAGCTGTCCAGCATTTGCGGTTCAGTAGGTCGTAGGCGGTGGAGGTGGCGCCGGCCGGATCTGTCTGGAGCACGACACTGCCGTCCTTGTTGTACAGGTACGTCGTGGTGCCGATCGGTGTCGCCTTGGTGTGGACCTTCCCGTCGGCCGTGTACCCGTAGACCGTCCGGTAGGGGTTGATTGTGAATGTGCCTGCGCTCTGGCCGTCGGGGGGCACGACCACCGACGGTCGCCCCTCGTTGTCGAACCTGGTCGTGGTCCGCCGTATGAGCGTCCCCTGGCCGACCGTCGTGCTCAGGTCGTTGCTGTCACGGTCGTAGTGGTAGACGGTGGCGCCAGTTGGTACTCGCGAGCTCGGTGTTGTCCCGGCCCCGATGGTTGTGCAGTTGCTCCCGGTCGCCGTGACCGACGGCGGGGCCGACCAGCACTTCTGGCCGTTGTCGTACCAGGCTGTGCGGGTGACGTTGCCCAAGGGGTCGGTAGTGGACGTCTGGGCGCCGTCGGTGTCGTAGGTGTAGGTGGTGGCGCCCGACGGCGGGCTGGCGCACGCGGGCATCCCGGTGACCGTCACGCTGGGTGGCGACGACCAGCAGAGTTCGGGGAGGTCATGTGTATTGGCATCGTTGTAGGCGTAGTGCCACTCATTGCCGTAGGGATCGAGGTAGGCGTAGATGTTGTCGGCCTGATCGGTGTAGATCAGCGCCGTCCTTGTGTGGTGCGGTGTTGTTGTCGGGAGGACGACCGTCTCGGTCCC
This sequence comes from uncultured Actinomycetota bacterium, assembly GCA_963824265.1. Classification (GTDB taxonomy): domain Bacteria; phylum Actinomycetota; class Acidimicrobiia; order Acidimicrobiales; family RAAP-2; genus DASZUK01. Next base: position 1,380,728 of record CAWGOO010000007.1, read on the forward strand.
TGTGCCTGTGGTGCTGTAGTTGTAGTTGAACTGCCAGCTCTCCTTGATACCCGATGATGTCGGACAAGCGCCAAGCGATCCGTAGCAGCTCGAGGTCAAAAGGCCGCCTGTATAGACGTTGTAATCTGTTTCCCCATCGGGGTACGTGACGCGGGTGTACTGCTGGAGCAACCCTGTCGGGTGTGTCGCTGTATGGCTGGCCGTGCAGCCTGTTGTCGACGCACAGTTGGTCCGGGTATATGTGTAGTCCGTCGACTCGATCTCGGCGTTCTCCGTACGTGTCACCATGCCAGAGGCCGTATAGACGATTGTCGTGCCATTTGTGTCCGGGTCGGTGATCTTGGTGATCTCGTCGTTGTAGCCCTGGGTGGCTGTGGCGCCGACGGCGTAGCTGTAGTTCGTGGTGTTACCTGTGGGTGTGCTCACGGTGTTCAAGTGGGCCTGGCTGTCGGTGTAGCCCATCTGCCACTGTTCGCCTGTCGGTCCGAAGACTGTCGTGATGATGCCGTAGTAGTTCGTCTTGGCCACGATGCGCCGGGGCGCTGTGGCTGTGCTCACGGTGTCCCACACGAGGGTGCACGATGTCGGTGAGGCCTCCGGGCAGTGGCTTGTGTATGTCGGGCTCGCCACTGTCGACACGGCGTCCCGCTTGATGTTGATGGCGGCGGAGTTCTGCAGGTTGCCGTCAGAGACGAGTTGTCCGCTGGGACCGTCGAAGATGTCGACTGTCTTCCCACCGCTCACGTCCAGTTGGTAGTACGGGAACGGCGAGAAGGTGCCGAACGAGGCGTCGGTGCGAGCCGACGCGCAGAACTCCAGCGTGCTGCCGGTGATGGTGTACTTGTAGGGGTTGTTGTAGTCACCGGAGGGGCAATTGCTCCCATGAATGTGGGCTGTGGCTGTTGTCCCCAACCGGGCGAACGAGATAATCGATCCATTGGATTGGTCGACGTCGTAGGTACCGGTGCTGGGCCGGGGATAGACCGTGGCACTGAGATCGCTCGTCCACCCCCAGCCGAAGGGGCCCGGGATATTGTGCGGCCATGTTATGTGATGGCGCGCCTCTTGCATGGCTCGCTGGGCGTCGTAGGTGAGCGAGATCCCGAAGTGGCCGGCCGCCGTTGGAATGTCGAGCAGTGTCATGCTCGTCGTGAAGTCGCCGGTGGCCGGGTCGACATCCTGGTCGGACTGGATGCTTCGGGCGGTATCTTCGCCCAGGACCCCCTGGGAGGTACAGGCCACGCACTTATCGACCGGGCTCCCACCACCCCACTCCTCGCCGGGCGAGTAGGGCACGAAGCTCCCCGACACCCCGCCGGTCGCGCCGGCGATCGAGGCGTGCAGGCCAATGGTCTCCAGTGGCAGGGCGCCTTGGTAGCAGAGACTCACGATGAGCGAGAGGGCGGCTCCCCCCATGAGTCCAGCGGTCAGACGGCCTCGGGGCCGCGGTTGGTGGGTGCGGACGGTCCGGCGTCGCATGGGCGTTCCCCTTGTCGTTATGTGAAGTCGTACGCGGACTGGGTTATGTGGCCGACACCGTGGCGGTGGACCAGTTGGCCTTAGGCGACCCGGTGTCCGCCGACGTTCCGGCGCCGACGTCACTGCCCTTCGCCGTGGCCGACTGCTTGCCTGATCGCCCGATAAGGGAGCAGGTGTTCGTCGCCGGACACGAGATGTCCGTGATCTCCGAGAGCCCATGCGGCGGCTGGGCCTTGGTCCAACTGTGCCCGCCGTCAGCGCTGGCCTCGAAGGTCGGACCGGCGGCCGCCGTGATGGCCGGCCCGCTGACGAAGCACTGGGTTGACGACGGGCAGGTCACCTGGTCGGCCGTCGCCGTACCGGCCGGAAAGGTCTCGGGTTGCCAGGTGTTGCCGCCGTCGTTGGTCTCGATAGCCAAGGCGGGCGCTGTCGAATGGGATAGGCCGCGGGGGTTCGGGCCGACGGCCACACAGTGGCTGGCCGTACTACAGGCGATCGACTCCAGGTCGACCACACCCCCTGTCACCCCTCGCGGTTGCCAGGTCGCCCCTCCATCGTCGGAGGTGAGTACCGAGGCCCCGACCGCGATGCACCGCGTGGCGGTCGGGCAGGCCACTGCCCCTACTTCAGGCGCGCTGGGGGGGACCGTCGCCCACTTCCAGCTCTGACCCCCATCGATCGATCGCAAGATGACGCCGGCGAAGGGTCCGCTGCGGTCGGGCTGAATACCGACGGCCAGACAGTTCGAGGCAGTGGTACAGGTGTCGCCGAGAAGCGTCGTGTCGGCCGGGGGCCGATGGAGCTGCCATTGGCCGCCACCTGTCTTCGACGACAAGATCACTCCCTGGCCGACCGCCACGCAGTGCGACGACGAGCAGCTCACCGCATGGAGGATCCGTGCATCGTTGGGCACTGTCTGTTTCGTCCACGAACCGCCGCTCTTGGTCGTCGACACTGCCGCCTGACTCTGCGCATCGGCGCCGACGGCCACGCATGTTCCGGGCTTCGTACAGTCGACGGCATTGAAGGCACCGTTCCCCGGCATTGCGCCGGACACCGGCGGTACGTCGGGGGCGCCGCCCTGCGATGACGAACTGACGGGAGGATTCGCCTGCCCCGTCGCCACCGCTCCGGCCGCCGAGACGCCGACGCCCCCCAGTGCGGCAGCACAAAGGATGACCGCGCCCAATATCGTCCGGCCGATCAAGAGGCGCCGTCCGGACTTGTGGTCGACCGTGGACTCATCCCTCAGTGCCGACCATCCGTCATCGCCAGCGGGCTTCGTGCCGTGCTCCGACCGCGCTAAATCCAACACTGGCCGCTCCCCTCTGCTCGTTCGATGCAGCCTCCGCGGGATCAGCCAGCCGATCGGTCTCCCGATTACTTCGCCTCCGCTCGTGTATCAAGTTGCATTGTGAACGCGATGTCGCTAGGCGTCAAGAGAATTTTCTAGTAAAAATTCTTCTCTTTGTCATCACCAACTGATCACGGAACCTGCATTCACCGATCACCGGAACCCGGCGGGAGAGAGGCCAGCCTGACCCCAACCCATCGGGGCTCTGCGGCACAATGGCCGCGCATGACGCCGTCACCCAACGGTGGGCCCAAGACCGACGAGATCCTCCTGACCACTCGTCGTCGCCTGGGGGACGAGCTCCGCCACCTTCGGGCCGAGCAGCACCTGAGTCTCCGGCAAGTGGCAGAGACGATCGGCTTGGCACCGTCAACCTTGTCCGCCTATGAGCGGGGTCGGCGCCCCCCGTCGCCCGTCACCCTGCGTCAGCTCTGCATCCTCTACCGCGTACCGGTGCGACGCCTCGTCGCCGTCCTCGGCGATCGAGAAACGAACGCAGCAGAGCGAACGGAAGGTTGCCTGAAGATCAGGTTCGACTTTGACGGCCTGGAAGCGGCGAGGTCCCCCGAAGCGCGAATCGTCGCCGACCTCGTGGCCACAGTCCGACGCCAACGAGGCACTGTCCGGCCCTCAGACGGCGCCATCGCCATCCGTCGACGCGATCTACAAGCGGTGGGCGAACTGCTCGAGATTCCCTTTGACGACCTCGTCCGCCGGCTGCGAGACGAGGGCCTACTCCGACGGCCCGTGGGTCGCCCACGCCGCGGTGGCCTGTGCTGACGCGTCCGGGTGCCCACGACGCTCAGGCGTTTCTTCGGCCCACCGGGTATCGCTTCGCCAGCCACCGCTCCCCCGCCTCCCCGGCCGCGTCCCTGGTGAGCTGGTTAGCCCCTCGTCGCCAGGGCCCTTACGGCAGCCCAGGGATGTTTTGGCGATCAGTGCACTCGTCCGCGCACACAGCACCCCGAGATCCCCCAACCGTTCCCCCAACCCCCTCCCACGGATCCGCAGAGCAGGGACCAACGTGCCCAAAGGTTGGCCGGCGGCAAACCGGCGGTCGACCGCGGACGCCGGCCGCCACCATGGGCGATCCCGACCTCGGTCGACACGACCCCTCGAACGCCCGGTGCCCGGCGGTCGGATCGACCACCCTCCTGGCCCTGTACCGGTCGTGCTGGAGTGGCGGTGAGTTCGCTCGGGCCAGGGGACGCTGCAGATTGTGATTTCCTCATGCAGTGGGGATCACCGGTGGGCCAGAGGAACTCCGGGAGGGCGTTGCGCATGCGCGCGCACTTGCAGCTATCGCTCTCGACGATGACGGCTGGGATCGCTATTGGCGTGCCCTGGCGGACCTGCGGCCGTTTGGCCGGGCCGCACTGGAACTGGCACGAGAGCTGATCCAGCCAGGTAGCGCGGCGGTCGACGTCGGCTGTGATCTGCTCGGCGTTCTCTGTAACCCTGACGAAGACGGCCTTGGCTTAGAGGTCGCGCTCGAACTCGTCGCCGTCGCCGGCCGGGAGGACGACGCCGAAGTGCTCTGGTCGGTCGCCGGCGCACTGAACCATGCCGCGGATCCCGCCGGGGCGGAGACGCTCGCCCGGCTGCGCACCCACCACGATCGTGACATCCGCCTGGCCGTGGCCCAGGCCCTACCGGTGTGCCACGACCTCGACGACCACGACGAGCAGGGCGAGGCGACGGTGGCACTGCTCGATCTCATGGAGGACGAGCACCCGGACGTACGCAACTGGGCGACGTTTGCCATCGCCCGGCAGATCGAGGTCGACGGTGCCGGCATCCGCGAGGCGCTGGTTCGTCGTCTGGACGATGACGACCTAGAGGTCCGCAGTGAGGCCGGCGCCGGGCTCGCTCGTCGGCACGATCGGCGTGCTGTCCATGTCGTCAAATCCATGATCGAGGCCGGTGACTCCAGATGGTTCGTCATCGAAGCAGCGGAGTACCTCGGCAACGAAGAGTTGCTGGGTCCGCTGCGCGGGCTCGCGAAAACCTGGACAGGCGCCGGGTTGTCGGCACTCGCACGAGCTATCCACCGGTGCGATCCGGCGGCGCGGTCAGCAGTCCTGTTGGATTGCCGCAAGGTACTGATGCGTCTGGACCAGGCTGGCCTCGCTCCATCGCTCTCGTGTCCTCTCTACGGAGCGTGGCTGCAACTGGACCTGACCGCCCAAGACGGCACGACGCTGTCCTACGACCTCACACATCTTCTGGACGACCGATGCCAAGGAGACCTCGAGAACCTCGTAGCACTCGTAGCTGCCGACGCTGCGCGGGTCTCCGCGACAGATGCCGCTCCTGATCGAGAGCCATATGTTTAATGAATGTTGACCTCGCCGATGACCGCCATGACCACCGGCTGGAATCCATCGCCCTGCGGCTTTCCGGTCGGCGGCCTTGCGGTGCCTTACGCTCTCCTGATGAAGCGGGGGGGCCAGAAGGTTGGTTCGATCGATGACCCGATCTGGCGGGAGCCGGCGCCGGCGATGCGCCGACGACAGCGATTTTTTCGCCGGCGACGGGTCAGCGCCCTCGCCCTCTTGGCGGGACTCGTCGCCTTGCTGGTGATCGGCGGCATCTTGTGGTTGCGGCTCTCTCGACCGGGTGGCGATCCCGGGAACGCCGTCTACTACCGACTACACCACAACGTCATCGGTGCCATACCGGTGAGCGCGACCGAAGTGCTGCGGGGTGCGTCCACAGTCGTCCAGTGGGACAGCGGATGCTCAGAGAATCCTCGGTGCTCGGTCCGGTTGGTCCAAGGCGTACGTCACCATCCAGTTCGTCGATACCGCCGCGTCTCGTGCTGCTGTCCTCGAACAGATCGCCGACGTGCTCGAACGTCAGGGTTGGATCCATCACGACATCTCTCCGGGTCCAAAGCAGGGCAAGGTCCCCCATTGGTTCCTCGACGTCCACCAAGGTGCCCTGGCCAGTGCCTACGCCTTCGGGCATCCCACAGGCCAATGGTTCATCTCGGCGAGCTGGCAACCCCCGGGTCCGGTCGGCCAGCCGTGCCCCTGATCCGAGGCTCCTGAGAATCTCGGCCGGGCCGTCCTCTGGCAGCTTCGAACTCGAGAAAGGCATCGTCCCCGACCGGATGAAGACTGGGCGCCCGGCGGGGGTGTGAAACTGGATCGTGGATCAGACACTGACCGGACAGGAGGAGGCGCTCCGACGGGCTTTCAGACACCCGCTCCTCCTGCGGACACCCGTTCGGTCGGAGAGATGGCGAAACTGGCGGGAGCAAGTACGCCGCCACGAACTGGTTCACGGACGCATCGGCCCCTTCGTCTACAAGCCGCTCCCTCACGACCCGGGCCGGACAGCCGATCGCCTTCGCGCCTCGCTTGTTGACGTGACGAGAGGCGACGGCGAGTGGACCATCGGCTTCCAGACCCCGAATGGTGTCTGCTTTCGGCTCAGGCTCAGGGATGACGCTTGGGATGATGCTGACCTGGTGGCTATGGATGTGGATGAATGGAGTTACCGCTACTCTCCCGAGGATCTGGACGGGCAGAACATCGGCTTCGCCTAGTGGTTCCTGCTTAGTGGACCAGCCTAGGAGTACGGTCCGTCCCTACGCAGGAACCAGGGGTTACTGAATCTTGACATCGGCGGGTACATCCCGGTCACCCGTGAGGCCCTGTCCGGCCGAGACCGATCACGGAGTCAGACTGTGCTCGCCACGAGAGTGACGATGATGGCCGCCCTGGGTGGGTCCCGGCCGATCTGGCTCCGGTTGCTACCCTCTCGCTCGGTCTCGAAAGGAAGCCGGTGCAGATTCAGTCGAAAAAGGGCCTTGCGATCGCAGTAGCCGTAGCCGTCGTCTTCTCCCTTGCAGCCGACGGCGGAGCCCTCAGTGCTGGAGCCGCCTCGAAGGCTTCGACAACGACGTCAGCGACTCACGCCAAACGGAACCTCCTTCGCCTGTCAGACTTCCCAAACGGGTGGAAGTCTCTTGGGTCAAGTCACCCTAAGACAACAACACCCACAGTTTTTGCCAAGGATGTCGCGGCTTGCGAAGGGGTGTCGACGACGGACCTCGCGACGACGGCGCCTCACGCCACAACCCCCCAGTTCAGTCAATCGAAGACCAACGACACAGTGACAGAACGCGTCATCGTGTATCCATCGAGCGACCGAGCCGTCCAACAGGTCAACATCTTCGCGAATGGCATGGCCCCCGACTGCATGACGCCCTTCTTCCAGAAGGCATTCGGGTCCGCCAAATCCACAGGCGTGACCGAGGGGACGGTGTCCGCACTTCCGACGCCTTTCCCGCGCTACGGGGTACGTACGACGGCAGCGACCGTAACGATTCCATTTTCGTCGCAGGGGTTGACCGGCAACGCCTACTACGAATTCGTCGTCATACAGAAGGGACGGACAGTCGCCTACCTCGGTTTGACGTCCGTCGGGTCCATGTTTCCGGTGCTCCTCGCACATCGACTGGCGACAGAAGCGACCCATCGTCTTGGATGAACTACGTGGCGGCCACCTCTTGGGGAATCCGCCACGTCCGATACCGCCTAGGGCCGCTGAGCGAGGAGTTCACGTCCTTGTGTGCCTGGTTGGTCGAGTTCAAGGTCCGCGACTCCAAGATCGAGGGGGCGCCGCAGCCCGCCCTTACCCGATGGGCCTTCCTCAAGGGTCTGCGCAACATCGACCCGGAACTCATCAGCCGAGGCGGCCAGTCGCACTGGGACCGGGCTGTTTCTCCTATGCCCCCCCCCCGGAGTAGGCGTCCAGTGCCACTCCCCGCCCCCCCCGGACGTTCCCCAACCGCCTGACCTGGGACCTTGTCCATGGCGCGCTGGGCGCCCAGGGATGTATTAACGATCAGTGCACTCGGCGATGAACACGAATCCCGACCACGTTGCCTGTACGTGTTTAATCACGTCCGTATGACGTGTATGGTTGTTCCAGTCGCCGAGACTGGAGGCATCGGATGCGGCAGTGGGAAGTGCGAGTCGAGACCCGGCGACCCGAGGCGTCATCCGACGCCGTTGGTCTGGCTCCGTTGAGCCGGCTCCGAGAGCTCCTCTTCAACCACGGGGGCGTAGTCGTAAGCGGGGTGGATAGCTGGTCGGCTTCCGTGACGGTGACCGCCCCCAATCCGGGCACCGCCTTTCTGCGAGCGGCCGAAATTCTCGACGACGCAGTCGATCAGGCGAGTCTCCCGATTTGGCCTTACGTCCGCAGCGAGGTCATTCGAACCGACGAGCTCGAACATGACCCGCTGGTGCCACGACTGCCCGAGCTTGTCGGTGCTGCCGAAGCCACGAAGATCCTCGGCGTCAGCCGCCAGCGTTTCCGGGACCTTCGATTGTCGGGCCGACTTCCCGAACCGGCGATTGAGGTGGAAGCCACGCCGCTTTGGCTGCGCGGATCGATCGAGGCTTTTGCCGAGAACAGACAACGTCACCCAGGCCGACTGTCCGAACTTCAACGACTCGCCAGGGAGGGTTCGCGCATCGTGGCCATCCGAGCGCAACCGTTGCCCCAGCACCCATCGATCGCTCACATTGGCATCGAACGACGAGACAGCGACGTCATCGAGACTCTCGGCAGCCGGCCTATGCATGAGGTCCACGCCACCGCCATCGTCATGGGCATGGTCGACCCGCCCGACGATCTCGGCAACGGCGTGGTTCGCTGGCGACGACCCGTCGAGTTGAGGATCGAGCGGACCGAGTTCGAGAGGATGCTAGGCAGCGGTAGCTACACCGGCACGCAGCCAGAATGGGAGGAGGCCGAACAGGGGCCGATGCCTCCAGCGCAGGCCATACTCATGACAAACGAGAACACTGCCGCGAACATCGGCAACTTTGGTACGGCGTGGGGTATTACTTCGGCACCCCAGTAGCCCTTGATGCTCCAGTCTTACGATCAACTTCTCGGTAGACCTTGACCAACGTTGGATTGTTGGTGTCATCATTGACACGCACGTAATACGTGTGCCCGCGATGAAGTATCTCGGAGGAATAGACGAAGTCGACTAGGCCATAGTATGGGCTCTTTCTAGACATCACCTCGTATCGGTACTGAGTCAGTTTCTGGCGCGGCAAGTATCGCTCCGTGACAATGTGAATAGTCAAGCGTTGACCGTAGAGTTTTACGCAGCCGGGCTCGACTTGTCGGTCAGTTTGCTTACGTCGGACCTGGCCGACGTGGAGGGAGCCGTTCAGGGCCATGTTCGCCGACGCCTTGGCCAACTTGTCAGCAACCTTGTTGTGCGGACTGGACTTGTGACCCTTGACCCAAGTGAAGCCAACCCGCTGCTCAGTCTTCGAGACGACCTTGATCAGCTGGTTCCAAAGATCGGCGTTGACGATCGGTGCCCCGTCCCGCCCCCGCCACCCATCGAGTTGCCAGTAGTGCAGTGCGTTGCGGAAGTTGTTGACGACGTACTGGGAGTCGCTGTGGATCAAGATCTTCTGAAAGCGGTCGGTGGGCACGTTGGTCTTGCCGCGCCGCAACAGCTCAAGGGCTTGGATGCAGGCCTTCAGTTCCATCTCTTGATTGGTCGCATCCTTGTACCCAGGTGGGGCGACGTCTTCGGTTACCTCGTGACCGTCGTCTGCGACGTAAACGAATCGGATCCCAATGCCACCCCGACGTGGGTTTCCGTAGCAGGACCCATCCGAGTAGATATTGATGGCGCTCTCGTCAACCAAGTCAAAAGCCATCAAATAATCTTGCCACATACACGCGAATACTTCGGGGCGCCCAGCCGGCAACTTTGAAGCCGGCTGTCGCCAGTCGACTTGGTAACGATTACGTACTACACCATCCTCATGGCCCAGCCGAAGACGTTGTCAGATAAGCAGGTCGGCTTGCTCCGCTGGATCGCGGCTGGATGCCCTGAAGGTGGCGTTGAGGGGCAGTACTACCGGATCAGTGTTGGAGCACTTCGCAACCGGGGGCTCGTCACGACCTCAGGACGTGGCCCAACCTGGTCGGCCGAGATCACCGATGCCGGCCGGGAGTACCTGGGGGAAGTTGATGGGCCACGTCCGCCCAAGGCAAGGCAGCCGGATGGATCAGTGTCCGAACAGTTGGTAGCGGCCGTAGCCGCGGCGGGGGGATCTCTAACTGTCGAGCTCTTGCCGAGGGGTTCTCCGCACTACGTGGACTACGAGGCACGGGCTCGGCTGGCGACTCGCCGCGGCAAGGTCCCAAGCGGAAAGCGGCTGCGAGTTCATCACCTGGACCACTGGAGGCTCCAAATCGAGTTGGTCGACGCTGCGAAATTCGCCGACGAGCCTCTTCAAGAGGTTCCGGTACCCGAGGCGATCCACCGATACCACCCAGTAACGAAGCAGTTCCGGGACGACAAACGGCGACATGAGGTCTCCCAAGCATCGCTGCCTCGAGCGACTCGCATCGTCCAGGCCCTCGTCTCCGAGGCCGAGCGGCGCGGGCACGGCGTCGAACTGGCACCGGAGCCCGTCACACGCCAGGGCTACGGCCGCCGGCAACGGTGGAAAGCCACTGAGCATGGGCACCTGGTGATCACGGTCCGCGGCTTTCCGACCAGCATGCGTATCCATGAGGAGGGTCTTCCGAGCTTCGCCTACTGGATGGAGCGCAATACCCACTATGACTACGCCAAGAAGGCGTACGTCAAACCCTCCCTGGCCGATTACGAGGCCAAGGCAACGGGACGGCTGGCGATTGAGTTGGTTCCGCCATACCGGCAGAAGGGAGTGATACGCCGATGGTCGGATCACAAGACCGGGTCCCTGGAGGACAAGCTGCCCGAGATCCTGCAAGCAATCGCGTTCCGGTCCGCAGAAGCCGAAACACAACAACGTCAAGCGGAGCGGGAAGCCGCGGAACGTCGACGAGCCTGGGAGGCAACCGTCGAGCGCGCCAAGAGGCGACACGCTGAACAGCAGCGAGAAGACGCTCTCGGTGAACAGTTGGCCAGGTGGCAGCAGGCCACGCAGATCCGTGACTACTGCGATACCGTGGAGGCAACTCATGCAGCCGACCCCGCTGCTCTTGAGTGGGTGAGGTGGGCTCGGGGTCACGCTGATCGACTCGATCCCCTCGATGTGGCACCACACGCCCCCGAACCGAGGCCGCCAGGGTCAATCCGGGACCTCGAGCCTTTTCTCAATGGGGAACGGCCGCCTCCGACTCACCCTGTGGCAAGGGAGACGCCCTGGAGATACTGATGCGTTCGTCTTTCCGAGCGGCCGCCACCAGCCGGCCAGACGCAAACGCCGGTTCGCCCGTCGATGGAACCCCAAGCGCCACGCCGGCACCCTCCACGAATGGCATTTCAGCAGCAGACGCGTCGGGCCGGGCCGGCGACCCCCATCGGCCGGGGCACGAGCGGCCCTTTCGCTATGGGTCCCCGTTCGTGCGACGATCTAGTTCATTGGCGTTCAAGTCGAGTGGGGGGTCATGACGGAGCCCAGCAAGGATCTCCGGTACAGGGCGGTACTTAGGAGCGTCCGGCCCGGTCGAGCGGTAACGCTGGTGTGCGCCGACGAGGGTTGGGAAACGGACGTACTCCGGCTCTTGGAGTGTCACTCTCGGACGTGGGGCGGTGACGGCAACGGCATCGTCCCCTGCTCTCGCGGATGGACGATCCCCGAAACCTTTTGGCCTCTCGTCGGGGTCTTCGACGCCGATTTCTGGACGTGCTTCCAGACGAATCGGCGGGCCATCCAGATGGCCGATCCGGCCCGCTACAAAGAGATGGTCGACGCCGACGTGGCCCACTTCTCTTCCGAGCACAACGTGTCTCTAGATGATGCCCGCACGCTGATCGAGACGGGCCCCTACCTGTCCGAGCCGTTCTGGGGTCGGCCTCCCCCTGAGTTTGGTCAACAGATCAGACGTTTCCACGCTCCGCTGGGATCGGCACAGGTGACCCTCCACGGGCACTTCCGAGCTGACGAGCCGCCTCCACATGACTTGGTCGACATGTGCCGGCTCACGCATGTCCCCGAGCAGATCCGGACCCTCGACACGTCCCAGTGGCCAATGGCCGTCCAACTTCTCGTTGCTACGAGGACGGGCGGCCTCCAGCCGTCCCATCGAGAGCTTCTCGCTCAGCGAGGGGCGAAGATCGAGACCACGGTGGTGGCTGACAGTGAGCAACTAGGGGCATTGTTGGAGTTTGGCTGGACGGGCCAGGTGGACATGGCATCACGGCGCCTTACCCATGCAGTGGCTCAGGGGCTCGACGGATCCACTCCGGAGATCATCGAGCCGGTCTTTGCGGACGAGCACTTCCTTCCAGACACGCCGCTCGGCCAATCACGCCTTGGCTCGGGGTGGCTCAGACGCCTTCGCCCGGACGACGACCCTATCGTCGTGGTGTGCGGAGTTAGCCTTGAAGATTTCTCCTACGCCTTCACCTTGCAGCGTCTCATGGGAAGGGTCTACTGGTTCCCGGCTGGACCTAGCGACCAGCTGGACGACTTTGACGAAGTCTTGCGCCGGACCTTCACCGCCGTCATCAGCGCCCGGCACGACACGACGCCGATTGACAACCCGTCAGTGCTTCTGACGTCCCTTACCCTTGGTCCAGATGAGCTGGACCGCCTCCTCGTTGAACTTCAGGCCACTCCCTGGGGATCGTGCCTGAACGGCGAAGGCGTTGGTGGTCTCACCGTTGAGGTGGTGGAGCCCTCAGCCGTTCCCATGCGCCGTGACCTACTTCTGGTTGACGAGGTGCATTACCCCAAGGAATCCTTCGAGCCCTTCCTGGGGAACGAGTTGGCCAGGACGCTCGATATCCCGGTGCCCTCCAAGGCCACGGGTATTCAGCCTTCGGACTGCCGGTGGCAGGTCGACGTCGAGGACTTCCAACACATCTTGCCCGCCAGATGGGTACTGCACTCGATCCTGGGATCCGCGGATGGGCCGACTCACCGCGCACTGCGGTCGAGTACCGCCGGCATCAGTGTGGACTCGCACGCCAGGGGCTTTGTATTCGGAGGAGGTCCGTTGGCTCAGGTGCTCGCGCAGGTCCGAATCCGCTTCCCCTCGGCTCGTGAAGTGTTCGAGTGCCTCCTCGCAAGCGTGGGGGGAAGCATCGAAGAGTCGGACAAGGGCAGCTTCGCCCGCCGGATGATCGATCTCTGGGGTGGTTTCACGGCGCTCACCGGCGACCTGGAGGGCTCCACCCGATCGCTTCTCCGCTCGTGGGTCAAGGCGAAGAGCGACGCAACGCCCGGGATCGTGAAGCAACAGCGTCGATACCTGCGGTTGGGTGACGTAATGAAGCTCACCGGCATGAAGATCGACGACGCACGGGACCTCCTTGACGGTTATCTCCGCCGAGACATCATCAGCCGAGGGCTGCTCTTCACGTGTGCGGTGTGCAGAGGGACCTCGTTCTACCGGCTTGAAGATCTCGGTACTGGGTTCAGGTGTCAGCGATGCCGGCAGGTCAACGAAATACTAAGGACCTCATGGAAGGGGCCCAGAGAGCCGACGTGGTTCTATGCCCTCGACGAGGTCGTCTTCCAGGGGCTACTCGCCAACGCACACGTGCCCCTCTTGGCCCTCGCCCGGGTAGCAAAATCGGCGAAATCGTTTCTGCACATGCCCGAGGGCAAGGTTCACATCAACGGCCGTCCTGAGATGGAGATCGACCTGTGGGCCATCGCCGACGGCAAGATCATCGTCGGTGAGGCCAAGATCGGTGGTCGGCTCGAAAAGACCGCGGCAGCCGAAAGTGCACGCTGCCAAGCCTTCAAGCAGCTGGCCGAAGACCTAACGGCCGATGAATTCGTGATGGCCACGGCTGGCCAGTGGCGGCCTGAAACCTGGGAACTGGCCAGCCAGGTCATTGGGCCGAAGACGCCACTCCGGCGGATCGAAGGTCTGGGCCAATGAGATACGGTCGGTGCTCCAAAGAAGGGCTACTCCCCGCCGACCGGGATTCAGCACGCCCAAATCCCAGGTAACCGGCACCCCCCCTCAAACTGGCACCCCCCCCCCTCAACTGGAACAATGCCAACGCCTGGATGAACATCCACGGGTGGATTGACGATCAGTGCACTCGTCCGCGCACATAGCACCCTGAGATCCCCCAACCGTTCCCCCAACCCTCCCACCGGCCCGCCCAGTAGGGATCAACGTGCGCAAAGGCTGGCCGGCGGCAAACCGCCGGTCGAGCCGGACGCCGGCCGCCACCACGGGGTGATCCTGACCTCCGTCGAGACGGCCCCCTAAGAGAACTCATCCGCATCTTCGGAAAGACGCACGTGCAGAAGGACGGGCCACCGGCACTGTGCACCCCGGCACGCTCGAGCGTTTACGAACATTCGTTCGGTCCGATATCATTGGAGCTGAGGGGGACCGGTCCCGATGGCAAAGAACCGAACGCTGAACTTCTTCTCTTCGGATCATCGACTCGACGGGACGGAGCCGCTCCCAAAGTCGGTTGCCGACGACCCGACTTTCGTCAAGCGGTTGAGTTTCAGGTCGTACCCTGGCGATGACCTGCGGGTGCTCGCAGAGGCAATGGCCTCGGTCCCCGCCAATGTCGCGATCTTCCTCGACAACAACATCTGGGACCTATCACTCGGATCGGACCTCTGGCCCGCGCTCCTCGGTCGAGAACGGGGGGTCTACGTAGTGCCCGGCGTTCGCATTGAACTAGAGCCGTGGCGGAGGAGGAACCCATCGTTCATCGGATCCAAGGCCGTAGAGGAGAAGCAGCCTCCGTTGGAGTTGCTCGACCTACCATCCGAGGCGTCCGAGCAGAAGGCCCTCATCTACTACACGTCACTGCTGCTACAACGACGTCACGCGTTCAAATACTACGCCGCGAACTTCGAACGGATCGAAGGCCGGACTCCACCCCTGGCCGAGGTCGTCGAAGGCGTACAGAAGACGTACGGACAACGGGCGCTGCTCTTGGCCTACAAGAACGGTAGGGCCGTGGTCGCTGATAGGCGGGCGACTGACGAGTACCTCGTGTGCGCAGCGGCCATCCACGGCCTCAAGACTGGCGACCCAACGATTGTTCTCACCAAGGACAGGGATGTCCTCGAACAGTTCTATAAATTGTGGTGGTTCTTGGACACCCAGTATCGGTCGATGTTGATGGCCGACGCCTACGCTGCCGATCCCCTGAGGTATCCCCACCTGCCGATCCCTCGGAACATGATGACCTGCAGCCAGTTTAACTTCGACGCAGACGCGTTCCTTCTCAACTTTGGGAGCCGTCGGATGAACGGGTTCCTCCCGAAGCGCCACAGCTTCGTCTCGCAGGAGTGCTGGTTGTTGGAGAGCAACAGCGTTACCCGACTCGTGTTTGGTGCGGAGCGCGAGATGGAGCGACTCTGGGACATCAAAGGATCGACCGGGGGACTCGTGTCAAACCGGCTCGGCGGTAGAAACCTCCACTCATACTTGGGCGCAACGATGCTCGAGCGAGTAAACCCTCACCTTGTCGCGAACTGCGCCGCTGTCGTCCGCGACCAGACGCTTGATGTGGGGGAGTCGGTGTCGATCGCACTGCTCGATGTCACCTACGCCCTCTTCAGCAATGAACGCTTCACTCGTCTCACGCGAGATCAGCGAGCGAGTACTTCGCCAAGGTTGTGGACGCCGAAATCTGCGTGACGAAGCGACGTCGTCTACGGTGGCTGTGCCGGGGTGTCGCGTGTCGAGGGCACAACGCCAGCAGCCTCGGGCTCGGCCGTACCCCACTCGATTCACCCTCCGCCACTGCGACTGGTGGATAGCCAGTCCGGAGCTCCATCTTGCCGGTTTGCTTCTGGCCGGCAGCCATAGATTTACTGAATGTTGACCTCGATCGGTCCCGCCCAGTGATGCGGCACAGCGAAGCCTGATCAACGTGAGGGCCGGGCAGGGCCGCCCTTCCGCGGTCGCTTCAAAGTCGCCGCCGATGGCTCTTCGGGGTCGCCGCTCTCCGTGAAGTCCCGGAGCGGACGCGGCCCGAAAGGCCAGAGCCGAGAGGCCGCGTCGTCCAGCGCCTCTTGCTCCCGATCAGGCGTCATAGGTTTGCTGAATGCTTGCCTCGACGACTACCGCCCGTTTGCTGATGCCAGCAGTACGCCGGTCGGTAAGGTCGGTGCCCGGAGTTCGAGGCATCCCTGATATTGAAAATCACGGGTATAAGGGGCGATCTAGATGGGGACACCCAGAGTCAATACGAGTCGATCGTGGCGACGCAGTGGTTGAACTCGAAGTCACCATTCGATCGCACGGGCACCCAGATATGTAGGCGGGCAGCATCCCCGAAGTCGAAACCGGTGAGGCTGTCTTCGTCTACCTGAGCAAGGAGACGCATCGGCCCAAACGGACTTTCAGGCGGGCTCGGATCCTGAACCGAGTATGGATGTCCGAGCACCTGATGACGTGGGCCACCTATTGGGCCCACCGGAGCTGGCGGTGACGCGTTGCCCGGCAAGGAGAGCATCGGTTCGGGAAGGATCAGTTCAGGCTGGTAGCGCAGCGGCTTGGGCAGCTTCGCCGGCCACGGCAGTCGACGAAGGTCCCCTTCTGGAGAGACGATGACTTTCACCGCATCGTCGATCGGAGGGCTGCTCTCCGTTTCTACTGCCACGAAAATCGATAGAAGTCCTTCCTTGGCGAAGACTCCCTCGGGTGCCGCAGCGTCCAGATCCTCCATTCGGATCTGCCCGATGAAGGCCATGGGACTGCCTTGGAAGCTGGGCCATGAATCGCCTCGTTGCACGTCGGGCCGCCCACCGAACCGACTCGCACCTAGCGGTAACCGCTTCGGCGCAAGGCACATTCGCAGTCTGACCGCCTCGTCGGCGTCCTCCGGCCGAGGTCCACCGGAGTGAGGGGCGACGTCCCGCAGAGACGCACGCATCTGGCTGAGGGCAGCGTTCCGTTCCGCCCGAGTGGGCGAGCGCCAGCCCGTCGGGCGCAGTACCAAGCGGACTTCTGCTGGGTCGAAGCGGCCGGTAACGTCCAAGCGCGGCTCCCGGACACTCACCTGCGCAAGTGGCGTGAACTCGCCCGTCGCGAGGTCGACCCGTCCTGCACGGCTGTCCGACCGCCGAGCCGCCAACAGAGAACCATCCCCGATTTGCACAGGATTGAGCTGGACCTCTGGGCGGGAAAGCACGAGCTCGGGGCCCTGTGTCGCGACCATAACGAGGATCCCGGCGTCATCGGGGACCTGCGTCAGAGAGATTGGGCGCGGTGGTGACATGGAAATGGTGAGACGCCTTGCCGAGGCGGAGTAGTGGTGGCCCGACGAAGGCTGCAGCCCTTCGGTAGCGCACAGCTCCAACCGGCCCGTCGAAACACTCACCATCGCCACCCCCTCAGGCTGCGACAGGATTAGCCAGTCCTCACCGACGACCCCCCAAGCGTTGCCGCTTACAGAAAAGGACTGGACCTCTCCGTCCGACATCCAGATCCCGTCGTTGAACACCAGTCCCGATTCGACCTCGCCAACCACGTTCGACAAGGGGACTGACTCACTGCGTTGGACTCGACCATCGGCGTCCACCAACTCGACCAGGGCATCTTCACCCGGTCGCCGGCTGCGGCCTAGGTATCGTTGGATCCACAGCAGCTCGGGGTTCATAGCCGGACAGAATCCGCCAGGCATCTGGCAACGTGGTGGACCGCAGCAACGTACCGTCCCGGAACGCTGCCACCTTGTATCCGACCTGCACGGCCACCCACCCCGAGCGAGGGATCGGCGCGGTGTCGAACGCACTATCACCGTCGAGCTCGGACGGTACCGGGGTGACCTCGCCGGTGCCGAGGTCGACAAGCTGTATCACGGGATTGCCTTGGGTTGCCGTCATCAGGACCGGGGGCACGGTCGAACCGTAACTGGATCGCGGAGCCAGCTCCGATCACCGCTTCAAATCGCGTCGCTGATGAGCCTGGAGGCCGACAATTCTGGGCTGCCAGCGGACCCGTAGTCCCGCTCTGCGCTCGTTGCCTATCTGGAGTGGGGGACGCGATTGGCGATGGGCAACTCCCAACCCGAAGCCGAGGTCATCGAGTAGGCGCCAGCCCTCGCTGGGGCTGGGGCGTCGCACCGCCGTAGCAACCGAGACCGTATAACTCGCCGGTAGCCTCCCCTAGCCTGAGCCGATGTTGAGTGGGGCCTGGGTCTACGTCGCCGGCCTCGCCGCCGCCTTCCTCGTGGCCAGTGTGGCCAGTCCGGTCGGCGTGTCGGGTTCGGTGCTCCTACTTCCATTTCAGGTCGGCGTGCTCGGCACCCCGAGTCCAGCCGTAACCCCGACCAACCTGCTCTACAACGTGGTAGCGACTCCCGGCGCCCTCTACCGCTACTGGCGGCAACGCCAGACCGGAGGTCGGCTAGCCACCGTATTGGTGGCCGGGACGCTGCCGGGAGTGATCTCAGGCTCAGTCATCCGGGTCGAGCTGCTTCCTGGCCCGCGGGTATTCGACGGGGCCATCGCCGTGGTCTTGATTCCCCTCGGCCTGTGGCTTCTGGTCCGGCCCCATCGGCGCCGGACCAGGCAACCGGCGGTTGGCCTCGCCGAGCCGACGCTCATCGCTATCGCTGCCGTTGTCGGGTGTATCGGCGGAATCTACGGGATCGGGGGTGGGTCGATCCTGGCTCCCATCCTCATCGGGACCGGACGACCGGCGGCTGAGGTAGCGCCGGCCACGCTGGCCTCGACCTTCCTCACCTCGGTCGCCGGGGTGGTGGCCTTCTTGATCCTGTCAGTCGGCCACGGCGGCTCGGTGGCGCCTGACTGGGGCGTGGGTATCGCGCTGGGCGTCGGGGGCCTTCTCGGCGGATACACCGGTGCCCGCCTACAACCACGCCTGCCCGAGACGGTGATCCGCCGCCTGCTCGGCATTCTGGTACTGGCCATCGGCATCCGGTACGCCTGGGTGGCCGGCCGGTAGTCGGCGTCGTCGCGGGCGGATGTGAGACCGAGGACGTGGCGACCCCGTCTCTGTTGCTCTCGTCTTCTACGCCGCTGGCGAGGCTCGGCAGCATTCGCGGAACAGTGAACGCCTCGGCGGCCTCACGCAGCGGGCCATAGTGGACGGACACGCGGAGCGCTCCCAGACCCGATCCCCGCCTGCTCCCCTGGATGGTGCGCTCGGCGTCTGGCCCACTCTCGGCACATCCGCCGCCGCCGGGCAACCCACGGTTGTTTTGGCGCTCAGTGCACTCGTCGAGAAAGAGGATCCCGTGGTGGGCCAGGCTGATCTCGCCCGGCCGCATCGACGCGGTCCCGCCGCCGATCAGCGACACCGCCGACGCGCCGTGGTGGGGCGCCCGGAACGGCGGCTCCGTGATCAACCCGCCCTCCGGCAGGGCCAGGCCGGCCGCCGAGTGCACTTGGCTGACCTCGATCGCCTCGCTCCGCGGAGAGCGGCGGCAGGATGCCCGGCAGCCGTTCGGCCAGCATCGTCTTTCCCGAGCCCGGCGGTCCGACCAGCAGCAGGTGGTGGCCGCCGGCCGCCGCAACCTCGACCGCCCGCCGGCCTACCCGCTGGCCGCGGACATTCGCCAGGTCCAGCCCGGCCGGTCGCGTCCTCTCCGGCGGCGTCACCGGCCGCGGTGGCGAAGGCCAGCCCTTGCGGCCGGCCAGCGCCTCGACCAGCCGGCCCAGGCTCGACACCCCGTCGACCGCACCGGGGCAGACTGCAACCGCCTCCGCGTAGTCGCACCGCGGCACGACCAGCGTGTGGCCGGCCAGCGAGTCGGCCAGCGCGACGATCCCCGGCACGTGCCGGAGGGTGCCGTCCAGTCCGAGCTCGCCGACGAACGCCAGGCCGTCGAGCGCCCCGGACGGGAGCACCCCCGTGGCCGCCAGCAGCCCGACGGCGATCGGCAGGTCGAGCCCGGCTCCGCCCTTGCGCACCCCCGACGGCGCCAGGTTGACCGTCATCCGCCGAGACGGCCAGCGCAACCCGCTCGAGAGCAGCGCAGCCCGGACCCGGTCACGGGACTCGCGGACCGCGGCGTCGGGCAGGCCGACGACCGTGAACCCGGGGAGGCCATCGGAGACGTGGACCTCGACGGTGACCGGTCGGCCGGTGCTGCCGATCAGGGTGGCTGAAGGAACGATGGCGATCATGACCCCTCCGTGGGCTCCGACGGCGCCGGGCCGCGAGGGCTGCCGGGTCCGCGCCGGGTGGCTGGACGGAGGGTCTTTCGTCCGGCCGCCCCACTGTGGGGAGGCAACCGGGCCGGCCGACCGCTCTAAGCGATGCCGAAGCTAGGAGGGGGGTGTGACAGGCCGAAAATGGCCCTGGCGACGATGGAGCGCCGCCGCCGATACCGACGACGGTGGTCGCGAGGCGGACGCCTCCGCCCGCCGAGGCCAGCTCCGCCGGACCGGGGTCGACACCGGGACGGCGCTAGGACGGCGGGGGCGTGATCCCGGCACCCTTGAGCATCCGGCGCAGGTCGACGACCTGCTGCTCGTCGATGTCGTTGTGCCGAGGCACGTCGAACGTCTCGGTCTCGGACCCGAGGGTCACGCGATAACGACCGTCCCGCTCCTCGGTGACGGTGCCCACGCTCTCGAGGAGGGAGAGGACGTCGTGCCACTGGATGTTGTGACCGACCGGATGGTTGAAGATCTTCTCCACCGTCGTCCGGTGATGCCCGTCGAGCTTTCCGTCTTCTGCCACGTCGATCTCCTCAAGCTTCGGCCGGTCATCAGGTCCGGCTAGTCGTCGGTCGGTTCGTCGCCGGTTCCGCCCGGCGCGGCCAGGTCCCAGCCATCCTCGTCTTCACGTCGGGATCGGGTGCGACCCGGCGGCTCTCCCAGGCCGTCGGGGTCGTCGATCCCACCCTCGAGCGTGACCATCTCTTCGGGATCGTCGAACTCGGCGCCTGCCTCCTCGAGCTCCCGCTCGTCGACCTGGAGCGTGGGATCGAGCGACGGATCGCCCTCGACGGCTTCGCCGAACTCCGGATCGGTCCTCTCGCTCTCGTCGCGCGCCTCGTCGCCCGGCTCGAAGGACTCGGCGCTCGATGGTTCGTCGGGTGACCACTCGTCGGACCGGCTCATGGCTCCCCTGTCTCCGTCGCTCGGTGAAAGGCGAATCCTACATGGGGGGTGTGGTCGCCAGGCCCGGGCCAGCCGGCCGGCCGGCGTCACCGCTCCAGCCGAGCCACCGAGTACGTCGACGGCCAGGCACGGGCCGGTCGGCGGTCGGTCGGCATACGGTCGGTAGCGGTCGCTGGAGCAGCTCGACGGCCCGACCCGCCTCGGTCGAGCCGGGCGGCACGAGCCGGGCGATGCCGTCGGCCCGTACCCACCACAGCCGGGACCAGTCCGCGTCGTCGTAGTCGTCGACGAGCAGCGCGACGGCCGGGTTCTCGGCGACGTTGGCCAGGCGGCGCAACGCGGTCGTCCGCTTCGGCTTGTGGTCGACCGCGCTGTAGACGGTGTCGCCGTCGACCGCGAAGACGATCGGCACGACGTGCGGCCGGCCGGCCCGGTCGGCCGTCGCCAGCCGGGCTACCCGGGCCGCGGCGAACCGGCGTCGGGCTTCGGCGGTCGGTCAGGCCGCCGGCGTCCGCGGCGCCGGTGCCTCGCCGGTGCCGTCCGGCGGCCGGGCGCTCTGCCCGTGCCGTCCGGCTGCCGTTCCGCTCGGCCATCCACGCGTCCCTGGCCGCCCGGGCCTCCAGGCGGACCTGGAGCCGACGCTGCCCCTCGGCCGCCCGTTCAGCCGCGGCGGCCAGCTCCTGGTCGTCGCGCAGGACCCGAACGGTCGGCGGCGGAGCTGGTGGGGCGGGCGGGCCGGACTGGCTCTTGTGGTGCCAGGCCACGGCCGCTCATGCTCCTGTTCCGGAGCGCCTCGTCGGCGCCATCGCCTCGAACATGGCCGACCTCCTGCACTTCGCACTCGGCCCGTGGGCCAATCCCGTCGGCACCCGCGGCGAGTGCCTGCACCCAGTATGACGCTTCCGCTGCGAACTGCAACCGCGGGTCGCGCGAATTGCAACCAGCCAGACGAATTGCGTTCAATCAGACGCCGTCGCCAGTGCGGCGCCCGGTCAGCCGGCCGCCGACCCCGCGCTCGAGCCGTTCGTCGCCGCACCGACCGCCGGTGCCGCGGACCCCTTCAACGCCTCGATGAGGGCCTGCGCCCCGCCGACGAGGCCGGCGGCCTCGTAGGGCACGACGACCTTCGAGTTCGGGGACGCGCGCGATGTCCTGGAGGGCGCGCAGCTGGAGCACCGCGAGCGTGTTCGGGTGGATGGCCGCCTGGTCGATCGCCGCTCAGCGACGCGGCCTCGCCCTCTCCCCGCAGCTGGCGGGCCTTCTTCTCGCCCTCGGCCTGCAGCTCGAGCGCCTTCATCTGGGCCTCCGCGGCCAGGATCACGGCCTGCTTCGCCCCCTCGGCCTCGAGCACCGCGGCCTGCTTGCGGCCGCCGGCGCTGTTGATCGCCGCCTGCTGCTCGCCCTCGGACTTCAAGATCGCGGCCCGCTTGTGCTGCTCGGCCTCCTTCTGCTCGGACATCGCCTGGAGGACGTTGTTCGGCGGCGTGATGTCGAGGATCTCGATCCGGTTGAGCCGGACGCCCCACTTCATCGCGGCGTCGGCCATGTGGTCCTGCATCCGCGTGTTGATCGTCTCGCGCTCCGACAGCGACTGGTCGAGCGTCAGCTCGCCGAAGACCGCCCGCAGCGCCGTCCGGGAGAGCTGGTCGACGGCCAGCGTGTAGTCGGCGATCTCGAACAGCGCCGCCTTGACGTCGATGACCTGGCAGAAGATCGTCGCGCTGACCCAGAGCGAGACGTTGTCCTCGGTGATGACCGCCTGCTGGTCGCCGGTCATCGGGAACTCGCGCATGTCGACCTTTGTCATCCGGTCGACGAAGGGCAGCATGAGGTGCGAGCCCCGGCTGGCGGACGGACTTGAACTCGCCGACCCGCTTGACGACGCCGACGCTGCCCTGCTGGACGATCTTGAACGCCCGGGTCAACATGACGAGGACGACGACGACCGCGACGACTACGACGATCCCGATCACGACCCCTACGGCGGTGGAAATACTGGCGAACATGTCGTTCCTCCTCGCCTCGCGCTCGGTGGCCTACGTCTCCGGCCGGGTAGACGATCAAGAGGCCCCGTTCGACGTCGGCGACGATGACCGGCGTGCCCGGCTCGAGCTGCTGTGTCGGATCGAGCGGGATGGCCAACCAGTCCTCACCACGAGCCCGGATCGTCCCGGGACGATGGCTGCCGTTGATCGGCTTGGTGACGACGGCGGTGTCGCCGACCATCCCCTGCACGCCGTTCAACATCGCGGCCCTCCCTCTCAAGGCCCACTGCCCAGAAAGCTGGTACGCCGCGAGGACGCACCACTATGCCGACTATACGGCCTGGACGGTCGTCTTGGATCGGCAGTACCGCCCGATCAGCGCTGGCGGCACCGGCTCAGCGGCCGGAGAACCGGGGCTCCCGCTTCTCGGCGAACGCGGCCATCGCCTCCACCGTGTCCCGGGTGCCGAAATTGACGGCCTGGCATCGGGCCTCGTCCTTCCAGCGCTTCCGACATCGACGACGACATCGACTCGTTGAGCAGCGTCTTCGTCATCGACAGCGCCAATGGCGGTCCGGCCGCCAGGCGGACGGCCCAGTCGTCGACGAACCGGTCGAGCTCGGCGACCGGGACGACCCGGTTGACGAGGCCGAGGTCGAACGGCCCGGGACGCGTCGATGATGTCGCCGAACAGCGCCAGCTCCTTGGCCCGCGCCAGCGCCGATCGAGCCGGGGCAGCAGCCACGACGTACCGCAGTCGAGCGACAGACCTCGGCGGGCTGAATATGGCCGAGAACCGGGCCCGCTCCGACGCCACGACCAGGTCGCAGCCGAGGGCCAGGCCGAGCCCCGCGCCGACCGCGACCCCGTCGACCTTGGCGATCGTCGGCTTCGCCAGCCGGTGGAGGGCCAGCGCGGCGTCGCCCAGCCGGCGCATCGCCACCAACGGCGGGTCTTCTGGGTCCTGGGTCAGTCCCGGCCAGGTCGCTGATGTCGGCTCCGGAGCGAGAACTCCCCGCCCGCGCCGGCCGACGACGAGGACCCGGTCGTCGGCTCGGGAGGCTACGTCGACCAAGACGTCTACCAGCTCTTGGCGCATCGTGGCATTGATGGCGTTCTTGCGCTCCGGCCGGTTCATCGTGACCGTCACGACGCCCTCTCGGCGCTCCACCGTCAGCGTCTCCACGGCCGTCCCTTCCGCTTCCGTCAGCCCTCTTGCGCCGGACCTTACGTTCGGGTCGGTCAGAACGCGTCGGTGATGACCTCGATCTCGTCGCCGGTCACCGCGGCGACGTCGAACCGGACCTGCGCACAACGGACGTGACGGTCCGCCAGCCACCGCGCCGCCAACCGGCGCACCCGCCGGCGCTTCGGCCGCGGTCACCGCGTCGGCCGGCGTGCCGTAGGCCGCGGTCCGCCGGGCCTTGACCTCGCAGAAGACCACCGTGCCGCCCAGCCGGCAGACGAGGTCGAGCTCACCGTCCCGGCACCGCCAGTTCCGGTCGAGCACGTCGTAGCCGGCGGCTTCGTACCACGCCGCGGCCAGCGCCTCGCCGGCCACGCCACGGGCCCGCCGGTCGTCGAACCCCCGGTCGTCCAACGCCCGGTCGTCCGAACCCCATGGCACCGAACGGTCGGCCTACAGCTCCTTCTCGGGCAGCCGCTCGACGTTGACGTCCCGGAACGTGACGACACGGACGGAGGGGACGAAGCGGGCCGGACGGTACATGTCCCAGACCCAGGCGTCGGTCAGCTCGAGCTCGACGCACGCCGGTGACGTGTCCGACCGGACGGCGATCGAGACGGCGTTGGCCAGGTAGAAGCGCCGCTCGGTCTCGACGACGTAAGCGAACATCGGGAGCACCGCCCGGTACTCCTGGACGAGCGCCAGCTCGATCTCGGCCTCGTAGCGCTCGAGCTCTTCCTCGCTCACCGGACCACCTTCATTGGCCCACCCTGTTCATCCGAGCGCACTGTCATCCGGCGCTCTGGTCATCCGACCGCACCGGTCATCCGGGCGCAGGGCGCATCCGGGCGGGCCGTCCGGGCGACGATCTCGCACCGGGACGGGCACGTCACGACCGGACGGTCCGCTTCTCCTTGATCTTCGCGGCCTTCCCGGACAGGTCGCGCAGGTAGTACAGCTTGGCCCGCCGGACGTCGCCGTAGGTCGCCACCTCGAGCTTGGCGATGGTCGGCGAGTGGACCGGGAACGTCCGCTCGACGCCGACGCCGAAGCTGACCTTGCGAACGGTGAAGGTCTCGCGGACGCCGACGCCCTGGCGGCGGATGACGACGCCCTGGAAGACCTGGACCCGCTCGCGGTTGCCCTCGACCACGCGGACGTGCACCTTGACGGTGTCGCCGGGACGGAAGTCCGGCACGTCGTCACGCAGGCTGTCGCGGTCGATGATCTCGGTCGGGTGCATGGGGCGCGTCCTTCTGGCTCGGAGGAGGGTGGCCGAGTCATGCATCGTAGCCGTGTTCGGCCAGTAGGCGCATCTCGCCGGCCTCGACCAGCAGCTCGACCTCCTCCGCAGTCAGCCCGCCCCGGGCGGCCACCAGGTCCGGCCGCCGCTCCAGCGTCCGCCGCAGCGCCTGGGCCCGGCGCCACCGGTCGACCTCGCCGTGGTCGCCGGACCGCAGGACCTCCGGGACGTCCCAGTCCCGGAACCGGGCCGGCCGGGTGTACTGCGGGTACTCGAGCAGCCCGGCCGTGAAGCTCTCGTCGGCGGCCGACGCGTCGTTGCCGAGCACGCCCGGCACCAGGCGGGCCACCGCCTCGACGACGACCAGCGCGGCCAGCTCCCCGCCGGCCAGCACGACGTCGCCGACCGAGAGCTCGCCGTCGACCAGGTGGTCCGTGATCCGCTGGTCGACCCCTTCGTAGCGGCCGCACAGCAGCGAGAACCCGCCGTCGGTGCCCGCCAGCTCGGCGGCGGCGGCCTGGTCGAACCGCCGTCCGGCCGGCGAGAGCAGCAGCAGCGGCCTCGGCAGCCTCGGCGGCTTCGACCGCCTCGACCGCGGCGAAGACCGGCTCCGGCATCAGCACCATCCCCGCGCCGCCGCCGAACGGGGCGTCGTCGACCGAGCGGTGGGGGTCCGGTGCCGCCGACCGCAGGTCGTGGACCCGCAGGTCGAGGCCGCCGTCCCGGCGGGCCCGGCCGAGCACGCTGCCCGCCGCGTAGTGGTCCACGAGGTCCGGGAAGATCGTGAAGACGTCGATCCGGGTCATCGGGTCGAGGAGGCCGGTCGGGGACGTCGACGGTCACCGTCTCGCCGGCCCGGTGGTCGGTGACGAACCGCAGCGGGATCAGCCCGCCGCCGTCGAGGACCAGCAGGTCGCTGGCCGGGTTGGCCTCGACCGCGGTGACTGCGCCCGAGCGGCCGGCCGTCGACCGGCGACGACGTCGGCGCCGACGAGCTCGTGCACCCAGAGCGTGTCGGGGTCGTCGATCGGTTCGGCCTGCAGAACCCGACCCCGGAGGGCCTCGGCGCCCGGAACGGTCGCTGACGCCTTCGAACCGCACCAGGTAGCGGCCCTGATGGGCGCGAGCCGTCGCCACCTGGAGGTCACCGCCGTCGGTCGTGAACACCGTGCCGGGCGCCAGCCGTTCGGACCGGCCGCTCCACAGATCGACGGCGACCTCGCCGGTCAGGCCGTGGGCCTTCGCCACCCGGCCGACCTCGAGGAGCGGGCCGTCCGGCCCCATGCGGGCGCCGGTCAGGCGTCGACGATGTCGACGATCGTCTGGACGCCGTCGCGGGCGCCGGCCACGCCGACGAGCGTCCGGATGGCCTGGGCCGTCCGGCCGCGTCGGCCGATCACCCGGCCCATGTCCTCCGGGGCGACGTGGAGGCGCAGGACCGTCGAGCCGCGGCGGTCCTCGGTCTGGATGACGACGGCGTCGGGCTCGTTGGCCAGCGACTCGGCGAGGTACGTCAGCACCTCGACCGGCGTACCGGTCGCCGCCTCGTTGCCGATCGCCGCACCCGGCTCGTCGTCTACGTCGCCCTCGTCGTCTACGTCGCCCTCGTCGTCTACGTCGCCCTCGTCGTCGTAGTCGTCCTCGTCGTCGACGGTGTTGACGTCACCGTCGCCGTAGAGGTCGTTGGCCGGTTCGGCCGAGTCGACGACGTTGACGTCGCCCGCCTCGTACTCCTCACCGGCGTCGTCGGCCGCCGGGCTCACTTGGCCTTGCCCGCCGCGAACTCGTCCCAGGCCCCCGACGTCCGCAGGAGCTTCTCGACCCGCTCCGTCGGCTGCGCACCCTGGCGGAGCCACTTGAGCGCCTTGTCGTTGTCGATCGTCACGACGGCGTCCGGCTCCGCCGTCGACCGGCCCCGGGGTGCGTACGTGCCGACGATCTCCAGGAACCGCCCGTCACGGGGCGACCGGCTGTCGGCCGCCACCACCCGGTAGGTCGGCTGCTTCTTCTTCCCCATCCGCACAAGGCGGAGCTTCACTGCCACGAGCCTGGTTCCTCCATCGTTCGTCGACCCCTCGGTGCCGAGGTCGCCGTCCATTGTCGCAGGTCTGCGACCACCTGCGTCCACTTCGCCCGATCCGGCGGCCTGATCGGCCGTCACCGGGCTTTCGGCGGCGTGACGCGGCCGCCCTTCTTCTTCTTGCCCTTCGCGCCCCGGTTGGCACCCTTCGACCCGCCGGTCGACGAGCCGGCTCCCCGACCCGGCGCCGCCCCGAGGCCCGGCGCCGGCTCCGACACCCAGGGCGTCGGGCCCGGCGCCGACCAGCGGCGCCGAACAGCTTGGCCAGGTCCGGGTTCGCCCCGTCCCCGCCCATCGCCTCGAGGGCGCTCATCTGCTTGCGGGCATTGCGGAGGCTGCTGAGCCGCCCGCCGCCGCCCGCCCCGCCCGGCATCCCGGGCAGGCCCGGCATGCCGGGCATCGCCGCCACCGGCCATGCCCTTCATCATCTTCTGCATCTCCCGGAACTGCTTGAGCAGGTGGTTGACGTCCTGGGTCGACGTGCCGCTCCCACGGGCGATGCGAACCCGGCGGGAGCCGTCGATAACCTGCGGGTCGGTCCGCTCGGCCGGCGTCATCGACCGCACGATCGCCTCGACCCGGGAGATCTCGCCGTCGTCGATCTGGTCGGCCGCCTGGCGCATCTCCTTGGACATCCCGGGCAGGAGCTTCATGATCCCGCCGAGCGAGCCCAGCTTGCGGACCTGCTGGAGCTGGTCGAGGAAGTCGTCGAGGGTGAACCGGCCCTCCATCATCCGGCTGGCGGACTTGGCGACGGTATCCCGGTCCATCGTCCGCTCGGCCTGCTCGATCAGGCTGAGGACGTCGCCCATACCGAGGATCCGGTCGGCCATCCGGTCGGGGTGGAAGAGGTCGAAGTCGGCGAGCCGCTCGCCGGTCGACGCGAAGACGATCGGTCGGCCGACGACGTTCTTGACCGACAGCGCGGCGCCGCCGCGGGCGTCGCCGTCGAGCTTCGTCAGGATGACGCCGTCGAGGGCGAGCGTCTGGTGGAACGCGGTCGCCGTCGCCACCGCGTCCTGGCCGGTCATCGCATCGACGACGAGGAACGTGTAGTGCGGGTCGGTCACCGCCGAGATCCGACGGACCTCGTCCATCAGATCCTCGTCGATGGCCAGCCGGCCGGCGGTGTCGACGATGCAGACGTCCCGGCCCAGCCGGCGGGCCTCCTCGAGGCCGGCCTTGGCCACCGCTACCGGGTCGGTCGGCTCGCTGAAGACCGTCACCCCGACCTGCTCGCCGAGGATCCGCAGCTGCTCGACCGCGGCCGGCCGCTGCAGGTCGGCCCCGACGAGGAGCGGGTTCCGACCCTGCTGCTTCCACCAGCGGGCCAGCTTCGCCGCGTTCGTCGTCTTGCCCGATCCCTGGAGCCCGGCCAGGAGCACGACGGTCGGCGGGCGGGACGCGTACGTGAGCTTCAGCGTCTCGCCGCCGAGCACGGCGATCAGCTCCTCGTGGACCGCCTTGATCACCTGCTGGCCGGGGCTCAGGCTCTTCGACAGCGCCTCCCCCGAGCACCGCTGCCGTACCGCGTCGGTGAAGCGCGCGGACGACGCCGAGCTCGACGTCGGCCTCGAGCAGCGCGGTGCGGATCTCGCCGAGCGCCTCGTCGAGGTCGGCATCGGTCAACCGGCCGCGGCTCCGGAGGCGACCGGCGATCCGCTCGAGGCGGTCGGAGAGGGCGTCGAACATGGGAACGGCCAGGTTACCGGACGGTGCCCGGCTGGCGGCTCGGGGGGTTCAGGCGGCTCGGGCGGTCAGCTCGAGCCGGACTGCCGGAACCGCCGAACGGCGATGACGGACCACAGGGCCTCGACCACGCCGAACGGCCACGCTCCCGACAAGAAGCCGTAGGCGCTCGACAACAGGCAGCCGATCGCGAACAGCAAGATGAACCGCCGGCCGCGGCGCTCCATGGCGTACATGACCATCATGAACGAGACGGCGCAGACGCCGTAGACGGTGACAGCCCAGGTCGGCATGGTCAGTCGAGCAGGGCGTCGACGAATTCCTCCGGATCGAACGGGACGAGGTCGTCAGGCCCCTCGCCCAGGCCGACGAGCTTGACCGGCAGCCCGAGGTCCCGCTGGACGGCGATGACGACGCCGCCCTTGGCACTGCCGTCGAGCTTCGTCAGGACGACCCCGGTGACCTCGACCGCCTCGGTGAACTGGCGGGCCTGGACGAGGCCGTTCTGGCCGGTCGTCGCGTCGAGGACGAGGAGCACCTCGGTGACCCGGCCGGGGGCCCGGTCGGCCGACGCGGCGGATCTTCTTCAGCTCCTCGACGAGGTTCACCTTCGTGTGCAGCCGGCCGGCCGTGTCGGCCAGGACGAGCCGGTTGCCCCGGGCGGCCGCCCGTTGCACCGCGTCGAAGACGATCGCGCTCGGGTCGCCGCCCTCGGCACCCCGGACGATCTCCGCGCCGCTCCGATCGGCCCACATCGCCAGCTGCTCGCCGGCCGCCGCCCGGAACGTGTCACCGGCGGCCAGCAGCACCGACCGGCCGCCGGCCGCCTGCTGGCGCGCCACCTTGCCGACGGTCGTCGTCTTGCCGACGCCGTTCACGCCGACGAACAGCCAGACGTTGACGACGCCGTCGGCCTCGTCGAACCGGAGGTCGCGCCCGACTGGCGCGACGACCTCGTCGTCGGCCGGCGGCACCGGCCGCTCACCGGTCGGACGAGCGTCGGTCGCCAGCTCGGCGTCGGTCGCCGCGTCCCACCGCTGCTCGATCTCGAGCAGGTCGAGCAGGTCGGCCCGCAGCGCGCCGAGCAGCCCGTCGCCCCCGGCGACCTCCTTGGCCTGCACCTGCCGCCGGAGGTCGGCCAGCAGCGCCTGCGTCGTCGCCACGCCGACGTCGGCCCGCAGCAGCACCTCCTCCAGCTCCTCCCACGTCGCCGCGTCGACGGTCGCCCGGCCACGGACGGCCCGCAAGCCGGAGAAGACGCCGCGGGCCTTGCCCAACCGCTCCCGGAAGCTCGGCGCGCTCGGGTGCCTCGACCTCGGGCCCCTCGACCTCGGGTGCCTCGACCTCGGCCGTTGCGGCAACCGCGGCATCCGGCGGCGCATCGACCGGCGGCCGCGGCGGGGCGGTCGGGCGCCGGGCCGGGTCCGGGTCGACGGTTCGGGCGCCGGGCCTCGCCGGCGGGAGCGGCCGACGAGGTACGTGATCCCGCCGACGACCACGACGACCACGACGACGGCGAGGACGATCCACACGGCGATCACGACGAGGCTCCTTCCGGCTCCTTGGCCACCTTCTGGCTCACCACCTGCGACGATCCGCCGGGAGCCATCGTCACGCCGTAGAGGGCGTCACCGGTCTCCATCGTCCGCTTCTGGTGGCTGACGATGATCAGCTGGGCCTCGTCACGGAACTCGCGGACCAGGCCGAGGAACCGGTGCAGGTTGACGTCGTCGAGGGCGGCCTCGACCTCGTCCATCAGGTAGAAGGGCGACGGCCGGCTCCGGAAGACGGCGAAGAGGAACGCTAGGGCGGCCAAGCGAGCGCTCGCCGCCGGACAGCAGCGAGACCCGCCGGACGTTGCGGCCGGCCGGCCGGACCTCGATCTCGACCCCGGTGTGCAGCAGGTCGTCCGGCTCGGTCAGCGACAGCCGGCCGGTCCCGCCGGGGAAGAGCATGGCGACGAGCGTCGAGAAGTGCTCGTTGACGTCGGCCGCGGCCGCCGCGAACGACTGCATGATCTCCTCGTCGAGCGTGCGGATGACCTCCTGCAGCTCGCGCCGGGCCGATCGGACGTCGTCGGTCTGCGTCTCGAGCTCGCGGTGCCGCTCCTCGAGCACCGACAGCTCCTCGAGGGCGAGCGGGTTCACCGGGCCGAGCGTCGCCAGCTTGCCGGCCAGCGCCGCCGCGTGATCGGCCGCCGTGACCCCCTCGGGCAGCTCGGGCACCGGCGCGTCGACGACCTCGGCCGGATCGCTGTCCAGCTCTCGCCGGACCAGCTCGGTCAGCGCCTCCGTCCGCAGACTGACCTCGGCCGCCTCCCGGTCGAGCGCCCGGGCGCGCTCTCGCACCTCGACCAACCGGCCGTCGGCCGCGGCCCGGTCGCGGCGGAGGGACTCGAGCCGCTCCCCGCCGGCCCGGACCGCCTCGACCTGGTGGCGGTAGTCGGTCCGCAACGTCTCGAGGACGCCCTCGAGCTTCTCGCGTTCCGCGTCGACCAGCCGGCCCAGCCGTTCGAGGGCGACGCCGTCGGCCTCCAGTCGCTGACGTCGGGCGGCCGCAGCCTCCCGCTCCTCCGCGTGGCCCTCGAGCCGGCGCTCGACCTCGGCATGCCGCTGGGTCGAGGACGCGGCGCCGTTCGTCGAGTCCCGCCGAGCGAACCTCGAGAGACCTGGACCGCCGAGACGAGCTCGTCGCGGCGGGCCTGCAGCACCGCCCACGCCGCCTCGGCGGCGGCCGCCCGCTCGGTCGACTCGGCCGCGGTCGCCTCGAGCGCGGGCAGCCCGTCTTCCAGCTCGGCCAGGGCGACCCGGTCGATCTCGACCTGCGCCGCCGACTCCTCCCGGGCTCGTCGGGCGTCTTCCAGCTCGGCACCGATCGCGGTCCGCGCTCCTGGGCCGAACGGGACCGGTCCGTCGCCACCGCCGCCCGGGCCGCCTCGTGGCGGTCGGCCGCCCGGCGCGGCCGACCCGCGGCGACGCGAGCCGCCTCCAGGGACCCGGCGCGCCTCGGCGAGCTCACCGGCCGCCCGGTCGGCCTGCACCGCGGCCTCCTGGGCCCGGTGCTGCGCCTCCTCGACGGCCGCGGCCGTGACGACGCCGGTGGTCGACCGCACCCGCCAGCCCGCCTCGGCGAACCGGTCACCGTGGCCGGTGACGACGACGAGGTCGGGGCGGTCCAGCGCCAGGTCGACTGCCCGCTCCCAGTCGGCGACCCGCACGGCCCGGCCGACGAGGGCGTCGAGCACCCCCCCGACACCGCCGGCCCCGGCCGCCGGCGCGCCGGAGCCGCTGCGCAGCCGGACGTGCGGCCGCACCAGCTCCGCTCCCGGCGGGAGCGATCCGACGTCGACGAGTGCCCGGAGGTCGCCCGGCGCGGCGCCGGTGACCGCCCGGGCGGCCAGCAGCGCGCCGGTCGCGCCCTGCTCGTGCAGTCGGGCCAGCGCCTCCCGGGCGGCATCCCGGCCGTCGACGACGACGGCCGCCACCGAGGCGCCGGCCGCGGCCTCGAACGCTGCCTCCCAGCCGGCGTCGATCTCGACGAGGTCGACCAGCGAGCCGACGACGCCGTCGACGCCAGCCAACAGCTCCCGACCGCCCGCCCCTTCGAGCTCCTGGAGCGCCCGGGCGAGGGCCTCGGCCCGGGCCGCCGTCCGGTGCCGCTGTTGCTCGGCTAGGTGGGCCGCCCGCTCGGCCGCCTCGGCCCGCCGGCCCGCGTCCTGCTGCGCCGCGTCGGCCGCCTCGGTCTCGCCACCGAGCCGGACCGCCTCCGCCTCGAGGTCGGTCGCGGTCGCGACCAGTTCGTCGGCTGACCGGTCGAGGGCGGCGATCCGCTCGTCGACCGTCGCGATCCGCCGGTCGAGGCCGTCGAGGTTCCGGCGGTCCTGGTCGAGCGCTCGCCGACGCAGCTCGACCCGGCCGCGGGCCGCCGACCAGCGCGTCGGCCGCGGTCACCTGGTCGGCGCCGTCCCCCCATACCTCGGCGTGCAGGCGCTCGTCGTCGGCCAGTGCCGACGCCGTCCGGTCGAGCGCGTCCCGTTCCGGCTCCAAGACGGCCGCCTCGTCCGTGGCCGCGGCGCAGCTCCTCGGCCAGCCGGGCCCCCTCCGCCTCGAGCGTCGAGACGACGTCGACGTCGGCCGCCGCGTCCAGCGCGGCGGCGAGCGACCGGGCCCGCTCCCGCAGGACGCCGGCCGTCCCGCGGGTCCGCTCGACCAGGCCCTGGACCCGGCCGAGGGCCGAGGCCAGGTCTTCCTCCCGGCGCGACGACAGCTCGGCCGCCGTCGCCGCGGCCGCCTCGTCGAGGGTAACGACCGCCCGCTGCAGCTCGACCTCCTCCGCCGCCCAGCGCGGTCAGGCCCGCCGCCGCCGCCTGGCGTCGGGTGCCCAGCTCGCGTAGCTCCTGGCCGGCCAGGTGCCGGCGGATCGTCCGGAGCTCGTCGGCCATCGCGGCGTGCGAACGGGCCGCCGCGGCCTGGCGCTCGAGCGGGCGGATCTGGCGGCGCACCTCCCGGACGAGGTCGCCGAGGCGCTCCAGGTTCTCCTGAGTGGCCGCCAGCCGGCGTTCGGCCCGCTCCCGGCGCCGGCGGTGCTTGAGCACGCCGGCGGCCTCCTCGATGATCCCCCGCCGGTCCTCCGGCCGGGCGTTCAGCACCGTGTCGAGCTGGCCCTGGCCGATGATCATGTGCTGTTGGCGGCCGACCCCCGAGTCGCTCAGCAGCTCTTGGATGTCGAGCAGGCGGCACGCGGTCCCGTTGATCGCGTACTCGCTGTCGCCCGAGCGGAACAGCGTCCGGGTGATCGTCACCTCGGCCATGTCGACCGGGAGCTTGCCGGACCCGTTGTCGATCGTGAGCGACACCTCGGCCCGGCCCAGCGCCGGCCGGCTGTTCGTCCCGGCGAAGATGACGTCCTCCATCTTCGCCGACCGCAGCGACCGGGGACCCTGGGCACCGAGCACCCACGTCACGGCGTCGACGACGTTCGACTTCCCGCTGCCGTTCGGGCCGACGACAACCGTGATCCCCGGCTCGAACTCGAGCACCGTGGGGTCGGCGAACGACTTGAACCCCTTCATGCTCAGCGACTTCAGGAACATCGGATTTCGACCCTACTGGATTCGATCAGCACCGCCCTGGGACGGCCGGGGCTCAGATCTGCCCGGATCAGATTTGACAGTGCTCGCAGAAGAAAGTGGAACGACCGCCGAACTTGATCCGGACGATCGGGTTCCGGCAGCGACGGCACGGCTGGCCCTCGCGGTCGTAGACCTGGTGGCTGCCCTGGTAGTCGCCGATCTCGCCGAACAGGTCCCGGTACTGCTCGTCGCCGAGCGTCGAGCCGCGGTGCTTGATGGCATCGGCGAGCGTCTCGACCATCGAGCGGTAGAGGCGCCGGGTCTCGGTGGCCGACAGGCTGTCGGATGAGCCGGTCGTAGCGGAGGCCGGCGGTGAAGAGGATCTCGTCGGAGTAGAGGTTGCCGATACCGGCGACGAACTGCTGGTCCATGAGCAGGGCCTTCAGACCGACGCGACGCTGGCGCAGCATGACGGCGAAACGATCCCAGCTCATCATGTCCTCGATCGGGTCGAAGCCGAGATGGGCCAGCTCGGGCACCTGACGACGGAGGACGGCACCGGCGCCCGACGAACCGGCCGACGCGGACGAAGGCGAGCTGGCCGCCCCGGGCCCCGTGCCGTCAGTGGCCGGCGTCGCGACGAACAGCTCGCCGAACGTGCGTGGGTCGACGTACCGGAGCTCACCGCCCTGGGTGAACGTGATGACGACGTGCGTGTGCTTCGGCTTGGGCTCCTTGGCGCTCTTGACCCGCAGCAGCTGCCCGCTCATCCCGAGGTGGACGACGAGGCTGTCGCCGTTGTCGAGGGTCAAGATGAGGTACTTGCCGAGACGGCCGACGGCCTTGATCGACCGGCCCTCGAGCTGCGTGCGGAACTGCTTGGCGTTCGGGTGGCGACGAACGGACCGCCCGTTGGCGACCGCGACGACCTTGATCCTCCGGCCGACGACCTCTTTGGCGAGGTCCTGGCGAAGGGTCTCGACCTCGGGCAGCTCAGGCATCGCGGAGCTCCTGCC
Source organism: uncultured Actinomycetota bacterium (assembly GCA_963824265.1). GTDB lineage: Bacteria > Actinomycetota > Acidimicrobiia > Acidimicrobiales > RAAP-2 > DASZUK01. Next base: position 1,415,851 of record CAWGOO010000007.1, read on the forward strand.
AGGCGTTCCGGGCCGCTTCTTGCTCGGCGTCCTTCTTGGACGAGCCCTCACCGGTGCCCCTGACCACCCCGCCGACGAGCACCTCGGCGACGTAGTGACGGTCGTGATCCGGCCCGGAGCCGGCGATGGAGTACCGCGGGACGCCGTCGCCCTGGCGGACGGTCAGCTCCTGCAGCCGGCTCTTGTGGTCGAAGTCGTCCGGCTCGGCGGCGGCATGGACGATCCGCTCGTCGACCAGCCGGAGGATCAACGACCGGGCGGCCTCCCAACCGGCGTCGAGGTAGACCGCCCCGATCAGCGCCTCGAGGGCGTCGGCGAGGATAGACGCCTTCGTCCGACCGCCGGAGGCCTCCTCACCCCGTCCGAGCAGCAGGACCTCGCCGACGCCGAAGCTCGTCGGCGATCTCGGCCAGGACGCGGGCGTTGACGACGGCGGCCCGCATCTTGGCCAGCTGCCCCTCGGGCAGGTCGGGATAGAGCCGGTAGCTGTGCTCGGCGACGACGAGGCCGAGCACCGCGTCGCCGAGGAACTCGAGGCGCTCGTTCGACGGGGCGCCGTCCTGCTCGCCGCACCAGCTCCGATGGGAGAGCGCCTGGTGCAGCAGGCCGGGGTCAGCGAAGTCGTGGGCCAGCCGCTCTGCCAGTCCGGCGCCCCCCGTCGCGGCCGTAGTCGACGATGGGCCGGTCAATCGGCCCCGAGCTTGGCGACGACGTAGTCGACGGCGTCACGCACCGTACGGAGATCCTCGAGATCCTCGTCGTCGATCCGGAAGCCGACAGTCCGCTCGCCGAGCTCCTCCTCGAGCGCCTCGACCAGCTCGATCAGGGCGAGCGAGTCGGCGTCGAGGTCCTCGGCGAACGACGATCCTTCGGTGATCCGGGCCGGATCGGTCTCCAAGATGTCGGCCAGCAGGTCCCTGATCAGCTCGAAGACGCCCTGCCGGTCGAGGGGGCCTCGGTCGATGTGGGTCTCTGCGGGCACGTTGGCTCCAGGCTCTTGGGGGACGGTCGGCCCCGCATGATACCGGTCGCCGGGTCGATCAGGAGCACCGCCGGCTCAGCCAGGGACGACGGCGGCGGCCAGGTGGTCGACGAGACCGCCTTTGGCCAGGTCGTGGGCGACCCGAATGGCGTTGACCATGGCCGTCGACGACGACGAGCCGTGGCTGATGACGCAGACGCCGTCGACGCCGAGCAGCATCGCGCCCCCGGTGTTCTCCGGGTCGAACTCGGCCGCGATCGGCAGCAGGTGCGGGAGCAGTACGTCGGAGGCGGCCCTCGTGGCGTCGTCGGTGCCGAACACCCCCCAGAGCGTCTCGAGCAGGAAGCGGAGCGACCCCTCGAGCGCCTTGAGCGCGACGTTGCCGGTGAAGCCGTCGGTCACGACGACGTCGGCCGGGGACGGCAGGAGGTCGCGTCCTTCGAGGTTGCCGACGAACCGCACGCCGGCGTCGGCGTCGGCCAGGAGGGCGTGGGCTTCTTTGACGAGCGGGTTGCCCTTGGTCGGCTCCTCGCCGATCGACAAGAGCCCGACGGACGGATCGGCGATGCCGTAGCGGGCGGCGACGTACGCCGCGCCCATCTGGGCGAACTGGACGAGCATGGCGGACGTGCACTCGGCGTTGGCACCGGCGTCGACGAGCACGGCCGGGGCGTGGCCGAGCCGGGGCAGCGGGGTGGCGATGCACGGCCGCACGACGCCGGGGAGGCGACCCATCCGGAGCAGCGCCGACGCCATCGTCGCACCGGTGTTGCCGGCACTGACCATCGCCGAGGCCCGGCCGTCGCGGACGAGCTCGGCCGCCCGGACGAGGGACGAGTCCTTCTTGCGGCGGACACCCTGGGCGGCGTCCTCGTGCATGGCGATGACCTCGGTGCACGACACGAGATCGAGACCGGCGGTGTCGCCGACCTGGTCCGGCGGCCCGACGAGAACGACCGGGATCCCCTCGTCGGCCGCCCGGCGAGCCCCGGCGACGATCTCGCCCGGCGCCTTGTCGCCACCGATGGCGTCGACGGCTACCGGAAGGCCGGCCAGCGCCTCTTTGGAGGGGCGCTGGGCCTTCGGGCTCACTTCAATCGACCTCGACGGCCTGCCGACCCTTGTACCAACCGCAGTTGGGGCAGACGACGTGCGGGAGCTTGGCCTGGTGGCAGTGCGGGCAGACGCTGCGCGGCGGCGGCTCGAGCCGCCAGTTGGCGGCCTGCCGGCTGCGGCCCTTGGCCTTGGATGTCTTCTTCTTGGGGACGGCCATCGTCAGCTCTCCAGGGATCGTGCTCGCTCCGGCGGCCGGGCGCCACGTGGTGGCCCGGTCTCGCTCGCCGGGCCGGGCTACTGGGCCGGCCGGAGCACGTCGAGGTTAGCCCAACGCGGGTCCCTCGGTGCCACGCAGCCACAGTCCTCCTGGTTGCGGTCGGCCCCACAGGTCGAGCAGAGGCCCCGGCAGTCGTCCCCGCAGAGCGGGGCCATCGGCAGCTCGAGCACGACCGCGTCCCGGACCATCGGGGCGAGGTCGAGGGCGTCGTCGACGATCGGGTACGCCTCGTCGTCGTCCGGTGCGGGCCGCTCGACGAACCGCTCGCGGACGGCGATGACGAGCTCGCCGCCGATCTCGACGGCACAGCGCCGGCAAGTGCCGCGCCACGGCGCGCTGACGGTCCCGGTGGCCATGATGCCGCCGGCGAACGACTGGAGAACGACGTCACACGTCACCTCGGCGTCGTCGGCCACGACGCTGTCGGCGCTCGACCGGGCGACGATGACGTGATCGGGGTCGATCGGTCCCTGGCGCACTTCGTGCCACCGGGCGCCGGTGACGCGCCGGAGCCGAGCGACGTGGACCACGAAGGGGTTCTCGGGCATCGTCAGCCTCCTCTCCCTCACGACCGCCGACCGGCCGGCCCGCAGGGCCGGATCGCCGGCCTACGCCAGGTCCTGGTCGAAGAACCCATCCTCGGTACCGCCGTCGTCCTCCCGACCGCCGGGCACCGGGGCCGGGGCCTCCGCGGCCGGCGGTGCCGTGGCCTGCAGCTTCGCCCGCCCGGCTTGGACGGTACGCACGATCCGCTCGAGCACGATCTCCATGCCGGCCAGCTTCTGGTCGCAGTAGTCCTCGGCCTCGTGGCGCATCCGCCGGGACTCTTCGTTGGCGTCGTCGAGGATGCGCTGGGCGACCTGGTTGGCCTGGCGGACGACCTCGGTGCGCGAGACCATGTGCTCGGCCTGGGCCCGGACGTCGTCCATCAGCGCCTCGGCCTCGCGCTCGCGCTCGGCCATGAACTCGGCCCGCTCCCGGAGCAGCCAGCGGGCCTCCCGCAGCTCGTCGGGCAGCCGTTCGAGGGCGGCCGACAGCAGGTCGACGACCTCGTCCCGGGAGACGAGGACGGACGCCGACAGCGGCATCGCCTTGGCCGCGTTGACGACATCGACGACCCGGTGGATCAGGCTCTCGGCGTCCAGGTCCTCGGCCGCCTCGGAACCTTCGGGGACATCCTCGAAGAGATCGGTCATCGTGCCTCTCCTTCGTCGGCGATGCCGACTTCGGCGAACTTCTTCTCCAACCGCTCCAGAACCCCCTTGGGCACGAACGCGGAGACGTCGCCGCCGAACCGGGCGACCTCGCGCAGCAGGCGGGAGGCGATGAACGAGTGCGCCGAGCTGGTCGGGATGAAGACCGTCTCGACCCCGGAGAGCTGCCGGTTCATCTGGGCCATCTGCAGCTCGTTCTCGAAGTCGGAGACCGCCCGGAGGCCCTTGACGATGGCCGACGCGCCGACGTCGCGAGCGACGTTGACGACGAGCGTGCTGACCGACTCGGTCCGTACGCCGGGCAGGTGGCCGAGCGACTCCTCGAGCATCTCCCGTCGCTCCTCCAGGGAGAACAGCGGTGCGCTTTTCTGCGGGTTCCGGACGACGGCCACGACGACCTCGTCGAAGAGCCGCGCCGCCCGCTCGACCACCTCGAGGTGGCCGTTGTGGAAGGGATCGAACGAGCCGGGGAGGAGGGCGACCCTCACGAGACGGTCGCCGGCGCCGCGGTGCGGGCGGGGGTTGCTGCGGGGGATGCGGGAGGTGCTTCGGGTGCTGCCGGCGTCATTCGAGCCACGGTGACGAGCGTACCGCCGTAACGGCGGGCCCTATGGACGGCCCACCCGGCCGGCACCTCGATCTCGTGGGCCGACTCGAGGACGGCGACGGCCGCCCGCAATGAGCCGAGCAGCGTCGCCCAGTCGCCGAACGCGTACGGCGGGTCACAGAGCGCGACGTCGACCGGTGGGCACCGCGAGAGCCAGCCGGGCAGCTCCGCCCGGACCACCGTCACCGGCCGGCCGGCCAACCCGGTGGCCGCGAGGTTGGCCCGAACGGCCTCGAGCGCGGCCGTGTCGTGGTCGACGAACGTGACGCCCGCCGCTCCACGGGAAAGCGCCTCGGCCCCGAGGGCACCGCTGCCGCAGAACAGGTCGACGACCGACGCACCTTCGACCCCGCCCATCGACCCGAGGATGTCGAAGATCGACTCCCGCACCCGGTCCGACGTCGGTCGCACGCCGGCCGGCAGCTGCGCCGGGAGCTTCCGTCCTCGGCTGGATCCGCCGATCACGCGCACGTCACCACCGTACCGCCAACCGGTCCGTCGTTGGACGACCCTGGCGGGCGCCGAGGTGTCAGCTCTTGAACAGGAACGCCTCTTCGTCGGGGTCCAAGAAGAGCTTGACCTCGTCGGCGAGCAGCGGGTGGCCGGCGAGCAGCGGATCGTCCTCGTGACGTCCTCGGCAACATCCTTGGCCGCGGCCAGCAGATCGGCGTCCCGGCGGAGCTTGGCCAGCTTCAGGTCGCTCCGGCCCTTCTGGCGCGAGCCGAGGATCGTCCCCTCGCCGCGCAGCTCGAGGTCGACCTCGGCGAGCTCGAAACCGTCGGTCGTCCGCTCCATGGCCGCCAGCCGCTCGGCGGAGTCAGGGGTGGCGCCGGTGCCGAGGAGGTAGCACCAGCTCGGCAACGAGCTACGGCCGACGCGGCCCCGGAGCTGGTGGAGCTGGGCGATGCCGAAACGGTCGGCATCCTCGATGACGATGACGGTGGCCTCGGGGACGTCGACACCGACCTCGATGACCGTCGTCGCGACGAGCACGTCGATCTCGCCGGACCGGAACGCGGCCATCGCGGCCTCCTTGTCGGCCGCCGGCATCTGGCCGTGCAGGAGGCCGAGGCGCAGCCCGGGCAGGACGTCGACGGCCAGCCGGTCGAGCTCCTCGGTGGCCGAGCGGGCCTGGACCCGTTCGGACCCGTCGACGAGCGGGCAGACGACGTACGCCCGGTGGCCGGCCGCCGCCTCGTCCCGCACGCGCTGCCAGGCACCGAGCTCCTCCAGGTCGGTCCGGGCCCAGGTCGTCTGCACCGGCGTCCGGCCCGGCGGGAGCTCCTTGAGCTCGACCATGTCGAGGTCGCCGAAGAGAACCATTGCCGCGGTCCGGGGGATCGGGGTGGCGGTCATGACGAGCAGGTCGGGGTCGGCGCCACCGGTCCCGCCGTCACCCTCGGCCTGGGCGACGACCGAGGCGCGACCCTTGTCGCGCAGGGCGGCCCGCTGCTCGACCCCGAAACGGTGCTGCTCGTCGATGACGACGACGCCGAGCGAGTGGAACTGCACATCGTCGGTCAAGAGGGCGTGGGTGCCGACGACGACGTCGACCGCGCCGGAGCGCAGCCCGTCGTGGAGGCGGGCTCGCTCGGCCGCGGTCGTCCGGTTGGTCAGGAGGGCGACCGCGACCGGTCGGTCACCGCCGAGCCGGTCGGGGTCAGGAACCGCCAGGCCGTCGACGAGCGAGCGGACCGCCATGTGGTGCTGCTCGGCGAGCACCTCGGTCGGGACCATCAGCGCGCCCTGGTGGCCGCCCTGGACCGCCGCCAGCAGGGCGGCGACGGCGACGACGGTCTTGCCGGAGCCGACGTCGCCCTGGAGGAGCCGGTGCATCGGCAGCGGACCGGCGAGCTCGGCGAAGATCGAGGCGAGCGCCCGGCGCTGCGCGGTGGTGAGCTGGAAGGGCAGGCCGGCGAGGAACCGTTGCACGAGCGGCCGGTCGGTCCCCGTCAGTGCGGGCTGCGGCGAGCTGCCAGGGGCCCGCGTGCTGGCAACGACGTCGAGGGCGGAGACGGCGTGCCGGATGGCCCGGGCGTCATGCTCGAGGGCGCGGCGGCGCAGCACAAGGGCGAGCTGGAGGCGGAAGAGCTCGTCGAAGGCGAGCCGGCGGCGGGCGGGGCCGACCGCGGCGACCGACTCGGGCAGGTGGATCCGCCACATGGCCTCGGTCCGGCCGACGAGGTCGAGTCGCTCGCGCCAGTCGTCGGGCAACGGATCGGCGAAGTCGCCGGCCCGGCGGATCGCCTGCTCGGCCCACTCGCCGACCTCCCAGCTGCTGAGGCCGGCCTTGCCGGAGGCCGGGTAGACGGGGATGACGCGCAGCGTTCGCCGACGCCGGCCGTCGGCGTCGTCGTCGGTGGCGACGAGCACGTCGACGACGGGGTTCGTCATCTGCCGAGCGCCGCGGTACTCGTCGAGCTTGCCGAAGAAGAGCGCCTCGGTCCCGGCGCCGAGCTGCTTGGCTCGCCACGGTTGGTTGAAGAAGACGGCCTTCATCGTCCCGGTGCCGTCGTCGGCGGCCAGCTCGACGAGCGACCGCCGGTTGCGGGTCCGGCGGGCGCTCACCCGCCGGACCGTGGCGAGCACGACGGCCTCGTCGCCGACGGCGAGGTCGGCGAGGTCGGCTTGGCGGCTGCGGTCGATGTACCGGTGGGGGTACGTCGTGAGGAGGTCGAAGACCGACACGATCCCCCACTCCTCCAACGCCTTCGCCTTCTTGTCGGAGAGCCGGTTGAGCCGGGTGATCGGGACGTCGGTCAGGTCCCGCAGGGTCCTCCCCGGAGGGTCCGCCCGCCCGCTCACTCGATCCCGAGCAGGTAGGGGTAGAGGGGCTGACCGCCGTGGTGGACCTCGACGGCGACCTCGGGGTACTGGTCGTGCAGCCACTCGGTGACCCGTCGGGTCTCCCCCGCGGTCGCACCGTCGCCCTCGATGACGGTGAGCAGCTCGTGCTCGGGGCGGAGCAGCCGCTCGAGCAGGGCCATCGTCGCACCCGCCGGCGAGCCGGCGACGGCCAGGACGCCGTCGCGGGACAGCCCGATCCAGTCGCCGGTCCGGACGGGCCCGGCGTCGGTCTCGCTGTCGCGGACGGCCTGGGTCACCTCCGCGGGAACGACGCGGCAGGCCGACGCGGCCATCGCCTCGCCGTTGACGTCCGCGCCGGCGCCGGGGTCGTACGCGAGGAGGGCAGCGAAGCCCTCGACGATGCTGCCGGTGGCGACGACACGGACGACCTTGTCGGTGAGCGCGTCGACCTGTTCGGCGACGGGCCGGATGTTCTTGTTGTTCGGGAGCACGACGACCTCGTCGGACTCCGACGGCCTCGACGGCCTCGAGCAGTTGGGCGGTCGACGGGTTCATCGACTGGCCACCGCGCACGAGGTGGTGGACGCCGAGGGAGCGGAAGATGCGACCGACGCCTTCGCCGGTGACGACGGCGACGACCGCGGTCGTCGGCGGTGGGCCGGCCGGCTCGTCGGCCACCCCGCCGGCGCCCTCGCGGACCCATCGCTCCTCTTCGACCTGCTCGGCGAGGTCGGTGACCCGGATCTCCCGCGGTCGACCGGCGTCGAGCGCGGCCTCGACGGCGGCGCCGATGTCGTCGGTGTGGATGTGGCAGTTCCACAGCCCGTCGCCACCGACGACGACGATCGAGTCCCCGATCCCGGCCCAGACGTCCTTGAACGCGGGGATCGTGTCGTCGGGAGCGTCGAGGAGGTACATCACCTCGTAACGCAGGTCGGTCGCGGTCTCGCCGGCCAAGCCCGGGGTTTCGTCCGGCCCGCCACCGGGGTCGGCGCCCGCTGCGGCGGCCGAACCGTCGACGGCCGGCGGCTCGGGCAGCGCCCGGCCGTCGAGCACGGTCAAGACGGCGTCGAGCAGGAGCAGGTAGCCCGTCCCGCCGGCGTCGACGACGCCGGCCCGGGCGAGCACGTCGAGCATCTCGGGCGTGCGAGCGAGCGCGTCGGCCGCGGTGGCCCGGGCCCGTTCCACGACATCGACGAGCCGGCCGCCGGCCGCCTGGCCGGCCATCGCCCCGTCGCCGGCCGCCCGGGCGACGGTGAGGATCGTGCCCTCGACCGGCCGGACGACGGCTGCCTGCGCCAGCTCGCTGGCCAGCCGGAGCCCTTCGGCCAGGTCGCCCGGGCCGACCTCCTCGGCCAGCGCGAGTTGGCCGGCGATACCCCGAAGAAGCTGGGAGAGGATGACGCCGGAGTTGCCGCGAGCGCCCATCAGCGATCCGTGGCTGACGGCCCGGCAGACGTCGGCCATGGCCGCCCGCTCGCCGAGGCCGTCGAGCTCCTTGACGACGGCCTCGAGCGTCAGCGCCATGTTCGTGCCGGTGTCGCCGTCGGGGACGGGATAGACGTTGAGCCGGTTGATCGCCTGCTGGTGGTGGCGGAGGACGTCCCGGTAGGCGACCATCGTGGCGCGAACGTCGTCCGCCACGAAGGCCGTCGGGGCTGTCATGGCGAGGATGCTAACCTTTGCGCCGTTCTTGACGGCCCGTCGTGGTCGTCCCCGGTGGCCCGTCGTTGCGGACCCTTCGGGCATCGATTCGTCCCGGACAACCCGGCACCGAAGGAGGCAATGGCACATGGCAGCGGTATGCGAGCTCTGCGGCAAGAAACCGTCGTTCGGCATGAGCCTGAGCCACTCCCACCGGCGGAACAAGCGGCGCTGGGACCCGAACATCCAGCGGGTCCGGGCGCTCGTCGACGGGACGCCGAAGCGGCTCCACGTGTGCACGTCGTGCCTCCGGGCCGGCAAGGTGACGAAGCCGCCGCGCCGCACGCCGGCCACCACGGCCGGGCAGTAAGCCGGCCAGCCGGCTGATCTCGGCCGCCGGTCGGCATCGGCCCCCGCCGCCGCCGTCGTCAGCCGATCGGATGTTCCCAGCCCAGCCGGGGCAGGTCCTCTCGGCCGAGCCGTCGGACGGTCGGATCGTCGACACAGCGACCGAGGACGAGCGGCGCCGGTAGGCCGGCCGCCGCGAACGCCGCGGCGAGGCCGCCGGGATCGCCGGTGGCGATGATCAGCTCGTAGTCCTCGCCCCCACCGAGCGCCTCGTCCACCGTGGCGCCGTTGGCCACCGGCACGTCGTCGAGGACGAAACCGACGCCGGACGCGTCGGCCAGCCGGTGGAGGTCGAGCGAGAGGCCGTCGGAGACGTCGATCATCGCCGCCACGGCCGGCCGCCCGGGCCGCCCGACCGGCAGCCAGGCGGGCGGGCGGGCGCCGGTGAGCGGCGACGAGCGGCCCGTCGACGGCGCCGGCCCGCAGCCGTCGCAGTCCGGCAGCCGACCCGCCGAGCGGACCGGTGACGACGAGCGTGTCGCCGCTGGCCGCGCCGGCCCGGGTGACGGCCGGCCGGGGGCCGTCGAGCAGCCCGACGACCGAGACCGACACGACGACCTGGGTGGCGGCGGTCAGGTCGCCTCCGACGACCGGGCACGCCCAGGCCGCCGACGCGTCGGCCACCCCGCCGGCCAGCAGGTCGAGATCGGTGCGCGGCGGCAGGCCGAGCGTCACCAGCGCCCATCGCGGCACGGCGCCCATCGCGCCGAGGTCGCTCACCGCGGCGGTCAGACCCTTCCAGCCGAGGTCGTCCAGGCCGACGACGGCCAGGTCGGCGTGGACGCCGGCGACCGCGGCGTCCGTGGCGAGGACGAGGCGGCGCCCGTCCGCGTCGACGACCGCCGCGTCGTCGCCGATCCACAGGTCCCCCGCTGGCCGCGGCCCGGCCGCCCGGCCCATAATCTGGCTAAGGCGTCCGATGGCGTGGTCCTCCCCGGCTGGGGAGGACGAGGCAGCGGGCCGCGGTTTGGGGGACGCCACGGCTTCATGCCTACCATTGGGCCCTGCGCGTCCGCGTCGGCCCGCCGAACGGCACGCGAACAGACCAAATGGCTCGGCGCCCGAGGAGGAGACGAACCCGACATGGCCCCCACCGACAATCAGAAGCTCATCGCCTGGGTGGAGGAGATCGCCGCGCTCACGACCCCGGACCGCGTCGAGTGGTGCGACGGGTCGGCCGAGGAGTACGACCGTCTGTGCGAGCTGTTGGTGGCCCAGGGCACCTTCACGAGCCTGTCAGAGGCCAAGCGGCCCCACAGCTACTGGGCCCACTCCGACCCCGGCGACGTGGCCCGGGTCGAGGACCGGACGTTCATCTGCTCGACCGACGAGGCCGACGCCGGCCCGACGAACAACTGGCGGGACCCGGCCGAGATGCGCGAGACCCTCACCGGGCTGTTCCGGGGCTCGATGAAGGGTCGGACGATGTACGTCGTCCCGTTCTCGATGGGCCCGCTCGGTTCGGACATCGCCCACATCGGCGTCGAGATCACCGACTCGCCGTACGTGGCCGTGAGCATGCGGATCATGACCCGGATGGGCAAGGGGGCGCTCGACGTCCTCGGCCGCCGACGGTGAGTTCGTCCCATGTCTCCACTCCGTCGGCGCACCGCTGGCGGACGGCCAGGCCGACGTGCCGTGGCCGTGCGACGCGGAGAACAAGTACATCGTCCACTTCCCCGAGACCCGAGAGATCTGGTCGTACGGCTCCGGCTACGGCGGCAACGCGCTGCTCGGCAAGAAGTGCTTCGCCCTGCGGATCGCCTCGGTCATGGCCCGCGACGACGGCTGGCTGGCCGAGCACATGCTCATCTTGAAGCTCACGTCGCCGGACGGGGAGACCCGTTACGTCACCGGGGCGTTCCCGTCCGCGTGCGGCAAGACGAACCTGGCAATGCTGATCCCGACGCTGGCCGACTGGAAGGTCGAGACGATCGGCGACGACATCTGCTGGATGAAGTTCGGCCCGGACGGCCGCCTCTACGGCATCAACCCCGAAGCCGGCTTCTTCGGCGTCGCCCCGGGCACGAACTCGCACACCAACCCGAACGCCATGTTCTCGGTGGCCGCGAACACGATCTTCACGAACACCGCGCTGACCGACGACGGCGACGTGTGGTGGGAGGGCATGACCGACGAGCCGCCGGCCCATCTGACCGACTGGAAGGGCCAGGACTGGACCCCCGAGACGGGGACGCCAGCCGCCCACCCGAACGCCCGGTTCACCGCACCGGCCGCCCAGGACCCGGCGATCGCCGGGAACTGGGAGGACCCGGCCGGCGTGCCGATCTCGGCCATCCTCTTCGGCGGTCGGCGGGCGTCTGTCGTCCCGCTCGTCTTCCAGTCGTTCGACTGGGAGCACGGCGTCTTCCTCGGGTCGATCATGGCATCGGAGACGACCGCCGCCGCCGCCGGGGCCGTCGGCAACCTGCGCCGCGACCCGTTCGCGATGCTGCCGTTCTGCGGCTACAACATGGCCGACTACTTCGCCCACTGGCTCGAGGTCGGCGCGGCCGGCGACCCGGCGAAGCTGCCGAAGATCTTCTACGTCAACTGGTTCCGCAAGAACGCCGACGGCAAGTGGCTCTGGCCGGGCTACGGCGAGAACTCCCGGGTGCTCGAGTGGGTGTTCGAGCGGGTCAGCGGGCGCGGCGACGCGGTCGAGACGCCGATCGGCCACATCCCGGCCCCGGGCGCCATCGACATCGAGGGCACCGACGTCTCCAAGGAGGACCTCGAGGAGCTGCTCCGCGTCGACCGCGACGAGTGGCGGGCCGAGGTTCCGCTCATCCGGGAGCACTTCGCCAAGTTCGGCGACCGCCTCCCGAGCCGAGCTGCTAGCGGCCGTCGACGACCTCGAACAGCGGCTCGGCTGATCTGCCGGCGGCTCGCCGTCGGCCACCAGTGCCGGCCTCTCTAGGCGTCAGGTCGCGGGGCGGCGCCTCGGTAGCGCCCGGCCCCGCAGAGCCCGGCGGCTGGTCACGTAGAACAGCCCGCCGACCGCGGCGACCGCGGCCATGACGACGTCGCCGGCCGGGAACGGGAAGGCGATGACGACCGGGATCAGCGCGCCGAGCACCCAGACGAGTTGCTGGCGGGTGGCGAAGCGGGCGAACGCCCGGCCCTGGGCCGGCAGCGGGACGTACCGCTGGGCGATCGCGTCGAACGACGGCTGACCGAGCGAGCCGGCGAAGCCGACGAACAGCGCGAGCATCGCCTGGGCCACGATCGTTCCCCAGAAGGCGGCGGCGATGGCCCCGACCGCGATCAGCCAGATGGCACCGAGCAGGATCTGCTGCTCGCTCAGCCGGGCCCGGAGCCGGGACACGGCCAGCAGACCGAGCAGGGACCCCAGGCCGGCGGCGGCTAGCGCCAGCCCGTACCACCAGAGCGCGGCGTGCTCGCGGCGGAGCCCGAAGGCCAGGAGGAAGACCATGAAACCGGAGAGCCCTCGCATCAGCGACACCGTCGTCAGTCCGAACAGCACCTCGGGATGGGCGACCGGCTGCAGTCGGGCAACGTCGGGATCGTCCGTTCTCCTCCCAATCGGCTCGGCCGGCGGCGGCCCGGCGAGAGCCGATCGCCGGTCTTCCCCGGACGGCCGGCCCCGGTGCGGGGTCACCCGGCGGCACCGGCCGCTCCCCTGGTGACCGTCGGTGCAGCCGCGGGACCGGGAGCCGGGCGGCGGCAACCGCGGCCGCGGCGAACACGAACACGTCGAAGATCAGCACCGCCGGCGCGCCGATCGCCTTGAGCAGGATGATCCCCGGGATGGCGGCGACGAACCCCGCGAGCGTGCCGAGCAGTGTCAGCCGGGCGTTCAGCACCGCGAACTCGAGCGGCGGCTGCTCCCCGGCGCCCGGCTGGCCCGGCCCGGCCGACCCGACGCCGGGCTGGCCCACGCCCGCCTGGTCCGTCGGCCCGGTGACCCGCGGCGCCCCACGGACCGGCGGCGCCCACGGATCGTCATCGCCGGAGCCGGCGGCACGGCGCCCGCCGGGCGTTCTCGGCCACGACCATCTCGGGGACCAGCGCGTTCCTCGTCACGAGGTACAGGTTGGAGAGCACGAGGATGAGGAACGCCTCGGGGAAGAGCAGGAGGCTGTGCACGTCGCCCGCCATGAAAGGGACAGAGCACCGCACTGCCGATGGCCGCGGCGACCGCCATCGCCCGGCGGCCGCCACGGTTGCGGTCGATCAACGGCCCGAGCAGCGGCGAGATGATGATGAACGGCGCCAGGGTCAAGATGAGGTAGAGGAAGATCTTGCTCTTCGCCTCGCCCGGCGAGATCGAGAAGAACAGGGAGCCGGCCAGGGAGATCGTGACCAGCGTGCTGCCGGCCAGCATGAGCACCTGTACCAGCGCCAGTCGACCGAACGGCCGGCGTTGGTCGAAGAGGTCGTGGAGGGCTTGGCGGGCTAGGGCGCGGAACTGATCCACCCGATCGCCGACGGCCACTGAGCCAGCGTAGGTGCCCGCTGCGACAGGACCGGGCACCTCTCCGGTGGCCCGGAACCGTCGGTCGGGCGACGGTATCGTTGACCGGAGAAGGCCGACCGACAGCGAAGGGACGGACCACGATGGCGGTGAACGCGTACGTGCTCATCCAGACCGAAGTCGGGAAGGCCGCCGGCGTCGCCCGGGAGGTCGGCGCCATCGACGGCGTGATCGTCGCCGACGACGTGACCGGGCCCTACGACGTGATCGTCCGGGCGGCGGCTCGCACCGTCGACGAGCTCGGGCAGCTCGTCGTCAGCCACATCCAGCGGATCGACGGCATCACCCGGACGGTGACGTGCCCGATCGTCAACCTCTGACCGGACCGACGTAGACGGGATCGGCGCTCGTCCGTCCGGCTACCGCGGCACCGTTCGGTAACCGATTCGCCGACGTCGGCAACAGGCGCGGATACCAGGACCGTCGTCCCGGCTCGACGCCAAGATCCGGGCATCGAGCATCTCGGCGGCGGCGACGGCCTCGGCACCGAGCGTCGACAGACCGGCGTGCTCGGCCACCAAGACCCCCATGGGCCACGCGACGTCACGCATCGGCACGACCGTCACATCGGCGGGCAGCGCGACCAACGAGGCGACGAGTGCCCGGAACTGCTCGACCGGGAGATGGCCGACGAGAGCGCCATCACTCACGCGGGCTGCGCTCTTGCACAGCCGGGCATACCGAGGTTCGTCGACGCGACGTCCTCTCCGTCGACCGCCCGCCGGAGCGGCCCATCCGGCCCGACCATCCAGTCGCGGAGGAGATGGTCGTCGAGCAAGACCGTCAACTGGTGCGGAGGTCCGAGTTGTCCTCGGCGGCGACGGCCGCGTAGTGCGTCGCCGCCGGGAGAAGCTCGTCGAGGAGCTGCCCGGCCGAGCCCACCGGCACGGCCAGTACGCCGAAACCGAGGTCGATCAGGTCGACCTCGCCGCCGGCGTCGAGTTGCCATCGGTGGCGGACGGGCGCCGGGAGGCACATCTGCCCCGACGACGACACCTTGTACGTCTCTGGCTGCGCCATGCCGTCCTCACTTGGTGAGCGATCCGTCTCACCAAGTGTAGTCAGCTGACCGCGCCGGCCTCCCGCAGGGCGGCGATCCGCCCGGCGTCGACGCCCCAGGCGGCCAGTCCCTCTTCGGTGTCGGCGCCGGCCGGCGACGGCGGCCGACTGATCTCCGACCGCGTCCGGCTGAACCGGGGGGCCGGGCCGGGCTGGACGATGCCGTCGACCTCGACGAACGTGCCCCGCTCCTGGTTGTGCGGGTGCTCGTGGGCCTCCCACGGCGAGAGGACCGGCGACGCACAGGCATCGGTGCCGTCGAAGACGGCCGCCCACTCGTCCCGGGTCTTCGTCCGGAACGTGGCGGCGAACCGCTCCTTCATCTCCGGCCAGCCGTCGCGGTCGTTCTGGGCGCGGCAGCTCCTCCCCGTCGAGCCCGAGGCCCTTCAGCAGCTCCGCGTAGAACTTGGGCTCGATCGCCCCGACCGCGAAGTACTGCCCGTCGGCGGTCTCGTAGACCTCGTAGAACGGCGCGCCGGTGTCGAGCATGTTCGTCCCCCGCTCTTCGCTCCAGTTGCCGAGCTGGCGGAGGGCGAACATCATGGTGGCGAGCGAGATCGAGCCTTCGGTCATGGCCGCGTCGACCACCTGGCCCTGCCCGGACTGCCGGGCCTCGACGAGGGCGGCGAGGACGCCGAACGCCAGCAGCATGCCGCCGCCGCCGAAGTCGCCGACGAGGTTCAGCGGCGGCGTCGGCCGCTCGCCGGCCCGGCCGATCTGCCACAGCACGCCGGAGATGGCGATGTAGTCGATGTCGTGACCGGCCGTCTGCGCCAACGGGCCTTCCTGGCCCCAGCCGGTCATCCGGCCGAAGACGAGCGCCCGGTTGCGGGCCCAGCAGTCGTCCGGCCCGAGGCCCAGGCGCTCGACGACGCCGGGGCGGAACCCCTCGACGAGCACGTCCGCCCGTTCGACGAGATCGAGCACGAGCTCGACCGCCTCGGGCCGCTTGAGATCGACACCCACCGACGGCCGGCTCCGGTTGAGCAGGTCCCAGTACGGCCCGGGCGGGGCCTGCGCGCCGCCGGCCGGGGCCCGCTCGAGCCGGATCACCTCGGCTCCGGCGTCGGCCAGCAGCATGCACGCGTACGGCGCCGGACCGATCCCGGCCAGCTCGATCACCTTCACTCCCTGCAGGGGGCCGCTCATGGGACGGATGCTGCCCGGTGCCGGCGAGCCGGTCAAACCCACGGCGACGACCCCGCTGCTCACCGTCACGGGTGATGGCACGGCGGCGCGGCGGCCGCGTGCCAAGCTCGGCCGGTGACCGACGCGGCCCGGGTCGTCGCCCGGGCTCCGGGTCGGGTGAACCTCATCGGGGACCACACCGACTACAACCACGGCCTGGCCCTACCGATCGCCATCGACCTGGCGACGAAGGTCGAGCTGGTCGAGGACGGTTCCGGGCAGCTACGACTCGTATCCGACATCGACCCCCGGCCGGCCGTCATCCCGGTCCGACCGGTCATCGACGGAGCCGCCGGCCGCGGCCGGCCGACGCCGGGCTGGGCTCGACTGGCCGCCGCCGTCGTCGGCCAGGTCGACGGGGCGACCGGCGGGACTGCCCGGATCACGTCGTCGGTACCGGTCGGCGCCGGGCTCTCGTCCAGCGCGGCGTTCTGCGTCGCCCTCGCCACCGCGGTCGGCGCACCGGGCCCACCGGTGGCACTGGCCCGGCTCGGCCAGCAGGCCGAGGCCGCCATCGGCGCGGCCGTCGGCCTGATGGACCCCCTCGTCGTCGCCGGGGCTCGTCCGGGCCATGGGATGCTCGTCGACTTCAGCGATCTCGAGATCGAGCACGTTCCCATCCCCGCCGACGTCGCCGTCGTCGTCGTCCACTCCGGGGAGACCCGCCGCGTGGCCGACAGCCCGTACGGCACCCGCCGGTCGGAGTGCGCGGCCGCGGCCGCCCAGATCGGTCGGTCGCTGGGCCGGGCGACCGAGACGGACGTCTCGACGCTGATCGATCCGCTGCTCCGGCGCCGGGCCCGCCATGTCGTCACCGAGTGCGGCCGGGTGCGGGCGATGGCCGCCGCGCTCCGAGCCGGCGACGTCATGACCGCCGGCCGGCTGATGAGCGAGAGCCACCACAGCCTGTCCGGTGACTTCGACGCGTCGACGCCGACGATCGACGCGCTCGTCAGCCGCTTGCTACGTCACCCCGGCGTGCACGGGGCGCGGATGACCGGCGGCGGGTTCGGAGGCTGCGTCGTCGCCCTCACCCGGCCCGGCGCGGTCGATCCCGCGACGTGGCCGGGACGGGCGTGGGTGGTGCGGCCATCGGCCGGGGTCAGCCGACAGGTCCGCCGGGCCTACTGACCGGCCGACGGGCGGCCGCCCGGCATCGATCGGTCGCCGGGCGTTACCTCGTTACTTCTTGCCGATGATCTTGTAGAAGCACGCCTTCGCCTTGCCCGGCGTCGGGTCGCCCCCCAGCTCGGCGGCAGTGCACTTGACCCCGCCGCCGACGAACGGCCGGTCGGTGTAACGGTACGCGCCGTCGGCCCCGAAGGCGATGCTCGCCCGGGCGGATGGTGTGAAGGAGCAGCTGGCGTTCTCGTACGCGCAGAACGTGTACCCGGCCGGCGCAGCCGTCGGTGAACCGGTCACCGGCCCCAACGACGCGTAGGTCGACACGCGACCGTCGCTCGGTGAGTTGCCCCGTTGATCGCCGGAGCAGTCGAGACCCTTGGCGTCGTAGCAGTGGACCACGTAACTGGAGGCCGGACCACCGCTCTGGGTGACGTTCAGCTTGGCGGTGCCCACCGCGGTGCTCGGCGTCCGCACGGTGACGAGGAACTGGGCGTTGGAGCTCTCGAACGCGCAGGACCCTGTGTTCTTGGCCGTGAAGAGGTCGACGTAGGGCTCCAGCTTGCCGTGGTCCGGATACCGGTCGTCCCGCCCGACGGTGATCGTCGGATATCGCTTGCTGCCGTCGCAGTGGCCCCCGACGTCCGAAAACGTCACCAGCGAACCTGGTGGGAGCTTGAAGCCGTCGAGGGAGATGTTCACTCGGGTCACCGCGCCGGCCGGATCGGCGACCACCAGGGCCGGCACCACCACCGCCGCCACGACCGTCGCGGCCATGGCCCACCGACGCCGGCCGGTTCCGCGCCAGCCGGTTCGCCGTCGGCCGGGTCTCGTTCCGAAAGCAGGGGCGTCGGGCACGGCGGCAATCTAACGTCGCCTCCGGCCCCGACGGTGGACGGTGGACGGTCCTTTCGACCGCCGGCGGCGACGATCAGTCGACCGCGGCGGCCTCGGTCGAGACCCGCACGAGGCCGTCGAGGGCGGCCGCGGCCCGGCCGGCGTCGATCGATGCCGACGCCCGCGCCATCCCGTCACCGAGGTCGTCGGCGATGCCGGCGACGACGAGGGCGGCCGCCGCGTTGAGCACGCCGATGTCGCGCCGCGGCCCCGGCTCGCCGTCGAGGATCCGGCGGATGACCTCGGCGTTGAACGCCGCATCCCCGCCACGCAGGCTCTCCATCGTCGCCGACGGGATGCCGAGGTCGGTCGGATCGAGCCGCCACGTCCGGACCTCGTAGTCGCCGTCACCGTCACCGGTCAGGTCGAGCACGGTCGACGGCGACGTCACGCTCAGCTCGTCGAGCCCGTCGTCGGCGTAGACGACCATCGACCGCCGACTCCCGTTCGCCCCGAGGACGTCGACCATCTTCGCCGCCATCTTCGGGTCGCTCACCCCGACGAGCTGGCGCTCGGCCCGGGCCGGATTGGCCAGCGGGCCGAGGAAATTGAAGACGGTCGGCACCCCGAGCTCGCCCCGGACGGGACCGGCGAACCGCATGGCGGGATGGAAGCGCGGCGCGAAGCAGAAGCCGAAGCCGACCTCCTCGACGCAGCGGGCGACGCCGACCGGGCCGAGGTCGACGGCGACACCGAGCGCCTCGAGGACGTCCGCCGTGCCGACCGACGACGAGGCGGCCCGGTTCCCGTGCTTGCAGACCGGCGCGCCGGCGCCGGCCGCGATGCAGGCGGCGATGGTCGAGACGTTGATGCTGCGCAGGCGGTCGCCGCCCGTACCGACGACGTCGACCAACGGCCCGGCCAGGGGCAACGGCTCCGCGTGGGCCAGCATCCCCCGGGACAGGCCGATGATCTCCTCGACCGTCTCGCCCTTGGCCCGGAGGCCGACGAGGAACCCACCGAGCTGAGCCGCCGTCGCCCGGCCCTCGAGGATCTCACCCATCACGCGCTCGGCCACGTCGGCCCCGAGCGGTTCTCCGGCGATCAGCCGGCCGAGCACCCCCGGCCACCCTCCGGCGTCGGCGAATTCCACGGCGACAAGGTACCGCGGCGGCGAACCAGCCCCGGCGCCCGTGGTTCCTCCCCGGTACCGGTCCGGCACCGGCCGGCATCGCCGACCCGAACGGGGGATGAAAGGAATTCTTCAGGTCGACCAGGTAATTTGCCCGCAGCGGGCTGTGCTCCGCCGCCCCATCCACCTTGCCGACACCCCCGCTCGACGCCACCGCCACACCCGAACCGCCGCCCGGCCTCGACCGTCGGGCGGTGCAGGCGGCGCGCCGCAAGCAGCGCAAGGGCGAGAAACGGCGCTGGCCGAAGCGGCTGATCATCACCCTCATCGTCCTCGTCGTCCTGGCCGGGGGGCTCGTCGGCGGCACGTACGTCTACGCCAACTATCGCTTCCACCAGATCAAGAAGATCCATGCCAAGCATCTCGCGGTCCCGCCCAAGACACCGGGCAAGCCGGAGAACATCCTCGTCGTCGGCTCCGACTCCCGGTCGTTCGTCAAGGACACAACGCAGAAGCAGGCGTTCGGGACAGAGACATCCAGTCAGCGCAGCGACGTGACGATGGTCGTTCGGCTGATCCCGGCCACCAAGCAGGTCTGGATCCTCTCGGTCCCCCGGGACCTGTGGGTGACAATCCCGAGCGGCGCGACGGCCGGCATGAACCGGATCAACGCCGCCTTCAACACAGGGCCCGACACGCTGATCCAGACGATCGAGACCGACCTGCACATCCCGATCAACCACTACGTCGCGGTCAACTTCACAGGCCTGCAGTCGATGGTGACAGCCATCGGCGGCGTCACAATGGACTTCTCGACCCCAGTCAAGGACGCCTACTCCGGCCTGAACGTCACGCAGACCGGTTGCCAGCTCGTGCCGGGACCGACCGCACTCGAGCTCGTCCGGGCCCGACACCTCTACTACATGACAGCCAAGACCGGTCGGTGGGAGTACGACGGCCTCAGCGACTTCAGCCGCATCCAGCGCCAGGACGCGTTCTTCCGGGCCACCTTGGCCAAGCTGAACGGCGTCAAGTTCAACCCGTTCACGATCAACAGCTTCCTCGGTGCCGCGGTCAAGAACCTGACCATCGACGACACCCTCTCCCTCGGCGACCTGACGACACTGGCCGAGACGTTCCACGGTCTACCGACGACCAGCCTGCACACCGAGACCCTGCCGACGACGTCGTTCACCACGACGGGCGGCGCCGACGTGCTGAACGAGGCCCAGCCGTACGCCACAACCATGATCGCCGCGTTCAATCAGCTCGGCACCGCCACAACACCGGCCACGCCGACCACGACGACGACCGTGCCGCGCCGGGGGACGACCACGACGACGACCACTGCGCCATCGCTCCCGCCGTCACAGGTCAGCGTGCAGGTGCTCAACGGCGTCGACTTCACAAAGCCGATCGCGTCGCAAACCGAGGCATCGCTGCGTCAGGCCGGGTTCGTCGTCACCGGTGCCGCCAATGCCCCGGCCGCCGGAGTGGCGACCACCCAGATCGAGTACGCCGAAGGGCACGAAGATGCCGGCCAGACGCTGGCCGCCCACCTCGGCGGCGCCAGTCAGCTCGTCGCCGACCCACAGCTCCAGGGCGACCAGGTCGTCGTCACCATCGGCCGCTCGTTCACCAGCGTGACCGCTGCGACATCGACCGCCGGCTCGACCGGTGCGGGGACGACGGGGACGACGGGGACGACGACGACCACGACCGCCCCGCCCGCACCGGGCGACGTCTATACGAACACGCAGCCGGAGCCGTGGAACCCGACGCCCTGTACTACCTGACGGTCACCCGCTGACCGGGTACACGCTGATCGGCCACGCCTGAGCGGCGGACGCCGACTTCATGCGTGAACTGGCTCAGCTGAGCTGGCTCAGGGTGCGCTGGCTCAGGGTGCGCTGGCTCAGGCGGACTTGCGCCGCTGGCGGATGATCCGCCGCCGCTCCCGCTCGGTCGCGCCGCCCCAGACCCCTTCGCGCTCCCGGTTGGCGAGGGCATGCTCCAGGCAGGCCTGCCGTACCGGGCACTCCGTGCAGACGGCCTTGGCCTCGGCCGCGTCGGCCTCCTCCTCCGTCGCCGGGTAGAAGATCTCGACATCGATGCCCCGGCAAGCGGCTCGCTTGCGCCACGTGGCACTCATGGGAAGCACTTTCTGTTCGCGGTTCATACTCTCAAAAAGCGGTATTGGAGCCCACCGACGTCGGGCGCACGGCCCGCTCCTCCGTGCGACGAGCACGAAATACGGCAGAACGACGATTATTGCGCACGTCGGGCGCCGATGTAAAGGGGAGACTCCCCTGATCAGCCGGACCGGTCCGACCTCGCCGACCCGCACCCGGCCGACTAGCCGAGCGGCAGCGGTTCCGTGCGCCCCTCGAGATCGGCGAGAAGCTCGTCCCGGGTGGCCGCTGAGAGCTCGGCTCGGACCTCGTATGCCGGGTGCCGAACGGCGACCGCGACCGGGCCGTCGGCGAAGGCGGCGACCTCGGCGGCGGAGAACCGGAACCGCAGGTAGTGGACGGCCGGCGTGATGGTCTCCCTGGTCAGCGCCTCGGCGTGGCGCTCCTCGGGCACGCTGGCGACCGCCGAACCGTCCGCCAGGTCGACCGCGATCGCCCGCTCGACGCCGACGAGCCGGGGCAGCCAGTGCCGGAGCTCGGCGTCGCTCGTCAGCTCGATGAACAGCGTCGCCGACAGCTCGCCGGGCGACGGCAACAGCCGGTTGTAGACGTCGAGCTCGGCCTGGATGCCCTCGTCGGTCAGGATCTTCTCGACCCGGGCCATCTCTTGGATCTGGAACCGGACGGTGTCGACCGACTCGAAGACGACCGTCATGATCTCGCCCAAGCCGACGCGGCGGAGCCGCTTGCGGGCCATGACCCGGGCCCGGAAGTCCTCACGGGCCCGCTCGTACGCCCGGGCGTCGAGGATGTCGTCGAGGGTCAGGTGGTCGATGGGCATCGGCAGCTCGTCGGGACGTCACCGGCGGCCGGCCGCCCGCCCCCAACGAACGGGACGGGCGACCGGCCGGGCCGGCTCAGGAGACGGACTCGAGACCCTTCGCGAACCGGCCGGCGTGGGACTTCTCGGCCCGGGCCAGCGTCTCGAGCCACTCGGCGACCTCATCGAAACCCTCGTCGCGGGCCGTCTTGGCGAAGCCGGGGTACATCTCGGTGTACTCGTACGTCTCGCCCTCGATGGCGCTCTTCAGGTTGGCCTCCGTCGGCCCGACCGGGACGCCGGTCACCGGGTCGCCGACCTCCTTCAAGAAGTCGAAGTGGCCGAACGCGTGGCCGGTCTCGCCCTCGGCGACCGAACGGAACAGCGCGGCGACGTCCGGGTAGCCCTCGACGTCGGCCTTCTGGGCGAAGTAGAGGTACCGGCGGTTCGCCTGGCTCTCGCCGGCGAAAGCCGTCTTGAGGTTGTCTTCGGTCTTGGATCCCTTGAGTGCGGGCATTGTGCTCCTTGTCTCCTCTTCGTGTCGTTTCCTGCTTACACCAATGCGTCGACGTCGGCCCGGCTCGGACGGCAGTCCTGGCAGAGCCCACGGAAGACCACTTCTGCGCTGCGGACCTCGTAGCCCTGCGTCTCTTCCGCCGGGACGGCCAGCCCGGTGAAGTCGATGTGGACGTCGCGGACCCGGCCGCACGAGCGGCAGACCAGGTGGTGGTGGCCTTCGTCGACGTTCGGGTCGAACCGGACCATCCCGGTGCCGAGGTCGAGGGCGGCGATCTCGCCGAGCTCGGTCAGCTCGTAGAGCGTCTGGTAGACGGTCTTGAGCGAGATCGTCTCCATCTCCTTGCGGACCGTCTCGTAGACCGCTTCGGCCGACGGGTGGTCCTCGTTGCCCTGCAGGGCTCGAAAGACGCACTGCCGCTGGGCCGTCATCTTCCGGCCGTTCGCTCGGAACAGGTCGGTCAGCTCGTCGGGGCTCCGCATCGCTCAGCCAGATTACCACCAACGATTGTTTTTTGACATCGATTGTTGAAATCTGTCGCAGCCCGGTCCAGCCGCGGCCACCAACATCGCGCGCCGGTCACACGTCCGACCCGGACCGCCGGCTCGAACCACCGAACGGCCGAGTAGCAATGTGGCAGGCTGGGCCGGTGACGGCCGCTCAGCCCGAGGGCACCGGCGTTCCCCGCCGCACCGACGGACGGCGGGCCGACTCGGCATTCGACCGGGCGACGGCGCTGGCTCGACTGGCCGACGACCCGTTCGACGTCCTCGTCGTCGGCGGGGGCGTGACCGGGGCCGGCGTCGCCCTCGACGCGGCCAGCCGGGGGCTGCGGACCGCACTCGTCGAGAAGGCGGACTTCGCGTCGGGAACGTCGTCGAAGTCGTCGAAGATGGTCCACGGTGGCATCCGGTACCTCCAACAGCGCGAGATCCGGTTGGTCTACGAGAACCTGGCCGAACGGCAACGGCTGCTCGACAACGCGCCGCATCTCGTCTCGCCGCTCCCGTTCCTGATCCCGCTCTTCGGCCGCGACGGCGTCGTCTCCAAGACCGTCGCCCGCTCGTACGCCACCGCGCTCTGGCTCTACGACGTGACCGGCGGCCTGCGCATCGGCAGCCGTCACCGACGCGTCGACAAGGCCGAGGCGCTCGAGCACCTCCCGACGCTGCGCACCGACGACCTCGTCGCCGGCTTCTTGTACTTCGACGCCCGGGCCGACGACGCCCGGCTGACGCTCTCACTGCTGCGTACCGCCGTCCTCGACCACGGTGCGGTGGCGGCCAACTACACCCGGGCCGCCGCTTTCTTGACCGACGACCGCGGCCGCGTCACCGGAGTGCGCGTCAGCCCGGCCGCCCGGCCGGGCGCGTCCGGCTCGTTCGGTGAGGTCGCCGAGGGGCCGGACTTCGACGTCCGGGCGACCGTCGTCGTCAACGCGGCCGGTGTCTGGGCCGACGACGTCGCCGCGCTCGAAGAGACCCACCGGCCGACGCTCCGCCCGGCCAAGGGCGTCCACGTCACCGTGCCCGCGGCCAAGCTGCCGTGCGACATCGCCGCCGTCATCCCCGTCCCCGGCGACAAGCGGTCGATCTTCGTCGTCCCGTGGCCCGAAGCCGACCTGACGTACATCGGCACGACCGACACCGACTACGACGGCCCGCTCGACCACCCGACGTGCACGCCGGACGACGTCGCCTACCTGCTCGCCGCGGTCAACGCGGCGACGACGTCGGACCTCTCCCCCGCCGACGTCACCGGGGTCTGGGCCGGGCTGCGCCCGCTGCTCGCGCCGGCCGACGGTCGGGCCGTCTCGGAGCGCACCGCCGACCTGTCCCGACGCCACACCGTCCGCACGTCGCCGAACGGCGTGGTCACCGTGACCGGCGGGAAGCTGACGACGTACCGCAAGATGGCCGAGGACACCCTCGCCCAGGTCGTCCCGCTGCTCGGCCCCGGCCGACCACGCTCGGCCGAGCGGTGCGTGACCGCCAAGCTGCCGCTGCGCGGCGCGCCGGACGGCTCACGACATCGGGCCGGGCCGGGCCGCCGCCGCGAGGGCCCCCGGCGCCGCCGCCTCTCGACCGGGTCGGCGACCGACCGCACGCCGGCGACCGAGCGAGACGAGCACCTCGCCCACCGGTACGGGACCGAGGCACCGGCCGTGCTCGCGGTCGCCGACGGCCGGCCGGAGCTTCTCGAGCCGATCGTCGCCGGCCTGCCGTACCTCGGGGCCGAGGTCGTCTACGCCGCCCGGGCGGAGATGGCCCAGTCCGTCGACGACGTCCTCGCCCGGCGCACCCGCGCCGTACTGCAGCGGGCCCACGAGAGCGTGGCCGCGGCCGACCGGGTCGCTGCGCTGCTCGCCCCCGAGCTCGGGTGGACGCCGGAGCAGGCCGCCGACCAGGCCGGGCGGTTCGCCGCCGCCGCCGAAGCTGAGCTGGCCGCCGCCGGCATCCCGGCCGGTGGTGCGCCGGTGAGCCGGTGACGGTCCCGACGCCGCCGACGCCGGTCG
This sequence comes from uncultured Actinomycetota bacterium, assembly GCA_963824265.1. Classification (GTDB taxonomy): domain Bacteria; phylum Actinomycetota; class Acidimicrobiia; order Acidimicrobiales; family RAAP-2; genus DASZUK01. The sequence continues at coordinate 1,440,667 of CAWGOO010000007.1, forward strand.
ACGGCGATGTCGCCGCGGTCACCGACCGGCTCGGCGGTCACCGGGTGGCCGCGGCCGGCGCGCTACTGGAGCACCTGGCGGCCAGTGGGGCGGAGGTGCGCATCGAAGACGGCGACCGGGTCGAGGCCGGGCGCGACTGGTGGCCGCTCGCCATCGCCTGGGCCGCCCGCGGCCAGGTGCCGGCGCGGCCGGCGGCGATCGTCCGGCCATCGACGACCGAGCAGGTCGCGGCCGTCCTCGCCGGCTGCGCCACCGCCGGGGTGCCGGTGACGCCGGCCGCCGGCCGGAGCGGCGTCTGCGGTGGCTCGGTCCCCGTCTTCGGCGGCGTCGCCCTCGACTGCACCGGGCTCGTCGGCGAGGTCACCGTCGACGAGACGTCACTGGTCGCCGAGGTACCGGCCGGGACGTTCGGCCCGGACCTCGAAGCCGCCCTCGCCCGCATCGGCGACGGCTACACGCTCGGCCACTGGCCTCAGTCGATGGACCTGTCGACGGTCGGCGGCTGGCTGGCCTGCCGGGGCGCCGGCCAGTACTCGACCCGCTACGGGAAGATCGAGGATCTCGTCGTCGGCCTCGAAGTCGTCCTGGCCGACGGCCGCGTCGTACTGACCGAGGGCCGAGCGCCGCGGGCCGCGACCGGGCCGAGCCTGACGCAGCTCTTCGTCGGCAGCGAAGGGACGCTCGGCGTTATCACCCGGGCGTGGTTCCGCGTGCGGCCGCGGCCGCCGGCTGAGGGCCGGCGGGCGTTCGGCTTCGACCGGTTCGCCGACGGGCTCGACGCCTGCCGTCGGATCCTGCGCCGGGGCGCGACGCCGGCCGTCCTCCGCCTCTACGACCGCGTCGAGTCGCAGCGGAGCTTCGAGCGCGACGACACCTGCGTGCTCGTCGTACTCGACGAGGCCGACCCGGGGCTGCTCGACGCCACGCTGGCGGTCGTCGACGACGAGTGCGCCGCTGGCGGCGCCAGTGGAACCAGCGCCGAGCGGCTGCCCGACGACCTCGTCGACCGGTGGCTGGCCCACCGCAACGACGTGACCGCGCTGGCGCCGCTCTGGCGGGCCGACGTCGTCGTCGACACCGTCGAGATCGCCGGGCGCTGGGCCGCGTTGGCCGGCCTGGCCGACGACGTCGTCGCCGCGCTGACCCGCGTGCCCGGGACGCTGGTGGCCTCGGTCCACCAGTCCCACGCCTATACCGACGGCGCCTGCCTGTACTTCACCTTCGCCGGTCGCCGCCCTGACGGCGACCCGGGCGGTGACAGCGGCCTGGCCTGGGAAGAGGCGTACTACCGGCGGGCCTGGGACGTGGTCACCACCACCGTGCTCCGGGCCGGCGCAGCGATCAGTCACCACCACGGCATCGGCCTGAACCGGTCCCGGTTCGTCGAGGACGCGCCTCGGCACCGGTTTCGAGGTGCTCGTCGCGGTCAAGCAGGCCCTCGACCCGACCGGCATCCTCAACCCCGGCAAGCTCGGCCTGCCGTCGCGCTTCGGCGCCCCCGCCTGGCCGTGAGCCCCGCTGGAACCGGCGGCAGTCTGCTGGTCGTCGACGTCGGCACGTCCGGCGTCCGAGCCGCCATCGTCCGGCCGGACGCCACCGTCACCCACGTCCACCACCGGGCTGTGCTGCCGGTGAGCCCCGCCCCGGGCCTCGTCGAGGTGGACGCGGCGGCCATCGCCAGTGCGGTCGTCGACGTCGCCGGCGCCGCTCTGGCCGATGGCGGCCCGGTGGCCGGGGTCGGGATCGCCAACCAGCGGGCGACCACCGTCGTCTGGGAACGGGCCACCGGCCGGCCGGTGGCGCCGGCCCTCGGCTGGCAGGACCTCCGGACCGTCGGGACGTGCCTGGCGCTCCAGGCCGACGGGCTCCGGCTGGCCCCGAACATGTCGGCGACGAAGCTGGCCGCGATCCTCGACGAGGTCGACCCGGACCGTTCGCTGGCCGACGCCGGGGCGCTGTGCTTCGGGACGATCGACACCTGGGTGGCGTGGACCCTCGCCGGCGGGGCCGCCGGCAGTGCGGCTCCACGTGACCGATCCGACGAACGTCGCAGTCACCGGGCTCGTCCGGCCGGACACCGATCGCTCGGCGGCCGGTGGGCCGACCGGTGTTGGTCGGGCTGGCTGGGCGTGGGACGACCGTGTCCTCGACGCCCTCCGTATCCCGACGGCTGTCCTGCCCGTGATCGTCGACTCGTCCGGGCCGATCGGCGACGCCGCGGCCCTGGAGCGGTCGCCGACGATCTGCGGCATCGTCGGCGACCAGCAGGCGTCGCTGGTCGGCCAGGGCTGTACCCGGGCCGGCCTGGCCAAGGCGACGTTCGGCACCGGAGGGATGCTCGACCTGTGCACCGGACCGCGACCGCCGACGACCCTCGGCCGGGGCCCGGCCGGGACGTTCCCGATCGTCGCCTGGCAGCGGGCCGGCGTACCGGCGTGGGGAGCCGAGGCCGTCATGCTCTCGGCCGGCACCTGCGTCGAGTGGCTGCGTGACGACCTCGGCCTGCTGACCAGCGCCGAGGAGTCGGCGGCCGTCGCCGGCGCCTGTGTCGACACCGGCGACGTCTGGTTCGTCCCCGCGCTCCTCGGGATGGGCACGCCGGTCTGGGACTTCGGTGCCCGCGGCACGCTCGTCGGGATCACCCGGGGCACCGGCCGGCCGGAGGTCGTCCGGGCGGTCCTCGAGGGCGTCGCCCATCGTGGCGCCGACCTCGTGGAGGCCGCCGAGGCCGATACCGGGTACGCCATCGAGACCCTTCGGGTCGACGGCGGGATGGTGGCCAACGACGTGTTCGTCGCCGCCCTGGCCGACTCGGTCGGTCGGCCGGTCGAGGTCTCGCCGGTCCTCGAGGCGACGACGCTCGGCGCCGGCTTCCTGGCCGGGCTGGCCACCGGTACGTGGACCGACGAGGACGACGTCGCCGCGGCGTACGCCCCGGCTCGCACCGTCGAGCCGGAACGGTCGGCGCCGGAACGGGCGGCCCGGCGCGAGCGATGGTTGGCCGCCCGGGAACGGGCGATGGCCACGATCCCCGAGCTCTCCGGCATCGACTTCTAGTTCCAGACGACCGTGGTACCTGCTTCCTATGTCGACTTCTTCGTCGCCAGCGCCGGCGTCGCCGGAGCCCTGATCGGCCTGCTCTTCGTCGCGCTGTCGGTCGCGCCGCAACCGAAGACCGCAGTGGACCGACTGGACCTCGACGCCCGGGCCGGCGTCGCCTTCTCCGCGTTCACCGACGCCCTCGTCGTCTCGCTGTTCGCCATCATCCCCGGCGTCAACATCGGCATCCCCGCCCTCGCCAGCGGCCTGGGCGGCCTGGCGACGTGCCTCGCCATCGGCCTCGTCATGTGGCGGCTGAACCGTCCCGGCCGCCGACGGCTGCGGGCACTGGGCCTCCAGGCGCTGGTGTTCGTCTACCAGATCGTCACGGCCATCCAGCTGATCGTCGCTCCGAACAGCGGCTTCGCCATCCGGACCACCGCGGGCATCGTCGTCGCGCTCTTCCTGGTCGGGATCGCCCGAGCCTGGGCCCTCATCGGGGCTCGGGGCGTCGGGCTGTCGCGAGCCATCCGCGATGCGGTCCGTGGACTGCCCGTCGACGTCGGCGACCACGACGGCGACAACGCCGGAACGACTGACGTCTGACTCGGTCACGGTCTGGGGCCGGCCAATCGGCCGGCCCGCCGGCGGCCGTGATCGATGTCGCTGCGCTCAGGCCCCGTCGAGCAGCGCCAACGCCTCGTCCCAGCTCGCCCCGGCCAACAGCAGCGGACGGAACGCCATCAGCTGGCGCGGGCGGCTGATGGCCAGGGCGGCGGTGAGACGGCCTTCGCGGCCGTAGACGGCGACGAACTTCCCGTCCGGTTCCGTCCCCTCCGGCGGGCCGTCGGTTCCGCTGCCCGCCGGACCGGGCTCGCCGAGGATGGCCCCGTGGACGACGGCCACGTCGTCGGTCGGCCGCGGTCGCCCGAGAACCTGGATGCGCAGGCCGTACTGGTCCGACCAGAAGTACGGCACCGGGTTGAAATCGGGCGCCGCGGCACGACCGGCCAGCAGGTGCCGGGCGACCGCCGAGCCCATCTGCGAGGCGACCTCCCAGTGCTCGATGCGTACCAGCTCCTCGTCGCCGTGGTGGCGCCAGTGCCAGCGGGCCACGTCGCCGACGGCCACCACCCGGTCGGCGGCGAAGAGGGCGGCGTCGCAGACGACCCCGTTGTCAACCGTGAGGCCGGAGCCGTCGAGCCATTCGACGTTCGGCACGACGCCGATGCCGACGACGACGACGTCGGCCGGCACGGCCGTCCCGTCCGTCAGCTCGACGGTCCGGTCCGGGCGAATGGCCGTCACGCCGGTGCCGGTCCGCAGGTCGACACCGTTGCGACCGTGCAACGCGCCACACGCCGCCCCGATCCGCTGGCCGAGCGCAGGCTCGAGGGGCGTGGCGAGCGCCTCGACGACCGTCACCGTGCAGCCGAGCCCGGCACACGTCGACGCCACCTCCGAGCCGATGAACCCGGCCCCGACGACCACGACCGAGGCGCCGGCGCCGGCGACGGCGAGCCGACGGCGCAGCGACTCGCAGTCGTCGAGGGTGCGCAAGAGGTGGACGCCGTCGATCCCGTCGGTGCCCGGCAGCGCGCGAGGCCGGGCCCCGGTGGCCACGACCACCCGGTCCGCCTCGACGGTCGTGCCGTCGTCCAGCTCGATCCGGCCGGCTGCCGCGTCGAGGGCGACTGCCCGGTGGCCGATGCGGGCGTCGACGCCGAGCTCGTGGAGGGCGTGGTAATCGGCCAGCACCACCCGCTCCGGCGGCCAGGTGCCGGCCAGTACCTGCTTCGACAGCGGCGGCCGGTCGTACGGGTAGTGGAGCTCGTCGCCGACGAGCGTGATCCGGCCGGTGAAGCCGTGCTCCCGAAGTCCCTGGATCGTGCGAAGACCAGCCAGCGACGCCCCGACGACGGTGACCGACCCGTCGGTCGCCAGCGGGCCGGCGGGGTCGTCGGCGGTCGAGGCGGTGCCGGAGCCCGGGATCGACGTGCCCGAGGGAGCGGCGGTCATCGCCCGAATACCGCCAGCCACTCCTGGGCGGACCGGGGACGGAAGACGAAGTTGTCGCGCCGCGTGTCGCCCATCGACGCCGACGGATCGGCCGAGTAGAGGTGGCCCGGGTAGACGACCGCTTCGTCGGGGACGCGGGCGAGCCGCGTCGTCAACGACTCGTACATGGCTTCCGGATCACTGCCCGGGAGGTCGGTCCGGCCGCAACCCTCGAGGAAGAGCGTGTCACCCGACACCAGTCTGCGCCCGTCGACCAAGAAGCACTGGCTGCCGGGCGTATGGCCGGGCGTGTGGACGAGCTCGACCGCCACCTCCCCCACCCGAACGACGTCGCCACTGTCGTGGGCGACGAGGTGATCGGTCGTCAGGCCGGTCGTGCGGACCACCCAGGGCACCTCGTCCCGCTGGACGTGGACCGGAACCTGCTCTCGCTCGAGCAGCGCGGCGACGCCTTCGATGGACCAGCCGGCCATCTCTCCGCCGACGTGGTCCGGGTGGTAGTGGGTGCCGAGCACGCCGACGCACCGCATCCCGTCGGCGGCGAGCACGTCGAGCAGGTCGCCCACCGCGTAGGCCGGGTCGACGAGGAGGGCCTCGCCGGTCTGCCGGTCGCCGACCGCGTAGACGAAGTTGACCATCTGCCGGGCCACCGGGTCCGGCTGGGCGAAGTCACGGCCGGACAGCAGCTGGCGGAAGTAGAGCCGGTCGTCCGACCGGTCGTCGGTCGGCGTCATCAGAACAGACCCTGCGGCTCGACCGGTCCAGGGTCCCCGTCGTCGCCGAACGAGCCGTCGTCGAGCACTGGGTCGTCGAGCACCGGGTCGTCGAGCACCGGGTCGTCGAGCACTGGGTCGTCGAGCACCGGGTCGTCGAGCACCGGGTCGTCGAGCCTTCCGACCACGACGACATCACCGACGTCGGTCTCGTCGTCGCTGATCTCGTCGTCGCTGATCTCGTCGTCGATGGCCTCGTCGATCGTCTCGACCAGCTCGTCCGCCCGGTCGAGCTCGTCTTCGACCGCCCGATCCTCCGGATCGTCGGCCCCGTCACCCGACAAGACCGCGGCCAGACGCGGTACCAGTTCTTCGACCTGGGTCCGCGTCCGCCGAAGGCGACGGTCGAGCTCGTCGACGATGGCCGTCGCTCGCTCGAGCCGGCCGACGAGCTGGTCGACATCGATCTCGCGCTGCTCGAAGAACCGGACGATGTCGTCCAGCTCCCGGCTCGCCGCCGTGTAGCTCAGGTCCCGCACGGGGGGACTGCTCGTCGCCGGCCTCTGTCACGTTGCCTCCCATCAGCGCGGGATCGCGCCGTCGACCGTTCGGACCGCCGAACGTACCGAGCCGTCGGCGAACCGGGTGACCAGTTCGTCGCCGACCGCTACGCCGTCGATCCCTCTGAGCACCTGGCCATCAGGACCGATCGTCAAGGTGTAGCCCCGCTCGAGCTGGCGGTCGACGTCGTAGGCGGCGAGCAGACGCCGCCAGCTGTCGAGCCGATCCACCCCGTGCTCGACATGCGCCACCGCGAGCGGCCCGAGCCGGCCGGCCCGACCGGTCAGCGACGCGTGGGCGTCGTCGAGCAGACGCGGGGCGCAGCGGGTCACCGAGTCGGCCCGGGCCGCCAGATGTGCCGCCTGTCGCTCGACCAGGTGCCGGGCCGTCGCCGCCAACCGGGCCCGGTTCTGTCCGTTGTGGTGCACCGCCGCGGCCAGGGCATCGGCCGCCCGGTCGGCTACCCGTCCGGCCGGTTCGGCGACCGCCTCCTCCCACCACCGACTGACCCGCTGCACGAGCTCCCGGCCACACTCGGTCGGGGTGATGCACGAACGGTTGGCGACGAGGTCGGCCACCGACTCGTCGCCGGTGTGGCCGATCCCGGTCCAGACCGGCACCGGTGAGCCGGCGATGGCCCGGGCCACCGGTTCGGTGTCGAACGCCGCCAGGTCCCCCTTGGAGCCGCCGCCACGGACAACGGCGATCAGGTCGAGGTCGGCGGATCGCCGGGCCAGGACGGTCAACGCCCGGGCGATCGACCGCGGCGCGTCGGCACCCTGGACGGTCGCTGGCGCGACGCCGACTCGGAACGAGAAGCCCGACGCGCTCAGCTGACCGACGAAGTCACGGAACCCCTCCGTCCCCGGGCTCGCCACCAACCCCACCCGGAGCGGCACCGACGGCACGGGCCGGCCGCGGTTCTGTTCGAGCAGCCCTTCGGCGGCGAGCGTCCGCAACAGGGCCGCCCGCTGGGCGGCCAGCCGGCCGAGCAGCGCGGTGACGTCGAGCTCGGCCAGGATGAACCCGACCTCCGCCCGGGCCCGGTAGAAGTCGAGCGTGCCGCGGATAACGACGACCATTCCCGGCTGGAGCTCGATCCCTTCCCTCTGCAGCGTCGCCCGCAACGGCCCCCACGTCGTCCGCCAGCACTTCACCCGCAGCACCGGGGCCTGCCGCTCCCCCGCCGTCTCCGGGTCGATCAGGTCCAGGTAGCAGTGGCCGGTACGACCCTGCTGGTCGGAGACGCTGTGCACCTCGCCCCGGACCCAGAGCTGCCGGCTGCGGGGAAAGACGTTCGACAGCGCCGCCTCGACCTCGCCGTACAGGCCGGCGATCGACAAGGCGTCGGCATGCGCACCGACCATCTCCTCGTCGACCCCCGGCGCCACGGTCCCACCCTATCTACGGGCTGTACCACCACCGGCCGGGCCGGCCCGCCCCCGACCGGGCTGGCGCCGCCGCGGCCGAAGGGAGCTCGACGAGCCGCCGACCGTCCGCCGTCCCTCCGCTCGCCGGGGCTGCCGTCGACTGGCAGACTGGGGTCGACGGTGAGCCGGCCGGGTGGCCGCGGCTCGGACCGCCCCGGCTCGCCGGGGCGGGGACCGGGTCGAGGAAGGTCGGGACTCCACAGGGCAGGGTGCTGGCTAACGGCCAGTCGGGGTGACCCGCAGGAAAGTGCCACAGAGAACAGACCGCCGATGGCGGGACCGGCCCTGGCCGGCACCGCACAGGTGAGGGTGAAACGGTGCGGTAAGAGCGCACCAGCGGCTCGGGTGACCGGGCCGGCTCGGTAAACCCCACTCGGAGCAAGGCCAAGTGTGGGACATGGGCGGCCCGTCCGCCCGCTTGCGGCATCGCAAGTGGGCAGTCCCCAGGTAGGCCGCACAGATGGATGGTCACCCAGGCCCCTCCAGGGGGCTGGACAGAATCCCGCCTACAGGCCGGCTCACCGTCACCACGCTGGTCAGGGCGATGTTCGGGTGGTTAGGGCACTGGCACTGGATTTGCTTTGGATGACGAGCCCCTGAGATCACCTCCGCTCCGCGCTGGGCTCCTATGGGTCAAGTCGGGCGCTCGGTCGGTCAGCGGGATCAGCGGAAGACGGCCAACCACATGTCGATCATGACGTCGAGGACTTGATCGGGGTCGACGTCCCAGCCCACCCTGATCCAGCGTTGAAACAGCGTATGAAGCTGCGAGTAAGCAAGAAGCCCCCGGACCCGGCAACCCTCTTGGTCCGAGACGCCCGCCGTCATCAGCCCATTTGCGATGGCGTCCACGCCGCCCTGGAACATGCGGCCGCGTCGGTCCTGTACCTCGGGATGGATGGAGGCAGCCTCCTCCTCGGCCCGAATCACCGCTCCAGCCCGCTCCCAGAAGTTGAAAGACCGACGGAACCAGGCACGCAGTTCGTCACGCTCGCCTGACGCGACCGCAGCCTCCAGCTCGTCATAGAGGAGTTGGGTATCCCGGACGATCGATTCGCCGAGGGCCGCGATGACGTCGGCCTTTCCCCTGAAGTGCACATAGAAGGTGGTCCGGGTGGTTCCGGCCGCCTGGGCGATGTCCTCGACGGTGGTGGCCGCGAAACCCTGACGACCGAAACACGAGCCGGCCGCCTGGATGATGGTGAGGCGCGTGGCCTCACGCTGGACATCGCGGAGCGAGACCACGCCGGACCCGACCGGTGAGCTGGCCACGGGCTCAGAGACTCTCGGCGTCGCGGCGGCCTGTTGCCGATCGATCGGTTGAGCTGGGCAGGCACATTCTCCGCCAGTCCAAACGCTTCCCCTTACATGTTGCAAACTTCCGTGACAGGGTGTAAACCATACTCAACATGTTACTGGTCCCCCCCCTTCAGACCGCCTCCCGAGGGCGGAGTCGGCGATCCCAGCCTTGACGCAACATCGACGGTGTGATTTGCCATGAGATGCAGCTACCGGCGGCAATCAGCTGCTCGAGCCGAAAGACCGCGGAGCCGGCTGCACGAAGGAGCGCGGGCATGGCTTCGCGGACATGGTGTTGGAGCACTCACCGGTCACCCGGTCAGCCGCGAGGGTGAGCAATGAGGGCCGCGGCGACCGCTCGTCGACCCGGCCGAGAACACCCGAGAACAACATCGACACCGAGCGGAATGGTTCGATTCCAGTACCGACAGAAGGGGTTTGACTGTGCCTGACGCGTTCAAGCTGGGCTTCGAGCCAGGACCCGCAATCCCGCCCATCGCCGAACACACGACGTACGTTCCAGCTGGAGCATTGCGCATCGGTGTTGAGTACCGGGTCCTGACCGACGAGATCATCGACAACACTGAAGGCATCGTCCCGAGCGACGACCCGACGTTTCGAGGCTTCCACTCCCAAGGTGCGTCGCTGCATGTCATTGACGACGCCACCGGGTCGGAGCATCTTCGTTTCGACGTCTTCGACGATGGCCCCCACTACCACTACATGGACGGCCGAGGTGGCAATCGAGTCGTGATCTACGACGTTGCTGGCTGCGGCCCGATGTGGGACTGGGCGCTCACCTGTTTGCACGAGCGCCTGCCGGCCATGCTCACCGAGGCCGGCGCGCCTGAACTGGCCCAGCTGGTCGATACCGGGGCGGTGGCCAAGGCCATCCCCACGCTTGAGCGGCTGGCCATGGCGGGCGTCGAGAAGCATGCGGTGGTGCTGGAGCACTCAGCCTGACGATCTGCGCACCACGGAGCACTCGACGCACAACGGAGGAGAGCTGATGCAAGGAATGGCGGTAATCGACGCTGACGCACACGTCACCGAGGCTGCGGATCTGTGGACTTCGCGGGTGGCCTCCAAGTGGGGGGACCTACGGCCACACATCAAAGTCGTGCCGCAGGGCAAGACGTTCGAGGAGGCCCAGTCCCTCGCCTACGGGCCTGACCTGCCGCCGATGCAGGCGTGGTTCACCGGTGACACGATGCTGGCGCCCGCCGGCGCCTCGGCCTATGCGGACTGGAAGGAGCCCTTTCCACTCTTTCCGCCGACCATCGAAGAAGCCCACCCGGCCAGCTACGACGCCACCGCCCGCCTGGCCCTCATGGACGAGCAGGGGATTTTCGCCCAGGGGCTGTTCCCCAACGTCGGCGGCTTCGGCTCGGCCCGCTTCCGCACCATGCCAGAACAAGAGCTCGCGTTGGCCTGCGTCAGTGCCTACAACGACTTCTTGGTCGACTGGACCTCACCCGCCCGTCAACGGTTCATCATGAATGCCGCCATCCCGTACTGGAACATCGACGCCGCCGTACGCGAGATCGAAAGGGTGGCCCCGCTCGGGTTCAAGTCGGTGATCTTCAGCGGTGCCCCTCAGGACCACGGCCTGCCCTTTCTCGCCGACCCGCACTGGGATCCCCTCTGGTCGGCCACCGACGCAGCCGGCATGTCGGTCAGCTTCCACCTCGGCAGCGGGAACTTCCACGGGCGCCACTTCAGCATGGAGCGGGTGAAGAACGAGGCGAAGACTGACGTCTTGGCTCGTCTGATCACGATGGGGTTCCTCGACAGTGCTCAACACGTGACCGACCTGCTCCACTCGGGCGTGCTCTCCCGGTACCCGAACCTGAAGTTCGTGGCCGCCGAGAGCGGTATCGGCTGGATCCCGTTCGTCTTGGAGTCGGCCGACTATCACTACAAAGAAGCGTCGGGTGGCAAGGTGGGCGACGACGGGCTCCCGAGCGAGCGGTTTCGGCGTCAGGTTTATGCGTCCTTCTGGTTCGAACGGGTGGCGCCGGAACGGTTGCTCGACATCATCGGCACCCACAACGTGATCTTCGAGACCGACTTTCCTCATCCCAGCTGCCTGTGGCCCACCGCTACTGTGCGCTCCGCCGTCGACGCCCTCAATGTCGTGCCCGAGGAGTACCGGCGCCGCGTCCTCCAGGACAACGCCATCGATCTCTACGGGGTGGACCGGGCGGCGCTGGAGGCATGGGAGGCCGAACATCTATCTTCCCGGACATGAGGCAGGAAAAGTCCGACGAGGACCGCCGCGCCAGTGGCGATATGCCCCGAGAACACTCACGTGCCCTCCGGTCCGATCCGCACAGCCGATGGCTGCGCCTTAAATAATAGAGCTAGGAGGGTGACCGTGCCTGGTTTGGAACTCGGGAACCGCTACAACAATGATCCAATCCCCCCGGTGGCCGAAGCGACGACGTATTACCCGGTCAGCGCCTTATCGATCGGGGTCGAGCACCGGTTGTTGAACGATGAGATCGTTGACACCGTTTTCACGTCGGAGGAACTGCAGGCGTCCGTCGCGGTGGGGCGGCCGGACGTATTGGAAGATGAGGGCATCTCCCTCCATGTCTGTGATGGCGAGTCCGGCCTCGAATACCTGCGGTTCGACGCATTCGTTAAGGAGCCGCATTATCACTACATGTTTCCGGGGGAGTACAACATCGTGATCCCCTTTGACCGGGCCGCCTCGGGCGACATGGTCGAATGGTCAATCCACTGCATCCGTGAGCGACTGGAGCCAATGCTGGCCTACTGCGGGGCCTCGGACCTTTGGCGGCGAATCGACCCAAGAGACCTGGAGCAGCAGCTACCCGCCGTGGTTCACGCGGCGAAAAACATCGTCCTCACTAGTTGAGCCGCCCTACGACCTGAGCATTTGCCTGAACCCGGGCTGGCGGCACCGCGCCACGGTGATCGCCTAACCAGATGCTGAGATCGTCGCGCATTGAGCCATGCTGACTCTATGGCTAACTGACGCCCATACGCGGACTCTTTCGATCGAATTCCGTCAAAAAACTGCAACGATTGCTTGCTTTTGCGGGGGACAGATGTTAAAAACCTGTAGAGACTCGGTTGTTGGCGAGTGGGGCGCGGTAACCGACGGGATGGGGAGGGACAGGACGTGCACTCAGCGCTGAAATTTTGCGTCTCGATTTGCGCCGCCGGGGCCATGGCGGCCGGCGCTCTTTTGTCAGTGGCCATTGGGCCGGCCACGTCTGGCGCCGCCACATCGTCGAGTTGTCATTTTTCTCGGCCGTTGAAGATCGTCGGGATGTGGGATCTCAAGGGCGACGACCCGGCGGCGGGGAACGACTACCAGTACGGCCTGCAGTTGGCCTTGAAGAAGATCAACGCGGCCGGCGGGGTCTGCGGCCAGAAGGTCACCTTCCAACGAGTGGGGATGTCCGGCGTCACACCGGCCCAGGCGTCCGCCGCGTTCAAGCAGGTCGAGCAGGCCAAGCCCGACATCGCCATCGGCGCCGGCGGCGACACCCAGGCCATCGGCAAGCTCATCGCCACAGCCGGTTTCCCGGTCATCTCCACTGATGTCAACTACAACGCCGACTACGGCGGGTCCGTCGGCAGCAAGTGGCTGTACCTGATGAACAGCACACAGGCGTCCACATGGACGAATGCCACGAAGTTCCTCGTCCGCACATTGGGTAAGAAGAAGGTCGGCGTGATGGGCTATACGACCCAGTTCGGCTCGATCGCCATCGCCGCCGTCACAAAGCAGCTCAAGGCGATGGGCCTGAAGCTGTGCGCCAAGGCGACAATCGCGACATACACACCGTCGACACTGACCCAGCAGGTGCTGGCCATGAAGACATGCAACGCTGTCGTCAACGCCAGCTATCCGAACGTGGATGCGCTCGAGCTCCGTCAGTCCCTGCAGAACGGCATCACGGCACCGACGATGATGGGCGGCGGCATCACGATCGCCGAGACCGAGAAGCTCGTCACCGGGCAGGCCATCGCCAACGCGTACTCCGTCAGCGACTGCAACACCCTGGCGACGACAAAGCCGATGACGAACTACCGCAACGCCTATGAGGAGGCGTACGGCGGCACAGTGCCGAACTTCCTCTCGGCCCTCACGTACGACGGCACCCTGTATGCCGCCGCCGCCGCCAAAAAGGCCGGGAAGCTGACAGCGACAGCCATCAACAAGGCCATCGAGTCGATCGACTTCGAAGGCGGGATTTGCCAGAAGAGCTACCAGTCCGACGGCCGGCACGTACTCGTGCACACCAACGAGATTCTGAAGTTCAAGACCGACGGAACGTGGACCAAGGTGACGTCCTTCACGGTTCCGATGGGGGCCAAGCTCACGACATCGACATGACGCCCGAGCGGGAGCCGACCACGTGATCCGGCTCGGGAGCCACAACGGCGCGGCTCGGGCTGTCGGTGTGCGACGAGAAGGTCCGGCTGGTCGAGGTCGCTCGCGTCGACAAGATCGATGACCGCGACAGTTGTGGCCACGTCCGACAGCACGCACCCAGAGCTCATCGCCTTGTTGGCGATGGTCCTGGGCGAACAGTGGCGGCCCGACGGCCTGGCCGACGACGGGGGGCGAGTGCCTTCCGGTGGTCAAGCTGCTGGATGGCGTCGTCGGCGTCGGCTCCCACCTCACGCCACGGCGATCAAGTGACGCCGGGCGGGGCCCTCCAGGCGCGAGCTCGATCCGTCGCTCCCGTCCTCGTCAGGGACTCCCAGTGCTCGACACTCCACCTTCCCGGGCGTCCACGAGGGAGGAGCGGTTGATCTTCCCGGCGTCCGTTCTCGGCAAGCGCTCCACGAACTCGACGGACTTCGGGACTTTGTAGGCGGCGAGCAACGCCCGGCAGTGGTTCCGCAGCGCGTCGGCGGTAGGTGGCGAGGCCGTATCGAGCAGCTCCACGACGGCATGCACCCGCCGGCCCCACTCTTGGTCCCTCAGGCCAATCACCGCCACGTCGGCCACTGATGGGTGCTCCGCCAGGGCTGCCTCGACCTCGGCCGGGTAAACGTTGGCGCCCCCAGTCACGATCATGTCCGTACGCCGGTCGGCGATGTACAGATAGCCGTCGTCATCGAGCCACCCGAGGTCGCCGACACTCATGAACCCATCAGGCAGTACGGGCGGCATCGCCGCTCCCCGGTACCGGAACGGCGGCCAAGGGTCCGAGCCAGGAATACGGGAAAATATGTTGCCTACCTCGCCGGGTCCGAGCGCACACCCTCCGTCGTCCAGAACGATGAACTCGGCGTCGGACGGCCTCCCAACGCTTCCTGGGTGCTCCAGCCATTCCCGACCACTGATCAGGGTCCCACCGATCCGCTCTGACTGCCCGTAACCGAGGAAGAACCGATCGGGACCGACGAGGTCGATCCAAGCTCGAACTACCCAGGCCGGGCACGAGGCCCCTCCGGCACGCACGCTCGACAGGCTTGATAGATCCCGCTCGCCGATGTCGGGAAGCCGGACAATCCGGGTCAGCATGGCCGCAACCATGGTCGTGACGTTGACACGGTGCCGTTCGATCAAGGTGACGGCACGAGTGGCGTCGAATTTCTCCATCAAGACGATGCGATCGCCCTGCAGTAGCGCCATGTGCGCCAAAGAGAACCCGTTGGTGTGGTAAAGCGGTGAGGCGACCAGGTGGACCTGGTGGCGCCCGGCGCGAAGCGACACCTCCGACGCGGGGATCATCGAAGCGACGATGCCCGGTGCCTGACGGATGACGACCTTGGGGTGGCCAGTCGACCCTCCGGTTGGAATGGCGACGGCGTGCCGAGGCACAACGTCGGGAAGGGGTCCGGTAGAAAGATCGTTGGACGCCGCCATTTCACTGGTGGTAATGGTGGTGACAGGGACGCCCGCCCAGTCCCCCACCACGATGTCCGGTTGGGCGACTGCCAGCAGACGGTCTCGCTCCCAGCGCGGAAGGTCCCATCGGAGGGGTAATGCGGAGGCACCAACCTTCCAGGCCGCGATGGCCGTCACGAGGTGTTCCGGCGAGTTGGGTAGGCCGATGGCCACAAGCGACCCCTCGGTCGTCCCGTGCCCAGCGAGCAGGCGTGCGACCTGCGTGGAACGCTGGTTGAGTTCGGCCCAGGAGACGACCTGTTCGCCGCCCTCAATGTTGCTGAAGGTGACCGCGATCCCGTCGGGGTGCGATTTCGCCAGCCTTGAGATTGCTTCTCCAAGGGAGATCTCCCCGGGTCCCCCCCGTTTCAACGCTCTATCCATGGTCTCCCTCTCGGCAGTTTGGAACGGACGACAGAAATGAAACCGACCGATTCAACAATACTGCGCGCTGTTCAATGTCTCCTCGGAGAACTACTCGATACCGCGGATCCCAGTGGCAATTTGTCTGGGTCAGCCCGGTGGCCACGTTGTTCAACGCGGCCGTTGTAAGAGCGGCGCCCAGCGTGGTCAGATGCCACCGCGACTCGGCGGGCTAGATCAGGCGCGCTGCGAAGGGACGTGCGCTCAGATTGCGATGCCCATGCACGCAAGGAGGCAGGCGAAGCGCCGTCCGCGCCGCCGGACGCTGCGCCGACCAGGCTGTCCCGGGCACTATGCGGCGTATGACCGGCGTTGCACCATCTCGACCGTCGCCCTTCGCCACGGGCCCGGAGCCCAGCGCTCGCCGCCATAGGAAGGCCCGCGGCGGAGTGGCCGCTGCCGCCGCGCCTCTGGGTACCGCGAAGGTTGCCGAACCCAACGACGCCCGCCCGGGTCCCCTCGTTTCCAAGGGTGAAGGCGGGCGGGCGTCGTGGGATTCCAGCGTCTGACAACGTTCTCTACGTGTACGTGTCCTCACGCCGAGCAATGTTGCCGCGGCCGTCCTCGACAATGGTCCTATGCCGACGCCATCCTCGATCGCTCGCGAAATAGGCGATCAAGGAGACGACAGCGCCGACGGCGCCGACGATCATGAGGATGACCCCAACCGTATGGATATTGAAACCGTGCGAATCAGTGACAGTCACGGCGAAATCAAGCACCGCACCGATGGCAAAGATTACGGCACTCCCTACAAATCCGGGAATCATATTCTCTCCTTTCGGCTCTAGCCTGCGCATACGTAAACAAAGAGGTGCCGGGCCGGCGTTCCCCTCAAAGACCGCGCCCGACCTTGCTACCAGCGATAGAAGCGATGACTTCCGGCGCTTTCCCCTCGTCCCACGACCAAGCCGATGAGCCAAAGTACGAGCAGCACGGCGGCGATAATCCACAGTACGTGTAGGGCAAATCCGAGGCCCGCAAAAAGCAGGACAATCAACAACGCTAGGACGAGTACCATCGTGATCCCTTTCGGTTGCTCAGCCGTCTCACAGGCGTTACCCGAGTGGAAATCCCGATAAACACGGCCCTGACGGCTGGAGGACGTGCCGTGTCCGCTGATCCGGGCCCCCGCCGCGGTTGCCCCCTTCGGCGATCATCAATACAATGATTGACAGTTCACACGGACGTAGCGGGAGCGGGCTGGATCATGGGGCGCCTGAAGTTGGGGATAGCGCTCCCGCTCTCGGAGCGAACGATCCGGGCAACCGAGGCCGCTCGGGCAGTGGAGGAGCGCGGTTTCGAATCGATGTGGGCGGGAGAGCACTCCCACCTTCCGGTCGACAGCGTCCACAGCTACACCAAGGGCCGCTATGCGGGGTCCACGTCACGTGGGGGCCGCGTGCCCGAGATGTACCAGCGGTTCCTCGACCCCTTCGTCGTACTGGCCAGTGCGGCCGCCGTCACCGACACCATCAGGGTCGGGACGGCCGCGTGCATCGCCAGCGAACGCAGTGTCCTGCACCTCGCCAAAGAAGTGGCGACGTTGGATCTCCAGTCCGGTGGACGCCTAGAGCTCGGGATGGGTTTTGGTTGGAACGATCTCGAGGCCTTGAACCACGGCATCGATCCGCTCAAACGGCGCGAGATACTCGATGAGAAAGTCGAAGCATTGAAGGCCCTGTGGACGAACGATACGACCGCATTTGCCGGGGAGTTCGTCAACTTCGCGGAATCGTGGGCCTGGCCGAAACCAGTGCAGACGCCCCATCCCCCGATCCACCTCGCGGCGGGGCCCTCTCCGGCGACGTTCCGGCGCGTCGTGGAGTGGGCCGACGGCTGGATGCCCGTGAAGGCGATGGCCCACGGCGACCTGGTCGGATCGGTGACGAGGCTGAGACAGACCGCTGAGCACCACGGACGTGATCCCCGCTCGATCGGAGTGACGGTCATCGACCCCGAGGCGTCTTTCCGGGGAAAGCGGGACCTCGCGACGTTCGAAGCCTCGTTGCCCTCGGCCTCCGAAACGAGCTCGTGGGCGGAGGTCGACATCGACCGGGTAGTGATCCGTTGTCCCGCTGACGATCGCGATCTTCTCTACCGAACGCTCGATGCCGTCCGTGATTGGAGCTTGCGAGCGCCGGGTTTTCACTGATCTCGGGCCCGACGCGTGGCCCTCACCACCCAGCAGTGGGACAGTGGTCCATGTCGAACGCCGACCCCAGCGCGCCGGAAGCGCCGCGTCTCACCTGTCGGGTCTCGGCCCGCATGACGTTCGTCGTGTCCCTGGCGGCCGAGCTGGTCGTGCAGGTGGCGGCTTCGAGATCGGCCGGCATCGCCGAGGACGAGCAGCTCGAGGTCAGGGCCGAGGACCGCCAGCCGCTCTCGATCGACGAGCTCCACGGCGAGCACGGCGCGACGCTGCATGTGGTTCGAGCGGCACCGGGTCGGCTGACGGTCGACTATCGGGCCAGGATCCGGCTCGGCACCGTTCCCGGCTCGCCGTCGCCGGAAGATTCCCCGACCGGAGGCAGCCGCGACTACGAGCGCCATACGTTCCTCCGGCCCAGTCGGTACTGCCCGAGCGACCATCTGATCGGTTTCGCCGTCGCCGAGTTCGGGGTCGGCGAGGACATCGACGCGCGGGTCGCCGCGATCACACGGTGGATCCGTCGCCGCATCGATTACGTGTCCGGGTCGGGCTCGGTCCACGATTCGGCCGAGCACACGCTGTTGACCGGGAGGGGATCGTGTCGGGACTTCGCCCACCTGGGGGTGGCGCTCTGCCGGGCGATCGGTGTCCCGGCACGATTCGCGGCCGTCTACGCGCCGGGGCTCGCCCCTATGGACTTCCACGCGGTGTTCGAGACGCTCACCGGCAATCGCTGGCTCGTCCATGATCCGACCGGCCTCGCGCCACGCCAATCCCTGGTTCGGATCGCCACCGGCCGAGATGCGGCCGACGCGGCGTTCGCCGCGGTGAACAGCGGGATCGCCGATCTCGAGGACATCGAGGTCTCGGCCGTCGCCGAACCAGACCTACCGAGGGACGATCCGGCCGCAGCCGTCGAGCTCGCCTGACGGGCGACGGGACGTCGAGCCGAACCCGTCGGCCGCTTCGGAACGCGGCTGGGCGCCGGGGATGACCGGTAGAATCGGCTTGTCAGGCAGGTGCAGCTCATGCCCAACGCGGCCGAGTGGATTGGTGCCATCCTCATCGCCAGCTTCGTGCCGGTGATGTACTGGATCGGGCGTGGCCGTCACCCGTAGCCGGGCTGCTGCGGCACGAGGGCCGGTGGGCTCGGCAATCGGTGACCCGACGAGAAGCAATTGCGGAACCCCCGGAGCAGTTTGGGGGTTCCGCGAGCCCACGACAATGGGCCAGAACGGCCGAAGCCGGCGGTTGCCGGATACGACTCGCTCCGTGGGCCAGGAGGGATTTGAACCCCCACGTCCTTTCGGACACAAGACCGAAGCCTTGCGCGTCTACCAGTTTCGCCACCGGCCCGCCGTTGGGAATCCCTACGTTCCCAACACTGGTAAGAAGGCGCGAACGCCGGAACAAATACGCAGATATTTCTTTCCGGCTTCAAACATCGGGCTCGAGCGTGGCCGCCCACGTGGCCGCCTGCGACCGATCCCCGATCGGCGTCAGTCGACCCCGTCGCGACGGTCCTGCCGACGGCGCTGGCGACGCCGGTGACGGCGCATGACGCCGAGCCCGAGCCACACGAGCGCTCCGAACACGGCGATGACGATCGTGTAGAGCCACAACGACCAGGTGAAGTGCCAGAACAGGAAATGAAGCCGGATCTTCTCGGTGTTCTGGACGATGAAGATGACCAGCAGCGCAACGCCGATAATGGTGGCGATCGCCCCACCGCCGAGGCGGGATCGACTTCCGTTGCCGGGATCCTGTTGAGCCATGGTGACTCCCCTCGTTCGAGTGCGCCTCGCCTGGCGAGACGGCGCGGCTGACACGGTGAGCATGGCACATTCCCCCGGGGAACCTCTGGGTGGCTATCGAGCGCCCGGGACACCCGGGTCGCCGTCGGCGGACTGTCCGACGACGACTGCCAAGGCAATGACCCACGCGTCCTCGACGAGCGCGCCCGGCGCGTCGCCCCCCAGGAGCGGCGCCGCCCACGCCCGCCACCGGGCCCCCAACCACGAGGTGGCGAGGGCGGCGACTGCGGCGACCGCGCAACAGGTGACGACGGCCCCGGGGTGGTCGGTCGATACGGTGGACGAGTCGCCTGCACCTGGATGCCACGACCGACGACGGGCGATGAGGTAGCCGGCGGCGGCCGCGTTCAGGCCGCGTAGGCCCAGTGACAGCGGCCGCAGCCGGCTCGGGACCCAGGGCAGCTTGTCCACGACGTACTCGGCCAAGGCTGCCGTGGCGACGACCACTTCGGCCGGCCGTTCGGGGACGACCGAGCCGGGCGCTCCCCGGATCCCCCGTGGGGCGCTCAGGACGACCGCGGCCAGCCCGGTGAAGCTGCGACCTCCCGTGGCGGCCCCGGCCAGCGCCGACCGCCAGTAGCGATTCACCGCCCGACCGACGTGATGGACCGACTCGGGACCGGGGGCCATGCTTGACCACTTCGACGCGACACGGGCGACCAGGCGTCAAGTGCGCAGCTTGGCCGACGCGATGACCGATCCGCCCGGTTCGACGAGATCGACCGAGCGGACGGCACTGGCTGTCACCGGCAACCGGGCGCTCCACGAGTCGTACCCCGACGACATCGGGTACCGGCCGACGACCCGGTGACTGCCGTCGGTCAAGGTCACGCGGCACGTCACCTCCCCCCAGGCCGTCGAGTCGGCGACGGTCATGGCCAACCACCCCGGCTGCCCGGACGACACCACCACGGAGCCTTCGGCCCCGGACGTCGACTGCAAGGCGGCCGTACGGATCGTCGGCTCGGTGCCACCGCCGCCCGACGTGGCCAGCGCCCCGACGCCGATCCCGAGGGCCAGTGCGACAACGAGCGCCGCCACCGCGACGATCCGCCGGCCCGGGCGGGCGAACCGCGGCAGGCGCCGGACGGTCGCCGAGGGCTCGGCTCGCATCAGCGCGACCGTGCGGTCGGCGAACCCGTCCGGTGGCGCCGCGTCGGGCACCAACTCCATCAGGGCATCGACGGTCGCCGCCAGCTCCTCCAGCTCCGCCACGCAGGCCGGGCAGGTCTCGAGGTGCTCCAGCACCGCCGATCGGTCGCGTCCGGTGAGCGTGCCGGTGGCCAACGCGGCGAGGTCGTCGCGGATGGCGAGGCAGCGCGGGTCCGGCGGCGCCATCACTTCTCTCCGTCGAGGACGTGACGCACCCGGGCCAGCCCGAGCCGGACGCGGCTCTTCGCCGTCCCGAGCGCGATCTCCTCGGCCGCGGCGATCTCCGACGCGCTCTGACCGTAGAACGTGGCCCGAACGACGGCCCGTCGCTGTTCGACCGGCAGCTCGCGCAGGGCCGACTGCACTCGCCCGACCGCGTCGGCATGGACCGCATGGGCCTCCGGGCTCACGACGTCGTTGTCCAGATCGAGCCAGACCGCATCGTCCGGGCCGGCCGGCACGGCTCGTCGGAGGCGGAGCGCGTCGATGGCCAAGTTCCGGGTGATCGTCGACAACCACGTCGTTACCGACGCCCGGCGCGGATCGAAGACCGCGGCATGGCGCCACACCCGGAGAAGGGCCTCTTGGGCAACGTCTTCGGCGGTCGACCGGTCCATGGTGATGGCCAGGGCGATACCGAAGACCCGACGCTCGTGGCGCCGTACGAACGCCGCACCGGCCCGCTCGTCGCCCGCGGCCATCCCAGCCACCAGCGCCTCGTCGGAGGCGCCGGCCGGGTCGGCTGACCGGAGCCGGCCTTTCCGACCTCCTCGCGAAACGGCGTCCACGTCGATAGAGCTTGCCGCGATCGGACCGACCGCGCTCATGGCGCGTGGCGCCGGCGCCGGTAGAGGGACCGCAGGAGGACGTCGAGCGAGAATTGGCCGGTCCCGAGGACGGCGACGACGAGGGCCAGCGCGGCCAAGGCAACGTTCAGCTCGTACCCCGACCCGGCGGCGTTCGAGACGATGCCGTTGCCGAACGTGACGGTGACCATGGCGATGACCATGTCGCCGAACAGGCTGATGGCGGCGATCCGACCGAAGATGCCGAGACCGACGGCCAAGCCGCCGAAGAACTCGATGATCCCACTGAGCACCGCGAAGAACATGCCTGGCTGGAGATGGGCGACGTTGGAGAAGAACTCGGCCTGCTGGTGGAGCCCGGGGCCGCCGAACGCCCCGAAGAGGGTGCCGGCGCCGTGGTAGACGAAGATCCAGGCCAAGCCGATGCGGGCGACCAGTAGGGCGACGTCACGGGCCAACCGCGTGTCCCGGGTGGCCCGGACGAGGTCGTTGGCCTCGACCAGCCGGGTGGCGAGGTCGCTCCCCGCGCCCCGGTGGTGGCCACCGTCAGCTGTCGTCGGGGCTGTCGGACGGGCGACGGTCATCGGATCACGGCGGCGGTGCCGGCCAACGTCGCCGCGGCACCGAGGACCAATCCAGCCACCGCATGACGCCGCACCCGACCCGGCCGACCGCTTCCTCGCTCTGCCATCTCGCTCCTCGTCCGCCCGTTGGTTCGGCGATCTCGCCAGCTCACCGGCTCGCGCCGCGAACCCGGCCGCGCTATCACCTGTCCATTACGGCTGACCGGCTCGATCGGATCAACCGGCCGGATCGGCCGTCCGGAGCGGCCGTCCGGAACGGCCACGGTGCCCGGCCCATCACGCCTCAGCCGATCAGCGGCGTGACGAGCAGGCTGACGCCAGCGGCCAGCACCACCCCGGCGACGAGGACCGGCGACCAGCGCCGCCACCAACTGCCGTATGCACCGCGACCAGTCGTGGTCATGCGTGGCCTCACTCTCGATCGGTCCGTCCGTACCTTCTACGACCGGGACGGGCGGACGGATCACCGAACCCCCCAGGGACGACCGGCCGCCGGGCCTCGAACGGTCGGACGACGGGTGCTCAGGCGAGTGGGAGGACGAACCGCTCGACGGCGTTGGCGAACCCTTCGTCGTCGTTGGCGGTCGTCACCCGCCGGGCAGCCCGCTGGACTTCGGCGGACGCGTTGCCCATGGCGATGCTGAGGCCGGAGTGAGCGAACATGAGCACGTCGTTCGGCATGTCGCCGATGGTGGCGATCGCCGCCGCCGCCATCTCGTACCGGGCGGACAGGTAGCGGACGACGCTCCCCTTGTTGGCGTCCGGATGGGTCACGTCGAGGTAGTACGGCTGCGACTGGGCCGCCGAGACGTCGGCCCCGAACCGCTGGCGCACCGCCGTCGTCGCCTGGTCCATGGCCGCCCGGTCGTCGCTGACGCCGACGATCTTCGCCACCCCGTCGGCGTGGGCGCGGAGATCGTCGACAACGGTCGGCTGGAACTGCACGGTCCACGCCTCCCGGGCGACGTGCGGTCCGTCGGCGTCGGTGACGTACCACTCGGCGCCGCGGTAGAGCCAGGTCTCGAGACCGGCCGCGGCCATCTCGTCGAGCACCTCGGGCACGAGCTCGTCACGGACGGTCCGCTGTTCGACGACGGTCAGATCGGGGTCGACAACGAGGCCGCCGTTGAAGGCGGCGATCGGCGTCGTCAGATGGAGCGGTTCGACGAGCATCGCCATCCCCCGGGGCGGCCGCCCGCTGGTGACGGCGAAGAGGACACCGGCTTCACCCAACTGGCCGACGAGGCGACGGCCCGGTCGGTCAGCGCCTTCTCCGGCGTGACCAACGTCCCGTCGACGTCGGCCAAGAGCAGCTTGATCGGGGTCCGGGCGCCGTCGTCGTTCGTGGTCACCGCGTCACCGTACGGGCTCGGGGGGCCGGCCGTCGACGGCTACCATCCCCGCACGCGGCCACCGGGTCCGCCAGGGGGAGGGAACGACGTCACGATGCCGCCGGTCACCGTCAACCCACGGACCCCGGTGCTCGTCGGTGTCGGCACGTCCGCCGATCCGTGCGAGCCGGCGGAACTGATGGCCCGGGCGGTCGAGGGCGCCGCCGTCGACGCCCGGTCGACCCACGATCGTGGCCGCGGCCGACCGGATCGCCGTACCGCAGGGCACCTGGTCGTACGCCGACCCGGCCCGGTTGGTGGCCAGTCGGGTCGGCGCGGCCGGCGCCCGAACCCTCCTGGCCGAGATCGGCGTCTCCCAGCAGACGGTCGTCAGCCAGATGCTCCGGGCGATCGCCGACGGTCGATCGGACGTGGCGGTCGTCGTCGGCGGCGAGGCTCGGGCGTGGGCCCGGATGGGCGGCGTCGCCGAGAGCCCGCAACCCGGCGCGGTGCCCGACCACGTCGAGACCCGAGAGCCGGAGTTCTTCGCCGCGCCGGAGCTGGCGGCCGGCATGGTCGTCCCACCGGTCCAGCAGTACGCACTGATCGAGAACGCGCTCGCCCACGCCGAGCAGCAGACGCCGGCGGCTCACCGGCAGGCCATCGCCGGCCTCTGGGCCCGGTTCAACCAGGTCGCCGCCGGCAACCCGGCAGCGGCGTTCCCCGAACCCCGGACGGCCGAGGACCTGCAGACCCCCTCGCCCGGCAACCGGCCGCTCGCGTTCCCGTTCAACAAGTGGCACGCCAGCCAGTGGACGGTCGACCAGGCGGCCGCGCTCGTCCTCTGCTCCGCCGAGGCCGCCCGGCGGCACGGCGTGCCGGCGGATCGATGGATCTTCCCGCTCGTCGGTGTCGACGCCAACCACTCGGTCTCCCTCAGCCGCCGACGCCTCCTCCACCGGTGGCCGGCGATGCGGGTACTCGGGCGGGCGGCGGCCGACCGGCTCGGTCGCCCGCTGGCCGACACCGACGTCGTCGAGGTCTACTCGTGCTTTCCGTCCGCGGTCCGGGTCCAACAGCGCGAGCTCGACCTGCCGGCCGACGGGACGCCGACGGTCACCGGCGGCATGGCGTTCGCCGGCGGCCCGTTCAACAACTTCGTCTACCAGTCGACCGCGGCCGTCGTTCCCCGCCTGCGGGAACGCCCGGGCACGGTCGGCGTCGTCACGACGGTCTGCGGAATGCTGACGAAGCCGGGCCTCGCCGTCTGGTCGGCCGAGCCCGACGGGCGGCCACCGCTCCTCGACGACCTGGCCGGCCCGGCGGCCGACGCCACGCCGACGGTCGATGTCCTCGACGAGCACCATGGCTCGGCGACGGTCGTGTCGTTCACGGTGACCTACGACGACCTCGACCCGGTCCGGGTGGCGGTCGTCGCCGACGTCGACCGGGGGGCCGCCGCGGCTCACGACGACCCGGTCCGCTGTGTCGCCACCGCGGAGGACCCCGAGCTGGCCGCCCACGTGGTCGAGACCGGGCTGATCGGCACCCGGGTCGACGTCGACGGGCTCGCCTTCCGGCTCTGACCGGGCCCGGTCCCGGCCCGACTCGTGGGGCGCCGGTGCCGGTGGGTAGCGTGGCTTCGATGCCCACTCCGGCCGCCGATCGGCAATTCGGTGGCCTCGTCGACCGGCGACTGACCGCCCGGGTGACGGTCACCCGCCGCTACCTCGTCATCGCGGTCGCGGCCGGCCTTGTCGCCACGGCGTGCGTCGTCACCCAGGCCGTCCTGCTGGCGACGGTCATCGAACGGTCGGTGCTGCACGGCGTGTCGCTCGGGTCGGTGACGCCGCTGCTCGTCGGGCTCGTCGCGGCGTTCGTCGTCCGGGCCGCCGTCGGGTGGGCCGGCGAGGCGGCCGCCCAACGCTGCGGCGCGACCGTCACGTCCGTCCTCCGTCGTCAGCTGCTCCGCCACGCACTCGACCTCGGGCCGGTGTGGCTGGCCGGCGAACGCGCCGGCGAGCTGTCGCTGGCCGCGACCCGGGGCACCACCGCGCTCGACGTCTACTTCGGCCGCTACCTGCCCCAGGCCGTCCTCGCCGGCCTCGCCCCCATTGGCATCCTCGCCTGGGTGGCCTGGACGGACTGGGTGTCGCTGCTCGTCCTGCTCGGGCTCGTGGCGCTCGTCCCGGTGGCGATGATCTTCTTTGGGCGGCGGGCCGCGGCGGAGACTCGCCGGCAGTGGCGACGCCTGTCGTCACTGTCGGCCCGCTTCCTCGAGCTGATCCGCGGCCTGCCGACCCTCCGGGCGTTCGGCCGAGCCGGCCAGGGCCGCCGTGAGGTGGCCGCGGCGACCGAGGGCCTGCGCCAGACGACGATGGCCACGCTTCGCGTCGCCTTCCTCTCCGCCCTGGCGATGGAGTTCCTGGCCG
This sequence comes from uncultured Actinomycetota bacterium, assembly GCA_963824265.1. Lineage (GTDB taxonomy): Bacteria > Actinomycetota > Acidimicrobiia > Acidimicrobiales > RAAP-2 > DASZUK01. The sequence continues at coordinate 1,466,303 of CAWGOO010000007.1, forward strand.
GTATCGGCACCGGGCTCGTCGCCATGGTCCTCGGCCTCCGTCTGCTCGGCGGCACCGTGTCGCTCTACACCGCGCTCGCCGTCCTCCTCGTCTCCCCGGAGGTCTTCCTGCCGCTGCGGCGGGCCGGAGCCGAGTTCCATGCCAGCGCCGAGGGACGGGCGGCCGCCGAGCGCATCCTCGACCTCCTCGACCAACCCACCGAACCGGACCCGAGCCCCGATTCGGCCGGGTCGGTGCCGGCCGGATCGGTGCCGGCCGGGTCGGTGCCGGCCGGGTCGGCCGCCGTCGGCTCGACCCCGGCAACGATCGGCGGCCGGGCGACCCCATCACCGCGGCGAACGCCCGTGCCGGTCCGACCGTTCCCGGTCCGCCTGGACGGCGTCGGCGTCACGTTCTCGGGGCGGTCGCAGCCCACGCTCGACCGGTTCGACCTGACGATCGAAGAGGGGGAGCACGTCGCCCTCGTCGGCCCGTCGGGCGTCGGCAAGTCGACGGTCCTCGCAGTGCTCCTCGGCTTCCTCGCCCCCGCCACCGGAGCGGTCCGGATCGGTGGCGCCGACCTGGCCGACGTCGACCTGGCCGCCTGGCGGCGTCACGTTGCCTGGGTGCCACAGCGGCCGCACCTGTTCGGCGGGACGCTGGCCGAGAACCTCCGGCTCGGCGACCCCGACGCCGGGGCCGAGCGGCTCGAGGGCGTGCTCGAGGCGACCGGTCTCGCCGAGCTCGTCGCTGCGCTCCCCGCCGGCCTGGAGACCCGGGTGGGTGAGGGGGGGATCACGCTCAGCGCCGGCGAGCGACAGCGGGTCGCGGTCGCCCGGGCTGCCTTGCGCGACACGCCGCTCGTCCTGCTCGACGAGCCGGTCGCCCACCTCGACCTGACCACCGAGGCCCTGCTCCGCCGGGCGCTCGATCCGTGGCTGGACGGGCGGACCGTCCTCGTCGCCGCCCACCGACCCGAGCTGGTCGCCCGGATCGACCGCACCGCGGTGCTGGCCGGCGACGTCGTCGAGGCCGACGAGCGCCCGGTCGGAGCCCAGGCATGACCGCGACCGCGCCGCCACGCCCGGCGGGGACCGTACTGCGACAGCTCGTCCGCATCGGCGCCCCCCGATGGGGGCGTCTCGCCCTGGCCGCCGCGCTCGGCGTCGCCGCCGCGCTGGCCACCATCGGCCTCCTCGCCGGCTCGGGCTACGTCATCGACCGGGCGGCGTTCCGGCCGGGCCTCGGCGCCATCGCCGGACTGCTCGCCGCCGTCGAGGTGCTCGCGTTCGTGCGCGGCCCGCTCCGTTACGGCGAACGGCTCGTCGCCCACGACGCGGCGTTCCGCTCGCTGTCGAGGTGGCGGGTGTGGCTCTACGACCGGCTCGAACCGCTGGCCCCCGCCGGGTTGTCCGCCTGGCGGACCGGCGACCTGCTCGTCCGGGCGACCGATGACGTCGACACCCTCCAGGACCTGTACCTCCGGGGGTTGCTGCCCGTCGTCGTCACCGTCGCCGCCGCCAGCCTGGCCGTCGTCGTCATGGCCGTCATCCTCCCGATCGCCGGCCTCGTCCTCGGCCTCTCACTGGCGGCGGCACTCCTCGCCACGCCGGCCATCGCCGTCGCCACCCGGCCCGGGCGCGGTCGCGAGGCGACGCTCCGGGGCGAACTGTCGGCCGAGATCGTCGACCTGCTGGCCGGCGTACCCGATCTGCTCGCCTTCGGCCAGGAGGCCCACCTGCTCGACCGGATCGACGCGGCCGACCAGGAGCTGACCCGCCTGACCCGCCGCCGAGCCCTGGTCGCCGGGGCGACGTCGGCCGTCGTCACCGTCTGCCTCGGTGCGGCCGTCATCGGCGTGCTCGCGGTCGGCGTGACCGCGGTCCACGACCATCACCTCTCGGCGGTCATGCTCGCCGTGTTGCCGCTCACCGCCGTCGGCGCCTTCGAGTCGGTCCCCGCTCTCGCCGGCGCCGTCCTGCGGACCGGCGACGTCGTCACCGCCGGCCGGCGACTGCTCGTCCTCGACGACGTGCCCGTACCCGTCGGCGATCCGGACCGACCGGACGCGGCCCCCGAGGGCTATCCGGATGTGACCACGACCGGCGCCCGGCTCCGCTACGGACCCGACCTGCCGTGGGCACTCGATGGCATCGATCTGCGCGTCGGCTCCGGCGAACGCGTCGGCGTCGTCGGTTCGAGCGGCGCAGGAAAGAGCAGTCTCGTCAACGCCCTGCTCCGGTTCTGGCCGCTCCAGGGCGGCTCCGCCGCCATCGGCGGCGTGCCGATCGACCGGCTGGCCCAGGCCGACGTACGCCGGACCATCTCGCTCGTCGGCCAGGACGCCACCCTCTTCGCCGGGTCGGTTCGCGAGAACGTGGCGCTGGCCCGACCGGACGCCGACGAGGACGACGTCATCGAGGCACTCCGGTTGGCCCAGCTCGAGCCTTGGGTCCGCACGCTCCCGGACGGGCTGGACACGCCGATCGGCGAGGACGGCGCCCGGCTGTCCGGCGGCCAGCGGCAGCGCATCGCTCTGGCTCGCGCGCTGCTCGCCGGCGGTCCCGTTCTCGTCCTCGACGAGCCGACCGCCGGGCTCGACGAGCCGACCGCCGCCCGGCTCGTGGCCGACGTTCTGGCCGCGTCAGCCGATCGCAGCGTCCTCCTCGTCAGCCATCGGGAACAAGATCTCGTCGGCTTCGACCGACGGATCGTCGTCGAGCAGGGCCGCGTCGTCGAGCCGGATCGGGTCGTCGAGCCGGATCGGGTCGTCGAGCCGGATCGGGTCGTCGGACCGGGTCGGGTCGTCGAGCCGGATCGGGTCGAACCCGGCCCGGCCTGACCGGCTCACCCGTCGGCCGCACTCTCCAACTGGCGGAGCGCCCGGGGCTGACCGACGACGACGAGGGCGATGACGTACGTGACGAGGGGGGCCAGCTCGGCCAGCTCGCCCGCCCGACCGCTCATGACGTACTCGGCCAGCGGCTGCATCGCTCCACCGACCAGCGCGCTCTCACAAGCCTCGGCGGACACCCAGTCCGGCACGTCGAACGCCCGCTCGCCGCCGAGGGTCACGCGACACCGCTTGATCACTCCGTTCAGACGCTCGACGGCGGCCGGACCGGCATGGCCGGCCTCGACGATGCACAACCGGCAGAACGCCGGGTTGGCCGCCAGGACGTTCAGCATGGCCTCGATGGCCACCCGGAGCCGGTCCTCCCACGGTCCCTGGGCTTCGGCGAACGCCCGTGCCCCCTGCTGGCAGACCTGGTCGGCGCCGAGATCGAAGGCTACGAAGAAGCAGTCCTCTTTGCTCCCGAAGATGCCGTAGAACTCCTTGGCCGACACCCCGGCTCGCCGGCAGACGTCGATCACCCGGGCACCGGCCAGCCCCTTCTCGCCGACCTCCGCCACGAAGGCGTCCAGGATCTTCGCCCGCTGGACCGCCCGGATCTCCTCGCGCGGGTGGCCGTGGCGGCCGATCGGCACGACCCGGTCGGCTCCTCGGGGGGACCGGCCCCCCGGCAGGATCACCGGACCGTTTGCCGCGTTCCCTGCTTCAGCCAACGTCTGCGCCACCTCACCTGGCCCGATCACTCCGTGACAGGCGCGTCGATATCCACGACCTGGCAACGATCTCCCCACTTTCGGCCATCGTCCCCCCGGTCCGCCGGCCTTAGGTCGGCGGCCCCCCAAGCAACCCTGGCACTCCGCCTGCCGAGGCCCCCGGTTTCTGTTTCTTGACTACGACCCTACTGTTAACGGTCGGGAACGAGAAGTCCACCGTGACCAAAACGCGACAATTTCAGTGCCGACATGCCGATAGGTCCGAGTGGCAGCATGTCCGCAGCCGTCCTACCGTCTCCGCACCGTTTCCAACTGCCGTTTCTCGAAGGGGAGCCTAGAGTGGCCCGTGACGTCGTCTCGAGTGGTCCGACCCCGTCCGACGGACGGCTGGCCCGGGGCCAACGGACGCGGATGAAGGTCGCCGAGGCGGTGATCAGCCTCGTCGAGGCCGGCGACCCGCAGCCGACGGCCAAGGAGATCGCCGAGCGGGCCGACATCTCCGTCCGGTTGGTCTTCCATCACTTCGAGGACATGGATGCCCTCTACCGGGCGGTCATCGAGCTCCAGGCCGCCCGCCACTGGAGCCACCTCCATGAGATCCCGGCCGATCTCCCGCTGCCCCAACGGATCGAACGGACGGTGCGCCAACGGAGCCGCCTTTTCGATGCCATCGGCCCGGTCCGACGGGCGATCAGCCCCCAGGCGCTCCGGTCGGACGAGCTCTCCCGCATGCTCGCCACCTCGAACCGGTTCCTCCGGGACCTGCTCGACGGGTCGTTCGGCCCCGAACTGGAGGGCGCCGGCACCGGCCGCCGCGAGCTGCTCGACGCCCTCGACCTGGCCGCGTCGTGGGAGGCCTGGGACCGACTGCGCCGGGCCCAACACCTCTCCGCGGCCGCAGCCCGCCGGACCATGATCCACGTCCTGCGCGGTCTGCTCGAGGGCACCGAACCGCGCCGGCGATGAGGACTGGCCAATGACCACCGGCCGATGAGGACTGGCCGATGAGGGTGCTGCGGACGCCCGACGAGCGGTTCGCCGCCCTGGCGGACTATCCGTTCGCCCCCCACTACGTCGACGTGCCGGCCGGCGACGGCGACCCAGCGGGCGCGCCGACGATCCGGCTCCACCACGTCGACGAGGGACCGCCCGGAGCCGCCGAGACCGTCGTCCTCCTTCACGGCGAGCCGAGCTGGTCCTACCTGTACCGCTCGATGGTCCCGATGCTGGTCGCCGCCGGCCACCGCGTCGTCGCTCCCGACCTCGCCGGCTTCGGGCGGTCCGACAAGCCGGCCGCCCGTTCCGACTACACGTACGCCCGCCACGTCGAGTGGCTGCGCTCGGCCCTCTTCGACCGGCTCGACCTCGGCGCGGTCACCCTGTTCGGGCAGGACTGGGGCGGCCTCGTCGGGCTGCGGCTCGTCGCCGAGCACCCCGACCGCTTCCGTCGGGTCGTCGTGGCCAACACCGGTCTGCCGACCGGCGAGGAGAAGGTGACCGACGCGTTCACCCAGTGGCAGCGGTTCTCCCAAGACGCCCCCGTGCTGCCGGTCGGGGCGATCGTCGATGCCGGCACGGTCGGCGACCTCGCGCCCGAGGTCGTCGCCGCGTACGACGCACCGTTCCCGGACGAGACGTACAAGGAGGGCGCCCGCCAGTTCCCGCTCCTCGTCCCCACCGTTCCCGACGACCCCGGCGGCATCGACAACCGTCGGGCCTGGGCGGCGCTCGCCTCCTTCGACCGGCCGTTCCTGTGCGCGTTCAGCGACGGCGACCCGATCACCCGGGGGGCCGATCGCCGGTTCCGTGAGCAAGTGCCCGGCGCGGCCGGCCAGCCCCACGTGACGATCGCCGGCGGCGGCCACTTCCTCCAAGAGGACCGAGGTCCCGAGCTCGCTACCGTCGTCCTCTCCTTCATCGCCAGCACGCCGGTCGGCTGAGCCGACCGGGGCCGCCCGGCCGCCCGGCCCACCGTTCGCACCTCGCCACCAAGCGCTTCTTCATCCCCCCCGGGGAGCTCTTCGCAGTCCGTTCGCTACTTTTAAGTATCATCTCCTTTCATCTCGTCTCGGGGGGCACAGGAGGGCGCGGTCGACGGACCGCCGGGCGACGGGTCGACGATCCGGTCGCCCGGCGGTGCGTCGGTCGCGTCCACTGGGCGCTGGGGGGAACGCGGCGTACCCCTGCTGCCATGGTCGCTGCGCGATGCATTCGGCCGCCGGGTGGTGCCGCCACCGGTCGCCTCGGCCCTCGGGCTGCCGTCGGGATCGGCGGTGATCGCCCTGGACGCGTCGGTCTGGAACGGCTTCGACCGATTGCCGGACGCGGCGACGGCGTTCGCGCTCGGCGTCGTCGGCTCCCGATCGGCTCGACACGTGCGCGTCATGAGCGAACCATGGCCGACGGGGATCAGCCCGGAGGACGTCGACTGGCCGACGCGGCTGGGCCGGATCCTGCGGGCCGGCGGCTTCTTCGCCGTCGGCCGGCTCGAACACGTCACGTACGGGCAGCTGCTCGCCGTCCCGACGGCCGGGCGACGGAGCGCGCTCGAGCTCGGGACGATCGTCGACCGGCTGGCGACACCGGCCGACGACCGGCCGGACACCGAAGTCCGGGCGATGCTGGCCACCGCCGCCCGCCAGGGCTGGGCGGCCCGGATCGACGTCGCCGATCCGCGCTTGCGCGACGTCGTCACGCCTCGGCCCGGCCGGTTCGACGACGTGCTGGCCGAGGTGGCCGACGGGTCGGACGATCGTCTGGCCCGCGCCCTCGCCCGCGCCCTCCCCGCCGTCGAGACCCGGGTCGCCGAGCTCGCCCGGGAGCCGCTCGACGCGGCGGTCCCCCGACTGTGCGAAGCCGTCGGGATCTCGGCTCGCGACCTGGCGATCACCGTCGCCCGGCTCGATCACCGCCGGCCCCACCGGCTCCGGGACGTCGGCGAGGCGTTCTCGATCACCAAGGAGCGCGTCCGCCAGATCGTCGACCGCACGACCGACCGGCTCGGCCACGGCTTTCTCCCGCAGGTCGAACGGGCCGCCCGTCTGCTGGCCGATCGGGCACCACTGACCACCGATGCCGCGGCCCGCCTACTGGTCGACGAGTCGCTGAGCACCGAACCGTTCGACCCGCACGTCGTCGCCGTCGTGGCCGGCCTGGCCGGGTACGAGGCCCGGCACGTCGTCGACTCGACCGCCGGGGTGGAACTGGTCGTCGGCGCCGGCGCGGTAGACGGCAGCGCGGTCATGGCATCGGCTGGTCGGCTGTCCCGGCGCGCCGGCGTCTTCACCGCCCGGCAGGTCGTCGATGGGTTGGCCGTCGGTGACCGAACCGTGACGGCCGCCGTCTCGCTCGTCCTCGACCACTCCCCCGCCGTCGCCCGCCTATGCGACGGCTGGTTCTGGACGCCGGGCGACCCCCACGACAACGGCCTGGTCAACGCCACGCTCCCGATGCTGGCGGTCTCGACACCGCTCGGCGTCGAACAGCTCCGGCGAGGGCTCGTCCGCCGACGCCACGGGGTCCGGGTCGCCGACGTGCCACCGATCGGCGTCCTCGTCACCTTCTTCGATGCCCACCCCGCGTTCGCCACCGCGGGCGGGGTCGTCCGGTCGGCGGAGCCGCTCGACGCCGACGTGGTGCTCACGCCGGCCGAACAGGCCTTCGTCGCCGCGTTCGGCGCGGCCCCCGACGGGCAGCTGCACCGGGCCGACCTCGAACGGGCCGTGACCCGCCGCGGCGTCGACCTCCGCCTCTTCACCAGCGTGATCACCTATACGGCGGTCCTCGAACATCCCGCCCGGGACGTCTGGCAGCTCCGGCGCTGACCAGCTCCGGTCAGCGGCCGGGTCGGCGGCGTGCTGCGACGCTTACGGCACCCAGTTGAACCCGTCGACGACCGGGGCGCCGCCCGGTCCCCAGCCGATCCGGGTGATCGAGCCGGTCGACAGATGCAGCCGCCAGGCCACCTCGTCGCCGACGCCGAGGGCCCACGCCACCGCGGCCTTGATCGGCGAGACGTGACTGACGACAACGACGTCGCCGCTCGACCGGGCGTCGGTCCCGGGTGCCATCAGCTCCTCGCAGGCCTCCCGCACCCGCTCACCGAGCGCGGCCAACGACTCGCCACCGACCGGCCGGTACGTCGGGTCGGAACGCCAGGCCTGCCAGACGTCGGCCGGGACTGCGGTGAGGGCCTGGCCCTCGTGCTCGCCGTAGTCGATCTCGACCCAGCGGTCGTCGACGACGACCGGTCGGTCGAGGCCGAGGATCTCGGCCGTGTCGACCGCTCGCCGGAGCGGGCTGCTGACGAGGCCGACGATGGCGTCATGGCCCGGCCGCCGGAGGCGAGCACCGACCGCTTCGGCCTGGCGGCGCCCCTCGGCCGTCAGCGGGGCATCGGACCGCCCGAGCAACAGCCCGGCCGCGTTGGCCGTGGCCTGACCGTGACGGACGAGAACGAGCACAGTGCCGGGTCGGGCTCAGGCTCGGACGAGGATCCGGCCGCACTGGTCGCACGTCGCCACCGTGCCCGGCGGCAGCCGCCGGACCCGTTCGACCTCGACCGATGGGAGCTCCAGGTGGCAGCCGCCGCAGTGGCTGCCGATCAGCCGCGCCGCGCCGACGCCGCCGAGCCGGGACCGGAGCGACTCGTAGCGTTCGGCCAGCTCCGTCGGCAGCCCGGCGGCCAGCTCGGACCGGGCGGTCAGCTCAGCGGCCAGCTCCGCGTCGACCACCGCTTCGGCTTCGGCGACGGCGCCACGGAGCGAGCCGGCCGACGCCAGCAGCCGGTCGCGCTCGACGACCAGCGCCGCCAGCTCACCGTCGAGCGGCTCCTGCTCTTCCATCAGCAACAGCTCCTGCTCTTCCAGCTCCTCTCGGCGCTCCGCCAGGTGGCGGATCTCCTCGTCCATCGCCTGCAGGTCCCGCGCCGCGGAGCCGCGGGCGCCGTAGAGGCGGTCCTCCAGCGACCGCCGCCGACCGGCCACCCCGTCGATCTGCTCCTCCAGGTCGGACTCCCGGCCGACCAGCTCCTGGCGCTGGCCTTCGAGCTCCCGGCGCCGGGCCTCGACGGCGGTCAGGGAGGCCTCGACCGTGCCCAGTTCGACCCGCTCGGGCAGGTGGGCCCGGCGGTGCTGGAGCTGGGCGAGCACCGTGTCCCGGTCCTGCACCTGGATCAGCACGTCCAACGGTGTCGGGGACCCCGCTCCGCTCTCGCCCGCATCCGTCATCGACTTCGGCCTCCCTCACACACGTCTCGCGCCGCTCGCAACGCCCCGACCAACGCGTCGTCGGCGATCGCCGCTGCCGCGTCCCAGTCGTACCAGGCGGCGTCAGGGCTTTCGCCCGGCGCCGGCGCCGGGTCGGCATCCGGGGCGACGACCAGGAAGCGTAGGTCGAGATGGGTGTGACCCCGACCGCCGTCGTGGACGTCGACATGGATCAGTCGAGGGCCGCCCGGCGGGTGGACGACGGCCAATCCGGTCTCCTCGGCCGTCTCCCGCACGGCCGCCGCCGCCGGGTCTTCGCCCGCCTCGACGTGGCCTCCCGGCTGGAGCCATCGACCGAGCCGCCGGTGACGGTGCAGGACGGTGCCCCGGCGGCCGACGACGATGGCCGACGCGGTGACGTGCACCGGGCCGGCCGCTTCCGAGCAAGGGTCGCCCAGGCGGTCCAGCTCGGTCAGGATGCGGCGGCGGGCCGACGACTCCCGCTCGTCGGCCGGCACGTGGGCGGCGATCAGCGCCCGCAGCTCAACGGCCGCGCCGGCCGCCGGTTGGTCGTCCGGCGGTGCATCACCCGAGTGCTCGGTGCCCGGGGGCTCGGTGCCCGGGGGCTCGGTGCCCGGGGGCTCGGTACCCGGGGTCACGCCGGTCCCTCGACGTGGCCGGCCAGGACGGTGACGGCCGACCCGGCGACCCGGACGCGGTCGTCGTCGACCTCGACCCGCAGACGGCCACCGCGGGCGGAGAGCTGCGCCGCGTGGAGCACCGTCCGACCGATGCGGTCGGCCCAGTACGGACCGAGGACGCACTGGGCCGAGCCGGTCACCGGGTCCTCGTCGATGCCGACGTTCGGGCCGAAGACGCGAAGGACGTAGTCGGCCGGCAACGCCGTGCCCGCCCGATCCGCCCCGGTCGGCGCCAGGTCGGCCGGATGGCCCACCGGGGCCGGCCCCCGGGCGGTGACGACGACCACCCGGTACGCCAGCGCGGCGATCACCGGCACGTCGACGACGGCGTCGCGGACGGCGTCAGCCCCGTCGAGCTCGACGACCAGGGAACCGCCGTACTCGGCGACCGCGGCGACCGGCCACGGCGGCGGAAGGACCAGCGGTGCTTCGACCCGCACCGGCCGCGTGGCCGGTAGATCGAGCTCGACGACGTCACCGTCGAACCGGGCGGTCAGCCGGCCGCTCCGGGTCCAGAACACCACGACGTCGGCGGCGCCGGCCCGGCCGGCCTGCCGCAGGGCGTGGGCGGTGGCCAGCGTGGCGTGGCCGCACAGGTCCACCTCGGTCGTCGGCGTGAACCAGCGGAGCGAGAGCTCGCCGGGGGCCCCGCCGGGCGCCGGCCAGGCGTAGGCGGTCTCGGAGAGACCGAGCTCGGCGGCGAGCGCCTGCATCCACCGCTCGTCGGCTGGGGCGGTCAGCAGGCAGACCGCGGCGGGGTTCCCGCCGAAGGGCCGGTCGGTGAACGCGTCGACCCAGAAGATCGGGACCGCGCTCATGCGGCGAGGGTCTTCAGGCGGACGAGCGCGTCGGCGAGCACCTCGGGTCGCTTGCAAAAGGCCCACCGGACCAACGATTCGCCCTCGGCCGGATGAAGGTAGAAGACCGAGCTCGGCACCGCGACGACTCCACAGCGAGCCGGCAGCGCCCGGCAGAACGCCATCGCGTCCGGCTCGCCGATTGCGGCGACGTCGGTGGTGACGAAGTACGTCCCGGCCGGGCGGAACGGCCGGAGGCCGAGCGCGTCGAGGCCGTCGCAGAAGAGGTCGCGACGCTCCCGGAGCGACGCCGCCAGCCCGTCGATCAGGTCCGGCCCGGCCGCCAGCCCGGCGGCCACCGCGTACTGGAACGGCGTACCGCCGGCGTAGGTGAGGAACTGTTTGGCCGCCCGGGTCGCGGCAACCAGCGGCGCCGGGCCACAGGCCCAACCGACCTTCCAACCGGTGAACGAGAACGTCTTGCCGGCCGACGAGATCGTCAGCGTGCGGTCGGCCATCCCGGGCCAACTGGCCAGCGGTCGATGCCGGCCGTCGAAGACGAGATGTTCGTAGACCTCGTCGGTCACGGCCAGCAGGTCTCGCTCGACACAGGTGGCCGCGACGAGGTCGAGCTCGTCGTCGGAGAAGACCTTGCCGGTCGGATTGTGCGGCGTGTTCAAGAGCACCAGTCTCGTCTTCGGCGTGATCGCGGCCCGCCACTCGTCGGGGTCGAACGACCAGTCCGGTGGGCGAAGCGTGACCACCCTCGGCACCGCACCGGCCATCGAGAGACCGGCGCCGTAGGAGTCGTAGAACGGCTCGAAGACGACGACCTCGTCACCCGGCTCGCAGAGCGCGAGCAACGCCGCGGCGATCGCCTCGGTCGCCCCGGTGGTGACGAGCACGCCGTCGTCCGGATCGACGACCAACCCGTAGTACGACCGCTGGTGCTCGGCGATGGCCGCCCGGAGCTCGGGGATGCCCGGGCCGGGGGGGTACTGGTTGTGACCGGCCCGGATCGCCGCGACCGCCGCGTCGGCGACGAGTGCCGGGCCGTCGGTGTCCGGGAACCCCTGCCCGAGGTTGATCGACCCGGTGGCGACGGCCAGCGCGGACATCTCGGCAAAGATCGTCGTCGTGAACGGCTGGAGCCGGTTGCTCAGGTACGGCACACGGTCGGTGCCGGTCGACGGCGCGCCCGCGGGGTCTTGCACCCGTCCGATGCTACCGACGACCCCGGCGTCGGCCGGCCGGCCGGTAGCGTCGCGTCCTTCATGGCCGCCGAACCATCATCGCTGACGGTCGCCAGCTTCAACCTGCACGCCGGGATCGACGGCTGGGGGCGTCCGTTCGACGCGGTTGGCGCCTGCCGGGACCTCGACGCCGACGTCCTCGTCCTCCAAGAGGCATGGACCCCGGATGTCGGGGCCGGAGCCGCCTCGGCAACGGCGATCGCCGCCGCACTCGGTTATGCCGTGGTCGAGCACTCGCTCGCCCACGGCCGGCTGGCCGGGCCGCACCCGCGAGCCGACCACCGCTGGATGCGCCCGTTCGACTGGCGAGGGAGCAGCCACGCCATCTACCTCGACGACAACCGCCCGCTCGGGTCCCGGACCACCCGGTCGGACCGGTTCGAGACGGCCGAGCCGGGGACGTGGACGCTGGCCGTTCTGAGCCGCCGACCGGTCATCGGCGAGCGGCTCATCGAGCTGCCGACGCTGCGCCGCGACCGCTCGACCCGGGCGGCCATCGTGCTCCGGGTGGCCGTCGGCGACCAGAGCGATCGGGGCGACCAGACCAGTCCGGGTGGGCAGGGCAGTCCGGGTGGGCAGGCGGTCACGGTCGTCGGCACGCACATGTCCCATCTCTCGTACGGCTCGCCGCGCCACTTCGAACGGCTCCGCCAGCTGCTCGAGGTCGAGGTCGGCGACAGCCCAGCGGTGCTGGCCGGCGACATGAACCTGTGGGGCCCACCGGTCAGCGTGCTCTTCCGGGGCTGGCACCGGGCGGTTCGGGAACCGACGTGGCCGGCATGGCGACCGCACAGCCAGGTTGACCACATCCTCGTCCGCGGGCCGCTGACCGTCGTCGACGGTCGGGCACGGCCGATGGCCGGGTCCGACCACCGGCCGGTCCGCGTCGAGCTGGCCGTCGGGCGCGGCGGCTGACGGTCCCGGCCCGACGAGCGGGCCGCTGGGATACTGAAGAGATGTCGCACGCCGATCTGGTCCTGCTCGGCCGGGTGGCGGTCGGGATCGCGGTGGCTTTCGTCTTCGGGTTCGAACGACAGCTGCGCGGCTCGCCGGCCGGCGACCGGACGTTCTCGCTCGTCGGCGGGGCGTCGACCGCGGTCACCGCGGTGGCGGGTCTCCGGTCGCCGCAAGCCGTCGCCGGCATCATGACCGGCCTGGGCTTCATCGGGGCCGGCGTCCTCCTCCGCCGGGGCCAGCTCGTCACCGGCTTGACGACGGCCGCGTCGATTTTCGCGGTCGCCGGTATCGGGATCGTCATCGGCTACGGTCACGTCCTGCTCGGCATCGTCCTCGGGGCGATCCTCCTCCTGATCCTCGAGATCCAGCACATCCCGTTCCTACGGTTCCTCGACGCTCGCAACTACGCCGACCGGTTCCAGGACGACCGGGTCTTCCCCGTCTCGGCGGGGGTCCCGGTCGGGCCGTTCGACGGCCTCGAGCCCGGTGGCCCGGCGGATGGAGCTCCCGGGACCGACGACCACTGACCGTTCGACGGTGAGCCCCTTCCCGTACGAGGACCGCTTCGTCGTCCACCGGACGTTCCCGGAGCTGGGCGCGCCGCGCGAGGAGGTACTGGCGGAACTGCAGACGATGGCCACCGAAGAGGACGCGGTCTGGGAGACCGGCCAGTGCTCGGGAACGATCTACAGCGGCGACCACGACCACTACCGGTTCCTCCACGAGGCGTTCGGCCTGTTCGCCCACACGAACGTGCTCCAGCGCGACATGTGCCCGAGCGCCACCAAGTTCGAGGCCGAGATCATCGCCATGACGCTCGACCTGCTGCACGGCGAGGCCATTCACGGCGCCGGCCTCGTGACGACCGGCGGGACCGGCAGCATCAGCCATGCCGTCCTTGCCTACCGCGAGCATGCGGCGGCGACCCGTGGGGTGACTCGACCCAACCTGATCAAGCCGGAGACGGCCCACCCGGCGTTCGACAAGGCGTGCCACCTCTTCGGCGTCGAGCTCCGCCGGGCGCCGGTCGACCCGGCGACGACCGAGGTGGACGTCGGCTGGGTGGCCGATCACATCGACGACCAGACCGTGGCCGTCGTCGGATCGGCCAGCAACTACGGCTACGGCACCGTCGATCCGATCGGCGCGCTCTCCGACGTTGCGGTCGACCGTGGCGTCGGCCTGCACGTCGACGCCTGCCTCGGCGGGTTCATCCTGCCGTTCGGCCAGGAGCTCGGCTACGACGTCCCGGTCTTCGACTACCGGCTGCCCGGCGTCACGTCGATCTCCGCGGACACCCACAAGTACGGCTACGCGCTCAAGGGAACGTCGGTCCTCACCTTCCGCGACCAGGCGCTGCGCAACGCGCAGTACTTCTACCTGACCGATTGGAGCGGCGGGAAGTACTGCTCACCCGGCATGGAGGGCTCCCGGTCCGGCGGCCTGATCGCCGCCACCTGGGCAGCGATGGTCCAGCTCGGTCGGGAGGGTTACCGGCGCCAGGCGGCGGCGATCTTCCAGACGTCGTCGGCGATGCAGGACGCGGTCCGAGCCCACCCCGAGCTCCGCATCCTCGGCCACCCGACGTTCCTCTTCAGCTTCACGTCCGACGAGTTCGACGTGTACCACGTCAACGATTTCCTCCGCCGCCGCGGCTGGCGGCTCAACGGCCAGCAGTACCCCAACGCGCTGCACATGGCGGTCACCGGGCCCCAGACCCGTGACGGCGTCGCCGCCGCGTGGGCCGACGACCTGGCCGACGCGGTGGACTACGCCAAGGCCCACCGGGCCGAGGCCCCGGCGTCCGGCGCCATCTACGGCGGCGTCGCCGGCGGCATGACCGACGACGCCGACTCGTTCATCCGGGCAGTGATGGCCGAGATGATGGACGACCAGCAGGCCGTGCCGCCCGACTCCCGGCCGAGCCAGGCCTGACGGCGGCGCGCCGGGCTCCTCGGAGCGTTGGCGCCTCCGGCGACCCCGCAGCGCGGTCGACCTATCCGTGCGGGGTGCCCTCACCGCTCCGACCGGGCCACAGCTCCTCGAGCTCGCGACCCTTCGTCTCGGGCAAGAGGAGCAGGAGGCCGGTGGCGAGGACCATCGGCAGGAACGTCGCGGCCGCAGCCAGCTCGGCATGGTTCGCCACGCCGCCGACGTCGGCGACCGCGCCGAAGACGAGCAGCCCGGCCACCGCCCCGAGCACGCCGGCGGCGATCGTCCACCCGGCCACCGACGCGCGGACCTCCGTCGGGAACAGCTCGTTGGCCAACGCCCCGCCGGCCGGGGCGAAGATCGCGCCGGCCGTCACGCCGCCGATATACCCCACGATGAGCGCCGACGCGGATCCGGAGTAGGCGAACGTTCCGGCCGCGGCCATACCGAGAATGGCGACTGCCACCGTCGGGCGGCGACCGACCCGGTCGGCCAGCCATCGGCCGAGCAGCAGGCCGCCGAGGCCGACGACCCCGGCCCCGACGACCATCGCCGACGTCTTCCAACCGGAGATCCGGAGAACGTTCTGGGCGTAGATGAAGACCAGGCTGTTGGCCGGCCCGGTGATCACCGACACGGCGAAGGCCAGCACGGCCACCAACGCCAGCCGACCCCGGAACTCCCGCGCCACCGGCCCGAGCACCGGGTCCGCCTGGCCGCCCCGCTCGAGCCGGGTGAACCGCTCGGGCTCGACGACCTTGCGGGCGACGAGCGGCAGGAGGACGAGCGGCACCGCGGCCAGCGCCAGGATCCCGCGGAACCCGAACGTGTTCTTGGCGAGACTGTGGATCACCGCGGTCATCCCCGCCCCGACGGCGTAGCCGGCGGCGATGAGGGCGACCGCCCGAGCCCGCTGACTCGTCGTCGTCAGCTCGACCGCGCTCACCTGGGCGACCCCAAGGGTGGCACTCAGCAGCGGGCGCCCGAGAGCGAAGATGGCGACGAACGACCAGTACGTCGGGGAGAGCGCGGCGGCCACCGTGAGCAGGAGCCCGGCCGCACACGTCGTCACCAGCACCGGCCGCCGCCCGAACCGGTCGGCCAGGCCGGCCAACGGCAAGCCACCCAATGACGCCAGGCGGATGACGGCCAGGCCGACCCCGAGCACCGTCCCCGACAGCCCCGCCTCGTCGGCGAAGCTCGCGCCGCTCGAGAGATGACCGAACGTCTTCGCCACGTCGCCGAGAGAGGCCACCGCCCCGAACTGGCCGAACCCGGCCGCCAGGGCGAGCAGGGCGACGCCGACGACCGGCGGGTCCCGCCAGCGGAAGAGGCGGAGGTCGGCCGGTCCGGACACGGTTCCTCAGGCTATGCCGTCCCCTCGTCGGCTCACGGTGATAGAAGTGGCCGCCGTGAGCGTCCCGATCAAGGACATCGACGGCTGTCGACGCTCGCACCGGGTCCTCCTCGACCGTATCGACGGCCTCACTGACGAACAGGCCCGGTCGGCCAGCCAGCTGCCGGACTGGACCGTCGGGCACGTCCTAACCCACCTCGCCCGCAACGCCGACAGCGTCGTCCGCCGTCTCGAGGGCGCGGCCCGGGGCGAGATCGTCGACCAGTACCCCGGCGGCTATGCCGGCCGGGCCTCGGAGATCGCGGTCGGCGCCGGGCGATCGGCGGCCGCGCTCGTCGCCGACGTGCAGGCCAGCGCGGCTCGGCTCGAGGACGGCTGCGCCACCCTCCCGGCCGACGCCTGGGACCGCCCGACCCGCGACGTCAGCGGGGCGGAGCGGCAGGCCAACACCCTGATGCTCACCCGTTGGCGGGAGGTCGAGGTGCACCACGCCGACCTCGGCCTCGGCTACACGCCGGCCGACTGGCCCGACGAACTGGTCGCGGCATGGCTCCCCCGCGAGCTGGACCGTCTACTGAAACGGGCTGATCCCAAGCAGCTCCTGGCCTGGGTGGTCGGCCGCGGCGAGGCGCCTGCCCTCTCGAACTGGTAGCCGGGTGAATGGCCACCTCGGTGGCCATTCGGCGTCCCGGCGAGCTGCTAGAGAAGGGGCATGGGATCGAAGGGCGACAAGCCGCGTAAGCCGAGGCACCCGCTGCCGAAGGTGCCGAAGTACGAGGAGCCCAACACGATCCCGCTGGCCGGGCTCGGCGGCAGCGCCGGCGGCGGCGGCGAGGGCTCGCGGTACGGCCACGGTGCCGGCCACCACCACAACCAGCAACCGGGTCGGTTCGGCCGCCTATTCCTCCGGCTGCTCGGCCAGCGGCCGAAACAGCCGGGCCCGAGCTAGACGCTGGGCTGACTGCCCGCTGGCCCGCCGGCGCCGGGGGGCGGATCGACACCGGGGACGCCGTCGTCGGTGACGTGCTCCGTCCACGTCGTCCCCGACCAGTACCGCTGCTGATGGCGGCCGGACGGGTCGACCATCCAGGCCGCTGGGATGCCGGTGTGGCCGGGCCGGCCAGAGCCGACAGGTGATCCGGGCGGCGTCCCCGGCGCCCCGACCGACCCTGGCTCGCCGGCCGGGCCGCCCGGCTGGAACGGCGAGGACGTCGGCGCGCCGTACGGCGGGGCCGGACGCCCCGGGCGACCGCCCCCAGAGGAACGGCGTCGCCCCGCGGTCATCCGGAGGACGAACATCGCCACGACGACCACGACGAACACCCATGAGCCGTGTCCGTACCCGTACCACATGCTCCCAGCGTACGGGCCGGCCGGTCGCTCCGAGCATCGGGACGCCGGTGGCGCCCCTACAGGTCTCCGGCCAGCCGCTCCAGGGTGATGGCCACCGGGTCCGGCGTGGCCAGCCGATAGCCGGTACCGGCCCAGAGGTTGACGACCTCGGGATCGCCGGCGGCCGTCCCCGCTCGTCGGATCGGGCTGGTCAGGTGGTGGATCGCCGGGTAGCCGGAGGGCGCCTGCTCGTCGTACCGGTCGACGAAGCGGTTGCGCAGCGCCCGGGCCGGCCGGCCCGTGAACGCCCGGGTGACGACGGTGTCGCCGCGATCGGCGTCGGCCACCGCGGCCTGATGGGCGGCCGAAGCTCCGCTCTCGGGCGACCGGAGCAGGACGGTCCCGACCATCACGGCCGACGCACCGGCCCGGATCATGGCGACGACGTCGGCCGGACGGCCCACGCCCCCAGCCGCCACCAACGGCCGACCGACGCTCCGGTGGACGTCGGCCACCAGGGTGGCCGTCGGCACGGCCGGCGGCACGCGGCTGGGGGTCAACGTGCCCGAGTGGCCGCCGGCGGCCGAGCCCTGGACGGCGAGCACGTCGACGCCGGCCTCGACGGCCATCGCGGCCTCCGCCGGGGACGTCACCGTCTGGACGACCACCGTCCCGGCGCCCCGCAGCGCGCCGACGACGGCCGGCTCGGGGACCCCGAAGGTGAAGCTGACGACCGGGACCGGCTCGTCGAGGAGGAGGTCGATCTTGTCGCGCCAGCGGTCGTCGTCCTCTACGGGCACCGCGCCCCGGACGTCGACCCCGTACCGATCGGCCTCCGTCTCGATAGCCCGGGCGTAGCGCTCGAACGCCCCGGCATCGACGGGGACCGGGTTCGGGGCGAACACGTTGACGCCGAACGGCACCCCGGTCGCCCGCACCGCGGTCATCTCGGCGGCCACCGCCTCCGGCGCCTTGTAACCGGCCGCCAGGAAGCCGAGGCTTCCGGCCCGTCCGGCCGCGATCACCATTGCCGGCCCGGTCGGGCCGCCAGCCATCGGCGCGGCCAGCACCGGCAGCGTCAGATCGAGATCGCTGAACGGAGCGGTCATGGGCTCCTCCTCGGGACTCGTCGTCACTCTATGGGTGCAGCCGCCGCGCGCCCGGTGTATCTTCACGGCGACGCCAGCGGGAACGGCGGTTGACGACGACACGGTCAGGCTCGGGGGCAGTCAAGGTGGGCGGCCCGTGTCGACGACTGATGGAGGGGCTATGGCGCAGACCGGCAGTGTGGATTCGAACCAGGCCCGCTTCGCCGGCCTCTCCTGGCAGATCGGGCTGCTCGTCGGGCTGGTGACGCTCGTGCTCGGCATCGTCGTCACGCTGCACCCGAGCACGTCGATCAACGTCATCGCCGTGCTGCTCGGCATCCTCCTGCTCGTCGCCGGGGTGTTCCACCTCGTCCGGGCGCTCGACCATGCCGCGCCGAGCCGAGCCTGGTCGGCGGTCATCGGCCTCGCTTTCGTCGTGCTCGGCGTCGTCCTGATCCGACACCTGGATTTGACCAGGGCGCTGATCGCCCTGCTCATCGGCATCGTCTGGATCCTCCAGGGCGTTGCCGAGCTGCTCGTCGCCACCGATCCCGACCGGCCGGGCCGGGCCTGGTCGTTGGCGTTCGGGTTGATCAGCCTGGCGGCCGGGATCGTGGTCATCATCGTTCCCGAGGGCTCGCTCAACACGCTCGCCGTGCTGCTCGGGATTCTGGTTCATCGTGCTCGGTGCCCTCCAGGTGGTCGGCGCGTTCTACCTCCGACACCTGACCTCGAAAACGTGACCTCGCGCCCCGGGCGCCGAGAGCCAACGGAGCCGCCGGCCGGCCACCGCCGGTCCGTCCGCACCGGCTGAGCTCGGCTCGGTCCCGTGGGACAAGCCATCGGTGAGAGCATCACCTTCGCCGTGGGCGTGGCGATCAGCCCGATCCCGATCATCGCGGTGATCCTCATGCTGCTGTCGAAGAAGGCGGGCGCCAACAGCGTGGCTTTCGCCGCCGCCTGGGTGGTCGGCGTGGCGGGCGCCCTCACCGTCGTCATCGCGGTGTCCGGGGCGATCGGCACCACCACCGATGGCGGGCCGTCGCACGGCACCTCCACCGTGAAGTTGGTCCTGGGGGCCGTGCTGATCCTGATGGCGCTGCGCCGCTGGCGCGGCCGCCCGGCGCCGGGCGAGAACGCGCCGCTCCCGAAGTGGCTCCAGGCCATCGAGGCGATCACGCCGCTCAAGAGCGCCGGGCTCGGTGTCGTCCTCTCGGCCGTCAACCCCAAGAACCTCTTGCTGATCGTCGGCGGCGGCCTCGCCATCGCCGGCGCACCGACGGCGGCGGGCGGCAAGACCGTGGCCGCCGTCGTCTTCGTCGTCCTGGCCGTCTCGTCGGTCGTCGTACCGGTCGTCCTCTACCACGCCCTCGGGGCACGGGGCGAGCGGATGCTCGAGTCGCTCAACGAGTGGCTGCAGGCGAACAACGCCACGGTGATGGCTGTCCTCCTCCTCGTCTTCGGCGTCGTCCTCATCGGCAAGGGGCTCGGCGGCTTCTGACCGTCCTCAGCCCGTCGGTCGGCCGATGCCCCGGACGAGCGTTCCCGGGTCGACGTCGAGCGCCCACGACAGACGGACGACTATGTCGAGCCCGACATTGCGACGACCACCCTCGATCGACGAGAGGTACGTGTCGTGGATGCCGCAGGCCTCGGCCAGCTCGACCTGCGACATGCCCCGCTTGAGCCGCCGCTCCCGGACACGTCGGCCGAGCTCCTCCGCGGCCGTTCCCGTCATGGCAGGCAGCGTACGACCGCGCCATACTCACTTGCACCTGATGGTTCGCGGTCCAGCTGTTACCTTCGGCCGGTGACCGCCGCGCTGGCCACCGCCTACGACGCCGCCGAGTGGCACGACCTGTTCGTGGCGGCGGCCGGCGCCACTGCCGCGCTGAGCGGCTTGATCTTCGTCGGCCTCAGCGTGAACATCAAGGCCGTCCTCGACTTCGACGGCCGGACCGGGCGCAACTTCTTGACCGGGCGGGCGGTCGAGGCGCTCGTCGATCTGCTGATCGTGCTCGTCGTCAGCCTCATCGCGTTGACGCCGTCGATCCCTCGCGGGGCGCTCGCCGCGGTCATCCTCGCCGCCGCCGTGGTCAGCGGTATCTCGCCGGTCCGAGCTCTGCGTGCCGGCAAGGGGGCCGGCACGCCGGACGGCGCGCCGAGAGGCGCGGCGGCCTGGAGGCTGGCCATCGCGACCACCCTCGTCGGTCTCCTCGCGCTCGCCGGCGTGACGCTGGCCGCCGGCCACGGCGGCGGCCTCGACTGGCTGCCGGCGGCATTCGTGCTCGCTATCGCCATCGCCGCCCTCAACGCCTGGGTGCTGCTGGTCGAGATCCTGCGCTGACGGGCGTCGGACGCCTCGAGCCGGACGCGTCGACACCGCCGCTCGACGTCACGATCCCGCACCGTAGGGTGGCGGCGTGAGCGAACCGACGACCGTTCCCACCCGCACTCTCGGCCGCACGGACAGCCTCGCCGTCTCGGCGCCCGGCCTCGGCTGCATGGGCATGAGCGACTTCTACGGGGCCACGGCGGACGACGATCCGGAGTCGATCGCCACCATCCACCGGGCCATCGAGCTCGGCGTGACCTTCCTCGACACCTCCGACATGTACGGCCGCGGCGCCAACGAGGAGCTCGTCGGTCGGGCCATCGCCGGCCGACGCGACGACGTCGTCCTCGCCACCAAGTTCGGCATCGTCCGCCAGGACGACCCGCTCGTCCGGTCGGTGAACGGTCGGCCCGACTACGTCCACCAGGCCTGCGACGCGTCGTTGCGCCGGCTGGCCGTCGACCACATCGACCTCTACTACCAGCACCGCGTCGACCCGACCGTGCCGATCGAGGACACCGTCGGTGCGATGGCTGAGCTGGTGGCTGCCGGGAAGGTCCGACACCTCGGGCTGTCCGAGGCGTCCGCCCGCACCATCCGGCGGGCCATGGCGGTCCACCCGATCACCGCGGTGCAGACGGAATGGTCGCTCTTTACCCGGGACATCGAGCGCGAGGTCGTGCCGGCCTGCCGGGAGCTCGGTATCGGCATCGTCCCGTACAGCCCGCTCGGCCGGGGCCTGCTCACCGGGGCCATCTCGACCACGACCGACCTGAGCGACGACGACATTCGACGCCGGGCCCAGCCGCGCTTCGACGCCGACAACCTCGACCACAACCTCGGTCTCGTCGACATCGTCCGCGAGGTAGCCGACCGGCATGGCTGCACGCCCGGCCAGGTGGCCCTGGCGTGGGTGCTCGCCCGCGGCGACGACGTCGTGCCGATCCCCGGCACCCGGCGACGCCGTTACCTCGAAGAGAACGTCGCGTCGACCTCCGTCACGCTGGACGCAGCCGATGTCGCCCGGTTCGACGCGTTCGAGCCCGCCGGCGCCCGTTACGTCGACCTGGCCGCCGTCGGCGGCGACTCTCCCGAGCGCCCCGCCTAACCCTTCGGGCAACCGGGGCGGTGGCCCCCGCCGTCGACGATGGCGCCGCAGTCGGGGCAGACCAGCTGGGCCCAGCAGGCCGGATCGCCGCCCTCGTCGCTCGTCGCCGCCGGCCGCGGCGAGCGCGACGGTGGCTCCCCCCGGTCGCACAACGGGCACTCGAGCGGTCGGCCCAGCCGGCCGGCCCGGCCGTCGGCGTCGAGCACCCACTCGCGGCGCTGGAACGGCGGACGGTGGCGGACGTGCTGGTCGTGCCCGCACGCCAGCTCGGCCACCCAGTCACCGGCGTCGTCCTCGTGGTACCCGGTGATCGCCCGTTCCACGACCCGAGCGTACCGACAACGCTTGGCTGCTCGGTCAGCCACCGCCGAGTCGGTGACGCCAGCGGCGCCAGGTTGACCCAGGTCACCGGCCGGCGTACTATTTGAGCAGTTGCTCAATCTTTTCGATCAATTCGATGGAGGACGCGATGGCTAGCTCCGGTTCAGCCCGTTCCGTCGGGCGCCCGAAGAGCTCCGGCTCGGAGGAGACCCGGCGGGCGCTCGTGACTGCAGCGGTCGACGCCTTGCGGGAAAACGGGTTCGGCGGGGCCAGCGCCCGGGAGATCGCACAGCGGGCCGGATGCAACCAAGGGCTCGTCTTCTACCACTTCGGTTCCGTTGCCAACCTGCTCCTCGCCGCGTTGGACGACGTCAGCTCGACGCGGCTCGCCCACTATCAGCAAGCGGTGACCGCACCACAGGGACTCGCCGGGCTGGTCGAAGCCGCCCGAGCCGTCTTCGAAGAGGACCTCCGGGCCGGCTACATCGCCGTCCTGGCGGAGATGATGGCCGGAGCGTCGTCTACCCCCGGTCTCGGTCCCGAAGTAGCCGCCCGCATCGCCCCATGGCGCACCTTTGCCGCGGATGCCGTCCGCCGCTCCATGGCCGGCACCGCATTGGCCGATCTGGCACCACCCGACGAGGTCGCGCACGGGATCGTCGCGTTGTATCTGGGACTGGAGATGCTGGCCCATCTCGACGGCGACGCGGCGCCAGCTCTGGCGCTGTTCGACCGGATCGGTCGGTTGGCCGGTTTGCTCGAGCTTCTCGGCGGCTCGGCCATCCCCGGGCCGGCGACCACCCAGAAGCCAACCGCCCCCGAGGAGGAATGATGACCATCCTGACCAATTCGAGCGTCCGCTGCTACGTCGTCGGCGGCCGATGGTGGATTCGACGTCGTTACCGGCGCGTTCGGCTATTCCGGGGCGGCCATCGCCCGTCGACTGCAGTCGGCCGGCCGGAACGTCCGGACGCTCACCGGTCATCCCGGCCGCGACGCCGACGACCGTTCGATCGAGATCCGACCGCTCGACTTCGACGATCCGATCGGCATCGAAGCGTCCCTACGCGGTGCCGAGACGCTCTACAACACCTACTGGGTCCGGTTTGCCCGAGGCGCGAACGACCATCGTGCGGCAGTAGCGAACTCTCGCACGCTCTTCCATGCCGCCCGCCGGGCCGGCGTCGAGAGGATCGTCCACGTCTCGATCACCAATCCGAACATCTCTTCCCCCTACGGCTACTTCCGGGGCAAGGCGGAGGTGGAGCGGACGCTGGCCGAGGTTGGCGTGCCATATGCCGTCCTCCGTCCGGCCGTACTGTTCGGCGGGGCCGGAGGCGTGCTGTTCAACAACATCGCGTGGCTGCTCCGTCACTGCCCGATCTTCGCGGTCGGCGCCCGTGGTGACTACCGAATCCGAGCAATCCACGTCGACGACCTCGCCGATCTTTGCGTCACCGCGGCCAGCGGGCGCACCGACGTCGTTGTCGACGCCGTCGGGCCGGACCGTCCGACCTTTCTCGACCTGGCGCGGACGATCCGGACCGCGGTCGGCAGTCGGACGCCGATCGTTCGCGTCCCGGGTCCGGTCGTTCCTGCACTCGCCGCCACCCTCGGGCTGATCCTCCACGACGTGCTGCTCACCCGGGAGGAGTACCGCGCCATGGCTTCCGGACTGGCCGACACCGACGGCCCGGTCACCGGGACGACGTCGCTGATCGACTGGCTGCTCGCCAACGGGTCGACGCTCGGCCGGACGTACGCCAACGAGCTCGATCGACACTTTCGCTAGCTCCGCTAGTGAGCAGGGTGGTATCTCCGTCGCTCCCGAAGGTGGGGAGCGCGAATGAGCGCCTCGATGGCTTGACATCGGCCGCCGCTCAGTAGAAGGTATGGCGACACTCAGAACTTAGGGTTACCAAATACCTGAGAGTAGGCTGTGCTACCAACGTTCGTCATCGGGCTCCGAGAAGGCATGGAGGCGGCCCTGATCGTCGGCATCGTCGCGGCCTTTCTCGGCCAACAGGGGCGACGGGACGCACTCCGCCAGGTGTGGATCGGGGTGGCTATTGCCGTCGCCATCTGCATCGCCATTGGGGTCGCCCTCCAGCTCATCTCCGAAGACCTGCCTCAACGGCAGCAGGAGGGACTCGAGACCGTCGTCGGGGCCATCGCGGTGGTCATGGTCACCTACATGGTCCTGTGGATGCGCCGGCACTCCCGAGACCTCAAGCGAGATCTGGAGTCGGCCGCCGGCTCGGCCCTGGCCCACGGGTCGGCCAAAGCGCTCGTGCTCATGGCCTTCCTGGCCGTGCTGCGAGAAGGGTTCGAGACGGTCGTGTTCCTGCTGGCGACCTTCCACGCCAGCGGCAATGCCACCGCCAGCTGGCTGGGCGCGGTGCTGGGCATCGTCCTGGCGGTCGTCCTCGGCTACGGCATCTACAAGGGCGGCATCCGGATCAACCTGTCCCGGTTCTTCCGGATCACCGGGATCGTGCTCGTCGTCATCGCCGCCGGCCTCGTCATGACCGCGTTCCACACCGCCAACGAGGCCGGCTGGGTCAACTTCGGCCAGACACAGGCCCTCGACCTGTCATGGCTGGTCCGGCCAGGCACCCCGCTGTCGTCGTTCGTGACCGGGGTCTTCGGCATCCAGCCCTATCCGACGTGGACCGAGGTGATCGCCTGGCTGGCCTACCTCGTGCCGATGCTCACGATCATGCTCTGGCCCCAGCCGAAGAAGTCGGCCGCCCGTTCGACGATCTCTGCCCATGACGGAGAACAGCAACTCCAACCAACACCACAAGGAGCGACCCACGGTGGCACGAACCCAGCCCGATGACCCGAGACTGCGACGTCTGAGCCCGTCCGGTCGACGATCCAGCCGCGGTGGACGGGCCCGTTGGGGCCGCTGGTCGGTGGCCGTCGCCGTGACCGGCGCGTTGGCCGTGCCGGCGGTACTGGCCAGCCCGGCCGGGGCCGACAGCAAGACAGTCAACGTGAACATCACGCTCACCCCGCAGGGTTGCGCCCCCAAGCCGGCCAAGGTGGCTACCGGACAGATCAACTTCAACGTCAAGAACAAGAACGCCGGTTCGGTGTCCGAAGCCGAGCTGCGCACGTCGAACCTGTCCCACATCCTCGGCGAGCAGGAGAACCTGACCCCCGGCCTCTCCGGCGGGTTCGCGTTGGTCGTCCAGCCCGGCAAGTACGTCATCAACTGCCCCGGCGCCGCCCAGCAGCACGCCACGTTCACCGTGACCGGCAAGTCCAAGGCCAAGAATCTGGAAGACAAACTCAGTCTTGTCGAGCGCAGTGGCCCAGTACGGCACGTACATCAACCAGAACGCCGCCACACTGGTCAGCTCGACCCAGACGATGTGCGACGCCATCGCCGCCGGTGACCAGACGCTGGCCGAACAGCTCTACCCGAAGGCCCGGGTCTACTACGAGCGCATCGAGCCGGTCGCCGAGGTCTGGGGCACCCTCGACACCAGCATCGACGGCCGGATCGACAACCCGGTGACCGACACCGACAAAGCTCGAGGGCTTCCACCGGATCGAAGAGATCATGTGGGACGGCGACACCCTCGCCGGGGCGGCCACATTCTGCGATCAGCTGGTCCAGCACGAGCAGCAGCTGCAACAGCTCGTCGCCACCGCGACCTACGACCCGGTGACGATGGCCAGCGGCGCCACCGATCTCATCAACGAGGCTGCGACCGCCAAGATCTCCGGCGAGGAGGAGCGGTACTCGAACACCGACTTCATCGTCTTCCAGGCCAACGTCGACGGGGCGATGGAGGTGGTCAACCTACTGAAGCCCTACCTGCAGAAGACCAACCCGGCGTTGGTGGCCCAGATCCAACAGCGGTACCAGGCGGTCGAGACGGCCATCGCCAAGTACAAGGCCACACCCGGCTACGACACACCGGCTACGTCGAGTACTCGACCGTGCTCGACAACCCAGCGCCGCCAGCTGTCGGCCATCGTCCAGGCCTTCGCCGAGTCGCTGTCCAAGATGTCCGGACAGGTGTCGTGAGCAAACGGGGCCACCGCTCCGGCGGCCCGCCTCCCCGACGCCGACGGTCCCGGCACCGGGGAGGGGCGGCTGCCCCTTCCCCGGTTCCCTCTCCCGACGCCAGCTGCTCGGCGGTCTCGGCCTGGCGGGGGCCGGGATGGCCCTCGGCGGTCCGCTGGCCGCCGGCGTGGCCGAGGTCGCCCTCGGCAGTGGGCTGGTCGGGGCCTCGACAACCGCCGCGTCCACGACAGGCAACGACCCCAACCGCACCTATCCCTTCTACGGCCCCCATCAGGCCGGCATCGTCACCCCCGCCCAGGACCGCCTGGCCTTCGCCGCCATGAACGTGGTGCCGGGGACGACCCGCAGCGACCTACGGACCCTGCTCCGGGACTGGACGGTGGCCGCCGAACGGATGAGCCGCGGCCAGCTGGTCGGCAACGACACCGACCTCGACGAGCCGCCGCTCGACACCGGCGAGGCCATCGGCTCGCCGGTGGGCGGGCTGACCATCACCGTCGGCTACGGCCCTTCTCTCTTCGACGACCGGTTCGGCCTGGCCGCCAAGAAGCCGGCCTTGCTGGAGGACCTGCCGGCGCTGCCCAACGAGCAGCTCAACCCGACATACACCGGCGGCGACCTCTGCATCCAGGCCTGCTCCGACGACCCGCTGGTGGCGTTCCACGCCGTGCGCAACCTGGCCCGGCTGGGTATGGGAGTGGTCGACTACAACTGGATGGAGCTGGGCTTCGGCAGGACCTCGTCGACCAGCACCGCCCAGCCGACGCCGCGCAACCTGCTCGGCTTCAAGGACGGCACCCGCAACATCAAGGCCCAGCAGACCGAGCTGCTCGACAAGTACGTGTGGGTCGGCGACGAGGCCGACCAGGACTGGATGCAGGGCGGCAGCTACCTGGTGGCCCGGCGGATCCGGATGTTCATCGAGAACTGGGACCGGGACTACCTGGAGGACCAGCAGAACGTCATCGGCCGGGCCAAGGTGACCGGCGCCCCGCTGACCGGCGGCGGCGAGTTCACCACGCCCGAAATTCGAAGAGAAGAACGACCAGGGCCAGCTGGTCATCCCGGCCAGACGCCCACATCCGGCTGGCCAGCCACGAGGAGAACGACGGGATCCGCATCCTGCGTCGCGGCTACTCCTTCACCGACGGCATCGACCCGGTCACCGGCACCCTTCTCGGCGGACTGTTCTTCATCGCCTTCATGAAACAGCCGCAGCAGTTCATCACGCTCCAGCAGAAGCTGGGCACCAGCGACGCCCTGAACGAGTACATCCAGCACATCGGCAGCGGCCTGTTCGCCGTCCAGGGTGGCCTCCGCCGCGGCCAGCACTGGGGCGACGGTCTCTTCACCTGATCGCCGGTCGCCGCGGCGGTCGACCGGCTGGCCACGACCGATCGATGTGACCCGTTGTGGTGAACTGGTCCCATGGCCGAGGCGCTCGAGGTCTCCCGCGAGATCGCGGCTCCCGCTGACACCGTCTACACCGCCATCTCGGACGTCACGCGCATGGGCGAGTGGTCCGAGGAGTGCGACGACTGCCGGTGGCACGACGGGTTCGACGGCCCGACGATCGGCGCGACCTTCGACGGGCACAACCGCCACGGCGACCACGAATGGACCACCCAGGGCAAGGTCGTCGAGGCCGAGCCGGGTCGAGCCTTCGCCTTCGAGTGCTCGATGTACGGCGTCCACTACTCGACCTGGGGGTACCGGATCGAACCGATCGACGGCGGCTGCCGGGTCACCGAGTGGAGCGACGACCTGCGGCCGGCATCGGCCCTGGAGTTCAGTCGACAGTTGTCGGGGGTCGACGATCGGGCGGCCCGGAACCGCCGCTCGATGCGCCTGACGCTCGACCGCCTGGCGGCGGCCCTCGAGCGCTGATCCGACGTGCCGCGGTTCGCCCAGCAGACCCGGTTGGTGGCCACGGCAGGCAATGCCGACGCCCTCGTTCGAAAGTTCCTCGACGCGGTCGAGATCCAACGCGACAACCCGGCCTGCGAGCTCATGATCGCCGGGCGGTCGGCGTCGGAGGAGGACGTCGTCTACCTGGTCGAAGTGTGGTCGAGCGAGGCCGAGTGGGAGCGGGCACGGCGCAGTGACGCCGTGACCGCCTGGGCCGACGGAATGCCGCAACTGGTCGCCGACCGACCGGTGACCATCACGATCGACGCACTCGGTGGGAAGGGCCTGCCGGCGGCCGGCCCCTAACCCGTGGGCGCGGCGATCCGGGGGGTCTTCACCCAGCCGTTGCGCCCGAGGGCCATCCGGGTCCAGGCCCGCACCGTCGTGAACAGCCAGACATACGTGTAGAGCGTGAACACGATGGCGAACATCGGGACCTCGAACCACCGGAACGGACGCGCCGCGTGGCGCTGGTAGGCCCACATGAAGATGACCACCGGCAGGACCGAGAGACAGAGGGACACGGCTCGGCGAGGGATGCCCGGCGGGACGAACGAGAGGAAGCTGTTGGTCACGTCGACCAAGCCGAAGCTGGCGGCGAGGCCGATCGCCACGGTGGCCGAGACCAGCACGACCGTCAACACCAAGACGAGGTAGACGACGAGATCGACCCGGCAGGCGAACCGCGCTTTGCGGGCGGTCAACAACGGGCCGATATGCCGCCAGCACTGGTAGTGACCCTGGATCCAACGGGTGCGTTGGCGGAGGAGCGGCTTCCACCGGTCCAGTCCCTGCTGGCCGACGTGGGTCTCGTGGCAGAAGCGCGTCCGCCAACCGGCCTCGACCAGCCGCAGTCCGAGATCGAGGTCCTCGGTCAACGCCCCCGGGGACCAGGGAACGCCCGAAAGGGCCGTCAGCGCGCTCAGTCGGGTGAACTGCCCGTTGCCACCGAGGCCCGACGAGCCGATGCGGTCCCGCGCCACCTGCACGAGCCAGCTGAAGCCGACGAACTCCATGTCCTGCATCCGCGTGAGGACGCCGTCGTCAGCGTTGTCGATGCGCACCCCGATCTGGACCGTCCCCACCTCGGGATCGCCGAAATAGGGCGCGACGATCTCGAGGCCTCGCGCCTCCAGTCGACCGTCGGCGTCGACGATGGCCAGCACGACATCGTCGGCGGCCCGGCCGGCGACCCACTCCTCCTGCTCCTCGCACCAACCTCGCACTGCCCGGTACGCGGCGTTCAAGACGTCGCTCTTGCCCTGACCCGATTCCGGGGGCCGTCGGTTGAGGACCCGCACCCGAGAGTCCACCGCCGCCGCTCGATGGACGATCTCGCCGGTCCGGTCCGTCGACCCGTCGTCGACGACGAGCACCCGGTGGGCGCCGCGGTAGACGAGGCCGGTCAGATTGTCCAGCGTCGCCTGGAGCACCAATTCCTCGTTGCGAGCCGGCACCAGGATGACGATGAGCGGCAGCTCGTCGACGGTGCCGAGCCTACCGACCGTGCCGCCGGCCGGGCGCCTGGAGCGGGTCCGGCTCATCGCGAAGAGCACGGCGTAGTACATGACGATGGCGAAGATGGCGTAGCTCGCCACCGTGAGATCGATGGTCACATGCGGCCCCGTCGGGACGGTCGAGATGGCGCCCGGTGGGTCAAGCGACCTAGGCCGATCGCTTCGGGAACAGCAACGGCGGCATCCCGGCCAACAGGTTCTGGTGGCTCGACTTGCCGATCGACTTCAATGCCTTACGCCAGCGGTTGTCGACGGTTCGGAGGTTCGTGAAGTACGCACCGGGCAACCGCTTGGTCGACGTCGTCGTCGAGTTCGCCAGGGTCGTCGCCAGTCCGAGGTAGCTCGTGAGCGAATGCTCCAAGACGCCGTTCGCCGACGACGCCTTGGGGTGCAGGACCTTCACCGTCGCCAACTCCGAACGAAGCGATCCCGCCAAGCCTTTGGCCGACGCCGGGATGGACCCCGGGGGCGTGCCGGGCCGTCCGGCGCTCACGGCCAGGTCGTGAAGCTCGCTGACCTCCGCCCGGCTCTGGGTGGCCACGACGACGGACGGGCTCGTCCTCGAAAGAGCGGGCGGCTGGTGGCTCTTGGCCGGCTTGGTGGCCGCGCCGGCCACCGGCGCCGCCAGGATGCCGACGCCGATAGCAGTCACCGCGACACCGGCCAGGCCGCCTCGGAGCCACCGAGCCGTCCGGGCACCGGTGCGTGGCTGCTGTCTCATGGTGGGACCTCCTGTCCGGATCGCCGTCATGCCGCCGCGTCGGTCGCGGCGTTCGGCTCTTCGTCCGTCGTTCCTGGCGCTCCCCCGTCCGCCTCACTGCGCAGGACCGAGCCGTTCGACGGTTCGGGACCGTCGGCGGGCACGACCCCGAGGAGCTCGGCCATGGCGGCGACCACCCGCCCGGCCGCCCGGCCGTCGCCGTACGGGGACGGCGCGCCGGCCATCGCCCGGTACGCCAACGGGTCGCCGAGCAGACCGACGACCTCGTCGACGATGCGCGACGGCTCGGTGCCCACCAACCGGGTCCCCCCGGCGGCCACCGCCTCGGGCCGCTCCGTCGTCTCCCGGGCCACCAGGGTGGGGGTACCGAGCGCCGGTCCCTCTTCTTGGATCCCGCCCGAGTCGGTCAGGATCAGGTCGGCCCGGGCCATGAGGCGGGCGAACGGCCCATAGGCCAGAGGGGCGATCAGGTGCACCCGCGGCCGGCCGGTCAGGATGGTGGTGACCGCGTCCACGACGACCGGGTTGGGGTGGACCGGGAACACCACGTGGAGATCGTCGACCCGTTCGACGAGCTCGGCCAGTGCGGTCGCGACCCCGGCCAGTCCCCCGTCCCACGACTCACGACGGTGGGCGGTGACGAGCAGGATCCGGTGGTCGCCGGCACAGAGCGCTTCCAGTCGGGCGTCGCCGTACGGAGGGCTGGCGGCCACCGTGGCGAGCAGCGCGTCGATGACGGTGTTGCCCGTGACGACCGCCGTGAGCGGATCGACGCCCTCGGCGACCAGGTTCTGCCGCGTCACCTCGGTGGGCGCGAGGTGGAGAGAAGCCAGCTGGGTGATCATCCGGCGGTTGACCTCTTCGGGGTACGGAGACCAGCGGTCCCCCGTCCGAAGGCCGGCCTCGAGATGGACCACCGGCACGCGGGCGTAGAACGCGGCCAGGGCGGCCGCCATCGCCGTGGTCGTGTCGCCTTGGACGAGCACCGCACGAGGACGCCGTTCCGCCAACACCGGGGCCATCCGCGTCACCACCCGGGCGGTCACGTCACCCAGGCTCTGCCCGTGGGCCATGACGTCCAGGTCCACGTCCGGCGCGATCCCGAAGCCCGCCAACATCTGGGCCACCAGCTCGCGGTGTTGGCCGGTCGACACCACCAGCGGCTCGAACACCGGCGACGCCTGCAGGGCCAGCGCCACCGGTGCCACCTTGATCGCCTCCGGGCGGGTCCCCACGACGACGGCCACGCGGGCGGCCATCAGTAGCTGGACACCGGCAAGAACGAGAAGATGCCGAAGACTGAGACGATGGCCGACACGTCGTAGGCCCGGCCGTCGATGATGGACACGACCGTGCTCTGGTGGAGCAGTCGACCCCCCACGGCGACGGTGATGGTGACCGCGTAGCGTCCGTCGGGCAGGTGGACGACCGCCCGGTAGCTCCCAGTGGAACCGATCGAGACGGTGGTCGCCGGCGCGCCGTGGCCGAACGACGCGTCGTAGTCCTGCGAGGAGATCGAGAGGTTCGCCGACGTGACCGTCAGCCCGTCGTGGCCGCTCACCGTCCCGTAGAGGACCTCGGTGGCCGGAAGCGGGGGGCTCGGGTGGCCCGGTGATCCCCCGTGGCCGGAGCCGTTACCGGGTCCCGAGCTGCCCGAACCACTGTGGCCGGAGCCGGAGCTGCCGCGGTGGTCGGAGCCGCCACCGTGACTCGGCGATCCCTTTCCGCCGCTCGGATGGACCGGCACGGGGTGGTAGATGGCGGTGTGGTCGGGGGCCCCGCCGACGTGGCCGGTATCGCGGACACTGAGGGCGACCGCCTCCTTGGCCGGGGCAACGACGTAGAGCAGGGCCGCGGCCACGATCAGCGTCGAGACGCCGAGGACCAGGAGGTTGCGCACGCGATGGCGCCGCGGCCGGCGCGGGGGCGCCGACGGTTGGCCGTCGATCGACGGCGGTAGCGGTTCGGTGTCGATGATCGTCGTCATGATGCTCCTGGCGCGTCGGCCCTACGACGCGGCCGTCATCGCCGCGCTGATGTTCGAGAGCCTCTGGTTCCCGCCCGGCACGGTGACGGCAACTGCTCCCGACCGGCTGCTTCCGGACGGTTCCACAGGAAACCTAAGAAGCGAAGGTGAACGGCCCGCAACGGACGCGGCGATCCGAGATGAACCTTCGGTGTCCTTTCGGTGGCTCGTTCCTGTCTGTTCGCTTGGAGCCGCCAAAAAGACGCCTGAGAATCCCTGGTCGGTCAGGGGGGCCCCGACTCGCTCGACGCCTCCCTCGGTCGGCGATCAGCCGTGAACCACCATGGCGGCGACCCTTGGGAGCGGCGCCGGTCGGGGGACGGCGCACCCGTGCGGATCGACGAATTCGAGCTAGCGTTTGCTTCATGCTGCGCGTTCATCACGTCTGTTGGTGTTTCGAGCCCGAGAACGTCGACGCGGTCAAAGCGTTCTGGAAGGAACGCTTCGAGACCAAGCTCTTCGACTTCGTCCAGCCCGAGCTCGGGCTTCGCGTCCTCATCAACTGGGAAGCAGGTGTCGAGATCATCGCCCCGCTCGGCGAGGGCGGTACGGCTGGTCCGCAGGTGCGGGCGCACCTGGACGAGCGGGGCGAAGGCGTCTACACGGTGGCCGTCGAGGTCGACGACCTGCCAGCGGCGACCGCCCAGGCCGAGGCGGCCGGGGCATCGGTGACGCTCCGAGACGAGTTCGTCGTCGGGAAGGGCGACGACGCCCTCGAGGTCTTGCAGATGGTGCTGAGCGACGTCCTCGGGATGCGCCTCACGCTGCAGCACGCCGTGCCCAGCCCTCGGTGATGCCCGGGTAACGTCGGGACCTCGCCGCTGCGGCAGGGGGTGGGTTGTGGCTCCAGAACGTCAGCCCTCGTCGACGTTGCTCGGGACGTTGACGGTCCTGACCGTCGTGAGCGGGTTGGTGGACGCCGTGAGCTATCTGGGGCTCGGGCACGTCTTCACCGCGAACATGACCGGCAACGTGGTCCTGCTGGGGTTCGCCGCCGCCGGCGCACCGGGCTTCTCGGTGACCGCCAGCCTGGCATCGCTCGGCTGCTTCCTGGTCGGCGCGGTGTGCGCCGGCAGGATGTGCCTGCACGTCGGTTCACACCGGCGATGGCTGCTCATCGCCATGGCCACCGAAGGGCTGTTCGCCGGCGGAGCCGCCGTGGTATCGGCTACGGCCAACGGGGTGATCGGATCGGGCTGGCCCCGGTACGCCGTCATCGCCCTCATGGCCTTTGCCATGGGGGTTCGCAACTCGACCATCCGCCGTCTGGCCGTGCCGGACGTGACGACCACGGTCCTGACCATGACCTTGACCGGACTGGCGGCCGACTCTTCGCTGGCGGGAGGGACCAACCCGAAAGTGGGCCGACGGACCTCCGCCGTCGCCGCCATGCTGATCGGTGCGTTCGTGGGAGCGCTGCTCTACCTCCATCAAGGAGCGACCCTTCCACTGGCGATCGTCGCGGCGATCGTGCTCGCCACGGCCGTCGTCTTCGCCCGCAGCTCGGGGTCGCGTGCGCTCGACGCGCCCGATAGCAGCGGGTGACCGGACCGTGATGACGAGACGACAGAATCCGCACGACGGCCGAGAACCTGGCAGTCTGGATCGGCGAGGCAAACACGAGCCACCTCGTGCCGGCCGGGTCACCGCCGGCCCTCCCGTCGCTTCCCGAGAGGGGGCCCCGAACATGGGCACGATCACCACCACCGACGGCACCGAGATCTTCTACAAGGACTGGGGATCGGGCCAACCGATCGTGTTCAGTCACGGCTGGCCGCTCTCGGCCGACGACTGGGACACCCAGATGCTGTTCTTCTTGGGTCACGGTTACCGGGTCGTCGCCCATGACCGACGAGGGCACGGCCGCTCCACCCAGACGAGCGACGGGCACGACATGGACCACTACGCCGACGACCTGGCCGCGCTGAGCGAACACCTCGATCTGCACGACACCGTCCACGTCGGCCATTCGACTGGTGGCGGCGAGGTGGCCCACTACCTGGCCCGGCACGGTGAGGCCCGGGTGGCCAAGGCCGTGCTCATCAGCTCGGTGCCCCCGCTCATGCTCCAGACCGACGCCAACCCTGGCGGTCTGCCCAAGAGCGTCTTCGACGATCTCCAGGCCCAGTTGGCGACCAACCGTTCGGAGTTCTACCGGGCCCTGCCGTCGGGACCGTTCTACGGCTTCAACCGGCCCGGCGTCGAGCCTTCCGAAGCCATCATCGCCAACTGGTGGCGCCAGGGGATGATGGGCGGCGCCAAAGCGCACTACGACGGCATCGTGGCCTTCTCCCAAACCGACTTCACCGAGGACCTGAAGAAGATCTCGGTGCCCGTCTTGGTCATGCACGGCGACGACGACCAGATCGTCCCCTATGCCGACTCGGGTCCGCTTTCGGCCAAGCTCGTCCAGAACGGGACGCTCAAGACCTACGCCGGGTTCCCCCACGGCATGCCGACCACCCAGGCCGAGACGATCAACGCCGACCTGCTGACCTTCATCCAGTCCTGATCGCGTCTCGCCCGCCGCCGGGCCGAACTGCTCACGGCCGGTCGGTCGGCTCTACCGCTCGTCAGCCACCGACCAACAGGTAGATGCTCTTTCCCATCAGCCAGAAGCCGAGCAGCAGCGAGATCACCACGATGGCCTGATCTCGATGTCGGTTGATCCACTGGCGAATGGACTCGAGACGCCGATGGGCCACCTCCGGTGAGAACGCGGCGTGCAGCTCGATCGCCAAGAGCGTCGAAGACGCCAGGAGACAGAACCCGATGAGCGCCACGATCTCGCCGGCGTTGGAGACCTGGGCACTGAGCACGGTGACGGCACCGGCAAACACCAGCGGCCACGCCTGGAGGAAGACGCCGAGACCGGCAGCCATCGGGAGCGAGATGCCATCCAGTCGCGCCATCCACTTCGGCTCATTGACTGGCCGCCCGATCTTGGTCCGATGGTGGGCACCCAAGCCCACCAAGAGCACCCCGATGGCCAGCTTGATGGCCAGTCCGGCTGTCGAAGGCGCGCTGTTCGCGTGGATCGGCTTCCCACCGGTGAGCGCGACCGCCGCGGCGATGACGCCGACCAGGGAGAGAAGCCAGCCGAGGAGAAATGCCAGACCTCGGCGGAGTCCCCCGTCGGCGCTGAGAACGAGAATGAAAACGACGAGTGGCAGCGGTTGGAGCGTGATCGCCAGCGCGATCAGCACCAGGTCGAGGATCATGCGATCTCGATCCGCGGTCTATGCCAGAGTGGCCGCTTTGAGAACCTCGAACTCGTGCCCGGTCAGCACACCGTTGTCCTTCAACGCCGACAGCTCCGTGAGCCTCTGGATCGGATCGGACGACGGGGCGGCCGGGGCTGGCGCGGCCGGCGCGGGCGCTGGCGCTGGCGCTGGCGCAGCTTGGGGTCCTGGTGTGGCGGCGGCCTGACGGCGGGCGGCCCGGCTCCCGACAACGGACGCGGTGCCGGCCACTACGGCCGTACCAACCGCAACTCGAGCGATCGGTCGTCTCCTGAGCATCGGCGTTCTCCCTCTCCTAAGCGGACGGCGGCAAGGCCGCCATCGCTGACGTGATCAGTTCGTGAGGAATACGACCGCCCTCGAGCAGGACGCCGTCGGCTTTCCGCACGGCATTGACGAACGGTGCGGCCCACAGGTCCTCCCAGACCAGCAGGGCGGCTGACGAGTTCGGCTCGAGGGCCATGCCGGCGTGCTCGACGTCGTCTGGCCCGATGATCCCGCCCACCTCGCCGTCGAGTGTTCCGAACCCGCTGGCCGCATCGAGATCCGTTGCTTCGACGACGATGACGTCGCCGGCGGCGTCCTTGCCGATGAAAAGGAGATCCAGGATGCGGATGGCGCCACTGGTGACGAGCTTGGCCAGCTCGGGGGCGATCTCACCCGTGAAGTTATTGCCGGGAAACCCGACGACGACGTATTCGACCGGTCCGACTGTCATGGGGCCTCCACGCTCGAGTGAGGATTCCATCATGGGCGCTTCCGACCGCCGGGCCATCACCCACTCGGGGTGATTGGCCTCGATCAGAGGCCGGACTGGGCGAGAATCCGCCCCTCGGCCACTGCCGCCTTCAGCGCGTCATAGTCCCTTTCGTTCTGGTCGGCGTACGACTCGGAGAAGGACGTGATCGCGTTGTCGAAGGCTTTCCCGCCACCCAGGTAGGCATTGATGGCGACGCGGTCGCCCGACCGGGCGTGGGCACGAGCCAACGTCCAACCGCACAGCTGGCCGTAGAGAGCCATGCCCTGGGGCACCATCACGTCCGTGTCGGCCGATCCCTTCCAGTCGCGCAGTTGGCGGACGTAGAAGTCTCGGGTGACGCCGTCGATGCCCAGCACCTTCTCCCACCCGAGGAAGATGTCGCTCGAGGCCTGCATCAGATGTTGCCCGGCAACGACACGCGCGCCCTGGTTGGCATAGCGGCTCCGACCGACGAACTGGGCCAACACGGACTCCTGGGCTTCCTTGGCCTGCAGCAACAGCGGCTCCTGGCCGTTACTCCCGAGCAGGAGCAGAATCCAAGCCCTCGTCCCGACGCTGCCGACGCCGACGACCTTTCTGGCCAAGTGGACCAATCGAAACTGGCGCAGGAGGTGCTGCCGATCGGTCTGCAGCGTCTTGCGGTAGTCACGGAGGAGAGCCTGGAGCGACTCGGTGAACCGTTCACTCTGATCTTCGGGCAACAGCTCTTCGACGGGAACGATCAAGGGCGGATCACTGATGATGCGCAGTTCACCGTCGACTGTCTGGGTCAGCTTGCTCACGGCCTGCATGCTGTCCCGGGTCTTGGCTTTGGCCAACGCCTTTCGGGCGCGCGCACTGGCCGTCACCATGGTCTTGTCGGCCCGTGTCGCGTTGGCGAGCTTGATCTGCTTGCCCATGTCGGCGATGACCTTCTCGATGTCCAGGCGGACGTACCAGACGGCGAGATCGGACATCGTCGCCAGTCTGGCCATCTCGCTCCGGTAGGCCTGCACCGACGAGACGACGACCTTCGCTCGCTCCTTGTCACTGAACCCTCGCTCGCGTCCGGCGACCGCCAAGCTGGCGGTCAGACGCTTCACGTCCCACTCCCACGGTCCGGGCAGGGTTTCATCGAAGTCGTTCACGTCGAAGACCAGCGTCCGCTCCGCCGAGGCAAACACCCCGAAGTTGCTCATGTGGGCATCGCCGCAGGCCTGGACGTTCAGCCCCGAGCGGGGTCCGTCGGCAAGGTCCGACGCCATGATCAGGGCGGCACCGCGATAGAAGGTGAAGGGAGACACCAGCATCCGGCCGTAGCGAATCGGTACCAGCTCCTGCACCCGTGACGCGGCCTGTTCTTCGAGGAGCGCTATCGGGTCCCGACGATCAGGAGGACGGGACCAGACGCTCTGAGCATCCCTGGGCGCCACGGTGCGCGCCGCCTTGCCCAGTTCGACTCGCTCGTCCGAGGTCAGGTGGACGGGTGTCGTCGAAGCCGTCTTCGTTGGGGCAGTGTCGTTCATGGTGTGATCTCCCTCCTCTGGTTCATTGCTCGACGCGAGGGCCGGCGAAGATCGCGGCCCAGTCGTCGGCCATATCGACGACCGTCCAGCCGTTGGCGGCGACGGCGCTGAGCAACTGCTCCGTGCCGCTGCCGAGGATCGGGTCCGTGTCGTAGGCGTACTCCCGCTCGGCGTCCGTATGGTGAATGGCGAGCTGCAGGGACGCGTAGGGGCTGGCGGCGGTCCATTGCAGCATGGGCAGGTCGCCATCGGTATTCCCGGCAGCCAGGATCGGCCGCTGGCCGACATGGGTGTGAATGGAGACCGGCTTCTGGGCCCCGTCGTTCAGGATCTGCAGATCCGTGCCCTTCAAGAGCTCCGGTCCGTGCTGACCAACTCGGAACTCGGTCGTTCCGATGCTGCCGATCAGACGATGCTTGGGCACGCCGTAGACATCGCTCGCCCAGGCGCGCATGAAGTCCGCACCGCCGCCCGAGAAGATCCAGCACGAGAACCCGTGGCCGCGGAGCAGCTCGAGTAGCTCGAGCATCGGCTGGTAGACGGTCGAGGAGTACGGGGTTCCGAACCGAGGGTGCCGGGCGGCGGCCATCCAACGTCGGCAGGCGGCCTCGAACTCGTCGGTCGTCACGTTCCCGTGGGTGAGCTTCACCAGATCGAGGAGGGCACCGAGCCCGGCCGCCTTCAACTCCGCCGGGTCCACGGGCCGTCCCATCTCCGAAGCCCGATCGATGGCGAACATCAGCTGGGCGTACATGGGGAGCTCGGCCCACAAGGTGCCGTCGTTGTCGAAGACGGCGACCCGATCGGCCTCGGGTACGAAGGTGCTCGAGTCCTCGGCGGTCACCGCGGTGACGAAGCCCGTGATGGCCTGCTTGGTGGGGGTGGCGCGCCAGCTCGGTAGTGGATCGATGGACGTCGTCATGGTCGCCGAGTCGATCGCCCTACTGGATGGCGGTCGCGACCCGCATGCGGTCGGCGGGCGAGATGAGGTGGTCGTGGTCGTCGTCGCCGATGTCGAGTCGGACCCAGTTGACTCGCCCGGTGAACCGACTGGTGGTGCCGGTGTAGTCCTCGCTCACCGGGGTTCCGGTGTCGCTGCCGACGTCGCACGTCTCGTCGCCGGAGTAGATCATCGGCACGGTCGCGTCGACGCGGCCCTGGCCGACGGAGGTTCCATCGATGAAGAGCGTCGCGGTCCCGCCCTTGGCCAAACCGCCCCCGTCGTAGGCGAACTCCAT
Source organism: uncultured Actinomycetota bacterium (assembly GCA_963824265.1). Taxonomy (GTDB): domain Bacteria; phylum Actinomycetota; class Acidimicrobiia; order Acidimicrobiales; family RAAP-2; genus DASZUK01. The sequence continues at coordinate 1,505,196 of CAWGOO010000007.1, forward strand.
GCGTACCTGGTGCTCGCCCGGTGGAACGGGTTCGGATCCTTCGACATAGAACCTCATCAGCCCGGCGAGGTTGTGGCAGTACTTCGGCTTCCCGTCGTGAAGGTAGAGGCTCCAACCGGCGAAGGCGCCGCCTTGAGCCACGAGCACTCCGTTGGCACCGCCGTCGGGAACCACGACCGCCGCGGTCACCGAGTGCGACTTGTTCTTCATGTTGAGCACCGAGTTCTCACTGAGCCGGATCATGCCTTCGTAGAGGACCTGCGTCTTCTCCTTGGTCAACGTCGGTCGGCCGGCGATGTCGGAGTTGAACCGCTCGATTCGACGGTCGTCGAGCGGCAGGACGTTGTACTTGACGGCCTCGATTAGCCAGAGCCGCTGGAGGTCCCGAAGTTTCTCGGGGTGCTCGGCGGCGAGGTCGTGCGCCTGGGACCAGTCGACGGCGGTGTCGTAGAGCTCCCAGACGTCGTCGTCGAGCGCCGGCAGCTCGGCACCGAAGTCCCACGGCACGCTGTGCCGGGTGACGGCCGTCCACCCCTTGTGGTAGATCCCCCGGTTGCAGGCCACCTCGAAGTACTGGGTCTCGCGCGCCTCGGCCGCGTCGGGCGCATCGAAGGCGTAGGCCATGGAGACGCCGTGGTACGGCATCTGCTGGATGCCGTTCACGAAGGTCGGCTCGGGTAGACCGGCGACCTGTAGGACGGTGGCGGCCACGTCGATGATGTGGTGGAACTGGTTGCGCTGCTCACCCTTGGCCTCGAACCCGTCGGGCCAGTGCACGATCGTCCCGTTCCGGGTCCCGCCGAAGTGAGAGGCGACCTGCTTGGTCCACTGGTAAGGGGTGTTCATGGCGAGGGCCCAACCCACGGCGTAGTGGTTGTAGGCCGCAGGGCTCCCGAACTTGTCGATGCGTTCCGCCATGAACTCGGTGGTCTCGAACGCGGCGGCCCCGTTGAGCGAGATGATCTCGTTGAACGTGCCGTTGGGCGTTCCCTCCGCACTCGCCCCGTTGTCACCGATGATGAGGTAGACGAGGGTGTTGTCGAGCACACCCAGCTCTTCGAGCGTGTCGAGCACCCGACCGATCTGATGGTCCGTGTGCTCCATGAAGCCGGCGTAGACCTCCATCTGTCGACTCAGCACGGGCTTCAGATCGTCGGCGACGTCTTCCCAAGCTTGGATCTCGGCCGGCCGCGACGTGAGCTCGGTGTCGGGGGGGACGACGCCCAAGGCCTTTTGCCGATCGATCGTCTGCTGGCGGAGGACGTCCCACCCGGCGTCGAACGCCCCTCGGTACTTGTCACTCCATTCCGGGGCCACGTGGTGGGGAGCGTGCGTGGCCCCAGGCGCGTAGTACATGAAGAAGGGTTTGTTCGGCATCAGGGCTTTCTGCTGACGAACCCACTTGACCGCGTGGTCGGTCATGTCCTCCGTGAAGTGGTACCCCTCTTCGGGAGTCTTGGGCGGCTCGACCGGCGTGATCCCGTCGTACAGCGCCGGGTACCACTGGTTCGACTCGGCGCCGACGAACCCGTAGAAGTGCTCGAAGCCACTGCCCGTCGGCCAGTGGGTGAACGGCCCCATCGGGCTCGTTTCCCAGACCGGGACCTCGTGACACTTTCCGAATTGGGCGGTGCTGTAGCCGTTGAGGCGCAGGGTCTCGGCCAGCGGAGCGGCGGTATCAGGTCGCACCGAGCTGTACCCGGGTGCGGACGTGGCGATCTCGGTGATGCCGCCCATGCCCACGGCGTGGTGGTTACGCCCCGTCAGAAGGGCCTGGCGGGTCGGCGAGCAGAGCGCCGTCGTGTGGAAACGATTGAACCGGAGGCCGTTGGCCGCGAGCCGCTCGGCGTTCGGGGTGCTGCAAGGTCCACCGAACGCCGAGGCCGAACCGAACCCGGCGTCGTCGATCATCATGATCAGGACGTTCGGTGCGCCCTCGGGCGGCCGCACCGGCTCGATCGGGTCGAAGGCGGTGTCCGGATCCTTTGCGTCATACGTGGTCAGGCCGACGTGCGTCCGGTGCGGGATCGGCAGGTTGGTGCGGGTTATGTCAACCATCGTCATCTCCTCAGGTCACGCCGTGCCCGGGTGCCGGGAACCCGGTGGCGACAGAGTCGATGAGCTTCACCGACTGCAGCTCGATGTTCAGATCCCGCAGAGTGACCAGGACGCTGAGCAGGCGCGTCTGGTCGGGCACCCAGCCGACGAGGCGCGTCGCACCCTGCGATTCCTCGCTGACCTCGAACCCGACCATCGCGACGACAACGGCCGGACTGAGCGTTCCCTTTACGACGATCTCGAACCTCTCGGCACTCAACGGGGTCTCGTTCCCGATCGACGGCCCGCCCGGGCGATCCTGGTGTGTGGTGGTCGGCAACCTGGCCTGCGCTGCCGCCGACGCAGACGCCGTATGTGCGGCTTGGGGGCCCACTCTCTCCTTCTACTCCTGGGCTCCGGCGGTCTCGTCACCCCAATCGGGTGATTGATGCCACAATGGCCGTTTCCACGGAAACGAGCCCCCCGATGGTCATGACTCCCGTCGTGCCCGCGTACGCGGTCGATCGTCCCCTGCTCCGGCGCCGACTGGATCAGGGGCTGGGCCGGCCGTTGACGTTGATCGTGGCTCCGGCCGGATCCGGGAAGTCGGTCCTGCTGGCCCAGTGGGCCGCCACCCGGCCCGACCTGGCGTTCGTGTGGCTCCAGCTGGAACCGGCCGACGACGATGCCGGCCGGTTCGCCCAACGACTGCTCCGGGGACTCGCCGCGATCAGCCCCGCCTTTGCCGAGCTGGCGCCCTTGGCCGCCATGAGCAGCCGTGGACTTGGCGGACCACTCATCGAGCAGGTCGAACCCCTGCCGATCGAGCTCTCCGACATTGTCCTCGTTCTGGACGATCTCCATCATCTGTCGAACCCGGAGCTTGTCGCCGACCTCGCGAGGTTCTTGGAGGCCCTGGCACCGCAGGTCCACTTGATCCTGTCGACGAGGATCGACCCTCCCCTGGCGTGGAACAGCTACCGGCTGCACCGCAACGTGACCGAGATCCGCCAATCCGATCTCGCGTTCAGCCACGCCGACTCGGCGGAGTTGCTGGAACGGATCACTGGGCGACCGATCGGGGCCGACGGCGTGACGGCCTTGCTCGGTCGAACGGAGGGATGGGCTGCGGGCTTGCAGCTCGCCGGTGTCACGCTCCGGACCCATGCCGACTCGGATGACTTCATCGTTCGGTTCTCCGGCGATGACCGCCTCGTCGCCGACTACCTCAGCGAAGAGGTGCTCAGCGCCCAGCCCGAGCCCCGACGGGCGCTGCTGCTCCGGAGTGCCGTGCTCGACCAGATGTCGGCGCCACTCGTCGAGTACGTCACCGGCGTCCCGGGGGCCCAGCTCATGCTCGAGGAGCTGGAGCGAGAATCGATGTTCCTCGTACCGCTCGACAGTCGTCGGGAATGGTTCCGCTTCCACCACCTCTTCAGGGACCTGCTGCACTTCCGACTGCGAGCCGAGGACCCGACCGCCGAGCCGGATCTCTTACGCCTCGCCGCGGCCTGGTACCTCGACCGAGGCGAGGTGGTTCCCGCCGTCGAATACCTCCTGCGAGCCGAGGAATGGGACCGCGCGGTGGAGGTGATCTTCTCGAGGGGGTCGGAGATCTTCGAACAGGGCCAGATGACCACCGTCATCCGATGGATCCGCCAGCTGCCCGAATCGATTCTGGCCACCCGATGGGATGTCACCCTGCTCCTCGGCGCGTTGTTGGTCCCCGAGGGACAGGCGGTCGCGGCCGAGGACACGCTCCGAAGGATCACGGCCGCCCCCGAGGCGCCGTACGGCACCCGGGTATGCGCGCAAAGCCTTCTGGCGGCTCTCGTCCAATGGCGATCCCGGCCCGAAACGTCGATCACCACCGCCACGCGTGCGATCCAGATGCTGCAGGACCTCGACGGCGCTCCGGTACCCAGCCTTTTGGGCCTCACGGACCCGGAGTCCCTCGAGACGCTGGTAACGGTCTCCGGCGGGCGCGCCCACTTCCTGGCCGGCCATTTCGCCGCCGCCCGAGACTGGCTCGAAAGGGCGCTCGTGACCGCCGGGGCCGGCTATTCGATCTGGCGGATCAGTGCCCTCGGCTCCCTCGCGCTGCTCGACGCGTGGGGCGGCTCGATCGCCGACGCGGAGATGCACGCCGCCGAAGCGTTGGGCGTGGCCCGCGACGGTGGCGTGCTGGCCCATCCCGCGGTCGCCGATGCCTATCTGGCGATGGCGTTCGCCGCGCTCGAGCGGGGGGAACCGCACCGAGCCGCCCCCTCCCTCCATGCCGGGCTCCTTCGAGCGGAGTCCAATCGGCGCACGCAGTTGTTGTGGGTGGGTCGCCTCGGTTCCGTCGAGCTCGAGGCCGCCGAAGGACACCCCGATCGGGCTATGGCCACCCTGGTCGCCGCGGCGAACGACATCGGTTCGCCTCCCCCGCCGGTCGTCGCCGAGCGGTTGCTGGCGCTGCGCTGCCGCCTCCTTCGAGAGGCCGGCATGCCCGAACAGGCGCTGCTCGCCGTCGACGGTGTTGGGCAACCTTCGCCCCTCGTAGCGGGCGAGTTGGCGTCGGCCCTCCTGGCCCTCGGCCACGCCGACCGCGCCAAGAAACTGCTCGACGGTCTTGCGGCGCCGGTCGGTCCACCGTTGCCCCTGGTCGAGCTGGACCGGCTGTTGCTGCAGGCGTGGCTGCTGGACGTCGAAGGCACCGCCGACATCGCTCAGGCTCCCCTCGCCGACGCCATGCTCCTGGCCGAACGGCACGGCCTGGTCGACAAGTGCGTTCGGGCGGGGCCCGAGGTCCTCCGCCTGATCGCCGCTTCCGCGGACCATCCCGCACTTCGTCAAGCGGTACTCGAACGAGCACGCGCCGTGCGAGGGGGACCCGCGGGGGCGGCCCTGTCCGACCCGTTGACCGATCGGGAGCTCGAGGTTCTCTCCTACCTGCCCGGCCGGCCCACGAACACCGAGCTGGCCGAACGGTGTTACGTCTCGATCAACACGATCAAGTCCCACATCGCCCACATCTATCGCAAGCTCGACGTCGACAGCCGGAACGCGGCCGTCGCCCGGGCTCGGGAGCTGGGGCTCCTCTGACGCAAGACGCCCGGCCACGACGCGCCCGGCGCCGAACGGTCTAGGCCAGCAGCTTGGCCTTCTGGGATTCGAACTCGGCCTCGGTGAGCGCGCCCTGGGCCTTCAGGTCGGCGAGCTTGGCCAGTTCGTCGGTTGCGCTGGTCCCGGCCGTTTCCTTGACGTAGTCGGCGAAGGCCTCCTGTTGTTGCTGCGCCTGCTGGGCCGCCCGCTCGTGCATGCTTCCTCCTCGGGCGATCAGGTAGATCAAGATCCCCAGGAACGGAATGACGAAGACGAAGAGGACCCACAGCGCCTTCAGACCGCCGCCCATGTCATGGCTGCGAAAGATGTCCGAGAAGATGGCGATCAACAACCAGATGTAGATGATGAAGAGGAAGATCTCGAGGATCGTCCAGAAGAGGTCGAGCAACGGGTAGCTAGCGGCAAGCACGTGGGTTTCTCCTCAACGGTGGGCAGCGTCGAACTGGCGCTCGGATCGAACCATGTGCAGCACCCGCGGGCATCACCCACTTCGGGTGATCTTCCGAAAGTTGCCAGCTACCGGTCGGGGATCGCCGCATCGCGGCGGATCCACGTCGAGGCTCGACCGTCAGGACTTGCCGGACTCGTAGACCTCGGTGAACAAGTCGCCCTGGGCGGCGCCCGAGCCCGATCGACCACCGCCACCGCCACGCAACACGAAGGCCACGGCAACCGCCAGCGCCGCGCCGGCGATCGGACCGGCGACGTACACCCAGTAGCCGGAGAAGGTGGCGGAGACCAGGTCGGGCCCGAACGTGCGGGCCGGGTTCATCGACGCACCCGAGATCGGGCTGCCCCACAGTCCCGCCAGCGCGATGTAGCCACCGACGCCGAAGGCCCCGACGATCCCGACGTTCTGGGCCCCCGAGGCCGTGCCGAGGATCACGCTGACGAGGCCCACGGTGAGGATCAACTCCATCCAGAACGCCGCCATGTCCGAGTAGCCATGGGCCGGATAGTTGGACCCGTACATGGACGAGACGTTGATAACGGCGCGCAGGAAGAGGGCGGCCAGGGTCGCACCGCCGAGCTGGGCCACGATGTAGCCCGGCACTCGCCACCACGGGAAGTCGCGGCGCAAGGCGAAGGCGATCGAGACGGCCGGGTTCAGGTGGGCGCCGGACACCTTGCCCATGAACAAGATGATGGCCATGACCATCAACGCCGGCGCGACGACGGCGTCCGTTCGGGTGATCACGCCCGGGAAGGCGTGGCCCATCATGCCCGCGCCCGCGGCCACGAGCACGAGGAAAAACGTTCCGAGCACCTCCGAGAAGAGGCGCCGCCACTCCTGACGCGGATCGTTGAAATCGTTGACCCGGTCGATGACCTCTTGCTCGTAGCGGGCGAGCGGACCTTGCGTGGGTAGCGCCTGTCTTGCCGTCATGGTCTCGTCGGTTCTCTCGAGCCGACGACCCCGGCGCTGAGACTGCGGTAGATGAGCGTGACGCCACCTCACCTTCGTCTGGTAGGTGGCGAAGGCCTAACACCTCGTCTCGTCGGTGTCCACCAGTCACCGCCGCGACGTCACGGAACACGACGTCCGGTGGGAGGGGTCTACCTGGGCCCCCGGCGAAGGGCCCGGGGCACCGACGCCTAAGACGCGGCCGACAGGGCGGCGGCGATCCCGCTCAGCGTCCCGTTACCGCTCGGCACCGTCACCGCCGTCGCCCCCGCCTGGCTGGCTGCCCCAGCGGCTGTCCCGGTGTACCACTGGGTGGCGTAGGTGAACGAGGGGTCGAAGAAGGCCACGTCGTAGCTGCCGGGAGTGACCCCCGAGAGCTGGTAGCTGCCGTTGGCAGCGGTGCAGGTGGCGTCGGCGGCCGACGAGCTGTTGTTCACTTGGTAGAGGTAGACGCAGATGTTGGCCAGCGGGTGGCCGTTGGCAGCCGACGTCACCGTGCCGGTCACGTTGCCCGAGGGGACCTCACCGAGGGCAGCGTTGACGTCAGACACCGTGGCCCCGCCGTTGGTCACCGAGATGGCCTGGGCTCCGGACTGGCTGGAGGCTCCGGCGGCCGTGCCGGTGTACCACTGCGTGGTGTAGGTCCCGGTGGGGTCGCTGAAGGCGACGTCGTAGAAGCCGGGGGTGATCCCGGCGAAGGCGTAGCTGCCGTCAGGCGCCGTGCAGGTGGCGTAGGCGGCCGAGCTGGTGTGGCCCACCTGGTAGAGGTAGACGCAGACGTTGGCCACCGGGCCCGTGGTGGTGGCGTCGGTCACCGTCCCGGTGACGTTGCCGGTCGCCACCAGCGACAGCACGGCGTTGATGCCGCTGAGCGTCTGGTTCCCGCCGGGCACGGTCACGGTCGTGGCGCCCGACTGGGTCGTCGCGCCGTTGGCCGTTGCGTTGTACCACTGGGTGGCGTGGGTCCCCGCCGGGTCGGCGAAGGCCACGTTGTAGCTGCCCGGGGTGAGGCCGTCGAGGTTGTAGGTCCCGTTGGACCCGGTGCAGGTGGCATAGGCCGCACTGGTGGTGTTGCCGGCCGGGTAGAGGTAGACGCACACGTTGGCCAGCGGCGTCGCCGTCACCGCCTCGGTGACCGTGCCGGTCAGGTTGCCGGCCGGGACCTCGGCGAGGGCGGCGTTGATGCCCGAGGTGGTCTTGTTGCCGGCGGGCACGACCACCACCGAGGCGCCGGCCTGACTTGTGACCCCGGCCCCCGTCCCGTTGAACCACTGGGTGGCGTAGGTGCCGCTCGGGTCGGCGAAGGCCACGTTGTAGCCGCTCGGGGTGATCCCGGAGAACCCGTAGGTGCCGGTCGACCCGGTGCAGGTGGCGTAGGCCGCCTGGGAGGTGTTGCCGGCCGGGTAGAGGTAGACGCAGACGTTGGCCACCGGGTGGCCGGTGGTGGCGTCGGTGACCGTCCCGGTGAGGTTGCCAGCGGTGGCCTCGGTGAGGGCGGCGTTGATCCCGCTCAGCGTTCCGTTGCCGTTCGGTACGGTGACGACCGTCGCCCCCGACTGGCTGGCCGCTCCGCCGGCCGATCCGGTGTACCACTGGGTCCCATAGGTGCCCGAGGGATCGGCGAAGGCCACGTCGTAGCTGCCCGGCGTCACCCCGCCGAAGGCGTACGCCCCGTTGGACCCGGTGCAGGTGGCATAGGCAGCGCTGGTGGTGTTCCCGGCCGCGTACAGGTAGACGCACACGTTGGCCAGCGGGTGGGTGGTCGAGGCGTCGGTCACCGTGCCGGTCAGGTTGCCAGCCGGAACCGAGGCCAGAGCGGCGTCGATCCCGGTGGTGGCCTTGCCGCCGGTGAGGCTGAGGGCGGTGGCCCCGGACTGGCTGGTGGCCCCGGTGGCCGTCCCGTTGAACCACTGGGTGGCATACGAACCGCCCAGGGCGCTGAAGGCCACGTCGTAGCTACCCGGCGTGATCCCGTCCACCTCGTAGTCCCCGTTGCTCGCGGTGCACGAGGCATAGGCGGCCGAGCTGGTGTTGCCCACCTGGTAGAGGTAGACGCAGGCACTGGCTAGCGGGTTGCCGTTGCTGGCGTCGGTGACCGCCCCCGTCAGGTCGGCCGTCGTCGGCGTCGGCGCCGTGCCGAGCACCGTGAGGGTGAAGGACTGGGTAGCCGGGGTCGTGCCGTTGGCGGCCGTGACGGTGACCGGGTAGGTGCCCGGCGCGGCGGCGGTCGGCGTCCCCGCCAAGGTGGCCGTGCCGTCACCGTTGTCGGTGAAGGTCACCCCGCTGGGCAGCGTCCCCGACTCGGTCAGGGTGGGCGTTGGGTGGCCACTGGTGCTGACGGTGAAGGTTCCCCCCAGTTTGGCGGTGAAGGTGGTGGCGTCAGCTGAGGTAATGGTGGTGGGCACGGACGTCGTGGCGATGGTCCCCGGCGATCCGACCTCGGCGCCGTTGGCCGAGAGGAACGCACCGTTCACGCCGACCTGGCTGAGCGTCGAGACGCTCGAGCCACCAGCCGTGTTGTCGAAGGTGGCGATCGGCGACGTCGACGACGCGGCACCGAAGGTCACGCCGGTGACGTGGTTGCCGGAGGCGTCGAACAGGTTGACCGCGTCACCACCGGTCGAGAGGCCGACACCAGACCCGCCGTAGTGGCCGATGAGGAAGCCCGACGGCAGTGTCGAGGTGCCGAACCACGCCTGGGAGAGCGCCGTCTCGATGGTGGCGTCGGTGCCGCTCATGTCCTCGAAGAACACGGCCGACTTGCCGGCCGGGATCGAAGAGACCCCGCCGAGCGCGACGGCCGAACCGATCGCATCGGAGCTGTCGTCCATCTTCCAGCCGGTGAGGTCGACCGCGCTCGTGCCGGTGTTCGTCAGCTCGAACCAGTCGGCGGCGTAGGACATGCTGCTGCCGGTCGGGTCGACCTCGGTGATGGCGACCGACGGCGTTGGGGGTGGCACGGACGTCGTGGCGATGGTCCCCGGCGATCCGACCTCGGCGCCGTTGGCCGAGAGGAACGCACCGTTCACGCCGACCTGGCTGAGCGTCGAGACGCTCGAGCCACCAGCCGTGTTGTCGAAGGTGGCGATCGGCGACGTCGACGACGCGGCACCGAAGGTCACGCCGGTGACGTGGTTGCCGGAGGCGTCGAACAGGTTGACCGCGTCACCACCGGTCGAGAGGCCGACACCAGACCCGCCGTAGTGGCCGATGAGGAAGCCCGACGGCAGTGTCGAGGTGCCGAACCACGCCTGGGAGAACGCCGTCTCGATGGTGGCGTCGGTGCCGCTCGTGTCCTCGAAGAACACGGCCGACTTGCCGGCCGGGATCGAAGAGACCCCGCCGAGCGCGACGGCCGAACCGATCGCATCGGAGCTGTCGTCCATCTTCCAGCCGGTGAGGTCGACCGCGCTCGTGCCGGTGTTCGTCAGCTCGAACCAGTCGGCGGCGTAGGACATGCTGCTGCCGGTCGGGTCGACCTCGGTGATGGCGACCGACGGCGTCGATGCCACGATGTGAGCAAAGTCCGGCGAGCCGGTCTCGCCCTCACTGTCGGTGAAGGAGCCGTCATCTCCACCGGAGTCGCTGAAGGTATCGATCGGGCCAGTGATCCCGGCCGAATTGTCGAACGACACCTTGTCCTCCGAAGCGCCGAACGAAACGCCGGTCACGAAGTTCTCGCCCGCGTCGTAGACGTTGACCTCGTCGCCACTCTGTGAGAGACCATCCTCGTCGGAGTACCAGCCGACCTGGGCGGTGGACGACAGACCCCAGGCGCTTTTGAATGCGGCGACCGTGTCTGTCGGCGTGGTCGTCGCACCGACGGCGGTATCTGCCTGGACGAAGACGACCGACTCGCCCGGGCCGATCGTGGAGACACCGAGGAGCGGGAACTTGCCCGCCACCTCGTGGCTGTCGTCCGCCGACCAGCCGGTGAGGTCCACGGGCTGAGTCCCGGTGTTGGTCAGCTCGAACCAGTCCTCACCGTACGAGTTGTTGCCGGCGCCGGAACCCGACGGGTCGACCTCGCTGATGATGATCTTGCTCTCTGCGCCTGTCACCGGTGTGTGAGCCGTGATCGTCAGCGCGTAAGGGCTGCTCGTGACGCCGTTGGGGAAGCTCGATGCGTCGACCGCGCCTGGGTCCTTCACCGTCACCGTGATCGACACCGGGGAGGGCACGTTGGCCAGCGATGCCCCCGGTGCAACGTAGAGGCCGGTGTGGTCAGCCGTGAAGAGGCCGGAGACGTCGTGGGAGTCGCCGTCGCTCGCGGCCACCGTGTAGACGTCGGTTCCGATCCCATCGCTGTCGCCGTCGGTGACCGACAGGTTGCTGAGCTTGACCGGGCCGTTGGCGGTGGTCGTCGTCGACGGCAGGGTGCCCTTGGTGGACGCCAGCGTGATGGCCGTCGGCGACTTGTCGGGATCGGTCGTCGGCGCGTAGACCTCGAGCTCGGGGGCGTTCTGACCGGCGCCGTCCTCGCTGTCGACATAGAGGTTGCCGAACTGGTCCATCGCGACACCCTCGTGCGTCTCGTCGACGACGTCGAGGCCGCTGGACGGGTTGGGCAGCAGGTCGAGCCGGCTCTTGATGTTGCCGCTGCGATCGACCAGCTCGATGGCACCCGACTCTTGACTGTCGATCAGCAGGTCACCGTCGTACTGACTTCCGTCGGCCCCAGACACTGGGTCGGTGCCGTCGAGCGACGCGATGTTGGACATAGCGAAGACGTCCGAGAAGTCGTTCAGGTTCGCGTCTGACGGGGGGAACAGGGAGGTCGGCGCACCTGCCGATCCCTCGTTGGCGTCCGGGCCACCGTTGGTCGCCGTGCCCGTCGCCGGGTCCGTGCTCTGCGCGCCACGGGAGCCCCAGTCGACGTTCGTCTGGAAGATGTCCTCCGGCTGCTTCTCCTTGGCGACGACGAATCCCTGACAGAAGTTCCCCGTCACCGGACCCACGGTCTGGCTCGAGCAGCCGCTGGCATTGCTGGTGGCGGGATCGTAGGCGACACCCTCCAGGCCGATGTTCCCGATCGTCGTGCCCAGCTTGACGGCCTCGGCCTCCGCGAGCGTCAGCGTCGTCCCGGCCGTGTAGTCGAACTCGTCGAGCTGGCGATAGCGCTCCTCGGTCATCACGAGTTGCGGCTTGCCGCCATCCTGGCCGACGTACGTGATGCCCTCGGTGTCATAGAACGCGGTCCCCTCCGCGCTGTTACCGGAGGCGAGCGTCATCGAGTCGATGTAGGTACCGGTGAGCGTGGTCTGGACCACGCACGCGCCGCCGTCGCCGAGCACGAAGAGCGAGCCGGCGCCGCCGGCGCCGTTCGGGTCGTAGGCGACGGCCGACGCCTCGTCGGCGAGGACGTCACCGCTGCCACTGGTGCACGAGGTGTCGCCGCCCAGCGGGTTGGCCTTACTGGGCAGCGGGTACCGCGCCACGAGTCCGTAGTCGGCCAGGTTGACCGAGGTCACCGGCGTCGTCGACGAGACGACCGACGCCGACGCCGACGCCGACGGGGCGAAGGCCACCAGCGGGATGACACCGGCCGTACCGATGAGCAAGGCAACCCCGACGAAGCCGGCGCGCCTGCCGCGTGCGACGCGACCTGGACTGGCAACTCGCATGAACCATCGACTCCCGTCGTCGGGCGTACCACCGAGCCGGAATCCAGCGCGAGGTCGCTATTCCGCTGTGATGCTAAGGACCGGCGGTAAACGGGAAGTGAAATGAACGCGTCGGATAAACGACTTGTGAGTGAAGACCACGCGAACGCTCTTACCGACCCGTCCGCGGTACCCATCGAGGCCACGACGAACGTCGATTAAACTTGCTATTCCTATAGGATTTGGTGGGCGCTGCCGGGCTCGAACCGACGACCTATTGGTTGTAAGCCAATTGCTCTACCAACTGAGCTAAACGCCCGCAGAAGCCCGCCCGAAGTTACGGTGCCCGACCGGCCGGGTCTCCCCTACCGCTCTCGACACCTAGGGCCTCGGTCCGGCCATCCGTCGTGTACCGGGAAATTGTACCCAACCGCCGGCCGAGCCGGCCGATCAGACCTTGGCGGCGAGCAGCTCGGCCAGGAGCTCGGGCGTCGCCGCGGCGACCGGCCACCGTCGGGAGTCGTCGAGCACGATGAGATCGTTGCCGAAGTACTCGCCGACGGCTGCGCCGGCTTCGATGCACAGCAGCATCCCGCCGAGGTAGTCCCAGCCGAAGAGCGACGACCCACCGACGACGCGATAGCCGTCGAGGACGCCTTCGGCGACCGCGCAGTGGTCGAGCGCGGCTGACCCGAGGGCCCGGAACTGGGCCCAACCCGGGCGTAGATCCGGAAAACCGGATATTCCGACGATGGCCTTCGAAAGCGTCCGGCAACCGGACGGGGCGATCGGTCGCCCGTCGCGACGGGCGCCGCCGCCACGGACCGCGTCGTACCGGACGCCGGTGGCCTGGTTGACGACGAGAGCGACCCGGGCGCCGGTGCCGTCAAGGACGCAGAGACTGGTGGCGAACCACGGAATGCCGAGAGACGCGTTGGTCGACCCGTCGACCGGGTCGAGGACGACGAGCAGGTCTTCTTCGACCTGCCGGGGGGCTATCGGGCCACTCAACCCGCTCTCCTCGGACATGACGGCCAGGCCGGCCTCGTGGAGCACCCCGCAGGCCGCCCGATCAGCGACGAGGTCGAGCCGGTACTGACCGGGTCGAACACCGGGCTGCTTCCAGTCGTCGAGCCCGTCGAGCGCGGAGCGAACGGCGACCACCGCGTCGGTCAACACCGCCAGCAGGGCGTCGTCGTCCATCGGGAGACCCTACCGCCACTCCCCGGTGCCACAAGCCACCACTAGGCTGGCGCTCACTGTGGCAGCCATCGATGTCGCCGGCTACGTCGCCGACCTGAAGGACCATTCCGTGGACCACGGGTTCCACGTCCACGACGAGCGGCACTTCGTCGAGACCTATTCGTTGCGCCAGGTCTGGGAGGTCGACCTCCACCCCGAGGAAGGCTGCGGCGGACCCCTCGACCTCCACCTGGCGCTGGACGTCGACCCGCGGGTCCTCCTGTCGTTCGAGGACGCGGTGATGGGACTGGCCGAGGACGACGACCCCCCGGACGACTTCCACTTCCCCCTCACGTTCACCTGGGCCCTGCCCCCGCTACCGAACGGTCCGGACCTCCTCCGCCTGGCCATCGACCTGGCCGGTGTCGGCGGCATCGAGCTTCCGCTGGAGGTATCGGCCATCGACTCGTTCGCGTCAGCCACCGACGGTCCGGAACGACGACTGAACATCGTCGCCCGCCAACCGGTCTCGCTGGCCCGAGTGCTCGCCGGCGAGGAGCTGCTCTGCGACGTCTTCGACCGCTGCCTGGCGGTCAGCCGCTTCCTGCTCGACGCCGCCGAGAGCTGGCTCGGCTGACGTGCGACGGCGGGCCGCGGTCGCGCCCGCGCTCGCCGGGCTCGCCGGAGTCGCCCTACTGCTGGCCGGGTGCAGCAACGACGGCCTGACGTTGGCCCGGCAAGCGTGCACGCATGTCGACACGTCGATCCGGCTCTACAACGACGCGACGCACGACACGGACCCATCTCGGGCGGCCGCGCAGAGGGGCAAGGCGCTGGAGGAGCTGGAGGCGGCCCTGCCGCTGGCCGCCCAAGCGAACTCGGCCGACGGCCAGTGGAACCCGTTGATGACGACCCTCCAGGAAGCGGGACGGAACTCCGAGGCCAACCTCCTCACCGCCCTGCGCCTGCAGTGCGCCCAGGCGTCGAAGACCAACGAGCAACCCCCGGTCGTCAATCACATCCCCGGTCAGCCGACCCCCTCGACGCTCCCCGGCCAGTAGGCGCCAGGGCGGACAGCCGGCTCGGGGGAGGCCCGCTCAACGACCGGCCATCTGCTCTCGACCGATCCGCTCGAGGACCGGCAGGATCTTCGGGTCGAGGTACGGCGCGGCGGCCCCTGTCTCGGGGAAATGGACCCCGTCGGAGGACCTCACCTGGACGCCGTCGATGTCCTGCTCGAACTGGCCGCCCGGGCAGACCATTGCGTCGAGGTTGACGGTCGTGGCCTTCGTCGGGTTCTCCGCGGCCACCTCGTCGACGAGGCGGTTGTAGGCATCGACGCGGGCCGCCGTGTCTGTCGGCCACGGTTGGCCGTTCGGCTGCTCACCGTGGTCGTAGCACGGCGCGGCCATGAGCACCACCTTCGCCCCCTTGGCGCTGGCGAACCCGACCGTGTAGGCGAGCTGCCGCTTGACGTACGCCGCGAAGTCGGGCTGGGTGATGTTCGTCCACTGGCCGTTGTAGACGCGTGTGTGCACCTCCCAGCGGCCGGCCAATAGGACGACGACGTCCGGGTCGAGCTGGTCGACCCAGTTACGGTCCCACACTGTCCACTGCTCGGCATCGGGTGATCGGACCTTGGTTCCGTACGCTGTCGTGTACTGGAACAGCGGCGTCCCGGCGGCCACGCCCGAATTGCAGGCGTTCCAGACGTTGCCGACGACGCCTGTTGTCTTGTCCAGCGTGCCTTCCGTCACGCCGCAGCCGACGACGCCTTCGTCCTTCAGTGTCAGGCCGTACGCAGCGGCGTCGACGTCCAGGTCGATCCCGAGGGTCAGCGCGGTCGAGTCCCCGATGACGAGCACCTTCACCGGCCGCCCGGAGCCGGTGACAGGACCGGTCGACGTGGTCGTCGCCGGCCCGGCTCCGGCCACGGCCGGCACGGTCGTGGCCACGACCAGCACGACCACGGTCGCGACGACGGCCACCGGGGCGGCCAGCCACGCCCGCCACTGCCGGAAGAACGACCCCTGCCGGATTGGCCGCTCGACGAGGTAGAACGAGACGGTGGCGACCGCGATGGTGACGGCCGCCCGCACCACGAACAGTGAGTAGCCGCTCAGCCCGGTCCGTGTCCCGTTGATCCAGATGAAGAGCGGGTAGTGCCACAGGTACATCCCGTACGAGATGCGCCCGAGGTAGCGGAGCGGGGCAACCGACAGGACGACGGCGACCGGTGACCGCTGGGCGCAGACGACCGAGACCAGCACGGCCGCGGTGGCTAGAGCGGCCAAGAGGAATCCGCCCCGGTAGAGGAGCGCGGTGTTGCCTGTGAGCCGGGACCACAGGATGGCCGATCCCGCGACCCCGACCAGGCCGACGACGGTGAAGACGGTCCGACCGGCCCGGGTCGTCGCGGCCCAACGAGGATCGCCACCGGGCAGCCGTCCGCGCCGGGCCCGGCCGCCGGACACCACCTCCCGGCGGCCCCGTTCCCGGGCGATGATGGCCAGCGATACGGCGAGGCTGGCCCCGACGAGCAGGCACTGAGCATGGGTGTCGGTGCCGTAGTACAGCCGGGTCGTGTCCGTCCCCGGGTGGTAGAGCAGCGCCATCTCGACGGCCGACGCGACGGCACCGACGACCGAGACGACGAGCAGCACCCGGAGGTTCCGCGTCAGCTTCAGCAGGCCGAGGACGACCAGCGGCCAGACCAGGTAGAACTGTTCCTCGATCGCCAGCGACCACGTGTGGGTGAGCGGGGACGGCAGCCCGGTCTGGTTGAAGTAGCTCGACCCGATCAGAATGAAGTGCCAATTGGCCACGTAGAACAGCGTCGACAGCGAGTCGAGGCGAAGGTTCGGGTACGTCCCGCGGGGGACGATGAACGCGGCGTAGACGGCGACGAAGAGCAGCACGAGCAGTAGGGCCGGCAGCAGCCGGCGGGCCCGTCGAGCCCAGAACGCGCCCAGCCGGATGGTGCGGAGCCGGTGCCACTCGTTGACGAGGAGCGACGTGATCAAGAAGCCGGACAGGACGAAGAACGCGTCGACGCCGAGATAGCCGCCGACCAGCCACGGGATCCCACCGTGGAAGGCCATGACCCCGAGCACCGCGAACGCCCGCATCCCGTCGAGCGCCGGGATGTACGACAGGTTCGGCTCCTCGCGCGGCGCGTCCGGATCGGGCCTCGCGCCGGTGCCCGACGCCGGATCGCCCGGGCGGGTCGGTCCGGCTGTGCGCTCGTGCTGGGCCACCTGGCCGGGCTCCTCCCCCTTGAACGACGACGGCACTCCCGGCGCGGCCGAGCAGCCGTCGTTGGCCCGGTCGGTCACCGGGGAACGGGTCCGTGAATTCTGACAGATGCCCTCCGGCCGCGGCCGTCGGGCCCCGACCGGGTCGAACCGATCGTCGGCGGCGCGGTCGACCGGCTCGGTGGTGAAGCCAGCCGGTCGACCGGCATCGGTAGCCTGGCAGCGCTCGTCGCACCAGCAGGGAGCCACCGCCAGTGCCCGGACCCACCAGGACCGCTCGCCCGGTCCCCCATGGCCCCAACCGCTCCGGTACCCGGAGTCGACGGCCGCGACGTCGCCGCCGGCTGGCGGCCGTTCTCGTCGTCGCGGTGGTCGCGCTGGCGATCGTCGGGATCACGATGGCCACCTCGTCCGGCGGTCCGTCGCCGTCGTCCCTGCGGGCCCGGATCGTGGACGCCGCGGAAAGCCAGCTCGGCTACCGGACCGACCCGCCCGACTCGTACTGCAACAAGTTCAGCGCCTACTGGGACGCCGGGACAGCGACCTGCACATCGGGCCTGCGCAGCGAGGAGTGGTGCGCCGACTTCGCCGCGTGGGCCTGGCGACAGGCCGGTGCCGACTTCACCTACCAGCTCTCGCCGGGAGACATCAACGCCGCGTCGGCCAGCTTCTACGTCTGGGCTGTCGGCCACGGCACCTGGCATCCGGCCGGCGTCGGCTACACACCCCAGCCGGGGGACGTCGCGGTCTACGGCCTCGACACGGTGACCGACACCGCCGACCATGTCGCGGTCGTGACCGCGTACACGCCAGGAGCTCGGGGTCCTGACGTCGTCAACGGCGACGGCGATCGCACCGGGTTCAGCGTCGTCGAGACCGGCACCGACCAGTACCGGGCCGACACCCAGGGGGGCGGCTCGCCGCTGTCGGGGTACGCCTCCCCACTGCCATCGGCCGGCTGACCATCGGTCGGACGGACGGACGAGTGGCCGCACTCGGCCGACCCCGGCGGCCCGGACTAGACGGCCGGCGTGAAGCCGGCCGGCAGGGCGATGGACTTCTTCTCCAAGAACAGCTCGAGCCCCTCGGGGCCGAACTCCCGGCCGACGCCTGACTCCTTGTAGCCGCCGAACGGCGTCGCGAAGTCGATCGGCACCCCCGTGTTGAGCATGTACGTCCCCGTCCGTACCTTCCGGGCGATGCCGAGACCGCGCTCGTTGTCGTTCGTCCACACCGAGCCGCAGAGGCCGTAGTTCGAATCGTTGGCGATACCGACGGCGTCGGCGTCGCCGTCGTAGGGAATGACGACGAGCACCGGCCCGAAGATCTCTTCCTGGGCGATCGTCATCTTGTTGTCGACGTCGGAGAAGACCGTCGGCTCGACGTAGTACCCCTTGTCGAGGCCGGCCGGCCGACCGCCGCCGACGGCGACCTTCGCCCCTTCGTCCTGGCCACTGCGCAGATAGCCCTCCACCCGGTCGCGTTGGCGGCCGGCCACGAGCGGACCGACCTCGGTCGCCGGGTCGAGCGGGTCCCCCACCGTCATCGCCTTGACCTGCTCGACCAGGGCATCGACGACCTCGTCGTAGCGACGGCGCGGGGCGAGGATCCGCGTCTGGGCGATGCACGCCTGCCCGTTGTTCATGATGGCGTTCGGCACGAGGTTCGCCATCGTCGCCCCGAGATCCGCGTCGTCGAGGATGATGGCCGCCGATTTCCCGCCCAGCTCGAGCGTGCAGCGCTTGAGCCGCTCGCCGCACAGGCCACCGATCCGCTTGCCCGCGGCCGACGAACCAGTGAACGTGATCTTGTCGACGCCGGGATGGGTGACGAGGTGTTCGCCGACCTCCCGGCCGGCCGGTACGACGGAGAGGACGCCATCGGGCAGACCGGCCTCGGCAAAGATCTCGGCCAGGCGAAACGCATCGAGCGGCGTCTCCGGTGCCGGCTTGAAGACGACCGTGCAGCCGGCGGCCAGGGCCGGGCCGAGCTTGGCCGACGCGATGAAGAGCGGCACGTTCCACGGTGCGATCGCCCCGACGACACCGGCCGGCTCCTTCGTCACGAGGACCTCCGGGTTGAGCACACCGGCCCGGACTTCGTCGAACGCGTAGCTGGCCGCCAGCTCGGCGTAGTAGTTGAAGACCATCGTCGGCGCCAATACCTGGCCGAGCTGGGCCCACGAGACCGGAGAACCCATCTCGATCGTGATCGTCTCGGCCATGTCGACCATCTCGGCCGTGATCGCCTCGGCCACCTTCGCCAGGACCGCGCCCCGCTCGGCCGGCGCCATCCGGGGCCACGGCCCCCGGTCGAACGCCTCGCGGGCCGCGGCGACCGCCTTGTCGACGTCCGCGGCCGTCGCGTCCGGTACCCGGGCGACGACCTCTTCGGTGGACGGCGAGACGACCTCGATCGTGCCCGTCCCCTCTGGGGCCACCCACTGCCCCCCGATGAACAACCGGTCGTAGTCCTTGACGGGCATGGCCCCCTCCTCAGCTGTCCGAGCCCGGTCCAGCGACAAAAACTAGAACGTGCTTCAATTCCTTCCCATGGTAGCCACGGTGCAGTCGGCCCGACAGCCGCCCCGACCGGGCCGGCGTCAACCCTCTGACGACGGCCACTCGACGTGCGCCTGGATGCGACCGGCATCGTCGACCCAGCCCTTCGAGACCGCGTACTCGCACATCTTGGCGAACGCCGCCCCCCACTCCTCCCCGGCCGCCGTTCCGGCCAGGGCGCGGACCGCCTCCGGTCGAACGAACACGTCGCCTGTTCCCCCGACTGCTCCCACCCCGGTCGACGCGACGACCGCCGCCAGCCGATCGGCGTCGCCGCTCGGGCCGTCCGGCGCCACCGCGCCCGCCGATGTGACCACCCGGACCGCGAAGTGGGCGACGTCGTCGGGTGCCACCAGCTCCGCGGTCGACTCGTACAGGTCCACGACGATCTCCATAGGCGGGTCACGCTAATGCGGAGCCGTCTTCGGGTCCCCGGGCTCAGGCCCCGTTCGCCATCTGACAGAGGAGGTCCTGATGCCCGACAACGCCGGACGTGACCCCGCCGAGGTGGCCGAGACGCTCTCGGCGTGGCTCGCCACCAAGCTCCCCGCCGGCGCCGATCCGCACGTCGCCGACGTCAACGCGCCGGCGGCCAACGGGTTCTCCAACGAGACCATCCTCTGCCGGGCGACGTGGACGGACAGCGGCCAGCGGACCACCCGGCAGCTCGTCGTCCGCGTCGCCCCGACCCGGCACCTCCTCTTCCTCGACGCCCACTTCTCGACCCAGTACCGCGTCATGAAGACGCTGGCCGACGGCCGCGCCGGCATCGCCCTCCCCCCGCTCGGCTGGTACGAGGAGGACGACCGGTGGCTCGGCGTGCCGTTCTTCACGATGGACCACGTCGACGGGCTCGTGCCTCCCGACAACCTGCCGTACACGATGGAGGGATGGGTGGTCGAGGCCAGCCCCGAACAGCAGGAGCGAATGTGGTGGAGCGGGTTGGAGGCCCTCGCTTCCGTCCACCGGACCGACTGGCGGGCCCTCGACCTCGACTGGCTGGGCGATCCCGGGCGCGGCCGGCCGGGCCTCGACCAACAGCTCGCCTACTACCGAGAGTTTCTCGACTGGTCGGCCAAGGGCCGACCGCAACCGGTGACCGAGGCCATCTGGGAGTGGCTGATCGCCAACCGTCCGGACGAGGACGGCGACATCGTGCTCTGCTGGGGTGACAGCCGCGTCGGCAACATCATCTGGGCCGACTTCAGGCCCGTCGCCGTCCTCGACTGGGAGATGGCCACCCTCGGCCAACCCGAGCTCGACCTCGGCTGGTGGCTCTACTTCGACCGGCAGTTCACCGAGGGGCTCAACGTCCCCCGGCCCCCCGGCTTCCCCACTCACGAGGCCACGGTCGAACGGTACGCCGAGCTCGTGGGGCGCCCCGTCCGGAACCTCGAGTACTACGAGGTCTTTTCCGGGTTCCGCTTCGCCGTGATCATGTGCCGGCTCACCGACCTGCTCGTCGAGAGCGGCCAGCTCCCCGAGGACACCGACATGGGCACCAACAATCTGGCAACGCA
Source organism: uncultured Actinomycetota bacterium (assembly GCA_963824265.1). Taxonomy (GTDB): domain Bacteria; phylum Actinomycetota; class Acidimicrobiia; order Acidimicrobiales; family RAAP-2; genus DASZUK01. Next base: position 1,525,866 of record CAWGOO010000007.1, read on the forward strand.
GTTCACCGCCCAGCTCCTCGGCCTACCGCCGCCGGTCGCCTGACCCGACGCCGCGCCACGGGCCGCCCGTTCGACGCGGTGGCCGGATCGCGACGCGGCGACTACGTCGGGTACGACGTGCTCGGGTTCTGCGGGTCCAAGATCCCGTGCTGGCGGAGCCGGTCGACCAGCCAGGCGATGCTGTCCGGCTGGCCGATCGCGTCTTCCCAGCCGTCCAGCGCCGATTCCAGGACCGCCCGTGTCTCGACCCGGCCGACGACGACGACCGTCATCCCCTCCACCTCGGTCTCGTCCACCCCGTGGACCCCGGTGACGTGCACCCCGCCGAACGGTGTGGCGTACGTCCGGGGCACCGGTTCGCGAAGCACGTACAGCTCGCCGGTATCTTCGACCCAGTTCAGCTCGTGCCGGACCCCGTGGTCGTCCCGCCAGTCGGTACCGAGCTCGAGCTCCGCCGAGCTCCGGCGGCGGTCGTCGGCGTCGTAGAACTCCTCGATGTCCACCCGGGGCACTGTAGTGGGAGGTGGTGAGAGCCACCGGCCAACGGGGTCACCGACCGATCGGGACCGCCGCCGCGCTCCCCTCGCGGCGTCGGCGACGCCCCCCGGCCGATCGACCGAGCTGGATCGACGCGGTGGGAACAACCGGAGGAGTGCCGTCCCGCATCGTGCGGTTCATGGCAGATCGTGCGCTCCAACCCATCAACCGACTCGACGCCGATTGGCGAGCTACCCGCCGCTCGGCCGCCTCGAAAGACGCGCTCCGACGGCTGGCGGCGGTCGAGGAGACCGTTGCTGGCTTGCGCGTCGCCGACCTTGGCGACCTCGTCGACGCGCTCCGGCATCCGAAGGACGCCGCCGACCGGGCCCGGGCCGCCCGGGTGATCCAAGCGATGCTGCGCTCCCAGGCCGTCCATCCGTTGGTCCCTCGGGCGGTGGTCCAGGCCATCGTCCCCGGCCTCGTCTCGGTCGCTCGCCGGCTCTCGTGGGGTGCCGGCGGTGACTGGAGCGGCGGGGGCGCCTTCTTCGTCGACCTGTTGGCGACGGCCTGGGAGGTCGTCGTCGAGTGGGCCGGCGACGACCGCGACTACGCCGTCCTCGATCTCCTCTCGGCCGTCCGCTGCCGGGTCCGGCGCCAGCTCCTGACCCAGCGCGCCGGTCACGAACGCGTCGTGCCCGGGCTCGACGTCGACGCCGTCGCCTCCGTCCCCTGGCGCAACGGCGGCTCCGATCTGGACGAGCTGGCCCGGACGATCGACGAGCTCACCGGGAATGGCCTCGACCCGGTCGACGCCGCCGTCCTCTATGGCAACGGCGTCCTCGGGATGACGATCACCGAGCTCTCGCAGATGACCGGCATGTCCCGCCGCCACCTTGGCGGAAGGAGACAACGGGCCCTGCAGGAAATCGTGGCCTGAGCGTACGTAATGTCTCGCCGTGCAGGAAACGAAAAAGACGTCCGGCCGTCCCGAACGCTCCGGCGACTATCGAGGTCGTCCGGTGTGGTGGGCAGTCCTGGCCGTCGCGCTCGGCTTGATGGCCCTGGTGGCCACGATGTCGTTGACCGGCCACACCCCGCCCGCTCGTATCGCCGATGCCGGTCACGAGGGCCGCGGCGGACCGTCGACCACGGCCGGCGGGCGGCCGACGAGCGTCGGCTCATCCCCTTCGTCGCCGACGACCGCGTCGACGATCGCGCCGACGACCGAACCGCCCGGAACAGGGCGTTCGGCTGCCGCCTCGCCAACGCCCGTCCCATCGACGGTAGGCGGGACAGTCGGCCCGACCGGGGGGACCGGCCCGGCGGACGGTACCGGTGGCGATCCGGCGACGACCGGCACCTCCCCGGCCGTTGCACCGACCACCAGCTCCTCGACCAGCCCACCGGCGCTGACCACGACGACGACCGTCCCCGCGGCCCAGACGTTCGCCGGCTACCTGGCGTACCCCGACGACGTCTCCGCGACCTACCAGACCGCCGGCGGAGCCACCGTTTCGGCCACTGCCACCTGGACGGGGACACCGACACTTTCACTTACGATCACATGCACAAGCCACCATGTATCAAGAATTGGCCAATCTGGCATATCGCTGGCAGTTACCGATGACCACAACGTCGACGTTCCGTGTAACGTCACCCTCGCCGAGCCCCCATCGGAGGAGGGGACGGCCTCATATGCGCTGTCGGTCTCGCTCGCTTCGGGCTGACGAGATGGCCAGCCGGTCACCGGGGGGGAAGACCGTGAGAGAGAACAAGACTGCCAACTTCGTCGTCGGAACCATCGCCGCCGTACTGATCTTCGGTGCCGTGCCGGCCGCGCTGCTCGTCCTCGTCGGGCTGCCGGATCCGGTGCGCGCCGTCCACGCGGATTTCTGGTCCGTCCGCCACGGCTTCGATGGCCTGGGCATCGTGGCCTGGGTGGCCTGGATCGCCTGCTGCGGGCCCCTGCTGGCAGCCGTCGTTCGCAAGGTGCGGCGTCGTGACGTCGCGGCGACCAGCCGAGCTCCGGCGCCCGAGTGGCTGGCCAGTCGCATCGCCACGGCGGTGCTCGCCGTCGGCTCCGTCACCCTTTCGGCCGGTGCGATCGCCGGCGCCGCCGACCACGGCAGCACGCCGGCCCACCCTCACCGCACCCAGACGGCGTTGGTCGTGCCGGCAGCGGCTCGACCCGCGGCGCCGCCGGCGTCCGATCCGCCGGCCACCGAGACCGAGGCTGGCGGTCCCGGCGCCCCCGTCCACTACACCGTCGAGGCCGGCGATTCGCTGTGGTCGATCGCCGAGCGCTTCTACGAGGACGGCAGTGAGTGGTCGGCGATCGCGCAAGCCAACCTTGGACAGGTCATGGACGACGGCACGCGCTTCGTCGACCCGAGCCTTATCCAACCCGGATGGACACTCACGCTCCCGGCCGAGCCGGCCGCTCCAGCGAGACCGTCGACGCCCGAACCGACGCCGGCGCCGACGGCCACACCCGCGGCCACATCGGCCCGGCCGCCCATGGGTCCCCCGGCGCGCGCCGGCTCGGGGACCAAACCGGTCCCGGCCGCCGGCGCCCGGCCGCCCGCCGGCGAGCTCACCGGGCATCATGGTGCGGAAGGGCAACGCGGACGGAAGCCGACCGGCTCGCCCGGACCGAACCCGCTGCCGGAGTTGGCCGCGCTCGGCACCGGTGTGGTGCTGGCGGCCGCGATGGCCCGGCGGGCCCGGCGGGCCCGCCATCTGACCTCGTTGACCCGTTCGGAGGGCGAGGCCACGGTGGATTTCTCGGAGCCGGCCGCCGGTACCGCAGCCGACCTGGTCCCCTTCGAGGACGCGCCGGTGTTGACCTGGTTGGAAGCCGCCAACCTCCACCTGGCGGGGGCGCTGGAGGCCAGCCGGCGGGCCGGTGACGCGCCGCCGGCGCGTCTTGTCCGGGTGGGACCCGACGGTGTCGAGGTCCGGCTGCGGCGAACGGTGACGTGGGCCCCCCCGGGCTGGATACTCGGACGAGAGGGGTCGTCGTGGCGGCTGCCGACCAGCCTGGAGCTGGCCGACGTCGGGCGCGGTGGCCGGCGGTCGCCACCCTGGCTCCCGATGCTCCTGCCGGTCGGGACGAACGACGACGGCACGTGGCTGCTGCCAGCCGGGCCCGGCGACTGCATCCCGGTCATCGGTCCTGAGGCCGACGCCCTCGTGCGCACGATGTGGATGGCCGTCGAGAGCTGGACGTGGTCCGAATTGGTCAAGGTGACGGACGACCCGTCACAGGTGACCGACGGCTCGGCGACATCAGCGGCCGGACCAGAGGCCGAAGCGTCGTCGCCGGCCGAGGAACCGGACGGCGGCCCTCCCCGACCATCGGTGCTGTTCGTCGGCGACCCGGCATCGCTCTCGGCGACCGAGGCCGCCCACTGCTCGGTGGTCACCACGTTGCCGGTGCCGGCAACCGACCTGACGGTGACCGTGGATGCCACTGCCGCGTCGCTCCATCCGCTCGGGGTGACGGTGCGCCCCGATCTCCTCGACCCGTGCCGACATGGGGCGATCTCGGAGATCCTCGCCGTCGGTCGAGCCGAGCCGAGCTCGCGAGCCGTGGTCGGCCGGCGCCCAGTCACCCGACGAGTGGGAACCGGAGCGCCCGACGACACCCTCGGGGCGCAGGGCGGCCGGAGCCGGGAACCGAGCCCGGGCACTGACTCGGCCAACCAACCGCCCGACGGCGTCGAGGCACCGACACCGCTCCGGCCTGGGCCGGTCGACGTCCGACTGCTCACCGCCGTTCCCCGCCTGGACGGGTTGGCGACCGAGCTGACACCCAAGCGAGCCCGGCGAGCCGTCGAGCTGGTGGCCTACCTCGCCCTCCATCACCCCGAGCCGGTGACGAGCGATCGGCTCCGGACCCGCGTCCTCGGGTCGGCCGACGCCGATGCGGCGGCCAAGACCCTCTTCAACACGGCTGGGGTGGCCCGTCGGGCGATGGGCTGCGACAGCACCGGCCGGCCGCTCTTCCCGCCGGCGACGAAAGGGAGCCATTACCGCATCTCGCCACTCGTCTCCACGGACGTCGACCGGGTCTCGGCGCTGGTCGACGCGGCGGGCAACACCGACGACGCCGACCGCGTCATCGCCTGCCTCCGGGAGGCACTCAGCCTGGTCGAAGGCGAACCGCTGGCCCGCACCCTCTCCGGCTACGGCTGGTGGCAGGCCGAGGGTCACGAACCGCGCGTCGCCGCGACGCTGGTGGACGCGGCCTGCCGACTGGTCCCCCTGGCGACCGCGGCCGGCCACTTCGACCTCGCCAGTTGGGCGGTGGCCCAGGCCCGGCTGGTCGAGCCGTACAGCGAGGCCCTCTCCCGGGCGGCGATGCAGGTCGCGGCCGATCTGGGCGATCCGGACCGGCTCCGGCGGGAGTGGCAGGAGTGCCTGCGCCGGGCCGACGAGCTCGACCCGGGCAGCGTTCCGTCGGCGACCACCGAGCGGCGCTACTCCGAGCTGTGCCGGGCGCTCCCGGCTCAGGCCAACTTGGCGGCGATCGACGACGCGCCCCGCAGGACGGTGCCGTCGGCACCGGCGGCGTTGTAGACGTGCGTCGGCCGCTGACGGGCCTCGGCGATCAGGTCGGTGAGCAGGGTGCCGAAGGGCACGACCGGGTCGATCCACAAGTACCGGGCGAGCGAGCCGGGGATGGTGTTGACCTCGTTGACGACGAGCTCGTCACCGTCGGAGAGGAAGTCGATGCGGGCGACGCCACGGACCCCCGCGAGCCCGGCGACCTCGGTGGCCGCCTGGCGGAGCGTCGTCTCGAGGCCGCCGTCGATCTCGGCCGGCAGCTGCCGGGGTGCACTGGCCATGCCCTCCCCGCCGACGTACTTGTCGGCGTAGCCGAGGATCTCCGGCTCGCCGGCCGCGCCGCCGGCTCGGGGCGTCCGCAGCGGTCGCTCGATCGCCGACAATTGGAGCGCCGGCCAGCTTCGAACGCCGATCTGGAGGTCGAAGAAGCCCGGTCGGTACGGCTCGACGACCGCGCCGGCCCGGAGATGTTGGTTGGCGCCGAGTCGAGCCCGGGCGGTGGCCAGGTCGGCGACGACCTCGATCCCGATCGACGACCCGCCGAAGCGGGGCTTCACGATGTACGGACCGGCGAAGCCGACGTCGTCGGTTCGCTCGTCCAGGGCCACCCGGGGCAGCGTCGGCAAGCCGGCGGCGGCCATGACGGCGCCGAACGCCAACTTGTCCATGCCGATCGCCGCGCCGGCCACCGTCGGGCCGGTATAGCGGATCCCGGCCAGGTCGAGGGCCGCCTGCAGCGAGCCGTCCTCCCCGGGACCGCCGTGGCAGCAGACGACGGCGACGTCGACGGCCTGGGACCGAGACTTGCCGAACCGGCCGCCCTCGGCGGCGAACCCGCCGTCGGTACCGAGCGCCAGGCGGAGCGGCGTCGATCCGCGCGGCACGCCGTCGAGGAACCCGGTCGCCTCGAGGGTCGGGTCGACCTCGTACCACTCCCCGACCTTCGTCCAGTAGAGCGCCCGCGGCGCGTCACCCGACCGGGCCAGCTCACGGGCGGCCTGCAGGCCGGTGAGGACGCTGACGTCGTGCTCGGGCGACGGCCCCCCGAAGATGACGGCCACATCGGACAAGATCGTGCTCCCTGCTCCTAGGTGGTTTCCGGTTCGTCCCGACCCGATCGGCGACCACGGTCACCGCCAGGTGACCGGATGGACGATCCGGCCACCCCGGGAACGGTCAAGGGTAGTTGTCCGGGAGGTCGTTCTCGTAGAGGACGGCGTCGTCCGGGCCGAGATGGGTCCGCACCCAGGTGACGGCCTCGTCGCGGGTCCGGACGACGACCGGACGGAGCGGGGCCGCCCCGCGGAGCAGGGCCCGGTGGTTGGTCCGCCCGACGACGACGAAATCGGTCGCCACGGCGCAGGCCGCGGCGGCGAACGCCTCGTTCTCCGGTCGTTGCCGCGGGCCGAGCTCGACCATGCCGGGCGTCACGACGACCCGGCGACGACTGACCGGCGCCGCCGCCAGTAGGGCCAGCGCGGCCTGGGCGCCGGCCGGGTTCGAGTTGAACGTGTCGTCGATGACGAGCACACCGGACGGCGCCTGCGCCGACGTCAACCGGTTCGGGATCGGCGGCACCGCGGCGAGCCGATCGGCCAGCTGCTCGGCCGGCACACCGAGCCGGAGGGCGACGGCGATCGCGCAGGCCAGGTTCGTCGGCTGCACGCCACCGCCGACCGGAACGTCGGTCGCCACCTCCCGACCGGCGACCGTGACCGTTACCGTCCCGTCGCCTCGGGTGACACAGACGTCGGCGGCCCGGTCGACCGCCGAGCAACGGACGACGACCCGCCCGCCGTCGTCGGCGACCAGCCGGTCGGCCAGCGCCGCCAGGCGCGGCTCGTCGACGTTCAAGAAGACGGTCGACGCCCGCTCGGTGATCTCGGCCTTCGCCCGGACGATCTCGTCCTCGCTGCCGAACCGCTCGAGGTGCACCGGGCCGATCGCCGTGATGACGGCGAGGCTCGGCGGGCACCAGCGGCACAGGTCGCGGATCTCCCCCGGCCCGTACGTGCCCATCTCGGCGACGAACACCTCCGCGCCGTCGCTCAGATGCTCGTTGATCGCCCGGGCGAGGCCGGCGCGGTTGTTGAACGACGCCGGCGTGGCGACGACCGTCCGCGTCCCAGCGAGGAGATGGGCGACGTGGTTCTTGGTCGACGTCTTGCCGTACGAGCCCGTGATGGCGACGACGACCGGATCGACGCGGCGCAGACGGACCTCGGCGGCCTCGACGAACCGGCCCGACAGGCGCCGCTCGATCGGCGCCATCACCGCACACGCCACGTCGACCAGCGCCGGGATGGCCACGACCGCACCGGCCGCGAAGATCGCCGGGGCACCGAGCAACACGCCGGCCACGACGACGACGGCCTGCAGGACCAGCCATACCGCGGCCAGCGACCGAAGCCGCCGGGTGGCGACCAGCTTCGACGTCCGGCCGCGCAGTGACAGGTGCAGCGGGCCGACGACCGCCACCGCCGCCGGGGCCAGCGCGCACAGCGGCCAACGGGCCGACAGCACGACACCGGCCAGCGCCACTGCCAGCAGGCCGACATTGCCGGGTTCGCTGGTCCACCAGCGGACGGCGAACCGGCTGGTCGCGCCGTCGAGATAGTGCTCGCGCTGGGCCACCCGCAGCCAACGGAGGCCGGCCGGCCCGAGGGCCAGCACCGACGCCGCGACGGCCACCCACACCGCCGGGCCGGTGGCCTCGTTCCACACCGCGGCGATGGTCATTCGAGCGCCTCGTCCACCGCGGCCCGCAGCACGCCGGGCACCGTCAACGGCGTCAGGTGGCCGGCACCCGGGCATACCGTCAGCGTCGCGTCGGCCAGTTGGCCGACCGCCCGTTCGGCGACGGCCAGCGGCACGTCCCGGTCGTCGTCGCCCCACACCAGCCGGACCGGGCAGTCGATCACCGCCAGCTGTTCCTCGTACGTCTCGCCCACCGACCGGACGAGGACCTGACGCATGATGCCCTCGGCCGCCCGGTAGTCGGCCGAGCCGTGCCGCTGGCGAGCCCGCTCCATGCGGTCGTCCCCGACCAGCCCAGCCCGGTGGAGGCCACGCACGAACCGGAAGCCCGGTGACGGACGGCGGCTCGGCCTCGTCCGCAGCAGCGGCACGCCGGTCAGGACCAGCGACCGCACCAGCTCCGGACGGGACGCGGCCAGGCAGACCGCGACCTTGCCACCGAACGAGTGGGCAAGAACGACGGCCGGGGTGGCCAGCTCATCCTCGTCGAGCAGCGCCGCCACCCGGGCTGCGTATGCCGCCGCGCCCCACGGCTCCGGCGGTGGCGGCGTCGCACCGAAGCCGGGCAGGTCGACGGCCACCGCATCGAGGGCCGCTCCGCCATCGGGTGCCCGGACGACCGCATCGAAGTCTCGATGGGTCCGGGCCCACCCGTGGAGGGCCAGCACGCGGGCCGGTCGGGAGCCGGTGGCGCTGCCGAACAGGGCACCGCCGGCGAACGTCTGGAGCATCCGGACCACCCTACCGACGCCGTCTACGACCCGGGTGGTCCGTCGCCCGAGGCGACCCGACCCAACCGGTCGGTAGGTTTGCAGCGGTGGGTTCTGCGATCGAGAGCACGGTCGGCCTGACGGCCGCTCAGCGGGACGCGGTCGTCGCCGACGACCCGGTCCTCTGCGTCCTGGCCGGGGCCGGCACCGGGAAGACCCGCGTCTTGACCCTCCGGGTGGCCCGCCGGGCCGGCGACGGGTCGGCCCGGGCCGACCGGGTCCTCGTCTGCACGTTCAGCCGGAAGGCCGCGGACGAGCTCCGGCGTCGCCTGTGGTCGCTCGACGTCGGCGACGTCCGGGCCGGCACGTTCCACCGCACCGCGCTCGGGCTGCTGCGCCAGTACCGGGTGGACCGAGGCGGATCGGCTCCGTCGATCCTGCCCGACCGACGGGCCCTACTGGCGGGGGTGCTCGCCGATTCGGCCGGCGACGGCCCCGGTCGGTCTCCTGACGGACGCCGGCTCCCCCGGGTCGTCCAGGTCGACAGCGAGATCAGCTGGGCGAAGGCCCGGCTGGTCGGCCCCGAGTCCTACGAGGAGGAGGCCCGGCACCACCATCGACGCCCGGCGGCCGGGACGGCGCGGATGGCCGACCTTTACGCCCGCTACGAGACCGCCCGGCATCGGCAGGGTGTCCTCGACCTCGACGACCTGTTGTGGCGGGCCGCCGATGTCCTGTCCGAGGACTCGACGTTCGCGGCGGCCGTCCGGTGGCGGAACCGGCACGTCTTCGTCGACGAGATGCAGGACGTCAACCCCGCCCAGTTCCGGTTCCTCCGCCTGCTCGTCGGTGACGAGCCGGACCTCTTCGTCGTCGGCGACCCGAACCAGTCAGTCTATGGCTGGAACGGCGCCGATCCCTCCCTGCTCGACCGCCTGCCGTCGACGTTCCCCGGCGCCCGCGTCCTACGGCTCGACGAGAACCACCGCTGTTCTCCCCAGGTCGTCGCCGTCGCGTCGGCCGCCCTCGGGTTGTCCGGGCCGGCCGGACCGACGAGCAGCCGGCCCGACGGCGTCGTCCCCCGCGTCGTCGAGCACGCCACCGATACCGACGAAGCTCGATGGGTGGCCCGGCAGGTCTGGGCGGCCCACCGACCGGGACGCCGGTGGGCCGAGCTGGCCGTGCTCGCCCGCACCAACAGCCAACTGGCGGTGCTGACCGACGCGCTGAGCGCCCAACGGGTTCCGTACCGGTTGGCCGGCGGTTCGCTCGGGCCGGCCAGCGACCTTCGCGCCCAACGGACGGCGGCGGGCACGGTCGCCGTCCAGCCGGTCGACGAGCCCGACGACGGGCCCAACGCCACCGGTTTCGCCAGCACCGGTTCTGGCCAGACAGGCGAGGCCCCCGACGACGCCGACGCGGTCACGCTGATGACGTTCCACCGGGCCAAGGGGCTGCAGTGGCCGGCCGTCTTCGTCGTCGGGCTCTCCGACGGTCTCGTGCCGATCGCCTCCGCCCGATCGTCCGGCGGCCTCGACGAGGAGCGACGACTGCTCTACGTGGCGCTGACGAGGGCCGAGATCGAGCTCACCTGCTCGTGGGCCCGGCATGCCGACGACCGGTCCGCCACCACCGGCGCCCCGCCCCGGTCGGCGTCGCCGTGGCTGGGCGACGTCGTCCGGGCCTGCCGAGATCTCGACGCCGATGCTGCGCCGGCCGATCCCGACCGGGTCGCCGTCCGGCTGGCCGAGCTGCGGACCCGGCTCGGGGCGAGCGACCCGGCGGCCGGGTAGCGGCGGCCGGCAGCGATGAGCGATCTGGTCGAGCAGCTACGCGAGACCGTCGGCTCCGGTTTCGTGCTGACCGGGGACGCCATTCCGAGCGACTACACCCACGACGAGGCGCTGACCGAGAGCCCGGTCGTACCGCTCGCCGTCGTCCGTCCGGCCTCCACCGACGAGGTGGTGCGGCTGCTGGCCCTGGCCGACGCGGCCCGGGTACCGGTGGTCGCCCGGGGTAGCGGCACCGGGCTGTCCGGCGGCGCCCGGCCGGTCGCCGACGGCATCGTCGTTGCCCTCGACCGGATGGACCGGATCGTCGACATCGACGTCGACAACCACGTCGCCGTCGTCGAACCCGGCGTGACGCTCGCCCAGCTCGATGCCGAGCTGGCGCCGCTCGGGCTCGTCTACCCGGTCTCCCCAGGTGAGGCCAGCGCCTCGCTCGGCGGCAACGTCGCCACCAACGCCGGCGGGATGCAGGCCATCCGGTACGGCGTGACGCGACAGCGCGTCCTCGGGCTCGAAGCCGTCCTCGCCGGCGGCCACGTCCTGCGCACCGGCGGCCGGTACGTGAAGTCAGCCACCGGCTACGACCTGACGCAGCTGCTGATCGGGTCGGAGGGCACGCTGGCCGTGATCACGGAGGTGACCGTCAAGCTCGAGCCCCGGCTCCAACACCGGGCCACCCTGCTCGCGCCGTTCGCCACGCTCGACGAGATCGCCCGGTCCGTGCCGCAGGTCGTCGCCAGCGGCGTCGCGCCGCTCGTCCTCGAGTACCTCGACCTGCTGGCCATGGCCGGCATCACCGCGGCCGCCGGGCTCGACCTCGGCGTCCCGGAGGCGACGAAGGCGACCGCGCTGGCCTATCTCGTCGTCGTCCTCGAGAGCACGCACGACGACCGGCTCGATGCTGACACCGAGACCGTCGCCGCCTTGCTCGGCCGGCTCGGCGCGCTCGACGTCTACGTGCTGCCCCCGGCGGCCGGGGCCCAGCTGATCGCCGCCCGGGAGAAGGCCTTCTTCGCCACCAAGGCTGCCGGCGCCGACGACATCGTCGACACCGTCGTTCCCCGGTCGGCCATCCCCGACTTCCTCGCCACCGTCGCCCGGTTGGCGGATGCCGACGCCGCTCTCGTCTCCGGCTGCGGGCACGTCGGAGACGGCAACGTCCACCTGTCGGTCTTCCAACCCGACCACGACCGTCGATCGGCGCTCGTCCGGGCCATCCTGTCCGCCGCCGTCGCCGCCGGCGGCGCCGTCTCGGGCGAGCACGGCATCGGCACCGAGAAGCAGTCGTACTTCCTCGAGCTCGAGGACCCGCTGCGGCTCACGTTGATGCGACGGATCAAGGCCGCGTTCGACCCCCACGGCATCCTCGGACCGGCCCGACTCCTCGACCCCGTCGGCGAACCCGGCCCGGTCGCCGCTGGCCGCGGCGACGGCGCGGGCGGTGGTGACCGATGAACGGCGCGGAGGCCGTCCTCAGCACGCTCGTCGGCTCCGGTGTCGACGTCTGTTTCGCCAACCCCGGCACCTCCGAGATGCACTTCGTCGCCGCGCTCGACCGGGTACCCGCCATGCGCGGCGTCCTCGCCCTGTTCGAGGGCGTCGCCACCGGCGCGGCCGACGGCTACGCCCGGATCACCGGCCAGCCGGCCGCCACCCTCCTCCACCTCGGCCCGGGCCTCGGTAACGGGCTGGCCAACCTGCACAACGCCCGCCGCGCCCACAGTCCGATCGTCAATATCGTCGGCGACCACGCGACGTACCACAAGCAGTACGACGCACCGCTCGAGTCGGACGTCGACGCCCTCGCCGGGACGGTCTCGGCGTGGGTCCGGACCGCCGCGCTCGGCACCGCGGCCGACGACGCGGCCGACGCGGTCATCGCGTCGCTCGGGCCGCCCGGCAGCGTCGCCACTCTCGTCCTTCCCGCCGACGTCTCGTGGTCGGACGCGCCCGGACCGACGGCCGCCCGTACGCCACCGGCCTCGCGGCCCGTCGCACCGGGCGCGGTCGAGACCGCGGCCCGCGCTCTGCGGTCCGGCGAGCCGGTCGCTCTCCTCCTCGGCGGTGGCGCGCTGCGAGCCCGCGGCCTGCGAGCCGCCGCCCGGGCGAGTGGGGCCACCGGCGCCCGCCTGCTCGGCGAGACGTTCCCGGCCAACCTCGAACGGGGCGCCGGGTTGCCGCCGGTCGAACGGCTCGCCTACCTAGCCGAGTTCGCCGTCGCCCAGCTGACTGGGCTCCGGCACCTCGTCGTCGCCGGCGCCCGGTCGCCGGTGTCGTTCTTCGCCTATCCCGACCGGCCGAGCGACCTCGTCCCGGACGGCTGCGCCGTCCACGTCCTGGCCGACGCCGGCGACGACGTCCCGGCAGCGCTCGAAGCCCTCGCCGACGCGGTCGCGGCCGGGCCGGCAGCGGCGCTCGTCTCGCCGCCGGCCCGGCCGGACCGACCAACCGGGACGCTCGACGCCGAATCCCTGGCGGCCGCGGTCGGCGCGGTGCTGCCCGAGGGCGCCATCGTCGTCGACGAGGCCAACACCGGCGGGCTGTACGTCCCCGGCGCCACCGCCGGCTGTCCCGTGCACGACTGGTTGACGCTGACCGGCGGCGCCATCGGCCAAGGACTGCCGGTCGCCACCGGCGCGGCCGTCGCCGCCCCGGACCGACCAGTGCTCTGCCTGGAAGCCGACGGCAGCGCTATGTACACCGTCCAGTCGCTGTGGACGCAGGCTCGGGAGAATCTGAACGTCACGACCGTCGTCCTCGCCAACCGCTCGTACGCCATCTTGAACCTCGAGCTGTCCCGGGTCGGGGCCGGTGCCGGTGGACCGCTCGCCGGTCGGCTGCTGGACCTCTCGCGTCCGGATCTCGATTTCGTCGCGCTCGCCACCGGCCTCGGCGTCCCAGCCGTCCGGGCCGCCACCGCCGACGAGCTCGTGACCCAGCTCGAACGGTCGCTGGCCGAGCCCGGCCCCGGGCTGATCGAGGTCGCGATCCCCCGCCTCTAACCCAACCGGCCGAGCCGCGTCAGCCGTCGGCGGCTATCTCGGCGACCACGACGGTGTGGTCGGACGGCTTGTTCCCGGCCGGGCTCTTCTTGCGCGCCTCGCGGTCGATCTCGACCGACGTGCACCGGTCGGCCAGCGGTCGGGTGAGAAGCACCAGGTCGATCCGCATTCCCTGGCCCTTGTGGAAGTTGCCGGCCCGGTAGTCCCACCAGCTGAAAACTCCGCCGTCGGGGTGGAAGCGGGGGAAGACGTCGACGAGGCCCCAGTCGAGGACGTCACCGAGCGCCGCCCGCTCCGGCTCGCTGACGTGCGTCGCACCGACGAACTGCGCGGGGTCCCAGACGTCGGTGTCTCGCGGCGCGACGTTGAAGTCACCGCAGACCGCCACCGCGCCGTCCGGCCGGCACGTCTCGTCGAGGTACGTCCGGAGCCGGGCCAGCCAGGCCAGCTTGAACCCGAAGTGCTCGCTGTCCAGGCTGCGGCCGTTCGGGACGTAGACGGAGTGGACACGGACCTCTCCGCACGTCGCGGCGACGATACGGGTGCCATGGGCGTCCTCGTCGGAGCCGAAGCCGCCGACCGGGTCGTCGAGACCGACCCGGCTGACGATCGCCACCCCGTTCCACCGCCCGTCCCCGTGGTGGGCCGACTGGTAACCGAGGTCAGCGAAGGCCGCTGACGGGAACGCGTCGTCGGCCAGCTTCGTCTCCTGGAGGCAGAGCACGTCCGGCCCGTTCGCCTCCATCCACTCGAGCACGAGCGGGAGCCGGGCGCCCAACGAGTTGACGTTCCACGTGGCGAGGCGCATCGTCGACCGTTCAGCCGCGGTCGGCCAGGACGAACAACAGGTCCGCTTCGCACGCCGTCCGGTCGTCGACGTGTGCCCGACCGTGGCCCGTGCCGGCCCGGGCGGACAGGCGGCCGACGGTGATCTCGAGCTCGAGCGTCTCTCCGGGGACGACCTGCCGACGGAACCGGGCCTTGTCGATCCCGCCGAACAGCGGGAGCTTCGCCGCGTACCGCTCGTCCGCCAGGACCGCGATGCCGCCGAGCTGGGCCAGCGCCTCGAGCATCAGAACCCCCGGCAGCGTCGGCCGACCGGGAAAGTGGCCGGCGAAGAACGCCTCGTCCCCGGTCAGGTGCCAGCGACCGACGGCCGACCGGCCCGGGTCGACGGCGACGATCTCACTCACGAAGAGGAACGGGTCACGGTGCGGCAGGACGTCGGCGGGCTCCACGGACGGCGAGGCTATCTCCCGGAGGCCGGACGTCCCGGCATCGCGAATCCCGGTATCGAGCGGCCGCGCGTCACGACTGCAGCAGCCGGACGACGGCGTCGGTGTCGGCGAGGTCCGGAAGGAGGGCATCGGGGCCGAGCACGGCCAGCTCGTCGTAGCTCGGTCGTCCGCTGGCAACCAGGAGGCACCGGACCCCTCCGGCCCGGGCGCAGGCCAGGTCGTTCGGCGTGTCGCCGATCACCCACACCTCTTCGTTGCCGAACCGCCGGCCCCGCTGGTCGGCCGCCCGGCCGACCGCGACCGGGACGAGGAGGTTCCGATCGGCATGGTCACTGCCGTACGCGCCGATCTCGAGATCGAGTCGATCCTCGAGCCCGAACGCGGCCAACTTGACCACCGCGTTGGCCGCCACGTTGCCGGTCAGGACGGTCTGGAGCACTGTCGGATCGTCCGCCAACCGCCCGAGCGCCGCCTCGACGCCGGGGAGCACCCGCCCTCGTTCGGCGATGACATGCGCCACGGCCGCCAACGCGGTCGCCAGGTGGTCCAGGACGACCGGCAGGTGGCTCGAGGCCTCGGTCTCTTCGATCTCCAACATCGCCAGGTACTCGCGGACGATCTGCGGATCGGTCTTTCCCCCCATGCGAACCCGGGCCGGCGGGCGCACCCCGACCGCTTGCTCGATCGCCACGTCGAACACCTCGGCCCCGATGCCCCCGGAATCGACGAGCGTGCCGTCGATGTCCCACAGGACCAATCGGGGAACCGCCATCGGCGCGCCGCTGAGCGACGGACCGGTCAGGCTCGAGCGGCGGTCGACGCCAGCTCGGGCAGTGCCAGCTCGGCCACCCGACGAGGCGGATCGAGCGCGACGAGCACGAACCGACGGCGCTCACCCCGACTGATGACCTGTCGAGCCTTCGTCGGCGGCGGGTCACCGAGCCCGGCCAGCGGGATGTAACAGAACAGGTTGCTGCCGTCGGGCAGCTCGACCTCGACCATCGCGCCATGGGACGTGAACGACGCCACCTCCCCTTCCAGCTCACTGCCGAGCGGGTACGTCGCCACGAACGTGATGAACGCCAGTGGCTCGTTCACCGCCGGCGGCGGCGCCGCGCTCCGGCGGCGCCGGCCCGACGCGTTGTCCCTCTCCTTGCCCTTCTCCTTGCCCCCCTTGCCGCCGTTCGTCGGCTTGCCGGCCGCCGAGCCCCGACCCGAGCCTCGTCCCGAGCCCTTGCCGTCCGGGCTCTTCGTCCCCTTGCCCGGAGGGGCGGGCGGGGCCAACGCCTCCGCGGTCGCTTCGTCGATCGCCTCCAACACCTCCGGATCCACCCGGCGAGTCCGCGACCGCCGAGCCGCGTTGCCGTTCGCCTCGGGCGGCTCGAGCGCGTCCGCCGGCTCGACCGCTCCGCCCGGCGGGGCCGTGTCGGCCGGGCTCGCGCCCGCCGCCTTCTCGGCCGCCGTCGTCCTCTTCTTCGCCGCCTTCACGGCCTTGCCGGCCTTGGCCGCCTGCTTGGTCGGCGCGGCCTTCTCTGCATCCTTGGACGCCTTCTTCGTGGCCTTCTTCGCCGTGACGGCCGCCTTCGTGACCGACGACGCCCCTTTGGCCACGTCCTTGCGGGCGGCCTTCTTCGTGCCCGACACCGCTTCTTTGGCCGCCGCGGCCTTCTTCGTCGTCTTCTTTGCCGCCTTCGTCGCCTTCTCGTTGGCCTTGGTCGTCTTCTTCGTGGTCTTCTCGGCGGACTTCGTCGCCTTCTTCTTCGCCGGCCCGGCCTTCTTCGTGGCGGGTGGCGGCTCGGTAGCCGGTCCGACGTCGCTCGCCACCTCGGGTCCCGGTTCTGCGGTCGGCGCCACGGCTCCGCCGGCCGGGGGCCAGACGTCGCCGACCTGCGGTGCCGAGCCGTCGGGCAACCGGGCCCGCTTGGCTGCCACCTTCCGCGCCGCCTTGGCCAGCTCGGCCGCCTTGACCGGGGCGGGCAGGGTGGCCGCCACGGCATCCCGTTTGGCCTTGCCCGTCGCCTGCCGGCTCTTCGGGCCGCGCACCGGGAGGCGGGGGGTGAAGATCCAGCCGACACCGGGAACTGGCTTACCGCCGACCAGGCGACCGCGGTCGAAGAGCCACGGGTGCTCCCCGTGGAACTCCTGGAACGAGTCGTTCGAGAGGACGATCGCGCCCGTTCGTTCGGCG
The DNA here is from genome assembly GCA_963824265.1 of uncultured Actinomycetota bacterium. Taxonomy (GTDB): domain Bacteria; phylum Actinomycetota; class Acidimicrobiia; order Acidimicrobiales; family RAAP-2; genus DASZUK01. Next base: position 1,542,600 of record CAWGOO010000007.1, read on the forward strand.
ATGCGCAGGACGAACGCGTCACCCCGGCCCACCGCGCCGGCCGGCGGCGAGACCAGCTCGCCGTTGAGCTCGGCCTCCTCCAGCTCGGCCCGTTCCGACGGGTCGATGCGGTGCTCGAACGACGGCGTCGACGACGACCACGATCTGCGCTGTCGGGTCCTCCTCGGCATACGCCTGGACGGCCTCGTCCAGCTGCCGAAGGCTCGGCACCGTCCGGCCTTCCGTGGCCAGGTTCGACCCGTCCACGACGACGTGGTGTCGCTCAGTCATCCCGGCTGCCAGTCAACCATCTCGCCGGGGCCGGGCCGGCGCCACCAAGCCGGCCCGTCAACCGATGGCCCGGTCGAGGAGGTCGGCCTGCTCGAGCTGGTGGAGGGCGCTGCTCCCGGTGGCCGGACTGGCGGACTCCGCCCGGCTGACATGCCGCAGCTCGTAGCGGCCACGCAGGAGCCGGTGGAGCCGGGCGTGCACGAAGGACCACGCGCCCATGTTCTCGGGTTCCTCCTGCAGCCAGACGACCTCGTTGGCGCCGGCATACCGACCGAGCACCCGGTCGATCTGGGCCTCCGGCCACGGATAGAGCTGCTCCACCCGGACCACCGCCACCGCGCCGACCGGCAACGTCGACACCCGCTCGGCGTTGAGGGGCTCGGGGCCCTGACCGGCCAGTCGCTCGTCCGCGACGGCGCAGGGCCTCGTGCGCCACCTTCCCGCTGCACAAGACCACCCGCCGAACGGCCTCGGGGTCGGCGACGTCGAGGTCGTCGATCACCTCGGCGAACGAACCGGTCGCCAGGTCGCTGAGCGGGGAGCGGGAGGCCGCGGCCCGCAGCATCGACTTCGGCGTGATCACGACGAGCGGCGTCACCGGGGCGCGGCGGGCCTGGGCCCGCAGCAGGTGGAAGTACTGGGCCGCGGTCGACGGCACCGCCACCCGCAGGTTGCCCCGCGCGCGACAGCGACAGGAACCGTTCGAGCCGGGCCGACGAGTGCTCCGGCCCCTGGCCCTCGTAGCCGTGCGGCAGCAGCAAGACGAGTCCGGCGTGCTGGCCCCACTTGTCCTCGGCGGCGACGATGAAGTTGTCGATGATGATCTCCGCGCCGTTGACGAAGTCGCCGAACTGCGCCTCCCAGGCGACGAGGGCGTCGGGCGACTCCACGGAGTAGCCGTACTCGAAGCCGACCGCCGCGTACTCCGACAGGAGCGAGTCCCGGACGGTGAAGCGACCGAACGAACGCTCCGGCGCCAGCGCAGCCCCCCTTCGCCCCCGGCGACTGGCATGGCATCGAGCCGGTCGAGATGGGCCAGCGGCACGTACTCGGCCCCGGTGGCGTAGTCGACGAGGACGGCGTGGCGGTGGCTGAAGGTGCCCCGCCGGGTGTCCTGGCCGGTCAGGCGCACGTCCGTGCCCTCGAGCAGCAGCGACCCGACGGCCAGCGCCTCGCCGAGCGCCCAGTCGACCTGACCGGAGCGGACGAGCTCGTCGCGCTGGGCGAACTGCCGGGCCAGCTTCGGATGGACGGTGAAGCCGTCCGGCACCCTCGTGGTCATCTCGGCGAGCGAACGCAGCGTCGGCTCGGCGACCCCGGTCTCGACGGCCGGGACGGCCGGCCCGGACCGATCGGGGGCCGACAGGTGAGGCGGTGGCGGCGGGCTCTCCGACCGCACCTCGTCGAGCGCCTTCTGGAGCTGGCTGTTGAAGGCGTCGAGGGCCTGCTCGGCCTCGTCGAGGGTGATGTCGCCCCGACGGACCAGAACCTCGGTGTACAGCTTGCGCACCGACCGCTTGGCCTCGATGCGCTGGTACATGAGCGGCTGGGTGTAGCTCGGGTCGTCCCCCTCGTTGTGGCCGTGCCGGCGGTAGCAGACGAGGTCGATGACGACGTCCTTGTGGAACCGCTGGCGGAACGCGAACGCCAGCCGAGCGGCCCGCACGCAGGCCTCGGGGTCGTCGCCGTTGACGTGGAAGATCGGCGCCTGGACCATCTTGGCCACGTCGGTCGGGTACACCGACGTCCGGGCGGCTTCCGGCGCGGTGGTGAAGCCGAGCTGGTTGTTGATGACGACGTGCACCGTGCCGCCGACCCGATAGCCGGAGAGGCCGGAGAGGTTCAGCGTCTCGGCGACGACGCCCTGGCCGGCGAACGCGGCGTCGCCGTGGACGAGCAGCGAGAGGACGGGGTAGTCGTCGATCCGGCTGACCATCGCCGCCGGCGTGCCGTCGGTCGGCGGGGCCAGCCGGTCCTGCTTGGCCCGGGCCATGCCCTCGACGACCGGGTCGACGGCCTCGAGGTGCGACGGGTTCGACGCCATCGTGATCGGGCAGGTCCCGGCCGGAGCGGCCGGTGAACTTGCCGACCGCGCCCTTGTGGTACTTGACGTCGCCGGACCCCTGGACGGAGTCCGGGTCGAGGTTGCCCTCGAACTCCTCGAAGATCTCTCGGTAGGACTTGCCGACGATGTTGGCGAGCACGTTGAGCCGGCCCCGGTGGGCCATGCCCATGACCGCTTCGACGGTACCGGCCTTCGCCGCTTCGTCGAGGATGGTGTCGAGGAGCACGATCGTCGACTCCGCGCCCTCCAGGCCGAACCGCTTCTGCCCGACGTAGCGGGTGTGGAGGAACCGCTCGAAGACCTCGGCCGCGTTCAGCCGCTCGAGGATGTAGTGCTGCTCCTCCGACGTCACCGAGTCGGGCACCCCTTCGACCTGCTGCTGGATCCACCGCTTCTGCTCGGGGTCCTGGATGTGCATGTACTCGATGCCGAGCGTCCGGCAGTAGGCGTCACGGAGGATGTGCAGGATCTCGTCGAGCGTCGCCACTCCCCGGCCGGCCAGGCCGTCGGTGACGAACCGACGGGCCAGGTCCCAGATCGTCAGCCCGTACGTCAACGGGTCGAGCTCGGGGTGGATGCTCGGCTCCTCGGCGTCGAGCGGGTCGAGGTGGGCGATCAGGTGGCCACGGACGCGGTACATGTTGATCAGCGTCTGGACGTGCACCTGCTTGATCAGCCGCTGCTGCTCGCCTTCGGCCGGGTCGTCGGCCGCGTTGGCGTCCTTTTGCCAGCGGACGGCCTCGTAGGGGATCCCCATCGACTCGAAGACGTCGTCGTAGAAGCCGTCATCGCCGGTCAGGTAGCCCGCCACCCGCGACAGGAACAGCCCCGACTCGGCGCCCTGGATGATCCGGTGGTCGTAGGTCGACGTCAGCGTGACGACCTTGCCGATGCCGAGCTCGGCGATGACGCGGGGGTCGGCCGCCTCGAACCCGGCCGGGTAACCGAGCGCGCCGACGCCGACGATCGCCCCCTGCCCGGGCATGAGCCGGGGCACCGACTGGACCGTGCCGATCGTCCCTGGGTTCGTCAGGCTCACCGTCGTCCCGGCGAAGTCGTCCGGTGCCACCTTGCCGGAGTGGACCTTGCGGACGAGGTCCTCGTAGGCGAGGACGAACGTCCGGAAGTCGAGCGTGTCGGCTCCCTTGATGCACGGGACCAGCAGCGTGCGCGACCCGTCCGACTTCTCGAGGTCGACGGCCAGCCCGAGCCCGACGTGAGCGTGGCGGACGACGCCGGGGTCCCTTCTTCCCGTCGACCTCGTCGACGAACGTCGCGTTCAACGCCGGCACGTCGCCGAGCGCCTTGACGACCGCGTAGCCGATCAGGTGCGTGAAGCTGACCTTCGCCCCCGTCGTCCGGGCGAGCTGGTTGTTCAGGATCTGCCGATTGACCTCGAGCAGGCGGGCCGGCACGGTCCGGACGCTCGTCGCCGTCGGGACAGCCAGGCTGGCCTCCATGTTGACCACGATCCGCGACGCCGCGCCCCGCAACGGCACGGCGACGTCACCGCCGTCCGCCACCTCGTCGGTCGCTGCCGGCGCGGCGGCCGGCGCGGCGGCCGGCGAGGATGGTCCGGTGGACGGCGCCTCAGCCGGCGCGGTGGCCGCCGCCGACACGAGAGGACCCGACGGCGCCGGCGCCGTCCCCGACGGCACGGTCGTCGGTGCGGGGATCGCCGCGCCGCCGGCCGCCGCGGGCGCCGTCAGCCCGTCCGGCCGGCCGGGCCCGCTGCCGGACGCCGTCGGCGCCGGGCGGTAGTCGGAGAAGAACTCACGCCAGCTCTCGCTGACGGACGCCGGGTCGACGACATAGCGGTCGTACATGTCATCGACCAACCAGGCGTTCGGCCCGAACGACCCCGTCGATCCCGGTCCGCCGTCTCCCCGTCCGGCGCCGCGTTGCACCTCACCCGCGTCGGCCATGCACCCCACCCTACCGGCGTCTCCGCCCTGGTCGGGTAGGTGGCCGGCCCACGACCGCGGCCACGCCCGCCTCGGCCCGGTAGCGTCGGGAGACCGATGCCCTATCCGCCCGGACTCCACGTGATCGAGCATCCGCCGGCCGCCGGATGGGACGGACACGACGGTCCGGCCGTCGTCCTCGTCCACGGCGCCCTCGACCGGGCGGCGAGCTTCCGCCGGACGATCCGGCGTCTCGACGACCTCGGCGTCGTCACCTACGACCGCCGCGGCTACGGCCGGTCTGAGCCACCCCGCACCCCGGCGACGCTCGACGACCACGTCGCCGACCTGCTGGCCGTGGTCGACAGCCTCCCGGTCACCGGGCCGGCCGCGGCCGTCGGCCACAGCCTCGGCGGCGACGTCGTCATCGCCGCGGCCATCGCTGCGCCCGCCCGGTTCGCGTCCATCGGCGCCTACGAGCCACCGATGCCGTGGCTCGGCTTCCGCTCGACCGGCGCGACGACCGGCCGCTGGCCTCCACCCGGTGCCGACGCGGCCGCCGAAGCCGAGCAGTTCTTCCGGCGCATGGTCGGCGACGACGCCTGGAACCGTCTGCCGGAGGCCGACCGGGATCGCCGCCGGTCCGAGGGGTCGGCCCTCGTCGCCGACCTCGCGGCCATCCGCGGTCCGGCCCCGTTCGATGTCATCGTCGCTCGCCGTACCGGTCGTGTTCGGCCGGGGCGGCCCGACCAGCCGGCCCCACCATCGAGAAACCGTCGCCTGGCTGGCCGGCCAGATTCCCGGCGCCCGCCTCGTCGACGTCCCGGGCGCCGGTCACGGCGCCCATCTCAGCCATCCGGACGCGTTCGCCGCCTTCGTCCGGGCGGTCGTCGGCGCCGGCCACGACCGCTGGTCGGTCGACCGCCAGATCGGGGCCCGGGCCCGGTGAACATCCTGTTGAGCGGGGCCGGCGGCTTGATCGGTCGGGCGTTCGCCGACCAGGCGGCGAGTCGGGGTGACCAGGTCGTCCCGCTCGTCCGGCCGGAGTCGGCCGCCGCCGACCGACCCGGGCCGTCGGTGGCGTGGGACGTGGCGGCCGGCACCGTCGACCGAGCCGCGCTCGACCGCCTCGGCCCGTTCGACGCGGTCGTCCACCTTGCCGGTGCCGGGATCGGCGACCGCCGGTGGACGGCGACCCGTCGGCGCGAGATCCGAGACAGCCGGGTCCGCTCCACCCGACTGTTGGCCACCGTGCTGCCGTCGCTCGACCAGCCACCTCGCGTCCTCGTCAGCGCGTCGGCCGTCGGCTACTACGGCGACCGCGGCGCCGAGTGGCTGACCGAGGAGAGCGGCGCCGGCGCCGGCTTCCTGGCCGACGTCTGCCGGGCCTGGGAAGCCGAAGCCGAAGCGATCGATGGCCGCCTACGGGTCGTCCGCCTTCGCTCCGGCATCGTCCTCACCGACCGCGGTGGTGCCTTGGCCCGCCAGCTGCCGCTCTTCCGGCTCGGGCTCGGCGGCCGGCTCGGGACCGGACGCCAGTACGTGAGCTGGATCACGCTCGACGACCACCTGGCCGTCGTGCGGCGGGCGATCGACGACGATCGGCTCGCCGGACCGGTCAACGCCACCGCGCCGGTCCCCGTCACGAACGCCGAGCTCACCGCGGCGCTCGGACGGGCGCTCAAGCGCCCGGCGATCGCTCCGGCACCCCGGCCAGCCCTCCGGCTCGCCCTCGGCCGCCAGCTGGCCGACGAGCTCCTCCTGGCCGGGCAGCGGGCCGTGCCGGCCCAGCTCACCGCGGTCGGCCACTCGTTCGCCCATCCGGACATCGACACGGCGCTCGGTTCGCTGTTCGCCGCCTGAGCAGCAGAGCCGTGGCGTCGGCCGACTCCCCGCCGCAACGACTCGAGCCGTCGCCCGGACCGGGAGTCCGACGGTGGCTCGGGTGGACCATCCTCGCCGCCGGCGCCGTCGCGGCCGTCGTTGCCGCCGCCCTCTCCCCAGCCGGCGCCGGCGCGGCGGCTCGGCAGAACTGGACCCCGTTCGTGCTCGTCAGCGGCCTGCTCCTGCTCGGCCTGGTCGCCCGAGACGACGGTCTGTTCGACGCGGCCGGTGACCTCATGGCTCGGGCGGTGGCCGGCAGCCGGTCGCTCTTCGCCGCGTCCGCCGTGCTGGTGGCGGTCGTGACGGCCGTCCTCAACCTCGACACCGCGGTCGTCTTCCTCACGCCGGTCCTCGTCGTGGCCGCCCGGCGACGCGGCGCCGACGACGCGCCGTTCCTCTACCTCGCCGTCTTCCTGGCCAACGGTGCGTCGCTGCTCCTGCCCGGCTCCAACCTGACCAACCTCATCGTCCTTGGCGGCACGCACCAGTCGGGCCGCGCGTTCGCCGCCGGCATGCTGCCGGCGTGGATCGCCGCGTCGATCACCGTCCCCGTCGTCTTGGCCGTCGCCTTCCGACGTCACCTACGGACGGGCGGACCGCGGCCCGAGCGGCGAGCGAAGCCACGGCTCGGCCTCGGCGCAGCCGGCGTCGTCGCCGCCGTCGTCGCCACCCTCGCCCTCGGCGGTCCGGCGTTGGCCGTCGTCGTCCTCGGCATCGGCTTGGCCGCGATCGTCGTCCGGGTCGCGCAGCACCGTCTCGTCCCGGCCGCGCTCTCCTCGACGGTCGACGTGCCCGTCCTGGCGGGCCTGTTCGGCTTGGCCGTCGGGCTCGGCACGCTCGGCCGGGCCTGGTCCGGGCCCGAATGGCTGCTCGCCCACGCGTCGTCGTGGCAGCAGGCGGGTATCGGCGCCGTCGCCAGCGTGCTCTGCAACAACCTGCCGGCGGCCTCGCTGCTGGCCGCCCGGACCGTGCCCGACCCGAAGGCGCTGCTCGTCGGTCTCGACCTCGGCCCGAACCTGGCCGTGACCGGCGCGCTCTCCGCCCTCCTGTGGCTTCAGGTCTCCCGGCCGCTCGGCTGCCGGCCGTCCGTCGCCCGCTACTCCCGGCTGGGCGTCGCCGTCGTACCGATCTCGATGGCCGCGGCGTTGGGCGCGCTGGCCCTCTTCCACTGAACCCGGCCCTCGGACCGAGCCGGCTCAGGCGTTGGGCTGCACCGTCGGGTCGGCGAGACCCTCGGCGGCGCGCCGGTGGCGCGAACGTACCGAGAGCAGCTCGTTGGTCGCCGGATCCTCGCCCTTCACCCCGCTGACCAACGGCGAGTGGCAGAGGGCGATCGCCCCGCCGAACAGGACCAGGAGCGACAGTGCCTCCAACGGACCCCACGCGCCGGCCGTCCGCAGGTTGTCGCCGAACAGGTTGATGCCGATGAGGATGCTCGCCAGCGGATCGATGAGGACGAGGGTCGACTGCGAAGCGGCGATCGGACCGGCATGGTAGGCGTTCTGCGTCAGGAACACCGCCAGCAGCCCGGAGATCGCCAGGCCGTACGTCTGCCAGTGCCGGAAGATCGACACCCAGTCGCTGGCGATGAAGCCCGTGACGATCTTCGTCAGGGCGGCCGTGAACGCGAACGCCACGGCCGCCGCTGCCCCGAACATGGCCGCCCGCCACCAACGCGGACCTCGGAAAGCCAGGGCGACCGCGACGACGATGACGACCACACACGACCCGCCGACCTCGATCCATTCGGTCGGCCCCGGAACGAGGTCGCCACCCTTCGGAGCGGCGAAGAGGAGGAAGCCGGCCAACCCGACCGCCGCCGCCCCAGCGCCGAGCCACTCGCGCCAACCGACCGTGAACTGGAACCACGTGCCGAGGATGAGGACGAGGAAGAGCAGCTCCGTCGTCATGATCGGCTGGACCTCCGTCAGCCGGCCGAAGTGCAGCGCGAAGGCCTGCAGGACGAACGACACCGTCATCAGCCCGAAGCCGGCCAGCCAGATCCCCCGACGCAGCGCATGGGCCATCAGGCTCAGCCGCATCGTGTCACCGGCCGGCGCGTCCTCCACGCCCATGCGCTGCATGACGCTGGTCAGCGCATTCGCCAGTGCGGCCGCCAGGGCTAGGAGGTAGACCATGAGACCGACCCAGTCTACGTGGCCGCCGTAGAGAAAAGCCGTTCTGTGCCGAGCGGCCGTTCGGCCGCACGCTCCGAGCCCGCGGCGGGCTCACTCGCCTCGGTTCAGCGCCACGGCAGATCGGCCACGAACGCCCAGCTCCGCCGGTGGATCGACGACAGGCCGTAGCCGCGGAGCGCGGTCTGGTGCACCATCGACGGGTAGCCCTTGTTCCGTTCGAACGCGTACGCCGGGAAGTGCCCGGCCTCATCTCGCATCAGTCGGTCGCGGACGACCTTCGCCAGCACCGACGCCGCCGCCACCGACGCGCAGCGAGCGTCGCCATCGACCACCGGCACGACCGTCGCCGGGCTCGCCACCGCCGGCAGCTCCGGCTCGTCCATCGCCGCCACCCCGTCCAGCCCCGGCAGCGCCGGCTGGCTGCCTTCGACCCCGTCCGCCGGCGGTTTCGGCGGTCGGGCCCGCAGCAGGTCGTGCGGTCCGTCGACGAGCACCGCATCCGGCTGGAGCTCTAGGACCGCCAACGCCCGGAAGGCGGCGATCCGCAGCGCGGCCGTCATCCCCCACCGGTCGCACTCCGCCGGGCTCGCGTGCCCGACCGCGCCGTCGACGCACCACGCCGCGATCTCGTCGAACGCCGACTCGCGGCGCTCCTCCGCCAGCAGCTTCGAATCCCGCAGCCAGAACGGTAACGACCGGGTGGTCACCCCCGGCCGCACGACCGCCACGCCCACGCTCACCGGGCCGGCCCAGGCCCCCCGACCCACCTCGTCGAGGCCGGCCACCCAGCGGTGGCCGGCCCGCCAGAGCCGGCGCTCCTCATCGAGGCCGGGCCGCGCCGACGGCGTCAACGGGGCCGGTCCAGTCGGGCGACGAGCGCGGCCTCGCCCGCGTCCGCCTCGGTCGACAAGAACGCTTCAAGCATCTCCGCGGCGACGGTCGCCGTCGTCAGCCGCAGGCCGAACGCCAGCACGTTGGCGTCGTTCCAGCGCCGGGCGCCCGTCGCCGTCCACGCGTCCGTGCACAGCGCAGCCCGGACGCCCCCGACCTTGTTCGCCGCCATCGTCACCCCGGTCCCCGTCGTGCAGGCGACGATCCCGCGATCCGCCTCGCCGGACGCCACCGCCTCACCGACCGCCCGGCCCGCGTCCGGCCAGTCGATCCCGTCGGCGACCACCGTCACGTCGTGCCCGGCCGCCCGTAGGTCGGCCACCATCCCCGTCGTCAGTGCCGTTCGCTCGTCCGTGCCGAACGCGATCCGCATCGACCCGCACGCTACCGGCCGCTCGACCCGTCAGGGCCGGCGCAGCTCAGCCCGTTGCACCTTGCCCATAGCGTTGCGCGGCAGCGCGTCGACGAAGCGAACCTGGCGGGGCCGCTTGTACGGTGCCAGGCGGGCCGCCGCGAACTCGGCCAGCGCCTCCGCCGATACCGCTGCGCCGGCCGGGACCACCCAGGCGACGACGGCCTCGCCCCACTCGTCCGACGGCACGCCGACAACCGCCACCTCGGCCACTGCCGGGTGGCCGAGCAGGACGTCTTCGACCTCGGCCGGGTACACGTTGTGGCCGCCACTGATGATCAGGTCACTCTGGCGTCCCCGCACCGCCAGGTAGCCGTCGGCGTCCTCGGTGACGACGTCGCCCGTACGGAACCAGCCGTCCTCGAACGCCGCGTCGGTGGCCGCCGGTCGCTCCCAGTAACCGCCGAAGACCGACGGCCCGCGCACGAGCAGGCCGCCGTCGGCCCCGTCCGTACGCGCCTCGACCCCGGGCAGCGGAAACCCCACCGTCCCCGGCCGCCGTTCGCCGTCGTACGGGTTCGAGACCGTCAACAGCGTCTCGGTCATGCCGTAGCGCTCGAGGATCGGCACCCCGGCGTCGATCCGCACCCGCTCCCACAACGGCGCCGGCAGCGGAGCCGAACCGGAGACGCACAGGCGGAGCCGGGCCAGCTCGCCCACCCGGCCGGACCCGGCCAGTCGGTGGTACATCGTCGGCACGCCGAAGAACAGCGTTCCGCCCGCCTCGCCGGCCGCGTCGAGGACCGCCTCGGCCGAGAACCGATCGAGCACGATCGCCGACGCCCCCACCACCAGCGTCCCGAACAGTCCGATGCACAGCCCGTGGACGTGGAACAGCGGCAGCGCCAGGACCAGCCGGTCGTCCGGCGCCCACCGCCACGCCGCCGCCACCGCCCGCGCACCGGCCAGCAGGTTGGCGTGGGTGAGGACCGCACCTTTCGGTGCGCCGGTCGTCCCCGACGTGAAGACGATCAGCGCCGCGTCGTCTGCGCCCGACCGGTCGAGGACCGGCGCGGCGCCGGCAGTGGTGACCCGCCCGGCGACCCCGGCCGGCGAGAGGTCGGGGAACACCACCGTCGTCGATGACCCCGACGCGGCGGCCACCCACGCCGCCTGCTCCCGCCGTTCGACGACCGCCACCGCCGGACGGACGTCGGCGACGACGTGGGCCAGCTCGCGCTCGGTGTACGCCGCGTTGACCGGCACGACGACCGCGCCGAGCCGCAATGCGCCAAGGCCGGCGACGACCGCGTCGAACGACGTCGCCGTCGACCACACCACCCGTTCGCCCGGGCCGAGCCCCGCCGCCGCCAACCGGTGCGCTGCCCGCCGCGTCCGCTCCTCGAGCGCGGCGGCCGTCCACCACACCCCGTCGACCCGGAGGACCGGGTGCGCCGGGTCGGTCGCCCAGCGCGCCGCCCACACCGCCGGCAGGCTGTCCCCGGCCGCCAGCGCCGTCGTCGCCAGCGTGGTACCGGGCGCCAGGTGGCGGACCCACTGGTCGTCGGGCACCGCGGCATGGTAGCGGGCGTGCCGCTTCCCCCACCGTCCCGGTCCTAACCTGACCGCATGAGCCCGCGCCGAGTCGCCGTCGTCCCCCACACCCACTGGGACCGGGAGTGGTACGAGCCGTTCCAGACCTTCCGACTGCGCCTCGTCGAGGCCCTCGACACGCTGCTGCCGCTGATGGAGACGGACACCGCCTACGCCCGCTTCCTGCTCGACGGCCAGATGGCCGTCGTCGACGACTACCTCGAGATCCGCCCCGACGCCGAGGAGCGGATCCGCGCCCTCGCTGCGGCCGGCCGGCTGACGATGGGGCCGTGGTACATCCTGATGGACGAGTTCCTCGTCTCCGGCGAGACGATCGTGCGTGACCTGCAGATGGGTCTGGCCCGCGGTGCCGCCTTCGGCGGCGCGATGGACGTCGGCTACCTGCCCGACATGTTCGGCCACGTCGCCCAGATGCCGCAGATCCTCCGCCTCGCCGGCATCGACCACACCGTCGTCTGGCGCGGCGTGCCCGCCGCGGTCACCAAGACCGGCTTCTGGTGGGAGGCCCCCGACGGGTCGACCGTCCGAGCCGAGTACCTGCCGGTCGGTTACGGCAACGGCGCCGTCCTGCCCGACGACGCCAAGGCCCTCGTCCGCCGCGTCGCCGACCACGAGCAGGAGATCGGCTCATTCCTCCTCGACGACCTCCTGCTGATGAACGGCTCCGACCACCTCCAGCCCCAGCCCTGGCTCGGCCGCGTCGTCGCCGAGGCCAACGCCATCCAGGACGACTACGTCTTCACGATCACCTCGCTGCCCGAGTACCTCGCCGACGCCCCGACCGACGGCCTCGAGCACTGGAAGGGTGAGCTCCGGTCCGGCGCCCGGGCCAACCTGCTCATGGGCGTCACCTCGAACCGGGTCGACGTCAAGCGAGCCGCCGGCGCCACCGAGCGCGCCCTCGAACGGCGGGCCGAACCGTACGCCGCGCTCTTCGTGGCCGCCGACGCGTGGCCGGTCCGGCTGCTCGACCTGGCGTGGCACGACGTCGTCCGCAACGCCGCCCACGACTCGATCTGCGCCTGCTCCGTCGACGATGTCGTCGACGCCGTCCTCCACCGCTTCGCCGAGGCCCGACAGATCGCCGACGGCATCGCCACCGGCGCCCTGGCGTCCCTCGGTCGATCCATGGCCGAGCCCGGACCCGTCGTCGTCAACCCGTCCGCTCACGGTCGCGGCGGCATGGTCGAGCTCGTCGTCGGGGCCGACCTGCCCCCCGGCGACGACGTCCAGGTGCTCTCCGAGCGCATGGGCCTCCCCGGACAAATGACCCTCGACGCCAACACCGTCCGCACCGTCCTCGGGATGCTGCAGGGCCCGAAGATCGACAACGACGCGTGGGTCCACGACGTCCGCATCGACGAGGACGAGACCGGCATCGATCTCACTGTCGCCATCGGTCCCGACGAGCGGCCCGGCGTCGCCATCGCCGAGGCCAAGCAGGACCTCTACACCCGGCTCGGCGCCCGGCCGGACGTGATGGTCCGCGTCCGCCTCGACCAGCCGCCCATCCGGCGTATCGCCGCCCGCGTCGCCGACGTCGCCGGCTTCGGCTGGCGGTCGTTCGCCCCCGCACCGCTCGCCCACCCGGTCGCCGCCACCGACGCCGACGGCGGCGGCGTCGTGCTGGCCAACGGGCTCGTCACCGTGGCCGTCGACCCGGCCGACGGCACCTTCGCCGTCGACGGCCTCCGTGGCTTCGGCCGGCTCGTCGACGACGGCGATCTCGGCGACTCGTACAACTACTCGCCACCGCGGCGCGACCACACGGTCGACACGCCCGAGTCCGTGACCGTCAACGTCGGCGATCGCGGCCCGGTCCGGGCCACCGCCGTCGTCACCGCCACCTATCGCTGGCCCGACCACGTCGACGGCAGCTCCCAGGCCCGAGTCGGCGACCGCCTCGTCGACGTCACGACGACCATCGACGTCCGCGCCGACGAACCGACCGTCCGCGTCTCGACCACCTTCGTCAACCCGTCACGCGACCACCGCCTACGCGTCCACCTACCGCTCCCCGATCCAGCCACCGAGTCCGAGGCCGAGTGCGCGTTCACGACCGTCCGCCGCGGCCTGACCGCCGAGGGCCGTCCCGACGAGCTCGGCCTCCCCACCTTCCCGTCCCGGCGCTTCGTCCGCGCCGGCGGCCTCACCGTCGTCCACGACAGCGTCGCCGAGTACGAGCTCGTCGGCATCACCGGCGACGCCGCCGGAACCACGGCAGACGGCGCCGGTGCGAACGGCGCCGGTGCCAGTGCGAACGGAGCCAGCGCCGACAGTGACGAACCCGTGGCCCACGCGCTCGCCCTGACGCTGCTCCGGTCGACCGGGATGCTGTCACGCCTCGGCATGGCGTACCGGCCGTTCCCCGCCGGTCCGCTCACGCCGGTCGACGGGTTGCAGCTCGTCGGACGGCCCATCGAGGCCCGCTACGCCGTGGCCGTCGGCGTCGCCGACCCGTGGACGCTCGCCGACGACGTCCTGCTGCCCCTCGAGATCGTCGGCTCGCTCGGCGGCGGCTGGCGGCCCACCGAAGGCAGCGCGCTCGACGTCGACGGTGCCGAGGTCACCGCGGTTCGCCGGGTGGACGGGCTGCTGGAGGTTCGCGTCTTCAACCCGTCGTCCGAGACCACGACGGTGACCCTCGGCGCCCGGGCCGGCTGGCTCGTCGACCTCCGCGGCCGACCGATCGAACCGGTCGAGGGCAACTTCTCGTTGCGGCCCCATGGCATCGCCACCATCCGGCTCGCCGGCGAATGAGCACCGTCCGGTTCACGAACGACTAGCCGCTCGGCTACTCCAGGCCGCGATGGAGGACCGCGTCCCACTCGGAGCGGGCCGGACGCTCCATCAGGGTCGCCAAAGCCTCGGCTGGTGACGTCTCCCCCGCCACCAGCGCGGCCACCTGCTCGGCGATCGGCATCTCGACGCCGGCCGCCCGGGCCAGGTCGACCAGCGGGCCGGCCGTCTTCACCCCCTCGGCCACCATGTGCATGCCCGAAAGGACGTCGTCCAACGACCGGCCGCGGCCGAGCTCGAAACCGACCGTCCGGTTGCGGCTGGCCGGGCTCGTGCAGGTAGCCAGCAGATCGCCCACGCCGGCCAGCCCGCCGAACGTCAGCGTCTTGCCACCGACCGCGATGCCGAGCCGGCCCTGCTCGGCCAGGCCGCGGGTGACGAGAACCGCCCTCGTGTTCTCCCCGAGACCGAGGCCGTCACAGATGCCGGCCGCGATAGCCATCACGTTCTTGCTCGCGCCGGCGATCTCGCAACCGACGACGTCGGTCCCGGTGTAGACGCGGAACGTCCGGCAGTGGAGCTGCGCCTGGACCTGCTCGGCCAACCGCTCGTCTTCCAGCGCGACCACCGTCGCCGCCGGCTGGCCCTCCGCCACCTCTCGGGCCAGGTTCGGCCCGCTCAGCACGCCGGCCGGATGACCGGGGAGCACCTGTTCGACGACTTCGGACATCCGCAGGTTCGTCCCGACCTCGATGCCCTTGCTCAAGCTGACGACCGCCGCGCCGTCGGCGATGAACGGCGCCATTGCTTCGAGGACGCTGCGGAAGCCGTGCGACGGCACCGCGACCAAGACGATCCTCGCCCCTTCCACCGCTTCCGCCATCGACGCGGTCGGACGGAGAGACGGCGGGAGCTCGATGCCCGGCAGGTACCGGGCATTCTGGCGGCCCGACGCCATCGCGTCGGCGAGCTCCGGCGAGCGCACCCACAACGCCGTCGGGCCCTTGGCCGCCAGGAGCGCCGCCACCGTCGTCCCCCACGAACCCGCTCCGACGACCGCGACCACCCCGTTCGACATGAAGCGAGCCTACGGCTCGTTTCCGTCTTGGCCCGGCAACAACCCACGGCGGCGGGTCCAACCGGGTGACCCGTACACTGGGCCGGTGATCGTCGGCGCCGCCGCCAGCTGGCCGGGAGGTACCGACGCCCGCGGGTCGACCGATCCCGCACCGGCGGCCCACTCTTCCGGACCGGCGCCCGCTCCGCTGCAAGCCACGGCGGCGCCGGTGCTCGGCCGACGGGCCGTGCTCGTTCCGGTGAAGGCGTTCGCCGATGCCAAGCGCCGGCTCGGCGACGCCCTGTCGGACGCCGATCGCCAAGCCCTCGTCCGACGGATGGCCGAGCGCGTCGTCGCCGCCAGCTCGCCCCTCCCGGTCGCCGTCGTCTGCGACGACACCGAGGTGGCCGACTGGGCCCGGCGGCAGGGCGCGCTCGTCGTGTGGGAACCCGGCCGGGGCCTGAACGGCGCGGTGCAGGAGGGCGTCGAACGACTGGCCCGGATGGGTGTCGAGTCGGTCATCGTCGCCCACGGTGACCTGCCTCGCGCCACCGGGCTGGCCGATCTCGACGACTTCGACGGGCTCACCCTGGTCCCCGATCGGCAGAGCGACGGGACGAACGTCATCGTCCTGCCGGCCCGCTGCGGCTTCCGCTTCTCCTACGGCCCCGGCTCCTTCGAGCGACATCGAGCCGAAGGCGACCGCCTCGGCCTCGCCGTCCGCGTCCTCCGGCTGCCCGACCTCGCCCTCGACATCGACTGGCCCGCCGACCTCGAGTGGGCGTGACGCCGAGCGGCACCGAGCCGGCCGGCGGCACGGTCCTCCCCGTCAACGAGCTGGCCGCCCGCGGCCCGGTGACGGTCGACCTACCGACTCCGGCGCGCGTCCTCGCCGTCGGCGCCCACCCCGACGACGTCGAGTTCGGCTGTGGCGCCACCCTGGCCAAGTGGGCGGCCGCTGGCTGCGAGGTTGTGCACCTCATCCTGACCGACGGGTCGAAGGGCAGCTGGGAGCCCGGACAGGACCAGGCGTCGCTCGTCGCCAGCCGTCAGAACGAACAGCGGGACGCCGCCGCCATCCTCAGCGGCCGCGCCAAGCCGGGCGTCGAACGACCCGAGGTCGGCTTCCTCGGCTTTCCCGACGGCGAGCTCCGCAACGGCATTCGCGAGCAGTGGGAGGTCTGCCGTTGGATACGGACGTCGCGACCGGACGTCGTCCTCGGTCACGACCCGTGGCGCCGCTACCGGCTCCATCCGGATCACCGCAATGCCGGCTTCGTCCTGACCGACGCGCTCGTCGCGGCTCGCGACCCGCTCTTCTTCACCGATCAAGGCGTCGCCGCCCACCGCCCGTCCGCCCTCTTGCTCTGGGAGGCCGACGAGCCCAACCACGTCGAAGACGTCGACGGCTTCGCGACCCTCAAGGTCGAAGCCCTCCTCGCCCACCGGAGCCAGCACCGCACGACGATGGGCGTCGGGCCGGACGGGCACGACGGTGCGGACGACTTCGACCGAACGGTCCACCGGCAGCTGGCCGAGCACGGCGCCCTCGCCGGCCTCGCCTGCGGCGAGAGCTTCCGCCTCCTCACCGACATCTGACCCCGGCCCGGCGGCCGGGATGCGATGCGGCCGGGATGCGACTGGACGCGACGACGGGGGCCCGAAGGCCCCCGTCGTCGGCACGTCCTACCGGGCGGCGAGCCGCCCGGCGACACCGCTAGGCCTTGCGGGCCCGCTTGGCCGGCGTCCGCTTGACCGCCTTCCTGGCCGGTGCGCGCTTGACGGCTTTCTTGGCCGGCGCCCGCTTGACGGTTTTCTTCGCCGCCTTCTTGGCCGGCGCCTTCTTGACGGCCTTCTTGATGGCCTTCGTCACCTTCTTGGTCGGCGCCTTGCGGACGGCCTTCTTGGCGGCCTTTACCGCCTTGCGGACCGCCTTCTTGGCAGCAGTCTTCTTGACCGCCTTCTTCGCCGGTGCGCGCTTGACGGCTTTCTTCGCCGTCGTCCGCTTCACCGCCTTCTTCGCCGGTGCGCGCTTGACGGCTTTCTTCGCCGTCGTCCGCTTCACCGCTTTCTTGGCCGGCGCGCGCTTGGCGGTTTTCTTCGCCGGCGCCCGCTTCTTTGCGGCTACTGCCACAGGTGCACCTCCCTAGGAGTGTCAGTGCTGACTCGAGGTGAGCCTGCGGCTGACCGAGCACCCTGGCCACGGTATCCGCATTGCTTCACCGTTCTCATGTTGTGATCACACCGGCCGATGGCGGCGGGGCAGTTCCCCACACCATCGGTCTCTGCGATCGTTCGCACCCGACCTACATCGACGCGCGAGGTGTGCTCCAGAGAAGACCGTTCTGTGTGATGGTCCGACAACCGGACGAACGTCTTCCGCAGCTCTGTATTCACACCTTCGCTCCCTCGCTGCGTTTCGGGTTCCTTACAATCACAGTTGGTTTCCGCGCCGAGGTCAAGCATGGTCCCTGTCGCGCCGGTACGCGTCGACGCGTCGAACGCGTCGCGACACTCCTCGACGCGACGTCATCGCGCGACTCGATCGAACGCCGTCGCGACGCGACGCGACGTGACGCGACGCTCGATCACGGCGCGATGCGCGACGCCGCGAAACAACGCAGCGCGCGACGCGACGCCGCGCCCGGTCAGCTCGCGAAGGTCGACGACGCGAAGAGCAACCGGCCACGCCGACGATCGAACGAGGGCGGCGCGGCGCGGTTGAACGGACCGACCGGTCCCGGGATCTATCTCGGCTGGGGACGCGGTGGATGGGCGTGGACCGGTCCGGAACGGTCCGCCCTGGTGCTCGGGCCGTCACGGTCCGGCAAGACGTCTTCCCTGGTCGTACCCAACATCTTGGCCGCGCCGGGTGCCGTCGTCTCGACGTCGACCAAGGCCGACGTGCTCGACGCGACCGCCGCCAGCCGCTCGGGCGGTGGGTGGACGTTCCTCTACGACCCGAGCGGCACGGTCGACGCGCCTCGGGGCGTGCAACGGATCGGCTGGTCGCCGCTCGGGACCGCGGCCACTTGGGACGGCGCGCTGTCGGTGGCCGACGGCATGGTCCGCGCCGCCCACGGACTCCGATCGTCGACGCCCTTCCACGGCGATCACTGGTCGGAGCGGGCGACCGCGCTGCTCGCCCCACTGCTCCATGCCGCGGCGCGCTCGACACAGCCGATGACGACGGTCCTTCGTTGGGTCGATCGCCACCAAGGCGAGGACGCGCTGTCCGTCCTCGGCGCCGACGGCTCGACCAGCGAACGGGCGGCCGACCTCCTGGCCGGCATCCTCACGACCGACGAGCGGGAACAGTCCGGCATCTGGTCGACCGCGTCGGGAACGCTCGGGGCGTATCGCTCGGCCGCCGCACTCACGTCGACCGAACCACCGTTCCTCGATCCCGACGTCTTCTGTGACGGCGCCAACACGCTCTTCGTCTGCGCCCCCGGGCGGTACCAGCAGCTGCTCGCGCCGCTCGTCGTCGGCGTGCTGACCGACGTCCGCGACGCGACGTACCGACGGGCGGCCGAAGGTCGGCGCACACCACCGGTCCTGCTCGCCCTCGACGAGGCGGCCAACATCGCCCCGCTGCCCGACCTGCCCCAGATCGTCAGTGAAGGCGCCGGGCAAGGACTCCTGCCGCTCGTCTGCTTGCAGGATCTCTCCCAGGCCCGCAGCCGGTGGGGGCAGCAGGGCGACGCCTTCGTGTCGCTGTTCGGCACCACCGTCGTCCTCAGCGGCATCGCCGACCTACCGACGCTCGACGCACTGTCCGCGTTGGGCGGCGACGTCGAGATCGCCACCCGGACGGTCGGCACGTCCCAGGGCGGCGACGGACGGCTGCTCCCGTCGACCAGCCTGTCGACGATCTGGCGCCGCCGACTGCCCGTCGATGCCATCGCCCGCGGCGCTCCCGGCGCCGCGCTGGCCGTCGACTCGAACAACCGCATGGGTTGGATCGGCCTGACGCCGGCCTACCGCACGGCCCCTTGGTGCCACCTGCTTGGTCGGGAGCGACCGGTCCGACCCCGCGACGGTCGCGCCGAGCGACCGGCGCCGGTCGTCGACGGGCGCGAACGGTAGCGACGTCGACCCCGGATCATCGAGTCAGCCCCCAGTCCCGTCCGGTGCCCTCACGGTCGAGGGCGACCGGGGAGGAGGCCGCACGGTTGAGCGGGGGACGACCGAGCCGCCGCCGGGTCTCGGCCATCCGCCGCGACACGTCGAGGTGGTCGGCCAGCCGGTCCACCGGGAGGGCCGAGAGCCCGGTACCGGTCCCCTCGATACCGAGGGCCCGTAGCGGATCGCTGACAGCCCACCGCGCTCGGTAACGGTCGAGATCGGTCGCCGCCCGCTGCCACTCCGCCAACTGATCCGGCTGCCCCGGGCGCGGCCCGAGCACCCGCAGGGCATAGGCCGCCGGCGACAGCCCGACCGTGCCCCGCCGGCGTTCGGCCACGCCGACCGCCTCGTCCGGTCCGACGAGCGTGTCGACGCATCGCTCGACGTCGTCGGTGGTCGCGCCAGCGGCCAGCGCACCCGCCCAGGCCCCGGCGACGTCCCGCCGAGCGGCGGGCCGATCGGGCCACTCGAGGGCCGCGGCAAACCGGTACTCGTCCACCGCCAGCCCGTCCCGTCGGGGCCCGTCGTTCCCCACGGGCGGCGACGGCCGGCCCCGGTCGGCCAGGAACGACCCATCGAGCCCGAGACCGGCGGCCCGCCCCGCCCACTGCCGTCGGAGATCGTCGAGTCCGACGTCGGCGACCGGCGGGTCCCGCGTCGCCGCCCACGCGACCACGGCCCCCCGACGCGACGTCGACCCGTGGGCGGCCCGGTGCTCGTCGATCTCGGCCCGCCGACCGGAGAACGCGCCGATCACGTCGGAACCGATGCCGTCCACCTCGTAGCGGCCGGCCGCGCCGACCCCCCACGACACCCCGAGGGCGGCGGACAGTCGCCACCGGAGCTCGGCGTCGTAGAGCTGGCCGGCCGCGGCCGCGTGGGCGAAGAGGCCGCGGCCGTCGATCGCGGTCCACCGGCCGTCCGGACCTCGGGCGACGTTGGCCACCACGACGTGCGTGTGCAGGTGCGGATCGAGCGCCCGGCTGACCCGGTGGGTGAACGCCGCGCCGATCACCCCATCGGTCGGGACGACGACCCGGTCGGCACCGTTCCCGCGCCGCGCCGCCATCGCCCGCCGGTCGACGTAACCGAGCGCCCGGTCGACCGCGGCGTCGTGGGCCGCCTCCGCCGCCGCGGCCACGTCGGGGCCACCGAGGCCCAGCAGCACGCTGACCGACTTCGACGCGGCGAACGTCAGGTCGTACCCGGCGACCGTCCCCGGACGGACGGCCAGTCGACGACCGCTTACCGGGTGACGGCCCGACAGCACGTGGGCCAGCTCCTCGTCGCCGATCACGCCGGTCCGGCCGATGGCCGCGGCACCGGCGCCGGCCCACCGCCCCCGATTCACGGCGGCCGGCCCCGGTCGGTCGGGCAGGTAGTAACGGCCCGCCCGGTCCCGAACGGCCGCCACGACCAGCACCGTTGCTCAGCCCCTTACAATGTCTTTCATTAGCTTCTATGCTATACCGCTGGGCGTGGCCCGTCACCACCGTCGTAGTGGCGGAGCACTCGGCGGGCCGCGGCCGCGGCCGCACCGGCCAGCTCGGCCGGGGCGAGGACGCGGGCGTCCGGGCCGACCTGGAGGAGCAGACGGTCGAGCCAGGCCTCGCCGCCGACCGCCAGCGTGACGATCGACGTCCCGGCGGGCCCGGGCGCGACATCGAGCACCGGCACCGTGTCGGCCACCCAGCGGGCGGCCGGGGCGAGCGCCAACCGAACGGTGACGGCCCCGGGACCGGGGACGAACGCGGCCGACCGGTCCGCCGGACGGGCGTCGCCGCCCGACTGCCGGCCGACAACCCGCAGGCTCCGGATCCGGTCGACCCGGAACCGCCGCAGGCCGTGGGCCCGATGGCAGTACGCATCCATGTACCAGTGGCCGTCGAGCGAGACGACGGCCAGCGGGTCGACGACCCGCCGGGTCGTCTCGTCGGCCGACGCGGAGTGGTACTCGATCTCCGCCCGGGCGCCGTCCTCCACCGCCTGGCGCGCCGCGCCGAGGAGTGACGGGTCGTCCAGATCGACGACCAACCCCTGGTGGTCGCCGAGCACCGCCTCCAGCTTGGCCAGCGCTCGGGCCAATGCACCGCCCTGGTCGGCGCCGGGCACGGCCAGGATCGTCCGGGCCGACGCGGCCAACGCGAACCCCTCGGCTGACGTGAGCCGCCGCGGCCGCGCCAGCTCTTCGGGCAGGAACGCCCGGACCGTCTCGTCGGTCACGACGATCTCCAGCAGCACGTCCGGCGAGTACGGCGGGAGCCCGCAGCACGCCGCCAGCTCGAGCTCGTGGACGACGTCGGACTCGGGGATGCCGAACCGCCGAGCCACCTCGGCGATCGGCGCCTCGCCGACCCGAGCCAGCCAGCCGACGATGGCCAGCAACCGCCGGAGCCGGCTGCTGGCGTCACGGGCCCGCGTCGGTCCGACCGAGCCGGCGCTCTCGTCGTCATCGGTCGGCGAACCGGCCGGCGGCACGTCGACCTCGACCGCCGGCGGCACGTCGACCGCGGCCAGCTCCGGCGCCCACCGACCGTCGGCGACGGCCTCCAACCACGACACCACGCCGGCCCGCATCGGCTCGGGCTCGAGCACCGCCGCGTGGTCGAGCAACCCGAGCACCCACGACCGGAGGGCCGCCGTGCTCGAGATGCCGAGCCGCAGCAGCACCGAACCGTCCAGGCGTCGGTCCTCGACCGAGTGGGCCCCGACCTCCTCGACCACCCGCGGGCCCTCGACCGCGTCGACCCACAGCAGCACGTCGGTCCGGTCGCCCTCGCCGGACCGCCACGGCTCCTCCGGCGCCTCGGCCGCGGCGTCGAAGCCGTCGGGCACCGGCCCGCTACCCGGCTCGCCCGGCGCCGGCCGGCCCTCGATGCGGTCCACCCGGAACGTGCGGGCGGCCTGGCGGTCGAGATCCCAGCCGACGAGGTACCACCGGCCGCCCCGGAAGCGGACGGACGCCGGCGCCACGTGCCGCCGCTCGCCGCGATAGTCGAACGAGACCGCCGCCCGGACGCGCACCGCGTCGAAGACCGGCACCAGCGCCGGCGGCGGCACGAGCGACGCCACCGGTCGGGCCTCCGTGACCCCGGTCGCCCCCAGCTTCAACAGCGCATCCCGACCACTAGGATCGCCCAGGTGGACGCCGGCCACGGCCAAGTGGAGGGCGGCCTGCTCGTC
This sequence comes from uncultured Actinomycetota bacterium, assembly GCA_963824265.1. Taxonomy (GTDB): domain Bacteria; phylum Actinomycetota; class Acidimicrobiia; order Acidimicrobiales; family RAAP-2; genus DASZUK01. The sequence continues at coordinate 1,564,825 of CAWGOO010000007.1, forward strand.
GGGCTGCAGTCGGAGGTCGGGGAGGTAGAAGGCGTCCGGGTCGATCCGGTAGCCATACTGCTCGTCCCCGCCGATCGGCTCCGTCAGTACCGGCACCCCTTCTTCACGCAGCAGCCGCTTGTCCCGCTCGAACGCCTGGCGACGGGCATCGTGACCCGGCCGGGTACCCCGGCACCTCACGGGCGATCTCCTCCAGCGTGCGCGGTCGCTGGGCGTTCAGCAGCACGAGCACGAGGTCGGTCAGCCGTTCCAGTCGGTCGAGGGTGGCCACGGCGGTCAGCGTAGGGCGAGACCGGACCGGTGACGACGAACGGCTCGCCCTGGTCGTTCCACTTCCACGTGGTCGCGTGGCTCGTGGTCGTCGCCATCGCCGTCACGTACCTCGTCGCCGTCCGGCGGCCGGGCTACACCGTCACCGGCCGGCAGGCGTGGTCCTTCGCCGGCGGCCTGCTCGCCCTGCTGTTCGCCCTCACTTGGCCGGTCGCCGACCTCGCCACCCACTGGCTGCTGCTCGGCCCTCGTGCTCCAACGGCTCGTGCTCATGCTCGCCGTCCCGCCGCTCCTCATGGGCGGCCTGCCCCAGCCGCTCGTCGCCCGCCCTCACCCGGTCCGCCCCGGTCGACGCGACCACCCGGTTCGTCGACCGCCCCCCGGTGGCCGTCGCCATCGTCACCGTCGTCGCCGTCGGGACGCTCACCGTCGCCGCGGTCGACGCCCAGGCATCGGCGCCGGCGGTCCGGGCCGGCCTCGACCTTGCCGTGCTCGTCGCCGGCTTCGTGCTCTGGCTGCCCGTTCTCGGACGGCTGCCCGGCGTCGCCCGGCCGTCCGCTCTCGGACGGGCCGGCTACCTCATCGTGCAGTCGATCGTCCCCAGCTTCCTCGCGGTCGTCTGGATCTTCGCCCGCCATCCGCTGTACTCCGCCTACGCCGACCACGGCCGCGTGCTCGGTCTGGCGCCGCTGACCGATCAGCAGCTCGCCGGCTTCGTCGCCAAGCTCGGGACGATCGCCGTCCTGTGGACTGTCGCCTTCGTCGCCGTCACCCGCGCCGCCCACGCCGACGGTGACGAAGAGCCGCTCACGTGGGCCGACGTCGAGCGCCAGCTCCAACGGGTGGCTCGGCGCGAACGCCGCTCGGGCCGCGGACCCGTCGAACCACCGGCGGCGCCCCCGGACCCCGAGACCGACGGCGTGCCGTAGGCCGCGCGACCTACCGGCCGGTGGCCGGGGCCGCCTCGGAGGAGGCGGCCACCAGACGCCGGGTCAGAAGAGCCCGAGATGCGAATGGCCGAACGGCAGTGGCGGATGGGCGATCAGCAACGTGGCGAGCAGGCGGTTGTCGGGGTACTCGATCTCGACGACGGCCAGCACGCCCTGGGGCTGCCCGATCGGCTGGGCCACCGCGGTGGCGTCGAAGTGGCCGGTGTACGCGACCAGGCAGACGTGGTCGATCTTCGGCCCCGGCGCCGACGTCGCCGCCCGGTACAGCCGAGCCTCGTGGTCACGGAGCGAGCTGACGTCGACCAGCCGGACGCCGCGCAGGTGGCCCTGGTGGCCGACCGCGGCTGTCGCCACCGGCAGGGCGACGTAGCAGCCGCTGTCCGACGTCCCGAGGTCGTCGCGGACCGACGTGCACGCCGTGAGCGCCACCGCCGCCAGGACGGCCAGGGCGACCGCGCCCAACCGTCCCGACTCTCCGCTCGGCGCGGCGACCGCGCCACGGCCCCGAGGCGTCCCCGTCGGCCGCCCGGCGCGGCCCACGGCTGGCCCCCTCTGGGCCGGCCCGAGCTCGGCCGACGACGGGTGCATCGCCACCGCCGCGGCCAACGCGTGCCTCGGCCAACGACCCCGGCGCACGCCGAAGGCCAGGCCGCCGCAGGCCGCCCAGCCGACGATCAGCACCAGCCAGAAGCTGATGAGCCGGTAGATGAAGACCGCGTCGATCCCCGCGGTGTGCACGCCGCCGAAGTAGGCGAGCGCGATCGTGATGCTGCCCTCGACTGCCCCCAGGCCGCCCGGCGTGATCGGGAGGTTCGCCGCCAGCTGGCCCGGCGCCGTAGGCGAGGAGGAGGGCCTTCCACGGGATGCCGGCGCCGACGACGAGGAACGAGAGGGCGAAGCACGAGCAGTCGAGGAGCCAGTTGGCCAACGCCCAGCCCATGATCGTCACGACCTGACCGCGGTCGAGCCGGACCACCGTGACCTGGGCGACGAGCCGGTCGATCTGAGCCTCCATATCCCCTCGCGGCCGGCCGGTCAGCCGACGCGAGAACCGGACCGACCACCGGACGACCACCGCCAGTGGTCGCTCGTACAAGAAGAGCGCGCCGACGGCCAGGGTGACGACCAGCACCCCGACGACCACTGGGACCAGGTCGAGCGTCGCCCCCTGCTCCGTCGCCAGCACGATCCCGGCCGCGGCGACCAACGCCAACGAAAGGGCCGCCGCCACCCCGCTACCGACCAGCGCCCAACCGGCCAGCGCGTCGTCCGCCCCGAGCCGTCGGTACCAGCGGAAGCCGTAGACCGCCGCCACCGCCGGGCCGCCGGGCAGCGAGCTCGTGATCGCCTGGGACGCGAGCGTGATCCCGAACAGCGTCCGCAGCCTCGATCGGAGGCCACCGGCACCGAGCAGCCGCGCTTGGACGAACGTGAACGCCACCAGCGACGCCGCCTCGGCCGCCACGGCCGCCGGGAGCCACCACCACCGCAGGTGCCCGAAGATGCCGCCGATGGCCGGTGAGCTCGCTGCGGTGCCCGTCGAGCTCTTCGAGGGCGAGAACGAGCAGCCCGATGCCGACGAGCCATCGGAGCACCGGCCACCACCGGCGCAGGCGCGCCCTGGCCCGGCGGCCGGCGCCGGGCCGCGGGGCCGGGTCAGGCAGGGTCTCTACCGTTCGACGTCGTCGCTCCGCGATCGCGGTCCCGGTGACGGGACCGCGGCACCGGACAACCGGGTACGGCGATCGGACATGGGTCGTGGACACCATTGCGGGGTGGCGACCCGACGTTGGCGGACGAGGGTCGGCGACCGATGTTAACCGAGGCCTCCATCCGGCCTGTGGCGCCCCGCCCGGCGCCGATGGCCCGATGGGCCGGGCCGCCTCACCGCCCGGCGATAGCGTGAGCGGACCGTGACGACAGCTCCCCTGCGGTTCGCCGACGCCTACCACCTCACCTCCGGTGGGCCAGGGCCATCGGCGGTCGCCGGGTGCCAGCTCGACCTCGGTCGGCGCGGTGTCACCGTCCGCGGCCCCGACGGTGCACCCCTCTGGACCGCGCCGTGGTCGGCCGTGACCGGGCTGGCCGCGACCGAGCGGACGGCCCTCCCGGACGGTCGGACCGGGATCGTCATCGTCGTGGCCGCCAACCAACCGGCGAGCCCCGAAGCGCCCGACGTCCACCGGGTCGTCGTGCCCGCCGACCAGCCAGCGGCCGTCGAAGGACAGCTCGTCAGTCTGGCCCGGGCCCGCGGCATCGAGACCGCCGCGCCACCCGACGTCGACCCGCCGTCCGACGTCGACCCGCCGTCCGACGTCGACCCGCCGTCCGACGTCGACGTGCCGTCCGACGTCAATACGGCACCCGAGGGTGCCGACCGGCCGCTACCGATCTTCGTCGTCGTGCCTGCCGTTGTCGCGGTCGGCGCCGTCGTCGCCGTCCTGCTGTTGGCGGCGGGACACGTCATCCACGTCTGACCCGGCCATCTCCCCGGCGGCACGACCGGGCGGCCCGGAGCGATCGGGGGTGACGGTGGCTCAGCCGAAGGACGCGCTGCGCAGCTCGTCGACCGAGAGCTCCGCGGTCGCCTCGCCGCCGCACTGCGGGCAGTGCTGGACGTGCCGCCACGAACGGAGCAGCCGGGTCCCCTCGGGGTTGAGGAGCACGACGAACGATTCAGAGATGGGGTCGAGCTCGAGCCCGAAGTACGGTCGCCAGGCCGTCGACGCGTGACGGGCGTCCATGTCCAGGCCTTTCAGGATGCGGCGGAACCGCATCCGCTCGGTATCGAAGAGCCACGTGCTGTGGCACGACTCCAGAACCATCGGCGGGGTTCCCTCCACGGTCCGATCATGCCCCAGAAAGATAAGGAATCGCCATCGGAACTATTGCGGTTCTATGACGTTCATGTCGGTTTTTCTGCCCCGTCAACCGGGGCTGCCGATTAGAGCGGGCCGCCATCGTGCTTGCGGCCGGAGAGCCGCTCCCGCTTGGTTGCCAGGATGGCCAGCGTCGACGTGAGGACCGACCGGGTGTCGGCCGGGTCGATGACCCCATCGACGAACCCCCGCTCGGCGGCCGGCCAGGGCGTGAGGAACCGTTCCCGGTACTCCTCCTCCCGCCGGCCGCGTTCGGTGTCGTCGGCCCGCCGGTGGAGGATCTGCACCGCCCCCGGGGCGCCCATGACCGCGATCTCCGCGCCCGGCCACGCCAGGCAGACGTCATTGCCGAGGCCCTTGGAGTCCATGACGATGTACGCGCCGCCGAACGCCTTACGCAGGATCACGCAGATCCGCGGGACGGTCGCTTCGGCGTAGGCGAAGGCCAGCTCGGCGCCGTGCCGGATCATCCCCCGCCACTCGAGATCCTTCCCAGGCAGGAACCCAGGGGTGTCGACCAGCGTGATGATCGGCAGGTTGAAGGCGTCGCAGAACCGCACGAACCGGGCGCCCTTCTGGGAAGCGACGATGTCGAGCGTGCCGGCGAGCGCCCGCGGCTGGCTGGCGACGACGCCCACCGGGGACCCCCCCATCCGAGCCAGCGTGGTGACGAGCTGCGGCGCCCATCGCCCCCAGAGCTCGCAGGTGACGCCGTCGTCGGCCACCGCGGCGATGACCTCCCGGACGTCGTACGACGCGTTGTCGCGGGCCGGCACGACCTCGCGAAGCTCCGGCACCGGGCGGTCCGGCGGGTCCGCCGTCGGTGTCCGCGGCGGCTCGTCGTCGGCATGGTCGGGCAGGAAGCTCAGCAACTCGGCCACCGTGTCGTCGGGGTCGTCGGACTCGATCGTGCACAGCCCGCTCGCCGAGGCGTGCACCGCGGTCCCGCCGAGCGACTCCAGGCCGACCCGAACGCCGGTGAACGCCTCGACCATCGACGGGCCGGACACGAACGCCACCGCCGACCCGGTCATGACGACGACGTCGGCCAGTCCGAGGAGGAGGGCGGGGCCCGAGATGACCGGCCCGGTGGCCACCGCGATGATCGGTACGACCCCCGAACAGGCCGCCACCTCGGCCGCCGCCGCGCCCCAGCCGTGCAGCGCGTCTATGCCGTCGGCGACGTCGGCCCCACTGGACGCCAGCTGCAGCACGAGCGGTCGCCGGAACCGACGGGCCAAGCGGGCGGCCTCGGCCAGGCTGTCGCCGTCGCGCCGGGCCGACGCGCCCCGTCGCCGGTCCGACGCGGTGCGGGCGACAATCGCTTGGCGACCGCCGAACTCTTCCAGCGCCACCCGAACGGTGCCGTCGACGCCGGCGCGGACGTCGACGATCCCGGGGCCGGGGATCACCGCCATCGATTCAGCCGGCGTCGAGGTCCGCCCGGCGCCACGGGCCGGACCGGCCGCCCGACTTCTCCCACAGGGCGACCTGGTCGACCGTCATCGTCCGGTCAGCCGACTTGCACATGTCGTAGACGGTCGAGCGCGGCGACCGTGCACGCGGTCATCGCCTCCATCTCGACCCCGGTCCGGTCGACCGTCTCCACCTGGGCCTCCACCTCGACGTAGTCGTCGCCGATCGAGAAGTTGACCGCTACCGACCCGACGAGCACCGGATGGCACATCGGGATCAGCTCGGCCGTGCGCTTCGCGGCCTGGATGCCGGCGATACGGGCCGCCGCCAGGACGTCGCCCTTGGTGATCGCGTTGTTCGCCACCTTGGTCGTCGTCTCGGGCAACATGCGCACCCGACAGCGGGCCAGCGCCCGGCGGTGGGTCGGCTCCCTCGGGGTGACGTCGACCATGCGGGCGCCGCCGAGCGGGTCGAGATGGGTGAGACTGCGATCGGACACGGCCTGAGTCTACGACGGCCGCCCGGGGCGGCTCGTATGCCGCCGCCGTACGGTAGAATTGGCACTCGAAGGCGGAGAGTGCCAGAAGCGCCAGGAGCACCGGGCGGCACCGAAATACCAGACGGCACAGTCCAGAGCGGGAGCACGAGAGCAGCCATGCCGACCTACGAGTACGCCTGCACTTCTTGCGGCCACCATCTCGACGCGGTCCAGTCGTTCACCGACGACCCGTTGACGACGTGCCCGGAGTGCGGCGGTGCCCTGCGCAAGGTCTACGGCGCGGTCGGCATCGTCCTGAAGGGCAGCGGCTTCTACAAGACCGACAGCCGGGCCTCGGCCGGGTCGGGCAACGGGTCCGGTGGTTCGGGCAGCAGCAGCTCGTCCGACGGCAGCTCGTCCGACGGCGCCACCAGCGACAAGACGTCCGCCGACAAGACGGCGACCACGCCCAAGACCGAGTCCGGGTCGGGATCCGGCGGGGCTAAGGACGGCGCCGACAAGACGAAGTCCGAGGGGACGAAGGCCGCCGCCAGCACCTGACGCGGCGTGGCGCCCACCGGGCCACCCACGCTGGGCGCCCAACGTGGGTACCCAGCTCAGTCCGCCCAGTCCGCCCGGTCTCCGCCGGAGCCCCCGGGCGCGTCAGGAGCCGCTGAGCTGCATATCGCCGACGGCCAGCGTCTGGCCGGCGGCGATGCCGGGGAGCCACTCGACGTCGGCCCCGACGTGGACGATCGACTGGAGCATCCGCTGGAGCGTCGACGCCACCGTGACCTCGCGCACCGGCTCGGCCAGCCCACCGTCGCGGACCATCAGGCCCTCCGCCCCGACCGAGAAGTCGCCGCTGACCGGGTTCACCCCGGAGTGGACCCCGGTGACCGACTGCACGTAGAGCCCGTCGCCGACCGCGGCGAGGATCTCGTCCTGGCTCATCGTCCCGGGCGAGAGCACGAGCGCCCGACAACCCGCGCCGGGCGTCCCGGCGAAACCGCCGCGGACGGCCGAGCCGGTCGAGGCCGTTCCGGCCCGCCGGGCGGCGACGGTGTCGAAGAGGAACCCCTTCAAGACGCCGGCCTCGACGAGGACGTTGCGACGGCACGCCAGCCCCTCGCCGTCGTAGGTCGCCGCGCCGTACGCCCGCGGGTCGGTCGGGTCGTCGACCAGCGTGACCGTCGGGGACGGCCACCGGCTCGTCGACCCGACCGGCGAAGAACGACCGGCCCTTGACGACGGCCTCGCCGGACAACGCCGACGAGATGACCGAGAGCAGCGTCGAGACGACCCGGGGGTCGAAGACGACGGTGCAGCGGCCCGACCGGGCTTTGCCAGCGCCGACCATCCGGACCGCCCGGGTGATCGCGTCCGCGGCCGCCCGGTCCGGATCGAGACCGGCCGCGGCCCGGCCGACGGAGAAGCCGCTGCCCGTCTGGGAGTCCGCGCCGTCGCCGGCGATCGCCGAGACGGACAGGAACGCCGAGGTCCGCCGGGTGGCGGCCCGGATCCCGGCCGTCGACGCCAGCGCCACCTCGACGCTGCCGTCGCCGTAGTCGGCCGAGTCCACCTGGCGGATCCGCGGGTCCGCCCGGACCTGCCGTTCGAGGGCGAGCGCCAGCTCGACCTTCTCGTCCGTCGACGTCGTGGCGAACGTCGGGTCCCAGAGGTCGAGCTCGGCCGGCACGACCCCGTCGGGCACCGCCAGGACGACGTCGGGGTCCGGCGTCGCGTAGACCGCGTTGTCACGGGCCTCGGCCAGCGTCGCGTCGACGACGTCCGCGTCGAGCGACCCGGCCCAGGCGAAGCCGGCCCGGTTGCCGTCGTCATCACCCTCGCCGGCGAGCACCACCCGGATGCCGACGCCGCCGGACGTCGCCGACGACAGCGACTCGACCGCGCCGTCGTACGCCCGGACCTCGGTGTCGTGGCCACGGGCGACGTAGACCTCGACCTGCTCGCCCCGCACCGCTCGGCCGACCACGGCCTCGGCCAGCTCCAAGAGCTCGCTCAACGCACCACCCTTCTCATGCGGCCGTCCCGCCGATCGTCACGCCGGTGATCCGCAGCGTCGCCTGCCCGCAGCCGACCGGGACGCTCTGGCCGTCCTTGCCGCAGGTCCCGGGGGTCATGGCGAAGTCGGTGGCTACCGCGTCGATCCGCCGCAGCACGTCCGGTCCGTTGCCGATCAGGTTGGCGTCCCGCAGCGGCTCGGTGATCCGGCCGTTCTCGATCAGGTACGCCTCGGTCGTGCCGAAGACGAAGTCACCGGTCGTCGTGTTGACCTGGCCGCCGCCGAGCTTGGCGACGTAGACGCCACTGGGCGTCTGGGCGACGATCTCGTCGGGGTCCTCCTCGCCGGCGAGGAGGAACGTGTTCGTCATCCGGACCATCGGGAGGTGCTGGTAGCTCTGGCGACGGCCGTTCCCCGACGACACCCGCCCCTCCTTGCGGGCCCGCAGCCAATCCCACAGGTAGTCGGTCAGGACGCCGTTCTCGATGAGCACGTTGCGGGCCGCCGGCTGGCCCTCGTCGTCGATCGCGAAGTTCCCCCACTCGCCGCCGACCGTGCCGTCGTCGACGAGCGTGACGAGCGGGCTGGCCACCAGCTGGCCGAGCTGGCCGGCATAGACCGACGCGTCCTTGACGATGTGGTCGGCCTCGAGCCCGTGGCCGCATGCCTCGTGGAAGAGGATGCCGCCACTGCCCCCGGCCAGCACGACCGGGACCTCTCCGGACGGCGCCGGTCGGGCGTCGAGCTTCGATAGTGCCCGGGTGGCCGCCGTCCGAGCCACGTCGTCGACGTCGACGTCGTCGAAGATCTCGAACCCGACCGTGCGAGCGACGCTCTCGTAGCCGGTCTGCATGCCGGTGTCGCCGGTGGCCACGCAGACGACGTTGAAACGCGTCCGGACCTGGTCGTCCTCGGCCAACCGCCCGTCGGACGTCGCCACCAGGATGCGCCGGCGGGAGTCGCCGCAGCCGGCCTGGACCTGGGAGACCGCGGCACCGGCCGACCGGGCCGTGTCGTCGGCCCGCGTCAAGAGGGCGAGCTTCGCGGCCTTCGCCACGGTCTGCGGGAGCACGGCCGCTCGGGCGCCGGCCGGCCGGCGGTCCGACAAGGCCACCGCCCGCACCCGGCCGCCGCCCTCCCGGGCGACGGCCGACGCCGCGTCCGCGGCCGCCAGCAGACCAGCCTCACTGAGGTCGGCGGTGTGGGCGAAGCCGGTCGTCTCGCCGACGACCACCCGGATGCCCGCGCCCCGTTCGCGCCCCGACGAGAGCTCCTCCACCCGGCCGTCGTCGAGCACGGCCCCCGACGTCTGGCGGTCCTCGGCGAAGACCTCCGCCATGTCGCCGCCCCGGGCCAGCGCGGCGCCGAGCACGCGTTCGAGCACCGGGGGCTCGATGAGCGGACGGTCGATATCGGAGCCGACGGGCACGAGCGGTATCGTAATCGGCATGTCCAGCGGTTCCTCCGACGCGGCGACGCCCCTCGACCCGGGGCTGGCGTCCGGCCTGAGCGCCCGGGTCTCGCTGACCGTCACCGACCCGGACACCGCACTGTCGCTCCGCTCGGGGGACGTGCCCGTCCTCGGGACGCCGCGGCTCGTCGCCCTCTGCGAGGAGGCGAGCTGCCGAGCCCTCGACGGCCACGTCGGCCCCGGACGGACGAGCGTCGCCTCCCGCATCCAGTTCGACCACCTCGCGCCGGTGGCCGTCGGTGCCACCGTCGTCGCCGAGGCGACGCTCGAGCGGGTCGAAGGGCGCCGGTTGGGCTTCACGATCTCCGTCAGCCGGAAGACCAACGACGAGTCGGCGCTCGTCGGCGCCGGCCGGCTGTCCCGGGTCCTGGTCGACCGGGAGAAGTTCCTGGCCAAGGCCACCGGTCCCAGCCCCGGCTGAGCACGCCCGCCGGTGGGCCACGGACTAGCGTGGCGAGCACGGCCGTTTTGCATGGTCCGACCTTGCATTTGCCGCACCTTCACCATGATCCTCCCCCGCATCGAGACGCCGGCCGACGTCCGGGCCCTCAACCCCGACGAACTGGTCGAGCTGGCCGCCGAGATCCGCTCGTTCGTCGTCGAGGCGGTGACGACGACCGGCGGCCACCTCGGGTCCAATCTCGGTGTCGTCGAGCTGACTCTCGCCCTCCACCGGGTCTTCGAGTCGCCCCGTGACGCGATCCTGTGGGACACCGGTCATCAGGCGTACGTGCACAAGCTGCTGACCGGACGGCGCTACGGGTTCCGTCAGCTCCGCCAGGCCGGCGGGCTGTCCGGCTACCCCAACCGGACCGAGTCCGAGCACGACTGGATCGAGAACAGCCACGCGTCGACCGTCCTCTCTTACGCCCACGGCCTGGCCAGCGCGTTCGAGCTGCAGGGCGCGGCGGTCGGCCACGGTGGCGACCGGCGGGTCGTCGCCGTCATCGGCGACGGCGCCCTCACCGGTGGCATGGCGTACGAGGCCCTGAACAACCTCGGCCACTCCGGCCGCCGGGTCGTCGTCGTCCTCAACGACAACGGCCGGTCCTACGCCCCGACCGTCTCCCACCTCAGCCGGAGCCTCACGAGCCTGCGCCTGAACCCCACGTACGTCCAGACCCGCGAACGGCTGCGGTCGGTTCTCGGCGAGATCCCCGGCGTCGGCCGGCTGGCCTACTCCGGGATGCGGGGCCTGACCAGCGGCGTCCGCGAGGCCGTACTGCCCCACACCTTCTTCGAGGCGCTCGGCGTCCGCTACGCCGGACCGATCGACGGCCACGACTTCGACCAGCTCGAACAGGCGCTCACCCGGGCCGCCGAGTGGGACGGTCCCATCGTCGTCCACGTCCTCACCCAGAAGGGCCGCGGCTACGCGCCGGCCGAGGAGGACGAGGTCCAGCGGCTGCACGACGTCAAGGCCGTGCGGCGGCCGGCCGGCGACGACCAGGCCCTGACCAGCGACGAGGAAGACGGCCGAACGAAGACCACGCGGACCGCGGCCCAGCCGGCCGCTCCGGCGGCCGCCATCCGGCCGACCACGTACACCGACGCGTTCACCCGTGCCCTGCTCTGGCTGGCCGAGGATCGGCCCGACATCGTCGCCCTCACCGCGGCCATGCCCGGACCGACCGGGCTGCTGCCGTTCCAAGCCCGGTTCCCGGACCGGTTCTTCGACGTCGGCATCGCCGAGCAGCACGAGGTCACCGCGGCCGCCGGTATGGCCATGGGCGGGCTCCGGCCGGTCGTCGCCGTCTACTCGACCTTCTTCACCCGGGCGTTCGACCAGGCCAACCTGGACGTCGGTCTCCACCACCTTCCGGTCGTCTACGCCCTCGACCGCGCCGGGATCACCGGCGACAACGGACCGAGCCACCACGGCGTTCTCGACCTCGCCCTCACCCTCTCGATCCCCGGCATGACCGTCTTCGCCCCGTCGACGGCCGAGGACCTCGAGACGATGCTGGCCACGGCGGTCGACCTGCCCGGGCCGTCGGCCATCCGCTTCCCGACGACCCCGCCACCCGACCTGGACGATGCCGTCGGCACGGTCGGCGGCCTCGACGCCCGCCAGCTCCGCGCCGGCGACGGCTCGGTCTGCCTGCTCGGTGTCGGCAAGCTCGTCGCTGCCTGCCGCTCGGCCGCGCGACGAGCTCGAAGGGATCGGCACGGACGCCACCGTCTGGGACGTCCGGGTGGTCAACCCCCCGGACCCGGCGATGCTGGCCGACGCCCTCGACCACCGGCTGGTCGTCACGGCCGAAGACGGGATCCGCGTCGGCGGCGCCGGGACGTTCCTGGCCGACGCCCTCCGCAAAGCCGCGGCGGCCCGCGGAACGACGCCGCCGCTGGTCGTGACGCTCGGCCTGCCCCGGGCCTACATCCCGCAGGGCCGGCCCGACGACATCCTGGCCGGCCTCGGTCTCGATGGCGTCGGCGTGGCCGCCAGCGTCCGCGAGGCGATGAGCCTCGACGGCGTCCGTCCGGACGCCCACCGGGCCCCGGCCGCCGACTGACCGCTACTGCTTGTTCGCCCCGTACGAGCGGACGAAGTCGTTGACCGTGTAGTACGCGTCGATCGACTCGCCGGCGTCGCCCCAGAACCCCTCGAGGACGTCGTAGGCCATCCGGCCCTCGTCGACGTAGTGGTTGTTGACGTCGGTGATCTCGAGCTCGCCCCGACCGGACGGCTCGAGCGTCTTGATGACGTCGAAGACGGCCGCGTCGTAGCAGTAGATGCCGGTGACGCCGTAGTTCGACGCCGGCTGTTCCGGCTTCTCGACGATACGGACGACTTTGCCCGCGTCGTCGAGCTCGGGCACGCCGAGATGGCGGAGGTGTTCCGGCTCGGTGACCGCGGTCAGGAGGATGCGAGCCCCGTTCGGGTCGGCCCGGAACGCGTCGACCATCGGCCGGATCGACCGCTCGACGACGTTGTCGGCCAGCATGACCAGCGCCGGCTCGCCGTCGGCGAACCGCTCGGCCAGGCCGAGGGCCTCGGCGATGCCGCCCGGGCGCTCCTGGTAGCCGTACGAGAGGCGGTCGATGCCGAACTCGTGGCCGTTGCCGAGCAGCCGGAGGAACTCCCCGGCGTGCGTACCGCCGGTGACGAGCATGATCTCGGTGATGCCGGCGCTCACGAGTGCCTCGATCGACCACTGCACCATCGGCCGGTCGTAGATCGGCAGCAGGTGCTTGTTGGTGATCCGGGTCAACGGGGAGAGCCGGGATCCGGTGCCCCCGGCGAGCAGGATGCCTTTCACGGGGGCACACCCTACGGCACCGGCGGCGCCGGCTCGGTCACTCGAACCGACCGGGGCGGACGATGCCGCCGTCCGGCGGTCAGTCGAACGTGAGCACCCCACGAGCGACCCGGCCGGCCTCCATCTCGTCGACGATCTCGCCGAACGCCTCCAGCGGACGCGTCAGGCTGACCAGCTCGTCGAGCAGGAGGCGACCGGACCGGTAGAGGTCGATCATGAGCGGGATGTCGTGGTGCGGCCGGGCCGACCCATACCGGTTGCCCATCAACCCGCGGTCGACGTACGCCAACGCGTTGACGTCGACAGCCACCTCGGTGCCTTGCGGTGGGATACCGATGGCTACTGCGTTCCCGCCCCAGTCGAGGCAGTCGAGCGCGCTGCGCAGGACCGCCGGGTGGCCGACGCAGTCGAACGCCCACGCCACGCCGCCCTGGGGGCTGAGCGATCCCGACGCCAGCTCCCGATCCGGCGGGACGAGCGCCCGGACGGCCGCCGCGGCGTCGCCAGACGACGCGTCGACGAAGTCGGTGGCACCGAACTGCCGCCCCAACGTCTCCTTGGCCGCCACCGTGTCGACCGCCACGATCCGGGTGGCCCCGGCGATACGGAGGCCCTGGATGACGTTGAGACCGACGCCGCCGACGCCGAAGACGGCCGCCGTCTCGCCCGGCCGGACGCGGGCCCGGTTGAGCACCGCACCGACGCCCGTGAGGACGCCGCAGGCGATGAGGCAGGCCGACGTCAGTGGCACGTCCTTGGGGATCTTGACCGCCTGGACCTCTTGGACGACGGTCGACTCGGTAAAGACGGAGGCGGCGGCGAAGTTGTACGCCGGCTGCCCCTTGAACGTGAACGGCGTGTCGATGTTCCCGAGCGACCGGCGGCACTGGGTCGGGTGGCCCGTGCTGCACGCCCGGCAGGTCCCGCAGTTGGCCAGGGTGGCGATGACGACGTGGTCGCCGACCTTGACCGAGCGGACCTCGGCCCCGGTGGCCTCGACGACACCGGCCCCCTCGTGGCCGAGGACGACCGGCGGCGGGAACGGGATCGTCCGATTGATGACCGACAGGTCGGAGTGACAGACCCCGGCCGCCTCGATCTTCACCCGGACCTCCTTGGGCCCGGGTTCGCGGACCGACAGTTCCTCGGTGATCTCCACGCCGTCGGTGGTGTAGACGATCCCTCGCATGGTTACTTGCTCCTCTCGTACGTCGTCGACCGGTCGACCCCGTCGACGAACCGCTGCCTGAGGGCCCCCTTCAGGACCTTGCCGATCGCATTGACCGGCAACGCGTCGATGACGACCGCGTACCGGGGGACCTTGTAGTTGGCCATCGCCTGGCGGGCCCACGCCAGCACCCCGTCGGCGTAGCCGGCCGGGTCGTCGCCGTCGTAGGCGAGGTAGACGCAGCCGACCTCGCTCATCCGCTCGTCGGGGACACCGACGACGGCCAGCGGCCCGACGCCCGGGCAGCCGCGGAGGATGGCCTCGATCTCGGCCGGGTAGGCGTTGAACCCGCCGACGACGAACATGTCCTTCAGGCGATCGGTGATCCCGACGTTGCCCGCTGCGTCCATCACGCCGATGTCGCCGGTGTGCAGCCAGCCGTCCGCGTCGACCGCCTCGGCCGTCGCTCCCGGGTCCTCCCAATAGCCGCGCATCACCGAGTAGCCGCGGACGACGATCTCGCCGGCGTCGCCCCTCGGCCGCTCGTTGCCGTCGCTGTCGACCACCCGGACCTCGGTGTTCGGGATCGCCCGGCCCGACGTCCGGGCGACCACCTCCGGCGGATCGGACCGGCGGCACATCGTGACCGTTCCACACGACTCGGTGAGGCCGTACGCGGTCAGGACCGTGTCGAAGCCGAGCTCGTCCCGCATGGCCACGACGAGCTCCACCGGGATGATGTCGGCCCCCGTCGTCGCCAGGCGCAACGACGACAGGTCGTGCGCCGTCCGGTCGGGGTGGGCCAGCAGGCTCCGGAACAGCGTCGGCGGACCGGGTAGGACGGTGATCTTCTCCGCGGCGATCCGCTCGAGCACCCGGTCGACGTCGAAGACCGGCTCGGGGACGATCGTCGCCCCGTACATCAAGCTGGCCAACATGCCGGCCTTGTAGCCGAACGTGTGGAACAACGGGTTGACGAGCAGGTACCGGTCGCCGGCCCGGAGCCCGGCCAGCGCGGCCCACGTCCCGTACTCCCGCACCGTCGTCGAGTGGATCGACATGACGCCCTTCGGGTGGCCCGTCGTCCCCGACGTGAACAGCAGGTCCGAGAGGTCGTCGGGCTGTACCGACGCCGCCCGCGCCGCGGCCGCCTCCGCCGTCACCGACGATGCCCGTTCGACGAAGTCGTCCCGCCACGTGACCGGCACCTCGCGGCGCCCGTCGGCGGCTACCCCACCCGAGCTGGTCTCGCCGGAACGGACGACCACCGATCCGGCGGCCAGCGCCTCCTCGCGCTGGACGACGACGATCTCGACCAGGTCGCCGACGTCCTCACCGGCCAGCATCGCCGGGTAGTCGACACCGAGGAAGCCCTCCACCGTCAGCAGGATCCGGGCTCCCGACGCTCGCAGGATCTGCGCCGCCTCGCCGCCTTTGAACCGGGTGTTGACGGTGACCACGACGGCCCCGGCCCCGGCCGCCCCGAGGGCGCTGATCATCCACTGAGCGCAGTTCGGGGCCCAGATGGCGACCCGGTCTCCCTTCGCCACACCCGTCGCCATCAGCGCCCGGGACAGCTCCCCGGCCGCCTCGGCCAGCTCGGCATAGGTCAACCGGACCGCCCCGTCAGCCACTGCCTCCCCGTCCGGTCGCCGCCGGGCGACGTCCGCCAGCAACCCGGGGACGGTCCGCCACCGCAGGTCGGCTCGAGGATCCTCGACCTCGTGGGCCCAGGCGATCCAGTCGTCCCAGTCGGCGGGTCCGGCCTCGCCGCCGGCGCCGGCGTTGGTCTCGGCGACGGTCACCCGATCCCCTGGGGCTCGGTTCCCGGACGGTTTCGCAGGTTCATGGCACCGGTAGGTTACTGCCCCGTCCCGGTACCTGATGCCCCGTCAGCTATCGGTTCCGCCGACCCCGGTCACCGCCGTGAGCTGGAATAATCGGCCTTGCTCAGCGTTGCTCCTGTCAACAGGAGAACCACGGGGTGATGGACGATGAGACGGTTGATCCGACGACGACGGTCCACCACAGAAAGGGAGGGCATCATGGCGACCCCCGAGACGACCCCGGAGGTCCAGCTCAGCGACGAGGAGTGGCGCCAGCGACTGGCACCCGAGCAGTACCAGGTACTGCGGCACGGCGCCACCGAGCCGGCGTGGTCAGGTGAGCTGCTCCATGTCGACGGTGACGGCATGTTCCACTGCGCCGGCTGTGGCGCGGACCTCTTCTCCACCGACGCCAAGTTCGACTCCGGCTCCGGGTGGCCGAGCTTCGATCGGGCGGTCGCCGACGGCACGATCATCGAGAAGGCCGACCGCAGCCACTTCATGGTCCGGACCGAGATCACCTGCGCCCGCTGCGGCGGTCACCTGGGGCACGTCTTCGACGACGGACCGACCGACACCGGCCTCCGCTACTGCGTCAACTCCTTGGCCCTCGACTACGGGCCCAAGGACGACGACGGCCCGGTTGCCCCCGACACCGGGGACGGCGCCGGGGGCTGACCGGCGGGCGGGCGGCTCGGGGCGGTCACCGAGGGGTCAGCCGACCAGCCGACCTTCGACCAGGTCGAAGACGACCGCCATACGGGCCGCCTCGACCGGTCGGTCGAGGCAGGCCAGGACCACCTCGGCCATCGCCAGGGCGCCACAGAATCTCGAAGACCTCCTCCTTGGCGTACCGCACGGCCGGGCGGAGGTGCGCCGCCCCCGACGCACCGCCGCCCGCGCCACCACCCCTACGGCCAGCGCTGCCGCTCCGGACCCCGCGGTCATCGGGATCACTGCGGCCCCGGGCCCCGGTCGCCGGCCGGGCGCCGTCAGGACCCAAAGCGCCATTCCGAGTGACGTCGTCGGCCACATCACCGATCACGCGCCGACCGCTTCGGCCGCCTGGTCGGCGCTCGCGTGGGCGTCGGCTTCGACGTCCGCACCCGCCGGACCGGCCTCGCCCTGCGTGCGCTCGTTTCGGGCCACCGTCGCCGTCGCGAACCGCAGGCTCGGACCGATCTCCTCGGCGACGATCTCCACCTTCGACCGTCGCTCCCCCTGGTCGGTCTCCCAGGTCCGCTGTTCGAGCCGCCCGGTGACCATGATCCGCATGCCCTTGGCCAGGGTGACCGCGGCGTTCTCGCCCAGCTCCCGCCAGCAGACCACGTCGAAGAACGACGTCTCGCCCTCCCACTCCTTGGTCTCGCGGTCCTGCCACCGTCGGTCGACGGCCACGCCCAGTTGGACGCAGGCATGACCTTCTCGGGTGTAGCGGATCTCGGGCTCGCGGGTCAGATTGCCCGTCACGGTGGTGCTGTTGCTCATCTCCGGCTCCTCGATGTCGCGGGCCGGCCAGTCGGCCGGTCGACGACCAGGCTGCCGGAGCTAGTTCGCCGGAAACCTTGCTCGGAACCTTGCCGGCGAACGGCAACACCGGCCGGTGCCGGGGCGGACGCGTCAGTCGACGGGGGACGACGC
Source organism: uncultured Actinomycetota bacterium (assembly GCA_963824265.1). Lineage (GTDB taxonomy): Bacteria > Actinomycetota > Acidimicrobiia > Acidimicrobiales > RAAP-2 > DASZUK01. The sequence goes on from CAWGOO010000007.1 coordinate 1,582,213, forward strand.
GCCGATCGACGGTGCGTCAGACGTCGAGGAACCGACGGATGGCGATAGCCGAGCCGATCGTGCCGATGGCGATACCGACGATGATGACCACCGCGTCGGTCGCGAACACCTGCCAACCGGTCATTCGCATCTGGGCCAGCAGTGACCCGGGGTTCGTTGTGGGGTTCCCGAAGTCGTTGAGGATCACGTGGAGCAGGTAGACGAGGAGCGCGGCGATGCCCGAGCCGATGAGGCCCTGGATCATGCCCTCCGACATGAACGGGATCCGGATGAACCAGTTGGTCGCCCCGACGAGCTTCATGACGGACACTTCTCTTCGACGGGCGAAGATGGCCATCCGGATGGTGTTGAGGATGAGCACCGCGGCGGAGATCAGCAGCACGAGCGCGACGACGAGAAACACCCACTGGAGGATGGTGATCACCTTCTGCTCGGTGCGGAATCTGCGACAACGGCGCCGTCACCCGTGTGACGCCGGCCTGCTTCGAGAATTTGGCGATGACCTGGTTGGCGTCTTGGGGGTGGGTCGGGACGCACCGCCAGGACGTCGGCGTCCCGGCCGGCGTCACGCCACCTTCGGTGTAGATCGGGCCGAGCAGCCGCTTGGCCTCGTTGTAGTCGTACGCGTGACCGCGGAAGGTGCACGGCTGATTGACGTACGGCAGCGTTTTCAGCTGTGTCCCGACCGCCTTGACCTCGGCCGGACTGGCGTCGGCCTTCATCCAGACGGTGACCTGGGTACCGCGCTGCCATTCGCCCTCGGCCTGGGCCGCGCCCTGCTTCAGGAGCAGTGCGGCGCCGACGAGGGCCAGCGAGACGGCGACGGTCATGATGGCCGCGATGGTCATCAGCCGGTTGCGCCAGAGGTTCGACGCGGTCTCGCGGACGACGTACTCGCTCGAGACCGGCATCAGCCGAACCCGCCGGCGGCCGCCTCGGGCGAATCGAACGCACCCTGGGCACTGCCGGGCCCGCTGTCGATGCCGTAGACGCCGCGAGCCTGGTCCCGGACGAGCGTGCCGTGGTCGAGCTCGACGACGCGACGGCGCATCCAGTTGACGAGAACCTCGTCGTGGGTGGCGACGACCACCGTCGTCCCGGTCCGGTTGATCCGGTCGAGCAGCTGCATGATCCCCTGACTGGTCGCGGGGTCGAGGTTGCCGGTCGGCTCGTCCGCCAGCAGGATCAACGGCCGGTTGACGAAGGCCCGGGCCACGGCCACCCGCTGCTGCTCGCCACCGGAGAGCTCGCCGGGCAGGTTGTCCCGCTTCGTCGACAGCCCGACCAGGTCGAGCACCTGGGGCACCTGGGCGGCCACGACGTGCTTCGGCCGGCCGATCACCTCGAGGGCGAAGGCGACGTTCTCGAACACCGACTTGTTCGGTAGCAGCCGGAAATCCTGGAAGACACAGCCGATGTTCCGCCGCAGGTACGGCACCCGCCACTTCGGGAGGTGCACGATGTCGCGTCCGGCTTCCCAGATCCGACCGCCGTCGGGCAGTTCTTCGCGGAGCAGGAGGCGGATGAACGTGGTCTTGCCCGATCCCGACGCGCCGACGAGGAAGACGAACTCGCCCTTGTCGATCTCGAGCGAGACCCCGCGCAGGGCCACGGTGCTGTTCTTGTAGGTCTTGGTGACGTTCTCGAAACGGATCATTCGGAGATGGTCACCCCCCGCCCGGAAGCTCCGTCCATCGGGAACGGCCGCCGGAAACGTGGGGAACGAGGAGAAAGCCTACCGGCCGAGCCCGGCTGAGCGGTGCCACCCGGCCCGAACAGGCCACACGGTGCGCCAACCAAACGGACGATCAGCTGGCGCCACCACGCTGGCGGCGGAGCTCCGCCTCCATGAACTGGTCGAGATCACCGTCGAGCACGGCGTCGACGTTCCCGGTCTCGACCTGGGTCCGGAGATCTTTGACCAGCTGGTACGGCGCCAGCACGTACGACCGGATCTGGTTGCCCCAGGCGTTGTCGCCCCGGTCCCCGCTGAGCGAGTCGAGCTCGGCCCGGCGCTCCTGGCGGGCCCGCTCGGCCAGCTTGGCCGCCAGGACCTGCATCGCCTTGGCCCGGTTCTGGAGCTGGCTGCGCTCGTTCTGGCACGAGACGACGATGCCGGTCGGCAGGTGGGTGAGCCGGACGGCCGAGTCGGTCTTGTTGACGTGCTGGCCGCCGGCACCCGACGACCGGTACGTGTCGACGCGGAGGTCCTTCTCGTCGATGTCGACCTCCTTGGCCACGTCCTCGAGGAACGGGACGACGTCGAGCGAGGCAAAGCTCGTCTGCCGCCGCTTCTGGGAGTCGAACGGCGACATCCGCACCAGTCGGTGGACACCCCGCTCGGTGGCGAGCAGCCCGTAGGCGAACCGGCCGCGGACGATGAACGTGGCCGACAGCAGTCCGGCCTCTTGACCCTCGGTGGCTTCGTCGACCTCGACGGTGAAGCCGCGACGCTCCGACCAGCGTTGGTACATCCGCAGCATCATCTCCGCCCAGTCCTGCGCGTCGGTCCCGCCGGCCCCGGCGTGGACCTCGCAGATGGCGTCCCGGTCGTCGTACTCGCCGGAGAACAGCGACTGCAGTTCGAGGCGGCCGATGCGCCGGGTGAGATCGGCCACCGTCGCGTCCAGCTCCTTGGCCAAGCCTTCGTCGGGCGCGCCGGCCGCGGCCGACTCGTCCACCAGCTCTCGCAGCACGGCCGCGTCGCCGAGCTCGGCCTGGAGCCGTTCGAACCGGTCGACGTCGTCGGCGACCCGACCGAGCTCGGTCGTCACGGCGCGCGCCCGCTCGGCGTCGTCCCACAGATCCGGCCGACCGGCGTCACCTTCGAGCTCGACCCGTCGGGCCCGCAGGTCGTCCATGCGGAGGTACGTCTCGGCCTCGGCCAGGCGGGCCGTCAGCTCTTCGAGGCCAGCGCCGCCCTGTCCTTCCGAATCCGTGCGGTCGCCGGGGGCCGGCGCCTCAGGCGGCGCCATACAGATGCGACGCCCTCATGCGGCGCCATGGCAGAACTTGAACTTCTTCCCGCTCCCGCACCAGCACGGGTCGTTGCGGCCGACCTTCTCCTGAGGCGCCTTGACCACCGGGGCCAGGGCGTCCGGATCGGCCGCGGCCGGGGGCCGGCGTCGGTCGGCCGAGGCGCTGCCGGCCGGACCGCCGTTACCGGCGGCGGCGTCAGCCGCCGGATCGGCGAAGACCGCGCCCCGCCCGTCCGGCATCAGCGACGGCAGTCCGGCGCCGCCGGCCCGTTCGGTTGCGGCCACACCGATCCCCTGGTCGGCCAGGAGCCGGTCGGCAAACGCGGCGGTCCCCGCCACCGGGTCGTCGGCCGCCTCGTAGACGGCCTGGGCCAGGTCGGGGTCGGCCGCCGGCTCTTCGACGGCCTGGACGTGGAGCACGTAACGCAAGTAGTCGTCGTCGATCGAGTCCATCAGCTGACCGAACATCTCGAACCCGTCGTGCTGCCAGGCCACCAGCGGGTCCATCTGGGCCACCGCCCGCAGGTTGATGCCTTCCCGCAGGTAGTCCATCTCCGCCAGGTGCTCCCGCCATTTCTGGTTGATCACCTGCAGCATCACTTCCCGCTCGATCTGGCGGGCCTGCTCCTCCCCCCCGGCAGCGAGGCGGAGTGCTCCTCGTAGTACTCGAGGGCTTCGGTGACGATGCTCTCGGACACCTGGTCCGCGCTCGTGCCCTCGGCCAGGTCCTCGGCGGTGAACTTCGTCGGGTAGTACTGCGCGATGTCCTTGATGAGCAGATCGAGGTCCCACTCCTCCGGGTAGTCGGTGGGGCACGCGTGGTGGACGACCGCGTCGAGGGCCGATTCGACCAGCTCCCGGGTCTGCTCCTCCAGGTCCTCCCCGTCGATCACCTGCAGGCGCCGGGCGTAGATCACCTTGCGCTGCTCGTTCATGACCTCGTCGTACTTGAGGACTTCCTTGCGGATCTCCGAGTTGCGGCCTTCGACCGTGCTCTGCGCCCGTTCGATCGCCTTCGTGACCATCTTCGCCTCGATCGGCACGTCCTCGGGGATGGCCCGGCCCATCACCCAGTTCATCGCCCCAGTGGCGAACAGCCGCATGAGGTCGTCCTCGAGGCTCAGGTAGAAGCGGCTCTCCCCCGGGTCGCCCTGTCGGCCGGCGCGCCCACGGAGCTGGTTGTCGATCCGACGGCTCTCGTGTCGCTCACTGCCGAGCACGTAGAGCCCGCCGAGCTCGCGGACCTGCTCACCGGCTGACTGGCACTCGGCCTCGTGTCGTTTCGTGAGCCGTTTCAGCTCCTCTTGGCCTTCCTCGGACGCCAGGTCCACCCCGGCGGCGACGGCCTCGTGTCGGGCCATCATCTCCGAGTTGCCGCCGAGGATGATGTCGACTCCCCGGCCGGCCATGTTCGTCGCCACCGTGATCGCACCGAGCTGGCCGGCCTGGGCGACGACCTCGGCCTCCCGGAAGTGCTGCTTGGCGTTGAGCACCTGGTGCGGAATGCCCCGCTTCTCGAGCAGTCGGGCGAGGAGCTCCGACTTGACCACCGACGCCGTGCCGACAAGGACCGGCTGGCCTTTCGCCTGTCGCTCGGCCAGGTCGTCGACGACCGCGTTGAACTTCGCCTCCTCGGTCTTGAAGATCAGGTCCGGCTCGTCCGACCGGACGAGCGGCCGGTTGGTCGGGATCGGGACCACAGCCAGGTCGTAGGTGCTGGCGAACTCCGAAGCCTCGGTCTCCGCCGTGCCGGTCATGCCGCCGAGCTTCTCGTAGAGGCGGAAGAAGTTCTGGAGGGTCACAGTCGCCCAGGTGTGGTTCTCCTCTTTGATCCGCACCCGCTCCTTGGCCTCGACGGCCTGGTGCAGCCCGTCCGACCAGCGGCGACCGTCGAGGGTCCGACCGGTGAACTCGTCGACGATCTTCACCTCCCCCTGGGCGACGAGGTACTCCTTGTCCCGGTGGTACAGCTCCTTGGCCTCGAGCGCCTTGGTCAGCTGGTGGACGTAGTTCGTGGCGACCGCGTCGTAGAGGTTCTCGACCCCGACGGCCTTCTCCACCTTCTCGATACCGGACTCGAGCGGGACGACGTGCCGCTTCTCCTCGTCCACCTCGTAGTCGGTGTCCCGTTCGAGGGTTCGGACGATGCTGGCGAACTGGTAGTAGAGCTTCGCCGCCTCGTCGGCCGGTCCGGAGATGATGAGCGGCGTCCGAGCCTCGTCGATGAGAATGGAGTCGACCTCGTCGATGATGGCGAACACGTGGCCCCGCTGGACCATCGACGCCCGCGACGACTGCATGTTGTCCCGCAGGTAGTCGAAGCCGAGCTCCGTGTTCGTCCCGTACGTGACGTCGGCCGCGTAGGCCGCCCGCTTCAGATCGAAGTCGGTGATGTCCGGGCCGATCCGACCGACGTTCAGCCCCATCCAGCCGTGGAGCCGGCCCATCCACTCGGCATCCCGCGTGGCGAGGTAGTCGTTGACCGTCACGACGTGCACGCCCTTACCGGCCAGCGCATTGAGGTAGACCGGGAGCGTCGAGACCAGCGTCTTGCCCTCGCCGGTCTTCATCTCGGCGATCCACCCGAAGTGGAGGGCCATCCCGCCCATCAGCTGGACGTCGAAGTGCCGCTGGCCGAGCACCCGCCACGCGGCCTCCCGGACGGCCGCGAAGGCCTCGACCAGGAGGTCGTCCAGGGTCTCGCCCTCGTCCAGCCGGGCCCGGAACTCGACCGTCTTGTGCTGGAGGTCGGCGTCGCTCAGCGCCTCCATCTCCGGCTCGAGCCCGTTGATCAGCGGCACGATCTCGGCCAGCCGCCGGACCTTCTTGCCTTCGCCGGCACGGAGCACCTTGCTGAACATGGACATAGCGGAGCAATCGTACCGGTGAAAATGCCCCGGCGGCACCGGCTTCCAGAGCCGTCGTAACCCCGCCGCCGATGCGGCGCCGGCGCCCTGCGTAACCAGATTTCCCCGCCCGACGCCGACCGCCACCGCTGGTGGCGGCGGTCGGCGTCGGGGTGGGAGCGATCCGGGCTGCGTGCGGCTGACCTGGTCTTTGACCCCACACTCGCCTGCAGCGGGGTTGGCGGCCCGGGACCGGCGGCCGCCGAGGCGACCCTTCGGCTCCGTTGGTGGCCGCTTCCCCCCGTCACCGCCCGCCCCCGACAGCCGGGAGCCAGGCGGGCAGGACTTACCCCTAAGTCGCACCATGCTCGGCAACCACGAGTTGCCTTACGTGGGTCGTTTTGCCTGCGACTGGCGTCGACTTGCAACCACAGACCCGCACGCAGCCCGCCTCGATGCTACTGGCGTCCCGCCGGCGTGCCCTCGGTCCCGGTGCCGGACACCGCACCGCAGTGGCCCGGAAAGACTGTCACCCGGAAGATCGGGCGGCGGGATCATACGGTCGTGCAGGACGACGCCGACCTCTATCGCAAACACGCGGAAGAGCTGACCCGGTTGGCCACCGGACTGGTCGGCCCCGACGCGGCGGCCGACGTCGTGTCGGCGGCCGTCCTCGGTTGCCTCGCCCATCGAGGTTGGCGACGGGTCGAAAACCGCCGGGCCTACCTCTTCCGCAGTGTGGTCAACGAGTCGGCGAAGTTCCATCGGGCCAATGCCCGCCGGTGGTCTCGGGAACGGAGGGTCGCCGGTGCAAGCGCGGTCGATCCTCCGGAGGTTCGACCGGAGGTACTGGCCGCCGTTGGCCGGCTCAGCTACCGGCAGCGAGCGGTGATCGTCCTCACGTACTGGGCCGACCTCGATCCGGTGCGGATCGGCGACTTGCTCGGGATCACGGAGGGGTCGGTCCGCCGCCACCTCGCCCGCGCTCGGGCTCGACTGAAGGAGGTTCTCGATGACCACCGCTGACGATCTCGACGTCCGGATCCGTCTGATGGTCTTGGAGCTGTTGGATGCGGCCCCGCCGGCCCCCGCCCTGCCTCAGCTGGAAGACCAGCCGACGCGACGACAGCGACGATGGCACCGCACCTCGACCGGGTCGTGGCTCGCCCGGACCGGCGGGCGGCACCCGTGGGCCGGCTTCGGTCTGGCATTGGCCACCATTGGCCTCCTGATCGCGGCACTGGTGACGGTCGAGTCCGGACCGCCCGCCCAGGTCACGGAGGCCACTTTGGGTATGCAGGTGGCTGGCTACTCCTCGGTGGCCGTCACGCCGGCGCCGCCACCGGGCTACCGGGTGGTGGCCACGGGGACCGTGTTCGGCCGACCGTGGGTGGTGGCCGGGCTGCCGCCGTCCAGCGGTCGTATCGGTGAGTGGCTGGCGTACGCCGGCAAGACGCTGATCAGCGGAAGCAGCCCGCTCGGGTCCCCCGACGTTGCCCGGTTCGCCGGGCCACGGGCCGCGCTCCACCTGAGCGTCGGGCTGGCGTCCGGCAACCAGCGCTTCCTGGTCGGCGCCTCGAACGGTCCGGTCACCACGGTGACGGTCCGGGCCAAGACCGACACCGTGGTGACCGGGTCGGTGCTGCCGCATCGACTCGGCACCACCCGCTTCTTCGTGCTGTCGCTCGGCCGGCAGGGCGACTGCCACCAACTGTGCCAGGGGGCGGTGACCGTGTCCGTCGCGAACAGCAGCGGGCGGGTGCTGGCCACCCGAACGGTCTCCGACTTCGGAGGACTGAGCACGTACCTCGACGCCCCGCCGGCCACCTCTCCTCCGGATCGATGACCGCAAGGCGACCCGGCGTGCATCCCCCAGCGGTCAGGGGACGGCCAGCTACCTTTCTCGCTGGGTAACGCTCCTTCAACCGCCGTTGACCGTCGTGACGTCCTCGGCCGATGAACGACGTGTTCGATGCTCAACCGGAGGAGCGCCCGAGCCGATGAAGGAGGTCATGATCGACATGTCGACCAGGAACGAAGCCAGCGAGCCGGAGCCGGCGAGGTACGCGCCGACGCTGCGGGTGGGGGCGTCGCGATGGGCGGTGCTTATCGCCGCGCTCGCCATGACGGCCGGCCTCGCGGCCGTCAACTCGACGGTCGCCGGCGCGTCCACCGCTGGTGGCCACCACCCGTCGGCCACGGCCGCGACGTCGGGCGGGACGTCTTGTCTGACGGGTGACGCCGCACTGGTCTTCGACAACGACTCCGGGCTGCCCAATACACAGGTCTTCGGCACGGTCGTCGTCAACGGAACAATCGCCCCTACACCAGGCAAGTACCTCAACAACAGCGTCCCGTTCTCGACATTCCCGGCTGTCGCGGGACAGGCGAACGCCTTCTACTTCTGCATGGTCCCCGGCGACGCAGCGGGACGGCTGTGGATCTCCATCGGCACAAAGATCATCGGGTTGCCCGGCACGCAGCCCAACGACACAGCCCCCTACCGGTTCGGCTACGTCGAGTTCACCTATCCCGGAACAATCGACTACAGCAACGTGAACGACTTCGACTTCCCGGTCGACCTGCAGACCTACGCCCACCCAGGAGACACCACGGCGGCCCAGAGCTCTATCTTCTCCGGCAACACGTGCCAGATCGTCAATGCCATGAAGTCGGCGGTCGAGGGAGTCGGGGGCGCCGCCAACTGGGCGGGCATCGAGAAAACGGTCAACGGGCAGTTCGTCCGGATCATCTCCCCGGACAGCGCCACATACGGCAACTGGCCGAGCATGAAGCCGTACATCGAGAACTTCGCCCGGTCCCTCCCCACGACGACAACCGGCACATACGGTCCGATCACGGTGCAGGACTACTACGTCGTGACACCGCACAAGGGGTGGTTCAAGTACACGGGCTACTTCAACCCGACCACCTACGCCCTGACCCTCACCGGCACAGTCGGGGCGACGACAACGCCTGGAGGGACCGGTTCCACCGCCGGCACAACCGTGACGGTGACACTGACAGGCCTGGCCCGCGGCATCTATGACCAGGGTCATGAATACAAGGTCAACGGCGCGCCGGACACAGCCAACGACGTCTACGCCCGGCTCTGGAACGACCTCACCGGGGCGTTCAACTACGGGTTCTGGGGCAGCCTGTACGGCGGCGGTACCGACACCAAAGACTTCTTCGGAACCTTCCCAATCGGGACCACGACCGCCCCGAGCGGGGGACAACCGGCCTTCCCGCCGACCCGGACCGTGCCTTTCGTGCCCGCGGCCCCGAGCATCGCCTACAACCTGTACGCCTCGGTAATGAGCGGGTTCTCCCCCGACTACGCCTTCTCCGAAAACGAGAACTATGGCTCGGGCGGCCGAGGGACCAGCCCGCTCATGAGCATTCCGGCCGGCGGCGAGGTGAAGGCCGTCCTGCCCGCCGACGGCTGGACAGGGCCGTCTGGCTCTCCCACCTGCCGAGCCGCCGTCACCCCGACAGGCCCGACAGCCGGACCGACACCCGGGACGTCGACGGGTGCGGGCAACGGCTACTACGAGGTGGCCAGCGACGGCGGGCTGTTCGCCTTCGGCAATGCTCAGTTCTACGGGTCGATGGGCGGCAAGCCGCTGAACAAACCGGTGGTCGCGATGGCGTCGACGCCGGGCGGCGGTGGCTACTGGGAGGTCGCGTCCGACGGCGGGCTCTTTGCGTTCGGCAATGCCCAGTTCTACGGCTCGATGGGCGGCAAGCCGCTGAACCAGCCGATCGTCGGCCTGGCATCGACGCCGGATGGCCAGGGCTACTGGGAGGTGGCCAGCGACGGCGGTCTCTTCGCGTTCGGCGATGCGGCCTTCTACGGATCGATGGGCGGCAAGCCCTTGAACCAGCCGATCGTCGGGCTGGCATCGACGCCGGACGGCCAGGGCTACTGGGAGGTGGCCAGTGACGGCGGGCTGTTCGCGTTCGGCGACGCGGCCTTCTACGGCTCGATGGGCGGCAAGCCCTTGAACCAACCGATCGTCGGCCTGGCCGCCGCTCCCGGAGGCAAGGGGTACTGGGAGGTCGCGTCCGACGGTGGGCTGTTCGCGTTCGGCGACGCGGCCTTCTACGGGTCGATGGGTGGCAAACCGCTCAACCGGCCGGTCGTCGGCCTGGCGTCGACGCCGGACGGCGCCGGCTACTGGGAGGTCGCGTCCGACGGCGGGCTGTTCGCGTTCGGCGACGCGGCCTTCTACGGCTCGATGGGCGGCAAGCCCTTGAACCAGCCGATCGTCGGGATGACGACGACGGGTGCGCCCGTAGCGAACTGACCGCGCCGGCGATCAGCGGTGCAGCGCGACGTTGACGCTGGCCATCACGAACCGGACGCCGAGGACCGCGACGGCGGCGGGCAGCGCGGCCCGTCGCCAGCCGGACGTCGTGCGGCTGGCGAACCGCAGCGCGGACCGGTGGTGAGCGGCGACCATCCGGTAGGGGTGCCGGGAGCGCGAGACGCCCTCGGTGTGCGTGACGACGGCGGCCGGCTGCACGCCGACCACCCATCCGGCCTGCTTCGCCCGCCAGCACAGGTCCATGTCCTCGGCGAACATGAAGTACGACTCGTCGAAACCACCGAGCTCTTCCAGGGCGGACCGCCGGGCCAGGAAGCAGGCACCGGAGACCCAGTCGGCTTCGCCCTTCCCCTGGCCGCCGCCGTCCATGGGCCGGTAGCGGCGGCTGAACGGGTTGTCGGGCTTGAAGAGGGCCAGAAGGGCGTGGCCGGCCGCATCGACCATCGACGGGAAGGCCCGGACCGACGGGTACGTCGCGCCGTCCGGGGTCACGATGCGCGGCCCGACGATGGCCCACGACGGCTCGGCATCGAGGGCGGCGACGAGCGCGGCCACCGCGCCGGCATGGAGGCTGAGGTCGGGATTGCAGACGAGGACCATGTCGACCGTCTCGCCGTCGATCGCCGCCAGCCCCCGGTTGGCGCCGGCCCCGTAGCCCAGGTTCTTCCCCGTGACGAGCAACGGCACCGACAGATCGGCATCGGCGAGCGCCCGGCGGGTCGGCTCGGCGGGGCCGTTCTCGACGACGACGACCTCGGCGACCTGCTCGTCGAGCAGCGAGCGGACGCAACCCGGCAGCACGTCGGCCGCCCGGTAGTCGACGACGACCGCCGCCACCCGACCGGCCCCGGCCTCGGTCGCCTCCGGGCCCACGGTCAGAGGTCCCTCGTGAACCGGAACCGGATGAGCGCCTTCAGCGCGCCGAACCCGTCCCGCCACGTGATCTTCTTGCCCTCGTCCGGCTCGCGGCCGGCGTAGGAGATCGGCACCTCGTACGATCCGGTAGCCGCGGCGGAGCACCTTGGCCGTGATCTCCGGCTCGAAGTCGAAGCGGTCGGAGACGACAACGATCCCCTCGACGACGCGCCGGTCGAAGAGCTTGTAGCAGGTCTCCATGTCGGACAGCGTCGACGAGTAGAGCACGTTGGTGACGAACGAGAGGAACCGGTTGCCGATCCAGTGCGACGGCAGCATGTTCTTACGCTCGCCGGTGAACCGGCTGCCGTAGACGACGACGGCCTTGTGCTTGAGGATCGGATCGAGCAGTCGCGGCCAGTCGTCGGGGTCGTACTCGAGGTCGGCGTCTTGGACGAGGATCAGGTCGCCATGGGCGTGCGCCAACCCGGTCCGGATGGCCGCACCCTTCCCCTGGTTCCGCTCGTGCGTGATCACTCGGACGGTCGAGTCTTCGATGGCCGCGAGCACCTTGTCGGTCCCGTCGCTCGAGCCGTCGTCGACGACGACGACGTCGACGACGAGCGGGACCTCGACGGCGCGGACGCGGCGAACGATCTCGGCGACGGTCGTCCGTTCGTTGTAGACCGGCACGATCACCGACAGCGTCCGGTACTCGATCTCTTTCAGCACGGCCTCAGCCATCTCCCCCCGCTTTCTTCGTCACGCTCCATCATCTCTCGACCCGGCGTCGGCCGATCTCACCCCGGCGATCCGGGACCGGACAGCCCGGCGAAGTAGGCAACGGTCCGGGCCAACCCTTCGTCGAGGTCGATCTGCGGCTCCCACCCCAGGGCCCGTCGGGCCAGCCCGATGTCCGGGCAGCGCCGGGTCGGGTCGTCGGTGGGCAGCGGGCGGTGCTCGATGGGCGACGACGAGGACGTCGCGGCGATCACCTCATGGGCCAGGTCGAGCACGGTCCGCTCGTCGGGGTTCCCGATGTTGACCGGGCCGGTCTCGTCGGAGCCGAGGAGGGCGAGCAACCCGGCGATCTGGTCGTCGACGTAGCAGAGGCTGCGGGTCTGTGAGCCGTCGCCGTAGACCGTCAACGGTTCGCCGGCGAGTGCCTGGACGACGAAGTTCGAGACGACGCGCCCGTCACCCGCCGAGAGCCGCGGGCCGTACGTGTTGAAGATCCGGGCGATACCGACCCGGACGCCACGGGCTCGGTGCGTCGCCATCGTCAGCGCCTCGGCGAACCGCTTGGCCTCGTCGTAGACGCTACGCGGCCCGACCGGGTCGACATTGCCGCGGTACTGCTCGACCTGCGGGTGCACGGTCGGGTCGCCGTAGACCTCGCTGGTCGACGTGAGGAGGAACCGGGCGCGGTCGCGCTCGGCCAGCTCGAGCAGCCGTCGGGTCCCCTCGCTGCCGACGGCCAGCGTCTCGAGCGGGCGCTCGAGGTACGCCGGCGGGGACGCCGGACTGGCCAGGTGGCAGACCGCGTCGAACGCGCCGCCGACCGGGACGTCCCGACTGACATCGGCTTCGATGAACGTGAACTCGGGCTGGCCGTCCAGCTGGACCAGGTTCTCCAGCCGACCGGTCGATAGGTCGTCGACGCAGACGACGTCGTCGCCCCGCTCGACCAGGCGGTCGCAGAGGTGGGAACCCAAGAAGCCGGCGCCGCCGGCCACGAGCACTCTCACGCCAAGTTCCTCACGCCAAGTTCCTCACGCCACGTTCCTCACGCCAAGTTCTCATGACAGCGCTCTCACGAGCCGGTCGAGCCGCGTCCTCCCACGGCGCCAGGAGCGGGAGCCCGCCGAGCCGCAACGCGGCGTTGTCGAGCACGGAGTTGGCCGGCCGCGGCGCGGGGCGCGGCGGGTCGAGGTCGGCGGTGCCGATCGGTTCGACGCGGCCCGCGTCGTGGCCGGCGGCGGCGAGGACGGCGCGGACGAAGCCGAACCACGTCGTCGCTCCCTGGTTCGTCACGTGGTGGACGCCCGGTCGGCGGTCGGTGGCCAACGTCACGACGGCGGCGGCCAGGTCGGCGGTGAACGTCGGGCAGCCGTGCTGGTCGTCGACGAACCGCAGTGGGCCGTCGCCGGCACCGAGGCGGAGGGCGGTCTTGACCATGTTGGCGCCGTGGGCGCCGCAGACCCACGACGTGCGGACGATCGTCGAGCCGGGCGGGCATTCGCGCTCGCCGCCGAGCTTGCTCCGGCCGTAGGCGGACAGCGGGTTCGGCTCGTCCCACTCGACGTACGGCCGCGGCGACCGGCCGTCGAAGACGTAGTCGGTCGAGACGTAGACGAGGTGGGCACCCGATCGCCGAGCGGCCTCGGCGACGTGCCGGGTCCCGAGGGCGTTGACGGCCCAGGCCCGGTCGGGATCGGCCTCGCAGGCGTCGACCGCGGTCCACGCGCCGGCGTGGACGACGACGTCGGGCCGCAGGGCGTCGACGGCGGCGAAGACGGCCCCGCGGTCGTCGACGGGCAGCGCGGCGTGGTCGAGCCCGACGACGTCGACGGCCGGTCCGGGCCCGTCGGGCCCGTAGAGCGAACAACGCCGGCCACCGGTCGGGACGGTGCCGCCGAAGGCGTCGACCAGGTCGCGGCCGAGCTGCCCCCCGGCCCCGGTCACGAGGACGTTCACCAGCTGGTCACCGTCGTCGAGCGAGCGCCCGGGCCGGCGGTCAGCGGTTCCCGCCCCAACCGGCCTCGACGACCGGGGCGCGGTCGAGCAGCGGCTCCCACCACGTCCGGTTGTCCGCGTACCAGCGGACGGTCTCGGCCAGCCCTTCGGCGAACGGGACGTCCGGGCGCCAGCCGAGCTCGCTTCTCGATCTTGGTCGAGTCGAGCAGGTAACGGCGGTCGTGACCGGGCCGGTCGGGCACGATCTCCTTCAGCGACGACGGCTTGCCGAGCGTCCCGAGGACGAGGTCGGCGATCTCTTCGATGCTCGCCTCGATCCCGCTGCCGACGTGGTACGTCTCGCCGACCTGGCCGCCGAGCAGGACGGCCTCGACGGCCGCGGCAGTGGTCGAGGACGTGGAGCCACTCCCGGCGGTTCTGCGTCGAGGCGTAGAGCGGCAGCGACTGGTCGTCGAGCGCCGTGGGTCGTGAACAGCGGGATGACCTTCTCGGGGAACTGGTACGGCCCGTAGTTGTTGCAGCAGTTCGTGATCGTCACCGGCAGGTCGAAGGTCTCGAAGTAGGCGCGTACGGCGTGGTCGGCGCCGGCCTTCGACGCGTTGTACGGCGTCCGCGGCCGGTACGGGCTGTCCTCGTCGAACCGCTCGTCGGTGTCGAGCGGTAGGTCGCCGTAGACCTCACAGGTCGAGATGTGGTGGAACCGGCCGACGCCGTGACGGCGGGCGGCCTCGAGCATCGACTGGGTGCCGAGCACGTTCGTCCGGAAGAAGCGGCCCGGATCGAGCACGGCCAGCGAGTTGTGGGACTCGGCGGCGAAGTGGACGATCGTGTCGATGGCGTGGTCCTCGAGCGTCCGGACCGCGCCGTCGAGGTCGCAGATGTCGCCGTGGACGAAGACGATCCGGTCCTCGACGTCGGCCAGGTTGGGACGGTTGCCGGCGTAGGTGAGCGCGTCGAAGGCGACGACGTGGTCGTCGGGGTGCGCCTCGGTCCAGTACCGCACGAAGTTGGAGCCGATGAAGCCGGCGCCACCGGTCACGAGCAGTCGCATAAGCCGGACAGCCTACCGGCCACGACGGTCGTCGTCGGCGGGACGGAGGTGGACGACGTCGCCGGCCGCGACGACCTGCCGCCCGTTGCCGGTGTCGATGACGAGATGCCCCTCGGCAGTCAGGTCGACGGCCCGCCCGACGATGCCATTTTCGACGGGACCGCCCTCGCCGGAGCCGGTGCCGCCCATGGCGACCCGGACGACCTGGCCGAGCGTCCGGCAACGGTCCCGCAGCTCGTCGCCGAGGGAGCGGCGGCCCTCGTCGGAACCGAGGGCCTCGACCCGAGGCCCGAGCTCGGCGAGGAGTGCCTGCAGCAGCTGCTCGCGGTCGACCGGCCGGCCGGCCGCGTCGGCCAGGCACGTCCCGCCGGCGCCGGGTGGGCCGGGCCAATCGACGTTGCAGCCGACGCCGACGACGACAGCCACCGATCCCGGTGGGCCACCGGGCGCCGCCGGGTCGGCCTCGGCGAGCACGCCGGCGAGCTTGTCGTCGCCGATGAGCAGGTCGTTCGGCCACTTCACGGTCGGCCACACGCCGGCCACCGACCGGCAGGCCCCGGCAGTGGCGAGGGCGACGGCGGCGGTGCACAGGTGGAGGTCGTCGGGGGTCAGGACCGGCCGGAGCAGGACGGAGGCGAGCAGGCTGCTACCCGATGGCGCCTCCCAGCGCCGGCCGAGGCGGCCGCGGCCGGCGGTCTGGTGGTCAGCGACCGCGACGAGGCCGGCCGGTGCCCCCCGGCGGGCCTCGTCGAGCAGGTACGCATTGGTCGAGCCGACGACCCCGAGACGCCGGACCTGACCGAACGGCGGCGGGGACATGGCAGGAACCATACGGGGCGTGACAGTGTTGGCGGGCTGAAACGAACCGGCCGACGGCGGCCGGCCGTCCCGCCGACTCGAAAGGTCCAGTGTGCTGAAGAAGGTCCTCGTCGCCAACCGTGGGGAGATCGCCGTCCGGGTGATCCGGACCTGTCGTGAGCTGGGAGTCGCCACGGTCGCCGTCTACTCCGAGCTCGACCGCGACGCGCTCCACGTCCGCCTGGCCGACGAGGCGTACGCCCTCGGCGGCCAGACCGCGGCCGAGAGCTACCTCAACACCGACGCCATCCTGGCGGCCATCGAGCAGAGCGGCGCCGACGCGGTCCACCCCGGCTACGGCTTCTTCTCCGAGAACCCCGACTTCGCCCGGGCGATCACCGAGCGCGGCGTCGACGTTCATCGGCCCGCCGCCGGAGGCGATGGAGGTCATGGGCGACAAGATCAGCTCGCGCATCGCCGCCGCCGAGGCCGGCGTGGCCAGCGTGCCGGGCCGGTCGGAGCCGCTCACGTCGCCGGACGAGGTCGTCGCGTTCGGCGAGGAGTACGGCTGGCCGGTCGCGATCAAGGCCGCGTACGGCGGCGGCGGCCGCGGCATGAAGGTCGTCCACGCGGCCGAGGAGGCGGCGGAAGCGGTCGAATCGGCCCAGCGGGAGGCCCAGGCGTACTTCGGTCGACCGGAGGTCTACGTCGAGCGGTACCTGTCGTGGCCGCGGCACATCGAGATGCAGGTGCTCGCTGACACCCACGGCAACGTCCTGTGGCTCGGCGAGCGCGACTGCTCGTGCCAGCGCCGGCACCAGAAGCTCGTCGAGGAGTCGCCGGCGCCGGCGTTCCCCGACGACGTCCGCCAGGCGATGGGCGACGCGGCGGTCAAGGTCTCCGCGGCCTGTGGCTACGTCAACGCCGGGACGGTCGAGTTCCTCTACCAGGACGGCGAGTTCTACTTCTTGGAGATGAACACGCGGCTCCAGGTCGAGCACCCGGTCACCGAGCTCGTCACCGGCCTCGACCTCGTCGCCTGGCAGCTCCGGATCGCCTCCGGCGAGGCGCTCCCGTTCGGCCAGGACGACATCGAACGGCGTGGCCACGCCATCGAGATCCGGATCAACGCCGAGGACCCGTCCGGCGGGCGGTTCCTGCCCTCCCCGGGGACGATCACCCGGTTCGACCCGCCGGCCGGCCCCGGCGTCCGCCTCGACGCCGGCTACGACGCCGGCGACACGGTCAGCCAGCACTACGACAACCTCGTCGCCAAGCTCGTCGTCTGGGCCGAGGACCGCGAGCTCGCCCGCCGGCGCATGCTGCGGGCGCTCGCCGAGACGCGGATCGAAGGGGTCGCCACGACGATCCCGGCCGACGTCGCCATCTTGTCCCACCCCGACTTCGCGGCGGCGAAGCACTCGACGAAGTGGGTCGAGGACACCCTCGACCTCTCCGGGCTGACCGTCGACACCGGCGCCCCCGCCGCACCGGACGGCGACGACGAGCGGGTGCTGCGAGAGGTCACCGCCGAGGTCGACGGCCGTCGCTACCAGCTCAAGCTCTGGGTCCCCGACACCGGCGGCGTCGCCGCCGGCGGCGGCCCGGCCCGGGCGGTGGGGCCGAAGCGGCGTGGCGGCGGCAACGTCGCGGCGGCCGCCGGTTCGGGCACCGTGATGGTGCCGATGCAGGGCACGATCGTCAAGGTCCTCGTCGCCGTCGGCGACGCGGTCGAGGCCGGTCAGACGATCTGCGTCCTCGAGGCGATGAAGATGGAGAACGCGATCAGCGCGGAGAAGGCCGGCACCGTCAAGGAGATCCGCGTCGCCGAGGGCGACTCGGTCGGCGGCGGCGACGTCGTCGCGGTCATCGAATAGCCCGTGGTCGGGTAGACAGGCGGACAGGAGGCAGTCATGGACGACGCCGGCACCGACGAGCTCAAGGGCGCGGTCGACACCGGCGTCGCCGACCACCTCGACGATCTCGTCGACCTGAGCCACCGGATCCACGCCCACCCCGAGACGGCTTTCACCGAGCACCGCTCGGCCGCCGCGGTGGCCGAGCTGCTGGACGCCGGCGGGTTCGACGTGACCGAAGGGGTCTGCGGGCTGCCGACCGCGCTGTCCGCCCGGGCCGGCGACGGGCCGCTCGTCGTCGCCATCTGCGCGGAGTACGACGCGCTGCCCGACGTCGGTCACGCCTGCGGTCACAACATCATCGCCGCCACCGCGGTAGGCGCCGGCCTGGCGCTGGCCCCGCTCGCCGACCGGCTCGGCCTGACCGTCCTCGTCCTCGGCACGCCGGCCGAAGAGGGCGGCGGCGGGAAGGTGACGATGCTCGAACGCGGCGCGTTCGACGGCGTTCACGCGGCGATGATGGTCCACCCGTGGCCGACCGAGCGGCTCGCCGCCACCTGCCTGGCCGTCTCCCATTTCGACGTCCACTTCGGTGGGAAGGAGGCGCACGCCTCCGCCGCGCCGTGGGAGGGCGTCAACGCCCTCGACGCGATGACCGTCGCCCAGGTGGCCATCGGCCTGCTCCGCCAACAGCTCCGGCCCGGCGACCAGGTCCACGGCGTCGTCCGGGAAGGCGGCAAGGCGGCCAACGTCATCCCCGCCCGGGTCTCCGGCCGGTTCATGGCCCGGGCGCGGAGCCTCGACGACCTCGCGGTCCTCGACCCGCGGGTCCGGGCCTGCTTCGAGGCCGGGGCGATCGCCACCGGCGCGTCGCTCGAGTTCGAAGAGCTCTCGCCGGTCTACTCGCACATGGAGAGCGACCCCGGCCTGCTCGCCGCCTACCGGGCCAACGCCGAGGCCCTCGGCCGCCGGTTCTCGCTCGACGACGAGGGCGTCCCGCCGCCGACGCTGTCGACCGATATGGCCAACGTCTCGCTCGCGGTGCCGACGATCCACCCGATGCTCGCCATCGACGGCCGCGGCTCCGTCAACCACCAGCCCGAGTTCGCGGCCGCCTGCATCACCGCGTCGGCCGATTCGGCCGTCCGCGACGGCGCCGTCGCCATGGGCTGGACGGCCGTCGACGCGGCCACCCGGCCGGCCATCCGCGACCACCTCCTCGGTCGGGCCGGCTGACCATGGTCCTCGAACATGCCGTGCTCGACGTCGTCCCCGGCCGCGAAGCCGAATTCGAAGAGACGTTCGCCGTCGCCAAGGGGCTGATCGCCGCCTCGCCCGGCTTCCGGAGCCTCCGTTTGTCCCGAGGGTTGGAGACCCCGAACCGATACCTCCTGCTGGTCGAGTGGGACACCCTCGAAGACCACCTGGAAGGGTTCCGGCGGTCCGACGCCTACCGCGAGTGGCGGGCACTCCTCCACCAGTTCTACGACCCGGCCCCCGTCGTCGAGCACTTCGGCGTCGTCGCCACCGCCGGAGCCGTAGAGGCCTGAGCACTGGCGTCGGCACGCCGCACCGACGGGCCCGGAGCCGACGGGGCGCCTCCGGTCACTCGTTCTTCTCAGCCGCCGGGCTGGTAGACGCCGAACTCGCCCCGCAGGACGTCGGAGACCTCGCCGAGCGTCGCCATCCGCCGCAGCGCCTCCTTCATCGGCACCAGCAGGTTCTGACTGCCCCGGGCGGCCGCCGCGACATCCCCGAGGGCCGCGTCGACCGCGGCCTGGTCCCGCTCCGCTCGCACCCTCTTGACCCCGGCGATCTGTGACCGCTGCAGCTCGATGTCGATCGGGAAGACGTCGGCCGCCTCTCGCTCGTCGTCGATGAACTTGTTGACGCCGACGACGACCTTCTCGCCGTCGTCGATCGCCTTCGCGTACGCGTACGCCGCGCCTTCGATCTCGTCCTGCATGAACCGCGCCTCGATCGCCGCCACCGCGCCACCGAGCTCGTCGATCCGTTCGAGGTACGCCAACGCACCCTGCTCGACCTCGTCCGTCAACGTCTCGACGAAGTACGAGCCGGCCAACGGGTCCACGGTGTCGGCCACGCCGGACTCGTAACCGACGATCTGCTGCGTCCGCAACGCGATCTTCGCCGCCCGCGTCGTCGGCAGGCCGAGCGCCTCGTCGAACCCGTTCGTGTGCAGGCTCTGCGTTCCGCCGAGTGCGGCCGACAACGCCTGGACGGTGACCCGGACGATGTTGTTCTCCGGCTGCTGCGCGGTCAGCGTCGACCCGCCCGTCTGCGTGTGGAACCGGAGGACCTTCGAACGCTCGTCCTTCGCACCGAACCGCTCGGTCATGATCCGCGCCCACATCCGGCGGGCCGCCCGGAACTTCGCGACCTCTTCGAACAGGTTGTTGTGGGCGTTGAAGAAGAACGACAGCCGCGGTGCGAACTCGTCGACGTCCAGCCCGGCCGCCATCGCCGCCTCGACGTACGCGATCCCGTCGGCCAACGTGAACGCGACCTCTTGGACCGCCGTCGACCCGGCCTCGCGGATGTGGTAGCCGGAGATCGAGATCGTGTTCCAGTTCGGCAGGTTCTCCCGGCAGTACGCGAACGTGTCGACGATCAACCGCATCGACGGCCGTGGCGGGTAGATGTACGTGCCGCGGGCCACGTACTCCTTCAAGATGTCGTTCTGGATCGTCCCCTTGATCTTCTCGCCCGGCACCCCTTGCTCTTCCGCGACCAGTTGGTAGAAGAGCAGCAGGATCGCCGCGGTCGAGTTGATCGTCATCGACGTCGTCACCGTGTCGAGCGGCAGGCCGGCCAGCAGCAGTCGCATGTCCGCCAGCGAATCGATCGCCACGCCGACCTTGCCCACCTCGCCCTCGGCCCGAGCGTGGTCCGAGTCGTACCCCATCTGCGTCGGCAGGTCGAACGCGCACGACAGCCCCGTCTGGCCGGCCCCGAGCAGGAACTTGAACCGCTCGTTCGTCGACTCCGCGGTGCCGAACCCCGCGTACTGGCGCATCGTCCACAACCGCCGCCGGTACATCTCCGCGTGGACGCCTCGCGTGTACGGGTATGCCCCCGGGCTCCCCAGCTTGGCGTCCACGTCCCAACCGTCCAGGTCAGCCGCGGTGTACACCGGCCGGATCTCGATGCCCGAGTCCGTCAGTCGCTCGTTCTCTTTCGCTGCCACGACACCCAGGTTACGAGAGCCCGGGACCGACCGGCGACTGGCGGCGCCTCCGTGCCGTGCGATGGCAGCATGGGTCGCATGGCCGCCACGTTCTCCCACTTCGGGATCTGTGTCTCCGACCTCGACCGGTCACTGCGGTTCTACTGCGACGGCCTCGGCTTCACCCGGGCCGAACAGCACCAGATCGGCCCCGACTTCGCCGCCTTGATGGAGCTCGACGACGTCGCGCTGACCTCCCAGTTCATCCGTAAGGGCGAGACGACCATCGAGCTGCTGGCCTTTGCCGTGCCGAGCCCCGAAGGCGACCCCGTCCGCCGGGCCATCAACCGCCTCGGCCTCACCCACCTCAGCTTCCGCGTCGACGACCTGCCCAGGACCGCTGAGCGGCTCCGGGAGCTGGGCGGTCTGGTCGTCGAGTCGACCCGCACGACCTTCGATTTCGGCGAGACCGCTCTCGACTTCGTCTACTGCACCGATCCCGACGGCGTCCGCATCGAGCTGATGGACCTCGGCGACTGACCCGGCCACCGAGCCGCTCGCCCGTTCAGCCGGCGCTCACGGCGGCAGCTCAGCCGCCGCCCTCGAACCGGTAGCCGATCGGGCAGCTCCCAATCCCGCCGCCATCCGCCACGAACGACCACCACTGGCCGGTGAGATGCCGGTAGCACTCGTCCTCGAAGGTCGCCGCACCACTGTCCGTGTAGCCGATCCCTCGGGCCGGGCCCGAGCCGGTGACGGTGAACGTCACGAAGTGACCCTCGAACGTGGCCACCGCGCACTCCCGGTACGGCGCGGCGAGCGGGCCGATGCTGCCCGTCGTCACGCCAATGCACGGCGAACGCGGGATGCCCCGGACCTTCGGCCCGTTCTCGACACCCGTCAACGCCGCTCGTGCCTGGGCCGTCGCTCCGCCGTCCCAGGCCATCTGGGCCGGCAACGCCAGCGCCCACGTCCAGACCGTCGCCAGGCCCGTGACCACGGCCATGACCACGACGAACGTCAACCCTCCCCGTGGCCGGACGATGGACGCCACCACGGCACCGATCACCGTCACCGTCACGCCGATGCCGAGCACCACCCCCGCCGGCACGATGACCGATCCTCCGGGCTCCGGAAGGACCCATCCCACGTAGCCCAGGACGATGCCGATCACGACCCCGGCGGCGGCTGCCACCACCCGCCGTCGCCTGACGGTCTCGGCCCCCCTGACCGGGCTCCCCCCTTCGGTCACGCCCGAGAGTGTACGAGGACCGGTGCCCTACCCGGACTGTGGACCGGTGACGGTTCCGGGCAACGCCGGCACCGCGCTCGCCGTGACCTCTGATCCGGCGGTCGCCCGCTGGGTCAGTGGTTGTGCGGCATGCAGAGGTCGTCGTACTCGGCGATGACGATCTCGCCGGCGTCCGGGCCGCACGCCGGGCACGCCGGGTCCCGGCGGACCTTGAACGTCCGGAACGACGCCTCGAGCGCGTCGTACGCCAGCAGTCGGCCGACCAGCGGGTCGCCCAGCCGGAGCAGCATCTTGATCGCCTCGACCGCCTGGACCGAGCCGATGATGCCCGGCAGGACCCCGAGGACGCCGGCTTCCGAGCACGACGGCGCCAGCTCCGCCGGCGGCGGCTCCGGGATCAGGCAGCGGTAACACGGACCGTTGTACGGGTCGAAGACCGTCACCTGGCCCTCGAACCGGAAGATCGACCCGTGGACGACCGGGATCCGCTTCAAGAGCGACGCGTCGTTGACGAGGTAGCGCGTCGGGAAGTTGTCCGTGCCGTCGACGATCAGGTCGTACCCGTCGATGATGTCCAAGATGTTGTCCGCACCCAGCCGGACGTCGTACGTGACGACGTTCACGTCCGGGTTGAGCAACGTCAGCGTCTTCTTCGCCGAGTCGACCTTGCGCTCGCCGATCCGGTCCATGTTGTGCAGGATCTGCCGCTGCAGGTTCGACTCGTCGACGACGTCCATGTCGATGATCCCGAGCGTCCCGACGCCGGCCGCCGCCAGGTAGAGCGCGGCCGGCGACCCGAGGCCACCGGCCCCGAGCAAGAGCACCTTGGAGTCCAGCAGCTTCTGCTGACCGGCCTCACCGACCTCCGGGAGCAGCAGATGCCGCTGGTACCGGTTCCGCTGCTCCGCCGTCAGCGTCTGCGGCGCCGACCACGGCTTGCCCTCGTCCTTCCACTTGTTGAACCCGCCGATCAGGGACACGACGTCCGTGTAACCGAGCTCACCCAGGGTCTTGGCCGCGAACGCCGAGCGCACGCCGCCGGCGCAGTAGACGACCAGGGGCGTCGTCTTGTCCGGGATCTTCCCTTCGACCTGGAACTCCAGGTGGCCCCGTGGCAGGTGCACCGCGTCGGGCAGTGCGCCCTGCTCGTACTCGTCCGGCTCCCGGACGTCAAGGAACGTCGCTTGGCCCAGCCGTCGCTCCGCCTCGTCCGCGTCGACCTCCGTGATCACCGACTTCGCCTGGTTGAGCAGCTCTCTCGGCGTGGGCATCCTCGACCTCCAACCTCGTCCGTACCCCGTGCCGTGCGCCGCCCGTCACGGGAAACCAGTACTTCTAAAACCCTACCAGCGGGGTCAACATTCCCGCCCCGGCAGGCGAGCCCCGATCTGGCATGGACCGGCCGAACCCGACCGGCACGCTAGACAGCTAGCCATGGAGCTGACGGACGCCATCCGGGCCCGCCACATGGTCAGGAGCTTCGCCGATCGCCCGCTCGACGCCGAGCTGGTGGACGCCCTGGTCAACGACGCCGTCCGGGTGCCGTCGGCCGGGAACACCGGCGGCACGGCCTGGCTCGTGCTGACCGAACCAGAGCGGCGGGCCGCGTACTGGGAACAGACGACGACCGACGAGTGGCGCCAGCGCTCGCGCCGGTGGCCCGGGCTGTCCCGGGCACCGGTCGTCGCCCTCTCGCTGGCTTCCCCCGCGGCGTACCTCGCCCGCTACGCCGAGGCCGACAAGGCCGCGTCGGGGCTGGAGCAAGCCGAGATGGCGTGGCCGATCCCGTACTGGTTCGGTGACGCCGCTTTCGCGACCATGACGCTCCTCCTCCGGGCCGCCGACGAGGGGCTCGGCGCCTGCTTCCTCGGCAACTTCCGTGGCGAGGCGGCCGTGCTCGCCGCGCTCGGCGTCCCGGACGGCTGGCGGCTGTTCGGCTCGGTCCTCCTCGGCCAGCCCGACGGCCACGACCACCGTTCGGCGTCGTTGGACCGCCCGAGACCGACCCCTGCCGACCGGATCCACCGGAACCACTGGTGAGGTCCGATCGATGACCGCGACGATCCATGGCGAGGTCGCCGCTCGGTTCGAACCGGTCCGGACGGCCTTCGAAGCCAACTTCGCCGACGGCCGCGACGTCGGGGCCGCAGTCGCCGCCTACGTCGACGGCCGCAAGGTCGTCGACCTCTGGGCCGGTCTCGCCGACCCGACGACCGACCGCCCGTGGGACGAGCACACGCTCGCCCCCGTCTACTCGACGACCAAGGGGGTCAGCGCCATCGCCGCCCACCTCCTCGCTCAGCGCGGCCAGCTCGACCTCGACGCGCCGGCCGCCGACTACTGGCCGGAGTTCGGCGTCGAGGGCAAGGCCGGCATCCCCGTGCGGTGGCTCATGAGCCACCGCGCCGGCCTGCCGACCATCGAACGCCCGCTCTCCCCGGCCGAGGCCCTCGCCTGGGATCCGGCCGTCGACGCGCTGGCCGCCCAACGACCGGCGTGGGAACCCGGAACGGCCCACGGGTACCACGCCATCACCTTCGGCTGGCTGCTCGGTGAGGTCGTCCGCCGAGCCACCGGACGGACGATCGGTCAGGTCGTCGCCGACGAGCTCGCCGAACCGCTCGGACTCGACCTCTGGATCGGGCTCCCGGAGATCGAA
Organism: uncultured Actinomycetota bacterium; assembly: GCA_963824265.1. Taxonomy (GTDB): domain Bacteria; phylum Actinomycetota; class Acidimicrobiia; order Acidimicrobiales; family RAAP-2; genus DASZUK01. The sequence goes on from CAWGOO010000007.1 coordinate 1,606,723, forward strand.
GAGCGTCGGGTGTGCCGGCTCCTGCCGCCGCACCTACCGAGCCGGGCAACGCTGGCCGCCCTCTCGCCCGCTCAGCTCGAGCGGTTCAAGACGCTGTCCGACCGGCGGTCGCTGTCGGCCCGGGCCCTCAACGTGACCGACCCACCGCTCCGGTTCAACAGCCGGGCCGTCCACGCCGCCGAGCTGCCGGCCGCCAACGGCATCGCCACTGCCCGTTCGCTCGCCAAGCTGTACGCGACCACCATCGGCGACGTCGACGGGACCCGGCTGCTCGACCCGGCGACCGTTGGCGGTGCCACCGTCGAGCAGGCCAGTGGTCTCGACCGGATCCTCCTGGTCGAGAACCGGTTCGGCTCCGGCTTCCTCCTGCCGTCCGACTTCTCGCCGATGATGGGACCACGGTCGTTCGGCCATGCCGGTGCCGGCGGGTCGTTGGCCTTTGCCGATCCGGACTCCGGCGTCGCGTTCGCCTACGTCATGAACCAGATGCAGCAGAACCTCGCCGGCGACGCCCGGACGGTTGGGCTCGTGCGGGCCGTCGCGACGGCCGTCACCTGACCTCGGTCGGCCCGTCGAACCAACGTCGGGAACCGACCCCGGAGAGAACGCCCGGCGGGACTTGAACCCGCGACCTCCGCCTTACAAGAAGAAATTGGGCTCGATTCGGAAGATCGATTCACCGGGACAGAATCCATACTCACAGTTGAACGAGGAAGTCAGGCAAGCAGGATCTATACGGACGGTGACGGTTCGTGACGGTCCAAGACGAGCCGTTCGCGCCCAAGTCTCGCCAACGGCCAGCCGGCTGGGAAGAGGGATCTGCGCTCGTCCAAGATCTGCAATGGACCGGCGGACACGTATCCGGTAGGCGCCTCCGCTCCGGTCAATTCCCTACCGGTCGAAGTGCCCCCACTGAACTCCCCCAGGGGCATCACGGTCGTCCGGCATGCAGCTCGGCCCCGCGAACTCCAACTCGGTCCCCCATCGCGCCACAGCCCGTCGGCCGGACCAGAGGCACGACCCGTCCACGGTCTTCCCACCGGCGGCCGGGCGGTGTAGCGACCGCCCCGGCGTCTCCCGGGCGAACTCCCCGCCCCTCTCACACTCCCCAGGAACCTCCCCATGAGCGGTCGCTGAGCCAGGCGGTCCCCTACGACTACGCCGCGGTCAGGCGCAGCGGCAGGTGCTTGATCCCGTTCAGGAAGTTGGACCGTAAACGGATCGGCGGACCAACGAGGTCGATCGACTGCACTCCTCGACACAGCGCGTCGAACAAGATCCGGAGCTGTAGCCGTGCGAGATGGGCTCCCAAACAGACGTGCGGCCCACCCCCTCCGAAGGCGAGGTGAGGTTGGGGTTTCGGGCGATGTCGAAGACGTCGGGCGCTTCGAAGACGGACCCGTCCCGGTTTGGCCGATGGATACCAAAGGACGACGCGGTCGCCAGTGAACGCCACCTACCAGGAGATGGCCGACCACTACGGGGCGGTCGTCATCCCCGCCCGGGTGAGAAAGCCCCGCGACAAGGCCAAGGTCGAAGCCGGCGTGTTGCTGGCCGAGCGCTGGATCCTGGCTCGGTTGCGCAACCGACGGTTCTTCTTCGCCGCCGACCCCGGTACTGGGACCGGGTCGACGTCGCCATCAGTGACTACCTGGTGATCGCCCCGGACTTCGCGATCGACCCACCCGACCTCGGGATGGCGGTCGAGCTGTGACCGCACCCGAGCCCACCGCAGCGCCGGCACCCGAAACGGCCTCGCTGGCGGCCTCGTCGGTCTCGACCCTGCTCTCGGTGGTGGCCCGAACCCTCTACGACCTCGACAAGATGGGAACCAGGCGGCCGACGTTGCGGTAGAAGTCGTCCCGGCAGATCGCCAGGATCAGCTTGTCCCACCACCGGCCGGCGTAATAAAAGTGCTGTCTCAGTCGGCCCTCCTCGACCAGGCCTTTTCCGACGCTGTTCACCATCCACTCCAGGTTGTACTCGGGCAGCTCCATGTAGAGCTTCCTGAAGTTCCAGGTCCCGAAGAGATAGTGGATGAACAGCACCATCGCCTCGACCCCCAGCCCGGTGGCCTGGCGGGCCGGCTCCATGATTGCCCCCATGTAGGCAAACCCGTGTCGGAGGTCGGCGTCGTAGGCCACCACCAGCCCCCGGCGTTCACCTTTCTCCATCACGACAAACTGGGCCAGCACGCCGGCCCACAGGCTGCTCTCGAACTGGGACCTGGTGGGGAGGGCCCCGCCGAACCGCCAGCGGAAGGCGATCGACTCGTCGATCGCCAGCTGGTACAGGTACTCCACGGAATCGGCGCCCACCGGCGCCAGTTCCGCCCACCGGCCTCGCCTCGACGGCGGTCGGACCTCGTCAACCCCGCAGTCGTCCGAAGTCCCCGAGGACGAGCCGGCCGAGCGTTCGACCGACCCTGGCGAGTCCTCGATCATCGATCGACCGGCCGGGTCATCGGAGATACTCATAGCCCCACCGCTCCTGGATTTGGCCGGCTTCCACTCGGAAGATGCCGTTGACGTAATACTCCATGTGCAGCCGTTGACCCAGCAGCTTGCCCCGGCCCAGCCGAGCGTTCGGGACCGATACCTCGGCCCCGGCGTCACCGCCGATGTCGATGAGCGTCCGGTCGCCGTCGGCGGCTCGGGTGCCGACGACGACGGTGCCCTCTCCGCGGATGCGGAAGGCGATCTTCGAGCCGCAGGCCGACGGGAAGCTGTCCATCAGGTGGAAGTGGGCGTCGACAGTCGGCGCGCTGAGGAACCCGAGGAACGAACGGAGGTTCTCCAGCGACGACCGGCTCGGCGGCGACCCCGGAAGGAGCAATGGGTCGTGGTCGCGGTACCGGGCCGAGAAGATCTCCGGGATCACGCTGCTCGCGTGGTCGTTCAGGATCTTCTCCACGTATCGCTCGACCAGGCCGCCGTCGTATGGTGCCGTCGTCTCCACCGGTCCCGCCTCCACCGGCCCGGACTAGGGCCGAGCCGTCTCGGCGATGGATCGCAGCCCTTCGTAGAAGGCGCAGGCGTCGGCGACGTCGTTCAGCGCCGGCAGCGTCAGCTCCTCATCGTCCAGATCGACATCCGCCGCGTCCTCGATGGCCGTAATCAGCTGGAGGAGGTCGATGGAGTCGAGTTCCCAGTCTTCGGCCAGGAGATCACCCCGATCGATCGCCGCTTCGTGGCCCGGGCGGATCTGGACCAGGATCCGGTGGACCACCGTGATAGCCGCCTCGTCCAGGCTCCCTTTGGTGCTCTCCCCGGTGTTCGGCGGTCCGGTGGCCATCAGCCGTTACTTAGGAAGGTGTTCATCACTGCAACTCGTCACACTGGGACGAGGCGATAGAAAAGCTCCCTCCGATGTCCTGCCAGAAGATGGCGCAGGCATACGCGTCATCTGCATTCGCGTAAAATGAGGTGAAGGCCGATGATCCATTGGTGACTGTCTCATCTGGCGTCGACTCCTCGACGACTCCGTTTCTCGTCAGCTGCAAAACGCCATTGATAGTGCCGCCGGTGTTGTTCGTCGCGGTGGCCTTCCATGTAGGAAGCTGAGTTTCGAGGCAGGCGTTGATGGCCTGGCCATTGCAGGTTCGCGATGTTATTGATGCTCCTGCCTGGGTGATAGCCGGGACGGCCAGACCCACTACGGTCCCTCCAGCGATGCCGACCCCCGCCGCCACGCGACCGATGTCCTTGGTAATTGAACGATTGCTTTGCATGGCTTCCCCGCTCCCTCCGATGATGTTGCCTCAAACGTGGTGAGGTGCAACAATATCAATTTTCATTTGCGCTACTTTTATCAACTTGAAGACGAAGTGTCAAGAGTGAAACCAGGTGAGGGGCCGGGCAAGACTGCCGGAAAGTCACACCCGTAGGCCTGTGAACAGGAAGGATTCCTGCGGACTGACGCTGCTCGATGATGAGTGGTAGCGATTGCGGCGTGAGGGACCCCCCTCATGGCGACCCTGCTGGCGATCGCCCGCAACTCCGAGGCCCACCTGGTGCCAGCTCCACGGCCCAGTGGGCGCCAGCCGACAGCAGCGACAAGCGGGCGGCTCCTCAACCACATCCCCGGTCAGCCGACCCCGTCGATTCCCGCAGGCCAGTAGACATCGGGTCGGCCCGTCGATCCGGTCGGCCCAACGACGACCGCCGGCCGTCGCCGAGCGGCGCTCAGCGAGCGGCCATCTGCTCCCGGCCGATCTTCTCGAGGGTCGGCAGGATCCTCGGGTCGAGGTACGGCGCGGCGGACCCTGTCTCCGGGAAGTGGACCCCGTCAGTGCTCCGCACCTGGACGCCGTCGATGTCCTGCTCGAACTGCCCGCCGGGACAGACCATGCCGTGGAGGTCGATGACCGAGACCTTCGCTGGGTCCTCCGCCGCCACCTCCTTAATGAGGCGGTTGTAAGTGTCGACCCGCTGCGGCATATCTGTCGGCCACGGCTGGCCGTTCGGCTGCTCGCCGGCGTCGTAGCACGGAGCGGTCATGAGCACGACCTTTGCCCCCTTGCCGCTGGCGAACCCGACCGTGTACGCGAGCTGTCGTTTCACGTAGGCCGCGAAGTCGGGCTCGTCGATATTCGTCCATTTGCCGTCGTAGACCCGTGTGCGCACCTCCCACCTACCCGCCAGCAGGACGACGACGTTCGGGTCGAGCTGGTGCACCCAGTCCCGGTCCCACACTGTCCACTGTTCGGCGTCCGGTGACTTGATCTCTTTTCCGTACGCTGGCGTGTACTGGAACAGCGGCGTGCCCGGCGCGACCCGCGAGTTGCAGGCGTTCCACACGTTGCCGACGACTCCTGTCGCCTTGTCGAGGGTGCCTTCCGTCACCCCGCAGCCGACGACACCCTCGTCCTTCACTGTCAGGCCGTACGTCGAGGCGTCGACGCTCAGGTTGACGCGCGAGCGTGAGTGCGGTCGAGTCGCCGATGACGAGCACCTTGACCGGTTGCCCGGCCGTGGCCCCGGAACCGGTCGTGGTCGTCGCGGCCTGCCCGACCCCGGCGGCAGCCACCGCGCCCGAACTCGCCGTGGCCACCACCACGATGGCTGCTACGCCCACCACGGCGATCGGCGTGACCACCCAGGCCCGCCACTGCCGGAAGAAATAGCCCTGGCGGATGGGCCGCTCGACCAGGTAGAAGGACGCCGTGGCCACCGCCACCGTCGCCACGCACCGGACCCCAAACAGGGGGTACCCGGTGAGGCCGGTTCGCTCGCCGTCGATCCACTGGAAGAGCGGGAAGTGCCAGAGATACATGCCGTAGGAGATACGTCCGAGGTAGCGCAGTGGAGCGACCGACAAGGCCCCGGCCAGCCACGACCGCTGGACGCAGACTACGCAGGTCAGTACGGCCGCCGCCGACACCGCCGACACCAAGAACCCGCCCTCCCAGAGAAACGAGCCGGTGTAGGAGACGCGCCACCACAGCACGGCGGTGGCCACTGCCCCGGCACTGCCAACAATCACCAGCGCGCCCCGCACCCGCCAGCCGGATGCCATCCATGCCGGATCCCCCCCGGGCGGTCGCCGGGACACGGGCACCGTGCCGCGAACCCGGCGGCGCTCGGCGATCAGGGCAAGCACCACAGCCAGGCTGGCCCCGACCAGCAGGCACTGGGCGTGGGTATCGGTCCCGTAGTAGAGGCGGGTGGGATCCATCCCCGGGTGGTACAGGAGCGCCATCTCGGCAGCAGAGGCCAGCGCGCCGCCGACGCAGATCGCCAGCAGCACCCACAGGTTCCGGGTGAGCTTCAGCACCCCCAGCACGACCAGCGGCCACACCAGGTAGAACTGTTCCTCAATGGCCAGCGACCAGGTATGCGTTAGTAGGGACACCGGACCGGTCTGGACGAAGTAATTGCTCCCGACCAGAATGAAGTGCCAATTGGACACGTAGAACAGCGTCGAGAAGGCGTCGAGTCGAAGATCCGGGTACATGCCCTTGGGCGCTATGAAGGCGGCGTAGCAAGCGATGAAGAGAAGCACGAGGAGCAAGGCCGGCAGCAGCCGTCGGGCCCGCCGGGCCCAGAATGCCCCCAACTTGATGGTCGCCCGTTGCCCCCACTCCCCGAGCAGCAACGTCGTGATGAGGAAGCCGGACAGGACGAAGAAAGTGTCCACCCCGAGGAACCCGGCGGGCAGCAAAGGGATCCCGCTGTGGAACGCCATTACCCCGAGGACAGCGAAGGCCCGAACGCCGTCGAGGGCGGGGATGTAGGAGATATTCGGCCCCTCGCGGGGGGCATCGGGGTCCGGCGGTGCCGACATCCGGGTATATTCGCATGCTCACAACCGTCGGCGTGCTCGCCGGTTAGCAGCCCCGGTGCTCTGGGCCCGCCCCATTCGCAGTACCCCCCCGTCGTCGTCCCAGTCGGCGCTCGTTCTCCCTAGTGGTGCTGGCGCTCATGAACGGCCGACGACTTCAAGTCGACTATCCGCGCGATCCGATCGTCACCGAAGGTCTCATTTTTGGGCGGCCCACAGCCGCTAACTCCTGCGCCGGCTCAGCCAGTCACCGGTCGCGCGATCGCGCTGGGAAATAATCGCGACAAGGGACTGCTGCACGATTAGGTGACAGGTTCGGTCACGCGGCCTGACTGGCCGGTGGGATCATGATGGTTTCGTACTCGATAGAGGTCAACCGGCCGAGAGCTACCTGCCGCCGGCGTCGGTGGTAGGTGCGCTCGATCCAGGTCACCAGAGCAATGCGCAGCTCCTCTCGGGTGGCCCAGGCGTGGCGGTTCAGCACGTTCTTCTGCACCAGGACGAAGAAGCTCTCCATGGCGTCGTTGTCGCCGGCGGCGCCCACTCGGCCCATCGATCCGACCATCCGGTGGCGGTTCAGGGCGTGCTGAAGCTTCCGGGATCGAAATTGGGACCATCGATCGGTGTGGAAAATGCAGCCGGCCACGTCACCTCGTCGAGCCACAGCGTTGTCCAGGGCGGCCACAGCGATCCTGGACTTCATCCTCGAGTCGATGGAGTAGCCGACGATTCGGTTGAAGAAGACGTCCTTGATGGCGCAGAGGTAGAGCTTGCCTTCGCCGGTACGGTGCTCGGTGATGTCGGCCAGCCACAGCCGGTTAGGGGCGCCGGCGGTGAAGTCCCGTCGCACCAGGTCGTCGTGGACTGGCGGCCCGGCCGGGCCTTTGCCCCGCCGGGGTTTCTTACCGAATCGGCTCCACCAGCCGTTCTCGGCGCAGCGTTTCCACACCGTGCGCTCACTGACCCGGTGGCCGGCTGCCCGCACCTCGTCGGCCAGGAATCGGTAGCCGAACTCGGGGTCGTCCTGGTGGGCGTCGAACGGGCGTTGGCCAGGTAGGCCTGGTCCAGCTCCCGTTGGCCGACTGGGTTGCGAGGCGAGCGGGCGTTCGTGTGAATCGGTACCCCTGGGAGGACCTCATCGTGGACCCCATCGAGAACGTGCCGGTTGAACTCACCGCCCAGGCCCGAGAGGCACTCTCGGCATGGCTGGCATGGGCTGAGGGGACAAGACGGAAGCTCGTTAGAGCCGGTCTGTCGCAGTGGGTCCACTTGGCTCGGCGTATGGGAGGCTCGGTCGATGAGGCTGCGGACCCTGTGGGCTGCCACGTTGGCGGCGAGCCTGCTGATGGGGCTGTCCCTGACGGGGCCTGCGCTATCGGACTCAGCCGCTGCGGCGAGCCAGCCGGCACCCGGCGGCTGCGAGACGAAGGCCCCAACGACCATCGGACCACACGGTGTCTTCCAGGGCGTGATTGGGATTCCGAAGGGAGGCACCACCCCTGGGCAGGTCCTGCACTCCATCCCAGGCGACACCGTTGCACTCTGGTGCGCCCGACAGGTGTTCGTACATCCTGCTGGCGAGCCAGTCCCAGGAGAAGCAATCGTTCAGTTTCTCGCCAAGGCATCCCCTGCCGACGTCCAGCGGGCCGCTGCATATCTCCGCAGAACCGGGCTGTTCGGAACGGTCACGGTAGTGCCTCATCCCAGGCACTACTAGACGGTCGACCCCCTGCCGTCGCTGGTGACCAGCTTGGGTTCTCCCTGGCGTTCGTCCCTCGTATCTAGAGTCTCGGATATGCGCACCGCACTTATCTTGGGTGCCGGGGCAACGCTAGATGCTGCCGCCGACATCGGTCCGTCAGACCCGAAGTTCCTCCCTCCCCTCGACAAAACCTTTTTCCAGCAGGCTGCATCGTTTGCAATTCGGGTAGCTCCTGGCAAAAACCTGCTGGACCTTCGGAAGCGAGAGTTGGAGCATCAGATCAGGCAATCGTCCCTGTTTCGATCTCCATGGGAAGACGACCCTCCGCCGATGATGGAGATGTTCTTCTCGGAAGTGTTCTACGAGGTCTGGAACGAGTCTGCGAACGCCGAGCTGATCCTGGCCGTCCTGCTCCGCCTTTATTCAGCACTAATTGCCCAAACGACGAACTGGCTCGTCCATCGGGATCGTCCCAGTCGACTTGGCAGACTCATTGGGCATCTTCTCGACAATCAGAATGGTGATGAGCTCACGATCATCACCTTCAACCAGGACCTGGTAGTGGAGAATGAGTTGTTGCTCTTGTCTGACATGTCTGATCGAATGACACTGCTTCGCCTTTATGGGCGAGAAAAACTAACGCCCATCCCAGGCTGGGAGCCGGAGGATGAGCAGTTCAATGTCGACTTCGAGAGTACCGAAGACCAGCGCCTGAACGTGACCCTACTTAAAGTCCATGGCTCTCTCAATTGGATGTTGGATGGAGGTTCTCGGAACCAGCCGAGAAGTCTCTTCTTCCCGGAGCCCGATGCCCCGGACCGGGCTGTCCATCTTGTGAAGAGTCGCTTGGTCCAGCCGGAGATATTGCACCGTTCCGGCACACAAGGACATCCGCCCCTTCATGGACACTTCTGGCCTCTGGTAGTACCACCCATCTATGACAAAAATGGTCTAGTTTCCATCGGCTTCCTTCGATCCGTATGGGCAGGAGCCAGAGATGCCTTGACCACCGCAGATAGGGTCGTGGCGTTTGGATACTCTCTTCCAGATACGGATGTGATAGCCCGGCTACTGATCAAAAGATCGATCGCCACCAACTCAGGGATCGGTACGTTGGACTGTATAAATCCTGACAACTCGGTGGCTACAAAATTTCGGACCGGTCTGGGTCTATCTTCGGTAGACTGGTATCCAAACATAGATGAGTATCTTGCCCAGTAACCGACAGGGGTGTGTGCACGTCAGCCGACGGTGATGTTGTCGAGGATGTCCTCTTCGCTTCGGCCCGTCTCGTGGGCGGCCCACCGGATGACGGCGGCAGCGAGGGCCACACCCTCGTAGGCGACGTTGGGTCGCTTCCGTAGCTCCCTGAGCAGCTCATTGAAGCGGTGGAGCTTCTCGACGTCGATGCCCGAGCCATCTGATGGTTGCTCGCCAGCAAAGGCGGCCAAGAGCGCCCGCACTGCCTCTAGGACGGGCTGCCAAGGTCCGTCGGGTTCAAAGGGAGAGTCGGTCACGAATCCGAGCGTAGAACCCCGCTCACGAAGTCGGGCTGGCGCAATCGCAGCTCCGAACTCCCCTCGACGGCACCGCCATCATGATGTAGGACGGGTCACCTGCGGAAATTGCCGCACCACGAAGTCATCGAGAACGCTCGGACAGAGTGTCGAGGCTTTGAGGCTGCACGAGACCTCAGCGATGTTGCCCGATGATGGCTGACTGGCCTGGGGAAGAATCATCAGACCAGTAACGGCTCTCGGACCCCCAGAGCTGGCAAGGACACCCTTCACCCCGGCCGGGTCAGTGATGCTGACGACGTCAGGCGTGAGTTGCCGCACCGTCTCGCCAGTCGGCACGGTTGAGGAGCAGGTCCCCGTGCCGAAGACGGCATGGGGGAAATATGGGCACGCCAGGTCAAAGCCTGTCCCATGGTCCGTGTAGTCGAACCTCGCCTGGACCAATTGGGCTCCCGCCTTTGCTGGGCTGTCACCGATTTCTGGATTCGGTGTTCCCGGAGGGTAAGCAGCCATCCCAGCCGACCCGTCCGTGGCGAAGAGCTGGGCGCAGTCCCATCCCTTAGGTCCGAGCAAGGTCTCCGAGCCCACTGAGTAGAACTGCAACGCCTTGGCGGCTGACGGGGTGAGGACGGCAGCCAATTCCGTGGGCACCCAGATTGGGTTGTCACCGTCCCGGGCTGTCGTGCTGGAACAGCTCCCGACCGGCAGCACGGAGAGCTTGGCCGTCGCTGTCGCCGTTTTGCTTGGAGCCTTGTGGGTCAGGGTCTTGGCCCCCGCCAATCCGGCCATCCCGAAGGCGGTCAGCCCGATGACCACCACCGGGACGAGAACCTTGGGGAGGCGCATCAGTGCGTCCTCCGGCACCGAGCTGCCGCCTCTGGGGTTCGATGGTTCACCGGGCAGGTTCCATGGCGGTAGACGGGTGCCCGAGACGTCCGGCGCTTTTTGGTATTGAGGGACCGGGTGACCTGGTAGGAGGCGTTGCTGACGGGGTGCATAGCCCGGCGGACCTGCTTGACGGGCTTCGGGGTCACCGCCCGTTTTACCGTCCGTACCGGATGAGCTGCCCGACGGACTGGCCGTGGAATCAGAAGCCTTGACAGGAACCCCATCGATCATCTCCTCCCGATACGTCGACCTACACCGGCTCCCAGCGCCAGCCGTCGTTTGTCTCGCAGGTGATGGCTTCGCCGTCCCCCGCCGTGCCCGAGACCCCATGTGTGGCGCCCCGGCAGAACTCCCCCGGCTGGTAACAGCCGCCCTCGTCGGAGATTGGGTGACAACCCGCTGGTGCGGCGGTCGTTGGGGGGGTCGTCGTCGGTGGCGGTGGCGTCGTGGTGGTGGTCGTAGTTGGGGGGACCGTCGTCGTAGTTGGGGGGACCGTCGTAGTGGTCGTGGTCGTCGTTGCCTTGGGGTGACTGCTGTTGACCTTGGCCACCGCCAAGTCGACCAACCTTTCGGCCTCGGTCACCTCGGGCGTCCCAAGTCCGCCGTACTCGACAAGCCCCACGTAGTCGCCGAGCTTGAACAGGACCAGATCGGCGCCAAGGTTGACCGATGTCACGGTGACCGTCACTGCGTATGCGTTCGACCGGGTTCCAATCTTGGGGAACGACATGGCGCCCACGGATACCTTGGCCGCCTTTCCTGTGGCGGTAGCGGTGTACGAGTGACAGTGCCGCAATTCATTGTTGAGTTCGGTCCACCTGGTGACCTCGACGTTCCCTTTGGCCAGGGTCTCGCCCAGGAATGTGGTGGACCCTTCCTTGAAGTCGACCCTGACACGAGTGCCGACCGGCGGCTTGACCGCAAGGGCGTCGAAACAGCCTTGATCGGTGGGTGTGCTCGTTGGCGTAGAGTCCACACTCCACCCCGCCGGCAAGTCCGACACCGAGAGCACATGAGCTTGGAGCGATCCCGCCTTCGACGGGCTGGCGCCTGCCGGGGCCGAGATGGCCGCACCCAGGGCCGTGACCGCCAGTACGGTCGACGCCCCCCATGCCGTCCACTTCATCGTATCTCCGCTCGCTAGTTGCAGGTCAAATGTAGGAGCCGAGTGGCCCATCGTAGATACGAAGGGACATGGGCTAGCAGGTGCCTGTGGGTGTGGGGTTGGCGCCTTCCTCGAAGCTCAGAGTGTTGATCTCGTCCGGCCGATAGCTCGGCGCCCCCGCTGTGTCGTCGTACCCCATCTCGACGACGACCTCCCCGTTCACCCCACCTCGACCGGCGCCGGCAAGGGTGGGGCTCGCTAGGTTCCAAAAGGCGCACGAGTCACCTGTTGTGTCATGGGCCACGACAAAGGAATCGACCACCGTGGCACTCGGCAGCAGGTCCATGACCTGGGCCTTTGCCGCTGTGATGGTCATGGCGGGGATGGACTCGATGAAGAAATTCACCCACCCGCCGCTGGCGTTAAGCGTGATGAACTGCGGCGTCGGTCCCTCTGGCGTTGTGACGGTCGGTCCATACGAGGGCAGCCCTTGATAGGAGCCGTTCCGAGGGTGTGCCCTGGTCCAAACGGAAAGTGTGGCCCCATACCCGGTGATGGAGGCCGTTGGCGACGGACTCGTCGTGGTCGTAGCGACGGTGGTCGGTGCGACGGTGGTCGTGGTGGTCGGCGGAATCGTCGTCGTGGTCGAAGTCGCCGAGGTGGTCGTCAGTTGGCTTATGTGCGTCGTCGTGGCGGCTGGCACCCCAGAGGAGCAGGAGGCCAGCACAAGCCCGGCAAAGCTTGCGAAAACCGCCGCCACCGGCCACCCCCTCATTTGCGTCACCTCCGAGAGGATGTCCTAGATGCAATGGCAGATGCAAACTGCGTGTGTCAGGCCCGGGTCGGAGGCGACCAGAACAACGGTCCATCGAAAGCTCCTCTTATTCAAGTCTCGCCAACGAGCCGGTACTGAGGACGCACCGAGGCCAGAGGTCATGGTCAAGGCACGAGACTTCCCCAATGGCGACGAGATCGTTACCCTGGTCTACCGGTCGCCGGTCACGGCCTTCGATCCTTACGTGATCGAGATGGTTCGCCGAGTGATCGATGTAAAGCTCGGCCCCCTCCTCCTTAGGTCCCTTAGGACTCACCGATGCATGGTCCACAATGCTTCGTGAACTTGCCGCCAGCTCCTCGTCGGGAGCCGAACCGTCCAACGACGGAACCGATGAGCGAGTCGGCGGTGTCCGCCCCAGGGAGCCATCTGGCCTACCGCCGTGCGGCATCCGTGCGACATCGTGGCGCTACAAGGGGTCATCCAGAGGCACTTGGCGTACCTTCGTGCGATGGTCCTCTGGACCGAGATCCTCTGACCTGCGACGAGGCACTCCGAACTGGAACGCCCGGCGGGACTTGAACCCGCGACCTCCGCCTTACAAGGGCGGTGCTCTAACCGTTCTGAGCTACGGGCGCATCTGGACCGCCGCTCCGCCTGAGCGGTTCGTCCGGGCAGCACCTTATATCGAACGACGAGCCGCCCACGCCGTCGACTCGAGGGTCGGGACCGACTGCCAATCGGCCGGAAATGGAGCGTCCGCGTTTTCTGGCGACCGGCGTCGGCCGGCCGTGACCGGGGCGCGACGACCGTGACCGTTCGGCGTCAGCCGAGCCGAGATCGCGGGCCGACGGACGCGGCGGTAGCCTCCTGCTCATGGCGCTCGCCCGGCTCGGATCGATCTCCCTCGACTGCAGCGACCCGTCATCGCTCGGCCGGTTCTGGGCTGAGCTGCTCGGTGGCGACGTCGCGTTCACGAGCGACGACTTCGTCGCGGTTAAGACCGACCGGGGCTGGATCTCCACCGTTCGCGTCCCCGACCACCAGCCGCCGAGCTGGCCGGACGGCGCAGTACCGAAGCAGATCCACCTCGACCTCGCCGTCGACGACCTCGACGAGGCCGAGGCCGAGGCCGTCCGTCTCGGCGCCCAGCTCCCCGACGAGCAGCCGGCGCCGGACCGCTGGCGCGTCCTGCTCGATCCGGCTGGCCACCCGTTCTGCCTCACGGTGCAGATCCCCGAGTAGCCAACGTCCACGAACGCTGGCGTCGCCATGACGAATCAAACGGCGCCGTGAAGCTCACGCTCGACCTGCACGACATCTACAACCGAGGCCACGACATAGACCGGGCGCTCGACGAGCTGATGGACGAGGCCGAGCAGAAGAAGGCGACGCTGGTCGAGATCATCCCCGGCAAGGGCTCCGGCCAGCTGAAGAAACGTGTCCTGCGCTACCTCGACCGCAAGGACGTCAAGGCTCGCTACCACCGAGTCGAGAAGGACTCACGGAACTTCGGACGGATCTTCGTCCACTTCCAGTGGAAGGGAAAGAGATAGCAAGGTTCCCGGGCAGGTTGCCGGCAAGGACGGCCCCGCACACTCGGCGCATGACCCCTCTCGCCGCGCTGTCCTCCCTCCCGCCCGGCCCCGACCGGCCACCCCATACCGGCGCCCCCCGGCCGACGCTGATCACCGTCGTCCCCTGGGACGACCCGGTCGTCGACGCCGGTGGCATCGATCCGCGTTCGGCCTACGTCGAGCGGTGTTGGCTCCCCCTCCTCGGCCCGTCGGCGACGTGGTTCCTCCGCTTCGTCGCCGACCGGCTGGACGCCCACCCTGACGGGTTCGGGCTGGACCTCGACATCACCGCCCGAGCCATCGGCCTCGGCGGGCTCGGCAGCCGGCACTCACCGTTCCGGCGGGCCATCCTGCGCTGCGGCCGCTACGGCCTGGTCCGTCACGTCGGTCCCGACACCCTCGCCGTCCGCCGGCTGGTGACGCCGATCCCCCACCGGCACGTCGCCCGCCTCCCGCCGGCCGTCCAGGAGCTGCACACCCGGTGGACCCAACCCCACCCGGCGATCGCCACCGAGCGACGACGGGCTCGGCTGCTGGCGCTCGATCTCCTGATCCTCGGCGAGGACCCGGCCGGAATCGAACGCCGCCTACTGCTGTGGGGCGTCCACCCCGCGCTCGCCTACGAAGCCGCCGAGTGGGGCGCCTCGAGGCCGGCGTTCGATCCGCCGCCCTCGAACCCGTAGTCCTCGAGCAAGGCCAACAGCGTCCGCAGGCCGAACGCGGTCCCACCTTTCGACAGGTAGCCGGCGGTCTCGGCGGAGCGCCCGGGGCCGGCGATGTCGAGGTGCGCCCACGGCAGGCCGCCGGTGAAGCGTTGAAGGATGAGCGCGGCCGAGATCGCCCCGGCCTGGCCGGCCTTCCCGATGTTCTTCATGTCGGCGATGTCGGACTCGATGTGGTCCGCGTAATCCTCGGGCATCGGCATCGGCCACAGCCGCTCACCGGTCCGGGCGCCGGCCGTCCGGAGCCGCCCGACGAGCGTGTCGTCGGAGCCGAAGAGGGCGGCCATCCCGGTCCCGAGGGCCACGGTGGCCGCCCCGGTCAACGTGGCGACGTCGATCACCGCGTCGGGTGCCGGCTCCATCTCGGCGGCCAGCGACAGTGCATCGGCCAGCACCAGGCGACCTTCGGCGTCGGTGTTGAGCACCTCGATCGTCAACCCGTTGCGAATCGTGAGGACGTCGCCCGGCTTGATCGCCGCGCCACCGGGCATGTTCTCGGTGATCGGAGCCAGCGCGGTCACCCGGACGCGGACCCCGAGGTCGGCACAGGCCGACAGCGCGCCGAGGACGATCGCCGCCCCGCTCATGTCCGTCTTCATCGTCGTCATGCCGTCCGCCGTCTTCAGCGACAGGCCGCCGGAGTCGAACGTGATGCCCTTGCCGACCAGGACGACGTGGGGAACCCGGTCGCTCCGGCCAGCCGCCGGATCGTCGGTCGCGGCGGCGTCAGGTTCGTACGTCGCCGCCACGAACCGTGGCGGCTCGACCGACCCCCGGCTGACGCCGAGCAGGCCGCCGAGCCGCTCCGTGGCGATCCGTTCCTCGTCCCACACCTCGACCGTCGTCCGCGGCTGGCCGGCCAGTTCGTCGACGACGCGCTCGACCAACCGGCTCGGCGTCAGCTCGGAGGCCGGCGTGTTGATGAGGTCCCGGGCGAACGTGACGGCTCGGGCGGTCCGGGCGCCGCGGCGGGCGCCGACGACGAGATCGTCGTCCGCGCCGTAGGGGCCGGCCGGGGCCACGACGAGCACGACGCGGTCGACCGGCGGCGGCTTCGGCTCCGACCGACGCCCGAACCGGTACGCGGCCAGCACCGCTCCCTCGGCGACGGCCGCCGCGACCTCGGCCGCGGTCCCGCCTGGCGGATCGGCCGGCAGGACGAGGGCCGCGGTGCCGCCTTCGCCAGCTGACCGGACGAGCGCCGCCGACGCCTTGCGCCACCGGTCCAGGTCGATGCCGTCCGCGCCGCCGAGCCCGAGCAGCCACCGGGCCGCTCCGCCGGTCGGGCTGCGGAAGGCGAAGACCTGGCCCGGCTTGGCGGTAAAGCCCTGCCGGCGCAGCCACGCCGCGTCGAGCCCCTCTGCCCCGTCGAAGCCCGGCGGGACGAGCAACGTCGGACCGTCCGGGCCGGCGACGACGGGCAACCCCACCGCGACGGCATCGTCGGGGACCGCGGCCGCGACGTCGACGACGAGCGCCGTCATCGGCCCGCTCCCAGCTCACTGTCCCCCGACCCGCCAGGACCACCGGACCCACCGGAGTCGATCCGGCCTCCCTGGCGGCTCGCGTCTCGACGGGCGAAGAGGTGCTCGTCGCCCTCCTGCCAGCGGGCGAGCGCCCAGACGAGGTCGGACAGCCGGTTGAGGTATGGCCCGACGAGCGACCCGGCATCGAGGTCGTCGACCGACGAGACCAGCCGTTCGGCCCGCCGGACGACCGTGCGGGCGACGTCGAGGGCGGCAGCCGTCCGGTTCCGGCCAGGGACGACGAACTCGCTCGGCATCTCGAACCGGCCGAGCAGCTCGTCGATCTGCCGTTCGAGATCGGTGACCATGGGTTCGGTGACGAGCGTCGACCCGGCGACGAGCTTGTGGCGGTACGCCGGCAACGTCGCCACCTCGGCCATCAGCACGTAGAGGTCCTGCTCGATGGCGACGAGCCGCTCGTCGAGCGTCGAACCGTGCACCGACTCGGCCCGGGCAACGCCGAGCGCGGCCTGCGCCTCGTCGACCACGCCGTTGAGCTCGATCCGCGGCGACGACTTCGGTGCCCGGCCGCCGTAGAGGAGGCCGGTCGTCCCGTCGTCGCCCCGTCGGGTGTAGATGCGGGGTTGTCGGGCTGTCGAAGGCATCGCTGGCGGATGCTACCGGGCAGCGCCGGTAGCCTGGCGGGACGATGCCGACGTCTCCCATTCCGTTCGGCCGCCTCGACCCGGCGGCTTCCGCCTACCTGACCGCGCTGCGCGAGCGGGTGGTCATCTTCGATGGCGCCACCGGGACGAACCTCCAGCTCCAGGAGCTGACGGCCGACGACTTCGGCGGCCCAGAGCTCGAGGGCTGCAACGAGGTCCTCGTCGTCTCGAAGCCGGACGCCATCGAACGCCTCCACCGCTCCTTCCTCGACGCCGGCGTCGACGTCATCGAGACCGACACGTTCGGGGCGTTCTCCGTCGTCCTCGCCGAGTACGGCCTGGCCGACCGGGCCCGGGAGCTGAACCTCGCCGGTGCCCAGCTGGCCCGCCGGCTGGCCGACGAGTACTCGACGCCGGACCGGCCGCGTTGGGTGGCCGGCAGCATGGGCCCGGGGACGAAGTTCCCGACGCTCGGCCAGATCCCCTACGCCGACCTCCGCGATGCCTACCGCGAGCAGGCGCTCGCCCTCATCGACGGCGGCGTCGACCTCCTGCTGATCGAGACCGTCTTCGACCTCCTGTCGGCCAAGGCGGCCATCAACGCCTGCAAGGACGCGATGGCCGAAGCCGGCCGCCAGGTGCCGCTGCAGGTGCAGGTGACGATCGAGCTGACCGGCCGCATGCTGCCCGGCACCGAGATCGCGGCCGCCCTGACCGCGCTCGACGCGATGCAGATCGACGTCATCGGGCTCAACTGCGCGACCGGGCCGGCCGAGATGGGTGAGCCGCTCAGCCACCTGACCGCCCACAGTCGGGTGCCGGTCTCGTGCCTGCCGAACGCCGGCCTGCCGTCGGTCGTCGACGGCCGGATGCACTACGACCTGACCCCGGACCAGCTCGCCGACTACCTCCACCGGTTCGTCACCGAGCTCGGCGTCACCGCCATCGGTGGCTGCTGCGGGACGACCCCCGAGCACCTTGCCGCGGTGATCGAGCGCTGCGCCGGGGCGACGCCAGCCGTCCGGGTGCCGGCGCCCGAACCGTCGGCCGCGTCCATCTACACCGCCGTCCCGCTCCACCAGGACACGTCGTTCCTCGTCGTCGGCGAGCGGACGAACGCCAACGGATCGAAGAAGTTCCGCGAGGCCATGCTCGTCGGCGACTGGGACACGTGCGTCGCGATGGCCCGGGAACAGGTCAAGGAAGGCGCCCACGTCATCGACGTCTGCGTCGACTACACCGGCGCCGACGGCGTGGCCGACATGACCGAGGTCGCCAGCCGGTTCGCCACCCAGTCCAGCGTTCCCCTGATGATCGACTCGACCGAGGGTCCGGTCGTCCGGGCCGCCCTGCAGTGGATCGGCGGCCGACCGGTGCTCAACTCGGTGAACCTCGAAGAGGGCGACGGCGACGGCACGCGGCTCGACACGTTCCTCCGATTGGCCCGCGAGTTCGGCGCCGCCGTCGTCTGCACGTGCATCGACGAAGAGGGGCAGGCGCGAACCGCCGACTGGAAGTTGCGGGCCGCCCGGGCGATCCACGACGTCGCCGTCCACCGCTACGGCCTCGACCCGACCGACCTGCTCTTCGACCCGCTCGCCCTCCCGCTGTCGACCGGCATGGAGGAGAGCCGCCAGGACGGGATCGAGACGATCGAAGGCATCCGACGGATCAAGGCCGAGCTGCCGGGGGTCCACACGCTGCTCGGGCTGTCGAACGTCTCGTTCGGCCTCAACCCGGCCGCCCGACAGGTCCTCAACTCCGTCTTCCTCCACGAATGCGTCGAAGCCGGGCTCGACTCGGCGATCGTCCACGCGTCGAAGATCCTGCCGCTCTCGCGGATCGACGACCGGGCCCGCGAGGTCTGCCTCGACCTCGTCTACGACCGCCGACGCGACGGCTACGACCCGTTGCAGGAGCTGCTCGCACTGTTCGAGGGCGTCAGCGCGGCGACCGGGCCGCCTGACGAGCACCTCGACTGGCCGGTCGAACGCCGGCTCGAGCAGCGGATCATCGACGGTAACCGCAACAACCTCGAAGCCGACCTCGACGAAGCCCTGGCCGGCGGCCACCCCGCGCTCGAGATCGTCAACGACATGCTGCTCGCCGGCATGAAGACCGTCGGCGACCTGTTCGCGTCCGGCGAGATGCAGCTGCCGTTCGTCCTGCAGTCCGCCGAGACGATGAAGGCCGCGGTCGCCCACCTCGAGCCGCACATGGAGCGTTCCGACCAGGGTGGCAAGGGCAAGGTCGTCCTCGCCACCGTCAAGGGCGACGTCCACGACATCGGCAAGAACCTCGTCGACATCATCTTCACGAACAACGGCTACGACGTCGTCAATCTCGGCATCAAGGTCGGCATCGCCGACATGGTCGCGGCCGTCGAGGAGCACCAGGCCGACGTGATCGGCATGAGCGGCCTGCTCGTCAAGTCGACGCTGATCATGCGCGAGAACCTCGAAGAACTGAACCGGCGGACACTGGCCGGCGTACCGGTGCTGCTCGGCGGGGCCGCGCTGACCCGGACGTACGTAGAGCGCGACCTCCGGCAGGTCTACGACGGCCGTGTCTTCTACGGCCGCGACGCCTTCGAGGGACTGCGGACGATGGACCGCCTCGTCGAGCTCAAACGGTCCGGCGAGGACGACCCCGACTTCGGGCGCGAGATCTCCGAGCGGAACGTGCCGAAGCGCAGCCGGCTCGAGCCCCAGGACACCACCCCGGTCGACGGGCAACCGGCCCGCGCCCCCGACGTCGTCGCCGACAACCAGCTCTTCCGCCCGCCGTTCGTCGGCAGCCGGATCGCCAAGGGCATCCCGGTCGACGACATCGCGGCCTACCTCAACCTGACCGCCCTCTTCCGCAACCAGTGGGGGTTCCGGCCCGAGGAAGGCGAGGACGACCCGGCGTTCAAAGAGCGCGTCAAGGCCGTCCTGCGCGACGAGATGGCGAAGGCCAAGGAGGCCAACCTGCTCGTCCCCCAGGTCGCCTACGGCCACTTCGCCGTCAACGCCGACGGCAACGACCTCGTCGTCTACAAGGACGAGACGAGGACCGCGGAGTGGATGCGGTTCACGTTCCCGCGCCAGCGCAAGGAACCGTGGCTCTGCATCGCCGACTTCTTCCGGTCCGCCGACTCCGGCGAAGAGGACTTTGCGTCGTTCATGCTCGTCACGATGGGCGAGCGCGTCTCGGTCGAGACCGCCCGGCTCTTCAACGCCAACGAGTACCAGAACTACCTCTTCCTGCACGGACTCGGCGTCGAGATGGCCGAAGGCCTGGCCGAGTACTGGCACCACCGCATCCGCCAGGAGCTCGGCTTCGCCGACCAGGACGGGCCGACGCTGACCGGCCTCTTCCGCCAGCAGTACCGCGGCGGCCGCTACAGCTGGGGCTATCCCGCCTGCCCCGATCTCGACGACAACGCCAAGGTCGTCGAGCTGCTCGGCGCGGACCGGATCGGCGTCACCGTCAGCGAAGGTTTCCAGCTCCACCCCGAGCAGACGACCGACGCCATCATCTGCCACCACCCGCAGGCCAAGTACTTCGTCGCATGATCCGCCGGAGGGCGGACGGGGTGACGGCCCGCCGGAGGGCGGACGGGGTGACGGCCCGCCGGAGGGCGGACGGGGTGACGGCCCGCCGGAGGGCGGACGGGGTGACGGCCCGCCGGAGGGCGGACGCCGCAGTCGGCTTGCTGCTCGCCTTCACGGCGGTCTTCGTCGGAGCCGCTGGCCCTGCGGGTGCCACCCGTATCGCCCGGCCCGGTGAGCATCCGCTCGCCGACGCGGTCGTCCACACCGGCCCGCCGGGCACGGCCGTCGTCACCGAGGGACCCCTGACCGCCGCCCAGTTCGCCAGCTACTCCCCCGACCCGACCGCGACGACGGCCCTTCTCCAACAGCTCACCGCGGCCGGCACCGTCCGGACCTACCAGCGGATCTGGGCCGATCCGCGGTTCGACGTCGCGGTGACCGACCTGGTCGCGGCGTTCTCCACGCCGGCCGAGGCCGCCGCCTACCGGAAGGGTCAGGGCGACGCGCTGGCTACCGCGACGGCCGCGACGGCGGCGCCGGTGCCCGGCCTCCCCGGTGCGCGCCGCGACGCCTACCCGATCACCAGCCCCGTCGTCGGCACCGAGCAGGTCGTCGTCCTCGCCACCCGCAATGCGGTGGCCACCCTGTCGTTCACCCTGGCCACGTCGACGGCCACCGATCCAACGCCGGCCACGATCACCGCGACCGGTATCGACGCGTTCGCCGTCCGCCAGCACCGGCAGCTGGTGGCCGCCCTCGCCACCCCGCCGCCGGCCGATCCGGCCAACGGCCTGTCCGCCGCGGTCGTCGCCGGCTGGGTCCTCCTGAGCGTCGCCGCGGTGCTGGGCGTCGTCCTCGCGGCCGTGCTCGTCCGCCGGCGAGCCGTCAGGCCGTGAGGTCGAGAACGACCTTGCCCTCGAGCGACCGGGCGGTGAGCCGGTCCAGCGCGCCGTTCACGTCGCCCAGCGGCACGACCGAGTCGATCGGCACGTGCAGCCGACCGTCGGCGACGGCCCGCAACGTCTCGGCGATCCATCGCACGGTCACGTCGTCGGGTTCGAGCAGGCCGCCGTACCCGAGGACCGTCAAGCCCTTGCGGTAGAGGAGCTGGAGCGGGACCGGGCCCTCGGTCCCGGCCGACGTGCCGAACAACACGAGCCGGCCCTTCTCGGCCATCGCGGCCACCGCCGCCCCCGTGAACTCCCCGCCGAGCGGGTCGATGACGACCGTCGGCCGGAAGTCAGCGAGCTGATCCGCCAGGTCGTCGACCCCGGCGACGACCACCCGGTCGGCACCCTGGGCCTCGATGCCACCAACCTTGGCGTCGCTGGCGGTCTGCCCGCAGACCGTCGCCCCGGCGGCATGGGCCGCCGAGACGGCGATGCTCCCGACCCCGCCACTCGCCCCGAGCACGAGCACCCGGTCGGCCGCGGTGACCGCGCCGAGGTCCGTCACGACCCGCCACGCCGTCACTCCGGCGATGCCGACACTGGCCGCCACCGGCAGTTCGATCCCGGCCGGGACGTCGACGAGAAGCGGCTCCGGCACGACCGCGCCAGTCGCCCAAAGCCCGTCGCGAGCCGACCCGAGGCCGCCGCCGTGGACGACGACCGTCCGGTCGCCGACCGTCCCGACCCCCTCCAGCCCGAGCGTGCGCGGCACCGGCCCATCCGGCGCCGCCCGTCCGAGCGCGCCATAGCGGTCGATCGGGTTGACGCCGGCGTAGCGCATCGTGACGACGACTTCGCCGG
The DNA here is from genome assembly GCA_963824265.1 of uncultured Actinomycetota bacterium. Taxonomy (GTDB): domain Bacteria; phylum Actinomycetota; class Acidimicrobiia; order Acidimicrobiales; family RAAP-2; genus DASZUK01. Next base: position 1,628,709 of record CAWGOO010000007.1, read on the forward strand.
CTGCCGGGTCGGCGAGGTCGACCGCCTCGACCTGCAGTGGCTGCCCGTGCTCGACCAGCCGGGCCGCCCGGACGCGCACGTCAGACACCCCGGCCCACCGACAGAGCGACCGGCACGGCACCGGCTGGTGCCGTGCCGACCGACCCGGCGCCGACCGACGAGCGGGCCGGCACCGCGCCGGCCGCCGCGGCCGCACCCTTGGCGTGGTAGCTCGACCGGGTCAACGGCGACGCCTCGACGTGGGCGAACCCGAGCCGTCGCCCGGCGTCGCCGAGGCGGTCGAACTCCTCCGGCGTCCACCAGCGGGCCACCGGCAGGTGGGCCGCACTCGGTCGCAGGTACTGGCCGATCGTGGCAATTGAGACGCCGACCGCCCGCAGGTCAGCCAGCGTCGAGACGACTTCGTCCTCGGTCTCGCCGAGCCCGACCATCAGCCCGGACTTCACGACGAGCCCGGCGTCCGCCGCCCGGGCCAGAACGGCCAAGCTGCGGGCGTAGCCCGCCGACGGGCGCACCGCCCGCTGGAGACGGGCGACCGTCTCGACGTTGTGGTTGAGGACATCCGGGCGCGCCTCGAAGACACGGGCGAGCGACGGGCCGTCGCCCTTGCAGTCCGAGATGAGCACCTCGACCGACGTCGACGGCCGACGGTCCCGGATGGCCCGGACCGTCTCGGCGATCGCGCCGGCTCCGCCGTCGGCGAGGTCATCGCGGGCGACGCACGTCACGACCGCGTGGGCCAGGCCCATCCGCTCGACCGCCTCGGCTACCCGCGCCGGCTCCGACGGATCGAGCGGCAACGGGTGCCGGGTGTCGACCAGGCAGAAACCACAGGCCCGGGTGCACCGCGACCCGTTGACCATGAACGTCGCGGTGCCGTCGGCCCAGCACTCGTAGATGTTCGGGCAACCCGCCTCTTCGCACACCGTGACGAGGCCGAGGTCGTGGATCGTCCGTCCGAGCTGTACGTAGTCGCGCCCCATCCGGGCCTGGACGCGTAGCCACTCCGGCTTCCGCGTATTGATCGCAAGCCCCTCGTCCGGGTCGACGCCGGCCTGGCGCAGCCGGCGGACCAACGGTCGCTCGACCGGCACGGCCGACGATGGCCGGGGGACCGTCACGGCCTGGCGGTCGGCGCCGGCCGTTCCCCATTGCTCGACCACTCGGGCGGCCACCGCCTCGACGACGTCGTCCATCGACAGCGTCAGCCCCTCGGCGGCCAGCGAAGTGACCGGGAGCTCGCTGATCCCGCACGGGACGATATGGCCGAACATCGCGAGGTCGCAGTCGACGTTCAGGGCCAGGCCGTGCGTCGTCCGGCGGCGACCGTCCGCCCTCCGCTCGGCCCGCACGCCGACCGCGCCGACCTTGCGGGGCCGGCCCTCGTCAACGCCGAGCCAGAGACCGGGGTAGCCGTCGTGCAGGCCAACGTCGACCCCAAGGTCGCCAAGGGCGTCGATGACCGCCGCCTCGAGCCGCCGGACGTGCGCCGGTCCTGCGCCGGGGTGGTCGTCGAGCGTGACGATCGGGTACACCACGAGCTGGCCGGGGCCGTGGTACGTCACGTCGCCACCCCGGTCCGCCCGCACGAGCTCGGCACCGACCGTCGCCGGGTCGACGAGGACGTGCGCCGGGTCGGCACGGACCCCGAGGGTGTAGACGTGCGGGTGCTCCAGCAGGAGGACGTAGTCGTCGTCGGTCCGTTCGGCCAGCGCCCGTTGCAGGGCCAGCGCCTCTCCGTACCGGACGCTGCCCAACCGACGGACCCGCAGCACGGCCGTTACCTCCTGCCCGCCGTGCCCACCTACAGCTCGGCAGCCCAATCGCGGCTGCCGAGCAGTTCGGCGAGGAGGCGGAGGAACGACGACACGTATGCCCCGTCGACCGCTCGGTGGTCCCAGCTCATCCCGAGCACGCCGACCGAGTGCACCGCGATCGACTCGCTGCCGTCCGGCAGGGTCACGACGACCGGGCGCCGGGTGATGCCGTCGGTGGCCAGGATCGCCACCTGTGGCTGGTTGATGATCGGGACCGTGAAGTACGTGCCGAACGGCCCGTCGTTGGTGATCGAGAACGTCCCGCCGGCGATGTCGTCGGCCCCGAGCTGCCGCGACCTCGCCCGGTCGGCGAGGTCGCGTACCCGTCGGGCGATGCCCCGGAGCGTGACCTCGTCCGCCCGGTGGACGACCGGCACGATCAAGCCCTCGTGGTCGAGGTCGACCGCGATCCCGAGGTTGACCTGCTGGTGCACGACCAGCGCGTCCTCGGCCACCGACGCGTTCAGGTTCGGGTACTCCCGGAGGGCCTCCACCGCGGCCCGGGCCACGAACGGGAGGTACGTCAACGAGAAGCCCTCTTCCGCCTTGAACCGTTCGCCCTCGCTTCGCCGTACCCGCTCGACGTTCTCGAAGTCGACCTCGTAGGCGATGAACGCGTGCGGCGACGTCGCCTTCGACCGCACCATGTGCTCCGCCGTCCGGCGGCGCATGTTCGAGAACGGGATCACCCGGTCCGCCGAACGGACGACCGCTGGCGCGGCAGCGGCCGGTGGCTGGACGGCCGGCGCCGGGGCCGGCGCGGCCGGTGGCTGGACGGCCGGCGCCGGGGTCGGCGCGGCCGGCTCGGGCGGTGGGGCCGCCGCGGTCGGAGCCGCCGGCGTGGGGGGAGCCGGGGCCGGGGTTGGCTCGGTCGCAGGAGCCGGTGCCGGGGCGGGGGCCGGGGTGGTGCCGGCCGAACGGGTGTCGACGACGGCCAGCACGTCCTCCCGGGTGATCCGGCCACCGACACCGGTGCCGGTCACCTCCGAGGCGTCGATGCCGTTGTCCGCCAGCAGGCGCCGGACGACTGGCGACAGCACGCGCTGGTCACCCCCGGCCGGGACGGACTCGGGCGCGGCCGCCGGGGCCTGGGCGGCCAGCGCGGCCGCCGTCGCCGGCACGGGTGCCGGAGCGGAAGGTGCGGGAGGTGCCGGGGCGGGTGCTGGGGCCGGGGCGGGTGCCGGAGACGGCGTGGCCTCGGCCGGCGCCGGCTCGGCCGGGGCTGGCGCGGCCACGGGGGCGGCCGGGGCCGCCTCGGCGGCGTCGCCGATGACGGCCAGGCGGGCACCGACCTCGACGGTGTCGCCCTCTTGGACGAGGATCTCGGACAACACGCCGGCGGCCGGCGAGGGAACCTCGGAGTCGACCTTGTCGGTCGACACCTCGAAGAGCGGCTCGTCCCGGGCGACCTGATCGCCGACCTGCTTCATCCACCGGGTGATCGTGCCCTCGGTGACGGTTTCACCGAGCTGCGGCATCGTGACGTCAGCCAACGTGGAGTCCCCTTCCGGTCAAGGCCTGCACCGTCTCGCCGAAGGACTCGGACAGTGACGGATGGGGCTGGACGAAATGCGCGATCTCGTCGGGAGTGGCCTCCCAGTTCACGGCCAGGTAGCCGGCGCTCAGCAGCTCGGTCACCCACGGGCCGACCAGGTGGACACCCAAGATGGGCCCGGCGGTCCCGTCGGGTCGACGCTCGGCGATGACCTTCACGAGGCCGTCGGTGTCGCCGATGATCCGGGCCCGGCTGTTGCCGCCGAACGGGTCCTTCTTGATGATGACGTCGATCCCCCGGGCGGCGGCCTGCGCCTCGGTCAGGCCGGCGAACGCCACTTCGGGGTGGGTGTAGATGGCCCACGGCACCCGCTCGTAGTCGACGGGGATCATCGTCTCGCCGAGGATGCCCTTGATGACGAGCATGCCCTCGGCGAAGCCGACGTGGGCCAGCTGGGGAGCGTTGGCGACGAGGTCGCCGACGGCCCAGACGTGCTTCTCGTGCGTCTGTTGGAACTGGTTGGCGAGGACGAACCCGCGCTCGTCGAGCTGGACGTCGGTCCCGTCGGCGAGCAACCCCTCGGTCCGCGGCCGGCGGCCGACGGCGACGACGACGACCGCGGCGTCGACCGCGGTCCCGTCGGCCAGCTGCACGGTGGTCCCGGTCCCGTCCGGGCGGGGCAGGTGCCCGGTGACGTGCACGCCGGTCATGACGTCGATGCCGCGCTTGCGGAACGACCGGGCGACGACCGGCACGATGTCCTGGTCGCAGCCGACGAGCAGACCGTCGAGCGCCTCGAGGATAGTGACCTTGGTCCCGAGATCGGAGAGCAGCGAGGCGAACTCGCAGCCGATCACGCCGCCACCGACGACCGCCACGCTCGGCGGGAGATGGTCGAGGTCCAAGAACTCGTCGGACGTCATGACGAACCGCCCGTCGACGTCGAGGCCGGGCAGCCCTCGCGGCACGGAGCCGGCGGCGAGGACGACATGGCGTCCGGTCACCTCGGTCCCGGCATCCTCACCGTCGACGACCCGGACGCGCCGGCCCGGGAGCAGCGTCCCGGTCCCGGACAGGATGGTCACGTTGCGGCTCTTGAGCAGACCGGAGAGGCCGCGGAAGAGCTGGTTCACGACCGTGTTCTTGCGGGCCTGGCTGATCGAGAAGTCGACGGTCGGCTCGGCGGTCCGGATGCCGAACTCGCCGGCTCCGGTGACGGTCCGGTAGACGGCGGCGGTCTCGAGGAACTCCTTGGCCGGGATGCAGCCTCGGTGCAGGCACGTCCCGCCGACCTTGTCCCGCTCGACGATGGCGATGTTGAGGCCGGCCGCCGCACCGTAGAGGGCGGTGGCGTAGCCACCGGGCCCACCGCCGATGACAACGACGTCGTACTGGAAGTCTTCAGCCGTCGTCACCTTGCCTCCTCCGTCGTCTTCCGTCGTCGATCCGTCCTCCCCCATGCCGGCAGGCGCCGGGCCGGCTGGCCCCGATCAGTGCGGGCCGATGGCAGCCTACCGGAGGCCATCGCCGGCGAGTTCGCCGGATCGTGCCCCGACCGGCCTACTTCGGCGGCATCCGGATACCGCCGTCGAGCCGGATGACCTCGGCGTTGAGGTACGGGTTCTTGGCGATCTCGACGACGAGCCGACCGTACTCGGCGGGGTTCCCGAGCCGTTTCGGGAAGAGCACCGAGCGGCCGAGGGCGTCGCGCTGCTCGTCGGGCAGCATGGCGAGCAGCGGCGTGTCGAACAGGCCGGGGGCGATGGCGACGACGCGGATGCCGACGACGGACAGGTCTCGGGCGGCCGGCAAGGTCATACCGACGACGGCTCCCTTCGAGGCCGAGTAGGCCAACTGGCCGACCTGTCCGTCGAAAGCGGCGACGGACGCGGTGTTGACGATCACGCCGCGCTCGCCGTCGTCGTTGGGCTCGGTCTCGGCGATGGCCGACGCGGCCTTCGTCATCACGTTGAACGTGCCGATCACGTTCAGCTTCTGGATGGCCTCGAACGCCCCGAGATCATGCGGCGAGCCGTCCCGGTTGATGACCCGGCCGATCCAGCCGGTGCCGGCGCAGTTGACCGCGGCCCGGAGCCGGCCGCCGACCGCGGCCTGGTCGACGGCCCGCTGGCAGTCGCCCGGCTCCGTCACATCGCCACCGACCGCGTTACCGCCGATCTCGTCGGCCACCGCCTTGGCTCCCGCCTCGTTGCGGTCGAAGATCGTGACCCGGACACCCTCAGCGGCGAGAGCACGGGCCGTTGCGGCCCCCAGGCCGGAGGCGCCACCGGTGACGATCGCTGACGTGTCGTTGAGCTCCATGCGCCCGATGGTAGGAGGTCACCACGGGAAGGGCCAACGGTGGCCCGTCGCTCGACCGACCGGCGGCCGGATACGGCCCGACCTGGTCCGATCAGGGACCGGCCCGGCCGGCGCCGGCGGCTGCGGCCTCGGTGGCCAGCCGGTCGACGACCTCGTTCCACCGGTCGCCGGAATGGCCGCGGACCCAGTGGAACCGCACTGGGACGACCGGGTCGACGGCGAGCTCGATCAGCGGTTCCCACAGGTCCCGGTTGGCGACCGGCTTACCCTGGCTGTTGCGCCAATTCCGACGGTGCCAGCCGGCCCACCACCGATCGCGGAAGCAGTTGACGACGTACGTCGAGTCGCTGAAGACGTCGATGCCGGCGTCGCCGGCGTCGGTCCGGAGCGCCCGCAGCGCCTCCAGGACGGCCGTGACCTCCATCCGCTGGTTCGTCGTCTGCGCGTCGGCGCCACTGGCGAACGGCCCGTCCGGCACGGCCCACGCCCAGCCGCCCCGCCCGGGGTTCCCGAGGCACGACCCGTCCGTGTACACGGTCGTCGGCGAAAGACCGGATGAGGAAAGGGGCGCCGGCGGCATCCGCCATGTGTACTACCCGGGCCGGACGAACCGGGGGAAGCACCCGGAGAAACGGCCGCTCGACCGGGTCGGACGGGTACCGTGGAGCCGTGCTGTTCGACGGCGTGTCCCACCAGGTCCCGGATATCGATCCCGGCGAGACGGCGGAGTGGGTCGACTCGTTCGACGCCGTCGTCGACACCCGGGGACGGACCCGGGCCCGATACCTGTTGATGAAGCTGCTCGAGCGGGCCCGGGCCCTGCAGGTCGAGTTCCCAGCCACGGTCTCGACGCCGTACGTCAACACGATCCCGGCCGACGAGGAGCCGTGGTTCCCCGGCGACGAGTACGTCGAACGACGGATTCGGGCCTTCATCCGCTGGAACGCCGCAGTGATGGTGATCCGGGCGAACATGCGGACGGACGGCATCGGCGGCCACCTCTCGACGTTCGCCAGCTCGGCGTCGCTCTACGAGGTCGGGTTCAACCACTTCTTCCGGGGCAAGGACGACGGCGGCGCCGGCGATCAGATCTACTTCCAGGGGCACGCGTCCCCCGGCATCTACGCCCGGGCGTACGTCGAGGGGCGGCTGACGGAGACCGAGCTCGACAACTTCCGTCACGAGGTCGGCGGCGACGGGCTCCCGAGCTACCCCCACCCGCGGTCGATGCCGAAGTTCTGGGAGTTCCCGACGGTGTCGATGGGCCTCGGGCCGATCAGCGCGATCTACCAGGCCCACATCAACCGGTACCTGCAGCACCGCCGGCTCGTCGACACCAGCGCCAGCCGCGTCTGGTGTTTCGTCGGCGACGGCGAGATGGACGAGCCCGAATCGGTCGGTGCCCTCGGCGTCGCCGGTCGGGAGCACCTCGACAACCTCATCTTCGTCGTCAACTGCAACCTGCAGCGGCTCGACGGCCCGGTGCGGGGCAACGGCAAGATCATCCAGGAGCTCGAAGCCCTCTACCGGGGGGCCGGGTGGAACGTGATCAAGGTCATCTGGGGCTCGCGCTGGGACGAGCTGCTGGCCCGCGACGTCGACGGCGTCCTGCTCGACAAGATGAACACGACCGTCGACGGCGAGTTCCAGAAGTACGCCACCGAGTCCGGCGCCTACATCCGTGAGCACTTCTTCGGTCCCGACCCGCGGCTGCGCAAGATGGTCGAGCACCTGGGCGACGACGACCTGCGGAGCCTGCCCCGGGGCGGCCACGACTACCGCAAGCTCTACGCGGCCTACAAGCTGGCCACCGAGCAGCGGGGCGCGCCGACGGTCATCCTGGCCAAGACCATCAAGGGGTGGACGCTCGGCCCGCAGATCGAGGCCCGCAACGCCACCCATCAGATCAAGAAAATGACGAAGGACCAGCTGCGGACGTTGCGGGACCGGCTGTACCTGGCCGACGAGATCCCCGACTCCGCCCTCGAGGCCGACGAGCCGCCGTACTACCGGCCGCTGGAGGGCTCGGAAGTCCACGAGTACCTGATGGCCCGGCGCAAGATGCTGGCCGGCGCGGTGCCCCGCCGGGTCGTCCGTCCGGCCCGGGTGACGCTCCCGGACCCGAAGGTCTTTGCCGACCTGGCGGCCGGCTCGGGCAAGCAGGCCGCGTCGACGACGATGGCGTTCGCCCGACTGCTGCGGAACCTCGTCCGGGACCCGGCGTTCGGCCCGCTCGTCGCCCCGATCGTCTCCGACGAGGCCCGCACGTTCGGCCTCGAGCCGATCATCGCCGAGGCGAAGATCTACGCGCCGGACGGCCAGCGTTACGTGCCGGTCGACGCCGACCTCCCGCTCAAGTACGCGGAGAGCACGTCCGGTCAGCTGCTCCAGGAAGGGATCACCGAAGCCGGGGCCCTGGCGTCGTTCACCGCCCTGGCGACGTCGTACGCCACCTGGGGCCATCCGATGCTGCCGGTCTTCCTCTTCTACTCGATGTTCGGCTTCCAGCGGGTCGGCGACCTGGCGTGGGCGCTCGGCGACATGCGCGGCCGCGGCATCCTGGCCGGCTGCACCGCCGGGCGCACGACGCTCATCGGCGAGGGCCTGCAACACGACGACGGCCACTCGCCGCTCCTGGCGTCGACGAACCCGGCCGCCGCGGTCTACGACCCGGCGTTCTCCTACGAGATCGCCGTGATCGTCGAGGACGCGATCAACCGGATGCTCGGGTCGGACCCCGAGGACCGGTTCTGGTACCTGACGCTCTACAACGAGACGTACCCGATGCCGGCGCTGCCGGAGGGCCCGGCCGGCGACGCCATCCGGACCGGGATCGTCCGCGGCCTCTACCGGTTCGCCGAACCGGCGGTCGTCGACGGCGGCCGGGCAACGGCCAGCCTCTGCTTCTCCGGACCGATGTGGCAGGTGGCGATGGAAGCTCGTCAGCGGCTCGCCGACGAGTGGGGGGTATCGGCGGACGCGTGGTCCGCGACGTCGTGGACGTCGGTCCGCCAGGACGCCATCGCCGTCGAGCGATGGAACCGGCTGCACCCCGACGCCCCGCCGCGCCTGCCATACGTGACGGACACCCTCGGCCGTGACCGCGGCCCGGTGGTGGCGGTGACCGACTTCATGCGAGCCGTGCCCGATCAGATCGCCCGTTGGGTACCGCGACAGTTCACGTCGCTCGGCACCGACGGGTTCGGCCGCTCCGACGCTCGCGACGCGCTGCGCCGCTACTTCGAGGTCGACGCGGCGCACGTCGTCGTCGCCGTCCTGTCGGCGCTCGCCGCCGAGGGCACGGTCGACCGCGCGGTGGTGGCCAAAGCGATCAGCCGGTACGGGATCGACCCCGACGCCGCCGAGCCGTTCGCCGTCTGACCAGCGACACGACGGCGCCGCCGCCGCCAGCCGCCCGGTGGGCTCAGCTCAGTGTGGCTCCCAGGCGTCCGGATCGTTGGTGAGCTTGAGGATGCTCTTGGGCAGTTTCCCCGACGCCACCTGGGCGAGGGTCACGTTCTCGAGCACCTGACGGAGGCTGGCCCGCACGGCCACCCAGATCTGCTGGAGGTGCTCCGCCGAGCCCTCGTAGAACGTCGCCTCCGGGCGGAAGCCCCGCACCTCGGCCAGGGGACCATCGAGGGCGCGGATGATCTCGGCCAGCGTTATCTGCTCGGGCGCCCGGGCCAGCCGGTACCCGCCTTCGGCCCCCCGCTGGCTGGCCACCAGGCCGGCCCGGCGCAGCTCGGCCAGGATCGCCCCGAGGAACCGGGGCGGCAGACCCTGGTCGGCCGCCAGGATCTCGGCCGTCTGCGGCGCGCCGGCGACGGCGAGCGACAAGAGGGCCCGGAGCCCGTAGTCAACCTTGGCCGGAATATGCACGCCAGTGATTCTGCCCTGGTTCGGACCGCCAGCGGGCGATCCGGCTGTCGGAGGGGCCGCCCGCCCCCCGCCGGGGGCCGCCCCACAGCCTCAGAGGAGCGGCTCGAAGAGGTCGCCGAGCTCGTCCACCCGCTCGACCACGGCCGTCGCCTCGAAGACCAGCTCGTCCGGACGGCCGGACTCGACGCAGGCGTCGACCTCCTCCCACGTCACCGGCGTTGACACCGTCGGGTGGGAGCGGGCCCGCAGCGAGTACGGCGCGACGGTCGTCTTGGCGCCGTGGTTCTGGCTCCAGTCGATGAGCACCTTGCCGTTGCGCAGCTCGCGCCGCATGTTCGAGACGACGTGCCGGGGGTGGTCGGCCTCGATCCGCCGGGCCAGGTCGTGGGCGTCGTCGCGGACCTCCGGCCACCGGCGGGCCGGCCGGAGCGGGACGTAGAGCTGCAGGCCCTTGGCCCCGCTCGTCTTCGGGTAGGCGTCCAAGCCGTCGTCGGCCAGGGCGTCGCGCAGCCACTGCCCGACCCGGCAGCAGTCGACCAGATCGGACGGCGCGCCGGGGTCGAGGTCGAAGACCATCAAGTCGACCGGGCCGTACTCGTCCTTCCGTCGCCACCGCCACATCGGCACGTGGAGCTCCAGCGCGGCCAGGTTGGCCGCCCACACCAACCCGGCCGGCTCGTCGAGGACGACGTAGTCGATCGTCCCGTCGCTCTTTTCGCTCCGTGGCACCGCCACCGTCCGGACCCAGTCCGGCGTGCCCCGCGGGGCGTTCTTCTCGTAGAACGACTCGCCGTCGACGCCGTCGGGGCAGCGCCGCATCGTCAGCGGTCGATCGCGCAGGTGCGCCAACATGACCGGCGCGATCCGTGAGTAGTACGCGATCACGTCGGCCTTGGTGAACCCCGCCTCCGGATAGAGCACCTTGTCGAGGTTCGAGAGCTGCAGGCGTCGACCGTCGACGTCGACCGTCGACGTCGTGCGGTCAGCGCTCATCCAGCCGTCAGGACGCGGCGGCGGCCCGCCGCCGGAGCGGAGGCAGCGTCGGCGGCGGTTGGCGGCGCGGCGGCAGCTCGGCCAGCAGCGCCGTCGTCGCTTCCGTGACCTGACGGACCGCGGCCTCGAACGCCGGGCTGGTCGCGGCCGACGTCGACTGGACGCCGCTCACCTTGCGGACGTACTGGCGGGCCGCCGCCTCGATCTCGTCCGCCGTCGCCGACGGCTGCAGGCCCCGAAGAGTCGTGATGTTGCGGCACATGCCACCAGGCTACGGCGGCCGGCCGGTCACCGGTACCGCTCCTCCGGTAAGCTCGTCCCCGAAGGGGAGTAGCCCCCTAATCGGTGGTCGACATGCTGGCTCGCTGAGGCTGACTCAACGGGCCCGGTCACCGGACCTGTTCGCAGGTGGGCGAGACCTTCGTTCCAGCCATGTCGTCGTGGCCGGGGCGAGGGCACACCCTTCGGCCCGGCGAGGAGAGCTCAGCGTGGACATCGCCATCGCCGCCGCCGTCTTCCCAGTCATCTTCATCGGCGAGCTGCCGGACAAGACCATGTTCGCCTCGCTCGTCATGGCTACCCGCGGTCGCCCCTTCTCGGTCTGGCTCGGCGCCGCCGCGGCGTTCGTCGTCCACGTCGCGATCGCGGTGACGATCGGCGTCGCCCTCTTCCACCTTCTCCCCCACCGCGTCGTCGACGGCATCGTCGCCGTGATGTTCCTCGTCGGTGCGGCCCTGGCCCTCCGGGAAGCGATGCAGGACCACGACGAGGCGATCGTCGAACGCGAGGTCGCGTCGAACCGGCGGGTGACGACGACCGCCTTCGCCGTCATCTTCCTGGCCGAGTGGGGCGACCTCACCCAGATCCTGACGGCCAACCTGGCCGCCCGGTACCACTCACCGTTCTCCGTCGCCCTCGGCGCGGTCGCCGCCCTGTGGGCGGTCGCCGGGCTGGCCGTCGTCGGCGGCCAGAGCCTGCTGCGGTTCGTCAACATCCGGACCGTCCGGTTGGTGACCGCGGTCGTCCTCGTCGGTCTGGCCGGGTTCGCCGCCTGGGAAGCCCTCCGCTAGCCCCCCTCCCGACGACGGCCGCGCGTCGCGCGCCATGCTGGGGTTCGAGGCGCGCCGAGGGTGAGCCGATGGTGAGCCCGAAGGAAGGTGGACGACATGGAACCCCATATCCACGTGATCACGCTGGCCGTCGACGACCTCGAGCGGGCGCTCGCGTTCTACCGCGACGGCCTCGGTTTCGACTCGCCGGGCATCGTCGGGACCGAGTTCGCCGGTGACGACACCAATGCTGCCGGACCGGCCGCCATGTTCGAGCTGCAGGGCGGGCTGATCCTCTCCGTCTACCCGCGCCCCGAACTGGCCAAGGACGCCGGCCTACCGCCCGGGCCGCCCAAGAGCGGCGAGTTCAGCATCGGGCACATCGTCGCCCGTCGGGACGACGTCGATAACGCCCTGGCCCAGGCCGAGGCGGCCGGCGCCACGATCCTCGGCGAGCCCCACGATCGGCCCTGGGGCATCTACTCGGGGTACTTCCAAGACCCCGACGGCCATCTCTGGGAGGTCATCTTCAACACCGCGGCGGCCGCCGCCGGGTGACGGTCGTCCGCCGACCGGACGGCCAGCGCCGGTCGGAGATCGGTACGCTACCCGGGTGACCATGCCGACACCGCCGGGCTCGCCGGTCCGTCTCCAAGAACCCCAGGCAGTCCTCACCCCGCTCACGGCGTCCGCGCTCTTCCTCGTCGTCACCGTCGACCCCGGCGCCGAAGGGGTGGTGCGCGATCTGCTCGCCGATCTTGCCGGCCTCGAGCGGACCGTCGGGTTCCGGGTGCCGACGGCCGGGCTGGCGCTGGTGACCGGCATCGGTTCCGACGCTTGGGATCGGCTGTTCACCGGGACGAGGCCGGCGGAGCTGCACCCGTTCCGAGAGCTCCACGGCGAACGGCATCACGCCATCGCCACCCCCGGAGACCTGCTCTTCCATATCCGCGCCGCGCAGGCCGACCTCTGCTTCGAACTGGCGTCGCAGATCATGGACCGACTGTCCGGCTCCGTCGCCGTCGTCGACGAGGTGCACGGGTTCAAGTACTTCGACGACCGGGACCTGCTCGGCTTCGTCGACGGAACGGAGAACCCGACCGGATCGGCGGCCACGGCCGCGGTCAGCGTCGGCGACGAGGACGCGGATTTCTCCGGATCGAGCTACGTCATCGTCCAGAAGTACCTCCACGACCTCACGACGTGGAACGCGCTCAGCGTCGAAGCCCAAGAGCTGGTCGTCGGGCGAAGGAAGCTGTCGAACGTCGAGCTACCCGACGACGAGAAGCCGAGCAACTCGCACGTCGCGTTGAACACCGTCGTCGGCCCCGACGGCGAGCAACGCCAGATCCTCCGCGACAACATGGCGTTCGGCACGGTCGGTCAGCGCGAGTTCGGCACGTACTTCATCGGTTACGCGGCAACGCCGACCGTGACCGAGCAGATGCTCGAGAACATGTTCATCGGCGACCCGCCGGGGAACCACGACCGCATCCTCGACTTCTCGACCGCCGTCACCGGCAGCCTGTTCTTCGTGCCGACCGCCGACTTCCTCGACGACCTCCCGCCCGCTCAGGGCGACGTCGGCCACCCGCCGACCGCCGCCCGGACGCCGGGCGTCGCCGAGGCCACCGGCCCGACGGACGCCGGCCCGACGGACCCCGGCGACGTCGACGGTTCGCTTGGGATCGCCGGGCTGAAGAGCTAGGCCAACCCGGCGATCGCGAACCCGGTGCCGTCGGCTCAGGCGTCCTTGATGACGTCCTTCACCTTTTCGCCGGCCTGCTTCAGGTTCGCCGATCCCTGATCGGCCTTGCCCCGCCGCTGGACCGAGCGATCGTTGGTGGCCTTCCCCACTGCTTCCTTGGCCTTGCCCTTCGCTTCCTCGGCCTTGTTCTTTGCCTTATCTGCGAGACCCATACCGTCCTCCTCGTTACTGCGTCGACTGATGCCGTACCCCGCCGGCGGCCCGGACATACCTCGGGCGACCTCGGGCGCCGACCAGTTCGGGACATGACTCGTTCGTCGAGTGGGTAGGCAGCGCTCATGGTTCCGGTCGGTTCGCCGTTCCCTCTGCGCGACTACGCGTTCATCGCCGACGGCGAGCGGGGCGCGCTCATCGGCCCCGACGGCGGCCTGGCATGGCTGTGCTTCCCAGGATGGGCCGACCCGGCCGTCGTCGCCGGGTTGTTGGGATCGGGCGGTCGCTACCAGGTCGCACCGGTCGATCGTTGGGTGCCGGGTGGAAGCTACGAGGACGGCACGCTCATCTGGCGCAGCCGCTGGGTTACCGATCACGGCATCGTCGAGTGCCGCGAGGCCTTCGTCGGCCCCGGCGGCCCCGACCGGGCCGTGATCCTGCGGCAGGTCACGGCGGTCGACGGCGACCACCGGGTCCGGGCCGTCCTCGGACCGGCGGCCGACTACGGACGCCGACCGCTCCTGCGCTGGCACCGCGACGAGCAGGCCTGGGTCACCCACGGCGAGGGGATGGCCGTCCGCTGGTCGGGGGCGCCGACCGCGGCCATGGGACGGCGGACGGCCGAACGGGGCCATCTCGTGGCCGAGCTCGACCTCGAAGAAGGTGCGACCTGGGACCTCATCCTCGAGCTCGCCGTCGGCTCCCGGGTCGACGACGAGCCGCCTCGTCCGGACGAGTGCTGGCGACGCACCGAGGCGTTCTGGCGGTCCGCCGTACCCGACTGCGTCGACACGGTCGCGCCCCGCGATGCCCGCCACTCGATCGCCGTCCTGCGGGGACTGACGTCCGCCTCGGGTGGCACGGCCGCTGCGGCCACCATGGCGCTCCCCGAGCGGGCGGAGGCCGGTCGCAACTACGACTACCGGTATGCGTGGATCCGCGACACCTGCTGTGTCGGTCGCGTCGGCGCCGTCGTCGATGGCGCCGAGACCATCCTCGACGGCGCGGTCCGATGGACCGTCGACCGCCTGCTGGCCGACGGACCGAGAACCCGACCGGCGTACACGCTCGCCGGCGACGCGATCCCGAGCGAGGCGCGGCTCGACATCCCCGGATACCCCGGCGGCTTCGACGTGGTCGGCAACCGGGCCGGGGGCCAGTTCCAGCTCGACGTCTTCGGCGAGGCGCTGGTGCTCCTGGCCGATGCGGCGACCGCTGACCGGCTCGAGGTCGACGGCTGGCGAGCGGTCGAAGCGGCGGTTGGGGCCATCGAGCAACGGTGGACCGAACCCGACGCCGGCATCTGGGAGACGTCGCCCCACCAGTGGACCCAGAGCCGGCTGATGTGCGTGGCCGGTCTCCGGGCGATCAGCGCGGCCGGCGCGCCGGCCGGGCTGGTACACCGCTCCCTGCCGCTCGCCGACCGGATCGTCGCCGACACCGACCGGTCCTGTCTGCACCGCTCGGGACGATGGCAACGGGCGCCCGACGACGAGCGGGTGGACGGCTCGCTGCTCCTTCCCGAACTGCGTGGCGCCCTTCCCCCCGACGATCCCCGCACCCGGGCCACCCGGTCGGCCATCGCGGCCGAGCTCAACGAAGACGGCTACCTCTACCGGTACGCCCACGGCAGTGGGCCGCTGTTCGAGAACGAGGGCGCCTTCTTGATCTGCAACTTCTGGATGGCGCTGGCCTGCTTCCGAGCCGGCGACCCGGTGAGCGGGGCCCGGTGGTTCGAACGCAGCCGCGGGGCGTGCGGGCCGGCCGAGCTCTACTCCGAAGAGTTCGACGTCCGACAGCGCCA
The DNA here is from genome assembly GCA_963824265.1 of uncultured Actinomycetota bacterium. Taxonomy (GTDB): domain Bacteria; phylum Actinomycetota; class Acidimicrobiia; order Acidimicrobiales; family RAAP-2; genus DASZUK01. Next base: position 1,643,992 of record CAWGOO010000007.1, read on the forward strand.
GATGCGGGGCAACGTTCCCCAGGCGTTCGTCCACGCCGCGATGGTCGAGTGCTCGGTCGCGTCGGAGTGGCCCTGAGATGCCACGACGCACGACGCCCGGCCGAACGTCCCCACTGTTTCCGACCGCCGGCTTCGGGTAGGACGCGGAGAACGCCCCGCGCTCGTCGGAAGGAGCTTCACCGTGGCCGAGATCGGGTTCTTCTTGTCCAGCGAGGAGCACGGCCCGAGCGACCTCGTCGCCCAGGCCCAGATGGCCGAGCGGGCCGGGTTCGGGTCGGTGTTCATCTCGGACCATTTCCACCCTTGGACCAACCGACAGGGCGAGAGCCCCTTCGTCTGGAGCGTCATCGGCGCCATCGCCGCCACCACCGGACACCGCGTCGCGACCGCGGTCACGTGCCCGACCGTCCGCATCCACCCGGCGATCATCGCCCAGGCGGCGGCCACGTCCCAGCTTCTCCTCGGCGGCCGGTTCGTGCTCGGCGTCGGCTCGGGTGAGAACCTCAACGAGCACATCCTCGGCGACCACTGGCCACCGGTCGCGACCCGCTTGGAGATGCTCGAAGAGGCCGTCGCCGTGATCCGGGAGCTCTGGAAGGGAAAGACCGTCAGCCACCACGGGCGCCACTACACGGTCGAGAACGCCCGGATCTACTCGTGCCCGGACACACCGCCGCCGATCGCCGTCTCGGCCTTCGGGAACCGTTCGGCGGCCCTGGCCGCCCGGATCGGGGACGGCCTGGTAACCGTCGCCCCCGACGACGACCTCGTCGGCGGCTACCGGGACCGCGGCGGTAAGGGACCGGTGCTCGGCACGGTGAAGGTGTGCTGGGACACCGACGAAGCTCGAGCCCGCAAGCTGGCCCATGAGCTGTGGGCCACCGAGAGCCTGCCCGGCCAGCTCAACCAGGAGTTGGCCATGCCGACATTCTTCGAGGCCGCGGCGTCCCTGGTTACCGAAGACATGGTGGTGGACAAGGTCTCGTGCGGCCCGGATCCCGAGCGCCATGTCCAGGCCATCTCGGCCTACTTCGACGCCGGATTCGACGAGGTCTACGTCAACCAGATCGGTCCGGACCAACGGGGCTTCTTGGAGTTCTACGAGCGCCAGCTCCGGCATCGGCTGGAGCGCTGAGCGCAGCCGATGCCGGCACCGGCCGTCTTCTTCGACCTCGACGGAACGCTCGTCGACACGACGTATCTCCACACGTACGCCTGGTGGCGAGCACTGGATGATGCCGGAGAGAACCAGCCCATGGCGGCCATCCACCCGTTGATCGGCATGGGCGGCTCGGGCATCCTCCATCGCCTGCTCGGTCGGGACGACCCGGCGATCGACGCGGCGCACGGGGACTGCTTCGAGCGGCTCCATCCCCTGGTCCGGCCACTGCCCGGGGCGGCTGGCGTACTCGACCGGGTGGTCGGGAACGGCGGCCGGGTGGTCATCGTCACCTCGGCCAAGGAAAAGGATCTCGACGCCCTCTTGGGCCCGTTGGACTGCGATCGGTTGATCACCGACGTCATCCACGGTGGCGACGTCGAACAGGCCAAGCCGGCGCCGGACCCGTTTGCCGTCGCCCTCGACCGCACCGGCACCGATCCCGCCGAGGCCTTGGCCGTCGGGGACTCGGTGTGGGATGTCGAGGCCGCGGCCAAGGTCGGCCTGGGCTGCATCGGGCTCCAGACGGGCGGCATCGCCCCGACCGACCTCGCCGGAGCCGGTGCCGTCGCCGTCTACCGCGACTGCCTCGAGCTACTGGACCAATGGTCGTCCGGACCCCTGGCCACCTTGCTCGGCTAGCGGTGAGCCGACGTCGTACCGGAGCCCGCTGCGACGTTCGCACGCGGCGGCCGTCAGGCCCCTACTCGAGCCAGTGGCGGCACTTCGGCTTCGTCAGGCGCTCCCACGCGGCTGGCCACCGGCGACGGAGCTTGCGCTGGCGACGCTCCTCGTCAGCCGACAGGCGACCGGCGTCGAACAGCGTCATTGGCGAGGGGCGTTCGGTCCCCGTTCGGTCGACCGACCGCTCCGCCCGCTCTCGCAGCCACGCTGCCGCGGTGACCGCATCGTGGTGCTCACCCAGCACGGTCTGGAGCTCCTCGGCAGCGGATGCCGTCCTCGCGGCTGGTTTGCCAACCACTGGCGTCGCCAGCTCCGCGGCGTAGCGGAGCTGCTTCGCCTTGATGCGGATGCGGTGCAGCTGACGGTCCGACGGGTGGTCGCCGGCCTTGCGAACCTTGCGCCGAACCGACCGGAACTGGTCGCCGACGAGAGACGCCAGGGCTCCACCGGCGGGGGTCCCGACGTCGAGCCGGCCCCCGCCCACCGACCGGGGCAGGATCTCGCTGGCCCCATGAAGACGATCCAGCAGATCGAGATATCGATCACTGGCGAGCGCGCCAGCCAGCTGTTCCACCGCGGCCCGACGCTGATCGGCCAGCGTGCCCCGCAGCGCCGCCGGCGCACGCTCCAGGTGACCATCGAGCACGTCGGCATCGCGGACCTCGCCCAGGACGGACCCGAGCCAGCCCAGGTCGTCACGAGCGTGGGTGACCCACCGCTGGTCGAGCACGCCACCGAAGGTCTTGAGGTGCGAGCGGAGCCGGCGGGTGGCCACCCGGGCCTGGTGGACATCGTGGGCCCCGACGTCGGGCAGGCTGGCCCGCAATCGCCAGTCGTGACGCAAGAGGCGGCGGAGGGCGTCGGCGATCGACGCCTGCACCACGTCGCCGAGCGATGCCGTCCGGTCGAGGGTCGGACCGGCGTCGTCGACGGCCGGGAAAGCGAAGGCCTTGGCCAACTTCGCCGGGCCACCGATCTGAGCGCCCGCCCGCTCCAGCTCGGCGACGACGGGATCGCGAACGACCTCACCACCGGGTCGCAGCTCGAGCTCGACCTGCCGGAAGCTCAGGCCGTCGCGGGGTCCGCCTTCCACCATGACGGTGTCGTCGTCGAGCTCGGCCACTTCCTGGGAGACGCCGTGCAACACGAGCCGTCGACGGCTCGCGTGGAGCGTGACCAGCGGGCGCAACGGTGTCCGGCGGGCAACGCCGCGCAGCAGGTCGGTCGCTTCCGGCGGGACCTGGTCCCGGCTGCCCGGCCACGTCAGCTCCGTTCGGTCCAGGCTCGGGCCATCGTCGGCAACCGGGAGCTTGACCGTCCAGACCCCGAGGTCGTCACCTCGTGTCGTCCGATGTCGGAGCGTGATGTCCTGTGCCCACAGCCGCCCCTCCGCGGTGTCGTAGTAGACGGTATCGAAGTGCTGTTCGGGGAGCCGTTCGGTCCTCTCGACCAGCGGCCGGAGGTCCGGCAGCTCCAGCTCCATGGAGGCATCGAACTTCACCTCCCGTTCCAACGCGCTGGCTCGGTCCCATAGATGGTCGGTACCCACCGAACCCTTTCGCCATGCTGGGGCCGCGTGACGCCCTGGTCCGAGTGGCAATGGGCGTAACCGGGTACGTCTCGAAACTACGAGACAGGACCCGAAAAGGCAGGGGGCAGCGCCGGTGCCGAAGCCCGAGGAGGAGGGCAGCCGCGCCGTCGACGACCCCGGCCGACAGGAGTCCGAAGCCGAGCGGGTCGACCGCAACGTGGCCGAGCTCCTCCAGGAGCTCCGAGTCGCCGGCCTGGGCGTCCAGGTGCTCTTCGGCTTCCTCCTCGCCCTCCCGTTCAGCGCCCGCTTCGACCGACTGGACGGAGCGCAACGGAACCTCTACCTCGCCACGATCCTGCTCGCCGCGCTCGGCGACCGCCCTGCTCACCGCCCCGGTCGCCTATCACCGGTTGGTGTTCCGCCGGCACCAGAAGAGCGAGCTCCTTCGGGCGGCCAACGTGATGGCCCTCCTTGGTCTCGGCGCCGTCGGGCTCGCCATCTCGGCGGCCGTCCTTCTCGTCGTCGGTGTCGTCGAGCACGGCGCGGTGGTGCCGGCCGTCGCCGCCACCACCGTGGCGGTGTTCGTCGGGCTCTGGTTCGTGTTCCCGCTGGTCCGTCGGCGGCGTCCAGAAGGGGAAGGGTGACGTCCGGGTCCGGCCCGCGTCGGCTACGGCACGAAAACGGTGCGGAGGCCAGGCTGATCCGACGCCGGCCAGACGGCCTCGACGTCGGCCAACGGCACGGGACGCACGCCGACCGCCAAGTGGCCGGCGTCGATCTCTTCCACCAGAGAGGGCAGCTCGGCCACGTAGCTCCCGGCTGACACCGCCCCCTGCCCGGTCCCCTGGAGCCGGAGGTTGGCCGAGCGGAGCGCGACCGACGGTAGCTCGATCGTCGGACCGGCCACCGCGCCGATCTGGATCCAGTCCAGGGCCCGACTGCGATCGGACCGGGCCCGGAGCAGCGCCGTGACCGCGGTCATCGCCGGTTCGCCCCAGAGGTAGTCGATCACCACGTCGACCTCGGCGGCGGCCGCGGCCAGTCGCTCGGCCGTGGCGCCGAGGTCACCGGTGAGGGCGACGACGTCGTCGGCCCCGACCCCGGGAAGCTCGGCCAGCCTCGCCACGTTGCGGCCGGCGCCCACGACCCGGCCGGCGCCGAGCCGCTTGGCGATCTGCACGGCCATCCCTCCGGCGTTGCCGGTGGCCCCGAGCACCAGGACGGACTGGCCCGGCTGGAGCGGGACGCGGCGGCGCAACGCCACCCAGGCGGACATGGCCGGGTTCATGGCCGCGGCCACCTTGAGCACGTCGACGTGCTCGGGCAGCGGCACGGTCCGTCGCCGATCGACGAGCGCCCGCTCGGCCATGGACCCCCATGCCCCATCGGGGGAGACGAAGTAGACGAGCCGACCGTCGGGCAGCCGACCGACCCCGTCGACCCCCGGGATCATCGGCAGGGTGCCGGTGCTCGCGTAGTGCCGACCGGCGGCGCCACTGCGCACTCGAGGGTGCAGCCCGACGGCCAGCACGTCGGCCGACGTCTCGTCCGCTCCGACGGGCTCAGGCGCCGGGTACGTCTCGTAGCGCGGTGGGTGGTCGAACGATCGGACGACGGCGGCGTGCATGTCCATGTCCAGTCAACCTCCGCCCGGTTCTGCAAGTAGTTGGTGTCACCATCTAGTATAGATGGTGACACCAACTACATCCACCTAGACTGTCGCGATGGCTCCGACCGACCGTCAGCTCGTCCTGACCCCCCTACCCGGCGAGGACGACCTGGGTCTCGTCGACGCCCTCGCCCAACTCACCTTCGCCGTCCAGGGAGCGCTCGGTCGGATCGCCGCGGCCCACGACCTCTCGGTCGTCCAGGCTCGTCTGCTCGGTATCCTCCGAGACCGGCGTCCGACCATTAAGGAGCTGGCCAACTTCTTGCAGCTCGACAAGTCGAGCGTGACCGGGCTCGTCGACCGGGCCGAAGATCGCGGGCTCGTCCGGCGGATCCCCTCCCCCGCCGACGGCCGCAGCGTGCAGGTGGCCATCACCGCCGCCGGGCGCAGGCTCATCGCCGGCGCGACGTCGGCGTTCGAGGCCGAGATCGACACGCTCGTGGCCGAGCTGTCCGACGCGCAACGGCTCGGGCTGTCGACCACCGCCACTCGAGTCGTGGTGTCCGACGCCCGGCGGCGCGGCATCGACGTCCTCGGGCCCCAGGGCGGCGCAGACGTCACATCGCGTCAGGACACCGAGGCCCGGGCCGGCAACCGGTCGAAGAACCGCCCGAGGACGTAACTGGGGACCGCGGCGATGGCGATCATGAGCAACGCGAACGGCGCGGCCTGTCCGTAGGCGAGGTTCTGTTGGTACACCCAGAACTGGGTGGCCAGCGTCTGCACGCCCGTCGGAACCAGGATGAGCGTGGCTGTCAGCTGGGTGACCGCCGAGAGGAACACCAGGCAGAGGGCCGCCGCCAGCCCGGGACCGACCAAAGGTCGGGTGACTCGCCACAGCACGGTCAGCCGGCCCTTCCCGAGGGAACGGGCAACGTCCTCGAGGCCGACCGGCGCCTGGGCGATCGACGCCCGCACGCCGACGAGGGCCAGCGGGAAGAACATGATCGCGTACGTCATCACGAGCATCGGTGCCGTCTGATACCACAGGCCGCCGGCGTACTGCTCGCTGAAGTAGGCCAGCGCCAAAGCGATGACCAGGCCCGGCATGGCCAGGACGAGATAGGTGCCGCGCTCGAGGTACCGGCTGACCCGCCCATCGTGTCGCACCGCGAGCACGGCGACCGGCAAGGCCATAAGGGTGGCGATCACCGCAGCGGCGAGCCCGTAGAGCGCGGTGTGCCACGTCGCGTCGACGATCGATACGCCGTCCAAGACGTTCGTCGGCCCCGTGGCCCACCAGTAGGCCGCCGAACCCACCGGCACGCCGAGAGCCAACGCGACGAGGGCGAGGAGGCCCACCAGCGCGGGGACCGTCCACCAGCCCAGGTGGTGTCGTCGGGTGAGCCGTTGGGCCATCCGGTCGGCCCGGCTGACTCGACCGCGACCTCGAGCGGCCGACTCTCCGAAGAGGACCAACAGGCCCAGGCCGACCAATACCAGCGAGAGCCCACACGCGGTGGGGACGTTGAACGCCACCGAGAACTCGGTGAAGATCTCGGTGGTGAACGTCTGGTAGCCGAGGATCTCGAAGGCGCCGTACTCGGCCAGCAGGACGAGCACGACGAGCAGACAACCGCCGAGAATGGCCACCCGGGCCTGCGCCAGGGTGATCCGCCAGAAGGTATGGAGCCGGCCGAGGCCGAGGCTTCGGGCCACCTCCTCCTGGGCGGGATCGGCGTTGCGCAAGCTGGAGGCCACGGGCAGGTACACGAGCGGGTAAATCGAGAGCGTCATCACGAGGACGGCCCCCCAGAAGCCCGAGACGGCCGTGCTGAGCGACGCCCAGCCGAAGCTCACGACGAAGTCAGGGATGGCGAGCGGGATGACGACGGCCACCGCCCAGAACCCCCGTCCCGGGAGGTCGGTGCGTTCCACCAGCCAGGCGGCGCCGGTGCCGATCACGGCACACAGGGCCGTGACGACGACGGCCAGCCGGACCGTGTTCCAGAGCAGGTGGGCGGTGAGCGATCGGTCGATGAGGTCCACTACCTGTCCCGCACCGGCGCCGTGCGTCTCGACGAGCAGGAACACCAACGGCAGGACCAGCACCACCGCCACCAGCCCGCTGGCCACGAGCAGGCCGATCGGTCGGCGGGCCGGCTGGCCCCGGCCCGTCCACCAGCCCCCGCCCCGGGGGGCGGTGGACCCGACCGCCAGGCGCCCCGGAGACGGGACCGTCCCGGACGAGAGCCCGGGACCAGCGGACGGCGGGGTCACAACATCCCGGTTTGGCGGAGCAGTGCGATGGCGGTCGAGCCGTCGCCGAGCTCGGCGATGGTGATGCCGTTCGGCTGCAGTTGGTCGAACGGCGTCTCCTCGGACGACGCCGCCACTCCGTCGGCCAGTGGGTACTCGAAGCTGATCGAGTGGGCGATCACCTCCTGGCCCGGCTTGGAGACCAAGAAGGCCAGGAACTTCTGGGCCGCCGCTTGGTGGGTCGACGACTTCAAGACGGCCGCGCCCGAAACGTCGATGACGTAGCCCGGGTTGCGCGGTGCGAAGTACGCGATCTTCGAGTGGATGTTGCTGGCCCCCAGCTCGGCCTTCATCCGGTACCAGTAGTACTGGTTGATCAACCCGAAGGCGACCCCGCCCCGGTTTACCTCGTCAACGATCGTCTCGTTGTCGGGGTAGGGGTGGCTGGCGGCATTGGCTTTGATGCCGTCGAGCCAGGAGATGGTCTTCGCCTGGCCGTAGGTGTGGTCGACCGAGGTCACGATCGGCTGGAAGTCGGTCTCACCGGGGGCGAAGGCGAGCTTCCCCGAGTACTTCGGTGTGGCCAGCTGCAGCACTGTCGTCGGCAGCTGTGTCTTCGTGATCAGGCTCGGGTTGTAGATGAGGACGCTCACCCGGGCTGACACGCCGACCCAGTCCCCCCCCTCCGAGTCGTACTGGCTCGCCGTCTTGGCCAACGTCGTCGGCGCCACCTTGGCCAGGAGTCCCTTCTCTTGGAGGTACTCGAGCGGCGGGGAGTTCTCGGTGTAGAAGACGTCCGCCTTCGGGTGGGACTTCTCGGCCACGATCTCGTCGGCGAAGGTGTCCTCGTCGTTGTAGCGGACGTTCACCGTGATGCCGGTCTTCTTCTCGAAGGCGGTGATGAGCGACTGGGTGGTCTGTTGGTGCTGGCCGCTGTAGAGGGTGATGGTCTGGCCGGACGCACCCGACGTCGTCGCCGTCGTGGCCAGCAGGCCGGCCACGCAGCCGGCCGCTGCGGCGACGAGCCCCAGCCGCCGGCCGAGGCGGCGCCGGGTCGGTCCGGTCCGGCGAGCCGGCGTCGGGGTCGGGGTCGGGGTCGGGGTCGGGGTCGGGGTCGGGGTCGGGTGCGTCATCGTGGTCATGGTGATCGCGGTCCTCGTCATGAGGCGGCTGTCGGGCAGATGGCGTCGACCCGGGCCGCGGCGGCCTTCGCCGCCGTCTTGGCCTTGTGGGAGCCGTTGCTGGCGTTGACCGCGGCGTACGCCGAGTCGAGTTGTCGGACAGCTCGTCGCAGTGTCGGGTCGGACAGCTTCAACTGGCGTAGGGGAAGTACCTGGGCCTCGGCGTAGCCGACGGGGTCGACGTGGGCTGTCGGACCGTTGGCGAGCACGTCCGCGACGGCCGTGCACTGGCGGGCTGGCCCATGCTTCGTCGTGGCGGCGCTCGCCGAGATGGTGCCGGTCACCGACACCAGCCCGGTGGCCACGACGAGCGCGGCGGTCGCGACCATCGCCCGCCCGCTGATCCGCTTCCCGCCCAACGCCGAGGATGCCATCAGGCGATCCTAATATTAGGCATCCCTAATAATCAAGAGGGGGTTACCCGAACTTCCGGCCGGCCGGCTCGAGACGCGCCGCGCCCCCGCCGGACGACGCCGCGCCCGAACGATCAGTAGACGTTGGGGAGGAGCCGCATCGTCTCGTTGCTCAGGGCCCACAGGACCCCGAAGAGCACAGGTGCCCCGACCAGCCAGGTCCGGAGGATCCCCCAGCGCGCCCACAGCCACCAGCAGGCGGCGGAGCCGGCGAACAACGCGAGCAACCACAGGGCAACGAACGGCCACGCGCTCGGGTCGTTGTGGCCCTGGATCTGCGCCATCGGAACGGTGGTCGGGCGTCCGTGTGGCGCCGAGACGGCCTTGCCCTGCAACTGGGCGTCGACGTACACCAGATGATCCGGAGCCAGGCTCCCGAGCGATCCCGGTCCGGCTGACGTGACGAACGTCAACACGCCCTGGGCCGACGTGATCTTCGGGAGCCGCTGCCCGGGCAGCAGCCGGCCGAGGACGGCGAAGTGGAACTCACCCTGGCCCGTCCGGACCGTGATGACGTCACCTTTGACAAGCCGCGTGATCCCGCTGAACGGTGCGCCGGCCGTCGAGCTCTTGCCGACCAGAACGGACTGACCGGGCTGACCGGGCAGCGGGGTGTCGGACCGATGCCCCGGCCCGGCCAAGAGGTCTCCCGACGACGTGCCCTCGACGACCATCACGTCGTGGAGCCCGGCCTGGGGGGCGTTGAGCAACGCCACCGGGGTGCCGTCGGCGATGGTGCCGCCGATCGGCGGCGCGACCTCGGCCGCTGGGGCCAGGAGCCCGCGGAACTTGGCGTAGAGCTGGTGCTGGCTTCGCTGCTCTTGCAGTCCGCTGAGCCCAAACGCGAAGACCACGAAGAAGGCGGTCGCCACGCTGAGGACCATCACCGCGGCCAACGTGATCGCCAACGGCCCGGGTACCGGCGGCCCGGTTCGCGGGGCCGGGGTCGGCTCGAGCTCCTCCGACGAACCGGCCGACTCAGCCTCCTCGTCCTGAGCGGACGCGATGTCGATCACCATCGGCCGCGTCGGCGACCCCACAGGTAGGTCGCCGGGACACACAGGATCCCCAGCAGCGCCAGGATCATGATGAGGACGACGAAGAAGCCGCCCTTGAACCCCCCCGTCCACAGCGCGACGTCGAGCGTCCGGCCGAGCCACTGGGCGATCAGCGGTTCCGCTGCCGGCTTCTTCTTCTTCTGGTCGGCCGCGGCGGGGGCGGTGGACGCGTGCGCCGATCGGTTGGTGCCTTTGGAGGATCCGGGGTTGATGTAGCGGCCGTTCGCTGACGACGATCCCGACGACGGGTTCGTCGTGGCCGACGGCGGGGTCGTCGATGTCCCCGACCCCGACGACGAGGCTGTGGACCCCGACGACGACGCTGTGGTCGTCGCCGAGATCGCCCCCGACCCACCCGGAGCCGACGGTGTCACCGGGGGAACCTTGCCGTTCTGGGCGGCGACGTCGGCCGCCGCGGTCACCGTGTAGCTGGCCAACGCACCCAGTCCGTCAGCCTGAGTGAGCGGAAGGTAGCCCGGCGGCAGCTGGCCCACCCCCGTTCCGGGCGTCTGGCCGGTGGAGACGGCGAACTCGAGCAGGGAGGCGTAATCAGCCGCTTCTGTCGGCGACAAGCCGCTCGTCGGCACTGCGGCGTAGATGACCATCGTGCCTGGATAACCCGATGCCCCGGCCGCGGTCCCGAACGCGCTGTAGGGAATCGGCCAGGTCTCGGTCGTGTTGTCGGGCTTCAGGAGCGATGCCACGGCCGCCAGCGATGCGTTGCTCGGGACGACGAACGTGCCGCTCGTCGTCTGCAATGCCGCTGCCTGCAGGTTGTACCGCTGGTCGTCAGCCAGCGGCGTGATCCCGAGCATGAAGTAGTTCCCGGCCTGCTGGCGGCTGCCGGCGACCATCGAGTTCACCGACTGCTGTGCGTTGGAGACGCATGTCACCGTCGAGTTGGGCTCCTGGAACTGCATCGCCTCGCTGACGTCCTCGAGGTTGGCCAGGGGGGCGGCGATCAGCGAGTAGAACGGCTCGGGCGAGTTGGCCAGGCAGGCGGCGTCGCCCGGCCCGTTGTCGAAGGCCGTCGACTCGTAGGTCGACAGCAGCGGCCACTGGTTGACCGGGAGCGAGATGCCCTTGTAGGCCGGGTTCACGACCATGTCCTCGCCCGGCACCGACGTATCGGGCGTCCCGTCGAGGAAGGCCCGAGCGGCCGGTGTCTCACTGATGTACGTCGTGAGGGCCTCGATCACGTCCGAGTTGCTGGAGAGCGAGATCAGCTCGGACTCGGCGAAGGCCGGACCGAACCCATAGGGGTTCTGGGCGACATCGGGGTTGAGCGCGGTGAACTCCGGATCGGTCGTGATGTTGAGCGGATTGTTCTTCAACGCCGGGTCGCCGTAGCCGGCTGTCGCCAGGTAGGACTCGGTCAGCAGTTTGGCCAACAGGAGCGGCGTGAGCTTGAGTGTCGTGACGGGCGCGCCGTTCGAACCGGAGATGGCGTAGGAGATGGTGAACCCGGTCATGGCCACCGGCGCATTGACGACCGGTCGCCCGTAGCCGCCTGTCTGGTCGTAGCTGGTGAAGGCCGCGTCGGCCGAGCCGGCGGCCACCAGGCTGCGGGCCTCCGGTTCGGGCGACGCGACATGGACGAACGAGAACTTGTCGGTGGTCCCCGAACAGAAGCTCGGCTCCCACTGGTCGGTCGCCTGGAGCATGAGTGTCGAGCCGTAGACGTCGACGACGGGCTTCCCGTTGACGATGCTGCAGACATTGGCGGCCGGGGCGAAGGACAAGGGCACCGTGATGCGGTTCCGCCAGTTCGACGGGCTCCACCACAGGCTGCCGGTGACGGCCAACTGGGCGCCGTCCTCGTACTGCTGGGGTGTGGCACTGGAGCCGGGGGCGTAAGCGCCGCTGTCCTCACAGTCCGCCAGGTCGGCCAGCTCCGCACTCGTCGGCGATGTGCCGAGTACGGCCGCGTCACAGCTGACGCCCATGATCGGGACGGCGACCAGGGAGCAGGTGACCGTGTCCGAGCAGCCCAGCGTTGTGTTCTCGGCCGTTGTGAAGACGTCGAACTCAGCGCTGCCCGTGCCGTTGGTAGCGGTCACCCCGAACGTCTCGTTGCTCGGCAGGGCGGACTTGATGCCGCTGGTCGCCTGGGGCGGCTGACCGCAGAAGCCGCCTGTGCCGCCCTCGTACACCTGGCTCGGCGCACCCCCCTTGGGCGCGGCGACCCACGGCACCCAGTACTCCACCGGTGCGGCCGACTCGGCCCGCGCACAGCTCGTTGTCGACGACACCGTCGACGGCTTGCCGACGGCTGTGCCGTGTGTCCCGTACGCGTCCAGCCGGTACGGGGGGTAGAGACCACCCGGCTGGGAGGCGTTGTTCTGCTGGTAGCGCTCTGTCCAGGACTGCGTCCAGCAGGTCTGCGGGCTGACCTGTGTGGCGCCGTCACCTCGACACTCCAGTAGGACGAACGGGTACTCCTCGTACTGCGCGCCCACCGCGTTCTGATTGGCGACGACGCCGCCGGTCGGGTGGGCACCCGACCAGGAGACGTCGAGCTCCTGACGACCCTGCAGGTTGGTGGTCGTCGAGACGTTCAACGTCACCGTGTTCGTCGCGACGACACTGGTCGTCCCGCTGCTCGAGACGGTCGACCGTGTGATGGTCTCGGTGTGGGTGAACGCGGGCGTGCTGACGTTGGACCCGACGGCGTCCGCCGGCGTACCGGCCAGCCCCGCCGCGGCCCCCCCGGCCGCCAGCAGGGCGGCGACTGCGACGATCAGCCGCTTCACTGTCCGGCCTCCCGACGCTTGCGAAAGCGCCGGTACCCGATGACGACCGGCACGGCGAAGGCCAACAGCAACAAGGCGACCACCAACAACCCGTACCGAGCCAACAGCGCCGAGATGCCGTACCCCGGGAGGACGGTGGAGTCGTACTTGTCGGTGGCCGCGGCACCAGCTGATCCCGAGGCGCCCTGGCCGTTCGGGCAGTCGGTGGTCGATGCGGTTGCTCCCGGGGTCGTCGTCGTCGTCGGGCAATCGGCCGCGGCCCCCGCCCCTCCCGCAATCGTCGTGGCCGTGGCCGTCCCCCCCGCCGCCGCCGACGTCGCCCCGGCCCCCGTGGCCGCCGCGGCCATCGCGGCCGATGTGGTCCCGGTCGCCCCCGTTCCCGAGGTCGTCCCGCCGGTGGCCGAGCTCGTCGGGTGCGAGGCGGCGGTGTTCCCGTAGGACCCCGACGACGTCGGGTTGGAGCCGAGGCCGTTGGGCGTCACTGTGTTGCCGCAGGGGCCGGCCCCTGTCTGGTCACAGCTCGGAGGGACGGGCGCGATGGTGGCCAGGTAGTTCGTGTTCGGCTGTCCCTCGACGAACGTGGGATTTGTGCAGTTGAGGATTGTCTCCTTTGTCAGACTGATGGCCGGCGCGGCGGTCTTGAGCTTGTTGATCTGACCGAACCCGGCTGTGACCAGGTTGACCGGCAGCGGCGAGTAGCCGATCGGCCCGATCTGCTTCTGGCCCTGACAGATGGCGTAGTAGTCGAAGTCGGCGATCGACTGTCGCTTGCCTGTTGTGACCTTGGCCTCGGGGCTGGGGTACGCCCCGGTGGGCTCGATCATGTAGACGTAGGACGACAGCGGGTAGGTGCGGGAATCCGTATCGGTGTAGACGTTGTCCAGTGTCTGGAGCAGATAGGTCGGCGACGACGGGTTTGTTGTGATCTTGGCTGTCTCCAGCGACACCGCCACGTTGTACTGGGTCGGCAGGGTGTAATAGCCGCCCTTGTTCAGCATCTTCACCACCGGGTAGTTGACGCTCAGGGCGAACGAGTACTCGACGTAACCGATCGACCCGTTGCCGGCGGTCGAGGCCACGTAGTTCATGGCGCCGTTCGAGCCGTTCTGGGCGATCTGGCTCCCCTGGCGGGGGAAGTACTCCGTCGGCCCGGACTGGCCGGCGTACGGCGCCCAGATGTTCGGGTACTGGGTGGCGAAGTACTTGGTCAGCTGCTCGGTCGAGCCGGAGCCCTCGGACTGGACCACCGGGACGATCGGCAGTGTCGGCAGGGCCACCCCGTTGTTGTCCTTGGTGATTGTGGCATTCGACCAGTTGGTGATCTGGTTGGTGAAGATCTTGGCCAGCGTCTGGCCCGACAGGCGGAGGTTCTTGACCTGAGTGCCGTCGACCTTGATCTGGTACGGGAAGGACGTCCCCCCGGCGGCGATCGGCAGGTAGGCATACGGCCGGCCTTGCGCCGTGTCGGAGGTGCCGTTCTTCGATGTGAAACCCTGGTAACCATCGGCGGTGACCGCGAAGTCGGAGACCTTGTTGGCGAAGTCCTGCCGCCCCTGGGCGTCGCCGTCGGGGTTGTAGACGACCTGGATGCCCTGCGCGTTGACGTCGGCCACCCACTGGTTGACGGCGTTCTCGGCCCAACTCGACCCCGAACCCTGGATCAGGGCCGGGCTCACCGCGCCGGCCGGGCCGGCGAGCACGAGAGAGGCCACGCCGACCGTCACGACGACGGCAACACCGCCCATCCGACCGAGGACGCCGGTGACGCCGGTGACGCCCCTCCGGGCGAGCGGCGTCCTCACCGCCGCGATCCCTTCTTCTCCCGGACCAGCACCCGGATCACGACGAAGAGCAGGAGGACCATGGTGAGCAGCACCGCCGCGGCACCGAAGGCCCGGTCGAGGGCGAGCGGCTCATGGGTGGTGTACCCGGTGTAGATGTACAGCGGCAGCGAGTTCATCGGCACGCCGACGGGGTTGAACGTCTTGAAGCTCGACGCTCCCGACGTGATGAGCGGAATGGCCGTCTCTCCGATCCCCCGGGCGATGGCCAGGATGACGCCGGTGGCCAGGCCGGCCCGAGCAGTCGGCAGCACCACCTTGCGCACCGTCTTCCAGTGCGTGGCGCCCAGGGCGCCGCTCGCCTCCCGCAGGCCGTTGGGCACCACCCGGAGCGCCACCTCGCCGGCCCGGGCGATGATCGGGGTCATGGTGACGGCCATGGCCACCGACACCGCCAGTCCCGACTTGGACAGCCCGAAGTCGACGATGAGCACCACGTAGACGAAGAGCCCGGCCAGGATCTCGGGCAGCGCGGTCATGGCCTCGACCACCGTGCGGACGAGCTGGGAACCCCGTCCCCCGACCTCGGTCATGTAGACGGCCGTACCGATCCCGAGCGGCACCGACACCGCCACGGCGATCGCCACCTCGATGACCGTCCCGATGATGGCGGCCAGAATGCCGCCCTGCGTGAGGGGTGCGGTCGGCGCCACGCCGGCCATGTCCTGGGTGAAGAAGTTGACGTGGACGAGGGCCCGCCAGCCCTGAGCGAAGATGTAGACGATGGTGGTCCCCAGGGCGGCGATGACGATGGCCGCCGCCACGTACAAGGTGGCCGTTACCAGCCGTTCGATCACCACCGGCCGGGGGTTCGACACCGCCACCACGGCCGCATAGAGGACGACGAACACGAAGTACCAGCACACGGCGAAGCCGAGCACCCCGCTGAAGTACAAGAGGTGCAGATAGCCCACCCAGACCAGGGCGAAGGAGGCCCCGAGGGAGCCGACCAGGGTCAGCCAGTCTTCGGGCGTGTACCGGCGGATCCGGCGAGGCCGGGCCTTGGGCCGGGGGGCCAGCGGTGGCCGACCACCCCGGTCCGGCGGGCCGTCCAGAGAGGCGTCCGGCCGGCCGGCCCGTTCGGACGGCGGCGTCGTCTCCACGAGCTCGAGCGCGGGCATCGTCAGATCTCCGTGGACGCGCCACTTCGGCTGCGCCGGACGAACACGGCGGCACCGCTGTTGACGATGATGGTGATGACGAAGAGCACGAAACCGGCGGTCAACAGGGCCGACAGCTGGGCCTTGGTGGCGTTGCCGAAGTTCCCGGCGATCAGCGCCGAGACGGTCTGGGTACCGGCTTCCAAGATGTTGGGCTTGATCACGTACGCCGGCGAGATGATGATCAGCACCGCCGCCGTCTCCCCGAGAGCCCTCCCGAGGGCCAGCATCGTGCCCCCGATGATCCCTCCCCTCCCGAACGGGAGGACGACGGTGCGGACGACGCCGAAGCGGGTACCGCCGAGGGCCATGGCCGCCTCCCGCTCGCCGAGGGGGGCCTGGTCGAACACCGCCCGCATCACTGCGCAGGCCAGGGGGATGGCCATCATGGCCACGGCCAGTCCGGCGATGAAGGCCGAGCTGGTGTAGGCGGACTGCTGCCACACCGCGGCGTTGGGATCGGTATCGACCTTGAAGATGGGGATCCAGCCCAGGTACTGGCTCAGCCATCGGGCGAGCAGGATGGCGTGGGGCTGGAGGAGGAAGAACCCCCACAGCCCGTAGATGATGCTCGGCACCGCGGCCATCAGGTCGACCGCCGACACGAGCCACGACTTGAGCCATTCGGGCGCGTAGTCGGAGATGAAGAGGGCCAGCATCAGGGCGAGGGGAAAGCTCACCACCATCGCCACCAGGGCGACCTCGAACGTCCCCACCAGCACGGCCGCGATGCCGACCTTGTTTAGCTCGGGCTGCCACGCCGTCTGGGTGAAGAAGGACCACCCGTACTCCCGGAAGGTGGGAATGGACTGGTAGCCGAGGAAGATACCGATGGCCCCGGTGAGCCCCAGCACCACCAGGCCGATCGTCCGGGCCGAACCGTGGAAGACCCGGTCGGACAACTGGTGCCCGGGGTCGAGCTGGCGGGGCTCCTTCGGCGAGCGCGGCTCGGCCGAGGGGGGGAAGCCGACCGTCGTCACCCGAATCGTCCGTGGACGTAGTCGGCGGTACGCGGGTCGACCGGGTGCTCGAAGATACCGGTCGTCGACCCGTGCTCGACGATGCCCCCGGGCTCGCCCTGGGCGGCCAGGAAGAAGGCCGCCTGCTCGGACACCCGCTGGGCCTGTTGCATGTTGTGGGTGACGATGACGATCGTCACCTCGCTGCCGATCTCGGTGATGGTCTCTTCGACTCGGCGGGTCGAGGTCGGGTCGAGGGCCGAGCAGGGCTCATCCATGAGCAGGACCTTCGGACTGACGGCCAGCGCTCGGGCGATGCACAGTCGCTGCTGCTGACCGCCCGAGAGCGCCCCGCCGGGTCGCCCCAACCGGTCCTTCACCTCGTTCCACAAGCCGGCCTTGCCGAGGGAGACCTCCACCAGCTCCTGCCGGTCGCTCTTGGAGATCTTGGTGCCCGTCAAGACCAGGCCGGCAGTCACGTTGTCGGCGATCGACATGGCCGGGAACGGGTTCGGCTTCTGGAAGACCATCCCGATCTGCTTGCGCACGTCGGTCAGACGGTGACCCGCGGCGTAGATGTCCTCGCCGTTGAGATGGACCTCGCCGGCCAGCTTGGCCCCCGGCGTCGCCTCGTGCATCCGGTTCAAGATGCGCAGGAAGGTCGACTTGCCACAGCCCGACGGGCCGATGAGGGCGGTCACGGTGGCGGCCGGCATCGAGAGGGACACGTCGTCCAAGACCAGGTGGTCACCGAACCACGCCGACACCTCGGCCGCCTCCAGGCTGGCGGCTTCGCCGCTGCGGTCGGGCGACGCCACCGGACTAGACGGCGGGCGGGGAGCCGACACCCTCCCACGCCGTCGCCAACCGGCCGCTGGCCGACTGGCGACGGCGTTGAGGTCGGCGGTCATCTCATGCCTCGGCCAGGCCGACGATCGGCTTGTTGAGCGGCTTGCCGCCGGTCGAGCCGTAGAACGTGGCGTCACCGAACGCGAAGACCCCGCCGTCGGAAGCCACCAGCCAGTAGCCCAAGCCGCCAGCCGCTGCCGTCGCTCCCACGATCGGCTTGTTGAGGGTCAGCCCACCGGTCGAGCCATAGAAAGCAGCGTCGCCGAACGCGAAGACCCCGCCGTCGGAAGCCACCAGCCAGTAGCCCTGGCCGTCCGGCGTCGTCGAGACACCGACGATCGGCTGGTTGAGCTTCAGGCTGCCGGTCGAGCCGTAGAAGGCGGCGTCGCCGAAGGCGAAGACCCCGCCGTCGGAAGCCACCAGCCAGTAGCCCTGGCCGTCCGGCGTCGTCGAGACACCGACGATCGGCTGGTTGAGCTTCAGGCTGCCGGTCGAGCCGTAGAAGCCGGCGTCACCGAAGGCGAAGATGCCGCCGTCGGAGGCCACCAGCCAGTAGCCCTTACCGTCCGGCGTGGTCGAGATGCCGACGATCGGCTGGTTGAGCTTCAGGCTGCCGGTCGAGCCGTAGAAGGCGGCGTCGCCGAAGGCGAAGACCCCGCCGTCGGAAGCCACCAGCCAGTAGCCCTTGGCGTCGGGGGTGGCCGCCAGACCGACGATCGGCTTGTTGAGGGTCAATCCACCGGTCGAGCCGTAGAACTGGGCGTCACCGAAGGCGAAGACCCCGCCGTCGGAGGCCACCAGCCAGTAGCCCAGCCCGGGCGCCGGGTTGGTCGACGCGGCCACCGGGGTCCCCGTCAACTGGTCCAGGGTCGGCGACGACGTGGCGTCGACGACGGCCGTGACCGAGTCGGTGGCCGGGTCGAACGTCTGGTTCGAGAAGGGCACCCAGGCGGTGCCGTTCCACCAGTCGATCGACTGGCCGCCGGGACCGAGGTCCGTGACGGTGATGGTGAGCGTGCCGAATGCGTTACCCGAGGAGACGGCCACGTCGTAGTACGCACCGGTACCGCCCGAGACCGTCCCGACGACCGGGTTGCCCGAGTACGTGGCCACCGTGAGCGCGCCTTCGCCGCTACCCGACGCGGAGAAGCCGGTGACCGTGGCGGTCGCAGTCCCGGTCGGCGAGCTCGACGATGCACCGTCCGAAGCGGTCGCACCTGGCGGCGGGGGCGGCGGCGTGAGGGCGGTGGAGAGCGACGGCGTCACCGAGTTGGACGGCGCCGAGGGGTCGCTGATGCCCACACCGTTGGTAGCGACGACGGTGAAGGTATAGGCGGTGCCGTTGGTCAGGCCGCTGACCGTGATGGGGCTGCCGCTGCCGGTGCCGGTGATGTCACCGGGCGAGCTGGTCACCGTGTAGCCGGTGATCGGGCTGCCGCCGTCTGGGCCCGGGGTGAAGGTCACCGTGGCCGACCCGTTGCCGGCGGTCGCCGTTCCTATCGTCGGGGCGTCGGGCCTCGTGGCCTGCGGCGTCACCGAGTTGGAGGCCGCCGAGGCGGGCCCGGTGCCGACGGCGTTGGTGGCGGTCACCGTGAAGGTGTACGCCGTGCCGTTGGTCAGGCCGTTGACGGTGATCGGACTGGTCGTGCCGGTGCCGGTGAAACCGCCGGGCGAGCTGGTCACCGTGTAGCCGGTGATCGGGCTGCCGCCGTCTGAGCCCGGGGCGGTGAAGGTCACCGAGGCCGACCCGTTGCCGGCGGTCGCCGTGCCGATGGTCGGGGCGCCGGGCACTGTCGGCCGGGGTCACCGAGTTGGAGGCAGCCGAGGCGGGTCCGGTGCCGACACCGTTGGTGGCGGTCACCGTGAAGGTGTAGGCGGTGCCGTTGGTCAGGCCGCTGACGGTGATCGGGCTGGTCGTCCCGGTGCCGGTGAAGCCGCCGGGCGAGCTGGTGACCGTGTAGCCGGTGATCGGGCTGCCGTTTGTGGCCGCGGCGGTGAAGGTCACCGAGGCCGAGCCGTTCCCGGGCGTCGCCGTGCCGATGGTCGGGGCGCCGGGCGCGGTGGCCTCGGGCGTCGCCGAGTTGGAGGGCGTCGAGGCGGGCCCGGTGCCGACGGCGTTGGTGGCGGTCACCGTGAAGGTGTACGCCGTGCCGTTGGTCAGGCCGTTGACGGTGATCGGACTGGTCGTGCCGGTGCCGGTGAAACCGCCGGGCGAGCTGGTCACCGTGTAGCCGGTGATGGCGCTGCCGCCGTCCGAAGCCGGGGCGGTGAAGGCCACGGAGGCCGACTCGTTGCCGGGCGTTGCCGTGCCGATGGTCGGGGCGCCGGGCGCGCCGACCGGCGTTACCGAGTTCGAGGCCGCCGAGGCCGCGCCGGTGCCCACGCCGTTGGTGGCGGTCACGGTGAAGGTGTACGCCGTGCCGTTGGTCAGGCCGTTGACGGTGATCGGGCTGGTGGTGCCGGTGCCGGTGAAGCCACCGGGCGAGCTGGTTGCCGTGTAGTCGGTGATCGGGCTGCCGTTTGTGTCCGCGGCGGTGAAGGCCACCGAAGCCGACCCGTCACCCGCCGTCGCCGTGCCGATGGTCGGGGCGCCGGGCAAGCCGGCCTGCGGCGTCGCCGAGCTGGAGGCAGCCGAGGGGGCGCCGGTCCCGATGGCGTTGGTCGCGGTCACGGTGAAGGTGTACGCCGTGCCGTTGGTCAGGCCGTTGACGGTGATCGGGCTGGTGGTGCCGGTGCCGGTGAAGCCACCGGGCGAGCTGGTTGCCGTGTAGTCGGTGATGGTGCTGCCACCGTTCGAGACCGGCGGGGTGAACGTCACCGACGCCGATCCGTTCCCGGCGGTCGCCGTACCGATGGTCGGGGCGCCGGGCACGGTGGCCGGGGTCACCGAGTTGGACGCCGCTGAGGCGGCGCCGGTGCCGACACCGTTAGTGGCGGTCACGGTGAAGGTGTACGCCGTGCCGTTGGTCAGGCCGTTGACGGTGATCGGGCTGGTCGTGCCGGTGCCGGTGAAGCCACCGGGCGAGCTGGTGACCGTGTAGCCGGTGATGGTGCTGCCACCGTTCGAGACCGGCGGGGTGAACGTCACCGACGCCGATCCGTTCCCGGCGGTCGCCGTACCGATGGTCGGGGCGCCGGGCACGGTGGCCGGGGTCACCGAGTTGGACGCCGCTGAGGCGGCGCCGGTGCCGACACCGTTAGTGGCGGTCACGGTGAAGGTGTACGCCGTGCCGTTGGTCAGGCCGTTGACGGTGATCGGGCTGGTCGTGCCGGTGCCGGTGAAGCCACCGGGCGAGCTGGTGACCGTGTAGCCGGTGATGGTGCTGCCACCGTTCGAGACCGGCGGGGTGAACGTCACCGACGCCGATCCGTTCCCGGCGGTCGCCGTACCGATGGTCGGGGCGCCGGGCACGGTGGCCGCCACGGTGAAGGGCGTGCTGCCCGTCGAATCGGTCACTGTGGCGTCAGTCGAAGAGAAGTTGGCAATGATCGTGTGAGTGCCGACCGTCAGCGAGGACGTCGTGGTGGACGCCGTTCCGGAGACGACGGTGACCGGGCTGCCGATGGGGGTCGAGCCGTCTTCGAACTGCACCGTCCCGGTGGCTGTCGAGGGCGTGATGTCCGCCGTCAGCGTCTCTGTGGTGCCCAAGGGTTGGGGACTGGCGGGGCTAACCGTGACCCCGGTCGTGCTGGTCGGGTAGACAACTGACCAAGTTGTTCCGGTGATCTTGATGTCCGCCGAGTCGTAGCTGGTGGTGGTGGTGGGGTTGCTCGAGAAGAGCCGGAGGACGTAGAGGTCGGCGTAGGCGCCGGTCCCGTTGTTGGGGAAGCTCTCGACGTATGTGTGGAGGCTCAGATCGCCTGTTGACCCGGTGACAACTGGCCGGGTCGACGTGTTCAACGGAGGCGGCGCGCTCGGTGTTGGGGTACACCGTCGAGCCGCTCAGCTGCTCCCCGCTCCAGGTGCCCGCCGGCACTCCATTGACCGGGGTGAATGCCTCCAGGGTGGCCTTGTTGTCACTGGCGTTGAGGACGGCGGTGCCTTCGACATAGGCAGCCAGCGGCGCGGTACTGACCGGCCCGCTGGTGATCGGCTGCCCCGTCGAATTGTAGAAGAGCAGTTGGCCGACCTGCGGTCCGCCCACCGGCTCCCACGGCGGGGCCGCTGTGGCGGCCCCGGCCACCGGCACGGCGAGGACGCCGGCCGTCAGCGCGGCGCCGCTGACGAGCACCGTGCCCACGGCCAGTACGGCGGCGGCCCGGCGGGCGGAACGACGGAGGGAGATGCGCATCTTCAGTGGCCTTTCATCGTGGAACTGGTCATCGCGGAGTCGGGAGGCCCGGAGGCTTCCGGGCTGACATCGGGGTCTGGAGGTTCGGGGCGGTCGTTGGAATCGGAAGGGGCAGTTGGCCGCCGCCGATGGCGGGCGACGAGAAATCCGGACAGTCCGAGCACCAGCAACGCGGCGACGATCAGACCGGCGATCAGACCGTCGTTGCTCGTCGTGGACGCCGACGAGCTCGTCGAGACGTTGTCCGCCGGGCTGGTGTCGCCTTTGCCGTTGGTGCCGGAGCCACTCTTCTGACCGCCCGAGGTTCCCGCGGCCGAGCCGCTCGTGACGCCACCGGATCCACCGCTGCCCGACCGGCCTTGGCCACCGGTCCCCGACGCGGCGGTGCTCCCGCTGGCCGCGCTCTTCGTGGCCCCCGCTCCGACGGCCGCCGGTGGCGCGGTCGTCTTCGGTGCCGTGGCGGCTGGCGGTGCAGTGGTCGTCGTGGGAAGGAGCACTGTCTCCATCGACTCGGCGGTCCCGGCCGCGCAGTTCACCGTGGCTCCCCCGACCGCGTGCCACGTGTTTCCTGTCACCTGGATGTCGAGCGCCGGATACTTCGACGTGTACGGGGCCGCGTTAGCGGTGCTCAGGTAGATCCGGAGTTGCAAGAAGCCGTCCCAGGTCGGCGGATAGGAGTCGATGGCGTCCTCCAGTGACAGGTCCCGGTCCGTCGCCGCCGCCATCGGGCTGTCGGGGTTCGTGTAGGAAGACGCCGCGGTGAGTGTCTCGCCGCTCCAGTCACCAGCCGGAATGTTCTGCAGGGGCTGGGTCACCACCAGGGTGGCCCGGCGACCGGCGTTGTTGTACGGCGCACTGCTTGGCTGCGTCGACACCGCTCGCCAAACGAACGGGACCGTGTCGACGCTCCCACTGGTGATCTGGCCGGCCGGGCTGCACAGGCCGATGGAGCCGGCGACATCCGGATCGGTGTAGGGCACGGTTGTCGCCGCCGAAGCGAGACCGGTGACCGAGCTGGCCGCCAACAGGATGACGGCGATGACGGCCAGGCACGACAGGCCCAGCATCGGCCCTCTCATGCCTTCACCAGACTGCCGCGCGGCGATTCGATCCCCAACGACTTCTCCTTGCCCACCAAAACCATCGTATTCAATTGTTTACTAATTTGATCATATTTACTCTACCCAGGTGATTCATCGGTTGCAAGGGGTATCGGGAGGCGCGGTGGCCGCCGCCGGACGAGGCGTCAGCTTGCAGAGACAGTCGACTGCTCCGACGCGGCCCGATGGATAGTGATGAACTGGTCAGCGCCATTGAAGGGTGCGTTGCCCGCCGTGCGATGAGTCCGCGTAGCGCAACATCGGCGCAGCCGGTCCAGGCTGGGTGGGGCGCAAACCCACCCAGCCTGGGACTCCGGCTACATGCCCACTGGGCTACGAGTGGACGTTGCCGAGGTCGACGTAGTTGGGCGTCACGCCGGATGCCGCCAGCAACGTCTGCGCTGCCGCCAGCTTGAAGTACGGCGGCGGCCCTGTCGGGTCCGAGAACAGGCTCTTCACCCAGTTGTGGGTACCGCCCGGCTCGAAGGCAGTCCCATCGTTGGCATCGCTTTGGCGGTAGATGATGTAGTCGGTGATGGGGCTGCTGTACACCGTGCCCCCACCCGGCACCGCCCCACCGAGGAGGCTGACCCCCGGAGTCAGGGGCGAAGAGGATCCTGGGAAAACGGTTGTCGGACTGTGGAAGTAGCCGTCGTTCCACAGAGCGAGCCGACCGTTGGAGAACGGCACGATCGCATTGGCCGGGCTCGTCGAGCCAGTGATCGCCGTCGGGTCGTTCTGCTCGACCGTCTTGACGTCACCGCCCAGCGTCACCGCGGTGCCGCCGTTGGCCGTCTTCAGGGCTGTGACGAAGGTCTTGTAGACCGAGGAGGTCGACGGGGGGATCTCGGGGATGATCGTGGCGCTCGACCCGCCAGAGTTGCCCGGGATCTGGTTCCACGTCGTGTAGGTCCCCTTGTAGATGCCGACAAGGTCCACCGCTGACAGTCCGGTCGGCGCGTTGGTCGTCGTGTCGGCAGCGACGCCGATCGAATCGGTGGCGATCTCGACCACGTGCAGATATGTCCAGCCATTGGTCCCGGCGGTCGACTGCTGCGCCACCGTTGGCAGGCTCGCGCTGAACACGTAGTTGATCTTCGCCGGGGAGCCCGTGTCGGCCAACAGCGCGGTGATGGCCGCACCGCTGCTCTGGATCCGCTGAACGGGCACGGTCCCGGCCCGCAGGACATCGGTGGGGTTGAGAGCAGCTGATGGAAGACCGGTGGTCACACTGTCCGTGTACGAGGACCGGGCGTTGCCGTCCGCCGTTGCGTCGAAGTCCACCACTCGGTTGACCGTGGCCGTCGCGTTGAGGCCGAGGTCACCGCTGGTGTCCCCGTTCAGGACGAAGTCGACGGCGAACTGCGGCGTGTCACCGCCGACGCCGACGATGTCGTTCGGCTGGGGGGCGTAGTCGGCGAACGCCTGACCGGCGCACACGACCGGCAGCGCGACCGCCGCCGCACCCACGAGGCCGAGCCTCAAGATCCTGGTGTTTCTCTTCCTCACGGGTTGTCCCTCCGTCGCTGGGTCTCGTCTGCTGCAAACCGCGTTCTCGTAACGGGGATTGTAAGAATTCCGATATAATAAGAATCTCGATAGAAATTGTCAAGATTCAAGAGAACCCGTTCCCTTGGTGTGTTGGGCCGTTCATCATCGATCGGTCGCCCGAACGCTGGTCGGGGCGCCAACCGCGATCGATCGGCTGGCCCGCATGCACAGCTCGCCGACCAGTGAGTGCGGGACTGCACCGCCTCGGCGTCCCGGGTCGGCGAGGGTATAGGTTCGCTAGAGGTCCACCGTGACCCGAGCGTCCCCATCGAACCGGGACAGGATCGAGAGTCCCGACATGGGACAGGCAGCGATGCACAGCACTCCGGCAAGCCGATGAGATCGCCCACCGCCTCGACAGGTCTGGCGTTGCTGGCGGAGGTCGCTGACGCCCTCGAGGGAGTGGCCGGCGCCTGCGACGATCCGAGTGACGCCGTCGGTTTCGCCGACCTGGCGGATCGGGTCCGCGCCTACCTGGCCTCGAGCCGTCCGACCACGCCACTCGGAATGCCCCACATCCTGTCGGCCCCCGGCCGCCTGGACGACCGGCTGATCGTCCACCGGACCGGCGCTGATCAGTCTTCGCACGTACGAATCGTCCGGAGCGCCACGGACATCCCGTAATCGCCAGTCAGTCGATGGCGATCGAGGGCCGATGGAATCGCCCTCGATCGATTCGTCGAGTCGGGTTACAGCCGGGAGACGAGCTCAGCGACGATGGTCGCCGCCGGCTGGCGCTGTTTGGCCAAGGCGACGCTCTGCCCGGCCCACAACGAGAGTGCTTCGATCTCGCCCGTGACCCCGATCAGCGGGGGTGCCGGGGAGTAACGGAGGATCGGTTCGCCCGAAGCAAAGTGGGCAATGACGTCGCCCTCGCCCGGTCGGCTCCCCGGCGGAGGCCGTCCCGCGGCCTCCCACGCCTGGGCCGTCGAGTTGTGGATCGCCCGGTGGGGAGAGTCCGGCCAACCCACTTCGTACAGGTCGGCGTACCACTCGGCATCGGTCTCGGCCGCGGCGATCAGCTGACGGCCATACTCCTCGTGGATCGGCATCTCGTCGGCCAAGAGGAACCGGGTGCCCAGCCATGCCGCCTGCGCGCCGAGGGCCATGACGGCGACGACGCCGCGGGCATCACCGATGCCCCCCGCGGCGATCACCGGCACCGGCGTCACCGCATCGACGACGGCCGGCACCAACGGCAGCGTTGCCACCGATCCCCACACGTGCCCGCCCGCCTCCCAACCCTGGGCGACCACGACGTCGACCCCGGACCCGACGGCCCGTCTCGCTTCCTCGGCGCTGCCGACCGTCTGGAGAAGGAGCCCTCCGCCGTCGTGCACCGCATCGACGTAGCTGGCGGGATCTCCCCACATGAGCGACACGATCCGCAAACCGGCCTCGAGCGCTTGACCGACCCGGCGATGTTGATCCGACTCGAGAACGAAGTTGCCGGCGAACGGCCGATCGGTGAGCGCCGCCGTCTCGCGAACCACCGCTCCGGCATCGTCGGCCCACCACAGCGCCACCGTGCCGAGGGCGCCGGCATTCGAGACCGCGGCCGGCAGGCGCGGATCCATCGCCATCGGTGCCTGGACGATCGGCTTCTCGATGCCGAGCAACTCGCACACCGGCGTCTGCATCATCGTTGTTTCAAGCGATGTACGAGGTCGGCGTCGACTGTGGGGAGCGCCGGTCCCACCCGTGGAAAGGTGCGTAGTCGCCGGCGTCCCACGCCTCCCGCAGCCCAGGCTTGCTGAGGTCCCAGTCCGGGCGAACCTCGCTCGACGCAGCACGCAGGTCATGCCACAGATCACCGAACGACGGACGTCCCCAGAACCAGTAACCGTTGTAGACGGTATGAAGGAGCAGTCCCGGCTTGAGCACCAGGGTGTGCGGGATCATCGGGTCGTGCTCGGGATCGGTGTACTCCTGGATGTCGAGGTCGCGCTGGATCGTCCGGTCAGGATCGGAGAGAAAGGTCCATTGAGCGCCGACCGACGCCCGGAACTCCTGCAAGGTGTGGTGGTCGTCGGTGGCGACCGTCACGATCTGGGTGTACGCCACCGCCAACTTGGATTGGTTCGCCGCCAGCTCCAGGTGCTGTTGATGCTCCTTCGGGCAGTAGTTCCCCCGGGCCAGCAACAGGATCAACGGATCGCGTCCCTGCAACTCGCTCAACGTGCGGACCGTGCCGGTGTGGTCGGGCAACGAGTAGTCGGGGAACACACCGCCTGGGCTGATGTCCGGTCGCATGGGACCACCTCCTCCTACGCCTCGCCGGGCGTGCTCGACGGCCCGGAAATGGGCCACGCTGACCAGTCCCCCACCGGTGTCGTCGTCTGCCCCACCTCAATCAGATAACCGTCGGGGTCCCGGATGTAGCAACGGATCTCGTACTGGTGCTGCTTCGGCGGCGTCAGGAATTGGGCGCCCCGGGCGCTCCACTCGGCGTAGATCGCCGCGATGTCCGCTACCCGGATGTTGAGGAAGCTGCTGACCCGATCGAGGTCGCGGGGCGTCTCCAAGGCGACCATTGGCTTGTCGTCGGTCGGCCCGCCGCCGACGTTGATGATGATCCAGCTGTTGGCCAACCGGACATAGGTCGGCGGTCCGGCGAAGGTGATCTCACCTCCGAGCACTTCGGTATAGAAGCGGCGAGAGCGCTCGACGTCGTCCGAGACGATGAAGTGGGCCAACAGGATCCCCTCCGCTGGCGGCATGGGTTCGGCCATCGGGCGCCTCCACTGATTGAGGATCCGTACCTCGCGTACGACGATCGACGTCCCTCAGTGCTGGCAGAGCGTCGCCCTCACAGACTGCCCCCCCGGGCGCCAAAAGTCCATAGCCGCGGAGTGCAGGTCGGTCAGCCTCCGGCAGCCCGGCCTCCGTCGATATGGAGGATCTCGCCGGTCACGAAACTTGCCCGTTCGAGATAGAGGATCCCGTCGACGACGTCACCGATCTCACCGACTCGTCCGAGCGGATGCCGATCGGCCAGTTCCCGGTACGACGCGGGGTCGTGGAGCGGAGTCTCGATGATGCCCAGTGCGACCGCATTGACGCGGACACCCCGTCCGGCGTACTCGGTGGCCAGGGAGCGGGTCACCGCCTCCAGCCCACCCTTGGTCAGGGAAGCCAAGGCCGACGGTGTCCGGCGGTCCGCGTGCTGGACGAGGCTGGTGCTGACATTGACCACGTGGCCGCCACGCTGGGCGACCATCTGCCGGATGACTCGCTGGGTGATGTGGAAGAACCCGGTGAGGTTGACCGACGTGATCGCCACATAGTCGTCGAAGGTGCACTCGGTGAACGGCTTCCCGATGAAGATGCCAGCGTCGTTGACGAGCGTGTCGATCCGGCCGAATCGGTCGAGTGCCTGCTGGACCAGGAGCTCGGAGGTCTCGGCCTCGGCAATGTCGCCGGGCAACATCAGCACGTCAGGTGTCTCGGACGGCTCGACGGAACGCGCCGTCCCGACCACCACGTAGTCGGCGACGCGAAAGGCGGCGGCGATGCCGGCACCGATCCCTTGGGACGCGCCGGTGACGATCGCCACCTTCTTTTCGGCGCCTTCCAGCTTCGCCATCACGGCTCCTCCGGTAGATCGGTGCGCGGATCGTCTCGAGGGTCGACGTAGTCGAGGCTGATCGGCCCGATCGCCTGTACCTGGGTGACGTACTCGCCGGACTTGGCCCAGTGGAAGTGCGGGGTGCCGCCGGGCAGGACGACGACGCTCCCCGGTGGGTAGGCCTCCAGCTCCTCTTCGTCGAACTGCTCGCCCCGGCCGATGTAGAAGACCCCGGAGATCACCGTGTACACCCGGTCCTCTTCGTGTCGATGTGGCATCAGCTTCACACCAGCCGGCACCTTCACCCGCACAACGTACGGTCCCGGCTCCGACGGGTGCCCCACGACGACCGCTAGGCGCGCCGACGGCGGGAACGGGGCGAACGGCTCCCAGTCGACGTCCTCGGGCCGGACCGACCTGAAAGCGGCCTCGCCGGGTTGGTGCATGGTGCCCATGTCGGTGACCCTCCTACCGGCGGTGCGGCGACCGCTCGCGCCCATCGTCGCGCCTGGGCCCCCCGGGACCACGGAGACCAGTTCTCCGGACTGTCAGGCCGGCGAGTGACCGCCCCCGTCTGCCGGCCGATCCCATTGTCCGGGTGGCGGCGGTGAGGCGACGGTGACGGTCCGGAGCGACGAGCGGCCCGCCTGCCAACAGCCGAGGACGTGCTCGCTGAAACGACCCTCGACGGCGGTCAGGGCGTGCGCGCCGAAGAGGACGTCGGGAGCCAGGCCGGGCTCGCGGCGCAGGAGGCCACCCACCATCCGGTCGGCGGCCAGCTGCTGGTGCCCGGCGTCGGCCTCGACGTGCACCTGGTAGAAGCGTCGCGCTGCCGTGGGCAGGCCGAGCCGGCGCAGGACGGTGTCGTACCGCCCCATCGGGCCGATGGACGTCATCTCGAACAGCGCCAGGTGGCCGAGCAACGCACCGCGTAACCGGCGGTGGAGTCCGAGCATCGAGATCAGGTTGGTCGTGGCCAACGTCACCCCGGGGATCGTCGCCAGATAGGCGTTCGGGTGACGGTCGAGCCCCAGACATTCCATCGTGTCGCCGAACAGTTCGGCGTGCATGCCGGCCGGGTCGCCGTTGCCGTACTCGTCAGCCTGGATGGCGACCAACGCCGCCTTCGCCTCCCCGGAGATCCGAGGGATCCCCCAACTGTGGGGGTCGGCCTCTTTCAGCTGGTACGCCGACCGATGGACGGCGAGCTCCCGGAGATGCTCGAGCTCTCCGGAGTCCACCATCCATCCGGAGAGGGATGGTGGCCCTGCAGCGCCGGCCAGCTTCCACAGCTGCTCCACCACTGCTTCTGGATGCGTCCGTAGCGGTCCGATCTCTTGCCGGAGGGCGGCCTCGAACCACTCCTCGAGGACGGCCCGGACACCGATGAGCGACGGTTCCCACTCCCACCGGTCATCGACGTC
Source organism: uncultured Actinomycetota bacterium (assembly GCA_963824265.1). Classification (GTDB taxonomy): domain Bacteria; phylum Actinomycetota; class Acidimicrobiia; order Acidimicrobiales; family RAAP-2; genus DASZUK01. The sequence continues at coordinate 1,673,383 of CAWGOO010000007.1, forward strand.
GGCAAAGCCCCCATAGTGCAGTTCGTAGCAGCAGTAGAGGGCCAGTTGCCGGTCGTCGTCGGTCGTGCCGGCCCCTGGGACCCAGTCGAGGCAGTGAGGCTCGCCGTGAAGGTCGGCGAACAGGCGCTCGGTCAGAGGGCCTCGCGCCGCGGGGAGGCGGGACCCGGCGGTCGTCGATGCGGCAACGGCAGGCACGGGTACGCCCTTACCCGTTCTCGCCGTCCCGTACGTACGAGCCTCGGCCCGACCGGCCCGGTGACACCCCTGACGTAGCCTCCGACAATGACGACGGCCCCGATCGACGACACCAGCCTGAGGGTCGCCGCGGAGACGGTCCTACAGGGTTTGGCCGGCCGCGATGCCCGGCTCAGAGAGGACCAGTGGGAAGCGATCGTGGCTCTGGTGGCTCAGCGGCGGCGAGCCCTCGTCGTCCAACGGACGGGCTGGGGCAAGTCGGCCGTGTACTTCGTCTCGACGGCGCTCCTCCGCGCCCGAGGGGCCGGTCCGACCGTGATCGTCTCCCCTCTGCTGGCGCTGATGCGCAACCAGATAGCGGCGGCCGAACGAGCGGGGATCCGTGCCGTCACCGTGAACTCCTCCAACACCGTCGAGTGGGACGAGATCTACCGCAGGGTCACGGGGGGTGAGGTCGACGTGCTCCTCGTCTCGCCCGAACGGCTCAACAACCCCGACTTCCGGGACCAGGTACTGCCGCATCTCGCCTCCACCTGCGGCCTGCTCGTGGTCGACGAGGCGCATTGCATCTCGGACTGGGGCCACGACTTCCGTCCGGACTATCGGCGCTTGCGCCACCTCCTCCCCGACCTTCCCCCGGGTATCCCGGTGCTGGCTACGACGGCGACGGCCAACAGCCGGGTGGTCGACGACGTGACCGAGGTACTCGGGCTGGGACAGCAGCCAGATGCCGTCCTCGTCCAGCGGGGCGGCCTGGAACGTGAGTCGCTCCACCTCGCCGTGCTCCAGCTCGCCGACTACGCCGACCGCCTCGGTTGGCTGGCCGACCACCTGGGCGACTGGAACGGTTCGGGCATCATCTACGTCCTGACGGTGGCCGCCGCCCAAGACGTCGCCGATTACCTGAGATCCCGGGGTCATGACGTCGTCGCCTATTCGGGTCAGGACGAAGAGGCCGACCGCCTGGACGCCGAACAGGCGCTCCTCGACAATCGCGTCAAAGCGCTGGTGGCAACGTCTGCCCTCGGCATGGGCTTCGACAAGCCGGACCTCGAATTCGTCATCCACCTCGGGGCTCCCCAATCGCCGGTGTCTTACTACCAACAGGTGGGCCGCGCCGGTCGAGCGACCGAGCGGGCCGACGTCATCTTGATCCCGGGAGGCGACGACGAGGCGATCTGGCGGTACTTCGAGAGCGTCGGGTTCCCCCCCGAGGGCCGGGTCCGAGAGGTGCTCGCCACCTTGGCCGACTCGGGAGGCACGATGAGCACGCCGGCGTTGGAATCCTCGGTCGATCTCAGCCGGTCACGGCTCGAAGTGTTGCTAAAGGTCCTCGACGTCGACGGAGCCGTGAAACGGGTGAAGGGTGGGTGGACGGCGACCGGGCGCAACTGGGAGTACGACACCGACCGCTACGAACGCGTGCGGGTGGCGCGTCGAACCGAGCAGCAGGCGATGCGGGACTACATCGACGCCGACTCGTGCCGCATGGAGTTCCTTCGCCAGCAGCTCGACGATCCGGGCGCCGAACCCTGCGGACGATGCGACAACTGCACCGGGACGGTGATCGAGCCGGCCGTCCAATCGGCGTCGGCGATCGCCGCTCGGGACCGCCTGGCCCGTCCGGGTGTCGTCATCGAGGCGAAGAAGCTGTGGCCGACGAACATGTCGGCACTGGGCATCGAGGTCAAGGGGCGGATCGGTGCGCCGGAGGCGGCTGAACGTGGACGAGCCGTAGGTCGCTTGGCCGGAATCGGCTACGGCCCCCGACTGCGTGAGCTCGTCGGACCGGGTGCGCAGGACGCTCCCGTGCCCCGAGAGATGTTCGACGCTGCGGTCGACGTGCTCTCCCGGTGGAAGACAGAGTGGCCGGAACGCCCGGTGGCGGTAGTCGCGGTCGGATCGCGTCGACTTCCCGTTTTGGTAGAGACCACCGCCCGGCAGATCGCCGACATCGGACATCTGCGGTTCCTCGGGGTCATCGAACACGTCGGCACCTCTTCGGGTGGCAACACCAACAGCGCCCAGCGGCTCAAGGCCGTCTGGGACGATTATGCGATCCCCCGGACCGTGGAAGCGGGGCTTCTTGACGTGGCCGGTCGGGCAGTCCTGTTGGTCGATGACTACGTGGACACTGGTTGGACGATGACGACGCTGGCCCGCACGATCCGTCGAACCGGCGCCGGACGGGTGTACCCATTCGCTTTGGGCGTGGTCCGTTAGTCACACCGGTAACCGAGGAGGCTCCTGATGCGCAGCGTGAGCTATTCGATGGGCGTCTCGCTCGACGGCTACATCGTCGGGCCCGACGGCGACTTCGGCTGGACGGAACCCGACGAGGAGGTCTTTCGCTTCGTCACCGACGAGATCCGAGAGGTCGGCGTGCAGCTGCTGGGACGACGGCTCTACGAGACGATGCTGTACTGGGAGACCGCCGACCAGGATCCATCACTCAACGACTCGATGCTCGAGTGGGCCGAGATCTGGAAGTCGATCCCGAAGCTGGTGTTCTCCACCACGCTGTCGGCCGTGCAGGGCAATGCCCGCCTCGCCTCCGGCGGCGTGGCCGAGGAGATCGAGCGATTGCGAGCCGAGCCGGGGGAAGGCAACATCGCCATCGGCGGCGCGAGCCTCGCCGCCGAGGCGGCCGCGTCGAGCCTGATCGACGAGTACCGGGCCAGAGTCTGCCCCGTGCTGGTCGGCGGTGGCCTACCGTTCTTTCCCCCGGGCGAGCGCCGGGTGGATCTCGAGCTCGTCGAGACCCGCACCTTCAGCTCGGGCGTCGTCTCCCTCCGCCACCGCGTGGTGCGCTAGCGGTTCGCCGCACGCCTACCCGAACGTGAAGTCGTACGCCTCCACCCCGGGGGACGCCTGCAGGACCATCGTGCCGGTGGTCGTCGAGGCCGTGCTGTCGAGCGTGTAGAGCCGTGGTGAGCCGCTGACGTCGATGGTCTTCTGCTCCTGTCCGTCGATCGTCACCGTGACGGTGCCGGAGCCCCCGAGCACCAGATAGACGTCTTTGGCCAAGAACCGGAGCTCGAGCTCAGCGCCGCCGCCGGCGGTGGCCTCCTGGGCGTGCTCGGTCCAGGTCCCCGACAGGCCGAAGGCGCCGAGGGGCAGTGTGGCGGGGATGTGGTAGCTGGCGGGGGCGTCGTGAACGGCGGCGGCCAGTGGTTCGAGGAACTGGAGACGGTCGTAGCCGACGTAGGTTTCGGGGTTCGTCTCGCCCGTTGGCGTCAGGTTGGCGACATCGGTGGGCGGCGGCAGGGTGACGCCGGGATGGGCGGCCCGGAGAAGCTGCCGGATCAGGCCCTCGGTCCCCGAGTAGTCGCCCTCCCCAAAGTGCACGTGCCGGACGACGCCCTGGGCGTCGACCAGATAGTCGGCGGGCCAGTACTCGTTGTCGTAGGCATCCCAGGTCTTAGCGGCGTCGTCGATGGCCACCGGGTAGTGGACGCCGAGGGCGGCCGCCTGCGACCGGACGTTCGAGACGACGTGCTCGAAAGCGAACTCCGGGGTGTGGACGCCGACGACGACGAGGCCGTCGTGGCGATACCGCTGGTACCAGGCTTCGACGTGGGGCAGCGTCCGCTGGCAGTTGATGCACGAATAGGTCCAGAAGTCGACCAGGACCACCTTGCCCCGCAGGGCCGCCAGGGAGAGCGGCTTGCTCCCGGGCGTGTTCAGCCAGGTGGAGATGCCCGTGAAGTTCGGCGCCTTCCCGCAGTCGACCAGACCCACGGCGTTGCTGTTGCAGGCGGCGAGCGAGCTCCCGCCGTTCCCGGTCAACGCACCGAGCTCGTGGCGGACGGCGCTGGATCCCTGGAGGGCGTCGCTGTACCCGGGAACCGCCCGCTGAAGGCCGTCGAAGACGTTGAGCGCGACGGCGACGGCCATCACGATGAGGACGACGCCACCGACCCGCCGCACTGCCGGCGCATGCCGGCGGAGGGCGCCGACCCGTTGGGTGAGCTGATTCCCGGCCAGGGCCACGGCAAGCAGGGGGACCGCGGCCCCGACGGCAAAGGCGACCGTCAGCAGTACCGCCGTGAGACCCACCCGGTGGCTGGCGCCGACGATCGTGATGGCGGCCAGGATCGGTCCGGCGCAAGGAACGAACAAGAGCCCGAGCGCCAGCCCGAGCACGAAGCCCCCGGCGTTGCCGTTTGGCTGGCGGGCCCCGATCCGGGCGAACGGACGCTCGATCAGAGCGGCGACAGGAGGGATCAGGTAGCCGACGCCGACGATGCCCAGCATGGCGATGCCCACGTCCTGGAGCGTGTCCTGGGGCAGGTGGAGGAGCGAGAGCAGCTCCGACCCGGCCAACACCAGGAGGCTGAAGCTCAGGACCAGGCCGACGACCACCGCGACCGGCCGTCGCCACCGCCGGGCGGCCACCGGCGGTGCCACCACCCCGGCCGGCGCGGTGCCGACCGGCGTGCTGTCGACCGGCGCGGTGCCAGCCGGCGCGGTGCCGGCCGGCGCGGTGCCAGCCGGCGCGGTGCCGGCCGGGGCGGTGCCGCCGGCGACGAGCACGACCGGAAGAACCGGGATGATGCAGGGCGACACCCCGGCCAAGAAGCCGGCCACTACCCCGATCACGATCAGCTCAGCCACGTCCAGGCGCTCCCTCCGGTTGCTCAACCCTGCGGCAGTCGGTTCCTCCCGATAGAGACGCCGGCGTCACCCCGCTGATTGCCGCGTCATTCAGCCGCGCCGTCCCCGATCCGACGGGACGGCGGCTAGATGAGGTGCAGGTGGGCCGCGACCTGCGGGAGCTGAGCCATCGGCATGGCCGCGACGAGGAACATCGAACCTCGGCTGGTACCCGCCTGACGGTTGACGCCGTACATGGCGAGCGCACCATGAGTCGCCATCCAGGCCGTCGGCGAGGACCCGGAGAGCAGATGCGAGCTGGCGGCCATCGGGAAGGGCCGGGCCGAGGTGGCCACGAGCGCGACCACCCCGTGCACCCGGTAGGCCCGCACGGTCAGCTCCTGGCCGCCGAGATCGACCCGTTCGCCGGTCTGGAGGGTAGGACTCCCCGCCCTGGCGGGCGCCATCATGGCCACGACCCCGGCGATCTGGGGCGGGTCGCTGGCCGGTCGATCGGCGAGAGCCCATCCCACGACACCACCGAGAGTGAGCAACGCCAGCGCGGCGGCCACCGCGACCATCACCACCCTCGATCGACGAGGCCCTCGTCCGTGATCACTAGCTGAGCGCCAACGGCGCTGGTCTGTGCTCGCGGCTGACGGTGTCGGCTTGGCCGCCAGGGCCACCGAGGCGACCAGGCGATCGGCGAGCCCAGCCGGAGCGGGGACGCGTAGCTGTTCCACGGCCAGGCGGCCGGCCCGGTCCTCCTGGGTGGCCTGCCAACAGGCCTCGCAGCCGAGAAGGTGCTCGTCGAAGGCCTGCTCTTCGGCGTCGGACAGCTGACCGTTCAAGAAGGCGACGAGCCGTCGGTCGTCATGGGTCACGGCCGACGTCCTCCCTACTGAGCAACGTGACGAGCCGACGGCGGCCTCGATGGACCCGAGAAAGGACCGTGTTGCGGGGGCACCCGAGCTGGTCCGCCACCTCTGCCGCCGTCAGGCCGGCCAGGTCCATCAGGACGATCGCTATCCGCTGCTCCTCGGGCAGGCGCCCGAGGGCCCGGGCGATCCGTTCGGCGTCGAGGCCGGCCAGAACCTGGTCCACGACTCCAGGGCCACCCGCCGGGTAGACGTCCGCCTCCGCCAGCGGCGCCTCGACGACGCGACGGGACCGGCGACGCCCCTCGGAGCGGGCGAGGTTGAGGCAGATAGTGACCAACCACGCTCGAGTGCTCGGGCCCCGATGACCGGCGAAGTTGGCGTAGGCCCGGAGGTAGGTCTCCTGGACGAGGTCTTCCGCCCGATGGTGGTCGTTACCGGCATGGCGGGCCACCCGATAGAGGACGTCGAGATGCGGCAGCGTCGCCTCGAGGAATGCCTGCCCACCCTCCTCCATGTCCCTCCAGTCTCGGGTCGTGCACCCATTGAGACGCCGACCGTGCGGAGTTGATTGCCGCGTGACGCCACGACCGGCGGGCCGGCCGTCGACGGATCACACGCTAGGACCTGACCTCGGCGATCCGCGTGCAGCCGTTGGCCGGGGATCTCGCCTGCACCCGGACGTTGGCGGGCGGCAGTGTGCCCCGATCTTTCCGGGTCTTCCCAGGGCTCAAAATGACGCGCCGCCCGATGTCGGGGCACTGGTCGTCGTCGTGGGCGGTGGGGGTGGGGCCGTCGTGGGCGGCGGGACTGGCCTCGTCGTCGGAGGAGACGTGCTCGGCGGGCTCGTCACCGGGGTCGTCGGGGCCGGGGTCGAGGGAACGGGCGCCGTCGTCGAAGGTGCGGTGGTCGCCGGCGGTGCGGTGGTAGGCGTCGGCACCGTGGTCACCGACGGTGCGGTGGTCGGCGCAGGTGCGGGTGGCTGAGCGACGGAGGTCGCGGAGAGCGGCACGGTCACGAAGGCCGACCATCTCCCCCATTGATCCGTCACATTGCCGCCTACCTGGCCAGCGGTTCGGTCGCCCGAGAACCAGTAGAGAGCCTTGCCTGAGTACGTCACCTGCCGGACGCCTCCGGACCGCTTCACCGTGCCCAGCTTCCGGGCAGTCACGCCCGTCCCAGCCGTCGCCGCCTTCGCGCCCTTGGGCAACACCACCGCCGGCCAGACCTTCAAGCACTGGGCGGTACAGGGCGTCTTGCTGGCTTTCAACGTGTAGAGCGTCGTGCCGCTCACGAGGATCGACCCGAGCTCGGGGTTCTTGGCGGTTGAGATGACGACCCGCTTCGGCTTGTGGCCGGACGCCGCGCCGGCCGAGCTGCCGAGACCGATCATGGCCACGAGCCCCCCAACTCCCAGTGCGACCCCCGCGGCGCGAAATGCGAACGGGCGAATCGCCGCTGGACGTCGTTTTGGCTGATACACGTTGTGCGTCCCCTCGTCGTACCGATACCGCCTGTACGGCCGAGGTGGGCCGCCGGATCATCGCGACCGAAAGAGTCCGCCGGGAGTGATCTCTTTACCCGACCTCCACGTATGGCCTGGTATCGGGAGCGAACATCTCACTTCCGACCCACGAGGAGACGAACGACATGGGACACACGGATCGACTGCACCACGCCCCCCGGCGAGCTCGCGGCCGTCGGATCGCGACCGCCACGCTGGTCGCCTCCGGGCTGTCCGCGTCGTTCCTCACCGTCGGGATCGCCGGCGCCTCGACAGGGGCCAGCATCGTCATCTCGACCGCCAAGAACGCCAAGCTCGGCACGGTCCTCGTGAGCGGTAACACGCTCTACACGTTGAAAGCCAGCAAGACGGCCTGCACCGCCCAGTGTCTGATGGCCTGGCCAGCGGTGCTGCTGCCCAAGGGCGTCACGTCGGCGACCGCCGGCAAGGGCGTCAACGCGGCCAAGCTCGGCACGGTGAAGCGGTCCGGCGGCACGCTCCAGGTGACCTATGCGGGCAAACCCCTCTACTGGTTCAGCGGCGACAGCGCGGCCGGACAGGTGAATGGGAATGTCACGGACAAGTGGGGCAAGTGGTCCTCTGTCACGACGGCGAAGTCCGGACAAACTGGATCTGGGTCCACGCCCACGACCAGCCCCAGCTCCGGCGGCGCTTCTTTCTAACGGCCGACCCGAGAGAGTTGAGAGGTCTTCGTGACGTTCCTAGCTCCGCTCGTTCGCCCTCTTGCCACAGCGCCCGCTGAGCGCAGCGGCCGAGGGGCCAAAGACCGGCGGTCTGCCCTGTCGTCCCGGGTGTACCTGCCGGCCTGTTCGATTGGCGCGATTGCCGCTGTCCTCATCGGGTTCGGCTTGTTCAGCCACTTCGGTGGCTCGGACTTCGTCGCGGCGTCGTCGAATCTTCGCGTCGTCGTGGTCGGGCCACTCAGTCTGGCGATCATCGGAGTCTTCCTCGTCGCCGAACGGGTTCGACCAGCCCAGCGGCGCCCATTGATCGCCCGCGGTCACCGCCAGGATGCGCTGTTCACGGTGTTCAACGCCATCCTGGTCGTCCCGCTGATCACGGCACTCACCCTCACCTTCTCCGAAGTCGCGCAGCGCGCCCTCCCCTGGATCGTGCTCCCGCGCTTCGGAGTGGTTCCCCGTTGGGCAGCCATCGTCGTGCTCTTCATCGCCATGGACGGGTGCAACTGGTTCGCCCACCTCGCGAACCACCGGATCCGGATGCTGTGGCGCTTTCATGAGCTCCACCATTCTCAAGAGGACATGAACGTACTGACGGTGTTTCGTACGCACCCTCTCATCCATGTCTCGTACCTCATCGCCCTGATCCCGGGCATCGTGCTTCTCGCCAACGGTGCCCTGTCGACGACCCTCCTGGTCATCTACGGCGCGATCGTGGCGTTCGCTCACTCCAACACCAACCTGGGATTCGGGCCGCTGGGGCGGGTCTTCGTCAGTCCGAACTTCCACCGGATCCACCACCAGCTGGAAGGGCCTCAGGACGTCAACCTCGGTTTCGCACTGACGATCTGGGACCAGCTCTTCCACCGAGCCGTGTTCCCGACCGCCGCGACCATCAGGATCGACACGGGGCTGCCCGGTCGACCGTTGGCCGTCGAACAGGCAGGATCGCGCCCGCATCACCTCTCGGTCTTCGCCGCTCAACTCCTCGCTCCATTCCGGCCGGTCGAAGAGCCCGACCTGATCTCCCGTGAGCGCACGGGGTGACCGACGGTCCGGAAACAGGACTGGACCGGATCTCGGGGGGATCCGTACGTACCGACACCCTGACAACACGGGATGCCCCGGGCTACGGCTTCATGGTGATGACGCCGCTACCGACGAACCGAGGCCGCTGGCCCGCATTGCTGGCTCTCATCTTCCGGACTCGCGTCGCCGCCCTCTCCGTCGACCTCGTTCTGGTTGCTGCCCGCATCGCGCTCGGCTGGATCTTCATCTACTACGGAGCGGGAAAGCTCTTCGGGGCGTTCAACGGCCCAGGGATTCACGGGACCGCGCTCTACTTCTCGAATACCGCCCACCTCCATCCGGGGGGACTGTTCGCGGTCCTCGGCGGGTTGATCGAGTTCGGCGGCGGGATCTCGCTCGCGCTCGGCTTCGGCGTCCGACTCGGGGGGATAGCTCTCTTCGGCGACATGGTCATGGCGATGATCACGGTCACCTGGGCGACCGGGATCAACTCCTCGACGTCGCCGCCCGGCTACCAGTTGAACATGGCCCTCGGAGTCTTGGCCCTGGTCGTCGCGGTGGCTGGCGCCGGCCGGTTCAGCGTCGACGCGCTCATCGAGCGGCGCGTGGCGGCGATGGAATGACCTCCGCCCCGCCGGACCCATGAACCCATCGGGTGGGCCACTCACGGGCTACCCCACCACCGGCGATGGCCTCGCTGGCCACCAAGACGACCCCGAAACCCACGCCACCCCCCAGGGCCTACCGAACCCCAACCACCTGCCTGTTCGAGCACAGCGGCTCATCAGAACCGCGGCCAATCTCGTCGGTGCGGGCGGCGCGGCGCTCTTCGCACAAGCCACCCTTCGGGCCGATCTGCATACGCACCGGTTGATCGGCGCCGCGTTCTTCCTCGAACAGGCATGGATCGTCGGCGCCTATCTCGTTCGGCGGCCGGCCCAAGTCGTGAGCCGGCGGTGGGGGGACTGGTCACTCGCCTTCGGCGGAACGTTCGGCAGTGTGCTGTTCCGGCCCGACGGTGCACATCCGCCGTGGGGGCTCGACGCCGGTCTCGGCCTCCAGCTACTCGGCTTGACGATCTGCGTGGCATCGTTCGTCGCCCTCGGACGCTCTTTCGGTTTCGCCGCCGCCGACCGAGGGCTCGTACGGCGCGGGCCCTACGCCGTCGTTCGCCACCCGATCTATGTCTCCTACTTTCTGCTCCAGTTCGGTTATCTACTGCAGAGCATCTCGATGTGGAACGCCCTGGTGATGCTGTTCGTATCCAGCTGCAATGTCGGCCGGGCGATCGTCGAAGAACGTCTGCTCGTTGCGAGCGATCAATACGAGGCCTACCGCGCCGAGGTCCAATGGAGGCTGCTCCCCGGCGTCTGGTAGGCCCTCGAACACAAGGAGTCAGGATTCGCCGATGTCGACTCAACCCGTTCATCATCCAGGTCCGGGTCTATGCCCTTGTGCGGCCGCCTTATCCGGCCGGCCCTTCGCAGACTGAACATGGGGGCCAGCCCTACACTTCCGTCTCCGGAGATGCCCACGACCGAGGATGGCGCAAGCGTCCCGCAGGCCCGGGACGGTCCGAAGTCCTCTGATGCCGGCGCGGCGGTAGGTCCGGATGTACGAAGGCACGGGTTTCGGGCATTCGTGCCCTACGCCGCGGTCACCCTGGTCGCCGTCATCGCGTTGGGCGTAGCGCTGGCGGAGGGTTTGCAAAGCAACGCCCAAGCCGATGGCGTCGCCCGCGCCCGAGCCGAGGCCGTCCTCCTTGCGCAGGCAACGATCGAACCGCTCCTCGACAACCAGTCCCTGTCACACGTCGTCAGCGGGGCACAGCGGTCAGAACTGGATCGATTCGTTCACGAGGCCATCGCCAGCCGCCAAATCTTGCGGCTACGACTGAGGAACCTCCGCGGCTACGTCGTCTATTCAGACGACGGGTCGGGTTTCGCGGCGCACCCAGAGGACGAAGCCATCGAGGCCGCAAAAGGTCACGTCGTCACCCGCCTCACCCGGCTCAACGGCGACGCCAACGACAGCGGTGCCGTCGGCGTCTCGGCCGTCGAGGTGTACCTGCCACTGGAGGAACCGGCGGCCGGGCGACTCGGTGTGCTGGAGCTCTACATCCCGTACACCCCGATCGCCCAAGCCATCGGGGCCGGCCTCGACTCGATGTACCTCGATCTCATTCTCGGCCTGATCGGTCTCTACGTCGTGCTCCTACTCATCGCCCGGTCGGCGACTCGGGCTGTCCGCCGAGAGTCGGCGAAGAACGCGTTCCTGGCCGCCCACGATCCGCTGACGGGACTACCCAATCGCCTACGTTTCGGCGAGCGGGTCACAAAGGCCGTCGCACCCGCCCGGCGTGGCCGGACGCCGACCGCGGTGGCGATCGTCGACCTTGACGGCTTCAAGGCAGTCAACGACACCCTCGGTCACCACAACGGTGACGTTCTGTTGACCATCCTGGCATCGCGGCTACGCGCCGCCGTGTCCAAGAAGGACACGGTGGCGCGCCTTGGTGGTGACGAGTTCGGGCTCGTCCTGCGCGACGGGAGCACGGCGCAGGAGGAGTTGACGCGACTCCGCCACGTGATCGAAGGCGAGATCACCGTCCAGGGGCTTCCGCTATCCATCGAAGCCAGCATCGGCTATGCCCTTTGTCCCGCCGATGCAGGCGACGCCGGTGACCTGTTGCAGTGCGCCGACGTTGCCCTCTATCACGCCAAGGAGAACCACCTAGGGGTCAGCCGCTACGAGCCGTCCCAGGTTCGCTATGACACGCAGAGCCTCTCGTTGGCCGTCGAGCTCCGCAAGGCCATCGCTGAGGACGAGCTGGTGCTCCACTACCAGCCCAAGTACTCACTCCGCACCGGGGCCCTTGAAGGAGCTGAGGCCCTCGTGCGATGGCGTCACCCAGAGCGAGGCCTGATCTACCCGGATGCTTTCATCCCGATGATCGAACATACCGACGTGATCCACGATCTCACTCGATGGGTCCTTCGGGCCGCCCTGCGGGACGTACCCTCACTGGGAGAGGCCACCCTGGCGGTGAACGTCTCGGCCAGAAGTCTCAATCGAGCTGGCTTCAGCCAGGAGCTGCGGTCAGCGATCGCCGAAGCCGACGTCACACCTTCCCGCTTGATCATCGAGATCACGGAGACCGCGCTCGTCCATGACCCCGCTCGGGCGAGCCTTGCACTTCACGATCTCGCAGCAGCCGCGATCCGGTCGAGTATCGACGACTTCGGGCAGGGGCACACGTCGCTCGCCTATCTCGCCAATCTGCCTGTCGCCGAACTGAAGATCGACAAGAACTTCATCCTCAATCTGCTCACCGATCCCGCCCATCGGGCCATCGTCCACTCGGTCATCGAGCTCGGGCACAACCTGGGGCTCAAGGTTGTCGCCGAAGGCGTCGAGTCCGAGGAGGTTCGCCAGGAGCTGGTCGACCTCAACTGCGACACGGCCCAGGGTTACTACTTTTCGCGGCCGGTGCCCATCGCGCAGATCGGGCAGCTGACCAGCGCAGCCCGATCGGACTTGGGCGCGTGAGCCCCACGGTCAGCCGGGTCGAGGCCAGAATCTGATCAAATGAACGACGTGTCGGCCGTCGATGACTGCGCCTGCTGTGAACAGCCGCTGACGGGAGGCTTCGTCAGGTTGTGGCCCGACACGAACCTTCGCATCTGTTACGACTGCATCGACTGGATGAACGCCCAACGAGGCCTTCAGATCGAGCGGGCGGGCGGTCCGGTTCGGGTCGTCGGCTTCGAACCGGTGTTCCGGGTGATCGATGTGGCCCGGGCGGTCGAGCACTACCAGCGGCTCGGTTTCAACACCGAGTACCACGACGAGACGTACGCCTTCGCCAACTTCGGCAATCTCACCGTGCACCTGGCTCGCGACCCCGCGGCATGGCCCGGCTACGAACCCGACCGCCACATGACGAGCGTGCTGTACCTCCATGTCGAGGACGCCGACCGCCTCGCCGCGGACTGGCGCGCCGTCGGTGCCGCGGTCACCGGGCCGGCGAACGAGGACTACGGCAAGCGCGAGGGCCAGCACATCGACCCCGACGGGAATCTCATTCGCTTCGGTTCACCCATCCCCAACTGAGGCGAGCCACACCAGCAGACGAGCTTCCCAGCGAGATCCGGATCCACCGCCTTGTGCATGCCCGCTCGTCATGGCAGAGGTCGGGGAGCCGACCCCGGTCGTTCCCTTCGATCGACTGAAGCTCGATGGGCCAGAGTCAGCTCTTGGTAGGTAGAGCGGTAGGCGGCCACCAGCCGTTGACAGAACCCCTGCGTGATCTGGCCAAGAGATTGCGCCCGTTCAGAAGCTCTCGACGGATGAGAAGACGTTTGAGCGAACCGCACGATGCCATGATGACGACGGTCTTCGTCGCCGCCAACCGCCGTAGGGAGGATCTCCGGCGATCGGCAGTCACCCTTTGGGCTGACGCCGGAGCCTTCAGACCCGGTCATCGGGTCCGGATGACACTGATTCAGTGGAGGTCCCGGGCGGTCCCAGCACCTCGTTCTGTTTATTCGATCTATTTATTCGATCGCCTGATGCGCCATGCTCGACGGCTCGCGACCGGCGAACACCCAGCCGACGGCCGCTGCGAACGCCGGCATGGCGATGAGGACGAGGAGGAGGTCGCCGACCGGAACATTCCCGAGCGCGGCGATTCCCCCGTTCAACGAGTTGCTGCGGAGCCAGCCGATCATCCCGACGTAGCCCCCGATCGTCCCGAGGAGCGCGCCGAGGAATCCGAGCGCTCCGGCGGTCACCGCCGTCAGCGTCCGCCGGGTGAAGCTGGAGGCACCGGTTGCGGCGAGCGTGCGGAGGTCGCTCGCCGTCTCGCTCCGGACCAGACCGACCGACATCCCGAGGATGCCGAGTGCGATGACGATCCCGAAGATGGTCGCCCAGTTGATGACGGCGGACGAGCTGGGTTGGTCGTTCTTCGACTCGACCGACAGCTGGGAGGTCGACGCCGCCAACTCGGCACTGCTGATCTTCGCCGCGGTGAAGGGCTGCGTCCCTTGTACCAACCAGTCGGTGGTCGTCGTCGTGATGTGGAACTCACGCATCGCGTGCTCGGTGATAACCGTGTTCGGCGCCGACGTACCGCCCGGGAGTGCACCGATCTCCTGGATGACTGGATCCGGCAGACAGCTGTTGGCGGCCGTACAGCCCTGCGATGTGAGCCCCTCACCCGCAGAGCCGGGACCGCTCGCTGTCTTGCCCCCCGAGCCGTAGTTGAAGACGAGACCCGACACGCCCGAGAGACCCGGACGGGCGGTCAAGATGTCCGCGTTCGGATCGATCTCCGACGGGGTGATCCCGAAGGCTTTCAAGAGCTGCGGCGTGGCGACGTAGATGGCGCCACTCCATGTCCGCCCACCCTGCGTACCGTTCAGGCTGGCGTTCGGCGTTTCGAGCGTGACGAGCGGAGCGCCGAGCCCCTTGGCGATCGACTCGGCGTGCTTCGCCAACTCCTCTGGGGTGGCAATCGTCGTACTTGGCGCGTTCCTCTGGACGTGGCGCCCGTGCTCCGGTGTGACAACGGTCGTGCCTGTCGGTGGCGGCGCGGCGGAGTGGAGGGCCAGCTCGTTCGAGGAGAGGTTGGGGCCCGCATAGTCGAGGACGTTCCCGTACCGGGACGCTGCCGCCAGCATCACGATCACGGCCACGAGCACGGCGATGCTGATCGCCGCGAGCGCCGAACCCGATCTCGCCCGGTAGCGGGCGAGATCACGGAGCGCGAGCCGAGGCGCGATCGGCGCCCGCCGTCCAAAGCGGGCGGTCAACGACAAGAGAAACGGCGCCAGCAGGATGAGCCCCGGGATGAGGAGCATGATCCCGAGCACGAGCTCTGGCGAGCCCCCGCTCCCGTTGCCCTGGTTCGTACCGCCGGCGTAGCCCAACGACAAGAAGGCCAGGACGAGGAAGACGAGGCCCGGGAGGGCGGACCGCCGGATCTGGCGAGGCGGCGCTGGCCGACCCGATAGCGCCTGGACGATCGGCACCTTGGTGATCGCCCGGGCTGGCCGGGAGGCCGCGAAGTACGCCGCGACGACGGCGAGGACCATGGCCGCGGCCACGACGATCCACGGAAGCTCGAGCACGCCGATGACGTGGTGCGAGCTCTGCTCGAGGCTCGGGCGGTAGGCCAGCCAGACGACGAGCCCGACGACGAAGCCGAGGATCGCTCCGACCAGACCGACAACCGTGCCGTTGGCGCTGACGACGAGCCGGACGTGGCGGTCGGTGGCGCCGGTCGACTCGAGCATGCCGATCGACCGGAGGCGCCGCTGAGCGAGCACCGTGAAGCCGCCGATCGAGACGAGCGCGATGAGCAGCATGCCGAGGACCAGGGCAACGAGCGAGATCGTCTCGGGATTGAGGGGATTCGACTGGGCGACCGACGCCGGGGTTTGCGCGTGGTGGCCGATCGAGGCCAACGGGACACCCGGGGCGTCGAACAGCGCGTTGACGCTTGTCGGGTTCTCCACCTGCCCGGGGACGACGAGCGCGAACTCATCCAGGAGACTCTGGGGGTTCTCCACGACGCCGACCACCTGGCGGTCGACGCCGCCCACTCGCCACCGGTCCCCCACCCCCAGGTGGAACGCCGACGAGACGCCGCTCGTCACGGCGACCTCGGCGGGGCCGGTCGGGTAGTGCCCGGAGAGGAGTGAGAGCATGGGGCCGCTGTAGGGCCCGTCCGGGCTCTGGGCTCGGAGCTGGTAGGT
The DNA here is from genome assembly GCA_963824265.1 of uncultured Actinomycetota bacterium. GTDB lineage: Bacteria > Actinomycetota > Acidimicrobiia > Acidimicrobiales > RAAP-2 > DASZUK01. Next base: position 1,689,047 of record CAWGOO010000007.1, read on the forward strand.
AGTGATCGATCCCGGAACCGACTGCGTCTGGTTCTCGATCACTTCGACGCGACCGAAGCGATGCTCCAGGCTGGCGACGACGGCCGCCGTCCGCGCGTCGTAAGCCGTAAAGGAAACGGAGTCCTGCGCCGTGCCGAAGCCGACATTCGTCGGCGGCGGGTTGTTCGTGGCCACAGCCGAGCCCACGATGGTCGCCCCCACCGCGATCGTGATGAGGGCGAGGATCAACAACTGTTGACGCCACTCTCGACGAAAAAGGCGCCATGCCCACCGGACGACAGCACGACGGGCCGGCGCACCCCCATTGGCGGGACGACCCTCGGCATGGGGTGCAAGGACGGCGGTGGTCATCGAAACTCTCGGAATCGTGGGCTCGGTCGCTACGCGCTGGGCGCGGCAAGCGGAGACTCGGGAAGTTCGGTAGCGGGATGGTCGACGGCACGTCCGTCGCGGATGGAGATCACCCGGTCGGCCCAGGACGCCAGGTGGGCATCGTGGGTCACCACGATTGCCGCCACCCCTCGTTGGCAGGCGTCGAAGATCATCCGCATCACCGCCTCGCCGTTGGCGGAGTCGAGCGCACCCGACGGCTCGTCGGCGAGCAGAAGTTTGCGCTCGCCGACCACGGCGCGGGCGATGGCCACCCGCTGGCGCTCACCGCCGGAGAGCTGATCGGGGTAGTGGCCGGCCCGATCGACCAGTCCGAGCTCTTCGAGCGCCCCGAGCCCCGCCTGGCGTGCCTTGCGGGCCGAGACGCCGTCCAGTTCAAGCGGCAACGCGACGTTCTCCGCGGCGGTAAGACCGGGGAGGAGGTTGAAGTCCTGGAAGACATAGCCGATCGTCCGACGGCGCAGCCGCGCTCTGTCGTTACGTGACAGTCTCGACAGGGGCGCCCCGCCCACGCACACTTCGCCGCTCGTCGGCTCCTCGAGGCTGCCGGCGATGGTGAGGAGCGTCGACTTCCCCGAGCCGGATGGGCCCATCACCGCGATCAGGTGGCCTTCATCGACGGAGAGCTCGATCTCGTAGAGGGCCCGCACCGCGGTTGCCCCCTCGCCATAGAACTTCGAGATCTGGTCGAGCTCGAGCAGGCTCATCTGCGCCGACCGTCCTTTGCCGCGAATCCGGCCCTATGAGTAGGTAGATCACCCAGGTACATACCCAGTATGTTACTGGATAGAATCACTATGTCAAGGGCCGAGGCCGACGGGTGGCCTGCGCTGATTGCCGCCGAGCTAGCGGCGCGGCGCGGGTGCCGGAAGCTCCTCGAGCAGTGATTCCGGCGTGGGCGGCGGGACCGTCTGATCAACCAGGCGCCCGTCGCGGATGAACGCCACTCGGTCCGCCCATGATGCGAGCTGTGCGTCGTGGGTGACGACCACCGCCGCGACGCCCCGGTGACAGGCGCCCAGGATCAGTCGCATGACCGCCTCGCCATTGATCGAGTCCAACGCGCCCGACGGCTCGTCGGCCAGCAAGAGGGCACGATCGCCAACCACCGCGCGAGCGATCGCGACGCGCTGGCGCTCGCCGCCCGAGAGCTCGTCCGGATAGTGCGACGCTCGTTCGACGAGTCCCAGCTCCTCGAGCGCGGCCATGCTCGTGCGCCGGGCCTGCCTCGACGAGACGCCGTCGAGCTCCATCGGGAGCGCCACGTTCTCGGCCGCGGTCAGTCCGGCGAGCAAGTTGAAGTCCTGGAACACGTAGCCCACGGTCCGCCGACGGAGCCGCGCCTTGTCGTTACGGGACATCGACGAAAGCGAGTGCCCGTCGATCGACACGACGCCGTCCGTTGGGTCCTCGAGGCTGCCGGCGATCGTGAGCAACGTCGACTTCCCTGAGCCGGATGGACCCATGACCGCGACGAGCGATCCCCGCTCGACGGAGAGGTTGACGCATCGCAGGGCCTGCACCTGAGCGTCGGCACTCCCATAGCTCTTCGAGACCTCGCGCAGCTCGAGGTAGCTCATCGCCGCGCAACCAGCCTGCGCCGGATGAGCGGTCCGGACTTCGCCGTCGGGGGCTCCAACTCAGCCCGCCGCAGTCGTCCGTCAGCCATGTCGAGCCATCGAACAACGGAGTCGAGGCGGAAGAGCTCGGCGTCCACGACCAAGGCAAAGGTCAGATCGAAGTCCGCCTCGTCCTCCTTGAGCCTCGTCCACTGCTGCATCAGCTCGACGAGATAACGACGATGGACCTGGATGACGTCGTGGACCGACACTTCCGGTACGCGAAGGGCCGCCAGCACCTTGATCACGAGCTCGTCGCGCGGCGGCGAGGTCATATCCGGCGGCGTGTTCAACCAGTCGTCCAGCTCCTGGCGACCGGCATCGGTGATCCGGAACGCCTTCTGCGGTCCAACCTCGTCTTCGTCGCCGCCCTCGTCCGATTCGATGAGCTCGTCACGCTCGAGTCGTTGGAGGGTCGAGTAGACCTGCCCGACGTTGAGCGGCCACACCTCCCCGGTGCTCTCCTCGAACTCTTGGCGGAGCTGGAGTCCGTACTTCGGGCCCTCGCTCAAGAGCGCCAGCAGCGCGTGTCGGACGCTCATGGGGTCGGGCTCCTTAGCGGTCGTCGTACCATACGCAGTATTCTACGATGAACGCTTTCGGTGGTCAACGCCGCCAAGCGCTGCCGAAGGTGGCCAAAAGCTCTGCCGTGTCCCCCGCTTCGAGATTGCGGCATGTCCCGCGATCCTCAGCACCCAGCGGTCTCGGCTTGGGCGATCGTGACATCCCTGGATGTCTTTTTCGCGACCTTCAGGAACTCGCTCGACTCGTCCGCGCACATAGCACCCTGAGATCCCCCAACCCCTCCCGCGGATCCGCGCAGCAGGGACCAAGGTGCCCAAAGGATGGCCGGCGGCAAACCGCCGGTCGACCGCGGACGCCGGCCGCCACCATGGCGATCCTGACCTCGACGACTACGTTTGCTGATGCCAGCAGGACGCCGGTCGGTAAGGTCGGTGCCCGGAGTTCGAGGCATCCGTGATATTGAGAAGTCCTTGCACCCGCCGACTTGCCCGAATGCTCCTCCGGCGGGCGTACACTGACTTGCTGCCAATCGGGATGCCGCTGGCTCGGCGGCGTGAGTGAAAAGAACGCCGAGTGGCTGGGAGCAGTCGGATCATGAGCGCTGTTCCGGCTGTCACCCGACATCTCGAGTCGACCGCGATCGGGCGCTTCCTGGACGCCCTCACCGGCGGGTCCCGATGCCTGCTCCTCGAAGGAGAGATAGGCATCGGTAAGACCACTTTGTTGGGTCGGGCGAAGGTGTCCGCGTCCGACCGAGGGTATCGGGTCCTGTCGGCCAGCCCGGTGGAACTGGAGGTTCCCTGGGAGTTCACCGCGTTGGCCGACCTGTTGGAGGCGGTCCCGAGGGCCGCGGTCGACGAGCTGCCCGAGCCCCAGCGGCGAGCCGTCGGCGTTGCCGTCTTCCGGGATGAGCTGTCCGACGTCCCCGTGGACCCCCGCACCCTGGCCACCGCCGTCCTGGGGGTTGTCCGATCCCTCGCTGCCGATGCGCCGGTCTTGCTGGCCATCGACGATCTTCCTCTGCTCGATCGTCCCTCGGCTCGAGTGGTCTCGTATGTACTGCGTCGCGCTGGCGATGCCGCGGTCGGTCTGCTGGGCGTGGTCCGGACCGAGTGGTCCAGGGAACCGGCGCCATTGGCGATCGCCTCAGTCGAGTCCCACCGGCTGGACCGGATCGACGTCGGCGCTCTCACCCTGGAGGCGATGAGCGAGCTGCTCGCCACGCGAACCAGAGTGACGCTGCGGCGAAGCAGCCTGGTACGAGTGCACGAGCTGTCCCGGGGAAACCCGCTTTTCGCCCTCGAGCTGGTCATGGCGAACGCAACGGAGCTCGAGACGGGTCCGGGTCAATCGGTAAGCGTGCCGGAGTCGTTGCGCCGACTGGTGCGACACCGGATGAGCCCCATGAGCGCCGGCGGCGGCGGCGGCGGCGGCGACGTCCTCCTCGCCGCTGCACTCACCGGGGAACCGTCGTACCGGGTTGTGTTGGCGGCCACGTCCGATCCACGGAGTGCCAGTCGAGATCTCGAGCGGGCCTTGGATGCGGGCATCGTTCAGCGGACCGGTGATGGCCTCGTGTTCGCCCACCCGCTTATCCGATCGGTTGTCGCCGACGATGCGACCGAGGAACAACGCCGGGCCGTCCACCGTCGCCTGGCCTCCGCCGTCCGCCACCCCGAAGTGCGGGCTCGCCATCTGGCCCTCGCTGCGGATAGACCTGACGAACGAGTGGCACGGGCGGTAGAGGATGCCTCCCTGTCTGCGGCGGCACGCGGCGCCTGTGAGACGGCGGCCGTGTTGGCGGAGTTGGCCGTGAGCTTGACGCCCCCAAGTCGGCTTGACGACCAGCATCGACGAAAAATCATGGAAGCCGAGAACCGGTTCGAGGCGTCGGAGCCCGCTCGCGCCTGCGCGCTCCTCGAGGCGGTCATCGGGGCCATGCCATCAGGGCCCGAGCGGGCCGAGCTGTTGCGGCGACTTGCCCGTTACTCGGCCTTCCTTGGCGATCCCACGCAGTGGATCACGACGCTCACCAAGGCATTGGAGGAGTCAGGCGAGGACCCCGTGCTACGCGGGGCTATTGCCATGGACCTGGCGGTGGCGGCGAACAACCTCAGCGACGAGAGAACTGCTCTGGAGTACACCGAGCAAGCGGTGGAGCTGGTCGAACAAAGTGGCGACGCCGCTCTTCAGGCCCGGCTATACGCCGGCATGGCGTTTGTGAGGTTCAGTCGGGGAGAGGGCGTGCAGCGTAACCTCATTGCTCGCGGCCTGATCGGCTCCGAGCAGCCACCCCGTCTGAGCATGGAGCTGCGGCCCCGCGTCGTCATCGGCCACGTGCTGCACCTGAGTGATGACCTCGATAGCGCCAGAGCTCTCTATGAGGCTGAGCACGCTCGAGCGTTGGCGGAGGGTGTCGAGACCGGGTTGCCGCTCCTGCTCTGGGGGCTCATCGAGACTGAAGCCTGGGCCGGGAACTGGGATCGAGCCGAGGAGCTGGTGGCCCAGGGTGCCGAGGTGGCCGCCGACATCGGCGGTCCGATGGCGGCCATGATGATGGCGACGAGCGGGATCTTGCACGTCTATCGGGGCAGACTGGACGAGGGTTGGCGGGATGCCGAGCGGGCCATGACGGCGGCCAAGGAGCTCGGGTGGCCCTTGGCCGCACTCGTTGCTGGCCAGGCGTTGGGGCTCTCTGGTCTCTCGGTGGGAGACGCCGCCGCGGCTCATGATCGTCTGGCGCCGGCCATGGGCTTCGTCCAGGCCGCTCGGGTCACCGAGCCGGGACTACTCCACTTCGTTCCCGACGAGATCGAGGCCCTCATCCGGCTGGGTGACCTGGCCTCGGCAAACAAGATGCTCTGCTCCTTCGAGGCGAATTCGGCAGAGCTCGGTCGGATCTCGGGGATGGCGACCGCGGGTCGCTGTCGTGGCTTGCTATTGGCAGCGCAGGGTGGCCTCGACGCCGCCGATGCAGCGGTCAGGCGAGCCCTGGAACGGCACCGCACCATTCCTATGCCCTTCGAGCACGGCCGTACCCTGCTGGTGGCCGGCGAGATCGCTCGGCGGGCGCGGCGCAAGCGACAGGCCCAGGAGGTGATCGAGTCAGCGGCCGCGATCTTCGACGAACTGGGTGCTCCCATCTGGGCAGCGAAGGCCCGTGAGGAACTCGGGCGCCTCGGGTTGCGCAGGACAGGCGGTAGCGGAGCCGGAACCGAGCTGACCGAGGCGGAGCGCAAGGTGGCCGATCTGGTGGTCGCCGGTCTCAGCAACGCCGAGGTTGCGGCTGGGCTGTTCATGGCACAGCGCACGGTCGAAGCGCATCTCTCGAGGATCTATCGCAAGCTTGGAGTCCGCTCACGGACCCAACTGTCGAGGGTGTACCCGTCGTCATCTTCGTAACTCTGCGGTTTCTACGGATTCACTGCTGAGCGCCACTTCGTACCATGACTCGAGCGGCGAATGGGCCGCTGCATGGTCGCCGAGCATTCTCGGAACGAGGAAGGACGGGCATGCCAGCATCGGCCGAGGGTCATGTGGGACGACGAGGGGCGGCCGCTCGACGGTTGATTTCGCTCAGGCTGTCGGTCGTGGTAACCACGTTCCTTGGCCTGTTGGGTGCAGTAACGAGCTTTTCGGTGGCCCTGGGTGGCCCGGCAGCAGCGACTTCGGTCAGCACGGCAGGCGCGGTCGCGAGCGGCCATGTCGCCGCCCAGATCGCCGGGCCCGGTGGCGGGTACTGGCTGGCCGCCTCCGACGGCGGCATCTTCGCGTTCGGCGACGCCGGCTTTTACGGCTCGATGGGCGGGAAACCGCTGAACAAGCCGATCGTCGGCCTGACCGCCACGTCAGACGGTGGGGGCTATTGGGAGGTGGCCTCCGACGGCGGCATCTTCGCCTTCGGCGACGCCGGCTTCTATGGCTCGACCGGGGGGATCGCGCTCAACAAGCCGATCGTGGGCCTGACCGCCACGTCAGACGGTGGGGGCTATTGGGAGGTGGCCTCCGACGGCGGCATCTTCGCCTTCGGCGACGCCGGCTTCTACGGCTCGACCGGGGGGATCGCGCTCAACAAGCCGATCGTGGGGATGGCGGCCAGCCTGGACGGTGGGGGCTATTGGGAGGTGGCCTCCGACGGCGGCATCTTCGCCTTCGGCGACGCCGGCTTCTACGGCTCGACTGGGGGGATCGCGCTCAACAAGCCGATCGTGGGGATGGCGGCCAGCCTGGACGGTGGCGGCTATACCCTGGTGGCCTCCGACGGCGGCATCTTCGCCTTCGGCGACGCCGGCTTCTACGGCTCGACCGGGGGGATCGCGCTCAACAAGTCGATCGTGGGCATGGCGGCCACCCTCGACGGCAAGGGCTATTGGGAAGTGGCCTCCGACGGCGGGATCTTCGCCTTCGGCGATGCCGGCTTCTACGGCTCGACCGGCGGGACCCCCCTCAACGCCCCGGTCATCGGGATGGCGGTGGCGCCGGTCGAGAGTGTGGGATCCCTCATCTCGCCGCACAACGACATTCTCGGCATCTCGTGTCCCACTACGACCTGGTGCGCCGCCGTCGACGGGGCCGGCAACGTGATCACCTATGCGAACGGGACCTGGTCGGCACCGGTCTTGGTCGATGGCGGCCGCGAGGCGTTCGCCGGCATCTCCTGTGCGACCTCCACCTTCTGCATGGCCGTCAGCTACACCGACGGTTACACCATCTACAACGGGTCCACTTGGAGCCCCATGACCAAGACCCCCTCAGGGATCGGCGGCGGCCTCTGGGGTGTCTCGTGCTCGAGCCCGACGTTCTGCGGCGTCGAATCCGACGACTTCGGCGACACGGCCTACTACGTCAACGGCACGTGGTCACAGCCCCCGAGCAGTAGCGATGGCCTGGGCGTCAACGGCATCGGGCTTGGTCAGGGGTCTACCCCCATCTCCTGTGTGGGCACGTTCTGCATGTACGTGAGCAACGGCGGCTACTCCCAGACCTCGACGAACGGGACCGATCTGTCGTCACCGGTTGCCATTCCTGGTGAGACCGGCTATCTCACGTCGAGCGTTTCGTGCACCAGCGCCATGTTCTGCGTCGCCGTCAACACGGGGGCCTACACGGCGGCAGTATGGAACGGGTCAGGGTGGACCGAGACCGCCTCGTTCGGGTCGACCTCAAGTCTGGGCTTGAACGCCGTTTCCTGTGTGGTCACCTCCTGCGCCGCGGTCGACGACAAGAGCGTCTATTCGTCCAGCGGTGGCTTCGTGTGGTCGGGGGCAACTCCGTTCGACGCCACCGGGGAACCGACTGTCCTCTCCTGTGCCGCCTCGACCTGGTGTGCCTCAGGCGACACCTCGGGCTACGCCTACCTCGTGAACCCGTTGGTGCCATGAGGACCTGGCACGCCAGTCGGGGATCCTTCGCTCACCCCTACGAGCACGGTCGCCGCTACGTGCAGGTGGCGGCTGTGCTCGTCGCTTCGGGCTTGCTAATTGGGTTGGGCATCGCCCCCGCTTCGGCGAACGAATCCAAAGGATCCTCCGGGTCCTTCACCTTTACTGGTTCGGTCTCGGGCAACCTGAAGGTGCCTGCGTTCTTCGCCCCTGGAAGCAAGCTGTCCGGATGCACCACGGTGAACGGTACCGACACCATGACCTGGCGCAATGTCAAACTCCGTGTGGGTGGCAAGACCCAGAAACTGGTCAACGTGACTCTTTCGGTCAATGCCAAGTTCGGGTCCACCCAGAGCATGGCGCCCAGCACGACGTCGTCAGTGACCAGTGTCACCTTTTCCACGACGTACGCCTATGCCTGGCAAGGGGCTTCGGGAACCGCCACTACTACGACCGGCGGTACATCCGGCTCGCTCCAGGGGATACTCGCGGGTACGAATGGCCACCCCGGTACCGTGTCCATCACGGGATCGTGGACCGGCTGTCACAAGCCGGCTTCCGTGTAATTGCGCGGCGAGGCTCCTAAACCGGCACGCCGCCAGCATCGAGTCCCTGCAACGTCCCTTCGGACCAGGTCCTCGCCGATCGCCTCTCCGACGTGTTCTTCGTCCTGGGCCACGTCGGCAGTGAGGAACTGTTGTGGCAGCCTCGGCCTCAGCGCGCGGCCGCCGAAGATTGAGCCGGGGCAGCTACCCGATTGACCGGGACCGACGGTATACCCCGTAGCCCCTGTCCTCGAAAGATCCAACGCCAAACGGAGGGGCGTGCCACAGCCCGTTCCTTTCCGGCCTGGACAAAAGAGCGGCGTTTCACTGGAGTGGCGGCAAGGACTCCGCACTCCACTTAGCACCCGGCGGCCTCACGCAGCGGGCCATAGTGGACGGACACGCGGAGCGCTCCCAGACCCGATCCCCGCCTGCTCCCCTGGATGGTGCGCTCGGTGGTCTGGGCCCACTCTCGACACATCCGCTGCCGTCGGGCAACCCGCGGTTGTTTTGGCGCTCAGTGCACTCGTCCGCGCACATAGCACCCTGACCCCAGCGTTCTCCGGTCCTCGGACGCTCCACCTGGCAGCGACCAACATGTCTCAGTCTGGAGAGCAGCAGACCCGCCTCGATCCGCCCGGAGTCCGGCCGCAACCATGGGTGATCCTCGGCTCGACCAGGTCGCTCCTCGGGCCGCGGTCATGAGGGTCGCTTCGTCCGCCACGATCACCGACCGATCGGGTGTCGAGAGCGGAGGGCCGGGGATCGAAGGCGCGCCCAATCAAGGGCCGTCTCACCGAGAGCGAGCCGGGTCCGACAGCCGAAGTAGCCCAGGTGAGGACGTGGGCATGCGAGGGGCGACGATCTGCTCGTCCTCGACCGCTCACACCCATCACCCCCATTGCCATATGCCGGTTTAAGGAGTCGAAACGGGGGTAGGAGACTCTTGGCTCACCTTGGGTCGTAGCTCCTCCGCTCACGGAGGAAGATCGGCGGTCCCGATGGGACCCCAGACCGCGGTGGCGCAAGCCCCCGACCTCGTTACGTCCTCGAAGGTGGAAGTGCCCGTCGATACGGCGGGCGCCCTTGAGCCGGCCGCCAGCGAGCGCAGAGGCTGGCGAGCGCGGACAAGTCGCACCCTTCGTCCCTCCGACTGGCTCTACCGTTCCCGCCAGGCCAGCTTCATCTGGCTGGTCGTGCGGCTCTGGCTCGGTTACCAGTGGCTGAACGCCGGCTACCAAAAGATCTGGGGTAGTGAGAAGTCGGCGTTCTGGTTCGGCGGGGGCGCCGGAGTGAAGGGGTTCGCCACCGCTGGCGTGGTCGGTTCGGCCACCGGCAAAGGCGGAGCCAGCTACGGCTGGTGGGCCGGGTTCCTCCACAACTTCGTCGTGCCGAACGCCTCATGGATTGGCAAGTTCATCTCGCTCGGCGAGGTTCTCATCGGCGTGGCCCTCATCCTCGGGCTGTTCACCGGTGCTGCCGCCTTTGCCGGGTTGTCGCTCAACATCATCTACATGTTCACCGGTTCGGCCGGCGTGAATCCGATGTACGCCATCCTGTCGGTCCTGCTGGTGCTGGCTTGGCGCAACGCTGGATGGATCGGCCTCGACCGCTTCATCTTCAACGATGACTGGACGGTCCGCCGCCTGCGTGCCGATCTCAGTCAAGCGGTACACCGGCGTGGTCATCCGCAGATTCCGGCGGTAGTTACCCCGCACTGAGCGGCGGGGCGGCCGTCGCTGCCGCGATCCCCCTCCCATTTCCCGAATGAGCCCTCAGTCAAGGAGCAACTGCAATGAAGGCACTCGTCTACCACGGTCCGAACGACAAGAGCTGGGACGAGGTCCCCGACCCGACGCTGGTCGACGACACCGACGCGGTCGTGCGGATCGACGCCACGACCATCTGCGGGAGTGACCTCCACATCTTGAAGGGGGACCTTCCCGAGGTGACCCCCGGTCGCATCCTGGGCCACGAGGCCGTAGGCACCGTCGAGGAGGTCGGCGTAGCGGTGAAAACCTGCGCCCCGGCAACCGGGTATTGGTGTCGTGCATCACGGCCTGTGGGACGTGCCGGTTCTGTCGCGGAGTCGCGCTTCGGCCAGTGTCTCAACGGCGGGGGTTGGATCCTCGGCCACAACATCGACGGCACTCAAGCGGAGAGGGTCCGCGTCCCCTTCGCCGACACGTCGACGTATCCAGCTCCATCCGGGGTCCCCGATGAAGAGCTCTTGATGCTCGCCGACATCCTGCCGACGGGCTACGAGGTCGGGGTCCTGAACGGACGGGTCTCTCCGGGCGACGTCGTGGTCGTCGTCGGCGCCGGGCCGATCGGGCTCTCGGCGATCAGTGGCTCCCACCTGTTCAGCCCCAGCCACGTCGTGGCGGTGGACCTGGCCGACGCCAGGCTCGAGAAGGCCAAGCAATTCGGTGCCGACGTGACCGTGAATAACAGCCGTGAGGACCCGCTCGCGGTGGTCCGGAGCTTGACGGGCGGGCTGGGTGCCGACGTAGCCATCGAAGCCGTGGGCTCGGCCGCTACCTTCGAGCTGGCCGCCGGTTTGGTGAGAGCGGGCGGGCACATCGCCAATATCGGTGTGCACGGTGGCCCGGCCACCCTCCACTTGGAGACGTTGTGGACCCGCGACGTGACCATCACCACCGGTCTCGTCGACACCTACTCGACGCCGACCCTCAGTCGCCTGGTCGAAACCCACCAGCTAGACGCCGCCCGCTTCGCCACTCATCACTTCGCCCTCCACGAGATGATGGAGGCCTACGAAGTGTTTGCGAACGCTTCGGAGACCGGAGCGCTCAAGGTCGTGCTCACGAGGGCGTCGTGAGCGGCGTCACGAAGTGGCGTCCCCGACTCGGAAGGCGGCACCCCACGAAGACATCCACCGTCGAGATCGGTGCAGCCGGAGATCTCGGGCGCCGCATAGCGACGCGGCGGAAGGAGCTGCACCTCACGATCGAAGAGGTCGCCGACCGAGCCGGCATGGCACCCGACTACCTGGATTACGTGGAACACGCGCCGACCGTCAACCTGTCCGCCGCCGGACTGACGAGGCTCTCGCTCGCCCTCGAAACCCCGATCAAGGAGCTCCTCGGTGACACACGGGACCGGGCGCCGGGCGTCGGTCGTGCGGCTCACGATCCCGTGCTCACCAAGATTGATCGAGACCAGTGCGAAGCCCTGTTGCAGAGTGGTGGGGTGGGCCGGGTGGCCTTCCGGGCCCCCGAGCAACTGGTCGTCTTCCCGGTGAACTTCAGAGTCCTGGACGGCGACGTCGTCTTCCGTTCAGGACCCGACGGGTCAGTCGGCCAGCTCGCTCCAGACGAGCCGGTCAGCTTCGAGGTCGATCACATCGACGACGCGATGAGCGAAGGCTGGAGCGTCCTGGCTACCGGCACCGTTCACATCGTCCGGGAACCTGACGAGCTTCGTCAGGTCCAAGCTCTCGGTATCGAGCCGTGGGCCGGCGGCGACCGGCACGCCTACTTTCGTCTCAGCGTCACCGCCCTCACCGGGAGAGTGATCAACGGCGGGCCTTGATCGCTGTCTGCCACCACCTCGAAGAACCAGAAGCGTCGGGCCAGTAGCCTGGGATTTTCCTGCTAACCACTGGTAGACGGGGCAATTCCGTCATGACCCGATTGACTCAGGCTCAGACGCCACGGATGTATTGGCGATCAGTGCACTCGTCCGCGCAAGATCCCCCTGGCGGTCCCCAACCCTCCCACCGGCCCGCCCAGCAGGGACCAACGTGCGCAAAGGTTGGCCGGCGGCAAACCGCCGGTCGACCCGGACGCCGGCCGCCACCATGGGCCCGCAAATGTTCGAACCAGCGGTTTCCGTCCGATCGGGACAACACCGATCGAGCAGTTGAGAAACGTCGGGGGTGCGGTTGGGGAAATCGCTGCGGGATCGCTACTCCAGCGACCGCGTCCACTGTTGGGCACCGGCCTGTACCGCGTCCCACGGGCTCCCGAGCGGCGGCGTGTAGGACAGATCGAGGTCACTGACCGCGTCGATGGTCAGACCGTGGAAGAGGGCGACGGCGGCGATGTCGATCCGCTTGGCGACTTCGGCCTCTCGGTGGCCGAAGAGCTGGAGGCCGAGGAGCACCCCGGTGCGATCGCCGGTGTAGCGCATGGCGATGCGATGGCTGCCTGGGTAGTACGCCTTGTGATCGTCGGACTCGTGCCCGACCGTGACCGGGTCGAAGCCGGCCGCCGCCGCCTCGTGATCGCGAAGTCCAGTGCGGGCCGCCACCATGTCGAAGATCTTGACGACCTGCGTGCCCAGACTGCCGGCGAACTCCCGGTTGCCGCCAAGGGCGTTCTCCCCGGCGACCCGGCCCTGCTTGTGGGCGGTGGTCCCCAGCGGAAGGTAGGTCGAACCGAGCAGCCGGTGGTGGGTGACCACGCAGTCGCCGGCGGCAAAGACATTCGGCAGGTTGGTCCGCATCTGGCGGTCGACCGCGATAGCGCCTTTGGCGCCGAGGGCAGCACCGGCCGACGCGGCCAGCTCGGTGTCCGGGCGGACGCCGACCACGACCAGCACCAGGTCGGCGGAACGGGTCACGCGCCGGCCGTCCGGCCGCGTGCGCATCGACCGCCAGGCGGCCGGACGCTGCCTACGCCGGCTCTCGCTGATCCGCTGGACGGCCGTGCCGGTGAGCACCTCGACGCCGTGCTCGGCCAGCTCGGCGTGGACCAGGCGCCCGAGCTCGGGGTCGACGGTGGGCAGTACCTCGGGGAGCTGCTCGATCTGGGTCACCGCCAGTCCGCGGGCGGCGAGGGCCTCGGCCATCTCCAGGCCGATGTACCCGGCGCCGACGATGACTGCGCTGTCGAGGTGCGGTCTGCTCCAGGGTGGCCATGACGGCGAAGGTGTCGCCCATCGAGTGCAGCAGGTGGACGCCGTCCGGCGGGGCCCAGGGCGCCGGCACCGGTCAGGCCGTCGATCGGGGGCCGGACCGGGACCGCGCCGGTGCCGACCACCAAGCGCGTCGTAGGCCAGCAGCTCTTCGGTCCCGTCGGGGCCGGTGACCGAGCAACTTGTGGTCCGGCGCGGCGATGCGCCGGGCCGTGGTGTCGAGCCGCAGATCGCATCCCGGTGGCTTCGAGGTCGGCGATGCGTGCGGTGGGCCAGATTCCCCAGTGTGGTGACCTCACCCGAGACGTAGTAGGGGATGCCGCAGATCGAGAAGTTCGGGTAGGGTCGGCGACCACCACGGTGACTTCGGCGGTCGGGTCGATCTCACGGGCCCGCAGCGCTGCACTGATGCCGGCGTCGCTGCCTCCGATGGCGACCAGTCGCATGGATGGTTCTCCCTTCCTGTTCCGGCTGTTCAGGGCACCACCGAGGACGGTCCCCGATGATCGGACTGGGCACCTACGGCGGGTTGGGCGGCAGCGGCCTGGCCGTGATGCGGGAAGACGATGTCGGCTGCCTGCGCCGGGGTGACATCGGGATACAGGGCCTTGATCGACCACCACGGCCAGGCCGCCGCCGACCACCTGGGCGGCGATGAAGACCGGCGCCGAGGAAGGGGCGATACCGGCGAAGGTGTTGGAGAACATCCTCCCGACGGTGATGGCGGGGTTGGCGAAGCTGGTGGAGCTCGTGAAGAAGTAGGCGGCACCGATGTAGGCGCCGACGGCCGCCGGCGCGGACCGGCTTCGTCCGGTCCGGGCCAGGGCAAAGATCACCAGCAGCAAGCCCATGGTGGCCACCACCTCGGATAGGAAGTGCGGCCCGCTGGCCCGGTCCTTGGTGGAGAGACTGACGGCTGCCTTGGAGAACATGATGTTCGCCACCACCGCGCCACCGATGCAGCCGGCTACCTGCGCCGGTAGGTAGGCGAAGGCATCACGCCACGAGAGCCCGCCGAAGGCGGCATCGACGAGCGACACGACCGGATTGAAATGGGCGCCCGAGACACCTCCGAACATCAAGATGATGGCGAACAGCCCCGCCGCCGTGGCTGCGGCGTTCTCGAAGAGCTGGAGCCCGACGTCACTGGGCGAGAGCTGCTGGGCAGCGATGCCCGACCCGATGACGATGGCCGCCAGGAAGGCGCTCCCCAGACCCTCGGCCACCAAGCGACGCCACAGGGGCGGTTCAAGCATCTTCGATCTCCACGGCTCGCCCTCGTGCGGTGACGATCAGCAGCAAGGAGACTGACCGGCGGCCGTGACGGCGAGGTCGGGCCGGCCGGCACAACAGGCCGCACCACTCGGACCGGCCGTGCGCAAAGTGCCGGAGTCGGTGTCGACATCCGCCAGCACCGTATAGATCTCCCAGGGCTCGCCGCCCGGTCCGTCTACCCACACCTTGTCCTGCACGGCGTAGCAGCAGCTCACCTGCTCCTCGACCGCCGTCGGCAGTTCCTCGGCGGCCAGACGGGCTTGGGCGGCGGCCACGTCATCGGTCGACGTCACCTCGACGCCGAGGTGATTGAGGCTGCCGGCCGGCGCTTCGTCGTTCTCGATCAACACCAGCTTGAGCGGGGGGTCGGCAATCGCGAAGTTGGCGTAGCCGGGTCGCCGCTTGGCCGGCTCGGCGCCGAACAGCTTGGAGTAGAAGGCGACGGCTTCGTCGACATCGGCCACGTTCAGAGCAAGCTGCACTCGAGACACGGATCAGGCCCTCCTGGTACATTTATGGGAGTCGATGTGAGAGCCTGACAGACAGATTGATGTTTGTCAATGCATTGTTGGAGGTCTCGACGTGATGGCGCAGGCCAAGGTGAGGAGCCGCAAGGATGCAGCGGCGGAGACTGGCATCTGTTGTGTTGCCGTCACCGAGGCCCCTTTGTCGGAGGCCGATGCCGCCGAGCTGGCCAAGGTGATGGCTGCCTTGGCGGACCCGGTGCGGCTGCGCCTCCTGTCCTTGGTTGCCTCCAACCCAGAGGTGTGCTCCTGCGAGCTGGAGGGACCGTTGGGCAAGAGCCAACCGACTGTCTCTCACCACACGAAGGTGTTGGCTGAGGCCGGCTTGATCGAAGGGGAGAAGCGAGGTCGCTGGGTGTGGTGGCACGCGAACCCTGCTCGGCTGGCCATCGTCCGCAAGGCCCTTGGCGGGTAGATCCCCCGGAGGTTCCCAACTGCCCGAACGGACTTCCCACGGAACCCTGGCGCCCCACGGGTGTTCTAGCGATCAGTGCACTCGTCCGCGAGTCCTTTCGTTCCCATTCCCATTCAGCCCGCAGCCGTCGCCCTTTGTGATGTGGTCCGGCGCGGGTCGGGGCGAGTACCGGGCAGCCGACCCCGGCCGGGCTACCTGTCGGGCATCCGCCCGTAGAGAGCGGTCCGACACAGCATGGCGGCCATACCTAGGTCATATCCTGCACACGCCGCGGGGTACCACCCCGGAAGCAACGACGCCTCTCCACGTTCATGCACCCGATCGAAGACAGCGTGCGCAACCCAGGCGGCGGCGGTCAGGGGAACCGAAACCCGATCCGACAGGTTCCGGCCCGCGACGAACACCCCAGCCGTCGTCCCTAGGGCCACCCATTCTCGCCGAGGTCCCCCCGGCGGCCCCGCTCTCCCTCGCCTCCCGAGGGGGTAAACAGCGGCAGCGGCTACCAAGATGGCCGCCGATACCGGTACCTGAGAATTTGGCCAACGATCCCGGATCGCCACGTCGGTCAACGCACCAAAGACAGCTCCCACGGCCACCGCCGCGATCCCCCCGAGACGCCGAGCCATCGACCGGAGACTACCGGCCAAGGGTTGGCGGTATGGGGGTGTCTTGCGCCCTCGAACTCTCGAAAGGTGTCTGTGCCTCCAACGGGCGAACTGAGATACTCCAGTGTGCCGCTTCCGCCGGGAAGATGGGATAGTCCCAATCGATTCCGTTCAGGTCAGTTGTACTGGCGGGCCCTTGCACTCGTGGTGGTCTGGGGTGCCCTGACCGGGCTCCTGATCGGCGTCGGGGTATGGGTCGTGCACTCCTCTTCAGTTAACGGATTCGACCGCCACGTAACTTCCGTCATTGTGGCTCACCGGACCCCGGCGCTCAACGACACCATGAAAGCCGTGACCTGGCTGGGTTCGTGGATTGCGGTCGCGGCGACCGGGATCCTCTTGGTCGTCCTTGGTCTCCGCCGGCGGCTCCCGATGGGCGCCGTACTTCTCGCAGCCATCGCCTGGGCAGGGGAAACCGGCGGCGTAACGCTGGCCAAACACGTCGTCGAACGAGAGCGCCCAACCGAGGATCTCCGGCTCGTCTCGGCGCACGGCTGGTCATGGCCGTCAGGTCACACCGCCGTCGCCCTCCTAGTGTTCACCACCTTGGCCCTCGTGGTGGTGGCCGTTGCCCCAAGAGCGGGGTGCCGCATACTGGCGTGGGTGCTGGCGGGGTTGGCAGTCGCGGCGGTGGCGTTCTCGCGCGTTGAGTTGGGTGTGCACTGGACCACCGACGTCATCGCAAGCGTGATCTTCGTCGGGGCGTGGCTTTCGGTTCTCGTTGCCTTGTTCGCCTCCACAGTTCGCCCGAAGCGCATGGAGGCCGAGGCTGACTGACCGCGAGGTGTTTGAGGAGCCCACAACACTGAACGGGTTGGGGCCCGGTGGTTTCCCAGCCCCCTACCCACACCGCCGCGCACTCCCGCTCTCCCTTCCCCCAAAGGTGCAGAACCCCGGCTCCGGGCCACCCATACCTGGGTCAGCGGCTCGCTGCAACGGCGGGAGGGGTAATCCGGGGCGGATGGGGGACGGGGGGGTGAGACGCTCCCCCAGCAGCCTGAGCTGGGAAGTTGCCCATTGCGCACTGGCAGCTAGGGATGTTTTGACGATCAGTGCACTCGTCCGCGCATACCACCCTGCCATCCCCAACCGCTCCCCGAACCTTCCACCGGCCCGCCCAGCAGGGACCAATGTGCGCAAAGGTCGGCAGCCGGCAAACCGCCGGTCGACCCGGACGCCGGCCGCGCCGCCCCGTCGGCGACCCGGCACTTTCGTCACGACTCACGGGGCTGACCGAAAGCATCCAAGAGGATGTCCATCGCGCTGGAGCCGGCTCAACGCGCGAGACCAAAGTCGACTACGGCAGCTGTTCGATCATCTCGATCAGGTCCCGGCGGCCGTACCCGTGGCGTCGGGCGTTTCTCGGCGTTCGCAACTTCTCGCCCGCCGGCATCGCCACCGCACCCGACGGCACGATCTACGTCGACACCAATCCCGACGACGGCTTCGCCGATACGGCGGCCATCGCTGCCATCGCCCCGAGCGGGCGCCCATCGCTCTTGTGGCGCCGAACCAGCGATCGATGAACCTCGGACGCCCGGGTCCCACCTTGACCACTACTTGTCGGGAGCCGCGGTTACTGAATGTTGAATTCGTTCTTCATCACCCGGTTCGTCGCCCCGCCAGCGGATGCGGGTTCCAGGGGCGCCATCACGCCGGCAATGGCCGCCGACATCGCCGGCGATTGTGTTCTCGGCACCGACCGTCGTTGGGTCGATCAGACACCGACGGCTACCGGTCGGCCAGCACCGACGCCAGGACGGCGGCCGCCGAGGTGGCGGGGTCTTTCGCTGCAGTGAGCAACACGAGTCCGTCCGCTTCCGCCCATAGGCGAAGCTCATGGACAGTCTCTCTGCCTTCAGGCGTCGACAACTCGCCTCGGTAACGACGCCCGAAAGCATCGAAGCGGTTTGGCTGGTTCCCGTACCAGCGTTGAAGGTCAGCGCTCGGAGCGGCGTCTTTCAACCAGGCCGAGAACGGCGGGTCGGCCCGTGCGAGCCCCCGAGGCCACCGTCGGTCGACCAGGACCCGATAGTTCCCGGTTCTCGGTCCGAGCGGATCGAAGACGCCGGCCACCTCGACGGCTGGGGATCGCCGGCCTCCAGCGGCGACAAGACCGTGAACCTGGTGAGCGGGAGCCAGTCCCTCTACCGCCGCCGGGATGTCCAAGCGGAGGCGGGCCAGCTCTTCGAGGTGGAGGGCCGAGAGGGTCTCCAGGCGCTCGGCGCCGTCAGGGGTGAGTTGCAGACGCACGACCCGACGGTCGTCGTCCCCTCTCGACCGCTGGACGAGGCCAGCGGCCTCAGCCCGATCCACCAACCCGACCACACTGTGGTGTTGGAGGAGGAGGTGGTCGGCCACCTCACCAATGGTGGGCCCGGACGAGATGCCGTGACCTCGGATGGCTAGGAGCAACTGGTGCTGGGCCGGAGTCAGGCCGGCAGCTTGTGCCTGCTGGGCACTCCAGCGTTCGAACTTGCGCAGCGAGGTCCGGAGCAAGAGCAGACGAGCGTACGCGTCGTCCGGCAATGTCACTCTTGTCACGATAACATCCTTCTACGATGTTTCTCGGTCAGAAGCGCCCCGTACCTCGTCCCCTGTTCGCTCGAGCGGCACGGTGAGCGCCGCCGATCCAGAGCCCCCAACGACTAACGGAACCAACCGCCTTGGTGCGCCGGGCCCGGCTGATCCGGTCGAGGTAATGATCGAATCGCTGGACGGCGAGCCGCCTGACGCGGCGACCGATGCCGGCATCGTAGGCACCGACCAGCGGGCAGCTCGATCCGATGAGCGCAGGCTCGGCGATTTCACGATAACCCCGGCCATTCTCCGACTCGTTCCCCTCGCCCTGCTCATCGGTGCCCTCGGTGCCGGGGTGTCCTTGGCACTGCTCGACATGATCGGGTTCTTCACGAACCTCTTCTACTACCAGCGCCTCTCGCGTCACCTTGGTATCCCCGGCCGGCAACACCCTCGGCGCCCTGGCCATCGTCATCCCCATTGGTGGCGGTCTCATCGTCGGGTTGATGGCCCGGTTCGGCTCCGAGCAGATCCGGGGTCACGGCATCCCCGAGGCGATGGAACGGATCCTTATCAACGGCAGCCGGGTCCAGCCCCGGTTGGCCGTCTTGAAGCCGATATCGAGCGCCATCAGCATCGGGACGGGGGGGCCGTTCGGAGCCGAGGGGCCGATCATCTTGACGGGCGGAGCCCTGGGCTCGATCGTCGGGCAGCTGTTCCGTCTCACGGCATCGGAGCGTCGGGCCCTCCTCGTAGCCGGGGCGGCCGCTGGGATGAGCGCGGTGTTCGGAACCCCGGTGGCCGCCACTTTGTTCGGGGTGGAGCTCTTGGTCTTCGAGTGGCGGCCTCGCTCAATGGTTCTGATCGGCTTGGCGGCAGCCACCGCCGACGGGATCCGCATGGCCATGGCCATCGGCGGGCCTGGTGGCTCCCCAGCCCATTTTCCCGGTACCCGCCCACGCCGCCTTGGGCGGGCTGGCCCTTCTTGGCGCAGCCACCATTGGTCTGGCCACCGGGCTGGCGGCCTGGGTCATGACCCAGGCCGTCTACCGCTGCGAGGATCTCTTCAAGAGGCTGAACGGCCACCTTCACTGGATGTGGTGGCCGATGATCGGCGGGCTCATCATCGGCATCGGTGGCCTTGTCGACCCCCGTGCCTTGGGCGTCGGCTACGACACCATCCACGCCGAGCTGCTCGGTCAGCTCGGGGTGGACGCCCTCCTCCTCCTGCTCGTCGTGAAGTTGGTCATCTGGTCCGGAGCACTCGGCGGCGGCACCAGTGGCGGCATCCTCGCCCCCATCCTGATGATGGGGGCGGCCATCGGCGGCGTGCTCGGTCACGTCCTGCCCGGAGCATCTCCTGGAGTGTTCGCGTTGATCGGGATGGCCGGTTCGCTGGGCGGAGTGACGCGCTCACCCTTCACGGCCATCGTGTTCAGCTTCGAGCTGACCCACGACCAGAACAGCCTGCTGGCCCTGCTCATCGCCGCGACCATCTCCCACCTGGTGAGCGTGCTCATACTCAAGCGGTCGATCCTCACCGAGAAGGTGGCCCGCCGCGGTTTCCACGTGATGCGCGAGTACGCCGTCGACCCGCTCGAGGCGACGTTCGTCCGAGAGGTCATGGATGCCGACCTCTACACCGTCGAGCCGGGCCGACCGCTGGCCACCGTCTACCAGGGACTGCCGGAGGGTTCGGAGGCGCGCCGCCAGCGCCTGTACCCGGTACTCGACCCGGTGGTCGGCCTGGTCGGCGTCCTCCCCTGGTCCAAGGTCCTGGCCGGTCGTCATCAGGCCGCGGCCACGGCAAGCGACGCCATGACCGAGGCTCCGGCCGTCGCCTATCCCGACGAGATCCTCCGCAACGTGGCGGACCGAATGGTGGCTCTCGGCATCGGAGCCATGCCCGTGGTCGATCGAGCCGAACCGGCACGCTTGGAGGGCCTGGTCACCCAGTTCGACCTCTTCGGAGCCCGACAGAGACTGCTTGAAGAAGAGCGACATGCCGAACGAGTGCTGACCATCCGCCGAGTGAAGGCCGATAGCGACGGCGCCGGACCAAGCAGCGACCAATACCAGAACGAGGACGCGACGTCGACCGTCGAGTGAGGTGACCGATGAAGGTCTGGTGCTGGTTGAAAGACACTTGGCGTTGGCTGCGGGACCGGTGGAATCGACCGCTGCCGTGACCGACCTCGCGCGTGTCGGCCTACGCCTGTTCATCGACGAACGACCGGCTAGAGCGACCCGGGACCGATCCGGCCTTCCGTCATGACCGCTCGAGCCGCGCCCAACGATCATCGGCCTGACCAGCCGATGCCAGCCACTCACAAAGCTGCGCCCCAACAGGCCCAAAAGGAGTCGCGGATCCTTCGCCGCTACCTCAATGCCATCGCGATGACACGAGAAGGTCGGCCTTCGGCGGCGAGCATCCGGCAGCGCATCAACGCGCTGGACCGGCGACTGGCCTCACCAGCGCGGTTCAGTCGGCTCAGCTTGTTGGTGAAGCGGCGCGAACTACAGCACCAGCTGCGGTGCTGCAAGGAAACGGCGGACATGGCCACATAGGAAACCGCCTTCGTCAAGGTTGCCCGCACCTACGGTCAACGAAAGGGCATCTCCTATGCGAGTGGCGGGCGGTCGGCGTACGACCAGCGGTATTGGCCAGGGCTGGGATCTGTAGGCCGCGGTAGGACCGCCGCGGGTGGCGCACACCGCCGACACCGGCCACCGCCGGACTGCGCTTTCGCGGTGCCGCTGCACTGACGGACTGGTACCCGGCCATGAACCCCATGACCGGCTGGTTGAGGTGGGTGCCACCTTTGAGCCGTAGAAGCTGGCGTCCGGTATCCGAGCCGTCCAAGTCCCCTGCCACGTTCGGCATGGGGCGATGCTCAGCTCGGCCGACCTCGCACGTCCCCACTCCGTCGACCTTGTTGCGCACTTTGAATGGACTGACCGTCTTGCCCATCACAAATTGGGGTTGGGGAACGTGCGGGGATGCGGTTGGGGGAACCGGGCGACGTACACTTCGAACGATGCCCCGAAAGTCCCTCTATCTGTCCACCGATCCGAAGGCCGACGCGCTCCTGACGAAGACACCGCTGGCCCTTCTGGTCGGCATGGTGCTCGACCAACAAATCCCGTTGGAATGGGCCTTCAAAGGGCCCTACGAGCTCGTCGATCGGCTCGGCGCACCGCTCGACGCGGCGGCGTTGGCGGCGATGGACCCGGACGCGCTGGTCGAGGCGTTCTCCCGTCGACCGGCCCTGCACCGCTACCCCGGGTCGATGGCCGGTCGCGTCCAAGCGCTGTGCCAGGTCGTCGTCGATGACTACCGCGGTGACGCGGCCCGGATCTGGAAGACCGCGGCCGATGGCCGGGAGCTGCTCTCGCGAGTGAAGAAGCTGCCGGGGTTCGGCGACCAGAAGGCCCGCATCTTCGTCGCCTTACTTGGCAAGCAGCTCGGCGTGACGTCGTCGGACTGGGCGACCGCGTCGTCGCCGTTCGGAGAGATTGGTAGCTACATGTCGGTCGCCGACATCGTCGACGCGGACAGCCTGGCCAAGGTCCGCCAGCACAAGCAGGCGATGAAGGCGGCCAAGAAGGCCGAGGCCGTCGCGGCCCCCGTCACCGCCAAGAAGGTCACCGCCAAGAAGGCCACCGCCAAGAGGGCCACCGCCAAGAGGGTGCCCGCCAAGAAGGCCACGTCCGCCAGCAAGAAGGCCGCCGCCGGGAGGGTGCCCCCCGCCAAGACGGTCGGCAAGAAGACCGTCGCACGAACCCGGTGACCTCGGCGCCGCCAGCGGCCGGTCGGTTGGCCGGTCGGCGTCTCTATCTCTGCACGCCCGACCGGCCGGACGTCGCGTCGTTCGTCGACGCGTGCATCCGCGGCGGCGTCGACGTGGTGCAGCTCCGCGACAAGACGCTCGATGCCCGCCCGCTGGTCGACCGGGCGGCGGTCGTCCGGCAGGTCTGCCACGACCACGGCGTCCCGTTCATCCTCAACGACCGGCCGGACCTCGCGCTCGACGTCGGGGCGGACGGTGTCCACGTCGGGCAGGACGACGCCCCGCCGGCCCTCGCCCGCCGCATCCTCGGGCCCGACGCCATCGTCGGACTGTCGACCCACGGGCCCGCCGACCTCGACGCGGCGGTCGACGAGCCGGTCGACTACCTCTCGGCTGGTCCGGTCGTGCCGACGCCGACCAAGCCCGGCCGACCCGGCACCGGGACGGACTACGCAGCGACGGCGACGGCCCGCTCCTCTCGGCCGGTGTTCGTGACCGGCGGCGTCAACCCGTCGACCGTGCCCGGGCTCGCCGCGGCTGGCATCCGCCATTTCGTGGTCGTTCGTTGGCTGACCGAGGCGACCGATCCACACGCCGCAGCCCGGGCCCTCCGCGACGCCGTCGACGACGCGCTGACCCACTGACCCGTTGACCCCCTGACCGGCACCCACCGACCGCCGTTCGCCGATGGGCGGCCGAGCCGAGCCAGCTCAGCGCTGGCGCTCCAGCCAGCCGATGAGAGTGGCGACGACCCGGGGGTCCGCTCGGAGCCAGTGCCCGGCGCCCGGGACGATGCGCAGATCGACGGTCCCGTCACCGACCGCGTCGGCCACGGCTCGCGCCGCCGCGGTCGGGACCTCGTTGTCGTCCGCGCCGTGCACGACAAGCAACGGACGGTCGCCGAGGTGCGCCGCCGCATCGAGCGGCTGGAGCTCGGCCAGCTCGGCCGCCCACGCCGCCTCGTCCGCCGGGAACCCGTCGGGCCGGATCACCCCGCTGCGTCGGCAGCGGCCGAGCACCGCGGCCGGGTCCGCCACCCAGGCCGCCAGGTCGGCTGGCCCGGCCAGCGACGCGACCCCGCGCACCCGGTCGTCACCGGCGGCCAGTCGCAGCGCGAACGCCCCACCGAGGCCGAAGCCGACCGTCCATACCTTCCCGCCTTCCCCGACCTCTTGGTCGACGAGGAACGCCGAGATCCTCCAGCCAGCCCGAGGCCGAGAAGTCGCCGTCCGAGCCCGCGCCGCGCAGCATGCCGATGACGACCCGGAACCCGGACTCCTGGCTCAGCCGGTCGGCCAGCGCCGGGTAGGCCCGGCCGGTGTCGGCCGCGCCGCCGGTGACCCGCGGCAGCTCGTGGCAGAGGAGGAGGACCGGGCTTGGCGGCGACCCGGGGGCAACGGTCGTCGAGTAGAGCCGGAGCGCGCCCGCCGGCCCGTCGACCAACCGCCACGGGGCGGTCAACTCAGATGCCGATGCGCTGGGCGAGCAGCTCCCGGTGGTACGCCGGGTCGCCGAAGAGGAGCTCGGACGACTTCGCCCGCTTGAAGTAGAGGTGGGCGTCGTGCTCCCACGTGAACCCGATGCCGCCGTGGATCTGGATGTTCTCGGCCGCGGCGTGGAAGTACGCCTCCGAGCAGTACGACTTGGCCAGGCTGGCGACCACCGGCAGCTCGTCGGAGTCCTCGGCCGCGGCCCACGCCGCGTAGTACGCCGCCGACTTCGCCGACTCGACCTCCAAGAGCATGTCGGCGCACTTGTGCTTGATCGCCTGGAAGCTGCCGATCGGCCGGCCGAACTGGATGCGCGTCTTCGCGTACTCGACCGAGCTGTCCAGGCAGCGCTGCGCGCCGCCGACCTGCTCCGCGGCGAGGGCGACGGCGGCCAGGTCGAGCGTCTTGCGCAGGCCGTCCTCGGCGCCGCCGTCGTCGCCGATCAGCCAGGCCGGCGTGTTCGCGAGCTCCAGGCGGGCCTGCTTGCGGGTCTGGTCCATCGTCGCCAGCGGCGTCTTGCGCAGGCCCGTCGGCGTCGCCCTTCACGCCGAACAGGCTGATCCCCTTGTCGGTGCGACCGACCGACCAGGATCAGGTCGGCCAGTGTGGCCGTCGATGACGAAGCTCTTGTGGCCCGTTCAGCAGCCAGCCGCCGTCCTCGGCCTCGGTCGCCTCGAGCTCGACCGCGTCGAGGTCCCACCGACCGGTGTCCTCGGTGATCGCGAGAGTGCCGATCGTCTCCCCCGACGCGAGTCCCGGCAGGAGGTCCTTCTTCGCCGACTCGTCACCCGACGTCGAGAAGGGCGTTGGCCGCCAGCGCGACGGTCGAGAAGTACGGCGCGCACAGCAGCGCCGCCCCCATCTCCTCCAAGACGACGATCAGCTCGACGTACGTGAAGCCGGCGCCGCCGTACTCCTCGGGGATCGTCAAGCGACTGCAGGCCGAGCTGGTCGGCCATCTGAGACCAGACGGCCGGGTCGTAGCCGTCGGTCGTCTCCATCAGCCGCCGCACTTCGGTCTCCGGCGACTTTTCCTGGAGGAACCGTCGGACGGCCCGCCGCAGCTCGTCCTGCTCCTCGCTGAACGCGAAATTCATGGAACAACCCCTTGTCGAATGGCGCTGGGGCGGCCCGGGAGACCGCAGGCGCCGAACTCTACCGTGCTGCCCGCGAAGCGGCTACATGTGAGAACCTGGAGCCATGCCCGACTGGTCCGGATCTGGGAAGACGCCGCCTGCGAGGTCCACCGGACGGTCGTCGGGCCGATGGACAACAACGTCTACGTCGTCCGCTGCCGCCGGACCGGCGACGCGGTGCTGGTCGACGCGGCCAACGAGCACGACCTGCTGCTCGAGGTCTGCGAGAGCCTCGGCGTCCGCCAGCGTCGTCGAGACCCACGGCCACTGGGACCACATCCAGGCCGTCCCCGCCCTCCGGGACGCCGGGCTCTCGGTGGCGGTCACCGCAGGCCGACGCCGGCGATGCTCCCGTCCTACGACCTGATCCTGGAGGACGAGACCGTGATCGAGGTCGGTCGACTGCGGATCCGGACCATCGCCACCCCCGGGCACACGCCGGGATCGATGTGCTTCGCCGTCGAGGACACCCCGCTGCTGCTCTCCGGCGACACGCTCTTTCCGGGCGGCCCCGGGAACACGGCGTTCGAGGGCGGCGACTTCCCGACGATCATCCGGTCGATCGAGGAGCCGGCTGTTCTGCCCGGTTCGATGCCGACACGGTCGTGCTGCCCGGCCACGGCGCGTCGACCACGATCGGCTCCGAGTCCCCCCACCTCCAGGAGTGGATCGACCGGGGCTGGTAACCCTCAGACGGCGGTGGCCGGATGACGGGGTTGGCGGATGAGCTCGATCCCCTCGGGCAACCCTTCGACGGTCACGTCGCCATCGACCACGGTCACATCGACCCGGGCACCGGCCAGCGGGATGCCTTCGACGCGCAGGCGGCCGATGGCCGGCGGCACCATCGGCGAGAGCCACGTCTTGCCGTAAGGAACCCACGGGTCGAGGCGGAGCAACGTGCGCAGGCAGAGGAGCGGCGACGCGGCCGACCACGCCTGGGGCGAGCACGACGTCGGATAGCCGACCGGCACGGACAGCTCGTCACGGTCGATCCCGCTGTAGAGCTCCGGCAGCCGGCCGCCCTGGGCCATGGCCGCCTCGAGGAGGCCCATGACGAGCCGCTGGGCCCCTTCCTCGAACCCGTAGCGGGCCAGGCCGGCAGCGACGATGGCGGTGTCGTGCGGCCAGACCGAACCGCAGTGATAGCTGACCGGGTTGTAACCGCCCATCGACGTGGCCAGCGTCCGGACCCCCCAGCCGCTCGAGAGGTCCGGTCCGAGCAGGTGCCGGGCGACGGCCTGGGCCTTGTCCTCTTCGACGATCCCGGTCCACAGGCAGTGGCCGATGTTCGACGTGAGCGAGTCGATCGGCCGCTTGTCGGCGTCGAGGCCGACCGCGAACCAGCCGCGCTCCTCGAGCCAGAAGTCACGGTTGAACGCCGCCTTCAGGTCGGCGGCTTTCTTGCGGTAGTGGGCGTACACCGCGTCGTCGCCGGCCTCGAAAGCGAAGTGGGCCCGGGCGAGGTAAGCGCTGTAGGTGTACGCCTGGACCTCGCAGAGGGCGATCGGCGCATCGGCGACGCGACCGTCGGCGTAACGGATGCCGTCCCAGCTGTCCTTCCAGCCCTGGTTGGCCAGGCCACGATCGGTGGCTCGTTGGTACTCGACGTAGCCGTCACCGTCGGCGTCGCCGAAGTCCTCGATCCACGCCAACGCCCGATCGGCGTTCGGCAGCAGCTCGTCGACGAGCTCGCGGGCCAGGCCCCAACGGCGCAGCTCCCCGAGCAACATGACGAAGAGCGGCGTCGCGTCCGCGGTGCCGTAGTAGATGCTCCCGCCACCGAGCGAGAGCGACGCCGCGTCGCCGAAGCGCATCTCGTGCAGGATGCGGCCGGGCTGCTCGTCATGGAGCGGGTTGACGTCCTTCCCCTGGAAGCGGGCGAGCGTCTGCAGGACGCCCAGGGCGAGGTCCGGGTCGACGAGCAGCGCCGACCAGGCCGTGAGCAGTGAGTCACGGCCGAAGACGGTCATGAACCACGGCGCGCCAGCCGCCACGACCGTCCGCTCGGGGAAGTCGGGATCGAAGATGCGCAACGCGCCGAGATCCTCGGCGCTGCGAGTGACGACCATCCGCAGCCCGTCGTGGTCGGTCTGGACGTGCGGCACGTGCTGGCGCCACCGGGCCATCCGCTCCGACGGTGCCGCCCGCTCGACCGGCTGCCCACAACGGTAGCGAGGCAGGACCAGCGACGACTCGATGACCGGGATGACCTCCAGGCAGGCCGACCAGCTGCCGCGGGCGGGCACGACGACCTCCACCGACGCGTGGTCCTCCGAGAGATGGAGCGCTGGCGGCGAGCCGCCCGGGCCGTCCGACCCGTCCTCGCCCCGGGCGGAGGTAGCCGTGAACCGGAGCTGCACGCCCCGGTGGATCGGCCCACGCCGGTACGAGAGCACGAGCCGGTCGCCCTCGACTGCCCGCGTCAGCTCGCCGTCGGGATCGGTGCGCGCCCGACCCTCCTTCACCGCGAAGAGGTCGGCGAAGTCCGAATCGATGAACGCCTCGACGAGGCAGACCGTCGGCTCCGCCCCGAAGTTGCGGATCTGCAGGTCCTCCCGCATCCCCTGGCCGACGTAGCGGGACCGGAAGACCATCAGCGTCGAGTCGGCCCGGCCGAGGGTCGGGGAGCTGCGAGAGACGAACGTGGCGCTGAACGGGTCGTCGTTGATGGCCGCGAGCGCTTCGAGCTCCCGGCCGTCGATCCGCAGCTGCAGGCGGGAGAGGATCCGGGTGTCCCGGACGAACAGGCCGTGGGCACCACCGGGCACCATGTCGCCGGCGTGATCGCTGATGGCGAACGTCGACTCGTCGACCAGCGTCACCGAGCCGCCGGCTCCGCCGATGGCGGCAACCTTGCCTGCATACGTCCATGGGGTCGCCACCGGTCGGGAGCGTACCGGTCCCGCAGGCCAGGCAGGAATTCGGTCATCCCTGTTCTCTAAATGCGACCAAAGAGGTAAACTTTTGAGCAGTGACCGCCACCCCCCTCCTCCAGATCGAGAACCTCCACGTCGCGGTCGACGGCACGGAGATCCTCCGGGGGGTCGACCTGACCGTCGGCCAAGGCGAGATCCACGCCCTGATGGGGCCGAACGGAGCCGGCAAGTCGACGCTGGCGGCGACGCTGATGGGCCATCCGGCGTACCGGGTGACGGAAGGGACGATCCGCT
This sequence comes from uncultured Actinomycetota bacterium, assembly GCA_963824265.1. Taxonomy (GTDB): domain Bacteria; phylum Actinomycetota; class Acidimicrobiia; order Acidimicrobiales; family RAAP-2; genus DASZUK01. The sequence continues at coordinate 1,717,377 of CAWGOO010000007.1, forward strand.
ACCGCGGTGAGGACGTCACCCACTGGGCGACCGACGCCCGGGCGAAGGCCGGGATCTTCCTGGCGTTCCAGTACCCCGAGTCGATCGAGGGCGTCTCGGTCATCCAGTTCCTCCGCCAGGCCGTCTCGGCCCGCCGGGGCGACGACGTCTCGGTCCTCGAGGTCCGGTTCGCCATGACCGAGTGGATGGAACGGCTCGGAATGGACCCGTCGTTCGGCGAGCGCCACCTCAACCAGGGGTTCTCGGGCGGCGAGAAGAAGCGGAACGAGATCCTCCAGATGGCCCTGCTCGAGCCGGAGCTGGCCGTGCTCGACGAGACGGACTCCGGCCTCGACATCGACGCGCTCGGCGTCGTCGGCCGCGGCGTCCGCACCGTCCGTGAAGCCCACCCGAGCCTCGGCGTGCTCGTCGTCACCCACTACCAGCGGCTGCTCGACGCCCTCGTTCCCGACCACGTCCACCTCTTGATCGACGGGCGGGTGGTCGACAGCGGCGGCCCCGAACTGGCCCGGCGGATCGAGCACGGCGGCTACGACGACTGGCGGTCCTGACATGCACGACACCCTGATCGAGGACCTGATCGACGCGGCGGTCGTCCGCAAGGACTTCCCGCTGCTCGCCCGGGAGATCCACGGCCGGCCGATCGTCTACCTCGACTCGGCGGCGACCGCTCTCCAGCCCCGGGCGGTCCTGGCCGCGATGGAGCAGTACTACGAGACCACGCACGCCAACGTCCACCGCGGCGTCTACGCGACGGCCGAGGAGGCGACGAACCGCTACGAGGCCGCCCGGGTCCTGGCCGGCCGGTTCATCGGCGCCCCCGACCCGGCCCGGGAGATCGTGTTCACGAAGAACGCGACCGAGGCGCTGAACCTCGTCGCCCACTCGTGGGGCCGGGCGAACCTGCAGGCCGGCGACGCGGTCCTACTGACCGAGATGGAGCACCACGCCAACCTCGTCCCGTGGTTGCAGCTGGCCGACGAACGCGGCATCGAGCTGCGCTACGTGCCGGTCGACGGCGACGGCCGGCTCGACCTGTCCGATCTCGACCGCCTGGTCGACGGGGTCAAGCTGGTCGGCGTCTCGGCCATGTCGAACGTGCTCGGGACGATCAACCCGCTGGCCCGGATCAGCGAAGCCGCCCACGCCGCCGGCGCGGTCGTCGTCGCCGACGGGGCCCAGTCCGTCCCCCACCTGCCGGTCGACGTCACCGCGCTCGGTGTCGACTTCCTGGCGTTCTCGGCCCACAAGATGCTCGGGCCGACCGGCATCGGCGTCCTATGGGGCCGGGCCGACCTGCTCGACGCCATGCCGCCGTTCCTCGGCGGCGGCGGGATGATCCTCGACGTCCGGCTCGACCGGTTCCTCCCGGCCGACAGCCCACAGCGGTTCGAGGCCGGCACGCCGCCGATCGCCGAGGCCGTCGGCCTGGCTGCGGCCATCGACTACCTCCAGGCCGTCGGTATGGACCGGATCCGGGCCCACGAGCAACGGCTCACCCGCTACGCGCTCGACGCGCTGGCCGACCGGCTCGGCCCGGACTGCCGGGTCTTCGGGCCGCCGGCCGGCGACGACCGGGGCGGCGTGCTCTCGCTGGCCTTCCGCGACGTCCACGCCCACGACCTGGCCCAGGTGCTCGACCAGTTCGCCGTGTGCGTCCGGCCGGGCCACCACTGTGCGAAACCGCTCATGCGCCGGCTCGGCGTGTCGGCGACCGCCCGGGCGTCGTTCGGCTTGTACAACAGCGAGGACGACGTCGACGTCCTGATCGAGGGATTGGCGGAAGCCGGTAGATTGTTCGGTTGATGCCGGACCTCGAAGAGCTGTACCGAGAGATCATTCTCGACCACTACCGCTCGCCGCGGAACCGCGGCGAGCTCGAGTCGCCGCCGGCCCACCGCGTCGAGGGGTTCAACCCGCTCTGCGGCGATGAGGTCGTCGTCACGCTCGCCGTCGACGACGGCCGGCTCACCGACATCAAGATCGCCGGGTCCGGCTGCTCGATCAGCCAGTCGTCGGCGTCGCTGATGTCCGCCGCAGTCAAGGGCCAGTCGGTCGACGAGGTGCAACGGCTGATCCACACGTTCAAATCGATGATGTCGATCCACGAGGCGACGCTCGAGCACGACGGGGCCGGCGGCAACGGCGAACCCGAAACGGTCGACCCGACGAAGCTCGGCGAGCTCGCCGCCCTGCAAGGTGTCGTCAAGTTCCCGGTCCGCATCAAGTGCGCCACGCTGAGCTGGAATGCGCTGGCCCAGGGGCTGGCCGAGCTGGAGACCGCGCCGAGCTGAGCGCCGGTCGTCCCGACGGGACGACTACCCGATCCCCGACCTGACCCGGCGGACCACGCCGGCCCGTGGGACCGTTCCTTCGACGTGCCTACTTCGGCGTGCCCTACTTCGGGGCACAGGGCGTCGGGTCGTACGACGGGGTCGGGGTGGTCGTCGGGGTGGTCGACGCCGGCGCCGTCGTGGCGCCGCCCGAGCTCGGCGCGGCGGTGGTCGGCGTCACGGCCGGCGGCTGGGCGGACACCAGTGTCCGGTCCGGCGGCGGTGCCGACGGCGTCGTCAGCTCGCTGCCGAAGACCGAGACGAGCATCTGCTGGGCTGTCGGCTGGTTGACGAAGAGGACGTCGCCCCACGGTGTCACGGACCCGTGTGTCATCGTCGGCAGCGTCAGCGTGGCGATGGCTGTCGGGTTGATGCTGTGGAAGGCCTCGGCCAGCCCGATCATGTCGTTCAGCGTGAGCTGGTCGTCGATCGTGACGCCCTGGGGGATCGACCCCAAGAAGGCGTTGAGCTGCAGCGGGTTGTAGGACGACTTGGCCTTGTCGACGAGCGCCCGCAAGAACGCGTCCTGGCGCTTGATCCGTCCGAAGTCGCCGGTCGGGTCTGTGTGCCACTCGCCGTTCTCTTCGTACTGGAAGTGCCGGCTCCGGGCCACCTGCAGCGCCTTGGTCCCTGTCAGGAGCTGGCAGCCGGTGCTCGGGAGGGCCAGACCGGTCTCGTTGGTCCCGTCGTTTGTTGTCCGGGCCGGATAGTTGAAGTTGAGGTAGACACCGCCGAGGGCGTTGACCGCGCCCTTGAAGCCGCCGAAGCTGACCTGGACGACGTGGCTGATCGGGATGCCGAAGTTCGCCTCGACGGTTTGGACGAGCAGTGTCGGCCCACTGTTGTACGCCGAGTTGATGCGGTTGAACTGACCGAATGTTGTGATGTTCTTGCCGACCTGGGAGACGAGGGTGTCGCGAGGGATCGAGATGACCGTGATCTGCTTCGTCGCCGGCGCGACGTGCCAGATCATCAGGACGTCACTGCGCTGGCCGCCGACCTCGGTCGCTGTCCCGTACTGGCTTGTGCCCTTCTTGTCCCCCACCCGCGTGTCGGACCCGATGACGAGCATGTTGAACGGCTGGCCTGTGACCTGCTGATGCTCGCTGGCCACGTGGATCTTGGGGATCTGGTCGTAGCGGTACCGGGCGTAGCCGTACGCGCCGCCGACGACGAGGCCGGCTAGGACGACGAGGGCGATGACGACGGTGAGGATCTTGCGGCGCCGGCTCCACCGGTGGCGGCCCCGACCCGACCCGTCGCCTCGGCCGGGACCCCGACCACCTCCGCTGCCCCGACCGCGCCCGCCACCGCCGTTCGCCTGGTCGATCTGGTCGCCGAGGGAGCGCAGGCCGCCCTCGTTCGGCATCGGCGGACCGGCCGGTGGGCCGTCGATCTGGTCACCGAGGGAGCGCAACCCTGCCTCGTACGACGGGGTCTCCCGGCCGCGGCGCTCGGGCGGTCCGGACGCGCCGCCAGGCGGACGACTGGTGGACATGGCGTTCTACGGTAGCAACTGGCGCCCAATACCCCGTGTCACCAGGGCCGATCCGTCAGGTCTCCGTAAGGTTGCGTCAGCCGCCCGCGTAGTGGGTGTAGCCGGTTAGTTCCAGCTCCTCGGCCAGCTCGGGACCGCCGGAGGCGACCAGCCGACCGGCGACGAGAACGTGGATGACGTCGGCCCGCAGCTCGACGAGCAGGCGGTGGAAGTGCGTCACCGCCAGAACGCCGAGTCCCCACTCGGTGGTCGCCTGCTCGATCCGGCGGGCGACGGCACCGAGGGCGTCGACGTCGAGACCGGAGTCGATCTCGTCGAGCACGCAGAACGGCCGACGGAGCACACCGAGCTGGAGCACTTCGTTGCGCTTGCGCTCGCCGCCGGACAGGTCGACGTTCAACGGCCGGTCGAGAAAGCGCTCGTCGAAGCCGATGGCGGCCGCCTCGGCCCGGAGTCGTCCCCTGAGCACCTCGGCGCCGGAGGGGTCGCGGGGGTCACCCACCGCCCGGCCGGCCAGGGCCTCGGCCATCGTCGCCTCCAACCGTACGCCGGGCACCTCGATCGGCTGCTGCAGGGCGAGGAAGAGCCCGGCTCGGGCCCGCTCCCATGCCGGCCGGCCGACGAGCTCGACCCCGTCGAGCCGGATGCTGCCCTCGGTGACGACGGTTCCCGGCCGCCCCATGACCGCGTGGGCCAACGTGCTCTTGCCGGACCCGTTCGGGCCCATGACGACGTGGACCTCGCCGCCGCGGACGGTCAGGCTGACCCCGTGGACGACCGGGCGGCCGGCGACCTCGGCGTGGAGGTTCTCGATCTCGAGGACGTGCCCACGCAGTGGTTCGGCGCCTATTGCTTGGCCGTTCACCGGCTCGCCGTTCATGCCAGCACCACCGCGACGTCGTCGCCGGCGACCTCGACGTCGTACACCGGCACCGGCTTCGTCGCCGGCAGCGAGCACGGCTCGCCGGTGCGGAGATCGAACGTGCTCCCGTGCCGGGCGCACTCGAGCTCGCACTCGTCCGCCCAGACCTCCCCCTCGGCCAACGAGAAGTCCTCGTGGCTGCACCGGTCGCCGATGGCGTAGAAGTCGTCGCCGATCCGTACGAGGGCGATGCGGGCCGGCCCGACGTCGAATCGGCGGGCCTGGCCCGGCTCGAGCTCGTCCTTGCGGCACAGCACGATGCGCTCACCCACCGGCCGGAACCTCCTCGGGCGCCCGGTCATCCGGCCCACCGGCATCCGGCGCGAGGACGTCCGGCGCGAGGGCATCGGCCAGGCGGAGCCCGACCTCCTGACGGAGGCGACCGACGATGGCCGGCACCGGCGAGCGCTCGACGATGTCGTCGAAGAAGCCGAGGACGATGAGCCGCTCGGCCCGGTCGGGGGCGACGCCACGCGACTCGAGGTAGTAACGCTGGTCCTCGTCGATCGGGCCGACCGTCGACGCGTGGCTGCAGCGGACGTCGTTCTCCTCGATGTCGAGGTTCGGCACCGAGTCGGCGTGGGCCCGCTCGTCGAGCACGAGGTTGTGGTTCGTCTGCAGCGCCACCGTGCGGACCGCGCCCCGACGAACCCGGATCAGGCCGCTGTAGACCGACCGCGATTGGCCGGCGACTGCCCCCTGGCAGAGAAGGTCGCTCGTCGTGTGCGGTGCTGCGTGGTCCTGGAGCGTCCGGACGTCGTGCACCTGCTCGCCAGTCCCGAGGTAGGCCGACCGCAGTTCGGACCTGGCGCCCTGGCCGGCCGCGATGGCATCGATGCGAGCCCGGTCATACGCGGCGCCGAGGCCGACCGTGAACGACCGCACGGTGGCGTCCCGACCGGCCCGGGCTACCACCCGGCCGATGTGCCAGGCGCCGGTGCCGAGGACCTGCAGGCTGACGTACGCCAGGTTGGCGCCGTTGTCGGCGGACAGCTCGACGACCGGCACGACGAGCGCCGGCTCCCGGCCGGGCGCGCCAGCGATGATCTCGACGACGCCAGCCTGGGCGCCGTCGCCCATCCGGACGACCGTGCGGGGGAAGACGGCCGGCGCTGCCCCGGCGCCCGACGGGTCCGCACCGCACCAGTGGACGACGACGATCGGCCGGGCGACGACGACGCCGGCCGGGACATCGATCGAGAGGACACCCGGAAGGAAGGCATCGTTCAGCCGTACGAGAGCGTCGCCGCCCGTGAGGACCCGACCGAGCCCTTCGCCATCGTCTGGCGCGCCGTTCGATCCCGCCGCCAGGTCGGCGACCGTGACCGACTCGGGCAGCTCGCCCCGGTCGATGGCCACCGGCCGACCGTTGTGGACGACGACCAGCGCCGCCCGGTCCGGCACGTCGGCGGCGACACCGTCGACGAACGCGTTGGCCAGCGGCTCATCGAGCCGGTCACTCGTCGGCGCGGCCGGCCGGTACTCGTCGAGGTCGAGCTCGTCGACCGGCGAGTACCGCCAGACCTCCTCCTTCTCGGACGGGAGCGGCAGCGCGGCGAAGTCGTCGAACGCCGAGGCCCGGCGACGGCGGAGCCAGTCGGGGCCGGGCAGGCCGGATGCGCCGTCGGCGGTGAACGTGTGCAGGGCTGGACCTCTCCGGTTCTGGCCGACGACGGGTGGCGCACCAGCGCCCGACCCTCGACCGACGACCCTCGACAGACGACGGAGCCCTCGCCGGGCCCCACCGGTAGTCTACCCGGGGCATGAGCGACCGCTTCTCGTCCGACGTGCTCTCGATCGACGTCGACGGCCACGTCGGCACCCTCTGGCTCGACCGGCCGGACGCCCGCAACGCCCTCGGCCCGGCCTTCTGGACCGACCTGCCAGCGGCGATGGCCGAGCTGTCCGACGACGACCAGGTCCGCGCCGTCGTCGTCGCCGCCCGCGGGATCCCACTTCTCGGTCGGGCTCGACCTCAAGGCGATGGGCGGCTTGCTGACCGGCGCGGACGGCTCCCCTTCGTCGCCGTCGCCGGCGGCTAGGGCCCGGGCGACGCGGGCGACGGCCATCCGGCTGCAGGCCGCCATCACCGCCGTCGCCGACTGCCCGAAGCCGGTTATCGCCGCGGTCCACGGCTACTGCATCGGCGGCGGCGTCGATCTGATCGCCGCCTGCGATATCCGGCTGGCGTCGGCCGACGCGGTCTTCTCGGTGCGCGAGGCAAAGGTGGCGATCGTCGCCGATCTCGGGAGCCTCCAGCGGCTACCGCACATCCTCGGCGCGGGCCACGTGGCGGAGCTGGCCTTCACCGGCAAGGACATCGACGCCGACCGGGCGATGCGGATCGGCCTCGTCAACGACGTGCTCGCCGACCCCGACGCGTTGCTGGCCGCCGCCCGCTCGCTGGCCGCGGCGATCGCGGCCAACTCCCCCATCGCCGTCCAGGGCACCAAGGCGGTGCTGGCCGCCAACGACGGCCGGACGGTGGCCGACGGCCTCGACTACGTCGCGACGTGGAACGCCGGGATGATCGCCTCCGACGACCTGACCGAGGCGATGACCGCGTTCTTGGAGAAGCGGCCGCCGAGGTTCACCGGCCGGTAGCGGTCACCGCCGCCGGCGCCACCACTTCCGACCACCACCCTGCTCCCGCTCCCGCTTGGCGTCCTCGGCCCGAGCTTCGGCCAGGGCCGCGGGGGCGACGGCGTTGATGATCTCCTCGGCGTGACCGAGAACTTCGGCCATCTCGTCGGCCGGCACGTCCGGCTCGTCCTCGATGGCCGGCTCGACGAGGCTGCCGTGGACCCAGCCGGCGTCGGCCAGGCGGGGCTCGAAGGCCGGGCAGTCCACCGGGCACCGCCAGGGCGCCTCGGGGGCGAGGTCGAGGAGACAGAAGCGGGCGACCTCGCCGGACGCGTACGTCCGGCTCTGGAAGTGCTTGCACTCCTCCCTCATCGGCACGCCTCCATCGTGCCACTCCCGGCGCCGCCCGTCAGCCCCGACCGGTTCGAAGAACCGCGCCGCTGGCCCTCTAACGTTGGGCGATGGTCACGGAGGGACGTCGGTGGCCACCCCCGAGCCCGGGCGCGGCCGTCGCCTCGATGGTGACGGCGTGCGTCGTCGCGGTGCCGCTGGCCATCGGGATCGGCGTCGGCCACGACGCCGCCGGCACCATCGTCACGCTGGGCGCCTACCTCTGGACCATCGGCCACCTGACCGTCGCTCGCCCCGTCGGCGTCCGGGTCTCGGCGGTCACCGCGATGCTGCTCGGCGTGGCCGGAGCGACGGGGGCTCTGGCCGGAGGGCATCTCTGGCTGTTGGTCGTCCTCGTCGTCGTCTGGGCGGCCGCCCAGGCGGTCGCCGACACCGCGGCGACCGTCCTCCGGGTGCCGGTGGGGATGGCCGCCCTCGGTTTCCTCCTCTCGGCCATGATCGGCGGGGGCGGGGCCGAATCGGTGTGGTGGCGCGGGGTGCTCTTCGCCGGCGGGGCCGGGTGGGCGGCCCTGTGGGAGCTGGCCCGCCACCCGCCCTGGCGGTCGTCCGGCGGGAGCCCCGACCTCGGTCTGGCCGAGTGCTGGGCGGCGCGGCGGCGCGCTCGCCGCTTCGCCGTCCTCCTGGCCGTGCCGACCGCCCTCGCCGCCGGCGTCGCCGGAGTGTTCGAGATCTCCCACGGCGCGTGGATGGCCACGACGGTGCTCCGGGTCATGCGACCCGAGGCCTCGGCAACGGTGGTCCGCAGCGGCCGACGGATCGTCGGCACGTCGGCAGGAGCGCTGATCGCCGCGGTCCTCCTCGGCACCGAGCGCCACGAGCTGACCGCGGTGATCGCCCTCGTCGTCTGCCTGTCGGCGATGCAGCTCGTCGGTCCGGCGCGCTACGGGTTCTACACGTTCTTCCTGACCCTGATCGCCCTCGAGCTGGGGTCGGTAGGCCAGGCCGCCAGCTGGCACCTCGCCGTGATTCGAGTGGCCCTGACCCTGGCCGGTGCCGCCCTGGCCGTGGCGAGCGGCGTGCTCTACGACCGCGTCTCGGCATCCCGGCAGAAGCGAAGAGCGTGAACCGGCGACCGCGTCCGGCGGGACCACCGGGAGCCTCCCGGGGCCGACCGGCGATCAGCCGACGGAGCCCTCCATCTGCAGCTCGATCAGCCGGCTCCACTCGACCGCGTACTCCATCGGCAACGTCCGGGTGATCGGCTCGATGAAACCGTTGACGATCATGCCCATCGCCTGGCTCTCGGACAGGCCGCGGCTCATCAGGTAGAAGAGCTGGTCGTCGCCGACCTTGGACACCGTCGCCTCGTGGCCGATCCGCCGCGTCGCGCTCGCCGACCTCCATGTACGGCTTCGTCTCCGAGACCGATTCGTCGTCGAGCAGGAGGGCGTCGCAGCGGACGAACGACTTCGCCCCCTTGGCGCCCTCGTCGACGTGGACGAGGCCCCGGTAGGTCGTCATCCCGCCGTCCTTCGAGATCGACTTCGAGACGATCGTCGACGTCGTCTCCGGCGCGGCGTGGACCATCTTCGCCCCCGCGTCCTGGTGCTGGCCGGGGCCGGCGTAGGCGACCGAGAGCACCTCGCCGGATGCCTTCGGGCCCATCAGGTACACCGACGGGTACTTCATCGTCAGGCGCGAGCCGATGTTCCCGTCGATCCACTCGACGTGGGCCTCTTCGTAGGCCATCGCCCGCTTCGTGACGAGGTTGTAGACGTTGTTCGACCAGTTCTGGATGGTCGTGTACGTGATCCGGCTGCCCGGGAGGGCGACGAGCTCGACGACCGCGGAGTGCAGCGAGTCGGTCGTGTACACCGGCGCGGAGCAACCCTCGACGTAGTGGACCTGCGATCCCTCGTCGGCGACGATCAGCGTCCGCTCGAACTGGCCCATGTTCTCGGCGTTGATCCGGAAGTACGCCTGCAGCGGCATGTCGACCTTGACGCCCGGCGGGACGTAGATGAACGACCCGCCCGACCAGACGGCCGAGTTGAGCGCGGCGAACTTGTTGTCGTTCGGCGGGATGATCTTCCCGAACCACTTGCGGACGATGTCCGGGTACTCCCGCACCGCGGTGTCCATGTCGCAGAACAGCACACCCAGGGACTCGAGATCCTCGCGGTTGCGGTGGAAGACGACCTCGGATTCGTACTGCGCGGTCACCCCGGCGAGGTACTTGCGCTCGGCCTGGGGGATGCCGAGCTTCTCGTAGGTGTTCTTGATCGACTCCGGCAGCTCGTCCCAGTCGTTGACCTGCTCACCGGTCGGCTTGACGTAGTAGTAGATGTCGTCGAAGTCGAGGTCGGGCATGTTCACCGCGAACCACTCGGCCATCGGTTTGCGGTCGAACCGCTGCAACGACCGGAGCCGGAACGCCCGCATCCAGTCCGGCTCCTTCTTCATCGCCGACATCTCGCGGACGATCGCCTCGTTCAAGCCCTTCTTCGGCTTGAAGACATAATCCTCTTCGTCGCTCCATCCGAGCTGGTAGCGCCCCAGGTCGAGATCGGTGCTGGCCATCGTTGCTCCTCGGCCGCTGCGCCGGGCCCGCTGCGGATCCCTGCTGAACGGCCATCGACGGGCGGCCGGGCTGGCCGCCGGAGGGGGCCCGCCTCGACGGCGGATTTCCCCTATCTCGATAGTAACAACTCGGGGACCTCCCCGAAACGGTTCCCGACGACCACCGCCGAGTAGCCGTTGTCCCCCTTCCTCGGCTCGCGGCTATCTCTTCGTGGTCTATCCGTTGGTGGTCGACTTCCCGTCCGGCGTTCGGGCTGAGCGCCGTGGAAGGCTGACCCGATGTCCGACGAGCCGATGTCCGACGAGCCGAGGCCTGACCAGCCAAGGTCTGACCAGCCAAGGTCTGACCAGCCAAGGTCTGACCAGCCAAGGTCTGACCAGCCAAGGTCTGACCAGCCAAGGTCTGACCAGCCGAGGTCCGGGATGGCCCCCCCGGTGGCGGCCCGACGCCCGACCGTGCTGTACGCCCACGGGGACGAGCGGGTCGACGACTGGTACTGGCTCCGCGATCGCGACGACCCGGCGGTCCTCGCCCAACTCGAAGCCGAGAACGCATATGCCGATGCCGCCCTCGCCGACCAGGCCGGCCTGCGTCTCGCGCTCTACGACGAAATGATCGCCCGGATCGCCGAGACCGATCTGTCGGTGCCGGTCCGCCGGGGGCCGTGGTGGTACTACCACCGGACGGAGGAGAAGAAGAACTACCCGATCCATTGCCGCCGACCGGCCACGGGTGACGTGCCGCCCGTCGATCCGGGGCCGGCGACGGACGAGCAGGTCCTCCTCGACGAGAACGAGCTGGCCGCCGGGTTGGCGTTCTTCGAAGTCGCGAACCTCGCGATCAGCCCCGACCACGGCTGGCTGGCGTACGCCACCGACACGACCGGCGGGGAGATCTTCGACCTGACGTTCCGCCGGCTCGGCGCCGAGCCGGGAACGACGGAGACGGTCCGCGACACGTATTACGGGCTGGCGTGGGCGGCCGACAACGAGACCGTGTTCTACACGCGGGTCGACGAGGCGATGCGCCCGTACCAGCTGTGGCGGCACCGGCTCGGCACGGACCCCGGTACCGACGTCAAGGTCGTCGAGGAACCGGACGAGCGGTTCACGCTGGCCGTCGGCAAGACCAAGGACGGCGAGTACATCGTCGTCGTCCTCCAGTCGAACACGACGAGCGAGATATGGGTCGTCCCGGCTGCCGACCCGACCGCCGAGCCGAGGTTGATCGAGGGCCGCCGGCCCGGGGTCGAGTACGGGATCGAGCATCACCGGGACCCGACGAGCGGGCACGGCTGGTTCGCGATCGTCACGAACGACGAGGCCCTCGACTTCCGTCTCGTCGTCGCGCCGGCCGACCGCCCGGGCCGGGCCCACTGGCAGGAGGTCGTCCCCCACCGCCCGGGAACGCGACTGGAGGACGTCGACGTCTTCTTCGACTGGCTCGTCCTCGCCGAACGGCTCGACGGCGAACCGGGGCTCCGCGTCGTCCCGCTGGACCACCCGGACGGCCCGTTCGCCGGCGACCTGCTGGCCCGCAGCCGCCTCGTCCCGTCGGCCGAGCACCCGTCGGTGACGTGGGAGGGCCCGAACCCGGAGCCGTCGTCGACGACGCTCCGCTACGAGCAGACGTCGATGGTGACGCCGCACACCGTGCTCGACGGCGACCTGGCGACCGGTCAGAGCACCGTCCGCAAGCGCCAGCCGGTGCTCGGCGGCTACGACGCGGACCGTTACCGCACGTACCGGACGTGGGCGATCGCCGACGACGGTGCCCGCGTCCCGGTCTCCGTCGTCCACCACGCCGACGTGACCGGCCCCGCCCCGTGCGTCCTCTACGGCTATGGCGCGTACGAGCACTCGATCGACCCCGCGTTCTCGTCGCTCCGCCTGTCACTGCTCGACCGGGGCGTCGTCTTCGCCATCGCCCACGTCCGCGGCGGGGGCGAGATGGGTCGCGGTTGGTACGAGGACGGGAAGCTGGCGGCGAAGCCCCACACGTTCTCCGACTTCGTCGCCTGCGCCCGCCACCTCGTCGACCGCGGGACGACCGTTCCCGAGCGGCTGGCCGCCCGCGGGGGGTCGGCCGGCGGCCTGCTGATGGGCGTCGTCGTCAACGAAGCGCCGGAGCTCTTCGCGGCGGTCGTCGCGGAGGTGCCGTTCGTCGACTGCCTGACGACGATGATGGACGAGACGCTCCCGCTCACCGTCGGCGAGTGGGAGGAGTGGGGAAACCCGGTCGCCGACCCGGAGGCCTATGCGACGATGCGGGCGTACTCGCCGTACGACAACGTCGGGCCCGGCCCGCACCCGCGCATCCTGGCCACCGCCGGGCTCCACGACGCCCGCGTCGGGTACTGGGAGCCGGCCAAGTGGGTGGCCAAGCTCCGAGCCGCCGACCCGGGGGCTCGGGTCCTCCTGCGGACCGAGCTCGTGGCCGGCCACGGCGGACCGTCCGGCCGCTACGACGCCTGGCGGGACGAGGCCCTCGTCTACGCCTTCTTGCTCGACGCGCTCGGCGTCGACGCCGGGGCCGCACCCGGCGACCGGAGCTGAGCTAGCCGGCCGTCCCCGTGGTGCCGGTCGTCCCGGCGGCCGCGGTCGAGCTGGTTGCCGCCGGCTGGAACGTCATGACGAACGGCGTCTGGTAGCCGTTGGGCAGAACGACCGGCTTGCGGTCGAGCGTGAGAGTGAGCGCGCCCGGCGCGCCGAGGTCGATCGTGCTGGCCCCGGTGAGGGGCATCGACTTGCTCTGGCCGGCTGCCAGCGTCTGGCTGAACACACTGCTGCCGGTCGACGACTTCACTGTGACCCAACACGCCCCGGTCGTCGCGGTCAGCGTCAGTGTGTACGACGGCGTCGGCGGCACGTACGTGGCGCTCGTCGCCGTCGACGCGGTCGCGGTGAACGACGACGGCACCGTCGTCGTCGTGACCTTCGGCGCCGTCGTCGTCGTGGTCCGGCTGTGACCGGTCGTCGACGTCGTGCCATGCGCGGCGGTCGTCGTCGTGCCGCCGTGGCCCGTCGTCGACGTCGTCTTGCCATGGCCGGCGGTCGTCGTCGTGGCGGTGTTGTTCGAATGGTGGTGCTGGGCCCGGGCGCCGATGACCACGACGACGACGAGCAGGGCGACCACGACGACCGCCACCAGGACCGGCGCGCCGAGGCGGCGGGGTCGGTGGTTCATCGCCGACATTGCCCGGTCCTGACCCCGCCGCCCGAGCGCCGGTGGCGCGGTAGGTACCGGGTCCTCGAAGACGAGGTCGCGGGCCGGCGGCCGTGGCGGATCGTTCGTCTCGTCGCTCTGGCCGAGGACGCGGACCGTCGACGTCCGGGCGCGCATGCCACCGAGCGTGTCGAGAGTGCTGCGATATCCCTCGACCGAGTGCGTCTCGTCGCCGCCGCGACGGCGGACGAGCCAGGCGACCCCGACCACGAGGGCGAGCACCACCACGATCACCGCAACGACGACCATCAGCCCTATTCAACAAGACGGACGGGGGTCGGCGAGACCGGGTCCGTTTATGCGAAACCAGGCAAGCGCTTGCTAGTGTACGAAACAGGGCCAACACGGTGGGCGGACACCGGGACGGATGACATCCGGCCGGTCCCGGTGTTCACGGCGTGTCCGGTCGGGTGACGGGAGCGCCGCCAGTGGCGGAGGGGAGTCGGCATAGTGCAGGCCACCAAGATCGACGGTCGGCGGGCCCGGGGCTTGCGCACTCGAGACGCCATCGTCAACGCGCTGATGGACCTCATCGCCGGTGGCGACATCGCCCCGACGGCCCAACGGATCGCCGACCGGGCCGGCGTGTCCGTGCGGTCCGTGTACCAACACTTCACCGACGTCGAAGGGCTCTACGCCGACGCGGCGGCCCGGAGCTTCGAATGGGTGCGATCGGTCTCCGGCGAGATAGATCCCGCCTGGCCGCTCGAGCGCCGGGTCGACGAGTTCACCGAGTCGCGGACGACGACGCTCGAGATGCTGACCCCGTTCAGCCGGGCGGCCCGGATCATCGAGCCGACGTCGGAGACCATCAGCGCCAACCGGTCCGCCATGCAGAAGTGGGGCCGTGACCGCGTCGCCGGGGTCTTCTCGCCCGAGCTGTCCAAGCTGGAAGGCACCGACCGGGCCTGCCTGCTGGCCGCACTCGACACGATCAGCAGCGCCGAGGCGTGGGAACACCTCAGATCGAGCGGGCACAGCGTGAAGTCGGCCCGTCAGGTCATGCGGGCCGGGATCCTCGCCCTCGTGACCAGCGTCGACCGCTAGGCCGGCGCCGCCGCGGTCAGGTCCGCAGACCGGCTCGGGGCCGGAGCGCCGGCGGCAGGTCGCGTCGGCGCGGGTTGGCTTGGTCGCGGTCGGAGAGCACCGGGTCGGCGACGCCCCAGTCGGCCGCGACGTCCGGATCGTCCCAAGCCAGGCCGAGCTCGTCGTTCGGGTTGTAGTAGCTGTCGACGAGGTACCAGAGCAGCAGGTCGGTCAGCGCGGCGAACCCGTGCGCGACGCCCGGCGGGATGAACAGGCCGCGGTCCACGTCACCGGAGAGGTCGAGCACCTCGGTGGCGCCGTCCGTCGGCGACCCGTCCCGCAGGTCGTGCAGGACGACCCGGGCACGGCCCCGCAGCAGGTACCAGTAGTCGGCCTGGTGGAGGTGGTAGTGGAGGCCGACGATCGCGCCGGCCTGCTTCTCCGACCGGTTGGCCTGGACCATCTCGCGGCCCAGCGGCAACCACTGCCGGCGGTACGTCTCAACGAACCGTCCGCGCTCGTCGCCGTGGACGTCCGGCTCGACGAGCAGCACGTCGTCGATCGTCGTGGACGGTACGAGTTTCGGCACGGGGCGAGAGGGTAGCAGGGGGGCGCCGGGGAAGGCGGCTACACCGCGAAGCGACCGAACCCGCCGCGGTAGAAGAGCAGTGGCGCTCCCTCGCCAACCCCGAGATCGAGCACCCGACCGGTGACGAGCTCGTGGTCGCCGGCGTCGTGGACGATGCCCAGCTCGCACTCGAGCCACGCCAGGGCGCCGTCGAGGACCGGCGTACCGGCCGCGCCGACATGCCAGGCGACGCCGCTGAACTTGTCGCCGCCGGACACCGCGAAGTCCCGGCAGAGCGCTTCTTGACGGTCCGAGAGGATGTTGACCGCGAACGCGCCGGCCTGGGCGATCCGGGGCCAGCTGGTCGACGACTTGGCGGGCGCCAGCGCGACCAGCGGGGGGTCGAGCGACAGCGACGTGAACGCCTGGCACGTGAACCCGACCGGGGCACCCTCCTCCATCGCCGTCACCACGGTCACGCCGCTGGCGAAATGCCCGAGCACTTCGCGAAAGCGCCCCTGGTCGATCGTCGGCGCGCCCCGCGCCTGTAGGTCGTCGCTCACGTTCGTCCCTTCCTCCCCCCTCGGTGGGTCATCTCGATGATCGTGGCCCGACGGTCTCGGCTCGGCCGGTCACGACCGGCGGAGGTCGACGGTCAACCCCTCGATGGCCACCGAGATGTCGTCCAGCCGTCCCGCCTCCGGCAGCCGCCGGGCCCGCCGCAGGAGGCGGTCGACCTCCCGGTCGGTCCGGGCAGGATCGTGATGGAACAGCAAGAGCCGCTTGGCTCCGGCCTCGGCCGCGACCCGCACCGCATAGGCCACCGTCGAGTGTCCCCACTCCGACTTCTCGACGAACTCCTCGTCGGTGTACTGCGCGTCGTGGACGACCAGGTCGGCGCCGTCGCAGAGCTCGAGCACGCTCTCGGCGACGGCTTGCCGGTCGAGCGGTGCCTGGTGGTCCGGCACGTACGCCAGCACGTGCCCGTCGGCCTCGATCCGGAAGCCGAGCGTGTGCCCGCGGTGCGGGACCGACCGGGCCCGGACCTTCGCCGAGCCGACCGCGAAGTCCTCGTCGCCGGTGTCCGTGAACCGGACCTCGCCCCGGAAGTCCGTCATGTGCACGGGAAAGAACGGCGGCTGGACGGCACCGGGCAGCGTGTCCTCGAGGCGACTGCCGTCCTGGCGTGGTCCGTAGACGTGGAGCACCGCGCCGGGATCATGGAGCGGGCCGAAGAACGGCAGGCCGAGGATGTGGTCGAAGTGGAGGTGGGTCAGGAGCGCGTTGGCCCGCAGTGGCCCGCCCTCCGCCCGGAGGTCGACAGCGAGGGCGTCGCCGAGGGCGCGCAGGCCGGTGCCGAGGTCGAGGATCAGCGGGTCGTCGCCGTCGATGCCGACGAGGACACACGCCGTATTGCCGCCCACCCGTCGGTAACGGTCACCGGAGCACGGGCACGAGCCCCGGACCCCGTAGAAGGTGACCTGCACGCTTTCACCGTAGCCCTGGCGCCGGCCTGCCCACGACGGCGACCCGGGCCCGCCGAACCGAAGTAGCGTTTTCCCATGAGCCAGCCGATCGTCGAAGCCAACGGCGTCGAATTCGCCTACCTGGAGGCCGGACCGGCGGACGGGCCGCTCGCCCTCTGCCTCCACGGCTTCCCCGACACCGCCCACACGTGGCGCCACCTCCTGCCGGTGCTCGGCGCCGCCGGCTACCACGCGGTCGCCCCGTACCTCCGCGCCTATTCGCCGACCACGATCCCGGCCGACGGCCTCTACCAGACCGGGGCGCTCGCCCGCGATGTCAACGCCCTGCACGAGGTGCTCGGCGGCACCGGCGACGCGGTCGTCGTCGGCCACGACTGGGGCGCCCTCGCCACGTACGGCGCGGTCGCCCACCAGCCGGATCGCTGGCGCCGGGTCGTCACCGCGGCCGTACCACCGACGCAGTCGGTGATGTCGTCCTTCTTCTCCTACGACCAGCTCCGCCGGAGCTGGTACACCTTCTTCTTCCAGTCGGCGCTGGCCGACATGGCGCTGCCGATCGACGACTACGTCTTCATCGACCGCCTCTGGGCGGACTGGTCCCCCGGGTACGACGCGGCGTGGGACCTCGCCCGGGTCAAGGAGGCCATCGGCACGCCCGAACGGATCGTCGCGGCGATCGGTTACTACCGGGCCCTCTACGACGGCAGCCTCCACGACCCCGCACTGGCCGACGAGCAGGCCGCCTGCCTCGCACCGACGCCGCGGCCGACCCTCTACCTCCACGGTGCCGACGACGGCTGCTTCTCGTTCGAGACCATCGACGACCCGCTCGCCTTCCTGGCCGCCGGGTCCGAGGTCGTGCTCGTCCCCGCCGCTGGTCACTTCCTCCAGCTCGAACAGCCGGACGTCGTCAACCAGCACATCCTCCGTTTCCTCGCCGCCTGATCGGGCGGTCACCAGCTACGCGAGCTCGAGGACGCCACCGCGCCAACGGGCGAGGCCGTCGGCGACGAGCGTGTCGGCGGTCCGGCCGGCCCGCGCCGGATCCGTCGGCCAGCCGGCGGCGGCCGGCACGTCGTCCCGGGTGACCGGCCGCTGCCGGAGGGCGGCCACCAACCGACCTCGTCCCTGACGATCGGAGCCCTCGAACCGCGACTGCGGCCTCGACGTCGCGGCCGAGCCGGTGGCGGGGTCCGGGAGCGACCAGTCCCGGGCGGCCCACGCGCAGCGCACCCGGACCGGGCATCCCGTGCAGTCCGGCCGTCGCGACGTGCAGTGCCGGGCGCCGAGGTCGAAGAGGGACTGACCGAACGCCCACGCCCGACCGGTCGGGACGAGCCGGTCGGCCAGCGACTGCGCCTCGGCCGGGCGGAGCGAGCGGCCGGCGACGGCCCGGGCGAGCAGGCGGGCGACGTTGGTGTCGACGACCCCGACGTCGGCCTCGAACGCGAAGACGAGCACGGCCCGGGCGGTGTACGCACCGACGCCGGGCAGCGCGAGCAGCGACGCCAGGTCGCTGGGTACGGCGCCGCCGTGCCGCTCGACGACGGCGGTCGCCGTCCGGTGCAAGAAGACGGCACGGCGGTTATAGCCGAGGCCGGCCCACGCCCGGACGACGTCAGCCGGCTCGGCGGCCGCACAGGCCGTCGCCGTCGGGAACCGCTCGACGAACCGACCGTACGGACCGACGACCCGGTCGGCCTGGGTCTGCTGGAGCATGACCTCGCTGACCAGGACGAGCCACGGGTCGCGGGTGGTCCGCCACGGCAGGTCCCGCCGGTGTCGCGAGCCCCACTGCAGGACGGCTCCGCGCCACCAGGCGTCGGTCGGCTCAGCTCCAGACGTCGTCACCGTACGGGCGTCGCCGGGCGGGGGCCGATGCCGCCTTCCAGACCATGACCTTCCGGCGGAAGAAGCAGACCTCTTCGCCCCGCTGGTTGAACGCCTTCGTCTCAACCGTCACGACCCCGCGGTCGTCCTTCGACTTCGACGGCACCTTGTCGACGACGTTCGTCTCGGCGTAGATCGTGTCGCCGTGGAACGTCGGGAACCGGTGGACGAGCGACTCGACCTCGAGGTTGGCGATCGCCGATCCGCTGACGTCCGGCACGCTCATACCGAGCGCCAGCGAGTAGACGAGGTTCCCGACGACGACGTTCTTGCCGTGCACCGTCTCTTGCTCCGCGAACCACGCGTTCGTGTGCAGCGGATGATGGTTCATCGTCAGCATGCAGAACAGGTGGTCGTCGGCCTCGGTGATCGTCTTGCCCGGCCAGTGCCGGTAGACGTCGCCGACGACGAAGTCTTCGAAGTACCGGCCGAACGGGCGGTCGTACGTGGTCATGGCTCGTGGTGTAATACGCCGCCGGGGTCCCCGTCCAGTGGGGCCAGACCGACGACCGCCCACGTCCCGACGATCCACCATCCGACGAGGGCCGGGAAGAACGTGGTGCGGTGGACCGAGGTGGCCAGCCAGAACGTGACGTCGCCGCCGCCGGTGACGTAGGCGACGGCCACGATCACGACGCCGCTCGCCAGTGCGGCCCACGCCCACCCGTCGTGGCCGACGCCGGCGGCCCCACGGGCCCGCCGGAGCAGCAGCCCTCCGACGATCGCCACCGGCAGCGCCAGCGCCAGCACGTGCAGGTGGGCTGCCATCGCCGACGCGCTCTGGTGGGCCCGGGACCAGTCGTCGCCCCGCCGGGGGCCGGTGATCGTCACGTCGGCGGTCGTGCCCAGCAGTTTGACCAGGACCGGCCAGGTGGCCAGGGCTAGCACCCCGGCCGCTCCGGCCAGGATCGGCCGCCAGGGCACGATCCCAGGTCGGGCCACCACGCCCCCCCGGGCGCGGCGCAGCGCCATCAGCCCCACGATGACCATGGCGGTGACGACCCCCTCGTCCTTGGTCAGACCGGCCACCGCCAGCAGCAGGACGGCTGCGCCGGCATCGCGACCACGTCCGGGGAGGACCAACCCGAACCCGACCGCCCCCACCGCGGCCGACGCCCACAGCGGGTCGGCGTACCCGTTGGTGGCGAACGGGCCGACGACACCGGCTGCGGCGGCGACGAGCAGTCCCGCCACGACGACTCCGGCGGCGTACGCCACCGCCGACCGGCGCCGGGCCGCGGCGGCGTGGCCGCCCACGGCCAGCGCCCCGCCGATCCGGCGACCCACCTCGACGACCACCCACGCCGCCGAGGCCAGCGCGCAGGCGTCCAACAGCGCCACCATCACGACGCCGAGGCGGTAGCCGTGATCGCCGCTGACGATCCACGACACCGCCACCGTGCCGCCGACCAGCGGGGGGTAACTGGCGTGCGCGAACGGGATGGCCGGGTTGCGCAGGGCGGCCAGTGCGGCCTGGTGGCCCTCGAGGAACCAGACGCCGTGGAGCATCCAGATCGTGCGGGCGTCGAAGCCGATCGTCGGCGCCCGGAGCGCCACCAGCAACCAGGCCGTGGCGGCCAGCACGACCGCTGCCCCGACCGCCCCGGCCGCCCGATGACCGGCCGGCCGGCCACCGGCGACCGCCCGGCGGCGTCGGAGCGGGGACGCCGGCGGCCAGCGGCGCCAGACAACCACCGAACCGATGGCCGCGGCCACCGCGAAGCCGACGAACCACCCCAGCAACGGGCCGCCGACGACCAGGCACCCGGCGGCCGACGCGGCCGCCAACACCGCCCCGGCCAGCGGGGCCGCCGGGACGGTCAGCCACCCCGCGCCGACCAGGGTCGCCGCCGGGAGACCGCCGGCCGCGGCCAGCACCACCATCGCCACCACGGCACCCCCCGCCGTCCCCATCGAGGGCTACCGGCCCCGTCCGGTCACAGCGGCGTCATCGGCGGCGACTCGGCGCCGGGCAGCGAGCCCCCCGTCCCCGTCCGCAGCCGGCCGCCGGGGTACCGAGCCACGACCACCGAGCCGAGGCACGCCCCCGCGCCGTGCCGTGGCGCCATCGACAGCACTGCGACCGCCCGGCGCTCGCGGTCCGTCATCACCGCCCAGGGCGCCACCGCCTTGGCCAGCGTGACCCAGTTCCCCGGGCTGGCCGTCGACACCGCCACGACCTGCCCGGGCCCGACGAGGCTGTGCACCTGGGCGGCCAGGCAGTCGTAGTACGCCATGTCCAGCCGGCCCACTGCGACCTGTTGGTCGTCGGCCTGAGCCCCGGTCGAACGAGCACCGTGGACGGCCCCGACCGTCAGTCCGACCACCGCCACCAGTCCCACCGCCAACCCGGTCAGTCGCCGGGCGACGCGACGCGTCCCTCGGGAGCCGGTGCGACGATCGAGATGGTCCGCCGCCGGACCGTCGGTCATTCCGCCGGTGGGCGGGGGCGGGTGGTGAAGGCCAGCGACGCCCCCGGCAGGGACTCGCCGTCGATCACCAACCGCCAAGCGAACCGGGTCCCCGGTTCGAGCGGGATGGGCCCGAGGTTGACCGCCAAGGCGACGTCGATCGGCGAGCCCTCCGGGATACCCGGCGGGTGGGTCACCGTGAACTCGCCGCGGACTTCGACCGGCTGAGCGCCGTTCGGCGTGTCGACCAGTACCGGCCGGCCGTCGGCGTCCTCCAAGAACAGCTCCCAGTGGTGGGCCGCCTCGGCCTCGTGCCAGTCGACGTCGATCTTGAGGGCCACCGCGGAGGGGACCGGGTCCGGTCCCGTCATCGACCAGCCGCCACCCAGGATGTAGAGCTTGCCGTCCGCCACCTGCGCGGCGTCACACAACAACATGGTCACGTTCATGCGGCGAGGCTATAGGGAGCGGCGGAGCGGTCGTGAAAGACTGGCCGGCGTGGCGACAACCCCCCTCATCGGCCTGCGCGACGACGTCTACCGTCGCCCCTTGGCCACCGCGCTCGACCGCCTCGGCCTCGGCCCCGGCTGGCGCTGTGTCGACGTCGGCGCCGGCGGTGGCGACGTCTCGGTCGCCCTCGCCGAGGTCGTCGGCCACACGGGCCGGATCTATGCCGTCGACAGCGATCCGTTGACCCGCGACGAGGTCGCCCGGGCCGCAGCCGCCCACAGTCAGGTGCTCGCCATCACCCAGGCCGCCGAGGACCTGACGCTGCCCGAGCCGGTCGACTTGGCGTTCTGCCGGTTCCTGCTCCTGCACGTCCTCGACCCGTCGGCCGTCGTCGCCCGGATGGCCGGCAGCGTCAAAGCCGACGGTTGGGTCGTCGTACAGGAGCCGATCACCTCCGCCGGCCGGGTGGACGGAATGCCGCTGTCGATGCCCGGGGCCCGCCATCCCGACATCGGCGCCCTCCTCCCGGCCCTGCTGCGAGACGCCGGGCTCGACATCGTCGACGCCTGGGCCGAGGCCCCGGCCGGCGTCGGTCCGGGACCGGTCGCCGACTACCTCACGTCCCTCACCGACGTCGACCCCGGCGGCGATCCGGTCGTCCTGCCGCCGCTCGTCACCGTGTTGGGCCGCAAACCCCCGTCGGGACAGGAAAAGACGGCGGGGTAGGGTCCGGGCATGGCCGAGCCGACCGCTCCCGATCTGCCCGTCCCGGATCTAGCGGCGGCGGCGGTCGCGGTGGGCCTGGCCGAAGAGATCGTCGGCGCGGCCACCCGCCACCTGGCGGTCAACGGCGGGATCGACGCCAACCAGGTCGTCGCCTACGACCTCGCGCACGCCGCGGCGGCGACGGCGACGGCCCGGGCGACCCTCGAGTACGGCGCCCGCGGCGACGTCGAGGCGCGGATCGCCGGCGCATTCGTCGCCGACGTCGTTGCCGACCTCGTCAGCCGGCTGGTCGGCCGCGAACCCCAATGGGGCGTCGACGCCGCCATGCTCTCGGCCGCCGCGCCGTTCGTGAACGCGCAGCGCGACCCGGCGGTGCTGGCCGCCCTGTGCGGGCAGACCGGCCCGCGGCACCTGAGCGACGACTTCGAGCTGGCCCGCGAGACGTTCCACCGGTTCGCCGAGAACGAGGTCCGGCCGCGGGCCGAGCACGTCCATCGGACGAACGGCGACATCCCCGAGGAGCTGATCACCGGCCTGGCCGAGCTCGGCGGCTTCGGCCTGTCGGTGCCCGAGGAGTACGGCGGCTTCGCCACCGGCGACGAGAGCGACTACCTCGGCATGGTCGTCGCCACCGAGGAGCTGAGCTGGGGATCGCTGGGCATCGGCGGCTCGCTCATCACCCGGCCGGAGATCCTCGCCCGGGCGCTCCTCCACGGCGGGACCGAGGAGCAGAAGCTCGAGTGGCTGCCCAAGCTGGCCAGTGGCGAGCTGCTCGCCGCGGTCGCGGTCACCGAGCCGGACTACGGCTCCGACGTCGCCAACATCGTGACGGCGGCCACCCGGACCGACGGCGGCTGGCTGATCAACGGCGTCAAGACCTGGTGCACGTTCGCGGCCCGGGCCGACGTGCTCATGCTGCTCGCCCGCACCGACCCGGACCGGACGAAGGCCCACCGCGGCATCTCGATGTTCGTCGTCGAGAAGGACCGGGCCGACGGCCACGGTTTCGTCCTCACCCAGGCCGCCGGCGGGGGGGCGGCCGGCGGCGGCAAGCTGGAGGGCCGGCCGATCGACACCATCGGCTACCGCGGCATGCACTCCTACGAGCTCGCCTTCGAGAGCTGGTTCGTCCCCGACGCCAACCTCGTCGGCCGAGATGCGGGGCTCGGCCGGGGCTTCTACCTGCAGATGCAAGGGTTCGAGAACGGCCGGCTACAGACCGCGGCGCGAGCCCTCGGGCTCATGCAGGCCGCCTACGAGGCCGCGTACGACTACGCCGTCAACCGGCAGCGTCTTCGGGTCGCCGATCGTCGACTACCAGCTCACCCGGGCCAAGCTGGCTCGGATGGCCGTCGTCATCCAGGCCACCCGCCAGTTCTCGTACCAGGTCGCCCGGATGATGGCCAAGGGTGAGGGCGCGCTCGAGGCGTCGATGATCAAGGCCTACGTCTGCCGGGCCGCCGAATGGGTCACCCGGGAGGCCATGCAGATCCACGGCGGTATGGGCTACGCGGAGGAGTTCCCGGTCAGCCGCTACTTCGTCGACGCCCGGGTGCTCTCGATCTTCGAGGGCGCGGACGAGACGCTGGCCCTCAAGGTCATCGCCCGCCGCCTGATCGAACCGGTCGGCTAACTATCCCTTCGACGGCGAGCGAGAGAGCCCGGCCCGCTCGCCCCGGGTGACGAACTTCGTCGCGATCTTCCGGCTTGCCTCGTCGATCATCTCGTCGCCGAACATGACCGCGCCCTTGCGGTCCTCCTCGGTCGCCTTTCGGTAGGCGTCGAGGATGTCCCACGCCTTGTCGAACTGCTCCTGGGTCGGCGAGTAGAGCTCGTTGAGGATGGCCGCCTGGTCCGGCGTGAGCGCCCACTTGCCGTCGTAGCCGAGCATCCGGGTCCGCCGGGCGAAGTCCCGCAGCCCGTCACCGTCGCGGACGTACAGGTACGGCCCGTCGATGACCTGGAGCCCGTTGGCCCGTCCCGCCATCAGGATCTTGGAGAAGACGTAGTGGAAGTGGTCACCGGGGTACTCCGGGATCTGCACGCCGCCGGTGAGCACCGGCATCTCCATCGACGCCGCGAAGTCGGCGGGGCCGAAGATGATCGTCTCCAGTCGTGGTGACGCCGCGCAGATCTCCTCGACGTTGATCAGCCCCCGCGTCGTCTCGATCTGCGCCTCGATGCCGACGTGGCCGACCGGCAGGCCACAGTTCTTCTCGACCTGCGTCAGCAGCAGGTCCAGCGCCACGACCTCCGCGGCCGACTGGACCTTGGGCAGCATGACCTCGTCGAGCCGCTCGCCGGCGTTGCCGACGACCTCGATCACGTCGCCGTAGGTCCACTCGGTGTCCCACGCGTTGACCCGGACGCAGAGCACCCGATCGTCCCAGTCGAGGTTCTTGACGGCGTCGACCACCTTGGCCCGGGCCGCTACCTTCTCCAGCGGTGCCACCGAGTCCTCGAGGTCCAAGAACGTCATGTCGGCCGCCACCGTCGGCGCCTTGGCGAGGAACTTCTCGGTCGCCCCGGGGGTGGACAGGCAGGACCGGCGTGGCAGGTCGCGGGAGCGTGCGGACATGCCGCCGATGGTAACCCGGGCGATCGAACCGGGGCACCGCCGCCGGCCCGAAGGGTGGCGGCGACGGCGAATTCGGTGACGGCGGCCCGTGGAGCGACAAGTACTGGGGACGTGGCTACCGGCCGCGCGCGACGGGTGTTCACTCTCGGCAGCGCGGGGGATGGTTTTCTCCCATAAAACGCAGTCGGCGAAAGACAACCCACTGACCAGGGTATTCGTACCTTCAGTAGGACGAAATCTGCGCCGGGGGAGGCCAAATGGTTGCATCGGGGTCGGTAATCCGCTAAAAATGGCCGGCATTGTGACAGACGTAGAGCGGCCCGACAGCCACTCGACGCCGCGGTCAGGTCGGAGTTCTCGGCTGCTCCGACGGGTGTCGTTGCCTATAGCGAGCGTGGCCATCGCCGCGTCCTGCTGCCTCCTCCCTCTGAGCCGGACGGCCGGTGCGGACACACTCTCGGCCGAGAAGGCCAAGGCGGCCCAGATCCAGCAGCAGATCCAGTCGACCGGCCAGCGGATCGACGCCCTCGACCAGCAGTACGAGGGCGCGCAGGCCAAGAAGACCTCGCTGGACCAGCAGATCTCGACGACCAAGGCCAAGATCGTCCAGACCCAGTCGACGATCACCAGCGACCGGACAACCCTCAAGAAGGCCGCGGTGAACGCCTACGTCAGCAACGGCGCGGCGTCCTCCGAGAACCCGCTCTTCTCCGGCAACGAGTCGTCGGTGGCCGCGGCTCGTGAGTACGACGACGTTGCCGAGGGCAACCTCGGCACGGCGGTTGCCAACCTCAACACCGCCCAGAACCAGCTCGACGCCCAAAAGGCCGTCCTCACGACACAGGACAACCAAGCCGCCCAGGCCGTCGCCACTGCCCAGTCCGCCTACAGCCAGGCCCAGAGCCTCCAGAGCCAGCAGCAGGCGACCCTGACCCAGGTCAACGCCACCATCGCCACACTGATCCAGCAGCAGCAGATCGCCGCTGAGAAGGCCGCCCAGGCGGCGGCCCAGCAGAAGCTGGCCCAGGCCAGAGCCCAGGCACAGGCCCAGACCCAGACGGCCCGGACCGCCACCGCGGGCGTCAGCAGCAGCGGTGGTGGAAGTGTCGTGAGGACCGTCTCTGCTCCCCCGCCCCCGCCGTCGTCGGGCGGTGCGGGGGGAGCTGCCGTCGCTGCGGCGGAGTCCCAGATCGGCGTGCCGTACGTATGGGGCGACGAGTCGCCCGGGTCCGGGTTCGACTGCTCCGGCCTGACGGCCTGGGCCTGGGGCCAGGCCGGGGTCGGCCTCCCGCACTTCTCGGGCGCCCAGATGTCCGACAGCGCACCGGTACCGCTCTCCGACCTTGAGCCGGGCGACCTCCTCTTCTACGGCCCGGGCGGTGCGACACACGTCGCCATGTACATCGGCGGCGGCCAGATGATCGAAGCGCCGTACACCGGGGCGAGCGTGTGGATCACCGCCCTGCGCACCGGCACAGGCCGCTTCGCCGGCGCCGGCCGGCCGTAGCCGCTACCAAGCCGTAGCCGCTCCGCTCCTCGGCCCGACCCGGCGAACGCCGCAACCCTGGGCCACCGTCGCTCCGGCCATACTGGTCGGGACCCATGAAGCCCATCCCGGTCGCCTTCCACATCGGCCCGCTCGAGGTCCATACCTACGGGATCGGCCTCGCGATCACGTTCTGGTTCGCCTACCGGTACTTCGAGTCCCGGCTGAAGAAGAACGGCTACCGGACGGACTGGCTGGTCGGGATGTTCCTGTGGGTCATCGTCGCCGCGGTCGTCGGCGCCCGGGTCTTCCACGTCCTCTCGAACCTCGCCTACTACCGCACCAATCCGGGCGACGTCTTCGCCATCTGGCACGGCGGCCTGTCGTCGTTCGGCGGGATCATCTTCGCTGTACCGGTCGGCGTCTTCGTGTCCCGCCGGCGCTGTCCCGAGCTGTCGACCGCCCGCGCCCTCGATCTCGTCGCCCCCGTCCTGATGGCCGCCTGGGCGATGGGCCGGCTGCTCGGGCCGCAGCTGATGGTGGCCGGCGGCGGCCATCCCACGCATCAGTGGTTCGGCATGTACTACGCCGGCCAGGCCGGCCGCCGGTTGCCGGTGCCGATCTTCCAGGCCCTCGAGGACCTCACGGTCTTCTTCGTTCTGCTCTACGTCGAGCACCGCTGCAACCGCTGGCCCGACGGCGCGCCCCGGCGGGGCTACCCACCCGGGGCCGTGCTCGGTATCGGCATGGTCCTGTGGGGCATCGAGCGGACGATCGACGAGCATCTCTGGCTCGGCGAGGACGGCCATCTCGGTTCGCTGCTCGTCCAGATCGCCGGGGTGGCGTTGGCCGGCGGCGGCCTCGCCCTCCTGATCGTCACCCGAGCGCGCTGGCGAGCGTGGACAGCGGCCGGCGCGCCCCCTGACGGACGCCCAGGTGGGCGCCCGGCGGTCGAGGCCGTCCACGCCGAGCCGGCGTCGACCCCGGAAGCCGGCGCCAGCCTCCCGTGACCCGCGGCGGGCCGGACGCGTTGCGCCACCGTCCCCCGGCGCGCCACGAAGGCCGCTGCTGAACCGCGGCGAAGGCCGCCTCCGGCGCGGTGCGCCCAGGACGGCCCCCCGCACCCGTCCCGGGCGCGGCCCAGCGTCAACCGTTCGGCTTGTCCCCCCCGGCCGCAGCCTGCCGATACGCCTCGAGCTTGTCGATGAGGGCGAGCCGTTCCTGGCCGACCGTCGAGTCGAGCCGGGCGGCGATCTGTTCGGGCGTCCAGCGCCCGTCGGCGTAGACCGCCCGGACCTCTTCGGGCTGGTTCCACACGGCGATCTTCTGACCGACGACGGTGTACACCTGACCCGTGACGTGCCGGGCCTGGTCGGAGAGGAGGTAGACGACCATCGGCGCGACGTCCTCGGCATCGCCCATGTCGGCCAGCTCCATCGGGACGTTGGCCGACATCCGGGTCCGCGCCACCGGTGCGATGGCGTTGGCGGTGATGCCGTAGCGGTAGAGGCCGGCCGCCGCGGACCGCACGAGCGAGACGATGCCGCCCTTGGCCGACGCGTAGTTCGCCTGGGCGACGCTGCCGGCGAAGGCCCCCGAGGTAAAGCCGACGAGCGACCCGCCGCCCTCCTGCTTGCGCATGACCGCGGCGGCCGCCCGGAACACCGTGAAGTGGCCCTTCAGGTGAGTGGCGATGACCGCGTCCCACTCGTCCTCGGACATGTTGAAGAGCATCCGCTCCCGCAGGATGCCCGCCACGGCGACGACGCCGTCGAGCCGCCCGAAGCGCTCGACCGCCGTGCTGACCAGCCGTTCGCCGGCCTCCATCTTCGAGATGTCGTCGGCCAGGGCGATGGCGTCGCCCCCGGCCTGTTCGATCTCCTTGACGACCGCGTCGGCCACCTCGCTGGACGGGTCCTCCCCGGCCATGCCGACCCCGTAGTCGGCGACGACGACCTTGGCGCCCTCGGCGGCGGCCAAGACGGCGACCGCCCGGCCGATGCCGCCACCCCCGCCGGTGACCGCGATCACCTTCTGGTCCAAGAACGCTGCCATGCCGTCCGTCCTCCTCGACACCACTACGATTGACTCGAAGCTAGAACCTGTTCTAACTTGCCTGTTCTAGCCCCGAACGGGCGTCACCGCCACTTTGTCGGCCGCCCTCGGAGCACGGCAAACCGGACTGGACGGTCCGGCCGAACCCGTCACGCGAGAGGAAGGGACCAGTATGGGCGATCTCGGATTCTGGGCGCTCGCCCACGAGGACCCGGACCACTTGGCGCTCGTCGCCCCCGATGGCACCGAGCTGACCGCGGCGGAGCTGCTCGGGCGGGCCAACCAGCTCGTCCACGCCCTGCGCGGCTTCGGCCTCGAGCCCGGCGACGTCGTCGCCACGCTGTTGCCGAACGGCGCAGAGATGTTCGAGATCTATCTCGCCTGCCTGCAGGCCGGCTGGTACCTCGTGCCCATCAACCACCACCTCGTCGCCCCCGAAGTGGCGTACATCCTGAAGGACGCCGAGGCCAAGGTCTTCATCGCCGACGAGCGGTTCACCGACGTCGCCCTCGACGCGGCCGACGAGGCCGAGATCCCGGCGTCGACCTGCCTGGCCGTCGGCGACATCGTCGGCTTCACCCCTTACGCCCGCGTCCGTGACGCCCAGCCGACGACCGACCCGGACAGCCGGACCGTCGGCGACGTCATGAACTACACGTCGGGGACGACCGGCAACCCGAAGGGCGTCTACCGCAAGCTCAGCGGCGCCACCCCAGAGCAGGCCGCCCTCGGCCTCTCCGGCATCCTCTTCCTCTTCGGCATCCAGCCCCAGGACGGCAACGTCCACATCGTCGGCTCGCCGCTGTACCACACGGCCGTGCTGCGGTTCGCCGGCGCGTCGATCCACTTCGGCCACACCCTCGTCCTCATGGACAAGTGGACGCCCGAGGGCATGCTCGAGCTGATCGAGAAGTACCGGGTCACGACGTCGCACATGGTCCCGACCCAGTTCCACCGGCTGCTCAGCCTGCCCGACGACGTGCGCCTTCGCTACGACGTCTCGTCGCTCCGCCACATGATCCACGCCGCCGCCCCCTGCCCGGTCGACGTCAAGCGCAAGATGATCGACTGGTGGGGGCTGGCCGTCGACGAGTACTACGCCGCCTCTGAGGGTGGCGGCACCGCGGTCAACGCCGAGAACTGGCTGAAGAAGCCGGGCACCGTCGGCACCGCCTGGCCGATCTCCGAGATCGCCATCTTCGACGACGCCGGCGACCGGGTCGAGGAGCCGAACGTCATCGGCACCGTGTACATGGCCTACAAGGACAGCGCGGCCGGCGACTTCACGTACCACAAGGACGAGAAGAAGACCAAGAGCAACCGGATCGGCAAGTTCTTCACCGTCGGCGACGTCGGACTGATCGACGAGGACGGCTACCTCTTCCTCCGGGACCGCAAGATCGACATGATCATCTCCGGCGGCGCGAACATCTACCCGGCCGAGATCGAGAACGTCCTCCTCGGCCACCCGGCGGTCGCCGACGTCGCGGTCTTCGGCATCCCCAACGAGGACTGGGGCGAGGAGGTCAAGGCGGTCATCGAGCTCCAGGACGGCAACGACGCCACGCCGGCGCTGGCCGAGGAGATCCGGGCGTTCTGCGAGGGCCGGCTGGCCAAGTTCAAGACGCCGAAGTCGATCGACTTCGTCGACGAGCTCCCCCGCGACCCGAACGGCAAGCTCTACAAGCGCAAGCTCCGCGACCCCTACTGGGAAGGGGTGGAGCGGGCCGTCTGAGCTCAGGCCGGGGGCGGTCCGTCCAGCCCCCGGATCTCGACGCCGCGGTCGATCAGATCCTGCAGCTCCTGGTCGACGACGACGCCCCCGGCGTCCTTGGCGTTGGTCGCCATGATGTCGAGGAAGCGCCGGGGCACGACCTCGATGAAGATCCCCTCGGCCTCGGCCGTCAGCTCGCCGTCGTGGTAGATGCCGCCCCAGCTGAAGATCTTGCGGCCCTCGACCCGAGTCTGGCGGGCGACCAGCGACAACTCGGTCAGCAGCGGCGTCGGCCGGCGGTACCTGACCGTCAACGTCCCGGTCATGCCGGCCCGGCCGTTCAGGATGTTGGCCGACCCGAGCAGCTCGTCGAAGACCTCGGCGATGATGCCGCCGTGCACGCAGGTTGGTGGGCCCTCGTAGGCGTAGCCGAACCACGCCCGGCCGCGGAGCTCGGGTTGACCGTCCGCCCCCCGGACGACCCAGACGTCGACCGGCGCGGCCAGCGGGTTGGCGTAGCCCACGATCGGGCTCGTGCCGAAGTAGTCCTGCGGGTGGCCGGCCGGGTCCGGCTGGCTCCGGGGCCGCTTTCCCGACTCGGCCGCCGCGGCCAACCGGTCGGCCACGCCGGCCACCTCCAACGCGGCTTGGTCCAGGTCGCTGTCGTCGATCAGCCGGCCGACGAGCAGGTCCGTGACCCGCCGGACCTCGGCGGCCAACCGGTTTCGGGCCGACGGCGCCGCCGTGTGGGCCGGACCCCTTTCTGTCGGCTCGCCATCCGTCAACGCCGGGTCGTCCCGCGTGGGCCCAGGCGCCCCAGCGGCAGCTGGCCCAGCGTTTGTCGGCCCAGGGTCCGCCGAACCCGGGCCGCTCATCGTCGCTGGAAGTTCGGTGGGCGCTTCTCGGCGAACGCCCGCGGGCCCTCCTTGGCGTCCTCGGTGCCGAAGATCGGCGTGCCGATCTCCAGCTCCCGGGCCAGGCCGTCGACCTCGGACATCCCCTCGGTCTCGATCACCGATCGCTTGATCGCCTCGACGGCGAGCGGACCGTTGGCGTTGATCACCGCCGCGATGGCCAGCGCCTCTTCCAGCGCGGTCCCGTCAGGCACCACGCGGCCGATCAGACCGATCCGCAGCGCCTCTTCGGCCGACACCTGCCGGGCGGTGAGGAGCAGGTCCATCGCCACCGTGAAGGGGATTTGCCGGCGCAGGCGGACGGTCGACCCACCCAGCGGGAACAGCCCACGGCGGGCCTCGAAGACCCCGAACTTCGCCCCTTCGCCGGCCACCCGGATGTCGGTGGCCTGGAGGATCTCCGTTCCGCCGGCCACCGCCCAGCCCTCGACCGCGGCGATCAGCGGCTTCTTCGGCTGGTAGTGCCGGAGCAGCGCCTTCCAGTGCAGATCCGGGTCCTCGACCATCCGGTGCTGGTACTTCTCGGCCTCCGGACTGCTCATCGACTTGAGGTCCATCCCGGCGCAGAACGTGCCACCGGCCCCGGTGAGGATGGCGCTGCGAATGTCGTCGTTGGCATCGATCTCGACCCACGCGTCGGCCATGCCGACCAGCATCGGCAGGCTGAGCGCGTTCTTCGCCTCCGGCCGGTTCATCGTGACGATGGCCGTGTGGCCTCGCTGTTCGAACGTGAAGTGCTCGGTGGACTCGACGGCCATGGCTACAGCCTCTCGATGATCGTGCCGGTGGCGAGCGCGCCGCCGCAGCACATCGAGACCAAGCCGTACGTGGCGTCCCGGCGCTCCAGCTCGTGCAGGATGGTCGTGATCAACCGACTGCCGGTCGCTCCGACCGGGTGGCCGAGGGCGATGGCGCCGCCGTTGACGTTCACCTTGTCCCAGTCGACGTCGTGCGTGCGGCCCCAGCTGAGGACGACCGAGGCGAACGCCTCGTTGACCTCGAACAGGTCGATGTCGCCGATCGTCATGCCGGCCTTCTCGAGCACCTTCGCCGTCGCGGCGATCGGCCCGTCGAGGTGGTAGTACGGATCCGACCCGACGAGCGCCTGGGCGACGATGCGGGCCCGCGGCCGCAGGCCGTCCGCCTTGGCCCGCTCCTCGGACATCCAGAGCACCGCGGCCGCCCCGTCGGAGATCTGCGAGGAGCTCCCGGCCGTGTGCGTCCCGTCGGGTAGGACCGGCTTCAGCTTGGCCAGCCCTTCGGCGGTGGTGTCCCGGGGACCTTGGTCCTTGGCGATGATCCGGCGCTCCCCCGTGTGCTCCCCGCGGGGACCTTCCTCGCCGACGACCGGGGCCTCGATCGGGGCGATCTCCCGGGCGAACCGGTCCTCGGCGACGGCCACCGCCGCCTTCTGCTGCGAGACGAGGCCGAGCCAGTCGGTGTCCTCCCGGGTGATCCCGTACTTCTTGGCGATCCGCTCGGCCGCCACGAACTGTGTCGGCAGGTCGTACGGCAGGTCCTCCGGGATCGCCCGGCCGACCCCGGCCGCCGCGTTGGCCCCGAGCGGCACCCGGCTCATCGTCTCGACGCCGCACCCGATCCCGACGTCGATGGCGCCCGACGTGATCAGGTTGGCGACGAAGTGGTTCGCCTGCTGCGACGACCCGCACTGGCAGTCGACCGTCGTGCCGGCGACCTCGTACGGCAGGCCCTGGAGGAGCCACGCCGTCCGCGTCACGTTGAAGCCCTGCTCGCCGGCCTGGGTGACGACCCCGCCGACGACCTGCTCGACCGAGCCCGGGTCGATGCCGGCCCGCTTGACCACCTCGACCTGGGTCGCACCCAGCACGTCGGCCGCCCGCAGCCCGGACAGCCAGCCGTTGCGCTTCCCGATCGGCGTCCGGACCGCCTCGACGATCACCGGTTGCCCCATGCGTCGCACCTCTTCTCTGGTCTCTTTGCTCTTAGGTACCCGTGCTCTTGGGTGTCGGTGGCGGCGGCCGCCCGGCTCGGTGCCTGATAGTGCACTGACCGGGCAGCCGTCCACCCCATTTGTAGAACCTGTTCTAAACCGTAGCATCGGTGCCCGGCCCGGCGTCCGGCCGATCGAGGAGGCGGTGTCCCGCCGGCCGGTGGCCCGGGAGGCGTCCCGCGCTGAATCAGAGCAGACTCTCCGCAGCGGCCATTGCGGCGGAACGGACTCGAAAGGACGACACCATGCCCGACCAACCGACCAACGGTGGGCCCCCGCGGGGGCGGTTCACGATCGTCTACCTGATCCACGAGGCCTTCCGGCGAGACTTCCGCCGCCTGAGCGCCGCCGTCCGGGCGCCGTCCGTCGGCGCCGAGCGGGCCCGCCGGTTGGAGGCACACTGGCGGTTCGTCGACGAACAGCTCCACCACCACCACCAGGTCGAGGACGACTCGCTCTGGCCGCTCGTCCGGCCCCGGCTGGCCCGCCACGACGAGGAGCTGGCCATCCTCCATCAGATGGAGGTCCAGCATGCGGACCTGCTACCGAAGGGCGAGGCCGTCGACCGCGGCTTCGCGGCCTTCGTCGCCGA
The DNA here is from genome assembly GCA_963824265.1 of uncultured Actinomycetota bacterium. Lineage (GTDB taxonomy): Bacteria > Actinomycetota > Acidimicrobiia > Acidimicrobiales > RAAP-2 > DASZUK01. Next base: position 1,750,739 of record CAWGOO010000007.1, read on the forward strand.
GCCGGCGGCGGCTGCCGGTCCGGCGCTCGGCGACCAGCTCGATGATCTGGCGGGCTCGCTCGGCGCGCACCTCGACAACGAGGAGACCCGGTGCTTCCCGGTCATCGACGAGGCGATGAGCAACGCCGAGTTCGAGGCCTTCGGCAAGGCAACGGCCAAAGCCATCGGCATGCGCGGCTCGGCCCGGTTCTTCCCGTGGATCTTCGACGGTGCCGACCCGGTCGAGCGGCAGGCCGTGCTCTCGATGCCCCCGCCGCCGGTCCGGATCCTCTGCCGGTACGCCTGGGAGCCGCGCTACCAGCGCGTCGTCACGCCCCTCTGGGCCGACTAGGCCCCATCCGCTGCGGCCCTGGCGTGCCCCCTGGGGGGGTGGGTCGGCGCGGTGGGTCGGGGTCCCCGGCGGCGACCCCGACCCACACCACAACCGATCAGGCCATCCCGACGACCGGCTTGTTGAGCGGCTTGCCGCCCATCGAGCCGAGGAACGTCGCGTCGCCGAAGGTGAACAGCCCACCATCGGTGGCGACCTCGTAGTAGCCGAGCCCGTCACCGGTGGCCAGCATGCCCACGACCGGCTGGTTGAGTGGCTTACCGCCCATCGAGCCGAAGAACTGGGCGTTGCCGAAGCTGAACAGGCCACCATCGGAGGCCACCAGCCAGTAGCCGTTGCCGTCCGGCGTCGGGGCCATGCCCACTACCGGCTTGACGAGTGCCAGGCTGCCGGTCGAGCCGTGGAAGGCGGCGTCGCCGAAGCTGAAGATGCCGCCGTCGGACGCGACCAGCCAGTAGCCCTTGCCGTCGGCCGTCGACGCCATGCCGACGATCGGCTTGTTGAGCTTCAACGACCCGGTCGAGCCGTAGAACTGGGCATCGCCGTAGCTGAAGATGCCGCCGTCGGACGCCACCAGCCAATAGCCCTTACCGGTCGGCGTCGCCGCCATGCCGACGATCGGCTTGTTCAGCGTGATCGACCCGGTCGAGCCGTAGAACTGGGCGTCGCCGAAGCTGAAGATGCCACCGTCGGTCGCCACCTCCCAGTAGCCGGCGCCGTCGATCGTCGCCGCCATGCCGACGATCGGCTTGTTGAGCGGCTTGCCACCCATCGAGCCGTAGAACTGGACGTTGCCGAAGCTGAACAGACCGCCGTCACTGGCCACCTCCCAGTAACCGGGGGCGACCGACGCCGTGTTCGAGGTCGCGGCCGGACCGGTGCCGAAGACGTTGGACGCGGTCACCTTGAACGCCACCGTGCTGCCGGCCGGGACGGGGAAGGCGGTGGCCGTAGTGGCCGAGTGCGTGTCGATCGTCGCCTGAGCGACGCCGTTGACGATCGGCGTCACTTGGTAGTCCGTGGCCCAAACCCTCGGCGTCGGCACTGTCCACGTCGCGGACGCGGTCGTGCCCGACACCGTCACCTTGGCACTCGACGGGGCTAGTGGCGGGTTGGCCAGAGCTAGGCCCGCAGCGTCGATCAGGCCCGTTCCCGATCCGGCAATCTGGTAGGTGGGGTTCGGGGTCCCGGACGCGGTCAGCTGGTTCGCCGAGAACCCGGTGACGCTGCCTGTCGCTGTGCCAGCGATGTTGGCCAGCCACAGGTTGCCGGACGAGTCGAACTCCATCTGGTACGTGCTGTCGATGCTGTGCGTCGCGTTACTGGCAAGCGTGACGGCAGGCACCGGCGAGCCGTTGGCCGCCAACTGGGCGTGGGCGAACTCCACGACGGTGCTGTTGAGATAGTTGCTGACCCAAAGGTTTCCGCTGCCGTCGAACGCCACCCCCACCGGGTCATCGATGGACGTCCCGTTGGCGGTGAGCGTCACTGCCGGGACCGGGCTGCCGCTGGCGACCAGCTGGGCCAGGGAGTACTCCTGAACCTGGTTGGTCGTCGTCGAGGCGGACCAGAGGTTGCCCTGGGTGTCGAAGGCGAGCTCCTCGGGGTTCTGCAGCGCGTTGCCGGTAGCCGAGATCGTCACCTTCGGTGCCGGCGCGCCGGAGGCAACGAGCTGCGCGGCGGTGAATTCGTTCAACGTCCGCCCGGTGTAGTCGGCTACCCAGAGGTTCCCGGTCCGGTCGAAGGCCAGCCCGACCGGGCCGTCGAGCGATGTGCTCGTGCTGCTGAGCACCACCGCGGGGGTCGGCGTGCCCGTCGACGCCAGCTGTGCCGCCGTGAACTCGGCGACGGTGTTGTTGCCGTAGTTCGATACCCACAGGTTGCCGGCAGCGTCGAAGGCCTCGCCGTAGGGATTGGCGAAGGTCGGCGACGAGATCGTCGCGCTCGGCGGCGCGTGGCCGTTCGACGGCAGCGGGTAGACGGTCACGTTGTTCCCGCCCTCGTTGGCCACGTAGATGCCCGACGGTGGCGGCCCCGCGGCTCCGGCCGGCACCGTGGTGATCGCGGTAGCAGCGACGGCCGCCCCGCTCACTCCAAGGGCGACGGCGACTGCTGCCCCCACTCGCCCCCACGACGAACGTCGTCTACCTACTGCTCTGATGCGGTCGTGCATGGTCGCCTCTCCAATGCATTCGTTGTTCGCGGCAGAGGGGACCGGCCGAGCCGCTCCCCCCGGCCAGCACGGTATTCGATCGGTCGGCCTCACGCTCGTTCCTCTCAGCCAATTCTCAGGAGCGACGGCGGGAAGCGCTAGGACAGGCCTCCGCGCCAGAGGGGCGGACGGTCGGCTCAGGTGGCCGAGAGCTGGTCGAGCAGCAGGCCGGACAGCTCGGGCGCCGCCTCCTCGGGCACCCAGTGGCTCACGCCGTCGAGGACCGTGAACCGGTACGGCCCGGTCACCCAGTCGGCCGTCGTCTCCGCCGCCGCCCGCCCGAGCGCCGGGTCGTCGGACGACCAGACGTACAGCGTCGGCACCGCCACCGGCCCGAGCGGCTCGATGGCATCCATCGCCCGGTACCAGTTGAGCGCGGCCGTCATCGCCCCCGGGGCGGTCAGTACCGCGACGTACTCGTCCGTCGCCGCCGGATCGAGCCCCGTCGTCGCGAACAGGTCCCGCAGCCCCGACCCCGACCCGTCCTCACCCAGCAGCTGCCGCTCCGGTTCGTCCGGCCGCTGGAAGAACCCGATGTAGCTCATCCGCTCGGCCTGGTCGTCCTGGCCGGCCATGATGACCGCGCCCAGCGCGTCGGGGTGCGGCGTCGAGACGACCGAGACGCTCCGCAGTCGCTCCGGGTGACGGCCCGCCACCATCCACGCCACCATGCCGCCCCAGTCGTGGCCGACGAGGTCGAACCGGCCGTCTCCCGAGGCGCCAACCCCCATCGACCCGGCTCTCAACGACCCGGCACCCAACGACTCGGCTCCCAGCGACTCGGCAACGGCGACGACGTCGTCGACGAGGTGGCCGATCCGGTAGTCCGCCACCGCCGGCGGTCGGGCACCCGGTGAGTACCCCCGCTGGTCCACCGCCACCGCTCGGTAGCCGGACGCCGCCAACACCGGCAGGACGTGCCGCCACGACCACGACGTCTGTGGGAAGCCGTGCAGGAGGACGACGAGCCGGCCGTCGGCCGGTCCGGCCGCCCGGGCCCGGAACACGAGACCGTTGGCCTCGACCTCGATCTCCTCCAGGTCCACCGTCACCCCCCGCGACCCGGTCCGCCGCCGAACTAGTCCGGCGTCGGCCAGAGCGCCTCGGCCGGGACGGCATCGACGAGGGCCCGCTGGAGCACGTAGTCGTGGGCGACCGACCGGAACGCCCGGCGCCGGGCGTCGACCACGTCGGCCGGTGCGTCGTCGAGGAACCCCCACAGGTTCAGCGCCGCCCGGACGTCGTGCACGCTCGGCGCCCGGCCCACGAGGCCCGACCGCCGGGCGGCCAGCAGGGCGACGCCGACGACGACATCCTCGGGCGACTCGTCCGGCGCCAACCGGAGCTTCTCTTCGAACCGCCGGGCCAGGCGCAGAGCGAAGCCCTGATCCGAGCCGGGCGTGCCCATGCTCCGGCCGGCCGGCCGGACCGGGATCCGAAGCTCCGCCGGACGATCCGTCGTCCACGAGCCCGGCACCTCGAGCCGGAGCGACGGTCGAACCTGGTCGGCCTCGGCGATCGGGACGAAACTCGGCTGGGTCATCGACGCCGAGACTACCGGGCCGCGTGCACGAGGGCGAAGACGATCGAGTCGTAGAGGGCCTGCCAGCTCGCCTCGATGATGTTCTCCGACACGCCGATCGTCGTCCACGTCCGCTCGTCGTCGGCCGTGTCGACGAGCACCCGGGTCACCGCGCCGGTGCCCTTCCCGGTGTCGAGCACCCGAACCCGGTAGTCGACCAGGTGGACGCCGGCCAATGCCGGGAAGTGCGGCCCGATGGCCTGGCGCAACGCCGCGTCGAGCGCGTTGACCGGGCCATTGCCCTCGGCCGTCGCCACCATGCGGTCCGGGCCGACGTGGACCTTCACCGTCGCCTCCGTCGTCGGCGACGCGCCCGCCGAGCCGCTCCCATCGAGCGCCACCGCGGCCGGACCGTGGTCGGTGATGACCCGGAACGACTCGACCGAGAAGAACTCCGGCTCCCAGCCGCCCGCCCGCCGGAGCAACAGCTCCAGCGAGCCGTCCGCCACCTCGAAGTGGTAGCCCTCGTGCTCGAGCTGCTTGAGCTCGTCGAGGACCCGGCCGAGCACCTCACCGTCCAGGTCGAGCCCGATCTCGGCCGCCTTCATCGCCAGCGTCGACCGGCCGGCCATCTCGGAGACGACGACCCGCGTGCCGTTGCCGACCAGCTCCGGCGAGATGTGCTCGTACAGGTCCCGGCGTCGCGCCACCGCGCTGGCGTGCAGGCCGCCCTTGTGAGCGAAGACCGACGTCCCGACGTACGGCTGCTGCGGGTCCGGCGCGAGGTTGACCAGCTCCGCGATGTGGTGCGCCACCGGCGTCAGTCGCTCCAGCCGGTCGGCCGGGATCGTGCGGACGTGCAGTTTGAGCGAGAGGTTCGGGATCGTCGCCGACAGGTCCGTGTTCCCCGCCCGCTCGCCGTAGCCGTTGATGCACCCTTGGACCTGCGTCACACCGGCTTCGACCGCCACGAGCGAGTTCGCCACCGCGCAGCCCGCATCGTTGTGGCAGTGGATCCCCAGCCCCGCGCTCGAAGTGCTCGCGGACGTCGGCCACCGCTTCGCCGATCTGGTCGGGCAGCGAACCGCCGTTGGTGTCGCACAGCACGAGCGCCTCGGCCCCGGCCGATTCGGCCGCGTCGAGCACCCGGAGGACGAAGTCCCGGTTGTGCCGGTAACCGTCGAAGAAATGCTCCGCGTCGACGAAGACCCGTAGGCCGTGCTCCCGCAGGAACGCCACCGAGTCGCCGACCATGGCGACGCCCTCTTCGAGCGACGTCCGCAGCGCGTCCTCGACGTGCCGGTCCCAGCTCTTCGCCACGATGCACGCCACCGGGGCCTGGGACCGGACGAGCTGGTCCAGGACCGGGTCCTTCGCCGGCGTCACTCCCGCCCGCCGGGTCGACCCGAACGCCACCAGCGTCGCCGTCGAGAGCTGCAGCTCCGCCGGCGCCCGGGCGAAGAACTCCTCGTCCTTCGGGTTCGCGCCCGGCCAACCACCCTCGATGTACGTCACCCCAAGGTGGTCGAGCTGCTCGGCCACCCGCAGCTTGTCGTCGACCGTCAGTGACAGCCCCTCCTGCTGACTGCCGTCCCGCAGCGTCGTGTCGAAGATGTCGACGGCGTCGGGGAGCGTCGGTAGGCGGTAGTCATGCGCGTGGGCGCGGTGCTCGTGGGCGGTGGGCCCGTGGGCGGTGGGCCCGTGGGCGGTGGGCCCGTGGGCGGTGGGCCCGTGGGCGCTAGTCGACATAGTCGAGCCAGTCCTTGTACTGGTCGACCTCTCCGCGGACGGTGGCGAAGTACGTCTGCTGGATCGCCGTCGTGATCGGCCCGGGCTTGCCGGCCCCGACCGCCCGGTCGTCGACGGCCCGGATCGGCACGATCTCGGCGGCCGTCCCCGTGAGGAACGCCTCGTCCGCGGTGTACAGGTCCGTCCGCACGAGCTGCTCGTGCCGGACCTCGAGGCCCATGTCGCGAGCGATCGTCTCGACGGTGTCCTGGGTGATCCCGTCGAGCGCACCGGCGTCGGACGTCGGTGGGGTGAGGAGCACGCCGTCGCGGACGACGAAGATGTTCTCCCCCGTGCACTCGCTCACGCGGCCGTCGGAGGTCAGCAGGATCGCCTCGTCGTAGCCGGCTTTCAGCGCTTCGACCTTGGCCAGCGACGAGTTGACGTACATGCCGGTGCCCTTGGCCGCGGTCGGCACCGCGTTCGGGTCGTGCCGGCGCCACGAGCTGATCTTCATCGAGACGCCGTTGGCGACACCGTCGTCACCCAGGTACGTCCCCCACGGCCACGCGGCGATCGACACGTTGACCGGGCACGGCAACGGGTTGAGGCCCATCTCGCCGTAACCGAGATAGACGAGCGGCCGCAGGTAGCAACCGTTCGGGAGCTCGTTGACCCGCACGACGTCGCGGGCGCCCTCGACGATCTGCTGCTCCGTGAACGGCACGTCGATCAGGAAGATCGACGCCGACGTGAACAGTCGCCGGATGTGGTCGCCCAGCCGGAAGACCGCCACGCCCCGCGGCGTCGGATAGGCGCGGATGCCTTCGAAGACGCCCGAGCCGTAGTGCATCGTGTGGGTAAGCACGTGGACGGTCGCGTCCTCCCAGTCGACCAGCTGGCCGTCCATCCAGATCTTCTTCGTCGGGGTGATGGGCATGGCTCAGAGCCTTTCTGCGATGGCGTCGCCGATGGCGGCGGTGGACTGGGGGCCGGCCGACCCCGAGCTCGTCGAACGGATGGTCTCGTCGGCGTCGATGTACGCCCGTACGGCTTTGTCGATCCGGGCCGCCGCGTCGCCGTCACCCAGGTGGTCGAGCATGAGCGATGCCGAGACGATCGCGGCCAGCGGGTTGGCGACGCCTTGCCCGGCGATGTCGTGCGCCGCGCCGTGGACGGGCTCGAAGAGCGACGGCCCGGTCCGGGCCGGGTTGAGGTTGCCCGACGCGGCGAAGCCGATCCCGCCGCTGACCGCACCGGCCAGGTCCGTCAGGATGTCGCCGAACAGGTTGTCGGTGACGATGACGTCGTAGCGCCGAGCCTGCTCGACGAGGTAGATGCAGGCCGCGTCGACGTGGTTGTAGTCGTGCGCGACGTCCGGGTACTCCGGCGCCACCTCCCTGACCGTCCGTTGCCAGAGGTCACCGGCGAACGTGAGGACGTTCGTCTTGTGGACGAGCGTCAGCTTGTGTGCCGGGCGGCTCTGCGCCAGCTCGAACGCGAACCGGACGCACCGCTCCGCCCCCATCCGGGTGTTGACCGACCCCTGCGTCGCCACCTCGTACGGCGTGCCCTTGCGCAGGAAGCCGCCCTCGCCGGCGTACGTCCCCTCCGTGTTCTCTCGGATGACGACGAAGTCCGCCCCCTGGGCGATCGATCCCGGGACTCCGGTGAACGGGCGGAGGTTGATATAGAGGTCGAGCTCGAACCGGAGCCGGAGCAGGAGGCCTCGTTCGAGCGTCCCCGGCGGGACCGTCGTGTCGCCGACCGGTGGCCCGATCGCGCCGAGCAGGATCGCGTCGAAGCCGCGGAGCTCGTCGAGCACCGCGTCCGGCAGCACCTCGCCGGTCCGGACGTACCGGTCGGCCCCGAGGTCGTAGTCGGTCGTCTCCAGCGTGACGCCGGCCGCGGCCACGACCTTGAGCGCCTCCGCGACGACCTCTGGACCGATGCCATCGCCACCGATCACCGCCACCCGGTGGCCGCTCATCGCTGCCCTCCGGTGCCGGTCGTCTCTCCGGTTCCCGACCCGTGGCCCACCGTTGCTCCTCTCACTGGCCCCTCACTGACCTCAGCCCCCTCTTCTTCCTGCCCCGGAAATGAAAAACCGCCCACGGAGTGGACGGTCGAACAGGCACGCACGTGGGAGTGCGTGCCTACGGAATGACGGCTACCCGGCGCAGATCCATGGAGGTCTAAGTTTCCCCCACCGCGGCCCTCCCGTCAACCGCAGCCGGCCGATTTCGGCGAACCGGCGTGAACGGGCCGCCAGGGCGACCGTCGGAGTAGGCCGGCCGCGGCCGATAGCCTTCTTACCGTGACTGACACGACCCCCCACGCGGCCGAACCGGCGCGGCTGACCCAGGAGACGTACGACCGGCTCCAGGCCGAGCTCGAGGACCTGACGACCCGTGGCCGGGTCGAGATCGCCCAGGCCATCGAGGCCGCCCGAGCCCTCGGCGATCTCTCCGAGAACGGCGACTACCACGCGGCCAAGGACAGCCAGGGGAAGATGGAGGCCCGTATCCGCCAGCTCCAGGCCCTCTTGAAGGAGGCCCAGGTCGTCGAGGGCGACCGCGTGGGCGACGGGACCGTCGACCACGGCGTCGTCGTCACCCTCCGCTACGACGGCGACGACGAGGACGACACCCAGGACTTCTTCGTCGGCTCCATCGAGGAGCACCCCGGCGACATGCCCGTCGTCTCGCCCAGCGCCCCACTCGGCCAGGCCCTCATCGGCAAGACCGCCGGCGACACCGTCGAGTACAAGGCGCCCGGCGGCATGCTGCGGGTCGAGATCGTCAAGGTCGGCGCGCTGATGGCCGCCGCTCCGAGGACCCTTTCGGAGAAGGTCTGGGACGCCCACGTCGTCCACGCCGCCGATGGCGAGCCGGACCTCCTCTTCATCGACCTCCACCTCGTCCACGAGGTCACGTCCCCTCAGGCCTTCGACGGTCTGCGGATCGCCGGCCGGACCGTGCGACGACCCGACCTCACCGTCGCCACCGCCGACCACAACGTCCCGACCACCGACATCGACAAGCCCGTCGCCGACCCGATCTCCGCCAAGCAGCTCGCCGTGCTCAACGCCAACTGCGCCGAGTTCGGTATCGCCTGCTACCCGATGGGCAACCCGAACCAGGGCATCGTCCACATCATCGGCCCCGAGCTGGGCCTGACCCAGCCGGGCATGACGATCGTCTGCGGCGACAGCCACACCTCGACCCACGGCGCGTTCGGTGCCCTCGCCTTCGGCATCGGGACCAGCGAGGTCGAGCACGTCCTCGCCACCCAGACGCTCCCCCAACAGCGGCCGTCGACGATGGCCGTCACCGTCGACGGCGAACTGCCCCCCGGCGTCACCGCCAAGGACGTCGTCCTCGCCGTCATCGGCCGGATCGGCACCGGCGGCGGGATGGGCTACGTCATCGAGTACCGCGGCGCGGCCATCCGCTCGCTGTCGATGGAAGGCCGGATGACCGTCTGCAACATGAGCATCGAAGGCGGCGCCCGGGCCGGGATGGTCGCCCCCGACGCCACGACGTTCGAGTACCTCGAGGGCCGCGTCCACGCGCCAGAGGGCAAGGCGTGGGACGAGGCTCTCGCCTACTGGTCCACGCTGCCCACCGACGACGGTGCGCAGTTCGACAAGGAGGTCACCCTCGACGCCGGCCTGTCTCGTTCCCCATGTCACCTGGGGCACCAATCCCGCCCAGGTCGCACCGATCGACAGCGCCGTCCCGGATCCCGACTCGTTCGCCGAGGCCGGCGAGCGCGACGCCGCGGCCCGCGCCCTGACCTACATGGGCCTCACCGCCGGCACGCCACTGCGGGACGTCGCCGTCGACACCGTCTTCCTCGGCTCCTGCACGAACTCCCGGATCGAGGATCTCCGCGCCGCCGCCGCCGTGCTCGACGGCCGCCACGTCCAGGCCGGGCTGCGCGCCCTCGCCGTCCCCGGCTCCCACCGCGTGAAGGCCCAGGCCGAGGCCGAGGGGCTCGACGAGATCTTCCGGGCCGCCGGCTTCGAGTGGCGCGAGCCCGGCTGCTCGATGTGCCTCGCCATGAACCCCGACAAGCTCTCACCCGGCGAACGCTGCGCGTCGACGTCCAACCGGAACTTCGAGGGGCGCCAGGGCCGTGGTGGCCGCACCCACCTCGTCTCCCCGGCCGTCGCCGCCGCCACCGCCGTCGCCGGCCACTTCGCTACGCCGGCCGACCTCGACTCGATGAGACCGGGAGGCACCCCGATGAATCCCGTCACCGTCGTCACCGGACGAGCTGTCCCGCTCGACCGCTCCGACGTCGACACCGACCAGATCATTCCGTCCGACTGGCTGAAACGGGTCGAGCGGACCGGGTTCGGCGCCGGCCTCTTCTCGGAATGGCGCGACGACCGCGACTTCGTCCTCAACCACCCCGAGTTCGTCGGCGCCACCATCCTCGTCGCGGGGAACAACTTCGGCACCGGGTCATCCCGCGAGCACGCCGTCTGGGCGCTGATGGACTACGGCTTCGAAGCCGTCGTCTCGTCCCGGTTCGGCGACATCTTCCGCAACAACTGCACCAAGCAGGGGCTCGTGCCCGTCCAGGTCAGTCCCGACGTCGACCGGGCACTGCTCGACGCCATCGCCGCCGACCCGTCGCTCGAACTGACCATTGACGTCGCCCGCGGCACCATCGAGGCCCCCGCCGCCGGCATCACCGAAGAGTTCCCGCTCGACGAGTTCACCCGCGAGCGGCTCGTCAACGGCTGGGACGACATCGGGCTCTCCCTCCGCTACGAGGCCGACCTCGACACCTACGAAGCCGGCCGACCCGGCTGGCTGCCCACCGTCACTGTCTGACCGGGCGGTCAGGCGGTCGGGGGTTCCGTCCTGACGATTGCCGGGACCGAGTACGTGCCGTCCAGCACGGAGGGACCAGGTTCGTACATCCGCAGCACGGGCCGGAACGGCCCAGCCGGCGCCGGTAGCCAGTTGGCCGCCGCCGCGTCGTCCGCCGGACGGTCACGGCTGATGGTGATGGTCAGCGAACCGTCGTCGGCGTAGACGATGCCGGGCGTGCGATCGCCGAGCGAGTAACGGTCGATCTCGTTGTCGACCAGGTAGAAGTTCGGCACGTCGTACATCGTGAGCGACCAGAAGGCGCCAACCGGAGGCGTCGGGTCGAGCCGGAGCGTGTACGTGCCGGCACCGGTCAGGTCGTCGCCGTGGTCGTCGACATAGGTCATCACATAGGCCGCCTCGTAGCCGTGGTTGCCCCACAGGCCGCCCATCGCCGCCCCGGCCCGCTCGCCCAGGCGTACCTTCGGATCGGTCAGCTTGAACCGGTCCTCGTCGAGCGCACCGACCTCGAAGAAGTCGAGGTTGTAGTCGAATACGTGGAGCGTCAGGTGCCAACCGTTGACGATCTGGCTGCTGCCACCGGTCGTCAGGAGCCGAACCAGGTCGTCGTGGCCGGCCTTCGCGCCGGCCACCAGTGCATCGGTCAACTGGACATCGGGATCGACGTACGGCGACCGGCCGGACACGCCGACCCCGAGCGGGGCCAGGCGCTGTTGAAGCGCAACGTCCCGCGCCGCTGGCGGAAAGGCCTGGGACCAGAGCCGAAGCCTCTCCCAGAAACCCAAGGCGTCGGGCACGGCCGGGTCCGGCGCCGGAACCCCCTCCGCCGCGGCTTGGCGGTCGATCGGCTCCAACACCGTGGCGTCCTGGAGCGCATGCACGGCCTCTAGGTCGTCGGGGCCGCTGCACGCCCAACGACCGACGATCGACCCCACCCGGGTCGGGAACTCGATCACGGTGGCCCCACCCGGCGCCTCACCTGACCACCCGGGCGGTACGAGCAGGAACTCGCCGGCCGACGTACCGGTGGCGCGGTGACCGATGTAGGCAAAGTTGTCCGTCCACGCGTCCACGAACTGCAACACGTAGTAACGGCCGGCCGTGTCGGGCACCCGGAGCCGAACCGGCCCGACCCCGAGGTCGATCTGGGCCATCGAGTACAGCGTGTCGTTGTTGATCGTCACGAAGGTGTCCGCCGGTCCGGCCAGCATCCGCGCGTGGCTGAACCGATTGAACGGTGCCGCGGCGTTCGAGCCGACACCGGTGGTCACGAACCGGACGACCTGCTCGAGGTTGAACACCAGCGGAAAGCCGTAGATGAAGCCCTCGGTCGCCAGGGCATTCACGTCAGCGTCGGGCATTCCAAACCTCCAGAGCCGGTGCTCGCCAGCGGTCACGCGACCGCCGCCGCAGAGCGTCAACTCTACGGGCAGCCCCTCGAGCCCCGCCGTCTGTCCGATCACGGCACCTGGGGACTGCTGCGCGTCCCGTCCGGCCCAGGCCTCTCGTCCTCTACGTTCCGATACTTGACTAACCCACGTGTATTTATCAGAATACTGCCCAAGGCGACTCTGCCGGCACCAAGATCCGACGGAGCGCGGCGGTACGGCGTTCCGGCCGACACCCGGGGTCCCGTACCGCGTACGGCGTTCGACCACGGGCGCCGGAGACCCCGAGGAGCAGTTGTGTCCGTTGCCGAACGCGCCGCCGTCACCACTGCGTCGGTCTCCATCGACGAGCTCGACCTCGTCCTCCAGAGCAGGGTCGAGATCGCCCTGCTCGACGTCCGGGAGGCGTCCCCTTACGGCATCGGCCACATTCCCCTGGCTGTCTCGCTCCCCTTGAGCCAGTTGGAGCTGCGGATCGACGCGCTCGTCCCCCGGCGCACGGTCCGGACGATCGTCTACGACGGCGATGGGCGTTGGTTGTCCGACCGAGCCGCCACCCGGCTCGCCCAGCTCGGCTACAAGAACGTGGCCGTCCTCGACGGGGGGTTCGAGGCGTGGCGGCTGGCCGGGCCGGCCGTCGCCGACGGAGCCGACGGAGCCGACGGCGTGGCCGACGGGCTCGGGGAGCCCGCCGAAGCCGCCGTTCACACGATCGACCACTGCGTCTTCCAACAGTTCCGTCGAGAGGCGAGCGAGCGCACCCTCTACATCCTCGATGTTCGCACGCCGTCCGAATTCGAGGCTGGGCACCTCGCGGGGTCCATCTCGGCCAGCGGGGACCGGATCGTCCAGTCCCCCGGCGCCTACGTCGGGGTCCGCGGTGCACGGATCGTCCTGGTCGACGAACCCGACGCCGCTCGGGCGGTGGTGACGGCCCGGCGGCTGGTCCCGATGGAGATCGGTGACGTCTACGTCTACCCAGGTGTGCACGCCGACGGCCGCCTCGTCCGCGGCCCGGCCCCGGTCGAGGTTCTGGGCCTGCCCGACCACGTCGAGAGCATCGCTCCCCTGACGCTCCACGGCCTCCTCACCGAGGGGTCCACCATCGTCGTGGACCTGGCCCCCAGTCCGACGTTCCGGCGTGCCCACATTCCGGGGGCGTGGTTCGCGATCCGCGCCCGTCTGTTGCCCAACGTCGGCGCCCTCCATGGCTCCGGGCCCATCGTCCTGACGTCGCCGGACGGGACGCTGGCTCGCCTGGCCGCCGGCGACCTGGCGGGAGCGACCGGTCGGCCGGTGCTCGTCGTCGAAGGCGGCACCGCCGCCTGGGTCGAGTGCGGCTACCCCACCGAAGACGGTCTGATCGATCTCGCCGATCGACCCGACGACGTCGACGAGCCCCGGACCGGGACCCAGCAAGTGGCCGCCCCAACCTTCGGCGACGATCAGCTTCAGGGATGAGGACCGCGCCCGAACTACTAATCCTATATTTCCGACTTGATTAGTAGCATTTTTGGATTATCCTTGGTGGGGACAGCAAACGACCCCCATCGACGAGGAATCGAGCCCATCGTGTACCTCTCCACTCCCACGCAGCGACTGACCGCCGTTCGACCCATCGACCGATCCGTGGCGACGCCCCGTCGGTCGGGCGGCTTGGGTCCCCACCCGGCCGGGTGGGGAGAGCCGGACCGCCGGCCGAGCTCCGGCGCCGACGGCGAACCCGCCGGGCGGCTCTCGTCCACCGCGTTGCGGGCGATCGTCACCGGCCTGGCCCGGGTCCAACGATCCGTCCCTCTCGACGGCGGCGACCCCGGTGCAGCTCGTTCGGTGCGGCTGTTGGCCACCACGTTCTACGACGTGTGGCTCATCACCTGGCCGGACGGTTCGGGGCTGGCTCCCCACGATCACGGCGGTTCGAGAGGGGTGATGCAGGTGGTCAGCGGCGAATTGCTCGAAACCGTCACCGACCAGGTCAACCAGCTGGTGCCGGTCCGTCAGGTACTCGGGGCGGGAGACGTGACGAGAACGACACCGTCGGCGGTCCATGAGATCGTCAACTTCTCCGGTAGCGACGCGACGACGATCCACGCGTACTCGCCCCCGCTCGCCGATGTGGCCTTCTTCAGCCTCGGAGGCCCCGGACAGGTCCGCCGGATCCGGTCCACGCCGGTCGCCGAGCGAACCCCTCAGGCCAGCTCGAGGGAGCTCGTGTCCGTCGGCCGACCCAGCTCGCTCAAGGACTGACCGGGCGGCCCGTCCCGGTCAGTCCTGATGGAGCGTGTCGCTGTCGCGCTCGTCCAGCGGTGACGCCGGCGCCCGCGGAATCCGCCCGCCGATGAACCTGGTCCGATGGCCGGCCCCGTTACCCCGGTGGCCGTCGACAACTTGGCTGGCGACGTCGAGCGTCCGTACCTGCATGGCCAAGACGTCGGTTCCCGCCGGCCGGTGGCGATGGCAGTACCGCTCCGCCACCGGGTCACCGGGCACTCCACCGCGGGAACGACGCTGGTAGACGACCTCGACCACGGCGGGCCGCCGGCAGCGGGCGCAAAGGCCGCGTCGAACGTGCTTTTTCATGACCGGACCTCCTCGCGCCTCGATCTCTGGTTACAACAAGGTTACACCAAGGTTTCCTAGTTTACCAACAGTTCACTATTCGGTCGCGACATCCGACGTTCGAACTGGGCGGCGACGGACCGCGACGACGAAGTCCGCGACTGCCGACCAACCGGGCGCCAAGAGGTTGGAAAGGCTGGCGGCGACCGCTGATACCTTGAGCTCCGCCCGGTTGCCTTCATTGCCTTTGCCACTCGACCATCGTCCCTATTCCGATACACGCGAACCGCTCGTTCGCGCCGCCGACGGATTCCGACGAGGTTCTTCTCGCAGTCTCCCCCTGAGGAGAACTACGCCCCTCGGCCAATAACCCGCCATTTCGTGGGCGGGTCGCCCGAGCGCGAGTCGGGTGGACAGGCGCTTCTCGCCGGGGCGTCGACCTCCGTCGGACCGCTCAAGCCGCGAGATTCGTGATTTCGAACACCGGAACTACCGAAATAACCGTGTATCACGGGCTGAGGAGTTCCTGTTAGCAACGCTAGTTGACGTCACCGCAAATAACTGCCAAGGTGACGGCAGTCCCAGTGCCACCCGAAATGGCCTGAGACAAAGCGTACGAATAGCTGAGAACGAACTGAGCGGTCCCGGGCGCGGTGGGACCAGCAGCCAACTTCACCTTCGCCCAGGCCCGACCGAGCCGGGGAAGGAACCCGGAGAAGGCGCCGGATCCGCGTCGCCCGTTGGAACGTGACGGTGCCACACCACACGACGAGGCGTACGAGAAGGAGACAGGAGTGGGGCTCTACGGAGATCGCGGACCCGACGGCGGACCGACGGTGAGGATCCGTCCCCGAACTGGGCTGTGGCGAGCCATCGGGGCCGTCACCCTCGGTACTGCGGCGATCGTCGGCGGTCTCGCCGGTGCCGCCGGTGTGGCCGGGGCGGCGACCCAGGCCAGCGCGCCGGCGGCCACGGCTCCGGCGGCCACGTCGGCCGCCGTCGCCCAGGCCAACAGCCTGACATGGCAGGCCCTGGGTGGCTTCCCGGACACCGTGACCCTCTACCACCAGGCCGTCACCGAGTTGCTGTGTCCCTCGACCTCGACCTGCGTGGCTTTCGGCGCATTGGGGAACGGGGGGAACGGCGAGACCCCCTTCTTCATCGTGACCACCGACGGCGGCGCCGGGTGGATCAGCCGGGCCGCGCTCCCGTTCGCCACGACGGGCGCCTACTCGGCGGCGTGCCCGTCGACCACGACCTGCTACGTGGACGGCATCACCCAGACCGATAGCCAGGTGGTCTACAAGACCACCGACCTCGGTCAGACCTGGACGGCGCAGCCGCTGCCGGCCACATCGTTGACATTCATCTTCAACGGTTCAAAGACCCAGATGGCCTGCCCGTCCGTCACCACCTGTGTGATGTACGGCGCGTTCGATGCCCACACAGGCGGGCTCAACGGCTTCCTGGTGACCACCAACGGCGGGGCCACCTGGAACCCGTACTTCACCGCACTCGACCCTCTGGGAGCCGACAGTTTCCAGGCGCTGCAGTGCCCCACGACGAGCACATGCTTCCTCGCCTTCTCGCCGTTGGATGGAGGGCCGAACCCGGTCTCGTTCATCAAGAGCACCGACGGTGGCCAGACCTGGCAGGCCGGTGCCTCGATCCCGACGTCCGCGCCGGCGGGGAACCTCCGGTGGGACACAACCGGCGGCCTCACGTGCCCGACCGCGACCACCTGTTACTTCGACACGTTCACCAGCGGTGGCGGTGTCTACGTCGACACCACGACTGACGCCGGTGCGACGTGGAGCGGGCCGTCGCAGCTCCAGACCGGCACGTTCCCCGAAGGCATGTCGTGCACGTCGGCGACGACCTGTTACCTCGCGTTCTACAACAGCACGGTCGGCGGGGCCGACGGGGTGCTCTCGACCACAAACGGGTGGGCCACGTCGAGCGTGTCGTCGTTCCCGGCTGGCGTGAAGGCGGGAACGACACAAGGGGGCGCCCTCTACGGGCCGCTCCTCGCCTGCCCGGCAACCGGTACCTGCTACGAGCCGGCAACCCAGATCGGCACAGGCAACCCCTTCGGCTACAACTCGCTCGTGCTCAAGAGCACGTCGAGTGGTAGCGGTGGCGGTGCCACGACGGTCGCCCCCTACTGGGAGGTCGCCTCCGACGGCGGCATCTTCAGCTTCGGTGGGGCCCAGTTCTACGGCTCGACCGGGAGCATCCATCTCAACCAGCCGATCGTCGGCATGGCGGCGACCCCCGACGGTGGCGGCTACTGGCTCGTCGCCTCCGACGGCGGCATCTTCGCCTTCGGCGACGCCGCCTTCTACGGCTCGACCGGCAGCATCCATCTGAACCAGCCGATCGTCGGCATGGCGGCGACCAGCGACGGCAAGGGCTACTGGCTGGTGGCCTCCGACGGCGGGATCTTCGCCTTCGGCGACGCCGCCTTCGCCGGCTCGACCGGCAGCATCCACCTCAACAGGCCGATCGTCAGCATGGCGGCAACGGCGGATGGTGGCGGCTACTGGCTCGTCGCCAGTGACGGCGGGATCTTCGCCTTCGGCGACGCCGCCTTCGCCGGCTCGACCGGCAGCATCCACCTCAACAGGCCGATCGTCAGCATGGCGGCAACGGCGGATGGTGGCGGCTACTGGCTCGTCGCCAGTGACGGCGGGATCTTCGCCTTCGGCGACGCCGGCTTCGCCGGGTCCATGGGCGGCCAGCCGCTCAACAAGCCGATCGTGGGCATGGCGGCCACGGCCAGCGGTGGCGGCTACTGGCTCGTCGCCAGTGACGGCGGCATCTTCGCCTTCGGGAACGCCGCCTTCGCCGGGTCGATGGGTGGTCAGCCACTCAACAAGCCGATCGTCGCCCTGGCGACGACGTAGCCGACGATGCGTCCCTTCCTCCTCCGGTCATCCGCCGTTGCCAGCATGGCGCTGCTGGCGATCGTGGGGGTCATCGGCGGCGCCCCGGTGGTAGCCGGCGCCGCACCACTCGTCCCGCACACAACGTCGGGGCCAGCCACCGCGTTCTCCGACACGGGCGGCTACTGGCTCGTCGCGTCGGACGGCGGGACGTTCGGCTACGGAAGCGTCACATATTACGGCTCCCATGGCGGGGCACCGCTGAACAAGCCGGTGGTCGCCGGCGCGGTGACGCCGGACGGCCACGGGTACTGGATGGTGGCGTCGGACGGCGGGCTCTTCAACTACGGCGATGCCGATTACTTCGGGTCGCACGGCGGCTCGCCGCTCAACCGTCCGATCGTCGGCATGGCCACCACCCCGGACGGCGGCGGCTACTGGCTGGTCGCGTCGGACGGCGGGATCTTCGCCTACGGCGACGCGACGTACCTCGGCTCGCACGGCGGCTCGCCGCTCAACCGGCCGATCGTGGGCATGGCCGCCACCCCGGACGGCCATGGCTACTGGCTGGTCGCGTCGGACGGCGGGATCTTCGCCTACGGCGACGCGACGTACCTCGGCTCGCAAGGGGGCTCGCGGCTCAACCAACCGATCGTCGGCATGGCCGCGAGCTTCGACGGCAACGGCTACCTGCTCGTCGCCTCCGACGGCGGCGTGTTCAGCTACGGCGACGCCGGCTACTTCGGGTCGCATGGTGGCTCGCCGCTCAACCGGCCGATCGTCGGGATCACGGCCAACCCGAGCGGGGGCGGCTACTGGCTCGTGGCGTCGGACGGCGGCGTGTTCGGGTACGGCGACGTCAACTTCTACGGATCCCACGGCGGGTCGCCGCTCAACCAGTCCATCGTGAGCATCGTCGCCGCACCGCTCGGGCACGGCTATTGGGCCTCGGACGGCTGCCACTACCTCCTACAGAACGGCCAGTGGGGCAGCGATCTCTGCGTGCGGTACGCCCAGGGGGCGAACGGACCGACACCGAGCCTCTGGGACTTCTACGCGTACCCCGGGCCCGGCCAGCAACCGACCCAGCTCGAGTTCCAAGAGCGGGTGACAACACCGAGCTTCCTCCTCATCCGCATCGAGGCGCCGATCCCCGCGTACGAGGCTGTCTTCGCCCGCTTCGCCTGGCTCGCCATCCCGACGAGCAATCCCACACAGCCGGCCCTGCTCGAGTACTGCACCGACCCCCCGTTCACAGGCACGTGCGCCTGGTACTCGGCGAGCGCGATCGAAGCGACATGGAGCGCCCAGGGCACAGCGGTCGCGACGAGCAACTCGTCCGCGGTCAACACGACGGTTCTCGACGTCGGCGAGATCTACAACAACCTCGTGCTCAATCTGGCCACGACGAACCTCGGGCCCGACTGCTCCGACGGCTGTGAGACCTTCTCCCAGACAGGCACGCTCAGCTACCCGGTCTTCACAGACGACATCTACCCGGACCTGATCGCCCCCGGTCCGACGAGCGGCTCGTCCGCCACGCCGTCGATCACTCCGGCGACCCGCCTGCCACAGCCCGCCGCCGCCGGCAGCGCCGAAGTGGCGCCGGCGGTGATCCCCTCGCGCTGATCTCCGTTGCCCTGATCTCCGTTGCCTGACCGGTCCGTCGCGAGTGATGAGGTCCCGTAGGCACCGCTCGACGAGTGGGGTTAACCCCCGGCGAAGACACCGACTAGCGGTATTCCGCTCGACGGGCCGTTCATTTACGTTTTTGTTGATGATCACGGCACATGCTCTGACCAAGCGCTACGGCGCGACGACGGCAGTCGACAACCTGACGTTCGAGGTCCCGTCCGGGGTAGTCACCGGGTTCCTGGGGCCGAACGGTTCGGGCAAGTCGACGACGATGCGGATGATCATGGGCCTCGACGTCCCGGACTCGGGATCGGCCCTGATCGACGGCCGGCCGTACTCGGCGTTGGCCTGGCCGCTCCGGGAGGTGGGCGGACTGCTCGACGCCAAGGCGTTCCACCCGGCCCGCACCGCCCGCAACCACCTGCGGTGGCTGGCCCTCACCAACGACATCCCGCTGCGCCGGGTCGACGAGGTCCTCGACCAGGTCGGGCTGAGCTCCGTCGCCGGCCGGCGGGCCGGGAAGTTCTCGCTCGGCATGAGCCAGCGACTCGGCATCGCCGCGGCCCTGCTCGGCGATCCACGGCGTGCTGCTCTTCGACGAACCGGTCAACGGTCTCGACCCCGAGGGCATCCGTTGGGTCCGCCACTTCTTGCGCGGACCTGGCCGCCGAGGGCCGGACGGTGCTGGTCTCCAGCCACCTGATCAGCGAGATGTCGCTCACCGCCGACCGGCTGGTGGTGATCGGCCGTGGTCGGCTGATCGCCGAGACCAGCGTGGCCGACTTCGTCGCCCGCAGCGGCGGCGGCGGCGGTCAAGCTCGTCACGCCCGATCTGGCGGCGTTCACGACCGCGCTCAACGGAGCCGGGGCGACGGTCGACAGCGACGACGAGGGTGGGTCGTTGACGGTCAAGGGGCTGACGGCCTCGCAGATCGGCGACCTGGCCGCCCACCACGGCCTCCGGATCCACGAGCTGACGCCGGTCATCGCGTCGTTGGAGGACGCGTTCATGGAGCTGACCCAGGACGAGGTGGAGTACCGCCCGTCGACCACGTCCGGCCCGGTGGCCGTCGGCGAGAAGGAGAAGGCATGACGACGATGACCAGCGGCCTCCGAGCCGTCCCGACGGGCCACTACCGCGTCCGGCACGTGGCCAAGTCCGAGATCGCCAAGATCCTGACGCTGCGATCGACGGCGATCACGCTCGGCCTGACGTTCGTCGCCAGCCTGCTGGTGACGGGCTCGTGACGAGCAACGCCCTGCATCACGACCCGACGTACTACTCGTTCGGCTTCGACCCGACGCAGGAGTCCCTGACCGGCATGATCGTACGCCGCCCTGACCGGCGGCGTGTTCGGGGCGCTGCTGATCACCGGCGAGTACTCGAGCGGCACCATCCGCACCACGCTGGCCGCCACGCCGAGGCGTCCGCTCCTGCTGGCCACCAAGATGGCGGTCACCGCCGTCGTCATGGTGGTCTTCTGCGAGGTGCTCAGCTTCCTCTCGTTCTTCCTCGGGCGAGGCCATCCTCTCCGGCGGCGGGGCGCCGTCGGCCAGCCTGGCGTCGCCCGGCGCGGCCCGGGCGGTGCGTGATGACGGGCCTGTTCATCGCCCTCCTGGCCCTCATGTCCTTCGGCTTCGGGCTGATCTTCCGCAGCACCGCCGCGGCGATCGCCGCGTTCGTCGGCGTCGTGTTCGTGCTCCCGCTCGTCATGCACGGCATCTCCGAGCACGCCGTCCGCTACCTGCCGAGCAACATCCTCACCAACTCGATCATGGCCACGGTCAGTCAAGGGCCCGGCGGAACGACCAACCGCTGTCGCCGGCCGTAGGGTTGGTGCTGATGGCTGCTCTACGCCGCAGTCGCCCTCGCCGTCGGAGCCGTGCTCTTCGTCAGGCGAGACGCTTGAGCGAGCCCGGCACCGAGGAGGGCTGGGTGCCGATCCGGATCTCCGACGAACGAGCCGACCAGGCCAGGCGGCTGGCCCGGACGGTCCTGCGGGAGCCGTTCCAGAAGCGCAGCTGGGCGGAGCTGGGGTTCTTCCTCGTCAGCTCCGCCCTGGCGTACGCCGCGGTGCTCGCGGTGGGTGCGCTCGGGGTCGCCGGGCTCGTGCTCACCGTCGTCTTCGTCGGCGTCCTGATCCTGGCCGGCGCCCTGCGGGCCGCCCGCGGGCTTCGGCCGCTGGCAACGGGCCCTCGCCCAGCGGCTGCTGGGCGAGGAGATCGCCGAGCCGGAGCCGTTCAGTCCCCGGCCCGGGCTGTTCGGGTGGTTGCGGGCCGCGCTGAGCGACCGCGCCGCCTGGCGGACGGTGGCCTACTTCGTGGCCAAGGTACCGCTCACCCTCTTCGGCGTGTGGTTCGCCCTCAGCGTCTGGCTCGAGGCGCTCTTCGGCATCCTGTCGCCGGTGACCGGCGGTCACGGCGTCGGGAGGTTCGGGCTGTTGGGCCAGCTGTCCGGGGCCGGCCCCAACGGGCCCGACGTCGGCTTCGCCACCCACGTCGGCGTCTTCGTCGACCGGCGTGGTGTTCCTCTTCGTCGCCCCGTGGACGATGCGGTTGGTCGTCTACCTCGACCGGCGGATGATGCACCTCCTGCTCGGCCCCGACGCGGTCGCCTCCCGGGTGAGGAGCCTCGAGGAGTCGAGGTCGAAGACGCTCGACGCGGCCACCGAGACGCTCCAACGGATCGAGCGCAACCTGCACGACGGCACGCAGGCCCAGCTGGTCGCGCTGGCGATGCGGCTCGGCCAGGCCAAGGAGAAGCTCGAGCACCTGGACGACGACGCCGGACGATACCGACGACCTGGACGCCGTCCGGCGCCTGGTCGACGAGGCCCACCGCGGTGCCAAGGAGGCGATCACCGACCTGCGGGACCTGGCCCGGGGCATCCACCCGCCGGCCCTCGACACCGGCCTCGAAAATGCCCTCTCGACCCTGGCGGCCCGCAGCCCGGTGCCCACCGAGGTGACCGTGTCGGTCCAGTCCCGCCCCAGCCCGGCCATCGAGGCCATCTGCTACTTCTGCGCCGCGGAGCTGCTGGCCAACGTCGCCCAGCACGCCCGAGCGTCCCGGGCCTCGCTGAGCTGCGCCCAGCACGGCCCGTGGCTGCGGATCGTGGTCCGCGACGACGGGCAGGGTGGGGCCACGGTCAACCGGGTCGGCTCGTCGTCGAGCGGCCTGGCCGGCCTGGCCGACCGGGTCGGCGCGGTCGACGGGCACCTGACGCATCGCCAGCCCGCCGGGCGGCCCGACGGTCGTCACGGTCGACCTGCCCACCCACGCCTGAGATGGCCGACGCGGACGCCCTGCGCGTCGTGATCGCCGAGGACTCCGCCATCCTGCGGGACGGTCTGGTCCAGCTGCTCAGCGACCGGGGCTTCGCCGTGATCGGCGCGGTCGGCGACGCGGTCGAGCCTGGAGCAGGCGGTGGCGGCCGATCCGCCCGACGTCGCGGTGGTCGACATCCGGATGCCGCCGACGTTCACCGACGAGGGGCTGCGGACGGCCATCGGGCTGCGCCGGGACCACCCCGGTGTCGGGATCCTGGTGTTCTCCCAGTACGTCGAGACCCGCTACGCCGCCGAGCTGCTCGCCGGCGGCGCCGGCGGGATCGGCTACCTCCTGAAGGACCGGGTGGCCGACGTCGCGGACTTCGTCGAGGCGCTGGTCCGGGTGGCCTCGGGTGGCACCGCCCTCGACCCGGAGGTGGTGACCCAGCTCATGGGGGCCTCTCGCCGCACCGACGTGCTGGCCGGGTTGAGCGGCCGCGAGCGCCAGGTGCTGGCGCTGATGGCCGAGGGGCGGACCAACTCGGCCATCGCCGCCAGCCTCGTCGTCTCGGAGGGAGCGGTCGAGAAGCACGTCGCCAACATCTTCTCCAAGCTGGACCTCCCGGCGACGCCCACCGACCACCGCCGGGTGCTCGCCGTGCTGCGCTACCTGGAGGGGTAGTGGCGGATGCCCCTCGCCGCCGACTCGTGGGGTTCCTCGTCCCCGTTTTGACAACCGCACTTGGTTTCCAGAAATCTATTGCTAGTTTTTAATTAATAGAGTAAAGTTGCGGGTGAACCCCGGACAACGACTTCCGAACCGACGGCTGGTTGCTTCGAGGATCTGCGAGGAGCAGACCATGCGCTCAGCTTGGCTATCGATCAACCGTCCGACCCGGAGGGCCAGCCCGACGATGGGCGGTGGCGCTCGTCCTCGGAACCGCCACCGCGGCGTTCGTCGCCAGCGGCGTCGGCGTGCCGGAAGCGTCGGCGGCAGCCACGCCGACCGTCCAGTTGGGGGCGGCAACAGCGTTCGCCGTGCTCGCCAACAGCACCGTCACCAACACCGGTACAGGCACGACCGTCTCGGGGGACGTGGGTCTGAGTCCGGGCACCACAATCGCCGCCTTCCCGCCCGGGCAGATCATCAACGGGACCAAGCACGACAACGATGCCGTCGCCGGGAACGCGCAGTCGGCGCTCACCGCCGCCTACGTCGACGCGGCCGGTCGGGTCCCGTTCACAGCCTCCCCGGCCACACTGGCCGGCGAGACACTGCCGGCCGGCGTCTACAAGGCGACGTCGACACTCGGCCTGGTGGGCACCGTCACGCTCAACGGCCACGGCAACCCGACAGCGGTGTTCATCTTCCAGGTGGGCTCGACACTCACCACCCATTCGAGTAGCACGGTGGCCCTCATCGGCACAGCCCAGGCCTGCAACGTCTTCTGGCAGGTCACCAGCTCGGCCACCCTCGGCACGACAAGCACCTTCGTGGGCACGGTCATGGCCCTGGCCTCGGTGACGCTGACACCGGGGGTCCACGTGGCCGGCCGAGTGCTGGCCCGGACCGCTGCGGTCACCTTGATCACAGACGTCATCGCCAGGCCGGCCTGCACCACCCCGCTGGCGACGCCGCCGACGACGACCACCACGGCGCCGCCGGCCACCACCCCGACGACCGGCGCGCCCACCTCGACCGGCGGGTCGGCGGCCGGAGGTACGACGGGCTCGGGCGCGGCCAGCGCCACGGGCGCGGCCAGCGCCACCGGTGCCGCCACTACCGCCGCCGGCACGAACACGGCCGGCACCGGTAGCGGTGCCAGGGTCACCAGCTCGACCGGGACGGTGATCCCGACGGGGGCTCCGCAGACCGGGGTCGGCGGCGCATCCTGGTCCGGTGACGATCCCCTCCTGGTGGGCGGCGGCGTCCTCGCCCTGATCGGCGCGGGCGGCGCGGCCTGGCTGGCGATCCGCCGACGGGGTTCGCCGGCCGGACCGACGGCTCCCCCCGATGACGGCGCTGACGGAAGTTCGTGAACCGCCGGGGGCCGAACCGGTGGTGGATCGGCGCCGTCGGACTGTTGGTCGTCGCCGCGGTATGCCTCGGGTTCGGCCTCCAGGGACACCGGCACCCGCTCGCCGGGCCCGTGATGCGACCGGCCTCGGCGGCGGCCGCCGGGCGGGTCGTGCGGGCCGCGGCGCCGGCCACTACGTCGGTTCCGGCGATCGCCCGCTCGGTGCCGGTCTCGCTGCAAGTGCCGACCATCGGGGTGTCCACGTCGCTGTCGGCCCTGGGCCTCAACGCCACAGGCACCGTCCAGGTGCCGACCAACGACGAGCAGCCCGGATGGTACGAGCTCGGGCCGACGCCCGGACAGATCGGCTCGTCGGTCATCTTGGGGCACGTCGATACCTTCCAGGGCCCCGGCGTGTTCTTCCGGCTGCGGACACTGGAGGCCGGAGACCAGGTCGACGTGACGTTGGCCGACGGGACAGTGGTCCATTTCGCCGTGAGCACGGTGGCCCAGTACACGAAGGCCCAGTTCCCGGACCAAGAGGTCTATGCCTCCCACGGCTTCAGTGGCCTGCAGCTGGTCACCTGCGGGGGGACATTCGACAGCCAGACCGGCCACTATCTCTCCAACATCGTCGTCTATACGACCCTCGTCGGGATCTCACCGGGACCGACCGGTTGACCGACTGAGCGGCGGGCGGCGGCTCCGAACCGCCAGATCGCCGCCGCCACGACGAGTCCGAGACAGGACGCCAGGACGGCCAGGCCCCAGCCCGAACGGGAGTCGGAGCCGGCTCCGAGGCTGTGGGCGACGGCCAACGGCCAGAGGAGCCAGGCCCCCCAGTGGACCGTCCGCCACAAGCGCCGGCTCAGATGGCCGCGCAGCAGGCTCGTGGCGACGACCGCGACGCCGATGTCGAAGGCCACCGCCCCGAGCCCGACCCAGAGCGGCCGGTACGGCGAGCGGAACGGGACGAGGACATCGACCCAGCCGAGACCGATCCATTGGTCGAGGACAGCGGTGCCGACATGGACGGCCAGGAAGCAGACGGCCAAGAGCGCGACGCTGCGGTGCAGACCGGCCGTGACGAACGCCGGCCAGCGCGGCGACCGCCAGTGGCGGACGCCGACCACACCCAAGGAGACGGCCAGCGAGAGGAGGACGAGGGCGACGAGCCCCGTCCCGCGCACGACGTACCAGTCGGTCTTCGAGGTCACGACGTCGACCATCACCGGAGAACCTCGGCCGGCTCGGCGGGACGGGGAGCGAGGGCGTCGGTCGGCCATCCGCCGACCCCCACCACCGTCCCGTCGGTGGCGATCAGCCGCGCACAGAACCCGTGCCGGGACAGCCAGTCGGGGGCGGCCTCTCCCATCACCACCGCCGCCGTCGACGCGGTGTTGGCCCGGACGCAGCTGGGCCCGGCGACGGACACCGTGCGCCAGCGCGTCTCGGCGGACCATCCGGTCGTCGGGTCGACCAGGTGGTGCAACCGCTCGTCGCCCCGGGACCACCGGCGGGCGGCAGTGCCGGAGGTGGCCAATCCACCGTGCGTGATGGCCACGGTGACCGACGGGTCCCCCGGGCCGGCGTCGTGCCGATCGGCGATCCGGACGGCCCACCCGTCGTCGGGGGGCCGGCCGGCCACCGCGACATCGCCGCCCAGGCTGACGAGCACGCCAGTGCCGGTTACCGCGGCCGCCATCTCGGCGGCCCGATCGGCGCAGCCCGCCTTGGCGGTCGCTCCGAGGTCCACCTGGACACCGGGCGGGAGCGTGATCGTGCCGGCGGCGCGATCGACGCGGATGGTCCGCCAGCCCGGAACCTGAGCCCGGCGGCAGGGCAGCGGCGGCCCCGCTGGCGCCACCTCGGCGAAGTCCCGGTCGTAGCCGAGATGATCCATGGCTCGACCGACCGTCGGATCGACGACCCCGCCGGTGAACCGGGCGGCCACGAGGGCGTCCTCGACGGCCGCCAGCAAGGTGTCGGACACCACCGTCGGCCGGCCGGCCGACGTCGCGTGCAGCCGGACCAGCTCGCTGTCGTCGCGGAACCGGCTGGCCGCGGCGTCGATCCGATCGGTCCAGCGGCGGACGGTCTCGGCCGCCTCCACCAGGCGGCCCGGATCGACGACCCCGACCACCGCGTTGGTCCCGAGTGCCCTGAACGTCGTCACCAGCTCGACCGTCACGACGCACCCGACGTCGCGGTCGCGCCCTTGGAGGACGAGACCGGGGTAGTGGTTGATGCCGATGTCGATGTCGATGTCGATGACGATGACGCGGTCGATGACGCGGTCGATGTCGACGATGCGGTCGAAGAGGCGCGGCTTCCGGTCGTCCGGTCAGTCGTGGTCGTGGCCGTGCCGTGGCTCGCGGCGGCGGTCGAGCGGTCAGCCGCCGGCGACGAGGCCAAGAACGCGAAGGCGCCCGTCAGCGCCAGCGCGGCCGCCCCGAGGGAGGCGGTGAGCAGCCGGACGCGACGTCGTCCGGCGGCGAGCCTCGGCGACGGTGGATGGCGGTGGTGTCCCATGCCGACATCGTGAAGGCCCGAGTTAAAAACCCCGTACGACCGCCCTGTGGGCCCTCTGTGAATCGTGGGCCGGTCAGTGGGCGGTCAGGTCAGCCGGCGGCGGACCCACCAGACGCTGACGCCGGCCAGGGCCAGCGCCAGCACCACGAACAACGCCGTCTCGTCGATCTGGAACGGCCAGTACCGGCTGGCCGGCTGGTAGGTCGCGACGCCGTGGAACCGGGCAGCGATCGCCGACAGGCAGTGCTGCATCGAGGCCCCCGGTGGCCCCTTGGTGATCGCGTGCCCCCCCGACTGCGGGCCACCGGCGATTGTCGGACACGCCCTGAGGAGGAACGAACTGGTCGGTGCCCGGCCGGCGTGGTCGACGACGCCGGTCGACAGCACCCAGGCGTTCGGGAAGTTCGGCGGCGGCACCGAGACCTGGACCGCCCCGCCGGGCGCCATCGAGAAACCGAACCCACCGGTCGGATCGATGGCGAAGGCCTTGGCGACCGGCGCGGCGAAGTGGCGACGGATGTCGAACGTCACCACCAGACGCACCACGATGTACCCGACCAGCGTCGTCGCCATCGCCGGGAGGGTCCGCCGGAAGAGGATCCCGGTGGTCGCGCCGAGGGCGAAGGCGAAGAGCGCGTAGCCGAACGGCACGATCCCGGAAACGCCGAAGCTGGCGGGGCTGAACCGGTCCGCGTTCACGATGTTGATCGGGTTGGCCCACCAGGCCACCATCAGCCCGAGGCCGCCGACCAGCAGGCTGCTCGCCAGGCCGACGAAGACGAGCTTGACCGCCAGCCAGCGCACCCGGGTGACGCTCTGGGTCCAGGCCAGGCGGTAGGTGCCCGTCTCCAGCTCCCGGGCGACGAGCGGCGCGCCGAAGAACACCCCGACCAGCGCGGGGACGACGAGCACGAGGGCGGAGAGGGCGGCCTGCAGGCGAGGGTCCGCTGTCAGGACGTGCTGCGGTGTCGAACGGAAGACGTCCACCAGGTGCGGGCCGGTGGCGGCCAGGACCACGGCGACGACGACGAGCGCGCCGAGGGCGATGAACGCTTCGGCGCGGAACTGGCGCCAGGTGAAGCGGATCACCGGGGCACCCCGACGAGCGACGGGAACGACGCGCCATCTGCTGATGCCCGACCCATGTAGGCGAGGACGAGGTCTTCGAGGTTCAGTTGCTCGACGGTCCACGACGGATCGAGGACGGGCTGGGTATGGCGGACGATGAGAGTGCGCTGGCGATCGGTGTCGCTCGCCTCGACGACCTCCCAGTCCGACGGTGGCCGCAGTCCCTCGCGCCGCGGGGCGTACAGCCGGTGGTGGCTGGCCAACAGATCGTCGATCTCCCCGGCCACCTGGACCCGGGAGGCGACGAGGACGACGAGGTAGTCACAGACCCGCTCGAGATCGGCGACGAGGTGTGAGGAGAGGACGACGCTCACGTCGTGCTCGACGACGATGGCCATCAGGGCCTGGAGGAACTCCCGGCGGGCCAGCGGGTCGAGGCTGGCGACCGGTTCGTCGAGGATCAGCAGCTCGGGTCGCTTGGCGATGGCCAGGGTGAGGGCCAGCTGGGCCCGCTGGCCGCCCGAGAGCGTGCCCGCCTTCTGCCGGAGGTCGAGCCCGAGCTGCTCGATCCGCTGCTCGGCCAGCGCCTGGTCCCACGTCGGGTTGACCCAGCCCCCGAACGCCAGGTGATCGGCGACGGACATCGACGCGTAGACCGGCGTGTTCTGGGCGACGAAGCCGACGCGGCCGAGTTGCTCGGGGCCGGCCGCCGGCGTGTCGCCGAGCACGGAGATGCGGCCGGCACTCGGTTCGAGCAGGCCGACGGCCAGGTGCAGGAGCGTCGTCTTGCCCGCGCCGTTGGGTCCGACGAGACCGACGACCTTGCCGGTGGGGATCGACAGCGTGCAGTCGGACAGGGCGACGCGCCGGCCGTAGCGGCGGGTCAGGCCTTGGGTCTCGATGGCCCCATTGGTCTCAACGAACGGAGTCACGCTACGCCTTCTTGAGCGGAGGACCGAAACGTGTCCTGGAACAGCGCTTCGATGCTCTCCTCGTCGAGGCCGGCCCGGCGGGCCTTGGCCAACCACCCGAGCAACGCCTGGCGGAGCGGCCCGTGGGCCGCGAGCGATCCGTCCTGCAAGGTGGCCGTCACGAAGGTGCCGATCCCCGGCCTCGGGGCCACGAGCCCGGCGTGCTCGAGCTCCTTGTAGGCCTTCAGCACCGTGTTCGGATTGATCGCCAGGCGCTCGACGACCTCCTTGACCGTCGGGAGCTGGTCGCCCTCGTCGAGCAGACCGAGCCGGAGGGCCTGGCGCACCTGGCGGACGATCTGCTGATAGGGCGAGACGCCCGAGCGGGCGTCCAAGTGGAACTCGATCACTGTGGCTCGATTCATCTAGGACTCTAGATGATTATGTAATAAGACCGCTGAACCGTCAAGCCCCTGCCCACGGTCGGCTCGAGCCGACGGCCCGATACCCAGCGGTCGTGCACCTGGTACCCAGCTGGCTCTGATCGGTGCCCGCGACGGTTGGCCCATGCCGACCGCCGACGTCTCCGTTCGAACCGCCGATCGTCCGGCCGCGCGTCGTCGGCGCCTGACGATGTGGCTCCGCTACTTCGCCGTCTCCGCCGTCGCGACCGGGACGAGCCTCGCCACCCTCGGTGTCCTCGTCGGCGTGGCCGGCGTCGGCGCGACGGTCGCCAACGTCGTCGCGACGGCCGTCGGCACGATCCCGTCGTTCGAGCTGAACCGCCGGTGGGTCTGGGCTCGTCACGGGCGCCGGTCCGTCACCCGCCAGGTCGCCCCGTTCGTCGCCCTGTCGTTCGCCGGCCTCGTTCTCTCCACCGTCGCCGTCCACGTCGCGGCGGCCCGCACCGCGGACTGGCCACCGGGCTGGCACGTCGTCGCCATAGAGGCGGCCAACGTCGGCGCCTACGGCGCGCTGTGGGTCGCCCAGTTCTTCGTTCTCGACCGGGTCCTCTTTGCCCGACGGGATTCGCAGGAGGCTCTCAGCTCGGTCGAAGCCGGGTCGCAGGGCCATGCCCCAGAGTGCGCCCATGGCAACGACCCTGGCCCCACCAGCTCCCGTCGGCGATCGGCCGGACCCGTCCCGGCCACCGACGCCGGCCGGTCCGTCGACGTCCGGAGGTGACGGCGGGCGGGCGGCCCGATGGGTCCTGCCCGCCGTCGTCGCCCTGCTGAGCGTCACCGCGGTCGCCTACCTGTGGGACCTGAGCGCCTCGGGCTACGCCAACAGCTTCTACGCGGCGGCCGTCCAGGCCGGCACGAAGAGCTGGAAGGCGTTCTTCTTCGGTTCGCTCGACTCGTCCAACTTCATCACCGTCGACAAGTCGCCCGCCTCGTTGTGGGTGATGGAGCTCTCCGGCCGGATCTTCGGGTTCAACAGCTGGAGCCTGCTCGTCCCCCAAGCCCTCGAAGGCGTGGCGGCGGTCGGGCTCCTCTACAGCGCGGTCAAGCGCTGGTTCGGGCCGGTCGCCGGGCTGGTGGCCGGAGGCGTCCTCGCCGTCACGCCCGTCGCCGCGCTCATGTTCCGGTTCGACAACCCCGACGCCCTGATGGTCCTCCTCCTCGTGGCCGCCGCCTACGCCATGCTGCGCGCCCTGGAGAAGGCCGGGACGCATTGGATCGTCGCGGCCGGCATCTTCCTCGGCTTCGCCTTCCTGGCCAAGATGCTCCAGGCGTTCACCGTCCTACCGGCGTTCGCCGCGGTCTACCTCCTGGCCGCCCCGACCCGGCTCCGCCGCCGGCTGTGGCAGCTGGCGGTCGGGGCGGTCGCCGTCGTCATCGCCGCCGGGTGGTGGGTGGCGACGGTCACCCTGTGGCCGGTCGGGTCCCGACCGATGGTCGACGGTTCACCGAACAACAGCATCCTCAATCTCATCTTCGGCTACAACGGGTTCGGGCGGATCGTCAGCGGCGGGGCCGGTGGTGGTGGTGGCGCCGGGTTCAGCGGGGCCACCGGGCTGTTCCGACTGTTCAACGATCTGATGGGCGGTCAAGCCGCCTGGCTCCTACCGGCTGCCCTGCTGGCGCTGGTCGCCGGGGTGGCCTGGCGGGGCCGGGCGCCGAGAACCGACCGTACCCGCGCCGCGCTGCTGCTGTGGGGCGGCTGGCTCGTCGTCACCGGCGCGGTCTTCAGCTTCGGTCAGGGCGTCATCCATACCTATTACACCGTTGCCCTGGCCCCGGCGATCGGCGCGCTCGTCGGCATCGGCGGCCTCCTCGTCTGGCGCCACCGGGACCGGCTCGCCGCCCGCCTGCTCGGTGCCGTCGCCGTCGGCACCACCGCGGTCTGGGCCTACGTCCTCCTCGACCGGACTCCCGCCTACGCCCCGTGGGTCCGCGTTCTCGTCCTCGTCGCCGGCGGGCTCGGCACCGTGGCCCTGCTGGCCCTCCCCTATGCCGGCACCGCCCGCCGGCGGTTGGCCGGGGTCGCGTTCGGACTGGCCGCGGTCGCCGGCCTCGCCGGTCCGATCGCCTACACGCTGACGACCGTCACGACCGCCCAGGCCGGCAGCGTGCCGTCCGCCGGGCCGACCGTCGCGACCTCGGCCGCCGGCGGCCCGGGCGGTGGCCTGGGCGCCGGTGGCCTGGGCAGTGGTCGCCTGGGCAGTGGTCGTCTGGGCAGTAGTCGTCTGGGCGGGGGCCTCCCGGCCGCTGGTGCCGGCGGCGCGATCTCGGGCCGGGGTGCGCCGTCGGACGGGGGCGGCTTCCCCGGCGGCGCACCGCCGAGCGGAGCGTCTGGCGCGGCTCGCCCGACGGGCAGTGGCCGGACCGGTGAGGGTCTATCCGGTGCCGGTGCCGGGGGTGCGGGCGGTGCGACGACGAGCGCCGCGCTGACCAAGGCCTTGCAGTCCGAGGCCGGCCGGTACCGGTGGGCCGCGTCGACGTTCGGCTCGCAGTCGGCCGCCACCCTAGAGCTGGCCTCCGGCGAGCCGGTCATGGCCATCGGCGGGTTCAACGGCGAGGGTGGCAACATCAGCCTGGCCACGTTCGAGGCGTACGTCACCAAGGGCGAGATCCACTACTTCATCGCCTCCGGCGCGGGTGGCGGCGGGGCTCCGGGCGCTGCCGGGGGTGCCGGTGGTCCCGGCGGGGTACGCAACTCGGACTCGGCCATCACGGCGTGGGTCGAGGCACACTTCACGGCCAAGACGATCGGCGGCCAGACCGTCTACGACCTCACGTCGCCCAAGTGACGGCCCCGGTCCAAGACGAGCACGTAGGCCGGGCCGCGGTCCGACGGATCGGCGGTGTCGAGCCGGCCGGCCCAGACCCGGCGGTAGCCGGCCCGCTCGAGGGCCCGCCACGAGGCCCGGTTGGCCTGTTGGACGGCGACGACGATCGTCGGCACATCGGGCAGCTCGTCGAAGAGCGCCGCGCCGAACGTCTCGATCATCGCGGTGCCGACACCCCGACCGCGAACGTCGGGCCGGCCGAGCAGGTAGTCGATGCCGGCCGCCGACCGGGCCAGGGTGGGGACGGCTTGGCGGAGCGCCCGGTCCCACGGCTCATCGCCCGTCGTCCGGTACCGCTGGATGATCCCGGACGCGACGCCGTCGACGTCGACGACGAAGACCGCGGTCGGATCGTCGCCGTCGACGATCGGCCCGTACCGGGTCTCGATCGTCTCGGGGTCGGGGTCCTCGTGCCACCACCGACGGACCTCGGGCTCCGCCAGCCAACCCGACAGCGCGTCGAAGTCCGACCGGCCGAGCCGCCGGAAGTCGATGCGAGGCCGCTCGGGCGGCGGCACCGGATGACGCTCAGCCCGCGGTCACCCCCGGGCCCGGTTGGCCGCGCTGACGACCGCGTTGAGCGACGCGTCGAGGATGCTCGAGTCCATGCCGACGCCCCACCACGTCGACCCGTCGGCTCCGACCGCCTCGACATAGGCCACCGCCGACGCGCCGGCCCCGGCGGTCAGCGCGTGCTCGCTGTAGTCCTTTACCTCGAAGACCGTCCCCAGCTCCTCGCCGAGGGCAGTGACGAGGGCGTCGATCGGCCCGTTGCCCTCACCCCGCACCGTCCGGTGCTGGCCGTCGACGAGCAGCTGGGCGACGACGGTCGTCCGACCGCCCCCCGTCGTCACCTCGCTGCCGATCAGCCGGACGCCGGCGTCGTCGGACAGGTACGTCTCGGTGAAGACCTCCCACATCTCGCCCGGCCGGATGATCGTCCCGCTGGCCTCGGTGACCGCCTGGACCTGCTTGGAGAACTCGACCTGCAGCTGCCGTGGCAGGTCGAGCCCGTGCTCGGTGTCCATGACGTACGCCACGCCGCCCTTGCCGGACTGGCTGTTGACCTGGATGATCGCCTCGTAGGTCCGGCCGACGTGCTTCGGGTCGATCGGCAGGTACGGCACTTCCCACTGCTCGTAGTCGACGCCGAGGGCCGCCATCCCCTTCTTGATGGCGTCCTGGTGCGAACCGGAGAAGGCGGTGTAGACGAGGTCGCCGGCATACGGGTGGCGAGGGTGGACCGGCATACGGGTGGCGTACTCGGCCACCCGGCGGACCTTCTCGATGTCGCTGAAGTCGAGCGCCGGGTCGATGCCCTGGGAGAAGAGGTTCATGGCCAGGGTGACGGCGTCGACGTTGCCGGTCCGCTCACCGTTGCCGAACAGCGTTCCCTCGACCCGGTCGACGCCGGCCAACATGGCCTGCTCGGCCGCGGCCACCGCGGTGCCGCGATCGTTGTGCGGGTGGACGCTGAGCACGATGCAGTCCCGGTTCCGGATCGTCCGGCCGAACCACTCGAGCACGTCCGCGTAGACGTTCGGCATGTACATCTCGACCGTGTTCGGCAGGTTGACGATGAGCGGCCGCTCCGGCGTCGGCTCGATGACGTCCATCACCGCCTCGCAGATCTCGACCGCGAACTCCGGCTCGGTGCCCATGAAGCTCTCCGGCGAGTACTCGTAACGGATGGCCGTGCCGGGCACGGTCGCCTCGAACTTCCGGCACAGCCGGGCCGCGCCCACGGCGATCTCGGTGATGCCGGCCCGGTCGAGGCCGAAGACGACCCGGCGCTGCAGCTCCGACGTCGAGTTGTAGAAATGGACGATCGCCCGGGCGGCGCCACGCAGCGACTCGAACGTCCGCTCGATCAGCTCGTCCCGGCACTGCACGAGGACCTGGATCTCGACGTCGTCGGGGATCAACTGCTCCTCGATGATCTGGCGCTGGAAGTCGTAGTCGGTCTGCGACGCGGACGGGAACCCGACCTCGATCTCTTTGAACCCGACGTCGACCAGCGTGCGGAACAGGGCCAGCTTCCGCTCCGGGTCCATCGGGTCGACGAGCGCCTGGTTGCCGTCGCGCAGGTCGACGCTGGCCCATCGCGGCGCCTTCGTCAGCTGCCGGTCCGGCCACGTCCGGTCCGGCAGCTCCAGCGGCCGGTACGGCCGGTAGAGGTGGAACGGCATCGGCGAGACGTCGCAGGGCAGGTCGAACCGGGCGCTGCTCGGTCGGCCGTGGTCGTGTGGGGCTGCGCTCATCGTCGCTCTCTCTTCCTCCTCCGACTGCGTCTTTGCCTGACTGGCTCTGGGTCAACGGCCCGGGGCCAACAAAAAACCCCCTGGCCTTCCGGCGCAGGAGGTTGCGGGCGAACGCGGTGTGGCGTTCGCCGTCAGGTAAGCAGCAGGTCCGAGGTCGACACTCCGTACATGATGCGTCAATCGTGCCAAACCCCGCCGGGCCCGTCAAGGGGCCCGGGCGACGGGGTACGGTGGACGCCGTGCTCCGCCGCCTGCTGCTGCTCGCCATCCTCGTCGGCGTGGCTGCCGCCGCCCGGCAACTGCTGCTCGCCCGCAGCGGGCCGGGCACTGTCGGCAGCCCGGACCACTGGCCGGCCGTACCGCGCAAACCCTCCGGCAACTGACGGGCCCGGTCGGGTAACCGACCCGATATTTCTGCGGGGTCTAGCTGGCGATACGGCCGCGAGGCCGTTCGTTAACCCGTACGTCGACCTCGCACCCGAGGACGTAGAGCAGAGAGACCAGCTGGCGCATGGACTTCGAGTAATTCGTGGGCTCGAGGAGACGGTAGAACTGCGCGGGCGACGTGCCTAGCCAGCGCGCCACCTCACGAACCGAAAGCCCAGACGCTTCGAACCGCTCACGAGCTTCCTGCGTGAGGCGATAGAGGGTCAGCTCAGCCATGTAGGAAGGATCTTCGTTGTACTCGAGCACGGCGTCCACGTGCACGCTCCCCTCAATGCCGGAGTCCAGCCGATACGTGAAGGCTTCTCGTCCCAACTCCGGATCCACGAACACCTCGGTGATCCGGTCGCCCGCCG
The DNA here is from genome assembly GCA_963824265.1 of uncultured Actinomycetota bacterium. GTDB lineage: Bacteria > Actinomycetota > Acidimicrobiia > Acidimicrobiales > RAAP-2 > DASZUK01. Next base: position 1,785,998 of record CAWGOO010000007.1, read on the forward strand.
ACGGCCTCGGATCGACTTTGGCGTAGGGCAAGAGCAACGATCGACTGCGAAGACGAACCTCGAAAGCCCGCTTACGGTTGTTCGCCACGACACTCAGGATCTTCACAACTTCTTCTCCCTCACCAACTCACGCAGCAGCCCCTCGACCCGCCCAGATGCCTGTCCCTTCATCGGCTGCCACTTGTCGAGGTCCCACTTCACGACCAACTTGCCGTCCCGGTACACGTGCACGTGTCGAGGACTGTGATCACCGATCCACGAGAGGAAGACGTAGCCCCCTCGGCGGAGCTTGGACACGCGATAATGTTACCGTATTTGGTAACGCTTCTGGACTGGCTGGCGACGAGTTCTTCGGAACGTCGCGTCCGGCGCTCCCTGCTCAGGTCGACATCAAAGCTCCAGGATGACGGAGACGCCAATGTCAGGAGCCGGCTACGACCGGCGGTCTCGCCGGGCCTTGGACCGGACCTTCGCGCCGCCGAGGATGCTGAACAGCCGCAGGTGGACGAGGGGCGCCCCGGGCGCCACCCGGTCGCTCAGCCGGACGTCCCGGCCACCGAGGATGCTGAACCCGCTCACGTCGACCTGAACACCGGCCGGGACGACGACGTCCGCGCCGCCGAGGAAAGTGACGACGGTCATCGTCGCCGTCGGACCGCTCAGCTCGGCGCCGCGCAGGTCGACGTCCATCCCGCCGAGCAGGGTGAGCACGACCTGGTGCTCGGGCAGGCGGTAGTGCCCACGCCGGCGGAAGCCGCCGATCGGGCTGACCCACCAGCGGGTCCGGCCGCCGGAGCCGGTCACCGGCAACGGCGACGGCGCGGGTGCCGGCAGGTCGGTGACGAGGGCGGCCAGCTCCGACTGGACGGTCGCCCGGTAGGCCCGTTCGACGCGGTCGCCGAGCTCTTCGAGCGTGAGCCGGCCCTCGGCGGAGGCTTCGCCGAGCCGGGCGACGACCGCGTCACGGTCGGCATCGGACGCCCGCAGTCCCGGTCGCTCACCCGCTGACCCGCCGGCCGGCGTCACGGTCATCGTCAGAGGCTGATCCGGTGGAGATCGAGGATGCCGTCGTCGCCCCGCAGCCGGGCCAGGGCGTCGTCGGGCGCCGGTTCGCCGGTGGCGAGGACCATCAGCGCGGACCCCTTGCCCGGCTCCTCACTCGGCCCGACGGCCATCGAGGAGATCGAGATACCGGCGTCACCGAGGACGACGCCGACGACGCCGATCATCCCCGGCCGGTCGTCGTTGCGGACGACGAGCATGTGCGGCGTCGGCGGGACCTCGACCGCGTAGTCGTCGACCATGACGACGCGCGGCTCGATCCGGACGCCGGCCCCGGTGAGCGTGCCGGCCACCGCGTGGGTGCCGGAGCGGACGGTGACGAGGCTCTTGTAGTTCGGCGACGTCGCGGTCGACGTCTCCTGGACGTGCAGCCCGCGCTGCTCGGCGAGCTGCGGCGCGTTGACGTACGACACCGGCTCCTCCGTCGTCGTCGCGAACAGGCCCTTCAGGATCGACAGCGTCAGGATGCCGGTCGACACACCGGCGAGGTCGCCGCGGTACTCGATCTCGAGCCGGTCCGGCAGCCCCTCGTGCAGCCCGGCGAAGAACCGACCGAGCTGCTCGGCCAGCGGCATGAACGGCCGGACGGCCTCGGAGACGTCGGTCGCCGCGACGTTGACCGCGTAGGGCACGAAGTCACCGGCCAGCGCCAGCAAGACCTGCTCGGCGATCGTCACCCCAGCCTTGTCCTGGGCCTCCTCCGTCGACGCCCCCAGGTGGGGGGTGACGACGACCTCGGGCAGCTCGAACAGCGGCGAAGTGCCCGGCGGCTCCTTGGCGAAGACGTCGAGCCCGGCGCCCGCCGACGATGCCGTCGCGGATGGCCTCGGCCAGCGCCTCCTCGTCGACGATGCCGCCGCGGGAGGTGTTGATGATCCGGATGCCCGGCTTCGCCTTCGCCAGCAGGTCCCGGCCGACCAGGCCGATCGTCTCCGGCGTCTTCGGCGTATGGATGCTGACGAAGTCGGACTCGGCGAAGAGCTCCTCGATCGACCGCAGCTCGACGCCCATCGCCCGAGCCCGATCGGCCGAGATGTACGGGTCGAACGCCACCAGCCGCATGCCGAAGGCCAGCGCCCGCTGGGCGACGAGCGAGCCGGCCCGGCCGAGGCCGACGACGCCGAGCACCTTGCCGTGCAGCTCGACGCCCTCCCACTTCGACCGCTCCCACCGGCCGGCGACGAGCGCGGCGTGGGCCTGGGGGATGTTGCGGGCCTGGGCCAGCAGCAGCCCCATCGCCTGCTCGGCCACCGACAGGATGTTCGACGTCGGCGGCGTTGACGACCATCACGCCGCGCTCGGTCGCCACCGGCACCTCGACGTTGTCCAGCCCGACACCGGCCCGGCCGACGACCAAGAGATCGGCCCCGGCCTCGAGCACGGCCGCGTTCACCTGGGTGGCCGACCGGATGATGAGGGCGTGGGCCCCCGGCACGACCTCGAGGAGCTCGTCGGGGCTCAACCCTTCCCGCACGTCGACCTCGTGGCCGGCGTGGGCCAGCAGGTCGAGCCCTCGCTGGGCGATCTTCTCCGTTACCAGTACCCGTGCCACTGGGGCTCTCCTCGCTCGTGCTCTCGCTGTCCCGCCCCCGGTACGCTGCCGATCACTGCCTAGCAGGTCTGGCCCGCCCCCGGCGAAGGGCGGGTCGGCCGCCGGCGAAGGGGCTCCCGGCGGCGGTCGCCGGCAAAGGCGGTCAGCCCTCGGCGAAGAAGCTGGCCAGCCGGGAGACGCCCTCGACGAGGTCGTCGTCGCCGAGGGCGTACGACATCCGGAAGTAGCCCGGCGCGCCGAACGCCTCGCCCGGCACGACCGCCACCTTGGCCTCGACGATGCACCGCTCGGCCAGCTCCTCGCTGCGTCTGCGGCCGGCTCCCCCGCAGCTCGCCGGCCGAGCAGGCCCTTGACCGACGGGAACGCGTAGAACGCGCCCTCCGGCTCGACGCAGGTGACGCCGTCGATCTCGTTCAGCAGCCGGTGGATCGTCTGCCGCCGCCGGTCGAACGCGTCGCGCATCATCGCCACCGCGGCCAGGTCGCCGGAGACGGCGGCCAGGGCGGCCCGCTGGGAGACGTTGGCGACGTTCGACGTCTCGTGCGACTGGATGTTGTTCGCCGCGGTCACCGCGTCGACGGGCCCGATCATCCAGCCGACCCGCCAGCCCGGTCATGGCGTACGTCTTGGCGACGCCGTTGACGACGATGCAGCGGTCGGCCAGCTCGGGCACGAGGACCGGCATCGAGTGCTGCTCGGCGCCGCCGTAGACGAGGTGCTCGTAGATCTCGTCGGTCACGACCCAGATGCCCCGCTCGACGGCCCAGCGGCCGATCGCCTCGACCTCGTCACGCGGGTAGACCGCGCCGGTCGGGTTGGACGGCGAGACGAACAGCAGCGCCTTCGTCCGGGGCGTCACCGCCGCGTCGAGCTGCGCCACGGTCGCCCGGAACCCGGTCGTCTCGTCGGTCGGCGACGACGACCGGCACACCGCCGGCCAGGGCGATCGACTCGGGGTACGTCGTCCAGTACGGCGCCAGCACGAGCACCTCGTCGCCGGGGTCGCAGAGCACGGCGAACGCGTTCGCCACCGCCTGCTTGCCGCCGTTGGTGACCAGCACCTGCGCCGCGGTCACGTCGTAGCCGGAGTCCCGCTTCGTCTTGGCGGCGACCGCCTCCCGCAGCTCCGGCAGGCCGCCGGTCGGCGTGTACCGGTGGTTCTTCGGGTCCCGGCAGGCCGCGACCGCCGCCTCGACGATGTCGTCGGGCGTCGGGAAGTCCGGCTCGCCGGCGCCGAAGCCGATGACGTGCTCCCCGGCCGCCTGGAGCGCCTTGGCCTTGGCGTCGACCGCCAGCGTCGCCGACGGCGACACCGCGGCGGCCCGCGGCGGAGATCCGGCGGGCCCGGCGATCTCGGGGTTTGCAGTGCTCATGGACACGGGTGCCATGATTCCATACGTGCCTCCCCACCGCCGACACCCCCGACATCCGGATCCCCGCCGAGCTCCTGCCCACGGACGGCCGCTTCGGCGCCGGGCCCTCCAAGGTCCGCCCCGACCAGGTCACCGGCCTGCTGGACGTGGCGACGACCTACCTCGGCACGAGCCACCGCCAGAAGCCGGTCAAGGCCGTCGTCGGCCGCGTCCGCCAGGGCCTGGCCGACCTCTTCTCGCTGCCCGACGGCTACGAGGTCGCCCTCGGCAACGGCGGGACGACCGCGTTCTGGGACGCCGCGACGTTCGGGCTGATCGACGCCCAGAGCCAGCACCTCTCGTTCGGCGAGTTCTCGTCGAAGTTCGCCACCGCGGCCAAAGCCGCCCCGCACCTGAAGGACCCCCAGGTCATCGAGTCGCCCGCCGGGACCCACCCGCTGCCGACCGCCGATCCGGCCATCGACCTCTACGCGCTGACCCACAACGAGACGTCGACCGGCGTCGCCATGACCATCCGCCGGCCCGCCGGCGCGGCCCTCCCGGCCGACGGCGGCGGGCTCGTCGCGGTCGACGCCACCTCCGGCGCCGGCGGCCTCCGGGTCGACCCGGCCGAGTTCGACGCGTACTACCTCGCCCCGCAGAAGTGCTTCGCTTCGGACGGCGGCCTCTGGCTGGCCCTCCTCTCGCCGGCCGCCCAGGAGCGGATCGAGCGGATCAGCGCGTCCGGGCGGTGGGTGCCGGCGTTCTTGGACCTGAAGATCGCCCTCGACAACTCGAAGCTCGACCAGACGTACAACACGCCGGCGCTGGCCACGCTGTACCTGCTGGCCGAGCAGCTCGACTGGATGCTCGCCGGCGGCGGTCTCGAGTGGACGGCCGGGCGTTGCGACCGGTCGGCCGAGATCCTCTACACCTGGGCCGAGCAGTCCGACTTCGCCCGGCCGTTCGTCGAGAACCCGGCCGACCGGAGCCACGTCGTCGGGACGATCGACTTCGTCGACGCGGTCGACGCGGCCGCCGTCGCCAACGTGCTGCGGGCCAACGGCGTCGTCGACACCGAGCCGTACCGCAAGCTCGGTCGCAACCAGCTCCGCGTCGCCATGTTCCCGGCGATCGACCCCGACGACGTCGCCGCTCTCTGCGCCTGCGTCAACCACGTAGTGGGAGCGCTCGCTGGTTGATCCGGCCGGCCGGCCGGACATCGTCCTCGTCCACGGCCTCGGCAGCGCCAGCAGCTACTGGGACAACCTGCGCCCGGCGCTCGAACGCCACTTCCGGGTCACCGCCGTCGACCTGCCCGGTCACGGCCCCGGGGCGGTCGATCTCACCGCCGAGGAGGCCCGGCCCGAACGGCTCGCCGCGTCGGTGGCCCGCGAGCTCGTCCGGCGGGGTATCGACCGGCCGGCGCACCTGGTCGGCCTGTCGCTCGGCGGCTGGGTCGTCCTGGAGATGGCCGCCCTCGGGCCGGCCGGCGGGTTGCCGGCGGCCAGCGTGACCGCGTTCGCCCCGGCCGGGCTGTGGCGGGACGGCGCGACGATCCCGCTCGAGCGCGAGGAGGTCCTCCTCCACCACGTGCTCGCCGTCATCGACCCGTTCGTCCCGCTGCTCGCCCGGATCCGGCTCGTCCGCCAGCTCAGCCTGCGCAAGAACGTCGCCCATCCCGAGCGGGCGACCCCGGACCAGTTCGCCGCGGCCGCCCGGGCGCTACGGCAGGCCCGCGGCTACGGCGCCTGTGACCGGGCGGCCTGTGACGAGCGCTTCGACCGAGCCGGTCGGATCGGGCGCGACGTGCCGGTGACCGTCGCCTTCGGCGACGCCGATCGAACGCTGCCGCCGGACTCCAGCCAGGAGCGGTCGCTCCTTCCGGCCCACGCCGACTGGGTCATCGTCGGCGACTGCGGCCACGCGATGACGTGGGACCAGCCGGATGCCTGCGTCGAGCTCATCCGGGCGACGACCGCCCGGGCCGGCCAGCCGGCCGGCTGAGCGGCCCCAGGGCCGGACGAGACTGGGCCGACTGGGCCGACTGGGCCGACTGGGCCGACCGGGCCGACTGGGCCGACTGGGCTACGCGTTACCGCCGGACGCGTCCTGGACGCGGGTCTTGCCGGCCGAGATGAACGGCATCATGCCCCGCAGCTCGGCGCCGACCTTCTCGATCGGGTGAGCCTCGCCCTCCTTCTGCAGCCGGTGGTACTCCGGCAGGCCGGCCTCGTTCTCGGCGATCCACTCGTCGGCAAACGACCCGTCCTGGATGTCGGTGAGGATCTGGCGCATCTCGTCGCGGACATGCTGGTCGATCAGGCGCGGGCCGCGGGTCATGTCGCCGTACTCGGCGGTCGTCGAGATCGAGTACCGCATGCCGGCGATGCCCTGCTCGTACATGAGGTCGACGATCAGCTTCAGCTCGTGCAGGCACTCGAAGTAGGCCGACTCCGGCTGGTACCCGGCGTCGACGAGGGTGTCGAAGCCGGCCTTGACCAGCGACGTCACGCCGCCGCAGAGCACGGCCTGCTCGCCGAAGAGGTCGGTCTCGGTCTCCTCCTTGAACGTCGTGTCGAGGACGCCGGCCCGGGTGGCACCGAGCGCATGGGCGTACGAGAGGGCGAGCTCGTGCGCCTTGCCGCTGGCATCCTGCTCGACGGCGATCAGCGACGGGACGCCGCCGCCCTCGGTGTAGGTCCGCCGCACGAGGTGCCCGGGGCTCTTCGGCGCGACCATCGCCACGTCGACGCCGGCCGGAGGGACGATCTGGCCATAGCGGATGTTGAAGCCGTGGGCGAAGAAGAGCGCGTCGCCCTCCTTCAGGTTCGGGGCGATCTCGTCGTCGTAGACGGCCTTCTGCTGGGTGTCGGGCAGGAGGATCATGATGACGTCGGCCTCCGTCGCCGCGTCGGCGATCGACAGCACCCGCAGCCCGGCCTCTTCGGCCTTCTTCTTCGAACCCGAACCGTCGCGCAGGCCGACGCGGACGTCGACGCCGGACTCCGAGAGGTTGAGGGCGTGGGCGTGCCCCTGGGAGCCGTAGCCCAAGATGGCGACCTTGCGTCCCTGGATCAGCCCCGGGTCGGCATCGGATTCGTAGTACAGCGTGGCCATGATGTCTCCGTTGTCTCTCTCGTTCGGGGGTTGGGCTCGTTCGATTCTCAGCCGGCGTCGCCGGTCGCCGCGGGCAGCGGTCGGTTGGACTGGCGCTCCAGCTTAGGCAGGGCGACGCGCCCGGTCCGTTGGAACTCGACGACGTCGTACGTGCCGACCAGTCCTTCGAAGTCGTCGATCTTCTCCGGCCGGCCGGCCAGCATCACCGTCAGCCGATCGGAGCCGACGTCGACGACCTCACCGCCGAACACGCCCACGAGCTGGATGACCTGCGAGCGTTCCGTCGGGCCGACGGCCACGGTGGCGATCAGCAGCTCGCGTTGGACCGCGTCGGCCGGCGCGAGATGGGAGATGGCGACGACGTTGATGAGCTTGTCGAGCTGCTGGATGACCTGCTCGAGCGGCGCCGACTCGACGTCGACGACGATCGTGATCCGGCTGAACCGCTCGTCGTCGTCGGTCGGAGCGACGGCGAGCGAGAAGATGTTGAAGCCGCGGCGCGAGAACAGCCCGGCCACCCGGGCGAGCACGCCGGCCTTGTTCTCGACGAGCACCGACAGGATGTGGTGACGCGGCACGCTCGGCAGCGCGGTGAGCGGGGCCGCGCTCACCGGGTACCACCCAGCTCGATGGCCTGCTGGGCCGGGTGGACGACGATGGCGTCGTTGGAGGCGCCGGCCGGGACCATCGGGAACACCTTCTCGAAGGCGTCCGTCCGGAAGTCGACGACGACCGGGCGGTCGTCGACGCTGTTGGCCTTCTCGATGGCCGGGGCGACCTCCTCGGGCGACTCCGCCCGGATGCCGACGCAGCCCATCGCCTCGGCCCATTTGACGTAGTCCGGCAGGTCCGGCGAGAGGTACACCTCGGAGTACCGCTCCTCGTAGAACATCTCCTGCCACTGGCGGACCATGCCGAGGTAGGCGTTGTTCAAGATGGCGATCTTCACCGGGATCTTCTCGGCCGTCGCCGTCACCAGCTCCTGCGCGGTCATCTGGAAGCAGCCGTCGCCGTCGATCCCCCAGACCGTCCGGTCCGGCCGCCCGACCTTGGCCCCGATGGCCGCCGGCACCGAGAAGCCCATCGTGCCGGCGCCGCCCGAGTTGACCCACGTGTACGGGTGGTCGAACCGCCAGTACTGCGACGCCCACATCTGGTGCTGCCCGACCCCGGCGGCGACGATCGTGTCCTCCGGCGAGAGGTCGCGGAGCGTCTCGACGACCATCTCCGGCTTGATCGGGCCACCGTCGGCGGCCGGCTCGTAGTGCAACGGGAACTCGGCCTGCCAGCGATGGAGCTGGTCCCACCACCGCTCCAGGGGTCCCCCGCCGGCGGACGTCGGGTCGGCGGCGGGCGATCCGCCGTTGTCGGAGCCCACCCCCGCCAGGGCCGCCAGCAGCTCCTCGATGACGAGCCGGCAGTCGCCGGCGATGCCGACGTCCGGCCGGCGGACCTTACCGAGCTCGGCCGGGTCGATGTCGACGTGGATGATCTTCGCCCCCGGTGCGAACGACGCGATGTGGCCGGTGACCCGGTCGTCGAACCGCGAGCCCAGGGCGATCAACAGGTCGGACCGCTGCATCGCCGTCACCGCGGTGTAGTTGCCGTGCATGCCCGGCATACCGAGGCAGAGCGGGTGCGAGTCGGGGAACGCGCCGCGGGCCATGAGCGTCGTCACGACCGGGATGCCCGTGCGTTCGGCCAGCGCTCGCAGCGCGTCGGCCGCCCGGGCCTTCAAGATGCCGCCGCCGGCGTAGATGACCGGTCGCTCGGCCGCGGCGATCAGCTCGGCGGCCCGGCGGACCAGGGCCGGGTCGCCCTCGGTCACCGGGTGGTAGCCGGGCAGGTCGAGCTCATCGACCGACGTGGGCCAATACCAGTCCATCGTGGCGTTCGAGACGTCCTTTGGCACGTCGATGAGGACCGGCCCGGGCCGGCCGGTGGTGGCGACGTGGAACGCCGCGGCGACCGTGCGCGGGATGTCGGCGGCGTCCTTGATCAACCAGTTGTGCTTCGTTATCCCCATCGTCACGCCGGTGATGTCGCACTCCTGGAAGGCGTCCGTACCGATGGCCCCGGTCGCCACCTGGCCGGAGACGACGACCAGCGGCGTCGAGTCCATGTAGGCGTTCGACAACGGCGTCACGATGTTCGTCGCCCCCGGGCCGCTCGTGACCATCGCCACGCCCGGTCGGCCGGTGACCATGGCGTACCCCTCCGCCATGTGGCCGGCGCCCTGCTCGTGGCGGACGAGGACGTGGCGGATCGACGAGTCGAGGATCGGGTCGTAGACCGGCAGGATCGCCCCGCCGGGCAGCCCGAACATCACCTCGACGCGCTGTTGCTCGAGGCTCCTGATGAGGGCCTGGGCCCCGGTCAGCTTCTCTGCGCTCATGTTCTCGGACCTTTCGTGGTGCCCGGTCGGGACCGGGCCGGAAATTGAAACGACCTCCCCATGGGGAGGTCGGCGGACGCACGGCGAGCTGTGCCGTGCGCTACGAGACGAGTACCAGGATGGTCTGGAAGGCGGCTCCTGCAGTCATGGTGCCGTCATTGTGCCATGCGCGGGCCCGGTCGACAACCCCCCCTGGCGAGAACGCCCTGGACGCCAGTGGCGCACCGTGTGGTCGTCACCGGCGACCCGGAAGTACCCGACCTCGGTGACTCGGACCGCGAACAGGTGGAAGTCGCCGTCCGGTCGCCAGCCGATCCGGCCGTGCAGGGCGACGCCGTAGCGATCCCGTTCGTCGGTGTCCGAGACGTCCGTGGCCAGCCCGTAGACCTTGACGTCACCCTCGGACCCGCCCCGGTCGGTGACGGTGCTGTGGACGACACAGCGGGGGTCCCGCAGCAGGTCGAGAGCCTTCTTCGACTGCCACATCATCCCGAGGTACAGCCGACCGCCGCTCACGAGCGGCTCGACCGGGCTGATGCGAGGCCAGCCGTTGGCCCGGACCGTCCCGACGAGACAGAGCCCGACGCCGTCGATCCGCTCCGTGGCGATCGCGCCCAGCGCCGCGTCGGCGGCGACGAACGCCGACCACTCGACCGATGGGTACTCGACCGATGGCGGGCTCATGGGCCTACCGCGCCGTCGCCGGTCAGGGCTCGGTGATGGCGCCCCGGTCGGCGCCGGTGACGAGCCGGGCGTACTTGGCGAGCACGCCGGTCGTGTAGCGGGGTTCGAACGGCTTCAGCGCCGCCCGGCGGCGCTCCAGTTCGGCGTCGTCGACGAGCAGATCGATCCGGTGGGTGTCGACGTCGATGACGATCCGGTCGCCGTCGGCGACGAGGGCGATCGGGCCGCCGTCGACGGCCTCCGGGGCGACGTGGCCGACGCAGAAGCCGTGGGTGCCACCGGAGAACCGGCCGTCGGTGATGAGCGCGCAGTCCCCTCCTCGCCCGGCGCCCTTCATCGCGCCGGTGACGGCGAGCATCTCGCGCATCCCCGGGCCGCCCTTCGGCCCCTCGTAGCGGATGACGAGGACGGTCCCCGGCTCGATCGCGCCGGCCAGGATGGCCTCCATGGCGGCCGGTTCGCCGTCGAAGACGCGGGCGGTCCCGTCGAAGTGCAGGTTGTCGAGGCCGGCCACCTTGACCACCGACCCGTTCGGCGCGAGCGAACCGGAGAGGATGGCCAACCCACCGGACGTGTGGATCGGGTCGGTCAAGGCGTGGACGACGGTGCCGTCGGGCACCGGCGGGTCGAGCGCGGCCAGGTTCTCGGCCACCGTCCGCCCGGTGACGGTGAGGCAGTCGCCGTGCAGCAGGCCGGCGTCGAGCAGCTCACGCATGACGACCGGGATGCCGCCGATGCGGTCGACGTCGGCCATATGGAACTTGCCGTGCGGCTTCGTGTCCGCCAGGTGCGGGACGCGGGCGGCCACTCGGTTGAAGTCGTCGAGCTCGAGCGGGACACGGGCTTCGTGGGCGATGGCCATCAGGTGGAGCACCGCGTTGGTCGAGCCGCCCGTCGCCATGACGATCGCGATGGCGTTCTCGAACGCCTCCTTCGTCATGATCTGGCGGGGCCGGATCCCGGCCGCCAGCAGCTCGATCACCGCTCGGCCGGACTCGTAGGCGAGGTCGTCGCGCCGCCGGTCAACCGCCGGCGGGCTGGAGCTGCCGGGCAGCGACATCCCGATCGCCTCGGCCACCGACGCCATCGTGTTGGCCGTGAACATGCCGGCGCACGACCCCTCGGTCGGGCAGGCGTTGTGCTCGATCAGGCTGAGCTCTTCGTCACTCAGCGCGTCGACCGCGTGGGCACCGACCGCCTCGAAGACGCTGACGATGTCGAGCGCCCGGTCACCGAGTCGCCCGGGCAGGATCGAGCCGCCGTAGAGGAAGACGCTCGGCAAGTTGAGCCGGGCGGCCGCCATCAACATCCCCGGCAGCGACTTGTCGCAGCCGGCGAACGTCACGAGCGCGTCGAACCGCTCCGCGTGCATGACCGTCTCGACCGAGTCGGCGATGACCTCCCGGCTGACGAGCGACGCCCGCATGCCTTCGTGGCCCATCGAGATGCCGTCGGAGACGGCGATCGTGACGAACTCGAACGGGAACCCGCCGGCCGAGCGGACGCCCTCCTTGGCCCGTTTGGCCAGCCGGTCCAGCGGCAGGTTGCACGGCGTGACCTCGTTCCAGCTCGACGCCACGCCGACCTGAGGCTTGTCCCAGTCGTCGTCGGTCATGCCAACGGCGCGCAGCATGGCTCGGGCCGGCGCCTTCGCCGGCCCCTCGGTCACCTCGTAGCTGCGGGGCTTCATGCCCGATCGCTCGGCCGCCACGCTCGGTGACGGTGCCTCGACCGGGCCGCGGGGCTCGTCGCTCATAACCGCAGCGTAGACGGTCGCTCCGGTGCGGTGACTCGGACGTTCACGGTACCGTGCCGCCTCCCGGGAACGACGTGGCGACCCCTGTGCTGCGTACCAATGCGTAGCCGGTCCCCTGGGTGTCGGGGACGAGACCGATCGTCGCCGCGGCTCCGACGGCCGCCCCGGTCGAGCCGTAGAAACCGGCATCACCCAAGGCGAAGACCCCGCCGTCGGCGCCGACCAGCCAGTAGCCCTGGCCGTCGGGCGTGGCCGTGATACCCACGACCGGCGCGGCGAGCGGGTGACCGCCCATCGAACCGAAGAATTTGGCGTCGCCGAAGGCGAAGACCCCGCCGTCGGCGCCGACCAGCCAGTAGCCCTGGCCATCGGGGGTTGGCGTCAGGGCGGCAATGTTGCCCACCCGCACCCCGACCTGCGGCAGGGAGCCGTAGAACGCAGCGTCGCCGAAGGCGAAGACCCCGCCGTCGGCCCCGACCAGCCAGTAGCCCTGGCCGTCGGGGGTGGCCGTGAGGTCGGTCACGGTGGTGACGTGGAGATCGGTTCCGGGGATCGAGCCACAGAACGCGGCGTCGCCGAAGGCGAACACCCCGCCGTCGGAGGCCACCAACCAGTAGCCCTGGCCATCGGGGGTGGAGCCGATGCCGACCGTGGGCTCGGCCAGTGATCGCCCGACCATCGAGCCGTAGGCCGCGGCCGTCCCATGTGGGGTGACTGATCCATCGGCACCGACCACCCAGTACCCGGTACCGTCAGCGGTAGCGGCCACTCGGGCGCCGGCCGCTCTGACCGGCGGGCCGGCGGTGACCGGTGGAGGAACGACCGGCACGGTGGCCGGGCCGACGGCGAAGGACTGCTGGCCGGTCGCCACCTGGAAGTTCTCGGTGGCCGGAGCTGAGGCGTCGACGACGCACGTGCCGGCGCCGACGAAGGCGACCGTGGAGCCGGTCACGGTGCACACCGCGGTCGTGCCGCTGGCGAAGGTGACGGTGCCTCCCGAGGTCGAGGTGGCGCTCACGGTGTAGGCGCGGCCGCCGACGGACGGCGAGGTGGGCGCGCTAGTGAAGGTGATGGTCTGGGCGCCCTGGGGTCTCACCGCCACCCCCGATGGCTGGTCGAGGCCCGACCCGGTGACGACGCCGGCGCCCAAGGAGCCGTCGACGTTGACGGCAAACGTGCTGACCGTGTTGTTGGCGGTGTTGGCCACGTAGGCGACCGTGCCGTTGGCGTTGATGGCGATGCCGGACGGATAGTCGAGGCTCGGACCGCCCGTCGTGGACCCGGCGCCGAAAGTGCCGTTGGGGTTGACGGGGAAGACGCTCACGGTGTTGTTGCCGGTATTGGTCACGTAGGCGAAGGTGCCGGCAGGATTGATGGTGACACCGAATGGCTGGTTGAGGGCCGCACCGGTGGCAACCTCGGCGCCCAAGGAGCCGTCGATGTTGATGGAGAACATGCTCACCGTGTTGTTGGCGGTGTTGGTCACGTAGGCGACCGTGTCGTTGGCGTTGATGGCGATGCCGGACGGAAAGTTCAGGCCCGACCCGGTGACGACGCCAGCGCCCAACGAGCCGTCGGCGTTGATGGGGAACACGCTCACCGTGTTGTCGGCGGTGTTGGTCACGTAGGCCAAGGTGCCGGCGGGATTGATGGTGATGCCCGATGGCTGGTTGAGGCTCGGATCGGCGGTGACGACACCGGCGCCCAAGGAGCCGTCGGCGTTGACGGGGAGCGTGCTCACCGTGTTGTCGGCGGTGTTGGTCACGTAGGCGACGGTGCCGTTGGCGTTGATGGCGATATCGGACGGATAGTTGAGCCCCGAACCGGTGATAGTCCCGGTTCCGAGCGATCCATCAGAGCTCGAGGCGAACACGGTCACCGTGTTGTTGGCAGTGTTCGTCACGAGCACGTCTGGCCCGGCTGTCGCCGCCGAAGCCGCAGGAACGAGCGGCGGCACACCGAGGACGGCAGCGGCGAGCAGCAGGCCGAGCCCGGCCCCCACCCCCTTGTGCCGCCACTTGGCCTGGAACGGCGAGATCACCCTCGCAGTCGATCGAGCTCGGCGGCGACCGCCTTGCCGTTGGCCTTTCCGGCGGTCGCCTTCATCACCTGGCCGGTGAAGAAGCCGCCGAGCTTCTTGCGGTCGCCGTCGTCGCCGTCGCGAAAGCGCGCCCACTCGTCGGGGTTGGCGTCGACGACCTGACGGACGACGTCGGCCAGCGAGTCGTCGGACATGGCCTCGAACCCCTTGTCCCGGGCGATCGCCGCCGGGTCGCCGCCACCGGCGGCGAGCAGGTCGCCGAGCACGTCCTTGGCCTGGGTGGCCGACAGCTGACCACCGGACTCCAGGCCGAGCAGCGCGGCGAAGGCCGCGGGATCGAGGGCCCGGCCGGCGTCGACGTCGGTCGCCACCTCGTTGGCCGCCCGGGCGAGGGCCAGGGCGGCCGGCGCCCCGGCGCCGATGGCCGCGACCACGAGATCGTCGAGCCCCTGGTCCACCGCGGAGAGGATCTGGTCGTTCTGCGCGCCGGTCGGCGACCCGCCGAGCAGGTCGACCAGCCGGGTCCGGCGGGCGGCCGGGAGCAGCCCGAGCGACCCGGCGACCCGGCGGCGCCAGTCGTCGTCGGGGACGACCGGCACGAGGTCGGGCTCGGGGAAGTACCGGTAGTCGTAGGCCTCTTCCTTCGACCGCATCGACCGGGTCTGGCCGGCCTCCTCGTCCCAGTGCCGGGTCTCTTGGACGACGGCGTCGCCGCCCTCGATGAGGGCCACCTGGCGGGCGGCCTCGTACTCGATCGCCCGGGACAGCGACCGGAGGGAGTTGAGGTTCTTGATCTCGCAGCGGGTCCCGAAGGCGTCGGACCCGACCGGGCGGACGGACACGTTGGCGTCGACCCGCATCGACCCCTCTTCCATCCGGCCGTCGGACGCGCCGGTGGCGACGAGGACGGCCCGCAGCTCGGTCGCGTACGCCCGGGCGGCCGTCGCCGATCGCATGTCCGGCTCGCTGACGATCTCGACCAGCGGCACGCCGGACCGGTTGTAGTCGACGAGCGAGTGGTCGGCCGAGTGGATCCGTCCCCCGGCCCCGACGTGCGTCGTCTTGCCAGTGTCCTCCTCCAGATGGGCCCGGGTGACACCGACCCGGGTGCCGTCGGGCAGCTCCAGCGTGCCGCCGATGTTGATCGGCTCGTCGTACTGGCTGATCTGGTAGTCCTTCGGCATGTCCGGATAGAAGTAGTTCTTCCGGTGGAAGCTCGACGGCCGGATCTCGCAGCCGAGCGCCGTGCCGATCCGCATCGCCAGCTCGACCGCCTGCTCGTTCAGCACCGGGAGCGAACCCGGCAGCCCGAGGCAGACCGGGCAGATGTTCGTGTTCGGCTCGTCGCCGAACGCGTTGCGGCAGCCGCAGAACAGCTTGGTCGCCGTCCGCAGCTCGCAGTGGACCTCGAGGCCGACGACCGTCTCCCACTCCTGGTCCACGCCGGTCGTGATGCTCATGGCGCCGCCTCTCGCTCGTTGGCGGCCGCCTCGACGGCGGCGGCCACCCGGAAGAGCCGCTCCTCGGCGAGCGCCGGGGCGAGGAGCTGAACGCCGACCGGCAGCCCGTCGTCACCGGTGCCGAACGGGACGCTGATGGCCGGATGGCCGGCCAGGTTGGACGGGATCGTGCAGACGTCGGAGAGGTACATGGCCATCGGGTCGTCGACGCGCTCGCCGAGCGGGAAGGCGGTCGACGGCGCCGTGGCGCCGAGGAGCACGTCGACGTGCTCGTAGGCCCGGGCGAACGCGTCGATCACCAGCGTGCGGACCCGTTGGGCCTGGCCGTAGTACGCGTCGTAGTAGCCGGCGGACAGGGCGTACGTGCCGAGCATGATGCGGCGCTTTACCTCTGGCCCGAAGCCGGCGGTCCGGGTGGCGGTGTTCATCGCCGCGACGTCAGCGGCATCGACCCGGCGCCCGTAACGGACGCCGTCGTAGCGAGCCAGATTCGACGACGCCTCGGCCGGGGCGATCAGGTAGTAGGCCGACAAGCCGTAGCGCAGCTCGGGAACCGAGACCTCCTCGACCGTGGCGCCGCCGGTGGCCAGCGCGTCGGCGGCCTGGCGGACCCGTTTGGCGACGTCCGGCGCGGTGCCGTCGACCAGCTCCGTGCAGACGCCGACCCGCAGCCCGTCGACGCCGGCCCCGAGCGACCGGGACGCCGGTGGGGCCGGCTCGGCCAGCGACGTGCTGTCGCACGGGTCATGGCCGCCGATCGCCTCCAGCAGCAGCGCGGCGTCGGCGACGGTGGTGGCGAACGGGCCGATCTGGTCGAGCGAGCTGGCGAACGCGATGAGGCCGTAGCGCGAGACGGTCCCGTACGTCGGCTTCATGCCGACGACGCCGCAGAGCGCGGCCGGCTGGCGGATCGACCCGCCGGTGTCGGAACCGAGGGCGAGCGGGACGAAGCCGGCGGCGACCGCGGCGGCCGACCCGCCCGAGGAACCGCCGGGCACCCGGCTGGTGTCGCGCGGGTTGCGCGTCGGCCCGAACGCGGAGTTCTCCGTCGACGAGCCCATGGCGAACTCGTCCAGGTTGGTCTTGCCGACGACGACCGCGCCGGCCGCCCGCAGGCGGTCGACGACCGTCGCGTCGTACGGCGGCCGCCAGCCTTCGAGGATGCGGGACGCGCACGTCGTCGGCACGCCCCGGGTGCACAGGTTGTCCTTCAGGGCTACCGGTACGCCGGCCAAGGGGCCGGGGTCCTCTCCGGCCGCCACGGCGGTGTCAACGCGATCGGCCGCGGCCAGCGCGTCGTCGCCGAGGACCTCCAAGAACGCGTGGATTTCGCGGTCGCCAGCCGCCATCGCGGCCAGCGACGCCTCGACCACCGAACGGGCCGACCGTTCCCCCGACCGGACGGCCGCGGCCACCGCGGTGGCCGGCCCGAGCCCGAGCTCGCTCATGGGGCCTCCCCGACGATGCGCGGCACCCGGAACCGGTCGTCCTCGACGTCCGGCGCGGCGGCCAGCACGGCCGCCCGGTCGAGGCTCGGTCGTGGCTCGTCGGCCCGGAGCACGTTGCGCACCGGCAGCGGGTGGGCGGTCGGCGCCACCCCACCGAGGTCGAGAGCGGCGACATCGTCGGCATGCTCGATCACCTGGGCGAGCTGACCGGTGAACGTGTCGAGCTCCTCGTCGGTCAGCGAGAGCCGGGCGAGCCGGGCCACGTGGGCCACGTCGTCCCGGCTCAGCCGTCCCGGCCGGCCGTCGGCGGGCCGGCTCACGCCTCCGCCCCGGCGGTCACGCCGATGACGAACGACACGGTGCGGGCCTCGACCTCGTCCCGGTCGTAGTCCATCGTGGCGACGTGGTAGCTCCGCTCGAGCCAGACCCGCTCGTACGGACCGGCCACCGAGGCGACGAGCAGGTCACCGTTGGTCGACGGCACGACGTGGTCCTCCCGGCTGGAGAACAGCAGCACCGGGCAGCGGATGTCGCCGAGCGCCAGGGCGACGTCCTCGACGCCCTCGAACAGCGACAGGGCGGCGGCCAGCGGCGTGCCGTCGTAACCGAGCTCGGCGACGCCGGGTTCGGCGATGTCCGAGCCGATGCTCGGGGCGATGGGCACCCCGGCGTCGAGCATGTCGCGGACGGCCGAGCGCAGCTCGTCACCGGGTGGCTCGACCAGCGGGTTGACGACCGCGATGCCGCTGATCTCCGGGTGACGCTCGGCCAGCCAGCAGGTCAGCGAGCCGCCCATCGACAGGCCGACGACGGCCACCCGGGCGCTGCGGGCCGCCAGGGCCTGGTAGGCGGCCTCCGCGGCGGCCGTCCAGTCGGCCCAACGGCACCGCACCAGGTCGTCGACCGCGGTGCCGTGGCCGGGCAGGAGCGGCAGCTCGACGGTCAGGCCGGCGTCGGCCAGTTTCTCGGCGACACCCCGCATCGACGCCGGGCTTCCGGTGAACCCGTGCAGCACGAGCACGCCGTCGGGGCCGCCGGTGGCGGAGAACGGCTCGGCGCCGGGTAGGAGAGAAGCGGTCACGCCAGGGCATGCTACCGACGCCGCGGGTAACGTACCGCCGGCTGCCGACCAGGGCCGGGCGGGGCCGAGAAGGAGAGCCGATCGACTATGCCGTACCCGTTCCTCAGCGACGAGTGGATCGACGAGGCCCACCGCATCCGGGCCGAGTACCACGGCCAGTCCGGGCCGATCGTGTTCCCGGTACGGATGAACCTGGTCGTCACCGACATGCCGTTCGGCGACGGCTCCCTCGACGCCCACGTCGACACGTCGTCCGGCGATCTCGAGCTCGACAAGGGCCACCTCGACGACGCCGACCTGAAGGTCACCGTCGACTACGACACCGCCAAGGCCATCCTCGTCGACGGGAACCCCGGTGCCGGCATGCAGGCGTTCATGGCCGGCAAGGTCCGGATCGAAGGCGACATGACCAAGCTGATGGCCCTCCAGTCCGGTCCCGTCGACGCCAGTGCCCAGGAGATGGCGGCCCGCCTGCGGGCGATCACCGAGTAGCCCCGCCGCTGGCCGCTGGCCAGCGCTGACGCTGGCGGCTCAGCCGGCGAGCCGACCCATCTCGGCCTGCAGATCGGCCACCGTCCAGCGGGCCGGTCGGTCGATCGACTCGGTCATCGTCCAGTTCTGGAAGTTCTGCACCGTGCCACCCTGGACGAAGAAGACCCGCCCGGTCAGCGGACAGTCCTCGGTGGCCAGGTAGCCCACCACCGGCGAGATGTTCGCCGGGTCCCACAGGTCGAACCCGTCGTTGGGGGCCCGGACGATGTCGGACAGGCCGGGCGTCGACTCGGTCATCCGGGTCCGAGCGGCCGGGGCGATGGCGTTGACGCGGACGCCGTAGCGGCTGAGCTCCTGGGCGGCGATGACCGTGAACGCGCCGATGCCAGCCTTGGCCGCGCCGTAGTTGCTCTGACCCGGGTTGCCGAGCAGACCGGAGGTCGACGACGTGTTGACGACCGACGCTTTGACGTCCTCGCCGGCCTTGCTCCGTTCCCGCCAGTACGCGGCGGCGTGCCGGGTCGGGACGAAGTGCCCTTTGAGGTGGACGTGGATGACGCTGTCCCAGTCCTCCTCGGTCATGTTGACGAGCACACGGTCGCGCAGGATGCCGGCGTTGTTCACGAGGACGTGGAGGTCGCCGAAGGCGTCGATCGCCGCGTCGATGAGCCGCTTGCCGCCTTCCCAGTCGGCGACGTCGTCGGCGTTGACGATCGCCTCGCCGCCGGCCTCGGTGATCTCGGCGACGACCTGCTCGGCCGGGCTCCGGTCGTCACCCCCGTCCCCCGAGCCGTCGACCGGGCCGCCGAGGTCGTTGACGACGACCTTCGCCCCCTCGGCCGCCAGGAGAAGGGCGTGCTCCCGCCCGATGCCGCGCCCGGCCCCGGTGATGATCGCCACGCGCCCGTCGAGTGCTCCCATGTCCGCTCCTGTCACCGGGTCGACCCTGATCGTTCGGTGGCCACAGGGTAGCGGCGCCCCCCGGGCCGGCCGCCAGCCGGGTCACCCGACCGGTCCGCCGGCCGGATCGCCCGACGAGTCGTTCAACGACGGCCGACCAGCCGAGACCACCACTGCGGGTCGCGGGCGTGCGCGTGGAAGTGGTCAGGGATCTGGCGCATCACCCGGTCGAGCGACCAGCCGCCGGGACCGAACCGCTCGTCGGCCACCCGGGTCAGCTCGGCGACCATGTGGGCCAGCTCGTCGGCCGGTGGCTCCGGCCCGTGCCGCTTCCAGACGACCATCGGTACGTCGCAGATCTCGCAGTCGGCAACCCAACAGACGTCGTCCTCCGCATGCCACGGCGTGATGCGGGCCGCCTCGCAGAGGTCGCAGCTCACCGGGCGCGGATCACTGGGTGTACAGGTTGACCGCGGTGCCCTTCGTCACCGGCTGGCCGGCCAGCGGGACGGTCGTGAACACCTTGCCCTTGGCCGGTCCGTAGACCTGACCGACGGTCAGTCCGTCCTGCTGCAGGGTGGCCGTCGCCGCGTCCACTGTGTCCTTGGTGACGTCGGGCACCGGGACCATCTGCGGCCCCTTCGAGACCTGGACGGTCACCGTCGTACCCGGCGGCTCTGTCGTCCCGGCGGCCGGTGTGGTGCCGATGACCTGGCCGGCCGGCACCGTTGTCGAGAACGCCTGCACCTGCGTCGCCGTCAGCCCGGCGGCCTTGATGGTTGTCGCCGCGGCTGTGTACGACGCTGCGCCGGCGACCGCCGGGACCGGAATGGGCTTCTTGCCCTTCGACACCGCGACGGCGATCGTCGAGCCGTACGGGGCGACGGTGGCGTTCAGCTTGCCGTTGTACGACCAGTTGATGATCTGGCCGGCCGGCACGGTTGTTGTGTAGGCCAGCAGCGCCGGGCAGGTGGCCTTGAAGTGGGCCTCGCCGAGCAGCCGGACCGCGGTGTCGCACGTCAGTCCGCCGGTGAGCGCCGGGATCTGCTCCGGCGGCAGGCCCTTCGACGGCACGACGTGGACGACCGACCCTTCCTTCAGCGTCGTCTTCGGCGCCGGCTGTTGGCTGACGACGCTCCCGGCCGCCACGGACGTCGAGTAGACCGCATCGCCGACCGCCAGGGTGAAGTGGTCGGCCGCCGCTGACCGGTGGGCCGCGGCCAGCGTCTGGCCGTCGAGCGACGGGACCGGGTGGCTCGGCGTGAACGCCTTCTCGTGGGCCGCGATGAGCAGCCCGACGGTCACCGCGACGGCCAGTACGACGACGCCGACGATCCACGGCCACTTGCGACGGGTCCGCTGACGGATCGACGGCGGTTCGCCTGGCGCCGGCGCACCGGCCGCCGACACGCCGGCCCAGGCCGCGGCGTCCGAACCCACGCGGTTGCCGTCATCGTCCCCACCGACGGTCGTCGTCGCGGTGCGGGCCGCCGCCTCGGCCCGTTCGATCGCCTCGACGTCGAACGGCCCCGAACCCGTCGGGCCGGCCACCGGGGCCATCGCACCGGGGGACGGCGCACCCGGGGAGGGCGCAACGGGGGATGGCGACTTCGAAGACGATGGCGTCGAGGGCGGCGCCTCGGAGGATGGCGTCTCGGGCGGGGACACGGCGGCGGTGGCGTCCGGCCGGGCGGCACCGGCAACCAGTCCGGGCACGATCGCGGTCAGGTCCGGCACGTCACCGCCGACCGCGCCGGCCGGGGCCACCCGGGCCGGCCGATCGTCTATCCGGATGGGCAGCGTGGCCGCCGGCGGCAACGACGCCCCGACCGCCTCGAGCAACGCGCCCATCCGGGCGGCGTCGATCCGGTCCTCCACGGTTGCCGTCGTCGCCCGGGCCAGGACGTCGTCGAGCGGTCCGAGGGCCGGGTGGCGGGGCAACGTGGCACCGACCCGGGCCATCAGCGTGCCGACCGTCGTATCGGTGACGAACGGGACCTCGCCGGTGAGCGACTCGTAGAGGACGAGCCCGAGCGAGTACACGTCGGCGCGACCGTCGACGCGGTGGCCCTCGGCCTGCTCCGGCGACGCGTACCGAGCCGTCCCGACCATCGCCCCGGCCGGCTCGGTCCAAGCCGCCTCGGCCAGGGCGCGGGCGACGCCGAAGTCGGCGATCCGGACCCGGCCCTCCTCGTCGAAGAGCATGTTCGCCGGTTTCACGTCCCGGTGGACGAGGCCGCGGGCGTGGGCATAGGCCAAGCCCTGTGCCGCCTCCGCACCGATCCGGGCGGCCTGGGCGTGAGACAGCCGGAACTGGCGGTCGAGGACGTCACGCAGGCTGCCGCCGTGCAGGTACTCGAGCACGAGGTAGGGCCCGTCGGCGTCCTCGCCCCAGTCGAAGACTCGAAGGATGTTCGGATGGTTGAGCGACGCCACCGACCGGGCCTCCGCCCGGAACCGCTTGAGGAACGACTCGTCGTGGGCCAACCCCGGTTGGAGGACCTTGACGGCCACACGACGCTGCAGCGACACGTCCTCGGCCAGGAAGACGTGGGCCGACGCGCCGGTACCCAGGGCGGAGACCAGCCGGTACCGCTTCCCGAGCACCCGGCCGATGGAATCGGAGATCAAGGGCATCGAAGCAGCTCCAGGCTACCGAGGTCCCTCCGCTGTTCGTGGGACGCTACCGCACCGCCGGACGCCGCGCCCTCCGCCCGGCACCCGCTCAGCACCCGTCGGGCGCCCGATCGTCACTCGGCCGACCGGCCTTCCGGACCCGGGGCGCCGGGGATCCGGCCGGAAGAGAGCAGCTCGTCGAAGTCGGCGGCGTCGACGACGGGGACACCGAGCGCCTCGGCCTTCTGGGTCTTCGACGCGCCGGGGACGTCGCCGACGACGACCGCGTACGTCTTCTTCGAGACCGACCCGGGCGACTTGCCGCCCCGGGCCACGATGGCCGCCTCGGCCTCTTCCCGGGTGTAGCCCGGGACCGTGCCGGTGACGACCACTGACCGGCCGGCCAGCGGGCCGGCGTCGGCGTCTCCCTCGTCGCCGCCGGCCGCGACGGCCCCGCCGGGCGGCACCCCGGGCTCGGCCATCGTCACTCCGGATGCCCGCAGCCGGTCGAGGACGAGCCGGTTCACCGGATTGGCCAGGAACGTGACGACGCTGTCGGCGATCACCGGCCCGATGCCCTCGACGGCGGCGACCGTCTCGGTCGCCGCGGCGAGCAGCGTGTCCAGTGTCCCGACGGCCCGGGCGAGCGCCCGGGCCCCGGCGGGCCCGAGGTGGCGGATGCCCAGGGCGACGAGCAGCCGGCTGAGCGGCCGGCCCTTCGACGTCTCGATGCCGCGGACGAGGTTGGCCGCGGAGAGCTCGCCCATCCGCTCGAGCCCGGCCAGGCGGTCGGGCCCGAGCCGGTAGAGGTCGGCCGGATCGGCGGCGAGGTCCTCGCGCGACGAGCTGGACGACGCGCTCCTCCCCCAGCCCCTCGATGTCCATCGCGCCGCGCGACGCGAAGTGGACGATCCGCTGCACCCGCTGGGCCGGGCAGTCGATGTTCGTGCAGTAGGTGTCGCTCTCGCCCTCCAGGCGGACGAGCGGCGACCCGCACGACGGGCAGGCCGTCGGGAACTTCCAGCGCGCCTTGCGACGCTTCGGCGCTTCCGGACCGACGGTGACCGGACCGACGACCTCGGGGATCACGTCGCCGGCCTTGCGGACGACGACGAGGTCGCCGGGGCGGACGTCTTTGAGGCGGACCTGGTCCTCGTTGTGCAACGTCGCCAGGCTGACGGTCGAGCCGCCGACGAAGACCGGCTCGAGCGCGGCGAACGGCGTGGCCCGGCCGGTCCGGCCGATCGAGACCTGGATGGCCAGCAGCCGGGTCGTCCGCTCCTCGGGCGGGAACTTGAAGGCGATCGCCCACCGCGGCGCCCGTGACGTCGCGCCGAGCCGCTCGTGCAGCGCGAGCTCGTCGACCTTGACAACGACGCCGTCGATCTCGTACGGCAGGTCGTGGCGGTGGGCGGCCAGCTCGCGGCAGCGGGCGAACGCGGCGGCGACGCCGGTCACCGCCCGGGCGTCCGGGCTGACCGGGAGGCCGGCCGCTCCCAGCCGCTCCAGGACCTGGCTCTGCCGGGCCGGTGGCCACTCGCCGGTGCCGGCGGCGTCCTCGGGCGGCGCGCCGTCGACCTCGCCGATCTGGTACGCCCAGAACGACAGCGGGCGAGCGGCGGTCATCGCCGGGTCCTTCTGCCGCAACGACCCGGCGGCGGAGTTACGGGGGTTGACGAACGCCTTGGTCCCGGCGGCGACCGCTCGCTCGTTGTAGGCGGCGAAGTCGGCGGTTGGCATGTAGATCTCGCCGCGCACCTCGACGTGCCGCGGGTACGGCCCGGCCGCCGGGTCGAGCTCGTGGGGCACGTCCCGCACGGTGGCGACGTTGGCCGTGACGTCCTCGCCGGTGACCCCGTCGCCGCGGGTCGCTGCCTGCGTCAGCCGGCCGTCGACGTACGTGATCGACATGGCGACGCCGTCGACCTTCGGCTCGCAGGAGAACGTCAGCTCGTCGAGGTCGACGTCGGGCAGGAGCCGGCGGAGCCGCTCGGCCCAGGCGCTCAGCTCGGCCTCGTCGAACGCGTTGTCGAGGCTCATCATCGGCACGCGGTGCCGGACCTCGGCGAACAGTGCCGAGATCGGCGCTCCGACCGTCTGGGTCGGCGAGTCCGGCGTGACCAACGCCGGGTGGTCCGCCTCCAACTGGCGCAGCTCGCGGACCAGGGCGTCGTAGTCGGCGTCGGGGATCTCCGGCGCGTCGAGCTCGTGGTAACGACGGTTGTGGTAGTCGATCAGCTCCCGCAGCTCGACCGCCCGGGCCTCGGCCCGCCCGTCGGCCGCCCCTGGATCCTCCGCGGTGGCCATCTCAGGCGGCGATGCCGGCCCCGACGACCGCGTCGGGGTCCCCGGCGTCGTAGAGGGCGACCGTTTGACCGGGGGCGACCGGCCGCTGCCGCTCGTCGAACCGGACGACCGGCCCCTCGCCGGTCAGCTCGAACGCGCAGCCGGCCGGCCGGCCGTGGGCGCTCGTCTGGGCCATCGCCCGGGTGCCGGCGACCAGCGGGTCGGCGACCCACGTCACGCTGTCGGGGATCAGCCGGACGTCGTCGGCCACCGCATCGTCGGGCCCGCCGACGACCACGCGGCGGCCGGGCACGTCGACGGCGACGACGTAGCGCCGCTGCCCGTCGGTGCCGTGGCCCATCCCGCGCCGCTGGCCGACCGTGACCAGCTCGACTGCGTCGACCGACCCGACGACCGCGCCGGACGCGCCGTCGACGACGTCGGCCGCGTGCAACGCCAACCGACGGCCGAGGAAGCCGAGCCGGCCGTCGGTGCCATGGATGAAGCAGACGTCCTGGCTGTCCGGCTTGTCGGCCGTCCGCAGACCGAGCCGGGCGGCGTGGTCCCGGACGGCGGCTTTCGTCAGCTGACCGACCGGCAGGACGACCCGGGCCAGCTGGTCCTGCCCGAGCATCGAGAGGACGTACGACTGGTCCTTCTTCTGATCCGCCCCCCGCCGCAGTTCGTAGCGGCCGGTCGCGGTGACGTCGGGTGTCGGTCCGACCGGGGCCAGCCCGACTCGGGCGTGGTGGCCGGTGGCCAGGACGTCGAAGCCGAGCCGGACCGACCGGTCGAGCAGGCGGTCGAACTTGACGTGGCGGTTGCACTCGATGCACGGGTTCGGCGTCCGACCGGCCGCGTGGGCGGCGACGTACGGCTCGACGACGGCCGCGCCGAACTCGTCGGTCATGTTGAAGACGTGGTGGGCGATGCCGAGCTGCTGGGCCACCCGGCGAGCGTCGTCGACGTCGGCGACCGAACAGCACCCGGAGTCCGACGGACCGCCCCAGAGCTTCAGCGTCGCCCCGACGACGTCGTGGCCGGCGTCGACGAGGAGCGCGGCGGCCACCGAGGAGTCGACGCCGCCGGACATGGCCACGAGCACACGCACGACCCGGATTCTGCCAGCTTCGCCGAACGGTCCGTCCCCGGCACCGGCCCGACGCTCCGGTTCACCGCCCGGGGCCGGCGTCAGCGGCGGAGGCGGGCGACCGCCGGCGGGACGACGGCCAGGGCCCAGTCGACATCGGCCGCGGACGTCGAGTGGCCGAGGGTGAACCGGATACCGGTCCGGGCGTCGGCCGGTGCGACGCCCATCGCCAGCAGCACGTGGCTCGGCTCGACCGCCCCGCTGGCACAGGCCGACCCGGCCGATGCGCAGACGCCGGCATCGTCGAGCAGGACGAGCAGTTCTTCCTGTTCGACGCCGTCGAAGCGGACGTGACAGTGGCCGGGCAGCACGCGATCGCGGGGCGCGCTCTCGACCATGCCCGGCACGGCGGCGGCCAGCCCGTCGGCCAGCCGGTCGCGCAGGCCACTGACCCGGTCCGACGCCTCGGCCCGCCGAGCCGCGACGACGACCAGCGCCGTGGCCAGACCGACCGCGCCGGCGACATCGTGCGTTCCGCTCCGGCGGTCGTGCTCCTGACCACCCCCGTGGATCAGCGGGGCCAGCGCGACGCCGGCCCGAGCCACCAGCGCGCCGGCACCCTTCGGGCCACCGACCTTGTGGGCGCTCACGGACACGAGGTCGGCCCCGGCCGCCGCGGCGGCGACGTCGAGCCACGGCGCGGCCTGGACCGCGTCGGTGTGGACGACCGCGTGCGGCGCCGACCGGCGGACCAGCGCGACGACGTCGTCGAACGGCTGCACCGTCCCGACCTCGTTGTTGGCGAGCATGACCGAGACGAGGACGACGCCGGGGTCGAGCTGGTCGGCCAACCGGGACAGGTCGATCGCGCCGGCCGCGTCGACCACCGCCTCCCGGTGGCGAACCGCCGGCCACCGGCGGTCGGCAGCGGCTCGGCACGGCACGAGGACCGCCGCGTGCTCGACCGCGGAGGTCACGACCACCGCCGGCTCGGCCGCCGGCCCACCGGGAGCGGCGGCCGACCGCTCGAGCGCGGCGAGCGTGCCGAGAACAGCCAGGTTGTCGGCTTCGGTGCCGCCGCTGGTGAAGATGACGTCGCCGGGCGCGGCACCGAGCTGTTCGGCGACGGCGTCCCGGGCCTCTTCCAGCGCGGTCCGGGCCTCACGGGCCAACCGGTGGCTACCGGACGCGTTGCCGTACCGGTCGGCCGCGAAGGGGGCCATCGCCTCGACCACCTCCGGGAGCACCGGCGACGTCGACGTGTGGTCGAGGTACGTGATCAGGCGACCCAGACCCCCTTGGCGTTGCAGAACTCCTTGATCCCCAACGCCGAGAGCTCGCGGCCGTAGCCGGAGCGCTTGATCCCGCCGAACGGCATCTCCGGCGTCGACGCCACCATGGCGTTGACGAAGACCTGGCCGGCCTCGATCTCGTCGATGCAGCGGGCCTGCTCGGCCGGATCGCCCGTCCAGACGCTCGAGCCGAGACCGAAGCTCGTCCGGTTGGCCAGCGCGATGGCCTCGCCGACGTCGGCCGCCCGTTCCACCACCGCCACCGGTCCGAACGTCTCCTCGCCGAAGACCCGCATGGCCGGCGTCACCTCGCAGAGCACCGTCGGCGGGTAGTACCAGCCCGGACCGTCGGGAACCTGGCCGCCGCAGGCCACGACCGCGCCCTTCTGCCGGGCGTCGTCGACCTGGTCGGCGATCTCCTGACGCTGGGCCTTCGAGTTGAGCGGCCCGACGTCGGTGGCCGGGTCGAACGGGTCGCCGACGGTGAGGGCCGCCATCGCCTCGACGAACCGTGCGGTGAACTCGTCGTAGACCGAGCTCTCGACGATGAACCGCTTGGCGGCGATGCACGACTGGCCGTTGTTCTGGACGCGGGCCTGCACCGCCACCGGGACGGCCTGGTCGAGATCGGCCGAGGAGAGGACGACGAACGGGTCGGAGCCGCCGAGCTCGAGCACGCACTTCTTCAACGCGTCGCCGGCCGCCGCGGCGACCGACCGGCCGGCGCGCCTCACTGCCGGTGAGGGTGACCGCCACCACCCGGTCGTCGGCGACGACGTCGGCCACCCGGCCCGAACCGATCAGCAGCGTCGTGAACGCGCCTTGCGGATAGCCGGCCCGCCGGAACAGGTCCTCCAGCGCCAGCGCGGTCTGCGGGACGTTCGACGCGTGCTTGAGCAGGCCGACGTTGCCGACCATGAGCGCCGGCGCGGCGAAGCGGACGACCTGCCACAGCGGGAAGTTCCACGGCATCACCGCCAGGACCGGCCCCAACGGCTGGTACCGCACGAGGCTCCGACCGGCCGACGACTCGATCAGCTCGTCGGCCAGCAGCGACTCGGCGTGCTCGGCGAACCAGCGCATCGCGTTGGCGCACTTCGACGCCTCGCCCTTCGCCGAGGCGAACGTCTTGCCCATCTCCGTCGTCAGCACCCGGGCAATGTCGGGGACTTCGCCTTCGAGCAGCTCGGCCGCGGTCACGAGCAGTCGGGCCCGCTCGGCGAACGTCGTCCGGCGGAACGTCTCGAACGTCGCCGCCGCCCGGGCCAGCCGGGCATCGACCTCGTCAGCGGTGTGGTCGTCGAACGTCTGCTCGACCTCGCCGGTCGCCGGGTTCGTCGTCGCGAAGGCCATGTGCCGATTCTTACCCGCCCGCCAGCCCGACGCGTCGGGCGGCGGTCACTCCCCCACCGGCGCCAGGCCGACGTGCGCCGCGACCTCCCGCCGGAGCAGCTTGCCGGTCGTGGTGTGCGGGAGATCGTCGGCCCGTAGGTACGCCTTCGGCCGCTTGTACGGCGCCAGCCGCCGGGCGGCGTGGGCCCGGACGTCGTCGAGGTCCAGCTGTGGCGAGCCGACGACGGCTGCCACCACCCGCTCGCCCCACGTCTCGTCCGGTACGCCGAACACTGCCACCTCGGCGACACCGTCCACCTCGAGCAGGGCCGCCTCGACCTCGGCCGGGTAGACGTTGACGCCGCCGCTGATGATCAGGTCGTGGCGGCGGCCGGACAGGTAGAGGTAGCCGTCAGTGTCGAGGTGGCCGACGTCGCCGACCGTGAACGCGTCGCCCCGCCACGCCGCCGCGGTCGCGTCCGCGTTCTTCCAGTACGAGAACCGGGCGAACGGCGGCGCTGTGCACCAGATCGTTCCCACTACCGGGCTCGTGCCGTCGTCCGGCTCGCCGTCGAGGGGACTGATCGACAGCGTCCGTCCGGGTCGAGCCCGCCCCACCGTCCCCGGCCGTTCGAGCCACTCGGCCGGCGGACAGGCCGTGAACTGGCCCTCCGTCGACCCGTAGAACTCCCACAGGACGCCGTCGTCGACCCGGGCCAACGCGGCCCGCTTGACCACCGGCGGGCACGACGAGCCGGCGTGGGCGAGCAGCCGCAGCGATGCGAACCGCTCGTCGTCGTCCAGTTCAGCAAGATCGAGGAGCCGTTGCAGATGGGTCGGCGCCATGAACGCGGTCGTCGGCTGGATCCGGCGCAGCGCGTCCAGCGCGGCCGACGCCGCGAACCGGGGCAGGATGGCGACCGCGCCGCCCCGCAGCAGCGTGCCGGCCGCGAAGCGGACCGAGACGGTGTGGTACATCGGTGAGCACACGAGGTGGACGTCGTCGGCACAGAACCCCCACAGATCGGCTTCGTCGTCGAAGACCGCCTCGGCGGTCGCCTCGTCCCAGACGCCCGTCGTCACCCCCTTCGGCCGACCGGTCGTCCCCGACGTGTAGTGCATCGGCCGCGTCAGCGGGTACGGCGCCAGCTCGACCGGCGCGCCGTCGCCGAGCGCGCCGAGCGCGGCCGCGTCGAGGACCGAGAGGGTCGGCTCGGCGTCAGCGAGCAGGAGGTCCCGCTCAGCCGGTAACAACGTCGCGTTGAGCAGCACCGGGACGACCCCGGTGCGGGCCGCGCCGAGGACGGCACAGAGCAGGTCGGCGGACGACGGGAGACTGAAGGCCACCCGATCGCCCGGCCGGCAGCCGGCCGCCGCCAGCGCGCCGGCGGCGCGGCGCTGCCGGTCCTCCGCCTCGACCGACGTGAGGATCGCCGTCCCGTGGTCCACCGGCGGAGCGTACCTAGGCCGGGTCCGGATCGACCGCCGCGTCCGGACCGACCGTTTCGGGCAACGGCCCCGCCGTACCGCCCAGATCTCGATCGGCCAGCGCCCGCAGCATCCCCGGCCAGCGGGCCGCCACGCCGGCCAGGACGACGAGCAGCCCGACCGCCGCGCCGACCGTCACCTCGCGTACGCCGACCCGGGCACCGATCGCCCCTTGGACGATCGCGCCGATCGGGTAGACCGTGCCGAGCGAGAGCATGAAGAGGCTGAGCACCCGACCCCGGGCCGCCGTCGGTGCCCGGAGCTGCACCACCGTGTTCAGTCCGGACAGCACCGCGATGTACGCCAGGCCGACCAGCAGGAGTGCGACCGCTCCGACCCACAGGCCCGGCGCCAGTCCGTAGGCGACGAGGAGCACCGGTAGGGCGAACAGGGCGACGACGACCTGCTTGGCTCGGCCGAACCGCTGCGCCAGCCCCGGCAGGAGGAGCGCGCCGGTCACCGCGCCGATGCCCTGAGCCGTGACGAGGACCGACGTGCCGACGCTCCCCCGGTGTCCCGATCCGAGGTGCAGGCCCTCGATCGCCATCGCCGGGACGAGCGCGATGAACGGCGACGCCAATAGCGCGACGACACCGATCAGGACGATCGCCGACCGGCACGCCGGCTCCGCCGCGGCCAGCCGCACGCCCTCGGCGATGCGGCGGACGATGCGCAACGGCTCGGCCGCCTTCGTGATCGGCGGCAGCCGGACGAAGACGAGCGCCACGATGACTGCCGCGAACGACGCGGCGTTGCACGCGAATGCCAGCGCGTACGACCCGAGCGCCAGCACGATGCCCGCCAACGCCGGGCCGATGACCCGGCCGAGGTTGTACTGCGCCGATGACAGCGACACCGCGGCCAGCAGGTCCGCCGGGTCGTCGACCAGGTCCGGCAGCATCGCCTGGTACGCCGGCAGGCCGATCGCCGCGGCCGCGCCGCCGACGAACGCCAGCGCCACCGCCACCACCGGCGGTGCGTCCCCGACCGCGGCCAGCACCGCCAGGACCGTCGCCACCGCCATCTCCGCCGCCGTCGTTACCAGCAGCCAGCGCCGCCGGTCGAGCCGGTCGGCCAGCGCGCCGCCGAACGGTGCCAGCAGGCCGTTCGGCAAGAACGCGGCCGCGGCCACCAGGCCCGTCCACAGCGGGTTGTGCGTCTTGGCCGTCACCAAGATGCCGAGGGCCACCGCCTGCATCCACGACCCGACGTTCGAGATCAGCGCGGCCGACCACAGCAACGCGAAGTTCCGGGCGCGGAGCGGGCGGAGCGACACCGGCGACATCGCCGTCGAGGCTACCGACGCGCCGGTTGCGCCCGGGGTGGTTCGCCGGCCGGTACCAGAACGCAGTGATCGTTCCGCCTGGGCAAGACTCCAGGGAGTGAGCACGGTTGACGTCGAAGATCCGGAGGCCACGGCGTTAGCGGTCGCCCGCCGGTTGCTGTACCGCGCCACCCGCGTCGTCGTGCTGACCGGGGCCGGCATCTCGACCGACTCCGGCATCCCCGACTTCCGCGGCCCCAACGGCGTCTGGACCCGCAACCCAGCCGCCGAGCGGCTGGCGACCATCGACGCCTACGTCAACGATCCCGACGTCCGTCGTCAGGCCTGGCGCAGCCGCCTCGACTCCCCGACGTGGAAGGCGCTCCCCAACCGCGGCCACCGGGCGATCGTCGACCTGGAGCGGCAGGGTCGGCTGGACACGCTCGTGACCCAGAACATCGACGGCCTCCATCAGGCCGCCGGCAACGACCCGGCGAAGATCGTCGAGATCCACGGCACGATACGCGACGTCGTCTGCCTCGCCTGCGGCGACCGGAACCCGGCCGGCCCCGCCCTCCAGCGGGTCCGTGACGGCGAGGCAGACCCCCGCTGCCTGCGCGTCGTGGCCCCGGCCGACGCGTCCGGCCCGTCCCGCGCGGCGCCTGGCGCCACCACGTGCGGGGGCATCCTCAAGTCAGCGACGATCAGCTTCGGCCAGAACCTCGTCTCCGCTGATCTCGACCGGGCCGAGGCGGCCGCCCGGTCCTGCGACCTCCTCCTGGCGGTCGGGACGACCCTCGGCGTCTATCCGGCCGCCGGGATGGTCCCGCTCGCCGCCCGGCACGGCGCGGCGATCGTCATCGTCAATGCGGAGCCGACGCCGTTCGACGACCTGGCCGTCGCGGCGTTGCGGGCGCCGATCGGCGTCGTGCTGCCCACCCTTGTCGCCCACGCGTCCCCCGGAACCAAAGAGCCTGCCCCGCCCGCCTGATAGGTCGACCGATAAAACGAGAGGACGGCGGGCCGTGTAAGGGGCAGTGTTCCCGTGCCGTCTCGCCCGGTCAGGAATCAAAGCTTCGTGACATCCTCTCTCCTGGTAGGTAGCCTCGCACCAGAGAGGGCGCCATGAGACAAGCGAACCTTCGAGAGGTGCTCCATTCGCTCGGCGCGGCGGCGGAGGCCGGCACGGTGGACGAGCTCGGGCGAGCCGTCATGGCGGCGGCGGTGGCGGTTGTCGGGGCCGACAGCGCGGTGGTGACCCACGTCGGGTCGCTGGACAGCGAGGTCGATACGTGGCCCGATGACTTTCTCTCAATCGAGCAGCAGGTCACGTTCGAACGGCTCAACGCCACTGACCCTTGGCCTCTCGCCACCCACACCAGGGTCGGGGGCGGGGAACCACTGCGAATCTCGGACCTCTTCGGCCAGCGGGCGTACCGGGGCCTGCGGATCTACCGCGAGCTGTTCCGGCTGATCGAGGTCGACAATCAGGTGGCGTTCTCCATCCCGGTCGGCTTCGGACAGAGGCTCTGCGTCGCCCTCGACCGCAGCGGACGCGACTTCTCGGCCGCCGAACTGGACTGTCTCGCCGCACTGCGTCGACCTCTCATCGCCAGTGCCGTCCACGTCGTACGCTCGGACCGGCTCGCCCCCGGCACTCCCCTTCGCCAAGCCCGGCTCAGTCGGCGCGAGTCCGATGTGCTGTCGCTGCTGGCCGGTGGTCTCGGCAACGACCAGATCGGTCGTCGGCTCGGCATCAGCACCCGGACGGTCCACAAGCACCTAGAGCACGTCTACGCCAAGGTCGGCGTGACCAATCGCACCCAGGCCTCCGCACGCTGGTTCCGAGCCCAGCTTGCGGAGGCTGATCGTGCCGGCGCGGCCTCTGGGCACGGGTAGATGCCACGCCTGGCCCAGACATACGCGGATTTACGTATTGCCCGACACCCCGAGATCGTGTAGGTACGTAGTAAGTGCAGTACCCGAGGGGTCCGCGAATGGCGGTAAGGGCGTGGTCGAAGGGGCGGGTTTAGCCGAAGCGTACGTGATGAACGGCTCTTATTTTGGCCGACATCCCGTGCCGATGCACCATCCACATCTTCGAGCCATCGAAACGTCGTCGTGCAAGCCCTGCTTTCCAGTAGGAGGGACCATGACTCGCAAAGTCGCAGACTGCCGTAGGTTCCCGAGCGAAGATGGCTGCACCCTCACCATCTCGGGAGAAGAGGACGAGGTGTTGGCCGCCGCGGTCGCCCACGCGGTCTCGGTGCACGGACATGACGACACCGAAGAGGTGCGGGCATGGCTCCGGACCAATCTCGAAGACGAGGCGGTCACGACCTCCTGACGTTCGACCCAGACGACTACCGGTGGGCCCGGCGCATAGACGATCCCTCGATTTCCCGGCCCGAAGGTGCTCAGACGTCGATGGCAAAGTAGTCAACCCGTGGGCCGGGAAGTGGGACAAGAAGAGGGACGAAAGGAGCTGCGATGGCGGACGTTGCAACTGCGCTATTGAGCGACGACATGCTCGATCGCTTCGATGGAAGAACCTCCACCTACGACAGGGACAATGCGTTCTTTACCGAGGACTGGGAGGAGCTCAGGGGATCGGGATATCTTCTGGCGGCGGTGCCCGAAGCCTTCGGTGGCGCGGGATTGACGTTGGACAGCTACGCCCAGCTCGTGCGGCGCCTGGCCTATGTGGCACCCGCCACTGCCCTCGCTACCAACATGCACTGCTACTGGACCGGGCTGGCGGCCGACCTGCTCCGACTGGGCGACGAGTCGTGCCGATGGCTACTCGAGCTGGCTGAACAGGGTGAGGTGTTCTGCGCCCTCCACGGCGAGGCCGGCAACGACCTGCCGCTTCTCTTGAGCGTCTCGACGGCCACCCGGGCAGATGGCGGCTGGGAGATCTCCGGGCACAAGATCTTCGGCAGCCTGGCACCAGTGTGGACGTACGGCGGTTTCCACGCCATGGACACCTCGAACCCCGAGCACCCGAACATCGTCCACGGCTTCGTCCGGCGAGACACGCCTGGAGTACAGATCATCGAGACGTGGGACACCCTCGGTATGCGGGCCACCCAGAGCCAGGACACGGTCTTGGACCGGGCTTTCGTCCCCGATGACCAGATCACCCTGGTGTGTCCGGCTGGGTTCGCCGGGGCTGGACCGTTTCAACTGGCGATCTTCGCGTGGGGACTGATGGGCTTCTCGGCTACCTATCTGGGAGCCGCCAAGCGGGCACTCGATCTGACGATCGAACAACTCCCGCGACGAACGTCGATCGGACTAGCGAGCTCCACCATGGCCCATCACCCCGAGGTCCAGCACAACGTGGCGGCCATGCGCATCGCCTACGACGCGGCCGAGGCGTTGCTCGAACGCACCTGTGCCGACTGGACGCATGGTGTTCAGCACGCCGACTGGCCCGTTCGCCTCGTCGGCACCCGGTACTTCGTCATCAACCAGTGCTTCGAGATCGTCGACCAGGCGCTCGACCTCACGGGAGGAGCCGGCGCCTTCAAGCGGCACCGGATCGAGCAGCTTTTCCGGGATGTCCGGATGGGGCGGTTCCATCCCGGCAACCGGCTCCTGGCGCCCGAACTGATCGGCAAGCTGTGCCTCGGCATCGACCCGGATGCTCCGCCTCGTTGGGGGTAAGCCGCAGAAGTCCTGGGTCGAAAAGGGTCAACGAGTAAGCCGCTCAGCCGACGTCAGCCAGACGTTCGACAATGGCCCGTCGTGGCGATGACTCACGACCAGTAGCTCCGGGCCGGCGCCGAGCACCAGCTGCCGCAACCACACCGACCGGCCCTCACCGGACAGCGCGCCGATCGTCTCGTCGTACGACGCCCCCGGCGCCTTGTCGTGCCACGACAGGTGGACCGTCGTTGTCCCGGCCTCACCGGTCGGGGGCGCGTCGGCGAGAGCGCCAGGATCCAGGGAGCCAGCGTCCCGAGCGCCAGGGTCCGGGCCAACCATCCCGGCGCGGCAGGCGAACAGCGCGCCCGCACCGTACGCGGCTCGACGGGCCGCCGAGCGGTGGGCCGACGCCAGCAGTCCCGACGGCGCGTCGGCGTTCAATGCACCGAGGGCGGTGAAATCGGCGACGACGTACCCGTCGAGGTAGACGTCCTCCGGCCATCCGACCAGCCACGGCGGAGCCGCGAGCCGCCACGTCCACCCACGGTGGTACCCGGGTGGCGGATGGGCGACGAGCGCTTCCTGCCAATCGGCCATCGCGGTTTCGTACTCCCCCCGATCGGCACCGACCGGCGGGGCGTGCCAGAACAGATAACCAAGGCCGGCGCCCGGCACGGGCTCGACCTACGTCGGGTCGTTCTTGGCCTTGCGGCGGGGCTTCAGCGCGAACCACCAGATGCTGGCCATCGTGCCGAGCACACCGATCGTCGCCGCGACCGGCTTGATGACTTTTCCAGCCCCACTCTTCGCCATGGCGACCGACCTTACCGTGCCGGCTCGTCGGCCGACCTTCGGAGCCGCTCCGGCTCCGGGCCGGTTCAGCTCGGTCTCAGCTACTGGTCCCCGGGTCGGTCGGGCGACCCATCGACCTGGGCACCCATCGGCGGCACCCGCAAGTGGACCGGAAGGCCCCGTGACGGCGCGCCGTCGGTCCCGGCGAAGGCCAGCTCGAGCAGCTTCTCGCCGACCCAAGCGGTGGTGTTGAACGCCCTGGCTTCGGCGATCTGGCGGAACCGACCGGCCGCCGGGAAGCGGGCCTCGTCGGTCGCCCGCAGCGTGGCCTGCATCGCCGTGTCGACGTGGCCGGGGGTGACCGCATGGGCCCGGAGGCCGTGCCGCGTTTCCTCCTGCGCCACCGCGACCGTCAGCGCGTCGACCGCCGCTTTCGTCGCGCTGTAGACCGCCAGACCGGCGTACGGATAGACGGCCGCGCCGGACGAGACGTTGACGAGCACGCCTCCCCCGGACCGGCCGGCGACGTGACGGGCGAACAGCATCGTCCCGTAGGCGACGCCGGTGACGTTCGTCGCGACGTGCCCGGCGACGGCGTCGGGACCGGCATCGACCAGCGGACCGACCGGGTCGACGACGCCGGCGTTGTTGACCCACAGGTCGATGCGGCCGAACCGGTCGACGACCGCGTCGGCGAACGCGGCCAACGCGTCGAAGTCGGTGACGTCCACCGCCGCCGTCACCGCGTCGCCGGCGGCCACCGCCGGTGCCGCCGTCGGGGCGCCGGGACGCTGGCGGGCGCACAGCCCCAGTCGGAGACCGGCCGACGCGAAGTGGGCAGCGAAGCCGGCACCGAGGCCGCGGCTCGCGCCGGTGACGACGGCCACCCGGCCGGCCAGCGCCCGACGGCGGATCGCCTCGTCGGCGAACGGCCGCACCGGCCACCCGTCGTGCCCACCGGTGACCGGAAGGTTCGGACCGTCGGTCACCGGGCGGCGGCGACCAGCGCGTCGAAGAGCCGGCGGTCTCCCGACGCCTCCGGGTGCCATTGCACACCGACGACGAACCGGCGGTCCGGCAGCTCGACCGCTTCGACGACGCCGTCCGGCCGGCCAGGGGGCTCGAGCGAACGAGCACTGACGACGAGCCCGGGCCCGAGGCGGTCGACCGCCTGGTGGTGCGAGCACCGCACCATCTCCTCGGCGCCGATGATCGTTGCCGTCCTCGTACCGGGAACGGTCACGATGCCGACATCGTCGAACTGACCGGGGCCCGGACGGTGGCCGTCGTGGCCGACGACCTCGGGCAGGTGCGCCAGGAGCGTCCCCCCGAGCTCGACGTTCAGCAGTTGGAGGCCCCGGCAGATAGCCAGCAGCGGAAGGTCGCGATCGAGGGCGACCGCCAAGAGCGCGGCCTCCGACCGGTCCCGGTCGGCATCGACCCCCTCCGTCGCCGCGTCGCCGGCCCGCCCGTAGGCGGCCGGGTCGACGTCGCCACCGCCGACGAGCACGAACACGTCGAGCGCGTCGACGACGTCGGCCGCGCCGGCACCGGGACCGCCGGGCGCCGATCGGCACGGCGGCACCAACAGCGGCCGGCCACCGGCCGCCGCGACGAGCTCGAAGTACGACGCGGCGAGCACCGCGGCCGGCTGGTGCCACGGACCCCAGGCCGCGTCGGCGTAGTACGTCGTCACCCCCACGAGCGGCATCGACCGGGCCACCAGGTCAGCGTACCGACGGGCCAGTGTCCAGAGGCACTGGACGATGCCGCGAACCGGGAGCAATAGTGCGGCATGCCCGACTTGTCCCCGCTGCGAGAGCTGGTCGTCGACGGGACGCTCGACACGGTCATCCTCGCCTTCCCGGACATCCAGGGGCGGCCGGTCGGCAAGCGGGTCACCGGATCGTTCTTCCTCGACCACGCCGGCGAGCACGGGATCGAGGTGTGCGACTACCTCCTGGCGGTCGACGTCGACATGAACCCGCTGCCCGGTTACCGGTTTACCAACTGGGACACCGGCTACGGCGACCTGGTCGCCGTGCCCGACTTCTCGACGACCCGCATCCTGCCGTGGATGGACGGCACGGCCCTCGTCATCTGCGACCTGCTCGACCCCGAGGGTCGGCCGGTCGAGGTGTCGCCACGGCGCATCCTGCAGCGCCAGATCGAGCGAGCCCACCAGCGGGGCTTCACGGTGCGGTGCGCCACCGAGCTCGAGTTCTTCTTGTTCTCGGACTCCTTCGAGCAGGCCACCGAGAAGGGCTGGCGCGGGCTCGTCCCCCACACCAGCAGCATCGAGGACTACCAGCTCCTCCAGACGTCGCGCGAGGAGTACGTCCTGCGCCGCATCCGCAACGAGATGGTCCGGGCCCGCATCCCGATCGAGTCGTCCAAGGGCGAGGCCGGCCGCGGCCAGCACGAGGTCAACGTCACCTACGCCGAGGCGCTCGAGACCGCCGACCGTCACCTCGTCTTCAAGAACGGCGTCAAGGAGATCGCCGCCCAAGAAGGCCGGGCGGCGACGTTCATGGCGAAGTGGTCGATGGACGAGGTCGGGTCGTCGTGCCATCTCCACACCAGCCTGTGGGACGCCGCCACCGACCGGCCGCTGATGGCCCACGCCGACGACCCGACGGTGCTGTCGGGCACCGGCCGGCACTTCCTGGCCGGCCAGATCCACGCGGCCCGCCAGCTGGCGTGGTGCTTTGCCCCGTACGTGAACTCGTACCGGCGGTACGTGCCGGGTAGCTGGGCCCCGACGGCCGCGGTCTGGGGCGAGGACAACCGGACGTGCGGCTTCCGCGTCGTCGGCCACGGACCGGGACGGCGGATCGAGTGCCGGATCCCCGGGGCCGACGTCAATCCGTACATCGCCCTCGCGGCGGCGATCGCCGGCGGTCTCTACGGCGTCGACCACCAGCTCGAGCCGGACGAGCCGTACGCCCACAACGCGTACGCCGCCGACGACGTGCCTCGAATCCCGACCACCCTCGTCGAGGCGATCGGCGAGCTCGAAGCGAGCCCGGTCGCCGCGGAGGCGTTCGGCGACGACGTCCACCACCACCTCGTCAACACCGCCCGCCAGGAGTGGGCCGCCGCCAACCGCGTCGTCACCGACTGGGAGCTCGCCCGGAACTTCGAGCGGATCTGACCCCGACGACGGCACGGTCGTCGAGGCCCACCCGTAGGGTGGCGGGCACTGTCGTTCGTCGAACGGCATTTCCTCGAATGGCATCCGTCGAAAGGAACCCCCATGTCCACCGCCACCCGGCCAGCGCAAGCCGCGGGCACGTTCGCCCTCGGTGGTGACCTCCCCGTCCACCGCCTCGGCTACGGCGCCATGCAGCTCACCGGGCGCGGCGTGTGGGGTGACCCGGCCGACCCGGACGAGGCTGTCCGGGTCCTGCGGCGAGCGGTCGAGCTCGGCGTCGACTTCATCGACACCGCCGACTCGTACGGCCCGTTCGTCAGCGAGCAGCTGATCCGCAAGGCCCTCCACCCGTACCCGGCCGGGCTGGTCATCGCCACCAAGGCCGGCCTGAGTCGGTCCGGTCCGGGCGACTGGCGCCCGCTGGCCCGGCCGGAGTACCTCCGCCAACAGTGCGAACTGAGCCTCCGCCATCTCGGCGTCGAGCGGATCGACCTCTACCAGCTGCACCGGATCGACGCCAAGGTGCCACTGGCCGAACAGATCGGCGAGCTCGTCAGCCTCCAGCAGGAGGGCAAGGTCCGCCACCTCGGCCTGAGCGAGGTGACCGTCGCCCAGCTGGACGAGGTCCGGACGATGGCGACGATCGTCTCGGTGCAGAACCGCTACAACCTGGCCGATCGGGCATCCGAGGCGTTGGTCGACCATGCCGAGGCCAACGGCATTGGCTTCATCCCGTGGTTCCCGCTGGCCACCGGCAGCCTGGCCCGGCCGGGCGGCCCGCTCGACGAGCTGGCCACGCGGCACGGGGCGACGCCGTCGCAGCTGGCGCTGGCCTGGCTTCTCGGCCGGTCGCCGGTCATGCTGCCGATCCCGGGCACCTCGACGGTCGCCCACCTCGAGGACAACGTGGCCGCCGCTGGCATCGAACTGACCGACGCCGAGATGGCGGAGCTGACCGCAGCCGTTGGCTGAACCGCCGTTGGCTGAACCGCCGTTGGCTGAACCGCCGTTGGCTGAACCGTCGGCCGTGGGGGCCGGCGTCAGCCGAGCCGGCGCCGGTTGAGCCGCCGGTGGATGCCCTTGGTCCGCCGGTACAACCGGACGAACTCGGCGGCCATCTCGTCGTAGACGGGTCTCGTCGTCGAGTCCGGTCGGTACGTCGCCCGTACCGGCACCATGCCGGGGACGTCGTCGACGCGGATACGGCCGAGGGCGAGCAACGTCAGCAGGCCGGCGCCGCGCACGTTGACCAGCACCGGCTCGGCGACCTGGCGGATCGTCCGGCCGGTCACGTCGGCGTGCACCTGGGCCCACAGCTCCGAACGGGCGCCGCCGCCGACGAAGGCCAGCGAGTCGAACGGGCGGCCGACGAACCGTTCGACCGCACCGAGCAGCCAACGGGAGTTGAACGCGACGCCTTCGAAGACGGCGCGGACCATCTCTGCCCGGGTGGTCGAGAGCGACAGGTTGTGGAAGCCGGCCCGGATGGTGTGGTCGTCGACCGGCGACCGTTCCCCGTTGAGCCACGGCGTGAACAGCACCCCACCGGAGCCGGCCGGCACGGCCGCGGCCACCCGGTTCAACCGGTCGAAGGCGTCTCCCGGCTCGTCGTTCGGTCCGGGGACGACGTCGTCGAAGAGCTGGTCGCGTAGCCACGTCAGGCAGGCGCCGCCGGTCTCGTGCTCGTCGGCAACGAGGTAGCGGCCGGGCAGCCCGGACGGGAGGGCGGTGATGTTGGTGGCGGCCGACGTCTTCTTGAACGGGACGTGCCCGCTGATCCACGACGACGTCCCGATGTAGAGGTGGCCGGCGAAGTCGGCCACCGCGCCGGAGCCGACGGCCGCCGAGTGCAGGTCGCCGGTGCCGGCGACCACCGGCGTGCCGGGCAGCAACCCGAGCTCGGCGGCGGGCCCGTCGGCCAGACCGGCGACGACCGCGCCGGTCGGGACGAGCTCGGGCAATCTCGACCGGTCGAGGCCGGCCATGGCCAGGAGGTCGGGGTCGTAAGCGACGCGGCCGATCTGGCGGTTGTCGGTCACCCAATGGAGCGCGATCGAGTCGAACGACGCCCGGGCGAGCCCGGTGAGCCGCAGGTCGAGGTAGTCGACGGGTTCGAGGAAGACCGCCGTCTGGCGGAAGGTCTGCGGTCGCTCGTCCCGCAGGAACCGGATGTGGCCAACCGGGTCCTTGCCCGAAAGGCTCGGGACGCCTCCGGCCCGGTGGATCCACCGGGGGACCTTCCGGACGTCGTAGCCGAGGGCGTTGACCGGTCCCCGCACCACCCGGCGGACGGCCGCGCTGCCCCGCGAGTCCATCCAGATGATCGCCCGGCCCAGCGCCCGGCCGTCGCCGCCGACGGCAACCGTCCCGGACCACTGGGCCGTGCAACCCACGCCGATCACCTGCTCCGGCGGCACCCCGCTGTCGGCCAGCGCCCGACGGGCGGCTCCCACGAGCGCCGACCACCAGTGGTCGGGGTCCTGTTCGGCGCCGCCATCCGGCGTGAGCACCAGCTCGACCGGCCAGAATGCGTGGGCGACGACCATGCCGGTTGCCGAGACGACCGCCGCCTTCGCGCCGCTCGTGCCGAGGTCGACGGCGAGCACGCACGCCTCGCCCGGCGCCACGTCGGCGACGGCCCGGGGGGCACGCGCCGGACGATCGGGCAGCACCCCCGAAGCGTAACCCCGGTCTACGACTGGAGACCGGCCTCCACTTCCAGCTCGATCTTCACCTTGTTGCCGACGACGATCGACCCACCCTCGAGCACGCCGTTGAAGGAGACCCCGAAGTCCCGTCGGTCGATCTCCGTCGTCGCCGAGAGGCCGATCACCTCCGAACCGGGCTGCAGGCCCGGGCCGGCACCGAGGAACTCGACGTCGAAGACGACCGACTTCGTGACGCCCCGGATCGTCAGGTCGGCCGTCAACTGCCACTCGTCGTCGGCGACCTTCGACAGGCCGGTGCTCTTGAGCGTCAGCTTCGGGTGGTTCGGCGCGTCCAGGAAGTCGTTCGTCCGCAAGTGGTCGTCGCGCATGCCGACGTTCGTGTTGATGCTCGCCGCGTCCACCTCGGCCTCGACCGTCGACCGCTCGATCGGGTCGGCGATCACGATCGTCCCGCTGGCTTCGGTGAACCGGCCGCGGACCTTCGTGCCGATCAGGTGCCGGGCGATGAACCCCACCTCGGTGTGGGCCGGGTCGATGGCGTACGTGCCGGTGCTCGGAAGGGTGATCGTGCTCATGGCTGCTCCTCGTCGTCGTTCGTTCGGTCTGCCCTCCAACATACCTGACTACTCAGACATCTGTCAACATGATTAATGATTCAGCAGGGAACTCCTGGTAGGCTGCCATCGTGGCCACGAGCGAGAAGACCGGCATCAGCCAGGAGTGCGCCAGCCTGGCCAACGACGACCGCATCACGCTGATGGGCCTGCTCGTCGAGGCCCACGCCAAGCTCACCCGGGTGCTCGGGGCGGAGATGGAACAGGCCTGCGGCATCCCGCTCTCGTGGTACGACGCGCTGGTCCGGCTCCGGCGGACGCCCGCCGGGTTCCTGACGATGACCCAGTTGGGCGCCGAGGTGTCCCTGACGTCCGGCGGGATCACCCGGCTGGTCGACCGGTTGGTCGAGGCCGGCTACGTCGAACGGCAGAACTGCCCGACCGACCGGCGCAGTGTGTTCGTCTCGCTCACGCCGCTCGGCGTGACGAAGGTCGAAGAGGCGACGGCCGCGCATCTCGTCGGCCTCGACCGGCACCTGTTGGCCCCGCTCGACCACGACGAACGGGCCGCCCTGGCCAACGCCCTCCGCAAGCTGCGCGGCGACGGCCCGGTCTGCGGCGCCTGACCGGCCGGCGTCAGACCTTTTCGATCCAGGCGGTCGCGCCCGGCCGGTCGTCGAGGTCGAGCGCGGTCCCGTCGCCGGAGCGCACACCAGCGCTATCGGCCGGCGGGGAGCCGGCAGTGATCTCGACGGCGAGCACCTCACGGCCGATGGCGTCGAACAGCGGCGCCAGGTCGTCGAGGCCGGCCAGCGACAGCCGGATGTGGTCGGCGACGTCGAGCCCGCTGGACTTGCGCAGGTCCTGGACGAGGCGGACGACCTCACGGGCCAGCCCGCGCCGGCGGAGGTCGTCGTCGAGCGCGAGGTCGAGGGCGACGACCTCGCCGCCTTCGCGGGAGACGGCGAAGCCGTCCCGACCGAGGACGCGCAGCTCGACGTCCCCGGGGACCAGCTCGACCGGGCCACCCGGGAGGTCGACGGCGACGGTCCCGCCGCCTTCCAGCGTCGCCGCGACGGCGGCCGCGTCGAGCGTCGACAGCGCGGCCTTGAGCTCCTTGACCTGCCCGCCGAGGCGGGGACCGAGGGCCTTGAAGTTCATCGCCAGGTCGTACGTCAGAACGTCGCCGAGGTCGTCGACGACGTCGAGCGTGTCGACGTTCAGCTCGTCCTCGACGACGTCGGCGAGCACCGGCGGCGACCCCGGTCGGAGGTAGACGAGCGCCCGGCCCAGCGGCTGGCGGACCTTCATCCCGGCCTCGCTGCGGGCCGCCCGGCCGAGCGACGTCAGCCGACGGGCGACCGCCATCTGCTCCTCGAGCGCCCGGTCGACGTCGGCGGCCCGGTCGGCCGGGTCCGGCCAGTCGGCGAGGTGGACGGAGTCGTCGTCGGCCGCCCCGGTCAGGTCCCGCCACAGCCGGTCGGCGACGAACGGGCAGAGGGGCGCCAGGAGCAGCGACAGCACCGTCAGCACCTCGTGCAGCGTCGCCTGGGCAGCCAGCGAGTCCCCCGGCGGGGCGTCCGGATCGGTCCGCCAGAACCGCCGGCGGCTGCGCCGGACGTACCAGTTGGAGAGGTCGTCGACGAGGCGGGCCACCGCGGTCGCCGCGTCGAGCGGCTCGTACGCGTCGAGCGCGACGGTGACGTCGGCGATGGTCGACGCCAGGCGGGACCGGGCCCAGCGGTCGAGCGCCGGTCGGTCGGCCGGCGCCGGCACGGCCGGGTCGTCGGGGTCGAAGTCGTTCAGGGACGCGTACGTCGTGAAGAAGCTGACCGTGTTCCACAGCGTCAACAACGTCTCGCGCAACGCGGTGTCGATCGCCGCCAGGCTGACCCGGGTCGGCGTCCACGGCGAACCCTGGCTGAACATCCACCACCGCAGCGGGTCGGCCCCGCGGCTGTCGAGGATCTCCCACGGGTCGATGACGTTGCCGACCGACTTCGACATCTTCTTCCCGTCGGCGTCGACGATGTGGCCGAGGCACATGACGTGCCGGTACGGCGCCGGTGCACCGTGCTCCTCGGGCCGCTCGACGAGCGTGTTGACGGCCAGCAGGGAGTAGAACCAGCCCCGCGTCTGGTCGATCGCCTCGGTGATGAAGTCGGCCGGGTAGGACGCCTCGAACGCCTCCCGGGAGCCCGGCTGCCACGGGTAACCGACCTGTCCGGCCGGCATCGACCCGGAGTCGAACCACGCGTCGATCACCGGCTCCACCCGGCGCGCCAGCCCGTCGCAGTCGGGGCAGTCGAACACGACCTCGTCGATCGTCGGCCGATGCGGATCGACGTCACGGACGTCGCGGCCGGCCAGCTCGGACAGCTCGTCGAGCGACCCGACACAGAAGACGTGGCCGTCGGCGCACCGCCAGATCGGCAGCGGCGTGCCCCAGAACCGGTCCCGCGAGAGCGCCCAGTCGACGTTGTTCGCGAGCCACTCGCCGAACCGGCCGTCGCGGATGTACGCCGGGTGCCAGCCGATCGTCTGATTGGCCGCCACCATGTCGTCCTTGCGAGTCGACGTGGCGACGTACCAGCTCGGCTTGCCCCAGTAGATGAGCGGCGTCCGGCACCGCCAGCAGTGCGGGTACGAGTGGACGTACGGCTGCCGGCGCAGCAGGAGGCCGGCCGCCTCCAGGTGGTCGTTGACGTCGCCGTTGGCCTCGCGGACCGCCCGGCCGGCGAGCCAGCCGGCCGACGCGTCGA
Source organism: uncultured Actinomycetota bacterium (assembly GCA_963824265.1). Classification (GTDB taxonomy): domain Bacteria; phylum Actinomycetota; class Acidimicrobiia; order Acidimicrobiales; family RAAP-2; genus DASZUK01. The sequence goes on from CAWGOO010000007.1 coordinate 1,830,291, forward strand.
ACCGACCGTCCGGCCCGACCGGGTTGAGCGTGGGCAGGTCGTGGGCCCGCCCGACCTGTCGGTCGATCTCGCCGAAGGCCGGCGCCAGGTGGACGAGGCCGGTGCCGTCCTCGGTCGTGACGTAGTCGGCCGGGACGACCCGCCAACCGGTCGCCTCGGCCCCCGGCGGCGCGTCGACGACGTCGAGCGGTCGCCGGTAGCGCAGGCCGACGAGGTCGCGACCGGCGATGCGACGGGTGACGACCGCGCCCTCGCCGAACACCGCGTCCACCAACGCCTCGGCGACGACCATCCCGTCGACGACCGCGTACACGAGGTCGGGGTGCACGGCGACGCCGGTGTTCGACGGGAGCGTCCACGGCGTCGTCGTCCAGACGACGAGCGCGGTGGCGCCGCCGGCCGACGGATCGCCGACCACGGCCGGGTCGGCGTCGACCAGCGGCAGCCGGACGTAGGCCGACTCGTCCTCCTCGTCGCCGTAGACGTCCGGCTGGCCGAGCTCGTGGCTCGACAGCGCGGTGCCACAACGCGGGCAGTACGGGACGACCTTGAGGTCCTCGTAGAGCAGGCCCTGGTCGAAGAGGTTCTTCAGGTGCCACCAGACCGACTGGACATAGGCCGGGTCGAACGTCCAGTACGCACTGTCGAGGTCGACCCAGTAGCCGATGCGCTCGGTCAGCCGCTGCCAGTCGCCGACGTAGTCGAGGACCGACTCCCGGCACAGACGCGTGAACTCGGCGATACCGACCTCTTCTTCGATCTGCCGCTTGCCGGTGATGCCGAGCTTCTTCTCGACCTCGACCTCGACCGGCAGGCCGTGCGTGTCCCAGCCGGCCCGGCGGGCCACCTGGTAGCCCCGCATCGTCCGGTACCGGCAGAACAGGTCCTTGTACACGCGCGCCCAGATGTGATGGAGCCCGGGCCGGCCATTGGCCGTCGGCGGCCCCTCGTAGAACGTCCACCGCTCGGCGCCGTCCCGACGAGCCACCGATCGCTCGAAGACGTGATGCTCGGCCCACCGCGCCAGCTCGGCGTCCTCCAGGGCGACGAAGTCGGCGTCGGGCGGCACGGGACGGAACAAGGGATCTCCTGGTCAGGGCGACTGGGGCCGCGAGAACGGCTCCGGAAAGACTAGAGGCTCCCCTGGATCACTCCGGCCGGTGCGATCGATGGGACGGCGCGTTGTACCATCTTCATCTGGTCGACAGCGGGGGGAAGGCGTGCGCACCAGGTGGGGGGAGCGAAGCTTGGTGGTCGTCGGCATCCTGACGCTGGCGGCCGTGGCCGCGTCGTGCGGCGGCGCGGCCCCGGCCGCATCCACCTACCTCGCCTCCGGACAGATCCCGAAGGCCGATCTACCGGCCCCCGGGTCGACAGCGGCCAAGGCCCTCAGCTCGACCGAGAGCACCATCCCGCTGACACAACAGAACCCGACGACCGCGCTGTTCACGGCGATCGGTTCGTTCCAGTCCTGCCTGGCCGGCCTCGGGGTCACCTTCATCGGGATCCCCAGCGCGAAGGACCCGAACTCGCCCGCCGACAACCCGACGTACATCAAGAACCTGGAGACGTGCGCCACGAAGAGCAACATCCTCCAGGCGCTCAAGGCGGCCCAGACAGCGCAGAACGACCTCACGCCGAGCGACGTGAAGACCGAGAACAAGCAGTACCTGAAATGGCGGACGTGCATGATCGGCCGGGGCTGGACCATCCCGCAGCCGACGCCCAACTCCAAGGGCCTGCTGTTCTCGTTCGACACAGCCAGCAACGCCACGAATTTCAAGCCGCCGCCGGGCCAGAACCTGCTCTCGAGCCCGGACCTGCAGGCCTGCGCGGCCAAGGCCGGGCAAGAGGTGAAGTAAATCCGGCGGCGGGCGGACCAGCCATCGAGTGAACCGACACCGGTCGACAAGGGGGGCAATCAGAGGTGTCACGCAAGAAGAAGATCGTCATCGCCGCCGTGGCCGTCGTGGTCGTGGCCGCCGGCGTCACCGCGGCGGTCGTCACCACCGGCAGCAGCGGCGGGGCCCAGCCGAACGAGGTCGTCGTGTTCGGCAAGGTCCAGGCGCGCACGCTCCAGGACACCGTCACGCTCAGCGGGACCCTCGCCCGCAAGCAGATCCGCAACGTCGACGCCGCCGGCTCGGGCGTCGTGAGCACAGTGACGGCGACGAACGGGTCGAACCCCGCGGCCGGGAATACCCTCTTCGCCGTCAACGGCCGCCCAGCCATCACCGAGAACGGCTCCGTCCAGTTCTTCCGCTCCCTCACCCTCGGCGACCAGGGCGAGGACGTGCTGCAGCTGAAGAAGATCCTGACCGCGGCCGGTGACGACCCCGGCCCGATGAACAACTACTTCAACCAGCAGACGCAGTTCGCGCTCGCCCAGTGGCAGGCCCAGAACCACTACCCGAACTCGACCCCGGCCACCCAGCAGGCGGTGACCGTGGCGCTCACGCAGGGAACCGGCTACAAGCTCGGCAACCAGGACTCGGCCGGCCTCGTCATCGGTCCTCCGGCGGCCCAGACGACGGCCTGGACCGGTCGCACCGGCTCGGGCCGGGCGGTCACCGACAACGCCGGCCCCGGCGGGCCCGCCGGCCGCGCCCGGGCCGTCCTCGCCGACCAGGGCCGAGCCATCCCGGCGGCGACCGGGACACCGGTCATCACCATCCAGTCCGTCGACCAACAGGTCGTCCAGGGCCAGCCGGCCCCGTTCGTCATCACCGCCTCGACCGCCTCGGCCACACCGATCACCGTCAACCTCACCGCCGGTGGGACAGCCGGCCAGGGCGTCGTCACCCCACCGCCGTCGGTCACCCTGGCCGCCGGGGCCACCCAGGCGTCGGTGTCGGTGCAGACCAGGGCGACGACGGGGGTGGCGCCGAACCAGACGATCGTCCTGTCCGTCGCCAGCGGCACCGGCTATACCGTCGGCACACCGGGCTCGGCCCAGACGACGATCAAGAACGACAACGTCCCCGCCCTGACGATCACCGGCAGCACGACCGTCACCGCCGGCGGCTCGGCCACCCTGACCGTCACGGCCAACCAGGCCCCGCTCCAGAACCTGCAGATAGCGCTGACCGCGGCCGGCAGCGCCCAGGCCGGCTCGGACTACCAACCGGTGGACCCGATCGTGACGTTGGCCGCCGGCGCGACGACGGCGACCGTCACCGTGCAGACGATCGCCACGACAGTGATCGCCCCGGCCAAGTACCTGGCGGTGTCGATCACCCCGTCGCCGACGACGTACACCGTGACAACGCCCGGCGCCGCCGTTATCACTATCAGCGGCTCCACCGCCCAGCCCACGGTGACCCTGCGGTCGGCGACGACGTACCTGCAGAAGGGCCAGCCCTACCCGCTCCTGGTCGGACTGAGCCAGGCGACGACCCAACCGCTCACCATCCACCTCGCCTTCGGCGGTACCGCCGTCCAAGGCACCGACTACACGCCGCCGGCCGGCAACATCGTCGTGCCGGCCGGGCAGACCGCGCTGGCCGTCAGCGTGCCCACCGTGACGAGCAACACAGTCGAGCCCGACCGCGTCCTGACCGCGTCGCTGGCCCAGTCGCCCGACTACCAGATCGGCACACCGTCGGGCACGTCGGTGACGATCACCTCGTCGGTCGTGCCAACGCTCACGCTGACCGCCAACACGACAACGATCAGCCAGGGCGGCGCGGCCTCGTTCACCATCACCGCCAACCAGGCGCCGGCCAAGAACACCTCGGTGAGCTTCGCCGTCGAAGGAACCGCCCAGCCGGGACAGAACTACGTGCCGATGGCCGGGACCGCCCTGCTGGCCGCCGGCCAGACCCAGGTGACGGTGACCCTCCAGTCGCTGCGCACCGACGTGACCTTCGAGCCGACCGACATGATCGTCGGCCAGTGGCCGATCCGGATCGGCCAGGTCTACGTGAAGGCCGGCGCGGCGATCGGCACCGGCGAGGCCATCCTGCAGCTGACCGAACCGGACCTGAGCGTCACACTGCAGGCGTCGGCGGCCGACCGCACCAAGCTGAAGGTCGGCCAGCACTGCACCGTGCAGATCTCCGGCCAGAACACAGAGGGCACCGGCGTCATCACCGAGCTCGACCAGACGCCGACCGTCGTGGCCGGCAGCAGCGGGCAGTCCTCGCAGGTCTACGAGGGCCGGATCCAGGTGTCCAACTTCTCCGGTGCCGACGGCTCGGCGGTCTCGATCAACGTCGTCGACCAACAGGTGGACAACGCCCTCACCGTGCCCATCGCCGCCGTCCTGCAGAACGGCTCCGGCCAGAACGTCGTCCGAGTCATCAACCTGAACAAGGGGGGCAAGGTCACCACCGTGCCGGTCACGACGGGGTTGACCGAAGGCTCCTACGTGCAGATCACCAAGGGCCTCCACCTCGGCCAGACCGTGGTCGTCCAGGTCAACCAGTCCCAATCGAAGTGACCCAGCCGAAATGACGCCTCCGACCGACGGCGACGCCCCGACACCGGCTCCCACCGAGCAGGTGCCGCTGATCCAGCCGTCACCCACCCCGCCGTCGCCCACCCCACCGTACGGCAACCCGGCCGTCCGCCCCGTCGACGGGTCGACGAGGCCCGCCCCGGGCGCCCCCACCGGCTCGATCGGATCGGCTCCGTCGGTCGGTCCGGCCACCGACGGCCACGCCGACGGCCGGCTGCTGCTCGAGCTCGACACCGTCTCGCGCGTCTACGGCGAGGGCGTCCCGGTCTACGCGTTGCGGGAGGTCTCGCTCCAGATCCGGGCCGGCGAGTTCCTCTCGATCGTCGGGCCGTCGGGCTCGGGCAAGTCGACGATGCTCGGCCTGCTCGGCGTGCTCGACCTGCCGACCTCGGGCACGGTCCGCGTGGCCGGCCACGACGTCGCTGCTCTCGACGACCCGACCCGGTCGCGGCTGCGGGGCGACGCCATCGGCTTCGTCTTCCAGCAGTTCCATCTCATCCCCCACCTGAGCGCGCTCGGCAACGTCGAGACCGCCCTCCTCTACCGCGACATCCGGCCGAAGGAGCGACGGGAACGGTCCCGCCAGGCCCTCGAACGCCTCGGCCTCGGCGCCCGGGCCGACCACCGGCCGGTGCAGATGTCCGGCGGCGAGCAGCAACGGGTGGCACTGGCCCGGGCCATCGTGACCGACCCCCTCATGGTGCTGGCCGACGAGCCGACCGGGGCGCTCGACTCGGCCAACGCCGCGCACGTGCTCGACATCTTCTGCGGGCTGCAGTCACCCGAGCGGGCAGTCGTCATGGTCACCCACGACCTGACGGTGGCCAATACGGCCGACCGGAAGGTGTCGATGCGCGACGGCGGGATAGTCGCCGACGAGTGGCTCGAGCGGGTGCCGTCGTGAGCCAGTGGCGCGATCTGACGAACGTCGCGTGGTCCGGCCTCAAGGCCCGCAAGGTGCGGACCGTGATGATCATGCTCGGCCCGATCATCGGCGTCGCCGCCATGGTCAGCGCCATCGGGCTGACCGAGAGCGCCAAGGGAGCTCTCCAGGCCCAGCTGGCCGAGCTCGGCACCAACCTGATCGTCGCCCAGGCCGGCAGCTCGTTCGGCTCGCAGAACCCGACCTTCCCGGCCAACGCCGTCCAGCGGGTGCAGAACGTCTCGACGGTGACGGCCGCCGCGGCCACCGCCAACCTCTCCGGCGTCATCTCGCTGCCCATCCAGGGGGCCAGCACCTATTACCAGGCGTTCCCGGTGCCGGTCCGCGGCGCCGGCGTCGACCTGCCGTCGGTGCTCGAGGTCGGCATGCTCAACGGGCGGTGGCTCGACTCGGCCGACACCGACCTCCACCTGCGCTCGGTCGTCCTCGGTGAAGGACTGGCCAAGCAGTACGGCTACCTGCCCGGCGAGACGCGGACGATCCGCCTCAACAACGTGAACTTTGGCGTCGTCGGCATCCTCGACACGGTGCCGCTCAACCCGACACTCGACAACGCCGCCTTCGTCACCGAGTGGGCGGCCAAGAACGACCTCGGCACCAACGGCCGGCCCAACCAGCTCTACATCCGCTCCCTGCCGGGCACCACCCAGGACACCGCCAACGCCATCCCGACGGCCATCAACCTGGGCGGCTCCGTCCAGGTGTCGACCCAGGTGCCGAGCGACGCCCTCGAGGCCCAGGCCCAGGCGAACAAGACCCTCCAGGAGGTCGCCCTGTTGGCCGGGCTGCTCGCCCTGATCGTCGGCGGCGTCGGCATCGCCAACGTCATGTCGATCTCGGTCATCCAGCGCTCGGCCGAGATCGGCATCCGCCGGGCCGTCGGCCACAGCCGGACCATCATCGGCAGCCAATTCCTGCTCGAGTCGCTCTTCGTCGGCATCCTCGGCGGCCTCGTCGGGGCCGCCCTCGGCGTCGGCATCGTCTACGCGGTCTCCGCTATCGCCGGCTGGGTGACCGTCATCGACTACCCCGAGATCCCGGTGTGGATGGGCTTGGCCCTCCTCGTCTCGGTCGGTGCCGGCCTGTTCCCGTCGATCAAGGCGGCGCGGCTCGAACCGCTGGAGACGCTCCGCCTCGGTTAGCTGGAACCGCCGCTCGCCGAGGCCGAGCTGCTGCCCGAGCCACCGGCGGCCCCGCTGCTCGCCGCACCCGATCCACCCGACCCGTCAGCGGCGGCGGCTGTGCCGGCCGATGCCGCGCCGGACGCCGCTGTCGCTCCGGCCAAGCCTGTCGCTCCCGCACCAGCTGTGCCACCGGCGCCCGTCCCGGCTGTCGCCGCCGAGGCCCCTCGGCCGGCCGCTCCCGATGCCGCACCAGCCGCGGTCGCACCGCCGGCCCCGGCGCCGGCCGTCGACGCTGTGCCACCGGCCGCCGACCCGGTCGCCGCGCCGGCAGTCGAACCGCCGGTGCCGCCGCCTGTCCCGCTCGTCGCGGCCCCACCGGCGGAACCGGCTGTGCTGCTTGTCGCGGTGCCGTGGGTGTCGCCTGTCGGCCCGGTCGCGGCGGAGATGACCGAGCCGGAGGTGTGGCCCGGGCCTGTCGGGTTCGACCCGACCGGACCGCCGTAGCTGGAGGAGCCGGACGTCCCCGAGAGGGCGACGGCCAGGACGACACCGACGGCGACGAGCAGGACGACCGCCCCGCCGATCACCCATCGCCGACGACGGCCGCCGGGGCCGCCCGGTTCGGTGTCGAACTCGGCGTCGATGTCGAGGGGGGCGACGGTCATCGGAAAATACGTTATCGGGGATCGCCGGTCGGCGGAGGGCGATCAGGGCGATCCCCCGGAGCGCCGTCGCCGGCGGTCGACGCACCCGGTGCGGCCATCGGGTCGGCCCGGTGGACCGCCGACACTCGCTGCCACATCGCCTCGTCGGCCTCTTCCAGCGATCCCAGGACCGCGTCGGCCAGCGCGATCGCCGGCCGGTCCCGCTCCGCCGTCTCGGGGACAGCGACGCAGGCCATCCGAGCCGCCTTGGCCGCGAGCACACCGGCCGGCGCGTCCTCCCAGACCAGGCAACGGTCCGGTGCCGCTCCTAGTCGGGTGGCGGCAGTCAAGAAGACACCGGGGTGGGGCTTGCCGTACGGCTCGTCCTCGGCCGAGTGGACGAGCTCGAACGCGTCGGCCCAACCGAAGTGGTCGAGCACGAGGTCGATCAGCCGGTACTCCGACGACGACGCCACGGCCAGTGGCAGACCGTGGGCCCGGCAGAGGTCGATGGCCTGCCGCACACCCGGCTTCGGCTCGCCTTTGGCCACGACGAGCGCCATCACCCGGTCGACGACCTCGACGGCCACCTCGTCGGTGGTCGGCCCGGTCCACGGGTACCGCTCGTGCCAGTACCGCGTGACCTCGTTGACGAACATCCCCTTCGTCTGCCGGCACGCGGACGCCACCAGCGGGACGCCCAACCCGCCGAGCACGTCGATCTCGGCCTCGTGCCATAGCGGCTCGGAGTCGACCAGCAAGCCGTCCATGTCGAAGATGGACGCTCGAAAGAGTGTGCCCTCCATCGGCGCCGGAGGGTTCGCCGGGGAGCTCAGGACGGAAGCTGGGCCTCGACGGCCCCGACCAGCGCCGGGTCGTCCGGGGTCACCTGCGGCCGGAACCGCCCGACGATCTCACCGCCCGGCGAGACGAGGAACTTCTCGAAGTTCCACGTGATGTCGCCGGCTTCGCCGTCGGCGTCGGCGACCGCGGTCAGCTCGTCGTAGATCGGGTGCCGCTGCGCCCCGTTGACGTCGATCTTCTCGAACATCGGGAACGTGACGCCGTACGTCGTCGAGCAGAACTCCTGGATCTCCTCGGCCGTGCCCGGCTCCTGGCCCATGAACTGGTTGCACGGGAACCCGAGGACGGAGAACCCCTTGTCGCCGTAGTCCTTCTGGAGCTGCTCGAGGCCCTCGTACTGCGGGGTCAGCCCGCACTTCGAGGCCACGTTGACCAGCAGGAGGGCCTTGCCCTCGTACGGGGCGAGCGAAGACGGCTCGCCCTGGAGGGTGTGGATCGGGATGTCATAGAGCGCCATGCTCGGCAGGCTAGCGGGAGGGACGGACGACGGCCCCGTCAGATCCCGGCGATGCCGACGACCGGCTGGTTCAGCGGCGTCCCGCCCATCGAGCCGTCGAACGGCGCGCCGCCGAAGGCAAAGAGGCCGCCGTCGGACGCGACCTCCCAGTACCCGGTGGGCGCCCCCGGTCCCCCCGACGACCCGGCGATGCCGACGACCGGCTTGTTGAGCGGCTGGCCGCCCATCGAGCCGTAGAACGCGGCGTCGCCGAAGGCGAAGATGCCGCCGTCGCTGGCGACCTCCCAGTAGCCGTGGCCATCGGGGGTCGCAGCGATGCCGACGACCGGCTTGTTGAGCGGCTGGCCGCCCATCGAGCCGTAGAACGCGGCGTCGCCGAAGGCGAAGATGCCGCCGTCACTGGCGACCTCCCAGTAGCCGTGGCCATCGGGGGTCGCAGCGATGCCGACGACCGGCCGGTTGAGCGGCTGGCCGCCCATCGAGCCGTAGAACGCGGCGTCGCCGAAGGCGAAGATGCCGCCGTCACTGGCGACCTCCCAGTAGCCGTGGCCATCGGGGGTCGCAGCGATGCCGACGACCGGCTTGTTGAGCGGCTGGCCGCCCATCGAGCCGTAGAACGCGGCGTCGCCGAAGGCGAAGATGCCGCCGTCGCTGGCGACCTCCCAGTAGCCGTGGCCATCGGGGGTCGCAGCGATGCCGACGACCGGCTTGTTGAGCGGCTGGCCGCCCATCGAGCCGTAGAACGCGGCGTCGCCGAAGGCGAAGATGCCGCCGTCACTGGCGACCTCCCAGTAGCCGCTCGGGGATGGCACGGCGTAGGTGAACTGGTCGGCCGGCAGGACCGGGCTGGTGCCCGTCGGGGTCGTCACGGTGACGTCGACCGTGCCGGTCCCCGGCGGCGCGGTGGCGACGAGCTGTGTCGACGAGACGACGGCGTACGTGGCCGGCGTGCTCCCGAACGTGACCGCGGTGGCACCGGTGAGCCCGGTGCCGAAGACGGTGACGGCACTGCCCCCCGAGGTCCGGCCGGAGTTAGGGCTGACCAGGGTGACGGCCGGTGGGGAGAGATAGGTGAACAGGTTGGCCGGCGTCGGCGGGGAGAAGCCACCGGCCGTGAAGACGGACACGTTCACCGCCCCGGACCCGGGCGGCACAATGGCGGTGACGGCAGTGGCCGAGAGCTGCGTGACGCCGGTGGCGATCCGGCCGTTGAAGCTCACCCAGGTAAACGCTGTGAACCCGGTGCCGGTGATCGTGACCACACGGCCACCGGTCGCCGGCGCCGCCGACGGGCTGATCCCGGTGACGGTCGGGGCGCCGAAGTACCGGTACCGATCGGCCGAGCCGGTGGCCGACGTCCCACCGGGGCCGGTGACCGAGACGTCCACCGTGCCGGTCCCGGCGGGAACGGTGGCGGTGATCTCGGTGTCCGAGGTCACGGTGTACGTGGTCGCCCGGCTACCGAACGTGACCGCGGTGGTACCGGTGAAGCCGGAGCCGGTGATCGTGACGGTTGTACCGCCGGCCGCCGGGCCGCTGGGCTGACTGAGCGATGTGACGACGGGACGGGGCGGAGCCACGTACGTGTACCGGTCGGCCGCGGTGATGGCCGACGCGCCGCCGAGGGTCGTGACGACGACGTCGACCGTGCCGGTGTCGGGCGGCGCGGTCGCCGTGATCCCGGTGGCCGAGCCGACGGTGAAGACCGCTGCCTGGCCGCCGAACGTCACGACCGTCGCGCCGGCGAACCCGGTGCCGGTGATCGTGACGTTCGTGCCGCCGGCCGCCGGGCCGCTGGACGGACCGACCGAGCTGACGGCCGGGGCGGGGAGGTAGGTGTACCGGTCACCCGGGCCGGCGGTCGAGGTCCCGGCTGTGGTCGTAACGGTCACGTCCACCGTCCCCGTGCCGGCCGGCACGGTGGCGATGATCTGGTCGTCGGACACCACCGTGAAGTGGCCCCCCGATATCCCGCCGAACGCCACCGCGGTGGCGCCGGCGAGGCCGGTGCCGGTGATTGTCACGACGTTCCCGCCGGCCTCCGGGCCGCCAGCCGGGCTGAGCCTGGTGACGGAGGGGGCCGGGACGTAGGTGAACTCGTCCGCGCTCGACGAGCCGGACGTTCCGCCGGACGTCGTCACCGTCACGTCGACCGTGCCGGTGCCGGCCGGGGCTGTGGCGACGAGCTCGCCCGACGAGATCACCGTGACGTTGGGGGACGGGTTCGGGCCGAACGACACCCCCTGGGCTGTCTCGAGGTCGGCGCCGGCGATGAAGACCCGGTAGCCGCCGGCGGCCGGCCCCGTTTTCGGCACGAGGTACTCGATCTGCGGCGGGGGAACGAAGTGGAACTCGTCGGTGCTGCCCGCGGTCGACGTGCCGTACGGCGTCGTCACCGTCACCGCCACTGTCCCGGTGCCGGGCGGGGCCTTGACGGTGATCTCCGTGCTGCTCACGACGACCACTGTGTCGGCCGCGGTCGTGCCGAAGTCGACGGTGGCCGGGGCGACGAACCCGGCGCCGGTCAGGGTGACCGGCGTCCCCCCGGACTCGGCCCCCGTCGGCGGGGCGAGCGCTGTCACCGTCGGCGGCGCGACGTAGGTGAACTGGTCAGCACTGGTCGTGGCGGACGCACCGGTGGGCGTCACCACGGTGACGTCCACCGTCCCGGCCGCCGAGGCCGGGGAGGTTACGGTGATCTCGGTGTCGGAGACCACGGTCAGGCCGGTACCGAACCCGCCCCCGAAGTAGGCGGCGGTGGCGCCGGTGAACCCGGTGCCGGTGAGGGTGACCGGCGTCCCCCCGACGGTCGATCCGGTGTCGGGGTTCACCTGGGTGACGGTCGGTGCCGGGGCCGGTGTGTACGTGAAGTGGTCGGCGCTCGACGTCGGTGACGTCCCGTACGGGGTCGTCACCGTGACGTCGGCCACGCCGTTGCCGGGCGGGGTGGTGGCGGTGATCTGTGTGGGGGCGTCCACGACGACGCCGCTGGCCGGGAGGTTCCCGACCCGGACCATGGTCCCGGCGACGAACCCGCTGCCGGTGATGGTCACCGACGTCCCGCCAGTGGCCGGCCCGCTGGCCGGGTTGACCCCGGTGACCGTCGGCGGCGCGACGTAGGTGAACTGGTCGGCTGGCGTTGTCACCGACGTCCCGGCGCTCGTCGTCACGGTCACGCCGACTGTGCCGGCGCTGCCAGCCGGCGCCACCGCGGTGAGCGCCGTCGACGAGAGCACTGTGACGATGCGGGACGCCTGGGTGCCGAAGTCGACGGTCAGGGGGCCGGTGAACGCCGTCCCGGTGACCCTGACCGTCGTGAAGCCCCCGATCGAGCCGGTGGTCGGGGTTACCCCGGTCACCGTCGGCAGCGGCACGTAGGTGTAACGGTCTGTGGTCGACGGGCTCGACGTGCCCCCGGGCGTAGTGACGGTGACGTCAACGGTCCCGGTGCCGGGTGGGGCGGTGACCGTGACCTCGCCGAACGAGTCGTCCGTGAGGCCGGTGGCCGGCGTCGAGCCGAAGAGCACCTGAGTGGCCCCCGAGAGCGCCTCGCCGTGGACGACCACCGAGTTGCCGCCGGCGACCCGGCCGGACGACGGTGTCACGCTCGTGACGAGCGGTGTCTCGAAGTAGGTGAACTGGTCGCCCGGGCTCGGGGGCGAGGTGCCCAGGGACGAGGTGGCCGTCACGGCCACCGCGTTCGGCCCGAGCGGGGCGGCCGGGGCGACCGCGGTGATCGAGGTGGCCGAGTGGACGACCACTGTGGTCGCCGGGACCCCACCGAAGGTCAGCGTGGTTGTAGCGGTGAACCGGGTCCCGGTGATGGTCACGGCGGTCCCCGCGGCGGTCGGCCCCCCGTCCGGGTTCAACGATGACACCGTGGGCGACAGGTAGGTGAACTGGTCGGCGCCGCTAGTCGGCGACGTGCCGTACGGCGTGGTCACCGTCACGTCCACCGTGCGCCCGAACGGGACGGCCGGCGCGGTGGCGGCGATCGAGGTGCCGGAGGTGACGGTGAAGGTGGCCGGGAAGCCGCCGAAGGAGACGGCAGTGGCCCCGGTGAAGGTGGTCCCGGTGATGGTCACCGCGGTCCCGCCCACCGCCGGTCCCGAGCTCGGGTTGACCGACGCCACACTCGGTGGCGGGATGTAGGTGAAGCGGTCGGCGCTGGTGGTGGCCGACGTGCCGTACGACGTCGTCACCGTCACGTCCACCGTGCCGGTCCCGGCGGGGACGGTGGCCGTGATCGAGGTGGCCGAGCCGACCACCACTGTCGTGGCCGGGGTTGTCCCGAACTTCACCGCGGTGGCGCCGGCGAGGTACGTCCCGGTGATCGTGACGCGTGTCCCGCCGCCCAGAGGCGCGACGTCCGGGCTGATCGAGGCCACGGTCGGGGTCTCGTTCACCTCCCAGGTCAGGTGGACGTAGCCAGGGCACCCCGACTGCCGCGACCGTGTCCCGTCCTGCGAACACGTGACCGTGGCGGCTGTCTCGAAGCTCGTGGTCGAGTCGCCGCCCTTGGCGCCCTGGGTGAATGTCCCTCCGGACGCGTACGTCCGGTTGACCGCGGACGCCCCCGCCCCGCCCCCGCCCCCGGCGTCGTTGCCGACCCCGATCTCGACGTCGACGATGTCGACGCTGGCCAGGCAGGCGTCGCCGCCGCCGCCGCCGCCGCCGGTGTACCCGCCGCCACCGCCACCGCCGGACGCCGTCGCCCAGAAGTTGCCCGAGGTTGCCCCTGTGCCGCCGTCGGAGCTCCATGGGGAGTGACCGCCACCGGCCCCGTCCATCGACGACCATCCGCTGCCGCCGCCACCGCTCGATGTGGCCTTGCCGCCACCGCCGCCATGACCGTCGTCACCGTCGTACCCCCTGGCCCCACTCCCCACCTCGATGTCGGATGCGGTCGTCGTCGCCGTGTTCCCCGACCCGCCGGTCCCGCCGCTGGCATACGGTGTGAAGGTCACCTCGCAGTCGTTCTCGGCCCCGGCGCCGCCGCCGCCGCCGGCGACCACCACCGGGACGGTGCAGGTCGCCTGGCCGAGGCAGAGCGCCGAGCCGCCGCCGCCGCCGCCGCCGTAGAAGCCCGGCCCGTCGACGCCGACCGCCCGTCCGCTGGTGCCCCCGTCGCCGTAACCGTCCCCTCCGCTGGCCGGGCCGTACGGGTAGATGGGAACGAGCCCGGCCTTCCCCGATGTCCCACCACAGCCGAGCTCGACCGAGATCGGGGAGGTCAGTGCCGCGCCGGTCAGGATGGTTGTGGCGACCAACCCGCCCTTGCCCCCGGTCGGGCTCTCGCCCTTGCTGTACCCGCTGCCCCCACCGCCAGCGCCGCTCAGTGTCAACGAGCCCGACGCGGTGGCCGGGGGCGCGGTCGTCGTGTACCACCGGTCGCAAGTGGTGGTGTTGGGTGTGACGGTCGTTGTGTCGAGTTGCCAGGTGGCCGGCACTTTCACCAGGGTGGTCGCCCCGGCGGGAGCGGCGGGGCCGATCGACACCGCGGCGGCGACCGGGAGGACCGTCGTCGCGAGCAGGAGCACCGCGCCGACCGCCGGTCGGACGCGGGCAACCCGCGTCCGGCTCTCCGCCCTGAAACGACGGCCCATCATCCAGCCTCCCTGTCGCCCGCCCGCCACGGACCGGCGCTACGAGTCGCCGCCGGATGGGCCGGCTCCCCGGCCCGGTACCGCCCGCCTGGCGGCCCTGGCCGAGGGTCCGCGCAACCGGGATTGTAGGAACGACCGGGGTCAGAACGGGTGATGGGCGCCGGCTCCGGTAACGTGAGCGGCCGTGCCCGAGGTCACCGTCAATGGTGTCCGGCTCGTCTACGAGGTTGACGGTCCGGACGGCGGCGAGCCGGTCGTGCTGGTCTGCGGGACCGGGCAGCCGGCGATCTCCTGGCAGTTCAGCCTCGTTCCCGGTCTCGTCGCTGCCGGCCATCGAGTCGTCACGTTCGACAACCGTGGCGTCGAACCGTCCGATGCCCCACTACCGCCGTACACGGTCGGTGAGATGGCCGACGACGCGGCTGGCCTGCTCGACGCCCTGGCCCTCGGGCCGTGCTGGGTGGGCGGCCTGTCGCTCGGCGCGCTCATCACCCAAGAGCTGGCGCTCGCTCGCCCCGACCTCGTCCGCGGTGCCGTGATGATGGCGACGGTCGGTCGGAACGGCGCCATGCTCCAGGCGTGGGCCGACGCCAACCTGGCGCTGGCCCACGCCGGGATCGTCCTCCCGCCGAGCTACGAAGCCGCGTCGACGGCCCTGCAGACGATGTCGCCGGCCCACCAGCTCGACGACGACTTCGTCGGGCCGTGGCTGGAACTGATGGCGTCGGCGCCGCCGTGGGACGGCCCCGGCCGGGAGGGCCAGTTCGCGGCCGACGCCGCCTACGGCAACCGGCTCGGCGCGCTGGCCGGGGTGACCGTGCGGGCGCTCGTCGTCGGGTTCGAACACGACCTGCTGACCCCGCCGGCCCTCGGCCGGGAGGTGGCGGTCGCCATTCCGGGCGCCCGGTACGTCGAGGTGCCCGGCTGTGGCCACCTCGGCCCCATGGAGGACCCCAGCGCCGTCCTCCCGTTGCTGCTCGACTTCTTCGGCGGCCACTGACGTGCAGGCCGTCGTGATCGACGACGGGGCGCTGCGGTGGGAGGAACGCCCGGACCCCGAGCCCGGCGACACCGAGCTGCTCGTCGAGGTGCGCGCCGCCGGGCTGAACGGGGCCGACATCCTGCAGCGCCGCGGGCACTACCCCGCGCCGCCGGGCGTCCCGGCCGACATTCCCGGCATGGAGCTCGCCGGCACGGTCGTCGCCGCCGGCCGTCAGGTGACGCGGTTCGCGGTCGGCGACCGGGTGATGGGCCTGGTCGGCGGCGGTGCCCAAGCCACCCGGGCCGTCGTCGACGAGACCCACACGCTGGCCGTCCCCGACAGCGTCGGCTGGCCCGAGGCCGGCGGGTTCCCCGAGGTCTTCGCCACCGCCTTCGACGCCCTGTTCACTCAGGCCGGGCTGGCGATGGGCGACCGGGTGCTCGTCACCGGCGCGGCCGGCGGGGTCGGCACCGCGGCCGTCCAGCTCGCCGCGGTCGCCGGTGCCTCGGTCGTCGCCTCCGTCCGCCGTCCGGCGGCCCGGGCCGACGTGGCCGCGCTCGGGGCGGACGAGGTGGTCGACCCGGCCGACGTGGCCGCACACGGCCCGTACGACGTCGTCCTCGAGCTGGTCGGGGCGGCCAGCCTGCCGGCCGCCCTCGGCGCACTGGCCGCCGGCGGCCGGGTCGCCGTCATCGGTGTCGGCGGGGGCGCCAAGATCGAGCTCAACCTGCTCCAGCTCATGGCGGCCCGGGCCCGGATCTCCGCCTCGACGCTGCGGGCCCGCGACCGCCACGGCAAGGGCACGGTGATGGACGCGGTCCGCGCCCACGTCCTGCCGCTGTTGGCCGCCGGGCGGCTCAGGGTGCCGGTCGGCGAGACGTTCCCGATGGCCGACGCCACCGCCGCCTACGAGCGGTTCGCCGGCGGCGGGAAGCTCGGCAAGATCGTCCTCGTCGCCCCCGACTGACCGAGGTCGGGGCCTACGAGCCGTCGACCTCGATGAGCTCCATGGCGTCGAACTCCCAGTACGAACGGAGCGCGGCCAGCCGACCGTCGTCGGCGGCGTAGTACGTGAAGATGCACCGCACCGCGGCCACGTGCCGGCCGCCGGCCAGCGTCGTACGGATCGTGCCGACCGCCGCGGCCTCGCGGCCGCACGTGGTACGACTCGTCGATCTGGAACTCGATCCGCTCGCTGCCGGCGATGACGTTGTCGTAGAACGCGGCGATGGCCGCCTTGCCGCGGTGGCCGTGACCCTCGGGGTCGAACGGCGACGGGCCGATCGGGTCCTCGACGACCGCGTCGTCGGCGAACAGGTCCAGCCAGCCCTCCCGGTCCTTCGCCCCCACGGCGGCCCGCGACCGCTCGCCGAGCTGGCGGGCTGTCAGCGTGTCTGCCATTCGTCCCTCCCCTTCCTCAGTCGTTGATCTTGGCGATGACGCGGTCGGCGAACCACCGGAGCTTGTCGATCTTGTCCCCGAGCGGCTCGACGTCCGGCCCGACCTCGTACGGCCACCGGAAGCCGACGATGACGTCGGTAACCCCGGCCTCCTCCAGCCGCCGGACGCCCTCGACGCTGAACGCGTCCATCGAGATCACGTGGACCTCGAACGGCCGGTCAGCCGTCCCGGCCTCCTCGCGCAGCTCGGCCAGTCGCCGCAGCAGGCCCGGCAGTTGTTCCGGGTCGCCGCCGCCGTGCAGCCAGCCGTCCCCCATCCGCGCGGCCCGCCGCAGCGCCGCGTCGCCGTGGCCGCCGATCAAGATGGGCAGTGGCTCGGTCGGTACCGGCGCCATCTTGATCGACGGGACGTCGAAGATCTCGCCGTGGTACTCGAAGAAGCCGCCGGCCGACAGTCCCTTGATGATGTCGAGCTCCTCGTCCATCCGCCGGCCCCGGCCGCTCCCATGGCACGCCGAGGATGTCGTAGTCCTCCCGCCACGGGCTCGTGCCGACGCCGAGGAGCAGCCGGTTGCCGGTCAGGACCGCGGTCGACGTGGCCTGCTTGGCGATGAGCACCGGATTCCGGATCGGCAGCTTGATGACGAACGTCGTGAACCGCAGCCGCTCCGTCACGGCGCCCAATGCCGGGATCAGCGAGAACGGCTCGAGGAACGGCTTGTCGTCCAGGAACTCACGCGTGCCGTCCGGGTTGAACGGGTAGACGCTGTCGGCCTCGGCCGGATAGCAGATGCTGTCCGGGATGACCATGCTGTCGTAGCCGGCCGCTTCGACCGCCTGGGCCAGGGGCCCGTAGAACGACGGGTCGGTCATCGACTCGGCGTAGGAAAATCGCACGTCAACCCCCCTGGAGCGGGCCGTGCCCGCCGATGTGCCCGCGACCTACCATGCGGTCCGTGACGCTCCATCCTGCCAGGCCGTCCCCGGACGGGGCCACCCCGCCGCCACCCATCGACCTCGACCTCTTGGAGCAGGCCGCCCGGCAGACCGTCGGCGAGATGGCCTACGCCTACTACGCCGGCGCGGCCGACCGGGAGCGCCAGCTCGCCGACAACCGGGCCGCCTGGGACCGCTGGCAGCTGCACCCGCGTGTGCTCGTCGACGTCAGCGCGTGCACGACCGCCACCACCGTCCTCGGCCGCCCCGTGCGGTCGCCGGTGCTCGTCGCCCCGACCGCCATCCAGGGCCTCGCCCACCCCGACGGCGAGCGAGCCATCGCCGCCGGCGCGGCCGCCGCCGGGACCGCGATGATCCTTTCGTCACTGGCCACCTGCCCGCTGGAAGACGTCGCCGCGGCCGCGCCCGACGGTCTGCGCTGGATGCAGGTGTACGTCTTCCGGGACCGCTCCGTCACCGCCGATCTCGTCGCCCGAGCCGCCGACGCCGGCTACCGGGCGCTCGTCCTGACCGTCGACGCGCCGGTCTCCGGCCTCCGGCTACGCGAGATCCGCGAGGGCGTCCGCCTGCCCGACGACCTGGCGTTGGCCAACCTCGGCGACACGAGCACCCGGCAAGCCCGCCGGGGCGGCTTCATGGCCGTCGTCTCCTCCCAGTTCGACCCCACGCTCGGCTACGCCGACATCGGCTGGCTGGCCGAGATCAGCGGCCTCCCGGTCGTCGTGAAGGGCGTGCTCCGCGCTCGACGACGCGGTGCGCTGCATCGACGCCGGCGCCGCCGCGGTCGTCGTCTCCAACCACGGCGCCCGCCAGCTCGACGACGGGCCGGCCACCGCCGACGTCCTCGGCGAGGTGGCCGATGCCGTCGGTGAGCGGGCCGAGGTCTACGTCGACGGCGGGCTACGCCGGCCGGCCGACGTCGCCAAGGCGCTCGCCCTCGGGGCCCGGGCCGTCCTCCTCGGCCGGCCCGTCATCTGGTCGCTCGCCACGGGTGGGAGCACCGGCGTCGGCGACCTCCTCGCCTGGTTCGAGGCCGAGCTGCGCCGCACGATGGCCCTCTGCGGCGCCCCCACCGTCGCCGACCTCGATCGCTCGCTCGTCCGCCGCGCGCCGTGAGCACAGCGTGAGCACAGGCCTGTGAGCACAGGGCCGTGAGGACCGCGCCGTGACGACGGTGGCCGAGCTGCTCGTCGCCCGGGCCGACGACGACCACCCGGCCGTCGTCGACGCGGTCGGCCACTGGACGTGGCGCGAGACGGTGGCGGCCGCCCGCGCCCGCGCCGCGCTGGCGCAGTCGCTCCGGCGCCCGGGCCCCCTACACATCGGCGTCCTGTTGCCGAACGTGCCCGAGTACCTCTTC
Source organism: uncultured Actinomycetota bacterium (assembly GCA_963824265.1). Lineage (GTDB taxonomy): Bacteria > Actinomycetota > Acidimicrobiia > Acidimicrobiales > RAAP-2 > DASZUK01. The sequence goes on from CAWGOO010000007.1 coordinate 1,849,087, forward strand.
TGGCTGTGCGGTGCCGCGCTGGCCGGAGCGGCGGTGGTCGGCCTCAACCCGACGCGGCGGGGCGACGCGCTGGCCGCCGACGTCCGGGCGACCGACTGCCAGCTGCTCGTCACCGACGACGACGGGGCCGAACTGTTGGCCGGGCTCGACCTCGGCGTCGAGCCGGCACGGATCCTCGTCGTCGGGCGCGCTGGCTACGCCGACCGGGTCGCCGCCTTCCACCCCGACCGGACCGGCGGCGGCGCGGCCGCCAGCGGCCTGGTGGCGCGGCCCGGCGACGTCGCCGACGACACGCTGTTCCTACTGCTGTTCACGTCCGGGACGACCGGACGACCGAAGGCCGTCCGTTGCACCCAGGGTCGGCTGGCCAGCATCGCCGAACTGGCCGCCACCGGCTACGGCTACCGCCGCGACAGCGTCTGCTACTGCCCGATGCCGCTGTTCCACGGCAACGCCTTGATGGTCCTGTGGGGGCCTGCCCTCTACGCCGGCGCCACCGTCGCCCTACGACCCCGCTTCAGCGCGTCCGCCTTCCTCGACGACGTCCGCCAGTTCGGCGCCACGACGTTCAGCTACGTCGGCAAGGCCATCGCCTACATCCTCGCCACTCCCGAACGGCCGGACGACGCCGACAACCCGCTCGTCAGTGCGTTCGGCACGGAGGCGTCCGTACGCGACCGCCGCCGCTTCGAAGCGCGGTTCGGTTGCCGGCTCATCGAGGGCTACGGCCAGAGCGAGGGCGGCGCGGCCATCAACCCGTCCGGCGACATGCCGGTCGGCTCACTCGGCCGCCCGGCCCCGGGCGTCGACATCGCCGTCGTCGACCCCGAGATCGGCCGCGAATGCCCCCGCGCCCGCTTCGACGCACAGCGGCGGCTGCTCAACGCCGGCGAGGCGACCGGCGAGATCGTCAACCGGAGCGGCCGCGGCCGGTTCGAGGGCTACTACGGCGCGCCCGACGCCGAAGCCGAACGGACCCGCCAGGGCTGGTACTGGACCGGCGACCTCGCCTACCGCGACGCCGACGGCTTCTTCTACTACGCCGGGCGCGGCGGTGACTGGCTGCGCGTCGACTCCGAGAACTTCGCGGCCGGGCCCGTCGAGGCCGTCCTCTCCCGCCACCCCGACGTCACCGTCGCCGCCGTCTACCCCGTGCCCGACACGACTACCGGCGCCGGCGACCAGGTCATGGTCGCCGTCGAGCTCCGCCCGGGCGCCACCTTCGACCCCGACGACTTCGCCGGCTGGCTGGCCGCCCAACCCGACCTCGGGACCAAGTGGGCGCCTCGCTACGTCCGCCTCAGCCCTTCACTGCCCCAGACCGCCAACGGCAAGATCACCAAGGCCACGCTGCGGACCGACCGGTGGAACGGGGCCGATCCCGTCTGGTGGCGCCCCGACCGGTCCGGCGACCGCTATCGCCCGCTCACCCAAGACGACCGGGCCGCGCTCGATGCCGCCCTGGTCGTCCACCGGGCCCACGACAACTGAGCGAGGCGTGCTGATCAGCGGCTGATCGCGACTATGCGGCGGGGCCGGACGGTGACGGGCGCCGGCGGCGCCACGCGACGACAAGGAAGGCGGCGAGCAGGACGGCCGCGGCCACCGTGCCGACGACGGTGACGACCAGCGCCGTGCCGGTGAGGCCGCCGGCGGCGGCGATGACCGGCGCGCCCAGCGGCGCCGGCGGCGACGACGTCCCGGGCGTCGTCACCGTGAAGACCTGGGCCGACGACTCGATGCCGATCGTGGGCAGCTGGTCCGGGCTGGCCGAGACGTCGCCGCCGCCGGCCACGAGCACCTGGCCGTTCGAGAGGACCGCGGTCGCCGCACCGGACCGAGCGGTCGCCATGGTGCCGGCGGCTGTCCACCCGGTCGTCTTCGGGTTGTAGACCTCGGCCGATGCCACGCTGGACCCGCCGCGCTCGCCGCCGGCCACCAGCACGTCACCGTTGTGCAGCGTCGCCACCATCGGCATCGTCCGCACCGCGTTCATACCCTCCGTCGTCGTCCACGCGCCGGTCGACGGGTCGTAGAGGTCCGCGTCCGCCCCGCCGCCGACCACCAAGACGTCGCCGTCGGGCAACCGGGCCCCGCTGGCCATCGACCGGGCCACGCTCATCGTCCCGGCCGGCGCCCATCGGCCGGTCGCCGGGTCGTAGCGCTCCGCGCCGGCGACCGCCCCGCCCGGTCCGTCGCCGCCCGCCACCAGCACGCCGCCACCGGCGAGGGGGGTGGTGGCCGCGAACACCCGGGCCGTGCCGAGCGAGCCGGTCGCCCCGAACCGGCCGGTCTTCGGGTCGTAGACCTCGGCCGACCGCAGCGGGTGCAGGTGCGGGCCGACCCCGCCGGCCACCAGGACGTCCCCGTTGCCGAGCACCGCCGACTGGGCGTACCCGCGGGCCGCGGCCAGCGAGCCGGTCGCCGAGAACGTCCCGATCGTCGGGTCGAAGAGCTCGGCCCCCCGCACCGGCGAGTGGTCGGCGCCGAGCCCGCCGGCCACGAGGACGTCGCCGTCAGCCAGCACGTCGGCCGTGGCGCCCACCCGGGCCGTGCCGAGTGTCCCGACGGCCGTCCACGCCTTGGTCGCCGGGTTGTAGACCTCGGCCGACGCCGACACCGTCTTGTTCGGGCCGACCCCACCGGCCACCAGGACGTCCCCGTTGTGCAGCGTCGCCGTCGCGGCCAGCGCCCGGTCCTGCGGCATCGCCGCCGTCCCCGACCACCGGCCGACCGCCGGCCCACTGTCCGCCGGCGCCGCGCCAAGGGCGGCCGCCCCGCCCGCACCGGTCGACCCGGTCGACCCACTCCCGGTTGACGGAGAGCCCGGCGTCGCCGAGCCCGGCGTCGCCGAGCCCGAGGTCGGCACGAGCACCGCCGTCCCCTTTGTCGCCGCCGGCGCGTCGGACGGCGTCCCGAGTGGTTGGACTGTGGCGGCCAGGTCGACCGACAGGGCTCGGCCGCCGTGGCCGCCCCGCGGATGGAGCACCGCGTACCGGCCGGACGGGCCGTCACGGGCGCCGCCCTTCGCGCCGCCAGCGCCGTTCCCGCGACGCGCCGGGAGGCGGTGGACGTCGGCCGCCGTCGAGACGGCGACGTGGCCGTTGTAGTCGAAGGTCACCGAGTACCCGTCGACCTCGATGGTCACCCCTGTGCCTGTCACCGAGAAGCCGGTCTTGCCCAGGTGGGCCGAGAACCCGGTGTTGACCCACTTATACCGGCACGGATAGGGCCAGATGCCGTCTGTGTAGCAGGTTGTCTGGGCTACGTAGGCTGTGATTGTCAGGTCCACTGTGCCCCAGATGAAGGCGCTGAAGCCGGACTTGCTCAGTTCGACCTGGACGGAGGCGCTCAGCTTCCCGCCCACCCGAAGTGTCGGGAAGATCTTGACCGAGCCCGGCCCGAGAGTGGCCGTTCCGGTGAACTGGAACTCGAAGTTGCTCGGTGACGCCGCCAGGACCACCGAGACCGGGCCGACCGACAACGGCCCCACTGTGATCTTCGAGATTGTCGCGGTGAATGTGATGCTCGGCGGTGAGAAGCCGATCGACGCCAGGATGCTGACGTTGACGTGGAACAGTGTCGCCTGGAAGCCGAGGCTGACACCGGGTGTGTAGTGGATCGACCCGACTGTCGCCCCGGTCGGCGAGAAGTAGAGCGACGCGTAATAGACCTTGATCAGTGTCGCTTGGCCGAAGGCGGTCAGGGGCTCGAGTGCCGGGGTGGTCGAGCCCTTTGTCCCGATGCTGAAAGCCAGTAGGAACGGGTCGAGGTTGAAGGCGAACGTGATCTTCGCTCCCGGCTGGTAGCCCGTCGTCCGGGAGATGACGGTCGGGAGCGACGTGATCGTGCCGGCCAGGCCGATGTCGACGAACGGGAACTCGTAGGTGATCCCACCGGTCAGGGCGGCGCACTTGACGGTGAGCCCTGACAGGCCGAAGGCGTTGGTCCAGCCGGCTGTCGAGCCACCACAGTTCCCGAGCGAGAGCGAGAGGTTGATCCCCGACGTCGACACCGTCAACTCGCCGCTGATGGGCACTGTCGACGCGGTGGCCGACGATGTCGGTGGCGGGACGTGGAGGGTCGCGGTGAGGCCGACGCCGAACTGGACGAGCGACGGGGCCAGCTTCACCTGGAGGAAGCCGGTGTCGAGGTCGAGCGAGGTGCCGCCGGCTGTGAACAGCTGGAGGCCGCCGCCCAGCGAGATCGAGACCGTCAGCTCGTAGGTCTCGGTGGCGAAGTTCGCCGACCCGAGCGCGGTCAGCGCCGACCCGGACGGCAGGTTGAGGTTGACCTTCGACAGGGCTCGGCGGACTGTTGTGGGGAGGGTGAGCGCCAGGGCGAAGTCGAGGCCGGGGACCAGGTTGACCTTCTGGAGTGACGGGTCTCCGGTATCGAACCCGTTGACCGCCTTCGACGCGTAATAGAGGTACGCGGTGTCCCCGTCGCTGCCGAGCCAGGCCGACAGGTTCACCTCGGCGCCGACGACGAGGCCGCCTGTCTCGTCGATCACCGTGGCGACGATGTCGAGGGTGCCGCCGGACGGCATGGTGACCTTGAGTGTCCCGACCACCTTGACCTGGTAGGCCCCTGTCGACCGACCCACGGTGACGGTTGGGGCCGAGAACGTCAGATGGCCTGTCAACGCACTGAAGGCGAAGGCTGTCACCGTCGCGCTGACGCCGAATGTCCCGCTGGTGAGGTCGAAGCAGCCTGTGGCCGAGACGCTCCCGGAGGTGCCGGCCAACGACAGGGCCAGCGACCCGCTGACCGACAGCCAGAGGTCCCCGACCTTCTTGACCGAGCAGCGGCCGGGTGGGGCGCCGTCGCCGAGCCCGACCGACGCGACGGTCAGGGTGACGCCGGGCGGCGACAGGGTGAACAGCGGGGCGCCGCCGACGCCGGACGCAGCGAGCTGGAAGCTCACCGTCCCGTTGGCGTCGGTGACGGTGCCGGTGAACGACGGCGAGAACGTGACCGACGGCACCGGGCTCCACGACTGGGCGGCCGACGCCGACACGTCGATGCTCCATGTCTTGAGCGACTGCAGGGTGCCCTGCACCGAGAGCTGGCCGAGCCCGTCGACGGTCATGTCCGCCGCCACCGACAACCCGCTCGTGCCGAGCGAGAACGAGACTGTCGAGAGCTGGAACGGCACTCCGGCGAACGGCGTGAACGGGCCGGCGATCGGGCCCTTGGTGCACCCGGCCGGGCCGGGCTGGCAGCTCGAGATTGTGGCGGTGATCACCCCGGTTGTGCTCCGGTCGACCGTCCCGACCAGGCCGATCGACTGGCCGAAGACGGTCAGCCCGGTGACCGTCGCCGTGCCGCTGAAGGCCCCGCCCGACCCCACGGTGAGCGTCAGGTCGATGGTCGCCGGCGCACTGGACGGGACCGGGATGGTGCCCGCCACCGACACGGTCAGCTGGCCGCCGGCGTACGAGAGGGTCGCCGATGTGACCGTCCCGCCGCCCGGCAGGGCGAGGAACGGGAACCCGGCGGTGGACGAGCTCAGGGTGGCCGCGAACGTCGGCGCGCCCGACGGTGTCCACGCGGCCTGGAACGTGACCGCGTCGCCGGGCGGCAGCGTGAAGCCGACCTGCTGGAGGACGGTGACGACGCCGGGCGACGGGTGATAGACGGCGAAGGCGTTGAACCCTTTGGCCAGGGCGACCGCGCCCACTGTCGCTGTCCCGGTCGCATAGCTGGCGACCGAGGCCGAGGCGTAGGCGAAGACCCCGGTGAGCGGGACCCCGACCGACGCCAGGCTGAGACCGCCCACGGCCACCACGAGCGTCCCGCCCTGGTCGCTCAGTGCGGCGGTCAGCGGCCGTGTCGCGGTGGCCCCGAGCGACGGCACGACGGCGGTCGCCTTGGCTGTCACCGTCAGCGTCCCTCCCCCGCCGCTGACCTGGAGGCTGGTCAGCGTGAGGGTCAGGCCGGTGACGGGGGTGACCGACAGCGGCCCGGCTGTGCCGTCGAGGGAGAGTGTGACCTTGCCCGCCTTGAGGTCGAGAGAGCCGCGGAACCCGGCCGTCAGGCCGCCGGTACCGCCGAAGGCCAGCGACCCCTGCACGGCCAGGGTCGGGTCGGTCGGGGTCACTGTCGTCCCGGACGCGCAGTGCGGGGCCACGCCGAACGTGAAGGCGAGACAGTCGATCGAGATCGTCACCCCGGCGCCGGGGCTCCAGCTGGCCAGGGCCGTGCCGCCGCCGCCGGTCGGCGGCGTCCCGCCCTCGATGTCGTAGCTGACCTTCGTCGCGCCAGCGGTTGTGATCGTCACCGTCCCCGACAGGGTCGGCTGGATCGTCAGGCCGGTGAACGGGGTCCACGGGGCGACCGTCGTCGCCGCCACCGTCGCCGTCCACGCCTGCGCCTGATAGCTCCCGGTCAGCGCCACCGTCACCGGGTGGCTCCCGTAGCCGAGGACTGCCGTCGCCGCGAGGTCGAACGTCGTCTGGCCGCCGGACCGGGCCAGCGTGGTCGAGAGACCCTGCAGCGTGAGCCCGGGCACCGGCGAGTAGGTCGCCGGGGTGGACAGGGTGACCGAGCCGGCGATCGACCCGGCCGATCCGGTCGACACGGTGAACGTGGCGTCGAGGCCGGCACTGGCGAACGGCACGTTCCGGACGCCCAGTGTGCCGGCCGCCGTGAACGCACCTGTCGTGCGGGTGACGGTGACGGTCGCGGTGGCGTAGACCGTCGTCGCCGGCACGGTGCTCGGGCTGACGTGGACCGTGAGCGACGGCGTCGAGCCGGCGCTGAAGGTCAGCGAGAGCTGGTACGGGACCGAGGCGTCCGGCACGCCGAACGGCAGCCCGGCCGCGGTGGCGGTGAGGACGCCCGACGTGACGCCACCGACCGAGCCGGTCGTGCCGCTGACCCCCGTCAGGGCAAAGCAGAGCTTCTCGGTCGACGTGAGGCCCAGCGAGCCGAGCGACCAGCCGCCCGGCAACGACAGCGTGCCGACGGTCAGGCACACCTGGGGGCTCGTCCCGGGGCCCTGGGCATCTTCGACGTACCCGGCGATCGACCCGGTACTGGCCAGCGTCGAGCCGAACAGCGACAGCGACCCGCCGCTGAACGGGATCGTCAGTGTGGCCGTGCAGCCGCCACTGACCGGGCTGAGGTCGAGCGAGAGCGCGTCGACGCCGGTCCCGAGGCCGCCGACGCCGAGGTCGAGGGTCCCACCGGCATCGGTCCAGGCCGCGGCGAACGACGTCGAGCAGGCCGCGCCCGGCTGGAATGTCACGGGGCCGGCCGCGGCCGACGACGAGAAGTCGGGGCCGGACGACGTGTACGCCGCGCTGTACGGCGTGGCGGCCGACGGGATCGGCACCGCGCAGGTGGCCACCGCGTCCGGGCCGCCCGCCGGCGACAGGGGGACGGCGCCGCACGATGTGATCGGGCTGCCGCCGCCCGAGAACGCCACCGAGCCCGTCGGCGCCACGGTGGCCCCGGGTGCGGTGTTGACCACGGTGGCGGTGATCACGATGGCGCCGGCCGTTGTCACGTCCGGTCCGACCGACGGGGTCACCGACGTGGGGGCGGCGGTGACCGCGGCCGTGGCCGAGCCGGTGCTCGCCGCGAATGTGCTCCCGGCGTAGGCGTAGGCGGCGGTGACCGTCAGTCCTCCGGCCGGTTCGGCCGGCAGGAGGCAGGTGGCCGTGCCGCCGGCCCCGACCGCCTGGGCGGCGCACGCCGGGTCGACCGAACCGTCGACGGTGAACGAGACCGTGCCGGACGCGACCGGTGACGCCCCCGACGTCACCGTCGCCGCGGCGGTGAGCGGCACGCCGTAGGCGACGGTTCCGCCGGCCGCCAGCGGGCCGGTCGGATCGGCCAGGCCGACGGTCGTCGCCGTCGGGAACCCGCTGACCTTGAAGTACGCCGGGGCGGACGTCGACGCGGTGGTGAGCGATGTCGCCGCCGGTGTGTAGGCGGCCGTCACTGTGTCCTCGTAGCCGGGACGGGGGACGAAGGTACAGCTGGCCTGGCCGGACGGCCCGACCGGCTCCGACGAGCACGAGCCTCCCCCGCTGGCGGTGATGGCTGTGACGCCCTGGTGGAACGTGACCGTCCCGCCGACCGTGGCGCTGCCGGCAACGAGGGCCACCGTCGCGGTGACCGTGATCGGCTGCCCGCCCGTGGCTGTCGCCGGGTGGGTCTGTGTCGAGCCGGGGCTCAGCGTTACCGACGTCGGGTCCTTGGTCGGCGTGTACGTCGTGCTCGACTGGCTCGACGTCCAGTCCCGGCAGGTCCCGGTGGCGCTCGAACAGAAAGTAACGCCGAACGGCACCGCGCCCAGCGCCGTCGGCGGCTGGTTGTCCGTGCACGTCGCCACGCCACCGGTCACCGGCACCGCTGTGCAGCCGACGACGGGCGCGCCGTGGGCCGAGAAGGCGGCGACCCCACCCGGGACCGCTGTCGTGTGATCGCTGTTCGTGACCGACGCGGTCAGCACGACCGGCACGCCGACGCCACTCACGCCGAGCTGCCCGACGGCGGTCATGGTGACGCCGGAACCGGCCGCCGACACGGCGACGGTGGTCGTCGTCGAGCTCTTGGCGTTCGTCTGGGCGTCGCCGGCGTAGGCGGCGACTACCTTGGCTGTCGACGCGTTACCGCCTGTCCCGGGGACGAATGTGCACGGCGATGCCCGGCCGTTGCCCAGTGTCACGGGTGCCGGGTTGGTCTGGCCGTGGCCGGTACAGGCGATGGCCGTGCCGCCGAGGAGGGTGTAGGTCACCTCGGCCGGAGGGGCGTCGCTGGTCGGCAACCCGCCGACGGTGGCCCGGAGCGTGACCGTCGTCCCGTAGACGACGTGCGTGGCGCTGGCTGTCAGCGTCACGGTCGGTGTGGCCTTTGTCACCGAGTAGCTGACCGGCCCGATCGACGCGGTCGAGTTGTCGCCCTTCCCGGGGAATGTGGCGGACAGTGTGTACGTCGTCCCCGGGACAGCTGTCCGGAACGAGCATGTGACGGTGGTGCTGCTGCCGGCGGCGGCGTTCGACGAGATTGTCTGGGTGCAGATGGTCGTCCTCGTCCCGCCACCGCCTGGCGCCCGGGAGAAGGTCACCTGGCCGGAGCCGAGCGATGTCGTCGCGTAGGTCGGCGGGACGACGGTCACCGCCACCCGCAACCCGCCGCTGGTCGTCACGTGGAGGTTGCTCAGCGTCGTGACGTCCTTGGTGGTCGTGATCGTCGCGGTCGAGCTCGTGCTCACCCCGTAGGCCGTGCTGCCGCTATAGCGGGCGTAGTAGCCATGCGCGCCGAGCGCGGCCGGATCGTTGAACGTGCACGCCGCCGCACCGGCGGTGAGCGCCACGCCGCTGCAGACCGCAGTACCTGTCGACCGGGAGAACGTCTCGGTCCCCGTCGGTGAGCCGCCGCTCGCCGTCACCGTCGATCGCAGGGTCACCGAGCGGCCGGCCGGCACTGTTGCCGACCCTGTGACCGACAGCGACGTGGTCGTCGTCCGCAGCGACCAGCTCACCGTGACGGCGGCGTACCCGGTGCTCTTGCCGGACGCTGTGTAGGCCGCTGTCGACACCCAGCCTGTCCCGGCGACGTTGCTGAGCCCGCCACCACCGCCACCGCCGCTGGCGTCGGTCCCGCCGCCGCCGCCGCCGCCGCCGCCGTACCAACCGCCGCCGCCGCCGCCACCGCCGCCGCCGGAGGCCGCGGCACCGTTGCCGTCACCGCCGCCGCCGCCGCTCATCCCCGACCCCGAGCCGCCGCCTGTCCCCGACGAGCAGCCGTGGCCGCTGCCGCCGCCGCCCGGTCCCGATGTCGTCGCCCCACCGCCGCCGCTGCCGCCGGGTGTCGAGAAGAAACATGTCGTGCCGGCGCCGCCGTTACCGCCGCTGGCCGGGTGGCCCCCGCTGCCGGCGCTGGTCGGTCCGTGGCCCGAGCCGTACGAACCGGTCCCGCCGCCGCCGCCGGCGACGACCACCGGGGCCGAGCTCGACGTCACCGTGACCCCGGTCCACCCGCCGCCGCCCGATCCGTGCCGCTCGTGGCCCGACCCCCCGCCACCGCCCCCGGGTGCGCCTCCGGTGCCTGTTGTTGTTGTGCCGAGACCGTTACCGCCGGCGGTCACCGACAGCGCCCGGTTCCAGCCCGCGCCGTACGTGGTCGTGATCGCTGTGAGGTCGATCGTGGCCGAGACGGTGCCGCCCTTGCCCGAGACCGTGCCTGTCCCGCCGCCGACCGCCCCGTTCGCCTGGACCCGCACGCTGGTCACCCCGACCGGGATCAGCAACAGGGCCCCGACCTCTGTGTGGTTGTGTGTCCCGTCGCTCTGGTACGTGCAGGTGATCGTCAGCCCTGTGGCCGAGCAGCCGGACGGGAGCGTTGTCGACGCCAACGCGGCGGGGCCCAGCCCGCCGGTGGCCGGGGGCCCACCGGCCCGGGCCTCGTTCGCGGCACGACGAGCGCGGCGGCGATGGCCAGGCACAGGATCGAGATGCCGAGCCCCGGCCCCGGCGCGTGGCGCGGCGCCAACGCCTGGCGCCCCCTCGGCGCTCCCCCGCTCTCGCGGGCCGCATATGTACCCCGTTGGACAAGCCGCCAAACGGTACAGCGAAGATCCTGCAAGAGCCTAATGAATGGGCGCTAAATCGGGCATTTAGGACAATGAGCGAACAGCGTTCATTGAGCGCACGATGTTGGCGGGAAATGGACCGGTGACCGCTCTCGGTCGTAGACCGATGGCCCCGCGGCGGCTGCGCCTCGGGGCAGTGGTGATCGGCGGTTGCATCTCCGCTCCACGTCTGCAGTATTATTTACCGAAATGGGGATAACGGTAAAAAACCCACGATCTACATGGAGCTAGCTGGCCGCAAAGTCCCGATCGTCTGGCATGGCCGCCGCGCGAAGGCCTTCGTCCCGACCCGGCTCGGCGATCGCCACCTCACACTCGACTCTCACGCAACCCGAGCCACGGCGGTGGCGGCCGCAGAGGTCGGCTTCGCCGCCTCGGGCCTCGAGGCCGACTACGAGCCATTGGCCAGGCTTCTGCTCCGGGCCGAGGGCGTCGCATCGTCGTACATCGAAGGCGTGCGAGCCCCCGTCGCCGACGTCGTGATGGCCGAGGAGATGCCTACGTCAGACGTGGCCGCCACTTGGGTCGCCGCCAACTTGGCCGCCCTCGTCGCCGCGGTCGCCCCGACCGGGATCAGCAGCAGGGCTCGAACTCTGTGTGGCAGTGGGGCCCGCGCTCTGGTACGTGTATGGTGATCGTCAGCCCGATGGGCGAGCAGGGGGACGGGAGGATTGCCGACGGGTCTCATTCGAGCGGTCGACGAACTCGAGTCATGGTGGCGTGTCCAACTCGCCGACAGAGCACTGAGACGGGGTGCCGGAGCGTGGCGAGTGCTGGACCTGCTCCCTCGACACCTCATGCTGACCAGCCACGTCGTCGCCGAAGAGTGCGGGCTCTCGGCCAAGGGGGCGATCGACGCCCTGAAGACGCTGGCGAGCGCTGGCGTGCTCACTGACTATGGCGTCAGACCAGCGGGTCCGGGCCGGCCCCGGCACATCTTCGTGAACCAAGACCTGTTGGCGCTGACCGGCTCGAGCCCCCTTCGTTGAACGGGACCCGGAGGGATGACCACCTACCTCGGCCGGTAGACGTCGGCCCGGTGGTCGACCCGATCGACGGTCACGACCCGACCGTCCTCGTCGATCCAGTACACGACGCGGTACGCGCCGACGCGAGCGCCGCGCCATCCGGCCAGTTCTCGCTGCAGGGCATGACCGACCCGGTGTGGGTTGGCCACCAGGCGACCGAAGCAGAACCCGATGATGGCGGCGGTTACCCGTGGCGACGTCGCCGCCAGCCGGTCCATCGGCCGAGCGGCCGGAGGTGCCCACCGCAGCTCGTAGTCGTCCACGCGACCAGCGAGCCAGCGCCCAGCGGCCCGGCTTTGGAACGGTTCGCCGTCAGCGCTTGGCCACCGGTCGGCCGTAGCGCTGGCGGGCGGCCTCGCCGGAGGTCCCGACCATGGCCCCGATGGCGGCCGACGAGTGCCCACGGGTCCGGGCGACGGTGACCGCGTCGCTCAACCGCCGCTCCGCAGCGGCCCGCTCCTGGAACGCGAGGCGAACCTCCCGGAGCGGACCGGCGTCCGCCATATCGGCCAGGTCGGACTCGTGCCCCTCGAACCGGGCAGCCAGCTCGTCGGCCTGGTCGAGGATCTCCTGGGTCGTTCGCGGCATGGGCGTCACCTGAGGTATCTCGGCCTGACCGGCATGGCGTGCACGACAACGGGACCGTGCCGGCCGTCGACCACCCCGATCTCGAGGAGATTGCCGGCCCCGTCAGGTCCAACGAACATGGTCAGCCCCTCATCGAGGTCTGTCGATCGGATCGGGTGGTTGAAGACATGGAGGATGGTCGTTCGATCCATACCGTGCCGGTAGGCACTCGGAGCAATCAACGGCTCTTTCACTGTCTAAGCTACCTTGTCAACGGACCGACGAGAAGTTAACTTGCGGATATTCCGCCGATGACGATCCGCCCAGCGACGGAAGTGAGCCGGAGGTCGTGAGGTACAAGGCGCACGATGTGGCCCCACGCACCGCCAAGGGGTCGCCGGCGCCTGGGGTTGCTTGCACGGTCCTTACCTGAACTAGGCCTGTGTTCAACCTGGGAGTACGCTGAGCCCGTGCGCGCCCGACACCGCTCTCCGGCGACCGTCGGCGTCGCCGTCGGGTTCGCACTTCTCGGCCTCGTCGCGTTCGGCGCCGGCGTCGTAACCGGCAGTGGCCGAGTAGCCGGGGCCGACGAGCCGGGGCCGTACTACCTGGCGATCGGGGGATCGGAGTCGGTGGGCGTCCAGCCCGACGCGGCCGACCCCCGGGGGGCGCCGACCGACGAGGGCTACGCCAACGACCTGACCCAGTCCGAGGCGGCCCGGTGGCCCGGTCTCCAGCTCGTCGAGGTCGGCTGTCCCGGCGAGACGGCGAGCAAAGCGCTCAACGGCGGCGGCGCGTGCCACTACGACGCCGGATCACAGATCGGCGAAGCGTTGGCTTTCCTCCGCGCCCACCCGGGAGCGGTGATGTTGGCCACGGTGGACCTCGGCTTCAACGACCTCCGGCCGTGCCTGGCCGACCGGACGGTGGACGACCACTGCGTGGACGCTGCGCTGACCGAGACCGGCCAGACGGTGGCGACGATCGTCAGCGAGCTCGAGTCGGCCGGCGGGCCCTCCCTCCACGTCGTCGGCCTCGAGAAGTACGACCCGTACCTCGGGGCGTACACGGCCGGACGGGTCGGCCAGGCGTTCGCCGAGGCGACGCTGCCCGTCTTCGGTGAGCTCAACGCCACCCTCGCCAGGGCCTACACCGGAGCCGGCGCATCGGTGGCCGACGTCCCCGCGGCGTTCGACACCGCCGACCAGCGACCGACCGACCTCGGCGGCTACGGGACACTGCCAGACGACGTGGCCCGGGTCTGCTCCCTCACGTGGGCGTGCACCGGCAGCCCGTTCCCCCACAACGTGCACCCGAACGTCGAGGGCTATCAGGTCGTCGCCGCCGCCGTCGCGGCCACGCTCGACGGGCCCGACTGAGCGGATCCGTCCGGACCGGGTCCGGACCGGTGCCGGCGCAACGGCGGGAACCACGCCAGCTCGGCCCGCTCGAGCGGTCGGTCGGGGCCGGTGAGGACGAACCGCAGCGGCGTCCACCGGACGACCGTGACGAGGACAGCCGTCCCGAACAGGGTGGCGGCGAACAGGACGACCGTGGTCACCCACCACGACGACGTCTTGATCTCCAGCCCGGCCGCGGTGAGACCGGTGAGGACGAGCTGGAGGACGAGGACGTGCGAGAAGTAGAAGCCGCCCGACACGTCCGAGCCCCACGTGAACAGCCGGTCGCCCCGCGATGGCGTCGTGCGCCGGGCCGCCCGGGCGGCCCAGATCCAGCCGAGCGCGTAGAGGCCGGCGATCGCCGCGACGAACCAGACGACGGCGACCGGCTGGTAGAGGTCGGACGCGTGGCCCGGCGCCTGGTGGAGGGCGAGCCCGACGACGTAGTAGCCGATCGTCAGCGTGCCGATCCCGGCAGCCCCGGCGACGATCGTCCGATGCCACCGGGCGACGAACCGCTGGATGTCGTCGACGTGGTCGGCGGCTAGCAGTCCGAGGATGAGATAGAGCTGGTAACCGACGATCACCCGGGATGTCGTCATGTTGAAGTCGTAGTGCCGGATCGTTCCGGCAACGCCGGTGTGCCACGAGAAGTAGTGCGTCACGACCATCATCGCCAGCTGGAGGACCGCACTGACGCCGAGGACCCACCAGTGGTACCGGCGGGTGACGCGAACGAGCCACACGAGCAGCGGCAGCAGGACGTAGAACTGGATGAGGACGACCGCGTAGTACAGCTGGTAGTAGCCCCACCACACGTCGTGGGCGAACGACCCCCAGGCTCCCATCGTCTGGGAGTGGGCGATCAGTGTGTACGTCCAGTAGATGACCGTCCAGGCCAGGTACGGCACGACGATCTGACTGAGCCGGCGGTACCAGAGGGGGCCGATCCCCCGCGGCCGGGTGGCCTGGGCGTAGTAGGCGACGAACGCGCTCAGGAAGAAGAACAGCTCACGGGTGGCGTGGAGGATCATCACCGATCCCCACCCGAACTGGGCGTTGCCGGCCACCGGCCACAGCACCGAGTGCTGCGCGACGACGCCGACGAAGGCGACCGACCGGTAGAGGTCGAACTGGCGGAGGTAGAAGCCCCGCCCCTGCGTCACCGAGGGCGCGTCGCTCACCAAGGGCGCGTCGCTCACCAAGGGCGAGTTACTCACCGAGAGGGTGTCGCTCATCGGGACACGGGTGCTCGCCCGACCGTCGGCTCGGGGTCGATCGGTGACGACACGGCCTCCTCGGCGGCGAGCTCATCAGCGGTTGTCGGCCGGCTCCGCCACCGCTCGGGGATCCAGGTCCGCCATTCCTGGCGCTGGCGGCCGGTGAGCGGGACGGTCACCGGCGTGCGGGCGAGCAGGCTGGTCATGAGCACGCAGGCGAGGAAGACGACGGTGACGGTGAGGATGCTGACGACCGGCCACGACAGGTACTGGTCGAGCTGCCGCCAGCCCAGCCACGACAGGGCGAGGATGAAGACCATCTGCCCGAGGTAGACGCCATACGAGTTGTCGGAGCCGGACCGGATCGTCGCCCGGACGGTCGTCGACCGGCGGCGGTCGACGAGGTAGACGCCGACGAGGTAGATGCAGGCGATGGCGCCAATATTGAACGGGATGACGATCGGCTGGAGCGGGTCCGACCCCGAACCCAGCCACGGCACGTCGTGACGCGCCGAGAGGACGTACCAGACCTCGGCCACGACCGCGGCCACGACGGTGACGGCCAGGACGAGCCGGACGTGACGAACGATCCACTGGTGGACGTCGTCCATGTGCAGGGCGACGACCATGCCGGCCAGGAGGTAGAACTGGTACGAGATCACCTCCCGACTGGCCCAGAACCCCTGCATGCCGGGCGGGAAGACCCGCCAGTGCATCAGGCTGACGATCAGCACCTGGAGGCCGAGGCTCGCCGCCAAGAGCGCGATGTGGTGGCCGGCGGTCCGGCGCACGAGGGCCAGCATCGCCGGGAACAGGACGTAGAACTGCATGATGACGAGCAGGTAGTAGAGCTGGTAGTAGCCGGTGGCGACGAGGTACCAGAAGTGCCCGAAGCCGGTGGCCAGCGTGTACGACCCGCTCGGCAGCGTGACGAAGAAGTAGATCGCCGTCCAGCACAGGTACGGCAGGCAGACCGAGACGAACCGCTTCTTGTAGAACCGCCCGTAGCTGCCCCGCCGCAGCGAGTAGTAGCTGTACGTGAGCATGCAGGCGGAGATGAAGAGGAACGCCTCACGGGTGACGTGGAGGAGCATCAACGCGCCGCCGACGGCCAGGCTGGCGCCGGGCGCGAAGTAGAGCAGCGAGTGCGTGGAGACGACGCCGGCCTGCTTGATCGGCCGCATGGCGTCGACGTGGTCGAGCCTCGGCTTGGCCGGTTTGGTCGCCACCGTTGTCGTCGTCGAAGGCGGCACCGCCACGTCGCCGGCGGGCACCACCGTCAACTCACGAGCAGGCTGTAGATCGCCTCTTGGCGGGCGACCATCGATCGACGGATCTTCCCGTTCGTGCCGGCCGGCAGCTGCTGGACGACGTGGAAGGCCACCGGGCGCTTCGGCCGGGACAGGTCACGGGCGCACCGGCCGTGCAACCGGTCGACGATCGCCTCGGCCCGTGACCGGTCGTCGTCGCCGGCCACACCTTCGGCCACCAAGAAGGCGACGGGGACCCGACCGAACACCTGGTGGTCCCAGCCAACGACCACCGCGGCGCGCACGTCGGGGTCGGCCAGGATCGTCTCTTCGACCTCGCGGGGGAAGATCTTCTCCCCACCCCGGTTGATGACGTCGTCGGCCCGGCCCACGAGAAAAAGGTAGCCGTCCTCGTCGAGGTAGCCCAGGTCGCCGGTGTCGAGCCAACCGTCGGCGTCGACGCGGTCCTCGTAGCCGTTCCCGGCATAGGCGCCGATCACCCCCGGCCCCCGGATCTCCACCCGCCCGACACCCCGATCGTGCGTCGGCCTCCTCGTCGGGCACGACCCGGAGCTCGACCCCGGCCGGCCGTCCGACCGATCCCGGCTTGCGCGGACCGTCCAGCGGGTTGGCGGTGATCTGGCTCCCGGCTTCGGTCATGCCGTACGTCTCGACGATCGGCAGGCCGGTGGCGTCCTCGAACCGGCGCAGCGTCGGCTCGGGAAGCGGCGCCGAGGCGGACCGGACGAACCGGATCCCCGCCGGCACGACCTCGCCGTCGGTCAGCGGGACGAGCCGGGCGAGGACGGCCGGCACGGCGTTGATCCACGTGACGCGGTGCCGGTCCATGTCGTCCCAGAAGGCCGTCCGGTGAAATCGGTCGTCGAGGACGACGGTGGCTCCGGCGACGAGCGATGCGAGCAGTCCGACGACCTCGGCGTTGATGTGGAAGAGCGGCAGCGAGTTGAAGCCGCGATCGGTGGCCGAGAGCTGGTGGTGGCGGGCGACGGCCCGGGCGGTGTGGAGCAGCTGGCGGTCGGTCAGCCGGATCAGCTTGGGGGTCCCGGTCGTCCCCGACGTCGAGAGGACGAGCCCGCCGTCGGTCGGCCGGAGCGAGACCACCGGCCCCCCGGGCGCGCCCTCCGGCGAGTCGGCGTCGGGCAGGTCGAAGGAGCCACGACGGAGGACGACCCAGTCGGTCGGCACGCCGGCCGGTCCGGGCCGGTCGCTCAGCACGACCGCCGGCTCCACGCGGCCGCACACCGCCGCCAGCTCGGCGTCCGGCGCGCCCGGATCGAGCGGCGCCGCCACCCGGCCGGCGGCGACGACGCCGAGGAAGACGATCGAGAAGTCGACGGCATCGGTGACGGCGATGCCGACCGTGTCGCCCGAGCCGATGCCGAGGTCGTCGAGCAGTCCCGCCCACCGGGTCGTCGCCCGGCGGAGATCGCCGAACGTCACGGACCGGCCGGTACGGACGTGCTCGACGTACGGGTGGGCGGCCCCGGTCAGCGACCGGAACCAGATGAGCTCGGCCAGCTGGGTCCCGAGCGGCGTCGACCAGCCAGCGGTCGGCGGATCGAGATCGGGAACGAACGGCTCGCGGGCGAACGGCACGGTTCAGTACATCATTCTCGGGTCGCGGTAGTGCTTGAACTCGAGGAGGTTGTGCGACGGGTCCTGGAGGGCGAACGTCCGGTGCACCTCGGCCAGGCCCTCGAACCGGGTCGCCAGGTCGGAGAAGACCGGGACCTTGCGGAGCACGACGAGGTCGTAGAGGGCGTCGAAGTCCGAGGCGGCGCGGAAGGTCACGCCGAAGTGCCGCGGGTAGAGCGACAGCGGACGATCGCCACCTCGCTCGTCCGGCTCGCTCAGATGGCAGACGAGCTGGTCGCCGAAGAAGTCGACCGTGATGCGGTCGCCGTACGTCCGGGCGAGCTTGCAGCCGAGGAGGTCGACGTAGAAGTGCTGGGCCTCGGCCAGGTCGAAGACCGGGATGGCGAGGTGGAAGACGTCACCCGGCTCCCTCAACGCTGCGGCTCCTCGAACGTCAAGAGCGTGTCCGCCCGGAGGCCGAGCCGCAGCGTCTCCAGCCCGATGACCCCGGACGGGGAGACGTTGCCGAGGTTGACGTCGTAGCCGACGCGCTTGACGAAGTACGACTGCAATGTCGTCGTCGGCGCCTCGAACATCAGCCGGTCGATCGGCAGGTCACCGCCGAGCAGCTCTTCGATCAGTCCGATGCGGAGCTGACCGTCCGGCCGGCAGATCCCCGAGTGCCCGCTCTCGCGCGACTCCAGCGTGACGAGGGTGGCTCCGGCGTCGAGATCGTCGTGGACGTACTCGATCCACCGCTTCGGCATCAGCTTCTCCGACCGCTCGGAGTCCTTGAAACCGACCTCGGAGATGACCGTGAACTCGTCGGCCAGCTTGCGGACGTAGCCGGCCTTCTCGAGGTTCGAGATGTCGATCGTCCCGTTGGAGACCTCGACGTGGCGACAGGCGAGATCGTGGCAGAGGGCCCGGAAGTCGTCGAACCGATCCTGGTGGACGTGCTTCTCGAATAGCGTGCCGCCGAGGTAGTAGTCGATGCCGGCGTCACGCAACAGCTCCGCCTTGGCCTCGAGCTGGCTGGAGACGATGGCGGTGCCCCAGCCGAACTTCACGAAGTCGAGGTACTCCCCGGCGCTGGCCACGACGTCGGCGAGCGCGCCGAGCGGCAGGCCGCCGTCCACGACCATGGTGACGCCGATCTGCCGTGGCTTGGTCTCTCGTTGTGGAAGCTGCAGTCCAGTCTGGTTCACGAAAGCTCCTTTCCTCTTCTCGTCCTTCGTGCCCGTGCGGGCACGCTGGTCCCCCTCAGGACCCCAACATCGATGGCCGCCTCGCCGTGGCGAGCGGCCGGTGCACGACGAACCCGTTGCCGACCGGCCCCCACGGCATGCCATCCGGCCCGATCCCGTCGAGCCAGGCCGCCAGCACGCGGACGACGCCGCCGTGGGCCACGACGACGACATCGCCACCCGCCTCCTCGGCGACCATCGGCGCGAACACGTCGCCGGCGAAGCCGGCGACCCGCCCGTAGAGATCGCGGACCGACTCGCCGCCGGGAGCGGTGGCGTCGGCGTCGACGACCTGGGCGCCCTCGATCCCGGCGACGGCGGGCGACAGCACCCGCGACGGGGTCCCCTCGATCTCGCCGAAGCTGCGTTCTCGGAGCCGCTCGTCGCAGACGACGTCGCGGCCGAGCCGGCCGGCCAGCGGGCGGGCCGTCTGCACGGCGCGGTCGAGGTCACTCGAGTAGAGCGCGGCGACCGGCGCACCGGCCAGCGTCGCGGTCAGCTCCTCGGCGACCTGCTCGGCCTGGGCCCGCCCCCGGGCGGTCAGCGCCGGGGTGGCCTCGTGGCCCTGGACGAGGCCGAGCGCGTTCCACGCGCTCTCGCCGTGTCGGACCAACCAGAGGGTGTCGGGACGTTTTCCCACGTACCGAGCGTGCCAGGCCAACCTGGGCGGTGGGTCGGAACGCCATGGGCATTCCCTGAGGTTTCGCGAAAACTTCCGTAAACACGGAACATTCTGACGTTTTCTGCTCCCTTTCGCCCCGCTCCCGGGCCTTCCAGGCCTTGACTCAGCGGGGGTCGGGTCGGTCGAGGTTCCAGTGCCTCGAGACCGTCGGCTGCCAGACTGCGCCGTCGTCGGAACGGAGGAGCCGGAACCGGCTGATCGTCCGCTGCCCTCCCTCCTGGTCGCCGTAGAGGAGGTCGAGCGTGATCGGCGCCCCGTCGCCGATGGCCCGGCGGACGGCGTCGCGGTCGGGGTCGTCGCGGTCCCGAATGGCCCCCTGCCAGAACCCGAAGTACCCGGCCGGCACGTAGAGGTCTCGCGACAGACGGCGGAAGTCCTCGGGCTCGGCGTGGCGACCGTCACCGACCGGTCGACCGGGGTCGATCGTCCAGCCGTGGAGGACGCCGATCCCGTTGCCGACGTTGTGCAGGGCCATCGTCAGGTAGATGACGTCGTCGACGACTTCGGCCGACGCCTGCCCGCCGCCGATCTCGACCGAGTGCCCGTCGGCGAACGTCACCCACTCGGTCGGGTGCTCGGGCCGCGACGGGACGAGGACCGGTCGCAGGCCGGCCAGCAACGACAGCTCCGCCACCCGAGCCGACCGGTTGGCGGAGCGGACGGACGAAAAGGTGGCGACGGCGAGGACGAGCGTCCCCGCCGCGGTGGCGAGCGACGAGACCGTCGCCCAGTCGACCGACGCGACCACCGTCACGGCACCGGCCCGTTCCCACCGCTGGCCGCCGCATCGACGGCGAGGGCCCCGGGGATCGGCGGCCCGCCGTCTCCCCGGGGCCCACTCGCCGCCAGGAACCCCCCGACCGTGAACTGGTCGATGTCGGGACCGGCCCAGCCGGCCCGACGGCCGGTGCGACCGTAGTCGCTCGTCCGGCCGACGACAACGGCGCCGGCGGACGGCCGGGTGTCGATCAGCCGAGATCGGCCCGATCGGCGGGCGCTCCGGTCGTCTCGGGGTGCCTCCATCCGGCTCGCATCCTATGGCCCCGTTCGCTCCGGGCCACGGTGAGCCTGGCGACCGACGCCGGGTTCGGGGTTCGGGGTTCGGAGTCCGGGTTGGCGCGCCGAGCGATCAGTCCCCGACGGGGACGGTGAGGGGCGCCACCGTGTCGCCGCCGGCCGCGGTGAGCGGCGCCGGCCGGCTCTTCGGCAGGATCAGTGCGGCGACGAGGCCGACGACCGAGACGAGCAACACGACCCAGAACGAGTACCCGAACGAGTCGGCGAGCTTCGTCGCCACCGGCAGCGGCAGCTTGCTCGTCACGCTCGTCGGCGCCCCGCTCAGGATGCCGCCCAGCTCCGGCAGCCGGCCGGCGATCTGGCGCTGCAGGACGACCGCGACCAGCGCGGTGCCGAACGAGCCGCCGACCCGCAGGACGATATTGATCGTCGTCGATGCCCGGGGCACGAGCGCCGGGGTCAGGTTGATGTACGCCGCGGCGATGGCCGGCATCATCACCCAGCCCATCCCGAGGCCACGGACGAACAGGGAGAAGGCCAGCCAGCCGTAGCCGCTGGTCGGGCTGAGCTGGGTGAAGGCGACCGTGCCGAGGATGAAGACGGCCATGCCGACCGGGACGATCCGGCGGGCCCCGAACTTGTCGGTCAACCGACCGCCGAGCGGCATGCACAACATCGCCCCGATGCCCTGCGGGGCCATCAGCAGGCCGGCCACCAACGCGCTCTCACCCCGGACGATCTGGTAGTAGAGCGGCAGCAGGAACATGGCGCCGTACAGGCCGGCCCCGAAGATGAACGTGACGAGGTTGGCCATCGAGAAGCTGCGATCTCGGAACAGCCGCATGTCCAGCAGCGGGCGGTCGATGCGCAGCGCGTGCAGCACGAACGCAATCACCAAGAACGCGCCGGCGGCGAGGCAGGCGATGACCGTCGTGCTCCCGAACCCGCTGCCCCCACCGGCCTCCGACAAGCCGTACACGAGGAGGGCGAGGCCCGGTGAGAGCAGGGCGACGCCGAGGAGGTCGAGCCGGCCGGGGTCGGCGTGGCGCTCGTGGACGAGGAAGCGGGACGAGAGCACCAACCCGAAGATGCCGATCGGCACGTTGACGAAGAAGATCCAGCGCCACGTGACGTTGTCGACGATCAGGCCACCGAGCACCGGACCGAGCACCGGGGCGATCAGCGTCGGCACGCCCAGGATCGACATGACCCGACCCATCCGTTGCGGCCCGGCCGCCCGGGCCAGGATCGTCTGGCCGACCGGCATGATCATGCCGCCGCCGAGGCCCTGGAGGATACGGAAGAAGATCAGGCTCTCCGCCGACCATGACAGCCCGCACAACGTCGAGCCCAACGTGAACAGGCCCAACGAGATCATCCACATCCGCTTCGCCCCGAACCGTTCGACCATCCAGCCCGACAGCGGGATGACGATGGCCAAGGCGAGCAGGTACCCGGTCGTGACCCACTGGATCGTCGCCAACGACGTATGGAAGTCGCGGCTCAACGTCTCGATGGCGACGTTGACGATCGTCGTGTCGAGGATCGACATCATCGCCCCGAGGATCACGACCAGCGACAGGCGGCGCAGGACCGGGTCCTTCAGCGGGCTCTCGTTGATCAGGCTGGGGCCGGCCGGGCCAGAACCGGTCGGGCCAGAACCGGCCGGGCCAGAACCGGTCGGCGCAGAACCGGTCGGGCCAGTGGATGGGGAGCTGGAGACGTCGCTCATCGCCGGACAGCGTAACGAAAAGCTTGACTGTTGTCAACTATCGACTACGCTTGACTATATGGCAGGTGCCATAGTTGACAGGATCTAGTGATGAGCCTACGTTCTCGGCCCGTGCCCCCCGCTGAAGCGGCCCCGACCGCCGACCTCGACGGTGACGAGATCGACGCGGACGAGACGTGGCAGCTCGTCTACGCGCTCGTCCTCGAGGGAGAGGCCCACACTCGGCTGCACGAGGTGTGCCGAGACGTCGGCCTACCGGTGAACCTGTTCAAGGCGATGCTGACGCTCGACCGGCCGCAGCCAGCGGCCATGCGCGACCTGGCGGAGTACTTCAACTTCGATGCCTCGTACTGCACGACGCTGGTCGACGGCCTCGAAGCGCAGGGGATCGCCGAGCGCCGGCCGCACCCGACGGACCGGCGGATCAAGACGGTCGTCCTGACCGACAAGGGCCGGCAGGTGCTCACCCGGGCAAGGACGCTGATGGGCGAGGCCCCACCGTCCTTCCGGAGCCTGAGCCCGACCGAGCAGCGTCGGCTCCGCAGCCTGTTGACCAAGGTCGCCGCCGCCGACCCGGTGCTCAGCGCCAAGCGCCAGGCCGAAGCGGCCCGGGCGGCCGGCTAACCGGTCAGCGCAACCCGGCGAACAGATCGTCCTCGGGTACCGCAGCCCCGGTCCGGTCGTCGACCCGGACGAAGCTCTCCCGGCCCATCACGGTACGGAACACGTCCTTGCCGAGCTGGAGGAAGAAGATGTTGTCGGACTGGCTGGCGTGGGCGGCCAGGCTGTCGTACTTGCGGTCCGCCCAGGCCGAGCAGTCGACCGTCGTCGTGACCAGCTCGTCGGGCGTCCCGAACTCCGGGTTCTCCCCCACCGGTTCGGGCAGCTCGATCCCGTGCTCTTGGAGTAGCTCGACGAAACCGGCGAGCGACGAGCGCGGCAGCGCGGTGTAGTACAGCTTGGCCGGGATCCCGGTCGACCGAGCCGCCGCCAGGGTGATCCGGTTGGCCTGGATGTGATCGGGGTGGCCGTAGAAGCCGTTCTCGTCGTACGTCACGACGACGTCCGGTCGGTAGCGGTCCATCAGCTCGGCCAGCTTGGCCGCGGCGACGTCGACCGGGGTGTGCCAGAAGGCCCCGGGGGCATCGTTCTGCGGCCAACCCATCATCCCCGAGTCGTGGTACCCGAGCTGCTCGAGGTCGGCGACGCCGAGCACCCGACAGCTGGCCTCCAGCTCCTGGCGGCGGAGGGCGACGATCGCTTCTTCGTCGTGGCTGGGCTCGCCCGGCTTGATCCCGCCGGGCCCGTCGCCGAGCTCGCCGTTGGTGCACGTCACGAGGACGGTACGGACCCCGTCGTCGGCGTAGCGAGCGAGCACCCCGCCGGTGCTGGTCGCTTCGTCGTCGGGATGGGCGTGGACGGCCATCAGCGTCAGCACTGGCTCGGACATCCGCTCAGCGTACGGGATCGAGCCGGACCGCCATCCGGGGCGAGGCGTACTCTTGCGCCGTGCTTGCCTCCTCCTCCGTCGTGGCGTTCATCCCGGTCAGCGATGTCGAGCGGGCGCGTCCGTTCTACGAGTCGGTCCTCGGTCTGCGGGTGGTCGACGAGAGCCCGTTCGCCCTCGTGGTCGACGCCAACGGGACGGCGATCCGCATCACCCCGGTGCCGGACCTCCGGCCGCAGCCGTTCACCATCGCCGGCTGGGAGGTCGTCGATATCGCGGCGACGGTCGAAGGGCTCACTGCGCTGGGGGTCGACTTCAACCGCTACGAGGGGATGGACCAGCGCCCCGACGGGATCTGGGCCTCACCGAGCGGCGACCTGGTGGCGTGGTTCACCGACCCCGACGGCAACACCCTGTCGCTGACGCAGTTCACCGCCCCGGGCACCCGTCCTCAGAGCAGCGACGCCAGCGGCACGTAGGGCAGCCCGTGGGCCTCGGCGACGGGCTCGCAGACGACGGACCCCTCGACGACGTTGACCCCGAGACCGAGCGCCGCATCGGCCCGCGCCGGCGCTCCTCCACCCGTGGTCGGCGATCTCGAGCGTGTACGGCAGCGTGGCGTTGACGAGCGCGTGGGTGGAACTGTGCGGTACGGCACCAGGCATGTTGGCGACGCAGTAGAAGATCGACCCGTGGACCTCGAAGGTCGGGTTCGAATGGGTCGTCGGCCGCGTCGACTCGAAGCACCCGCCCTGGTCGACCGCGATGTCGACGAGCACCGAGCCGGTGGGCATGCGGGCGACGAGATCGTCGGAGACGAGCTTCGGCGCCCGGGCGCCGACGACGAGCACCGCGCCGATGACCAGGTCGGCGTCCTCGCAGACCTCTTCGATGGCGTGCGTGCTCGACGCGACCGTCTCCAATGCACCGCGGAAGTGGTGGTCGACCTGGCGGAGCCGCTCGAGGTTCCGGTCGAGGATGTAGACGCTGGCGTGCATGCCGACGGCGAGCGTGGCCGCCGCCATGCCGACGACGCCAGCGCCGAGGATGACGACCTTCGACGCCTGGACGCCGGGAACGCCGCAGATCAGGCTGCCGCGGCCGCCGGCTGGCCGCATCAGGTGATGGGCGCCCATGAACGGTGCCATCCGACCGGCCACTTCGCTCATCGGCGTCAGCAGCGGCAGGGAGCCGTCGGCCAGGCGGACCGTCTCGTAGGCGATCGCGATGTTGCCGGCGTCGAGCAGGGCCTCGGTGCACGGGCGGGACGCGGCGAGGTGCAGGTACGTGAAGAGCACCTGGTCGCGCCGGAGACCGAGGCGGGGGTACTCCGACGGGATGGGTTCCTTGACCCCGAGGATGAGGTCGGCGGCGGCCCAGATCTCGTCGGCGTCGCCGACGATGACCGCGCCGGTGGCGACGAACTCGTCGTCGCCGATCGACGAGCCCTCCCCCGCGCTCTTCTCGACGTGGACGACGTGCCCGTGCGAGACGAGCTCCCGGACGCCGGCCGGCGTGATCGCCACCCGGTACTCGTCGTCCTTCACTTCCTTCGGAACGCCCACGATCATGGACCGCACCGCCTCCTTCTCGTCATGCGCCGCTCGGCCGGCCGCTCACTCTTCGATATAGCTCATGACGTGCTTGACGCGGGTGTAGTCCTCGAATCCGTAGACGGAGAGGTCCTTGCCGTAGCCGGAGTGCTTGAAGCCGCCGTGCGGCATCTCGGCGACGAGCGGGATGTGCGTGTTGATCCACACGCAGCCGAAGTCGAGGTCACGGGCCATCCGCATGGCGCGGCCGTGGTCCTTCGTCCACACGCTGGACGCCAGCCCGTACTCGACCCCGTTGGCCCACTCGAGGGCCTGGGCCTCGTCGTCGAACGCCTGCACGGTGACGACCGGCCCGAAGATCTCCTGCTGGATCATCTCGTCGTCCTGGCGCAGCCCGCCGACGACCGTGGGGGCGAAGCAGTAGCCGCGGTCGCCGACGGCCTCCCCGCCGGTCAGTACGCGGGCGTGGTCCGGGACGCGACGCAGGAAGCTCTGGACTCGGTCGAGCTGGCCGGCGTTGTTGAGCGGGCCGAAGTCGGCGTCGACGACGTCGGTTCCACCGACCACCTGCGACCGGGCCTGCTCGACCAGGGCGTCGAGCAGGTCGCGCTGCACCCGTGGCCCGGCCAGCACGCGGGTGGCGGCGGTGCAGTCCTGGCCGGCGTTGAAGTACGCCGCCCCGGCGATCCCCTCGGCGGTCGACTCGACGTCGGCGTCGTCGAAGACGATCACCGGCGCCTTGCCGCCGAGCTCGAGGTGGACCCGCTTCAGGTCGGCCGCGGCGGCCGTCGCCACCTCGGTGCCGGCCCGAACGCTGCCGGTGATCGAGACCATCGCGGGCACCGGGTGCTCGACCAGGGCACGACCGGTGTCACGGTCCCCGCAGACGACGTTGAAGACGCCGGGCGGCACGTGCTCGCCGACGATCTCGGCCAGCAGCAACGTGCTGGCCGGCGTGGTGTCCGACGGCTTCAGGACCATCGTGTTGCCGGCGGCCAGCGCCGGGGCCCACTTCCAGACGGCCATCATCATCGGGTAGTTCCACGGCGTCACCGCCCCGCAGACGCCGATCGGCTCGCGGCGGACGTACGAGGTGTGCCCGGCCAGGTACTCACCAGCGGCCCGGCCTTCGAGCAGCCGGGCCGCGCCGGCGAAGAACCGGATCTGGTCGACCATCGGCGGGATCTCCTCCGCCATCGTCAAGGCGAACGGCTTCCCGGTGTTCGTGCACTCGGTCCGCACGAGCTCGTCGGCCCGGGCCTCGATGGCGTCGGCGATCCGGAACAGGGCGAGGCTCCGCTCCGACGGCGTCGTCCGCTTCCATCCGGCGAACGCGTCGGCGGCGCTGCGGACGGCCCGGTCGACGTCGACCGGGCCGGACACCGGGGCGTCGGCGTACGGCTCGCCGGTGCTCGGGTCGACGACTGGCGCGGTCGGCCCGTCGTCGCCGTCGACGTAGTGGCCACCGACGAAATTCCGCAGCAATTCCACCGCGCCCAGGATCACAGAGAAACGGCGCCCCGACAAGCGATAACGTAGGAACATCGACTTCAAGCGCCGAAAACCCTTGACTCTTCCCGCTCACATGACAGAATTCGACCAAAGGGACGCTCGGCCACGACGGACGCCGTCTCGACGTTGACGGGCCGGGGGTACCGATCAGACCATGCCTGCCGACACCAACCGCAACGCCGACACCGACCACGCCGTCGATACTGAACAGGACGTCGACACTGGCCATGTCGATGCGGGCGCCCGTGGCGATCAGGACGCGAGGCCCGACCCGGACGACGGTCCGGGCGGTGTCGATGTCGGATCGGGGCTGCCGTCGGGGCTGCTCGACGAGGCCAACCGGGCGATCATCGAGGCCCTCCAGCGCGACGGCCGCCGGGCGTACGGGGCGATCGCCGACGAGGTCGGGCTGTCGGAGGCGGCGGTGCGCCGCCGGGTCCAACGACTGCGGGAGAACGGCATCATCCAGATCGTCGCGGTGACCGACCCGTTGCAGCTCGGCTTCCACCGCCAGGCGATGGTCGGCATCCGGGTCGAGGGCGACGTCCGCCAGGTGGCGGCCAAGGTGAGCGCGCTCGAAGAGGTCGACTACGTCGTGATGTGCGCCGGGTCGTTCGACCTCCTGGCCGAGGTGGTCTGCGAGGACGACGACCGCCTGCTGCACCTCCTGAACGACTCGATCCGGTCGGTCCCCGGCGTTCGGTCGACCGAGACCTTCCTCTACCTGAAGCTGGCCAAGCAGACCTACACCTGGGGGACCCGATGACCGACATCGCACCCGTCAGCGGATTCGAAGACGACAACTCGCTGAGCGAACGAGCCCAGCGGAACCTCTGGATGCACTTCACGCGCCTCGGCTCCTACGGACCGCACCACGAGGTGCCGGTGATGGTGCGCGGCGAGGGCCCGTACGTCTGGGACCAGAACGGCAAGCGCTACCTCGACGGTCTGGCCGGGCTCTTCACGAGCCAGATCGGCCACGGTCGGACGGAACTGGCCGAAGCGGCGTCGAAGCAGGCGTCCGAGCTGGCGTACTTCCCGCTGTGGACGTACGCGCACCCTCGGGCGATCGACCTGGCCGAGCGGATAGCCAGCCTCACGCCGGGCGACCTCAACCGGGTCTTCTTCACGACCGGCGGGTCCGAAGCTGTCGAGTCGGCGTGGAAGCTGGCCCGGCAGTACTTCCGGTTGACCGGCCAGCCGTCGAGGACGAAGGTCGTCAGCCGGAACATCGCCTACCACGGGACGACGTTCGGCGCCCTCTCGCTCACCGGCATCCCAGAGCTGAAGACGCCGTTCGAGCCGTTGGTGCCCGGCTCGATCAAGGTCCCGAACACGAACTTCTACCGGGCCGACGAGCACGGCGACGACCTCGTCGCGTTCGGGCGGTGGGCGGCCGACGAGATCGAGCGGGCTATCGAGCGCGAGGGCCCGGACACGGTCGCCGCGGTCTATCTCGAACCGGTGCAGAACGCCGGCGGCTGCTTCCCGCCGCCGCCGGGGTACTTCGCCCGGGTCCGCGAGATCTGCGACCGCCACGGCGTCCTGCTCGTCTCGGACGAGGTCATCTGTGCGTTCGGCCGGCTCGGCGAGTACTTCGGCTCGATCCGGTACGGCTACCAGCCGGACATCATCACGGTGGCCAAGGGGTTGACGAGCGGCTACGCGCCGCTCGGGGCGATGATCGCCAGCGACCGGCTGGCCGAGCCGTTCCTGCACGGCGACGCCAGCTTCGCCCACGGGTTCACGTTCGCCGGCCATCCGGTGAGCTGTGCGGTGGCGATGGCCAACCTCGACGTCTTCGAGCGCGACGGGATCCTCGACCACGTCCGGACCACCCAGGACCGGTTCCGCTCCGCCCTCGAGGGCCTGTACGACCTACCGATCGTCGGCGAGGTCCGCGGCGACGGCTTCTTCTACGGCATCGAGCTGGTCAAGGACCGGGAGACGAAGGAGACGTTCGACGACGAAGAGAGCGAGTCGCTTCTCCGGGGCTTCCTCTCGGGCGCGCTGTTCGACGCCGGCCTCATCTGCCGGGCCGACGACCGCGGCGACCCGGTCGTGCAGCTCTCGCCGCCGCTCATCTGCGGGCAGACGGAGATCGACCTGATGGCCCAGATCCTCCGGGACGTGCTCGCCGAGGCCTGGCGCCGCATCTAGGCGCGCCGATTCCCAATGGCGCCACGGCGATGACGACCGGCCGATGACGTCCGGCCGATGACGTCCGTTGGCCCGTACCGGCGCCTGTCGTTGTGGTGGGACGAGGTCGGCGATCCGCTGGCCGATCGGCCGCCCCTCGATCGCCACATCGACGTCGACGTGGCGATCGTCGGTGCGGGTTTCACCGGGCTGTGGACGGCTCACTCGCTGCTCGTCGCCGACCCGTCGCTCCGGGTGGCCGTGCTGGAACGAGAAGTAGCCGGCTTCGGTGCGTCCGGGCGCAACGGCGGGTGGTGCTCGGCCCTCTTCCCGGCGTCCGACGGCCGCATCGCTCGCCACCACGGCGAGGGTGCGGCCCGGGCGATGCGCGAGGCGATGCAGGCGACGGTCGACGAGATCGGACGATCGGCCGCCGCCGAAGGCATCGACTGCCACTTCACCAAGGGCGGCACGGTCGTCGTCGCCCGGAGCCGGGCCCAGGTGACACGGGCCCAGGCCGCGATCGACGCAGCCCGGGCGCACGGTGCGGGGGAAGACGACCTGCGCTGGCTCGACGCCGCCGAAGCCCGGCGCTGGCTCGGTGCGACCCGCGTGCTCGGCGCTACGTACACGCCGCACTGCGCCGCCCTGCAGCCGGCGCTGCTCGCCCGCGGGCTGGCGGCCGCGGTCGAGCGGCGCGGCGCGACGATCTACGAACGGACTGGCGTGACCGCGATCGAAGCGGGCGGACCGCCGGGAACGGGCGGCGGGCCGGCCCGGCGGCCCACGGTCCGGGCCAGCGGCGGCACGGTGACCGCCGACGTCGTCGTCCGGGCGGTCGAGGGGTGGACGCCCCAGCTCCCCGGCCACGAGCGGGCGCTCGTGCCGGTGTACTCGCTCATGGTCGCCACCGAGCCGCTCGGCGACGGGTTCTGGGACGACGCCGGGCTGACCGACCGGTCGACGTTCTCGGACCACCGCCATCTGATCGTCTACGGCCAGCGGACTACCGACGGGCGGATCGCTTTCGGCGGGCGCGGGGCGCCGTACCACTTCGGATCGGCGGTGCGGCTGGCCTTCGACCAGGACCCGGCCGTCCACCGGGCCCTCCGGCGGGCGCTGGTCGACCTGTTCCCGGCCCTGTCCGACGTCTCGATCACCCACACCTGGGGCGGCCCGCTCGGTGTGCCGCGGGACTGGTTCGCATCGGTCGGCCTCGACCGTTCAACCGGTCTGGCCTGGGCCGGCGGCTACGTCGGCGACGGCGTGTCGACGGCCAACCTGGCCGGCCGGACGCTGGCCGACCTGGTCCTCGGCCACGACAGCGACCTCGTACACCTGCCGTGGGTCGGCCACCGCTCGCCGCCCTGGGAACCCGAGCCGCTGCGCTGGCTCGGCGTCAACGCCGGGCTGCGGGCTGTCGAGGTGGCCGACCGCACCGAGACCCGGCACGGCCGCCCGAGCCGGTTGGCCAACGCCGTGGACCGGCTCCTCGGCAGCTGATCCGGCCGGGGCCAGCCCGGGCGGCGAGACGGCGCCGCCCGTACACTCGGCCGGTGACTACCGACCGCGAAGCCATCACCGATCTCGTCTACGCCTACGCCGAACGGATCGACGTCGGCGACTTCGAAGGGGTCGCCGACCTTTTCGCCGACGCCGAGATCACCTTCGAGGGGTTCAACGAAGGCCGCCTCGGACGCCAAAAGCTCGTGGCTATGTACGAGGCCAGCACCCGCCTGTACGACGACGGCACGCCGAAGACCAAGCACGTCATGACCAACGTCGTCGTCGAGGTCGACGACGACGGCCGGTCGGCCACCGCGCGGACCTACTTCACCGTGCTCCAAGCCGTTCCCGGCGTCTTCAGCCTCCAGCCGATCATCGCCGGCCGGTACCGTGACACCTTCGCCCGTACCGACGGCTCATGGCGGTTTACCCATCGCCACATGCTCGTCGACCTGGTCGGCGACATGAGCCAGCACATGCTCGAGAGCGCCCCCGACCTTTCCTGAGCACCGCCGGCCCTCGTCGGTCGTCGGCTATGTGTTGTACCCGAAGGTCAGCGGGCTCGACTTCCCGCCGGGCGTGGTGACCGTGAGGGGCACGAACGTCGCCGCTGTCGGGGGCGCTGTCACCGGATTGGCCGGGACCGTCGCCACGAGCTCGGTCGAGCTGACGACATCGACCACGGGTGCCGGGTTGCCTGTTCCGAATGTCACCCGTGTCACCCCAACGCCGTCCGTTGTGAAGTTCGCGCCCTCGATGGTGATCTGGTAGCCGCCGGAGCCGATGCCTGTTGTCGGGGTGAGCGAGGTGATGGTCGGAGCGGCCACGTAGGTGTAGGCCCCGGTCCTGGTCACGCTGCCGTACGGGGTGGTGACGGTCACCGGCACGGGGTTCGCCTCACCCGATGTGTACGCCGGCACGACGACTGTGATCGTGGTGGTGGTCATCGTCGCGATCGTCCCGAAGGACCCGCCCGTGCCCACGGTGGTCTGGCCCACCACGAAGTTGGTGCCGGTGATCTGGACGGTGTTCCCACCAGCGGTCGGGCCGGCGGCGGGCGAGATTGTCGTGATGGTCGGCGGCGGCCCGTAGGTGAAGGCATTGGCGTCGGTAGCGCTCCCGAAGGGCGTGATGACCATCACGTCGACCGTGCCGACGGCGTGGGCCGGCGTGGTCAACGTGATCGAGGTTGTGCTGGTCAACGTCAGACCGGTGGCCGCCGCCCCCCCGAAGGTCACCGAGGTGGTCGCCCCCAGGTGGGTGCCGGCGATGGTGACGGTCGTCCCGCCGGCCGTGGAGCCGGTGGCCGTCGACAGGGACGTGACCGTCGGCGGTGTGCCGTACGTGTAGCCGTTGGTGTCGGTCACGGAGCCACCGGGGGTAGTAAGGATCACGTCAACTGGTCCGGCCGAGCCCGTCGGCACTGTGACCGTGAGCAGCGTCGAGCTGCGGAAGAAATAGCCGGTGCCGTAGTGGCCCGCACCGAACTGGACGTTCGTTGTAGCCGTGAACCCGGTACCGGTGATTGTCACGCTGTTGCCGCCGGCGGGGAGCCCGGCCGACGGAGTGATACCGGTCACGGTAGGCACCGGGTCATACGTGTACCGCGTTGTCGAAGACGTCCCGCTGGTGCCGCCGGGGGTGGTGACGGTCACGTTGACGGTACCGGTGCCCGGTGGCGTGATGACGGTGAGCGCTGTTGTCGATGTGGTGAATGTCGTCCCCGCAGCCGATCCGAAATTCACCGCAGTAGCACTACCGAGATGGGCGCCGAAGACGGTGACAGTGTGCCCACCCGCGGTCGGACCTTGGTTGGGGATGATGAATGTGACCGTCGGGGCGGCGTCATAGGTGAACTGGTCGGCGGGGGAGGTGTCCGATTCTCCGCCCGGGGTGGTGACGGTGATGTCCACCGTCCCCGCCGGGCCGCCCCGGGAGACGGCGGTGATCGTGGTGGGGCTGTCGACGGTGAAGGTGGCGGCGGCGTGCCCGAAGTCGACGGAGGTGGCCCCTGTGAACCCGGTGCCGGTGATCGTCACTGTGGTGCCGCCGAGTGTGGGCCCAGCGTTCGGTGACACCGAGGTGACCACGGGCGCCGCTATGTAGGTGAACTGGTCGACGCTCGAGCTGACCGAAGTGCCGCCCGGGTTGGTGACGGTGACGTCCACCGTCCCCGCCGAGACGGCCGGGGAGACGGCGCTGATTGTGGTGGAGCTGTTCACGACGAAGGCGGCCGCGGCCGTGCCCCCGAAGTGGACAGCGGTAGTTCCGGTGAACCCAGTGCCGGTGATCGTCACTGTGGTGCCGCCGGCCGCCGGCCCGCTGGTCGCCGACAGGGCGGTGACGGTCGGCGCCGCCACGTAGGTGAACCGGTCGGCGCTGGAGGTGGCCGAGGTGCCGCCCGGAGTGGTGACGGTGATGTCCACCACTGTCCCGACCGAGCCGGCCGGGGAGACGGCGCTGATCGAGGTGGTGCTGTGGACGGTGAAGGAGGTGGCCGCCGTACCCCCGAAGTTGACGGCGGTGGCTCCGGTGAACCCGGTCCCGGTGATGGTCACTGTGGCGCCGCCGGCGGTCGGGCCGGCGTTCGGCAACACGGCGGTGACCGTGGGAACGGCGTCGTAGGTGAACCGGTCGGCGGGGGACGTGGTCGATGTGCCGCCCGCGTTGGTGACGGTGATGTCCACCGTCCCCGCCGAGCCGGCCGGGGAGACGACGCTGATTGTGGTGGGACTGTTGACGGTGAAGGTGGTGGCGGCTGTGCCTCCGAAGTGGACCGCCGTGGCCGTGGTGAACCCGGTACCGGTGACGGTGACCGAGGTGCCGCCGGCGGTCGGGCCGGCGTTCGGCGACACCGAGCTGACTGTCGCCGGCAGCACGTAGCTGAACTGGTCGGCGACGGAGGTGGCCGAGGTGCCGCCCGGGGTGGTCACGGTGATGTCCACCGTCCCCACCGAGCCGGCCGGGGAGCCGGCGGTGATCGAGGTGTCGCTGTTGACGCTGAAGGCGGTGGCCGGCGTGCCCCCGAAGTCAACGGCGCTGGCCCCCGTGAACCCGGTGCCGGTGATGGTGACAGCGTTGGCCCCGCCCGTCCGGCCGGCGTTCGGCGACACCGAGGTGACGGTGGGAACGGCGTCGTAGCGGAACTGGTCGCCGGCGGCGGCGGGCGAGGTCCCGATCGGGTTAGTGACGGTGACGTCCACCGTCCCTGCCGATCCGGCTGGGGAGACGGCGCTGATCGTGGTGATGCTGGTGACGCTGAAGGAGGTGGCCGGCGTGGCCCCGAAGTCAACGGCGCTGGCCGCGGTGAACCCGGTGCCAGTGATTGTGACCGAGGTGCCGCCGGCGATCGGGCCGGCGTTCGGAAGCACCGAGGTAACCGTCGGAATCTGAGTCGTAGGTGAACTGGTCGGCCGGCGAGGTGGCCGAAGCCCCGGCCGGGGTGTAGATGGCGACGTTCACCGTCCCCGCCAGGCCGGACGGGGAGACGGCGGTGATCGAGGTATCGCTGTTGACGGTGAAGGAGGTGGCCGGCGAGCCCCCGAAGTCCACGTCGACGGCCCCGGTGAACCCGGTGCCGGTGATGGTGACCGACGTGCCGCCGGCGGGCAGGCCGGCGGCCGGCGACAGCGAGGTGATGACCGGGGGTGTCTCGTAGGTGAACTGGTCGGAGGGGGCGGTGGCCGAGGTGCCGCCCGGGGTGGTGACGGTGATGTCCACCGTCCCCGCCGAGCCGGCCGGGGAGCCGGCGGTGATCGAGGTATCGCTGTTGACGGTAAAGGAGGTGGCCGGCGTGGCCCCGAAGTCAACGGCCGTGGCTCCGGTGAACCTCGTGCCGGTGATGGTCACCGAGGTGCCGCCGGCGGGCGGGCCGACGTTCGGCGACACCGAGGTGACGGTCGGGAATGTCCCGTAGGTGAAGGCATTGGTGTCGGTGGCGCTGCCGTAGCGGGTGTTGACGACGACGTCCACCGGGTTGGCCACATGGCTCGGAGTGGTCACGGTGACCGACGTTGTGCTGTTGACGGTGAGGGCGGTGGCCGCCGTCCCACCGAAATTCACGGAGGTCGTCGTGCCCAGATGGGTGCCGGTGATGGTCACCGAGGTGCCGCCGGCGGGTGGGCCGCTGGTAGTCGACAGCGAGGTGATGGTGGGCGGACCCACGTAGGTGTAGTGGTCGGCAGCCGAGGTCGCACTGGTCCCGTCGGCCGTGGCCACGGTGACGTCGACCGTTCCGGCCAGGCCGGGGGCGCGGTGGCCGTCACCTGGGTGTCGCCGGTGGCGGTGAAGGCGCTGGCGGCCGCCGTCCCGAAGTTGACGGCCGAGGTCCCGGCGAACCCGGTCCCGGTGATGGTCACCGAGGTGCCGCCGGCCAGCGGCCCGCTGGTTGGGCTCACGCCGGTGACGATCGGCGCCGCCAGGTAGGTGTACGCAGCCGACCGGGTGGTCGACCCGCCGGGAGTGGCGACCGAAACGCTGACCTGGCCGGTGCCGGCCGGCACGGTGGCGGTGATCGTCGTCGGCCCGGTCACGGTCACCGCGGTGGCCGGGGTGCTCCCGAAGGTCACCGTGGCCGGGGCCAGGAAGCCGGTGCCGGTCAGGGTCACGGTGTTCCCGCCGGTCGCCGGGCCGTTGGTCGGGCTCACCGCGGTCAGCGTGGGGACCGGCGCCACCGCGACGGTGAAACCGACCACGTCGGTGACACTGACGCTCTGGGCCGGCAACGAGCCCACCGACGGGGCGGCGCCGAAGGCGAAGACGCCACCGTCCTTGGCCACCTCCCAGTAGCCCCCGCCGCCAGGCGGAACGGCGATGCCGACGACCGGGGCGCTCAGTGGCTGCCCGCCCATCGACCCGTAGAACTTGGCGTCGCCGAACGCGAAGATGCCCCCGTCGGAGGCCACCTCCCAGTAGCCGCCACCGTCAGGCGTGGCGGCGATGGCCACCACCGGGGCGTCCAATGACTGACCGCCCATCGACCCATAGAACGTGGCGTCGCCGAACGCGAACAGGCCGCCGTCCTTGGCCACCTCCCAGTAGCCCCCGCCGTCGGCAGTGCCGGCGATGCCGACGACCGCGGCGTTCAGTGGCTGCCCGCCCATCGACCCGTAGAACTTGGCGTCCCCGAAGGCGAAGATGCCCCCATCGGAGGCCACCTCCCAGTAGCCCCCGCCGTCGGGGGTGGCGGCGATGCCGACGACCGGCTGGTTCAGCGGCTGCCCGCCCATCGATCCGTAGAACTTGGCGTCCCCAAAGGCGAAGATGCCGCCGTCCTTGGCCACCTCCGAATAGCCGCCACCGTCGGGGGTGGCGGCGATGCCGACGACCGGGGCGTTCAGTGGCTGCCCGCCCATCGACCCGTAGAACGTGGCGTCACCGAAGGTGAACACCCCCCCGTCCGCACCCACGACGGTGTACCCGGCAGTGGACGCCGACGCCGCGCTCGATCGCGGGTGAGCGCTCGACGCTCCGCTCGGTGCGCTCCCGGCCAGCGCGGCCGCCAAGGCCAGAAGGCCGACCCCGGCGAGCGATCCGACCACGGCGGCGATCGTCCGGCCGCGCTTGGCCTCCCGGTGGTTCTCCGGGGCCTGCCCGTCGGTCACGCCAAGCTCCACCCTGTTGCCCTCCCGGGATCCGGTACTGCCGACATCCACGGATGGGTTGTCGCCGGGTCGACTACGTCCGACATGGTCCCACGGCTGACTGCTGGTAGCACGGATGCAACTTTTGGGATGCGGCCGCTAGAGATTCCGTGGCCCGGGGCCTTGACGGCCGAGGACGTCGTAGGGGTTGATGAGCTTGCACCGGTCGAGGGACAGACAGCCGCACCCGATGCAGCCGGTCAACCGGTCTCGAAGGTGTTGCAGACGAGTGATCTGGTCGTCGAGGTCGTCCCGCCAGGCCGCCGACAGTCGTTCCCAGTCCCGGTGGGTGGGGGTCCGGTTCTCGGGCAGCCGATCGAGCGCGTCCTTGATCCGCTTGAGGGAGATCCCGACCCCCTGGGACGCCCGGATGAAGGCCACCCGGCGCAGCACCTCTCGCGGGTAACGCCGCTGGTTGCCCGCGGTTCGGCGACTAGCGATAAGCCCTTCGGTCTCGTAGAAGTGCAGCGCAGAGACGGCCACCCCGCTACGAGCCGCGATCTGCCCGACGCTCATCTCCGCTGGCGGCATGGATTTCTCGGTCATGGGCTTGACCTCAAGAATACTTGAGGTCTTATGGTGTCCGCCATGAGCCTCTCGCCGATCGAACAAGAGTTCCTCACCCGCCAACGGCGCGGCCACCTGGCCACCGTCGGACCCGATGGTTGGCCCCAGGTCAAGCCGCTCGGCTTCACCTGGAACGCCGGGCTCGGCACGATCGACATCGCCGGGTTCAACATGGCCAATAGCGCCAAGTACCGCAATGTCGCGACGAACCCGAAGGTTGCGTTCGTGGTCGACGAGGTGACGGTGGAGAACGCCATGGAAGGCACCCACTTCCTCGAGATCCGCGGCATCGCCGAGCAGGTCACCGACCCCACGCCGACCGATCCCCACTTGGCCGCCGAGCTGATCCGGATCCACCCGACCCGGGTCATCGGGTGGAACATCGACGCCGGCGGCCCGGTCTTCGACGCCCGGGACCTCCCCGCGACCCCCCAGCCGGACGTGGCCTGATGCGAGCCGTCCTGGTCGACCGCTTCGGCGGGCCCGAGGTACTGCGGCTGGTCGATCTCGCCGACCCCGAGCCCGGTCCGGGCGAGGTGCTCGTCCACACGGCGGCGAGCGACGTCCTCTACGTCGACACCATGGTCCGCGCCGGGAACGCCGTCGGCATCTTCCCGATCCGTCCGCCGTACATTCCCGGCAACGGGATCGGTGGCGACGTGAGCGCCGTTGGTCCCGACGTCGACCCGGCGCTGATCGGGCGGTTGGTCGTCGCCCATACCGGTGGCCCGGGCGGCGGTGGCGGCTACGCCGAACGAACGGTCGTCGCGGCCGCTGACGTCGTGGAGGTACCGCCCGACGTCGACCTCCACACCGCGTTGGCCGTCCTGCACGACGGCCCCACCGCCCTGCGGATCCTCCGACGGGTCGCGGTTCGGCCCGGCGAGCCGGTGCTGGTGCTGGGCGCCGCCGGTGGCATGGGCGTGGTCCTCGTCCAGCTGTTGCACGCCGCGGGGGCTTTCGTCGTCGGCGCGGCCCGGGGCAAGGCCAAGCTGGACGTCGTCGACGAGGCCGGCGCGGACGTGGCGGTCGACTACGACCGCCCCGACTGGACGAGCGCGGTCCTCGACGCCACTCACGGTGCCGGCCCGATCGCCGTGCTCGACGGGGTCGGCGGACCGCTCGGGCGCGAGGCGTTCGACATCGTCCGCGGCGGCGGCCGCTTCTCCGCCCACGGCGCTCCCAGCGGGTCGTTCGCGCCCATCGACCCCGACACCGCCCACCGCCGTCACGTCACGATCACGACGCTCACGGACCTCGCCGCTGACCCGACGCCACGGCACCAACTCATCCGAGAGGCGGTCGCCCTGGTGGCCGACGACGCCGTGCACCCCCTGGTCGGCCAGACCTTCCCACTCCGCGACGCCCGGACAGCCCACGCGGCCATCGCCGCCCGGGAGACGATCGCCAAGACCCTGCTCCTCGTCGACTGAGCCCCCCGAACAGCCCCGACCCGGCGCCGGCGGGCGCCGTCCGTCGTTCGCTACCGGGGAGTACGTTGCGATGATCATGACGATTTCGTTACAACGGCGGACCGGGGCGCGCCCGTCGGCGCACCTGGCGGCC
The DNA here is from genome assembly GCA_963824265.1 of uncultured Actinomycetota bacterium. Classification (GTDB taxonomy): domain Bacteria; phylum Actinomycetota; class Acidimicrobiia; order Acidimicrobiales; family RAAP-2; genus DASZUK01. The sequence goes on from CAWGOO010000007.1 coordinate 1,887,364, forward strand.
GGGCTCGTCGCCGTCGCCTCACTGCTGGTGACGGGGCTGACGATCCCGGTAACCCCGGCGGGAGCGGCCCGGGTCTCGGCCCCGCCGAGCGCCAACTGGGGCGCGTCGGTTTCCGGGGCCGCGGCGTGCAACCCGCTCGGCGGCTCGACGTGCATGGTCCCGTTCCCGAGCGACTACTACACGGTCGTCGACCGTTCGATGCCGTCCGGCCGAAAGGTCGTGTTCCCGGCGTCGGCCATGCCGGCCAACCGGCTCGGCATGCACATCTCCCCGGCCACCTACAGCCGGAACGACGGCTTCAGCCCGGGCACGTCGATCCTCGTCCACCTGGCCGGCGTCAACCTGGCCCGGTCGGGTATCCCCGGCGTCGGCGCCATCGGCGCCTCGCTCCGCCCGACCGCCGGCGTCTACCTGCTCGACGAGACGACCGGGAAGCGGCTGCCGTACTGGGGCGAGCTGGACGCCCGCGACACCGACCCGTCGACCCAGCTGCTGATGGTCCATCCCGCGGCGAACCTGCCGGAAGGTCACCGGATCGCGGTGGCGCTGACCGGAGTCCGGACGGTGGGCGGCAAGACCATCCCGCCCAGCCCGGCGTTCGCCGCCGTCCTCGGCCGCCGCGCCGCGCCAGCCGGCGTGACCGGCGCGTTCCTCCGTCACGAGCAAGCGCTCGTCGCCTATCTGCACGGGCGCGGCGTCCCGACCGGGGCGCTCACGACGGCGTGGGACTTCACGGTGATCAGCACGCCGAACCTGACCGGCTACGCCATCCACATGCGCGACGTCGCGATGGGCCAACTCGGCACCGGGGCGCCGTCGTTCACGGTGACGAAGACCACCGACTTCACGACCGCCGAGAACGGCAGCGACGCCCGACAGGTCACCGGCACGTTCGAGGTCCCGAGCTTCCTCGACGAGCCCGGCGGCCCGTACGGGTCGACGCTCAACCTCGGTCCGACAGGGTTGCCGCAGCAGCTTCCCGGCAACATGCAGACGGCCGTCTTCAGCTGCCTGATCCCCCGCTCGACGGTGGCCAAGACGACATCGTCGTCCGGGACGGGGGCCACCGCGGCGGCGCCGGTGACGCCGGGGCGGCCGGTCCTCTACGGCGTCGGCCTCTTCAACGTGGCGACAAAGATCGGCAACGAGAACGTCTCGGTGATGGGCGACCACTACGACATGGTGCTCTGCTCGACCAACTGGGAGGGGCTGACAGGCAACGAGGAGCTCGCCGATGCCGCCCTGCTCGCCGACCTGTCGAACTTCACGACGCTGCCGGACCACCTGACGCAGTCACTGATCGACGCCCTCTACCTCGGCCGGTTGATGAGCAGCCCGCGGGGGTTCGACTCGAACCCGGCGTTCCACAGCGAGCCCGGTGGCCCCGGGTTCATCAAGACGTCGGCCCCGCTGACGTACTACGGCAACAGCGAAGGCAGCCTGGCCGGTGGTGCGCTGACCGCCATCTCCACCGAGTTCCGTCGGGCGGTGCTCGGCGTACCGTCGATGGACTACGGCATCCTGCTCGACCGGAGCTCGGACTTCGTCGCCTTCAACGACATCTTCGACCCGGCCTACCCTGGGGCCGCCAACGAGCAGGTCACCTTCGACCTGCTGCAGATGCTGTGGGACCGGGGCGAGACCGACGGCTACGCCGAGCAGATGACCGGCGGTCTCCCGGGGACGCCGTCCCACCAGGTCCTGCTGCAGATGGGCTTCGGCGACCACCAGGTCTCGAACTTCACGACCGTCACCGAAGCGCGGACGATCGGCGCGTCCGTCCACGCCCCGACGCTCGCCCCCGGCCGCTTCGCCGGCAACCTCTTCTACGGGCTGCCGGCGATCAAACGCAACCCGTACCGTGGCTCGGCCGCGCTCTACGTCTGGGACCCCGGCGTCCCCGCGCCGCCGACGACCGACAAGCCGCCGACCGCCGGGGCCGACCCCCACCAGACCGTCCCCCGCCAGGTGCCGGCCGCCCAGTTCCAGCTGAACCAGTTCCAGCTCACCGGCACCGTGCCGAACGTCTGTGGTGACCAGCCGTGCCGGGCCGCGGTGCACGGGCACGAGCTCACGGGGTAGCGCCCGGTCGTTCACCCGGTTTGGCTTGACGTCGCCCGGCCGAGCACGCATTGTCTTTCGGACATGACCATCGCCGTGGACAGTCCCGACGAGCCGGGCACGCTGCCGACGGCGGACCAGGCGTTCCACGTCGAGCAGCGCGGCATCGACTTCGTCCCGCTGGGCGAGCGGTGGGCCACCCCCCGGAACATCGGCGGCATGTGGGCCGGCGCGAGCGTCCAGATCGAGTACTTCATCTACGGCGCCATCCTGATGACCTTCGGGTTCACGTTCGCCCAGGCGCTGAGCATCATCGTCATCGGGAACCTCTCGTACTTCCTCCTCGGGGTGTGCAGCCTGCAGGGCCCGCAGGCCGGGACGACGGTGTTCGCCATCAACCGGGCCAGCTACGGTCCGAACGGCTCGCGGGGTATCGCCTTCTTCAACTGGATCACCCAGATCGGCTTCGAGGTCGAAGGGCTCATCCTGATCGTCGGCGCCGCGCTCGTGCTCGCCCTCAAGGCCGGTTTCTCACCAGGCGATCCGACGAAGGTGATCTTCGTGGTCGCGGCGGTACTCGTCCAGGGCGTGCTGCCCTTCTTGGGCCACGCCACGATCGTCAAGACGCTGCGGATGCTCGTCATCCCGTTCGTGATCCTCTTCGCCGTCCTGCTCGGCTTCGCCATCCCGCACGCCACCACCCACGGCGTCGCCCACGCGGCCGACTGGCAGACGTACATGGAGGGGCTGGCGTTCACGATCACCCTGGCCGGGCTCGGCTGGGTCGAGAACGGCAACGACTACACCCGCTACTGCCGCCCGGACGCGTCGAAGAAGGCCATCGTCGGCTGGGTGTTCGCCGGCACCGCGCTGCCCGAGATCCTGATCATGACGCTCGGCGCGGCCGTCGGCACCTTCCTGACCGACGTCGGCAAGGCCAGCAACGCCTTCCTGCCGTTCGCCCACCAGAGCGCTATCCCGTCCTGGTTCGTCGTCGTCTTCCTCGTCTTTTGCATCGTGCAGCTGTTCGCCGTCAACAGCCTCGACATGTACTCGTCCGGCGTGACGCTCCAGGCGATGGGGGTCCACGTCAAGCGGTACGTGGCGGTCGTCATCGACTGCATCATCGCCCTCGTCGTCACGATGTGGGCGACGTTCGACTCGTCGTTCAGCACCTACCTGAAGGACTTCGTCGACATCGTCATCGTCTGGATCGCCCCGTGGGCGGCGATCTTCCTCGTCGACTGGGCGATGCGCCGCTACCGCTACGCGCCGCTCGAACTGCAGCGGACGGACCGCGGCAGCCTCTACTACCGCAACGGTGGGATCGCCTGGGCCGCCATCGTCGCCCAGGTCGTCGGCATGTACGCCGCCATCTCGGCGCTGTCGGCCACGTTCGACCTGCCCCAGTGGCTGAACCCGGTCACCTACGCCACCCGTGACGCCTACGGCTACGGGGCGGACTTCAGCATCTACCTCGGCATGGGGGTCGCCGGGCTGCTCTACCTCGTGCTCGGGTGGCGGAGCGTCCGGGCCCAGGCGGACCGCCAGGACCAGCTCGTCGCGGCACTGGGCTGAACGGTACGGGGTCTAACCGGTCGGTTCCCCGCCGGTCGGTGCCGGGGTGGGGTCACCCCAGTCCTCGACGAGCGTCCCGTCGGGCCCGTCCCGGAAGAGCGGGATCGACCCGAGCGTCCGTACGTGATCGGCGTCGGCCCCGAGGCGCGCCCGCCACTCACTACCTTCGGTCAAGAACGCGCCGATGACGACCGGGTCGGCGTCGACCCGGCGGAGCAGGCGCAGCGCGGCGTCCAGCGACGCGCCGGTCGAGATGACGTCGTCGACGACCGCCACCCGACGGCCGCGGACGGCGTCGACCCGGGCCGGGTCCAGCCGGAGGGTCTGCGCCGAGCCGGTGGTGATCGAGCGCACCGGTTCGACATACGTGTTGCCCAGGTGGATCTTCGGCGTCTTGTGCAAGATGACGTAGTCGTCCAGCCCCAGCGCCCGCGTCACCTCGATGGCCAGCGGGATGCCCATCGTCGCCACCGAGACGACGACCTCCGGGCTCGCCGGCGCCAGCTGTTCGGCCAGCTCACGCCCGGCCCGCTCGGAGAACGCGAGGCCGTGATCGACGCAGATGAGCAGGGCGATCGTCAGATCGTCGGTCATCCGGACGAGCGGCAGGTCGGCCGTCTGGGAGCCGACGGCGGTGCGGTAGGGGCGGGGCTCAGCGATGGGCAGAGGATGGCGGCCGACCGCCGCTGCCGCGCAAATGGGCCGGGCGGGTGGCCACGGACGCCCCCCGATCGGCTCCCGCCGGCGGTAGAACACGTTCCACTACAGTCCGGGCCATGATCCTCGATCGCTTCCGCCTGACCGACCGGGTGGCCATCGTGACCGGCGCCGGACGCGGCATCGGGGCGGCCAGTGCGGTCGCCCTGGCCGAGGCCGGGGCCGACGTCGTCCTGGCCGCCCGGACCGACGAGCAGCTCCGCGCCGTGGCGTCACAGGTCGAGGCGATCGGTCGCCGGGCCGTCGTCGTCGCCGCCGACCTGTCCGATCTCGACGCGGTCGCCGGCCTCGCCGACACCGCGGCCGAGGCGTTCGGCCGGGTCGACGTGGTCGTCAACAACGTCGGCGGCACGATGCCGCGGCCACTGCTCGACACGTCGCCCCGGTTCTTGGAAGAGGCGTTCCACTTCAACGTCACCACCGCCCACGCCCTCGTCCGGGCGGCCGTGCCGCACCTGCTCGCCGGCGACGGTGGGTCGGTCGTCAACATCTCGTCGGTCATGGGCCGGACGGCCGGGCGCGGCTACCTCGCCTATGGCACGGTCAAGGCCGCTCTCGCCCACTACACCCGGCTGGCCGCCAAGGACCTCGCCCCGCGCATCCGGGTCAACGCGATCGGCGTCGGCTCGACCGCCACCTCCGCGCTCGACGTCGTCATGCAGAGCGACGAACTGCGGACGACGATGGAGCAGGCCACCCCACTGCGCCGCATCGGCGAGCCCGAGGAGATCGCCGCGACCGTCCTCTTCCTGGCCTCGCCGGCCTCGTCCTTCATCACCGGCAAGGTCGTCGAGGCCGACGGTGGCCTCGATATTCCGAACCTCGACTTCGGGCTGCCGGACCTGTGAGCCCGCGACCGCCGGCCGTCCCGCTGCGAGTCGTCGCCTGGAGCACCGGCAACGTCGGCCGCCACGTCCTCGCCGGCATCGACGCTCACCCCGACCTCGAGCTCGTCGGCCTCTTCGTCTCCAACCCGGCCAAGGCCGGGTGCGACGCCGGCGACCTGGCCGGCCTCGGCCGGGATCTCGGCGTGGCGGCCACCGACGACGTCGACGCCCTGCTCGCCCGGCGGCCCGACTGCATCGTCCACTCGGCGATGGCCGACGACCGGCTGATGGACGCGTTGGCCGACCTCGAGCGGTTCCTTCGGGCCGGCATCAACGTCGTCTCGTCCGGTCCGGTGTTCCTGCAGTACCCGGCCCCCGGTGATCCACTGGCGGCACCCCTCCGCGAGGCCGGCGCCGCCGGCGGGGCCTCCCTCTGGGTCAACGGCGTCGACCCCGGGTTCGCCAACGACGCGCTCCCCCTCGTCCTGACCGGCGTCAGCGAGCGCATCGAAGAGGTCCGCTGCCTCGAGGTGCTGAACTACGCGACCTATAACCAGGGCACTGTGCTCTTCGACATCATGGGCTTCGCCCGGCCCATCGGCGACGTGCCCATGTTGCTGCGCCCTGGCGTGCTGACCATGGCCTGGGGCAGCGTCGTCCGCCAGCTCGCCGCCGGCCTCGGGATCGAGCTCGACCGGATCGACGAGTGGTACGAGCGGGTGCCCGCCGCCTCCGACTTCGCCGTCGACGCCGGGCCGGTCCCGGCCGGGACGGCCGCCGGCCTGCACTTCGAGGTCCGTGGCATCTGGCACGACCGGCCCGTCGTCGTCCTCGAGCACGTCACCCGCCTCCGCGACGACCTGGCCCCCGACTGGCCGCAGCCAGCCGGGCAGGGCTGCTACCGCGTCGTCGTCACCGGCGAGCCGAACTACACCCTCGACCTCCAGCTGCTCGGCACCGACGGCGACCACAACACCGCCGGCCTCAAGGCCACCGCCATGCGGCTGGTCAACGGCGTCCCGGCCGTCGTGGCCGCGGCGCCCGGGCTGGTGACCGCCCTCGACCTACCGACGATCACCGGCCGCGGCCTCGTCCGGTAGGTCCGGGCCGGTCCCAACCCGACCGCCGGCGCCGACCTGGCCCGACCGCCGATCGGGCCGGCCGCGGGCCGGCACCCACGTAACCTGGCCTCGTCATGTGTGGACGGTTCGCCCTGTACACCCCGCCGGACCGGCTGGCCCGGCTGTTCGATGCCGAGCTGGCCGCCGGCGTCACGCCCGACGGCGCCGCGCACTGGAACATCGCCCCCACCACCCAGGTGCTCGGGCTCCGGTTCGACCTCTTCGACCACGAACAGCCCGACCACGGCCGGCTGGTCCTCGACCAGTTCCGGTGGGGCCTCGTCCCCCCCAGTCGAAGGACCCCGCCGAGGGGAGCCGCCTCTTCAACGCCCGGGCCGAGACGGTGGCCACCCGACCGTCGTTCCGGGACTCCTTCGACCACCGGCGGATGGCCGTGCTGGCCGACGGGTTCTTCGAGTGGCGCAAGGGCCCCGGGAAGGGCCGGCAGCCGCACTACTTCAGTCGGGCCGACGGTCGGCCGCTGGCCTTCGCCGGGTTGTGGGCGGACTGGCGCGACCCCCGGCCCGGGGCGACCGATCGACCGACCGTGCGGTCGTGCACCATCGTGACGACGACGGCTGGGCAGGACATGGACGGCGTCCACGACCGGATGCCCGTCGTGCTGGCCCCCGACGGCCTCGAACGGTGGATCGACCCGACCGGCGCCGACCGGGAGGAGCTGCGGTCGCTCCTTCGACCGCCGGCCACCGGCACCCTCGTCCACCACCCGGTCGACCAGCGGGTCGGCAACGTCCGCCACGACGACCCCGGCCTGATCGCCCCCCTCTCACCCGGCGCCACGTCGTCGACCTCGCCGCCTCCGTCGCCACCCGCCCCCGCGACCCTTTTCTAAAGGTCGGCGAGCATGAGCACGGGCGTCGACGGGGGGAGCGGCGCCTTCGACCGCCGCCGGTTCCTCGGCGCCGCGCTCGCCGCCGGGGCCGGCGCGCTCACGGCCGGGTGGGCCAGCAGCTCGCCCGCCTCAGCGGCCACCGTGGCACGGGCCGCGGCCGTCCGACCGGCCGGGTCCGACCTCGGTGCGGTGGACCACGTGATCTTCCTCATGCAGGAGAACCGGTCGTTCGACCACTACTTCGGCATGTACCCCGGCGTCCGCGGGTTCGACGACCACCCGCGCCGCCGGCTCGGCGCGTTCTCCCAGCCGTTCCCGGCCAACAGCACCCGCACGCCGACCGAGCGGCTCCTCCCCTTCCACCTCGACACCGCCACCGACCTGGCCGAGTGCACGCACGACCTCAACCACAGCTGGCTGCCCCAGCACCAGTGCCGCAACGGCGGGACGATGGACGGCTTCGTCCCGGTCCACACCGCCGCGCAGTACGAAGGGCCCGAGAACGGCGTGCTGACGATGGGCTACTACACGCGGGCCGATCTTCCCTACTACTACGCCCTCGCCGACGCGTTCACGATCTGCGACGGCTACCACTGCTCGGTCATGGGCCCGACGCACCCCAACCGGTTGATGGCCCTGTCGGGGACGATCGACCCCGACGGCACCCACGGCGGGCCGGTCCTGCTCACGAACATCGAACCGTCGGCCAAGTTCAGCGTCGACTGGCCGACGATGCCCGAGGTGCTGGAGGACGCCGGCGTCAGCTGGAAGGTCTACACGCCGCCGGGCGACCTCTACCGGATCACCAACGACGAGGTGCTCGGCGACACCGACGCCATCCTCCCCTACTTCTCCCAGTACGCCGACCCGGCGTCCAGCCTCCACCAGAAAGCGTTCCTCCCGCTCTACCCCACCGACTTCGCCGCCGACGTCGCCCGGGGCATGCTGCCGTCGGTCAGCTGGATCATCCCGCCCCTCGGCTACGACGAGCACCCCCCGTCGCCCCCCGCCCTCGGCGAGTGGCTCACCAACCAGGTACTCCAGACGCTCGTCGGCCACCCGAAGGTGTGGGCCAAGACCGTCCTCTTCGTCATGTACGACGAGAACGACGGCTTCTTCGACCATGTCCCCCCGCCGGTGCCCCCGCCAGGGACGCCGGGTGAGTACCTGACGATGACGCCTCTGCCCGACACCGCCCAGACAGTGGCCGGACCGGTCGGGCTCGGCTTCCGGGTGCCGATGCTCGTGCTCTCCCCGTTCAGCCGCGGCGGCCACGTCTGCTCGACGACGTTCGACCACACCTCGCAGCTCCGGTTCCTCGAGGAACGGTTCGGCGTCCGGGCGCCCAACATCTCGGCCTGGCGTCGCCGGACGGTCGGCGACCTGACCGCCACCCTCCACCTCGGCCGGCCCGACACCAGCACCCCCGCCCTGCCGTCGACGTCCCGGGACTCGGTGGCCCGGGTAACCGCGCTCGGCTGCGAGGACGGCGACCTCACCGAGACCCGGAGCGACCAACCGCCGTACCCGTTGCCGTCGGTCCAGGCCATGCCGACCCAGGAACGGGCCCGACGACTGAGCTGAGCCGGCGGCCCGGCGGCCGCTACGGCGGGCGACCCCGACAGGGTTCGTAGTATGGCGGCGGCCCCATGACCCTGGCCCGAACGGCCGGGGGTGGCGCTGGGGGGAGAAGGGAACGTACCGACGATGACCGAAGCCGGGGTGACCGAAACGACCGCCGAGGATGGTCCGACGCGGCGAGGCAACTGGGGTCGGTGGGGCGCCGACGACGAGCGGGGCGCGCTCAACCTGATCGGACCGGCCGAGGTGATGGCCGGCGTGGCCGCGTGCCAGACCGGCCGGACCTACCCGCTCGGGCTCCGCGTCCAGCGCAAGGGTGTCCCGATCGTCGACTTCCGGCCGGCCCCCGAACGGTATGCGCTCTTCCGGGACACCGACGCAGCGACGTTCCGCAAGCTCGGCTCCGACGGCACGCTCGGCTTCAACGAGGACGTCGTCACCGTCCCGACGCACAACGGCACCCACATGGACGCGCTCAGCCACTGCGCGTCGGAGGGCACGCTCTACAACGGGTTCTCGGCCGACGTCGTCGAGGCCAACCGCGGCTCGTCGCGCTGTGGCGTCGAGAAGATCGGCGCGGTTGTCGGACGGGCCGTCCTGCTCGATGTCGCCCGCCATCTCGGCGTCGACTGGCTCGAGCCCGGACAGCCGATCGGCGGGGAGCTGCTCGAGGCGACCCGGTCGGCCGCCGGCGTCACTGTCGGAGCCGGCGACGTGCTGCTCGTCCGCACCGGATGGCTCGACCTGTTCGCCTCGCTCGGCCGCGGGGAACCGGCGCCGTTCGCCCAGCCCGGCCTCGACCTCAGCGCAGCCGAGTTCGTCCGGGACCACGACCTGGCCGCGGTCGGCGCCGACAACGCGGCGGTCGAGGTCATCCCGTTCGACAAGGGCGGGTACCTGCCGGTCCACGTCGTCCTGCTGCACGAGCTCGGCGTCGTGCTCTTCGAGCACCTCGTGCTCTCGCCGCTGGCCGCCGACGGCTGCGTCGAGGGCCTCTTCGTCGCCGCCCCGCTGCTCATCACCGGCGGCTCGGGCAGCCCGGTGAACCCGGTCGTCATCGCCTGAGGGTCGTCACCGCCCGAGCGCTCTCATCGCGGCCAAGCACTGTCATCGGCCAAGCACGGTCATCGGCCAAGCACTGTCATCGGCCAAGCACGGTCATCGGCCAAGCACGGTCATCGGCCAAGCACGGTCATCGGCCAAGGGCAGTGCGCACCGGCCCCAACAACAGCTGGAGGTGCCGGAGGCTCAAATCCTCGGGCATCCCGGCCACCGTCGCCCACGTGTAGACGTGGACGACCGGGAGGCCGGCCGTCCGTCGGTCGAGCAGGTCGACGGCCTCGTCCACCGAGAGGACCGCCAACCGGACGGCCACCCGGGCCCCGCCGTGCGCATGTCGGTCACCGAGCTCGTCGGCGGTGAGCGGCCGCCCGCCGCCGGCCTGGCGGTAGCTGTTGAGCTGGTGGAGATAGTGCGGGACGATGCGCGGCCACGCTTCGTCGGGATCGTCGGCAACGATCAGGTCGACCACCCCGCCGACCCGGGCCGACGCCGGGTCGTGGCCGCCCTCGACCAGTCCGCCGACGTAGTTCTCATACGCTTCGCGGTTCAGGCTGAGTAGGCCGGCGCCCAGCCGGCCGGCCCGACGAGCGTTGCGCGGGCCCTGGTAGCCGAGCCAGAGGGGGAACGGGCGCTGGAGCGGCGGCGGCGTCACGCCGTCCTCGTCGAGCAGCCGGCGGACCTCGGCGAACGTAGCGTCGGTCGTGCCGAACCGCCGATCGAGGTCGGCGTCGAACAGCCGGTACTCGTCCTCCACGTATCCGGCCCCGAGCCCAACTTCCAGGCGGCCACCGGAGATCAGGTCGACGACCGCGGCCTCCTCGGCGATGTGGGCGGGATGGCGCAGCGGCGCCTGCACGATCGCCGTGCCGATGCGGATCGTCGTCGTCCGGACCGCGATGGCCGCGGCCATCACCAGTGGCTGCGGCAGATAGCCGTCGTCGAACCGGTGGTGTTCGGTCACCCACACGCTCTCGGCGCCCAGCCGTTCGGCCTCGGCGATCAGGTCGAGCTGTTGGCGGTAGTGGTCGGCCCAGGGCCGCCGCCAAGGCGCCGGATTGCGCAGGTCGAGAAAGACGCCGATCCCGCCGGGACTCACGGCTCGAGGTCGAGCTGGAGCATGCGGATGGCGTTGCCGCGCACGATCTTGCGGATGGCATCGTCGGGGAGTCCGCTCATCATCTTCTCGGCCACCTCCCTGGTGTTCGGCCACGTCGAGTCGGTGTGGGGGTAGTCCGTCTCGAAGGTGATGTTGTCGACCCCGACCCGGTCGAGCGAGTCCAACCCGTGCTGGTCACGGAAGAAGCAGCCATAGACCTGACGGTAGTAGTAGCTCGACGGCGGCTCCGGCACGATGTCGCGCACGCCACCCCACGCCCGATGCTCGCTCCACACGTCGTCGGCCCGTTCGAGGATGTACGGCAGCCAGCCGATCTGGCCCTCCGAGTAGGCCAGCCGGAGGTCGGGGAACCGGACGAGCACACCGGAGAACAAGAAGTCGGCCAGCGACGACATCGCGTTGCCGAACGACAGCGTCGCCGACACGGCCACCGGCGCGTCACCTGACGTCGCCGGCATCTTCGACGACGACCCGATGTGCATGCAGACGACCGTTCCCGTCTCCGCACACGCCGTGAAGAACGGGTCCCAGTAGCCGGAGTGGATGCTCGGTAGGCCAAGATGCGGCGGGATCTCGCTGAAGCAGACCGCATGCACGCCGCGCTCGGCGTTGCGCCGGACCTCCTTGGCCGCCAGCTCCGCGTCCCAGAGCGGGATCAGGCACAGCGGGATGTTGACCCCGCCGCTCTCGCCACACCACTCGTCGACCATCCAGTCGTTGTACGCCACGATGCACGCCATCCCGAGCTCGCGGTCGGTCGTCGCCTCGGTGAACGTCTGGCCGCAGAACCGCGGGAACGTCGGGAAGCACAGCGACGCCTCGACGTGGTTCATCTTCATGTCGGCCGCCCGAGCGGCCACGTCGTAGCAGCCGGGTCGCATCTCCTCGTACGTCATCGGCGTCATCGTCATCTCGTCACGGTCGTAGCCGACGGCCGCGACGTGACGCTTGTGGACGTAGACGAGATCCTCGAAGACCCAGCAATCGGCTTGCGGCCCCTCGGGGTCCCAGGTGATGTCGTAGACGCCGCCACCGACGTGCTTCATCGGACCGATCCCCCGCCGCTCGACCCGCGGGGCGCGGTCGGCGAACTTCGACGGCATCCACCGTTCCCAGACGTGAGCCGGCTCGACGACGTGGTCATCGACGCTGATGATCTTGGGAATCTCCGCCATCGGCCTCCAATCTGATGATCCGTCAGCTGACCGATCCTACCGCGGGCCGTTTCGGCGGGTTCAAGCGCTTGCTTGGTGTACGTTCGGCCCGTGCCCGGTCAGTCCGCACGCCGGCCCCTCGCCCCCCGGCGAGACGTCAGCGGCCGCCCGGTCGAACTGGGCGACGCCGGCCTCGATCGGTTCTTCCACCCGACGACCGTCGCCGTCGTCGGCGCGTCCGACCAGGACGGGCGGCCCAACACCGGCATGACCCGACAGCTCCACCAGTGGGCCGTCCGGATGGGCGCCACCTTCTACCCCGTCCATCCGACCCGTCGGACGGTCTTCGACGTCCCGTGCGTCCCGTCCGTCGCCGACCTGCCCGACGGTGTCGACGTCGTCGCATTCGTCGTCGCCGACCCGACCGATGCGATCGGCCAGGCCGCCGGCAAGGGGTTCGGCTTCGCGGTCGTCTTCGCCGCCGGCTTCGCCGAGCTCGGCGCCGACGGTCGGACCGCCCAGGCATCACTGGCCGACCTCGTCCGGGCCAGCGGCATGCGGCTCCTCGGACCGAACACCAACCTCAACGCGTTCGAGACCTTCCGCACCGACCTCGACGGGCCGGCCATCGCGCTCATCTCCCAGAGCGGCCACCAGGGCCGCCCGATCTTCCAGGCCCAAGAGCTCGGCGTCCGGCTGGCCTATTGGGCTCCGACCGGGAACGAGGGCGATCTGGAGGTCGCCGACTTCATCCGCTACTTCGCCGACCAGGACGACATCGGCGCGATCGCCGCCTACGTCGAGGGCTTCAGAGACGGGCGCCGCTTGCTGCTGGCCGCCGACCATGCCGCCGACCGCGGCGTACCCGTCGTCATGGTCAAGGTCGGCCGCACGGACGAGGGCCGGTCGATGGCCGGTTCCCACACCGGCAAGCTCGCCGGCACCGACGCGGTCGCCGACGGCGCGCTGCGACAGGCCGGCATCGTCCGCGTCGAGGGTCTCGACGAGCTGTCGGACACCGCGCAGCTGCTCGCCCGGGCCAAACCGCCGAGCGGTGACGGTGTCGTCATCTATTCGATCTCCGGCGGCACCGGCGCCCATATGGCCGACATCGGCGCCAGCCGCGGCCTCCGGCTCCCTCGGCTCAGCGACGAGACGCAACAGCGGCTCTGGGAGTGGATCCCCCGGTACCTGCGCGTCTCGAACCCGGTCGACAACGGCGGCCACCCCGTCGGCGACTGGCGGGGACGCAAGATCCTCGACACGCTCGTCGCCGACCCCGACGTCGCCGTCATCGTCGCCCCCATCACTGGCGCCTTCCCGCCGATGAGCGACCGGCTCGCCCAGGACCTCGTCGACGTGGCCGAGACCACCGACAAGCCGATCTGCGTGATCTGGGGCTCGCCAGCCGGCGACGAGGCCGCGTACCGATCGATCCTGCTCGGCTCCCGGCGGGTCGTCGTCTTCCGGACGTTCGCCAACTGCGCCACCGCGCTCCGCGGCTACTTCGACTACTACGACTTCCTCGCCCGGCGCCGCTCCCCGTTCGCCGACCTCGCCACCGAGCCGTCGCCGGCGAAGGCCGTCGCCACCAAGGTCGTCGACGAGAGCCGCACTGCCGGCGCAGCGGCCCGGTCGGCAGCGGTCGGCGGAGCCGCCCTCTCAGAGCTGGCCAGCGCGGCCGTCCTCGATGCCTACGGCATCCCGAGCGCGGCGACCCGGCTCTGTCGCTCCGCCGCCGAAGCCGTTGCCGCGGCGGACGACCTCGGGTACCCCGTCGTCCTCAAGGCCGCTGGCGGCGGCATCGCGCACAAGTCGGATGCCGGGCTCGTTCGCCTCGACGTGGCGACCGCCACCGACGTGGCCACGGCCTACGACGACCTCGTCGCCCGGGCGGCGGCGGTGGCCGGCGCGGGGCCGATCGACGGCATCGTCGTCGCGGAGATGGTCCGCGACGGGGTGGAGACGGTCGTCGGGCTCAGCCAGGACCAGGTCTTCGGGCCGACGGTGATGGTCGGGCTCGGTGGCGTCTTCGTCGAAGTGCTCGGCGACGTCGCGTTCCGGGTGCCGCCGTTCGACCGCGACGAGGCCCGGCGGATGCTCGCCGAGCTGCGTGGGCGATCGCTGCTGACCGGCGCCCGCGGCCGGGCGCCGGCCGACGTCGACGCGCTCCTCGACGCGATCCTGGCCGTGCAGTGCCTCGGCATGGAACTGGCCAGGACCGTGCGCGAGGTCGACATCAATCCGCTGCTCGTCCGCGACGCCGGCCAGGGAGCGGTCGCGCTCGACGCCCTCGTCGTGCCCGAGCCGCCGCATGACGGGCCGAGGGCCGGCCGGCAAACACCGATCCAGTGAGGACGAACACCGAACCAGTGAGGAGGAAACGATGACCGTCGATGGAGCAACCGACCTGGAGGCCCGCGTCAGTCGGCTCGAGTCGGTGGAGGAGATCCGCCAGCTCGTCGCCCGCTACGCCCTGGCTCTCGACAGCCGCAACGTCGAGGCGTTGGCCGCGTTGTTCGTGGCTGACGTCGAGACGCACGGCGGTGGGCGCGGGCGCGCCGCGCTAGCCGAGTGGTTCAACGGGCCGGTGTTGCGGCAGGGCTACTCGACGACGTTCCATCTCATCGGCAACCACGTCATCGACTTCGACGACGACGACGACCATGCCACCGGCGCGCTCTACTGCCGACCGGAGCACGAGGCCGGTGACCTCTGGATCATCATGCCGGTCGTCTACGAGGACCGTTACGAGCGCCAGGACGGCCACTGGTACTTCCGGAGCCGGCGGCCCCATGCGTTCTACGCGGCCGACGTCACCGAGAGCCCGCTCGAGGTCGAGAACCGTTTCCATTTCCCCGACAACCCGTTCATGACCCGCCCGACGCTGCCGGAGCGGTGGGAGTCGTGGCGCCGCTTCTGGGCCGAAGACGATGGCTGACGAAGCCCGGGCGCTGGCCGCCCGCATCGACCGGCTCGAGTCGTACGGCGCCGTCCGGCAGCTCGCCTGGCGTTACGGCTATGCCCTCGACCGCCGGGACATCGACGCGCTGATAGCGCTCTACGCCGAGGACGTCCAGGTGGGGCGCCACCACCGAGGCCGCCAGGCGCTGTACGACGAGATGGTCCCGGCGCTGCGCCGGGTCCACATCACGATCCTGCACGTCGGCACCCATGTCATCGACTTCGTCGACGACGACCACGCCACCGGTGGCGTCTACTGCCACGCCGAGGTCCAGACCGACGAACAGACGTGGATCAACCAAGCCATCCACTACACCGACCGCTACGTCCGCCAGGACGGGCGCTGGTACTTTGCCGCCCGCCGTCGCCATGAGCTCTTCTACGGCGTCGAGCACGGCCGCAACCCGGTTGGGCTGGCGCCGGCCGACTGGCCATCCCACGACACCGGGACCGGCACGCTGCCCGGCCGCTGGGAGAGCTGGCAGCAGTTCTGGGCCACCGCGCCGTGAGCCACTGCGCCGTGAGCCACTGCGCCGTGAGCCACCGCGCCGTGAGCCACCGCGCCGTGAGCACTGCGCCGTGAACTATTGCGTCGTGGGATGGCCGCCGGGAGCGACAGGTCAGACCTGAGCGGGCGACAAGAGGGCGTCGATCTGGCCCATCGCCTGGCTCATGCCCTCCTGCATCCCCATGTCGAGCATCGTCGCCATCTGGTCGACGTCGACGAACTGCATCACCGTCGTCATCCGGGTGCCACCGTCCACGGCCTCGAAGGTGACGTGGCCCGGCATCGGCTCGACACCCGGCGCCGGCTCGCCGTCGTCACCGGACAGACCGTTGGCGAACTCCAGCCGGTGCGGCTTGTCGAGGGCCTCCATACGCCACCACCCCCGAGGCGTCTCGCCGGCCGGCCCGGTCATGTAATAGCGAGACTCCCCGCCGACGACGAAGTCGTGGCGGGTGAAGGTCGCCGGAAAGGTCGGCGGCCCCCACCAGCGCTCGAGCTGGCGCGGGTCCTCCCACACCTCCCAGACCCGGGTCGGGTCGACGTCGAACTCGGCGACCACGGTGAGGGTCAGGGCGTCGGGATCCTTGGTGCTGCTGATGACGGTCATCTGCTGGTTCCTTTCTCGTCGGCGAGGATGTCGGCGATCCGGGCGGCCCGCTGCCGCCACAGTTGGTCGTAAGCGTCGAGGAGGGCGGCCGCCCGGCGCAGGGTCGAGGTATTGGCGTGGACGATCTGCTCCCGGCCTCGCCGCTCCTTGGTCACCAGGACCGCCCGCTCGAGCACGGCCACGTGCTTCTGCACGGCGGCAAAGCTCATCTCGTAGTGGGCCGCCAGAGCCGACACCGACTGCTCCTGCCGGATGGCCCGGCCCAGGATGTCGCGTCGGGTCGTATCGGCCAGGGCCCCGAAGATGCGGTCGACCTCGTCGTCGGTGAGCTGATCTACAACCATTAGGTTGTACGTTAGCAGACCGCCGGACCGGCGCAAGGCGGCCGGGCGGCCAACGCGGCGAGAGCCGCGGCCCGAGGGACCGCGGCTCTCGCTCACGCCGTCCCGCCCGCGGGCGGGTGACGACCGGTTCAGCCGGCTGTGGACCCCGGAGCGCCGAACTGGCCTGTGACCAGCTTCGACGGCTTCACGAAGCTGAACGACGAGAGCGGCACTGTGGCGAAGTGCGACGCCGACGTGTACCCGTACGAGGGGAAGAGGCCGGTCGGCACCGAGTGGGCCTTCTGCTGGGTCACCACCTGCTTGGCCAACTTGGCCGCTGTTGTCAGCGTCCCGGCCTTCCGGGCGGCGTAGACCCCCATGAGCACCGCGTCGTACTCGTAGCCGAAGAGCAACGACGCCTTCGGCGAGCCGTTCCGCTTCATGGCCTCGAGCATCGTCTGCGTGTTCTTCGGCGTCTGGCTCGGTGGCTTGTACACGCCGGCCGTCACCGTCTGGAACTTCAGGCTCTTCAACGCCGAAGTGCCGAGGTTCCCGGTCGGCGGCGGCGTGGTGATCGGCGTCGAGACGCTGAACGAGTCGTCACCGAGGACCGGCACTGTCCAGCCGATCTTCTGCAGGTCCTGCATCATGTAGCCGGCCGGAGCACCGTAGGCGTCGGCCCACAGCAGCTGGGGCTTCGACGCCTGGAGGGCCGACAGTGTCGACGTGAATGTCAGCGCTGTCACCTTGTAGTTGACCGAGTCGGTGACGGTGAGCCCGTCGGCCTTGGCCTCCTTGTTCATCGACTTGCTGATCGTTGTCCCGTAGGCGTCGTTGCCGGCGAAGATGGCGACCTTCTTCGAACCCTTCGACTTCGTGTACGACACGAACGCGGCCGCACGTAGTTTGTCGTGCTCGGCGACAGGTCGAAGTTGTACGGGAACGCCGACGCCTTGCCGGACGTTGTCGTCGGCGCCTGGTTGAAGGTCAGCACCTTGTTCTGCTTGGCGATGGGTAGCAGCGCCGACGACTCCGGCGACGCGTTGCCGAAGATCACCATGTTCGGCTTTGTCGACCCGCTCATCGCCGACTTGAGCTTGGTCACGGCTGTCGTCGGAGAGCTGTTTGTGTTGGCCGTCTCCAACACGACCTTGTGGCCATTCACGCCACCCGACTTGTTGACCACTGTCACTCCGGCCTTGGCCAGCAGCGTCTCGGTCTGGACGTTTGTCTTCAAATAGGTTGTGGTGCTGGCGGCGATCAGCAGCACCCGGAACGGCGTGCTGGCCGCTCCGGCCGTCGACACGCCCACGGCGATCCCGCTGCCGAGGGTCGCGGCCACGATTGCTGCCGCGGTTGCGGCGCACGCCCACCCGTTCCGTCGATGCATACACATCCCCCTTGCATCCTTCGGGCTTGCCGTAGCAAGCGCTTGGCTTGATGCCATCATACGGAAATAGACTTCCAGCGTCCACCGAATTACGGCAAATTCCTTTCGATCGAGTTGCTGAACCATTTCCAATGGCAGTGGGCAATAGGGGATGCAGACAAGCAATATGGCGCTGGGCGAGTAGGAGACGCTGCATGGCAATACCCATGTCACGAGGGGGAAGAGGGCCGTGCTCGGCGGGGAGCCGCCGGCGCTCGGTCACTACTACAGTGACAGCGGGCGGCGGGCCGGCAAGCGGGCGACCCTCCCCCCGCCGCCGGCGGGCGACGCCGGGCGGTGCGGTGGCGACAAGGGGGTGCAGCGGGTGACCCTGATCTGGTCCGGGTTGACGGTCGGCGCCATCTACGCCCTGGTGGCGGTGGGCTACAACATCGTCTTCGTCTCGTCGGGCACGTTCAACTTCGCCAACGCCCAGCTCATCATGTTGGGCACGTTCATCGCCTACTGGGGCCTCGACGTACTGAAGCTGAACGTCGGGATCGTCTTCGTGCTCGCGGCGGTGATCGTCGCCGCGGTCGCCGGGTTGGAGGAGCGGGTCGCCATCCGGCCGACCAGGGGGGTCGAGGCCCAGCTGGTGACCACCGTCGGTGCCGCCACCCTGCTGAACGGGGTGATCGCGGTGATCTGGGGCGGCAACGCCCTCCAGGTGCCGTTCTTCGGCTCGTCGACCGTCAAGAACGTGCTCGGCGGTCGGGTCTTCCCGGTCCAGCTGTGGTTGATCGGGGTGGCGGTGGTCCTGACCGTGGCCCTCTGGGTGTTCAGCCGCAAGACGCTGCTCGGCACCGCCCTCCTCGCCGTGTCCGAGGACCGAGAGGCCGCCAGCCTGCGGGGCATCAACGTCCGGGCGCTCGCCCTCGGCGCCTTCTGCGTCTCGGGGGCGGTGGCCGGCGCGCTGGGGCCGTTCATCGGCCCGCAAACCGACGCGGTGGCGTCGCTCGGGACGTCATTGGCTTTGTTGGGTTTCGTCGCGTTGGCCATGGGCGGGTTCGGGTCGCTGCCGGGCGGTCTGATCGGCGGGTTCGTCATCGGACTGATCCAGGCGCTCACCAACCGCTACCTCGGGACGCAGTACTCCAATCTGATGGTCTTCGCCGTGCTGCTCCTCATCCTGTTGTTCCGTCCCGGTGGCCTGTTCGGGACCGTGCGAGAGCGGATGGTCTGACGTGGCCGCCCTGCTGACCACCTGGCGGCGTTACCCCTGGGCGGCGCCGTTGCTGGGCGCCGTCGTCGTGCTGCTCCTCCCCCAACTGGGCGTCGGGGCCGACTTCCAACGCCAGGTCATCCTGGTCGCGCTGTTGGCCCTCCTGGTCAGTGGGCTCAACCTGTCGCTCGGGTTCGCCGGCGAGCTGGCCCTCGGTCAGGTGGCGATGTACGCCGCCGGCGCCTACATCTCGGGCTACATGGGCGCCCACGGTGTCACCGACATCGCGCTCCAGCTGGTCGTGTCCGGGGCCGTCGCGGTGGTGGTCGGCCTGCTGACCGGCATCCCCGGGCTCCGGTTGGGGTCGTGGTCGCTGGCGATGACGTCGTTCTTCCTGGTGCTCCTCATCCCCGACATCCTGCAGATCTTCTCCGGGCAGACCGGGGGATCGCTGGGCCTCTCGGGGATCGCGCTGCCCACCCTGTTCGGGGCCACACTCGGCCAGGACGGGTTCTACGCCGTGGTGATCGTCGTGTCGGTGGCCTGGCTGGCGATCATGCGCAACCTGGTGACGTCGAGGCACGGCACGGCGTTCCGGGTGCTCCGCCAGTCGCCGGTGCTGGCGTCGTCACTCGGTATCTCGGTGTACCGGATGAAGCTGACCGCCTACGCCGTCGGGGCCCTGCCGGCCGGGTTGGCCGGGTGTTTCTTCGCCAACCTCGACCAGTTCCTCACACCGAAGTCGTTCGGGTTCACGCTGGCCATCACCATCCTGGCCGCGTCGATTCTCGGTGGGTCGACGTCGGTCTACGGAGCGGTCGTCGGCGCGGTCATCCTCCAGGTGATCCCCGAGCAGTTCACAGCGTTCAACACATACGCCCTCATCATCTTCGGGGTCTTCCTCATCGTCGGCGGCGTGCTCCTCGGCGGGGGGATCGCCGGCCTCGGGCGGCGCGGGATCCGTCGGCTCGAGCGCCGGGTCCTCGGTCCGGCGGCGCCACCCTCCGACGTCGTCGTGGACCTGCCGGCCATCCCCGGCCAGTCGCTCTCGGTGGACGGTCTCGGCAAGTCGTTCGGTGGCCTCCGCGCCCTGGACGGCGTGACCCTCACGGCGCCGCAGGGAAGGGTGACGGCCATCATCGGCCCGAACGGTTCGGGCAAGACCACCCTGTTGAACGTCGTCTGTGGCTACTACCGGTTGGACGAGGGGTCCATCGTCATCGGCGGCGACCCGCGACCGAAGAAGGAGCCACCGCACCGAGTGGCCCGGGCGGGCGTCGCCCGGACGTTCCAGACGGCCAACATCCCAGAGGGCGTCTCGGTGGCCGAAGTGGTCCGGTCCGGCCGGTACGCCACCGACCGTTCGTCGATGTTGTCGGCCGCCTTCCGCCTGCCGGTCGCCTACCGGGTGAAGCGTCGCGACGACCAGGCCGCGGCCGCGGTCATGGCCCAGGTGGGCATCGGCCACCTGGCCAACCAGGAGGCGGCGGCCCTGCCGCTCGGCACCCGGCGGCTGTTGGAGGTGGCGCGATCGCTGGTCCGAGCCCCCGGGGTCCTGCTGCTCGACGAGGCCGCCTCCGGGCTCGACGAGAACGAGGTGGAACAGTTGGCCGCCCTCATCCGCAAGATCCGGGACGCCGGCGGCACCGTCATCCTGGTGGAGCACAACTTCCGGCTGGTGCTGTCCCTGGCCGACGACATCTCGTGTTGGCCGAGGGCCAGGTCATCGCCCAGGGCTCGCCGGCCGAGATCGAGTCCCATCCCCGGGTGCTCGCGGAGTACCTCGGCGTCGAAGCCCCGGTGGCCGCCAGCCTGCTCGACGAAGCCGCGCCGCCGGCTCCTCCCGGCGAGGTCGACCCATGAGCGAGACCGACGGCCCCACGCCCACCGGGGCCGACCTGGGACTCGGCGGCCGGGCGCCGCTGCTCGACGTCTCGCACCTGGCCACCGGCTACGGCGATCTGCGGGTCATCTGGGACGTCGGCTTCACCGTCGCTCCGGGCGAGCTGACCGCGCTCCTCGGCCGCAACGGGGCCGGCAAGACCACCGTGCTGCGCGCCGTCGCCGGCCTGAACAAGGTCCAGGGCGGGTCGATCACGTTCCGGGGGGAGGACATCAGCCATCTGCCGGTCCATCGGCGCATCCGGGCCGGCATCGGAATGGTCCAGGAGAACAAGCGAATCTTCCGCCGCCGGACGATCGAGGAGAACCTGCTTCTCGGGGGCTACACCCTGAAGGTGCGGGGCAAGAAGCTCCGGGCCGAGCTCGACCGCATCTACGAGCTCTTCCCGGTCCTCGGGCAGCGGGCGTCGACCTTGGCCGGCTCCCTCTCCGGCGGCCAGCAGCAGATGCTCGCCATCGGCCAGGCGCTCATGCCGCGTCCGGCCCTGTTGATGCTCGATGAGCCCTCGGCCGGCCTCGCCCCCTCGATCGTCGCCGAGGTCATGGACACCATCGGCGTCGCTCAAACAGACCGACCTCGGCATCCTCCTCGTCGAGCAGGCCGTCGAGGCGGCGATGCGGGTGGCCGACCACGTGACCGTCCTCGACGTCGGCAAGGTCGTCATGGACGGGCCCGCCGGAGCCATCGACGACCTCTCCGTGATCAGAGATGCCTACTTCGGCCACACCCCCGGAAGCGACGACGACGCGGGCAGCGACGCGGCCGAGACCGACCGGCCGGGTGGCCAGGGATAGCCCGGCGAGTCAGTCGGCGGGGAGCAATCCGGGCAGCGACGTAGCTAGCCCGTCTACGGTCCAGTCCGTGTCTTGGCTGATCTTCTCGCCGTAGTGCCAGCCGACGAAGTGCCGGATCTCACCGCCGCGGGCGTAGAACGTCTCTCCGGTCACCGGGCAGTCCTCGGCGAGCAGCCAGGCGACGAGCGGCGCCACGTGGGCTGGGTGGTAGATGTCGAGCGTGTCTGGATCGGCCGGCGCCGCGACCATCTCCTTCAGCGCGGGGACGTCCTCGGTCATGCGGGTCCGGGCGACCGGCGTGATGGCATTGACTCGCACGCCGTACCGGCCGAGCTCTTGGGCGAGGATGATCGACAGCGACGCGATACCGGCCTTCGCCGCCCCGTAGTTGCTCTGCCCCGGCTGGCCCAACAGACCGGACGTCGAGGAGACGTTGACCATCGACGCCGCCACCGGTTCCTCCGCCTTCGCCCGGTCGCGCCAGTAGCCGGCCAGCGTCCGCGCCGCGCAGAACGTCGACTTCAGCTGGCCTTCGATGACGTCGTCCCACTCCTCTTCGCTCATGTTGACGAACATGCGGTCGCGCAGGATCCCGGCGTTGTTCACGAGGCCGTGCACCGTGCCGAACGCGTCGACCGCGGCGTTCAGCAACGCCTGCGCGCCGGCCAGCGTCCGGACATCGTCGGTCCGGGCCAACGCGGTGCCGCCGGCTTCGGCGATCTCCTCGGCCACGGCAGTGGCCAGTGACGGGTCCGCCCCCGAACCGTCCGGACCGCAGCCCACGTCGTCGACGACGACCCGTGCCCCTTCGGTCGCCGCCAGCAACGCGTACTCGCGCCCCAGGCCACGACCCGCGCCAGTGACGATCACCACCCGGCCGTCCAACGAACCCATTACGCGCCTCTCCTTCGGCTCCCCGCCCTCCCGACGATTATAGCAAGCGCTTGGTTGGTTACTTGGGCCGATGGGCCGCCGCCGAACGGTCGCCGATGGCGGCGTGTGGCGTCCCCGGGTGGGTTAGTTGCGACGCGAGGCTGGCTGCACGGCGAAGCCCTGCAGGAAAATGTTCGACGCGTCGTCAGCGAAACGCGTCACCGAGTAACCCGGGCGAACGCGGTACCAGCGGACGGAGAGCCAGACCGAGTCGCGCAACAGTCGGTAGAAGACGCGAGGGTCGACGTCGGACCGGAAGTCGCCGCTGGTGACACCGGCGCCGATCACGTCCAACCACGCCTTCTGCACCTCGCCGGCGATCGTCTTCACGTACTCGAAGTGCGGGAGCGTCTGTAGGTAGCCGTAGTCGCCTTGGTAGATCTCCGCGGCGTGCGGATGCCGGTTGACGGCTTCGAGCGACGTACGGATGAGACTCCGGAGCTGCTCCGCCGGCGACCCCTTCTCGCTCAACGCCGCCATGTAGCTCTTCTGCAGATCCTCGAAGTAGTCGGTGAGGATCTCCTCGACGATGTGCTGCTTCGACTTGAAGTGGTGATAGAGGCTGCCCGAGAGGATGCCGACCGCGTCGGCGATCTCCCGGACCGTCGTCGCCGCGACCCCCTTCGCGGCGAACAGCTCGGCGGCCGCGTCACGGATCACCTCCCGGCGGTCCGGCGAACCAACCACGTCGCTCACGGCCTTCTCCTTCTCTCGCCGAGCCCACCTCGGCGACCAGTGGCGGCTGCTTGCTCGAGACCGGCCGCCGCCGTCAGCCGGGAATCTCCCGAGCAAGCATTTGCTAGAATATTGCACAACCCGCTCACCACTGCGGGACGACCACGCACCATGCCCGACAAGACCATGACCGAAGCCGACGTGATCGGCGAGCTCCGATCCGGGATGACCATCGGCATCGGCGGCTGGGGCTCACGGCGGAAGCCAATGTCGTTGGTCCGGGCCATGCTCCACTCCGATCTGCGCGATCTCACCATCGTCACCTACGGAGGCCCCGACGCCGGCCTGCTGCTCGCTGCCGGCAAGGTAAAACGCCTAGTATATGGTTTCGTCTCGCTGGATTCCATCCCGCTCGAGCCCCACTTCCGGCTCGCCCGGCAGGCCGGCACCGTCGAAGCCGTCGAGTACGACGAAGGCATGTTCCAGTGGGGTCTCTACGCCGCGTCGCTGCGGTTGCCGTTCCTGCCGACCCGCGCCGGGCTCGGCTCCGACGTGCTCGCCGTCAATCCCGGGCTACGGACCGTCCGCTCGCCGTACGACGACGGCGAGGAACTGCTTGCCATGCCCGCCCTGCACCTCGACGCCGCGCTCGTCCACCTGAACCGGGCCGACCGGTTCGGCGCGGCCACCTACCTCGGCCCCGACGTCTACTTCGACGACGTCTTCTGCGCGGCCGCCGACCGCGCCTACCTCTCGTGCGAGAAGATCGTCTCCACCGAAGAGCTGTCCGCCGGGGTGCCGCTGCAGGCCATGCGCATCCACCGCTGGATGGTGCACGGCGTCGTCGAGGCACCCCGCGGCGCCCACTTCACGTCCTGCGAGCCCGACTACGGCCGCGACGAGGCGTTCCAACGGGCGTACGCCGACGCGGCCGTCGACCCCGAGCGATGGGCAGCGTTCACCGACCGGTTCCTCGCCGGCGACGAGGCGGCCTACCTCGCCGCGGTCGACGAGTTCCAAGCCGGCCTCGATCCCGACGACCCGCTCCCGACGATGGTCCGTTGATGAGCCGACCGATGGTGGTCCGCTGATGGTCGACGCCTCCCGGGCCGACGTCTGCGTCGTCGCCTGTGCCGATGCCTGGCGCGGCGACGGCGAGCTGCTCGCCTCGCCGATCGGCCCGATCCCGGCCATGGCCGCCCGCCTCGCCCGTGCCGTCTTCGAACCCGACCTCCTCCTCATCGACGGCGAGGCCACCCTCGTCCGTGGCACCTGGGCCGTCGGTACCGCACCCGACGGGCCGGCCGAGGGCTGGCTGCCGTACCGGGCCGTCTTCGACCTCGTCTGGCGCGGCCGACGGCACATCATGATGGGCCCGAGCCAGATCGACCGTTACGGCAACGCCAACATCTCCTGCATCGGCGACTTCGCCAAGCCCAAGGTGCAGCTGCTCGGCGTACGCGGCGCCCCCGGCAACACCGTCAGCCATCCGGTCAGCTACTGGGTGCCGAAGCACTCGTCGCGGGTCTTCGTCGAACGCGTCGACATGGTCTCCGGCGTCGGTTACGACCGCGCCGCCGAGTCGCCGGCGGCCGGCCGCTACCTCGACCTGCGCCGCGTCGTCAGCAACCTCGGCGTCTTCGACTTCGGCGGCCCCGATCACCGCCTGCGCGTCGTCTCCGTCCACCCCGGCGTCACCCTCGACGACGTCACCGCCGCCACCGGCTTCGAGCTTGCCGTCGCCGACGACCTGACCGAGACGCGCACGCCGACCGCCGACGAGCTCGACGTCCTCGACACCGTGATCGACCCCGGCGGGACGCGCCACCACCAGATCGCCCCGTGACCGGCGCCCCGGAAGGCCCGGCGCCCGGCGCCCCGGAAAGCACCACTCCCGTCAGCTTCGGCTTCGCGGCCGGTGCGCTCGTCGTCGTCACCGGCGCCGGCAGCGGCATCGGCCAGGCGACTGCCCTCCTCGGCGCGGCCGCCGGTCTCGACGTGGCGTCGTGGGACCTCGACGCCGGCTCGGCCGAGCGCACCGCAGCCGCGATCGCCGACGCCGGCGGCCGGGCGACGTGGGCTCACGTCGACGTGACCGACCCCGCCGAGGTGGCCGCCGGCTTCGACGGCCTCGATCGCCCGGCTCGCTACCTCGTCAACAACGCCGGCCCGGCCAGTGCGGCCGCCACCTCGTTCGCCGACGGGCTCGTGCACGGCGCCGGCAGCATGGAGCTGGTCGCCCGGACGTGGCTCCGTAGCGGACCACCGGCCGGCTCGGCGCTCGTCAATGTCGCTTCCGTGGCCGGCAACGTGGTCGGCGCCGCACCGGACTGGTACGCGGCCACCAAGGCCGCCGTCGGCGGCTACACCCGGCATCTCGCCGTTCACCGGGCCGACCGGATCCGGGCGAACGCCGTCGCACCCGGCATGGTCGCCACCCCTCGCTCCGCCGCGTTCGCCGACAGCGAACCGCTCCGGCGAGCCCTCGCCCGCACCCCGCTCGGCCGGATGGGCGAGGCCGACGAGATCGCCTGGACGATCCTCTTCCTTCTCTCCCCATTGGCCAGCTATGTCAACGGCGAACTGCTCGTCGTCGACGGCGGCTGGACCATCGCTCCCTAGAGCTGCGCCCAGGGGAACGTCGGCGCGACCGGCAGACCGTCGCGGCTCAGCCGCCGGCGGCCTCGGTCACTGCGGCCAGGACGTCCGGGGCCAGCGACACGCCGGCCGTCGCCGCGTTGGTCGCTACCTGCTCGGGTTTCGTCGCACCGACGAGCACCGACGCCACCCCGTCCTGGTGGAGGAGCCAACCGAGCGCGAGCTCGACCAGCGAGTGGCCGGTGTCGTCGGCGACGGCCTGCAGGCGGGTCACCGTCTCGAACACCTCGTCGGTGGCCATCTCGGCGAAGAACGAGGCCGCGGCCAGACGAGAGCCCTCGGGAAACGGCTCCCCCTTCGTGTACTTGCCGGTCAACAGTCCGGACGCCAGCGGGAAGTACGGGACGATCCCGACTTCGTACGCCCGGCACGCTGGGACGACCTCGGCCTCGATCGCCCGGTTGACGAGGCTCCATTCGTTCTGACACGCGACGAAGCGCTGCCGGCCCCGCTCGGCCGCGACGTGCTGGGCCCGGGCCAGCGTCCACCCCTTCTCGTTCGAGCACCCGACGTAGCGGACCTTGCCCGCCCGGATGAGGTCGTCGAGCGTGTCCACCGTCTCTTCGACCGGCGTCGCCGGGTCGAGGTTGTGCTGGTAGTAGAGATCGATGTAGTCCGTGCCGAGCCGTCGCAGGCTCGCCTCGCACGCTTCGACGACGTACTTGCGGGACGCCCCTGCGCCGTACGGGCCCGGGCGCAACCGGGTCGAGAACTTGGTGGCGATCACCACGTCGTCACGATGTCCGGCCAGCGCGGCTCCCAGGTACTCCTCCGAGTGGCTGTTGCCGTAACTGTCCGACGTGTCGAAGAACGTGATGCCGGCGTCGAGGGACGCGTGGACCACCGCCGTCGAGTCCGCCTCGTCGAGCAGCATCCCGAAGTTGTTGCACCCGAGACCGATCGTCGAGACCTGCAACCCCGACCGGCCCATCGTCCGGTACTCCATGCGCTCGCTGTTCATCGGGGCGTACTCCTCCTGGTCGGCTCGGTGTCGCGCCTACCAAGCAAGCGTACGGTAGACCGGGTCGTCCCGGTCGCGCCGCGGGTCGGGGCCGACCCCTTCCTTCGGCCGTACCGTGTCGGCCGGGATCGACCGCGTCCACTCCCGCACCGCCCACCGCTCGGCCACCCGCCACACCCCGTCACGCCGCTCGAACCGGTCGACGTAGCGGAACCCGGAGACGAAGTTGCGGGTCGGGTCGTCGACCGGGTCGCCCCAGTGATGGGCGTTGCCGTACGTCTCCGCCCGCGCCCGGTCGTCGTCCACCTCGACGAGGCAGTTCCCGACGAAGTGCATCGTGCCGGCGAACCGGCGCAGGACGACGTCGAGCCACGCGACGTAGTCGTCCGGGCCGCCGTCGAAGCCGGTGTGATGGTCGACCGCGTCGTCGTGGTAGCACGCCCGCACCGCCGGCAGGTCGAGGCGGTCGACGCCGCGGCAGTACCGGAGGACGACCTCCGCCACCGCGTGCTTGTCGAGCAACATCTGGAGCGGCGATGTCGCTCCGTCACCAAGCGCTTGCTCGATTTGGGCCACGGACCCTAGCCTCGCGCGAATCATGCTGATCGGTGCCAACCTCATCCTGAACGACACGACGCTGCCGATGCGGGAGGTCGCCCCGCTGGTCGAGGAGTACGGGCTCGACGCCCTCTTCCTCGGCGAGCACACGCACACCCCGGTGGCGACCGTCCACCCGCAGTACCCCGGTGGACTGCCGGAGTTCTACAAGCGCTTCCTCGACCCCTTCGTCCAGCTGGCGGTGGCCGCCGCCGTGACCGAACGGGTCCGGATCGGCACCGGCGTCCTGCTCGTCGCCGAGCGCAATCCGCTGGAGCTGGCCAAGGCGGTGGCCAGCCTCGACGTCGTCTCCGGCGGTCGGGTCGAGGTGGGCGTCGGCCTCGGCTGGAACACGCTGGAGATGGTCAACAACGGCATCGACCCGAAGCGCCGGCGGGCCATCTTCCGGGAGAAGCTGGCCGTCCTGCGCCGGTTGTGGACCGAGGACGTCGTCGGCGTCGACGGCGAGTTCGTCCGCTTCACCGACAGCTGGGTGTACCCCAAGCCGCTCCAGAAGCCCCACCCGCCCGATCCTGATCGGCGCTGCCGGGACCCCGGCGACCTTCGACGACGTCGTCAACCTCGGCGACGGGTGGTACCCGCTCGGCTCCCCCGACCTGCCCGAGAAGGTGGCGGCGCTG
Source organism: uncultured Actinomycetota bacterium (assembly GCA_963824265.1). GTDB lineage: Bacteria > Actinomycetota > Acidimicrobiia > Acidimicrobiales > RAAP-2 > DASZUK01. Next base: position 1,915,590 of record CAWGOO010000007.1, read on the forward strand.
ACCGAGCGGGCCGGCGGCGTCCTGCCGCCGGTGACCGTCGTCGAGATGGAGGGCCAACTGCTCGGCAAGACGTGGTACATCGACGACGACGACCGTGCTGGCCAAGCTGACCGAACGGGCTCGTCGCTACGCCGACCTCGGCGTCCACCGGATGTCCGTCGGCCTGCCGCTCGACGACACCGATCGCCTCCGCGCCGCCCTGGAGCGACTGGCCGCCATCAGCGACGCCGTCGCCTGACCGCCGCCGCGCGTTCGACCGACGGCGGGCACCGATCCGACGACCGCCGTGCCGGGTCTTATCCTGAGCCGCATGCTGGCCCACCGAGCGAACGGATGCCGGGCCGTCGGGCACCGAGTGGTGGAGGAAGGGCGGCCGATGGCTAGGTTCGTGGAGCTCGTCCCCCGTCGCGGTGGGGGGCACCTGTCGCTCGCCCAGGTGGACCAGGCCGTCGCCGTCCTGCGAGCGCGACGGGCTGGCGGTACTGCCGACCGAGACCGGGTACATGCTGGCCGCCCGGGCCCGCTCAGAAGGGGCGACGGCGAAGGTCCGAGCGGCGAAGGGCCGGACAGCCGACAAGGCCATGCACGTCGCCTGCTCGACCGCGGCGATGATCTCGTCGGTGGCCGAACCCAGTGTCTGGGCCTGGCGAGCCATCGCGAGCTGGCTGCCCGGTCCCGTCTCCGTGGTCGTCCCGGCCGCGGCGGGACTGAGCCCGGACGTCGTGCTGGACGGGACCGTCGGCATCCGGATGCCGGACGCGTCGGCAACGCTCCAGATCGTCTCGGCGCTGGGCGAGCCGGTCACCGCCACGAGCTTGAACCGCTCGGGTGCCGGCGACCAGAGCCTCGGCGAACCGTTGACCCTGTCCGACGCCCTGTCCTGGCCCGACGAACCGGTAGTGGTCGTGCGCGACGACCACGTCCGCGCCTACGACCGGCCGTCGACGCTCGTCCGCATCCTGGCCCGCGACGTCGAGGAGCTCCGCCCGGGACCGGTCCCGGTCAGCGCCATCAGCGAGTCGGTCGCCCACCTCTCCTACCGCGAGATCAGCGACTGGACCTGACCACGCCCTCGGTCAGGCACCGACGAAGGCCGCCAGGTGCTCGCCGGTGAGGGTGGAGCGGGCGGCGACGAGGTCGGCGGGTCGGCCCTCGAAGACGATCCGCCCGCCGTCGTGGCCGGCGCCGGGTCCGAGGTCGATGATCCAGTCGGCGTGAGCCATGACCGCCTGGTGGTGCTCGATGACGACGACCGACGTGCCGGCGTCGACGAGCCGGTCGAGCAGACCGAGCAGTTGCTCGACGTCGGCGAGGTGGAGCCCGGTCGTCGGCTCGTCGAGGACGTAGACACCGCCCTCGTCGCCCAGGTGGGCGGCCAGCTTGAGCCGCTGCCGTTCCCCGCCGGACAGGGTGGTCAGGGGTTGGCCGAGCCGCAGGTAGCCGAGGCCGACGTCAGCCAGTCGATCGAGGATCTTCTGCGCCGCCGGCGTCTCCGCCTCACCGGCACCGAAGAACTCGGCCGCCTCGGCCACCGACAATGCCAGCACCTCGCTGATGTCCTTGCCGCCGAACGTGTAGCCGAGCACGTCGGCCCCGAAGCGCCTCCCCTCGCACTCCTCGCAGACGGTCGCCACCCCGGCCATCATCGCCAGGTCCGTGTAGACGACGCCGGCCCCGTTGCAGCTCGGGCACGCGCCCTGGGAGTTGGCGCTGAACAGCGCCGGCTTCACGCCGTTGGCCTTGGCGAACGCTTTGCGGATCGGGTCGAGCAGTCCGCTGTAGGTCGCCGGGTTGCTCCGGCGCGAGCCGCGGATCGGCGTCTGGTCGACCGACACGACCGTCGCGCCGTCGGCCCCTGGGCGGTCGACCAGCGAGCCGTGGACGAGCGAGCTCTTGCCCGAACCCGCCACGCCGGTCACGACGACCAGCACGCCGAGCGGGACGTCGACGTCGACGTCACGCAGGTTGTTCGTCGTGGCGTGGCGGATCTCCAACGTGCCGGTCGGCGCCCGCACCGTCGCCTTGAGGGCGGCCCGGTCGTCGAGATGCCGGCCGGTCACGGTGCCGCTGGCCCGCAAGCCCTTGACGGTGCCCTCGTAGCAGACCTCCCCACCCGCCGTCCCGGCCCCCGGACCGAGATCGACGACGTGGTCGGCGATGGCGATCGTCTCCGGCTCGTGCTCGACGACGAGCACCGTGTTGCCCCGGTCCCGCAGCTCCAGCAGTAACCCGTTCATCCGCTCGATGTCGTGAGGGTGCAGGCCCGTCGGTCGGCTCGTCGAGGACGTACGTGACGTCGGTGAGCGAGGAGCCGAGGTGGAGGATTCTTGACGCGCTGCGCCTCGCCACCCGAGAGCGTGCCCGTCGGGCGGTCGAGCGAGAGATAGCCCAGCCCGAGCTCGACGAACGAGTCGAGCGTCCGCTGCAACGACGCCAGCAACGGCGCCACCGACGGTTCGTCGAGACCCCGCACCCACTCGGCCAGGTCGCTGATCTCCATCGCGCCGACGTCGGCGATGCTCGCCCCCTCGATCTTCGACGATCTCGCCGCTTCGCTGAGCCGGGTGCCGTCGCAGTCGGGGCAGGCGGTAAAGGTGATCGCCCGGTCGACGAACGCCCGGATGTGCGGCTGCAGCGCGCCGCGGTCCTTGGCGAGGATCGACCGCTCGATCTTGACGATCAGTCCCTCGTAGGTGACGTTGACGCCGTTGACCTTCACCTTGATCGGCTCGTGGTGGAGGAAGTCGTGCAGTTCCTTCTTGGTGTACTTGCGGATCGGCTTGTCCGGGTCGAGGATGCCCGACTCGATGAACGGTCGAACGGCGAAGAAGTTGTCGACCGTGTAGCCGGGAACGACGATGGCGCCCTCGGCGAGCGACTTGCTCTCGTCGTAGAGCTGCGAGAGATCGAAGTCCGAGACCGTGCCCCGGCCTTCGCAGCGCGGGCACATGCCGCCGGTCCGGCTGAAGCTCCGCTCCACCGCCTTGCTCCCGCCGCGCTCGACCGTGATCTGGCCAGTCGCCCGGACCGACGGGACGTTGAAGGCGAACGCGCTCGGCGCCCCGACGTACGGCTGGCCGAGCCGGCTGAAGAGGATGCGCAGCATCGACGTTGGCGTCCGTGGCGGTGCCCACCGTCGAACGGGCGTCGGCCCCCATCCGTTGCTGGTCGACGACGATCGCCGTCGTCAGCCCTTCGAGCACGTCGACCTCCGGCCGGGCCAGCGTCGGCATGAAGCCCTGCACGAAGGCGCTGTACGTCTCGTTGATCAGTCGTTGCGACTCGGCGGCGATCGTGCTGAACACCAGCGAGCTCTTGCCCGAGCCCGAGACGCCGGTGAACACCGTCAGCCGGCGCTTCGGGATCTCGACGCTGATGTCCTTCAGGTTGTTCTCGCGCGCCCCGTGGACGCGGATCACGTCGTGGCCGTCCGCCACCGGCCGGCCGGTCACCGGTCCTGCATCAGCCCGAGCACGTTGCCGTCGGGGTCGGTCACGGTAGCCACCAGCCGGCCGCCGCCGACGTCACGGGGCTCCTCCTTCACGGTGGCTCCGGCCGCGGTCACCTCGGCCAGCTTCGCCTCGAGGTCCGACACGTGCCAGTAGGCCACCGGCGACGTCATGGCCTGCGGCCCACCGGCCGGCACCAGCCCGATGTGCTGACCGGCGGTGTCGAAGCCGACGTAGTACGGCGCATCAGCCGTCGGCGCCACGCCGAGGAGGGCGGCGTACACCGGCTTGGCCGCCGCCAGATCGGATACCGGGTGCAGCACGGTCTTGATGCCCTCGGTCGTGGTTCCTTCGGTGGAAGAGTCGGTCATCGTCGCTCCTAGTGTGCTGGGTCACGTCGACCCGGTCAGCGTTGTCAAAGGGTATGACGATCGAGAACCAGCCGATGTGACGAGCAGACGTCACCGAGAGCCAGAGGATGTGCCCGTGAGCGACCGTGACCTGCTCGCCCAGCGCTTCGAGAGCCACCGCGAGCACCTCCGGGCGGTCGCGCTCCGCATGCTCGGCTCGAGCCACGAAGCCGACGACGCCGTCCAGGAGGCGTGGCTGCGGCTGAGCCGGGCCGACGCCGATGCCGTAGACAACCTCGGCGGCTGGCTGACCACCGTCGTCGCCCGCGTCTGCCTCGACATGCTGCGCTCCCGGGCGACCAAACGGGAGGTGCCGGCCGACGAAGCGGCGGCCACGCTGGCCGCCGCCAGCCTCGCCCGAGGACGAGGCGCTGCTCGCCGACTCGGTCGGCCTGGCGCTGCTGGTCGTGCTCGACACGCTGGCGCCGGCCGAACGGTTGGCGTTCGTGCTGCACGACCTGTTCGCCGTCCCGTTCGACGAGATCGCGCCGATCGTCGGCCGGACGCCGGCCGCCACCCGGCAACTGGCCAGCCGGGCTCGGCGCCGAGTCCAGTCCGACCCGGCCGTCCCCGACACGTCCGCCACGGTCCAGCGCCAGGTCGTCGCGGCGTTCCTCGCCGCGTCTCGCGACGGCGACTTCGAGGAGCTGCTGCAGCTGCTCGACCCCGGGGTCATCCTGCGGGCCGACGCCGTCGCCATCGACATGGCCGCCAGCCGGGCTAGCGCCGGCGCGCCGGCGCTGAGCGAGGAGGTGCGCGGGGCCGACGCCGTCGCCCGGGTCTTCGCCGGCCGGGCCCGCGTCGCCAAGCTCACCCTCGTCGACGGCCTCGCCGGCGCGGCATGGTCCGTCGGCGGCCAGGCTCGATCGGTCTTCGCCTTCACCGTGCGCGACCGCCGGGTGACCGGCATCGAGCTGCTCATGGACCCCGAGACGCTCGGGGTCCTCGACCTCGAACCGGTCGCCGACTGAGGGGCTGAGCGGGCTGAGTTACCCCAGGCGCTCGACGATGGTGACGTTGGCCTGGCCGCCGCCTTCGCACATCGTCTGCAGGCCGTAGCGGCCACCGGTACGGTCGAGCTCGCCGAGCAGCGTCGTCATCAGCCGGGCGCCGGTGGCGCCGAGCGGGTGACCGAGCGCAATGGCGCCGCCGTTCGGGTTGACCTTCTCCGGGTCGGCTCCGGTCTCTTGCATCCACGACATCGGGATCGACGCGAACGCCTCGTTGATCTCGACGACGTCGATGTCGCCGATCTTCATCCCCGTCCGCTGGAACGCGTACTCGGTCGCCGGGATCGGCGCCGTCAGCATCCACACCGGGTCCGCACCGCGCACGCTCAGGTGGTGGATACGGGCTCGCGGCGTCAGGCCGTGCGTCTTGAGCCCGCGCTCGTTGACGATCAGCAGTGCCGCCGACGCGTCGGAGATCTGGCTGGACACCGCAGCGGTCACCCGTCCGTCCGGCCGCAGCAACGGCAGGCCGGCCATCTTCTCCAGGCTCGTGTCCCGGCGGGGCCCCTCGTCAGCCGTCACCCCGGCGACCGCGATCGTCTCCCGGCTGAACCGACCTTCGTCGATGGCCCGGACGGCCCGGCGGTGGGACTCCAGCGCGAACCGCTCCATGTCCTCGCGCGAGATCCCCCACTTGGCGGCGATCATGTCGGCCGAGCGGAACTGGGAGACCTCCTCGTCGCCGTAGCGGGCCCGCCAGCCCTCCGATCCGCTGAACGGGTCCGGGAAGCCGAGCTCCACGCCGGCGGCCATCGCCGTCTGGATCGGAATGGCGCTCATGTTCTGGACGCCGCCGGCCACGATGACGTCGGACGTGCCCGAGAGGACCGCCTGGGCGGCGAAGTGGATCGCCTGCTGGGACGAACCACACTGCCGGTCGACCGTCGTACCGGGGACCTCATCGGGGAGGCCGGCAGCCAGCCAGGCCGTCCGGGCGATGTCCCCGGCCTGCGGGCCGACCGCGTCGACGCAGCCGTAGACGACGTCCTCGACCGCGGCGGGGTCGATCCCCGTCCGCTCGATCAGGGCCTTCAGCGTGACCGCTCCGAGGTCAGCCGGGTGGACAGCCGCCAGGCCGCCGCCCCGCTTCCCCACCGGCGTCCGCACCGCGTCGACGATGTAGGCCTCGTTCATGAGCTCACTCCCTCTATCTCGGGGCCCCGCCGCCGGCGGGAGCCCCCTGCACCAACTGATTGCAACACCGTTCGGGCCATTCTCATGCCCGTTGGCTGCTCACGCTCACAACCTCGCCGGTCATGTAGCTCGAGTACTCACTGGCCAAGAAGACGATCACGTTGGCGACCTCCCACGGTTCGGCCGCCCGACCGAACGCCTCCCGCTTGGTCAGTTCGTCGAGGAGCTCGTCCGTCGACACCTTGGCCAAGAACGCGTGCATCGCGATGCTCGGCGAGACCGCGTTCACCCGGACACCGTGCGGTGCCGCCTCCATCGCCAGGCAGCGGGTCAGCGCCATCACGCCGGCCTTGGCGGCCGCGTAATGGCTCTGTCCGGCCTGGGCCCGCCAGCCGAGCACCGACGCGTTGTTGACGATGACGCCGCGGCCGCGCTCGTACATGTGGCGGGCGGCCGCCCGGTTCGAGCGGAACGTCCCGGTCAGCGTGACGTCGAGCACCTTCGCCCACTGCTCGTCGGTCATGTCGACCACGTCGGCGGTGCCGCCGAGCCCGGCGTTGCAGACGACGACGTCGATGTCGCCGTGGCGCTCGGTGGCCGCCGCGAACAAGGCCTGCACCTGGCTCTCGTTCGTCACATCGCACAGGACGGCGAGCGGCGCCCCGCCGGCCAGCTCGGCCAGCTTCTCGGCCGCCTCGCCGAGCCGGCGCTCGTGGGTGTCGCTGATGACGACCGTCGCCCCCTCCTCCACCGCTCGCTGGGCCGTGGCGAAACCGATGCCCGTTCCGGCGGCGGCCGTCACGAGGACGGTCTTGCCGGCCAGCAGTCCGTGGCCGGAGGGGTACGTCGGTGGCTGATCGGCGGGGGGAGCGTCGGTCACGACTGTCCTTTCGTCTCTGAGCTTCCGGTCTTCATCGAGCGTCTTGATCGTTCATGGAGCCTTCGGGAGCCCGAGCACCCGCTCCGAGATGATGTTGCGCTGGACCTGGTTCGTCCCCCCGTAGATGGTGTCGGAGCGACTGAACTCGAACAGCAGCTGCAGTCGCCGTTCGTCGAGCTCGACGCCGGACGGCCGGTCGGCCGACCCGTCGGGCCCCACCGCCAGCGGACCGAGCATCCCCCGCGGCCCGAGCGCGTCGACCGCGGCCTCGCCCATGTCCCGGTGGAGCGTCGCCCAGTAGAGCTTCCCGACCATCGCCACCGGGGCGCCCGGGTCACCGTCGGCGACCGTGAGCGCCCGCAGGCTGTTCATCCGCATGATCCGCAGCCGGATGTCCAGATCGACCAGGCGGTCCCGGAGGACCGGGTCGGTCAGCCGACCGGAGCGGGCGGCCGCCGCCTTGATCAGCTCGAGCTCGTTGCCGAACCCGAGCTGCTGGCCGAGCGTCGACACCCCGCGCTCGACGGCCAGCGTGCCCATCGCCACCGCCCAGCCCTGCCCGGGCCCGGCGACGACGTTGTCCACCGACGTCCGCGCCCCGTCGAAGAAGACCTCGTTGAACTCCGCGTCCCCGGTCAGCTGGCGGATCGGCCGGATCTCGATCCCCGGTTGGTCCATCGGCACCAGCAGGAAGCTCAGCCCACGGTGGCGCGGCGCGTCCGGGTCCGTCCGGGCGAGGACGAAGCACCAGTCGGCCAGGTGGGCCAGCGACGTCCATACCTTCTGGCCGGTGAGTACCCACTCGTCGCCCTCGAGGACCGCCCGGGTCGAGAGCCCGGCCAGGTCGGAACCGGCGTCCGGCTCGCTGAACCCCTGGCACCACAGCTCCTCGCCCCGCAGGATCGGCGGGAGGAACCGCTGCTGCTGCGCCTCGCTCCCGAACGCCAACAGCGTCGGGCCGACGAGCTGCTCGCTCATGTGACTGAGCCGGCCCGGACCGCCGGCCCGGGCGTACTCCTCGGCGAAGACGACCTGGTGCCACAGGTCGAGGCCGCGGCCGCCGACCTCCTTGGGCCAGCCGATGCCGATCCAGCCGGCCGCCCCGAGCGCCCGCTCCCACGCTCGGCGTTCCTCGACCATGCCGTGCTCGTCGCCGGCCCCGCCGCGACCGCGCACCGACGCGAACTCACCGCTCAGTGCCTTCTCCAACCACGTCCGAACCTCGGCCGCGAAGGCCCGCTGCTCCTCGGTAAAGTGCAGGTCCATCGGACGGTGACCCTAGCCGCTCCCGACTCCAGCAAGCGCTTGATACAGTACGGTCCACGTCGTGCCCGTTGACGGTCGTCGGGGTGCCTGGCGGTCGCCTTCCGATCAACCGGCCGGCCGAGCCGCGGTTCTCCCCACGGGCACATCGCGGACGGGCGCGACAGACGGCACCACCGAGCGGTCGACCGAGACCGCAGGCCCGATAGACCAATAGCAAGACAGAGCGGATGGAGTGGCAATGAGCGAGACGACGAGCAACGACCGGCCGGACCTGCACCCCACGCTCCACACCCGGATCTGCGACCTGTTCGGGGTCCAGTACCCGATCGTCCAGACCGGCATGGGCTTCGTGGCCGTCCCCGAACTGACCGCCGCTACCTCGAACGCCGGCGGTCTGGGCGTCCTGACCAGCGGGACCCTGCAGTTCCACGAGCTGGCCGACGCCATCGCCAAGACCAAGGAGCTGACCGACAAGCCCTTCGGCGTCAACGTCCGAGGCGACGCCCCCGATGTCGTCGAGCGGGCCGAGCTGCTGATCAAGCAGAACATCCCCGTCGCGTCGTTCGCCCTGGCCCCGAAGCGCGAGACCATCGACAAGCTCAAGAGCGCGGGCATCGTCGTCATCCCGTCCATCGGTGCCCGGCGGCATGCCGAGAAGGTCGCGGCGTGGGGGGTCGACGCGGTGCTCGTCCAAGGTGGCGAAGGCGGCGGCCACACCGGCTCGGTGCCGACCTCCATCCTGCTGCCCCAGGTCGTCGACGCCGTGGACATCCCCGTCGTCGGGGCCGGCGGGTTCCGGGACGGGCGCGGCCTCGTGGCCGCCCTTGCCTACGGGGCCGCCGGCATCGCCATGGGCACCCGGTTCCTCCTCACCAGCGACAGTCCGGTGCCGGACAAGATCAAGCAGGTGTACCTCGGCAAGACGGTCAACGACACGGTCGTCACCAAGGCCATCGACGGCGTCCCCCAACGGGTGCTCCGGACCGAGCTGGCCGAGACCCTGATCTCCCAGCACGCCTTCAAGCGCTGGCAGCGGTCGCTGCAGCTGTCGGTGGCCTTCCAGAAGAGCACCAAGACCCCCTGGAAGGACATCATCAAGGAAGGCCTCAACATGAAGAAGAACCAAGAGCTCCAGTGGAGCCAGGTGCTGATGGCCGCCAACACCCCGGTCCTGCTCTCCGCCGGCCTGGTCGAGGGGGACACAACCAAGGGCACCCTCGCCAGCGGCCAGGTCGCCGGGCTCATCGACGACCTGCCCAGCTGCCGGGAGCTGATCCTGCGGATCATGACCGAGGCCGACCGGACGCTCCGGCGGCTCGAGAGCGGCACCCACCAGGTCGCGGCCGCCGGTGGTGCCGGCACCGCCGCGACCTGACCGCTCCGGGACCTGACGACACCGGGACCTGACCGCCCGCACGCCGGCCGGATCCGCACCGTGCACGACCGGGTGTCGGTGAACCCGATGGCCCTACGGGGGCTCCCGGTCGACGAAGAGGCGGCCGCCCTGGCGGCCATCGGCGCTCGCCGGATCGGCGTCGCGTCCCAGAAGCTCGAGGCGGCCGGCTGGGGCCGTGGCCTCCGTGCCCTCCAAGACGCCGGCCTGGAGATCGCGTACCTCGTTCACGGCGTGTTCACGCCGGTCGACGACGACGCCGGCTGGGCCGACGAGTCCGACGTCCTGCGGCGCACCGTCGACGCCGCGGCCGCCGTCGGCGCCCCGTTCGTCTACCTGTGCACCGGCCCACCGGGACCGCTCCGATGGGAGGACGCGGTCGCCCGGCTCGGCGATCGCCTGGCGCCGGTGATCGACCGGGCGCGGCGCGCCGGCATCGACCTGGCGCTCGAGAACGCCCTGTCCGTACGGACCGACACCAGCTTCTTGTTCACGCTGCGCGACACCGTCGCCGTGGCCCGACAACTCGGTATCGGCGTGTGCGCCGACCTGTACTGCTGCTGGGTCGAACCCGACCTCGCCGCCACCCTCCGGGACGGCATCGACGTCATCCGGCTCGTCCAGGTCAGTGACCGCGAGCTCCGCTCGGTGGCCCAGCCCGACCGGCGGGTGCCCGGCGACGGCGACCTACCGTTGGATCGACTGCTGACCGACGTCCTCGACGCCGGCTACGACGGCCTGTTCGACCTGGAGCTGCTGGGGCCGAGGATCGACGCCGAGGGTGGCGCGGCCGCCGTGGCCCGGGGTGCGACCTGGCTCGGGAACGCCCTGGATCGGCTGACCGTCCAGTCCGGCGGTTGAGCTGCCGGCCCCGGCGAGACGGACCGTCGGAGGTCGCGGGCCGACCGCAGGAGGGAAAGGGGGCCGTCCGGAGGAGCGGGCCGGCTGAGGGCGTCGGCACGAGGCCACGGGCATGCGGGGGGTGCAATGACCGCAACCCCGCGCCGACCGACGAAGTGTAACCGCCCGTCGACCCGCGTTACCAGCCAAGCGCATGCTTCAAATGTCTTCGAGAATTCGGCGGTCGCGGGGCCGAGGCAGTCGGCCCCGGTTCAGCGGGCGCGGCGCTCGTGCGGCGGGGCCGCGACGTCCCGGCCCGTGCTGACCCGTCGGCGGTCCGGCTCCACCTCGGCCAGCGGCGTCACCGGCCGCAGCGTGGCCAGCGACCGGCGGGCCAGGTCCTGGTAGACCCGGATCCCGTTGGCCTTCCAGGCCAGCTCCGTCTCGGTCAGCGGTCGGATGATCCGGGCCGGGCTGCCGGCAGCCAGGTGCTCTTCGGGCACCTCGAAACCGGCCCGCAGGAACGAGTGGGCGCCGACCAGCGATCGGGCGCCGACATCGGCCCCGTCGAGGATGACCGAGCTGATCCCGACCAACGCGCCCCGGCGGATCGTGCAGCCGTGGAGGACCGCGACGTGACCGATGTGGCCCTCGTCCTCGACCACGCAGTCGGCTCCCGGGTACGCGTGCATAACGCAGCCGTCCTGCACGTTCGCCCCCTCGCCCACCACGATCCGGCCGAAGTCACCGCGCAGGCTGGCCATCGGGCCGACGTACGTGCCTCGACCGACGATGACGTCGCCGATCAACACCGCGTCGGGGTGGACGAACGCCTCCGGGTGCACCACCGGCACGACCCCATCGATCTCGTAGATCCCCATCGGCCCAGGACCGTACCAGCGGGACGTCGACCGGCCGGTATCGTCACCTCCGTCGAGCGCGCCACTGGCCGCCGGCGAGACGGAGGGACATGACACGGATCGGTCTGGGCGTCGTCGGCGCCGGCAACGTCGCCGACCTGAACGTCGCGGGCTACGTCGACCATCCGGCCTGTGACGTCGTCGCGGTCTGCGACATCGACCGCGAGCTGGCGACGGCGGCCGCGGCCCGCTGGGGGGCGCGTCGGGTCTACACCGACCTCGACGACCTGCTCGCCGACGCCGACGTCGACGCGGTCGAGGTGCTGACGCCGACGCACCTCCACCACGACCACGTCGTCGACTCACTGGCCGCCGGCAAGCACGTCTCCGTCCAGAAGCCGGTAGCCAACTCCGTCGACGACGCGCTCGACATGGAAAAGGCCGCCGCCGACGCCGGCCGGACGCTGCGGATCAGCGAATGCTTCCTCCACTATCCGCCGCTCGAGCTGGCGAAGACGCTCGTCGCCGACGGCGCGGTCGGCCGTCCGACCGGCGTCCGGCTTGAAGACGGTCGTCGGCCAGACCGACTCGGCCTTCCAAATCGGCTTGCGGCCGGAAGGCTACGGCTGGCGACTGGACGCGCGCAGCCCCGGCGGTCACCTCTTCGACGACATGGTCCACAAGTACGCGACGGCGCTGTGGCTGTTCGACCAGGACATCGTCTCCGTCCAAGCCGTCGTCCGACGCCGCGACTACTTCTTCGAGCCGGGCGCGGCGATCTTCGAGTACGAAGACCCCGGTCTCGTCGGAATGATGGACGTCCACTACGCGCCGGAGATGTGGCTCCGATCGGACTACTACGGCGCGGACGAGTTCTTCGAGATCCAGGGCGACGAAGGGATGCTCTGGGTCACCCGGGCCACCGGCCGCATGCTCGACCTGGCGCCGGTCGTCCTCTACCGCGGCCGGGACAACGACATCACGGTCACCGAGTTCACCGACGTCGATGCCGACTGGGCGTCCGGCTTCGCCCGCTCGTCGGCCCACTTCGTCGACTCGCTGCTGGCCGGCACCCCGGCGGCGATGACGCCAGCGCAGGCCGCGAAGGTGCTCCAGCTCTGCTTCGCCGTCTACGCGGCCTCGGATCTCCGCCAACCGGTCGACCCGCGATCGATCACCGGCTCGATCACGCCCGACGGCTGGCCACAGTGACGACGATCGCCGGCACCGTCGCCCAGTGGTGACGATCGCCGACAGCGTGGCCGAGCGGCGCCGACCACCCGAGGCCGTCCTCGAGTGGATCGGACCGGCGGCGAACGTCGTCGTCGGCGCGGCCAACGGCGAGCCGGTGACCGTCATCGACGCCATCGAGGCCGGCGCCGACAGCTGCCGGGACGTCCGGCTCCACCAGATGCTGGCGCTCCACCCCCGCCGGTACATCGACGGCGCGTTCGACGGCCTGCGGCACGTGTCGTGGTTCCTGTCGCCGGCCACCCGCCAGGCGTTCCACGGCGGCGTCTGCGATCTCGTCCCCAACTCGTTCAGCGACGTGCCCCGCCTGCTCCGCCAGTCCGCCGAACCGTCACTGGTCGTCGTCTCGGTCTCGCCACCGGACCGTCACGGCTACTTCTCGCTCGGCACCAACGCCGAGTACTCGGCCGCCCTCATCGGCGAGATGCCGTTCTTCGTCGAGGTCAACGCCCGCATGCCGCGCACCTACGGCGGCAACCAGCTGCACATCAGCGACGTCGTCGGTTGGTGCGAGGCCGACCGGCCGCTCGTCGAGGCGACGACGCCACCGATCGCCGGCGCGGGACCGGACCATCGCCGAGCTGGTGGCCGAGCGCATCCCCGACGGCGCCACCGTCCAGGTCGGGATCGGCGCCATTCCGGACACCGTGCTGGGCAAGCTCGGCGGCCACAAAGAGCTCGGTGTCCACACCGAGCTCTTCGGCGACGGCTTCGTCGACCTCGTCGAGTCCGGCGTCGTCACCGGGACCCGCAAGCGCACGCACCGCAACAAGATCGTGACCACCTCCGCCCTCGGGTGCCAACGGCTCTACGACTTCGTCGCCGACAACCCTGGCGTCGAGTTCTGGCCGGTCGACTACACCAACAACCCCGTCGTCATCGCCCGGGAGCCGCTGATGACGTCCGTCAACGCCACCCTCGAGGTCGACTTCCTCGGCCAGTGCGCGTCGGAGTCGCTCGGCAGCGACTACCTGTCGTCGTCCGGTGGCCAGCCCGACTACGCCCGCGGCGCGGTCATGGCCGAGCACGGCCAAGCGTTCATCGTGCTGCACTCGACCGCCGCCGACGACACCGTCTCGCGTATCGTCCCCCGGCTCCACCCCGGCGCGGCCGTCACGACGTTCAAGAACCTCGTCGACAAGGTCGTCACCGAGTACGGCGTCGCCGAGCTCCGGGGCAGCAGCATCGGCGACCGCACCCGGCGGCTGATCGCCATCGCCCACCCCCGGTTCCGCGACGAGCTCGAGCGCGCCGCCCGCGACATCGGCTATCTCTGCTCCTAACTCCTCTGCTCCTAACTCCTCTGCTCCTAACTCCTCTGCTCCTAACTCCTCTGCTCCTAACTCCTCTGCTGCCAAGTTCTCTGCTCCTGATGCTCCCGATCCTCCCGGCCCCGTGGGCGCGCTCTCCATCATCGGCCTGACGACGGCGGCCTTCGCCAGCACGAACGTCGACAACGGGTTGGCGACGACCGCCCAGCTGGCCACGTCCCCGCCGCACCGGGTCCGGCGGATCGTCAGTGGCCAGCTCGCCGGCTTCGCCCTCATCGTGGCCCTCAGCGCCGGCGGTGCCGCCGTGCTCACCGAGTTCCCCGTCTGGGCCGTCGGGCTGCTCGGCCTGGTGCCGATCGCCCTCGGGATCCGCGGCTTCGTCGAGCTGCATCGTCGCCGTCGGGACGGCACCCCCCGGCCCGAGCCAATCGGCGGTGGGTTCTTCGCCGCCGCCCTCGTCACCGTGGGCAACGGCGGCGACAACCTGGCGGTGTACATCCCGTTGCTCCGCCAGGGCAGCCCGCTCGGCGGCTTGCTCGCCGTCGCCTGGTTGCTCGCGCTCGACGTCGGGCTCTGCGGCCTCGCCGTCGTCGTCGGCCGGCACCCGCGAACGCTCGCCGCCCTGGAGCGGGCAGGGGCGTGGGTGACGCCCCTCGTCTACTGCGTCATCGGCGTCGCGGTGCTCGTTCGCGCCGGCACGTTCCACCACCTCTTCTGACCGTCCGGCTCGTGATCGCCCGCCTCTTCGGACCGGACCGGCTCACCGTGGCGGTCAGCCGCTTCGGGCCACCACTCGAGTAGCCGTCGTCAGAGGCGGTCGACCGTCCAGCCATCGGGCCGGACCGGGGCCGGGCCGGGCGAGCCCACCGCCGGCACCTGACCGGTGGTACGCGTCGTCGCGACGTGCCGGCCCTCGGTCGGTGTCGTGGGGACGACCGGCGGCGGCGTCCCGACCGTCGGCTCGCCTTGGGGCGCACCAGCCGGCGGTGCACCGGGAGCGGGCGCACCGGGAGCGGGCGCATCAGGAGCGGGCGCATCAGGAGCGGGCGCACCGGCAGCCGACGGGTCGGGATCGGCGACGCCGGCAACGGCTGGGCCGGCAACGGGCGCACCGGCAACGGGCACATAGCCGCCGTCGTCGGGTGCCGGCACGGCGACGAGGATCGGCGACGTCGGCGACGGAACGAGCGCCGGGGCGACGTCGGGGCGATGGCGAGCCGCCCAGCCGATCACGAAGCCGCCGCAGGCCATCAGTACCAGCCCGGGGCCGAGGGCGTAGCCGAGCTCGAACGTCAGCACCCGGAACGGCGTCGCCACGACGAAGTAGGGCCCGACGGAGCGCAACACCGGCCAAGCCCACGGGCCGACGGCGAACCAGGCGCCGGCGATGACGGTGGCCCCGCCGAGCAGCACGAGGTCGACCCGGCCGCGACCCTCGGCGGTCAGCGGCGCGACGCAGATCAGCAGTAGCCCGGCCACCAACCCGAGGATGCCGGGAAGCAACGCCAAGAACAGATGGGACGACGTCCACCGCCACGCGGCCGATCCGTCACCGCTGAACCCGAACGTCGGCCCGACGTAGGCCACGATCCCACCCCATGCCGCGACGAGGGCGATGACGACGCCGACGACGATCAGGCCGCCGGGCACGGATCGTCCGGTCCGGGCACGCCTCGCCGATCGGACGGGCGGCGCCCCGGCCGGCACGTCCGCCGTGCCGGGGAGCTCCGATTGGGGCATCTCCATCCTGGCGGCCATGGCCCACCTCCTTTTGACGACGGCACGACGACAGTACGACGACCCCGCCCTCCCGGTCTGTCACCAGGTACCCGGGTGGCTCGGCGACGAAACGGCCGCCGGGCAACGGCGGTGGCGGTCACCGAGCGGTACGGCGACGCGAAGGCCGGTGACCGAGGCATGAGCGAGAGCGGCGAGGCGAGGGCGCACGGACGTCAGCCGGCCGGTGCGACCGGCGGTCGTGGGTGGTGCTCGACGCCCGGCAGATCGACGTAGACCGACTCCGGCACGAGCGTCGGGGTGTCGCGGTTGAGAACCTCGCCCCGGAAGAACGCCGGCCGGAGCCGCTTGAACACGACGAGCGAGACCACCCCGAGCAGCACGGTGATGACTTCGATGACGAACACGCCGCCCATGTGCCAGTGGGGCCAGAACGGGATGGTCCAGCTGGTGTAGCTGTTGACCGGTTGCCAGTAGTACCAGAGGTTGTACCCGAGGGCGCCGTACAGGATGAGCCCACCGAGGATGGGGAAGATCCCGCGCATCCAGAGGTTCCGGGCACTCTCGGTCAGCGTCTTGCGGTAGTACCAGACGCAGGCGAACCCGGTGAGGCCGTAGTAGAACGCGATCATCACGCCGAGGGCGGAGACCGAGTCGGAGATGACCGTCCCGGCCGAGATGGAGTTCATGATCACGTAGAGGACGATCGAGATGCCGCCCATGGCGACGGTGGAGACCGTCGGCGTCAGATGGCGCCCGTGGATCCGCGCGAACGACTTCGGGATGGCCTTGTAGGTGGCCATCGACAGCGTCGTCCGCGCCGTCGGCAGGATGGTGGTCTGCGTCGATGCCGCGGCCGAGCTGAGGACCATCAAGAGCAGCAGGTGGGTGAGGAACGACCCGAAGCCGGAGCTGCCGAAGATCGACCCGCCGAGAACGGAGAGCACGTCGCCCTGGTGCGCCGGGTTCCCGAGCCCAATGCCCTTCGTGCCGATGCCGGCATAGGACTGGGCCGACAAGACCACCAGCGCGTAGATGGCCAGCAAGATCAGGGTGGCCAGGACGGCGGCCCGGCCGGGGGTCTTGCTCGGGTCCTTCGTCTCCTCGTTCACCGACACCGTCGTGTCCCAACCCCAGTAGATAAACAGCATGAGCAGGACGCCGTTCACGAAGTTGGAGAAGCTGGCCACCTTGAACGGGTTGAACCATGTCCACGAGAACGACAGGTGCGACGCGGGCGCGCTGCCGTTCCCGACCTTGACGAGAGCCCAGACCGAAAGCACGACGAGCATCGTCACCTCGATGCTGAGCAGCACCTTCTGGAGGTTGGCCGACACCTCGATGCCGACGTAACAGACCCAGGTCATCACGATGATCCATACGATGCCGACGAGAAGGACCCAGCCGCTGGCCGGGTTGTTGCCGATCGCCTTGTTGTTGAAGAGGAGGAACACGTACTGGCCGGCGATCTGGGCGAGGCTCGCCATGACGAGCACATCGGTGGCGATGATGCCCCACCCGCCCCACCAACCGGTGCGTGGGCCGAAAGCCCGGGTGGACCAGGTGAACGTGGTGCCGCAGTCCGGGTCGGCCTTGTTGAGCTCGTTGTAGGCGAAGGCCACGAAAAGCATCGGGACGAAGGCGAGGATCGTGACGATCGGCGCCTGCAGGCCGATGGCCACGACGACGAACCCGAGGGTGGCCGCCAGGCTGTACGCCGGGGCGGTCGATGCCACGCCGACGACGGTGCTCGAGATGAGCCCGAGCGCTCCGTGCTTGAGGTTCTTCTGACCAGGATGGGCAGCCGGCACGGCCGCCGGCACTCCCGGCACGGACAGATCGCCGATCCCGGCCGCGCCCACGCCGTCCGTGCCTTCCGCCATCGCTGCCCTCCCCGTCCCGGTGCTGGCGACTCCGGTTCCCGCGACGTTAATCCTCGGGATGGATGGCCGCACTGGATCCTTCGGCTGATCCCGGCCGTTCAGCCACCAAACTCAACGGACTCACCAGCAATTCCCATCGTGAACGCCGATATCCGTCGCTCACCCGATGAGCCGGCGGTTCTCGTCGGCGGCTGACGAGCCGTGTGCCCGGGGACGTTCGGCCGTTTCCCTATCGAGGGCCCCGATGGCGCCGTCGGGGGCACTCGTTCCGACCACGACGAGGCGCAAGGAGGTGGCACCTTGCCGCTGGAGAGCCACCGGCCGCCGGCCCCGACGAACGCCCGACGTCGGCGACCCCGGGAGGCAGTCCCAGAGCGAACCGTCACCGAGTACGCGGCGGCACTCGCTCGGGCCGAGCTCCTCGACGACCTCGCCGTCCACCTCGGCCACTCGCCCGACGCTCGAACGCTCGCCCGGCGGCTCGTCGAGCGGGCGGCCGAGCGTTTCGGCGACGCCACGGTCTGGCTCCGCGACGAACGGGGCCTCCGTCGGGCGGCCGGCCGGTTGGCAACGGCGTTCGCCGGCACACCAGTCACGTCGGCGTTCCGGACCGGTGACCTGCAGATCGCCACCGGGTCAGAGGGTCGGGCCGTGGTGGCGCTCCCGCTGCTCGCCGACGGGGCGGTGCTCGGCGTCCTGGCCATCGCCGCGGACGACGAGCTCGGCACCGACGACGTGTCGAGCGCGCTGGCGGTCGCCGTCCGAGCCGGGCGGGTGTTGGCCGACGTCGTCCGCCGCGAGCGCCAACAGGCGATCGTCGACGCCTGCCGGAGCCCGGCGGTCAGCGCTGACCTCTGCGTGCGCGGCCTCGACATCGGCGCCCATCACCGCCCCGGTCGCCGACCGGGCGGTGCGACGTGGTACGACGCGATCGAGCTGGACGACGGCTTCTTGTTCTTCGGGCTCGGCCGGGTGCTCGACGGCGGGCCGGCCGCGGTCGCCCTGATGACGCAGGTCCGGGCGGCGATGCGGGCCTACGTCGTCGACTACCCCTCGCCGGCCGCCGTCTTGAGTGGGATCGACCGCCTCTTCGATGTCGTGCGCGAGGACCGGACGGTGACGACCGTGGCCGGGATCGCCGACCCGGCCACGGGCGAGGTCTGGCTGGCCAACGCCGACCACAGCGCGCCACGGCTCGTCACCGCTTCTGGCTCGGTGATCCGGGTCGACGAGGCGCGGTCGGCGCCCCTCGGCGCGAACGGCTCGGCCGGTCGGCGCGGTCGGCGCGAACGGTCCGAGCACCGCCTCGTGCTGGGGCGCGGCGACGCCGTCCTGCTGTACGCCGGGGACTGGCCTGGTCACGACGTCGCCGACGAGCCGCTCCTGTCCACTGGTACCGGCGTCCCGGCCGGTCGGGCCCTCGACCGGTGGGCGAGCGGACTGGCGACCCTGATGGCGGACCACCCGACCGGCGAGCCGCCGGGCGGCATCGCCGTCCTCGTCGTCCGCTACGACGGACCCCAGCGGTCCGTCCATCCAGCCCGCCTCGATCGCGTGTCGGCGCCGGCGGTCGGCGCCGCTCCCCGGCTCGCGCTGCCGCCGCTGGCGACGAGCGCGCCGGCCGCCCGCCGGTGGGTGGCCGACCACCTGGCCGGCCTGCCCGGCGACCTGGTCGACACCGCGACGTTGCTCACCTCCGAACTGGTGACGAACGCAGTGCTGCACGCGGAGACCGACGTGATCGTCTCGATCCACCAGGGCGACGGCCGGGTCCGCGTCGACGTCGCCGACGGCAGTCCGGTCGAGCCGGTCCGCAAGGGCTACCGGACCGACGCGGTGATCGGCCGTGGGCTGACCCTCTTCGACCGCCTGGCGTCGGCCTGGGGCACGCGCCCGATCATCCCGACCGGGAAGATCGTCTGGTTCGAGCTGCCGGTCGACGCGCCGAGCGACGCCTTCGAGCCCGGCACCCTCCCGTTCGATCTCGACGACCAGCTCGATCTCGACGACCAGTTCGATGTTGACAGTCCAATTGACGTCGACGAACTGCCGGCCCCGTTCGGCCGGCGGCCACCGGCCCGGCTGGAGGCAGCCGAGGCCCGACCGGTCCGCATCCACCTGCTCGACGTGCCGGCCGCCGCGCTGGGTCGGGCGACCGAGCAGTACGAGGCGCTCTTTCGCGAGTTCCGGCTCGTCGTCGAGCAGGGACCGTCGAACCCGGGCGGGGCACCGGAACGGCTGCTGGCGATCATCGACGAGCTCGGAACCCGGTTCGCCGGCTTCACCGTCGGGATGGACCGGGACCTGCGGGCCGCAGTGGCTCGCGGCGACCGCACCGTGGACCTCGAGCTCACGGTGCCGGCCGCGGCCGGACCGGCGTGCGAGCACTATGACCAGCTGCTCGACCAGGCCGACCATTTCTGCCGGGCGGCCGAGCTCATCACGCTGCCGGCCACGCCGGAGGCCGTCGCGCTGCGCAAGTGGCTCCTGCTCGAGCTCTCCCGTCAGGTCGCCGGTGAGCCGCCGGTGCCGTGGCCCGAGAGCGCGTGGGCGCGGGCTGAGCAATGATCCGCCGATGGCCCGACCGCTCCGCCCGTCCTCGCCGGCCCCTCAGCGGGTGGAGGTTCGGCGGCGGGTCAAAAACGGCGTCCCTTGGCTGAGGCAGCTTCCCGCCGAGCGGTGGGGATTGAAGATGTGATCCACGGCGCGGTCAGCTGGCGAGCAGCGCCGAACGGCGGCCACCAGCCCGACAATCCTGGTCGGAGATTCGACTGTCGTACGGCCGCTGCCCCGGAACCACCGCCGGTCAACCGGCCTGCCATGCCCGAGGGGCGTACCGACCTCCATTCAAGAGGGCGGCGTCAGTGGTTCTCCTTACCCGCTGAGCTTGTAAATGATTTTTGCCAAGCGGAAGACGTTCTTCACGATCTCTATCGCCAAGTCGGATGTGCTGGGATAGATCTGGTTTCCGGCCTGGTTGGCGATTATAAAGTGGCTTGTCCCCGATGTCGTTGGCGCAAATGCGTAGAAGGGGCCAATCGCCGAACCGGCTGTGATCGGGAAAGGCTGCTGTGCCGCCTTGCTTGATGATTTCCATAGAACGTGATCGGTGTTGCTTGGCTCCAAGACCTCCACCACACCGTTCGCCAGCAGGGTGGCGTAGCAGTTGGCGCCAAGGGCGTTCGAACCGGCTGTCTCATCGGTTCCCGACGTCCACTCCGTCTTCGGTTTTGTGAGGTTGGTCAGCACGAGATCGCAGTTTGCCTGCATCGTCAACTTGAACCTCGTGCCGCCGACGAGGCTGTAGATGGTCTGTGTGGAATTATCCGACGCCGGATTGGGACCGGGGACTGTGGTGTGGGCGTGATCTGTCCCGCTGGACGTACTGCCCTGGAGAATCTCGCCGGTGCACCAGAGCCAGCCGCGGTTGGTGTTCGTGCTGGTGTTCCAAACGGCAGAACCACTTGAGTTGTACAGGACCAGGTTCCCGTCTGTCTGCATCTTCAGTTCTGACGCCCCGGTCCCATTCGTCCCCGAGGCCCAGCTGGCGTCCGTGCGGTAGCCCATGGAGCTCTGCGGCGGGTAGACGACGAGATTGCCGTCCGACTGCAGGGTGGCGTAGGAGTTGGCTGCCGGTGTCGTTGTGTAGCCGTTGACGTTCTGAGCCGGTCCCGACCAGAGCGGGCATTGGTAGGTTGCATTTGTGGTGTGATATGTGGTCGTGTAGCTGGTGTACGCGTAGTTGGCGTACGGCTGCATCTCAGTCACTATCAGCGCCCCGCCGCTGCCCATCTGCAGCTGGTACTGGCCGTTCGTGGACTGGAGGAACTGTCCTGAAGGCAAGGTTTCGTTGGTCGTGAGGATGTTGCCCTGGTTCCCCTCGGTGCCCGTTGCCCACGCCGCATAGGGCGTCCCCGCTGCGGTAAGGGAGTAGAACACGAGGTTTCCATCATTTTGGAGAACCAGCACCGAGTTGAGGTTGGCCCGTTCTGTGAAGGCAGGGTAGCCGTTGGTGCTGAGCTCACCTTCTCTCAGCGACAGGAACTGCCCGCCGCCAGCGGTAGGGCTACTTGCCGTGTTCGACGCCCAGAGCACACTTGTTGCGCCACCCTGGACGTAGTGGAGGACCAAGTTGCCGTCGGTCTGCATCGTCAGCCGGTAGTCGTGGTCCGGGGACTCCATACATCCGCCGAGGAACATCGTAGAGCCGTCGGGGAAGATGCTCGGCGCTGTCTGGACTGTGCAGCGAGTGATTGTGACGCGCTGCGCGTCGGTCCCCGTGGCCCAGATCGGATCCGGATGGAGGGGGTTCGTGAGGGAGTAGATCACCGCATTCCCATCTGTCTGGAGGACGAGCTCGGTGTTCTGGGCGTAGCTGCTGGAGCTCCACGAGACACTGCCGTTGGACGCCGCCGCCGTCACCGTGAGGTTCCCTGTGAGCCCCAGGGTGGCCATGGCCCCGGGGAAGCCCTTGTCGGTTGTAGACGCCCAGAGGGCATCCGGGCTGCCCGAAGCTCCGGTGTAGTAGAGCACCAGGTTGTCGTCGGTCTGCATTGTTAGCCGGTACTTCCCGCTCGGCGACATCAGGCATCCGCCGGCTTCGATGGATGACCCGTTCACCAACGTGTCCGGTGACTGCGCGTTGCAGGTCGTGACCGTGGTCGGCGTTGTCGCTGCGGAGGCGGCCGTACCGGTGAATACCGCCGGCACCCCCAGGGTCATCGCCATTGCGGTGGCGAAGGCGACAGCCATGGTCACCGGGGTCCGCCAACTCCGTGGTGACTTCGGAGTCCCTACCGGCCGCCGTCCGAGATCCCCCTGCTCCCTGTCCCTTCGCCCCATTGCTCCCCGGCCCCTTGGTATCAACGGCCGCCCTGGGAGACGGGTGTGAAACCATAGCTTGCGTTGCCTAATGTGCGGGATGGCAGTTGGGTGTCAAGCCCGAGGGACGTTGATGTAGTGGTGGGATCTTGAGGATGTGGTCCCCGGCGGCGCTCCTCCTCGCCCCGGGCGCCGGCGCCGGGAGCGACCAGCCGTCGCTGATCGCCATCGACGACGCGGTGACCGCGGCCGGCGTACTGGTCGGGCGCATGGACTTCCCGTACCGGCTCGCCGGGCGCCGGGCGCCGGACCGCCCGCCGGTACTGCTCGCCGCGGTCGTCGACGCGGCCGCGCAGCTGGCCGAGTCGGCTGCGGCCCCGCCGGAACGGCTCGCCCTCGGTGGCCGGTCGATGGGCGGCCGCATCTGCTCGATGGCCGTCGCCGACGGTCTACCGGCGGCCGCGCTCGTCCTCGTGAGCTACCCGCTCCACCCGCCCGGACGGCCCGACCGCCTGCGCACCGATCATTTCGGTGCCCTCCGGGTGCCGTGCCTCTTCGTCTCGGGCACCCGCGACGCCTTCGGCTCGCCGGCCGAGCTCGAAGCGGCCACGACGGCTATCCCCGGGCCGGTCACCCACGTCTGGATCGACGGCGGCGACCACGGCCTCCGCCGCAAGGACGGCGAGGTGGCTGAGGCGGTCCGTCGTTGGCTGTGCCCCTGATTGGTATCTTGCCGACGTGGGGTCGTCCAGCCTGACCAGCGGGCTGATCCGCCCCGCCTTTCGGATCGACCGGCACCAGATCGACGTCCGGGTCGGGATCGAGTGCGCGGCCGCGATCGCGCTCCCCCTCGTCGTCGGCCTGGCCGCCGGCCACCCGGTCACCGCCGCCTGGGGGGCCATCGGTGCGTTCCTGGCCAACTTCTCCGTCTACCAACCCGGTTATCGGGTCCGGGTCCGGGTCGTCGTCGTGGCCAGCGCGGTCATCGCCGTGGCCACGTTCCTCGGCGCGGTCACCGGGATCGACGATCCGGCCGTCTTTCCGTTGATCGCTATCTGGTCGTTCCTGGCCGGAATGCTCGTCGCCCTCGGACCCAGCGCGGCGATGATCGGCGTCGTCTCCTCCGTCGGCCTCGCCGTGGCGACGGCCCTCAACGCCACGCCGACCGAGGCGTTCGAGGACGCGGCCGCCGCCCTGGCCGGTGGGCTCGGCGCGGCGGTACTCGCCTACGCGTTCCACCGGCGCAGCCGTCGGGCCGAAGCCGCGGCGCTCGGCGCCGCGTACGGCGTGCTCGCCGACTACGCCCACGGCATCGGCCGCGGCCGCTCGGCCCTGCCGGAGGGCACGGCGTTCGACGCGGTCACTGCCACGCTGAGCCGGCCGGGACCCCACCGGACCCGCGCCCTCGCCGCCCGCGACCGGGCCCTGGCCGAACGAGCCGAACGGCTGCGAACGCTGCTCGCCGCGCTCGCCGTCACCCGGGATCGGCTCGCCGACCACGAGGGAGACGAGCCGGCCCGTCGAGCCGTCGCCGCCGTCGACGAGCTCACCGAAGCGATCGGCACCGTCCTCGACGAGCTGGCCGCGTGCTGCGGCGCCGACCGGGCGCCGGGCGAGGCCGGGCCGGCCGACGAGCGGCTGGGGGCGGCCCGACGATCGCTGGGCGAGGTCGGCGGTGACCGGGCGGTTCCGCTGGCCGAGCTCTTCGCGTCGGCCGACGAGCTCGTCGGCTCGGTCCGCCGGCTGCTGGCCGACGAGACGGTCGACAACCAGTCCGAGCCGTCGGTCGGTCGACCCCGGCGCCGTCTCCGATCGCTGACCCGCCGACCGGACACCTTCGACGAGATCCGGCTGGCGCTGCGAGCCAACCTGACGCTCCGGTCGACGGCTTGCCGGCACGCCCTCCGCTTGGCCGTCACGGTGACCGTGGCCACCGCGCTCTACCGGGTCATCGACACCCACGACGGCTATTGGATCGTCGTCGCCGTGCTCTTCATCATGAAGCCCGATTTCGCGTCGACCGTCGGCCGGGGGATCCTCCGGGCCGTCGGCACGCTCGTCGGCGTGACGTTGACGACCCTCCTGCTCGCCTCGCTGCGGCCGGGGCCGGTCGTCCTCGCCGTCATCACCGTGGCCGCCGCGGTCTTCGCCTACGCGCTCTTCAATGCCAACTACGGCGCCTTCACCGTCTTCCTCACCTGCCTGACCGTTTCGCTGGCCGCCATGATCGGGCTGCCGGCCATCACCGCGGTGACCAACCGGGCCGTCGACAACCTGATCGCCGCCGGCCTGGCCATCGTCGCGGTCGTCGTCTGGCCGACGTGGGTGGCCACCGAGGTGCCGCGGCTCGTCGCCAGCTGCCTCCGGGCCGAGCACCGTTTCGGCGATACCGTGCTGGCCGCCTTCGTCCGCGCCCCTGGTCGCCCGACCGCCGAGGCCGTCGACGATGCCACCGTCGACGGCCTCGTCCGCGAGGCCCGACTAGCCCGCTCGAACGCCGAAGCCGCAGTCCAGCGCATGGGCGCCGAGACCCCGGGCGTCGACAAGGGAACGCTCCCGCTCGACGTCGCTGAGGAGATCCTCGCCGAGATGCACCACTACGGTCTGGCCGGGCTCTCGCTCCGCGTCCACGTCAGCCACCCCGACGGCACCGGGCTGCCGGTGCTCGTCCCCGCCCGCCAATCGCTGACCGCCGCCTTCGACGAGCTGGCCACCGCCATCGAGGACGGTGGCCCGACGCCGTCGACCCGGCCGGTCCTGCCACCGCCAGACGCCATCCCGACGACGCCGCTCGCCCGGTTGGTCGCCGAGGAGACCGGCGCGATGGCCGCGGCGATCGACGCGGCCGTCACCGCCTACGACCGCCGGCCCCGGAGCTGATCTCGAGCGCCCCGCCCGCGGCCGTGCCGCCCGCGGCCTCGCCGGCCGGGGCCGGGTCAGCTCAGTTGCGCAGGACCAGGTGCTGTTCGGCCGGCGCGGTCGACGAGCCCTGGGCGGCCATGGCCAGGCAGCTGGCATCCGCCGGGCACGAGATCGACGAGACGTCCTCGATGTCGAGACCGACCAACCCGGTGCTCGCCTGCTGGGCCGGCGTCGCCCGGGTGGGCAGTGTCTCCGTCGACCACGTCGCGCCGGCGTCGTGGGTCGCCTCGATGATGCCGGTCCGCGAGTTAGCAGTTGCCCCACTGGCACTACGCCCGGCTACCCAGCAGTCGACCGTCGTCGGGCACGCGATAGCGCTCAGGTCGGCCGGAGCGAGGCCGGTTGCCCCCGGCTCGGTCCAGGAATGCCCACCATCGGTACTGGTCAAGATGGTGCTCGGGCCGTAGGGACCCGCGCCTGGGACCGAAGTTGTCGATGGCCCGTTGGCCACCGACGTGCAGGCGCCATCGTCCGAACACGAGACCGCTCGAATGACGGCAATGCCGGCAGGGACGGTCGCGGCCGACCAGCTCGCTCCGCCGTCGGTGGAGTAGGCAGCAGCCCCGTCCGCCGCCGACGACCCGGTCGACGTCGTGCCGAAGCCGGTCGTCCCAACGACTACGCAACCGCTGGCGCCACAACTCGCTCCGTAGGGCCGCGAGGGGATGATGGCATTCGGGAATGGGCTGACTGACCACGACCCACCGCCGTCCGACGTGCGGACGGCGACCGCCGACCCCTGGGGGTCCGTCGATGTAGGTGTGCCGTAGCTCGCGCCGACGCAGACGGTCGCCGAACGGCAGGCCAGAGAGACGACGTCGACGGCCTGCGTGGGTAGCGAGATCGTCGACCAGCTGGCACCGCCATCCGCGGTGACGAAGACGGCCGACGAGCCGCCCGACGGGCTGGCTGCCCCGAGCGGGACGTCGGCATAGCCGGCGACCAAGCACTCGCCGGCCGTCGGGCACGTCAGATTGGAGCTCAACCAGGTGCCGGCCGGCAAGGGGGACGGCCGCCAGGCGACGCCACCGTCCGTGGTGATCTCGACGACTGCGCCGAACTGACTGCTGCCCAGGTTGTCGGCATAGCAATTGGTGACGGTCGGGCAAGTCGCCGCCACCGAGGCAGCCAGCGCCCCCGCCGACGACGGCTGCCACGCCATCTGGTCGATGAACCCGGCCAGCCGCCAGGAGGCGGGAACCGTGGAGACACCCGTGACGGGGCGCTCCGGCGGCTGGCCGGAGAACGTATTGATCCCGACCACGGCCAGGATCACGATCACTGCCGCGGCGGTGGCCGCCCAGGCGACTACGGCCGGAGGGCGACCGAAGCGACGCGGGCCAGTGCGGGAGCGACGGCCGCCGGCCACGGACTGGTCGTCCGCGATCGAGTCGGCGAGGGTCGGGGCGGGCGCCGGTCCCTGGTAGAGCGGCGCGGCAGCGTCCCATGCTGCCGCCGAGAGCTGGCCGAGCCGGCGGGCCGTCTCGGCGAGGTCCGAGTCGACCCTGACGGGTGTCGGGGACGGCTCAGCCGCAGCCCTGGCCGCGGCCAAGGCGTCGAGGTACGCGTCGAGGGTGCTGAGCTCTTCGGGGGTGGCCTCCTCGGGGTTGGCCTCCTCAGGGGTGGACGGCCCCGCGGTCGGCTCCCCGGCGGTTCGTCCGCCGGCGGCCGACCTCCAGAAGGCCTGGCGACGTCGTCTCAACGGCTGTCCTCGTCGACCATGTCGGTTCGCAGCGCGGTGAGGGCGCGGTGCTGGATCTGGCGGACGGACTCGGGGGTCCGCCCCCATTCGACGCCGATCTCGCTCGCCGTCCGGCCCTCGAGGATGCGCAGGAACAGCACCTCCCGGCAGCGGTGGGGCAGCCGGCGCAGGGCATCGACCAGCAGGTGCCGCTCGGCCGCGGCCAGCACGATGGCCTCCGGCTCGAGCTCGGCCGTCGGTCCGTCGGGCACCGGACCGTCCATGTCCGGGCGGACCTGGGCCTGCCGCCACCGGTCACGGAGCAGGTTCCGGGCGATCTGGCTCAGGTAGGAACGGAACGGGACGCCCACGTACCGGAACCGGGGCAGGCTGGCGATGGCTCGGGCGAAGACCTCCTGGGTCAGCTCCTCGGCTTCCGCCGTGTCGGGGACCGACCCCGAGACGAGCCGGAAGATGACGAACCACTCCCTTCGGCAGAGGGCCTCGAGCGACTCGTCGTCTCCCTGGCAGGCGCTCTGGACCAGCATCCGCTCGACCATGTGGTCCCAGCCCTCCGGCTCGGGCCCGTCGTCGACCGACGGCGCCTCCTCCGGATCGCTCCAGCGGATTCGCACTTCGCCGCCCCACGGGGCGCTCATGCCGTCCAGCAGGACCCGGAGCATCGAGGTGTACGCGTCGTCAAGGTCGCTCGTCATACCCCTACCAACGAACGAGAGCCGGTGATGTGACAGTGAACACGCACAAATCGGAAATTTGTTCTCGACGAGCGGTCGGGGGGCCTTCACCCGACATCACCTGGATCATCGTCATACCTGGTCAACCGGTCGCGAAGCGTCCGTAGGGCCCGGTGCTGGCTCTGGCGGACCCACTCGGCGTTACGACCGAGCACGGCCGCCGTCTGGTCCGCGGTCAGCTGCTCGAAGATCCGGAGGCGCAGCACCCGGCGCTGCTCCAGTGGCAGGGTGCCCAGCGCCGCCAGCGCCCGGTCACCCTCGATCCGCTGGAGTGCTTCCTCCTCGGGGTCGGCGGGCGCTCCCGATGGATCCCGAGCCGCCGCGGTGTCGTGGGCCCGGTGCTGAGCGGCGGCCCGCCACTGGTCCTGGAGGAAGTTGCGGGCCGCCTGGGTCAGGTAGGCCTGGCCGATCGCGCCACCGTCGTCCCGGGTGCTCAGCCGGGTGAGCACCCGCCGGAAGACCTCCTGGGCCACGTCCTCGGCCGCTGCCTGGTCGCGAACATGGGTCAGCGCTCGTAGATAGACGATCCGCCAGGCTTTGTGGAGGGCGGCGTCCAGCGCGGCCCGGTCGCCCGGGGTGATCGACTCGTTCCAGCCGTCGGGGAGCATGCCGGTCAGGATCGGCCGGAGGTCGGCGACCTCTCGCTCGACCGCGCGCTCCCGCTCTTCCGGGCTCACGTCGTTCGCACTGACCGCTCGGCGCGGGCGGACGTCGGGGGCCGATCAAGGACCGGGGGGCCCGGCGCACCGTTCACCGCGACGCGCCGGACCCCATGCCTCACCTCTACCAGACCACCGGTCCGCCGGCGCGGTTACGTGCAGTTCAACGAGGACCAACCGGAGTTGGCCCCGCTCTGCAGCACCCCGTTGACCGACCACAGCTCGGCCGTCTGGAACGAGTGGGCCGACGACGAGTAGCAGGGCGAGTAGACGTTGATCGCCAGGTAGCTGCCGTACGTGGCACCGCCGGCGTTGTTGAGCTGTGTGCTGCCCATGTAGAGGCCGATGATCTGCGCCAGTGTCTCCGCACTCGAGGTGCAGTCGATGATGCCCTCGCCCTGGATCAGCGGCCCGTAGATCGAGCTGATCACTCCGGGGGACTGTGGGGCGGGGAAACAGCCGCCGGCGGCCGTTAGCGTGGCGACGTGATGACCACCCCGATGCAGGACGCCGTCGGAGGCGACGATGCTGCTGCCCCGACGGTGCGACGCCGTCCGCAGGGCCGCGGTCTCGGCGGTCGCCTGGCTGGCACCGGACAGTCGGTACGTGCCGGTCACTGTCGAGGTCCCGGGCGCCAGCACGAGGGTCTCGCCCTGGTCATTGGCAGCCGGGCTCATCTCGCTGACGACGAGCTGCCGGCCGCCCAAGAGAGCCAGATCGAGGACGACGACACCGGACCGGTCGGTGGCGACGACGGTCTGCTGGGACAACGACACCGGGCCGGATGCCGTCGGGATTGTCGACTGGGCGACCGAGCTGGGCGATCCGATCTCGGCGAGCGGCCCGTCGCCCCGAGCCCCGGAGGCCACCCCGAGCGCGGTCTGTTCCAGCGACGACCAGCTCGGCGTCCCGCTGCTCGTCGCGGTAGTGGCCGCCGACGCCGTCATCGGAGCGACGGCGATCGCGCCGACGCCGACAATGGGAAGAAAGGCCGCCAATAGCGGTCCGATGCACCTCTTCATGTTTTTCCCCTCTCCAGGCGTGACGCCGCGCGCCACTACCGCCTCCTGTTTGCCGCTCCGCCGTGGGCGCTCTGCCGTTCCGCCGGGAGCTCGGGAGAACCCCGTTCTCACAGCCGTTAACGAGTAGCCACCCCAAACGTGACAACTTTTTCGAGAAAATCCTTCGGCACCAGCCCAGGCCGTTGGCACGAACTGTTCTCCTGTCGGAAATGCCCGGGAAACATCGCGGTGAGAGGGTGCCGGCGTGGGTGACCTTTTCGACGGCTACGGTCGGCGAGACTCCGGGCCGCTCGGCTTGGCCGTGGACGAGGTCTTCGCGCCCGATGGGCCGGCTCGCCCGCAGTACGACGAGATCGTCGCGGTGCTCTCCCAGATGAGCCCCGAAGACGTGTCGTCCCGAGCCGGACGGCTGGCCCGGGCGTTCATGGACCAAGGGGTCACGTTCGACCTGGACGGCGAGGAGCGCCCGTTCCCCCTCGACGTCATGCCGAGGGTCTTCGCCGGTCGCGAGTGGGACCAGATCGCCGAGGGCGTCGCCCAACGCGTCCGGGCGCTCGAGGCCTTCCTGGCCGACGTGTACAACGGGGCGCGCATCCTCCAGGACGGCGTGGTGCCCTACGACGTCGTCACCAGCTCGCCCGGCTTCCTACGAGCCGTCCACGGCGTCAACCCGACGAACGGCGTCCGCATCCACGTCGCCGGGATCGACGTCGTCCGGGACGAGGCCGGCGAGCTGCGAGTGCTCGAGGACAACATCCGGTGCCCGTCGGGCGTCAGCTACGTGCTCGCCAACCGGGCGGCCATGGCGCGGGTGCTGCCGGAGATCTTCTGGGGCCGGCCGATCCACCTCGTCGCCGACTATCCGGCCCGGCTGGTCCACGCGCTCCGGCTGGCGGCACCGGGCGGGGTGACCGACCCGACGGTCGTCGTCCTCACGCCGGGCGTCTACAACTCCGCCTTCTACGAGCACGCACTGTTGGCACGCCTCATGGGCGTCCACCTCGTTGAGGGGCGGGACCTCGTCTGCCACGGCACCGACGTCTTCCTCCGGACCACCGAGGGCGAGGTCCCCGTCCACGTCGTCTACCGGCGGGTCGACGACGACTACATCGACCCGCTCCAGTTCCGGCCCGATTCCCTCGTCGGGTGCCCGGGCCTGCTGAACGCCGCCCGAGCCGGGCGGGTGACCGTGGCCAACGCGGTCGGGAACGGGATCGCCGACGACAAGCTCGTCTACTCGTACGTGCCGGACATGATCCGCTACTACCTCGACGAGGACCCGGTGCTCCAGAACGTCGAGACGTTCCGGCTGACCGACGACGACCAGCGGGCCCTCGCCCTCCGGCGTCGTCGGGAGCTCGTCTTCAAGCGCGTCGACGGGTCGGGGGGCAAGGGCCTCGTCATCGGGCCCTACGCCACGCCGGCGGAGCTCGACGAGGTGACGGCGGCCGTCGAACGGTCCCCCCGGTCGTGGGTCGCCCAGCGCATGGTCGCGCTGTCGACGTCGCCGACGTGGGTCGGGGGCGGCATGGCGCCCCGGCACGTCGACTTCCGCCCGTTCGCGGTCAACGACGGCGAACGGGTGTGGGTCCTCCCCGGTGGACTGACCCGGGTCGCCCTCCAAGAGGGCGGGTTGGTCGTCAACTCCAGCCAAGGGGGTGGCTCCAAGGACACCTGGGTCATCGACCATCGCGACGTCGGCGCGTCCGCCACCCGGGCGCCGGTCGGCGTCCCGGCGCGAGCCGTCCAACCCGCACTGGTCGGAATGGGGCCGCCGATGGACGCCGGGCCACCCATCGACGCCGAGCAAGGTCAGCAGCAACAACAACAGCAACAGCAGCGATGAGCAACGCCCTACTGAGCCGGGTGGCCGAGTCGACGTTCTGGATCGGCCGGTACGTCGAGCGAGCGGAGGGCACGTCGCGCATCCTCGACGTGATCGTCTACCAGTCGCTGGAACAGAGCGACGAAGCCGGCGGATCGGCCTCGGCGCGACTGCTCTCGGTCATGGGCCTCCCGCCCGACGAGGGGGGCGCCGACCTGTGGCAGG
Organism: uncultured Actinomycetota bacterium; assembly: GCA_963824265.1. GTDB lineage: Bacteria > Actinomycetota > Acidimicrobiia > Acidimicrobiales > RAAP-2 > DASZUK01. The sequence goes on from CAWGOO010000007.1 coordinate 1,946,884, forward strand.
TGACGGAACGGCTGGCCCGGGATCCGTCGAGCCGGTCGTCGATCGCCGGCGCGATCAACGCCGCCCGCGAGAACACCCGGGCCGTTCGTCACGTCATCCCGGTCGAGCTCTGGGAACGGATCAACGGCACGTGGGCGGAGCTGCCGCACCAGTGGGAGCTGGCCCGGCGGGTCGGCCCGGCGTCGTACCTGGCCTTCGTCAAGACGCAGACCGCGGCGATCACCGGACTGGCCGACACGACGATGAGCCGGGACCAGACGTGGCTGTTCTTCACGCTCGGCCGCTGCCTGGAGCGGACGGACGTCGTCGCCCGCCAGCTCGCCTCGCTCTCGTTCTCGTTCGACGACGTCCCCGACAGCGGGCTCGTCATGCTCCTGCGCTCCTGCGGCGGGTACGAGCCGTACCTGCGGCTGTCCCAGGGCGTCGTCGATGCCGGCCGAGTGTTGGACTTCCTCCTCCGTGACCGACTGTTCCCCCGCTCCGCGTTCGCGTCCCTCACCGTCGCCGAGGACTGCCTGCAGCAGATCAGCATGGGGCGGCAGGACGAATGGGACGAGGCCCGTGGCCTGATCGGCCTGGCCCGGGCTGAGCTGGAGTACTCGCCACCCGCGTCCCTGGCCGCCGGGCTCGACAGCCGGCTCGATCGGCTGCAGCGGACCATCTCGCAAGTCTCCGACGCCGTCACCCGCCGGTACTTCGCCCACGATCTCGCCCACGCAGTGGCGGTCCGGAGCGGGATCGTGAAGCACCTACCGGGGTGGCGGTCCGGACCGAGCACGTGACGACGTTCGACTACACCGCGGCCGCCCGGGCGTCGTACAACGAGGTCCGCCAGGTCCCGCTGACGACGGCCCGTCAGACGACGCTCGAGGCGAAGGTGACGACGACGCCGACCGCCTCGCAGTACACGTACCGCGACTACTGGGGCACGCAGGTCGTCGCGTTCAACGTCGACGCCCCCCACGAGCGACTGGTCGTCCAGGGGGTCTCGCTGGTCGACACCCAACCGGCCGCCGGCCCGCCGCAGGCGACGTGGGCCGAGGTGGCGCGGCCCGGGCGCGGTACGCGGAGCTGCTCGCCCCCAGCCAGTACACGAAGGTCGACAACGTGCTGGCCGATGTCGCCCGGTCGCTCCGCGCCGCGTCCCCGGTCGAGACGGTCGAGGCGGTGACGGCCTGGACGCACGGTTCGCTCGACTACGTCCGCGGCGTCACCCACGTCCAGACGTCGGCCGTCGAGGCCTACGGGGCCGGCAGCGGCGTCTGCCAGGACTTCGCCCACCTCACCCTGGCCGTGCTGCGGGCCGGCGGCATTCCGGCCCGCTACGTCTCGGGGTACCTGCACCCCGACCCGGACGCCGAGGTCGGGACGACGTCGACCGGCGAGAGCCACGCCTGGGTGGAGGCCTGGGTCGGCGACTGGTGGGGGCTCGACCCGACGAACGTCGCGGACATCGGCGTCCGGCACGTCGTCGTCGCCCGCGGTCGAGACTACGCCGACGTGACCCCGGTGCGAGGCGTCTATGCGGGGAGCGCCGAGCACGCGGCGACGGTGACCGTCCAGGTGACCAGGGCGGCCTGATGGAGCGGCTGGTCGTTCGCCTCTGGCTGCCGGACGAGCCCGGCATGCTGGCCGCGGTGGCCACGCGTATCGCGGCGATCCGGGGCAACGTCGTCGGTCTCGAAGTGCTCGAACGCTCCGGCGAGGTCGCGGTCGACGAGCTGATCGTCGAGCTGCCCGACGCCGGGCTGTCCGACGAGCTCTGCCGGGCCCTCCAGGCGATCGAAGGCGCCGGGATCGAGGAGGTCCGCGTCGTCCCCGCCGGGGCCGAAGAGCGTGGCCTGCAGGTGATCTCCGCCTCGGTGGCCATCTTGGAGACGGCGAACGCGTCGGCGTCGCTCGCCGCCCTCGTCGGTTTGGCTGGCGACCTGTTCGAAGTCGAGTGGTCCTCCGTCGTCGACCTGCAGACCGAGACGATGATCCAGAGCACCGGGGAGACGCCGCACCTCGACTGGCTCCTCGCCTTCGTCGCCGGCGCTCGCAGCGCCGCCCCCGAAGGCGGGTCGTCGAGCAGCGGGGTCATGGCCGGCGAGATGGAGGATGCTGGGCTCGTGCTGTGCATCGGCCGGACCGTTCCGTTCCGCCGCCGCGAGCACCGCGAGTTCGAGATGCTCGTGCGCGTCACCGACCGGATGTGCCGGCCGCTCCGCGGCGACCGCATCCCGCCCGGCTGGGGATCGACCCCTCGCTTCGTCGGCGCCTGAACGGCCCAACTTCATCGGGCCGAAAGGCACCGCTCGGTACGGTTACGCCATGTCGGGCCCGATCCCCAACGAGGAAGGGCTGCGGGCGCTGGGCCGCCAGGTGGACGAGCACGCGACGTCGGCCGCACCCGGCACGCCGACCACCGCACCGCCCGCCGCGACCGCCGGTGGATCGGGCCGGTCCACCGGACCGGGCGGACCGGATGGGTCGGGTGAACCGGGCGGGCCGGGCGGGTCGGGCGGGTCGGGCGGGTCGGGTGAACCGCGGGGGCCGGGCCGGCGAGGTCGGCACGGCCGAGCCAAGCGGCCGCGCTCACGTCGTCGGCGCCGGGTCACGCGGGCGCTGATCGCCGTCGGTGTCGTCGTCGTGCTGCTCGCCGGTGCGGCCGGCGGCTACGCCTGGTACCTCAACCACGAGGTCCACCGGATTCCCGTGAAGGGTCTCGCCGACGCACCGGCCAAGGGCGTCGACGCCGGCACCGAGAACATCCTCATGGTCGGCTCGACGTCTCGGTGCGCCCTGAAGGTCCAGAACCCGGCCTACGGGCTCTGCACACAAGGGGTGACCGGGATCAACAGCGACGTCGTGATGATCCTGCACCTGAACCCGGCCGACCACACCGTGTCGATCCTGTCGATCCCCCGGGACCTGTTCGTCCCCAACGCACGGAGCCCCACAACAAAGCTGAACCCGACAGGGGCCAACAAGATCGACGCCGCCCTCCTGAACGGACCGGCCCAGCTGGTCGCCGCCATCGAGGAGGACTTCGGCATCCCGATCCAGCACTACGTCGAGCTCAACTTCGACACGTTCGCCAACGTCGTCACAGCGCTCGGCGGCATCACAATGTACTTTCCCGAACCGGTCTTCGACGCCTACTCCGGACTGAACGTCCAGACCACCGGCTGCCGCCACCTCAACGGCCTCGAGGCCCTCCAGGTCGTCCGGGCCCGGCACCTGCAGTACAAGGCGGCGACAGTGACCGGCACGACACCACACGCGTGGCCCCAGGAGAACCAGAGCGATCTCGCCCGCATCATCCGCGACCACGAGTTCCTCCGGGTGCTGGCGACGGCCGTCGCCAAGCGAGGCCTGTCGAGCCCGACGACCGACCTCTCATTGGTCAACGCGGTGGCCCCGCAGCTCACCGTCGACAGCGGGTTCTCCGCGTCGAACATGGTCACGCTCGTCCTCACATACCACGGCGTCGACGTCAACCAGTCCCCACAACTGACCGTGCCCGTCCTCGTCGCCAACTTCGGCAGCTACACCTTCAAGGGCGGGACATACGGCGACGTCGAGTTCCCGACCGAGCCCCAGGACCAGTCGACCGTCGACCAGTTCCTCGGCGTCACAGCCGACACCAACACGATGGCCGGTGGGATGCTCCCCAGCCCGAGCTCGGTCACCGTGTCCGTGCTCAACGGCACCGGCGCAGCCACACAGGCCGCCGCCACCGCCCAGGCCCTCGGGACGCTCGGCTTCAAGATCGTCGGCACCGGCGACGCCGCACCTGTCGGCCAGGAGGCCGAGACCGTCGTGACCTACGCCCAGAAGACACCGACCGACGAGGCCGCGGCGGAGCTGGTCGCCCGATCGCTGTCCGGCGCGGTCGTCATGGCGTACGGCCCGACGACCGACGGCGCGCAGGTGACCGTCACGACCGGCACCGACTTCGCCGTGAACGCCAGCGCCCCGTCGCCCACCACCACGACGACCACGACGACGACCACGGCGAAGACGAACGCCAAGGCGAAGGGGAAGACCGGATCGACCGCGGCTGCGACGACGACCGCGCCGCCCTCGACGTCGGCGACGACGGCCACGACGACAACGAGCGCGTCGACGAGCGGCGCCGGTGCGTTCGCCGCACCGAGCTCTCCGAACGAGGGACTGTCGCCCTGGGACCCCCGGTCCTGCACCGCCAAGGGGGGCGAAGGCTCCTGACCGCCGTTCAGCGGCCGGGCCCGACCGGGCGGTAGTCGGCGGTCGGGCCGCCGCGATCCGGCCGTTGCCGGTCAGGCGGGCGCCGGGACGACGTGGTGGACGGCGACGATCCCCCGCCGGGCTCGCCACCCGGCCCAACCGCGGCCGACGACGTAGGCGCCGGCGCCGATGGCGCCGACGAAGAAGCCGATCGGCCAGTTCGTCGCGTACGAACCGGCGACCGACGCCCACACCGTCGCCAGGGCGATCCCGACCGACAGGACGATCGCCGCGATCGGGCCGCGGACGAACGACCGGGCGGCGGCCGGCGGACCGACCATCAGACTGAACATGAGCAGCGCGCCGACCACCGGTACCGCGGTCGTCGTCACCATGGCCACGAGGACGAGGAACAGCAGCTCGATCCGCCGGCCGGAGACGCCGTGGGCCTCGCCCACCTCCGGGACGACCGAACTGAGCAGCAGCGGACGGTAGAGAACGGCGACGGCGGCGATCGACAAGGCCGCCAGCACCGCGGTGACGACGATCTCGCTCGTCGTGACCCCGAGGAGCTCGCCGAACAGCAGCCCGTACAGCTCGGGGGCGTACTCCTGGCTCCAGCTCAAGAAGAGCGCGCCCAGGCCGAGCATCGTGACGACGGCCAGCGCCGTCACGACGTCGTGGCGGCCCCGGCGACCCAGCCAGCCGATCGTCAGCGCACTGATCAGCGCGAAGACCCCGAGCCCGACGAGGCTGTCGAGACCGAGGAGGGCGGCCCCGGCCGCGCCGGCGAAGCCGGACTGCGGGATGGCGTGGGCGACGAACGACTCACCGCGGACGACGACGAAGAAGCCGACCACGCCGGCGACGACGGCGACGATCGTCGCCGTCACCCAGGCGTGGACCATCAGGCCGGAGAACATGTTCCCGGTGTGGCCGGAGGGAGCGCGACGGCCGGCTCGACCGAGGTGCGGGCTCGGCGGCCCCACCACGAGCTGACGACATCGACGGCGACGTAGAGGACGAAGACGAGCGCGACGACGAAGAAGCTCACCGGCCAGCCCTGGTGGGACGGCGGCCAGTAGTAGCTGTCGTAGGCCAGCAGGACGCCGAGCCACGTCACCACCAGTCCGATCCCGGCGGCGACGACGATGGCCAGCCCGAGCCGCCTCGTCAACCGCAACGCGGTGGCCGCCGGCCCGATGAGCAGGGCGGTGCTCAGGATGGCCCCGACGACGATCGACGACATCGACACCGCGACGGCCAGCACGAGCAGGAAGCCGACACCGACCGTGCGTACCGGCACGCCGCGGGCCGCGGCCATGTCCGGGTCGAGCGAGCTCAGGAGCAGCGGCCGGTAGAGCACCGCGATGCCGACGAGCGACACCGCGCCGAGGATGGCCAGCGCCGGAACGACGCCGGAGCTGATCGTAAAGAGGGAGCCGAACAGGACGGTGACGGTCGCGCCGGTCGTGCTGTGCGCGGTCGAGTCCCAGTACAAGAACAGGGCCGTGAGCCCGAGGGCGGCCCCGAGGACGATGCCGGTCGCCACGTCCCGCCCGCGCGGTCGGCGCACGCCGAGCAGCTCCATCGTCGCCGCGCCGGCCAGGTCGACGACGACGAAGCCGAGGAGCGGGCTGACGCCGACCAGGAAGGCCCCCGAGCCGCCGACGGTGCCGATGTCCGAGAGCGCGTGGCCGGCGAACGACTGGCCGCGAACGACCGTGAAGACGCCGACGACCGCCGAGACGACGGCCACCACGCCGCCGGCCGTGAGCGCCAGCTGCACCGGCTCATTGCCGAAGAAGCCCGGCTCGAACACCGCCGCGGTTAGACCGCTCATTCCGCACCACCGCCCAGCGGCGCCACGTCCGAGCCGGCGACGACGAGCACCCGACCGTCCACCCGCAGCACCGTGACCGGGTGGCCGTAGAGCTCGGTCAGCACCTCGGTGCGGACGACCTCCTCCGTCGTACCGCTGGCCACCCGCCCGCCGGCGACGTAGACGACCCGGTCCATCACCGGGAGGAGCGTGTTCATCTCGTGGGCCGAGATGACGACCGCGATGCCGTGCTCGCGGGTGATCTTGGCCAGCAGGTCGACGACCTCCTGGGCGGCCCGGATGTCGAGATTGGCCAGCGGTTCGTCCAGCAGCAGGAGCCGCGGCCGGCCGACGAGGGCGTGGGCGATCAGGACCCGTTGCTGCTCCCCGCCGGACAGTTCGCCCATCCGGGCATCGGCGAAGCCGGTCGCGCCGACCGCATCGAGCATCTCGTCCACCTGCTCCCGCCGGTGCCGCGACGGCAGCGGTACCCCGAACCGGTGACCGTCGATGCCGAGGCCGACGAGATCGCGGGGTCGGAGCGGGACGTCCGCATCGAAGACGATCTTCTGCGGCACGTAGCCGATCGACCGGTTCCGCCGGGACCGCGGTCCACCGTCGATGCGAACCGTTCCCGCGTTCGGCGCCTGCAGGCCGAGGGCCACCCGAAAGATCGTCGTCTTGCCCGCGCCGTTCGACCCGATCATCCCCGTGAGCTCGCCGGCACCGACCGCGAAGTGGACGTCGTGCAGGATCTCGCGCCCCGAGAGCCGAACGGTCACCCCGTCGAACGCCAGAACCTCGTCGCCCACGGTCACAGCTTCGTCGACGACGTCCCGTGGCCCAGCGCACCGGTCAGGGCCTTCACCTCGGCCACCATCCACGACTGGTAGTCGTAGCCGGGCGTCGGCATCGTCTCGTAGACCCCGACGACCGGGACGTGGTTCTCGTGCGCCAGCTGGAGCAACGAGTCGGTGAGCGAGTCCGTCACCTGCTCGTTATAGACGAACGCCCGCACCTCGTGCCCGGTGAACAGGCCGTCCTGGAGGCTCACGTCCTGCGGCGACGGGTCGACACCGTTCATGATGTCCGCCTGGAACGTGAACGGCGTCCGGTTGTCGAGACCGGCCGCTTGGAGCAGGTAATCGGCCACCGGTTCCGTCGTCGCCACCGGCTTCCCTCCGTCGTCGGCCTTCAGCGCGGCGATCGCCGTCGCCCACGGTTGTAGCGACGCGTCGAACGCGGCCAGCCGGGATGCGAAGTACGTCCGGTGGGCCGGTTGGCGCGACGACAGCGCGGCGGCGATCGCCTTGGCCACCGCCGGCATCGTCGTCGGCTTGTACCAGAGGTGCGGGTTCGGCGTCGACGCCGGCAGGTGCAGCAGCGTCTGCACGTCGATCACCTTGCGCGCCGCGTCCGGCGACGCCTGTTCGATCTTGTCCATGAAGTCGTCGTACCCGAGGCCGTTCTGGACGACGAGCTGCGCGCCGGCGACTGCAGCCGCCACCTTCGGGCTCGATTCGAACGAGTGCGGGTCCGTGTTCGGGTTGCTCATGACCGCGGTGACCGTCACGTACGGGCCACCAATCTGGCTGATGACGTTGGCGTACTCGTTCTCCGCGCCGACCGCGACGACCCGGCCGCCGTTCGACGTGGCACCGGCCGTGCCGGTCGAACCGACCCCGACCACGCCGGACAGCGTGAGCGCGCCGACGCCGACCAGCGCGACGGTGAGCTCGACGGGCCGGATCACTTTCCGTCGGTGGCCCTGAGCCCCGTACGCCTTCCGCCGGTATCCCTTCATGAACGAAAATGATAATCACTCTCATTAAGTTCGTCCAGCGATCCCCTTTCGGGGGATGAGGAGGGGAGCACACTCTTGGTTGCGCCGGGCCGGGGACACAGGAGGGGGGAAGCTGGTCGGACCCGGCCCGGCGCAACCGCAAGCGTGTCCGGTACTCTAAACCAACATTTACGAGTGATCAAGTCATATTTAGAAATACCGAGAACTTCCCGGTCACAGAGGAATCGCTCGTCGCGATCGGCCGCCGGAGAGCTTCCGCCGACGGAGAGGTCAGGCGGACGGCGAGCTCAGGCCGATGGCGAGATCTGGTCCAGTTCCTCTTCGATCCGGGCGGCCCGCCCGAGCGCGGCCCGGACGATCGCTTCGATGCGATCCCCGTCCAGCCGGGACGCCGGGACGGAGACGCCGATGGCGGCCAGCACGTGTCCGGACCGGTCGGCGATCGGCACCGCGACGGCCGAGAGGCCGACCGCGCTCTCCTCGAACGACGTAGCGAAGCCGACGCGGCGAACGGTCGCCAGCTCGTCCACGAGCGTCGGCCGGGACGTGATCGACCGCTCGGTCAGGCCCGAGAACCGCGTCGCCGGGTAGAGGCGCAGGAGCTCCGCCTCGCTCAGTCCCGAGAGCATGATCTTGCCAACCGAGCTGACGTGGGCCGGCAGCAGTTCGCCGGTCCGCGACCGCGACCCGGATCAGCTCGGGGCCCTCGACCGAATCGATGAACCGGACGGAGGCTCCTTCGGCGATCGCCAGGCTCGCCGTCTCCCGGGTCTCCGCCGCCAGCGCGACGAGATGCGGCCGGCCGATCCGCCGGACGTCCACCCGGCGGAGGGATGCCAGCGCCGTCGCCAGCAACGCTGGGCCGGCCGCGTAACGACGGCTGGAAGGGGTCCTGGGTGACGAAGCCGTGCGACTGCAGCGTGCTCAGTAGCCGGTGGGCGGTCGACGGTGCGACGCCCAGCATCTCGGCCCCTTCCTTGACCGCCAACGACGAGTGGTCCCGCAGGGCACCGAGGAGCGTCAGCGCATTGTCGACGGAGGAGACCGCATACGTCCGGCCCGGCGCCGCCGGGCCGCCGGCCACTGGCCCCCCGGTGTCCGACCGGTCGGCAACCGGTTCAGCCTCGACGCTCGACACGGTCACCTCCCTCCCCTGACCGCGTGACCGGACCGACCAGAGATCGTACGCCCGGCTACTCGTTTTTCTGTCTACCACAACACCCGAAGACTGTCTTCTGCCCTGCGGAACCGACCGAGGGCGTACGGCCGGCGATTTGATTCGATATTCTAACTATATGACGATTGACGAAACGTTGGCGGCGGTCGCCTCGGCCCAGGTCGCCTCGGCCCGAACCGATCGGGCGCTGCGCCGGTCGACGGTTACCGACCGACCCGCCGGGCGCGCCCTCGCCTGGCTGGCCCGCCAGGTCGAGCTCGGGGCCGCCGACGCGGAGCTCTCCCTCCCGCAGTACCGGGTGCTCGGCCTGCTCGACCCCGGGCCGGCGATCTCGTCGGCCCTGGCCGACCGGCTCGCCGTCCGGCGGCCGAGCGTCACCGCGGTCGTCGACGGGCTCGTCGCCCGTGGTCTCGTCGACCGACGGCACGCCGACGACGACCGCCGGCAGGTCTCGCACACGCTCACCGCCGAAGGACGGCGGGCGCTCGCGGCGGCCGACGAGGCCGTCGACCGGCGACTGGACGCGGTCGGTGGTTGCCTGCCGAAGCCGGACATCGCCCGCAAGGCCGTCGACGACGTCGTCCGCTGGCACGACGCGCTCCTCGCCCGACTGGACCTCGGTCCGCTCCCCTGCCGGTGAGCCGGCGTCCGACCGCGCCGTCGCCGTCGGCGGCGGACAACGCGTCCCCGTTCGTGCCGGTGGCCGTGACCTCGCGCTACCGCCCGCCCAAGGCCACCATCGACCCCGACCGGTCGAAGTCGTGGCTCAAGCGCGCGCTGCCGATCATGAAGGCGCACCGCGGGACGTTCATCACCGCGCTCGTCCTGTCGTTCGTCGGCCTCGTGCTGCAGGTCCTGATCCCGGACCTGCTGACAAAGGCCATCACCAACTCCCTCCAGCACCGGACCGTGCCGCTGCACTTCTACGTCTGGTGGGTCGTCGGCCTGGGCGTCGGCGGCGCGATCGCCGGCTACGTGTCCCGGCTGTTCCTGTTCAAGACCGCCTACGGCTTCGAGTTCGATCTCCGCAACATCATCTACGAGCACCTGACGAAGATGTCGTTCCCGTTCTACGACCGCGTGCAGTCCGGCCAGCTCATCTCCCGGGCCAACTCGGACATCCGGTCGGTCCAGATGTACATGACGTTCGCCCCGATGATCCTGGTCCAGTGCGGCATCGGCGTCGTCGCCTTCGGCTTCATGCTGTCCATCAACGTCCCGCTGGCCTTCGTGGCCATGGCCACCATGCCGTTCGTGTACCTCGTCGGGCGTCAAGATGCGGAAGTCGATGTTCCCGGTGTCCTGGATCATCCAGGCCCGGCTGGCCGACGTCGCCACCATCGTCGACGAGAACGTCAACGGCGTCCGGGTCGTCAAGTCGTTCGCCGCCGAGCAGGACCAGCTGGAGACCCTGGCCAAGGCGGCCGACAAGCGTCCAGTGGGGCTACGTCAAGGACACCGACCTGCGAGCCCAGTGGACGCCGCGCCCTGCAGAACCTGCCCCAGGTCGGCCTGGCCCTCGTCCTGCTCTTCGGCGGGTACATGGTCATCCACGGCCATCTCGGCGTCGGCACCATCCTCGCCTTCAACGCCTACCTGCTGATGCTCCAGGCGCCGTTCATGATGCTCGGCATGATCATCATGATGGGCCAGCGGGCCGCCGCGTCGGCCGACCGCATCTACGAGATCCTCGACGAGCAGCCGACCATCGTCGACCGGCCCGGCGCGGTCGACCTCGTCGGCGGCGACGGCGACGTCCGGCGATGACGTCACGTTCGCCTACGCCGTCGGCCGTGTCAGCGTACAATCGGAGCGGCAACGGGCCGTGGCCGGCAACGGGGCCGTCCTCGACGACCTCGACCTGCACCTGCGACCCGGCGAGACGGTCGCCCTCGTCGGTCGGACCGGCGTCGGGCAAGTCGACGGTCGCCCGGCTGCTCACCCGGTTCTACGACGTCGACGGGGGTGCCGTCCGCATCGACGGCCACGACGTCCGCGACGTCACGCTGGCCAGCCTGCGGGCCCAGGTCGGCGTCGTCCTCGACGAGCCGTTCCTCTTCTCCGCGTCCGTCCGCGACAACATCGCCTACGGCCGGCCCGACGGCCGCCGACGACGAGGTCGTCGCGGCGGCGGTGGCGGCCGGCGCCGACGAGTTCATCGACGCGCTGGCCGACGGCTACGACACCGTCGTCGGCGAACGCGGCTACACGCTCTCCGGAGGCCAGCGCCAGCGGATCGCCATCGCCCGGACGCTGCTCGTCAACCCGCCGGTCCTCGTCCTCGACGACGCCACCAGCGCCATCGACGTCCAGGTCGAACAGCGGATCCACGCGCGCGCTGCGCCGAGCTGATGGAGGGCCGGACGACGCTGATGATCGCCCACCGCCTGTCGACGATCAGCCTCGCCGACCGGGTCGTCCTGCTCGAGGGCGGCCGCGTCGTCGCCGACGGCACCCACGCCGAGCTGCTGGCGACGACGCCGCTCTACGCCGAGGTGCTCGCCCAGGCCGACGACGTCGAGCGGACCGAGGCGGATCGACCTCGAAGACGATGCGGTCGTCGGCCCCGGGGGCGTCGACCCTCGGCGGGTCGAGGGGGACGCTGATGGCGTGGGGCATGGGTGGCGGCGGGTTCGGGCCGCCGATGGGCGGCGGCGCCCGACCGGGCGCGCCCGGTGCCGGCCTGCCGTTCGGCGGGATCCCGTCGGAGCTGCAGGCCGGCGTCGACCGGCTGCTGGCCGACGAGCCGGACCACGGCGAGCCGGACGTCAGCTTCACGCCAGCGACCGCAGCCCGGCGACGAGCGACGGCTCACCCTCTGGGGCCTGCTCACCGAGTACCCCGGGATGCTCGTCGCTCGCCGCGGTGCTCGTCGTCGTCGTCGAGCGTCGTCGCCCAGGCCGGCCCGAAGCTGACGGAGATCGCGCATCGACGAGGGCATGTCGCCGCATCACGCAGCACCTCTGGATCGTCGTGGTCGTCGCCGGCGCTGTACCTCGTGTCGGTGCTCGTCGCCGCGCTCGCCCAGCGGGGCCAGGTGAAGGTCACCGGCCGGCTCGCCGCGTGGGTCATGAACGACCTGCGGATCAGGGTCTTCACCCACCTCCAGCGCCTGTCGCTCGACTACTTCACCGACGAGAAGGCCGGCGTCGTCATGACCCGGATGACGAGCGACATCGAGAACCTCCAGCAGCTCCTCCAGGACGGGCTCGCCCAGTTCGCCATCCAGGGCCTGACGATGGTCGTCGATCACGGTCATCCTGTTCACCTACAACGTGCGGCTCGCGCTGATCACCGTCGTCATCGTCGTCCCGCTGCTCGACGGTCGCGCTCGCTGTGGTTCCGCGCGGCGTCCGAGCGCGGCTACCGCCGGGTCCGCGACGGCATCGCCAACGTGCTCGCCGACCTCGTCCGAGAGCCTCCACGGCGTCCGGATCGTCGCCGCCCACAACCGCCAGCGCCACAACGTCGTCCACCACCGCAACGTCGTCGGCGAGTACCGCGACGCCAACATCTACACCGCCCAGATCAACGCCGATCTACGGGCCCGGCGACCCAGCTGCTCGGCGTCCTCGGCCAGGCGGTCGCTGCTCGGCCATCGGCGGGGACATGGTGCTGCACCACCAGCTCAGCCGTCGGCGCGCTCGTCGGCGTTCTTCCTCTACCTCAACCGGTTCTTCCAGCCGATCCAGCTGCTCGTCCAGCAGTACAACACCTACCAGCAGGGCCAGGCCGTCGATCACCAAGCTGCGCACGCTGCTCGAGACGGCCGCCGACGCGTCGACGAGCGCGACGACGCGGTCGAGCTGCCGCCGATCGACGGCGAGATCGTCTTCGACGACGTCGACGTTCGGCTACGACCCGGCGGTCCCGGTCCTGCGCGACGTCAACCTGCGGATCGCCGCCGGGCGAGACGGTCGCCTTCGTCGGCCCGACCGGCGCCGGCAAGTCGACGATGGCCAAGCTCGTCACCCGCTTCTACGACCCGACGGCCGGGCCGCGTGCTCGATCGACGGCCACGACCTCCGCGACGTCACGATGCGCTCGCTGCGGCGCCAGCTCGGCGTCGTCCCCCAGGAGCCGTTCCTCTTCGCCGGGACGATCCGCGACAACATCGCCTTCGCCCGACCCGACGCGACCGACGACGAGGTCGACGAGGCCGTCGCCGCGGTCGGGCTCGACCGAGCTCATCGACCGCCTGCCCGACGGCGTCGACACCGTCGTCCACGAGCGCGGCCAGTCGCTGTCGTCCGGCGAGCGCCAGCTGCATCGCCCTGGCCCGGGCATTCCTCGCCCATCCCCGGGTGCTCGTCCTCGACGAGGCGACCTCGAACCTCGACCTGCAGTCCGAGACGAAGATCGAAGCGGGCGCTCGACGTGCTGCTCGAGGACCGGACGGCGATCCTCATCGCCCACCGGCTCTCGACCGCGATGCGGGCCGACCGGATCGTCGTCGTCGACCACGGCCGCATCGTCGAGGCCGGCACCCACGACGAGCTCGTCGCCGCCGGCGGCCGGTACGCCGAGATGTACGAGACCTGGGTCGCCCAGTCCGAGCACGCGCTCGACGCCGGCCGGGCCACCGGCACCGCGGTCCCGACGTGAACGACCGGCGCGCCCGGTACGGTGGGCCGACGACCGCACGGGAGGCGCCATGACCGAGGCCAACGACTGGAACCGGCAGATCATCGAAGAGTTCCGGGCCAACCAGGGCCAGGTCGGCGGGCAGTTCGCCGGCGCTCCCCTCCTGCTCCTCACCACCACCGGTGCCCGCAGCGGGCAGCCGCGGACGTCGCCGATGATGTACCTGGACCTCGACGGCCGGCGGTACGTGTTCGCCTCGAAGGCCGGCGCACCGACCAACCCCGACTGGTTCCACAATCTCAAGGCCAACCCGGCGGTCACCGTCGAGGTGGGCACGGACGAGCTCTCGGCCACCGCCCAAGAGGTGACCGGTCCCGAACGGGACCGGCTCTACGCCCACCAGGCCGATCTGTACCCCGGCTTCGCCGAGTACGAGGAGAAGACCGACCGCACGATCCCGGTGGTCGAGCTGGTCCCGGCCGACTGATGCCCCGGCCGGCTGGCCGGCGTCCTGGGGCGGCCGCCCGGTGAACTTCCTCGCCCACGTCCTCGTCGCCCAACGGGTCGAGGGCGGCTCGCCGGCCGTCGCTCTCGGCGCCGCCCTCCCCGACCTCGCCACGATCGCCGGCTGCCGGTTCGACCGGGACCGGCTGACGGTCGACCTGCGGCGGGGCGTCGCCTGCCACCATCGGGCCGACGCTGTCGTTCCACGCCGACCGCGGCTTCTTGACCGGGGCGGCGGCCCTCCGCTCAGCGGTCGCCGCCCACGGCTTGGCCCCCGGGCCGAGCCGGGCCGTCGGCCACGTCGGGTGGGAGCTCCTGCTCGACGGCGCGCTGCTCGACCGGCCGGCCGTCGTCGAGGGCTTCCTGGCGGCCATCGCCGGTGCCGGCGACGTCGAGCCGGCGTTGGCACCGGTCGACCGGGAGCGCTGGTCGGCGCTGGTCGACTCCGTCCGGACCGATCAGTGGTGGCGCCGCTACGACGAGCCGACGTTCGTCGCCGAGCGCCTCTGCGGCATGGTCCGACGCCGACCGCGACTGGCGTTCGACGCCGACGACGTCCCGCTCGTCGCCGAGCGGTTGGCGGCGGCCCAGCCGGCGGTGGCCGGCGGCGCGGACGCGACGATCGACGCGGTGACGGCCCGTCTGCGGCGTGCCGCCTGAGTCAAACGATCGTTTGTACGACATCTTGACCGCGCCCAGCACCCACTACCCTTGACCAAACCCCAGGTCCGCCAGGAGATCGACCATGCCCTTCGACGTCGCCCGGACGCTCCAAGAACGTCACGGCGAGAACTTCCAGCTGCACATGGACCTGATGAACCCGCAGCTCGCCCGCGTCCTCAAGACGCTCGGCTTCGACCGCTTCTACGTTCGCGGCGAGGGCTGCTACCTCTCCGACGATCGCGGCGACCGCTACCTCGATCTCCTCTCCGGCTTCGGCGTCTACGCCCTCGGCCGGAGCCACCCGGCGATCAAGCAGGCCCTCCACGAGGCGATCGACCTCGACCTGCCGAACATGGTCCAGATCGACTGCGCGCTGCTGCCCGGCCTGCTGGCCGAGCAGCTCGTCGCCCGGGCGCACGCCGGCATCGACCGGGTCTACTTCTGCAACTCCGGCGCCGAGGCCACCGAGGCGGCGATCAAGTTCGCCCGGCACGCCACCGGGCGGCCGAGGGTCGTCTACTGCGACCACGCGTTCCACGGTCTGACGACCGGCGCTCTCGCCCTCAACGGCGGCGTCGAGTTCCGCAGGGGGTTCGGGCCCTACCTGCCCGAGACGCGCGGAGGTGCCGTTCGGCGACATCGACGCGCTCGCCCGCGAGCTGCGCCGCGGCGACGTCGCGGCGTTCGTCGTCGAGCCCATCCAGGGCAAGGGCGTCAACGTCGCGTCCGACGACTACTGGACGGCCGTCCAGGAGCTCTGCCGCCAGCACAAGACGCTCCTCGTCGCCGACGAGGTCCAGGTCGGCATGGGCCGGACCGGCCGTTTCTTCGCCCACGAGCACTGGGGCCTCCGGCCGGACATCATCACGATGTCGAAGGCGCTGTCCGGCGGGTACATCCCGGTCGGCGCGGTGCTCTGCTCCGACGACGTCTTCTTGAAGCGTCTACAGCTCGATGGAGCGAGCGCTCGTCCACTCGACGACGTTCGGCCGCAACCAGCTGGCCATGGTCGCCGGACTGGCGACGTTGGCCGCGTTCGACGACGAGGACATCGTCGACCGGGCCCGCCGGACCGGCGAGGCGTTCGAGAAAGGCCTCGCCCCGCTGATCGAGCGGTACGAGATGTTCCACTCCGTCCGCGGCAAGGGGCTCATGATCGGCCTCGTCTTCGACAAGCCGACCGTCCCGGCGGCTCCGGATGCGCTGGAACGCGCTCGAGTCGATGCGGACCGCGCTGTTCTCGCAGATGATCGTCGTGCCGCTCTTCCACCGGCACCGGATCCTCACCCAGGTCGCCGCCGACAACATGAACGTGATCAAGCTCCTGCCGCCGCTCATCGCCGGCCAGGACGAGGTCGACTACTTCGTCGACGCGCTCGACGACGTGCTCGCCGACGCCCACCGCGGCTCCGGCCTGCTCGTCGAGTTCGGTACGACGATGGCGAAGAGCGCGCTCCGGCGGGGGGCGCCCAAGTCGACCGCCGCAGCCGCCTCGTGACGACCACGGACGCCGCCGACCCCGCCAGCGTGGCCAGTGACCGCGCCGTCGCACCGGCGGCCGAGAACCCACAACTGGTCAGTCTGAAGAGCGGCGACCGGGTCGCCATCACCGGCGCGGCCGGCTTCATCGGCTCCGCCATCACCCGAGCGCTGCTCGCCCGGGGCGCGTCCGTCGTCGCTCTGGTCGAGCCGGGCGGCGACGAACGGAACCTCGACGACATCGACGTCGAGCGGCGCACCGTCGACGTCCGCGACGCCGAAGGCGTACGCGCCGCGGCCAAGGACTGCCGGTTCCTCTTCCACACCGCGGCCATCTACGGCTTCTGGGCCCCGAACCCCGACGTCTTCTACGACGTCAACGTCGGCGGAACCCGCAACGTGCTCGACGCGGTCGCCCGCGCCGGCTGCGAGCGGATGGTCTACACGAGCACCGTCGGGACGATCGGGCTCGACCGCACCCGTCGCGGCGAGCCGGCCGACGAGGACTGCTTCGCCGACATCGCCCATCTCTTCGGCCTCTACAAGCGGTCGAAGTACGTCGCCGAGCACGAAGTGCTGCGGGCCGCCGCCCAGGGTGCGCCGGTCACCCTCGTCCTGCCGACGTTCCCGCTCGGACCGCGCGACCGACGGCCGACGCCGACCGGGAAGCTCGTCCTCGACTTCCTCAACGGCAAGATCCCCGGGTACGTCGACACCTCGCTGAACGTCGCCCACGTCGACGACCTCGCCGCCGCCCATCTGCTCGCCCTCGAACGCGGCGCAACCGGCCGCAGCTACATCGCCGGCGGCGAGAACCTCGTCCATGGGCGACCTCCTCGCCGCCATGGCCGCGATCACCGGGCTGCCCGCGCCGACCCGCCAGTTCCCGCGGGCATTCGCCCTCGCCGCCGGCGTCGTCTCCGACTACGTCGAGGGACGCCTCCTCCGCCGCGAACCGTTCGTCGCCATCGAAGCGGCGCGGATGTCGACGACGAACATGGTCTTCGACGACTCCCGGGCCCGCCGCGAGCTCGGCTACACCTCGCGCCCGGCCGACCGACGCCATCGCCGACTCCGCCCGGTGGTTCGTCGACCACGGGTACGTCAACGCGGCCCGCCAGTCCCGGCTCGCCTGGACCGACCGGCCCTGACGCCAGGGCCGGACGCCCACCCCGTCGACATCCACCGCCCAGCGATCATTCGGCACTTCGCCGGGAACACCGTTCACGCCTGTCATATGGTTGCGGAACCGTTGCGGCACCCCGGGTTCCCAAAAAAATCGGAAAATCACTCCACCTGGTGCTTTGTTGGTAAAACCCCAGGAGCTACCACCGGCAACCGATAACCACATCGGTCCGGAATATGACGACAGGGCCGGTAGAGTGCCCCCAACACGATCCCGCTCCCGGCCGATGCCGGGGCCCGGTACCCGGGGCCACTGGCCCGGTACCGGAAGGTGCGGGAAGGACGAACGCCGTCGGGATCTGACGCGTCCGTGGCCATAGCAGCGAGGCACGTCCGCCCGCCGACCGACCGAAGAGAGGTTGCACCGACGGCGTAAGTCATCGGGCACACGACAAACCGGCCGCACACCCTGCGGCGTGAAGCCAGGACGGAGGAGGCCTTCCCGCTCTCCGCCCGGGGCGCGAATGCAATGGCCGGAGCCCGCCAACACCGAGCAGAGGGAGGCGCCGTCATCGGCGCCCGACGAAGGGAGGTGCCATGCGGACCCGCATTGCACTCGCGGCGGCCACGGCCGCCACGTTCATCATGGGCTCAACCCTTTCACTGAGCCAGCATTCCGCCGCCGCTCCGGCCGGCGCCACGAAGTACGACACCGTCAACGACACGTTGGCGGCATTCCACGAGACCGACCCGACAAGCCACGGCACGACGGATCTGAAGCCATTGACCAACGCGCTGCTCGCTCCCAACAGCGAGCTCTTCGGCGTCACCACCGCGACGAGCGGATCCCACGGGACTGGTGCGTCGAGCGCGACCGCCGCGACGAGCAGCGACAACGCCCGACGACGCCAACGTCGTCGCCGCCCCGGCACCGGCGCCGGTACCACCACCGCCGCCGCCGCCGACCGACGCGACGAGCACGGCCACCGCCGACTGGCAGTGCATCCGCGTGCACGAGTCGGGCGATGAGTACAACGACGCGTCTCGACCGTCCGGTGCGTACGGCATCCTCGCGTCGACGTGGCGGTCGTTCGGCTACAGCGGCTGGCCCTACGAAGCCGCTCCCGCCGTCCAGGACGCGCTCGCCCTTCGGCTCTACGCCGAGTACGGCTGGCAGCCGTGGAGCACCCGCTACGTCTGCGGCCTCTGAGCCGCCGGCGCCCGCAGCAGCTCGCCGGGCTCGCCCGGGCCGGCGTGGCCGGTGACCATCGGCGAATGGACGAGCACGTACGCGCCGGCACAGAGGACGAGCAGCGCGGCGACTTCGCCGACCGCGAAGCCACTGCCGGTCCGGAGATGCTCGTCGAAAACGGTGATGCCGATGACGATGCTGACCAACGGATTGACCATCACCAACGTCGCCCGCGACGCGGCGATCGGGCCGGCATGGAGCGCGTTCTGGAGGAGGAAGAAACCGATCAGGCCGGTGACACCGATGGCGTACGGCTCCCAGTGGGTGAAGACGTGACTCCATCCCTGCGTGATGAGCGTCGTCGTCGCCTTCGTCAGCGACGCGTTGTAGGCAAACAGCACCGCGGCGGCCGCACCGAACGCCGCGGCGCGCCACCAGCGGGGTCCGCGGCGGGCGCCGAGGACGAGGGCCGCCGCGGCGATCACGACGACCACGGTCACGGCCCCCCACGCCTTCGATCCCGGGATGCCGCGACCGACCGCCGGATCGGCGAGCGCCAGGAAGCCGGCCAGCCCCACCACGATCGCGCCGGCGCCGGCCCACTCCCGCCACGTGAGCCGGTGGTGGAAGAAGACCGAGAGGATGCCGATCACGAACAGCAGGTCGACCGTCAGTATCGGCTGGACGACGCTGAGCTGACCGAAGCGGAGCGCGGTCGCCTGGAGGACGAACGTCCCGAGGAGCAGGCCGAACCCGGCCAGCCACACCCCCCGGCGGAGCGCGTGGGTCAGTAGGCCCAGCCGCATCGCCTTCTCGGCCGGCGCCGACTCGAGGCCGAGCCGCTGCAGGACGCCGGCCAGCGCGCTCGTGAACGCGGCGGCGATCGCGAAGAGGTACACCACCGCCAACGTTCTAATCCGTTTTACCTCCCGTCGGCGAGCGGGCCGTGACCGCCGTCCCCGATAGCCCGGCCCGGACGGCGGGTCAGCCGCAGCCGCCACGGCGCGCCCTAGGCTGGTCAGCCGTCCAGCAGGGAGCAGCCACGGTGCCCGAGATCACCATTCCCGGCGTCGACGCGGACCGGGAGATCGCCGGCAAGGTCGGCGATCTGTTCGACGGCCACCACGCGGTCGTCATCATCGACAGCGACTTCACGACGTTCGCCGAGGTCGAGACGGCGTGCATCGTCCTCTTCGGCTACACCGCCGACGACGCGGCCGCACTGGCGATGCGGGTGCACACCACCGGCGAGGCCGTCGCCGCGGTGATGGCCGAGGCCGCCGCCCGGGCCGCGGTCCGAGAGCTCCGGCGCCGCAACGTCCTCGCCCGAGTCGAACCCGTCTGAGCCGTCGGACGGTACGGGATCGGGCGAGCTCGGGACGATCCGGATTTTCTCGGTGACCGCCCGGCATTCGCCGGCGATGGTGACTCTGTACTGCGATGAACGATCTCGACGCGGCGAAGACCGGCCAGGCCGGGGCAGCGGGCGGCCCGACGGCCGCTGAGCCGGCCGGGCAAGACCCATCGGGCCACGGGCCGACCGTCGACGACTTCGAGGCCTGGTACCGCGATGCCCATCCCCGCCTCGTCGCCACGCTGCTGCTCGTCACCGGCGATCTCGGGCTGACCGCCGACTCGGTGGACGAGGCGTTCGCCCGGGCGCTCGAGCGGTGGGACCGCGTCCGGTCGATGGCCTCCCCCACCGGATGGACGTTCCGCGTCGCCCGGAACGTCAGTCGTCGCAGTCTCCGGCGATCGGCGCTCGAACGGCGGCTCCTGGCCCGCTCGCCCCGGCCGGCCGACGTCCCCGCCCCGGCCGGCGAGATCTGGCGGATCGTCTCCGACCTGCCGCTGCGCCAACGCGAGGTCGTCGTGCTCCGCCACGTCGCCGACCTACCCGAGGCCGAAATCGCCGAGACGCTCGGCATCACCCGCAGCACCGTGTCGAGCACCCTCCGCGACGCCCACACCCGACTCGGCCGGCTGCTCGATGAACCCACCGACCACGACCACCCCGCCTCGTGAAAGGAACCCCGATGGCTGAACCACACCGCTCCGCCCTGGCCGTGATGGCAGTCGCGCTGATCGAGGAGCCCGTGGCTCCCCTCCCGTCGATCGCCCAGCTCCATCGGCGCAACGCCGGCCGCCACCGCCGCACGCTCGCCCGGACGGCCGTCGGTGGCGCGACGCTCGGCTTGGTCGTGGCGCTCGTCGTCGTGCTCGCCGTTCCCGGCGGCTCGCCGTCACCCTCTCCCGCCCCATCCTCGGATCTCGCCAGCTACGTCGTCACGGCTACCCAGGTGCCCGACTCGGTGCTCGAGCAAGTCGGGCTGCCGTCGTCGTTGACGCCGCCGACAACGATCGCCGGACAGCCACCGTCGCTCACCGACGACGGGCTACCGGCCGTCGTCTACGTCGGCGGGGAGTACTGCCCTTACTGCGCGCTCGAACGGTGGTCGCTCGTCGTCGCACTGTCGCGGTTCGGAACGTTCGCTCACCTCGGCCAGGTCATCTCGTCGAGCTCGACCGACGTCGACCCCGGCCTGCAGAGCTGGAGCTTTCACGACTCCAACTACTCCAGCCCCTACCTCACGTTCGACCCGGCCGAGATCACCTCGGCCACCCCCACACCGGCAGGCAACGGTTACACCCCGCTCGACTCGCTGTCACCGTTGCAGAAGACGGCCTTCGACGTCTTTGACGCCCCGCCTTACGCAAGGGGCGGGGCGAACAAGGCCATCCCGTTCGTCGACGTCGGCAACCGCTATCTCACCGTCGGCAGCAGCACCAGTCCGTCCGTCTTGACGGGGCTGAGCCTCGACCAGATCGCCGCCGACCTCTCCGATCCGTCCAGCCCCGTCGCCCAGGCCATCGACGGAACCGCCAACTACCTGATCGGTGCCCTCTGCGCCGTCACCGGCCTGGCGAAGCCCCCGGTCTGCACCAGCTCGCTCGCCATCCAGACGCGAGCCGGGTTGGCCGCCAACTGAACCGGGTACGTGATCGAGATCACGAGAGATCGACCCTAGGCGGCGGGGAGCGCCATCCGTAGACTGTCGGAGAGCGGTACCGACGAGGTGCCGTCATGTCGGACCGGTCCGGACCGCCGGACGGTCCTGAAGGAGGCGAGAGCAGATGCGTATCGTCGACATCCTCGAAGCCAAGGGCTCGACCGTGGCCACGATCCCCGGCGATGCCAGCGTCGGCGACGCGGTCGCCGAGCTCGCCCGCCGGTCGATCGGTGCGCTCGTCGTCTCGACCGACGGCTCGCACATCGAGGGCATCATCTCCGAACGCGACATCGTCCGGTTGCTCGGACGTGAGCACGAGGGCCTCATGGCTCGCCCGGTGCGGGAGATCATGTCGGCGCCCGTCCACACGTGTGCCCCCGACGACACGACCGAGAACGTCATGACGACGATGACGAACCGCCGCGTCCGGCACGTCCCAGTCGTCGCGGACGGGGCGATGGTCGGCCTCGTCAGCATCGGCGACGTCGTCAAGAGCCGCATCCAAGAGCTCGAAGAGGACGCCAAGGTTCTCGTCGAGTACATCGGCGCTCGTTGAGCTGACCGGTCCGGGCGACCGCCCCGCCACGCTCGGTCCAAAAGATCGATCCGCCCAGGAGAACGATCCGGGCTGTACGCTCTCGCCTCGTCGCGGCGTAGAACGACGTCGAGAGGAGCCCGATAGTGGCAAGCAGTCCCGCAGTGCCCGTCCCCCTTCCGATCCACCTCGCGGTGGCCGAACCGGAACAACGGGACCGCCTGACCGCGTTGATCCGGATCATCATGGTGATCCCACAGTGGATCGTCCTCTTCTTCGTCTATATCGCCGCGCTCATCGTGGTGATCATCGGCTGGTTCGCCGCGCTCGTCACCGGCCGCCTGCCGGACTTCGCCGTCAACTTCCTCTCCGGCGTGCTCCGCTGGGACGCTCGCGTCCGCTGCTACTCCTACCTGTTGGTCGACAAGTACCCGCCGTTCAGCCTCGGCGAGGAGCCCGGGTACCCGGTCCAACTGGCCATCCCCCAGGCGGCCGACCTCAATCGGCTGACCGTCCTGTTCCGGTTCTTCATCGCCCTGCCGATCGCCATCTTCATCGGCATCCTCGGGTACGGGCTCAACATCTTCTCGATCGGCAGCTGGTTCATGATCGTCTTCACCGGGCGCATGCCGAAGTCGCTGTTCGAGGTCACCCGAGCCGTGCTCCGCTACCAGGCCCGACTGGGCGGGTTCTTCTGGATGCTGACCCCCGAGTACGCCTGGGGCCTCTACGGCGAGCGCGACGAGACGACCGATGCGGCCGGGCCCGGCTGGACGTTCCGACTGTCCCAGAGCGCCCGCACCGCCATGACGTCGCTGATCATCGTCGGCGTCATCCTGGCCATCATCAACAACACCCGGTACTTCTAAACGGCCCGGGCTGAACAGCCCCGACTGACCGGCCACCCGGCCGGCGACCGCGTTTTCTCACCGCCTGGCGAAGGCCGTTCGACAGGGGCCGGCGGTAGCATGGCCCGGCCCGGAAACCAGGAGCACCAACCGGGCAAGGGGGATCATGACCGTCGTCGACCCGCCCGTTCCGACGCCGCTGGCCGCCCGCCTCCGGATCAACCGGCGGACGATCCAGATCGTCGTGGGCCTCGTCTGGATCGTCGACGGCGCGCTCAAGTTCCAGCCGAAGATGTTCGGCACGAGCTTCGTCGACATGGTCATCCGGCCGATGGCGGCCGGCCAGCCGTCGATCGTCGCGTCGTCGATCACGCACATGGCCAACTTCCTCGGCAACGAGGTGGCGACGTGGGTCGTCGTCTTAGGCCTCGTCGAGCTGCTGATCGGCGTCGGCCTGCTCTTCCGTCGCACGACGAAGCCGGCCCTGCTGGCGTCGATCATCTGGGGCGTCGGTATCTATTGGTTCGGCGAGGGTTTCGGCGGCGTGCTCACCGGGCACGCGTCGCCGCTGACCGGGGCGCCGGGCGCCGTCTGCTTCTACGTCGTCCTCGCCGTGCTCATCTGGCCCAAGTCGGCGACCGCAGCCGACGAGCCGGGTGCCGGGTTCGCCTCGTCCGCTGCCGGGCGGAGCCGGCTGGGGTCGAGCGGATCGAGCTCGTCGACGGGCATGTCCGGCATGTCGATGTCGGGCGGCAACGGCTCGCCGGGTGGGTCGGGGTCGAGCTCGCCCAAGGGATCGGGATCGAACGGACCGGGGAAGACGGCCAGCTCCAAGACGGCCAACTCGATGGACATGTCCGGGATGGCCGGCCTCGGTGTCACCGACCCGAACTGGAAGTACACCGGACCGCCCCTGCCGGCCGCTGAGGTGCGGCTGCTGACGACCATCGGCACGGCGACCGACAAGGGCCACGCCATGCAGACGCCGGACTGCACGACGGCGGCCACCGCGACGCAGACGCTCGGCGCGGTCCAGTACGTCCAGGCGACGACGACCGCGGTGGCGAAGTACAAGACACTCAGTGTCGCCACCGCGGCCGGCTACGTACCGGTGACCAACCCGGCGTTCCCGATCGTCCACTACGTGAACCCGGCGTACATGAACAGGGGCGACATCATGGACCCGAACCGCGTCGACTCCCTCGTCTACGCGTTCACCCCGAACGGACCGGTGCTCGTCGCGGCCATGTACCTCATGCCCGGCCAGGCCGACGGCCCGATGCCGTACGGGTGCCTCGTCCAGTGGCACGCCCACACCAACCTGTGCACGTCGACGACGACGCATCAGATCGTCGGCTTCACGCCCTGCGCGCCGGGGACCGTCCACCGCGGGCGGACCGGGTACATGACCCACGTCTGGCAGGTGCCCGTGGGCGGCGGCCCGCTGGCCATCGACCCCTCCACAGTGCAGGTGATGGAGGCCGCGATCATGGCCCAGCAGCAGGGGCTGGCCCCGGTAACGTCGTCGACCGGGACCGCCAGCGACGAGAGCGGCTCGTCGGCCAAGGCCGCCAGACGCCTCTCGGCGGTCAGCGGCCTCGGCGGGAGCTAGTGCGCGTCAGCCAACGTTTGCGCTGTCGCTGGCCCCCCCTGGGGGGGCGAACACAGAAGGTCTGTCGTGTCTGGCCAGGCACCGCAGCAGCGGATTACGGTCGATTTCGCACGGCCAGCGTCGTCCGGCGATCCCTTCGATCGAGAGGACAACGACATGGTTAACGGCAACGACGGGACCTCGTCTACGTCGGAGCGGACGGCGGACCAGTACTGGCACCGGCTGGCATTGGAGGCTGTGGAGGACGAACGCAGGCGTCGGACCGTGGAGCGTTCGAGGTTGTTCGATCAAGAAGCTGAGCGCTATGACCGGAGCCGACCGAGATACCCCGACGTCGTGATCGATGAGTTACTCGGTCCGGAACCCTCTGGCCTCGAAGTACTCGATGTGGGTTGTGGCACCGGGATCGCTGCAAGGCCGATGGCTGCGCGAGGCGCCAAGGTACTTGGGGTGGAACTCGCGCCGCGAATGGCAGAGATTGCCCGCCGCCACGGAATCTCCGTGGAGATCGGCGCCTTCGAGGACTGGGATGCTGCTGGTCGCAGTTTTGACCGAGTGACTTCCGCTCAGGCCTGGCACTGGCTGGACATGCCCGCCGCCACGGCCAAAGCGGCGTCCATCCTGCGAGCGAACGGCAGCCTTGGCCTGATCTGGAGCGGGGGCGCTCATCCCGACGATCTCGCCGATGCGCTCGAGGATGTGTACTCGAAGGTGGTGCCGAGCGGCACTCATCGTCTCTTCCGCGGCTATGGCGCCCACCGGACGACCGACATCAGAACCGGACTGGACGGCGTCGTCCCCGCCATCACAGCGAACCCCGATTTCGGTCCGGCCACTGAGGACTGGTTTGCGTGGACGCAGCACTACCACCGAGATGAGTGGCTCGAGTTGCTGCTGACGAACAGCCAGTATCCCGCCCTCGAGGCGGAGCTTCGGCACCGTCTGCTCGACGCCGTGTCGACGACGATCGACGACTACGGCGGCTCGTTCGTCACGACCTTCGAGACGGTCTTGATCACCGCGACCCGACTCGGCTGACCGCGGCGCCTGGCGGCTCAGGGGCGCGATATTCGCCCCACGACCGAAACGCCCGCCCTACGGCCGGTATCCGATGTGGCGGCCTACCGCCGTAGGTGCGCCGCGGGCAGTCGCGGAGGTACCGGCCGCCATCACCACCCGCGAGCATGCGTCCCGAACGACGGATCCGGTGGGCGAGGCTTCTCAAAGGAGGGCAAACGTTGCCGGCCGCGGCACTAGGGCCCGGAGGAACCAGCGCCCGAGCGGGCCGGGTACAGCGGCGACAGGACGGCGTACCCGTCGACGAACGCCTGGCGTCGCTGGCGAAGGTGGTCGTCGTCGGCGTCGATGTGCAGTCGACCTGGCCGAGGTCGATGCCGGTGATCGTGAGCGCCAGGGGCGCCGACACCGGACCCCGCACGGTCCCCGGGCACGTCGGCACGTTCAGCGACGCGGCCGGCGGCTTCCGGTAGCGATGGGCCAGCAGAGCGGCCCGGTGGGACGTGACCCAGGCGACCAGCTGGGCTGCGCCTTCGGCGAAGTCCGGTGCGGACCCGTTGTCGACCCCCTGACTGGCCGCCAGGGCAGGGATGCCCAGGCGGACGGCCTCGCGCGCCGCGCCGACGGTGCCCGACACTGTGGCGAGCGGCCCGACGTTCTCCCCGAAGTTGATGCCGGACACGACGAGGTCCGGCCGTCGTCCGATGCCGTGGTCCTTGACGGCCCAGACGACGGTGTCGGCCGGGTAGCCGTGCACCGCGGTGGCCGGGTAGGCCGACGCGGTCGTGGCCTTCGATACCACCAGCCGGCCGGCGGTCGTCTTCCCGCCGGTGCCGCTCTGGTTCGTCAGCGGGGCAACGACCGTCACGTTGGTCCGGGGCAGCTTCCGCAGGGCCTGGACCGCGGCGTCGATGCCCGGTGCTCCGACGCCGTCGTCGTTGGTCACCATGACCCGCAGGACGGCCGGCTTCTTCGCCGCCGCCGAAGCAGTCGCGCCGGCCGGCAGACCGACGGCCACCGAACCCAAGGCCAACGTGCCGGTGATGACCGCGGCACCGGCGGTCACGAACGTCCGGCGTCGCCAGCCACACCCGCTCGAGCCGATCCCGTCCCCCATCGCACCCCCCCGATGTCTCCACGGCTCCCGGCCGTCAGGCCGCCGCCCGCACATAACGGCGGCGTCCGGTGCGTCAGTCGCGGACCTGCTGGGCGAGGTAGTGAGCCTCGCCGATCTGGCCGATCAGCTCGAGCTGCGTCTCCAGCCAGTCGGCGTGGGACTCCTCCCCCTCGAGGATCGTCGCCAGCAGCTCCCGGCTGCCGTTGTCGCCAGCCGTCACGCACCGGGCGATCCCGCCGTTCAGCCGGTCGATGGCCTCCCGTTCGAGGTCGAGCGCGAGCGTCAGCTTCTCCGTCGCGGTCTCACCGACCCGGACGGTGCCCAGGCGCTGCAGGTTCGGGACGCCTTCGAGGTACAGGACGCGGTCGACAAGGCGCTCCGCGTCCTTCATCTCGTCGATCGACTCGTGGCGGAACCGCTCACCGAGCCGCTCGTAGCCCCAGTTGCCGAACATCTTCGCGTCGACGAAGTACTGGTTGACCGCCGTCAGCTCACCGGTCAGGACCTCGTTGAGCAGGTCGACGATCGCCGGATCACCTTGCATGAAGCCTCCTCGGTGTGACGGAGGTGCTCAAGCAGCCGGCGACTGCGACTCGGGGCGGCAGTCCGCCAGCAGCCGCTCGAGGAGCCGGTGGCAACCTCCACAGCCGCCACCTGCCCGGCACCGGCCGGTGACGTCCTCGACCGTAGCCGCTCCGGAGGCGATCGCCGTGCGGACCGTCCGATCGTTCACGGCTTCACAGGAGCAGACGATCATCGTGATCCCTACCGACCGGCCTCGACCACACGGCCGTCGGCGGCGACCTCGCCGCCAGCGACCGCTCCATCGCCGTCGAGGGTCCGCACGCTGAGCGGGACACCCTGACGGGCGAGGTCGGTGGCCATTGCCATCGAGATGCGGCACGTCGCCGGCAGGCGGTACCCGACGCCGATCGCCTCGGCCCGCACCGAGCGGCCGTCGACGGTCACTCGGACCCATTCGACCCGACGCAGCGGGACCGGGCACGCTGCCGTTCGGCTCGTCCGCTTTGCGAGTCCCAACCCCATGGACGACATATTAGGACGCCCTAAGGAGGAAGGCAAGGGCAACTTGGCACTGGGGCTTCCCACGCCCTGGCAGGCGGCTCCGACCGGGGACGCAACCCGCCGCCGGACCGGCCGCGGGGCGCGTACCGCCCGCCGGCAGCCCGACGACGCAACCCGCCGTGCGTCTACTCTGGAGCGTGCCCACCGACCGGCGAAGGATCGTCGACATCGACGAGCTGCTCGCGGTCGAGCGCGCCGCTGGGGTGGCCGGCGAGCCGTTCGCCCGCTGGTGGCAGGGACTGGTCGCGGCGGCCGAGAACACGCTGACGAGCCAGTCGCTCGATGCGCTCCTCCGGGAGGCGATGGTCGCCATGCAGCACGCCCTCGAGGTGGACACCGTCGCCTTCCTCCTGGCCAACGAGTCGGGTGACGAGCTCGTCGCCCGGGCGGCGACCGGCCTCAGCGAAGAGCTCTCGCTCGACCTCGGTATCCGGGCCGGCGAGGGCATGGCCGGCCTCGTCCTGGCCAGCCGGGAGCCGTTGATCGTCGCCGACCTCTCGACGATCCACGTCGTCTCGCCTGTCCTGCGCAACAGCGGGCTCCGGTCGGTCGTCGCCGTCCCGATGCTGCTCGATCGCCAGCCGCTCGGCGTCCTCTACGCCGGCAGCTACCAGCTTGACCACTTCGACAAGACCGACGCCGACGTCCTCGGTGCGGTCGCCGACCGGCTGGCGATCGCGGTCGATCGGGTACGGCTGTTCGAGACCGAGCGCGCCGCCCGGCAGCGAGCCGAGAAGCTCGCCGACCGGCTCGGCCGCATGCAGCGGGCCACGGCCCGGCTGGCCACCGTGACGACCGTCGACGGCGCGGCCACCGTCCTCGTCGACCTGCTCGTCGCCGATACGACGAGCCACGACCGGCGCTGGGCGGCGGTGTGGCTCCGCCACGACGACCGGCTCGACCTGGTCAGCGCGGCCGCCGACGTCGGACCGCCGCCTACCCTCGGCTCGGTCCCGATCGACGACCCCCTCCCGCTGGCGGCGGCCTGCCGCGATCGAGAGCCCGTCCATCTGCGCGCGGTCGACGCGCTCGGCGACGCCGTCCCCGTCGTCCCCGGTTCGGCCGACGGCTCGACCACCGGTGACGCAGCCGATGGCCCCGGGCCGGTCGGCATCGCCCTCGTCCCGATCGTCGTCGACGACGTCGGCGTCGGCGTCGCCGCCGTCGGCTTCGGGGCCGTCCACCCGTTCGGCTCGGGCGAACGCGAGTTCCTGACCGCGGTGACCTCCCAGGCGGCCCTGGCCGTCGATCGGGCTCGGCTGCTGGCCCAGCAGGTACAGCTGGCCGAGATGAGCTCGTTCCTGGCCCGGGCGGCCAAGGTCCTCGCGGAGGCGGACAACCTCCGCGAGACCCTCGACCGCCTGGCCGCGCTCGCCCTGTCGGCGTTGGGTGAGATCTGCCTCATCGACGTCATCAACGAGAACGGCGACGTCTCCCGGATGGTGGCGAAGCACCGCGATCCCGCCAGCCAGCACCTCGTCGACCGCCTGCGGACGCACTATCCGCCGGACCCCGCCGGCCGCCATCCGGCCGTCGACGTCATCCAGAGCGGCCACACGCGGTGGTCGACGCGGATGCCGGACGACTTCCTCCGGGAGACGACGAGGGACGCCGACCACTACGAGCTGACGAAGACGCTCGGCTTCCGGTCGTACATGACCGTCCCGTTGGTCGCCGACAGCCGCGTCGTCGGGTCGGTGACGTTCATCTCCGCCGTTCGGGCGTTCGCCGACGACGACGTCGCGTTCGCCGAACAGCTGGCCGAGCAGGTGGCAGCGGTCGTCGACAACGCCCGCCGCTACGACGATGCCGACCGGACGTCCCACATCCTCCAGTCGAGCCTGCTGCCCCGCCGGCTTCCCGTCGTGCCCGGCCTCACCGTCGAGACGCGCTATCTGGCCGCCGCCGAAGGACTCGAGGTCGGTGGCGACTTCTACGATCTGATCCCGTTGCCGAGCGGCCAGGTCGGGTTCATGGTCGGCGACGTCGCCGGCCACGACCGCGACGCCGCCGCCCTGATGGGCCACCTCCGCAGCGCCGCCCGCGCCCTGGCCGGCCAGGTCGACGGCCCGGCCGAGCTCATCGCCGCGCTCAAGTGGAGCTGGGAGCTCCTCGGCTTCGACCGGCTGGCCACCGGCCTGTTCGGTCAGCTCGACCCGCGCAGCGGCGAGATGACGATGGCGTCAGCCGGCCACTACCCGCCGCTGCTGGTCGACGACGACGGGGCGCGGTTCCTGCCGCTCGCCCCCGTCGCCCCGCTCGGCGTCGACGGCGGCACCGGCGGCTCGGAGTGGCGCGGCCGCCTCCACCCCGGGCAGCTGCTCCTCCTCTACACCGACGGCGTGATCGACGAGCGCCGCGTCGGCTGCGACGAGAGCATGGCCCGGCTGGCCACGACGGCCGCGGCTGGCGATCGCACACCGGCGGCGCTCTGTGAGCGGGTCGTCCGCGCCCTCCACACCGACCGGGTCGACGACGTCGCGCTCATGGCCCTGCAGATCGATCCGGACCGCCGCCCCGTCTGACGGCCCGGCCGGGCAGTGACGGCACGAGCGGCTCGACGCAGCGCTCGCGCCAGCAGCCGGCGTAGACGCCGGCCCCGTACGCCGCCTGGTCAGCCAGCAGCTCGGCGCCGTAGCGCAGCGGTCCCGGGCCGGGTCCGAGGGCGGCCGGCCGCCGTCGGGCCTGACGCCAGCCGGCGAGCACCGGCCCGAGGACGAGCGAGAGCACGGCCAACCGCCGGCCGTGCCGCACCCGGGCGGTGCGGCCGCCGGGCGCGACGAGCAGGCCGGCGAGCACCGGTGACGCGAACTGGCCGGCGTACCGCCCGGCACCGAGCCACGTCTGGCTGACGCCGGTCGCCGACGCGCCGACGACGTCCGGCCACGTCGCCCCGAACCGGCGGAAGCGGCCGGCCAGCCGGGCGGTGCCGACCGCGAACGACGCGGCCGCCACCGCCGGGCGGCGGGCCAACAACGCGGCCACCGTCGCCGCCGGTGCCGGCGAGACGACGAGGTGGACGAGCCGACCGGGATGGCGGCGGGCCAACGGCGCGGCCGACGTCCCGTAGTCGAACCGCCGGCGCAGCCGGTCGACCAACGCCACCGGCTCGCGGTGGCCGACCTCGACGGCCGGGTCGTAGCGCACCCGCCAGCCGGCGTCGACGAGCCGCCAGACGAGGTCGACGTCCTCGCCGTAGCGGAGCGCCTCGTCGAAACCGTCGCCGAGCGCGGCCCGGCGGACGACGAGCGCGGCCGTCGGCACGTACGCCAGCCGGGTCAGCGGCGCCACCGGACCCGGCCGGTCGCCGAGGTCGAGCGGCGAGCCGATCGTCGTCACGCCGAGCGGTACGACCCGCGGCGCGACCGCGACGACGAGCGGATCGGCGAAGTGCCCGACCACCCGGTCCACCCAGTCCGCCGGGGCCAAGCAGTCACTGTCGACGAACGCGACGAGCTCGGTGCGCACGATCGCCAGCGCGGCGTTGCGGGCGACCGCCGGACCGCCGGCGAGAGGCCGCCGCACCGACGACGCGCCGTGGCGGGCGGCCACCTCGGCGATGGCCGCCGGGTCGAGCGAACCGTCGTCGACGACGACGACCGGATGGGCCCGACCGAGGAACGCCAGGCACTCGCCGAGCTCGCCGATCCGGTCGCGGACCGGCACGACCACCGTGACGTCCGACGCGTCCGGCCCGTCCCGGGTTGGCCGACCCGGCACCGGATGGGCGATGCCGGCGTCCGTGAGCCGCCGGGCCAACGCCGCGGCGGCCGCCGACGCCACCGGCCCGGCCCGCAGCTCGGCCAACGCGGTCACCCCGGCCGGTCCCAGCCGCAACAACCGACCCGGCGACCCGCCGAAGAGCACGTCGGGCGCGAGCTGCTTCGCGTCCGGGTCGATCGAGACGACCGTGCCGAACGGCACCGGCTCGTCCGCCGACCGACCGAGCTCGGCCGGGGCGACCACCCTCGGCGAGACGCCGGCTGGCTCCGTCATCGCCGGCTCGGCGCCGTCCCCGTCACAACGCCAGTCCGCCGTCGACCGGCACGATCGCGCCGGTCATGCCCGAGCTACCGTCACCGGCCAAGAAGCAGAGGACCGCGGCCACCTCCGCCGGCTCGAGCAGCCGCTCGAGCGGCGGCTGCGCGGCGAACTCGTGCGGACCGGCGAGGTCGTACAGCCGCGCGCTCTCGACGAGGATCGGCGTGTCCGTCGATCCCGGGCTGACCGCGTTGGCCGTGACGCCCGTGCCGCGTAGGTCGGCGGCCAACGCTCGCACGAAACCGGCGACACCGGCCTTGGCCGCACAGTACGCGGCCAGCATCGGCAGGCCCTGGGTCGCCGCCGCCGAAGCGACCGCCAGGAAGCGCCCGTGGCGGGGTACCGGCCGGCGGAGCAACGCCGGGACGGCCGCCCGGGCCAGGTTCAGCACGCCGCCGAGGTCGACGTCGAGCACCGCCTGTTCCTGCTCGACCGCCAGCTCCCATGCCGGCACGCCGCCGGCGATGACACCGGCCGCGCCGACGACGGCGTCGAGGCCGCCCCAGCGTTCCTCGGTCGCCGCGACGACCTGCTCCAGCGCGGCGACGTCACGGACGTCGGCGACCGCACCGACGACGTCCGGGCCGGCCGACCGGACGACCTCGTCGAGCTCGTCGCGCGCCGCCAGCCGGTACGGGATCGCCGGGTGGTCGTCAGCCGCGTCGACCGCGACGACCCGCCAACCGTCCGCGGCCAGCGCGGCCACCGTCGCCGCACCGATGCCGCGGGCCGCACCGGTGACGAGCGCGACACGGTTCGACGAGCGCGCCGCGCTCTGGCCGCTCATCGGGTTCGCCCCGCGGTCCGGCTCGCCGGCCACGTCGCCGGCCACGTCGCCCGCCACGTCGCGATCTGGGCGACCAGTTCGGCGGCCGACCGGTCGAGCAGCGCCGCGCCCTCGGCCGCCGACGCGCCGGCCGGGTCGCCGAGGACCCCGTTCGCGCTGACCGCGGCGACACCGTCCCGGCGGAGGGTCGCCAACAGGTCGGCCACCGGCCGCGTCTCGCCGGCCTCGGCCCGGTCCGTGCGCACCGCTGCGCCGTCGAGCGCCAGCTGGAGCGACGTCTCGGTCCGGCCGGCGTGGGCGTCACCACCCCAGTCCGGCATCCACAGCAGCACCTGGCGCGACTCCGCCACGAGGCGTCGCTCGGCCCGCCGGGCCGCCGCTGCGTTCCCGCCGTGCGTGTTGACGAGCACGATGCCGGCGAAGCTCGCCGTCGCCGAACGGCCCAGCTCGACGAGGACGAGCTCGAGCGCGTCCTGGCCGATCGAGAGCGTGCCGGCGAACCCCTCGTGCTCGCCGCTCGCCCCGTACGCGACGCTCGGTGCGACCACGACGGCCGGTGTGGCCGCCGAGAGCCGCTCGCAGAGGGCGACCGCGAGATCGGTGTCCGTCGACAGCGGCAGGTGCGGGCCGTGCTGCTCCGTCGACCCGACCGGGACCGCCAGGACCGGCGCGACCGGACCGGTCGCCAGCGCGGCCACGTCCGGCGACGTCAACCAGCCCAGGCGCCGGTCGGCCGCGCTGACCGGGCTGACAGGACGGTCGGGCGCGCCGATCGGGCGGTCGTCGCCGGGGATCGGCACCGTCCCAGCCACCGTCGCCGTCACGTCACGGGCCGCCGAGCACCCGGCCGAAGTCCGAAGGGACGACGAGGTCGTCCGGCGTCAGATCGTGGACCGACGAGCGGCCGAGACCGAGCAGCGCCGAGTCGATCCCGCCGCGGAGCACGTCGAGGACGTTCTCCACCCCGGCCTGCCCGTTGGCCGCCAGGCCCCACAGGTACGCTCGACCGATCATCACCGCCCGAGCCCCGAGCGCCAGCGCCTTGACGACGTCACTGCCGCGTCGCACGCCGCCGTCGAGCACGACCTCGATCTCGCCGCCGACCGCGGCGGCGATCGCCGGGAGGGCCCGGATCGACGCCGGCGTGCCGTCGAGGTTGTTGCCGCCGTGGTTCGAGACCGAGATCGCGCTGGCCCCGGCGTCGACGGCCCGCTGGGCGTCGTCGACCCGCATCACGCCCTTGACCATGAACGGGCCGCCCCACCGCTCGCGCAGCCACTTGACCGTCTCCCAGCTCGGCGGCGGCGTGCCCATCCACTCGCCGTACGCGCCGAAGAACGACGGCGCCGGCTCGTCGCCAACGGCCAGGTTCGGCACCGAGAGGTCCGGCAGGTGGCCGCTGCGGGCCCAGCGGTAGAGCCAGCCCGGGCGGGCGAGCACCTCCGGGGCCAGCCGGAGCATCGTCTTGGCGTCGAGCCGTTCGGGGATGTACGGGCTGCCCCAGTCCCGACCGTTCGAGAACGACCAGTCGAGCGTGACGATGAGGCCCACCGCGCCGGCCTTGCGGGCCCGCTCCATGCGCTGCTCGATCCGGTCCTCGCTGCCCGACCAGTAGAGCTGGAAGAACGTCTTCGGGTTGGCGGCGACGACCGCTTCGACCGGTTTCGACGCGAACGAGCTGAGGCCCATCGCCGTCCCGCGGTTCGCCGCGGCCCGGGCCACCGCCAGCTCGCCGTCGGGGTCGACCGCCTGCACACCCGTCGGCGACATGATCACCGGCAGCGAGATCTCCTGGCCCATGACCGTCGTCGAGAGGTCCCGGGTCGCCGGCAGTCCGGCCGTGTGCGGTGCGAAGCCGAGCTCCGCGAACGCCGCCACGTTGTCCTGGGCCGTCGTCCCCCGCTCGGAGCCGGCGACGAGCGCCCCGTAGACCGAGCGGGGCAGCCGTCGACGGGCGCGCCGCTCCGCGACCGCCACCGTCTCGAACCATTGACTGCCCAACTGGTGTCCTTTCGTCGAAGACCCTTCTCTGGCGACCCTGCTGTTTGAAGACTCTGCTGTTTGAAGACTCTGCTGTTTGAAGACTCTGCTGTTTGAAGACTCTGCTGTTTGAAGACTCTGCACCCGGAGTCCCCATCGGTGCGGGGGGGGTCCCGTCGGCGGTCGGCGCCCGTCCGGCCGTCCCCCCGGCCGGCGACCTCGGGCTCTAGCGGCCGTCGACCCCGATGCCAGCCAACGGCGACTCGTCGCACAGTTTGACGGGGCGAGCGAGAACCGGCCTAGACGATCCGGCCGGGCGGCCGAGGCGGACCGGCACCGAGTGGTCGACCGACGACCGCGGCACGTGGCGGTCGGCGGCGACGAGCCGCTCGCCATGGCCCTTGACGCATTCGGGGTCCGGGCCGTCGAGGGGGAGCCCGGTGAAGTGCTTTGCGGCCATGCAGCCGCCTCGGCAGCCGTCGTAGGCCGAGCACTGCTGGCACGCGCCGCCCGACGACGGCTGGCGCAGCGAGGTGAACAGCGCCGAGTCGCGCCAGACCGACGTGAACCCGCCGGACGCCCGGACGTTGCCGGCCCGGAACTGGTCGTCGATGGCGAACGGGCAGGCATAGACGTCGCCGACCGGGTCGATCAGGCAGACGACGCGGCCTGCGCCGCACAGATTGAGGCCCGGGAGCGGCTCGCCGTAACCGGCGAGGTGGAAGAACGAGTCACCCGTCAGCACCTTCTCGCCCCGCTCGAGCAGCCAGTCGTAGAGCTCGCGCTGTTGCGTCGCCGTCGGGTGCAGCTCGTCCCAGACGTCGACCCCGCGCCCGGACGGCCGGAGCCGGGTGATCCGCAGCTGGGCGCCGAAACGATCGGCCAACGCCGAGAAGTCGTCGAGCTGCGACACGTTCTGGCGCGTCACGACGACCGAGATTCTTGAAGCCGCGGAAACCGGCGTCGGCCAGGCGCTCCATCGCCGAGATCGCCGAGTCGTACGAGCCGTCGCCGCGAACCGCGTCGTTCACGGCCCGGCTCGCCCCGTCCAACGAGATCTGGACGTCGACGTAGTCGCTCGACGCCAGCTGCGCCGCCCGCGCCGGGGTGATCCGGGTGCCGTTCGTCGAGAACTTGACGCCGACGTGGTGCGCAGTGGCGTAGTCGAGCAGGTCCCAGAAGTCGCTCCGGATCGTCGGCTCGCCGCCGCCGACGTTGACGTAGAAGACCTGGAGCCGTTCGAGCTCGTCGATCACCGCCTGGCACTCCGCCGTCGTCAGCTCTCCGGGGTCGCGCCGCCCCGAGCTCGACAGGCAGTGAACGCACGCCAGGTTGCAGGCGTACGTCAGCTCCCACGTCAGGCAGATCGGCGCGGCCAGGCCGGACTCGAACCGCTCGACCAACCGGCTCGGGCCGGCCGGTGGTGCGGCCACCACAGCCGGTTTGGCGGTCGAGGCTGGCGTCCCGGCGGTGGGCGCCGGGGTGGCGGGGGTCGCGGGTGCGCTCGGGACGATCGTTCCGGTGCCGGCCAGCGTCCGCAGCGCGTCGCCGTAACGGTCGAGGTCGCCGTCGCCGACGCCGGCCGCCCGGCAGGCGTCGAGGGCGGTCGGATGGTCGGCCAGCGACCGGACGACCGCGACGAGCTGGGGGCTCTTGAGGAACGACAGGCGCCGGGTGCCGAAGTGGTACGCCAGGGCGCCGAAGCTCTCGGGCCGCAGCGCCAGCTCGGGGCTGAGCTGCCAGCCCCGCCGCAGGGTCTCGGCGGCGGTCGTCTCCGCGATGGACACGTCGATCAGTAGACCCCGCACATGCCGTCGATCGAGACATCCTCGACGAGCACGTCGTCGCCGATCAGCCGGTCGTCGGCGGTGAGCGGCGAGGGAGCCGGACCGTCGACCGGCGCAACCGCATCGGCGCTGGTCGTCGGCTTCGAAGTGGGGACCATCGAACGAACCATCACTACCTCCCGTCAGCGCCGACTCGACATGGCGTTCTCCGTATGACTTTCTACCTCGTCAGCCGGACGGCCGTTGACGCCGGAGCTTCGACACGAGTGTAGTTACACCGCTGTCGATCCCTGCTCAACGGTGTATTCGCGGGTCACCGGGGTACCATTGCTCCCATGCCACCGCGCACCATATGGTCCGGCTCGCTCAGCTTCGGGCTGGTGAACGTCCCGGTGGGCCTCTACCCGGCGACGGCCGACAAGTCGATCCACTTCAACCAGTTCGAAGAGGGGACGAGCGACCGGATCCGCTACAAGAAGGTCAACGAGCGGACCGGCCAGGAGGTCTCGACCGATCGCATCGTCCGCGGCGTCGACGTCGGTGGCGGCGAGTACGTCATGGTCACCGACGA
The DNA here is from genome assembly GCA_963824265.1 of uncultured Actinomycetota bacterium. Taxonomy (GTDB): domain Bacteria; phylum Actinomycetota; class Acidimicrobiia; order Acidimicrobiales; family RAAP-2; genus DASZUK01. The sequence continues at coordinate 1,983,817 of CAWGOO010000007.1, forward strand.
CGAGCTCGAGGCGTCCGAACCGGAGCGGTCCCACGAGGTCGAGGTGATCGGCTTCATCGACCTCGACGAGATCGACCCGATCTACTTCCGGGCGTCGTACTACCTGGCGCCGACGTCCGGCGGGGCCGACAAGGCGTACGCCCTGCTGCGGACGGCGATGAAGCGGTCGAACAAGGTGGCGATCGCCAGCCTGATCATGCGGAACAAGGAGTACCTGGTCGCCATCCGACCGAGCGGCGACGGCCTCGTCCTCGAGACGCTGTACTTCGCCGACGAGATCCGCGCCCTCGGCCGCGACCTGCCGTCGCTGCCGGCCGACGACGCGGTGAACGACCGGGAGCTCGAAGTCGCCGACCTGCTCATCGGCGCCATGACGATGCCGTGGGAACCGACCCAGTACCACGACACCCACCAAGAGGCGCTGCACGAGCTGATCGACCGCAAGCGCGAAGGCGAGACGATCGTCACCGGCGACCGGACGCCGAAGGCACCCGTCCTCGACCTGATGGCCGCGCTCGAGGCGAGCATGCGGTCCGCGGGGGACGGCGGCAAGGCGCAGAAGGCCGACCGACCGACCGCGGCGAAGACCAAGGGCGCGTCGACGAAGCGGGCCGCGGCATCGACCAAGCGGGCCGCGACCACCCGTGACGCGCCGACCGGATCGTCCGGCAAGAAGGCGGCGACCAAGAAGCCGGCGCCGGCGAAGAAGACCGCCAAGAAGGGTGGCCTGCGCCGCGTCTCTTGACCTCGGTCCACCGATCGATGAGGGCCCGATGTGCTACGCTGTAGCACATGAAGGTCGGCGTGCGCGAGCTCCGCAATCAGACCAGTCAGGTCATCGACGCCGTACGGGCTGGCGAGCGGGTGGTCCTCACCGTGCACGGGGAGGCGGTCGCCGACATCGTGCCCCACGGTCAGCGTGCCCGTTGGCTGCCCGGTGACCACCTGCGGCAAGAGCTCGCCGAACGGGCGGCTGATCCGGCGCTCCGCGACGATCTCGATCGCCTCGCCGGACAGACCCTGGACGAGCTTTGAGCGCGCCGGCCGGCCTCTTGGACACTTCGGTGTTCATCGCCCGCGAGGTCGAGCGACCACTGGGCGAGCTGCCGGCTCGGGTGACGGTCTCCGTGGTCACCATCGGCGAGCTCGAGCTGGGCGTGTTGAGCGCGGGCGACCGGGCCTCGCGGGCCCGCCGGGGGGACACGCTCGCCCTGGCCCGGACGGCGGAACCGGTTCCGATCAGTGAGTCGATCATGGGAACGTGGGCTCGGCTCGTGGTCGATTGTCGGGCCGCCGGTATTCAGCGGACGGTCAAGCTCGTCGACGCGCTGATCGCCGCGACGGCGATCGACCTCGGCTTGCCGGTCGTCACCCAGGACGACGACTACGACCAGATGGCCAGAGCGCACCGAGCGCTCCACGTCATCAAGGTGTAGGCGATCAGCCAGACTGCCCGAAGCGGGCGGCCTCCTCGGAGCCGGCCGTCGCGTTGCCCTCGCCGTAGGAGTGGGCGCCGGTCCCGGCCAGTCCCCCACCGGCGACGATGAGGTACTCGTCGCGGATCGGCCGATCGGCCAGGAAGCACTCGAGGATCTCGCGGGTGCCGGCGGCGTAGCGGGCCTGAGCCGACAGCGACGTGCCGGAGATGTGGGGCGTCATCCCGTGGTGGGGCATCGTCCGCCACGGGTGATCGGCCGGCGCCGGTTGGGGGAACCAGACGTCGCCGGCGTACCCGGCGAGCTGACCGCTCTCGAGCGCCCGGACGATCGCGTCGCGGTCGCAGATCTTGCCGCGGGCAGTGTTGACGAGATAGGCGCCGCGCTTCATCGTCGCCAGCAGCGCGTCGTCGAAGAGCCCTTCGGTCTCGGCATAGAGCGGCGCGTTGATCGTCACGACGTCGCAGTCGGGGACCATCGCCGCCGCGGTCTCGTGGAACGTCAGCCCCAGCTCTTCCTCGACCTCGGCCGGCAGCCGGTGGCGGTCGGTGTAGTGGAGGTGGACGTCGAACGGCTTCAGCCGGCGCAGGACGGCCAAGCCGATCCGGCCGGCCGCCACCGTCCCGACGTGCATCCCCTCGAGGTCGTACGACCGCTCGGCACAGTCGGCGATGTTCCAGCCGCCGCGGACGACCCAGCCGTACGACGGGATGTAGTTGCGGACGAGGGCGAGGATCATCATGACGACGTGCTCGGACACGCTGATGCTGTTCGAGTACGTCACCTCGGCGACGGTCATGCCGGCGGCCGACGCCGCGTCGAGGTCGACGTGGTCCGAACCGATACCAGCCGTGATCGCCAGCTTGAGCTTCGGCGCCTTGGCGATCCGCTCCGCCGTCAGGTACGCCGGCCAGAACGGCTGGGAGATCACGACGTCCGCGTCGACGAGCTCGCGTTCGAAGGCCGAGTCCGGCCCGTCCTTGTCGGACGTGACGACGAGCGTGTGGCCGGCCGCCTCGAGGAACTGGCGCAGGCCGAGCTCGCCCGAGACGCTGCCGAGCAGCTCGCCCGGAGTGAAGTCGATCGCCTCGGGCGTGGGCGCGAGCTGACCACCGGGGTAGGCCGTGATCGCCGGGACATCGTCCCGGGGATAGGTCTGCGGATAGCCGTCGACCGGGTCGTCGTAGAGCACGCAGAGCACCTTCGCCATCGAGATCCCCTCTCTCCAGAGGCGCTCGCGCCGATCGTCGCGCCGGCCACGTGACGCCTACGCCGGCCACGTCATGCCAGCGCCGCCCACGATAACGCCGGCCGCTGACGGCTCGCCCCGGGGCGCCTCAGAGGTGGGCGGGCAGGCCGAGGTGGCGGGCGATCAGCATGCGCTGGACCTCCGACGTGCCCTCGCCGATCTCCAGGATCTTGGCGTCGCGGTAGAACCGGCCGACCGGCGTCTCGTTCATGAACCCATAGCCGCCGAAGACCTGGGTGGCCGCCCGGGCGTTGACGACGGCGGCGTCGGACGCAACGAGCTTGGCGATCGCCGCCTCCCGCTTGAACGGCCGCCCCGCCACCGCCAGCGCGGCGGCGTCCCGGTACGCCAACCGGGCGACGTGCGTCCGGGCGTCCATGTCGGCCAGCTCGAATTGGAGCGCCTGGGACTCGCCGAGCTTGTGGCCGAACGCCTCGCGCTCGCCGACGTAACGGACACACTCGTCGATGCAGCCCTGCGCCAACCCGACCGCCAGCGCGGCGATGGCCACCCGGCCCTCGTCGAGGATCTCGAGGAACTGGGCATAGCCCCGGCCCTCCGACCCCAGCAGGTTGGCGGCCGGGACTCGGCAGCCCGAGAAGGCCAGTTCGTGAGTGTCCGACGCCGACCAGCCGACCTTCGAGTACTTCGGCGCGACGGTGAACCCGGCGGTCCCGGTCGGCACGACGATCGCCGAGATCTCCGGGCGCCGGCCGTCCGGCCGTCCGGTGATCGCCGTCACCGTGACGAACGACGTGATGTCGGTACCGGAGTTCGTGATGAACGACTTCGTCCCGTCGATCACCCACTCGTCGCCGTCGCGACGGGCCGTCGTCCGCGTGGCACCGGCGTCGGTGCCGCCACCCGGCTCGGTCAGGCCGAACGCGCCGAGCGCTCGTCCAGCCCACAGGTCGGGCAGCCATCGCTCCCGCTGTTCGTCAGTGCCGAACCGGTAGATCGGCAGGGCGCCGAGACCGACCGCCGCCTCGAGCGTGATGGCCACCGACGAGTCGACCCGGGCGAGCTCTTCGAGCGCGAGGCCGAACGCGAGGAGGTCGCCGCCCATCCCGCCGTGCTCCTCGGGGAACGGCAGTCCGAACAGGCCCATCTCGGCCATCTTGGCGACGACCGGATACGGGAACTCCTCCCGCTCGTAGTAGCCGGCGATCACCGGGGCGACCTCGTCGCGGGCGAACCGGCGGACGGTCTCGGCCAGCTCAGCGTGCTCCGGGCTCAGCTCCATCGGAACCGATCCGGCCGGACCACGTGCACCCGCCCGTCCTGACCCCGTCAGCGCCCGACGAACCGCGGCGGGCGGCGTTCGGCCATCGCCCGGACCCCCTCGGCGAAGTCGTCGGTTGTGCGCAGGACGATCTGCGCCTCGCTCTCCCGCTCCATCGCCTGGCGCATCCGCTCGGCGAGGTCGCCCCGCATCGTTCGGCGGATCGACCGGACGGCGAGCGGGCCGCTGGCCGCGATCTCCCCCGCCAGGGCGAGCGCCTCGGCCCGCAGCTCCGGCGACGGGACCAACCGGTCGCACAGGCCGACCCGGAGCGCATCGTCGCCCCGGAGCTGCCCGCCGGTATAGAGCAGCTCGAGCGCCCGCTGCTGGCCGACGACGGCCGGCAGCGTCACCGTCACGCCGAACCCCTGATGGAAGCCGAGCCGCGCGAAGTTGCAGTGGAACCGGCTCTCCGGCGTCGCCACCCGGAAGTCGGCGGCTAGCGCCAGCCCGAGCCCGCCGCCGACGGCCGCGCCCTGGACCGCGGCGACGATCGGCAGCTGGCCGGTGAACAGCCGGAGACCGTGCCGGTAGACGGCGAGCGGTGTCCGGGACGGATCGTCGTCCCCGCCCAGGGCCGCGCCGGCGCAGAAGTTCTTGCCCTCCGAGCACAGGACGATCGCCCGGACATCGGGGTCGGTTTCCGCCGACTCGATCGCATCGGCAAGGACGCTGACGAGATCGACGTCGAAGAAGTTGTTCGGCGGTCGGTGGATCTCGACGACCGCCACCAGGTCGGCCATCTCTACCGTGACATCCGGCTGCACCGCACCGTCCTACCCCATCGGACCGGCCCGGTGCACGGAAAGCTGGCGCCGGACGTTCGACGGGCCGCCAGCCGGGCTGCAACGATTGGATCAGGGGGATCGGCCGAGGCGGCCCGCCACATGACGACCGGCGTGACCGCGAGAAAGGAACGTGATGCCGGAGCTGGACGAGGAGGTGGCCGGCGTGATGGCCACCGTCGCGCTGGGAACGTTCGACACCGAGAGCCTGACGGCCCGGCGCGCCACTCCGGTCATCCCGCTACCGCCGAACGCCGCCGCCGTCGATCGCCGTGACCACGTCGTTCCGGGCGCACCGGACGTCACGGTCCGTGTCCATCGGCCGGTCGGGGCGACGGGCACCCTCCCCTGCCTCTATTTGATCCACGGCGGCGGGTACGTCATCGGTAGTCCGAATTCTGACGATGCCCGGTTGACCACCTGGTGTTCCCGACTGTCCTGTGTCGGCGTCTCCGTCGATTACCGGCTCGCTCCGGAGACCCCGTACCCCGGGCCGTTGGAGGACTGCTACGCCGGGCTCAAGTGGGTCTACGACCACCACGACGAGCTCGGGGTGGACCCCGGTGTCATCGGCGTCGGGGGGTCGAGCGCCGGTGGCGGACTGTCCGCCGCCCTGGCCCTCTTGGCCCGGGATCGCGGCGAGGTCCCGATCCGGTTCCAACTCCTCGAGTCCCCGATGCTCGACGACCGCCAATCCACGCCGTCGAGCCAGACGGACGGCCTCGCCGTCTGGACGCGCGAATCGAACGCCTTCGGCTGGCGTTCGTACCTCGGCTCGCTCTACGGGCAGCCGGACGTTCCCGCCTATGCGGCGCCCGCCCGGGCGACGGACCTGGCCGGCCTTCCCCCCGCTTACGTGTGCGTAGGCGCAGCCGACGGTTTCCGCGACGAAGACATCACGTACGCCATGCGACTGAACCAGGCCGGAGTGCCGACCGAGCTGCACGTCTACCCGGGGCTGCCGCACGGCGTCGAGCTGTGCGCGGCCACCACACCCGGCCGCCGGTACTTCGCCGACGCCGAGGAGTGGCTGGGGCGGCAGTTCCGGGCCGCCCGATCGCGCCCAACCGTCAACCCGACATAGAACGCCGATCCGACGGGGGCGAAAGCTCGGGGCCGACGATCGGACCGATCGGTCCGAGGACCCCACAGACCACACCCATCTCCAGCAGACCGTGGATCCAGTTGGCGAACCAGATGTGCCGGTTGATCCGGCGCATCCACCGCCTATCGGCGGCCGCTCGAGCCGCCAACGACCCGAACACGTCGTCGTCCATCGCAACCCCCCCTCAGGGCCTCCCCCGGGCCGCATCCCTGCGGGCCGTTAGCGCGAGCGTATCCCCGGCGCGGTGGGCGGTGCTGGCCGGCCGGCCCGGAGGTCGGCAACCCCGGCGCTATGGCGCGGGCTCGTCGCCGGAGGGGCGTCTCGGGCGTCGGTGCGAACGGAGATCGCGCGGGTGGATGTCGGCGACCAGTGTGGCGGGATCCACGTCGAGGGCGACGGCGATGTCGACGAGGGCGTTCAAACTCGGGTTGATCTTTCCGGCTTCGAGCCTCGAAATATAGGTCGCGTGCTTCTTGGCCCGGCGAGCCAGGTCGAGCTGTCGATCACCCAAGTTCTCTCGCAACGCACGCACTCTGGCGCCCAAGACCTGCGCAGGTGTGAGCCGTTTTGCCCTCGGCACCATCCCGCCGGACGGTAGGGCGACCACGTTCGGCAAGGGTGGATAGACGATCCAGCAAGTGCCCAGAAGTCAAGCTTTGCTGAATTATCGCCCGACTACCGGCCCAGAGGTTAAATGTTTATGGGCCGGCACGATCGCCATATATGCACCGCCGATTCGGCCTCCCGCGGCCCGTCTCGGTCAACTCCGAGGGCCGACGACCGACGGTATTGACGGGTGCACCACGAAGGCGACGCTGGCCCCCCGGGGAAATGGGGATGGGTTGGGGGGCCAGCGCCGCACGCGTCTCCATCGCCCCGGTGACAAGGATGTTCGGCACCGGTAGATGGAAGCGCGACCTACGAGCCCGGAGGTTCGTTCGAACGGGCCAGCTCGAGCGCCTCGTCGGAGCCGATGAGAAAGAGCGTGAGGAAGTACGCCACCGAAGGCGCCAGTTCCGCCAGATCGCTGGTCTTGCCCCGAGCCACATAGTCGCCGATCGGGTGGAGCACCATCCCGATGATGGCGCTCTCCCTGGCGGCCATGGCCGGGAGCGCCGGCGCCTCGGGCGGCCCGAAGAGCCGCCTCGCGTCGTCGGCCAACGCCGCCAGACGCATCGCGACCACCGGCCCGGCGTGCTGGAACTCGACGAACAGCAGTCGAGCCAACGGCTCGTCGACCGACAGGTCCGTCAGCAGGCGGTGGAGGGCGGCCTCGATCCGGCGGCTCCACGACCCGGCCGTGGCGTCGAAGGTCTCTTTGGCGGCGATGAGCAGCTCGTTGCCTCGGGCGGCCACGGCCGCGTCGACGCAGCCTTCTTTGGTGCCGACCACGTCGTAGAAGGTGCGCGTCGACAACCCGGCCAGCAGACAGATGTCGGCGATTCTCGCCGCCTCGAAACCCTGCTGGCCAACCACTTCGATGCAGGCGTCGATCAGTCGTTCCCGAGGATCGTCAGCCGGACCTCGCGCCACGACAGCTCCTGTGTATCGCTCTGCCATCACTGCAGACGTTCGGGCCATGTCATTCCCCTTCCCCTACCCCCCACCGGGTGCTCTCCATTCGAAGAGCACCCGGTCACCCTCGGCGCCGGATGACGCCGTGACACCGATTACGCCGCGGCGATCCCCACCACCGGGGCGTTGAGCGACTTGCCGCCCATCGATCCGCTGAAGACGGCATCGCCGAAGCTGAAGATCCCGCCGTCAGAGGCCACCATCCAGTAGCCGGCCCCGTCGAGGGTGGTGGTCATGCCGACGATCGGCTTGTTGAGCGGCTGGCCGCCCATCGAGCCGTAGTAGCCGGCAGTGCCGAAGGCGAAGAGGCCGCCGTCACTGGCCACCTGCCAGTTGCCGTCGAATGTGGGGGTGGCGGCGCCGCCGACGATCGGCTTGTTGAGCGCCTTGCCGCCCATGCCGCCGTAGTGGCCGGCGAAGCCGAAGCTGTAGACGGTGCCGTCAGAGCCGATCTCCCAGTAGCCGGTGCCTGTCGGGGCAGCGATCATCTGGACGATGGGGGCACTGATCTTCTTGCCGCCCATCGATCCGTAGAAGGGGGCGTTGCCGAAGGCGAACAGGCCACCGTCACTGGCCACCTCCCAGTAGCCGCCGCCTGTCGGGGTGGGGGCCATCGAGACGATCGGCTTGTTGAGCGGCTTGCCGCCCATCGAGCCGTGGAAGCCGGCATTGCCGAAGGCGAACAGCCCACCGTCAGAAGCCACCTCCCAATAGCCTGTGCCTGTGGGCGTGCCGGCGATACCGACGATCGGCTGGTTGAGGGGCTTGCCGCCCATCGAGCCGTAGAAGGGGGCGCCGCCAAAGGCGAAGATCCCCCCGTCACTGGCCACCTCCCAGTAGCCCGGTGAGGTGTAGGAGAACTGGTCGAGCAGTCCGGGGATAGAAGTGCCCTGGGCGTTGGTCAAGGTGATGTCGACCGTGCCGGTGCCGGCTGGCGAGACCGCGGTGATCTGGGTCGACGAGTTCTGGGTGAAGCTGGCCGCCGGCACAGAGCCGAACGAGACCCCGGTGATGTTGGTCATCTGCAGACCGGTGATGGTCACCGACGTGCCGCCGGCCGGTGCGCCCTGGCCGGGATTGACCCCGGTGACGATCGGGGCGTTGGTGTAGGTGTAGTGGTCACTGGGCCCGAGCGGCGACTTGCCGGCCGGCGTCGCCACCTGGACGTCGACCGTGCCGGCGGCGCCCGGCGGGGCGACCACGGTCAGCAGGTTGGCTGTCTTGACCGAGATTGTCGTGCCCGGCGTGCCGCCGAAGGCCACGATGCCCGCCCCTGTGAAGAATGTGCCGACCACGGTCACCGTGTTGCCACCGGCCAAGGGACCGGAGTTGGGCAGCACGGCGCCGACCGAGGTCTGGGGAGCGGCGATGGTGGTCGAGGCGATGGTCTCGGCCGGGTTGGTGCAGGTGAGGTGGACGGTCAAGGGCTGCGGGAGCCCCAGTGTCACTGTCAGGACCAGGTGGCTGGTCGTCCCAGTCGACACCGAGGCCGGCCCGGCGGTGTTCCCGGCGGTGAAGTTGACCGACGAGGCGTTGGTCGTCAGGTGGACGGGGAACTTTGTCTTTGTCGGCAGGTGCGTGACCGGCACCGTGAGGGACGTTGTCTGGGGGGAGGGCGTGGCCCCGCTGGCCGTCACGCTGGTCGTGTAGGTGCCGCCCAATATCGTCTTTGTCGCCGCCGCGCCGAAGACGCCTGTGCCGGGCAGTGTCAGACTCAGGCCGTAGTTGCTCAAGGTGAAGCCCTTGCCCGGTGTGACCGAGGAGGGCAGGGAGCCGGTGGTCTTGGTCCCTGTGATCGGCAGTGTCAGCCCTGTGCCCGTGCAGTGGAGTTGGTAGCCGGTGCTGTCGGCCCCGGCCTGGGTGATGGGCCCAGCGGTCAGGCCGGCCACCGAGACCAGCCCGAGGGTGGTCCCTCCGGCCAGCACGGCCAGTCCCCCGGCGCACAGCGTGCGGATGATCGATCCTCGTTGCAACAGTTCGTCCCCTTGTGTTTCTTGTCGTCTGGCGGTGTCGTTCTGCGTTCTTCGTTTGGCCCAGGACCACGGCCGGCGGCGGTCCGGCCGTGGTCCCAGAACCTCTTTTGCGCCTCTGTCGTCCGTCCTTCCGAATCAGTTCTTCTGCGTCATCGGTCAGTCCGACATGGCGACGATGGTGGCTGTCTGGGCCAGCGCTGTGCCGGCTGAGGTGGCGTCGCCGAACTGGAACACCTGGCCGTTGGACGCGGTCTCCCAGTAGCCGCCGTTGTCCCCGGTGGGCACCAGGCTCACGATCTGGCTGGTGGTGGTGCCGGCCACGGTGCCGTGGAAGCCGGCGTTGCCGAAGCTGAAGACCCCGCCGTCACTGGCCACCAGCCAGTAGCCGGCGCCGTTGTTGGTCGACGCCATGCCGACGATCGGCTTGTTGAGGGTCAGCGAACCGGTCGAGCCGGCGAAGGTGGCGTCGCCGAAGGCGAAGATGCCGCCGTCACTGGCCACCTCCCAGTAGCCCTGGCCGTCGGGGGTGGCTGCGATGCCGACGATCGGCTGGTTGAGCGGCTTGGCGCCCATGGAGCCGAAGAAGGTGGCGTCGCCGAAGGCGAAGATGCCGCCGTCACTGGCCACCTCCCAGTAGCCCTTGCCGTCCGGGGTGCTAGCGATGCCGACGATCGGCTGGTTCAAGGGCTTGCCGCCCATCGAGCCGTAGAAGATGGCGTTGCCGAAGCTGAAGATGCCGCCGTCACTGCCCACCAGCCAGTAGCCACCGTCTCCGGGCGTCGACGCCGTGCCCACGATCGGCTTGTTGAGCGTCTGGCCGCCCATCGAGCCGTAGAAGGGGGCGTTGCCGTAGGAGTAGACCGAGCCGTTGGACGCGACCAGGTGGTAGCCGCCGCTGGTGTTGGCTGGCGGCGTCGGCGGAGCGGGCGGTGCCGGGGGCGGCGGCGTGGTGGCCACGCTCAGGGTGGCCGGGTTGGAGTTGGCCGTGCCGATGCCGTTGGTGAAGACCGCCCGGAACTGGTTGCCGTTGTTGGCGGTCGTGGTGGGGGGCGTGGTGTAGGTCGTCGCGGTGGCGCCGGTGATGGTCGTCCAGGTCGAGCCGTCGGTCGACAGCTGCCACTGAACGGTCGGGGTCGGCGAGCCGGTGGCCGTCGAGGCGAACGTGGCGGTGTTGCCGACCGGGACCGACTGGTTGAACGGCTGGGTGACCACGGCCGGCGGTGAGCTCACCACCAGGCTCGCCGCGTTGGTCGTGGCTGTCCCGGCACCGTTGGTGAAGACCGCCCGGAACTGGTGGCCGTTGTCGGCCGCCGTGGTCGAGGCAATGGCATAGGTGGTGCCGGTGGCCCCGGTGATTGTCGACCAGATCGAGCCGTTGGTCGAGAGCTGCCACTGGACCGTCGGTGTCGGCGTGCCCGAAGCGGCGGCACTGAAGCTGGCAGCCTGGCCGGCCGTGACCGATTGGTCAGCCGGCTGGGTGGTCACCGCCGGAGCGACGCTCACTGTGTAGGCCAGCGTGTTCGAGGTGCTGACCGGCACCGTCGCTGCCCAACTGGCCTCGTAGGTGTGGGAGCCGGCCGTCGGCTGGACCACCAGGGCGGCCGTGCCGTTGCTCACCGGCACCGTGCCCAGGTTGGTCGTCGTTGTCCCGTGGACCTCGAAGAAGTTGACCTGGCCATTCAGCGACGCCGGGGCCACGGTGGCCGTCAGCGTCACCGACGTGCCGGCGCTCACCGGGCTGGCCGGGCTGCCGGCCAGGGCCACGCCCGAGACAGTGACCGAGCCGAGCGAGGCGGCCGTCGGGTTGGGGCTGCAGATGAACAGTTCGCCGGTCTGCCGGAACGAGATCGACGAGATGGTCACCGGGACCACCGTGCCGGGGGGCCCGGTGACTGTGGTCACCGTGGTGCCCAGCCCGTTCCAGCTGGAGGTGATGACCCTCCCGACGCCTGTCGGGGTCGGCATCACCGACGGGGCCACCAGGCTGCCGCTGGGCGAGAAGGCGATGATGACTGTCGTGAGTGTTGTCGGCGTCCCGGGCCCGGTGGCCGGGTCGCTATGCAGGGTTACCCCGAGGTTGCCGAGAGCCGCCTGCCCGGTATTGGACGCGACCGGCAGCGTGCCCGAGGCCACCACCGAGGCGACGATGGTCGGCTGCCTTGAGTTACTGCAGCTGAACGGGGTCCCCGGGACCGGTGTGGTGACACTAAAGGTGGTTGTGAACTGGGCCGGGTTGTAGATGCTATTGCCCTGGTACTTGACCTCGAGGGTATGGCTCCCCAGGCTCAATGTCGCCGTGGGCATCTGGGCATGTGTAAAGGCTGTGCTGAGCGCCGGCGCGGTGAGGACGGTGTGGCCGTCGACGATGAATGTCACCGTCCCGGTCGCCTCCTGGTAAAAGATTGTGTTTGTTGTTGTGAGGGGCGGCCGTGTGATGGTCGGGTCCACCGGCACCACGTAACCCTTCGGGATGGCCGATCCCGGCGGGCTGGCTGCCACCGTCACTGTGAGCTTGGTGGGCGGGACGACGGTCAGCGTTCCCTTGGCGTAGGGGCCGTGGGTCGGGATTGTTGTCGTTGTCGCCGTTGTGAACGGCGGCACGACCGTTGTCCCTGTGACCGTCTGGAGGGAGACGACGAATGTCAGGGCGCCCACGTTGGCGCCCGCGGCGTAGGAGACCTCGAAGGGGATCACCATCGGCTGGCCGTTGGCCGGCAGGGGAAACGACGAGGTGCTGCTGCAGGTCCCGCTCGAGCCCTTGAAAATGGCGGTAAGTACTTTACTCCCCGTCACCGTGACCGGGCACCAGACGTCTGTCGGGTTCTGGTAGGCCAGAGTGACCCGTGTGGAGTGCAGCCCCGAGATGCCGTTCCACCGCAGCTGCAGCCACAGGTTGCTCCAGCTCTCCCCGGTGGTCGGATTTGTCAGCACGACCGAGAAGGTGGTGGGCGTCGAAGAGCCGGTCATGGCGGTCAGGGCGGTTGTGCTGAGGCCGACGGCGGGCTTGGGCTGGACCGTGTAGGGCGCCGGGGTCGACGTGCTGGCCCCGAACTTGGCGTCCCCTGAGTAGACGGCGGTGAGCGTCTGGCCGGTCACCGGCGGCAGGGTGGTCGTCGTGAGGCTGGCCGTGCCTGTGACCACGCTCTGGGTGGCCCCGATCTGGGTGCCGCCGACCATGAACTTTATGGTCCCGGTGGCGATCTTGGCCGTTTGGCCGCCCGAGACCACTGTGGCGGTGAGAGTCACCGACGTGCCCTGGAGCACCGGGCTCGGCGGGGTGGGGACGAGCGTCGTTGAGGTCGGGGTGGCCGGCGGCGGCGGCAGCACCAGTGTGCCCTGCAGGGTCAGGCTCATCACGTTGCCGGTGGACCCGGCGAAGCGTGTGTTCAGCTCTGTGTTGGCCAAGCCGCATGTCTTCCCCGGCGTCGTTGTCGGGAAGTTGGGAATGGTGAAGTTGGTTTGGGAGATAGTCGCCGTCTGCGTGGTCGAGTCGTAATGGCCTGTCAGATTGACGTGGATGGGCTCGGACAAGCACTGCTCGGAGACCGGGGAGTGGATTGTGACGAGGGCCGACAGTGTGTCGGTGATCCGCAGCGTCCCTGTGTAGCTGAGCAGCCCGCTGGCCGTGCCGGCCGTGACCTGACCGATGAAGATTGTCTCTGTGCTGCCTGTGTTGGTGGTGTGATAGGGGCTAAGGCTGATGGTCGCCCCGCTGATCGCTCCGGTTGTCCGGTCCTCGGATCCGGCCAGCGAACCCGGCGCGGGCAGCGTGGCCGGCGGGTTGCCGCGGACCCCGAACTGGCCAGCGGTCATGGTCATGGTGAACGGCGATGTGGCGGCCGAGGCGACGGTGGCCGGCAGGCCGACGAACGAGCCGGCGACGACGGCGATGGCCGACAAACCGGCAAGAACCCGAACCATTCTGCTTTTCACTGCAGTTCCCCCTCGAATTCTCTTCTTCATTGGGTACATGAGACCGTCGTCTCCACGGAGTGGTGGCACGATCGCCGGTCAGTCCGACATGGCGACGATGGTGGCTGTCTGGGCCAGCGCTGTGCCGGCTGAGGTGGCGTCGCCGAACTGGAACACCTGGCCGTTGGACGCCGTCTCCCAGTAGCCGCCGTTGTCACCGGTGGGCACCAGGCTCACGACCTGAGCCGAGGTGGTGCCGGCCACGGTGCCGTGAAAGCCGGCGTTGCCGAAGCTGAAGACCCCGCCGTCACTGGCGACGAGCCAGTAGCCGGCGCCGTTGTTGGTCGACGCCATACCGACGATCGGCTTGTTGAGGGTCAGCGAACCGGTCGAGCCGCTGAAGGTGGCGTCGCCGAAGGCGAAGATGCCGCCGTCACTGGCCACCTCCCAGTAGCCCTGGCCGTCGGGGGTCGAAGCAATCCCGACGATCGGCTTGTTGAGCGTTTTGCCGCCCATGGAGCCGAAGAAGGTGGCGTCACCGAAGGCGAAGATGCCGCCGTCACTGGCCACCTCCCAGTAGCCCTTGCCGTCGGGCGTCGAGGCGATGCCCACGATCGGCTGGTTGAGGGGCTTGCCGCCCATCGAGCCGTAGAAGGTGGCGTTGCCGAAGCTGAAGATGCCACCGTCCGACGCCACGAGCCAGTAGCCGCCGTCACCGGGCGTGGTGGCGGTGCCCACGATTGGCTTGTTGAGCGTCTGGCCGCCCATCGAGCCGAAGAAGGGGGCGTTGCCGAAGCTGTAGACCGACCCGTTGGCCGCCACCAGGTGGTAACCACCGCTGGTGTTGGCCGGCGGGGCCGGTGGGGCGGGCGGTGCCGGGGGCGGCGGCGTGGTGGTGACGCTCAGGGTGGCCGGGTTGGAGTTGGCCGTGCCGATGCCGTTGGTGAAGACCGCCCGGAACTGGTTGCCGTTGTTGGCGGTCGTGGTGGGGGGCGTGGTGTAGGTCGTCGCGGTGGCGCCGGTGATGGTCGTCCAGGTCGAGCCGTCGGTCGACAGCTGCCACTGAACGGTCGGGGTCGGCGAGCCGGTGGCCGTCGAGGCGAACGTGGCGGTGTTGCCGACCGGGACCGACTGGTTGAACGGCTGGGTGACCACGGCCGGCGGTGAGCTCACCACCAGGCTCGCCGCGTTGGTCGTGGCTGTCCCGGCACCGTTGGTGAAGACCGCCCGGAACTGGTGGCCGTTGTCGGCCGCCGTGGTCGAGGCAATGGCATAGGTGGTGCCGGTGGCCCCGGTGATTGTCGACCAGATCGAGCCGTTGGTCGAGAGCTGCCACTGGACCGTCGGTGTCGGCGTGCCCGAAGCGGCGGCACTGAAGCTGGCAGCCTGGCCGGCCGTGACCGATTGGTCAGCCGGCTGGGTGGTCACCGCCGGAGCGACGCTCACTGTGTAGGCCAGCGTGTTCGAGGTGCTGACCGGCACCGTCGCTGCCCAACTGGCCTCGTAGGTGTGGGAGCCGGCCGTCGGCTGGACCACCAGGGCGGCCGTGCCGTTGCTCACCGGCACCGTGCCCAGGTTGGTCGTCGTTGTCCCGTGGACCTCGAAGAAGTTGACCTGGCCATTCAGCGACGCCGGGGCCACGGTGGCCGTCAGCGTCACCGACGTGCCGGCGTTCACCGGGCTGGCCGGGCTGCCGGCCAGGGCCACGCCCGAGACAGTGACCGAGCCGAGCGAGGCGGCCGTCGGGTTGGGGCTGCAGATGAACTGAAGGCCGTTCTGCTTGAACGAGATCGACGAGATGGTCACCGGGACCACCGTGCCGGGGGGCCCGGTGACTGTGGTCACCGTGGTGCCCAGCCCGCTCCAGCTAGAGGTGACGATCGTCCCGACGCCTGTTGCGGTCGGCGCCACCGGCGGGGCCACCAGGCTGCCGCTGGGCGAGAAGGCGATGATGACTGTCTTGATTGTTGTACCTGTATGACTGGGCCCGGTGGCCGGGTCGGTGTGGAGCGCCACCCCGAGGTTGCCGAGAGCCGCCTGCCCGGTATTGGACGCGACCGGCAGCGTGGCCGAGGCCACCACCGAAGCGGTGATGGTCGGGTGGGCTGCGCTGCTGCAGGTGAACGGGGTCCCCGGGGCCGCCGCGGTCACGCTGAAGGTCGTTGTGAACTGGGCCGGGTTGTAGATGCCGCTGCCCTGGTACTTGAGCTCGAGGGTGTGACTACCCACGCTCAGTGTCGCCGTCGACATGGCCGCCACTGTGAAGGCCACAGTGCCCGCCCCGGTCGTCAGGACGGTGTGGCCGTCGACGATGAATGTCACTGTCCCGGATGGGTTCGGGTAATAGATTGTTGTTGTTGTTGTTGTTGCCGGTTGGCTGATGGTCGGGTGCACCGGCACGACGTAGCCCTTCGGAGCCGAGCTCGGCGGGTTGGCCCCCAAAGCCACTATGAGCTTGGTGGGCGGGATGACGGTCAGCGTTCCCTTGGCGTAGGGGCCGTGGGTCGGGACTGTTGTCGTTGTCGCCGCTGTGAACGGCGGCACGACCGTTGTCCCTGTCACCGTCTGGAGGGAGACGACGAATGTCTGGGCGCCCACGTTGGCGCCCGCGGCGTAGGAGACCTCGAAGGGGATCACCATCGGCTGGCCGTTGGCCGGCAGGGGAAACGACGAGGTGCTGCTGCAGGTCCCGCTCGAGCCCTTGAGGGTGCCGGTGAGCCGTTTCACCCCGGTCAAGGTGATCGGGCACCAGACGCCTGTCGGGTTCTGGTAGGACAAGGAAACCTTGGAGGGGTGTAGTCCGGCAATACCGTTCATCCGCAGCTGGAGCCACAGGTTGCTCCAGCTCTCCCCCGTGGTCGGGTTTGTCAGCACGACCGAGAAGGTGGTTGGCGTGGAGGACCCCGGCGTGGCCGTCAGCGCCGGTGTACTGAGGCCGACGGCGGGCTTGGGCTGGACCGTGTAGAGAACGGGCGTCGAGGTGCTCGCCGCGTACGTTGTGTCCCCCGAGTAGACGGCGGTGAGCATCTGGCCGGTCACCGGCGGCAGGGTGGTCGTCGTGAGGCTGGCCGTGCCTGTGACCACGCTCTGGGTGGCCCCGATCTGGGTGCCGCCGACCATGAACTTTATGGTCCCGGTGGCGGTCTTGGCCGTTTGGCCGCCCGAGACCACTGTGGCGGTGAGAGTCACCGACGTGCCCTGGAGCACCGGGCTCGGCGGGGTGGGGACGAGCGTCGTTGAGGTCGGGGTGGCCGGCG
Source organism: uncultured Actinomycetota bacterium (assembly GCA_963824265.1). Taxonomy (GTDB): domain Bacteria; phylum Actinomycetota; class Acidimicrobiia; order Acidimicrobiales; family RAAP-2; genus DASZUK01. The sequence continues at coordinate 2,000,391 of CAWGOO010000007.1, forward strand.
GCGGCGGCAGCACCAGTGTGCCCTGCAGGGTCAGGCTCATCACGTTGCCGGTGGACCCGGCGAAGCGGGTGTTCAGCGATGTAGTGGCCAGGCCGCATGGCCCCGTTGTGAAGAGGGGGATGGTGAAGTTGGTCTGGGAGATAGTCGCCGTCTGCGTGGTCGAGTCGTAGTGGCCTGTCAGGTTGACGTGGATCGGCTCGGCCGTGCACTGGGCGGTGACCGGATTGTGGATTGTGACGAGGGCCGACAGTGTGTCGGTGATCCGCAGCGTCCCTGTGTAGCTGAGCAGCCCGCTGGCCGTGCCGGCCGTGACCTGACCGATGAAGATTGTCTCTGTGCTGCCTGTGTTGGTGGTGTGATAGGGGCTAAGGCTGATGGTCGCCCCGCTGATCGCTCCGGTTGTCCGGTCCTCGGATCCGGCCAGCGAACCCGGCGCGGGCAGCGTGGCCGGCGGGTTGCCGCGGACCCCGAACTGGCCAGCGGTCATGGTCATGGTGAACGGCGATGTGGCGGCCGAGGCGACGGTGGCCGGCAGGCCGACGAACGAGCCGGCGACGACGGCGATGGCCGACAAACCGGCCATCCACTGGCGCACACCGCGCCAGCCGCGGCCGGACCTGCCGCTGCCCATCCTCTGGCTTTGACGCCGATCGCTGTTCACCGTGCTCCCCCTAACCGGATTCCTGTTCACTTGCGGTTTCCCCCTACGGCCGCTCGCTGACCTGCCAAATGTCGCCCGTGGCATCGCACTTACCAAAACTCCGCCCGTGCTCCCTCTTGATCAGGGGATGCTGGCGTTGGTTGGAAAAACATCTCGGGATAGGGAGCGGCGACGGAGACCTGGTCCTCTGTGGAGACTCAGGTCAATGCCACCATATCGATCTGCCTGGTGACGTCTTCCGTCGCTCGCTACGCAGGCTCTACACCTACGTTCGTTTCACGCCGTCGGCGACTGCCGACGATAGATCACGCAGAAATTCCACCCCATCCCATATGCAATTCTGACGACGCGTGCCCCCTCCACTTAGGTGTCTACGAATCGAAATTCGCGCCCTGTCGCAGATAAGGGTAACTACGCTTTCCCTTCAAGTCAACGGCGTATCAACGGTAACGCATAGGTCATTTAGATTGCCCATTGGTAATACGGTTCCCGAGGAGTTCTTTTACCAATTGAAAGTGGTAATCCGATTTCCACCATCAGCGGTCGCCCGACCGTCGACGACCGATTGATCGGGAGACGTGCTGGCGCGTCGTCATTACGCCCATGTGGTAATCCGACTTCCACCGAGGGGCGGGGGTGGCGGTCGCATCAGGACCACCTAGGCGCCGCCGAAGCCGGCGTCGTCGGGTTCCTGCGGTGGGCGCTGTCCGGCAGCTCTCGCGGGGCCAAAGAGATAGAGGGTCATGTAGTAGACGATCCACGGCACGAGGTCCGGGAGGTCGTCGACCTTGCCCTCCTCGAGGTAGCGACGGATCGGTTCGACGACAGCACCGGCAGCGATACTCTCGGCGGCCGTCGTCGGGGCTCGAGGGGCCTGGCTCCGGACCTCGTCGGTCAGGTACACCAGGGCGGCGCGGTCGACGAGCCGCCACATCGCCCCTTCGCCGCCGCCGACCGCGTGGCATTCGAGGAGGAACCGGGCCCGGTCCGGGTCGCCGGCGAGCTCGCCGACCACGGCGAGGAGCCCGGCCCGCAGCTTCTCCTCCCATGATCCCGTCGTCTCGTCGAACGTCCGCTGCCCGACGTCGATGAGCGAGTCACCGAACGCGTCGAAGATCGACAGGTAGCACTGGTCCTTGTTCCCGAACCAGCGGTAGAACTCACGGTGCGAGACGCCCGCGTCACGGCAGACGTCCTCGATCCGGGTGTTGCGGAAACCGGTCCGAGCGACTCGCTCTATGAAGCTGTCGCGGGCCGACCGCTGCTTGGCATCCCGGTCGCGGCGCGCCGGACTGGCGTCGCCGTTCGGTTGCCGTTCACCGCTTTCGTGGTCCATCGAGACATCGGCATCGAGCGTTCGAGTCGGGTTCATCAAGCGATCGCTTCCCTCAGGGAACCCCTCGGGCAGCGCACGACCTCAGAACCCGACAGCTTGGGTCGGGCGCCCGGAGTCGACGAACCCGTCTCGACTCCCCTCCGGGGCCAGCTGGACGACCGACATCTTCGTGTCGCCCGTCGGGTCGCCGGTGAGCTGCCGCCGGATCCGCGCCCGCGCCTTGAACAGCCGGAGGGCCACCGCGTTGGCCGAGCAACCGAGGACCCGGCCGGCCTCTATGTGGCTGAGGCCGTCCCACATGACGAGCAGGAGGGCGACACGCTCGCCTTCGGGCAGCGCGTCGATCGCCCGGTGGACCCGCTCCCGCGGGACGCTCGACGGCGCCCACACCGGCTGGACGGTCGACACGACCGCCCACTCGGCTTCCAGGCGCCGCTGCAACCGGTTCCTCGCCCACGACCGCTGCTGCTGCTTGCGAACCTGCCGGTAGGCGATCCCGTAGATGAACGTCCGGCACTCCGGCGCCGGCGGCACCTTGTCGATGTTCCGCCAGACGACGGTGAAGATGTCCGCGGTGACGTCCTCGGCCGCGCCGCTCAGCGCGCCGAGCCTCCGCCCGCAAAAGGCGTAGACCGGCGCGACGAACTCGTCGTAGAGCCGTTTGAACCGTTCCCCTGTATCCCCGAGGCTCCCCCCGTGCGCCCCATCCCGCGCACCCACGCTTCTGTTATACGGGAAACGGCCGAAACATTTCCGACCCTGGTCAGAACGCCCGAGTTCGTGAACTGCATCACAAGCGGCTGGGCGACAACTGGCAGTCCTCACGCGCATCCCGTCCGGCTGACCGGCGCCTCCCCGTCGACCTCCTCGCGCCTGCCTCCTCTCTTCGATCACCGGCCCCTGGCGCGACGCGAAGCGCATCTCCGACGCCGCGGTCAGCGAGCCGACGGGCAGACGACCGGCCGTCCAGCCGCGATCAGGCCGCGCCAAATGGGGCGGGAACCGATCCGACGGGCTGGCGGCATCTGCACCGCGTTGGTCGCCACCATCCTCTGCGTACGCGTCGGACCGTTCAAGGACTTTCAGCCGGCCCGGCCGAACGGACGCGTTGGTAACGACGTTCCCTAGGGGGTATGCCGCGCGAAGAAAGAGGTAATCGTATTTTCCATTCGCCGCCGACGGGAGCCCCCGGCAGCCGGGGCGACCGGGTGCCGGCGGGGCGAACCCAAACGTTCAGGCCAGTTGGCGAGCGGCCCGCTCGGCGCCGAAGAACACGAGCGTCAGGTAGTAGACCATCGAAGGGATCAGCTCCCCGATGTCCTGCGCCTTGCCTTCCCGCATGTACGTGATGATCGGGTACATGACGCTGCTCGAGAGGATGACCTCGAGGGGCTCCGGCGGGATGTCGTCGACGTGCCCGCGGATCTCGTCGGTCAGGTAGACGTGCTGTGACCGGGCCATCAGGCTCAGCAGCGCTTCGCGGCTGCCGTCGACGTGCGGGGACTGGCTGAGGAACCGGACCATCTTCGGGCGGCTCGTCAGCTGTCCAAACGCGGCCTCCAACCCCACCCGTAGCCTTGTCTCCCACGGCCCCGCCGCATCACGGTACGCGCGCTCGCCCACCGTGATCACGTGGGTCCCGAACGCGGCGAAGACCGTGAGGTAGCACCGGTCCTTCTTGCCGAACCACGCGTAGAAGTCACGCGTCGACGCCCCGACGTCACGGCAGACGTCCTCGACGTGCGTCTCGCGGTACCCGTCCGCCGCGACCCGGTTGACGAACGCGCTCAGCGCCCGTTCGCGGTTCCCGATCGGCTCGGACGACCCGTCGGCAGCAGGCCGGTTCGGACGGCCGGTCGTTGACGGTGCACCGCCCGCCCGCCCGCCTGCTGCCTCGGGGCTCGGAGGCTGGCGGTTCGCCATGGGGGGCGCCGGCTGTTCGTCCTCGTCCATCGGCTCACCCCCTCGGTCGTACCCGCCGTTCCGGTACATCCGTTTTACCAGCCTCGAGGGCACCCGGGCCCCGGGACGACCGACTGTCAGTTCGGGTGGCTCGCTGCCGGATCGCCTCCCGGCCCCTCGCACCACGCGATCGCGTCGTCCACCGACGCGAACCCGTGGCGAGCGGCCAACAGGCGGCGCTCGAGCGGATCGACGACGACCAAGGTGGTGCCTCTCGCCTCCAGATCACGGGTCATCGCCGCCATCATCGCCGCCGCCACCGGGTGCAGCCGGCTCACCTGCGCCACGTCGAGCACCAGCCATCGGGGCCGGTCGCCGGCGCCTTGGCGGAGCGGCTCTATGGCGGAGAGCACGATCTCGGCCGCGGTGAACTCGAGATCGCCCCGCAACCGCAGGACCGCCAACTCGGTGCCGTCGGCGGCTTCCGTCGTCGACCGGTGGCGATCGAACGAGACGATCGGGTTGGTCGGATCCGGACGGTGGACCAGCTGGAGCGAGAACCGTTCGGCGAGCAACCGGCTCGCTTCGACCGCCCGGACACTGTTGCCTCGGGAGTCCAGCCGCGGGCTGAAGACCCCGATGCCGAACTGCCCGGGGGAGGTGGCGATCAACCCTCCGCTCACCCCGCTCTTGGCGGGGAGGCCGACCCGGAGCCACCACTCGCCGGCGTAGTCGTACATGCCGCAACTGGCCATGAGCGCACAGGTCTGCTCCGCGATCTCCCGGCTCACGACCATCTCGCCGGTGACCGGGTTCAACCCGCCGGCGGCCAAGGTCGCGGCCATGACCGCCAGGTCGACGGTCGTGACCTCTACCGCGCACTGCCGGAAGTACGCGTCGAGCACGTCGTCGACCGGTTCGCGCAGCGAGCCGGCGTTCCGCATGAGGTAGGCCAGCGCCCGGTTCCGGTCGCCGGTGTCTCGCTCGGAGCGGTACACCGCCTCGTCGACGCCGAGCTCGCGCCCGGCGAACGCGGAGAGGATCGACCGGATCCGCTCGAAACGAGCATCCACCGAGGCGGCCTGGACGAGCGACGTGGTCACGATGGCGCCGGCGTTGACCATCGGGTTCGGCGGCCGGCCCGTCGCCGGGTCGAGGCTGATGGCATTGAACGCCTCGCCGCTCGGTTCGGCCCCGACCCGGGCGAGCACTCCTTCGAGGCCCTCGTCGGTCAGGGCCAGCGCGTAGACGAACGGCTTGGAGATCGACTGGATCGTGAACGGCGCCTCAGCGTCCCCCGCGGTGTACTGGTGGCCGACGAGGCTGACGAGCGCGATCCCGAACTGTCCCGGATCGGCGTTGGCCAGCTCCGGGATGTAGGTCGCCACCTCCCCTCCCGACTCGGGCTGCACGAGGTCGTGCAACACGCCCAGGGCCGCCGTGATGGGATCCGAGCCCCATGCTGGCCCCGTCCCCACAGGCTCCGTCACGCTCTCTCCGCTCATCTCGCTACTGGCGATGGTGGACCCGAGGCGACGGCCCGCCGGATTTTCGGGCATGGTACCTTTCCGCCCTGGCTCCGGTGCCCGACGGCTGCGAGGGAGATTTGCCATGACCTACTGCCTGGCTCTTCGCCTCCGAGAGGGACTCGTCTTCCTCGCCGACACGCGGACCAACGCCGGCGTCGACAACGTCGGCACCTACCGAAAGCTCCACGTCTTCCAGCCCTCACCCGACCGCGTGTTCGTGATCGAATCGGCCGGAAGCCTCGCCACCACCCAGGAAGTGCTCGACCGGATCGAGCACGACCTCGGCACCCAGGACGGCCGCGAGAGCTTGGCGTCGGTCGAGCACCTCTACGAGGCGGCGCTGTACCTCGGGCGGCTGGGTCGCGAGGTGGCCGGCCGACATCGCGACGCGCTCAGGGAGGTCGGCGTCGACGCCACCGCGACGTTCATCCTCGGCGGCCAGATCGCCCAGGAGCCGCCCGACCTCTTGCTCGTCTATCCCGAGGGGAACTACATCCGGGCGTCCGACGAGCGGCCGTTCATCCAGATCGGCGAGAACAAGTACGGGAAGTTCCTCCTCGAGCTGGCCGTGGAGGCCAAGGTGGACCTCACCACCGCGATCAAGATCGCCCTGGCCTCGATGATCAGCACCGCCCGGGCCAACGTGTCCGTCGGGCCCCCCTACGACATCGGTGTCTACAAGAACGGCTCTCACGACCTCGTCGAATTCCGCATCGAGAGCGATTCGCCCCTCATCGAACGCCTCCACGACGTATGGGAACAGCACCTGCTCGCCGCGGTCGCCGACCTCCCCGTCATCTCCCACGACGACATCTACGGAGCGGGCGACGCGACGGGCCGGGCAGGCGCGACCGCAGACGGCTGACGTCTCACACGGCCTTGATCGCCACCACCGGCGCAGGGATCGGCTGACCACCCATAGAGCCGTAGAAACGGGCGTCGCCGAAGGCGAAGATGCCGCCGTCGGCGGCCCTCAGCCAATACCCTCCGCCGTCCCAGGTGGGGGCGAAGTTTGACAATGGGTTTGTTCAGAGACTGACCGTCCATGTCACCGAACCACAGCGCGCTACCGAAGTTGTACACGGACCCGTCGGCACCGACCTCCCCGTAACCCCCGAAGTCAATCAGCCAGGTCGCCGCCGACCTCGGGATCCGAGTCGTGCCTGCGCAACTGGATGCATCAGGCCCACATCGACGAGAGATGCCAGTGTCGGGCCCAGGTGGGCTTACGATGAAGACTCAGTCGTCTTCGGAGAACCGGTACCTCCGAACAAGTGTGTTCCACCGGTTGAATGGAATCAACCTCTCGTGCTGTAGACGGCCGACGATGATTGCCACATCCACGCCGAGGCGCTCGGCCAAGGCTTTCGCATCCGCCTTCGTAGCTACCTCACGTAGGGCAGTCTCGTACTCCGGGGCTACAAGGATCCGGCTGGCGAACCGGTCGGCATCAAGTTCCAGGTCGGCGGCAACCTGTGACCCAGGGGCATCGACAAACGTCTGTTTGCGACTGTGGCGAAGAAGGTGGCCCAGCTCATGGAAAAAGCTGAACCACACCACGTCGTGCCGCTTGTGACGGGGGCTTAGTGCGATCATGGCCTTATCAGGTGCCAGCCACCGGGTTGCTCCATTGACCCGGCACTTTGGGATCTCTCGGAGCATCACGAGTGAGATGCCGACGGTCGCACAACGCTCAGTGAGCGCATGGAGCCAAATGGCGTCCTCAAGCATCGTGCATCGCCTGAAGTCCGGAATTGCCTGCTCGCACTCCTTGGCGTCGAACGGAACCACTGTCGCTTCCTGCGCCTCCAACTCTGCAAGTCGGAGCCATGAGGCGAGAGCCGCTTCGTCCGGCGCAAACGCGCGGGAGACTCGCAGCTTGGTGCCACTGAGACAGACCTTCTCCAGCGCGTCCACGTTGGCGACACCAAAAAACCTCAGCAGCTCCCGGAGCTGTCGTGGCGGGTCAGCTACCGACGACAGCTTCTTGCGGCGAATCAACTCCTTGATCGGGAACCTGTCCAACAGGTTCACGTGCTCGGCGAGGTCGCGGGCCTCCGCCTCCAGGGCCGCGAAAGTGCGGTAGTTGGCTTCCAGCTGGGTCCAAGAACGAGCGGAGATACCCGTCACGTTGTCCAAAGCCAGCGCTACCTCTGGGCTCAACCCGGCTGCGCCATTGACCACCTGGCTGATGTGCTTCGTCGATAGGCCCGCCCTTCGGGCCAGTTCTGCCTGGCTCATGTGGTGCTCTTCAAGCCACTCGAGCAGCGTCACCCCTGGGGGCAACACCCTGTCGGGCTCGTACTCATGGAGCTGTTCAGTCGGGGGGGTCAACCCCGTCCACCTTCGGACACACGTATCTCCTCCACGACGATCACCGCTTCACCAGAACCGGTCGGATCCCGATGCGCTGCCCCATCCGATAGCACCATCACGATGTGCCCGCCCAGATGAAGCTCGAACACACCATCGACCACGCTGGGTTCACACCGCAAGAGGTCCAGCTCATGCACGGAGGGACTGGCCATGATCTGTTGCAACTTCAAGCGCACGATGTCAGCACCGGCAACGCCCCAGGCCGCCTCCATGGCGCTCGTCCGGCTACAGCGACCACGAAGGGCCTCTGTCCGGAAGAGCACTCGGGCCACTGCTTCAACATGCCTGATTGGCGACCATTCGGGGCGGACCCTACAACAGTCTGCACCCACTAGGTTGGATACTCGGCAGATTCTTCATTACCCAATTGGTAATGATAAACTTGACTTCTCATGGAAGTCGCGCTTACCTTCTTTGTTGAAGACACTGCGATCGGCGCCTCGAAGGGTCGGGGGCCGGAAGGAGCGAGAACATGTCCGACGTCATCAGCCACGGCCCCGGGGAGTCCGCTGACAGCCGCATTGCCGAAGACTTCCGAGCGATCCGACGCGATGAGGCAGACCTGAACCGGGACGTCGAACGCCTCGAACACGATCTGGCCGAGCGACGGCCTTTCGAGGTACGGGTCAACAGGAAGGAGGTCCGTCTCGACCGACAACGCCTTGACGGCGAGCAGATCAAGCAAGCCGCCATCGACCAGCACGTGGACATCGACCAGGGCTTTCAACTGTTCCAAGAGCTCGCCGAAGGTCGTGAGCGACAGATTGCCGATCACGAGGAGATCCACGTGCATGAAGGGGACCGCTTCACGGCCATTTCCCCGACAGACAACTCGTGACCAGCACTGCCTCTTCGGTAGCGTGGGGCGGCATCGCGCTGGGAGGTTCGGTGAAGCCTCACGTCGTCGAGGCCGTTCAGGACGTTCGGCAGGCCTTCGCCGACTTCCCGGTGCGCTCGTGGCCCGAAAGCCAAGGGGGTGCCTTCGTCGTGATCGAGGGCCTCTCCCTGGGGTCGCGGTGGGAAACGGCGACAACCTGGCTGGGGTTCCTGGTCAGCTACCTGCACCCTGATGCGGACTGCTACCCACACTTCGTGCGGCCAGACCTCGCCCGCGCGGACGGGAAAGAGCTGAAGCCGCCGGTGCACGCCGATAATAAATTTGGCGACATCTCAGCAGTGATGGTCAGTCGAAGTAGCCCGAGCCGCCGCCCCGAGTTCAACTCCCCCTCCCGCAAGGCCCTAAGCGTTCTCGAATTCTTGCGAGGGCTGGAATGACCGACCGCCCAGCACCTGGATCGGCACCAGCAGTTGGTGTGCGTTGTAGCGCAGGGCTGTGGGCCGAGGTAGAGGCACAGATTCACCAGAGCGACCATGACGAGCACGGCGGCGCACTGCTGTGCGGCGTTGCCCATGGACACCGCAAGGGCGTGCAGCTGCTGGCCAGCCGCTTCGTTCCGGCGATTGACGGCATCGACTATGTGAGGGGCATGAAGGGGCATCGGGCCCTCACGCCTGCGTTCATCCGCCGAGTCATTCGAGTCGCCGAGCCCGAAACACTCGCCTGCCTCTTCGTGCATGGACACGGCAGGGGTAGTTCCGTGTCGTTTTCAGAGATTGATTACGAATCGCACGAGCGGGGTTATCCGGCGCTGTTGGAGATCTCGGGTCAGATTATCGGGGCACTGGTCCTAGCCAGTCATGCCGTGGCCGGGGACGTTTGGATCCCAAACACCGGCCGAGCCGAGGTCTCCAACCTCACGGTTATCGGGCACAACATCGCCATGCTGGACCCCGCTCCGGTCAAGGTGGGGGCGCGTCGACCGGAAGACGACCGCCAAGCCCGCCTGTTCGGCGATCGTGGTCAGTACATCTTGCGCCAGACCCGAGTGGGTGTCGTAGGTGTCGGAGGTGCGGGCATGTTGGCGGTGGAATGGTTGACGAGGATGGGAGTGGGTCAGATCGTCGTCATCGATGAGGACCGTGTGGAACTCACCAATCTCACCCGGCTTCCTGGTGCCACCCGTTTCGACGCCCACTCATTCCTCACGGCACCGAACCGGCCGGGTTGGCTGCGCAGGCTCGGCCAACGCTGTGCTACCCCCAAGGTGCGGGTCGCCCGGCGGCTGGCGCGCCAGGCGGGTCAGGGAACGAAGGTGTTCGACTATCGGTCAGACGTGCGGGCAAAGGACGCAGCCATGGCTTTGACTGATTGCGATTTTATCGTCCTCGCTGCAGACACTGCCCCAGCCCGGCACCTCGTCAACATCATCAGCCACCAGTACCTGGTTCCCGCCATCCAAGTCGGAGTCAGAGATCCCGGTGGATAAGACAGGAGTGGTGGGCGATGTGTTCGCCGCGTCTCGACCGATCAGACCGGACGGAGGATGTCTGCGCTGCGCCGGGCTCATCGACGCGTCACGCCTGACCATCGAATCGCTCCCGGACGCCCAGCGCCGGCTCGCTGACTACGGTACCGGCGAACCAGCCCCCAGCGTCATCACCCTCAACGCCATGGCCGTCAGCCACGCCATCAGTCAGATGTTGCTCGGGCTGTGTGGACTGCACCAGGAGCCTACGGTCTTGCACGTTCGTCAGCATCCGAGCACCACATCCCAAAAGGCGGCCGAAGTACGCCGTGATGTGGACTGTCGCGTCTGTGGCCCAGACGGTGTGGTCGGTCGTGGCGATGGCGTTCCATTGCCACTGCCCCGACAGGCGTAGGGCGGGGGACCACCTGCCAAAGACGATCTGGTCGAAGGCGGAGGCGGCGGTGCTCGCTGGCCTTTTTCAAGGGTCACCGACAGTACGAACTCATCGACGAGGCGCTCCGGGGAGCCGCTGCTGTCTTCCAGGCCGGTCGATCCACTCTCGTAAAGGAGATGAAGACCGTGACGAAGACCGGAGACACGTCGATCGCTACCTAGATGCCTTTGAAGCCGGAAAGCCTGTCCCAAACTCAGCCGCTCCTGGGGTCCAGAAACTGACCCAGCGGCTCGCCGAGCTCCGCTACCGGGGAGACGCTCGACGAACAGCTCCGGTCAAGGCTTCGGTCGGCCCGGACCCTGCGGAACTGGCCACGCTGCGGCGTCTGCTCCCACATGTTCTCGCCCGCCACGAGTCGCACGCAGAGGGCTCGCCGAAACTCCTTTGGGTAACGCTTGGGCATGACTACCTCCTGGTAGCACACGACCAAACTCTCATAAACCGTGGTCCCCGAAACGGGGTCAAGGTCACTTGGCAGCCCCAACGGGGTTCGAACCCGTGTCTCCACCTTGAGAGGGTGGTGTCCTTGGCCTCTAGACGATGGGGCCCTGCTGCCGGCAAGCCGGTGGCCGGCTCGCCGGTTGAGCTCGGGGGGAAGGACTCGAACCCTCAATAACTGGACCAGAACCAGTCGTGTTGCCGATTACACCACCCCCGAACGGGCGAGCGACCAGGCTACCCGAATGGGTCGCCAGATCGCATCAGCCCAGCTCAGCCGAGCGCGTGGAGGTGCTGGTAACCGACGATCCGGCCGAGGCCGACGCCGACGGCCTCCTTCAAGAAATACGGCACGGTCGCCCAGCCGGTGATCGGCGACGTCTGCGTCGGCGTCGGGGACGGCGCGAGGCCGAGCTGGGACGCGATGGCCATCGACCGGTCCTCGTGGAACGGGTCGGTGACCATCAGGATCTGGGTGTCACCGTGAGCCTTCAGCATCGGCGCGAGGTCGGAGAGGCTCTGCCACGTGTCGTCCCCGCCGGCCTCGACGATGGCGGTCGACGGCACTCCCTTCGTCTCGAGGTACCGGGCGCCGGCCTCGGCCTCGGTGAACTGGTCGCCCTTCTCCTTGCTGCCGGTGACCGCGACGACGTTGGCCTTGCCCTGGTGGAAGAGGAGGAGGGCCTCGTTCAGCCGGGCCCGGAGGTCCGGCGACGGGACGCCGTCGTACTGGGCCGCGCCCATGACGACGATGGCCTGCGCCGGTCGGGGCTCGTAGTGGCGCGACGTCAACCAGACCTGGACGAGCGTCACGACGAAGTAGACGACGACGGCGAGGGCGATCAGGAAGACGATCTTGAACACCAAGCGGAGCGGGCCGAGGAGCACGTACCGAGTGCCGGTCGGCCGTCAGGCCGCCGACAACCGGTCGAGCGCGGCCTGCAGCCGCCGCAGGACGGTGTCCCGGCCGAGCACGTCGAGCGACTCGAACAGCGGCGGCCCGACGGTGCGGCCGGTGACGGCGACGCGGATCGGTGCCTGCGCCTTCCCGAGCTTGCGGCCGGCCGCCTCCGCCAGCGCCAGCGTCGCGTCCTTGAGCGCGTCGGCCGACCACGGGCACGACCGGTACGCGTCGAGCGCGGCCGCCAGGAGCGCACCGGCGCCGTCGTCCCGGGCGATCGCCTTCTCCCAGCTCGCCGGGTCGATCGCCGGCTCGGCCAGGAAGACGAAGTCGACCATCCCGGCCACCTGGTCGAGCCGGGTGACGCGCTCTTGGACGAGCGGCGCCGAGCGCGGCGAACGCGCCCTCGTCGAACCGCTCCGGCGGCCACGGCGGCGCGCCGACCGCGGGCACCCACGGCCCACCGTCCGGGCCGTCCCCTTCGTTCGGTCCGCCGTCCGCACCGCCGACGAGCTGGGGCGCCACCCACGGCCGCGACCGGTCGATGAACTCGTCGATCGGCAGCTCGCGGACGTACTCGCCGTTCAGGTGCGTCATCTTCTGGACGTCGAAGAACGCCGGCGCGTGATGGACGTCCTCCAGCCGGAACTCACGGACGAGCGTGTCGACGTCGACCTTCTCCGCGTCACCGGGCGGGCTCCAGCCGAGCAGCGCGAGGTAGTTGCGGAACGCCTCGGGCAGGTACCCCTCGTCCCGGTACGACTCGACCGCGACCGGGTCCTTGCGCTTCGACAGCTTCTTGCGCTGCTCGTTCACGAGCATCGGCAGATGGGCGAAGACCGGCAGCGCCGGCGCGGACGGCAACGGTCCCGAGCCGGCCTCGCCGGCGGCCGCAGTGGTCGAGGCCACCGAGTCGAGCGCAGCCCACACGAGCAGCCCCTTCGGCGTCGTCGGCAGCAGGTCTTCGCCGCGGATGACGTGGGTGATCGCCATGTCGCGGTCGTCGACGACGTTGGCGAGCACGAACAGCGGCTGGCCGGTCGACTTGACGACGACGAAGTCCTCCATGGCGTCGTGCGGGAACGTGACGTCACCGCGGATGATGTCGTGGACGACCGTCGACCCGTCGTCGGGCGCCCGGAATCGCAGCGCCCGGCCGGCGCCGTCGGGGCCGAACCGGTCCAACCCGCGGGTCCGGCAGTAGCCGTCGTAGCCGGGCGTCGGGTTGTCCTTCGTCCGGACCTGGACGTCGTCGCGGGTGCAGTCACACGCGTAGACGAACCCGCCGTCCCAGAGCGCGTCGATCGCCACCTGGTAGCGGTCGGCCCGCTCGGACTGACGGTACGGACCCTCGTCGGGGGCCATCCCGAGCCAGGCGAGCGCCGAGAGGATCCCGTCGACCCACTCCTCGCGGTTGCGCTCCGCATCGGTGTCCTCGATGCGCAGGACGAACGTCCCGCCGTGCTGGCGGGCGAAGAGCCAGTTGAACAGCGCGGTCCGGGCGCTGCCGACGTGGAAGTACCCCGTCGGCGACGGCGCGAACCGGACCCGCGGCGCGGTCAACCCGTGCCCGGCGCTACTCGTCGACGATCGAGATCGCCCCGGTCGGGCAGCCGTTGACGGCCTCCCGGAGCCTGTCCCGCATCGACTCCGGCGGGTTCTCATCGAGGACGTAGAGGAACCCGTCGTCGCGCACGTCGAAGACCTCCGGCAGGATCCCCATGCAGACGGCGTTGCTGGCGCACTCGTCGAAGTCGACGACGACCTTCACTGGGCGACCTCCTCGTTCCGACCGCTTCCCCGGGTGGAAGCGGGGCCAGCATACCGGCGCCGACCGGCCGGTCCGGGTTGGCCCACGGCGGGCTCGGGATCAGGGCTTGTCGACGCCGAGGACCCACATGGCGAAGAACTGGGAGCCGCCACCGTACGCCTGGCCGAGCGCCCGGCGGACGCCGTCGACCTGGTGCTCGCCGGCCTCGCCGCGGACCTGGAGGGCGACCTCGAGGAACCGGATCATCCCGGACGCACCGATCGGGTTCGACGAGAGGACGCCGCCGGAGCAGTTCCACGGGATGTCGCCGCCGTCGATGAACGTGGCGCCCGCCTCGGTCAGCTTCCAGCCGTCGCCCTCGTCGCAGAAGCCGAGGTTCTCCAGCCACATCGGCTCGTACCAGCTGAACGGGACGTAGATCTCCGCGCAGTCGAAGTCGCGGCGCGGGTCGGTGACGCCGGCCTGCCGGTAGACGTCGGCCGCGCACTCGCGGCCGGCCCGCGGGTTGATCTGGTCGCGGCCGGCGAACATCGTCGGCTCGGACCGCATCGCCATGCCGTGGACCCACGCCGGCCGACGGCCGGTCGCCGCCTCGGCGTCGGCCGCGGCGCGCTCGGACCCGAGCACCATCGCGGCCGCGCCGTCCGACGACGGGCACGACTCGAGGTAGTGCAGCGGGTCCCAGAGCATGATCGACTCCTCGACCATCTTCAGCGAGATGTCCGGCAGGTGGAGGTGCGCGTACGGGTTGCGCAGCGCGTGCAGCCGGTCCTTGACCGCGACCTTCATGCCGATGTCGCTCGGTGCACCGGACCGGTGCATGTACGCCCGGATGTGCGGCGCGAAGTAGCCGCCGGCCCCGGCGAGCAGCGGGGCGGAGAACGGCTGCGGCACCGAGAGCGCCCACATCGCGTCGGAGTCCGACTGCTTCTCGAACGCCACCGTCAGCACGCGCTGGTGGATGCCGGACGTCACGAGGTGGGCGGCGACGAGCGCGGTCGACCCGCCGACGGACCCGGCGGTGTGGACGCGGAAGATCGGCTTGCCGACCGCGCCGAGCGCCGGCGCGAGGTACAGCTCGGGCATCATGACGCCCTCGAACATGTCCGGGGCCTTGCCGATGACGACCGCGTCGATGTCGTCCCAGCCGAGCCCGGCGTCGTCGAGCGCCCGCAGCGCGGCCTCGCGGACGAGGCCGGCGATCGAGACGTCGTCCCGCTTCGCCTTGTGGTGGGTCTGCCCGACCCCGATGACCGCCACCCGTTCGCTCATCGTGCACCCTCCAGCACGGCTACGAGGTTCTGTTGCAACGCCGGGCCGGACGTCGCGTGGGCGACCGCCCGGTCGGCCGAACCGTCCATGATCCGCGCCGCGGCTTCGCCGATGCGGATCAACCCGCCGGCCATCAGCGGGTTGGCGGCCAGCGGGCCGCCGGACGGGTTGATCGTGACGCCGTCGCCGAGCCCGAGGGCATCGGCCAGGATCAGTTCTTGGGGAGCGAACGGCGCGTGGAGCTCCGCCACGTCGACGGGACCGGCGCCGACCCCGGCGATCTCCCCCGCTTTCGCGGTCGACGGTGAGACCGTCAGATCCCTCGCGCCGACCGAGTGCGTCTCGACCCGGTGGTCCATGCCGGTGATCCACGCCGGGCGCCGGCCCTGGCGCTCGGCCCACTCGAATGCCTTGTCGCCGACCGCGAGGACGACCGCGGCCGCGCCGTCGGTCACCGGCGGCAGCGCGTGGCGGCGCAGCGGCGAGACGACGTACTCCTCGGCCAGTAGCTCGTCGACCGTCCGGTCGTACGCGACCTGTGCCTTCGGGTTGTCGAGGGCGGCCTTGCGGCTCCGGGCGGCGACCGCGGCGAAGTCCGACTCGGTCGCCTTGCCGGCGTCGAGCAGCGCTCGGGCCTGCAACGCCGCCAGCGACACCGGGTCCGGCCACAGCGGCGCCAGCACGTACGGGTCGAGCTGGAGGGCGAGGATCTTGCCGAGGTCGCCGAGCGACGACTTGCCAAAGCCGTAGACGAGCGCGGCGTCGACGTCGTCGTCTTGCAGCGCGACCCACGCTTCGTACAACGCCCACGCCGCGTCCATCTCGACGTGGCTCTCGGCCCGCGGCGGCCAGACGCCGATGGCGTCGAGCGCGCCGACGAAGCTGAACGGGCCGCCGATGAGGTAGTCGGTCGAGCCGGAGCAGATGAAGTCGATGTCGTCCTTCGTGATCCCGACGTTCCCGAAGACCTCCGAGAAGACCGGCATCAGCGTCTCGACCTCGTTGCGGTGGGACTCGCGGCGGAGGTTGTCGGTCTGGGCGAACGACACGACGGCCACCGGTCGCGTCCCCAGGCGGGGGGTGGGAGGAGTCGGCATCAGGTGTAGTCCTTGTACGTCTCGTACTCCGCGTCCGGCTCGCCGGCCGGCCGGAAGTGCTTGACCGACGCCAGCGTCGGCCCGAGGTCTTCGGGGGCGACCCAGACCGCTTCGACCCGCAGGCCCATCCGGACCTCCTCGATCGGGATCTCCTGGATCAGCCCCATGAACGAGATGTCGGCCCCGTCGAGCAGGACCATCGCGCAGATGTACGGGATCTGGATCGACTGCCCCGCGAACGGGACGTTGACGATGCAGAACGTCGTGACCGTGCCCTTGTTCCCGAGGACGACCTCCTCGTCCGTCGGCACGCCGTCCGTCGGGCACGACCCTCGCGACGGGACGTACACCTTCTTGCAGACCGGGCAGCGCTGCCCGATGAACTTGCCCTCCGCGTAGCCCCGGAGCGTCTTCGACTGCGCGATCCCCGCGCTGAACTGGTAGTCCAACCGCATCGGCGTCGCCAGCATCGTCACCGGGCCGGGCTCGGCCGCTGCCTCCGGCTCGCCAGCCACTGCCTCTTCACTCATCGGCTCGCCTCCCCCCTACTGCTCGGCGGGCACGAACGCCCGGATGTCCTGGACCCGCCCGATCCGCTCGTCGGCCGGCGCGAAGTCCGCCCGGACCCGCATGCCGGTCGACACGGCGTCAGGCGACCCCGCGTCGAGCACGTGCAGCATCGCGGTGTCCGCGCCGTCGAGCGTCACGAGCACCCACGCGAACGGATGGTCGAGCGGGTGCTGCGGCGCCGGCTCGGCCACCCACGCCCACGTCGTCACCGTGCCCTCCGGACCGACCTCGACCAGCTCGCCGGTCGCCTCCGCGGTCTGTGGGTCGTACTCCGTCGGCGGCACGATGACCCGACCGCCCGACCCCTTCGCCCCGACGATCTTCCCGTCCCGCAGACCGGTCAGGAACGCCCCGATGACCGGGCCGACCGACCGGGAGTACGGGTACTCGAGGACGTGGGCGCTCGTCAGGACGTCGTCGCTCGCACTGGCCATTCGTGACCTCCCTGGCCTCGATCTCCCTCCGAACCGCCCAGAAGTAGAACACATTTCAGTTTCGCTCGCCAGCCGGCCTGAGCTGGTCGTTCACCCCGGTTGCGCCGGACGGGGACGCCCGGAGGGTCCGCCGCCGTGCGGCCCCGGCGCCGCCGCGCCGCCCGGTGCTATCTCCTTGCCATCGGTGATAGCATCCTTGTCGTGCCACAGGTGATCACCCGCATGGACGACGAGCTGGCGGCCGCGCTCAAGGCCCGGGCCCGGGCGGCCGGGGTGTCGGTCAACGAGTACGTGACTCGGCTCGTCCGCGTCGCGGTCGGTGCCCCCGCCGGCGAGGACCGGTCCTGGAAGGCCGCCGGCGTCGCCGACGGCTGGCTCGTCGACCGACCGCCGGCCAGCCCGCGCACGGTGGCTTCCCGCGAGTGGGTGTCTCGCCCCGGCACGTTCCCTCCCGGCTACCGGAACCCGGTGGTCGAAGAGCGGGACGAGCACCGCTGATCCGGTTCTTCGACACCAGCGCCCTCGGGGCCGTGTACGTCGGACAAGGCGGACAGCAGTGGATCCACGACCTCCTCTACCGACGCCCCGGCCTGGCGATGGTCTCCGAGTTGGCTGACGTCGAGATGCCGAGCGTGCTCTCCCGCTCGCGACGCGATCACGTCATCAGCGACGAAGAGGTCCAGGGCCTTCTCGGTCGGTACGACGTCGAGACCGACCGCGACGGGCCGATCGGCGTCCACCGTCTGTCGCCGGCCACCTACGCGCTCGCCCGGCAGATCGTCCTCGACGAGACCGTCGGCACCCTCGACGCGGTCCACCTCGCCGCCGCCCTGCAGGTGCACCGTCGGGACCCCGAACGGCAGCCGGTGACCTTCGTCACGCTCGACCGGCGCCAGGCGACGGCCGGCCGCCGGCTCGGCCTGGCCGTGACGGACGGACCGCCGGCTTAACGGGGCGCGCCGGCGAGCAGCGCGGCGAAGAACTCGCGGTCCGCGAGCAGCGGCACGTCGGAGAGGAACAGCTTCCCGTACCGCTCGAAGTACATGAGCTGCTTGCCGAGCAGGAACGTGCCGCGGTCGAAGTCCGACATCAGGCCGCCGGCCTCGTCGGCGATCCGGCGCATCCGTCGCTGCGCCCGGACGCGGCGGACGACGGACCGGAGCGTCCGCTCGTGGGCCTGGACGCCCTCCGCCCGCGCCGCCTGCACCTGCGGGGCTTCGAGCAGCGCGGCCAGGCTGACCTCCCCGAACGGGCGCGTCAGCGTCGGCTCGATCAGGCCGCGGATGAACGCGGTCAGCTGCTCGTCGTCCAACCCGAGCCCCTCCTGGATCGCCCGGCCGTACGTCTTCGTCAGATGGGCGGTGATGTCCGGCCACGCGGCCTCGTCGCCGAGGACCGCGTCGAGCAGCCGGAGGAAGAACAGGTGCGTCTCGTGGTCGAGCCGCCCGACGATGCCCCAGTCGATGATGCCGATGCGGCCGTCGTCCAAGAGGAGCAGGTTGCCCGCATGGACGTCGCCGTGGAACGCCCCCCACCGGACGGTCGTCACGAAGAAGCCGCGCACGACCTGCTCGACGAGCGGCGCCGGGTCGTAGCCGAGGTCGGCTACCGCCGCGAGGTCGTCGATCGGCACGCCGCGCAGGTACTCCATCGTCAGCACGTTCTGGCCCGACAGCTCCGGGTACGGCTCCGGGACGACGACGAGCGGCAGATCGATCTCGGCCGTCAGGACGCGGAAGCGAGCGAGCGCCCGCGCCTCGTTGCGCAGGTCCAGTTCCTCGCCGAGCTGCTGTCGGAGGCCGTCGAGCAGCTGGAGCGTCGACCCGGCCATCTGGTCGCCGGTCTCGCGGGCGAGGATCTCGAAGAACGGCTGCATCAGATCGAGGTCGGCCGCGACGAGCTTCTCGATCCCCGGTCGCAGCACCTTGACCGCCACCTGCCGGCCGTCGAGCAGCCGGGCCCGGTGGACGACCGCGATCGACGCCCGGCCGATCGGCTCCGGCTCGAACTCGGCGAACGCCTCCTCGACCGACCGACCGAGGTCCTCCTCCACCTGCTCGCGCACCGCGGTGAACGGCACCGGCGGCCCGGTGTCGAGGCACGCCCGGAACTCGTCGGCCATCTCGTCGCCGAACAACCCGGGCGACGACGCGATCATCTGCCCGAACTTCATGAACGTCCCGCCGAGCTCCTCGAACGTCAGGCGCAGCGGGCGGGCGAGCACCGTCGCCGGCAGTGCGCCACGACGCAGCTCCCGGGCCTGCCGGGCCGCCACCGGCGCCAGGTGACGCGTCGCCACCTGGGCGATCCGGGCGCCGCGCTGCACCAGCTCGAGCCGGGTCGGCGTCGGCAACCGGCGTGGATGGACCCGCGGGACCGACTCCGCCCGAGGTCCGTCGGCCGGCGATGGTGTCGGCGGCGCGGCGGCGGGCACGTTCGCAGGCTAGGCGGCTGCCCCCGTCGCCGGGTCAGGCGAACTTGGTCCCGAGCACGCGGAGCGCCTGGCCGTACGTGTCGGCCAGGATCGGCGCCATCTCGTCCGGCGTCACGTCGAACACCCACGTCACCTTCGACCCGTCACCAGCCGGCGCCACCGAGATCGTCGCTCGGTGGCTCTCGATCGGCACGCCGTCGACGATCGAGTACGTCAGCGCCCGGCCGTCGTCGTCCCGGCTGATCAGCCGCTCGCGGATCTCCATCCCGAACATCCCGATCACCCGGTCGTCGCCTTCCAGCCGGAACGACTCGAGGCCGGGGATCATCTCGCCGATCGCCCCGAAGTCGCCGACGACCGCCCACACGGCCGACGGGCCGGCGGCGATCTCGATCTCGACCTGGTCTGCGCTCATCGTTCCTCCCGGCTCGCCCGAAGCCGTCGGTACGCTACCCCGGCGCGGTTGGCGAGCCTACGGATCAGCCACCGGCCGGGACGTCGGCCGGGTTGCCGCCGCCGGACCCGCGGTCGGGCAGCATCGCGTCGAGCTCGCGGTCGATCCGGACGGCCCGCCGCTCGTCCATCCGCACCCAATGGACGACGACCGGGATCAGTGCGGCCATCATCAACGTGTCGCCGCCGACCCACATGATGACGCCGCCCATGTGCAGGTCGGTGACCAACGACGGTCCCCACGTCCGGTGCATCGTGCTGTACACGGTGAAGATCTCGCGGCTCTCCGAGTCGAGCGACAGGCCGACGAACGTGTCGATCGGCACCGCCAGGAAGAGGTAGAGCATTTGCATGCCCGGGTGCATCCGGTAGCGGTTCGGGTCGGACCCGAAGATCTGCCGCCAGAACAGGTAACCGACGCCGAGGAAGACGAGGTGCTCCGCGTTGTGCACCGATTCGTGCCCAAGCGTGTAGTTGTAGAAGACGGTCAGGTGCGTGACCGGGATGACGGCCGCGTAGATCACGAACGCGACGACCGGGTTGCCGAAGCAGCGGGCCACCGGCGAGCGGAGGCCGCGGACGACCCAGCGATGCGCGTCGCCGGTCGTCGAACGGAACAGCAGGTCCAGTGGGGACGCCGCCGCGAAGAGGGCGGCCGCGATCATGATCAGCAACAGGTGCTGGACCATGTGGTCCCAGAAGAGCACGTCGTCGTAGACGCCGATGAAGCTGAAGACCGCGACCGCGGTGACGAGCAGGCCGGCGATGAACGCGACGGTCTTACCGACCGACCACGGGTGCCGCGGGTGGAGCCGGTTGTTGCGGACGACGCCCCACGAGTAGAGCGCGAGCGCGCCGAGGATCAGGACGAGCGGGATCGCCTCGAACTGCGTCGTCAGGTACTGACCGTGGGTCAGCGGCGGTGGGAGGGCGTCAGCCAGGAGGGCGGTCGGAGCGAGCATGGAGAGGCGGCGCCGAGCCTAGACGGCCCGTCCGATCACCCCCAAGACGCCAGCTCAGGCGCCGGCGGAACGCCGCTCAGGCTTGGGCGACGGCGGTGACGAGCTTCTGCAGCGTGTCCTTGGCGTCGCCGAACAACAGGACGGTCTTGTCGTCGAAGAGCAGCTCGTTGTCGATGCCGGCGAAGCCGGGCCGCATCGACCGCTTCAAGAAGACGACGTGGGCAGCTTGACCGGCGTGGATGATCGGCATGCCATAGATCGGGCTGCCCGGCGTGTCGTCAGCGGCCGGGTTGACGGTGTCGTTGGCCCCGACGACGAGGGCGACGTCGGCCGTCGACATCTCCGGGTTCGCCTCGTCCATCTCCTTCAGCTCGTCGTACGGGACGTTGGCCTCGGCGAGCAGCACGTTCATGTGGCCGGGCATCCGGCCGGCGACCGGGTGGATGGCGTAGAAGACGTCGACGCCGCGGGCCATCAGCGAGTCGACGAGCTCCTTCACGACGTGCTGGGCCTGGGCGACCGCCAGCCCGTAGCCGGGGACGATGACGACCTTACGGGCGTACGCCAGCAGCGTGCCGATGTCGTCGGGCGTCGACGACCGCACCGCCCGGTCCGTGTCGCCTTCTGCCCCGCCGCTCGCCGTCACGACCGAGCCGAACGCACTGAACAGGATGTTCGGCAACGACCGACCCATCGCCTTGCTCATCAACCGCGTCAGCAGGATGCCGGAGGCGCCCACGAGGGTGCCGGCCACGATGAGCAGGTTGTTGTCGAGCGTGAAACCGGACGCGGCGACGGCCAGGCCGGTGAACGAGTTGAGCAACGAGATCAGCACCGGGACGTCGGCGCCACCGATCGGCAGGACGAAGATCACGCCGAGGACGAACGCCAGCGCGAGGATCGGCCAGACGTAGACGATCGACCCGGTCACCAGCGCGAGGATGACGAAGACGACGATGGCCAGCGCGACCAGTGCGTTGATCACCTGCTGCGCCGGGTACGTGATCGGCCGGGTGGCCATCAGCTCCTGCAGCTTGGCGAACGCGATCGCCGAACCCGAGAACGAGACCGTGCCGATGAGCACGCCGAGCAGCACCTCGGCGATCTGGTACACCGCCGGCTTCGTGCCGAGCGACTGCCAGTGCAGCAGCTCGACGACCGAGATGACCGAGGCCGCGCCGCCGCCGACACCGTTGAAGATGGCGACCATCTGCGGCATCGCGGTCATCTTCACGAGGCGAGCCGCCGGAACGGCGATCGCCGCCCCGAGCACCATGGCCACCAGGGCGAGCGCCAGGTTCGTCCCGGCGTGGTGGACAACCGGGTTGGTGAACGTGATCGCCACCGCCAGAACGGCCGAGGCCGCGCCGACGAGGTTCCCCTGCCGGGCCCGCTTCGGCGAGCTCAGACCCTTCATCGCGACGATGAAGCCGATGATGGCGATCAGGTAGACGAGGTCCCGCCACGTCGACAACGGCATCGACAGCGCGGTCACCGGGTGACCGAGCGAAACGGTCGTCACTTCGGCTGGCTCCCGTCGCTGGTCGACGCGTCGGCCTTGGCCGCCTTGGCCGGCCGGTCAGCCGGCTTGCCCTTGAACATCTCGAGCATCCGGTCGGTGACGACGAACCCGCCGACGATGTTGAGCGTCGCCAGGAAGACCGCCAGGAAACCGAGGGTGAGCTGGGCCGGACCGTGCGCCTCGCCCATCACCAAGAGCGCGCCGACGAGGACGATGCCATGGATGGCGTTCGACCCCGACATCAGCGGCGTGTGGAGGATCGACGGGACCTTGGAGACGACCTCGACGCCGACGAACGCGGCGAGCACGAAGACGGTGAGGTATTCGACGATCCCGGTCACGACTGTGCTCCTTGCGATGGGGCTCCATCGGCTGATGCGGGCACGGCGGGGACGCCGAGCAGCTCAGCCGTCGGTCCGTGGACCGGCTGCCCATGCTTCAACAGGCAGGTCCCGGCGACGATCTCGTCGTTCCAGTCCGGATCGACCGTCCCGTCCTTGCCCAAGAGGGCGAGCAGGTTCAAGACGTTGCGGGCGTAGAGGAAGCTGGCGTGCGTCGGCATGCCCGACGGCGGGTTGGCCATCCCGACGACGGCAGTGCCGCTGACGACGACCGTCTCGCCGGGCTTCGACGGCTCGCAGTTGCCGCCGGAGTCGGCGGCCATGTCGATGACGACCGCCCCGACCGCCATCGCCTCGACCATCGCGGTCGTGACGAGGACGGGGGCCTGGCGGCCGGGCACCGCGGCGGTGGTGATGACGACGTCGGAGGCGGTGACCTCGGCGGCCAGCGCGGCCTGCTGGGCGGCCAGTTCGTCGGCTGACAGCTCGCGGGCGTAGCCGCCGGCCCCTTCAGCGGAGACGCCGAGGTCGACGAACGTCGCGCCCAGGCTCTCCGCCTCCTCGCGAGCCGCGGCACGGACGTCGTAGGCCTTCACGACCGCGCCGAGCCGGCGGGTGGTGGCGATGGCTTGGAGACCGGCGACGCCGGCCCCCATGACGAGCACCTTGGCCGGCGGCACCGTGCCGGCCGCGGTCATCAGCATCGGGAAGAACTTGGCCAGCTGCTCGGCCGCGGCCAGCCCGGCGCGATAGCCGGAGACGGTCGCCTGCGACGACAGCGCGTCCATCGACTGGGCCCGGCTGATCCGCGGCAGCAGGTCGAAGCTGAAGACGCTGGCTTTCTTGGCCGCCAACGCCTTCAGGGCGTCGACCGACGCGGCCGGCTGGCAAAAGCTCAAGACGACGACCCCGTCGGGCAGCAGCGCGACGTCGTCGACCGTCGGCGGCTGGACACGAACGACCGCCGCCGCGCCGGCGTAGAGCGGGTCGGTACCGGCGACGACGTCGGCACCGGCGTCGGCGTAGGCGGCGTCGGGAAACGCGGCCCGTTCGCCCGCGCCGGACTGGACCGCGACGGTCCAACCGGCCGCGACGAGCCGCTTGACGACGTCCGGTACGACCGCGACCCGGCGTTCACCCGGGCGCGTCTCGGTGGGTACAGCCAATTTCACGGAGGTTTTTTCTACCAGGTCAGCGCCCGTCGCCACAGATTGACCAGCCGGGCCGTCAGCCGCGGGCGGCCTGGAGGAACACCGGCCACTCGCCGCCGCCGTGGATCACGAGGTTGCCGCCGGTCGCGAAACTGGCCAGTGGCGACGCCAGGTAGAGGCAGGCGCCGGCGATGTCCTCGGGGGTGCCCATCCGCTGGATCGGGATCGTCGCCGCCACCCGGGCAAGGCCTTCGGGGCCGCCGTAGTGGTCGGCACCGGCCCCGGTGTCGAGCAGCCCGGCGGTGATGTAGTTGACGCGAACCTTCGGTGCCCACTCGATCGCCAGCGACTGGGTCAGGTGGTTGAGGCCGGCCTTCGCTGCGCCGTAGGCCGCGGTCATCGGCGCCGGCCGGTCACCAGCGACACTGCCGATGTTGATGATCGACCCACCGTCCGGCTGGGCCTGCATGACCGTGTTGGCCGCCTGCGCGCAGAAGAACGGGGCGAGCAGGTTGAGGGCGACGATCGACGTGATGAACCGCGGCGACGAGTCGGCCGCCAGCGCGGCCGGGCCACCGCCGGCGTTGTTGACGAGGACGTCGACCCGGCCGAACCGCTCGACGGTGGCGCCGATCAGCGCCTTCGCCTGCTCCGCGTCACGGACGTCGGCGACGACGAACACCGCGGCCTTCTCGTTGCCGTCCGGGCCGGTCGCCCGGGGCAGGTCGTCGGCGGGCGGCTCGTGGCGACCACAGATGACGACGTCGGCCCCGGCGGCCAGGAACTCCTCGGCGATCACGCGCCCGACGCCGCGCGCCCCGCCGGTCACGACGACGATCTGGCCACTGAAGTCGAGCGTTTTCACCGGGATGACCCTAGTAGGCACCGACCGGCGGCATCCGGAAAGGAATTGTCCGGCCGCCGGTGAAATTCCTGAGCCTTGGCCCGGCCGGCCGAAGTCACGTACCCTTCTCCAGCCCGGACGGGCAACGTTCGCGGACGACGGGAGGTAACGCCGACATGCCGATTCACACCGTGCAGGAGCATGCCGGCATCGGCGAGGTCGTCATCGACCATCCGCCGGTCAACGCGCTCGACGTCGCCGGCTGGTACGAGCTGGCCGACGCGGTGACCGCCGCCGGACGGGTGCCGGACAACCGGGTCGTCGTGCTGCGGGCCGAAGGTCGCGGCTTCTGTGCGGGCGTCGACATCAAAGAGGTCCAGGCAAAGGGGGACGACGCGCTCGTCGGTGCGAACCGTGGCTGCGCGACGGTGTTCGCGGCGATCTACGACTGCGAGGTGCCGGTCATCGCCGCGGTCAACGGGTTCTGCCTCGGCGGCGGCATCGGTCTGGTCGGCAACTCGGACGTGATCGTGGCAGCCGACGATGCGACGTTCGGGCTGCCCGAGGTCGACCGGGGCGCGCTCGGCGCGGCGACGCACCTGGCGCGGCTCGTGCCGCAGCACCGGATGCGCGAGATGGTCTACACCGCCAAGGCGGTGCCGGCCTCCGAGCTCGAGCGGTTCGGGTCGGTCACCCGCGTCGTCCCGCTGACCGAGCTGCGAGAGGCCGCGCTCGACATCGCCCGGGACATCGCCAGCAAGAGCCCGACAATCATCCGGCGGGCGAAGGAGTCGATCAACGGCATCGACCCGGTCGACGTCAAGCGGAGCTACCGGTTCGAGCAGGGCTTCACGTACGAGCTCCACGTCCGCGGCGTCGCCGACGAGCAGCGGGCCGCGTTCGTCGAGAAGCGAGACGCCGACACGTCGCGGTGACGCGGCCGGCCGGGACAGCGAGAGGGAAAGGGACAGCGTGGCGGACAAACGGGTGACGATCGACGAGGTCGTGGCCGAGCTTCGGTCGGGCATGACGATCGGCATCGGCGGATGGGGCTCACGGCGCAAGCCGATGGCGATCGTCCGGGCGATCTGCCGGTCCGACCTGACCGACCTGACGGTCGTCGCGTACGGCGGTCCCGACGTCGGGCTGCTCTGCGCTACCGGCAAGGTCCGCAAGGTCGTCTGCGGGTTCGTGACGCTCGATTCGATCGTCCTCGACCCACACTGGCGGGCGGCCCGCCAGAACGGTCGCGTCGAGCTGATGGAGCTCGACGAGGGCATGTTCTACGCCGGCCTGCAGGCCGCGTCGTGGCGGATCCCGTTCATCCCGACCCGCGCCGGCCTCGGCTCGGACGTCCTGCGGGTCAACCCGGACCTGCGCACGGTCCGGTCGCCGTACCAGGACGGTCCGTTCGCGGAGCCGGCGGACGTCGACGCCGACTTCGTCGCGGCGCCGGCGCTCAGGCTCGACGTGGCGCTCGTCCACGCCAACCGGGCCGACGCGGCTGGGAACGCCCAGTTCCTCGGGCCGGACCGGTTCTTCGACGAGCTGTTCCTCGGCGCCGCGGCACGGCGGATCGTCACGGCCGAGCGCGTCGTCGAGAACGGCCGGCTGACCGACGAGGGACCGATGACCGCGGTCACGGTCCACCGGCTGATGACCGACGCGGTCGCCGAGACGCCGGGTGGTGCGCACTTCACCGCGTGCGTCCCCGACTATGGGCGAGACGAGGCGTTCCAGAAGGAGTACGCGGCGTCGGCCGCCGACGCCGACGCGTGGGCCGCGTTCCGGGCCCGCTACATCGACGTCGACGAGGACGGGTACCAGACCGCGGTCCGCGAGCGAGCGACGGCGGTGGCCCGATGAGTGATGCTCCGACCCGAGCCGAGATCTGTGCAGTCGCCTGTGCGGACGCGTTCGGCGACGACGGCGAAGTGATGGTCAGCCCGTTCGGCACGATCCCGACGCTCGGGGCACGGCTGGCGAAGCTCACCGTGAACCCCGATCTCGTCCTGACCGACGGCGACGCGTCGCTGATGGTCGGCGCGCCGCCGCTCGGTACGCCGCCGGACGAGCTCGTCCGCGAGGCCGCGATGCCGTACCGCGCCGTCTTCGACGTCGTCTGGTCCGGGCGGCGGCACGTGATGATGATGGCGAGCCAGATCGACCGCACGGGCAACCAGAACCTCTCGGCGATCGGCGACTGGGCGCGGCCGAAGGTCCAGCTGGTCGGCGTGCGCGGGGCACCGGGCAACTCGGTCAACCACCCGACGAGCTACTGGGTGCCGGACCACACGACGCGGTCGTTCGTCGAGCACGTCGACGTCGTCAGCGGCGTCGGCTACGAGCGGGCCGCGGCCGCCGGACCGGGCGCGACGCGCTACCACGACGTCCGCGTCGTCATCTCGAACCTCGGCGTCTTCGACTTCGACACGCCGGACCGCGTCATGCGGGTGCGATCGGTCCACCCGGGCGTCACGGTCGACGACATCCGGGGCGCGACCGGCTTCGACCTCGTCGCCGCGGACGACGTCGCGACGTCGCGACTGCCGACCGACGCCGAGCTCGACCTCTTGCGGCGCGTCCTCGACCCTCGGGGCGCCCGCGACCGGGAGCTCAAGAGCTAAGGCGTGCTGCCCGTCCGCCCGCCGGTGGCGCCGATGCTGGCCAAGCTGGCCCGCGAGCTGCCGGTCGCCGACGGCCTCCTCTACGAGCCGAAGTGGGACGGGTTCCGGTGCATCGTCTTTCGCGACGGCGACGACGTCTCGCTCGAGAGCCGCAACGAACGGCCGCTGACGAGGTACTTCCCCGAGCTCGTCGACGCGCTCCGCCGGGAGCTGCCAGAGCAGTGCGTCGTCGACGGCGAGATCGTGATCACCGGACCAGCCGGATTGGATTTCGACTCGCTGCTCCAGCGAGTCCACCCCGCCGAGTCCCGGGTGCAGCGCCTGGCGAAGGAGACGCCGGCGTCGTTTGTCGCGTTCGACCTCCTCGCCGACCGCGACACCGACTGGCGCGGCCAGCCGTTCGCGGCGCGCCGGGCCCGGCTCGTCGAGCTGCTCGGGCCGGCCCGGCCACCGGTCTACGTGACGCCGGCGACGACCGACCCGGCGCAGGCGAGGGACTGGTTCTCCCGGTTCGAGGGTGCGGGGCTCGACGGCGTGGTCGCCAAGCCGGCATCGGTCGAGTACCTCGAGGACAAGCGGGCGATGATCAAGGTCAAGCACGACCGGACCGCGGACTGCGTCGTCGGCGGCTACCGCGTCCACAAGGCCGGTGGCGTCGGCTCGTTGCTGCTCGGGCTGTTCGACCGCGACGGCCTCTTGCACCGGGTCGGCGTCTGCTCGTCGTTCAGCACGGCCCGCCGCGCCGAGCTCGTCGACGAGCTCGCCGAGCACCGGCTCGGCGACGGCGAGCCGCACCCGTGGCTGGCCGCCCCGGACGAGCGGTCGGACCGGCCGACGGACGCACCCAACCGCTGGTCACAGGGTCGTGACACCAGCTGGGAGCCGCTCCGACCGACGCTCGTGGTCGAGGTCGCGTACGACCACCTCCAGGGCGACCGGTTCCGCCATGCGACGTCGTTCCGGCGCTGGCGGCCCGACCGCGAGCCGTCGTCGTGCACGTACGATCAGCTCGACGTGCCCATCCCGACGGAGCTGGCGGAGATCTTCGACCTCTAGTCCGACGACCGGCGCAGCAGGTTCGAAACCCGCTGATGCGTGACGCCGAACAGGCGGGCGATCGACGGGATGCTCGCGCCCTCCGACCGCAAGACGTCGACGAGCTCTTTGCGCACCGTCCCGCTCGCCTTCGACAACCGCGCCAGCATCTGGCTGACGACCTGCATCGAACCGGGCGGCTCCTCGTTCGAGAGGATCTCCTGCCAGCTCGCACCGGTCTGGCGGGCTCGGCGCAGGGCGTCGATCCGCTGGGCCAGGTCACGCTGGTCCCGGCTCGAGATCCTCGAGCGCCGCGCCGAGCTCGTCGAGGGCGGCGAGCGTCGCGTCGCCGGCCGCGCCGGCCGGCTCGCTCACCGTGGACGCCTCCCGGAGTCCGTTACCGAGCCCCCGGTTGTCGTACTCCTGTCGCATTGCCACGTTCGGATCACCACCCTCACCACGAAGACGATCCCGGCCGTTCGGGGATCGACGCCCAGACCCTCCGGGTCCAATTCGGACGGTACCCGGCCAGCGGCTGGCTGAAACCGCCGTTCCAGCCAGGACGTCGTCGTCGGCCGAGCCAGGCTCGACCGCCGGAAGCGTGCCTCCGCCACCCGCCGTCGAGCCTGGTCCGTGCCCGTCGCGTCGCCACCCACACGAACGTTTGGACCGCTCCCATACGAACGTTTGGGAGGCGGCTATCTGACGATTTCGTGCACACCCATTTTACCGACCGTACGATCGTTTGACCACTTTGAGCTGCACCGATGCCGGAGCAACCTGTGCCGTTTTCAATGAATGGGTCAGTCGCCAAGCCAGCCGAACTGGTTATAATCGCCACGGTGAAGGACGCCGCGGTTCCCGACACCTCACCGCTCCGTCCAGCCGTCCCGTCGGCCGACGACGTCCTGTCCCAGGCACCAAGCGAGAATTTCCCGGTCGCGTCGCGGCTGTTGCCGGCGGCCGAACGGCGGCACCTGATGGCGATCTACGGGTTCGCCCGCCTCACCGACGACATCGGCGACGAGGCCGGTGGCGACCGCCTCGCCCTGCTCGACTGGCTCGACGGCGAGCTCGACCGGGCGGCTGTCGGCACCGCGACCCATCCGGTCCTGCGCCAGCTCACGCCGACGATCCAAGAGCTCGGCCTCCCACTCGAGCCGTTCCGCGACCTGATCGAAGCGAACCGCCGTGACCAGGTCGTCCATCGCTACGAGACGTTCGACGAGCTCGTCGGCTACTGCATGCTCTCGGCCGCGCCGGTCGGCCGGCTCGTCCTCCTCGTGTTCGGTCGGGCGACGCCGGAGCGGATCGCGCTCTCCGACGACGTCTGCATCGGGCTTCAGCTCGTCGAGCACCTCCAGGACATCTCGGAGGACGCGGCGGCCGACCGGATCTACGTCCCGCGCGAAGATCTCGACCGCGCCGGCTGCGGCGAGGCCGACCTTCGCGGCACGCATGCCAACCAGGCCGTCCGCGACGTCGTCGCCATCGAGGTCGGCCGGGCCCGAGCGCGGCTGGCGGCTGGCGCGCCGCTCGCCCGGGCGCTCCCGCTCCGGCCCCGGTTCGCAGTCGCCGGCTTTGCCGCCGGCGGCCTCGCCGCGCTCGACGCGATCGACCGGGCCGGCGGCGACGTGCTCGCGGTCGCCTGCCGGCCGCAGCCGACCCGGTTCGCGGTCCGGCTCGTCGCGACCCTGGCGGCGCGACCGGTGGAGCGCAGCCGGTGAACGCCACCGACGCCTTCACGGCGTGCGAGGACATCACGCGGCGGGAGGCGAAGAACTTCGCCTACGGCATCCGCCTCCTCCGCCCGCCGGAGCGTCAGGCGCTGTCAGCCGTCTACGCGCTCGCCCGCCGCATCGACGACATCGGCGACGGTGACGACGCGCCGGCCCGCAAGCTCGACGATCTCGCCCGCGTCCGCAAGGACCTCGCCGACCTCCCGACGGACGCCGACGACCCCGTCCTCGTTGCCATCGCCGACGTCGACCGCCGCTACGACCTGCCGATGGACGCCTTCGACGAGCTGATCGTCGGCTGCGAGATGGACGTCACCGGAGCCGTGTACACGACGATCGACGACCTCGTCGTCTACTGCCGGCTCGTCGCCGGGTCGATCGGCCGGCTGTCGCTGGCGGTCTTCGGCACCGCCGACCGCTACGCCGCGGCACCAATCGCCGACGACCTCGGCGTCGCGCTCCAGCTCACGAACATCCTCCGCGACATCGTCGAGGACCGGGGCCGGGGCCGCGTCTACCTGCCGGCCGACGACGCCCGAGCGGTCGGCTGCCCGGCCGACCTCGACGGCGACCCGGCCGCCGTCGGCGCGGCTCGTCGCGTTCGAGGCGCAACGAGCCCGCGAATGGTTCGACCGCGGCCTCCGGCTGCTGCCGCTGCTCGACCACCGCAGCCGCGCCTGCGTCGGGGCAATGGCCGGCATCTACTCCCGCCTGCTCCGCCGCATCCAGCTCGACCCGGCCGCGACGACGCGGGGGCGGATCTCGGTGCCGACGTGGGAGAAGCTCGCCGTCGCTGGACAGAGCGTGATCGGCGGCCGGCGATGACCCGGCGGCCGCGTCGCGGTCGTCGGCGGCGGGCTGGCCGGGATCGCGGCCGCACTGGCCGCCGCCGATGGCGACGCCGAGGTGACCGTCGTCGAGCGCCGATCGCATCTCGGCGGCCTGACGTGGTCGTTCCGCCGGAACGGCCGGTCGTTCGACAACGGCCAGCATGTCTTCCTGCGCTGCTGCACCGAGTACCGCCGGTTCCTCGACCGGATCGGCGCGGCCGGCCAGACCCACCTCCAATCCCGCCTCGACATCCCCGTCCTCTCGCCCGGCGGCACCCGGGCCGACATCACGCGGACCGACCTGCCGTCGCCACTCCACCTCGCCGGCGCCCTGCTCCGCTACCGCCACCTCTCGCTCGCCGATCGCGCCCGGCTCGGCCGGCCGACGCTCGCGCTCCGGCGGCTCCGCCTCGACGACCCCGCGCTCGACGACGAGACGTTCGGGAACTGGCTCGCCCGTCACGGCCAGCGGCCGGCGGCGATCGAGAAGCTCTGGGACCTCATCACGCTGCCGACGGTCAACGTGCCGGCGTCCGAGGCATCGCTCGCCCTGGCGGCCAAGGTCTTCCGGACCGGCCTGCTCGACGACAAGGACGGTGCGGACGTCGGCTGGTCGACCGTCCCGCTCGGCGAGCTGCACGGGACGAACGCGGCCCGGGCGCTTTCAGCCGCCGGCGTCGACGTTCGGCTCGGGACGACCGTCGACGAGCTGGCGGCCGCGAACGCCGGCGGCGCCAGGCTCACCGTCCGGGCGGCCGGCGCGGCCGACCCGTCCGCTCGGCCCGTCGAGGCGATCGAAGCGGACGCGGTGATCGTCGCCACGCCGCCGGACGTCGCCGCGGCCCTGCTGCCGCCCGGTGCCCTCCCCGAGGTCGCCGGGCTCGGCACGTCGCCGATCGTCAACGTCCACCTCGTCTTCGACCGCCGGGTGACCGACCTCGCGCTCGCTGCCGCGGTCGACTCGCCGGTCCAGTTCGTCTTCGACCACACCGCGGCCGCCGGCATGGACCCGGCCGGGCCGGAGCAGTGCCTCGTCGTCTCGCTCTCCGCGGCCGACGCCTATGTCGGTGGACGCCCCGACGACCTCGTCCG
The DNA here is from genome assembly GCA_963824265.1 of uncultured Actinomycetota bacterium. Classification (GTDB taxonomy): domain Bacteria; phylum Actinomycetota; class Acidimicrobiia; order Acidimicrobiales; family RAAP-2; genus DASZUK01. The sequence goes on from CAWGOO010000007.1 coordinate 2,032,471, forward strand.
GACGTTCCACCGGGCGCTCGGCGACCTCTTCCCGGCCGCCCGGCAGGCCGAGCTCGTCGACGGCGTCGTCAGCCGCGAGCACACCGCGACGTTCCGCGGCTCGCCCGGCACCGCCGCGCTCCGCCCGTCGAGCACGACGAGCCGACCCGGCCTCGCCGGCGTCTTCGTCGCCGGTGCGTGGTGCGCCACCGGGTGGCCCGCGACGATGGAGGGAGCAGTCCGCAGCGGCACCGACGCCGGCCGCGCCGCCCTAGGGAACTCGACAACCAGCTCAGAATCGTGCGAACTACAGGAGACGACCGCGTGACGACCTTCGCCGCCCAGCCTGCCGCGCCGTCCGGGACGGGCGCTCCGGCCGCCGCGGCCGTGCTCGCGCCGGCCGTGCTCGCTCGGACCGCCGGCCTGGTCACGCCGGCGCTCGCCGCGGCCGCCGAACGGCTCGATCCCGCGCTGCGCGCCCCGGTCGAGCACCACCTGCTCGGTGGCGGCAAGGGCGTGCGCGGCGCACTCGTGCTCGTCTCCGCCGCCGCGGTCGGCGCGGACGAGCATGTCGGCGTGGTCGGCGCCGTCGCGATCGAGCTCGTCCACAACTACTCGCTCCTGCACGACGACATCATCGACGGCGACCGCGAGCGGCGTCACCGCCCGACCGTATGGGCCGAATTCGGCGTCGGCACGGCGATCGTCGCCGGCGACGCGCTCGCCGCGCTCGCCACGCAGCTCCTGCTCGAGGAGCCGACGCCCGAGCGCGTCCAGGCCGCTCGGCGGCTCGCCGGCGCCAACCAGGCGATGATCGCCGGTCAGGCCGCGGACATGGCGTACGAGTCACGGCCGTCCGTCACCGTCGCCGAGTGCCTGGCGATGGAGCAGGGCAAGACCGGCGCGCTGCTGTCGTGCGCGTCGTCGCTCGGTGCAGTCCTCGCCGGCGGCCCGCCGGCCGCCATCGTCGCGCTCGCCGACTTCGGCGACCATCTCGGCGTCGCTTTCCAGGCCATCGACGACCTGCTCGGCATCTGGGGCGAGCCGGCCGTCACCGGAAAGCCGGTCGGCAGTGACCTGCTCGCGCACAAGAAGGCGCTGCCCGTCGCGGCGGCGATCGAGCACGGCGGCCCCGGCGCGGCCGAGCTGCAGCGGATCCTCGCCGGCGAGCTGACCGACGCCGACGTCGCCCGCGCCACCGAGCTGATCGACGCGGCCGGCGCCCGCAGCCAGGTGGCAGCCATCGCCGACACCCACCTCGACCTCGCGCTCGCCGCGCTCGACCGCGTCGACCTCGACCGGTCAGCCAAGGACGAGCTCGTCGCCATCGCCCACTTCGTGACGGCCCGCGACCGATGACGACCCTCACCGAACCGACGCCGACCGGCGCTCCGGCTAGGCCCGACGCCGCCGAGGCATGCCTCGACCGCGCCGTCGACGCGCTGCTCGGGCTCCAAGACGGCGCGGGCTGGTGGAAGGGCGAGCTCGAGACCAACGTCACGATGGACGCCGAGGATCTCCTGCTCCGCCAGTTCCTCGGCATCCGGACCGGCGACGAGACGGCGCGCGCCGCGACGTGGATCCGCTCCCAGCAGCGCGACGACGGCACGTGGGCGAACTACTACGGCGGGCCCGGCGATCTGTCGACGACGATCGAGGCGTACGTCGCCCTCCGGTTGGCCGGTGACCCGGTCGACGCCGACCACATGCGACGAGCCGCCGAATTCGTCCGCGACCACGGCGGCGTCGAGCGCAGCCGCGTCTTCACCCGCATCTGGCTCGCGCTGTTCGGGAAATGGTCGTGGGACGACCTCCCGGTGCTGCCACCGGAGCTCATGTTCTTCCCGAAGTGGATGCCGCTCAACGTCTACGACTTCGGCTGTTGGGCCCGCCAGACCGTCGTCGCGCTGACCGTCGTCGGCGCCCACCGGCCCGTCCGCAACCTCCCGGTCGAGATCGACGAGCTGCGCACCGGTGCGGCGCCGTTGCCCGGCCACCCGGCGGCGACGTGGCCCGGCTTCTTCGAGCGCGCCGATCGCATCCTGCACCGCTACGAGCGCCGGCCGGTCCGCTGGCTCCGGCGCGCCGCCCTACGGCACGCCGAGCGATGGATCGTCGAGCGCCAGGAGGCCGACGGCTCATGGGGCGGCATCCAGCCGCCGTGGGTCTACTCGCTGATGGCGCTCGACCTCCAGGGCTACGGGCTCGACCATCCCGTCATGGAGGCCGGGATCCGTGGCCTCGACGGCTTCACGATCGACGACGACCGCGGCCGGCGGATCGAGGCGTGCCAGTCGCCGGTCTGGGACACCGCACTGGCGGTCACCGCGCTGGCCGACGCCGGGCGGTCCGCCGACGACCCGGCGCTCGCCCGAGCGGCCGGCTGGCTCGCCGGCGAAGAGATCACCGTCGGCGGCGACTGGCAGGTCCGCCGGCCCGACCTCGCTCCCGGCGGCTGGGCGTTCGAGTTCGCGAACGACCACTACCCCGACATCGACGACACCGCGGAGGTCGTCCTCGCGCTCCGGCGCGTTGCCGCCACCGCCGACCATCCGGCGATCGACCGCGGCATCGCGTGGATAGACGGGATGCAGTCCGCTGACGGCGGCTGGGCCGCGTTCGACGTCGACAACGTCCAGACGCTCTGCCGCCAGCTGCCGTTCTGCGACTTCGGCGAGCTGATCGACCCGTCCAGCGCCGACGTCACCGCGCACGTCGTCGAGATGCTCGCCGCCGTCGGCCGCCGCGGCGATCAGCTCGCCCGCGGCGTCGACTGGCTGCTCGCCAACCAGGAGCCCGACGGGTCGTGGTTCGGCCGCTGGGGCGCGAACTACGTCTACGGCACCGGTGCCGCCGTGCCCGCCCTCGTCGCCGGCGGCCTGCCACCCGGCCACCCGGCCGTCCGACGCGCCGTCGCCTGGCTCGTCGCACACCAGAACGCCGACGGCGGCTGGGGCGAGGACCTCCGGTCGTACGACGACCCGACGCAGCGCGGTCGGGGTGCGTCGACCGCGTCACAGACCGCCTGGGCGCTGCTCGCCCTGCTCGCCGCCGACGGGAGCCCCCGCGCCGACGTGACCGCGGCCAGCCGGGAGACCCCTGGCGCCGGGTACGAAGCGACGGAGCGAGGCGTTGCCTTCCTCGTCGACACGCAGCTCGCCGATGGGACGTGGGACGAGCCGTGGTTCACCGGCACCGGCTTTCCCGGCGACTTCTACATCAACTACCACCTCTACCGGCTCGTCTTCCCGGTCTCCGCGCTCGGGCGGTATCTGAAGGGTCAGCATGGCTGAGCTGAAGGTCCTCCTCGCCGCGCCCCGGTCGTTCTGCGCCGGCGTCGAGCGGGCGATCGAGATCGTCGACCGCGCCCTCGAGCGCTACGGCGCACCGGTCTACGTCCGTCGCCAGATCGTCCACAACACGCACGTCGTCGCCGACCTCGAGGCCAAGGGCGCCGTCTTCGTCGAGGAGCTCGACGACATCCCGGCCGGTGCGACCGTCGTCCTCGCCGCCCACGGCGTCTCCCCGGCGGTCCGGTCCGACGCCGCCGACCGCGGCGACCTCGCCGTGATCGACGCGACCTGCCCGCTCGTCGCCAAGGTCCACCACGAGGCGAAGCGGTTCGCGGCCCGCGGCTACGACATCGCGCTCATCGGCCACGCCGGCCACGAAGAGGTCGTCGGCACCGTCGGCGAGGCACCCGACCGGATCCGGCTCGTCGAGAGCCCCCGTGACGTCGCCGACCTGCCGGTCGACGGCGACCGCCCGATGGCCTACCTGACGCAGACGACGCTCGCCACCGACGAGACCGCGGCCGTCGTCGACGCGCTCCACGAACGGTTCCCGGCGATCGTCGGGCCGAGCGCCGACGACATCTGTTACGCGACGCAGAACCGGCAGGACGCGGTGCGGGCGATGGCCGCCGACTGCGATCTCGTCCTCGTCGTCGGCTCCGCCAACTCGTCGAACACCGCCCGCCTCGTCGAAGTCGCCCGCCGTGAGGGCAGTCGGGCGGAGCTCCTCGAGGACGCCGCGCAGCTCGAGCCGTCGTGGCTCGACGGCGTGTCCACCGTCGGCCTTACCGCCGGGGCCTCCGCCCCGGAGGTGCTCGTCCAAGAAGTCATCGGCGCCCTCGGCCAGCTCCGGCCGCTGATCGTCGAGGAACGTCGAACTACCGAAGAAACCGTCCGATTCGCTCTACCAATGCAGGTGCGCTAAATGCCTATTCCCATCCGTCAGAACCTTCGTATCGGTGCCCACCTGATGAAGCACCGGCTGAAGAAGGACAAGCACTACCCGTTCATCGTCGAGATCGAGCCGCTCTTTGCCTGCAACCTGTCCTGCCCCGGCTGCGGCAAGATCCAGCACCCGACCGAGATCCTCCGCAAGCGGCTCTCGGTGGAGGACATCCTCGGCGCCGTCGAGGAGAGCGGGACCCCGATGGTCTCGATCGCCGGCGGCGAGCCGCTGCTGCACCCCGACATCGCCAAGATCGTCGAGGAGCTGACGAAGCGGAAGGTGTACGTCTACCTGTGCACCAACGCCGTCCTGCTGCGGCGGCGCATGGAGAAGTTCACCCCGTCCCGGTACTTCTCCTGGGTCGTCCACATCGACGGCCTGCGGTGAGCGCCACGACGCCGCCGTCGACCGCGAGGGCGTCTTCGACGAGGCCGTCGCGGCCATCCGGCAGGCCAAGGAGCGCGGCTTCCGCGTGACGACGAACTCCACGTTCTTCAACACCGACTCGCCCAAGACCATCCGCGACGTCCTCGACTTCTTGAACAACGACCTCTCGGTCGACGCCATGATGATCTCGCCGGCCTACGCCTACGAGAAGGCCCCCGACCAGGAGCACTTCTTGGGCGTCGAGCAGACCCAAAAGCTCTTCCGCGAGGCCTTCGCCGGCAAGCGGAAGGGCTGGCGGCTCAACCACTCGCCGCTGTTCTTGGACTTCTTGGAGGGCAAGACCGACTTCGCAGTGCACCGCCTGGGGCGTCCCCAGCTACTCGGTGCTCGGCTGGCAGCGGCCGTGCTACCTGATGGCCGACGGCTACGCCTCCAGCTACAAGGAGCTCGTCGAGACCACCGACTGGGACGCCTACGGCCGGGGCAAGGACCCCCGGTGCGCCAACTGCATGGCCCACTGCGGGTACGAACCGTCGTCGGTCATCGCCACGATGGGCTCCATGCGGCAGTCCCTCCGCGCCCTCGTCAACACCCACTGAGCGTGATGGCCGCACTGCGCATTCCGTCCGCACCCGGCGCTCCACCCGCCGACCAGCTCTCGGGTGTCGGTGCGCGGGCGGCCGGCGGGCGGCGTCGGAGCTCTATCGAGCTGCGCGACCTGAGCCCCGCCGCGGTCCGAGAGCTCGACCGGGCCGGTCTCGATCGGCTCGCCGCCGAACTGCGGCGGTTCATCGTCGAGACCGTCGCCGAGACCGGCGGCCATCTCGGCTCGAACCTCGGCGCCGTCGAGCTGACGCTCGCGCTCCACCGCGTCTTCGACTCGCCGACCGATCGGCTCGTCTGGGACACCGGCCACCAGGCGTACGTGCACAAGGTGCTGACCGGTCGGGCCGACGACTTCGCCGGTCTCCGCCGCGCCGGCGGCCTGTCCGGCTACCCGAACCGGACCGAGTCCGCCCACGACCTCGTCGAGAACAGCCACGCGTCGACCTCGCTCTCGTACGCCGACGGCCTCGCTCGCGCCGACGCGCTCACCCGTAACTCGGCGGCTGGTGGGCTGAGTGACGCTGCGGACATCGCCGGATCAACCCGCCAACGCCGGGTCGTCGCGGTCATCGGCGACGGTGCCCTGACCGGCGGGCTCGCCTACGAAGCGCTCAACAACATCGGCTCGGCGCGCACCCCGGTCGTCATCGTCCTGAACGACAACGGTCGGTCGTACTCGCCGACCGTCTCACGCCTCACGACCGCCAGCTGCCGAGAATCCTTCAGGTCGGACACCCGCGTCGTTCTTCGGTGCGCTCGGTCTCCGGTACTGCGGTCCGGTCGACGGCCACGACGTCGGGGCTGTCGAAGACGCGCTGCGATGGGCCAGCCGGTCCGCCGGCCCCGTCGTCGTCCACGTCCACACCGTCAAGGGCAAGGGCTACCTTCCGGCCGAGACCGACCCCGACAAGTGCCTGCACGACGTCGGGCCGTTCGACACCGCCACCGGCCGGCCCAAGGTCGAGCTGCCGCCGCCGACGTACACCGAGGCGTTCAGCACCGCGATCGTCGCCGAAGCCGCACGCCGACCGGACGTCGTCGCCATCACCGCGGCGATGGCCGGCCCGACCGGGCTGTTGCCGTTCGCTCGTCGGTTCCCCGATCGCTTCGTCGACATCGGCATCGCCGAGCAGCACGCGGTCGCCGCCGCCGCCGGAATGGCCATGGCCGGCCTCCGGCCGGTCGTCGCCATCTACTCGACGTTCCTCAATCGGGCGTGGGACCAGCTCTACTACGACGTCGGCCTCCATCGGCTGCCGGTCGTCTTCTGCATCGATCGGGCCGGCGTGACTGGCGACGACGGTCCGAGCCACCACGGCCTCCTCGACCTCGCACTGCTCACCAAGGTCCCCGGGATGACCGTCTTTGCGCCGTCGTGCTACGACGACGTCGCCGAGATGCTCCGCTGCGCCCTCGACATCACCGATGGACCCGTCGCGATCCGCTGGCCGAAGACGGCCGCCCGCGTCAACGGCTCTCCCGGTCGCGGCGCGACCGGCCGTCTGCTCCGCTACGGCGCCAGCCGTGACGTCTGCCTGCTCGGCCTCGGCAAGCTCGTCGGCGCCTGCGAGGACGCGGCCGAGCGGCTCGCCGACCGCGGGATCGATGCATCGGTCTGGGACGTCCGCGTCGCGTCGCCACTCGACGACGTCATGCTCGACGACGCGTTCGACCACCGCCTCGTCGTGACCGCGGAAGACGGGATCACCGACGGTGGCGTCGGGTCGATGGTCGCCGCCGCTCTTCGCCGGCGAGCCCGAGCCGGGTCACCCACCCCGTCCGTCGTGACCTGCGGCCTGCCACTCGCCTACCTCCCGCACGCCAAGGCCGACGACATCCTCGCCGCCCACCGTCTCGACGGTGCCGGCCTCGCCGAGAACACCTTCACCGCTTTCCGCTCGCTCTGAAAGCCGGGCCGTCGCTGAACGGTTTTCCGGGCTTCGCTGGCCCTGACGCCCTGGGGCTCCAGTTGCCGGGCCGGCGCGCCAACTGGCCGCCTTTTATCAGGTTCTCGGTCCGATGTTTTTCTTCCTGAACGAGTTTTGCAATTTTGGTGTAAAAAAAGATCTTGAAAACCGTACGGTTCTCGCTGCTGCGTACCGATCTGTGGCTTGCGAGGGACCGCGTCGGCAGGCAACAGGCGGACGGGCCAGGTCGAACACGCCGCGAGTAGGCGCCGCCGGACACAAAGACTGAGCCGGAAGGCCACGGTCGCGGGGGCCATCTTCGGTGCCCTTCTTGCGGCTTCAGCTGGCTATGCCGCCTCTAATTGGATCGTCGGCTTGAACTCGGGGTCGAATGGACAGGCCGGGTCGAGCTCAACCGGCTATACGGCAACCGCACGGGCGTCACGACGACGTCGTGGACAAGCTCGGGGCTGTCGATCGGAGGTATCCGCCACAACCGGGACGCACTGGGCCGGCCCCAACTCCGATCACGATCGCCCTCGCCTGTGTCCCGCCGACACTTACCGGGTGACGATCACCGACGAGCCGTGGCCGAACAATCCCTGGTTGGCGGTGACGGCCACCCGAGCGCCGTCGACCTGTCGTCCTTCGGCCTGACCGCGCAACTGCCAGACGCACTCGCAGACCTGGGCGATCGCCTGGGCGGGGATCGCCTCGCCGAAGCACGACAGGCCACCACTCGGGTTCACCGGGATGCGACCGCCGATCGACGGTCGCGCCGTCGCGCAGCAGCTTCTCCGCCTCGCCTTCGCCGCAGAGCCCGATGTCCTCGTACCAGTCGAGCTCGAGCGCCGACGAGAGGTCGTAGACCTCCGCGAGGTCGAGGTCATTCGGGCCGATGCCGGCTTCTTCGTACGCAGCCTGCGTGATCGACGGCCGGAACCCGACCTCGGCCGCCATCCCCGCCGCCGCGCCGAATCGGTCGAGAAGTTCGGCATCTCGATGACCGCGTTCGGGAACCGCGGCGTCACCGTCGAGACCGCCGAGATCGTGACGAGCGGGTCCGCTCCACCGTGCTTGCGGGCGAAGTCGAGGCTCGACGAGCACGACTGCGGCTGCCCCGTCGGACGTTGCGCAGATCTCGAGCAGCCGAAGCGGGTCGGCGACGACCGGCGAAGCGAGAACCTCGTCGACCGTCACCTCCTTGCGGTACCGCGCGTTCGGGTTGGCCAGCCCGTGCCGGGCGTTCTTGACCTTCACCTGCGGCGAAGTCGTCCTCGGTCGCGCCGAACCGGTCCATCCGCCGCCGGGCGTACAGCCCGAAGTACGTCGGGTTCGTCGCGCCCATCAGGTGGAACCGCAGCCAGTCCGGGTCGTCCTTCCGGTCGCCGCCGACCGGGGCGAAGAAGCCCTTCGGCGTCGTGTCCGCACCGACGACGAGGGCGACGTCACAGAGCCCGGCGAGGATCTGCGCCCGGGCGCTGGCGATCGCCGACGCGCCCGACGCGCACGCGGCGTAGCACGACGACACTCTCGCCCCGGTCCAACCGAGCGCCTGCGCGAACGTCGCGCCGGCGATGAAGCCGGGGTAGCCGTTCCGGATCGTGTCCGCACCGGACACGAACTGGACGTCCTCCCACCGCAACCCGGCGTCCCGCGAGCGCGTCGCGGGCGGCGACGAGGCCGTACTCGACGAAGTTCCGTCCCCACTTGCCCCACGGATGCATCCCGGCGCCGAGGACGGCGACCCGCTTGTCGTCAGGCATCGGAACGTCCCTTCCCGTCGGTGGCCACCGGCCGCCACTTCCACACCAGGTACTCGTGGTCGTCGTCCTCGTAGAGCGTGTCGAGCACCAGCTCGACCTCGTCCCCCACCGTCAGCTCGTCCACCGACACACCCGGGACGACCTGGCCCATCACGACCATCTTCTCCGCCGCCAGCTCGACCGCGGCGAGGGCGAACGGGACGTACGGATCGGCAGCCACGTACGGCGGCGGCGGCTGGTACCGGGCGTCGGTGTACGACCACACCCGGCCTCGCCGCGACAGCTCGACCTGGTCGAATTCAGTCCCCTCGCACGCGGGGTTCCGGCAGAACGACTGCTCCGCGGGGAACGCGACCGTGCCGCACGACGTGCACCGGCTTCCGAGCAGTGCCGGGGCGTCGCCGGTGGTGAACCAGCCCTCGAGGACCGGCACCCGAGTCTTCTCTGAGGTCGACATACGCACAGATTAGCGGTCGGCCCACCTCGGCGGCCGGGGCCGATCTACCCGGCCGACCGACCGCCGGGGGTAGCACGAGCGCGGCGCACCGGTGGTCCCGTCGGCAGGCCAGGTGTTGCCGACCGACCCCGCGGTATGCGAGATTCTCCGCCAAATGGACCTCACGTTCACGCCCGCCCAGGAATCGTTCCGCGCCGAGGCTCGCGCCTGGCTCGAGAGCCACGTGCCGGCGCCCGGCAGCCTCGCGTCGCTCGACACCGCTGACGGGTTCGAGCAGCATCGCGAGTGGGAGCGGACGCTCGCCGCCGACCGCTGGTCGGTCGTCAGCTGGCCGACCGAGTACGGCGGCCGAGACGTCGGCATCTTCGAGTGGTTGATCTTCGAGGAGGAGTACTACCGAGCCCAGGCCCCCAAGCGGGTCAGCCAGAACGGCATCTTCCTCCTCGCGCCGACGATGCTCGAGTACGGGACGCCGGAGCAGAAGGCGCGGTTCCTGCCGCCGATGGCCGCGGGCGACGAGATCTGGTGCCAGGGGTGGTCGGAGCCGGACGCTGGCAGCGACCTCGCCGGCATCCGTAGCCGCGCCGTCCGGGCCGCCGGTAACGACGGCTGGCAGCTGACCGGCCAGAAGACGTGGTGCTCGCGCGGCGCGTTCGCGGAATGGTGCTTCGGGATCTTCCGCACCGATCCCGACGCGGAACGGCACCGCGGTCTGACGTACTTCCTCATCCCGATGGACGCCGACGGCGTCACCGTCCGGCCGATCCCCCAGCTCGACGGCGAGACCGGGTTCGCGGAAGTCTTCTTCGAGGACGTCTTCGTCCCCGACGAGCACGTCCTCGGCGGTGTCGGCGACGGCTGGAAGGTCGCGATGTCGACGGCCGGCAGCGAGCGCGGGTTGAGCCTGCGCAGTCCGGCCCGGTACACCGAGGCCGCAGCCCGGCTCGTCGAACTGTACGCGGACCGTGGACGTCCGAGCGGTCGGATCGCCGACGACGTCGCCCGGGCGTACATCGATGCCCAGGCGTACGAGCTCGGGACGTACTGGATGGCGTCGCGGGCCGCCGACGGCCACACCGTCGGCGCGGAGGCGAGCTGCAACAAGATCTTCTGGTCCGAGACCGACCTGGCGATCCACGCGGCCGGGCTCTCACTGCTCGGGCCTGGCGCCGAGCTGCTCGAACCGTCTGAAGCATCCGGGCCCGTGGCTCGACGGCTATCTGTTCGCGCTGGCCGGGCCGATCTACGCGGGGACGAACGAGATCCAACGCAACGTCGTCGCCGAGCGCCTGCTCGGACTGCCGAGGAGTTAGGGATGCGCTTCGCGTTCACCGAACAACAGCTCGAGCTGCGGATGGCCGTCCGCCAGGTTCTCGATCGCGAGTGCACGACGGCCGACCTGCGGGCGATCGTCGACGGTCACGACCACGCCGCCGGTCGGTCGGCCGACCGCTGGGCCGTGCTCTCCGAGCTCGGCGCGCCGGGTGTTCTCGTCGCGGAGGACCGCGGCGGTCTCGGATTGACCGACGTCGAGCTCGTCGGCGTCCTCGAGGAGGCCGGCTGGGCGGGGCTTCCGGAGCCGCTCGTCGAGTCGGCCGCGCTGGCGGCGCCGCTGCTCGCCGCGGCGGCCGGGATGGCCGCCGACGGTGCGGCCGCCCACGCGGTGGCCGAACAATCGCTGCCGCAGATCGCCGCCGGCGATCTCGTCGCCACCGTCGGCGGCGTCGACGTGACTGTCGACGGGCTGGTGACGGCTACCCACCCCCTCACGCAGGGCACGGTCGCCACCGAGCGGGTCGCCGGCGTGAGCCGGGCCGGCCTGTTCCTGCTCGCGTGGGAGGCGCCCGGACTGGGCTGGCAGGTGCACGCGGTACCGGCCGATGCGGTCGACGTGACGGTGACGCCGTCGATCGACGGCACCCGAGACCTCGGCACCGTCGAGTGGACGCCGTGGCCCCACACCGTCATCGCCTCCGATATCGCGGTCGTCGCCGATCTCGCTGACCGCATCGCGGTGGCGTACGCGGCCGAGCTGCTCGGCCTGGCCGATCGAATGATCACGCTCGCCGCCGACTATGCGAAGGACCGCAACCAGTTCGGCAAGCCGATCGGCAGCTTCCAGGCCGTAAAGCACCACTTGGCGAACGCCCGGGTGAAGCTCGAGTTCGCCCGGCCGGCGACCTATCGGGCCGCCGACTCCCTCGCCCGTGCGCTGCCCGATCGGTCCGAGCACGCGTCGATGGCTAAGGCTCTTGCGTCCGATGCTGCCGACCTGGCCGCCCGGGTCGCTCTCCAGGTCCACGGAGCGATCGGCTACACGTGGGAGTGCGACCTACAGCTCTTCATGAAGCGGGCGTGGGCCCTTTCGGCGGCCGGTGGTGACGCGACTACCCACCGCGCCCGAGTGCTCGCCGCCGCGCTCGACCGTTGACGTCCGGACCCAGCCATCGGACGCCGTCGCCGTCGTCGACCAGTCGGAACCCGGCCGTCGTTTTCATCCGATGATGCGCCGGGCACAGTCGCGAGAGGTTCGATAGCTCGGTCGGACCGCCTTTGGCGAACTCCCATCGGTGGTCGATCTGTAGGTGGTCCGTGACGTCGCAACCCGGCACCGCGCAGGCCCGATCCCGCTCCATCAGCGCGCGCCGTAGCGAAGCCGGGATCGTCCGCTTCTTCGACGTCACCGCCTTCACGTCGATGCCGTCGGTAACGACGAAGTGGAAGACCGCATCGCCGAGGAGATCCTTGGCGACGTCGACCGGGATCGGTCCGACGCCGGCGATCTCGCAGATCTCGTCGCCCTCGACGAAACCGCGACGGAGCGTTCCGAGATCGACCCGGACGGCCACGTCGGCCTTCGGTTCGTTCTTCGCGTCGCCGCAGACCGTCCGCACGAGAGCGTCCGCGGCGTACGCGTCCGGGTGCTCCCTGACGCCGGCCGCCCATGCCTCCTTGAAGGCCCGGTCGGCCTCGGCCTTGAGCGCGGCCTTGACGCGGGCGCCGTCGACCGTCGGGAGCCACGCCTCCAGCCTCATGCCGCCCTCGGGCACGGGACGCATCCTTAGATAGCGGCCCCGTCGGGCCCGTGCCTCTCGCTGGGCCAGCGAGGCCTCGCCCCGAGCACCGTCGGCCGCCCGCTTGATCCGGGCGGCCTCGTCCTTCAGTTCCTTCATCGATCCGGACGTCGCCGTCCGCACCAATCCGTTCTGGGCCGACGGGTCGACGGCGCCGGCCGATGCCGCGACGCCGGCCTGGGACAGCGACAGCTTCCCGTCCTTGAAGGCCTGCTCGACGACCGGGGCCTGGGCCAAAAGGGCGGCCGTCTTCAAGACGTCGTGCGCCTGCCCGACGGACTCACCGGAGATGCCGGCCAGCCATCCAGCGGCATGCTTGTGGCCGGTCTCCGAGAACGAGCCAGCTTCCTCGACGCGGCGGGCGAACCTCGTCCGCAGCGAAGCGCCGAACCGTTCGAAGGCCACGCCGGTCAGGACGAGCTCGGCCGCGTCGGCACCGTCCGTCGTCGCCGGGTCGACGCGGTCGACTTCGGCCCGCAACCGGTCGAGATGGCTCTGCAGGGTGTCCACGACCCCGGCAAGGCGGGAAACGGTCGCAGCCGGCGTCATGGGTTGATGATGGCAAGTGGGTATATCACCAGCACTCAATGACAATGGAAAACGACCATGGCACCGGTGAACTCGGCCGACTCGACCGGCTGGACCAAATCGACCGAATCGATCGCGATAGACCCGACCGCGACGCCAGATCTCCCGACCCGGCGACGCCACCGGGCGCAACGACGGTCATGTCCGATTTCCGCCAGACAAGGCCGGCGTCGACTGCGAGGATGGTGCGGTGCTCGACGACTTCGAACGCTGCTACCGGGCGGTGCAGAGCCGGGACGCCCGTTTCGACGGCTGGTTCTTCACCGCGGTGACGTCGACGGGCATCTACTGCCGGCCGAGCTGCCCGGCGATGACGCCGAAGCCGGCGAACGTCCGGTTCTACCCGAGCGCGGCCGCGGCGCAGCAGGCCGGGTTCCGGGCGTGCATGCGCTGCCGTCCGGACGCCGCGCCAGGGTCGCCGGAGTGGAACGCCCGGGCCGACGTCGTCGCTCGGGCGATGCGGCTGATCGCCGACGGCGTCGTCGATCGTGATGGCGTCGCCGGCCTGGCCGGCCGGCTCGGGTACAGCGAGCGGCAACTGCACCGGTTGCTGGTGGCGGAGGTCGGGACCGGAGCGATCGCGCTGGCCCGGGCGCAACGAGCCCAGACGGCGCGGGTGCTGATCGAGACGACGGACCTGCCCGCCGCCCGTATCGCGTTCGCCGCCGGGTTCTCGAGCGTCCGGCAGTTCAACGACACCGTCCGCGCGGTCTTCGCGAACAGCCCGACGGAACTTCGGCACAAGCACATCCGTCACGCCGACCGCCAACCACTCGGCGGGGCGGGCGCGGTGACGCTTCGACTGGCGTACCGCGAGCCGTTCGACGCGGCGTCGACGTTCGCGTTCTTGGCCGCCCGGGCGGTGACGGGGGTCGAGGCGATGGTCGACGGGGTCTTCCATCGCAGCCTTCGACTGCCGCACGGCACCGGGACGGCCGCGCTCGCCGCGGCGAACGGGTACGTGGCGGCGACGCTTCGACTGGACGATCTCCGGGACCTGACGGCGGCGGTGAGCCGGTGCCGTCGGCTCCTCGATCTCGATGCCGACCCGGTCGCGGTCGACGGGCTGCTCCATGACGACCCGATCCTCGGCCGGCTCGTCACGGCGACGCCCGGTCGACGGGTGCCGGGGGCGGTCGACGGGACGGAGTTGGCGTTCCGGGCGATCATCGGCCAGCAGGTCTCCGTCGCCGGTGCGCGGACGGTCACCGGCCGGCTCGTGGCCGCGGCCGGCGCACGGCTGGCTGTCGCGGACGGCCCGGTGACGCACCTGTTCCCGAGCCCCGAGGACGTCCTCGCGGTCGCCGATGTCGCCCTGCCGATGCCGACGTCTCGCCGGCGGACGATCCGGGCGATGGCGGCCGCGATCGCCGAAGGGACCGTATCGCTCGACCCCGGAGTGGACCCGGCGGAGCTGGCTGAACGCCTGCGGGCGGTCCCGGGGATCGGCGAGTGGACGACCGGCTACATCGCGATGCGGGCGCTGCGCGACCCGGACGCGTTCATCCCGACCGACGTCGGTGTCCGCCGGGCCGTCCGCTGGCTCGGCGGACCGGAGTCGACGACCGACATCGTCCGTCTGGCCGACCGCTGGCGGCCGTGGCGGGCGTACGCGACCGTCCACCTGTGGTCGGTACCCGACCCTGAAACCGAAGGAGCGCGCCGCATGACCCAGACCACGACGCCCGATCACACGGCCACCGCGGCCTCGGCCCGAGCGGTGGCGACGATGGCCGCAGCCATCACAACGGACGAGGACGCGTACCGCCTCGTCTACGAGAGCCCGTTCGGGCCGCTCGTCATCGTCGGCGACGACGAGTCGGTGACGCACCTCTTCCTGCCGAACACGGGCTTGGCGTCGGCGGGCAGCTCACCCGGGCGCGGTGCCAAAGGCGGTCGAGCAGGCCGACGACGCAGCTCGACGAGTACTTCGCCGGCTCGCGGACGACGTTCGACCTCCCGCTCCGGTTCACGACGGGCACCGCGTTCCAGCAGTCGGTCTGGCGGGCGCTGGCGGAGATCCCGTACGGCGAGACGATCAGCTACGCGGAGCTCGCGGCGTGGGTCGGCCGGCCGTCCGCATTCCGGGCGGTCGGACAGGCGAACGGCGCGAACCCGCTGGCGATCATCTACCCGTGCCACCGCGTCATCGCGTCCGGCGGCGGGCTCGGTGGCTACGGCGGTGGGATCTACCTCAAGGAGAAGCTGCTCGGCCTGGAAGCGTGGCACACTCCCGAAGATGGAGACGGCTGAGACGGTCCAAAAGACGTTCGACCTGACGGGGCGGGTAGCGGTCGTCACCGGGGCGGGTAGCGGTATCGGCCGGACGACCGCGGAGGTCCTCGCTGGCGCGGGCGCGACGGTCTACTGCGCCGACGTCAACGGACCGGCGGCCGAGGAAGCGTCCGCAGCGATCAACGCGGTCGCCGATGCGACGGGCGCCGCGATCGCCCGACCGGTCGACGTGTCGAAAGCGACGGAGATCAGCGCGGTCGTCCAGGAAGCGGTCGACACGCACGGTCGGCTCGACGTGATGTGCAACATCGCGGGGACGATGGTCGACGGGCCGGTCCTCGCGATCACCGAAGCCGATGTCGACACGGTCGTCGCGGTGAACCTCAAGGGCGTCCTCTTCGGCTGCCAGGCGGCCGGTCGCGTCATGGTCGAGCAGGGACACGGCAGCATCGTCAACATGACGTCGACGGCCGCGCTCGCGCCGGCTCCGGACGTCGGCGCGTACGCGATGACGAAGGCCGCGGTGCTCCAGCTGACGCGAACGATGGCGATCGAGACCGGGCGCAAGGGCGTCCGCGTGAACGCGGTCGCACCGGGCTTCGTCCCGACGGGGATGACGAGCCGCTACTACCGCAAGCCCGACGGCACGATCGACGAGGCGATGAAGGAAGCGGTGCTCCAGCCGATGGCGAAGTTCGCGCCGTTGCGCCGAGTCGGCGAGACCGCGGATGTCGCCTACTGCGTCCTCTTCCTCGCGTCCGACGCGAGCAGCTTCCTGACCGGCCAGTGCCTCAGCCCGAACGGTGGCATGACGATGCTCTAGCCCATCGGCCCTGGTGACGGCGTCGCCCAGCCGACCGAGGCCGGCGAGATCGGGGGCACGGTCGACCGGGCGCACCGGCCGTCGCGCCGTATCTGATGGACCGTCAGACCCGCGCTACGCTCGTCAGATGGCTGATCTTCCCCTGATCGTCTCCGTCGACGACCACGTCGTAGAGCCGGCGCACGTCTGGCAGGACCGCTTGCCGCCAGAAGTACGCGGACGTCGGTCCGCGCATCGTCCGGGCGCCGATGGGCGAGATCACGTTCCTCGGCGGCAAGCTGACGGTGAAGCCGGGCAGCGAGGGCAACCCGACGGACTGGTGGTACTACGAGGACCTGAAGCGCCCGCTGCTGCGTGTCGACTCCGCGGTCGGCGTCCCGCGCGAAGAGGTGACGATGAAGGGCGTGACGTTCGAGGACATGCGGCCGGGGTCGTACGAGGTGAAACCCCGGCTGGAGGACATGGACGTCAACCACATCGAGGCCGCGCTCTGCTTCCCGACGTTCCCGCGGTTCTGCGGCCAGACGTTCTCGGAGGCCAAGGACAAGGAGCTCGCGCTCCTCTGCGTCAAGGCGTACAACGACTGGATGGTCGACGAGTGGTGCGGTCAGTCCGGTGGCCGGCTCATCCCGTTGACGCTGATCCCGTTGTGGGACGCGGAGCTGGCCGCGGCGGAGGTCCGGCGCAACGCGGCACGGGGCGTCCGGGCGGTCTGCTTCAGCGAGATCCCGCCGTTCCTCGGCCTGCCGAGCGTCCACGACCCGGACGGCTACTGGGACCCGTTCTTCGCGGCGTGCCAGGAGACGCGGACGGTCGTCAACATGCACATCGGGTCGTCGTCGAAGATGCCGTCGACGTCGGCCGACGCGCCGCCGGCGGTCGGTTCGACGCTGACGCACACGAACGCGACGTTCTCGCTCGTCGACTTCTTGTTCTCCGGCGTCCTCGTCCGGTTCCCGACGCTGAAGCTGGCGTACAGCGAGGGCCAGATCGGCTGGATCCCGTACATCCTCGAGCGCGCCGACCGCGTCTGGGAGGACAACCGCGGCTGGGGCGGCGTCGCCGACAAGGTCCCGAACCCGCCGTCGACGTACTTCAAGGACCACGTCTACGGCTGCTTCTTCGACGACGCCCACGGCCTGAAATCGGTCGACGAGATCGGCGAGGACAACATCACGTACGAGTCGGACTACCCGCACTCGGACTCGACGTGGCCGCGGACGCGGGAGATCGCGGAAGAGCAGATGGCGGACCTCACCGACGAGCAACGGCGGAAGATCGTCCGCGGCAACGCGATCGAGTTGTTCGGCCTCGATCTCGTTCGGTAGAGCTCATGGATCTCCGGTACACGCCGGGAGAAGAGAAGTTCCGGGCGGAGCTGCGCGCCTGGCTGGCCGACACGCTGCCGACGCTGCCGCCGAAGCCATCCGCCGACGATTGGCCGGGCCGTCGCACGTACGACACGAACTGGCAGCGGCTGCTCTTCGACGCGGGCTACGCCGGCGTCGACTGGCCGACGGAGGGCGGCGGGCGCGGCGCAAGCCCGGTCGAGCAGTTGATCTACGTGGACGAGCTCGAGCGGGCACACGCGCCGTACGTCGGCGTCAACTTCGTCGGCCTGCTCCACGCGGGACCGACGATCGCCGTCGAGGGCACCCCGGAACAGCGGGCGCAGTACCTTCCGGGGATCCTCCGGGGCGACGACGTCTGGTGCCAGGGCTTCAGCGAAGCCGACGCCGGCAGCGACCTGGCGTCGCTGCGCACCCGCGCCGTCCGTGACGGCGACGACTACGTCGTCAACGGGTCGAAGATCTGGACGAGCCACGCGGAGGTCGCGGACTACTGCGAGATGCTCGTCCGCACCGGCCCGGACGACTCGAAGCACAAGGGCATCACGTGGCTCGTCGTGCCGATGGACACGCCCGGCATCGACATCCGGCCACTGCGGACGATCGCCGGTTCTACGGAGTTCGCTGAGCTCTTCCTCGACGACGTCCGCGTCCCGGTCGCCAACCGCGTCGGCGACGAGAACGACGGCTGGCGCGTGACGATGGTCACGCTCAGCTTCGAGCGCGGCACCGCGTTCGTCGGTGAGCTGCTCCAGTCGATGGAGCTCCTGCG
The DNA here is from genome assembly GCA_963824265.1 of uncultured Actinomycetota bacterium. Lineage (GTDB taxonomy): Bacteria > Actinomycetota > Acidimicrobiia > Acidimicrobiales > RAAP-2 > DASZUK01. The sequence continues at coordinate 2,050,653 of CAWGOO010000007.1, forward strand.
GGCGCTACGCGACGTCGCCGACGCGTCGTTCACCGCCCGGATCGGCCACATCGGCGCCGAGCTCGACGCCCTGTGGGCGCTGACCAAGCGGAACGTCTCCCAGGCCGCCCGGACCGGCGTGCCCGGCGTCGGCGGCAGCGTCTTCAAGCTGGCGTTCTCCGAGCTGCGCCAACGCCTCGCAGAGCTCGGCACCGACATCGGCGGACGAGCCAGCCTCGCCTGGGACGAGCTGGACGGAGGTCCGTGGGCCCGCTCGGCCGGCGGGCCGGGGAACGCGGAGCTCGTCGATACCTGGGTCAACGGCTTCTCGCGGACGATCGCCGCGGGGACTTCGCAGATCCAGCGGAACATCGTCGCCGAGCGGATCCTCGGTCTCCCGAAGGGCTGAGCCGGTGGACTTCGAACTGACCGACGACCAGCGCTCATTGGCCGACCTCGTCCGGACGATCGTCGCCGGCCGCTTCCCGCTCGACCGCATCCGGCGAGCCGAGGAGGCGCGGCAGGTCGTCGACGCTGACGACTGGGCCGCGCTCGGCGAGGCCGGCGTCTTCTCGCTCACCGTCCCCGAGGCCGACGGCGGCGTCGGGCTCGGGCTGGCCGACGCGGCCGTCGTCTTCGAAGAGCTCGGCCGCGGCCTCGTCCCCGGCCCGCTCGTCGCCACCCACCTGGCGGCGAGCGTCCTGCGGCTCGACGGCGCGGCCGACGGCACGCTCGTCGTCGGCGACGCCCAGCCCGGCGATCCGTGCCTCGTCGAGCATCTCGACTCGCTCGGCGCGCTCGTCGTCGACCGCTCGGCCGGGCTCTCCGTCGTCGACGGTGCCGCGCTCGCCGCGGTCGTCGACGCGGCGACGCCGGTCGAACGGCCCCTCGATCCGCTGACGCCGCTCTCCGTCGTCGCCGAGCTGCCGGACGGCCGACCCGTCGACGACGAGACCGCCCGACGGTGGGCCCGCGACCGTCGTGTGCTGACCGGCGCGCTCGCCACCGGCATCGCCGCCGCGACGTGCGGCCTCGCGGTCGACTACGCGAAGGGTCGGTACCAGTTCGGTCGCCCGATCGGCTCGTTCCAGGCCATCAAACACCTCTGCGCGGACATGCTCGTGCGCACGGAGTCCGCCCGGGCCTCGGTCGAGGCGGCCGCGGTCACCGTCGACCAGCCGGACGTCGGCGACGCCGAGCGCGCCGCCGCCGGCGCCGCGCTGCTGGCGACCGAAGCCGCGGTCGCCAACGCGAAGACGTCGATCCAGGTCCACGGCGGCATGGGCTTCACGTGGGAGGTCCCCGTCCACCTCTACCTGATGCGCGCCCGCGTGCTCGCGGCGTCGCTCGGCCCGGTCGACGACCTGACGAGCACCGTCGCAGCCCGCTACTGACATGACGCCGAACGACTCGGTCCAGATCGTGCCGCCCGGGCGCGTCGTCTACGGGATGCAGCTCCCCGTCCAGTCGCAGTCGAGGCTCTACGTCGCCAAGTGGGAGACGCGCGCCGGCCCCGCCGAGCTCGCCCGGGTCGCCCAGGCCGCGGATGCGGCCGGGTTCTTCTACGTCGGCGTCTGCGACCACACCGCGATCCCCGAGCGGCTCGCCGGCTCGATGGGAACGACGTGGTACGACACGACCGCGACGCTCGGCTGGCTCGCCGGCATCACGACGAACGTCCGCCTGCTCTCGCACGTCCTCGTCCTCGCCCAGCGTCACCCGCTGCGGGCCGCCAAGGAGCTGTCGACGCTCGACCTGCTCTCCGGCGGCCGTCTCGTCGTCGGCGTCGGCGCGGGCCACGTCGAAGAGGAGTACGACCTGCTCACCGGTGACTTCGCCGAGCGCGGCCGCCACACCGACGAGGCCGTCGTCGCGCTCGCGGCCGCGTTCACCGACGAGTTCCCGACGCTCCCCGGTCCGAGATGGCCGGCCGCCGGGATGGGCGTCGCCCCCCGGCCGGTCCAGCAGCCGCGCCCACCGATCTGGATCGGCGGGTCGAGCCACGCCGCGATCCGCCGGACCGCGGCGCTCGGCGACGGTTGGCTGCCGCAGGGCACGCCCCGGAAGGACCTGCCCGGCCAGATCGCCGAGCTACGGCGCCTACGCGACGAGCTGCGCGGCGGCGCCCCGCTCGACATCGGGACGATCGCCGAGCCGATCTACCTGACCGGCGCCGGTACCGGCGGCGACGCCGACTGGGAGCTGCCGTCGTTCGTCCTCCAGGGCGGCCCCGAGCCGGTCGCCGCGTCCCTGCGTGAGCTCGCCGACATGGGCGTCAATCACCTCCAGGTCCGCCTGATGGCCCGCTCCGTCGACGAGCAGTGCGACCAGATCGCCGCGTTCGGCGCACTCGTCGGGCCCCTGCTGAACCGCTAGACGACCCGCGAGCCAGCTGGCCGGACGCCGGCGGTAGGGTCGACGCAATGGCGTTCACCGTCGTCCTCGACGTCGTCGTCGTGGTCTGGGTCCTCTACCGACAGATCCAGGTCCGGCGGGTCCGCGCCCAGGTCAACCTGCGGCTCTCGGCCGTCCTCGCCGTCGTCGGCCTGATCGAGCTGATCAGCTTCGCCGGCCACCACCATCTCTCGGCCAAGGTCGTCGGCGTCCTCGTCCTCAGCATGCTCGTCGGCGCGGGCGGCTTCGGCGCGATCCGGGCCGCGACCGTCCACCTCTGGCGCGACGAGAACGGCGTCTTCCGGCAGGGCACGTGGCTGACGATGGCGCTGTGGATCATCTCGCTCGCCCTGCACTTCGCCGCGGACTGGTGGATCGACGCCTGGAAGGGGCCGAGCGGGCTCGCGTCGGTCAGCCTCCTGCTCTACATCGGCATCACGTACGGCGTCCAGAACGCGGTCGTCCACACCCGGGCGAAGAAGCTGCTCGCCGCGGGCCCGAACGGCGGCCGGTCCGCACCGTTCGCCGGCCACTGGTGGGCCGGCACGTGGACGCCGCCGTCCCGCGGCCCGACCGGGTACATCGACGCTCGGGCCGACCCGCTGCTCCCGCCCGAAACACCCCCGCCGAGCCGGCCGGACGGCGAATGATCAGGGCGCGCCGTCGAAGAAGTCGGTGAAGCCTGACGGCCGGTGCGGCCCGAGGATCCCGTGCTCGAAGATCCCCCACCCTTCGTGGCCGTCGAAGGTGGCCCGGGCGACGTGGTCGACCAGGGAGAACGCCGCCCGACCGGTCACCGCCGGGTCGCCGAGGTCATAGACGGCGCCGTCGGTCCATGACTCGCCCTTGTAGAGGCCGTGCGTCCAGTCAGGGTCGCCGCCGTAACCGCAGCCGACGTTGAGCGCGATGCCGAGCAACGGCTCGATCTCCAACGTCGCCACTCGGCCGTCCCGGAACGTCAGGTCCATCGACGAATGGAGCGGCTGTCGAGTACCCGACCGGTACTCGGTCCTCGGCAACGGCCAGCCGAGCTGCTCGAGCGGCTTCCCCGTCGCTTCCGGCCACTGCCGGACCGCGAAATTCGAGTTGCGCAGCCCGTCCGACGACTCCTCGACGATGACGTGCACGGCGAACTCGTCGAACCGCAACGGGACCCAGAACCACCACATGCCGTCGAACTCCCGCGGCCGGCCGGCCGGCTCCGACTCGCCGACCGGCCGGATCCCCCACGACCGGTCGCGGGTAGCCGTGAACCGGTCCGGCGTGACCGCGACCGTCCCGCCGTCGAACCGCAGCTCACCCTCCCAGGTGCCGACACCAGCGAATCGCGACGCGTCGAGCAGGATCCGGTCACCCAGCCGGCGGACGTGCTGCGGCTCGGCGATCGGGCCGTACTCGGACCGGTAGACGAGATCGAACCCGAGCCCGTGGTCGTCGGCATCACAGACGATCCGCAGTTCCTTGAACGCCTCTCGGACCTCGATGCGGTACGGCCCGACCGCCTGGGACCGCAGGTCGTCGGGCCGGTGACCGGACGTCCGGACGGCCCACTGCCGCTCGCCACGGCGGACGGTCGCGAACGCGTCGATGACGCCCAGGTTCGGGTAGATGCCGAGCCCGGTGATGAAGTAGGCGTCGAGCTCCTTGTCGACGCCCTGGTAGATGCACCGGTCGTAGAAGTTCCGGTCGCTGCTCGCCGGGTACTGCATCGGCAACGGCACCTGATGGATCGGGAGCTCGTCCAACGGGTTGAACCTGTGCACCGTGACCTCCTCGACTCGCTTCGGTCGCCCCCACAATGTAGAACGTGTTCCTGTTCGAAGCACCGCCCGGTACTGTCTACGGCAGAGCCACGTGACCCGACGGCGCCCCAGATCGCCGCTGACCTCAGGGGGAACCATGCACGACGAGCACCAGCTCCTGATCGGCGGCAAGTGGGACGACGCCTCCGGCGGCACCTACGACGTCGTCAACCCGGCGACCGAGACCGTCGTCGGCCAGGCGCCGAACGCCACGGCCGCCGACGCGGCCGCCGCGGCCGCCGCCGCCGCCGAGGCGTTGCCGGCGTGGGCCGCGATGCCGGCGGACGAGCGGTCGGCGCTGATGAAGAAGGCGGCCGCGGCCATCCGGGCGAAGGCGGCCGACCTGCTCCCGCTCGTCATCGCGGAGACCGGGGCGACGATGGTCGTCGGTGGCCGGATGCAGGTCCCGGTGGCCGCCGACCGGTTCGACCGGTACTCCCGCGACCCCCGTAGCGTGCTGCAGACGCCGCTCCTCCCCCAGGCGGCCGGCGCCACGCCGCTCGCACCGGGCGGGATCATCGGCGGGATGATCAACCGCCAGCCGGTCGGCGTCGTCGCGTGCGTCACGTCGTACAACTTCCCGATGGTCAACATGGCCGGCAAGGTGGCGCCCGCGCTCGCCGCGGGGAACACGATCGTCGTCAAGCCGGCGCCGCAGGACCCGCTGGCCGTCATCGAGCTCGTCCGGATCCTCGACGAGGTTGGCTTCCCGCCCGGCGTCGTCAACCTCGTCAACGCGGCCGGTCCGGAGCCGGCCGCCGCGCTCGTCGACTCCGCCGACGTCGACATGGTCAGCTTCACCGGGTCGACGCAGGTCGGCACGAAGATCTACGAGGCCGCCGGCAAGACGATGAAGCGGCTGCTCATGGAGCTCGGCGGCAAGGGCGCGTGCGTCGTCTTCGACGACGCCGACGTGAAAGCCGCGATCACGTGCATCGGATCGACGTGGACGTTCCACTCCGGTCAGATCTGCACCGCGCCGACCCGGGCGATCGTCCACCGCAGCCTCTTCGACCAGGTCCGGGACGGGCTGACCAAGATGGCCGGCTTCTTGAAGGTCGGCGACCCGACGGCGAAGGACACGATCGTCGGCCCGGTCATCTCCGCGGTCCAGCGCGACCGCATCGAGGCGGCGATCGCATCGGCCGGGCCCGAGGGCGGCGAGGTCGTCGTCGGCGGCCAGCGCCCGGACCTGCCGACCGGCTACTACGTCGCCCCGACGCTGATCACCGGCGACAACACGATGGCGGTCGCCCGCGAGGAGATCTTCGGCCCGGTCATCACGATGATCCCGTTCGACGACGAAGAAGAGGGCATCGCGATCGCCAACGACTCCGACTACGGCCTCTACGACTACGTCTTCTCCGGCGACGCGTCCCGGGCGTACAAGGTCGCGCAGCGGCTGCAGGCCGGCATGGTCGGCATCAATACCGCGCAGAACAACTCCGAAGCGCCGTTCGGCGGGTTCAAGATGAGCGGTGTCGGTCGCGACCGCGGCGATGCCGGCCTGGTCGCGTACAGCGAGCCGCAGAGCATCCTCTGGACCACCTGATCTCATGCCCCCCGTTCCGGACCGCTTCGCCGAGATCGCCGCCCGGGTCCGCAACTGGGGCCGCTGGGGCGACGACGACCAGCTCGGCACGCTCAACCTCGTCGACGACGCGGCCCGCCGCCGGGCGGCCGCGAGCATCCGGACCGGCCAGGCGTTCGCGCTCGGGCTCCCGCTGTCGGCGGCGGACGGCATCCAGATGGGGTTCGTCCCCGGGCGGATCAACCCGCAGCGGTCGATGATCGCCATCAACGACCCACTGAGCGCTGATCCCGACTGGATCTGTGCCAGCGAGGACACCGTCGAGCTCGCGCTGCAGGGCGCGACGCACTGGGACGCGCTCGCGCACGCGAGCTACCGCGGCCGCCTCTACAACGGCTACCCCTCGACGACGGTGACCGAAGCCGGGGCGTCGCGCTGCGGCATCGACGTCGTCCGCACGCTCGTCAGCCGCGGCATCCTGCTCGACGTCGCGCTGGCGAAGGGCCAGGACGTCCTCGCCGCGGGCTATCCGATCAGCCCGACCGACCTCGACGCCGCGCTCGAGCTCGCCGGCACCGACGTCGAGCCCGGTGACGTCATCCTCGTCCGCACCGGTCAGATGGTCCACCTCGCGCCGCCGAACCGCGACCTCGTCGCGTACACGTTCCCGACGCCGGGCCTGACGATCGGCACGGCCGAGTGGTTCTTCGACCACGACGTCGCCGCGGTCGCCACCGACACGCTGCCGCTCGAGGTCTTTCCCGGCGAGGACGACGACCTCTATCTACCCGTCCACCTCCTCCACCTCGTCGAGATGGGGATGACGCAGGGGCAGAACTGGGTGCTCGACGAGCTAGCCGCGGCCTGTGCGGCGGACGGCCGGTACACGTTCTTCCTCGACGGGACGCCGCTGCCGTTCGTCGACGGGCTCGGGTCGCCGCTCAACCCGGTCGCCGTCCGCTGAACCTCCAGGAGCGGCGCCACGGCGCCACGACACCTCCATCAGCGCACCGCCGAGCGACGACTCGCCGACTCGCCACCGCCCGGCGGTCGTCCGGACGACCGCATCGGCGATCGCCAGCCCGAGGCCGGCCCCGCCCGGCGTGTCCGTCGCCCGGCGGAACCGGTCGAAGAGCCGGGCCCGCTCGTCAACCGGGACGCCCGGCCCGCTGTCCTCGACGACGAGCAGCGCCCGCGCCCCGTTCGCGCCGGCCGTCACCCTGACCGTCCCGCCCGACGGTGCGTACCGGCAGGCATTGTCGAGCAGCGTCCCGACGAGCCGGTCGAGCCAGTCCGGTGCGGCATCGATCCACACCGGGCCGTCGCCGACGTGGTCGACCACGAGCGTCAGCTCGCGACCGGCCGCGACGGCCGCGAACCGTCCGGCGCACGTGTCGACCGAGACGACGAGGTCGACCGGCTCGTTCGGTGGCGGCGGCGGCGCCGAGTCGAACCGGGCCAGCCAGAGCAGGTCCTCGACGATGTGCTTGAGCCGGCGGCTCTCCCGGGCGACGTGCTCGAGCGTCTCGCGGTCGGCCGCCGCGTCCGGCGGCGACGCCCGGGCCAGCTCGATCTCGGCCTCGATGACCGTCAGCGGCGTCCGCAGCTCGTGCGACGCGTCGGCGGTGAACTCGAGCAACCGACGCCGCGCCAGCTCGACCGGCGCGATCGCCCGCACGCCGATGACGAGGACGCCGACGAAGACCGCGGCGAGCAGGACCGGGCCGATGACGAGCTCGCCGGTGAGCATCACCTTCTCGATGTGCGACGGCCCCGCCAGGTTCTGTCCGGCCACCAGCCAGCCGTTGCGGAACGCCACCGCCTCGAGCCGGTACGTCGCGTCACGGCTCGAGACGCTCACCGGCGCGCCGCCGTCGCTGGCGACGTCGGCCAGTGTCGTGGTCGACAGCGGCGGGTTGCCTTCGGTGAGCGATCGCACGTCACCGCTCGCCGGGACCCACCACACGAACACCGGCGCGCCGTCGGTGCCCTGGTCCTCGGCCACCGCCCGGCTGGACAGCGGGTTGGCCTGGTGGCTCACGTCGGACAGGTGCAGGCTCAGCCGCTGGTCGACCTCCCACAGGACGCGCCGGCCGAGGAACGCGTCGAGCGCGGCGGCGACGCCGATGTAGACGACCGCGATCACGAGCGTCGCGATGATCGCCACCCGCGCCGCGTGGGCGACGTTCGGACGCCGGGCCCAGAAGCCCTGCTGCGACCGCGCTCGCGTCAACCGCCGACCAACTTGTAGCCGATGCCGCGCACCGTCTCGATCCGGACGGTGCTGCCGGTCAGCTTCGCCCGAAGCCGCGCCAGGTGGACGTCGATCGTGTTCGAACCGACCGCGTCGGCCTCGTCGTCCCAGACCTGCACGGCGATCGACCGTCGGTCGACGACGGCCGGGTGCCGGCGGAGCAGTAGTTCGAGGATCGCCAGCTCGCGCCCGGTCAGCGGCAGCGGCACGTCACCGCGCCGGGCCAACCGAGTCGCCGGATCGAGCTCGAGGTCGCCGACGACGAGCCGCGGGTCGAGGACGACCGGCGGCCGCCGCTGCAACGCCCGGATGCGGGCCAGCAGCTCCGCGAACTCGAACGGCTTGACGAGGTAGTCGTCGGCCCCACCGTCGAGCCCTTCGACGCGGTCCTCCGTCGTGTCCCGGGCCGTCAGCAGCAGCACCGGCACCTTCGAGCCGCGCCGGCGGACCTCTTGGACGACGTCGAGCCCGGACGCGCCGGGCATCCGCCAGTCGAGCACCGCGACCTCGTAGTCGTACGTCCGCAGGAACAGGAGCGCCCGATCGCCGTCGGGCACCGCGTCGACGACGTAACCGCTGCGCCGGAGTCCCCGCTCGAGCACCGATCGCAGCCCTGGATCGTCCTCGGCGACGAGCACCCGCATGGCCTCGGTCTATCGCCGATCGGCCACGGCCGGGGAGCGCCCCCCGTCCGGCGCCGGACGGCCGGTCACCGCCCAGTGCAGCAGGCGGGCCTGGGCATCGACGACGTCGTGCGTCCGGATCCCCCAGAACTCGAACCCGTAGCGGTGGGCTGCGACGTTGGCGTACATCGCGACGAGCACCCCCGCCACCGCCGTCGGATCCGCGCCGGTCTTCGAGCTCTCCGGCGCCCGGCCGCCGATCGTCTCGGCGAGGGCGACGGTCACCGCGTTGAGCGCCCGGACGCGGATGCCGCGCAGCGTCGGGTCGCCTTCCTCGGTGGCCAGGTTGACGACCCGGAAGATCGCCCGGTTGCCTTCCCAGAACGCCAGGAACCCCTCGGTGACGGCCAGCGCGGTCGACCAGCTCTCGCCCTCCGACCAGTCGCCGTCGACGAGATCGGCCAGCTCACCGGCTTGGACGACCATCCCCTCGGCGAGCACGCCGATCGCCTGCTCGACGTTCTCGAAGTACTGGTAGAACGTCGCCGGCGACGTTCCCGCGGCTCGGGCGATGTCGATCACCTTGACTGACCGCCACGGCGTCGTCGTCAGCAGCTCGACCGTGGCATCCAGCAGTTTCTGCCGCGTCGCCCGGCCACGCTCGCCGGGAACCCGCCCGTCGGTGGTCGTCGCTCCGCCGTTCAGATCGTCGGCCACGGATCCCACGAACGTCAAGAGTAGTTTGGCCCCGTGACCGACCCTCGGCCCTCCCCGGAACGGGACGGGACCACCCGGCGGTTCGCCGCCTGGGTCCTCACCCACGACCCGTCGCTGGCCGCCCTCAAGCGGTCGGTGCGGGCCGCCGTCGTCGTCCCGGCCGCCTTCGCGCTCGCCCGGGCGGTGTCGCCGAACCCGAACGTGCAGCTCTTCGCGGCGTTCGGCTCGTTCGCGCTCCTGCTCTTCGTCGATTTCCCCGGCAGCCCGCGGTCGAAGCTCCGGTCGCTCGGCGCCCTGCTGGCGTGCGGGGCGGTCTTCATCGTCGTCGGCACGCTCTGCTCGACCCAACCGGTCGCCGCGGTGCTGACGATGGCCGTCGTCGGCTTCGCCGTCCTCTTCGCCGGCGTGCTCAGCCCGCTCGTCAGCGCGGGGACGATCGCCGCGCTGCTCACGTTCGTCCTACCGATCGCGGTCACCGCCCACCCCGACGAGATCCCGGCCCGACTCGTCGGCTGGCTGCTCGCCGGCGCCTTGGCCGTGCCGGCCATCCTCCTCGTGTGGCCTCGGCCGTTCCACGACGACCTCCGGCGACGCCTGGCGTCGACCGCCCGAGCACTGGCGACGCTCGTCGCCGCCCACGCGGACGGCCGGACGGATCCGGCCGCGCTCGCCGCGGTCGAGACCGAGCTGACCGAGCTCCGCCGGCAGTTCGAGTCGACGACGTACCCACCGACCGGCGCCGGGCCCGGAGCGACTGCCTTGGCCAAGCTCGTCGGCCGGATGGAATGGGTCGCGACGAACGCGGTCCTCGGCCACCGGCAGATGACCGTGCTCGAGCTGCCGGACGTCCAGGCGATCAACCGGGCAACCGCCGACGTGCTCGCGGCCGCGGCCGAGCTGATCTGTGACCATCGTGGCTGTCCGGTGCACGACGCCGCGCTCGCGGATCGGCTGACCGCGGCCGTCACGTCGCTCGCCACGACCCGCGACGACGGCCAGCATGCCGCGCTCAACCGCCTCGTCGACGGGACGGCCGAGGAGCGGGCCACCGATGCGCTGGCTCACGCCGGCCCGGCCGGGGCCGAACGGCTCGAGGGCAGCCGGGGCCAGGAGCCGGACCGGCTGCTCGGCCGGCTCGACCCGACGTACCGCACCCGCGCGCTGAGCTTCGCCGCTGGGATGGTCGGTCAGGCGACGCTGGAGGCCGCCGGCTTCGGCCGGGCGACCGGGCTCGACAGCCGGCGCCAGGAGCGCGAGACGTGGGGCTCTGGACGCAAGCTGGCGATCGCCCACGCCGACCCGCGATCCGTGTGGTTCCGCAACAGCCTGCGCGGCGCGATCGGGCTCGCCCTCGCGGTCACCGTCGTCGAGGTGACGAACGTCAACCACGGGTTCTGGGTCGTTCTCGGCTGCCTCTCCGTGCTCCGCTCGAACGCGCTCGGCACCGGGGCGACCGCGCTGCGGGCACTCGGCGGCACCGTCGTCGGCTTCGTCGTCGGCTCCGCGATCATGGTCGGGCTGAGCAACCACTACGACGTGCTCTGGGCCGTCCTGCCGATCGCCGTCCTCTTGTCCGGCGTCGCGCCGACCGCGATCTCGTTCGCAGCCGGCCAGGCCGGCTTCACCGTCGTCGTCGTCGTCCTCTTCAACATCATCCAACCGACCGGCTGGAAGGTCGGACTGACGCGCATCGAAGACGTCGCCATCGGCTGTGCCGTCAGCCTCGTCGTCGGCTTCCTCTTCTGGCCGCGCGGCGCCGCGGCCGCGCTCGGACGAGCCCTCGGCGAGGCGTACGCAGCCGGGTCCGCGTACCTGCTCCGCGCCGTCGAGCGGACGACGTCGCCGGACGACACGCTCGACACCGACGCGGCGAAGGTCGCCACCGAAGGCCCGTACGACCGGCTCGACGACGCGTTCCGTCAGTACATGGCCGAACGCGGCACGAAGCCGGTCAGCCCGGAGGTCGCGACCGCCCTCACGGTCGGCGCGGTCCGCACCCGCGTCGAGGCGTACTCGCTCGCCACGATGCCGCGGCGGCCGATCGAGGCCGGCCACACGCCGCTCGGATCGGTCGCGACCGCCGGCGACGCGCTCCGCCTGGCCTGCGCGGACGCCCACCGGTGGTACCTCGACGTCGCCGCCGTCCTCGCCGGCCGCGGCGGCACGGTCCCGCCGCTCCGCCGGCACGAGGAAGCCCTCCACGAGGAGCTCGTCGCGGCGTTCGTCGAGAGCTCGCGCCAGCGCCGGCTCGGCGACGTCCGCGGCGTCCTGCGGATGCTATGGGCCGACGAGAGCCTCGAGGACGAGCTCGCGCTCCAGCACGAGCTCGCCGGCGCGGTCAGTCGGTTCGCCCAGCGTCGCCGCTGGGCCGGGTACGATCGGTCGGTCGAGCCGGCGCCAGCCGGCCACGCGAGCGCCGCCGCACCGGCCGGCCCGTTGGCCGAGGCTGACGAACCGTCAGCTATTTGAAACCGGTTCTACCGGTTATCCTGGTCGGATGCAGACCGCCGTCCGACCGCTGACCAGGGCCCAACAGGCTCGGCGGCAGCGGGTCATCGACGCGGCGATGGCCCTCGGCCTCGACGGCGGCTACGAGGCGGTCCAGATGCGCGACGTCGCGGCCAAAGCCGACGTGGCGATGGGCACGGTCTACCGGTACTTCACGTCGAAGGACCATTTGCTCGCGGCCACGCTCGTCCACTGGGTCGAGCTCCTCGACGTCCGGCTCGCCCAACAGCCACCGCGCGGCGGCCGGCCGGACGAGCGGGTGCTCGACGTCCTCGACCGAGCCCTGCGGGCGATGGGCCGCCAGCCGAAACTCGTCGCCGCGGTCTTCACGTCGCTGTCGTCGCCGGACCCCGGTGCGGTCGGCTGCCAGCAGCAGATCACGATGCTGATGGACGGGATCATCATCCGGGCGATCGGCCAGCCGCAGCCGCCGGACCCGTCCGAGCGGGCGCGGATCATCGGGCACGTCTGGTACTCCGCGCTCGTCGGCTGGATCAACGGCTGGTCGACGATGTCGCGCGTCTACGACGAGCTCGCGGTCGCGGTCGGGCTCCTCTTGCCGGCGGACCTTAAAACTTAACGACGCCGCGGATGTTCTTGCCGGCTGCGAGGTCGTCGTAGCCCTGCTGCACCTCGTCGAGCGTGTACTCGTGGCTGACGAGCCCGTCGACGTCAAGCAGGCCGTCACGGTGGAGCCGCAGCAGGTTCGGGATCTGGACCCGCGGGCTGGCCGAGCCGAACACCGTCCCGAGCAGCGCCTGGTTGAACATCGCGAAGTTGAACAGGTTGAGCTTCACGTCGATCTGGTCGAACGGGGCGATCGCGGTGGCGACGACCCGGGCGTCCTTCGAACCGAGCTGCATCGCCGGCGCGATCAGCTCGCCGGTCAGCACGCCGGGCGTGAGGACGACGACGTCGGCCATCCGACCCTCCGTCAGCTCGGCGAGCGGGAACGTCGCCTCCTCCATCGACGCCGCGGTGTGCGTCGCGCCGATCACCTTCGCCCGGTCCGTCTTGAACGGCAGCGGGTCGATCGCGACGATCGCCCGCGCCCCGCCGATGCGCGCCCCCTGGATGGCCCCGGAGCCGACGCCGCCGCAGCCGACGACGACGACGACCTCGCCCGGCCTCACCTTCGCCCGGTCGACGACCGAGCCGAAGCCGGTCGACAGCCCGCAGCTGATCAGCGCGGCCGCCCGCAGCGAGACCGACGGGTCGATCTTGACGAGTGACGCCTCGTTGACGACCATCGTTTCGGCGAACGCGCCGAGCTGCGTCATCCGGTTGAGCGGCTCGCCGTCGAGGTGGTACCGCCACTGGCCGTCGCTGATCATCGGGCCGGCGAGCGTCGCCATACCGAGGTCGCAGAGGTGCTGGCGGCCGGTCGCGCACCAGAAGCAGCGGCCGCACGACGGGATGAACGTCACCGCGACGTGGTCGCCCTCCGCCAGCGATGTGACCTCCGGGCCGACCGCGGTGACGACGCCCGCGCCCTCGTGGCCGCCGACCATCGGGAACAGCGACTTGACGCCGAAGACCTCGAGGATCTCCGGCGAGACGCTCATGTCGCCGGAGCGGAGGTGCTCGTCGGAGTGGCACATCCCGGCGTACGCCAGCTGGACCTGGACCTCGTGGCGGCCCGGCGGGTCGACGTCGATCGCCTCGGTCGTCCACGGCTCGTGGAGCCCCTTGCAGACTGCTGCCCGAACCTTCATCGACGCCTCCCCTGGCCTTACTTCCGAGTACCGCCCGCCGTCGCAGCGAGACTACCGGAGCGAGCGGCCGACCGGTCCAACGCCACGCCGGTTGCCCTCCCAGCAGCCCCGACAGCCGGATAGGGTCTCGGCCCATGGTCACCGCCGGGCCCTCCATCGAAGTCCACGGCCTGACGAAGAGCTTCGGTCCGATCGCCGCGGTCCGCGGCCTCGACTTCACGGTCGAGCCGGGGCGGATCACCGGCTTCCTCGGGCCGAACGGCGCGGGCAAGACGACGACGCTGCGAATGCTGCTCGGCCTCGTCGCGCCGACGAGCGGCACCGCGACGATCGGCGGTCGGAACTACCGGGATATCGCCGATCCGACTCGATCGGTCGGCGCGGTCCTCGAGGCCACGAGCTTCCACCCGGCCCGGCGGGCCCGGAACCACCTGAAGATGGTCGCGCTGGCCGCGGGCATCGAGAGCTCGCGCATCGACGTCGTCCTCGACATGGTCGGCCTGACCGCCGACGCCAAGCGTAAGGTCGGCGGCTACTCGCTCGGCATGCGCCAGCGGCTCGAGCTGGCGACCGCCCTCCTCGGCGACCCGGGCGTCCTCATCCTCGACGAGCCGTCGAACGGGCTCGACCCCCAGGGCATCGCCTGGCTGCGCGAGTTCCTGCGCCACCTGGCCGGTGAGGGACGCACCGTGCTCGTCTCGTCCCACCTGCTGGCGGAGATGTCCCAGACGGTCGACGACGTCGTCATCGTCTCCCAGGGCCAGCTCCGGGCCCAGGGCCCGCTGTCGTCGCTGATCGGCCAGGCGCAGTCGTCGATGCGGGTCCGCAGTCCCGAGGTCGACCGGCTCGTCGCGGTCGTCCGCGCCGCCGGGTTCAGCCCGCGCCAGGTCGCCCCGGACGTCGTCGTCGTCGACGCGATCGGCCCCGAGCAGCTCGGCCCGGTGCTCGCGACGAACCAGGTCGTCGTCTACGAGCTCGCGCAGGAGAGCCAGAACCTCGAGTCGATCTTCCTCGAGCTGACGACATCGCTCGGTGGCACGCCGGTGGTGCCCGGGATGCCGAGCAGTGGCTGGCCGCCGGAGCCGCCAGCCACCAGCGTCCCGCTGGCCAGCGACCCGTGGCCGCCGCCACCCGGCACCCCGTACCAGCCGCCACCGGCCACACCGCCGGCCGGGGGGTCGGTATGACCCGCGTCATCCGGGCCGAGCTGTTCAAGCTGCGGACGACGCCGGGGCCGTATGTCGTGCTGATCGTCACGCTCGTCCTGACCGCGCTCGGCATCATCACCGCGTTCGTCATCACAGTCGGCGGGAAAGGCGAGTTCACCGCACCGGTGTTCACGCCGCAGCTCCGTGACCTCGTCGGCGCGGGCTATGGCGCGGGAACGGTCCTCGCCCCGATCGTCGGCATCCTCTGCATCACGACGGAGTACCGCCAGAAGGTGCTGACGACGACGCTCCTCGTCACGCCGCGCCGCGAGGTCGTGCTCGGCGCCAAGGGGGTGGCGTCGGCCATCTGGGGGCTGCTGCTGGCGATCGCCGGCCTCGTGCTCGTCGCCGCCATGGGCATCCCGCTGCTCGTCACCCAAGGGGGGTCGGTCACCGCGCTCCTCGACCAGGTGGGGCCGGTCGTGCCCGGGCTGTTGGGGGCGTACGTCCTCTTCGCCATCTTCGGCCTCGGCATCGGCACGCTGCTGCGTAACCAGGTCGCCGCGGTCGTCCTCACGATCATCTTCGTCGTCATCCTCGAGCCGATCATCGTGGCCCTGGTCCACAGCCTGGCCCACGTCGACCTCAACTGGCTACCGAGCCGCTCCGCGGCCGCGCTCGCCGGCGGCTTGACGCGGTCGACGGGCGGTGGCCACACAGGCGCCGGCCCGCTCCTCAGCTGGTGGCTCGGCGGCCTGGCCCTGCTCGGCTGGGGCGTCGGCACCGCGGTGATCGGCTACTTCACGACGTTCCGCCGCGACGTCACCTGACGACGCGCAGCACCGAGAACGGCGGCACGTCGACGATCGTCGCCGACAGCCCGCCATCCGGCCGCTCGACCCGCACTGCAACGTCCTGGCCGTCGGCGAGCGCCCGCGACGCGGCGATCCCGTACACGACGACCCGGAGACGGTCCGGTGCCCGGTACGTGCCGTCGCGCTCCCACGTCACCACGGTCTCGGCCGGCGCGTCGCCCTCGACGGGCGCCACCCGCAACTGGTCACGCCGGTACGGGCCGAAGCCGTCGCCCGCGTCGTCGTAGACCACCCCGCTCGCCGTGCCGTCGAGATCCGGGAAGCAGTGCACCGCCAACCGGCGCGGCTCGTGCCCGGTCGCCAGGGCGCCATCGTCGGGTTCGACGTCGGCGCACCAGCCGTCGTCGAGCGGCACGATCGAGCCGGCGCGGACGAACACCGTCGGTTGGCCGGCCGGCGCGTCGACATCGACGGTCCGCCCGCCGTCGACGACGGTCACGACGTCGGCGGCCGGTGGGTCGTCAGCCATCGCCGGCAGCGACCGCCAGTGGTACCACCGGCCGGCCGGCAGCGGGACCGAACGCGAACGGGCACCGTCGGCGACGATCGGCGCGACCAACAGCGCGTCACCGAGCCGGTACGCGTCGTCGACCGACCAGAGCCGCCGGTCGGCGGACGAGCCGCCCGACGCGACCGGCCAGCAGAGCGGGCGGACCATCGGCCGGCCGGACCGACTGGCCTCGTCGGCCAGCGTGTACAGGTACGGCAGCATGCGGTACCGGAACCGGATCAGCCGGCCGATCGCCGTCCGGTACGGCTCGTCGAACCGCCACGGCTCGCGGTTCGGCGCCCGGGCGGTGCTGTGCGTCCGGCAGAACGGCATGAGCACGGAGAGCTCGAGCCAACGCAGGTACAGCTCCGGGCTCGGCGCACCGCTGAAGCCGCCGATGTCCGAACCGACGTACGTGATGCCGGAGAGCCCGAGACCGATCGCGGTCGCGACCTGTTGCCGGAGGCCGTCCCACGTCGAGCGGACGTCGCCGGTCCACGTCCACGCCCATCGCTGCAGCCCGGCCCAGCCGGCGCGTGAGAGGACGAACGGCCGGCGGTCCGGTCGGAGGGCGGCCAACGCTTCCCAGCCGGCCCGGTCCATCAACTGCCCGTAGACGTTGTGGCACTCCCGATGGTCGCCGCCACGCCCCTCGGCGACGTGGTGAACGTCGGGCGGCAGCGTGCGGTCGCCCCACAGCGCCAGCGACGTCGGCTCGTTCATGTCGTGCCAGACGCCGGCGACGCCGGCATCGACGAGCCGCCGGTACCAGCCGGCCCACCACTGCCGCGTCGACGGGTCCGTGAAGTCCGGGTACGCCGCCCGGCCCGGCCAGACGACCCCGGTCACCGGTTCGCCGACGGTGTCAGCGAGGAACCGGCCTTCGCGGACGCCACTGGCGAAGACGTCGTCGGCCGGATCGACCTTGACGGCCGGGTCGACGATCGTGACGATCCGCGTCCCGCGCTCGGCGAGGTCGCCGGCCAGCCCGGCCAGGTCGGGGAACCGTTCGGGGTCGATCGAGAAGACGCGGTAGCCGTCCATGTAGTCGATGTCGAGATGGACCGCGCTCGAGTGGGAGCCGATCGGCCGCGAACCCAGCCGCGACGTCGCGGATGTCGCGGTCGGCCCGGTAGCCCCACTTGCACTGGTGGTAGCCGAGCGCCCAGCGCGGTGGGAGCGGCGGCCGACCGGTCAGCTCGCCATAGCGGGTGACGAGCTCGGGCAGCCGGCCGACCGCGACGTAGTGCCGCAACGTACCGCCGGTGAACGTGAGCTCGACCAACGGCGACCGGGTGCCGTCGTCCACGTCGGCGTCGATGCGGGCGACCGCGTCGTACGGGTTCTCGTAGAACGCGAGGACGTCGCCGTCGGGGTGGAGCCCGACGAGGACCGGGATGGCGCAGTACAGCGGGTCCTCTCCGGGGCCCCACGCGCCACCGGGATCGCGGTTCCACAGCCGGTGCGTCGTGCCGCGCAGGTTGACCGCCGATGCCTGCTCGCCGAGCCCCGACAGTCGCTCGGACGGGCGGACGGCGAACCGGGCCGTCCTCGTCGCGGCCCGGCGCAGCGGCGGCAGCTCGTGCCGGAGCAGTGCGCCGTTGGGTGCGAAGAACCGCACCGACCCGTCGCTGCCGACCGCCACCCGCACGGCCGGCGTCGTCACGACGCAGGGCGTCCCGTCGTCGGCCCTCACCGACACGACCGGGCGGCCAACGAGGCCCGGGTCGGCCAGCGCCCACGGGATCGGCGGATCACCGGGACCCCACGTGAGCCGGAGGACGTCGTCGGTCAGGCAACGGAGCTCGAGCTCCGCCTCGGCAAAGCGGCACCGGGCGCCGACGGTGGCGCCGCGCTCGGCGATCGCGTCGACCGAGACCAGGCGACCGGGATCACGGCTCGTCGCCGGCCCGCGATCGGCCCGGCGCGCCCGACGCTGCGACGTCGTCGACCGGACACTCGACGTGGCCATCGCGCCGAGCGTCGCCGGCCCGACATCGGCGACGATCCGGACGGCGAGCGCCGACTTGCGGGCGAGCCGTCGGATGGGATCGCTCATGCCCGGCATGCCACCGGCAGGCTACGCCGACCCGCGCCGTCGGTTCCGGACGGCCTGCGATAGCGTCGGCGACCGTCATGCCCGTCACCGGTCCTGCCCGCCGGATCCTCCGGAGCATCAGCGGGACACCAGGGATCCGCATGGTCCCGGCCACGCTGCGGGCCGACGGCCACCAGATCCGGTTCGCGGTGTCCGACAACGACGACGCCCATGGCCCGGACGGTCCCGGCTCGCCACCGATCTGGGCCGTCAACCTCCACGGCTACCTGGCCGGTGGCGGCATGTACTGGCGCGAGAGCGCGCACCTGGCCGAGCGGCTCGGCTGGCGGGTCGTCAACCCGAGCCTCCCCGGGTTCGGGGGCAGCGAGCCGCTGGCGTGGTCACAGGTCTCGCTGCGGACGCTCGCCGACCACGTCGCCGCGGTGCTCCAGCGCGTCGACGCCGGCCCGGCCGTCGTCCTCGGGCATTCGATGGGCGGCGCGGTGGCGATCCAGTTCGCCCACGACCGGCCCGACGAGACGCTCGGCGTCATCTACCGCGACGGCGTCGCGACGCCAGCGTGGCGGGAACGGCACGGGCCGGTGCCGGCGGCCGTTGCCGTCGTCGCGCCCGACGTCGCACCGTTCGCCGACCTGCTCGCGGCGATGCTCCTCGACACGCCGGACCTCTTCGTCGGCCGGCTCTACTCGACCGTCCGGTCGGTGCTGCCCGACGTGCGACGCAATATCCGGACGATGGGCCGCGGTCTGCCGGTCGGCAGCATGCTGATGACCGTCGACCTCCGGTCCGAGGTGCGCGAGCTGGCGGCGGCCGGGCTGCCGCTGCTCGGCGAATGGGGCTGCTTCGACCGCGTCATCGGAGCGGCGACCGCGGCCGAGTTCGGCGAGTGCGCCGGCGAACCGGTCCAGTGGGTGCCCGGCGGCCACTCGTGGATGCTCGCCCGGCCGCAGGGCCAGGCCGACGTCCTCACGTACCTGCCGAGCGGGAAGCGGTTCGTCGGCCGCGTCGAGGACCGCTGGCGCGGCCTCCACCGCCAACCGCGTGCCCTGCGGGCCGGCTGACCGCCGCCCATCAGCCGTCGACGTAGAGCTTGCCGTCGCCGCCTTCGGCAACCGTGATCGTCTTCAGGCCGCGGGTCGCCGGGCCGACCTCGACCGCACCGGTCGCCGGGTTGAACTCCGAGCCGTGGCACGGGCAGACGATCAGCCGGGCCGCCGACGAATAGCCGACGGTGCAGCCGGCGTGCGGGCAGACCGCGTCGTACGCGACGTACGACCCCTTCGTCAGCTGGAGCACCAGCCCCGGATCGCCGCTGGCCGGATCGGTGAAACGGGCCGAACCGCCGACCGGCACGGCCGCGGCCGCACCGATCGCCGTGCCCTTGGGCGTCGCCGTCGTCGTCGTCGATGACGCCGTCGCGCCAGCCGGGCTCGGGGTCGTGGTCGTGGCGGTGGTGGTGGTCGTCGACGCCGACGCGCCGTCGGACAGGGTGGGGGTGTCGGCCGACGCCGGCGGCTTCGCCCCGCCGATCGCCCGGCCGAGCCCGGCCGCCAAGCCGGCCAGAGCCACGCCGACGAGCGCGGTCGACGCCGACTGCGGCCGCCCCGAGCACCACCGTCCGGCGCTGGACATCGGCGGCGCTCGGGCTCGCATCGTCCGACGCGCCGACGGTCCGGTGCGCCCGTGCGGCGATCGCCGCGTCGAGCGAGAGCACGCCGCCGGCACCAGCCAGGATCAACGGCGTCCACGCGAAGACGAAGACGATGTCCGCACCGGTGAAGTACGGCGACGAGTGGAAACTCACGGTCAGGAAGAGCGTGAGCGACAGGAGCAGGCCGCCGACCGCGGCGACGCGGGCCCACAGGCCGAGCACGGTGCCCAGTCCGACGGCCAGCTCGCCCAGGGCGATCAGCACGCCGATCGGCGTCGACAGGTGCAAGAGGTGGCCGAGCAGCGGGTGGAGCGGGCTCGTCCGGTTGGCCGCGACGAGCTGGGCCTGGATGCCCGACGGGCTGTTCGGGTCGAAGAAGTTCGGGTTCGCCAGCTTCTGCAACCCGGCGAAGCAGAACGTGATGCCGAGGAACGCCCGCAGCGGCAACAGCGCCCAACCGACCGGTATCGACGGCGGCGCCCCTGGCGGCCACCCCCGCCGTCGGCCGCTCCCCTCGGGTGCCGGCATCGTCACAGTGTGCAGCAGTTTCGCTGACGGACACCTGAAGGTGGTGGCGGCCGCCGGGCGGCCGGCCCGGTCGACGCTCAGCCGGCCGAACGCCTTGACCAGTTGGCCCGCACGTCGGCGATGAGCTGGCCGTACGCCTCGGCCGATCGGTCGACGCCCCGATCGCCGGCCCCGATCAACCAGGCTGTCGCCCGGTGCAGGTACGCCTGCAACGGCGCGCCGCCCGCCCGGGCGTCGACCGCCGCCGCCAGCGACGACGCGACCGCCGGGCCCGAGCCGTGGCCGAGGACCCAGAGCGCCGCCTTCGGATCGACCGACGCGCTGTTCACGGCACCACGCGGCGAGCGCCGACGGGTCGGCGAGGTCGACCCCGAGCGGGCCGGGGGCGCCCGGCGGCCCGGCGTAGACGACGTCGAGCACCCGGCGCGGCGACGGTCGCCGCAATCGGTCCCGGAGCGGACCGGTCGACTGCCCGAACGGCGACGTCGCGGCGATGGCGCGACGCACCGCGAGCCAGCGGACGTCGTCCGGCGGCGACGCGACGTCGTGGCCGGCGCGCCGCTCGTCGACCCACCGATCGATGTCTGCGCGGTCGACGCCGAGCGACCGGGCCCGGAGCAGGTCGACGAGCAACCGGTCCTGCTCGTACGGCGCCGCCGCGCCGGTCGTCGTGACCACCACCGCATCCGGCTGGACCCGGCGGATCGCTGCGTCGGCCAGGACGTGCGCGGTGAGGAGGTTGTCGACGACCGCCCAGGCGTCAGCGATCGCGCCGCGCCGGCCCGGCGGTGACGTGCCGACGACCCAACCCCGGCGGGCGACCGTGCTCGGGTGGTGCACCGTCACCCACCGGTCGCACGACGCGGCCAGGCGGGGGACGACCCGGGCGACATGTCCGGCGAACCGGTCCGGCGCACCCGGCATCAACCAGAACTCGTCGCCCAGCCACCACGGGTGCGTCGCGTGGTGGAGCGTGACGACCGGCGCCAGTCCCCGGGCGACGCACTGCTCGAGGATCGCCGCGTAGCGGTCGAGGGCGACGGCGTCGAACACGCCTTCCTCCGGCTCCAGCCGGGCCCACTCGACAGTCAGGCCGAACGCGTTGCAACCGACGGCTGCCGCGCCGTCGAGAGCCCGCTCCGGGTGAGCCCAGAACTGGCCGGTCGCCACCGGCACCGAACGTCCGCTGCGCTCCCAGCGCACCCAGTTGTTCGCCGGCTCGCCCGGCCCGTTGACGCCACCCTCGACCCGGTAGCCGGCCGTCGTCATCCCCAGGAGGACGTCGTGCACCTCCGCCATCGCGACAGCATGGCATGACCGGCTCCGCCGCCGTTCTCGGCGCGGTGAGTAGCGTCACTGCCGGCTCGACCCGCCAGCCGCGAAGGGAGCGTCCGATGGCCGACGAGATTCTGCGGGAACGACGAGGACCGGTCGAGATCCTGACGATCAACCGGCCGGACGCCCGCAATGCGGTCAACGCGGCCGTCAGCGTCGGCCTCGGGGTCGCCCTCGACGAGCTGACCGACGACCCCGGCGTGGCCGTCGTCATCTTGACCGGGAGCGGCGACAAGGCGTTCTCGGCCGGCATGGACCTGAAGGCGTTCGCGGCCGGCGAGGGCCCAGCGGTCCTCGGCGCCCCCGGTGGCTTCGGCGGCGTCACCCGGCGGGAGTTCCCGAAGCCGCTCATCGCCGCGGTCAACGGGTCCGCCCTGGCCGGCGGGTTCGAGATCGTGCTCGCCTGCGACCTCGTCGTCGCCGTCGACCACGCGACCTTCGGTATCCCCGAGGCCAAGCGCGGCCTCATCGCCGCCGCCGGCGGCCTCGTCCGGCTGCCCAAGCGGCTCCCGTTGGCCGTAGCCCTCGAGCTCGCGTTCACCGGCGACCCCATCGATGCCCGACGGGCGCTGGCCCTCGGCCTCGTCAACCGCGTCGTCCCGTCCGGCCAGCTGCTCGACGAGGCGATCGCGCTCGCCGACCGCATCGCCGCCAACGCGCCGCTCTCCGTCCGCCACTCCAAGGACGTCATCTACCGGGCAGCCAGCCTGCCTGAGGACGAGGGGTGGGCGATAAACGACGCGGCGATGGGCGTCATCTTCCCCTCCGCCGACGCCATGGAGGGCTCCGTCGCCTTCGCCGAGAAGCGCCCGCCGAACTGGCAGGGCCGGTAGGCCCGCCACCGCCGCGTGGGCCACCGGGCACGGCACGGTCTAACCTGTCGGTTGACGGCGGGTCCTCCCGCCAGGCAAGGAGACAACGATGCTGGCAGAGATCTTCGGCGTCGACGGCATCATCATCCTGATCGTCGTGGTCGTCGTCCTCTTCGGCGGCGCGGCCATCCCCAAGCTCGCCCGCAACCTCGGCTCGGCCAAGAACGAGTTCGAGAAGGGGATGAAGGAGACGACGGGCGAGGGCGCCGACGGCGCCGCCAAGGCTGTGGACACCCCCAAGACCTCCGAGAAGTAGGCCCTCCGGGGGGGCTCAGCCCAGCCCAGCCCGACCCCATCCCCAGCCGCCGGTAGCGGTCACCGGCCCCTTGGCCGGGACTCAGCGGGGACTCGGCCCGGGCCCAGCCGGGGGCACCCGGCGGTCGGATCGACCAACTTCGAATTTCGCGCCCGGGTTCGCTAATGTCAGCGCCGTGGAACCACCGCTGCCCGATGCGCCGCCGACCCGACGCGCCCTGCGGCTACCGAAGCTCCGTTCCCGCAGGTGGGTGGCGGGTGGCGCGGTCCTCGCAGCGCTGCTGCTGACCGGCTGCCAGCTCCCGGCATTCGGCGCCTATCGGGGGGACACGACGCAGGGGCAGGACGCATTCAAGCTCTGGCAGGGCTTCTTCATCGCCGGCTCGGTCGTCTTCCTGATCGTCTTCTTCCTGATCGTCTGGTCCGTCATCCGTTATCGGAACCGGTCGGACGCCATCCCGGCCCAGACGCAGTACCACACGCTGTTCGAGATCACGTACACGATCGTGCCGATCGTCTTCGTGCTCGTCCTCTTCGGCTTCACCTTCGCCACCGAGAACAACGTCGACGCGGTGACATCGAAGCAGGTCGTCGTGAACGTGACGGCGTTCCAGTGGGGCTGGGAGTTCCAGTACCCGACGTACGACGTGAAGGTGCTCGGCGTCGAGACCCAGGACCCGGCGATGGTCATCCCGGCCAACCAGACCGTGCGCATCGTCCTCAAGTCCGCCGACGTCATCCACGGCTTCTACGTGCCGCAGTTCAACTTCAGCCGGTACGCGCAGCCCGGGATCACGAACCAGTTCAACCTGAACGTCCTGCACACCGGCACGTACCGCGGTCAGTGCACCCAGTTCTGCGGGCTCTACCACTCGTTGATGTTCTTCCAGGTCAAGGCGGTGACGCCGGCGCAGTTCCAGACGTGGGTCCAGCAGCAGCAGAGCTCGACCGCGTCCACCGGGACGATCTCGGGGGCGAAGGCCAAGGCCGGCTCCGCCCGGTCCGGCCTCAACTCGACATCCACGACATCGACATCGACATCGACAGCGACAGCGACAGCGACCACATCGACAACAAGCGGGTCGATCAAGACAACCAGTTCTCCCGGCTCGGCCACAACAGGAGGGGGTACCTGATGACGGACGTCATCAATCCGCCGATCACCCTCCCGGGTGCCGCCGGTGGCGTACACGCACCGGCCGTCCACGACGGCCACGCCGACGGCGCCCACGACGATCACGGGCCGAGCGGGATCCTCAAGTGGCTGACGACGACCGACCACAAGGTGATCGGCCTCAGCTACATGATCACGTCGCTGGTCCTCTTCTACCTGGCCGGCATCATGGCCCTCGGCATCCGAGTCCAGCTGGCCACGCCGAGCAGCTCGTTCGTCTCGTTCCAGCAGTACAACGAGCTGTTCACGATGCACGGCAGCCTGATGCTGTACCTGTTCGCCGGGCCGTTCGCGTTCGGTGGGCTCGCCAACTACATCGTCCCGCTCCAGGTCGGCGCACCGGACATGGCCTTCCCGCGGCTGAACGCCCTCTCGTACTGGCTGTACCTCGGCGGCTCGATCACGATGCTCATGGGCTTCTTCGTCGCCGGCGGTGCGGCCGACTTCGGCTGGGTCGCCTACGCCCCGCTGTCGAGCGTGGCCAACACGCCGGGCGCCGGGGCCGACGTCTGGATCATGGCCCTCGCGTTGACCGGGTTCTCGGCGATCTTCACCGGCGTCAACCTCGTCGCCACCATCTTCTATCTGCGCGCCCCGGGCATGACCATGTTCCGGATGCCGATCTTCACCTGGAACATGCTCGTCACCGGCATCCTGATCCTCATCGCCTTCCCGGTGCTGACCGCCGCGCTGATCATGCTCTTTTGCGACCGGCACTTCGGGACGCACATCTACGACGTCGTCGGCTGTATGACGACGGCGACGGCTGGGCACCCGTCTGTCCCTGATGCGAACGCGTGCGGCTCGCCAGTGCTGTGGCAGAACCTCTTCTGGTTCTTCGGCCACCCCGAGGTCTACATCCTCGCCCTGCCGTACTTCGGCATCGTCACCGAGGTCATCCCGGTCTTCTCCCGCAAGCCGGTCTTCGGCTACAAGGGCATGGTCTTCGCGACGATGTCGATCGCTGCCCTGTCGACCGGGGTCTGGGCCCACCACATGTTCACGACCGGTGTCGTCCTGTTGCCGTTCTTCTCCCTCCTCAGTCTGTTGATCGCCGTACCGACGGGGATCAAGTTCTTCAACTGGATCGGGACGATGTGGCGAGGGCAGCTGCTGTTCAAGACGCCGATGCTGTTCAGCATCGGCTTCCTGCTCGCCTTCCTCATGGGCGGCGTGACCGGCGTGATGCTCGCGGCGCCGCCGATCGACTTCTTCACCCACGACACGTACTTCGTCGTCGCCCACTTCCACCAGGTGCTGTTCGGGACGGCCGTCTTCGCCGGGTTCGCCGGGTTCTACTTCTGGTACCCGAAGATGTTCGGACGGATGCTCAACGACCACCTCGGCAAGTGGCACTTCTGGCTGATGTTCATCGGGTTCTGGCTGACGTTCATGCCGCAGTACATCGTCGGTCTGAAGGGCATGCCCCGTCGGGTGGCGACCTACCCGTCCAATCTCGGCTGGCAGATCTACAACGACCTGTCGACGATCGGCGCGTTCATCATCGCCGCGTCGTTCGCGGTCCTCCTCGTCAACCTCTGGATATCCTGGCGGCGCCCGGTGCCGGCCGGTGACAACCCGTGGGACGCCCACGCGCTCGAGTGGTTCACGACGTCGCCGCCGCCGCACCACAACTACACGCACCTACCGCCGATCCGCTCCGAGCGACCGACCTGGGACTACAACCATCCGGACGCCCCTTCCCTGCACCACGGCCCGAGGCCACCGGCCGGGCCCAGGGGCGATGGTGGTGACGGAACGAGAGAGAAGGTGCCGGTGGCATGAGGATCGAAGCCATCTTCCTGATCGGCGTCGGGATCTTCTTCGGCTGCGTCGGCATCGCGTACTGGTTCCTCAGCTATGAGGACGGCGGCACGATGATGCTCGTCGGGACGTGCCTCCTCGGCCTGCTGCCCGGCGGCTACTACCTCTACTGGCACCAGCGGTTCCATGGCCGGAAGTTCTTCTTCTGGGGCACCCTCGACAGAGTCGTCGGCGACCGGCCGGAAGATAAGAGCGACGCGTCCATCCAGGACGGCGCCGGCATCATCAGCTCGTTCCCCGGCTCGAGCATCTGGCCGTTCATCCTCGGCGTGGGCGCCTTCCTGCTCGTCCTCTCACTCGTCTTCGGCGTCTGGCTGCTGATCCCCGGCGTCACGCTCCTCGTGGTCTCGCTGATCGGCGTCACCGCCGAGAGCCGCCGCGGCGGCCACGTCTGACCGCTTCGTACCCCTCGCCGTCGGCTCCGGCCGATCATCGAGTTGGCTGACGGCGATACCCCCCGTCTACCCTGCACCCGGCTGAGCACTACCGCTCGCCGGAGCACGAGGTGAAAGCGAGGGCTTCACGTGGGTCGGCACGTTGGGGCAGACGGTAGGTCGCGCACTGGCAACGGTTGTACGGCGCCTCCTTGGCGACGGAGGCTCAGTTGGGCACTGGTTGGCCTCGGGACGGCGGCCGTTCCCCTCGCCGCCCTGACGACGCCAGCGGGTGCGGCCGGGCAGGTCAAGGTGCCGGTGGCTTTCTCGTGGAACAGCCTCCAGCGGGATACGGGCACGCAGGTCACGATCGCCGATGTCGGCGGGAGCTGCGATACCAACAAGCAGCTCCCGACGCTGTACTCCACGGTGGGAGGCGGGTCCACCCACGTAACGCTGTACACCGCCAAGGGCACAGGGAGCTGTGCCTTCCAGGGCAGCAATGCCCAGTTCCAGCTGAAGGAGTCCCTACCGAACGGGCACACCGGGACGACCAAGATCAACGTCACTCAGCACAACGGCGCAGGATCCGGCTACGTCGTCCAGTGCTACGACACTCACGACCTGACGTGCTCGGGTACCACGACGGCCAGATATGCGAGCGGCGACCAGGTCTTCGGGCTCTCCGTGACGTTGAGCCCGGCGTGGGGTCCGATCGAAGGGGTACCGGCGGGGTACACGTACTGCACCATCGAGAACAACCTGTGCCACCCCTACGATGGGGGCCGTGGCCGCGCTGATGTCGCGTTCGGCCGGTTCGGGAAGTACACCTACGCCAAGGTCGATAGCTCCTTCAACTGCGGCACCAAAGAGTTTGCCGACCCGATCCCGAGCGTGCCAAAAGCCTGCTTCTACAAGAAGCTGTCGTAGCGCCGCCAGCAGCAGTTCGGACCGGCGTCAGGACCCTCCCCGCGACGACCTGTGGTGTCAGTTTAGGTTGACAACGCCATACGTGTCAGTCCATACTGACACGTATGGACCTCGAAGACCTGGGCGCCAATTTCTCGTCGGACGACCCGGCCATTGGGCTCCGCGCCTCGTTGGCGCTCCATCGCCTAGCCGAGCGGGTCGAAGCGAACCAGGTCGCGGCGGCCCGGGAAAAGGGCTGGTCGTGGCAGCAGATCGGCGACGCGTTGGGTGTCACTCGCCAATCCGCGCACACGAAATACAACAAGGAGTCGTCATGAGCATCGAATCAGTTGCACCGGAGGTGCTTCACGTCTGGGCCATCTATCTGCGGGCCAGCGAGGAGGCTCGTCGCCGGGGTGATCGCCGGACTGGCACCGATCATGTCCTGCTCAGCTTGTTCGAGGATCCGTCGATCGACGTCGTGCTGGGCGTGAGCTTGCCGCAAGCTCGCCAGGCCCTCGAATCGCTCGACGAGGAAGCCTTGGGGGCCCTGGGCTTGAGGTCCGGTGCCGACGCTCCCCCGCTGCCAATGCGCGCCGTGCCGAAGAAGCCGACGCTCAGGGCCGTCATGAAAAAGGACCATTTCCGCATGACGCCGGCGGCCAAGAGAGTGCTCGAAGAAGCGGTCAGGCCCAACCGCCGGAAGACCCAGGTCACGGCGCAGCAGGTACTGGCCCAGATCCTCACTCTCCAACCACCAGATCCCGCAGCGGTACTGCTGGGCGCTCTCGACGTCGACACGTCGGAGGTTCGGCGCCGACTGGATGCGGCCGCCGTCATCCTTCGCTGAGGACCTCCGCTACCGGTGACCGTCGGCCGCTACCGAGTCCCGGTCCGCCGGCGGCGCGCGCAAGGCCCGGCGGTCAGCCCGCGGTCAGAACCACAGGGCCGTTCTCGGTAACGGCGATGGTGTGCTCGCTGTGGGCCGCCCGAGCGCCGCTGGCCGTTCGGAGCGTCCATCCGTCGGGATCGGTGACGTACCCGTCGGTCCCGCTGGAGATCAGCATGGGTTCGATGGCGATGACCAGGCCCGGGCGGAGCCGATAGCCGCGACCCGCCGTGCCCTCGTTCGGTACGAACGGATCCTCGTGCATCGCCCGGCCGACCCCGTGACCCCCGTGGTACTCGAGGAGGCCGTAGCCGGACCCCCGCGCCGGGGTGCCGATGGCGTCGCCGAGGTCACCGAGCTGGTTCCCGGGCAGGGCAGCGGCGATACCTCGTTCCAGGGCAGCGTCGGTGGCGGCGATCAGATCGATGTCGCCCTGGCGAGGATCGCCCACGACGAAACTGATCGCCGCGTCGCCGCACCAGCCGTCGACGAACGCGCCGCAGTCGATGCTCACCAGGTCGCCATCGGCGAGGCGCGTCCGGTCCGGCACCCCGTGCACGACCGCGTCGTTGACGCTGGCGCAGATCACGCCAGGAAAGGGCGTCGGCGCCCACGACGGGTGGTAACCCAAGAAGGCCGGCATCGCGCCGGCCTTCTTGATGACCTCTGCCGCGACCTGGTCCAGCTCGATCAACCGGACGCCGACCGTGGCGTGCTCGCGTACGGCCGCCAGCGCCTCGGCCACCACCCGGCCGGCCTCTCGCAGCACACCGATCTCTCTGGAGGTCTTGATCTCGACCACTTCGTCCGTCGCTCCCCGGGTCCAGCCTTGATCGAATGATCATACCGGTATTACTATTGGAGCGTGGTACGCGACCCGTTGAAGCCGTGGGAGATCGAGCGCGGCCGACAACTCGGCTCCATCCTGCGCCAAGCGCGCGGACCGGCCCGTCTGGGCGAGGTGGCGATCGCCGCTGGCATCTCGGTCGAGACGCTCCGCAAGATCGAGACGGGCAGGATCCCGACCCCTGCCTTCTTCACCGTCGTCGCCCTCGCCCAGGTCCTCAACCTCTCCCTCGACGACCTCTCGGTCGCCGGGTTCTCCGACCGAGGGACCAAGAGAACCAGAGCTTCCTAGGGCTCGCTCGGCGGAGATCAGCCGCCGGGGCCGGTCGATCGGCCGAGACGGCTCGGATGACCGGCCTTCATCTGGGTGGCAGCCGAGAGGTACCCGGGAAGTTGCCGTACAGTTCCTCGGTGCCGCCCTGAGGCCCGTAGGTGAGGGCCTGAACGAGCAGGTCGCCGCCGACGAAAGCCCCTTTCCAGGAAGCGCCCAGCCCGCCGAACACCTCCTCCCGGTCGCCCCGGCTGCGAGGCTTGTTGATGCCGACCTTGAAGGCCTGCACCTCTTCGGCCAGCTGAGCTCCGAGGTCAGGGTCGTCAGTGGCGATGCTGGCCACCAGGGAGCCATTGGAGGCGTTCATGGCGGCCAGCAGCTCGGCCTGGGTGTCGACCACGACCACCGAGTCGAGTGGGCCGAACGGCTCGGCGTGGTGCAGCGACCACGCGGCTGGTGGCTGCAGGACGCACGCCGGAGCGACATAGGCCGAGGTGTCCTGTACGTCGAGGAACTGTCCGTCACCGACCGAGCCCCGGTAGAGGGGAATACCGCCGCCCCGCACGGCCTCGTCGAACTGGGACGAGAGGTCCGCCGCCTTGGCAGCATGGATTACCGGCCCGAAATCCAGTTCGGGCAACGGGTCCTCCGGGTTCTCGACCGCCAGTGGATGGCCGAAGGACACCGACTGTACGACCGGTAGGTACGTCTCCAAGAAGGCCGGGAACAGGCGACGCTGCACGATATAGCGGGGGTACGCGGTGCAGCGCTGCTTGGCGTACTCGAATCCCTTGCGCATGTGCTGGGCCAGGAGGTGCCACTGCGAGAACTCCCAAATGCCCCAGGCGTTGAGCCCCTCTTGCTCGAGCATGTGCCGTCGACCGGTGTCGGCCAGCGCGACGGCGGCCCGGCGTCCATTGGCTCGCCCTCCGACGAACATCAGTGCTCCGATCTCCTCTGACCGGATCAACACCTCTCCCATCTTCGAGCCCATGCCCGAGATGAGGGTCACCGGCAGCCCGGCCCGGCGCATGAGGGCATGGGCCAGGGTCAGCGCGTGGAAACCACCCTGGCTCGGCGTCTTGGCCACCACGGCGTTACCGGCCAGCACTTGGACGAGCTCGGCGTGGACCTGGACGCTCATCGGATAGTTCCAGCTGGCGATGTTCGACACCGGACCCGGAAGCGGGCGTCGTTGCCCTCCATCGGCCGTCTGGAGCTGACGCTCGATCTGCCCCAAATACCATCGGACCCCGTCGATGCACCGGTCCACGTCGGCACAGGCCAGCCTCCAGGGCTTACCGATCTCCCAGACCAGCAAGAGCGCCAACAGGTCGCGATGCTCGCTCAGGGCGTCAACGGCATTGGACACCCGCTCCCGGCGCTGGTCGAGGTCCACCTTGGCCCACAAGCCGTGCTCCCCCGAAGCGAATCGACCGCGGCGACCGCCTCGTCGTAGTCGACGAGTGGCGGCCCGGGGATGGGCGTCCCGTCCACGGCATTGACGTGGTCGCCGGGAATGCCGATCCGGCGCCACTCCCCTCGAGTCAGGTTGCGAAGGCGATCTGAGTCGAAGGCCTCCGGGGCCACCTGGGTGCAACGACCGTAGGTCTCCCACCACGAGGTTCCCGGCTTCAGCAAAAGGGCCATGGCGGCATGCTCCTCGGGATTGGGCCTGCCGCGACAACCGTACCGGGCCGAGAAGCAACCAGCTGCCGCCTGGCTCGAGGCACTCATCATGCCAAGCCAACGCTGCACGCCGGTTGCGGCTGCGGCTGAGGGGGACGGAGCGGGCACGGCGGGCGCTGACCTCTTCGGACAATTCCTTTTCTCCGCAAGACGGGCGCGTCAGCGACGTTCTCTTGACATGGAGAAGAGGGGACGGATCGCCTTCGGGTCGGCCGCGCCGCTCTTGGCCACTGATCGTTGACGGACAGGGCGGTGATGGCGGAGAACGGCGGGATCGACGAGGTGCGGGCGCGCACGGTGGCCAGTCTGAAGCGGCTGGTCGAGGCGGAACGAAAGGTCGCTCGTTCCCTCGAGGCGGCGGCCGGGAGCGGGACGGCTCGGCAGCGGTCGAGTCGCAATGCGCAGGCGCGGGCCGTCC
This sequence comes from uncultured Actinomycetota bacterium, assembly GCA_963824265.1. GTDB lineage: Bacteria > Actinomycetota > Acidimicrobiia > Acidimicrobiales > RAAP-2 > DASZUK01. The sequence goes on from CAWGOO010000007.1 coordinate 2,081,783, forward strand.
GGCACCGTGCCGTCAAACACGACCGGCTGGCCGAGCAGCTCGTCCTGCTCCCGACCGAAGCGGACCTCCGGCGGGTCGGCCTCGGCCGACCCGAGAAACGGCCGGCGCCGGGCTCGCGCTGAGTACCGACCGCGTCCGGCGGACCGGACTATTGGCTCGTCGGCTCGGACGGTGGGAGCTTGGCGTATGGAGATGCCTCGTTCGAGCGGGCGCGACGGCGGCCCGCAGGCCCGGAATAGGCCGCCCGTCGCCATCGTTGGCCAATTGACGTGACCGACGCCCCCCTCCCCGCCGTCCCGCGTCCGGTGGCCGGCCCCGCCCCGGCGTCGGCCCCGGCATCCAGCCCGGATTCAGCGTCCACCCCGTCGCCGGCATCCGGTCAGCGTCCGGCACCGGCACTGCCCGGCTGGCTCGTCCTCGTCATGGCGGTCGCCACGGGGGCGATCGTCGCGAACCTCTACTACGCACAACCGCTCCTGCACCGGGTGGCGGGGACGTTCCATGTCGGTTCGGGCTTGGCGTCAACGGTCGTCACGTGCACGCAGGTCGGCTACGCGGCGGGGCTGCTGCTGGTCGTGCCGCTCGGCGACCTGCACCCGCGCCGTTCGCTGGTGGCGATCGTCTTCGCGATCGCCGCGGCATCGCTCGTCGTCTGCGCGGTCGCGCCGACGTTCTGGCTGTTCGAGGTGGGATCGGTCGTCGTCGGCGCGTCGTCGGTCGCCGGCCAGATCATGATCCCGTTCGCGGCCGACCTGGCGTCGCCGGAGCGGCGCGGCCGGGTCGTCGCCCGGATCATGACCGGGCTGCTCCTGGGCATCCTCCTCGCCCGGACGGTCGCCGGGCTGATCGCCCAGGCCGCGGGTTGGCGAGCGATCTACTGGTTCTCGGCCGGTCTGATGCTCGTCTTCGTCGTCGGCCTCCGTCGGCTGCTGCCGGGCGAACCGGACCGGCCGAAGGTGCCCTACCGGCGGCTCGTCGGGTCGACGCTGCGCCTGCTGGCCGACGAGCCGGTCCTGCGCCGGCGGGCGTGGCATGGTGCGTGGGCGTTCGCGTGCTTCAGCGTCCTGTGGACCGCGCTGGCGTTCTTGCTGTCGGGGCCACCGTACGGGTACTCGGAGGCGGTCATCGGGCTCTTCGGGCTGGCCGGCGCCGGCGGTGTCGTCGCCGCGAACCTGGCCGGCAAGCTGGCCGACGCGGACCGCCACCGGCTGACGACCGCGGTCAGCGGGCTGCTGCTCACCGGCTCGTTCGGCCTGCTGGCGGCCGGCAAGACGTCGCTCGGCTTCCTGCTCGCCGGGATCGTCATCCTCGACGTCGGCACGCAGGGCATGCAGATCACCAATCAGGCGATCATCTACGGCCTCCGTCCGGACGCCCGCAGCCGGATCAACAGCGCGTACATGGTCTGCTACTTCGCCGGCGGGGCGATCGGGTCGATCGCCACCGCGGCGGTCCTCTCCGCCGGCGGCTGGGACGGCATCTGCGTGCTCGGCGCGGCGTTCGGGGCGATCACGCTGACGACCGCCGGCGTCGACGCCCTACGGCGACGGCGGCCGGAGCGGGTTAACGGTTGACGCGCCGGACGCCGGTGTCGTCGCCGTCGGGCGACGTCCCGGTCCGGGGGCCGCCGCCGACGGCGACCGGCTCGAGCTCGATCGTGCGCGGCACCGGCTCGGCTTCGAGCTCGTGGTGGTCGTCGCCCGGCCGGGGGTCGGACGGCACCGCGGTGTACTCACCGGACTCGGTCCGAGAGACGATGAGCGCCCGCTTGCGCTTGCCGATCCCATGGGTGCTCTGCATCTCGAGACAGATCCGCCAGCTGGCGAAGCCGACGATGACCGGGACGACGAAGACCGCGATGCGGAAGAACCACAGCGTCACGTTCAGCGAGACATGGAAGAAATTGGCGAGCACGTCGGTCGAGCTGGCCGCGAACAGGGTGAAGACGAGCGCGAAGACCGCCGCGCCGGCCGCGGTGCGCTTGGGCCGGTCGCGCGGCCGGTCGAGCAGGTTGTGCAGCTCGTTGTCCTTCGTGAAGTGCCGTTCGAGGAACGGCCAGACGAAGCAGAGGTTGAAGAGCAGGCCGGGGAAGATGACGGCCGGGAAGAAGACCTCCCACGGCAGCGTGTGACCCCAGGCGGACCACTCCCAGCTCGGCATGATGCGCAGCGCGCCGTCGAGCAAGCCCATGTACCAGTCCGGCTGGACGGCGTACGAGATCTTCGACGCATCGGTGTACGGCCCGAACTGCCAGATCGGGTTGATCTGGGCCAACCCGGACAGCAGGCCGATGCCACCGCCGACCATGAGCATGAAGCCGGTCGTCTTGGCCATGAACGTCGGGAACATCGGGGTGCCGACGACGTTGTGCTCGGTCCGGCCTTTCCCGGGGAACTGCGTGTGCTTCTGCCGGACGAGCAGCCCGAGGTGGGCGCCGAGCAAGCCCAAGATGACGAGCGGGATGATCAGGACGTGGATGATGTAGAAGCGTTCGATGATGATGTCGCCCGGGAAGTTCCCGCCCCACAGGAACGACGCCAGGTAGCTGCCGACGAACGGGATCGACAGCAGGATCGAGTAGGCGATCCGTAGGCCGGTGCCCGACACGAGGTCGTCGGGGAGCGAGTAGCCGATGAACCCGTTGAGGATGGCCAGGATCAGCAGCGTGATGCCGATCGTCCAGTTGAGCTCGCGCGGCTTGCGGAAGGCGCCGGTGAAGAAGATCCGGGCCATGTGCACGACGATCGACCCGATGAAGATGTCGGCCGACCAGTGGTGCATCTGGCGCATCAGCAGGCCGGCACGGACCGAGAACGACAGGTTGACCGTCGACAGGTACGCCTGCGACATGTGGACGCCGTCGAGCGGCCGGTAGACGCCGTGGTAGACGACTGTCGTCTGCGACGGCACGAAGTAGAGCGTCAGGAAGACGCCGGTCGCCAGCAGGACGATGAACGAGTACAGGGCGATCTCGCCGAGCATGAACGACCAGTGGTCCGGGAAGATCTTGTCGAGGAAGACGCGGCCGCCCTTGGCGACGCCGAGCCGGTCGTCGAGCTCGTCGACAGCCTGCTGGACCCGGCCGTAGGGGCCGAGCGCGGCCTTGACCTCGCGCCGGGTGCGGGGCTTGGAGGTCTCGGTGGTGCTCATGTCTGCACGCTCCCCGGACCGTTGCCCTGGTTGGTCCGCTCCCAGAACCCGGGGCCGACCGCCTGGTCGTAGCCGGACTGCGCCACCAGGTATCCCTGGTCGTCGACCTTCAGCGGCAGCTGCGGCAGCGGCCGGGGGGCCGGGCCGAACTGGGGCACCGCGCCATCACGGACGTTGAACATCGACTGGTGGCACGGGCAGACGAGCAGCTCGAGCTCCTGCTCGTAGAGGCCGACCGGGCAGCCGAGGTGGGTGCACATCTTCGAGTACGCCACGTACCCTGTCGGGCCCCAGGTCTCGCGACCCTTCTGGGTGACGAGGTCCGTCGACTGGACCCGGATGAGGACGGTCTGGTCGATCGCCTGACCGTTGTCGGTGTGCTGCAACCCGGCCGGGTAGACGGTGAGGATGCCGCCCGGCTGGATGTCGTCCTTGTGGACGGCCCGGCCGTTGATGTCGACCAGCCGGGTGCCCTTGCGCCAGTCCGTCACCTCGAGCGAGTTGCCGGGCAGCGGGCCGAGCGAGCGGAGCAGCGGGAAGATGGCGACGATGCCGAAGATGCCCAGGCCGGTGGCGAGCAGCCCGCCGAGCAGCTTGCGCCGCTTGACCATGACGCCGGACCGCTCGACGAGGGCGGCGGCCATTGCTTCCCGCTCGTCCGAATCGGATGCCAAGCGGTGCCGCTCCTCGACGAACGGTCCTCGCGGCATCAGGTACTTGCCCCAGGCGGTCAGGCCGAAGCCGAGGCCGAAGAGACCGGCCCCGAAGCAGACGCCGAGGATCCACGGTGTCGCGTTCTGCCAGTACGCACCGCCGAACGCCGCGACACCGCAGATGCCGGCGACGAGGAAGACGACGATGAACGCCTCCGTCCGCCGCGGGTGCCGCGGTCATCGGCTGCTGGTGCGGGTCGTCGAAACGGCCGACGGGCATCGGCACGCTGGTGCGGTGCCCGTCGGTCCCGTCCGCCACGCCGTCCGCCGGCGCTCCGGTCGTCGTCATTGTGCTCACGCCCGGTCCCCGATCCAGAAGCAGATCAACATGAACCCGCCCACGCCGAAGAGCAGGGCGACGAAGCCCTCGGTCACCGGCCCGATGCCGCCCAGACCGGCGCCGCCGGGGTTCACCGGGTGCTGGATGTTCCCGGTGACGTAGGCGACGATGTCGCGGACCTGAGCGTCCGAGAGGTTGCCGGTGAAGCGGGGCATGTTGCCCGGACCGACACGGATCGCCTCGGCGACCTGGCGGTTTGTGGCGATGTGGAGCGACGGGGCGTACGTGCCGTAGGCAAGCTCGTCACCGGCGCCGGTGATCGTGTGGCACGCCGCGCAGTTGAGGGCGAACAGGCTGGCGCCGTCGGCCAGGTTGGCGGCCTTCACGTTGACCCTCGGAATGTACGGCGCGGCCGGTGACAGCGAGTTGATGAAGGCGGCGATGTCGTTCGCCTGTTGGTTGTTGAACTTGGCCGGCTTGCGGTCGGCCTGCTCTTGGAGGGGGGTGGCTGCCGGCATCCGGCCGGTCGTCACCCAGAAGTTGACGGTCGCCGGGCCGACGCCGACCAGCGGCGGGGCGGCGTCGCTGCCTTCGGCCTTGCTCCCGTGGCAGCTCGAGCACGTCTGCTCGAACATCTCCTCGCCGACCTTGATGTCCGAGTTCGGCGGCAGGTGGTAGACGATCGCCGAGTTGCCGTACTTCACGACCTCGCCGCGCACGCAGATGTGGAAGTCCGAGCCCTTCGGCGAGCCGGCATTGGCCCCACCGGGGTAGCTGATGGCCGCCACCGACCGTTGGCAGGCCAGGCTCGCGGCCAGCCCGAAGCGGGACGACCCGAGTCCGCCGGTGGCCGACGTCGTGGCGTTGGCGGCGGCTGTCGGCGATGTCGCGGCCCCGGCCGGGGCGGCCGAGCCGACCAGCCCGAACAGGCCGGACAGGCCAGCGGCCACGATCACGGCAGCGGGGAGCAGGAAGCGGTTTCTCAGCAGGTGACGGAGCACGGCCACAGGGCTATTTGAGGAGGAAGAGACAACTGTAGAGACCCACCCAGACGACGTCGACGAAGTGCCAGTAGTAGCTGACCCCCTGGAACACGGAGAGCTCGCCGGGGTCGCCGGCCGGGCCGCGCATCCGGCCCAGGAGGAACACCATCGCCACCAGGCCGAGGAACACGTGGAGCCCGTGGAGCCCGGACATGATGAAGAAGAGGGAGCCGTACGCGTTCGTCCCCGGCCGGGTGAGCTGCGTCGCCCACTCGTACGCCTGGTTCCCGAGGAACGCCAGTCCGAGGAACATCGTCGCGCCCACCCAGATGCGGGCGCCGCGGCGGTTGAACCGCTCCTCGTCGAAGACGGCCTTCTGCATCGTGAAGCTCGACGAGACGAGGATGAGCGTGAAGATGCCCGCCTGGAGGGTGTCGAGGTGGGTGCCGACGGGCGGCCACGGATGGTCGTTGGCCCGGATCGTGAAGAAGGCCGCGAACAGGCCGCTGAAGAACATCAGCTCCGACCCGAGCCAGATCATGATGCCGATGGCGAGCATCGGTGGTCGGTCGTGGACGACGCGGGGCGGCTTACCCGGCTTGTCCACCGAAATGGCCTGGCTCACGGCGTATTTCCTAGTCGACCGGGACCCCCCGATGCCAACATCCTGGTGACGGGTTCAGCTGAGGGCGAGACCGGTGGGTAGCGGAACCGAGTGGACGACGGCCAGTCGCTGCGTCGGCCGGGTCGAGCGCGACGTACAACGCTCGCAACCCCCGAGTCGTCGGGGCGGGCGGTCCCTCCTGCCCAGCCGCCTCGCCGGCGGCTACCAACGCGGGTTCGACGATGACGACCGAGTCGAACTCCAGCCCGTTCGCCTCGTCCGCCGGCAGGACGACGAGCGGCGCGGCCAGACCGGGCCCCCTCGGGTCACGGGGGTCGACCGCACCGCTCCCGCGGTCCGCCAGCGCCCGCAACAGCTCGCCGTGGAGCGGGCCGGGGACGAGCACCGCGACCCGTCCGGGTGCCACCGCGGCCACTTCCTGTTCGGCCACTTCCGCCGCCCGATCGGCCAGGTCGCCCGGCGGGACCTCGGTGAGCGTCGGGCGGTGGCCGGACTGGCGGACCGGTCGCGGCGGCGCCACGCCAGGCGCGGCGACCGCCAGGACGCCGGTCGCGACCTCGACGACCTCGGCGGGCGTCCGGTAGCTGACGGTCAGCTCGGTCAGGCGGGGCGGCTTCGTCGGCGTCAGGTGGGACGCCACCTCCGCCCATCCCGACGGCGCCCACGGACCGGTCGCCTGGGCGATGTCGCCGACGACGGTCATCGAGCCGGACAGCGAGCGGCGGGCGAGCATCCGGAGCTGGAGCGGCGAGAGGTCCTGGATCTCGTCGACGACGATGTGGCCGTACGACCGGATCCCTTCGTCGTCGACCGCCGAGCCGCCGGCGCCGGGCGTCGGGTTCGTCTCGAGCCCTGACGGCCAGTAGCCGACTTCCTCGCGGGCCCGCTCGAGCCGCTCGCGGTTGTCCGGGCGGCTCCGTCGGGACTTCGGCCGGCGCGGACCGAGGATCGCCCTCGCCTCGTCGATCAGCGCCGCGTCGGCCGCGGTCCACCCGACTTCGTCGAGCGCCCGGCTGCGCGCCCGGTAGAGCGACTGCTGCTCGGCCGGCGACAGCACGCCCTGGCCGGCTGCGGCCAGTAGCGGCCGGGCCCCGTAGAGGTCGTGGAGGAGCTCGTGTGGCGCCAGCCGCGGCCACATCCGGTCCAGCGCCTCGGCCAGCTCCGGCACCCGGCGCACGGCGCGCCCGAACTCCTCGACGTTCAGATCGTCTGCCGCGCCGGCCAGCTCGCCGTCGCCGTTGCGGTCGCCGTCGGCCGCCGGACCGTCTTCCCCGCCGATGAGATCGCCGAGATCGCCGTCGACCGGGCCGTCGTCGGCCCCGGGGAACAGCAGGAGCTGGCCGAGCTCGGCCGGCGCGACCGAGCCGCCGGTCGGGTCGGCGACGAACTCGTCGGGGCCGAGGTCCACGTCGGCATCGAAGACGTCGTCGGGCGGGGCGGTCCCGGCGAGATCGCGACGGACGCGCCGGTACTGGTCGGCGAGCCGCCGCACGACCTGCTGCTCGACGTACCGCCGGCGGGTGTTGTGCGGCCCGGGGCGGCGGCGGGCGAGGGCGATGACGTCGGCCGATTCGGCCGCGGTCAGCCGCAGGCTCGCCGCGCCGAACGGGACGACGACGTCGTGGCGGAGCGGTCGCTGGCGGGTGCGGACGGCCCGGGCGATGACGCGCACCATCCGCTCGTCGCCTTTCAGCCGGGCGACGACGGCCGGCTCGGTGCTCCGGACGCGGATCTCCGGGACGAGCCCGGACACGGTGGACAGCGTGACGCCGGTCTCGCCGAGCGACGGCAGCACCTGCTCGATGTAGCGGAGGAACAGCGGGTTCGGTCCGACGACGAGCACGCCCTGGCGCTCGAGCGGGAAGCGGTGCGTGTAGAGCAGGTACGCGGCCCGGTGGAGCGCCACCGCGGTCTTACCGGTGCCGGGGCCGCCCTGGACCATGAGGACGCCGGCCAGCGGCGACCGGATGATCTCGTCCTGCTCGCGCTGGATCGTCGCGACGATGTCGCCCATCTGGCCGGTCCGGACCTGGCCGAGCGCGGCGAGCAGCGCGCCGGGGCCGCCGAGCGGGAGCTCGTCGTCGACCAGCGCCGGCCCGGTCGAGGTTCCGGCTGCCCCGGCGCCCGTTCCATCGGTCGCGGCAGCACCGGTCCCCGTCGCGCCGGCCGGGCGGTGGCCGTCGAGAGCCGGACCGAAGTACTCGTCCTCGACGCCGACGACGGTCCGGCCCCGGACGGCCAGGTGGCGGCGGCGGGCCAGCCCGAGCGGATCGAGGCCGGTCGCCCGGTAGAACGGCTCGGCCACCGGCGCCCGCCAGTCGACGACGAGCGGCTCGTGGTCGGTACCGGAGACCGCGAGCCGGCCGATGTGGAACGCCTCGTTGCGCTCGCTGCCGTCCTCGGGCCGCCGGTCGATCCGGCCGAAGCAGAGCGCCTGGTCACCGATGTCGAGCTGGGCCAGGCGGGCGAGGCTCGTCCGGACGACGATGTCCCGCTCGGTCCGCGACTGGAACGTCCCACCTCGACCGAGGTCGAGCACGGACTCGAGCATGCGGTTGGCGTCGGTCCGCATGGCGTCCAGGCCGACGTAGGCCCGGTCGAGGAAGTCCTGCTCTTCCTCGATGTCCCGTTGTGCGGTCAAGCGTCGGTCCCTTCTAGGGCCAGGAGGCGACTGGCGAGCACGCGATTCTACTGGCGTCCGGCACCGCTCCGGTCCGCCGGCATCCCGGTCGGGCGGCGCTGGCGGCGCTGGCGGAGGTGGTCGGCGCCGGCCCGGGCCTGCAAGTATCTGAAGCGACGGCCGCCGCGGGCGGTCGATCGGGCGACCGGGGAGGCAGCCGTGCTCATCTCGACCATGAACGACGTCCCGGGGTACCGGGTCACGAAGGTCCTCGGGGAGTGCTTCGGCCTCACCGTCCGGTCACGCAACGCGTTCTCGCAGCTCGGGGCCGGCTTCAAGTCGTTGGCCGGCGGCGAGCTCAAGGGCATGACCAAGAACCTGGAGACGAGCCGCGAGGAGGTCGTCCAGCGGATGGCCGAAGAGGCTGAGGCCCGCGGCGCGAACGCGGTGCTCGCGATGCGGTTCGACACGTCCGAGATGGGCGGCAACTGGACCGAGCTCTGCGCGTACGGCACCGCGGTCGTCGTCGAGCCGTCGACTTGACCGCTCGGCCGCCGTCCGGGCCCGGGGGGGCCGAACCGACGAGCGCCTTCCTCCGGGCCTGCCGCGGCCAGACCGTCCCCCACGTCCCGGTCTGGTTCATGCGCCAGGCCGGCCGGTCGTTGCCGGAGTACCGCGCCGCCCGGGGCGACGGCAGCATTCTCGGTGCGATCGCCAATCCTGAACTGGCCGCCGAGCTGACGCTGCAGCCGGTCCACCGGTACGGCGTCGACGCGGCGATCCTGTTCTGCGACATCGTCGTCCCGGTCCATGCGGTCGGGTTCGGCGTCGACGTCGTGCCCGGCCGCGGGCCGGTCGTCGCCGAGCCGTTCCGGTCGATCGACGACCTGGTGCGGCTGCGACCGCTCGAACCGGCGACGGACGTCCCGTACGTGACCGACGCGGTCCGGCTGCTGGCGGCCGAGATGGCCGGCTCCGGCGTCGCGCTCATCGGCTTCGCTGGCGCACCGTTCACGGTGGCGAGTTACCTGATCGAGGGCGGCCCGTCGCGGACGTTCACGAAGGTCAAGGCGCTCATGCACACCGAACCGGCGACGTGGGCCGCCCTGATGGACCGGCTGGCGACGATGGCCGTCGCGTTCTTGGGCGCCCAGGTCGAGGCCGGCGCGCAGGCGGTCCAGCTCTTCGACAGCTGGGCCGGCTGCCTGTCACCGGCGGAGTACGAACGGTTCGTCCTACCGACGACGCGGCGCGTCCTCGACGACGTCGGGCGCCTCGGGGTCCCGACCATCCTCTTCGGCGTCGGTACCGGCGAGCTCCTTCCCCAGATGGCGACGGCCGGCGCGGACGTCGTCGGCGTCGACTGGCGGGTGCCGCTCGACGAGGCTCGCCGGCGCATCGGGCCGGCCCACGCGGTGCAGGGCAACCTCGATCCGGCGATCTGCGTCGCGCCGTGGGCGGTCGTCGAGCCGGCGACCCGCGACGTGCTGGCGGCAGCCGGCGACCAACCCGGCCACGTCTTCAACCTCGGTCACGGCGTGCTGCCGGAGACGGACCCCGGCATCCTCGGGGCCGTCGCCGACCTCGTCCACGCCGAGGGCCGGGCCGGCGTCGCCGGGCCGGCCGAGTGACCGGAGGCGCCCGGTGACGGTACCGTCGCCGGGCCGAGAGGAACGGGTCGACCAGGAGCAGGTGGGTGTGCTCGTCATGGCCCACGGCACGCCGGCGACGCCGGAGGAGATCGAGCCGTTCTACACGCGGATCCGCCGCGGCCGGCCGCCGACGCCCGAGCAGCTGGCCGATCTGCGCCGGCGCTACGACGCCATCGGCGGGACGTCGCCGCTGGCCGCCCGCACGGCCGCCCAGGTGGCGGGGATCGCCTCCCGGCTGCACCAGGACCGGCCGGGTCGGTTCGACGTCCGCTACGGCGCGAAGCACACGGATCCGTCGATCGAGGAGGCCGCAGCCGGCCTCGTCGGCCGGGGGGTCGACCGCGTCGTCGGGCTCGTCCTCGCCCCCCACCGTTCGAGCCTCGGTTCCGGGGAGTACCTCGACCGGGCGGCGGCGGAGGTCGGCCGGCTCGCTCCCGACGTCCCGTTCGTCCCGGTCCGCCAGTGGTTCGACGCCCCCGGTTTCGCCGACCTGCTGGCCGACCGGGTGCTCGCCGCCCTCTCGTCGCTGCCGGCGACCAGCGGTAACCGGACGATCGTCTTCACCGCCCACTCGCTGCCCGAGCGGGTCGTCGCGGCCGGCGACCCGTATCCCGAGCAGCTCGCCCGTTCGGCCGAGCTCGTCGTCGACCGGGCCGGGCTGGCCGACCAACGGCAGCGGGACGCGGGCGTGACCTGGCAGGTGGCGTGGCAGAGCGCCGGCCGCACGCCGGACCCGTGGCTCGGGCCGGACGTGCTCGACGTGATCCGCGGCCTCCCGGCGGCCGGCGCCGGCGCGGTCGTCGTCTGCCCGATCGGCTTCGTCGCCGACCACCTCGAGATCCTCTACGACCTCGACGTCGAGGCCCGGGCGGTCGCGGCGGCGGCCGGCGTCGCGTTCGTGCGGACCGCGTCGCTGAACGACGATGCCCGCTTCCTCGACGTCCTCGCCCGCGTCGTCGAAGACGCCGGCGAGATGGCCCCGCCCAGCGGAGCCGACGCCGCGGCCGGTCCGAACGCCGCGGCGGGTTCGGCCGCGCCGACAGGTCCGGCCGGCGGTGTCGCCAAGGGCCGGCGCTCCCGGCCACGGACGATCGCCGTCGTCGGGGCGGGCATCGCCGGGCTGGCCGCGGCGTGGGAGCTGACCGGCGGCCGGGATGGACCGGCTCCGGGGACGCCGACCGTCGTCGTGCTCGAGGCGACGCCCCGGGTCGGCGGCAAGCTGAAGACCGAGACGTTCGACGGCCGGCCCGTCGACGTCGGTCCCGACGGGTTCCTCGGACGACGTCCGGAAGCGGTCGCGCTGTGCCGCGAGCTCGGGCTGGGCGCCGAGCTCGAGCCGATCGGTGCGGCCGGCGCCGCGGTCTGGTCCGGCGGCCGCCGGCGACCGTTGCCGGCCGGGCAGCTGCTCGGCGTGCCGACCCGGTTCTTCCCGGTCGCCCGGTCCGGCATCCTCGGCCTGCGAGGCAACGTCCGGCTGCTCGTCGACGTCGTCGCCCCTCGCCCGGACCTGCGCGGACCGCTCGGCGACCGGGCGATCGGACCGCTCGTCGCCAAGAAGCTCGGCCGCCGCGTCGTCGACCGGCTTGTCGACCCGCTCGTCGGCGGCATCTATGCCGGCGGCGTCGACGACGTCGAGCGCGGCGGCGGCCCACCCGGTGCTGCTCGCGGCATCTCAGGGGCGGGCCGGGCTGATGCGATCGCTCCGACGGGCCCAGGCCGGCGACACCGGCCCGGCGGCGACCGGTACGGCGGCCATCGACCCGACCGGCGACGGACCGAACGAGCCCACCGGCCCGGTACCGGCGTTCTGGGCGTTGCGCGGCGGCCTCGGCACGCTCGTCGACCGGCTCGTCACCGCCCTCGCCGACCGGGGGGTGACCGTGCGCACCGACTGTGCGGTCGACCGGCTCGACCGCGGCCCGGACGGTGGCCCGGCGTGGTCCCTGCACACCACCGGCGGCACCGTGGCCGCGGACGCGGTCGTCCTCGCGGTGCCCGCCGCGCCGGCCGCCGACCTGCTCGCCGGACACGACGCCGACGCGGCCGCGCTGCTGCAGGCCATCGACTACTCGTCGGTCGCCCTCGTCACGCTCACCTACCCCGACCGAGCCCTCGGCACTGCGTTGCTTGGTACGGGACTCCTCGTCCCCCGGCACAGCCCGTTGCCGGCCGCGCTGGCCGACGAGCTCGGAGTCGGCCGGACTCGAGACGACCGGTCGTTCATGGTGACCGCGTGCTCCTACCTTTCGCGCAAGTGGCCGCACCTGGCCCAGCCCGGCGAGCTCCTGCTCCGGGCGTCGGTCGGCCGGTTCGAGGACCGCCGTTTCATCGGACTGAGCGACGAACAGCTCGTCGCCCGCGTGGCGGCCGAGGTCGGCGTCCTGCTCGGCCTCGACGGTGCGCCGACCGCGTCGTCGGTCACCCGCTGGGACAACGGACTGCCGCAGTACCGCGTCCACCACCTGCTCCGGGTGACCGGGATCGAGGCCGCGGTGAAACGGCTGCCTGGCCTGGCGGTGGCCGGCGCGGCGTACCGAGGGGTCGGCGTCCCGGCCTGCGTCGCCAGCGGCCGCGCCGCCGGCCGCGCCGTGCTGACCGCGCTCGGCCTCGGCACCGGCCAGTAATGCCGGCGCTGCGCTGATGTCGCCGGGCCGCTGATGCCCGGCCGGCTGGTGGGTGGGCGGGAGCACCGGTGGGGCCGCGTCGCCGTCCCGTCGGTCGCCGCGGGCGTCGCCATCGCCCTCTCGCTCCCACCGTGGGGCTGGTGGCCGCTGGCGTTCGTCGGCGCCGCCGTCCTGTACTGGCGGCTCGGCGGCCTCCGGCTGCGGACGCGGCTCTTCGCCGGCTGGCTGGCCGGTCTCGGCTGCTACGTGCCCGGGCTGTTCTGGGCCCGGGCGTTCAACTGGTACGGCGCGGTCGTCCTGATGGCGGTCGAGGCGCTCTCGACGGCCGTCGCCGCTGGCCTCGTCCCACCGGTCCGCGGGCGCCTGCCGGCGTTCGCCGGCGCGTTCACGCTGCTCGAAGCGGTGCGGATGACGTGGCCGTTCGGCGGCCTGCCGATCGGCGGCGTCTTCCTCGGCCAGGCCGGCGGACCGCTGCTCAGCACGGCCCGGCTGGGCGGTCCGCTCCTCTTGACGGCCCTCGTCTGGCTCGGCGGCGCCGGCCTGGCCGAGCTCGCGCTGGCGCTCACTGCCGCCCATCGAGCCGGCGCCCGTCGAGCCGGCGCCCGTCGAGCCGGCGCCCACCGATCACGAGTGGTCGCTGGCGCGGCCGTCGGCGTCGTGGCGATCGTGCTCGTCGTCGTGTTCGGCGTCGCCGGCTCACTGGGCCCCGACGGCGGCACCCCGCTCCGCCGGATCTCGGTCGCCGCGGTGCAGGGCGGTGGCCACCGTGGCTTCTCCGAGCAGGAAGTCAGCCCGGCCTCCGTCTACGCGGCCCAGCTCGCGGCGACGCAGCGGCTGGCGTCACGAGACGCCGGCCGGCCGCAGCTCGTGCTGTGGCCCGAGGACGTCATCTCGCTCACCGGGCCGCTCATCGGGACGCCGCCGGCCGCGACGATGGCGCGGCTCGCCCGCCGGCTGCGGGCGACCGTCGTCGCCGGCGTCACCGAGACGGTGTCGTCGAGCGCGTTCCGCAACCTCGTCGTCGCCTGGGGGCCGAGCGGGCGGGTGATCGGGACGTTCGAGAAGGTGCACCGGGTGCCGTTCGGTGAGTACGTGCCGGACCGCGGCTTCTTCGCCCACTTCGCCAACCTGTCGGCCGTCCCGCTCGACGCCATTCCCGGCCACGGGACCGGTCTGTTGCGCACGCCGGCCGGACCACTCGGCGTCCTCGTCTCGTACGAGGTCTTCTACGTCGACCGGAGCTTGGCGTCCGTCCGAGCCGGTGCCGAGCTGCTCGTCGTCCCGACGAACACGTCGTCGTACGCCACCAGCCAGGTACCCGCCCAGGAGGTCGCCGCCGACCGCGTCCAGGCCGTCGAGGAGGGTCGTGACCTCGTCCAGGCCGCGCCGACCGGGTTCTCGACCGTCGTCGACCATCGCGGCGACGTCGAGCAGCGGACCGACCTCGGCCGGCGCCAGGTCCTGCTCGCCACCGTCGGCCTACGGAGCGGTCGCACCGTCTACGAGCGGACGGGCGACCTGCCCGTGCTCGTCCTGGCCGCGGTCGCCGGGCTCGCCGGCTGGCTGCTGGCCGTCCGCCGCCGTCCGCTGGGGCCGGCCAACCGTAGCGAGTCAGTCGAAGCGAGTCATTCGTAGTAGCCGGAGTGGATATAGACGCACGGCACGCCCTCGGCCTCGAACATGGCGTGGTTCGCCGGGTCGTCCTCGAGGGCGAGGCGCAGGTCGAGACCGTACGCCGCGGAGCTCGTCGACGACCGCCTGCTTGAACATCGTCACCTGGGAGTAGTCGCCCCGGTCGCGCATGACGAGAAGATCCCATCGCAGGCCGTAGCGCTCGAGCCAGGCGAGCGTCTGCGGCCGCACCCGGAACGGCCGGCCGGTGAGCAGTACGACGCGCAGCGCCGGGTCGAGCAGCTCGAGCAGGCGGGCGATCTCGCCGATCACCGGGTCGTCGCCGCAGGCCTCGAAGAACGCGGTCCAGTCGCGCCGGCCACGCTCGATGAAGTGCTGCCGGGAGGTCGCGTCGGAGAGCACGCCGTCGATGTCGAAGACGACCGTCGGGCCCGGGTCGATCGGGCCGTCCCGCCATCGCCAATTGGGCGGTACCGGCACCCGACCCGTCTGTTCTCCCACTACCGCTCGCCTCCGTCTTCTCGCCGCGCTCGGTCGTCGAGCCTACCGGCCGGCCCTCCCGGCCCCCGCTGGTCGACATCCGCCGCCGCCAAGCCAGCTCGTGGTACGCCATTGCCGCGATCGGGTGCTCCTGGTGGTTCTCGGCGCGGCTACTGAGGAAGGCGGGTGACATGCACCAGCACGTCGGTGGACAAGGGACCAACGGCGGACAGCCGCGACGGTCGGCGATCCGACCCATCCGAGGGATTGGCCTGCTCGTCGCCGCTTTGGGGCTCTGTGCTCCCGTCGCGCTGGCCGCCCGCACTCCCGTCGGCGCGGTCACGTCGGCGCCGACGTGGCAACAACTCCATCCGACGACAGTGCCGACGGCGCGTTCGGGTGCGGCCATGGCGTACGACGCGGCCAGTCAGCAAGTGGTCCTGTTCAGTGGCACCGGGACCGGGAACCCCTCGACACCCGCGACAACGTGGACGTGGGACGGGACGAACTGGACCGAACAGCCGCCCGTGACAACACCGCCGGAGATGTCGACAGCCGTAATGGCCTACGACGCCGAAACGCACACCGTGATCCTGGTGGGCCCGGCGACAACAACACTGCCCTCGTTGACAACCTGGGCCTGGAACGGCAGCGATTGGACGAAGCTCTCGACCACCGGCCAGCCGCCGAACCACTTCCAGCCGACGATGGCCTACGACACAGGCACCGGCTCGCTGATCCTCTTCGGCGGCCAGTACGGCGGCACATTCCAGGGCACAACGTGGTCGTTCCGAGCCACAACGTGGACGAAGTTGACACCGACGACCGCGCCGAGCCCGCGGGACGATGCCCGGATGGCCTACGACCCGGCGACAGGCGGCCTCGTCCTCTTCGGCGGCTACAACGGCACACGGCTCGCCACAACGTTCCTCTGGAACGGGACGACATGGGTGCAGAAGACGCCGGCGACCAGTCCGCCCGGAACGTCGACAGTGGCGCTCACCTACGACGGCGCGGGGCGCCGCATCGTCTTCTTCGGTGGTTACGGGGCATCGGGACCCACGACAACCACGTGGACGTGGAACGGCACGACATGGGCGCAGACACTGACGACACCCCATCCTCCGGCCGCGTACGACGGATCGCTCGCCTACGACGCCGCCACCCGGCAGGCGGTGCTCTTCGGCGGCGACGCCCACGGAACCCAGCTGTCGACAACGTGGGCCTACATCGCGCCAACATCCGCCCCGACCGCGCCGGGCCAACCGACGGCGACGGCCGGCGACGGACAGGCGACGGTGACCTGGACGGCATCGACGACAAGCGGTGGGACCGCCATCACCGCCTACACGGTCACGTCGACCCCGACCGCCAAGACCTGCGTCGTCACCACACTCTCGGCCCCGCTCACCTGCACCGTCACCGGCTTGCAGAACGGCACGCCGTACACGTTCACGGTGACGGCCACGAACGGCGTCGGCACGTCACCGGCATCGACCGCGTCGAACGCGGTGACGCCGGCGGCCTCGACAACGACGCCCGTCGTTCCGGTGAACCCCCCGTGGACCTCGCCCGGGGGCTGGGCGGTGGCCACGCTCACCGGCCAGGGCTATTGGATGGTCCACGCCGACGGCGGCGTGTTCGCGTACGGCGATGCCCAGTTCTACGGCTCGATGGGCGGCAAGCCGCTCGACGCACCGATCGTCGGGATGGCCGCCACGCCCGACGACGGGGGCTACTGGGAGGTCGCCAGCGACGGCGGCGTGTTCGCGTTCGGTGACGCGTCGTTCTACGGTTCGATGGGCGGTCACCCGCTGAACCAGCCGATCGTGGGCCTGGCCGGTACCGCTGACGGCCGCGGCTACTGGTTGGTCGCCAGCGACGGCGGGATCTTCGCCTTCGGCGACGCCGCCTTCGCCGGCTCGATGGGTGGCACCCCGCTCAACCGGCCAGTTGTCGGCATCGCCGCCACCCCCGACGGCGGCGGCTACTGGGAGGTCGCGTCCGACGGTGGCATCTTCGCCTTCGGTGACGCCCAATTCTTCGGCTCGATGGGCAGTCAGCGGTTGAACCAGCCGATCGTCAGCCTGGCCCCGACGACTGGCGGCCACGGGTACTGGGAGGTGGCAGCCGACGGTGGGGTGTTCACGTTCGGCGACGCCGCCTTCTACGGCTCAACCGGCGCCCACCCGCCCGGCACGTCGGTGGTCGGCATCCTCGTCGCCCCCGTCGCCGGGTACGGCTACACGATCGTCGACCAAGCCGGTGACGTGTTCCACTACCCCGCGTAGCCGCCGACGCCGATCAGGGCGCGGCGATGCCGGAGATCGGCGCCGCCAGGTGCATCCCACCCAGTGAGCCGAGGTAGACCGCGTCGCCGTAGGCGTACACCGAGCCGTCGGAACCGACCTCCCAGTAGCCGCCGCCGTCCGGCGTATAGCTGATGCCGACGATCGGGAACGGCGCGGCGATGTTCTGACCCGGGACCGAACCGAGATAGCTGGCGTTGCCGAAGGAGAAGATGCCGCCGTCCGATGCGCTGAGCAGGTACCCGTGGCCGTCGGGCGTCGCCGCGATGCCGGCGATCGGCCGGTTCAGCGGCTTGGCCCCCATCGAGCCGTAGAAAGTGGCGTCGCCGAAGGCGAAGATCCCGCCGTCGCTAGCCACCTCCCAGTAGCCCTTGCCGTCGGGGGTGGCGGCGATACCGACGATCGGCTGGTTGAGCGGCTTGCCGCCCATCGAGCCGTAGAAAGTGGCGTCGCCGAAGGCGAAGATGCCACCGTCGGACGCGACCTCCCAGTAGCCCTTGCCGTCCGGCGTCGACGCCATGCCGACGATCGGCTGGTTCAGCGGCTTGCCGCCCATCGAGCCGGCGAAGGCGGCGTCGCCGAAGGCGAAGATCCCACCGTCGGACGCGACCTCCCAGTAGCCCTGGCCGTCCGGCGTGGCGGCGATGCCGACGACCGGCTTGTTCAGCGGCTTGCCGCCCATCGAGCCGGCGAAGGCGGCGTTTCCGAAGGCGAAGACGCCACCGTCGGACGCCGTGAGCAGCATCCCCTGGTTGGCCGCCGGCGGCAGCACCATCTGCTCGACGATCGGCTGCAGGCCGGGATCTGTGCCCCCGGCGTTCGTCGCCGTGCTGCCGACCGCCCAGCAGGCCGTGCCCCGCAGGCACGTGACGGAGTACAGGATGCTGATCAACGTCACGTTCGGGCTCGGCTGGACCGACCACGCCGATCCGTTCCAGCTCTCGACGAAGCCGTTCGGTTGGAAGTGTGTCCCTGTGCCTGTGCCTGTGCCTGTGTGTGTTCCTGTGTTGCCTGTCGCGGCCTGGGAGCCCCCAGCCGTGCCGACCGCCCAACAGCGTGTCGGCGCGAGGCACGAGACGTCCTCGAGCACCCCTCGGGTCGCGCTCGAGGGGGACCGGGCTCGGGACGACCGACCACGAGGACCCGTTCCAGTTCTCCATCAGAGCGCCGGCGGGCTTGCCCCGGCTGTCGGTGGTCGCCCCCGTGGCCCAACAGTCGAGGCTGCTGACGCAGGTGACACCGCTCAGGTAGCCCCCGTCCGGCGCGGCCGACTGAAAGCTCGGCACGACCGACCACGTCGCGCCGTTCCACTGTTCGATAAGGCCCTGGTCACCGGGACCACCGGGAAGGTTCGGCACTGTCGATGTCTGTATCGTCGGACCCGCGGTCCCGACGGCCCAGCAGTCCGACGCGCTGGCGCAGGACACGCCGTTCAGCTGGCTGTACGGCTCGGCCAGCGGGGCGGGCGCCCCGACGGACCAGGTCGACCCGTTCCACTGCTCGATGAGGACACCCTCGCCGGTCCCTGTCGGCGTCGTGGTGTTGCCCACCGCCGAGCAGTCCGACGCGTCGACGCAGTCGACGCTCCGGAGGAACGCGCCGGTGGCCCCGGCCGGCGTCGGGCTCGGCACGACCGACCACGACGTGCCGTTCCAGTTCTCCGTGAGCGTCCCGAAGGTCGGCGCGCCTGTGGTGCTGCCGCGAGCGCCGCCGACCGCCCAGCAGTCCGAGCCGGTGACGCACGTGACGTCGAAGAGCGCGTAGCCGCCGAGCGGCGGAGCGACCGGGCTGGGCGCGATCGACCACGCCGAACCGTTCCACTGCTCGATCAGCGCCGCGGTGGTTGTGCTCGACCCTGTACCGCCCGAGACGGAGAAACCGACGGCCCAGCACTCGAAGGCGTTGGCGCACGCGCTGCCGAGCACGAAGTAGTTCGACAGGGGGTTCCCGGTGCTCGGCGTCGTGACGATGTTCCACCCGGAAGGGATCGCCGCGCCGGCCGGTGAGGACGGCCCGATCGCCACGAGCGGCGCGGCGGCCACGATCAGCGCCGCCACCGCTCGCCGGGCCCAGGCGCGACGAGCGCCCGATCGTCCGCCGCCGGCGGACGATCGATTCACGAGACCGCCTATAGACATGACACCTCCGCCAGCTTGGTGTCCCTTCAGACTACGGACGAAGGCGTCGGCGGGACGGGATGCTCGCCGCGACTGGCTGAGAGGGGACTGTGGCCGACCTGGGAAAAGAGTGAATAACCGGCGCCGAGCGTGCCACGATGGAGCCGACCATGTCCCGCATCGACGTCGACGACGACCCGCTGGGCGCCCTCGAGGCGACGGTGGCGACCGCCCTGGCCACCGCCACCCAGGTCGACGTGCCGCTCGGCCGTCGGGTCATGGTCGTCGGCGACCTGTTGCTGTCGACCGAGGGCTCGCCGTCGTCGCGGGCGTTGGCGGCCGACGTCGCCCGCACGCTCGAACGGTGGCAGGGGCCGGGCACCGTCATCGTGTGCGGGAACCTGTTCGCCGGGCCGTGCGGCGGCGAGCCGCTCGACGCCGACGTCGTCCGCCGGTCCCTTGACGCCCACCGCGAGCTGGCGGATGCCGTCCGCAGCTTCACTACCCGGGCCGACTGCCGCCTGCTCGTGCTGCCCGGCTGGCGGGACCCGGAGGTCGTCACCGATCCGGCCGTCGTCACCGAGCTCTACGCGCTCGGGATCGAGGTCACCCAGGCCGTCGACCTGCACCTCGTGACCGCGGCCGGCGACCGCCGCGTCCTCGTTCGCCCCGGGCACCCCGTCGCCGGTGCGCCGGGCATCGCCGACGCCCGGACGGCCGAGCACCGGCCGTGGCTCGCCGGCGTCGACCGCCTCGAGGACCCCGGTGCGTCGGGGCGGTTCGTCAGCTCCCGCACGCTCTACCGCCGGCTCGGCCGGTTCATCTGGGTCCCGCCGCTGCTCGCCGTCGTCGTCGCCCTCGTCATCCGCCTCACCGTCGTCTTCCACGGCGTCTACCACCTCGTCCGTCGGGCGTCCGGACCGCGCCACGTCCTGATCCGCGCCTACACCGCGTCGTGGCCGAGCCGGTTCCTCTTCACCGTCGTCGTCGTCGCCGTGCTCGAGCTTGCCCTCGCCGCCGTCGTCGCCGTCCTGTCGCGGCGGATCTGGCGGGCCCACGGCGGCGGCGACCTCCGGCCGCCGTGGGCCGACCGCTCGCTCGACGCGCCCGGCGGCGCGCCACCGTCGAGCGGGCTGACCGTCGGCACACTGACCGCCCTCGACGAAGCCCGCGCCCTCATCGCCGGTGGGCTGACCGGGCTCGTCGCTGGCGGCGGGCTCCGGGCCGAGCTCGCCCACCTCGGCCCCGGCTTCTTCGCCTGCCCCGGCGGCACGACCGAGCTCGTCCGCGAGCACCGCGGCCGCGTCGGCCTTCCCCCCGTCTTCCTCCACCACCGCCAGTCGAGCTCGATCGAGCTCGAGACCGGCGCCGACCTGCACGTCCGGCTGCTGCTCGCCGACGTCGACCTGCCGACGTCGACCGCCCTCGAACGGATCGCCACCGGCTACCCCGTCGTCAAGGGCCGCAAGCCAGCAGCCGACCTCCATCCGGCCCTGGTGGCGTCGTGGCCACGCGGTGCGTCGTGGCCGCCCGCACCGGACGTCGCGGCCAACCGGGTCCGCATGCGGCGTGTCCGCCGGCTCGCCGCGGCAGCCATCTTCCTCGCCGGCCTCTTCGATCTGCTCGTCGCGGTCAGCCGGCCGGCCGCCAGCCACCTGCACCTCGTCCGCGAGTACGTGCCGCTCGGCGTCTCCCAGGCGGCGGGCGCGCTCGTCGCGTTGGCCGGGATCGGGCTGATGATGCTCGCCCGCGGCGTTCGGCGCGGCCAATGGCGGGCATGGATCGTCGCCGTCGCCCTGCTCGCCGCCACGCTCGTCCTCCACCTCGCCCACGGCGCCAGCCTCGGCGGACTGCTGCTCACGCTGTTCGTCCTCCTGTTCCTGCTGGCCGAGCGTGACCTGTTCCGGGCGACCGCCGACAAGTCGTCGGTCCGCTCCGCCGTCGTCACCCTGGTCGTCGGTGGCGTCGTCGCCGTCGGCGCGGCGACGCTCGCCATCGAGCTGACCAGCCATCTCCGGGCCAACCAGCTCCCGTCGTGGCCGATCGTCCTCGGCGCGGCCGCCGAGCGCCTCGTCGGCCTACAGACCGTCGCGCTGCCCGACACCGTCGACGACTGGGTCTCCCCCAGTCTCCTCGGCGTCGGCATCGCCTTGGCGGTCGTCACGATCTACCTCCTGACCCGGCCGGTCGTCGACCGCGGCCTGTCGGCCAGCCACGCCAAGCCCGGCAGCACCCGCCACGCCGGCGCCGTCTCGGCCCGGCGGGCCGCCGAGCTGCGGGCCCGCGACATCGTCCGGCGCCACGGCACCGGCACGCTCGACTACTTCGCGCTGCGCGACGACAAGCAGTGGTTCTTCCACCGCGACTCGCTCGTCGCCTACGCGGTCTACGGCGGCGTCTGCCTCGTCTCTCCCGATCCGATCGGACCGCACAGCGAGCGCCGGCACGTCTGGGACGCGTTCCGGCGGCTCTGCGACCGCAACGGCTGGGGCGTCGCGGTGATGGCCGCTGCCGAGGAGTGGCTCCCCGCCTACCGCGACGCCGGCATGCGCCACCTCTACATCGGCGACGAGGCCGTCGTCGACCTGCCCCGGTTCTCGCTGCAGGGCGGCCGGATGAAGGGCCTTCGCCAGGCCGTCAACCGGGTCGCCCGCTACGGCTACACCGTGCAGTTCCTCGACCCGTCCCAGGTCGCTCCCGACGTCGGGGGCCCGCTCGTCGAGCTGATGGGCAAGAACCGCCGCGGCGACCAGGAGCGCGGCTTCTCGATGATGCTCGGCCGGCTCTTCGACCCGCGCGACACCGGCCTGCTGCTGACCGTCGTCTACGGGCCCGACGGCCAGCCGGCGGCCATGTGCCAGTTCGTCCCGTCGTCTGCCATCCGGGGCTTTTCGCTCGACCTGATGCGCCGTGACCCCGGCGAGCATCCGAACGGCCTGCTCGACTTCGCCCTCTGCTCGACGATCGACCACCTCCGCCAGCGCGGCCAGCACGGTCTCAGCCTCAACTTCGCGGCGATGCGGTCGACGCTCGAGGGCGAGAGCGGCGACGGGCTGACCCAGCGGGTCGAGCGGTGGGCGCTCCGCCGGATGTCCGGCGTCCTGCCGATCGAGTCGCTCTGGCGGTTCAATGCCAAGTACGAGCCCGACTGGCTCCCCCGCTACGTCGTCTACGACTCCGCCGAGCTGTTCGCCCCCACCGTCGTCTCGATCCTGCGGGCCGAGTCGCTGAGCGAGGTCCCGGTGATCGGCCGCTTCCTCAGCCGACCGGCGCCGGCTCCCCCGACGGATCACTGACGCCCGGCTCCGGCGACGGCGCCGCTGATGGGTCCGTCGTGTCCGGTCCTGGCCCCACCGGTCCCTCGGCCGGGAGCTCCTCGGCCCACCACAACAACCACCAACCGAGCAGTGCCCAGACACCAACGCCGGCGAGCACGCCGACCGCGACCGTCCCCGACCACGACGACAGACCGGCCAAGCACACCGCGACGCCGCCGAAGACGAGCAGGCCGGCGGCGACCAGCACGTACCCACGGAGCCACCGGGCCAGCCGGGTCGCCGGACGGCGGCCGCCGATGGCGACGACGATCGCCAGCACCGCACCGACCCCGGCGACCGACGCGAACGCCGCCGGCCGGCCGACGAACGCCGCGGCCAGGGTGATCACCCCGGTCACCAGCGACGCCAGCACCTGCCAGACGCGCCGGCCGGCGCCGGCCGACCTCGGCTCAGCCGCCGGCGCCCGAGCCAACCGGCGAGCCCGCCGGAGGGCTAGCGCCAACAGGACGAGCAGGTAACCGAAGAGCACGAACACCCACCACGGCGAGACGACGAGCACCCGCGCCGTGACCTCCTTCTCGACGACCTCGTTCGACGTCGTGTGGTACGAGACGAACGCATGGAGGTCGGCCAGGCCGAGGCCGAGCTTCGACGCGTGCCACGTGACCGGGTAGTCCCGCCAGTGCCCCGGGAAGTAGAGGTCGGGCGGCGTCCGCAGGTCGCTCGGCGCGCCGTTCGTGTGGCCGGCGAACACGACGTGGCCGAACGGCGACTGGGCCCCCGTGACCTCGTTGTACGCGTAGAAGGACGACGGCGAGTCGTCCAGCACCCGCAGCACCTCCCGGCCGGCCGTGCCGATCTGGATCGGCGGCAGCCCCGGCAGGTGCGACGTCGGTCCGCCGAGGGTGGCCGTCGTCGAGACGAACGCCGGCCGGACGTTCGCCTTCGACTGCCCGGGGACCTCGATCGTGACGAGCGCGTCGATCTCCTGCTGGATCTGGACGTTCCCGTGGGCCACCGGCTCCGGGCGGACGGCGGCCGGCAGCAGGTAGACGCCCGGGGCCAAATGTGGCGGCGTCGCCACCGCCACCGTCACCGGCGTCGTCGTCCCCGGCTGGGCCACCAGGCTGTCCGGCGTGTACGTGATGTCCGGGAACCGGCTGTCCTGGCCGTTCCGGACGACGAGGGCGCCGTTGTTCCCCGGCAGCGCGGTGGCCGGCAGGATCTGCACGGGCACCGCGGACGACGTCTCGTTAGTGATCCAGAAGACGCCGTGGGTGGTCTGGCCGGGGACGACCGTCACCGGTGTCGCGACCGGCAACCACGACACCGTAAGACCGACGGCGGTGGCGCTCGCCGCACCTTGCGGAACGGCGGCCGGAGCGCCGACCGAGGCCGTCGTCGTGGTCGTCACCGACGTGGCCGCACCGGCCGGCGAGCTCCCGGCCAGGGCGACGGGACCGAGGCCGACGGCCAATGCCGCGACGACCAGCGCCGCCGCAGCCAGGGCGGACAGACGGCGGACCGCGCCACGGGGGTCGGTGACGCTCAGCACGTCGAGCTCGCGGTCGTCGCCGGTGTGACGGTGTAGGCGATCGTCGACGTGTACGTGCCGGCGGCCTGCGTCAGGGGCACGTCGATCCCGTTGGTCAGGGTGACGGTGTCGGTACCGCTGCCGGTGGGCGCGGTGGCGTTCCAGAGGCTGACCGGCGTCGTCGCGTAGCCGACGTACGGCGTCGCCGACCCGTATGGGGCACACAGGGCGGCGCCGGACACCCCGGAACCGGCCAGCGACGCGGTGGCGTAGAACGAACCGACCGGCTGGGTCGCACTGCCGGTCGACGGTGCCTCCGGCAAGGTCGGGCCGCCGCCGCTGCGCACGAAGCCGCTCGACTGGGCCCGGACCCGGTAGCCGTCGGCCACGTTGCTCTTGACGGAGAGCGCGACGGTGCTCGTGACCGTCGACCCGGGCACGGCGACGAGCGTGAGCGACGCCGGGTTGCCGGCGCTCGGGGCCTGGCAGCCACCGGGCGGGCTGCCGCAGGCCACGGTGAGCGTCGAGGTCGGGAATGTGGCGACCGCCGGGATGATCGGGACGACGCCGGTCGTCCCGGTGTCGACGGCTGTGCTCCCGTCAGCCGTTGTCACTGTCGAATGGTATGTGCCGACCGTCGACGTGTTGGTGAGACCGGTCACGGTGATGGCGACCGTCGCGCCGGCCGGGACGACGGTCGGTGGCGTCAACGTGTACGTGAGCACGTTTGTGGCCAGCGCGACCGTGCCGGCCCCGATTGTCGTCACCGGGCCGGCCGCCGGGATCCCACCGGTCGCCCGACGGCACGGTCATCGTCACCGACGAGAGGACGGCCTTCGACCCGGTCGTGAACGAGTACGTGTAGGCGACGCCGGTGGTCCCGCGAACCTCGCTCGAGACGGTCCATGTCGGTGTGGCCAGCGTGCCGGTGAAGGCCAGCGGGGCGGTGACCCCGCTGTTCAGACAGCGCGGTGGCGGTGGCCGTCGTCACCTGGGCGGTGACGCTCCCGGCCAGGGTCGTGTTCGTCAGGCCGGTGATCGTGATCGAGACCGTCTTTGTCGCGGCGATCGTCGCCGCGGTCCTCACCGTGAACGTCAGCGTGTCTGTGGCCAAGGTGACGGTGCCGGTGCTGATCCCTGTCAGCGTACCGACGGCCGGCGTGCCGGTGGTGCCCGGGGGCACAGTCATTGTCACCGTCTTGAGCGCGCCGGCGGTCGCCGTCTTGAACTTGTACGTGTACGAGACGGCGGTGGCCGAGGTCGCCTGGCTGGTCGCCGTCCACGTGGTCGTCGTGAACGACTTTGTCACGACGGCGACGTTCGGCGTGACGCCGGCGTCCACCGGGCCTGTCGGGCCGTAGGTGGCAGCGACCGACGAGTAACGGCCGACGGTGGCGGTGTTGGTGAAGCCGCGCAGCTCGACGGTGACCGGCGTGCCGGCCGGCACCGCGGCCGGCGCGGTGACGGTGTACGTGACGACGTTTGTGGCGAGGGTCGCCGTCCCCGTCCCGATGCCGTCGGTGGCCACGACGCTGAGACTGGCCCCGGTCGTGCCGGTCGGTACGGTCATCGTGATCGACTGGACCGTCGTCACCGTGGCCGTTGTCATCGAGTAGGTGTACGTCGACGCGGTCGACTTCGTCGCCACCGACACCGCCCAGGTCGGGTCGACCAGCGAGCTGGCGGTGAACGGCACTGTCGGCGATGTCCCGGTGTCGACCAGGGCCGACGCGGTGTTCGTTTTGACCACGGTCACGTACATCCCGGTAGTGGCGGTCGTCGTCAGCCCGGCGATTGTGATCGAGACGACCTTTGTCGCCGCGATCGTCGCCGCCGTCGTCACCGTGTACGTGAGCGTGTTGGCGGCCAGCGCGATCTTGCCGGCGCCGATCCCTGTCACCGACCCGACGGTCGGGGTGCCGGCGGTGCCCGGCGGCACGGACATCGTCACCGTCTTGATCGATCCCGAGTCGCCCGTCTTGAACGCGTACTGGTACGAGGCGCCGGTGGCGCCGGTGACCGTGGTCGACGGTGTCCAGCGCACTGTGGACAGCAGACCGGCAATGGCCACGGCCGGGGTGGTGCCGCTGTCGACCGTGGTCCCGGCGTTCTTGGTCGTGATGGTCGAGGTGTAGCTGTTGGCCGTCGCGGTGTTCTTCAGCTTCGTCACCGGGATCGTCACCGCCGTGCCGGCCGGCACCGACTGCGGCGACGTCACGGTGTACGTCAGCGTGGTTGTCACCCGGGCCGCCGTGCCGGCGCCGATCCCTGTCACCGTCCCGAGGCCAGGGGTCCCCGTCGTGCCGGTCGGCAGGGTGATCGTGACGGTGCTGATCGTGGCGGTCGTCGCCGTCGTGAACGAGTAGGTGTACGTCACTGTCGCCGCCGACTTCTTATGGGTCGACGGTGTCCATGTCGGCGATGTCAGCGTGCCGGAGAAGGCGACGGCCGCGGTCGGGCTGCTCTCGACCACCGCGGCGGCGGTACTGACCGAGACCTGGCTGACGTAGCTGCCCGGCGTCGCGGTGTTCACCAGGCCGGTGACCGGGATGGAGATCGTCGTTGTCGCGGCCACTGTCGCCACCGTCGTCACCGTGTACGTCAGGACGTTTGTGGCCAGCGCCACGGCACCCCGGCCGATCCCCGACACCGTCCCCACCGCCGGCGTACCGCCGGTGCCGGGCGCCACGGTCATCGTCACCGTCTTGATCGCCTCCTTGGCCGTCTTGAGGCCAAACGTGTAACTGACCCCAGTCGCCGCCGGGGCCTGGCTCGTCGCCGTCCACGTCGGCACCGCCTTGAGGGCGGCCGCGGCGATGATCGCCTTCGGGCTGGTCGTCCCGGTGTCGACGGTCGCACCGGCCGACGTCTTCGTCGTCACGGTCGAGCTGTACGAACCGACCGTCGCGGTGTTCTTCAGCCCGGTGACGCCGATCGACACGGCGGTGCCGGCCGGCACCGACTTCACGGTCGTCACCGAGTACGTGATCGTCGTTGTCGATCGCGTCGCCGTGCCGGCGCCGAGCCCACTGACCGTGCCCGCGGCGGCGGTGCCGGTCGTGCCGGTCGGCAACGTCATCGTGACGGTCTTGATTGTCGCGGCCGTGGCGGTGACGAACGTGTACGTGTACGTCGTCGCGGTGGCTGTCTTGACCGCGCTCGAGACCGCCAAGGTCGGGCTGGCCAGGGTGCTCGCCCCGGCCGGCCCGCTGATGACCGCCGGCACGGCCACCGCCACGGCCAGCGTGGCGACGACCGAGGCGAGGTACCGCGGCCACCGGGGTCGGCGGTGGCGAGGTCTCAGCGGCCGGCTCCCCTCAGGCCGACCCCCATCAGTACGAGGGCGTCAGCTGGTACGAGATCGTCCCCGAGTACGTACCGGCCGCCTGGGTGGCCGCCAGCCGGGCGCCATTGGTCAGCGTCAGCGTGTTTGTCGCCACCGGCCCGGTCGACTTCATGATCGTCGAGTGACCGGTTGTCGCCGTGCACACCGTGCCGTAGCCGAGGTACTTGGCGGCCGACCATGTCGTGCCGAGGACTCCGCCGGTGCCACTGACCGCCGCCTTGGCACCGAAGGCCGAGACGCCTGTCGCCAGGGTTGTCACCGCCGTCGCCTGCTGGGGGATTGTGTCGCCGGCGCTGTTCTTGACCTTGTTTGTCCCGACGACACAACCGGTCAGTTTGTAGCCTGTCTTGGCGTTCGTCTTGACCTTCAGGGTCAGCGGCGTCGCTGTCACCTGGGCGCCGCCGGGGATCGGCAGCAGTGTGACGGCCGCCGCGCTGTTGGTGAACGTCAGCGAGTCCGGCACCGTCACCGTCACCGCGGTCGTGTTGTTGGCGAACGTGTACGACGCCCGACCGGTGTCCTTGGCCACTGTTGCCGCGTACGTCGTGATCGTCGATGTACCGGTCGTGGTCACCGTGCCGTTCTTGAAGCCGCTGATCGAGACCTCGACCGGCGCTGTCGCCGGCGTCGCCGCGCACCCGGCCAGGGTCAGGGTCACCAGTGTGGTGGCGATCGCCGCGGTCTTGGTCGTACAGCCGGTGATCCCGTAGACGGTCGGCGCGAGCGTGCCCGACGTCCCGG
Organism: uncultured Actinomycetota bacterium; assembly: GCA_963824265.1. Taxonomy (GTDB): domain Bacteria; phylum Actinomycetota; class Acidimicrobiia; order Acidimicrobiales; family RAAP-2; genus DASZUK01. The sequence goes on from CAWGOO010000007.1 coordinate 2,109,867, forward strand.
CCGGCACACTGAAGGTGATCTTGTTGAACGTGGCCGCCGTCTTGGTCGTGAACGCCCAGGTGTAAATGGCCGTGTTTGTCGTCCCGCTGCCCGCCACGTTGGCTGCGTTGTTGCTGACCGAGAGCGACACGCGCGTCAATGTCGCCGCCGATGCACCACCCCCGGTGAACAGCGATGACCCCGCCGGTGAAGCCGGCCGCCGCGACGGCCGCGGCCGCCAGGAAGGGCCCCTTGCGGAGCCCGTTCTTGAACTTCATGTTTTTCGCCTCTTTTTGGTCCGACACTGGGCACTGCACACCGACAGGACGACATGTCGGCTCAAGTACCTCGGTGCCGTCGCCGGACCTCGGAGATCATTTGCCGGAATCGCCTGCCTATCGGTTGACGATTGTGCGCTGGCCGGCGGGGCGAGTCAACGACCTACGGGGTGTTCACCCAAACTGCAACCAATTCGCCACCGCTCACTAGCTCATCCGGCACCTTGAACGGCATTCCGATGCATTCACCTGCCGATTCGGCGAGATGACTACCTCAGCGATGAAATCAGTCCAGAGGCCGTCCTCGGCGCGAAAACGCGGCGCAGAGTCTCCGCACCGCCGCTCGCTTCACCGACCGGTCCGAGCCACCGAGGTCGACCGGTCCGCTTCGGCGCGGTCGTCCGGCGGCTCGCGTCGGGACGGACCGGCGGGTGGCTGATCGCCGGTGGGATGGGCCGGCTCGTCGTCTCGCACGTCGAGCTGTACGGCAACCTGGCCGCCGCGCAGACCGACCAACGCCGCTGTCGCCACCACCGTTCGAGGCGTCCTGTCCGAGGCTCGTTTACCCGTCATGACCTCGCCTCTCCGTCCCCTTCCATTGTCCACGGGGTCGTCCGACAGGTCAATGCGTAGTAAGTGAATATACCCGTTTTGCTACCAGGCAGCCACCGGTTTCTAGCCGAACGCCGGAAATACTGCCCGGCCGGCGAAGCCGGGAAAGACGATCAGCGGAAGCGGATCAGGAGGGGAAGAACAGCAGCGTCGCCTGGTGAGCCAGGTCGACGAGCGGCCCGGGGATGATCCCGAACACCACCGTCACCGCGACGCAGAGCGCGATGGCGACGGCCGTCAGCGCCGGCACCGGCACGACGTCGGGCGCCCCGGGCGCCTCCTCGGCCTCTTCCCGGGCCTCTTCGACGGTCACCGGGTCGGCGTCGAGCAGCAGGGCCGCGTTGCGCTGCGTCGTCGCGGCCACCGACTGCTCGGCGCCGGCCCACACGGGCACGGGCGCCCCGTGGTCGGGGACCAGCGCCTCGTCGACCGGCCTCGGGTGGGTCTCGGCCATCGCGTCGGGCCCGGGGGCGGCCACGTTCGCCGGGCCCACCGTCCCGCCCGTCACCGGCACCGGGGCCTCGGCGTCCGGCTGGGCGCCCACTGTCGCTTCGTCGCCCGGCACCGCTCCCGGCGCCGGGAGCGGGGAGTACATGAGCACGCCCACCCGGAGGTAGAAGAACGCGGCGACCGCGGCGGAGACCATGGCGATGACGGCCAGCGGGACCGAGTTGGCGTCGACCGACGGCGATGACGACCTGGAGCTTGGCCCACAGCCCGGTGGTGAACGGCGCACCGGCCTGGGCCAGCAACAGGATGGCCAGGGACAGGGCCAGCAGTGGCTGGCGCTTGGCCAGGCCGCGGTAGGAGGCGATGTCGTGGTGGCCGTCGCCGGTCCGACCGAGGACGGTGACGATGGCGAACGTGCCGATGACCATGAACGTGTAGGCGAAGAGGTAGTACAGGGCGGCGCTGACGCCCTTGGTCGTCGCGGCCTCCAGCCCCAGCAGCACGAAACCGGCGTGGTTGATCGACGAGTACGCCAGCATGCGCTTGATGTCGCGTTGGACGACGGCCAGCCCGGCCCCGAGCAGGAGGGTGACGACGGCGATGGCGTAGACGATCGGCTGCCAGTCGGCGTGCAGCGTGCCGAAGGTCGAGACGAACACCCGCAGCAGCGCGGCGAACCCGCCGATCTTGGCCACCGCGGCCATGAAGCCCGTGACCGGCGAGGGCGAGCCCTGGTAGACGTCGGGCGTCCACATGTGGAACGGGACGGCCGCCACCTTGAAGGAGAAGCCGACCAGCAGCAGCCCCAGGCCGGCCAAGCAGCAGCCCGTCCGACACCAGCACGTTGTGCGACAGGAAGTCGGCGATCTGGGCGAGGTTCGTCGACCCGGTCGCGCCGTACGTCGAGCGCGATGCCGTAGAGGAAGATCGCCGACGAGAAGCCGCCGAGGATGAAGTACTTGAGCGACGCCTCGCCCGACTCCACCCGCTTGTGGTTGAACGCGGCCAGGACGTAGAGGGCCAGCGACAGGATCTCGAGGCCCAAGAAGATGACGATCAGGTCGTTCGCCTCGGCCATGATCATCGCCCCGGACGCCGAGATCAGCGCCAGGACGTGGAACTCGGGACCGTTGACGCCCTCCCGGCGGAGGTAGCCGTCAGCGACGAGCGCGCTGAGCAGCATGGCGCACGGCACGAGGATGGCGACGAGCACGCTGAAGCCGTCGACGACGAGTGCCTGGTCGATAGCCGTGAACGGCCCGTGGGCGAGGACGTCGGCCCACTGCCACAGGGCGAAGCCGAGCGCGGTGCCCGAGACGGCAACCGTGCCGATCGTCGCCACCCGCACCCGCAGCGGGCGGCGGATCAGCGACGTGACGGCCAGGATGACGACCGCGCCGCCGAGCATGACGATCACCGGCAGGATGGCGAGGTAGCGGATGTGCGGCAGCGCGAACCCGGCCGACGACGCGGCGTGCGACGTCTGGTTGGCGGCGGCCGCGAGGAGCGGGTGCATGGCCATCAACCCTTCCCGCCGGCCCGGGCGGCCACCTCGGCGCCGCGCGTGCCGTGCTGGGCGACGAGCGGCTGGTGGCTGTGGGTGGCCGACTCGACGTGGGCGACGAGCTGGTTGACCGACGGCGTGATCCGGTCGAGCACCGGTTTGGGGTACAGGCCGAGGAAGACGATCAGGATGATCAGCGGGGCGATGACCAGCCGCTCGGCCCACGAGAGGTCACGGGTGGTGGCGTTGGCCGGGCTGACCTTGCCGTGGAAGACCTGCTGGTACGCCCAGAGCAGGTAGAGCGCGGCGAAGACGACGCCGGCGGTGGCGACGATCGCCCACCAGCGGTGGGTCAGGAACGTGCCGGACAGGACGAGGAACTCGCTGACGAAGCCGTTCAGGCCTGGCAGCCCGATCGACGCCAGCATGACGACGGTGAACACCGCGGCCATGACCGGCGCCGGCGTCTGGAGGCCCTTGAGCTCGTTCACCTGCCACGTGTGCCGGCGTTCGTAGATCCAGCCGATCAGCAAGAAGAGCGCCGCGGTGATCAGCCCGTGGTTGACCATGAGCAGCACACCGCCGGTCAGGCCCTGGCTGGTGAAGGCGAAGATGCCGAGCGCGATGAAGCCGATCTGGGCCAGCGACGAGTACGCCACCAGCCGCTTCATATCTCGCTGGGCGCAGGCCACGATCGCGCCGTAGAGGATGCCGACGACGGCCAGGGTCAGGATGACCGGCGCCAGGTCCTTCGAGGCCTGCGGGAACAGGTTGAGGTCGAACCGGAGGATGCCGTAGGTGCCCAGCTTGGCCAGCACCGCGGCCAGGATCATCGATCCGCCCGTCGGCGCCTCCCGGTAGGCGTCCGGGCGACCAGGTGTGGAACGGGAAGAGCGGCGCCTTGACCGCGAACGCCGCGGTGAACGCCAGGAACAGCAGGATGCCGGTCGTGCTCGAGAAGTGCGTGTGCTCGAGCGCCGGCAGCGAGAACGTCAGCACCCCGGTCTGGCTCTGGTGCAAGAACGCGACCACCAGGATGCCGACCAGCAGGAACGCCGAGCCCAAGAACGTGTAGACGAAGAACTTGACCGCGGCGTACGGCCCGCCGGGCGTAGCCCCAGCCGCTGATGATGAAGTACGACGGCACCAGCGTCAGCTCGAAGAAGAAGAAGAAGAGGATCAGGTCGAGCGAGAGGAAGCTGCCGATGCACGCCGCCTCGAGCACGAGCATCCAGGCGATGTAGGCCGTCGGGTTCTGCTTCGTCCGGGCGCCGACGAGCACGATCGGGAACAGCACCGCGGTCAGCAGCAGCAGGAACAGCGAGATCCCGTCGACGCCGAGGTACCAGCGGACGCCGAGCCCCTGGGCCCAGACGTGGTTGGAGACGAGCTGGTAGCCGGCGACGTGGGCGTGGAAGAGGACGGCGACGCCGATCGAGAAGCCGAGGACGGCCACCGACACCGCGATGCCGAGCCCCTCGACCAACCGGCGGTCGGCCTTGGCCACGCCGCCGAGCAGCGCGACCGCCAGCGCGCCGGCGAACGGCAGCAGGACGAGGAACGTCAGGTACGGGAAGCCCGGGGAGTGGCTCACGACCACCACGTCCTGCGAGACCATGAAGACGATGATCGCGGCGAGGCCGAGCGCGATGCCGAGGGCGTAGTTGCGGACGATAGCCGCTCTGCAGCTTGCGGACCCCGCTCCCCGTCACCCGCACCAGCGAAGCCGCACCGTTGACCGCGCCGTCGATGACCCGGCCGTCGACCACCACCGCGCAGAACCGCGCGAACACCTGGCCCGGGCGCCCGATGAGCGTGTCGTAGACGTCGTCCCAGTACCAGACCCGTCGCAGGAACGTCGGTTCGAGCGCCGGCTGGTCGACCGTGCGGCCCGGCCGCTCCCGCCACAGCACCCAGGCGATCGTCAGCCCGATCGTCGCCACCACCCCGTCGACGACGGCCAGCACCCACTGCTCGAGGCCGTCCTCGTGGTCGACGAACTGGGTGTGGCCGAACACCGGCTGCAGCCAGTTGTAGAAGCTCGTCGTTGTGGACCCACGGCAGGTCGAAGATGCCGCCGGCGGCGGCGAAGATGGCCAGCACGATCAGCGGGATCCGCATGACCCACGGCGACTCGTGCGGCGTGTGGTGGGCCGGCTGAGCCGTCCGGTGCCGGGTCCTGCCAGCGGGCCTTGCCGGTGAACGTCAGGTAGAACAGCCGGCTCATGTAGTACGCGGTGCCCAGCGCCGTCAGCACGCCGAGGGCGTAGAGCGCGGGGCTCTTGGCGAAGACGTTCGTCAGCACGTCGCCCTTCGACCAGAACCCGGAGAACGGCGGGATGCCGGCGATCGCCAGCCAGCCGACCATGAACGTGCCGAACGTCCATGGCAGCCACTTGCGCAGCGCGCCCATCCGTTTCAGGTCCTGCTCGTCCTCCAGGCCGTGGATGACCGAGCCGGCGCCGAGGAAGAGGAGGCCCTTGTAGAAGGCGTGGCAGACCATGAGGAAGATCGCCGCCACGTACGCCCCGCAGCCGACGGCCAGGATCATGTAGCCGATCTGGGACACCGTCGAGAACGCCAGCACCTTCTTGATGTCCTGCTGCGCGCAGGCGATCGTCATCGCCACGAACGCGGTGACGCCGCCGATGATGGCGATGACCCACGTGGCGTCCGGCGAGATGGCCAGCAGCGCGTTGACCCGGCACAGCAGATAGACCCCGGCCGTGACCATCGTCGCCGCGTGGATCAGCGCCGAGACCGGCGTCGGGCCCTCCATGGCGTCCGGCAGCCAGTTGAACAGCGGGATCTGCGCCGACTTGCCCGCCGCCGCCAGGAACAGCAGCAGCACCGCGGCCGTCGTCGCCGCCCCGCCGAGCAGGTTCTTGTGGGCGAAGACCGTCAGGTAGTCGAGCGAGCCGACCTTCGAGAAGATCAGGAACATCGCCAGCAGGAAGCCGACGTCGCCGACCCGGTTGTAGATGAACGCCTTCTTGCCGGCCGACGCCGCCGACTCGCGGTGGAACCAGAACGACACCAGCCAGTACGAGCAGACCCCGACCCCCTCCCAGCCGACGAACGTCACCAGGAAGTTGTTGGCCAGGACGAGGACCAGCATCGAGAAGACGAAGAGGTTCAGGTACAAGAAGAACTTCGAGTAGTCCCGGTCCTTCTTCATGTAGCCGATCGAGTACAGGTGGATCAGCATGCTGACGCCGGTGACGAACATGCACATCGTCATCGACAGCGGATCGAGCAGGATCGCCACCTTGACCTGGAGCCCACCGACCGGGATCCAGCTGAAGAAGTTGTGGTTGGCCACGGCCGCCCCGCACGAGTACGCGCACGTCAGGTGCCGGCCCGCCGCCGGGATGTCGTGCAACCCGACCAGCGTGAGACAGGCCGCCACGAACGAGCCGGCGATCGCCACCGTGCCGATCCAGCCCGCCACCGGGTCGCCGACCCGCCGGCCGACGGCCAGCAGCACCAGGAACCCGGCGAGCGGGAACAACGGCATGAGGAACGCAGCGTGGAGCACGGACGGTCAGCCCTTCAGCACGTGGAGATCGTCGGCCGACGACGTGCGTCGGCGGCGGTAGATGGCGACCACGATCCCGAGGCCGACGACGACCTCGGCCGCCGCGACCACCAGGACGAAGAAGACGACCGCCTGCCCGCCGATGTCGCCCAGCACCCGGGAGAACGTCACGAACGTCAGGTTCGCCGCGTTCAGCATCAGCTCGATGCACATGAACATGACCAGGACGTTGCGCCGGACCAGCAGGCCGATCGCCCCGATGGCGAACAGCACCGCCGCCAGCCCGAGGTACCAGCCGGGAGCCAAGCTCACTGTGCGGCCTCCTCTTCGGGCACGGGCTCCTCCTCCACGTCGCCGATCGTCCCGTCGGCCAGCCGTGTCGACCGGGTCGAGCGCGTCGATCGGGTCGACCGCCTCGAGTCCGGGAGCGTCCGTCTCCGGCGCGTCGTCCGTCGAGTCGGACGGCCGTCGGGCGAGGAAGACGGCGCCGACGACTGCGATGACGAGCAGCGCGGCCGTCGCCTCGAAGGCGAACAGGTACGTCGTGAACACCGACTGGCCGAGCTGGTAGACGTTCGTGTGGCCGTCGGTGGTCGATCCGGCCACCGCGTGGGCTCCGGTGACCCAGTCGGCGTTGATCGCCAGGGCGAAGATCCCGCCCAGGGCCAGGACGACCAGCCCGAAGGCCAGCGGGCGCTGCCCCTTGAGCGGCTCGACCTCGATGCTCTCCCGGCGGTCGACGCCGAGGAACATGATCACGAACAGGAACAGGACGACGATGGCCCCGGCGTAGACGATGATCTGCACGGCGGCCAGGAAGTCGGCGTCCTGCTCGATGAACAGGATGGCGATGCCGATCAGCGTGAGGACGAGCGCCAGCGCGGCGTGCACCGGGTTGCGCGACGTGACGACGCCGATCGCCCCCGCCACCGCCATCGCCGCGCAGACGACGAACGTGATGATGTCCGGGATCGTCGCGTGTCCGGTCGTGGCCGCCAGCAGGCCGACGGTCATGCTGTGCTCCCGCCGACGGCACCACCGGGGCTCGGGCGGTCGTCGCCGGCATCAGCGGCGCCGGCCTTCTTGGCCGATGCCTTCTGGGCCGCCCGGGTGGCTCGCAGCTCCTTGAACCGCTCCCGGGTCGCCTCCATCTTCTTCTTGTTTCGCTCGGCCGAGATCTGGGCCCGCCACATGCGGCCCTTCATGCCGCGGTGCTCGAGCGGGATGTCCTCGGGCAGGAGGTGGTTCTCCAGCACGTCGCGCAGCGCCTTGGTGCCGGTGGCGGCGTCGTCCCGCCGGCCGGACTGGCCGCCCTCGGGCGCCCGGACGCCGTAGCCGAGCTCGCCCGACCACTGCACCTCGCCCTCGTACGCCGCGCTGCCGGCCGGCGACGTCGCCCGCATCCAGCCCGAGGTCATCAGGTCGTCGCCCTCCCGCCAGTCCTCCCACGGGAGCTTCTGCGGGCGGCCGTCGTCGTCGACGACCAGCTCGGCCTTCGTGTAGATCGCGTCGGCCCGGTTCGTGAACGAGAACTCGAACAGCTTCGACTCGGTGATCGCCTCCGTCGGGCACGCCTCGACGCAGAGGTCGCAGTGGATGCAGCGGAGGTAGTTGATCTCGTAGACGTAGCCGTACCGCTCGCCCGGCGACACCGGGTCGTCCGGCGGGTTGTCGAGGCCGCGGACGTAGATGCAGTCCGCCGGGCAGACACCGGCGCACAGCTCGCAGCCGATGCACTTCTCCATCCCGTCCTCGTAGCGGTTGAGGACGTGCCGGCCGTGCTGGCGCGGCTGCTTCGGCTTCTTCTCCTCCGGGTACTGCCGCGTCACCCGCGGCCGCGTCAGGTGCTCGAACGTCAGCTTGAAGCCGCCGAAGAAGCTGAGCTGCTCCTTGACGTCGTCCACGATGCCCATCAGTCAGCACCTCCGCCCGTCAGGGCGGCCCGCCGGAGGCTGGGACGAGACGACGCCGGCGAGCGTCGCCGTCGAGCAGCGCCTCCCGGGCCTGGCCGATGCCGAACGCCCGGATCAGCACGCCGGCCAGGGCGGCGGCGACCACGGCGATGCCGAGACCCCACCAGCCGTCGACCATGAACCCGGCCACGCCCAGCAGCCAGCCGAGCGACAGCGGGATCAGGTACTTCCAGCCCGAGCGTCATCAGCTGGTCGTAGCGGAGCCGCGGCAGCGCGGCCCGGAACCAGACGTAGATGAACAGGAAGATGAAGACCTTGATCAGGAACCAGACGATCGGGAACCAGATGCTGAACGACGGGATGTGCGGGACCGGGCCGTCCGGGCCGCCGAAGAACAGCGTCACGACGACCGCCGACATCGTGATCACGTTCATGAACTCCGCCAGGAAGAAGATGGCGAAGCGGATCGACGAGTACTCCGTGTGGAAGCCGCCGACCAGCTCCGACTCGGCCTCCGTCAGGTCGAACGGCGGCCGGGTCAGCTCGGCGGTGATCGCCACCAAGAAGAGGAAGAACGGGACGATCCCGAGGCGGATCAGGTTCCAGTCCCAGAACCCCGTCGCCTGCGACTGGACGATCGCCCGCGTCGACAGCGAGCCGGTGATGAGGACGACCGTGACGACCGTGATGCCCAACGCGGCCTCGTACGAGATCATCTGCGCCGATGCCCGGACCGAGCCGAGCAGCGGGTACTTCGACCCCGACGACCAGCCGGCGAGCATGACGCCGTAGACGGCGATCGACGACATCGCCAGCACCAGCAGGATGCCGACCGGCGGGTCGGCCACCTGCAGCTCGAACGTGTGGCCCGAGATCGTGATGATCCCGCCGACCGGGACGACCGTGAAGATCAGCAGCGCCGGCAACAGCGACAGGTACGGCGCCAGCTTGAAGACCACGCTGTCCGCCCGCTCCGGCAGCAGGTCCTCCTTGAAGAACAGCTTCGTCCCGTCCGCCAGCGTCTGCAGCAGGCCCCACGGTCCCGCCCGGTTCGGCCCGATCCGGCTCTGCATGTCCGAGATCAGCTTGCGCTCGAACCAGATCATCAGCATGACCGAGACGAGCAGGACGACGAACGCCACCAGCACCTTGATGACGTCGACCACCCAGACGAACCAGCCGACGCCGTTGTCGTAGAGCGGGTCGCCGTGCGTCGTCAGCGCCACCAACGGGTGGAGCGCGCCGGCCAGTACGCCGATCATCGGACCGACTCCATCCGCACGTCCGTCACGACGTCCGCCGCGTCGATGAGCGTCGCCGCCGCATTCGTCACCCCGTCGACCCCGTCAGCGAGCGGGACGTTGAAGTCGACCGCGACGACGCCCCGGGGCACGGCAGTGTCGGCATCGGCGGGCAGCACGAGCGAGCCGCGAGCCGAACGGACGCGGACCGGGTCGCCGGTCGTGAGCCCCAGCCGGTCGAGGTCGTACGGGTTGGCCCGGGCCACCGCGGTCGCCACGAGCCCGGCCAGCGACGGGGACCCGGCGAGGGTGATGCCGGCGTCGTAGAGCCGGCGGGACGAGACGAGGCGTAGCGAGTAGCTGTCGACCGGCGGGACGTGGACGGCCTCGCCAGTGGCCACGCCGGCCAGCATCGCCGGCTTCGCCCCCGCCAGTGCGGCCGCGCCCTCGCCGACCGGCGTCGACGCGGCACGCTCCCGGTCCTCCTCGACCTCCGGCGACGCCGCCAGGCCGACCCGCGGCGGCGCACCCTGACGCTCGACCGACTCGACACCGGGCGTGGCCATCGGGTCGTTGGGCTCGACCGAGCGGGCGGCGTCGCCCGGGCTGACCGGGCCGATCGGGAGCAGCACGCCGTCGTGGGCGCCGGACGAGTCGCGCACCGCCATCGTCAGCCCGGCGTACGCCGGGGCCAGCGCCTCGATCTCGGCCCACAGGTCGGCCAGGCTGCCGACGCCGAGGTCCGCGCCGAGCGACGTGGCCAGCTCGGCCGCGATCATCCAGTCCGGCCAGGCCAGTCCGGGCGCCACCAGCTTCTGGCCGAGCCGGCTGACGCGGCCCTCGATGTTCGTCGCCGTGCCCGATCGCTCGTGCTCGACCGCCGCCGGCAGGACGACGTCGGCCTGGTCGACCGTGGCCGACGCGTGGCCGGTCACCACGACGACGAAGTCCGCGCCGGCCAGCCCGCGGCTGGCGAGGTCGTGGTCCGGGAAGTCGCCGAGCGGGTCGGCGCCGAGGAGGACGACCGCCCGCACCCGACCACCGGCTTTCTCGCCGTCCGCGCTGCCGGCATCACCGCCGGCCCCCCTCCCACCGGCCCCGCCGCTCCCACCGGCCAGCGAGGCCAGGATGCCGGCCGCGTCCAGCCCGGCCGACTCGGGCACCGCGCCCCACGCCTCGGCGAACCAGTCGCCGCCGGCGGCCAGCGAGACCCGGCCGGGCAGGAGCCCGGGCGCCAGGCCCATGTCGAGTGCACCGTTGACGTTGCCCCGGCGCAGCGCCGGCAGGAAGCGGGCCTGCGGCAGCGCGGCGGCGAGCACTCGGGCGGCCTCGGCGACCACGCTCTCGTGCTCGGCCAGCGACGGTCGGCCGAGGACGACGACGACGCCCTCACCACCGGCCCCACCACCATCAGGTCCGGACGGGCCGAGCAGTTGGCGAACGCGGTCGAGGTCGTCGACGGCCCAGGCCGCACCCTCGGGGTGCGACGGCGTCGAGCCGCTGCCGCTGCCGGCTGCCGACCCGGTCAGGGCACGGGCCAGCTCGGGCGCGTCGCCCGGCCGGGTGGTCAGCGAGACGGCCGCGTACCGCGTCAGTGCGGTCGGCTTCGAAGTGAGCTCGACCAGCGACACGCCGCCGTCGACGGCGGCCTCGCGCAGGCGGAGGAAGAGCACCGGCAGCTCCTCGCGGACGTCGCCGGTCAGCAGCACGACGGTGCGGGCGGCGCACGCCTGGTCGATCGTCGCCCGGGGCAGTGATAGGACGAGGTCGGCGGGCAGCCCGTCACCGAGCTGCGCGTCGACCGAGTCGGTACCGACGATCCCCTTGGCCAGCTTTGCCCAGGCGTACGCGCCCTCGTTGGTCGACCGGGCGCCGCCGAGCAACGCCACCGCGCCGGCGCCGCCGGCCGTCTTGGCCGCGGTGAGCCCGTCGGCGGCCGCGGTGAGCGCCTCGGTCCAGCTCACCGGGACGAGCTCGCCGTCCTTGCGGACCATCGGCTCGGTCAGCCGCCGGGTGTGGCCGGCCACCTCCTTGGCCTCGCCGGCGAACTGGCCGCGCGACACCGGCAAGCTCTCGACCTGGGCCGCGGTGGCCGCGACGACGTCGACGGCCGGGTCGGCGACGGCCGGCGGCGCCGCCGGACCGGCGCCGATCTCGTCGCCGTTGACCGACTCGAACGCGAACCGGCCCTTGTCGCACAGCCAGCTGTGGTTGACCGGCTCGGAGTCGAGGCCCAAGAGGCGAGTCAGCCGGTTGGCCGACGACTGGACGGCGACGCGGCAGCCGACGGCGCAGCCGGTGCACGTCGACTCGACCTGGTCGAGATCCCACGGGCGGGCGGTGAACCGGTACGGCGTCGCCGTCAGCGCGCCGACCGGGCAGATCTGGACGGTGTTGCCGCTGAAGTACGACGAGAACGGCTCACCGGGGAACGTCGCCACCTCGACCCGCTCGCCACGGCCGGCGAAGTCGATCTGCGCCTCGCCGGCGACCTCCTCGGCGAACCGGGTGCAGCGGGCGCACTGGATGCACCGCTCGCGGTCGATGAGGACGAGGTCGGAGATCGGCACCGGCTTCTCGAAGTGCCGCTTCTCCTCGACGAACCGGCTCTCGCCGGGGCCGTAGGCGAGCGTCTGGTCCTGGAGCGGGCACTCGCCGCCCTTGTCGCAGACCGGGCAGTCGAGCGGGTGGTTGACGAGCAGGAACTCGAGCACGCCGTCCTGGGCCTTCTTGACCTTGTCGGACGTCGTCACGACGTCCATCCCGTCGGTCACGGCGATGAAGCAGGACGGCTGGAGCGTCGCGCCGCGGGGACCGCTCACCTCGACGAGGCACATTCGGCACATGCCGACCGGCTTCATCCGCGGGTGGTAGCAGAACCGCGGGATGTACGTCCCGGCCCGCTCGGCCGCGGCGATCAGCATCTCGCCCTTCTGCGCCGTCGCCGGGCGACCATCGAGCGTGAACGAGACGCCCGAGTCCTCGGCCGGCGCCGAACTGGCCGGCGCGCCAGCCGGCGCGGACCCTGCCGGCGCGCCAGCCGGCGCGGACCCTGCCGGCGCGCCAGCCGGCGCGACGCTGGTGCCGCCCGACGGGGTGGTGACCTCGTCAGCCATGCGGGCAGCCACCTTCTTTGACGTGGAGGAGGAATTCGTCGCGGAACATCTCGATGGCGGAGTGGATGGAGGACGGGATCGACGGACCGAGCACGCAGATGGTCGTCTGCTGGGGCGGCCATTGCAAACCCGGTGAGATGTTGTCGCTCACGTCGAGCAGCAGGTCGAGGTCCTCGTCCCGGCCGCCGCCGTGCTCGATGCGGTAGAGGATCCGCTCGAGCCAGCCCGACCCCTCACGGCAAGGCGTGCACTGGCCGCAGGACTCGCGGGCGAAGAACTTCGTGATCCGCCAGGCAGCGCGGACCATGCAGGTCGACGAGTCCATGATCGTGATCGCGCCGGAGCCGAGCATCGAGCCGGCGTTGCCGACCTCGTCCTGGCCGAGCGGCAGGTCGAGCTGATCGGGCCCGAACCACGGGGCGGAGACGCCGCCGGGGATGATCGCCTTGACGGCGCGGCCGCCGGGCACGCCGCCGCCGTAGACGGGGGCGTAGACGAGGTCGCGGAACGTCGTCTTGACCATCTCGACCTCGAAGACGCCGGGGTTCTTGACGTGGCCGGCCAGGGCGAACAGGCGGGTGCCGGTCGACCGGCCTTCGCCGAGGGCGGCGAAGGCCGCGCCGCCATTCGTGACGATCCACGGCAGGTTCGACATCGTCTCGACGTTGTTGACGACGGTCGGCTGGCCGTACAGGCCAATCGCCGCGGGGAAGAACGGTGGCTTGATCCGCGGGAAGCCGCGCTTGCCCTCGAGCGATTCGAGCAACGCGGTCTCCTCGCCGCAGATGTACGCGCCGGCGCCGGGGTGGACGACGAGGTCGACGGAGAACCCGGACCCGAAGATGTCGGTACCGACCGCGCCGTAGCCGTACGCCTCGTTCAGCGCGGCCTGCACCCGCTCGAGGCCGAGCGCGAACTCGCCGCGCAGGTAGATGAAGGCCTGGCTGACCTGGAGGGCATAGGCCGCGATGAGCACGCCCTCGATCAGCTGGTGCGGGTCGCGCTCGACGAGCAGGTGGTCCTTGAACGTCGCCGGCTCGCTCTCGTCCCCGTTGATCACGAGGTACGTGACCGGGTCCTTCCGGAGCATCGACCACTTGCGGCCGGCCGGGAAGCCGGCGCCGCCGCGGCCGAGCAGGCTGGCCGCGTCGACCTCGGCGGCAACCGCCTCCGGCGTCATCGTCAGCGCCTTGCGCAGCCCGTCGTAGCCGCCGGTCGCCAGGAACCGGTCGAGCGTGTACGAGTCGTCGTGGCCCATCCGGGCGGTGACGATGCGCGGTGCCTCGGTCACGGCCATCAGGCTCCACCCCCGTCGCCGCTATTGGCCGCCCGGGCGGCCTGGGCGTCGGCCATGGCGGCGCGCTCGGTCGCCACCTTCTGGCGGTCGGCCTGCAGCCCGCCGGCGCGCCGGACCCGGACGAGCGTGCCGTGCGGCGGGATCTCGTCGGACCGCCGGCCGGCCCGGAGGTCGGCGACGAGCTCGTCGAACGACCCGGCGTCCTGGCCGCCGACGTAGCGGTGGTTGACCTGCACGCAGACGGTGCGGTCGCAGTCGGCGAGGCACTCGGCCTCTTCGAGCGTGATCAGCCCGTCGGCGGTCGTCCCGCCGGTGCGGATGCCGAGCGAGCTCTCCGCGTGCTCGAGCAGCTCGAGCGCACCGCCGAGCAGGCAGGCGATGTTCGTACAGACCGAGACGAGGTACGTCCCGACCGGCTCGGTGTGGAGCATGTCGTAGAAGGTCGCGGTGCCCCGGACCTCGGCGGCGGTCACGCCGAGGAGCTCGGCGATCTCTTCCATCGCCTCCGGCTGGAGCCAGCCGTCCTGCTCCTGGGCGAGGTGGCACATCGGGATGAGCGCGGAGCGCGGCTCGGGGTAGAGCGCGACGAGCGCCTCCGCCCGCTGGCGGATCTCCGGGTTCAAGTGCGCCATCAGCGGTCGACCTCACCCATGACGGGGTCGACGGACGAGATGACCGCGACGGCGTCGGCGATCAGGCCGCCGCGCAGCAGCACCGGCACGGTCTGCAGGTTGACGAAGCTCGGCCCGCGGATGTGCAGGCGGTACGGCTTCGACGTGCCGTCGGAGACCATGTAGCAGCCGAGCTCGCCGCGGGGGGACTCGATGGCGACGTAGACCTCGCCCTCGGGCACCCGGAAGCCCTCGGTGAAGACCTTGAAGTGGTGGATCAGCGCCTCCATCGACTCGTCGATGCGGGCCCGCGGCGGCGGCGTGACCTTGCGGTCCTGGATCCGGTAGTCACCGGGCGGCATCTTCTCGACGATCTGGCGGATGATCTTGATCGACTCGCGGATCTCGTTGAGCCGGACGGAGTAGCGGTCGAAGTTGTCGCCGTAGTTGCCGACGATGACGTCGAAGTCGAGCTCGTCGTAGGCGAGGTACGGCATCGACCGGCGGAGGTCCCACGGGACGCCGGTCGACCGCAGGATCGGCCCGGTCGCCGAGAGGGCGAGCGCCTCTTCGGCCGACAGGTTGCCGATGCCCTCGGTCCGCTCCCGGAAGATCGGCTGGCCGGTCAGCAGCTCGTCGTACTCGTAGCTCCGGGTGAGGATGGTCTCGCAGAGGACGGCGACGTCGTCCTCCCAGCCGTCGGGCAGGTCGGCCGCGACGCCGCCGGGACGGATGTAGTTGTGGTTCATCCGCAGGCCGGTCGTCTTCTCGAAGAACGTGAGCACCATCTCGCGCTCGCGGAAGCCGTAGATCATCATCGACGTCGACCCGAGGTCCATGCCGTTCGTCGCCATCCACATCAGGTGCGACGAGACGCGCTGCAGCTCGGACATGAGCATGCGGATCCAGACCGCCCGGGGCGGCAGCTCGACGTCGAGCAGCGCCTCGGTGGCCATCGAGAAGACGAGCTCGTTGTTGAGCGGCGAGAGGTAGTCCATCCGGGTGACGTTCGTTGCGCCCTGGACGTACGTGAGCTCCTCGCCGGTCTTCTCCATGCCGGTGTGGAGGTAGCCGATGACCGGCTTCGTCCGCAGCACGGTCTCGCCGTCGAGCTCGAGCATGAGACGGAGCACGCCGTGCGTCGACGGGTGCTGCGGCCCCATGTTGATGATCATCGTCTCGTCGTCGCGGCGCTCGACGTCGATGTCGCCGGGATCGAGCACGCCGCCCTCGGGCAGCCGGAGCACCGCACCGACCTCCCGGCGCAGCTCGTCCGGCGGCGTCGCCGACCGCGGCGCCAGCTCCTGGGCGCCCTCCGACGTCTCGGCCACGCTCGCCGCCTCGACGTACTCGTCGGCCTGGAAGAGGTTCGTCGGGCTGGTGTTCGTCGGCTCGGTGGTCATCGCGGCCCCGGCGCTTCCTTGAACTGGACGGGCACGCGGCCGACGCCGTAGTCCTTGCGCAGCGGGTGGCCCTCCCAGTCCTCAGGCATCAGGATGCGGGTCAGGTCGGGGTGGCCGTCGAAGCGGATGCCGATGAGGTCGAACGCCTCGCGCTCCATCGCCTCGGCCCCGGGGTAGAGGTCGACGACCGAGTCGACGACGGGGTCGTCCTCGGGCACCTGGACGCGCACACGGACGCGGCGCTTGGCCGAGAGCGACAGCAGGTTGACGACGACCTCGAACCGCTCCGGCGCGACGCCGTCCGGCAAGGAGCGGCCGGGGTGGCTCAGGTAGTCGACCGCGCAGAGGTCCGCGCAGAGCTCGAAGCCGGCGTCGCGGTAGGCCGCGACGAGGGCGTGGTAACGATCACGCGGTGGGAACGCGACCTCTTCGATCTGGCGCCCGGCGGCCCGGGGTACGTCCGGCAGGATCTGGGCGGTACGTTCGACCGCCACCGCTCCTTCGACCTCGGCGGTCATCGGGGCGTCTTCACCCGCACGGCGTCGGGGACCTCGGGCGTCCATCCCGAGATCTGCTCCGCGGCGGCCGGCCGCTCGGGTCGCCGGGTGATCTCGCCGGTGCGGATCTTCTCGTGCAGCGTCAGGATGGCGTGGAGCAGCGTCTCGGGCGACGGCGGGCAGCCGGGGGCGTAGACGTCGACGGGCACGATCTGGTCGACGCCCTGGACGATGGCGTAGTTGTTGAACATGCCGCCGGTCGACGCGCAGACGCCCATCGAGATGACCCACTTCGGCTCCATCATCTGGTCGTAGACCTGACGGAGCACCGGCGCCATCTTCTGCGAGACGCGGCCGGCGACGATCATCAGGTCGGCCTGGCGGGGGGACGCCCGGAAGACCTCCATGCCGAGCCGGCTGATGTCGTAGTCGGCCGCGCCGACCGACATCATCTCGATCGCGCAGCACGCGAGGCCGAACGTGGCCGGCCAGACGCTGTTGCGCCGAGCCCACTTGACCAGGTCCTCCAGGCGGCCGGTCAGGAAGTTGTGCTGAAGGTCCTCGAGCCCCACGGCCCGGCTCCTAGGCCGCCCGGTCCGGCGACGCCGGCGAGACCGGCGACGACGGCGGTGGTGAAGCCGGCGATGAGGTGATCCGGCTGATCGTCGATTCCGACGTCCGCTCGACGCCGAACTGCAGCTTGCGGGCCGGCCCCCAGGTCAGGGCGCCGTTGCTGACGAGGTACATGAACGCGATGAAGACGACGACCGCGAAGACGAGCACCTCGACGAGGCCGAAGACGCGCAACTGGCGGAAGACGACGGCCCACGGATAGAGGAAGACGATCTCGATGTCGAAGATGATGAAGATCATCGCGACCAGGTAGAAGCGGACCGGGAAGCGCTGCGGCGGTTCCTTGTCCGGGATGATGCCGCACTCGTACGGCGCGATCTTCGAGCTCGTCGGCTTCTGGCACGCGGCGCGAGCAGCTTCGACGCGAAGAACGACCCGGCGGCAAACAAGACGCCCAGTCCGAGCAGGAGGACGATCGGAATGTACTGGTCCACGGCCTCCCGGTTCTACCACGGCACCCTTTCCGCGGGCACATTCTGAGCACCCCGGAGCGCCAGCGATCCACCGGCAGCGGCCGGTATCGAGGAAGTGACTAGAATAAGGGTCATGACCGAGACCCTCTCCCTCGCCCACATCAAGGCCCACCTCTCGGAGATCGTCGACCGCATCGAGCAGCAGCACGATCGGGTCGTTCTGACCCGCAACGGCCGGCCGGCCGCCGTCATCGTCAGCCCCGACGAGCTCGAAGCGCTCGAGGACACGCTCGAACTGCTCTCGGATCCCCAGGCGCTGAGGGAGATCGACGAGGCCCGGGAGGAGATCGCCAAAGGCCACGTCGTCGATGGCGCGGCCCTGCGGGCCAAATACCTGGCCCGGTGAGCCGCGGGCCATGGACGCTCGTGCTCGCAGTGACGGCCGAGCGCTCCCTCGACCGGCTGCCAACGAAGGTCGCGGCCGCAACGGTCGAATTCATGCTCGGACCACTGGTCGACTCGCCCCGCCAGGTGGGCCATCCGCTCCGGCGGGAGCTGGCCGGGGTGTGGTCCGCTCGCCGGGGGGCGTACCGGATCGTCTACGAGCTGAACGAGATCGAGCGGGTGGTCGAGGTCGTGCGGATCGATCACCGCGCCGACGTCTACCGCCCCCGGTGAGATGAGGGTCCCGGCGACGTAGCATCGAGAGATGCCCACCGAACCCCGTTCGACCACCGGCAGCCACGTCCACGACGTCCTCGTCATCGGCGGCGGACCCGGCGGATCGTCGTGCGCGTACTGGCTCGCGGACGCCGGCTGGGACGTCGCGGTGGTCGAGAAGAAGCGGTTCCCCCGGGAGAAGACGTGCGGTGACGGCCTCACCCCCCGGGCGGTCCGTCAGCTGGCGGACATGGGCCTCGAAGGGGCATTGGCCGGCGCCCATCGCTACAACGGCCTTCGGGCGTACGGCTTCGGCCAGTCGCTCGAGCTCGAGTGGCCGTCGCACCCGGTCTTCCCGTCGTACGGCTACACGATCACCCGGCACGACCTCGACGGGCTCGTCGCCGAGCGGGCCGCCAAGGCCGGCGCGACCATCTGGCAGGGCACCGAGGCCGTCGAGCCGCTCCTGGCCGACGAGAAGGTGGGGCCCGCCGATGCGGGCACCCCGTCGGCCGGCCTGGCGTCGGCGGCGGGGGAATCACTTCCGTACTGCCTGGGAGCGATCGTCAAGGACAAGGCGACCGGCGAGGCCCGGGAGGTCCGGGCTCGCTACGTCGTCGTCGCCGACGGCTCGAACTCCCGGTTCGGCCGGGCGCTCGGCACGGGCCGGCAGAAGGACTACCCGCTCGGCATGGCACTGCGCGGCTACTACCGGTCGCCCGCGCCACGACGAACCGATGATCGAGTCGCACCTCGACATCCGCGACGCCGACGGCAGCGTCGTCCCCGGCTACGGCTGGATCTTCCCGCTCGGCGACGGCCGCGTGAACGTCGGCGTCGGCTTGCTCTCGACCGACAACCGGTGGAAGGGCGTCAACACGACGAAGCTGATGGAGACGTTCGTCGAGTGGGCGCCGAAGAGCTGGGAGCTCTCGCCGGAGACCGCGTGCGGTCCGCCGACCGGCGGCAAGCTACCGATGGGCATGGCCGTCGGCCCGCACACCGGGCCGAACGTCGTCGTCATCGGCGACGCCGGCGGCGCGATCAACCCGTTCAACGGCGAGGGCATCGCCTACGGCTACGAGACCGGCCGGCTCGGCGCGGCGTTCGTCGGCGAGGCGCTCGACGGCGGTGGCCCGGCCGCGCTCGCCCGCTACGACCGCCATCTCGCCGACGCGTACGGGCCGTACTACCGAGTTGCCCGGGCGTTCGTCCACCTCATCAGCAACCCGCAGACGATGCGGCTCTGCGTCAGCACCGGCATGCACTCGCAGGCGTTCATGGCGCAACTCCTGCGGATCATGGCGAACCTCATGCGCCCCGACACGCTCGGGCCGGCCGAGGTGGGGTTCAAGGCGATGGCCGCCCTGTCCGACCGACTGCCCGCTGGGACGTCGGCCGTGCTCGCCGACCTGCTCGGCGGCTAGCGGTGGTTCCCCACTAGGCGGCGATCCGCCGCTCCGCCACGCCGGTTATCGGTCGAGCGACCGGCGCCAGCGGCTCGACGGCCTGACCGGCCCGGCGCTTCGGACGCCACCCCTTCAGCCGCCGCCGCGATGGCCGGGGCGCGAACGCCGCCAACAGCCGGTCGAGGGCCGCCAGCTCGTCCGGTCGGACCTCGGCCCACGGGATCCAGCAGCGGACGGCCCAGCCGTTGACGACCGCGGTCAACGAGACCGCCGGCGACACCGCCCGGGAGCACCCCGGACGACCCGAACCGCAGGCCGGAGACCGCCGACCACCGCACCTTGCGGGTGAACCCCGGCTGCGGGCCGACCAGGGCCAACCCGCCCGCCTCGAGCCGGAGCACCAGGCCGGACGTGATCGTCGTCGGATCGACCGCGACGGCCGGCGCCGCCATCGCCCTGGCCGAACCGGCGGGACATACCGCTTCGAGGGCGACGCCGGCCAGCAACCGCTGACCGCCGTACTGGCGCGAACGCGTCCGTAGGGCCATCCGTCCATCGTACGGTCGACCCCCTCCTGCCCTTGGGGATGGGGCCCTTGGGGATGGGGCCCTTGGGGATGGGGCCCTTGGGGATGGGGCCCTTGGGGACGGGGCCCTTGGGGATGGGGTCAGGCCGGGGCCAGCTCGGCCGCGACCTCGGTCGCGGCCTCCCCCGCCGCGTCGACGGCCGTGCGACAGCTCGCGCTCGCCGTGGGCCAGGCCGGGGAAGAGGATCTCGTACGCACCCGGCGCCGAGCGCGACACCGCGGCGGAGCATGGCGTGGAAGAAGCGCGGGTACACGCCGTTGCCGGCAACCGCCTGGGCCGTCTCGTAGTCGACCGGCGGCTCGATCACCGAGCCCGGCGGCCCGACGAAGAGGCCGACGAGCGGACCGACGGTCGGCGCGTACGCGGCGAGGCCCGCGTCGGCAATGGCGTCGGCGAGCGCGCCGGCGAAGACCGACGGCCCGGTTCGTCAGGTCGTCGTAGTCGGCCGGCTTGACGTGCGAGAGCACGGCCAGCCCGGCCGCGGTGGCGAGCGGGTTCCCCGACAGCGTGCCCGCTTGGTACACCGGGCCCGCCGGCGCCAGCGCGGCCAACAGGTCGGCCCGGCCACCGAACGCGCCGACCGGCAGGCCGCCGCCGATCACCTTGCCGAAGCACCACAGGTCCGGCGTGACGCCGCTCCACGCGGTCGCGCCGCCGGGGCCGAGGCGGAAGCCGGAGATGACCTCGTCGAAGACGAGCAGCGCCCCGGCCGCATCACACGCCGCCCGCAACCCTTCCAAGAAGCCGGGCTCCGGCGGGACGAGGTTCATGTTGGCGGCGACCGGCTCGACGATCACGCAGGCCACCGACCGGTCGATCTCGGGCACGACGTTGTACGGCGCGACGACCGTGTCGGCGACCGCACCGGCCGGCACACCGGCCGACCCCGGCAGACCGAGCGTCGCCACCCCGCTGCCGCCGCCGGCCAACAGGCCGTCGGAGTGGCCGTGGTAGCAGCCCGCGAACTTCACGATCCGGTCCCGGCCGGTCGCGCCCCGGGCGAGCCGGACCGCGCTCATCGACGCCTCCGTGCCCGACGAGACCAATCTGACCTGTTCGCAACCGGGCACCCGGTCGGCGATCGCCTCGGCCAGGCGGACCTCGCCGGGCGTCGGCATGCCGAACGTGCTGCCCTGGCCGGCCTGCCGGCGGATCGCCTCGACCGTCACCGGGTGGGCGTGGCCGAGCAGCACCGCGCCGTACGACTGGACGAAGTCGAGGTACTTCGTGCCCTCGACGTCGTAGACCCACGGGCCGTCGCCGCGGACCACCGTGAACGGCGTGCCGCCGACCGACGCGAACGACCGCACCGGCGAGTCGACGCCGCCCGGGATCGCCCGCCGCGCCCGCTCGAACCACGCCGCATTGGACCGTTCACCCAAACCCATGCCGCCCAAACCCATGCCACCCAAGCCCGTGCCGCCCAACCCCACGCCGTCCGGCCCCAGATTGGCGGGGTCCGGCTCAGCCATCGAGCGCCACAGCGACGTCGGCCGCGAAGTACGTCAGCACGAAGTCGGCACCGGCCCGCTTGATCGCGGTCAGCTGCTCGAGCGCGACGGCCGGCCCGTCGATCCAGCCGCGCTCGGCCGCGGCCTGGACCATCGCGTACTCGCCGCTCACCTGATAGGCCGCGACCGGTACGTCGACGGCCTGGCGGACGTCGGCGATCAGGTCGAGCGCGGTGCCGGCCGGCTTGATCATGACCATGTCGGCGCCCTCGGCGACGTCGAGGGCGACTTCGAGCCGGGCCTCGCGGCGGTTACCGGGGTCCTGCTGGTAGCCGCGGCGGTCGCCGCCGCCGGCGATCGTGACGTCGACCGCGTCCCGGAACGGGCCGTAGAGGGCGGACGCGTGCTTGGCCGAGTAGGCGAGGACGGCGACCGCGTCGAAACCGTCACCGTCGAGCGCGTCGCGGACCGCCGCGACCTGGCCGTCCATCATCCCGCTCGGCGCGACGACGTCGGCGCCGGCCCGAGCCTGGGCGACCGCGACGCGCCGGTACAGCTCGACGGTGGCATCGTTGTCGACGGTCCCGTCGGCCGCCAGCACGCCGCAGTGGCCGTGGTCGGTGTACTCGTCGAGGCAGAGGTCGGCGATGAGGACGAGCTGGTCGCCGACGGCCGACCGCAGCTCGGCCAGCGCCCGCTGGGCGATCCCGTCGGGATCCCACGCCCCCGAGCCGGTCGCGTCCTTCGTCGCCGGCACGCCGAACAGGACGACCCCGGGCACGCCGAGCGCCACCAGCCGTTTGGCCTCGGCGACGAGCGATCCGACGGTGTGCTGGAACTGGCCGGGCAGCGAGGCGATCGGCACCGCGTGGTCGATACCCTCGCGGACGAACAGCGGCGCGACGAGATCGTCGATCGTCACCTGCGTCTGGGCGACGAGCCGGCGGAGGGTCGCCGTCCGGCGCAACCGCCGCGGGCGTCGCGAGAGTGCCACCGCGTCAGCCTACGAGAGCAGCCCGCGGACGCGGTCGGCGCCGAGCGACAGCAGGAGCGTCGGCAGCCGTGGGCCGGTGTCGCGCCCGGTGAGGAGCTCGTAGAGCAGCACGAAGAACGCGCGCTGCGCCGCCTTCACCTCGGGAGGCAGCGTCTTGGCATCGACCTCGAGGCCGTGCTGGCGCTTGGGGATGCCATAGAGGAGCGTCGTCAGGCCGTCGAGGCTCCAGTCGAGCTCGAGCCCGTCGAGCAGCCACGCCACGGCCTGGCGCTCGGCGTCGTCCAACGACGCCAGACGGGCCGTGTCCGGTGCCGATCGGATGTGGGTCCGCTCGTCGGTCGGCAGGTACGCGGTCACCCAGGCGGTCGCACAGTCGAGCCGCGGCCGGATCTCGTCGAGCGAGCCGAGCGGCGGGTCGCCGAGCATCGAGCCGGCGATCCGGCGCACCTGCTCAGGATCACCGCTCGTGATGTCGACGACCGACGCCAGGCTGCGGAACGGCAGGACGCGGGCGGTCGACGGCAGCACCGTCGACGCGGTGGCGACCGCCCGACCGTGCATCGCCCGCTCCCGGGGGTTGACCGTCCCGTCGGCGATCTTCGCCTCGAGGTGGTCCCAGCCGTCGTAGAGGTTGGCGATCTTCTCGCTGAACGCGATCGTGAACGACCGGCGCGGCTCACGGCAGTAGAGCCAACGCAGGATCGACGGCTCGATGATCGCCAGCGCGTCGAGCGGCGTCGGCGCGTTGCCGCTCGACCCGCTCATCTTCGACGCGCCGTCCGTGCCGACGAACGAGTACTGGACGTACGCCGGCGGGTCGCCGTCGAAGACGGCACGCACGATCTCCTGGCCGACGGTGAAGCTCGACCCCGGCGACGAGTGGTCCGCGCCGCCGGCCTCGAAGTCGACGTTCTCGAACGCCCAGCGCATCGGCCAGTCGATCTTCCACGCCAGTTTGCCGTGGTCGACCGAGTCGAGCCGGAACGAGTCGTCGTGGCCGCAGTCGCAGTGGTACGAGAGCGTCGTCGTCTCGTCGTCGTACGCGGTGACGTGCGTCGTGTCCCGCCCGCAGACCCGGCAGAACGGCCGGTACGGCGAGTAGTCGTCGCGGGCCGAACGCCCGGCCGTCCCGCCCGGATCGTCCATCCCGTCGTCGTCCTCGTCGGCCGCCCCGTCGTCGGCCGCTGCATCGGCCCCATCGTTGGCCGCGGTGTCGGGTGCCTTCATGCGGAACTTGGCGAGGATGTCGTAGATCTCACGCCGGTGGGCCATCGCCCGCAGGATCTCGGTGCGGTACGCGCCGGACCGGTACTGCTCGGCTTGGCTCACCTCGTCGACGTCGACCGCGAGCTGCGCCAGGGCCTGGCGGAACGGCACCTTGAAGTGCTCGGCCCAGCTCTCGTGCTCGCCGCACGGGTCGGGCACGTCGGCCAGCGGGCGACCGATGTACGCGGCGAAGTCGTCGGGCAGACCGGCCGGCACTTTGCGCAGCCGGTCGTAGTCGTCCCACGAGAAGACGTGCCGGCACGGCAGGCCGCGGCGCCGGATCTCGTCGGCGACGAGGTGCGGGACCATGATCTCGCGGAGGTTGCCGAGATGGATCGGCCCGGACGGGCTGATCCCGGACGCACAGACGATCGGCCGCTGGCCACCGCGCCGGTCGGCTTCGGCGATCGCCCGGTCGGCGAGCTGGCTCACCCAGTCGGCGTCGTCCTCCGTCGTCACGTCCCGTCTTCTATCAGATGCCCCACCGGCGGCCGTCGCCCCGGTGCCGGGCGGCCCGCCGGCGGGCGATCGAGGTCAGCCGCGGCGGGCGGTGGCAACCGGGCGACGACCGCGGCGACGAGGGCCTCGCCGGACGGTGACGGCGATTCGACCGCGACGTCGAGGCCGGCCTTGCGGGCCGCCGCCGCGGTGACCGGCCCGATGCACGCGACGACCGGCGGGACCGGGAGCCGGTGACCGCCGACGGTCGTCAGCGACAGGTAACCGGCGACCGTCGACGGGGACGTGAACGTCACGACCGCCGCACCGGCCAGCGTGGCGACGACGTCGTCCGGCGGCGGTGCGGCCGCAACCGTCCGGTACGCCTCGACCTCGTCGACCACCCATCCCTTGATGGCCAGGCCGTCCGGCAGGGCGCGCCGGGCGACCGCGGCCCGTGGGAAGAGCACCCGCCCACCGGTCGGCGCCTCCGGGAATGCCGCCGCGAGGCCCGTCGCCGTCGCCTGGTCGGCGACGAGGTCGGGCACCAGGCCGAACCGGGCCACCGCGTCGGCCGTCGCGCCACCGACCGCGGCCACCTTCGCCCGGCCGAGCGCCCGGCCGTCGCGCAGCCGGCCGAGGAGCCGGCGGGCCGCGTTGGCCGACGTGAACGCCACCCAGTCGTAGTCGGCCACCGCCGCCGTCGCCGCGTCGAGCGCCGCACCGCCGTCCGTCGCGTCGGCGATCTCGACGACCGGCAGCCCGATGACCCGGGCGCCGCGAGCCGTCGAGCGCGGCGACGAGCTCCGCCGCCTGGTCGCGGGGCCGGGTGACGACGACGGTCGTCCCGGCCAGCGGCCGGAAGTCGGCCGACGCCAGGTCGAGCGCGGCGACCGGGCCGATCACGATGACCGCCGGCGCCCCGAGCTCGACGGACGCCAGCCGATCGAGCGTCGTCCGTTGCGTCCGCTGGGCCGGCGTCGTGCCCCACTCGATGACGGCCACCGGCGTGTCCGACGGGGCGGCCGCCAGCGATCAGCCCGCGGCGATCGTCTCCCGGTCGGCCATCCCCATCAGGACGACGAGCGTGCCGCCACCGGCGGCCAGCGCCGCCCAGTCGACGCCGCCCGGGGCCGTCTCGTCGCCGACGTGGCCGGTGACGACCGTGACCGACGTCGAGAGGCCGCGGTGGGTCACCGGGATCCCGGCCGCCGCCGGCACCGCCACCGCTGACGTCACGCCGGGGACGACCTCCCACTCGACGCTGGCCCGCTGCAGTGCTTCGGCCTCCTCGCCGCCGCGGCCGAAGAGGAACGGGTCGCCGCCCTTCAGGCGGACGACCGTCCCGGCGCGGCGGCCGTGCGCGACGAGCAGCTCGTTGATCTCGTGTTGGCGGACCGACCCGTCCGCGTCGTTCGGGACCGCCGACGGCCGGCCCGACGGCCGCTTACCGACGTCGACCCGCAGCGCCGCCGGCGGGGCCAGGTCGAGCAGGCCGGGATCGACGAGCCGGTCGTGGACGACGACATCGGCCCGGCCGAGCAGCTCGGCCCCCCGGCGGGTCAGCAGGCCCGGGTCACCGGGACCGGCGCCGACCAGGTACACCGTCACCGGAAGGCCGACCCCTCGGGCGGCCGGCCCTCGACCGCCCGGTCTTCGGGCGGCCGGGCTTCGGGCGGCCGGTCCTCGACAACCCAGCCCTCGACCGCCCAGCCCTCGATGCCCCGCCCGCCGCAGTCCTCGAGCAGGTGGCGGGCGAGCTCGCGGCCGAGCGCGTCGGGCTCCTCGCCGGTCAGCGCGGCCCGGACGACGATGCGCCCGTCGCCACTGGCCAACAGCCCGTGCAGCCGGATCGGTCCGACGGCCGGCGGATCGAGCGGCTCCGCCCAGGCCGCGACCGGTACCGCGCACGACCCTTCGACCGCCGCCAACATCGCCCGCTCGGCCCGGACTGCCCGGTGGGCGACGACGTCGTCGACCCGCGCCAACCGCGCCAGCGTCTCGTCGTCGCCGGCCCGGCCCTCCAGGGCGAGCGCCCCCTGGCCGGCCTGGGGCAGCAGCACCGACACCGGCAACCGCTCGACCGGCGCGCCGTCCCAGCCCAGCCGGTCGAGGGCGGCCGCCGCCGCGACGACCGCGTCGACCGAGCCGTCGGCCGCCCGAGCCAGCCGGGTGGCCATGTTGCCCCGGAGGTCGACGAACGTCAGGTCCGGGCGCAGGTTGGCCAGCTGGGCCCGCCGCCGGGCCGAGCCGGTCGCCACGACCGCGCCGGCCGGGAGGTCGGCCAGGCGGCGGCCGACGAGCGCGTCCCGCGGGTCCGCCCGCTCGGGCACGGCCGCCAGCACCAGCCCGTCGGGGGTCACCGACGGCAGGTCCTTGGCGGAGTGCACCGCCACGTCGGCCCGGCCGTCGAGCACCGCGGCCTGGATCTCCTTGGTGAAGATGCCCTGCCCGCCGATCCGGTCGAGCGGGACCGTCGCCTGGCGGTCGCCCTCGGTGCGGACGATCTCGACGACGACGTCGACCGTCGGGTCAGCTCGGCGGAGGAGGTCGGCGACGAGCGCGGCCTGGTAGCGGGCGAGCGGTGAGCCTCGGCTGGCCAGCCGGAGCCGCCGGGCACCCCCCGACGCGCGGTGCTCGTCCGGCACCTGCGCCCTCAGAGGTCGAAGAGGAGACGGAGGGCCTCGACGAGCCGCTCGCCGCGCGCCGTCCCGGCCGTCTCCCGGAGCAGCACGGTCGGCTCGTGGAGCAGCTTCGCCAGCACTGACCGGGTGACGGCGTCGACCTGCTCCCAGTCCGACGGCGCCAGGTCGCCGAACTGGCCGCGGCGGCGCTCCAGCTCCGCCGTCCGCGTCTCCTCCAGCCGGCTCCGCAGCGAGGCGATCACCGGCGCCGCGCCACGGGCCCGGGCGGCGGCCCGGTACCGGGCGACGTCCTCGGCCACGATCGTCCGAGCCCGGTCGGCCTCGCCGCGCCGTTCCTCAACGGCCTGGGCGACCGCCGAGGTCAGGTGGTCCATGTCGACCAGCGTCACCCCGCCCGCCGTGGCGGCCGCCGGGTCCACGTTCCTCGGGACGCCGAGGTCGACGACGAGCACCGGCCGCTCCCGGTCGCCCGTCGGCGCCAGCGCGGCTGCCGCGACGACGTGGCCCTCGGCCTCGACCGCGCTGAAGACGACGTCCGCGCCGACGAGCACCGTCGCCAGCTCGTCGGGGTCCGCCGTACGGGCGGCCAGGCCGCCGGGTTGCGATCGGACGAGCTCGTCGGCCCGGGCCGCCGTCCGGTTGACGACGACGACGTCGGCCGGCCGGCGGCTGTCCGGCAGAGAGCCCAGCGCCTGCAGCACGCCCGTGCCCATCGCCCCGGCGCCGACCACCACGACCGTGACGCCGCCGAGGCCGCCCGGCCGGCGGGCTTCGGCCAGCTCGACCGCGGCGTGCGAGAACGACGTCGTCCCCCGGGCGATCGCCGTCTCCGACCGCACCCGCTTGCCGGCCTGGACCGCGTGGCGGAACAGCTCGGCCAGCACTGGACCGCTGACCCGCTCGTCCTGGGCCCGCTCCCACGCCCGGCGGACCTGGCCGAGGACCTCGCTCTCGCCGAGGACGGCCGACTCGAGCCCGGACGCCACCGAGAACAGGTGCGTGGCGACGTCGTCGTCGAACCGGATCGTCGTCTTCTCCTCGAGCGACGCCGGTGTCAGGCCGGCCTTCTCGGCCAGGATCTCCTCGATCTCGTGGACCGCGTCGTGGAACCGGTCGACGACCGCGTAGACCTCCGTCCGCAGGCACGTCGACAGGACGACCGACTCCTGCAGGTTCGCCTGGTCCCGCAGCGTGCCCAGGACCTTGGCCAGCTCGGCGTCGCCGATGGCGACCCGCTCCAGAAGGTCCAGCGGGACCTGGTCGTGCTCGATGCCTACGACGACGACGGACAACGGATTGGCGGCCTCCTCTTCACGTCAAACGGTAGTCGCTCGCCTCCGACGAACCACCATCGGCGCCCTGGGTTCGGCGTCAGGCCGACAGCCCGCAGCACCGCGCCGCCGGCCGCCACCTCCTCGGCCCGGCGGGACTGGTAGAAGCTCATGACCTGCAGCTCGATCGACAGGTCGACGTAGCGGAGCTGGACGTCCGGCGGGACCGTGAGGACCCGCGGGGCGAAGTTGAGGACCGAGCTGACGCCGGCCGTGACCAGCGCGTCGGCGACCTCCTGGGCCACCGCCGGCCGGCGTGGCGATGACGCCGATCGCCACCTGGCCGTCCCGGGCCGTCTTGGCCAGCGTGTCGGCATGCCGGACCGTCACCGGCCCGACCCGCTCGCCGACGACGGCCGGGTCGATGTCGTAGAGCGCGGCCACCCGGAAGCCGCGGGACGAGAACCCCTCCGAGTTGACGAGCGCCCGGCCCAGGTTGCCGATGCCGACGATGGCGACCGGCCAGTCCTGGTCGACGCCGAGCGCCTGGTCGATCTGGGCCATCAGGAACGCGGCGTCGTAGCCGGTGCCCCGGGTCCCGAACGAGCCGAGCAGCGACAGGTCCTTGCGGACCTTCGCCGCGTTGACCCGGGCCATGGCCGGCCAGCTGCTCCGACGAGACCGTCGACGCGCCGCTCCGGAGCAGCTCGCTCAGGATCCGCTGGTAGACGGGGAGGCGGACGACCGTCGCCTCCGGGATCCGGCGGGGCCGCTCGGCATTCTCACTAGTCATGCAAAAGGATCGTACCGGCCGGCGCCGGCCGCCCACCAGACGAGCGGCCGCCGGCGGCCGCCCATGGCGGCGTGGCCAGGGCGGTCACCAGACCAGCTCCACCAGGTCGCCCGGGGCGAGCGCCAGGCGGTCGGCCGCCGACCCCTCCCGCACGACCAGCGCCAGCTGCCCGTTGCCGTCGCTCAGCAGACCGACCTCCTCCGGATCGAGGTCGGCGAACGTCCGGACCCGGCGGACCGACCGGGCCTCGGTCGCCGGCCGCGACCGCCACGACCGGCACCGACGCCGGGACCGTCGGTCCCGGCGCGCCGAGCTGGGCGTTGCCGAACCGGTCGACCCACGTCACCTCGGCCCGGACGAGCCGTCGGCCGTCGCCGACCGAGCCGATCTCGACCACCGGCTCGGGTACCCGGACGAGCGTGCGCCCGTCGACCGGCGAGCCGAGCGCGTCCAGCTCGGCGCCGACACGCAGTGCCGGCCGCGGCCGGCGCGAACACGTCGCGGCCGTCGAACGTCGTCGGCTCGCCTGTTGCCCCACCGCCGGCGGTCCCTGACAACCCCGACGGCGGCTCGAGGGCGACCGCCCGGCGGATGCCGCCCGCCCGGGCCGCGGCCGCCAGGAGCAGCCCGTTGTCCGGGCCGACGAACCAGCGGCGGTCCGGCCCGTCGGTCTCCAGCACGACGCCCGCGCCGTGGGCCGCCGACCCCCGGGTCGACGACGGCCAGGACGACCCCCGGGCCGAGGTGGGGCACCGCCCGGACCAGGGCCGCCGCGCCGGCCCGGACGTCGTACGGCGGGATCTGGTGGGCGAGGTCGACGACCGCGACGCCCGGCGCCAGCCGGCGCAGCACCGCATGGACGACGCCGACGAACTCGTCGGCCAGGCCGTAGTCGGAGAGGAAGTAGACCGTGTCGGCGCCCGCTCGGGGCCCCGGCTGCACCGGCGCCCCGGAGCCGGTCAACCCGCCTTCGTGAGCCGTTCGCCCAGGTAGCGGTCGAGATCTTCCTCGCGTACCCGGAACGACCGACCGATCCGCACCGCCGCCAGCTCACCGGCGTTGATCAACCGGTAGACCGTCATGTTCGACACCCGGAGGACCGCGGCGACCTCGCCGACCGTCATGAACCGGGAATGCGCACTGTCGAGTTGCTGGGTCATCGGTGCCTGACTCCCCCTCCGCAGACCTGACTGTACGCCGACCGGGGCGCTGGCGAAAGTGGGAACCGACGGCATCCGACGCCCAGGCCGGCGGCGACCGGTCGTTCAGCTCGCCGACGCCGCCACCACCTGCCGGCATCGGTGTCGACCGTTCGGCGACCAGATCGACCAGTCGAGCCGGGAGGTCCCGGCCGAGGAGCTTCGACCTCCACGGTCGGCCGCCGCGTCGGCGAACGCGTCGGCCGACCCGCCCGGCCAGCTCACCGACCCGGGCGACCAGTGCCTCGGCATCGAGACGGAGGTCCGCGGCCGCGGCCGGCCACGTGTTGCGCAGCGGAGCCAGGCGGTAGTCCCCGCCGACCTTCATCGCCAGCTTGAGCTTTCGACTCGTGGGTGTCGTAGGGCAGCGCCGAGGCGACGTCGTAGAGCGGGGCCAGGCGGACGTCGTCGTCGGCCAGGAGAACCGAGTAGTTCTTGGCATGGCCGTCCGTCCCGCCGATCAGCCAGTTCCAGATCAACGCGTCGGCGAACCGCCAGACCGCACCCTCGGCCGGCGCCGGGCGGCATGGCGCGCCGCAAGAGGGCGGCGATGTCAGCTGGCCCGGGGCCCCCTTCGTTCTGGTACTTCTTCGAAGGGGGAATGCCCAGACGCCTGACAGAGATCCTCCTGGTGCACCCGACCGATCCGGTCTCGCCGGACCACACGGTCGTACCGGTCGACGACGACGGCCGTTTCGGCGCCGAACTGGGCGATCGTCGTTCGAGCGGCCGATCAGCCCGGCTCGCCGGGCCGCATCGAGGCAGAGATGCTCGTTGAGGTCGTGATCGTCGAAACCCGAGACCGCTGGCTTCAGGATGTGCGTCGTCGGCGTCGAGCCCGAGGGGACGCCCCACCGCCCGTCCTGGCGGAGGAGGGCGGTCTTCGCCTGGGCACCGGCCAGGCTGAACTGGCCGCTGAAGGACCGGCCGAGCCAGGCGGTCGAGTCCTCCTTCAGCTCGCGGAGCCGCTGGGCGACCTGCGCCTCGGTGAGCCAGACGACGTTGCCTGGATGGTCCGAGCACCCGGTCCACCTCGTCCGGCAACGAGAAGCGGACGGCCCCGGCGCAGTCCTCCCCGACTGGGGTGGCGAGCAGCGAGAACGGCGAGGACGCCGAGACCTGGAACTGCCGGGCCCAGCGGGACAGCACCGCCTCGCTGTCCGGGAGCAGGCCCCACAGCCATGGCGTGACGACCCGGTCTGGATGGGAGCGGACCTGGATCGGCATCGACAGCGAGAGCGGCGTCGCCACCGACCCCCCGTCGTCGGCCCCGTAGTCGGTCGCATAGTCGAACCGCAGCCGACCCCGCTCGACCCGGGTGACAGTTCCGGCGACGACATCGTCGAGGATGACGACAAGGGCGTCCGTCATCGGTTCCGGTACGCGTCGAGGAGGGCATCGAGGTCGACCGATCGTCGACGTGGGCTCGATCGACGGGTCGTCGCGGTCGGTGACGTCGATCCGTAGACCGAGGGCGTCGAACAGGCGGAGGACG
Source organism: uncultured Actinomycetota bacterium (assembly GCA_963824265.1). Taxonomy (GTDB): domain Bacteria; phylum Actinomycetota; class Acidimicrobiia; order Acidimicrobiales; family RAAP-2; genus DASZUK01. The sequence continues at coordinate 2,141,560 of CAWGOO010000007.1, forward strand.
TGCGACAGCTCGACGGTGGTCTTGCCACGCTCGAAGGAATTGACCCAGTCACGGGAGGCGCCGGCTCTGACCGCCAGCTCTCCCTGGCTCAGACCGAGTCGAGTCGACGGCCCCGGGCGACGGCCGCCAGGTCCCTGATGGAAGCGATCTTCATTGGTGCCACCCTCGTGTCGGCGTACGGCGACAATCGTACTAGTGTCGTCGTTCGCCGATACAAGCCCTATGTCGTCGTACGCCGACAACTTGAACATATCGGCGTACGGCGACACCGCGTCTCGTCGTCGGCCGACACGGCCCAGCGGCTGGTTCAGCGGCCGAGGTTGCGGGAACGTTCGACCGCGGCGGCGACCGCCTCGATGAACGCGGAGCGGACCGCCCGCGACTCGAGCGCCCGCAGACCGGCCGCGGTCGTCCCGCCCGGCGACGTCACCGCGGCTCGCAGCGCCTCCGGCCGCTCGCCGGTCTCCGCCAGCAGCTTCGCCGAACCGAGGATCGTCTCGACGGCCAACGTCCGGCTCAGGTCGCGGGACAGACCGGCCAGCACGCCCGCCTCGATCAGCGACTCCGCCACCAAGAAGACGTACGCCGGACCAGAGCCGGACAGGCCGGTCACCGCGTCGAGCTGCCGTTCCGGTACCCGGACGACCGTGCCCACCGCCTCGAGGATCCCCTGGGCCCACGCCAGGTCCGCCGCGGTTGCCTGACTGCCGCCGGCGATCGCGGTCACCCCGGCACCGACCAGCGCCGGCGTGTTCGGCATCGCCCGGATCACCACCGTGCCGTCGGGCAGGCACGCCTCCAACCGCTGCGCCGCCAGTCCGGCGACGATCGACAGGACGCGCCCGACACCGGAGAGCCCGAGCGTCCGGCAGACCGCCTCGGCCGTGTCCGGCTTGACCGCCAGGACCGCGCCGCCGTCCTCGTCGACGATCCCGGCCTCCGCGGCCGCCAGCACGACGAGGCCGTCGTGCTCGGCCGCCAGCTCCTCGCGGCGGGCCGAGTCGAGCTCGACGACCGCGACGTCCGTCGCCTTCCAGCCGCCCCGGGTCAACAGCCCGGTCAGCAGCGCGCCACCCATCTTTCCCCCACCGACGAGCAGCAGCTTGACCGACATCCGAACGAGGTTAGCCCTGGTCGCCCGGATCGCCGGTCCGATCAGCGGCGGGGGCGGCGGCGGTAGAGGCCGGGGTGGCCGAGCGTCATCGCGGTCGGGAAGTGGTCGTCGACGTAGAGGATCGACGAGCCGGCGATCCGGTCGAGCTCGTCGTCGTCGACGAGGCCGACCGGGACCTTGCCGACGAGGTACACCGCGTCCTCCGGGCCGAGACAGAACGCCATGCCGTAGAGGTCCATGTTGCGCCGCATGAGGTACTGGAACACCTCGACCACGTGCTCCTCGGGGACCGGCATGAACTGCGCCTCGTGGTGGAGCGTCCGCTGCCGCAGCGTCAGCCAGACGGTGATGTAGTCCTTCTCCTCACCGGCGAACCGCAGGTACCACCGGTGCGATGCCGTCCGGTCGCTGACGTCCTGGCGCTCCGCTGCGACGAGCCCGAACGTCCCGTCCGGCGATCGCTCCCGCTCGATCCACGCGTCAATCCGCTCGACCACCTCCGCCAGCGCGCCCTCGTCGGGCAGGTCGACGAGCGGCACTCAGACGCTCAGCACTTGGACGTTCAGCACTTAGCTACTCAGCACTTGGACGCTCAGCACTCGACCAGACGGCCGTCGACGAGCTCGTCGTGCACGGCCCGGAGCCCGGCCGCGGCGTCCCGCCACGTGTACCGGCGAGCCCGGAGCACCGCGGCGGTCGACAGTCGCTCGGCCAGCAGCGGCTCTTCCACGATCCGGTCCGCGTAGGCGGCGTACGCGTCCGGGTCGGGCTCGTCGACCAAGAAACCGGTGTGGCCGTGGTCGACGAGCGTCGTGAGGCCGCCGACCGCGGACGCGACGACCGGCGTCCCACACGCCGCGGCTTCCAACGCGACCAGGCCGAACGACTCGGACCGACTGGGCACGAGACAGACGTCCGCTGCCCGGTAGTACGTCGACAGCAGCTCGTGCGGCTGGGGATCGACCATCGTCAGCCGGTCGGCCACCCCGAGCTCGTCGGCCAGCGCGGCGAGCGCCTCGTACGTCTCGTCGCCCCGCGGTCCGCTCGGGCCGCCGACGACGACGAGCCGGTAGCGGCGCCCCTGCTCGGCCAGCGCGGCGAGCGTGCGGACCGCGACGTCGGCCCCCTTCAACGGCTGGATGCGGCCGACCATGAGCAAGAGCGGGCCGTCACCGGGCAGCCCGACCGCCCGCCGGGCCTGCGGCCGGTGGCCCGGACCGAAGAACGCGTGGTCCACCCCGGGGGCGACGACCGCGATCCGGGCCGGATCGGCCGGGTAGAGCTCGGCGATCTGCTCGGCCTCGACCGTGCACGACGCCAGGACCGCGTCCGAGCAACGGATGATCGCCGCCTCGGCTTCCGCCCGGCGGTCGGCCAGGTCGGCCTCGACCTCCTCCGGGCCGGCCTCCGCCTTGACCCGGTCGAGCGTGTGGAACGTCGACACGAGCGGGAGATCGAGCTCGTGCTTGAGCGTGTGGCCGGCCAGCCCGGACAACCAGTAGTTGGCGTGGATCGCCTCGAACGGCCCGCCCTCGTCGTCGCCGAGCGGCCACGCCGACGGCCCGGTCATCCGCTCGAGCACGCCGGCGGTGAACTCGTCGACCACCGTCGGCAGCGCTTCCTTGGCCATCGGCGCCAGTGGGCCGGCCGCGACGTGATGCACCCGCAACCCCGGTTCGACCTCGACCACGGACGGCAGCGTCGGGTTCTGCGCCCGGGTGAAGACGTCGCACGACACGCCGGCCCGAGCCAGCGCGGCGGCCAGCTCCCGGACGTAGACGTTCATTCCCCCGCCGTCGCCGGTCCCGGGCTGGGCCAGCGGAGACGTGTGGAGGGAGAGCACCGCTAGCCGTCGCATGCGGGCCAGAGCCTACCGGCGGCACCCCCGACCTCCTCCGGTTGCCGGTCCGGGCAGTCTGGCCGCCCCGAGGGGAAGTCGTCGATGCCGATCGTCATATCGATTCGACAAAAGAGCGTTTTATTTTCTGTTCGATGGATCGACGGCGTTCGGCGTTCTAAAATGACGGCCGTCAAGCCGACCAGATATCGGAAATATTGCGATGACGAATCACCCGATGAACCTCAAAACGGCCCTGGCCAGTTTCGACCAGGTGTACTCGCCCCGCATCGTGGCGCGGGTCGACGACTACGAGGTTCGGGTGGCGCACGTGAAGGGTGACCACGTCTGGCACGTGCACGACGACACGGACGAGTGCTTTCTGGTCCTCGACGGCTCCTTCGACGTCACGATCCGTCACGACGGCGGCGACACGGAGACAGTCCGGTTGGGAGAAGGCGACCTGTTCGTCGTCCCGCGAGGCGTCGAGCACCGGCCGTCGTCGGTCGGCGGCGCGGTCCTCATATTCGAGCGGGCCGGCACGCTTACGACCGGCGACCGCCTGCTCGAAGAGATCCCGGACCACATCACGACCAGCTCGGCCGTGCCCGTCTCCGGGGTCTGAGCACCCCCCGTCCGTCGCACCTGACCGGACGACACCCGCTGGCCGCGGCTGACCGCGACCCGGATCCGTCGCCGACCACCGGCGCCGGCACCAAAAATAGAAAACGGGTAATCGACCCGTTATTAGACCAATCGCGTTTTCCATTCTGGGAGCCTTCCGAAAAAATGTACGTCTTTCTCAAAGGGCCATTGACTTCGGTTGGCAACGATGATGCACTTACGGAACGGCTATGGCCGAGGGGAACGCCATCAACTCGTCTTGTTCGACCATGTCCTTCAATGGTCCATGGCGTCGGACATTAAAGGATTTACGATGACCACCAGGCAGACTGCACCGTTGCGAGCGTTTTCGCTTACTGACGAAGAGCTCGATCAGTTCAACCGAAATGGCTACCTCGGCCCGTTCGATCTTTACGAGCCCGAAGAGATGGCCAAGAACCTTCGAGCGCTCCGCGTGAAGCTGCTCAACACCGAGAACCAGGTGTACAGCGAGGAGAAGTCCTTTGCCGGGGCGACGAACCTGGCCAGCTACGACCGCCACCTCGACGTCGACTTCCTCAATGCCCACATCTCCCGGCCCGAGATCGTCGACCGGGTGGTGAGCATCCTCGGCCCGGACGTCCTGTGCTGGCGGTCGGAGTTCTTCCCGAAATACCCCGGCGACGAGGGCACCGACTGGCACCAGGCCGACAACTTCTCCCATGCCGACGCCTCCGGCCACCCGCAGATCGTCTGGCCGGAGGACGCGGACTTCGGTGGTGCGATCACCGTCTGGACCGCGTTCACGGACGCCACCGAGGAGAACGGGTGCCTGCAGTTCATTCCCGGCTCGCACAAAACCATGAACTACGACGAGTCGAAGGTCATGGACTACGACGCGACAGCGATCAACGAGCGCGAGAAAGGCGGCACCCGCCGCGGCTTCTACGGCTACGACTACCGGCAGCTCCAGAAGGACCCGACATGGACCCCGGACGAGTCGTCAGCCGTGCCGATGGTCATGCGCCAGGGCCAGTTCATCGTCTTCTGGTCGACGCTCATGCACGCGTCGCTGCCGAACCGCTCGCAGAAGTCGATGCGGCTCGGCTACACCGGTCGGTACGTCCCCACCCAGGTCCGGGTGTACCCGTTCTCCGACACGCTGCGCGAGTACGGCGGCGAGACCAGCCTCGAGCGGTTCGCCTGCGTCCAGGTGGCCGGCGGGGACGTCTATCACCACAACAAGATCGTCGAGCCGATGGCCGGGGCCGCCGCGCTCCACGCGGCCAACGGCCGGTGATCGACGATGCAGCCGCGAGCTCTCGCCCGACCGCCGGGGGTAGGTGACGCCCGGCGCATCCGCGGGTCGGACGCGGCCCGAGCCGTCCATCGGCTCGTCAACGCCACCGCGGCCGACTATCCGGACGACCTCGCGGTCCCCACGCTCTTCGAGCGGTGCGTCGACGACCGGCCGGCGGCGGTGGCCGTCACCCAGGACGGCCGCTCGTTCACGTACCGCGAGCTCGACGAGCTCGCCAACGGCCTCGCCCACCGGCTGGTGGCCGATGGTGTCCGTCCCGACACGGTCGTCGGGGTCTGCCTGGCGAGGTCGCCGGAGCTGATCGTCGCCCTGCTCGCCGTCCTCAAGTGCGGTGCGGCCTACCTGCCGTTCGACACCGGGTGGCCGGACGAGCGCCTCCGCCAGCTCTTCGCCGACGCCGGCTGCACGCACGCCGTCACTGATCGACCGACGGTCGTCGCCGATCGCTTCTCGGAGCTCGAGGTCGTCGACGGCGGGCGAGACGCCGCGACCACCTCGACCACCCGCCCGGCGGTCACCATCTCGTCCGACGCGGTCGCCTACGTCAACTTCACGTCGGGTTCTACCGGCCAGCCGAAGGGGGTGCCGATCCGCCATCGGAGCATCACCCGGCTCGTCTTCGGCGCGGTCTTCGCCCCGCTCGACGCCACCAGCCGGCTGCTGTTCCTGGCGCCCGTGACATTCGACGCGGCGACGCTCGAGATCTGGGGAGCGCTGCTGCACGGCGGGACGTGTGTCCTCTACCCGGACCGGCGGATCCAGCTGTCCGAGCTCGGCGACACGTTGCGGTCCGAGCGCATCACCGTGCTCTGGCTGGGTACCGCGCTGTTCAACACGATCATCGACGAGGACCCGGCGACGATCGCCACCGTCGGCACGATCCTGACCGGCGGCGAAGCGCACTCCGTCGACCACATGACGCGGGCCCTGGCCACGTATGGTCCCGGCCGCATCGTGAACGGCTACGGGCCGACCGAGTCGACGACGTTCGCCACCTACTTCCCGGTCGACGAACCGCCGCCCGCCGACCGCAACCTGGCGATCGGGCGGCCGATCCAGAACACGAGGGTCTACCTGGTGGCCGACGACACGCTCTGCGCGCCCGGCGAGACCGGTGAGATCGTCATCGCCGGGGACGGCCTGGCCACCGGGTACCTGGGCCTGCCGACACTGACCGTCGAACGGTTCGCCGACTGGGAGATCGACGGCGCCGACGAACGGGTCTACCGGACCGGCGACTACGGCTTCTTCACCGCCGGCGGCGACATCGTCTTCGACGGGCGCCGGGACGACCGGTTCAAGGTCAACGGCTACCGGGTCGAGCTCGGCGAGATCACCCACCATCTCGATCGCCATCCGGCCGTTCGCCAGAGCTGTGCCACCGTCACGACCCGTCGCGACCGGGCGGTCGTGGCGTTCGCGGTGACGGACGGCTCCGTCACCACAGGCAAGGTGCTCCGGCGCCACTTGGAGGACCACCTCCCGCCGTTCATGGTGCCCCGCCGGGTGCACCTCTGCGAGCGGTTCCCGCTGACGCCGAGCGGCAAGGTCGACCGCCGCCAGCTGCTCGAGCAGTTCGAAGGCCCGCGCCGGCCGACCACCGGCGTCCGGAACGGTGCGGCCGGCCACGACGGCGCACTGACCAACGTCAACTAGCACGAGAAAGGACAACTGATGACCACCACCGACGACCAATCGACGTCGGCGTCGACGTCGACGACCACCACGGAGGAAGCCGTCGCCGCCATCTGGCGCGACCTGCTCGAGATCGACGAGATCGAGACCGACGACGACTTCTTCGACATCGGCGCCACGTCGCTCACCGCCGTCCGGTTCCTCTCGCGGGTGGACGACCAGTTCGGCCAGGGTGCGCTCTCACCGGAGGAGCTCTACGAGGACTCCCGGCTGGCCGTCCTGGCCAGCGTCATCGACGGCCACGTCGGGACCGACTGAACGATCTCGACCAGGAGAACCGCGCTCTATTAGGAGAACCGCTCTCTATCAGGAGAACCGCTCTCTCTACAGACGTCCGTAGCTTAATTCGGCAAAGCACCAAGCTTATACCTTGGCTGATATGGGTTCGAGTCCCATCGGGCGTACGTCACGAATACGGCGGACAGAACACGACGTAGAAAACGAGCAACTTTGACGAGTGTTTCGAACAACTGCCTTGTCCGACTATCTCCCATTTCTGCGAGCCATGCCGAACCCGCTTTTCGAGACGACGACCCATCTGCTGCAGTTCGGGCAGTACAGCAAGCTCTTCTACGAGCTCGCGCTGATCGCCGCGGTCACCTGGCCGCTCACCTGGCTCTGCCGGCGGCTCCGCCAGCCGATCGTCATCGGCGAGATCGTCGCCGGGATACTCCTCGGCCCGACGATCTTCGGCGGGTGGGCGACGAGCATCTTCCCGGCCCCCCAACAGCTCCAGCTCGCCGCGATGGCCCAGATCGGGGTCGTGCTCTTCATGTTCATGATGGGACTGGACGTCGACCTGGAGGGCCACTGGCGGTCGAAGCGACGCGGCCGGTCGGCGACGATCGCCCTGACCGGCACGGTCGCCCCGTTCCTGCTCGGCATCGTCGCCGCCTTCGCCCTGTACACGACGACCCACGGCGTCCGCCTCCTACCGTTCGCCCTGTTCGTCGGCATCTCCGTGTCGGTGACCGCCTTCCCGGTCCTCGGGCGGATCCTGACGGACAGCAATCTGCGGGAGCGGCCGGTCGGCGTGCTGGCACTGGCCGTCTCCGCCCAGTCCGACCTGCTGTGCTGGGCGATGCTGATCGTCATCCTGGCCATCGACGTCGTCGGCCAGCGTCGGGCAGAGCCTGCTGAAGCTCGTCCTGGTTGCGGTCATGGTCGGCCTCATCATCGGGCCGCTGCGGTGGTGGCTGAAGCGGTTCGAGAACCAGAAGCTCCTGCCGGGCGGGATACTCCTCGTCCTCGGCGCGATCTTCCTCTGCGCCGGCACGTCGACAGCGCTGCAGATCCAGGGCATCTTCGGCGCCTTCCTGCTCGGGGCGGCGCTGCCGAAGGGCCGGTTGGCCGAGCAGACGCGGACGTTCGTCACGCCGATCGCCGCGCTGCTCCTGCCGATCTTCTTCGTCATTACGGGTTTGTCCGTCAACCTGCGGACGATCGCCTCGGACGGCTGGTGGCCGGTCGTCCTGATCCTCGTCGTCGCCTGTACCGGCAAGGTCGGCGGCGTCATCGGGGGAGCGCGGTTGACCGGGTTGCCGTACCGAGATGGGTTGGGGCTGGGGGTCCTGATGAACACCCGGGGACTAACGGAGCTGGTCGTCCTGACGATCGGCCTTCACGAAGGCATCTTGAACACGCAACTGTTCTCGGCCTTCGTCTTGATGGCCGTGTTGACCACCGTCATGACCGGCCCGCTACTCCGTTGGGTCAAGCCGGATCCGTTCATGGGATCCCCAGCCCTGGCCGAAGACCGAAGCACCATGAACCCTGCGCAATGACACCGGTGCGATCGCTCTTCCGGCCGCCGGTGGTGGCCGGCATCGCGTCGGCCGCGATGCGGGCCGCGCCCCTGCACGCCGCCGAGGAGGTGCTGGCGGCCGGTCGGTCCGACGCCCGCCGGGACGACTTCACCGCCGGCCGCGGCTGCGCCCGGGCGTTGCTCGGCGGGATGGGACTGGGCGACGAACCGGTGACCGACGGTCCGGCCGGTGAACCTCGGTGGCCGGTCGGCGTGGCCGGCAGCATCGCCCACTGTCGCGGTCTGTGTGCGGTGGCGGTCGCCCGCTCTCCCGCGGTGATCGGCGTGGGCCTCGACGTCGAGTTGGCCTCGACAGTCGACGACGAGGTGCTGACCCAGGTGTTCCTGCCCGGCGAGCTCCGGTCCGTCGCGTCGGGACAGCGGCCGGCGGACGCCGCCGCGGTGGTCTTCAGCGCCAAGGAAGCGTTCTACAAGCTGTACTTCTCGGTGACCGAACGGTTTGCCTGGTTCGACGACGTCTACGTCGAGGTCGACTGGGCTCGCCGGTCGTTCGTCGCCAGCCTCGTCTCCGACACCCTCCCCCGCCTGCCCGGCCGGCGCAGCACCGATCGCCGATGTCACGTCAGCCGCACCGGCAACTGGCGCACCACCGGCGGACCGGCCGGCGTCGACGGCCGGAGCAGCGTGAGCGGGCGGTTCTGTCTCTGGGACCGCTTCGTCGCCTGCGGGATCACGTTGAGGGCGTCGTAGCGATGGGGGCCGTCCTAGCGATGGGAGCGTTGTAGCGATGTGGGCGCTCGGCACTCCGGAGGCCCGGCCGCCGGCGGCACCGCCCGATCGGCGGCTGGTCCGGCTCTCGTTGTCCCAGCAGTCGGCCGTCGTGCGCGACACCGCGTCACCCGACAACGGCTTCCTCAACTGGGTCTACCTATTGAGCGGCGTCCTGGACGTGGCGAAGCTGGTGCGATCGATCCGCGAGGCGGTGGAGGACTACCCGATCGCCCGGGCCCGGTTCGTCGAGGGACCGGACGGGGAGCCGGCGCAGTACCCGATGGCCGCGGGGACAACGACGGTCGAGGTCGTCGACGTCGACCAGGCCGGCCTCGGCGGGGTGACAGACGTCATCGCCCACGCTCGTTCGGCGTTCGAGTCGTTGACACTGGTCGGGGACCCGCGACTGCAGGCGACCGTCTACACGATGGGACCGAAGCGGAACATCCTCACGCTCTTCGTCTCCCAGGGGATCGTCGACAGCGCGTCGAGCACGACGCTGGCCGCGGAGATATCCGATCGCTACCGCTACCACCTCGAGCACGGCGACGGGCCGGCGGCACGAGAGGAGAAGTGGAACTTCCTCGAGCACCTCGCCGGGACCCCCGAATGCGACACGGTCAAAGAGCACGTCGCCCACTGGGAAGAACTGAAACAGCACTACGGCGACCTCGGCACGTGGCCGCGCCGGGACACCGGGATGCCGGCCACCGAGCTGTTCAAGCTGAGCCCAGCCGAGTGGGGGAAGGTGACGACCCGGGCTCGGGAGCTCGGGGCGACGCCGTACGTGCTCTGCCTGGCCAGCCTGAAGGCCGCGCTCAACGGCCTGGCCGGTGCCGAGGAGTTCCTCATCGCCGCCGGCGTCGCCCTGCGTGACCGCGGAGTGACCGAGGAGATGATCGGTTGCTTCTACAGCTGCGTCCGGGTGCAGGCCCGGGTCGCCCAGAGCGACCGGCTCGGCGAGCTCGTCCCCCGGACGATCCGGGCGGTGCACGAGATGGTCACCCATTCCGCCGTGCCGGCCACACTGCTCGACGTCGACGAGGCGTGGCGCCGCGAGTACTGGCTCCCCCACCGCGTCGTTTCCTTCTACATGTTCGGCAGCCGGCGCGGCTTCCGGCTCGACGGGGTCCGGCAGCGGCGCTACCGGCTCGTCACGCCGAACGAGGTCCTGCGCGTCAACTGCGCGCTGGAGGAGAACGGCGACTGCGGCTTCTTCTTCACGACGACCTGCGCGCCACCGGAGCTGCTCGGACAGCTCGCCGCCGGTTTCAGGACGGTACTTCGGACCTTCACGACAGCCGATCTGGCGGCCGTCGACCAGATCCGTCTGGAGAAGATCCACTGACCCGGAGGGGGCCACTGCCGCCGGCGGGACGTCGTCCCGCCGGCGGCAGTTCCGGATCACGTCCGTGCCAGGCGCGTCCCCTCGTCTTCGTCGTCCGCCGTCGGCGACGGCTGTTCGTCGTCGGTCGGCTCCGGCTCCCCGAGATCGACCGGCCCGTCGTGCTCGCGGCGGAACGCCAGGTAGATCCGCACGAGGGCTTGCTTCTGCTCCTCGTTCAGATGCGGGTCGGCCAGGATCTGGCGGGCGAGGTCGGGGACCTCGGTCGGCGGGTCCAGGATGCCGGCCTGTACGTAGAGGGTCTCAGCCGAGATCCGGAGCGCCTTGGCGATCTGCTGCAGGATCTCGGCCGACGGCCGCCGGAGCCCCCGTTCGATCTGGCTCAGGTACGGGTTCGAGATCCCGGCCAGCTCGGACAGTCGGCGCAGCGACAGGCGGGCCGAGCTCCGCTGCTCACGGATGAACGCGCCGAGCTCGTTCCAGCGCTCCGTCGGCTCCGGCCCCATCGTCAGAGCGTAACCCCACCCCTCGACGCGGCCCTCCAGGGGTCACCGGTGGGCGCGGCCGGTCCCGAAGGTCAGTTGGCGTGGGCCAGCGGCAGGTGCCGCTCGCAGGTCCGGGCCGTCGGCGCCGCGGCCAGTCGGTCGTCGGAGATCCCGTCGTCGCAGACCTCGCAGCGACCGTACGTGCCGTCCTGCAGGCGGGCCAGCGCGCCGTCGACGTCGTCGAGCGCCTGCTCCGCCGCGGCGAGCAGCTCGTCGTAGCTGATCGCCGGGCCGTCGTCGGTCACCTCGACCGTGCCGGCGACGTCGACCACCTCGGCCGTCACCTCGACAACCTCGACGACCTCGACGGCCCCGTCCAGGTCGTCGACCTCAACCACCTCGGCCGTCACCTCGACGACCTCGTCCGCCTCGTCCAGGTCGTCGATCTCAGCCACCTCGACCTCGACGATGTCGACCTCAACGACGTCGTCATCGACCAAGTCGACCGGGGACGTCACCGACACGACGATCTCGTCGCTCACGACGGTCCGGGCGACGACGGCGGGGCGCCCGTCCACCGGCGGTTCGGCGTCGGTCCGGCCAGCGCCGTCAGCGGTCACAGCGGGCTCGGGGACCGGCTCCATCGGTCGGAGGCTATCGGCTGAACCGACAGGGTCAGCGGACCTCCATAGGCTGAGGAGGTGACGCCCGATCGCGGTACGACCGAGCAGTTGGACGACGAGCTGGCGAATGACGGCCCAGAGGCGGGAGCCGCGCTGGCCGACCTCGTCGGGGCGGGCCTGTCGGTCCCGTGCGTCGACGGCGTCGACCGGCCCTACCGGGACCTCGACGGAGCTGCCTCCACGCCGGCGACCGCGTCGGTGGCGGCGAAAGTTACCGAGTTCCTGCCCTGGTACTCCAGCGTGCACCGGGGCGCCGGGTACAAGTCGCGGGTGGCGACCACGGCCTACGAAGCGGCGCGAGCCCGGGTCCTCGAGTTCAGCGGCCGCGGCGGGGACGACGTGGCCATCATCTGCCGGAACGCGACCGAGGCCATCAACCATCTCGCCTACCGGCTCCCGTTCGAGCCCGGGGACGTGGTGGTCACGACGGTCGTCGAACACCACGCCAACCTACTCCCGTGGGGTCGGGTGGCCGAGCGGCGCTACGTCGAGTGCCGGCGGGACGGGACGTTCGAGGTGGAGGACGTCACGGCGGTGCTGGACGCCGCGGTGAGAGACGGCCGCCGGCCGGCGCTGCTGGCGGTGACGGGGGCGTCGAACGTCACGGGCTGGCTGCCGCCGGTGACGGCGATCTGCGAGGCGGCGCACGAACGGGGGGTCCGGGTGGCCGTCGACGCAGCCCAGCTGGCGCCGCACCGGCCGCTGCCGCCGGGCCCGGACTTCCTGGCGTTCAGCGGCCACAAGCTCTACGCGCCGTTCGGGGCGGGCGCGCTGGTCGGCCCCCGCGAGGCGTTCGTCGACGGCGAGCCGTTCCTGGCCGGCGGCGGCGCGGTGGACCTGGTCGACATCGACGAGGTGATCTGGACGGAGCCGCCCGAGCGCGAGGAAGCGGGGTCGCCGAACGTCGTCGGCGCGGTGGCGTTCGACGCGGCGATGGCCGAGCTGACCGCCATCGGCTGGCCGGCGATCGTCGCCCACGAGACCTGGCTGGCCGGCCGGCTGCGGCGGGGACTGGCGGCCATCGACGGCGTCACGCTCCTCGGCCCCGAACCGGCGTCCGGCCGGGGCGGCGGCGGGGACGAAAAGGGTCTGGCGGTCGCGGCGTTCACGGTCGAGGGGATGCATCACGCCCTGATCGCGGCTCGACTCAGCGCGGAATGGGCCATCGGCGTCCGCCACGGGTGCTTCTGTGCGCACCCATACCTGCTGCGGCTGTTGGGCCTCGGGGCGGGGGCGGTGGCCGAGGCCCGCCAGCAGGTGCTGGCCGGTGACCGGCGGCACATCCCGGGCGCGGTCCGGGCGAGCTGCGGCCTCGGCACGACCGACGCGGACGTCGACGCCCTGCTGGGCGCGGTCGCCGAGCTGGCGGCCGGTATGCCGGCGCCGGTCCCGTACGCGCAGGATCCGGTGACCGGCGACTTCTTCCCCGATTCGGACCGCATCGGGTGGGCGTCAGCCGACCGGCCGTCCGGTTCGGCATGCGCCCGCGGCTGATGGGCCGCCCGGTCAGGCCGGCTCTGGCCGGCCCGGTAATCGGCCTCGGCCTGGCGGCCGTCCTGGCGGGCTGGGCCACGACGGCCGGCGCGACGACGAGCACGCTGGCCGACCGGGCGGCCGCCGGACAGGAGGCGTGGGTGACGACGGACGCATCCGTCAGCCACCCCGGCAAGACGGTCACGCCGGTCGATCTGGTCGGCCATCGAACTGACGCCGCGGTCACGACGGCCAGCCAACCGGCAGCGCTGGCGCTCGCTCCCGGCGGCCGGTCGCTGTTGGTGGCGAACGAGGGCGCGAACACGGTCAGCATCGTCGACACCGCAAGCGGCGCGGTCACCGCGACGATCAAGGTCGGGTTGGAACCGGACGCGGTCGCCGTGGTTCCGGGCAATGCGGGCGGTCACGCGACGGCGCTGGTGGCGAACTTCGGCGACGGCACGGTCACGCCGGTCGACCTGGCGACGGACCGGGCGGGTACGCCGATCCCGGTGGGCCACCAGCCGGACGCCATCGGCGTCTGGGCGACCGGCGGCACGGCCGGGACACCGGTCGGCGGGGTGGCCCTCGTGGCCAACTTCGGTGACGGCACGGTCACGCCGATCGACCTGGCCACGATGCAGGCCGGGTCGGCGGTCAGCGCGGGCAGTGAGCCGGACGCGGTCGGCATCGTGCCGGCCAGCGCCGGCGGCGGCCAGAACGCGACGAGCACCAGCCCGGCAACCGCACTGGTCACCGACTTCGGGTCCGACACGGTCATCCCCGTGGACCTGGCGACGATGGTTGACGGGCCGGCGGTCGGCGTCGGCGGCAATCCGACCGGGATGGCGGTCGCGGCCGACGGCACGGCATGGGTGGTCGGTGGCGACACGCTCACCCCGATCAGCCGCCCAGCCGGCGCCAGTGCAGCCGGCTCCGGTGGCTCGGCGACGACGACGCCGGCGTTCACGGCGGGCACGCCGCTGACGTTGCCGCACCTCGGCGAAGCGGTCGCGCTCCAGGGCACGACGACCGCGTGGGTGGCGCTCCAGAACGGGACGCTGGCGCCAGTCGACCTGCGATCGGGTCACGTCGGCGCGGCGATCCACGTCGGCGGCCGGCCGTCGGCTGTCACCATTTCCGGCGGATAGCGCCAGTCGGTCCGGCTAGTTCGGTCCGGGCGGTCGTTAGCCCTGCAACACCGCTTCGGCCAAGAAGGCCAGCGCCACCCAGAGGGTGTCCATGACGAAGGGCTGGACGAGCTTGCCGGCGTCGTCGAACGCCTGGTCGGTGCCGGGCACGGCCAGACAGGCTCGAGGCACGACGTTGGCTCCGAGGGCCATCAGAGCGTCGATGAGGGCGGCGTGGGCCAAGTGGGCGTCGGGGACGACCGCCGTGCTGAGCACCGCCGTCGGCATCCCCTCGAGCACCGTCGTGCCGCCCAACCAGTCGACCAGCCGGCGCACCGGCTCGGTCACGTCGCCGGCCACCGGCGGGCTGGCCAGGATCAGGCCGCCGGCCCGGGCCAGCTCCTCTTCCAACCGCACCATCTGCGGCGGCCGTTGATCGGCAGTCGTCGTATAGGGCGGGAGATCGCCGAGGCTCAGCTCGTGGTTGACGATCACCGTGTCCGGCGCGACGTCGGCGCTGCGGGCCAGCAGCCGGCTGGCCCCTGAGCGGGGATCCGGGTTGCCGGAGAGGGCCACGATGAGCGGTCGGCCTGTGTGATTGAGCACGGGGGTTCTCAGGTGGTCGTCGTCGGGGTGCAGATTTTGGTGCTGGCCCCCCCGGGGAACACGGATGGGAGTGCGTAGGGGGGCCAGCACCTCACGAACCGCTCGGCGACCGGGGGTGACGTCCCCCGTCGCTGGGCGATTCCGTGACCTTGCCGCCGAGTAGGTCATGGTGAGCTCTCTTTTCTGCTGTGTCTTACGCCGCGGCGATCCCCACCACCGGGGCGTTGAGCGGCTTGCCGCCCATCGACCCGCTGAAGACGGCGTCGCCGAAGCTGAAGATCCCGCCGTCGGAGGCCACCATCCAGTAGCCGGCGCCGTCGAGGGTGGTGGTCATGCCAACGATCGGCTTGTTGAGCGGCTGGCCGCCCATCGAGCCGTAGTAGCCGGCGGTGCCGAAGGCGAAGATGCCGCCGTCACTGGCCACCTGCCAGTTGCCGTCGAATGTGGGCGTGGCGGCCCCGGCGACGATCGGCTTGTTGAGGGCCTTGCCGCCCATCCCGCCGTAGTGGCCGGCGAAGCCGAACGAGTAGACGGTGCCGTCACTGGCGATCTCCCAGTAGCCGGTGCCTGTCGGGGCAGCGATCATCTGGACGATGGGGGCACTGATCTTCTTGCCGCCCATCGATCCGTAGAAGGGGGCGTTGCCGAAGGCGAAGAGGCCACCGTCACTGGCCACCTCCCAGTAGCCACCGCCTGTCGGGGTGGGGGCCATCGAGACGATCGGCTTGTTGAGCGGCTTGCCGCCCATCGAACCGTGGAAGCCGGCATTGCCGAAGGCGAAGAGCCCACCGTCAGACGCCACCTCCCAATAGCCTGTGCCTGTGGGCGTGCCGGCGATACCGACGATCGGCTGGTTGAGGGGCTTGCCGCCCATCGAGCCGTAGAAGGGGGCACCGCCAAAGGCGAAGATGCCGCCGTCACTGGCCACCTCCCAGTACCCGGGTGAGGTGTAGGAGAACTGGTCGAGCAGACCCGGCACCGAGGTGCCCTGGGCGTTGGTCAAGAGGATGTCGACCGTGCCGGTGCCGGCCGGCGACACCGCGGTGATCTGGGTGCTCGAGTTCTGAGTGAAGCTGGCCGCCGGCACAGAGCCGAAGGAGACCCCGGTGATGTTGGTCATCTGCAGACCGGTGATGGTCACCGACGTGCCGCCGGCCGGTGCCCCCTGGCCGGGATTGACCCCGGTCACGATCGGGGCGTTGGTGTAGGTGTAGTGGTCCGAGGGCCCAAGCGGCGACTTGCCGGCCGGCGTCGCCACCTGGACGTCGACCGTGCCGGCATTGCCCGGCGGGGCGACCACGGTCAGCAGGTTGGCTGTCTTGACCGAGATTGTCGTGCCCGGCGTGCCGCCGAAGGCCACGATGCCCGCCCCTGTGAAGAATGTGCCGACCACGGTCACCGTGTTGCCGCCGGCCAAGGGACCGGAGTTGGGCAGCACGGCGCCGACGCTGGTCTGAGGAGCCGAGATGGTCGTCGAGGCGATTTGGGTGGCCGAGTTGGTGCAGGCCAGATGGACCGTGCCGATGCCCTTGACGACCAGCGTCAAGGTGCCACTGGTGCCGATCGAGACCGAGGCCGGCCCGGCCGCACTGCCGGCCGTGAACGACTGGGGCGACCCGGTGGCATTGAGGACGGTGCCCGGAGCCGGGGTGCCGATGTGGGTGGGAGGCACGGTCATCGTCACCGCGGTCGACGCCGGGGTGGCCCCCGACGCCGAGAACGTCGTCGTGTATGTGCCTGTGATTGTCTTTGTGGCCGCCGCGTCGAAGAGAGGGGTTGTCGGCAGAGTGACCTTGAGGCCGACGCCGGTCAGCTGGAACGACTTGCCCGGTGTCACCGACGCCGGCAGGGACCCGGTGGCCACGGTGCCGGGGATTGTGAAGTGCGTGCCTGTCAGTGTGCAGGCCAGCGTGAAGCCGGCACTGTCCGCCCCGGCCTGGGCGACCGGCCCGGCGGCCAGCCCCGCCACCGAGACCAGCCCGAGCGTGGTCCCTCCGGCCAGCACGGCCAGTCCTCCGGCGCACAGCGTGCGAATGATCGATCCTCGTCGCAACGGTTCGTCCCCTCGTGTTTCGTGTCGGTGCTGCGGTGTTCTGCGTTCTTCGTTTGGCCCAGGACCACGGCCGGCGGCGGTCCGGCCGTGGTCCCAGAACCCCTTGTGCGCCCTCTCGTCAGTCCTTCCGAGTCAGTCCTTTCGAGCTGGCGTTCAGTCCGACATGGCGACGATGGTCGCTGTCTGGGTCAACGCTGTGCCGGCGCTGGTGGCGTCACCGAACTGGAACACCTGGCCGTTGGCCGCCGTCTCCCAGTAGCCGCCGTTGTCGGCGGTGGGCACCAGGCTCACGACCTGTGCCGAGGTAGTCCCGGCGACCGTGCCGTGGAAGCCGGCGTTGCCGAAGCTGAAGACCCCGCCGTCACTGGCCACTAGCCAGTAGCCCTGACCGTTGTTGGTCGAGGCCATGCCGACGATCGGCTTGTTGAGGCTCAACGAACCGGTCGAGCCATTGAAGGTGGCGTCGCCGAAGGCGAAGATGCCCCCGTCCGAGGCCACCTCCCAGTAGCCCTTCCCGTCGGGGGTGGCGGCGATGCCGACGATCGGCTTGTTGAGCGGCTGGCCGCCCATCGAGCCGTCGAAGCTGGCGTCGCCGAAGGCGAAGATGCCACCGTCACTGGCCACCTCCCAGTAGCCCTTGCCGTCGGGCGTCGAGGCGATGCCGACGATCGGCTGGTTGAGGGGCTTGCCGCCCATCGAGCCGTAGAAGGTGGCGTTGCCGAAGCTGAAGATGCCGCCGTCCGAGGCCACCAACCAGTAGCCACCGTCACCGGGCGTCGTCGCCGTCCCCACGATCGGCTGGTTGAGCGTCTGGCCGCCCATCGAGCCGTAGAAGGGGGCGTTGCCGAAGCTGAAGACCGAGCCGTTGGATGCCACCAAGTGGTAGCCACCGCTCGGACTGACCGGGATGGTTGTGGTTGTCGGTGTCACCGGCGGTGTCACCGGCGGCGGCGGTGGCGTAGCGGTCACGCTCAGCGTGGCCGCGCCCGATGTCGCCGTGCCCGCCCCGTTGGAGAAGTGGACCCGGTACTGGTTGCCGTCGTTGGCTGTACCAGTCGGTGGCGTCGTATACGTACTGGTGACCCCTGTACCCGACGTCGGGTATGTCGTCTTCGGCGTACCCGGGGCGTTCGACCAGCTACCGCCCCCGTCGGTGGAGACCTGCCACTGGACGGACACCACGCTGCCGCTTGCCTCGGCCGTGAACGTCGCCGTGCTGCCGTTCGGCACCGTCTGGTTGGCCGGCTGGGTGGTGACGGTCGGTGGGATCACGACGATCGGCGTGACCGCGTCGGTCGGGGCGGTGCTCAGCGCGTTGGTGAAGACGGCTCGGAACTGCGTGCTGGCATCGGCCTTGGCGGCACTCGGGATCGTGAATGTGGACGTCACCTTTGTTCCAACTACAGCGTTCGACGTCGTCCCCGACGCGGTCGCCCAGGTGGACCCACCATCGGTCGACTGCTGCCAGGTCACGCTGGGCACCGGTGTGCCGGTGGCTGAGGCGGTGAACACGAGCGGATCGCCCTGGTTGGCCGACGGCGTCGTCGGTTGGGCTGTCACCACCGGCGCCACGGCAGACGTGATGTCGACGGTGTTGGACGTGTTCTGTGGAACCGAAAGGGTCCCGCTCCACGTGGCCGTGTACGCGTGCTGCCCGACCGGCGGCGTCACCGTGAGAGCCGCCATGCCCGACCCGACCGACGCCGTCCCGACGTACACCCCTGTCTGGTCGAAAGCCACCGTTCCCCCGTTGCTCGTCGGCACGGGGTAGACCGACGCCGTCAAGGCCACCGATGCCCCTGACGTTATGGGGCCGGCCGGACTGGCGGACAGGGTCGTACCGGCCACGACGACAGCGGTGATGGGTGCCGGGGTCGCCGACGTCGGCGCACATGTCCACTGAAAGAGAGACGAGTGGAAGGCCACCGACTGAGCGCCGATTGTGATCGTGGTGCCCGGCGCCGTGCCCTCGGCCACCGGTACGTGCACGGTGATCGGCTTCGATGTCGCTGTTGTGGTCGTCGTCCAGGTCCCGACCACGGCCGACTGGTTGTTTGTCGTTCCACTGAACGTGATCTTCTTGGCCGTCACCGAACTGGCCCCAGTCGGCAGGAACTTGAGGGTCCCCGCCGTCTGGCTGGCGTTGTAGAGGCTGGCGAACTTGCTCGGGTCGGCCGTGAGGGTGACGGAGACGTTCCTGACCGGCACTGTCACCGGCTGTGTGGCGAAGACGAACGGGGCGGACACCGAGCCACTGGCCACCATGTAGGCCGGGACCGTCGTTCCGCCCGGACCAGAGACAGCACAGCTGACGAGTTGGCCGATCGGCGGCGCGGTGACTGTGAATGTCTCGGTCAGGATGCTCGGTTGGTAGAACTGGTTGCCGGAGTACGACGACACCAACGTGTGCCTGCCGACGCTGAGCCCACTCGTGTTGTAGAGGACCGTCGGCGTATTGGTAGAGGCAGCACCACCGCTGAGAGCACTGGTCGCCACCGTGGTGCCGTCGATCGCGTAGGTCACCGTGCCCGTCGGCGACGGAAGCGTTGTACCGGGCGTCGCTGGACCGACTGACGACGCGAGCGCCACGTTGAAGGTCTTGTGCACCGGCACGGTCGCCTTATGTGTGGCGGAGTCCTCCACCTGCGACGCGATCGGACTCGGGGAGAGCACTGCGATTGTCCCGCTGGCTCTGGGTTCCGCTGTCGATGTGAATGTGAACGGCGCAACGCTTGTTGTGCAGGTCCCTGCCCCTGTACAGCTACCCGTATACAGATAGGCCGTCACCTTCTGGGTGCCGTAGAGACCCACTGTCGGATACCAGATCCTGAAGTGGGCCTGCACTGTCGCTCCAGGCGGGACAGCGAACGACGCCGGTGAGGTCGGTGTGCACGACGCGTACGCGCCGGCGAAGAATCCAGAAACGGTGCCTGTTTGTGTGTAGCCGAGGAGGGTGCACCATGTGCCGTTCGCATCTTGGTACTGCAACCTGACGTTTGTTGTCCCGACCCCCCGGAGATTGGTCAAATCGATGAAGAGAATCGCATTCGGGTAGCTGAGGCCTGATGGGGAGTTGGCGACGGTGAGCGTGAACGGCGTCGGCGTGCTTGTGCCGCCGGAGACCGTCTGAGGCAATGAGGCCGTGATCGTCGGCTTCGGCACCACGACGTATGTAACCGGCGGCGACGTGCTCGTCGCATATGTCCCGTTGCCGGAGTAGACGGCGGTCAGACGCTGGTTGGCCAACGTGGCCAACGATGACGTCGTCAGCGTGGCCACTCCGTGGACGACGGACTTGGTCCCACCGGGCAGCGCCGTGGAACCGCTCATGAAGGTCACCGTCGCCGCGGCGCTCAGTGTGCCGGACGTTGTAGTGGAAGAGACGGTCGCCGTCATGGTCACTGTCTCACCGGTCACTGCCTTTCCGGTCGGCGACACGGCCAAGGCCGTGGTGGTTGCAGCCGCCGGCGGCGGCGGCTCGGGAAGTGCGCCCTGGATGCCGAAGGAGAGCGTGTTGCCGGTAGGCCCGGCGAACCGGCTGTTCAGTTGCGAAGTCGGGATTCCACAGGTTGTCGACGAGAAGTCGGGAATGGCGAAGGTGCTGTCACTCAGCGATACCTTTTGTGTCGTCTGGTCGTATGGGCCCGTCGACTTGAGAACGACGGTCGGTCGGGTAACGCACTTGAACACCAGGGGGAGATGGATTGTGACGAGGATCTGGAGCGACGCATCAACGGTGACGGCCCCTGTTGTCGAGATCGATCCGGTGGCGGCGCCTGGCGTGAGTTGGGAGACGATGATTGTCTCTGTCGACCCTGTGTTTATTTGGCTTGGGCTCTCGTGGTAGAAGACCGTCGGGAGAGTTATTCCGGTGATCGTCCCGCTTGGGCTGACGGTGGCCGCCGTCGTGCCCATCGGGTCTGTCGGGTGGAATGTGGTCGGGCTTGTGTGGAAAGCGGCCAGCGGGTTCAGCCCATTGTGCTGAACCGCCAGCCCGGCCGGCGGGGTAACCGTCAGCGTCGTCGTACAGTTCGTCAGGGTTCGCGCCGTCGTGCAGGTTGGGAGTGTGGCGGCATCGGCGATACCGGCCGCCGCGTCGAGCGCCGTGGCAAAGGTCCCCGTCACCAGGAAGACCGCCAACAGGCCGGTGAAGCCACGCCGCAACGTCAACGTCCGCGAATGCGCCACCTCGGACGCGAGCGAGCGACCTCCGACGACCTGCTCGCCTTGGCCGCGACCCGAGAGACGACGAAAAACTCCGCGAAGCACTCCAAGCACCCCCTCCGTCAGCGCCGTAACGCCGATCCCCTTTGACATAGACGCCGAACGGCAATCACGCCGGCCGACCTACGGTTCGAGGTTATGGTAATCCCAGTTTTCCATTCAGGTCAAGGGTCCCAAACAGAAAATCCACGCCGATCTGTCGGCCTCTCAAGTGGTCGATCCGCTGAGCGGTCAACCCGAATGCACCTAGAGGCGAAGCGTTCTACCACCGGCGCGGCGTTGCTCCTTTGGTGGACATCGGCCACTGGCGGCTTCGGAAGACGTCATTACCGAGGGGGTTCGCGACAAGGGTGCCGACGGTCGCGACGGATCGCCCGAGAGGGTCGTCGGACGGCCAATGAGCTGGTACTTTTCAACGACACCACGGGCCGCTAGCTCATCGGGAAGAGCAGGAGACTTTTAATCTCAAGGTGCCGGGATCGAGACCCGGGCGGCCCACCACCCCCCCACCATCTGGCGCGATGCTCGCCGCCGACCATCTCGTCGATCACGGCCGATCGGTGACACGATCTCCGGATGACGGTGGCGTTCGCAGTGCTCGCGGCGTTCGCCAACGCGGTCGTCGTCGTCGCCCAGCACAAGGCGAGCACGAGCGCGCCGAAGGAGGCGACCGGCCTACGCCTGGTCGGCTACCTCGTCCACAACCCGCTGTGGCTGCTCGGCTGGATCGCGCTGATCGCTGCGTTCGTCTTCCAGGCGCTGGCGCTGCACAACGGCGAGCTGTCGGTCGTCCAGCCGCTGCTCGTCGTCGAGCTCGTCTTCGCGCTCGTCCTGCGCCAGCTCTGGCTGCGCCAGTCGATCGCGCTCTACGCGTGGGTGTCGGCCGCGGTCATCTGCGCCGGCCTGGCGGTCTTCGTGGCCACCGCGGAGCCGCGGGGCGGCGGGACGACACCGTCGTCGACGGACTGGATCGGCGTCGTCATCGCCTGCGGCGGCGCGGCCGCGGTCCTGGCCGTACTGGCGCAGCGCGGCTCGCCGATCTGGCGGGCCGCGCTCTTCGGCTCGGCCGCGGCGATCGCCTGGGCGCTCGAGGCGACGTTCATCAAGACCGCGACGGACACGATCACCCAGCACGGGATCGGTGGCGCGTTCGAGCACTGGCCGATCTACGCGATGGCCGTCGGCGGCATCGCCGGCGTCCTACTCGAGCAGGCCGCGCTGCATGTCGGCCCGATCAGCGTCTCGCAACCGCTGATGGTCATCGTCGACCCCGTCGTCAGCATCGTCCTCGGCGTCTGGCTCTTCGGCGAGCAGTTCACGCACGACCCGCTCGTGCTGGCAGTCGCCGCGGTCTCGTTCGTCGCGGTCGGCATCGGCGTCGTCGGCCTCGTGCGCACCGCACCCGAGACGGTCAGCCAGCCGACCTGAGCGCAGTTACCCGGCGGCCGTCCAGGCGAGGAGCTCGTCGAGCGACCACGTGTTGACGATCCGCTCGGCCGGAATGCCGGCGGCCGCGGCCTGATTGCACCCGAGCCCCTGCCAGGTGAGCTGGCCGGGGGCATGCGCATCGGTGTCGACGGAGAAGAGGCAGCCGTGCTCGACGGCCTGGTCGAGCAGGTCCGGCGGCGGGTCGCGGCGCTCGGGGCGGGAGTTGATCTCGACCGCGGTACCGGTCCGGGCGCACGCGTCGAAGACGGCGCCCGCATCGAACGTCGACGGCGGTCGGCCACGGCCGACGATGAGTCGCCCGGTGCAGTGCCCGAGGATGTCGGTGTGGGGGCTCTCGACGGCGGCGACGAGCCGGGCCGTCATCTCGACCGGCTCCATCCGGAGCTTCGAGTGCGCGCTGGCGACGACGACGTCGAGCGCGCCGAGCAGCTCGTCGGTCTGGTCGAGCGCGCCGTCGGTGAGGATGTCGACCTCGATGCCGGTGAGGATGCGGAACGGCGCCAGCTCGTCGTTCAGGCCGGCGATCTCGTCGAGCTGCTGGCGGAGCCGCTCCACGGTCAGCCCGTGGGCGACGGTCAGCCGTGGGCTGTGGTCCGTCATGACGAGGTACCGGTGGCCGAGGTCGCGGGCGGCCTCGGCCATGTCGCGGATGGATGCGCCGCCGTCGGACCAGAGCGAGTGGCTGTGGCAGTCGCCCTGCAGGAGCGCTCGGAGGGCGTCCGCCTCGGGGGTGAGCGCTTCTGCGTCGGCCATTGCGGCCGGCGTGTCCGCTTCGTGCCGGTCGTCCCGGCCGGTGGTGGCGGCTTTCTCTTCGCCGCCCGTCGCGGTGGTCCCGGCCCGTTCGAGCTCGACCCCCTCCAATGCGACCAGGTACTCCGGCGTACCGCCGGCGAGGGCCTCGGTGACGACCTTGGCGGTCGACGCACCGATACCGTCGAGCCGCGTGAGCGTGCCCGCCGTGGCCATTGCCGCCAGCTCGTCCGCGTCGATCTCGCGGATGACATCGGCGGCCCGGCGGAACGCCTGGGACTTGTAGCGGGCGGCGCCGGACTTCTCGAGCAGGAAGGCGACCCGCTGGAGCGCGGTGACGGGGTCCATGCCGTACTTCCTACCCCGCTTTCCTCCCGGCCGATGCCGTGCGACCATTTCCTGGTGGCAGCCGCGGCAGACGAGATGGGTGACGACAAGGCGAGCCAGAGCCGGCGTCGCCCGGCCTCTCCGAAAGACCCGGGGGGGCCGAGCGCCGCGAGGAAGCGGAGCCCCAAGGGCGCCCACGGCGAACCGGTCACGATCGAGGTCGACGGTCACGACGTCACGGTGACGAACCCCGAGAAGGTCTTCTTCTCGACCCGCGGCGAGACGAAGCTGGACCTCGTCCGCTACTACGTCGCCGTCGGTCCGGGCGCGCTGCGCGGTGTCCTGCACCGGCCGACCGTCCTGAAGCGGTTCCCTGACGGGGCCGAAGGGCCGTCGTTCTTCCAGAAGCGGATGCCGACGACGCGGCCGGAGTGGCTGGAGACGGTGACCGTGACGTTCCCGTCCGGCCGCAGCGCCGAGGAGCTGTGCCCGGCCGACGCGGCCCACATCGCCTGGGCGGCCAACCTCGGCTGCCTCGACCTCAACCCGTGGCCGGTCCGATCGGCCGATCTCGACCACCCCGACGAGCTGCGGGTCGACCTCGATCCCCAACCCGGCGTCGCGTTCGACGTCGTCCGTCAGGTGGCGCTCGCCGCCCGGGAGGTCTTGGAGGAGCGCGGGTTGACTGGGTTCCCCAAGACCTCGGGGTCGCGGGGCATCCACGTCGTCGTCCCGATCACCCCGGAGTACGGGTTCATCGAGGTCCGGCGGGCCGCGCTGGCGCTGGCCCGGGAGCTCGAACGGCGGCTGCCCGACGCGGCGACGTCCGCGTGGTGGAAGGAAGAGCGCGGCGAGCGGGTGCTCGTCGACTACAACCAGAACGCCCGAGACCGGACCGTCGCCTCCGCCTACTCCGTCCGCAACAATCCCGAAGGCCGCGTCTCGTGCCCGCTCGAATGGTCCGAGGTGCCCGACGCCGACCCGGCGGACCTCACGCTGGCGACGGTGCCGGCCCGGTACGCCGAACGTGGCGACCCGTTCGAGGCGATCGACGACCGGCGGTACGACATCGGACCGCTGCTCGAGCTGGCGGCCCGGGACGAGGCGGGCGGGCTCGGTGACGCGCCGTGGCCGCCACATTTCCCGAAGCAAGAAGGGGAGCCTCACCGGGCGGCGCCGAGCCGGAGCCGCCAGAAGAAAGAGGACTAGCCGCAGCGAGTGGCGTCACGGGTCGCTGCCCGTCCGACAAATACGAACGACCGGTGACGCGGGCGGCGGTCCCACGTCACCGGTCGTCCTTCTTCACCGGGGAGTCGGAAACCCGACCCCTCGGCAAACCTCGTCACCGCCGGGGACGCCTCCGGCATACCGGACGGTGACCGTCGAGCGCGGTGCTGGCCCCCCGGGGGGATGGGGATGGGAGGGGGGCCAGCACCTCACGAACCGTTGTCCCCGCGGCGCTCCGAAGGAGGCGGCAGGCGGTGTCGTGACCCTCGCCCTGGCGAACCTGGCGACCACGCCGTGTGCAGCTCGCCCTGGGAGGGGATCCTTGTCATTGGCCGTGACGAGCACCGCACCGAAAGGTCAGCTCCCCCCGCGGCCACCCGCACCGCTCGCTTCGGGTCGGTGCCGGACGCGGAGAGACGGGACGTACGTGACGGGCGGCGCCACTGCACTCCAGTGGCCGTTACCGACCCGTCCCTCCGCATTTGGTCGTCCCCCTCACCGACGATCACCGGCAACCCCACCTTCTTAACATGACGTTTGCCCAGGCAAAAGCTGTAATACCAAGTTTCCTTTGAATCTCCTGAGGGCCGACGCCATGGGCGCTTTGTGAACCGCAACCGGCTCGCTCGCTCCTTCTCTTGTGCCAGGTTGACCCGGGCGGTCGATCGTCGATCGCCCGCCGTCGACCCCTACCCGATCGACGGGTGCAGTTGTCGAGCTGCTCGCTCCGGGCCGACGACCGGCAACGCCAAGGAGTACGTCAGCACCGGCACGAGGTCGGTGAGCTGTGCGGCCTTACCGGCCATGACGTACTCGGCCAGCGGGTGGAAGGCCAGACCGACGAGGGTGTTCTCGAACGCGTCCCCCGGCAGTCCGGGTGGCGGGTTCGGCTCTCCGCCGCCGAGGATGTCCCGGAAGCGTTGGATGACCGTGTTCAGTCGCTCCAGCCCGCTCTCGCCGGCTTGGTAGATCTCGACGATCGACAACCGGGCGTACGCCGGGTTCGACGCCAGCGACTGCAGCATGCTGAAGATCGCGGCCGCGGATCCGGTCCTCCCACAGCCCTTTCGTCTCGTCGTACGTCGTCGCCACCTGGTCGCAGATGACGCCGGCGCCGAGATCGAACACGGCAAAGAAGCACTCGTCCTTGCTCCGGAAGACGGAATAGAACTCCTTGGTCGATACCCCGGCCGCCGCACAGATGTGGGCGACGTGCGCTCCGGTCAGGCCGGCCGTGCCGACCTCGTTGACGAAGGCATCGAGGATACGAGCCCGCTGGATCATTTCGATCTCCGCTCGCGGATGGCCGTGCCGTCCACGCGGCACCTTGCGGTCCTCACCTTGAGGTGATCGGCCGCCGGGGAGCACCGCCTTCGGTACTGTCGCCCGGGCTTTCTCGTCATCGGTCATTGGGAACCTCCCCAGTCACACTGGCTCGTAGCGGGCTCGCCCGACCACCCGAGGCGTCCCGGGCGCCGGCCGCTGCCGCGTCTCGACCTGGTTCCGCGCCACTCCGCCGCACAACGCGCCGACACCGAAACAACCAGTGCACAACCAGGTATCTCTTATCACGTCCCTCGATGCGGAACGGCAGCACGCCGTCCGCCCTCGGTCTTCCTTTTCTCTCCGGTCACCCGAAAGGGTGCCGGTCCATGCCCACCAGGCGTCTCGCTACGAAGCGGTTCCCTTGCACCGGGGGGGCATCCATCGCTCGGCCGTCGGATCACCCTCGGGGGAGAAAGGACGGGCGAGCGGTTTGCTCAAGGCCGCGTCGTCACTCGCGGCCGTGGTTCAGATGGCACGTTCAGAGATCCCCCTCCTCAACTGCCTCGATATTCGCGTCGCCCACCAAAAGAACTAACCGGGGCGTGCCTTCATTGAACGCCCTGTCCCTTCAACTGTCAAGCGACTTTCAACCTTGCCATAAAGTCCCTGGTAAATGAGATCTTCTATATCAACGACGTGCGGTAGAACGGTCGGTTGAAGAGGAGCAACATCTGATAGCGGTCGGCCGAAGCTACCGATCCATGGCCAACATCTGACCGCCAAAAAACTCAATTCATATTTTAATCAGCTGGCTGATCTGCGGCCTCGATCTCTTCCCGGGGGATGCCGAGCAGGAAGAGGATCGCATCGAGATAAGGGACGTTGAGCGCCGCGTCGGCCGCCCGCCGGACGGCCGGTTTGGCATTGAACGCGATCCCGAGACCGGCTACGGCCAGCATGTCGAGGTCGTTCGCACCGTCGCCGACCGCCACCGTCTGGGTCAACGGCACCCCGGCCGCCGCCGCGAACCGTTCGAGCGCGATTGCCTTGCCGGCGCGGTCGACCATCGGGCCGACGAGACGGCCCGTCAACCGGCCGTCGACGATCTCGAGCATGTTCGCGGCCAGATGATCGATGCCGAGCTCCGCGGCCAGTCCGTCGATGATCTGGACGAACCCGCCGCTGACCAGCGCCGTGACGTAGCCGAGCCGCTTGAGCGTCCGGATCAGCGTCCGAGCTCCCGGAGCCAGGACGAGCTCGCCGGCGACCTCCCCGAGCACCGCCGCGTCCAGGCCCGCCAACAGGGCCAGTCGCTCGTGCATCGCGTCGGCGAAGTCGACCTCCCCCGCCATCGCCGACGCGGTGACCGCGGCCACCGCGTCCGCGCAGCCGGCCCGCTCCGCCAGCAGGTCGATCACCTCGCCCTGCAGCAGCGTCGAGTCGACGTCGAGGACGATCAGGTGCTTCGCCCGCCGGTGCAGCCCGGCCCGCTGGACCGCCAGGTCGACCGACCGGCGGGCCGCCTCGGCCGCCAGCTCCCGACGTAGCTGGTCCGGGTCGCCGCCCGACACGGCCAGCTCGTAGCTCGTCACCGGATATGCCGACAGCCGGCCGATCCGGTCGACGTTCCCACCGGCCGCGGCGATCCGACCGAAGATCCCAGCCATCGCCTCGGCGCCGAGCCGGGGAGCGAGCACCGTGACCAGGTGCCGGAGTCCCCGGCCATTCTCCCGACCAGGCCCGAGCTCAGCCACCGACACCTGGAGCTCGCCCGCGCCGTCCCGCAATCCGCCAAGGGCGCCGTCCAGCTCCTGACGGACCGCGTCGGCCGCCATGTGCGTCGTCCCCAGCTCCAGGCAGAGCAGCAGTCGGCCGTGCACCTGGACCTGCTCGACGTCGACGAGCTCCAGACCGAGCCAGGCCAGCTGCTCGAAGATCCGGACCGAGATTCCTGGCCGGTCCGGACCGCTGACCGTGACCAGCAACGATTCTGGTCCGGCCGCCTCCGGTCCGGCCATCTCCGGTTCGGGCGTCTCAGGTGCGGCCATCTCAGGGCCGGGCGTCTCAGGTCTGGGCATGGAGCACCATCGCCACCGCTTCGGCCGCCGACCCGGCCCGCTGCACCTTGTGGTCGAGAGACCCGTCCGGCCGGACGAGGCCCCACGTGCCGACGCCGACGACCAACTTCCCGGCCTGCAAAGCCAATGCCACCTCCGACAGCGTGCCGTACGCGCCGCCGACCGCCACGACCGCATCGGCCGATCGGACCACCAGGCCGTTGCGCAGCTCGCCCAGGCCCGTCGCCACCGGGACCGTCACCCACCGGTTCGCCGCCCGCCGGTCGTTCCCCGGCAGGAGACCCACCGTCGTGCCGCCGGCGGTCGACGCCCCCCGGCAGGCCGCGGCCATCACCCCGCCGAGGCCGCCGCAGACGACGACCGCGCCGCCCTCGGCGAGCCGGCGGCCGACCTCCTCGGCTACTACCTCCAGCTCCGTATCGGCCGATCCCGACCCGACGACGGCCACGAACGGCCGATTCGCGCCCGCCGTGTCGCCCATCTCAGCCACCACTGTCCGCCGCCACCGACCGGGTCGGTTGGTGGTCGACCTCCCCGGCGACACCGTGCTCGTCGACCCAGTCGCGCTCGTCGACCCAGCCGCGGTCGGGCAGCCAGCGGCGGACGATCCGGGCCGGCACGCCGGCGACGACACAACGGTCGGGGATCCTCCCCCGCACGACCGCGCCGGCCGCCACAACAACGTGCTCGCCGATCGTCGCCCCCGGCAGCACGACCACGTTCGCCCCGAGCCAGCTCCCCGAGCCGATCTTGACCGGCGCCTCGACCGGCCACTGCCGGCCGACCGGCTCGTCCGGGTCGACGTACGTGTGGTTCTGGTCCGTGACGTACACGTACGGCCCCGTCTGGATGTCGTCGCCGATCTCGATCGACCAGTGGCCGACGATGTGGCTGCCCCGGCCGATGACGCAGCGATCGCCGATCCGCACCACCGGGTCCGACGCCATCACCTGGCCCGGCGCCATCCCGGCGGTCAGGCAGGCGTGCGGGCCGACCATCGTCCCCTCACCGATGCGGATGTACTGCTCGTTGTAGGTCGCCCCCTGGGGGAAGGTCAGGACGCTCCCCCGCCCGAACGCGCCGAACCGCTGGCCTTCGGGGTCATCGGGCCCGATCGCCCCGACCTGGCCGGCCCACGTCCAGGCCCACTGGACCGCGGCGTGGGCCAACCGGCGCACCGACTTGGGCAGGGATCGCGCCACGCTCGGGACGCTACCGGCCGGCACCCCCAGGCGGAAAACCCTGGGAGCAAAAACAGAGCATCCCCCATCCGGGGTGGGCGGCCACCGAGAATTGCCGGCCATGTCCCGATCCTCGTCTCGTCGGACCCGCCCCGGGCGGCCCGTTCGCCACGCCCGCTGGTGGCTGCTCGCCGGAGCGGTCGGGGCGGTCGTCCTGGCCGGTTGCTCGTCCGGCGGGGGAGCGAGCCCGCCCCGCAAGACGACCACGACCACGACGAAACCGCCGGCGACGACGACGTCGACGGCCGCCGCGGCCCTCTGCCCGCTGACCGGTTCGCCGGTTCCCGGCGGGGGCGGCGTCCCCGGCCGACCGGCACTGGCCGTGAAGATCACAAACTACGTCGCCGGCAGGCCCCAGACCGGGCTCGACAAGGCCGACATCGTCTTCGAGGAGCCGGTCGAGGGCGGGATCACCCGGTTCGCCGCGGTCTTCCAGTGCCAGAGCGCGCCGCTCGTCGGTCCGATCCGCTCGGCCCGGAACATCGACATCGGCATCCTCGGCCAGTTCGGCAAGCCGCTGCTCGCCCACGTCGGCGGTATCCAGCCGGTCATCGCCAACATCGAGTCGTCGCCGATCACCAACCTCGACCTCGGCGCCCACGGCTCGATCATCCAGCACCCGACCGGCCGGGTCGCCCCGTACTCCACGTACGCGTCGACGACAGCCATGTGGGCGCTCTACCCGACAAACACGGCCGCGCCCGCCCCGATCTTCAGCTACTCGGCCACCGCGCCGGCCGGCGGTGGTCCGGTGGCGACGGTCGCCATCCCGTTCTCGTCGAACTCGAACGTCGTCTGGAAGTACAACAGCCAGCTCCACGCCTTCCAGCGCTTCTACGGGACAACGCCCGACACGCTCGGGACAGGCGCCCAGAACACCGCAGCGAACGTCGTCGTCCAGTTCGTCCAGGTCACCTACGGCCCCTGGCTCGAGAACGAGACAGGCGGCCTCGAGGTCCAGGCCAACCTCTACAACTCGGCCAGTGGCAATGCGCTCATCTTCCGCAGCGGCGAGGAGTACCCCGGGACGTGGTCGCGGTCGACACTCGGCCAGCCGACGAAGTTCGTCTCGAATTCCGGCGCCCCGATCCCCCTCCAGCCGGGCCAGACGTGGGTCGAGCTCGTCCCGACGACCGTGATGGTCACCGGGACGCCGTAATCGATTCCCCATCGCCGGCCACCGCACCACTGCCAACCGTTCAGCGACGGCCAGCACAGTGACGGCCGACCGGGGGGCCGGCCGTCACCGCACGGCAGCGCTGCTCTCGGCGGAGGCGGTGGGATTTGAACCCACGGTACCCAGGGGGTACAACGGTTTTCGAGACCGTCCGATTCGGCCGCTCTCGCACGCCTCCGCCGCAGAGATTACCGGGTCCGCCGCGCCGCGAAGAACCCGGTCAGGGCGGCCGAGCACTCGTCGGCCAGCACCCCGGCGGTCACCGGCAGCTCGTGGTTGAGCCGAGGGTCCGTGCAGAGGTTGTAGACCGACCCGCACGCGCCGGCCCGGGGGTCGGTGGCGCCGAAGACGAGCCGGCCGACGCGGCCGGCGACGAGCGCCCCCGCGCACATCGGGCACGGCTCGAGCGTGACGACGAGCGTCGTCCCGTCGAGCCGCCAGCCGCCGAGGACGGCCGCCGCGTCCTGCAGGGCGAGCAGCTCCGCATGGGCCGTCGGATCGCCCCGCCGTTCGCGCTCGTTGTGGCGTCGGGCGACGACCCGGCCGCCGTGGAGGACGACGGCCCCGACCGGAACGTCGTCGTGGCCGACCGCGGCTGCCGCCTCGTCCAGGGCCAGCCGCATGGCCGCCTCGTCAGAAACGTCGCCGTCGTCGGGCCCTTCCCCGTCGTCCAGCGGAGCGTTAGGGCGCGCGTCGACGGGCATATGGCGGAGGCGGTGGGATTTGAACCCACGGTTGGTTGCCCAACACACGATTTCCAATCGTGCCGATTCGGCCGCTCTCGCACGCCTCCGAGGGGGCAGGCTATCCGAGCTGTCGCGTCGACCTTTCTGGCGCTCGACCCCTTTGGGCAGGGCCCGGTAGTGTTATTGACTGGCTCGCCGGCGTTGGGTGCGGTGGCCGGGTCCTGCGCAACGGCCGCTCGTGAACCGAGTCAGGGTCGGAAGGCAGCAGCTCTCAGCGGGTCAGGCCGTGTGCCGTAGCCAACCTGGCCACCGCACCGAACGCCGGCGGGTCCAAGGCCACCAGGACAGGGCCGAACCCGGCGGGTCGCGCCGGTAGTCTCGTCGGGATGGCCGAGCCCAACGGTAGCGACGAGCCCTTCGTCTCCCTCTACCGGCGGTTCCGGCCCGGCCAGTTCGCCGAACTACGCGGCCAGCCGCACGTCGTCCTGGCCCTTCAGGGAGCGGTCCGCGACGGCCACGTCGCTCACGCCTACCTGTTCAGCGGGCCCCGCGGCACCGGGAAGACCTCGACCGCCCGCATCCTCGCCCGGGCGCTCAACTGCGCCGATCCCCAAGACGGCGAGCCGTGCGGTGTCTGCTCGTCCTGTGTGGAGATCGCCCGCGGCTCGTCGCTCGACGTCCACGAGCTCGACGCCGCGTCGAACAACGGCGTCGACGCCATCCGGGACCTGATCGCCCACGCCGCCCTCGGGACGCCGGGCCGGCGGAAGGTCTACATCGTCGACGAGGTCCACATGCTCTCGAACGCCGCGGCGAACGCGCTCCTCAAGACGCTCGAGGAACCGCCGAGCCACGTCGTCTTCGTGCTCGCTACGACCGACCCGCAGAAGGTGCCGGCGACGATCCGGAGCCGCACCCAGCACCTCGAGTTCCGCCTCCTCGGGGCCGACGTCCTCGACGGCCTGCTGCACGACGTCAACCAGGCCGCCGGCCTGGCCCTCGACGACGACGCCCTCGCCATCGCCGTCCGCCGCGGCCACGGCTCGGCCCGCGACGCGCTCTCCTTCCTCGACCAGGTGGCGGCCTCCGGCTCGGCCGACGACGCTCGACCGGAGGTCGACGAGCTGGTCGACGCGCTGGAGGCCGAGGACGCCGGACGGGCACTCGTCGCGATCGCCGCCCTCCACGAGGCCGGCTGGGGCTCGCCGCAGCTGGCCGCCGAGCTCGTTGACGAGCTCCGCCAGACGTTCCTGGCCGCGCTGGCCCCCGAGCTAGGCGACGCCGGCGGCGACGAGGAGGCACGGCTGGCCGACCGAGCCGGGCGGTTTGGCCTACCTCGGCTCGTCCGGAGCATCGAGGTGCTCGGCCGCGTCCAGGTCGACATGCGCGAGGCGCCCGACCCACGGGTCGTCCTCGAAGTTGCCCTCGTCCGGCTGGCCCGGCCCGAGCTCGACGACTCGGCCGCCGGCCTCGAGGACCGACTGGCCCGCCTCGAACGAGCTGTGGCCGGCAGCGCTCCCGCCACCGGCCAGTCGGCGCCCGCACCCACCTCGCCCCTGACTCGACCCCGACCGACCCCCGCTGCCGCCGTCGACTCGGGAGCACTGCCAGCCGCCACTGCCGGCCCGGATGCCCCAACCACGCCGCCGCCGCCCGCCCCCCAGGACGCCGGAGACCCGTCGACTCGTCCGGGCCTCGGCGCGCTCCGCCGACAGCGGGCTGCCCAGGACGCCCCGCCGGCCGGCCCCGCCTCCGCCCCCCCTCCCGCACCAACGGCCTCGGCACCGGCCCCGGCGGCCGACGTCGCGCCACCGCCACCCCCAACGCCAGCGCCACCGACTCCGGCGCCACCGACTCCGGCAACCGCGCCCAGTGGCGGTGCCGTCGACCGCGACCTCTTGGTCCAGGCGTGGGGAGACCACATCCTCCGCACCCTGCCGGCGCGGGCGAAGGCGCTGTACAGCGCCGGCCGGTTCGTTTCGACCGAAGGGAGGACCGCGGTGTTCGCATTGCCGAACGCCGCCCACTGCGAGCGATGCGAGGACGTCCGATCGGTGGTCGAGGACGCCATCGCCGCCCACCTCGGGAGCCCGGTCACGCTGTCGCTCGTGGTCGACGGCACGGGTGACGGGGATGCCGCCGGCCGGCCGGGCACCACCGCGCCCTCCACCGCGCCTTCCCCGGCGCGATCGGCGGCCGCGGGGGCGGGGCTAGCTGGGACCGCGCCGAACGGCACCGGGAGTGCAGCCGGCTCGACCCACCACGAGGCGGACGACGAGGTCTTCGACCCGGACGACGTCGTCGACGCGGTGCCGGTCGAATCGGTGGCGGAGGCCCGCGTGCTCGAGGCGTTCCCGGGCGCCGAGGAGGTCTAGGTGTACACCGGCTCGCTCCGGGCATTGATCGACGAGCTCGGGCGGCTGCCGGGGGTCGGCCCGAAATCGGCCCAGCGGATCGCGTTCCACCTGTTGAAGGTGCCGACGGAGGACGCGCTGCGGCTTTCGGACGCGATCGTCTCGGTCAAGGAGCGCACGACGCTCTGCAGCCGGTGCTTCAACGTGGCCGAGGGCGGTGCGCTCTGCTCGGTCTGCTCGGACGACCGCCGCGAGGGGACGGTCGTCTGCGTCGTCGAGGACCCCCGGGACATCGTCGCGGTCGAACGGACGCAGCAGTTCCGTGGCCGCTATCACGTACTCCAAGGGGCGCTCAACCCGCTGGAAGGGGTCGGGCCGGAACAGCTGCGGGTCAAGGAGCTGCTCGAACGGGTCGAAGCGGAGGGGATCAAGGAGATCATCCTCTGCACGAACCCGAACCTCGAAGGCGAGGCGACGGCGATGTACTTGGCCCGCCTGCTCGGCCCGCTGGAGATCCGGGTGACGCGGATCGCCAGCGGCCTGCCGGTCGGCGGGGACCTCGAGTACGCCGACGAGCTGACGCTCGGCCGGGCCATCGAGGGCCGCCGCGACCTGTGACCCGGACGCTCTGGGTCGTCCGGCACGCGAAGGCCGTCGCTGATCCGCCATCCGGCGGTGCCGACCACGACCGGCCGCTGGCGCCGCGGGGACGGCGGGACGCCGAGGCGCTCGGCCGGCGGGTGGCCGGCGACCGGTTCGGGCTCGACGACGCCGACCTGCCCGACGTCGTTCTCTGCTCGACCGCCCAGCGGACGCGGCAGACGACCCAGGGAATCCTGGCCGCGCTGACCGAACCGCCGGACGTCGACTACCGGCGAGCGCTCTACTACGCCGGACCGGACGACGTCCTGGCCGAACTACGGACGGTGCCGGACGACCGGCGGGCGGTCATGGTCGTCGGCCACAACCCGACCGCCCATGCGCTGGCCGCCGGTCTCGGCGACCCGGACACGGCCGCGGCCATCGAGGCCCGGGGGTTCCCGACGTGCGCGGTCGCCGTCTACCGCCTGCCGGCGGACCGGTGGCTGGACGTCGCCGAGGGCACCGGCACGCTCGCCGGCCTCTTCACCCCGCCGTACTGAGCGGAGCGCCAGCCGGATCAGCTGAGCGAGCGGAAGACGGCGGCGTCACCCTGGCCACCACCACCGCACAGGGCGACGGCGGCGAGGCCACCACCTCGGCGCCGGAGCTCGAGCAGGGCGGTCAGCGCGACGCGGGTGCCGGACATCCCGACGGGGTGGCCGAGAGCGATGGCGCCACCGTTGACGTTGATCTTTTCCTCGGGGATCGAGAGCTCATCGGCGGAGGCGAGACCGACGACGGCGAAGGCCTCGTTGATCTCGAACAGGTCGACGTCGCCGACGGACTTCCCGGCCTTGCCGAGGGCCTGGGCGATGGCCCGGGACGGCTGGGTGAGCAGCGAGGTGTCGGGTCCGGCGACCTGGCCGTAGCTGACGAGCTCGCCGAGCGCGGTCGCGGTCAGGCCGAGCTCGTCGGCCTTGGCCCGGGACATGACGATCACCGCGGCGCCACCGTCGGAGATCTGCGACGCGTTGCCGGCGGTGATCGAGCCGGCCTTGTCGAACGCCGGTCGCAGCGCGCCGAGGGACTCGGCGGTCGTCCCGGGACGGACACCCTCGTCGGTGTCGACGAGCAGCGGGTCGCCCTTGCGCTGGGGCACGCTGACCGGGACGATCTCGTCGGCCAGCCGGCCGTCCTTGGCCGCGGCCGCGGCCTTCTCGTGCGAGGCGGCGGCGAAGGCGTCCTGGCGCTCCCGGGTGATCGCCGCGTTCTGCTGGGTGAAGCGCTCGGTGGCCAGGCCCATGGCGCACTGGTCGAACGCGCAGGTCAGCCCGTCGTACATCATCGAGTCGACGAGCGTGGCGTCGCCGAGCCGGAATCCGGCCCGGGCGCCGGGCAGGAGGTGCGGGGCCTGGGTCATCGACTCCATGCCGCCGGCGACGACGATCTCGGCG
This sequence comes from uncultured Actinomycetota bacterium, assembly GCA_963824265.1. Classification (GTDB taxonomy): domain Bacteria; phylum Actinomycetota; class Acidimicrobiia; order Acidimicrobiales; family RAAP-2; genus DASZUK01. The sequence continues at coordinate 2,177,256 of CAWGOO010000007.1, forward strand.
TCGCCGGCGTTGATCATCTGGTCGGCCAGGTAGATGGCGTTGAGCCCGGAGAGGCAGACCTTGTTGACGGTCGTCGCCGGGACCGACAGCGGGATACCGGCCTTCGCCGCGGCCTGGCGGGCGGTGATCTGGCCGGTGCCGGCCAGGATGACCTGGCCCATGAAGACGTAGTCGACCTGGTCGGGCGTGATGCCGGCCCGCTCGAGGGCGGCGGCGATGGCGAAGCCGCCGAGCTCGGCGGCGCTGAACGAGGCGAGACCGCCGGAGAGCTTGCCGATGGGCGTCCGGGCCCCTGCGACGACGACCGATCCGGACATGGCTGACCTCCGAGTAGGGCCGGGGCCACACGAGGTCCCGGCGGGGAACCTGTCGGGCCCGACGGGTGCGCCGGCCCGGTTGCAGCCGGCATTGTTACCGACCGGGTGCCCATTGTACGGGGTCAACTATCGTCGGTGCCCATGAGCGCGATCCTCGACGCCGTCGTCGAGGGGGCGGGGGGCGATGACCTCCTCTCCCTCCCCCTGCCGGAGACCTACCGAGCGGCCTTCGTCCTGCGGGACGAGGTCGCGATGTTCGAGGGGGTGGACTCACCCGACAAGGACCCGCGCAAGTCGCTGCACGTCGGTGACGTCGCCCTGCCGGAGCTGGCGCCGGACGAGGCGTACGTGGCGGTGATGGCGTCGTCGATCAACTTCAACACCGTCTGGACGTCGATCTTCGAGCCGCTGCCGACGTTCGGCTTCCTTGACCGGCTCGGGCGCGAGAGCGTCTGGGGCGCCCGGCACGCCCTCGATTACCACGTCGTCGGCTCCGATGCCTCGGGCGTCGTCCTGCGCACCGGCTCGCTCGTCCGCAACTGGAAGGCCGGCGACAAGGTCACGGTCCACTGCAACTACGTCGACGACCAGGACCCGTCCGCCCACGACGACTCGATGCTGGCGGCCAACCAGCGGATCTGGGGGTTCGAGTCGAACTTCGGCGGTCTCGCGGACATCGCGGTCGTCAAGGCCAACCAGCTCATGCCGAAGCCGGCCCACCTGAGCTGGGAGGAGGCGGCCGTCCCGGCGCTGTGCAACTCGACCGCCTACCGGATGCTCGTCTCGCACAACGGGAAACCGGTCACCCAGGGCGACCGGGTGCTCGTCTGGGGAGCGAGCGGCGGGCTCGGCAGCTTCGCCGTGCAGTACGTGCTCAACGCCGGCGGCATCCCGATCGGCGTCGTCTCGTCGCCGGACAAGGTGGCGCTCCTGCACGGCCTCGGCGTCGAAGCGGTCATCGACCGCCAGGCCGCCGGCTACCGGTTCTGGAAGGACGAGCACACCCAGGACGAGTCGGAGTGGCGGCGGTTCGGCAAGGACATCCGGGGGCTCGTCGGCGAGGACCCGGACATCGTCTTCGAGCACCCCGGCCGCCAGACGATGGGCGCGTCGGTCTTCGCCTGCAAGCGGGCCGGCACGGTCGTCACCTGTGCGGCGACGTCGGGGTACATGATCGAGTACGACAACCGGCACCTCTGGATGAAGCTGAAGACGATCAAGGGGTCGCACTTCGCGAACTACCGGGAGGCGTGGGACGCCAACCGGCTGGTGGCGGAGGGCAAGATCGTCCCGCCGCTCTCCAAGACGTTCCCGCTGACCGAGGTCGGCGAGGCCGCCAACCAGGTGCACCACAACCTCCACGAGGGAAAGATCGGCGTCCGCTGCCTCGCCCCGGCCGACGGGCTCGGCATCGACGACCCCGAGCGCCGGGCCGAGATCGGCGAGGACCGGCTGACGCTGTTCCGGCGGGCCGGGGCATGAGCGACGCCCAACCGACCGGCCTGCTGACCGAGATCGACCACGTCGCCATCGCGGTCAACGACCTCGACGCGGCGATCGACTGGTACGAGACGGTCTTCGGCGCGACGGTCGAGCACCGCGAGCGGATCGACAAGGACGGCGTCGACGAGGCGCTGCTGCGGGTGGCCGACTCCTACGTCCAGCTGCTCACGCCGTTCCGCGACGACTCGACGGTGGCGAAGTACCTCGCCGCCAAGGGTGAGGGACTCCACCACGTCGGTTACCGGGTGGACGACTGCGCGGCGGCCCTCCAGGCCGTGAAGGACGCCGGCGGCCGGGTCATCGACGAGGTCCCGCGCCCGGCTCCCGGGGGACGACGGTGGCGTTCATCCACCCGAAGACCTCGTTCGGCACGCTCATCGAGCTCGTCGAGGAGTAGGCCGCCGGCGACGGATTGCCGCCGGGCCGGCCCCGAGACCGGAGGGGGAACGGAGGAGGTCCCGGTGGCCGGACCCGGCGGCAGATCGCCTGCTGCGTGAGCCCTCATACGAAGAACGGGCGCCCGGCGACGACCTTTCGGTACCCCGCCAGAAATTCGTTGGACGACCGCGCTACCCTCGTTAGGCGACGGGGGTTGGGGGTAGGACAGGGAACGTGTCACCCGAGCCGGCGCAGCCACAACCGCGGTCGAGCAGTCTCGACGGGACCGTCGACCTCGCCCGCGACCGCGACCTGGTCGAACGGTGCCAGGGCGGCGACCGCACCGCGTTCGAGGAGCTCTACCACCGCTACCACCGTCGGCTCTTCCACTTCTGCCTGCGCCGACTGCACGAACCGTACGAGTCCGAGGACGCGGTGCAAGAGGCGTTCACGAAGGCGTGGCGGGCCCTCCCGAACTTCGCCGGCGAACGGCGGTTCTATCCGTGGCTCACCGTTATCGCCGGGAACGTCTGCACCGATGTGCTGCGCCGCCGGGCCCGGATGACCCCGGTCGACGAGGTACCGTTGCCGCTCGTCGACGTCGACAGCCGCGACGTCGACGAGCTCGTCCTGCGCGAGGTCGACACGGCCATGGTCGTCCAGGCCCTCGGCCGCCTCTCCGACCGGCACCAGCGGGTCCTGCAGCTCCGCGAGGGCTCGGGTTGGACGACCCAGCAGCTGGCCGAGCACGAAGGGGTGGCCGTGCCGGCCATGGAGACGCTGCTGTGGCGGGCCCGCCAGGCGCTCAAGCGCGAGTTCGCCGCGCTGGCCGAGACCGGCGGGCGCCTCGGGATCGCCCTCGGACTGGGAGCGGTGGCGCTGCGGCGATTCGTCTCTCGGGCTTCGGGCCGGGTGGCCGACCGGATCCCGGTGCTCCAATCGTTCCGAGGTCCCGGTGTGCTCGCCGCGTCACTCGTCGTCGTCGCCGGCGGGGTCGTCGCCGGGGTCGCCACCAGTGGTCGGGCCGGCCCGACGGACAGCGTGACGATGCCGACGGCCGTGGCGTCCGCCGCACTCCCCGTCGCGCCGTCGTCCGTGCTGGGCGCCCCAGCGCCGGCCGGCACGGCCCAGGCGGTAAGCCAATCGCCGGCCTCGGCGACGGCCGGTCCGGCCGGTCCGGCCGGACCGGCTACGGCGACCGCAGCCGCGGCCACACCGGCTCCGGCGCCGGCGGCCCAGGCGGCCACGCCGGGGACCAGCGCAACCAACCCGGGCTCGGGTATCGCTGTGCCGGCGCTGCCTGGGGCCACGTCGGCGGTCGGTCAGGCTGGCACGGCCGCTTCCTCGGCGGTGGGCAGCGTCGGCAGCGCGGTGTCCGGGGTCGTGAGCGGCGCCGGGAGCACCGCGTCGAGCGTCGTCGGCAGCGTCGGCAGTGCGGTCGGCGGGGTCGGGTCGACGGCCAGCAGCGTCGTCGGGTCGGCGTCGTCGACGGTGAGCAGCGTCGTGACAGACCTGGCCGGCACGCTCGGCCAGGTCGTCGGCGGCCTGACCGGGCCGCCCGCGTCCTGACTACCCCATGTCCTGACTACCCCGCTTCCTGACGGCGCTGCTTGCTAGCTACTCGGCTTCGGGTTCGGCGACGAGCGGATCGAGCTGACCGGGCGAGCGCTCCGGGTGCAGTTGGTGAGTCGGCCGGGTGGGCGCCGCCCTCGTCCCGGTGTGGAGCAGGTACCCGCAGGCGATGGCCAGGAACAGGACGAGCCCAGCCGGCTGGTACGCGATGGCCACCGCGGTGGCGACGAGATAGAGCACGGGCGTCAGGTAGTAGCGGCGGGTCAGCCGGCGCACCGCGTCGTCGGGGATCCACGGCTCGATCAGTCGGCGGCCCCGCGAGACGTGGTGCCACAAGATGGCCAGCATGAGCGTCGTCGCACCGAGCGAGAGGCCGTAGAAGGCGGCGACGTACGCCTGCTCGGAGTTGTGCGTCCCGAGGTAGGCGGCCATCACCTGGGTGGGGAACGGGAGGAAGACGACGAGCCCGAGCAGGGCGAGGTTGATGACGATCCCGGAGTGGTCGATGCCGCGCAGCATCCGGAAGATCGTGTGGTGGCAGACCCAGATCATGCCGATGACGACAAAGCTGACGCCGTAGCCGAGGTAGTGGGGCCACTCCTGGAACCAGAGGTCGTGAGCGACGCCGTGCAGCTGGTGTCCGAGCCGGACGTCGGGCAGGCGGACGTCGAAGATCAACAGCGTCATCGCCACGGCGAACGTGCTGTCGCTGAGCGCCTCCGTCCGACGTGCGTTCACCGCACACGACTACCGCACCCACGCCGCTGACGCCAGTACCCGGCGCCAGTCCCTACAGTCTCCGGTCGTGCACGACGTCCTGGCCGCCCTCCATCTACTGGGTGCCCACCTGCTCGTCGTCCACCTCGCCGCCCCGCTGGCGACCGTCCACCTGACGACCAGCCGGGCGCTGTTGATCGCGCTGGCCGGCCTGGGCGCGGGGATCGTCAACGGCGTGGCCGGTGGCGGCACGCTCGTCTCCTTCCCGGTGCTGCTCGCCCTCGGCTACCCGGCGTTGACGGCGAACGTGACGAACACCGTCGGCATCTGGCCCGGCTACCTCGGCGGGGTCGCGGGGTTCCGCCAGGAGATCGGCGACCAGCGGACCACCGTCCGGGCGCTGGCGCCGGCGGCGGCCGTCGGGGCGATCGTCGGCGCGGTGCTGCTGCTCACGACTTCGCCGGCCGACTTCCAGCGGGCGGCGCCGTGGCTGATCCTGCTGGCCTCGGCCCTCTTCGCCGTCCAGCCGCTGCTCCGCCGGCTGCTGGCCGGGCTCGGCCACGACCACCCGACGCGGCGGGTGCTGCTCTTCGGCGGCACGTTCGTCGCGTCCGTCTACGGCGGCTACTTCGGGGCGGCGATGGGCGTCATGTTCATGGCCATCCTCGGCCTCGCGCTGCCCGACACGCTGTCGCGCACGAGCGGACTGCGGACGATCCTGTCGGTCCTCGTCAACGGGATCGCGGCCGTCGCGTTCATGATCGGCGCCTCCCTGGCCTGGGCCGCCGTCGCCCTGTTGGCCGTCGGCAGCTTGATCGGCGGCTGGATCGGCGCCCGCGTGGCCCGCCATCTCCCCGCGCCGGTCTTCCGGGTCGTCGTCATCGCCATCGGGCTGGCCACCGCGCTGAAACTGCTCGTCGGCTGAGCGCGGTCGGGAGTGAGACGCCGGTGGCGGCCGGCGGTTCGGTCCCGACTGGCCCCGGCGACAATTGGTGATCAAGCCGATAAGATTTATCCGTGATGGGACGGCTGTTCCGCTTTCCGGACCCGGTGAACGAGGTGGCGGCCCGCGTGGTCGCCGCCGGGGTCGTCGTCATGACCGTGCTGGCGCTGGCCCTCGGCGAGCCGTGGCTCCTCGTCCCGCTCGTCTACGGCTTCTGGGCCCGTGTCCTCACCGGCCCGACGTTGAGCCCGCTCGGCCAGTTCGCCACCCGGGTCGTCGTCCCGCTGCTCCCGGTGGCTCCCCGGCCGACGCCGGGCCCGCCGAAGCGCTTCGCCCAAGCGATGGGCACGGTGCTGACGACGGCCGCGTTGGTCGTCTGGGCGGCCGCCGGCTGGGACCTCGCCGCCGAGGTGCTCGTCGGTCTGGTCGCCGCGGCGGCGTTCCTCGAGTCGGCGTTTGGTCTCTGCCTCGGCTGCCGGGTCTTCGCGCTGCTCATGCGGGCCGGCGTAATCCCCGAGAGTGTCTGCGAAGCCTGCGCCGACGTGAGCCGCCGGCACCAGGTCCTCGCCCGCTCACGGCGGGAACCCTTCAGCCGGCCGCGGCCGCCAGCACGAACCGGGCCCGGTCGCCCGGTCGGCACTGACCGAGCTTCCAGTGGTCGGCCGTGATCACGACCGCTGCCACTGGTAGCCGCCGAGCGCGACCGTAGCGTTCGGCTCCGCGGACGATCGGCCGCCCCTTCGGCAACGCTGGACCCGGCCGGCACACAAACCGGTGGCCTGCCTGCAGCCGGCCGGGGGCCGAGCCGCGCCAGCTGATCAGTCGACCGGATCCCGAAGACGTCCGGCACCACGACGGCGCCGATCCAGGCCAAGCAGGCGCGGGCCGGTCTAGCCGTCGCCCGACACCTGTTCGCTGGGCGCGAGTGGAACGACGTTCCCGTTCGCCAACCGGGTATCTGTCGACGGTGACCGGTGGACCACCGCCGACGACGGCCAGAGGGCCGGCGCGCCGCACTTTCATTACCGCCATCTACGGGGCTACTTCGGCGCGGCGCGGTGGCTGCGAACTCCAGTCGGTCCCTCGTCAACGGATCGCCGCCGTCGCCATCGGGCTGGCCACCGCACCGAAGCTGCTCGTCGTATGAAGCGGAACGACGCTGGACCAGGTCTCGCCCGGAACTACTCCATCACCGATACGCTTCCAGCCCGATGACCTACTGCACTCGGAGCGCCGGTCGGATGCAGCCCGAGGGCGACCAGCCCCTCGCTGAGCACTGAGCGCACAACCCGAGCCACCGCAGGGGTTGGGGTAATGCTGTTGAACCAGCAGGCGAGGTGGAGGTGGAACCGCAGCAGCGGGAGCACTTCCTTGTGGTCGATACACCGGCGCAATAGCCGTCGGTGTAGGGATGACCGGACGACAAGGAACCGGTAGTCGAGCTCTCCGGGATCTGGTGAGCTGTCGCCGTCGTAGGCGGAGTCCCACGCCCGAGCCCAAGCCGAGGCGAGCTGCCAGCCCGGCCCGTTCGGGTCGTCAAACGTGCCCGGCTGGATGGTCACCCGCTGGCGAACCGGGACGACGAGGAAACGAGCAAGGGCCACGATGGCCGCAACCTCCGCTCCTGTGACCCGATCACTGAACCGACGCAGCTGTGAAACCTGCTCACTAGCGGCGATCTCGTTGAGAATCTCGTCGACGAGGAGCACGTCGCCCTTGCTCGACTTGATGACGCCGGCCTCCGAGACGACCATCTCGTAGATGATCGCCGTACCCGGGTGACGCTCCTCGGGCGGGTGCAGCGCACCGAGGATCTCGCCCGTGTACTTCACCATGTGACGCCACTCCATGCCGAGGACGTCAATGGTCTCGACGTCGTCGTAGAGCTTGCGGGTCCCGCTCCAGGTCGCCAGGTACCGCAGGTGCTGGGTCGGGAAGCCGTCCATCCGCGCCAGTAGGTATCGCTCGTAGTCGGCATCGCCGGTGTCGTAGACAATGGCGCCGCTGCTCGAGCGGCGGAAGAGGCCGGTGTCGAGGCTCCGCGCCACGATCTCGGCCAGGTCGTCGAGCCGATCAGACTCGAAGAGGACCCGATCAATGGCCATCCCGAGCCGGGCGTACGTCTCGTCGTGGCCGTCGAGCACCCACTGTCGGATGGCCTCGAATAGTCGCACTGCCTCCTCGTCACCGGCGCGCCATCGGTCGAGGAGCTCGTCAGCCACGTCCTGCGCGACGTGCCCCTCGCGGGTGAGGGCAGCGTCGGCCCGGGGGCCATCCGGCTGCGGCGCCAGCGTCGACACGTAGCGGGCGTAGCACTCGCCGACCAGCCGGTCGCCCCGAACGCCGCTCTTCTCCGGCGTCCGGCCGTCCCCGTAGGCGAGGTAGCCGGCCATTGCCTCCCCCATGTTCCGGCCGTAGTCGCCGACGCGGATCTGCCGGGTGACGGCGATCCCGGCCGCCTCGCCGGCGCTGGCCAGCGAGTGGCCGACGGCGATGTTCCGCAGGTGTCCGATGTGGAGCGCCTTCGTCGTGTTCGGGTCGATGAAGTTCACCACCCACGCCCGACCCCGGTGCAGCTCCCTCGTCCGGAGCGGGTCCTCGGGCCGGCGCTCCAGGCGGTCACCGAGCTCGGCGAGCAGCCGGTCGTCGAAGCGGAGGTCGAGTCGGTTGCCCACCCGACGAAGGATCCGGCAGTCGCCGGACGCGGTGACCTGAGCGAGCGAACGCCGAGCCGGTGTCGATGTCGCCCACTCCGGGTGGCGGAGGACCAGCGTGGCGTCCTTCTCACGATCGGCATGCTGGCCGACGTCCACCCCGAGCTCGTCGGCCGCGCCGGCCGACGAGAGACGCTCGTCGAGCCAGTCCAACGGGTTGTCCAGCAAGACCACGACGGCACCTCCTGCCTACTGCCGCTGCCTATCTACCGGTCACAGCGCGCCGTTCTAAACCAAGAAATTCACCCGTGCACCAGACGGGGCTCGAACCCGCATCATCGGTGTTTAAGACCGATCCTTTGACCAATTAAGGTACTGGTGCTTTTCCATGTCTGACCGCCAATGAACTAGGACTTTTTCTTATTGACTACTATATATGCCCTACCTATCATGTCAAACGTGCTCCCTGCAGATCCTACGACATCTCGCCATGGACATTCAAGATTCTCTTTTGATCCTCGGCTAGATCTGGCACCGCAGATGCTGACGTATGACGACTACTTTAGTGACAATGGCGTCATACGGTGGCTTCCGTATGTTATGTACTTTCAACCGCCTGACCACCGTTCATCGGTTGTGAATACCGACTCGCGGGGCTTTCGTTTTTCGACTTGCGACGGCGAGTCTATTTCAGTCGATGATGTCGAAAAGCGCGGCACTGTCAACATCGTCGCCGGAAGCTCGACGGTGTTCGGCATCGGTGCGACGTCCGACGCGGCGACGCTCCCGTCACGGCTGAACTTCCACCGCCCGGCGTGGTCCGACCCGTGGATCAACATGGGAGGGAGAAGCCACAACTCCGCCCAGGAGCTCATCCTCCATGTGCTACTGCGGCACCATTTCCTGAAGGTCGGCCGGATCGTCCTCCTGTCCGGCTTCAACGATCTCGGGCTAGCCCGCCTACCGGCGCCGCTCCGGTTCGAGAGCGGCGGGTTCTTCTCATCCACGACGTTCTTCGACCGGCTCGACGGACCGCTGGAGGCCGGGCACCGTTTCCGTCACCGGCCACGGCCCGAGGGCCCACGAATAGGAGGGCAGGCCGACGAGGAGCAGCCGTTCGACGTCGACCAGCAACTCCACTACGCCGCCGATCTGGTCCTTCGTCACCTCGCCATCTGGCGAACGCTGGCCCAGGACGCCGAGATCGAGCTCACCTACGTCCTGCAGCCGCTGGCCGGCTGGGTCCGCAATCGGGCCTGCCAGGAGGAAGAGGCCCTGTTCGCCCACCTCGAGCGGCGGGGCCGGTTCGCCGAGATGTACGGCGACATCTTGGGCAGTGACGTCGGGCAGGCCTACGCGAACCTCCTCCGTGAGGGTTGCCAGCGGATGGGGGTGGGTTTCACCGACCTGACGCCGCTGGTCGCAGACGCCCTCCAACCGACGGACTGGATGTTCGTCGATCGCATCCACTTCACCGACTTCGGCTACGACCTGGCAGCCCGGTTGCTGCTGGACCACGTGCTCCGCTGAGCAGCCTCTCGTGTCGGCTCTGTTGTCCAAGAACCTCCGGGTAGACCCCATTCGGGTGGTCGCCGGCACCGGGGCCCGCCTCTACGACGACCGCGGGAACGAGTACCTCGACTCCTGCGGCGGCGTCGCCGTCTCGACCCTGGGCCACGACTGCCCTGGGATCGCCGAGGCGATGGCCGAGCAGGTCGGTCGGGTGGCCTGGGCCCACGCCGGGACGTTCACCACCGACGTCGCCGACGAGTTGGCGGAACACCTCGTGTCCCGTTCGAGCGGTCTGGCCTACGCCCAGTTCCTGTCCGGCGGATCCGAGACGATGGAGCTGGCCATAAAGACCGCCTACCAATACCACTGGGAGCGGGACGACGTCGGGCGTCAGACCTTCGTCGCCCGCCGCCAGAACTACCACGGCTCGACGTTCGGTGCCCTCGCCATCTCGGGCAACAACCAACGCCGGTCCATCTTCGAACCGCTTCTGCCCTACGGGACGTTCGTGGCGCCGTGCTACGCCTACCGGGACCGACGACCGACAGAGACGGACGGCGACTACGTCCGCCGGCTGGCGTCGGAGCTGGACCAGCTGATCATCGAGCTGGGGCCCGAGACGGTAGCGGCGTTCGTCGCCGAGACCGTCGTCGGCTCGACCAGCGGGGCCGTCCCGCCGGTCGACGGGTACTTCCGGGCGATGCGAGAGGTCTGCGACCGCCACGGCGTGCTGCTGGTGCTCGACGAGATCATGGCCGGCCTCGGGCGGACCGGACGGTACTTCGCCTACCACGACGACGGCGTCATCCCGGACATCGCCGTCGTCGGCAAGGGCCTCGCCGCCGGCTACCAGCCGATCGCCGCGATGCTCGTCCAAGCGCACGTGCGCGACACGCTGGCCCATGGCTCGGGCGTCCTCCGGAACGGACAGACGCACGTCAACCACCCGGTCGCCGCCGCCGCGGCCCTGGTGGTCCAGCGGGCGATCGTCGAGCGAGACCTGCTCGCCCAGGTGATCGTCCGCGGGCGGCAGCTGCGGACCCGGCTGGAGGGCCTGATGGCGACCACCCCGTACATCGGCGACGTGCGAGGCCGCGGGCTCTTCCTCGGGGTGGAGCTGGTCGCCGACCAGACATCGAAGGTACCGCTGCCCGATGAGTTCGACTTCGTCGACCGGATGAAGGCCGCCGGACTGGCACACGGCCTTCTGACGTACCCCGGCGCGGGCACTATCGACGGTGCCCGAGGACACCACGTCCTCTTCGCTCCGCCGTTCACGAGCACCGAGGAAGAGATCCACGAGATGGTCGATCGGTTCAGGATTGCCCTGGCCGCCGTCCTCGACGGTCCAGACTGGTCCGTTCGTCACGCCCTGCAGTACGGGGCCACTTGACACAGAAAGGAGCGTGGGCAACATGACGCTTATCCGCCGTTGGATTCAGAAGTTCCGTCGACGCCGCCCGGAGGACGGCTCGTCGATCTACCCAATGTTCTGAGTCGATGAACCGACTCGTCGGCGGGTCGGTCGGCTTGGCCGAACTGCCCGCTGGCCAACGCACCGTCACAGCCCGAGCGCTCTATACCGCGACGGCTGATCCCGAAGCGAGCTACACGTCGACCGAAGCGGTCGATGCCCTCCGATACGAGGTCGCCGAGTGGACCGGCAACGGCCACCAAGATCTGAGTCAGGCCAGGCCGAGTCACTCGCGACGTGGCCGCCGGAGGCCTGACCGTCCAAGAGCAGCGCGCCACGACGTGGGCCGCCGGTGAGCGCGAGCGCGTCAATGCGCTCTTCGAGGCGACGGCGTTCGACGCGCTCTTCGTCCAGCAAGCCGTCCTTGGCGTCGCTCCCTTGGCACTCGTCACCGGCGCATGGCTCCAGTGGCTGAGCTCGCCGGCGAACTGCCACGACGACACCGCTCTGGCGGTCCTGACCCTCTACGCGTCGGACATGCATGTCGGTAGCCCGGGCCTCTGTCGCGGTCAGGCGTTCCTCGGCCTGCTTCAGCAACTACAGCTCGCCGACTACGCCTGGCCGGCGGCCAAGCTCGTCCACGACCGTCGGGTGCCGGACGGCTCGTTCCGACTGCCAGCGCTGCTGCTGGCGATGAGCCGGAGGCCCGACGAGTTCCTACCCGAACTGCTCGGCGCCGACCTCTGTCTACGCAACGTCGGCGTGCTCCCGGCGCTCGGCGCGGTGCACTTCCCTGACGGCGTGCACCCGGACTGGGCGGCTCTCGACCCGTCCCGACCGCTCGACGATGAACTGCCCGGCGGCCTGGCGCAGTGCCGATGGGCGGTTGAGCACTTCAACTGCGGCGCGTCGGCGGCCGACCGATGTCGCCTCCTCGCGGGGTTCCGTTGGGCGCTGGGCTCGTTGCAGGCCTGGTCCGACGGTCTGCGCTACGAGCTGGCTCGCGTCCACCCCGAGCAAGAGATGGCCGAGCTGGTCCGGCAGCGGGCCCGGGAGGGCGCGATCTATCACCATGGGTTCACACTCGACGGCCGTTCGCTTGGCTCGCGGATGGAAGAGGCGTGCCGCGCTGACCCCCGGCCGCTGATGGACGCCCTGGCGTCGAGCCCATCGGTGACGCCCGGGAGCGCCGAACGGAGCCCGCTCGTCACCGACCTGGTGAGCGAGACCGGTCCGATGTTCCGAGTCTTCGACGAGGACGACCTGGCCGTGATCCGGCGGTGGATCGATTCGCTCCCGACCACGCCGGCGCGCCGGATCGCACAGACTCCGCTCGGCCTCCCGCTCCCCGACCTCCGGTCGGCGACTCTGGCGGGACCGGACCGCGACGGTGACGCACCGAGCTCGGTCCGAGAGGCCTACCACCGCCTCCAACGTCGATCGACCTGCCCGGCGCTGGCCCGATGGGCGATGAGTTACGTCCATGGCTGGCTGGCCTGCTCGCGGTACCGGCTGAATGCCGACGACCGTCAGCTCCCGAGACGCTGGACGACGGACGGCCTGCGCCCGTGGCTCCTGGACCAGCACGACCGGCATGCCGAGCAGTTCGTCACCGACGCCGACGCTCCGGCGGTCTCGCGCCAGGTGCTCGTCGAGACGACCGTCCAGACCGCCCCGTTGGTACTCCTGGACGGCTCGCTCCTCCACGGCTTCACCGACTACCAGCAGGTCGTCACTGACATCGGCCGTCTCCTCTTCCGCACCTACTGGGACGAGCTCGGTGACTGCCGACCGGAGCTCAACCATCCACACATCTACCGCCAGCTGCTCGATGAGATGGGCGTGGAGCTGCCGCCGACGGCGAGCTGGGCGTTCGCCTCGTCGGATCGACTGGACGACCGGTCGTTCGAGCTACCGGTGTACTGGCTGAGCATCGGACGCAGCCCGAGGACGTTCACGCCGGAGATCCTCGGACTGAACCTGGCGATGGAGCTGTCCGGGGTCGGCGGGAGCTACCGGTCGGCCCGACTCGCCCTCCAACGACACGGGTTCAGCACGCGGTTCGTCGACATTCACAACACCATCGACAACGTCGCCGCCGGCCACACGGCCTGGGCCGCCGACGCGGTCGACACGTTCATCGCCACCATCGGCGACACGCACGGCCACGCCGCCCAGCTCGACGCTTGGGACCGAGTACGAGTCGGCTTCGTGTCACTCGATCCGCCGTCCGGACGCCGACGCCGGCTGGCTCAGCGCCGGGAACAACGGCGAGCACTCCGCTCCACTAAGCCACGGAAGCCTGGCCAAACGGGCGGTCGGTGACAACCGCCGCACCGGGCACGCTCGTGCTCGGTCTGTCCGCCTTTTACCACGACAGCGCGGCAGCGTTGGTGGCCGACGGCGTCCCGGTCGTGGCCTTGCAGGAGGAACGGTTCTCTCGCCGGCGCCACGATCCCTCGTTCCCTCGACGGGCCGTCTCGGCCTGCCTCGACTATCTCGGCGTGTCTCTCGACGACATCGCTGCGGTGGCCTACTACGAGGACCCACGAATCAAGTTCCGCCGCATCCTCGCCTCCTACGCGACCGCCGGACCGTCCGCCGGACCGTCGTTCGGGCAGACGATGGCCGAGTGGATCCCCCACAAGCTGCGACTAGCCCGCCAGATCGAACGTGATCTGGCCGCGCTCGGACGGGGAAAAGCTCCGCCGATCGTCTACCAGCAGCACCACCACTCCCATGCCGCGTCGGCGTTCCTGCCCAGCCCGTACGAATCGGCGGCCGTCCTCTGCGTCGACGGCGTTGGGGAGTGGGCGACGACGACGATCTGGCACGGCCGCGGCACCGTCCTCGAGCCGGTCGCCGAAATCCGGTTTCCCCACTCGCTCGGCCTCTTGTACTCGGCGTTCACCCATTTCTGCGGCTTCAAGGTCGACTCCGGCGAGTACAAGCTGATGGGCCTCGCCCCCTACGGCCAGCCGGTCTACGCCGATCTGATCCGGGAAGAGCTGATCGACGTCAAACCCGACGGCTCGTTCCGCTTGCACGTCGACAACTTCGAGTTCCTCGCCGGCCGACAGATGACCGGACCGGCCTTCGAGCGGCTCTTTGGCGTGCCTCGCCGGCCAGCCGAGTCGCCGCTGCTGGATCACCACTTCGATCTCGCCGCGTCGATCCAGGGCGTGACTGAAGATGTCGTGGTCCGTCTGGCCCGGACGGCTCGGGCGATCACCGGTGAGCGAGCGCTCTGTCTGGCCGGTGGCGTCGCCCTCAACTGCGTGGCGAACGGCCGACTCCTCCGTGAGAACGCCGTCGACGATCTCTGGGTCCAGCCGGCCGCCGGGGACGCCGGTGGGGCCCTGGGCGCGGCCATGTCGCTCGCTGTCGAACGGGGAGCGGGCCGACCGCACGTCCTGGCCGAGCGCGACGCCATGGCGGGGTCGTTCCTCGGCCACGCTTGGGACGACGAGCAGATCCGGGCCGCCCTGGACCGCCACCGGGCTGTCTACACGGTCGTCAACAACGACGAGCTTGCCGAGGTCGTCGCCCACCACCTGGCCGACGGGAAGGTCGTCGCCTGGTTCCAGGGGCGGATGGAGTTCGGACCAAGAGCCCTAGGGGCCCGGTCCATACTCGCCGATCCCCGCGACCCACAGATGCAGCGGCAGATGAACCTCAAGGTCAAGCGCCGGGAGTCCTTCCGACCGTTCGCCCCGGCCGTGCTCGTCGAGCGGGTCCATGAATACTTCGAGCTCAACCGGCCGAGCCCGTACATGCTGTTCGTCGCCCGTCTCGCCGAGGCCCAGCGACTACATTCAACAACAGCCGGAGCGACCGGCATCGACCTCCTGAACGTCCGTCGATCGACGATCCCGGCAGTGACCCACGTCGACTGTTCGGCCAGAGTGCAGACGGTCAGCGAGTCCGACAACCGGCCGTTCCACCATTTGCTCTCCGCCTTCGACAAGATCACCGGCTGTCCAGTGCTCGTCAACACGTCGTTCAACGTCCGCGGCGAGCCGATCGTCAACACCCCGCAGGAGGCATATGCGTGTTTTATGCGGAGCGGGATCGACAACCTAGCCATCGGCCACTTCGTCCTCGAGAAGGCCGAGCAGCCGGCCTGGCGTGAACGGACTGACTGGCCCGCCACGATACCGCCCGACTGATGGCCGCCAACGAGCCCCTATGGGGACCGGAACGAACAACCCTGCGCCGGGGGATCTTCACCCTTCTCTACTACCTCCCCTTCCTCCCGGCGTCAGCGATCATCCGGCGCGTCGCTGACGTCCTCGGCAGCGGCCCCAATCCTGGTCGGACGACCTATTTCCGGCTCACGCCTCCCGGTGACGACTGCCAGCCAGATGCCTCCCCACCTCTCGCCACGAAGCGCCAGACGAGAACCCCGAACGGACTTCTACTGCTCAGCGCCCTCACCCCCAGGGCCGCGCGCCGAACCCATCCGTTGGGCCCCGATCAGTCGGGATCCGGCTCCGTGCCGACCGGAGGCGCCAGGGCAGGAGTTGACGGTGAGCCAATCACGCCGGCACGGCCCTCGTGCCCGGTCCCGGGCGCGAGCGGCGCACCATGAAAAGTGTAGCCGCCGTCGGTTGAACCAGGATCGGCGAATTTGGCACTCGGCAACAGGCGACGACAGTATCTCGGTTGGACATCCAGCTCCACCGTCTTGTCCCCGATCCGCCTCATTACCCGCCTCCTCGTGGTTTGGGAGACGACCGGGTGAAGGACTAGATGAAGAGGATGCTGGGATTCGTACTCGTAACGGGACTCATCGGCTCAGCGCGGTCCCAGGGATGGAATGAGAAACGCGTTCACCGCTGCAATCGGGGTTCGACGTTACTTATGGCAACTGTCCACCAGACCCCGTGGGTAGTCGGCACGGTTGCGGGATGGGATCCGAAAGCCAGGAAACAGGTTGGCTCCGGAGGCCCGAGATCACTGCCGGCCGATACCAGAATGCAGAAATCGCCATCTTCGCCGCTGCGGTCATCCGTACGCGGCCCCGACCGGAACGCCGCGCTGTGTCGCTGCACCTTGCTACGAGGTATCCATAGGAGATCAGCAGTGGGAAGGGACGACTAAGCCGTCCCTTCCCACTGTGAGATGCTACTTTCGTTATCGCTACTAGTAGATTATATTTCTTTGATTTTTATGGGGTGACCGACAATTCTTGTTTTCGGGCTACTTCCACATTTCGTCACTGTTTTTTCCACTATCTTTGTTGCAGCGGGGGTCACTGATCCCGTCCACTGTGTCGTCCCGGTCTTGGTCAAGACCACGGGAACTGTGATTAATATCCCGCATCCATTTGTCGGTTTTGGTGTACCCGTTTCTATTATAACGATCTGGGAACCCGACTTGATCTTTATAGTTGTTGTTGCTGTCTTCTTCTGGCTAGCCGTGACGTTTGCAGTGATGTGGTTGGTGGCTGTAATTGTCTTCCCCGTGCTTGTGGTCCAGGCCGTTGTCGTCGTCGACGTGGTGTTGGCTTTCACACCTGTCAATTTGATCTTTCCGACGCCTGTAAGTGTCGCAAAACTCCCTGTACTCAGAGTCTTGGCGCCGGCAACGCCGGCCCCAAGGATAGTAAGACCACCGACGGGAATTAGCAGCGCTGCCGCCACGCTGACTGCTCGTAGCATGTGGGATTTCATAGAATACCTCCATTATTATAGCTGATGGTCGAAAGACCCATACACCTTGAGCCAGGGTTCTGGCACCGGGTCATAGATCTCTCGCTTGGTCAACTAGAACACGGACGCTTGATAGTGTCAACGGGCGATTCCATACTATCGAATTTTAATTTTGGTCAGGATGTCTCAGTTTTCTTACTCTCTCGATTAACGGCGCTTGAGCCCTCTCCAGGGGCACTTGGCGCCGGCCGCTAACAACAGTGGCGGAGCAGTCCTGCCGGTCGAACGTGATCGTGGTAATAAACGCTCATGCCGCACGCCCGGTGTCGGCCGGATGCGGCCGATGTCGCGTCCGAGTTTTTCCGCCAACTGTTCGTCAATTTCAATTCGAACGGCACGGATGGAGGCCCGGTATCGACTGATGGTCCGAGCCAGCTCCACGAACGGAGCGATACACGCGCGACCGGTCTAGGTGTACCCGGCCAGGACCTGGGTAGCAGGAGCAGCGGCTTGAACGCGTGAGAACCCCCGAGTGACCTGTGGCTTGTCGAAGGTCACAGCAACTCGGAGGTTCTCGTGTCTCACGGTAGTGCCCGCACCACGTTCCACGGCCGTCTGCTGATCGTGCAACGGCATCGGGCCGGCTGGCCCCAAGCCCATATCGCCGCCGCAATGGGCGTCTCTCGCAAGTGCGTGAAGACCTGGCTCGACCGGTTTGCCGCCGACGGCGAGGCGGGATTGAGCGATCGGTCGTCGCGACCGCACCGCATGCCGGCCAGGACGAGCCCAGAGGTCGAAGCCCGGATCGTGGCGCTCCGTCAGCACGAACGGCGTGGTCCGGACTGGATCGGCGACGAGCTAGGCGTCCCGGCCCGGACGGTGTCACGAGTCCCGGCCCGCCACCAGGTGCCACGGCTGGCCATGCTGGACCCGATCAGCGGTGCGGTGCTCCGAGCGTCCAAGCACACCTCGGTCCGCTACGAGCGGGCCCGGCCCGGCGAGCTGGTCCACATGGACGTCAAGAAACCCGGCCGCATCCCCGACGGTGGCGGCTGGCGGGCCGAGGGTCAGACCAGGGTCAACCACCGCGCCCGAGCCGACAGGACCAGGATCGGTTACGACTTCGTCCACTCCCTCGTCGACGACCACTCCCGGCTGGCCTACTCGGAGATCCTGCCCGACGAAAAGGGGCCTACCTGCGCCGGGTTCTTCGACCGTGCGCTCGGCTACTTCGCCGCTCACGGGATCACTCGGGTCGAGCGCTTGATGACCGACAACGCCTGGGCCTACCGCTACTCCCTACGCCACCTCTGTGGCACTCGCGACATCCAGCAGATCTTCATTAGGCCGCACTGCCCCTGGCAGAACGGCAAGGCAGAAAGGCTCAACCGCACCCTCTTGGTCGAGGGCTTGCCGGCGCGCCTACACCTCGAATGCCCAGCGAGCCGCCGCCCTTGCCCCATGGCTGGCCCACTACAACACTGGTCGTCGTCACAGCGCACTCGGAGGGCTCCCGCCCGTCAGCCGGCTGCTACCAACCTGATGGCCGGGTACAGCTAGGTGTGTTGTCCCGCGAGATTGATCACTTCGATGGGGCCCTGTCTCCGAGAGCCGTGTGGCCTCGATGATGGTGTAGAGGTGGAGCCAGCGGTCAAGGGCTCGGGCTCGCTGGTTGTTCGAGGTGAAGATCCGGACGTACGCCCACTCGTCGAGCAGAGTCCAGTTGAAGCGCTCGATGCTCCTATGTTTGTCAAGCGGCCAGAGGAACCTCTTTGGCAGATGATCGAGGCAAGGCGGCGAACACCTCTCGGGCGATGTAGCGCTTCAGGCAACGGATGATCTCCCGCTTGGAGAGCCCCTCGGCAGTGCGCCGGGTGACGTAATCCTTCGTCGGCTGGTGATGGCGAAGCCGGACGATGGTCACTATGTAGAGAGCACTGTTGGCCGAGCGGTCTCCACCCCGGTTGAGCCGGTGACGACCGTTCGTCCGACCTGAGCTGGCCGGCTTCGGAGAGACCCCACAGAGCTTGGCAAAGGCGGCCTCGTTGCGGATCCGCTCGGCGTTGTCGCCGGCGGTCATGAGGAACTGGGCGGCCAGCTCGCTGCTCACGCCGAAGAGGTCGACGAGTTCTGGGGCGGTGTGTTCGACCAGGGCGGCGATCTGGGCACCCAACGCCTTCGCCTCGGCGTCGAGAGCCTTCCAGCGTCGGGCCAGGTCTCGAAGCGTCATTTTCACGCTGGCCAGCACCAGTCGGTCCGGCTCGTCGATGAGGTCGAGGAGGTCCTCGGTCTCGGGTTCGAGGGCGAGACAGGCGTTGACGAAGGTGCGCTTGGTCAGATCGACGAGCTGGTCGCGGACCTCTGAGGGGGCGCTGATCATGGTGTGAAAGAGATTATTAAAGGCCTGCGTGCGGGCCCGAACCGCGCTCGCTCGGGCGACGCGGAGGGTCCGGATCACCTCGACCGGTCCGGACTTGGACTTCGGCGTGGCCGTCCCTACGTCGGCCAGGACCGACCGAGCGATCTGCTCGGCGTCGAGACGGTCCGACTTGCCCTCCATGTGCCGGGCCTGGCGGTTCGGCTTGTTCACCTCCACCACGATCTCGCCGGCCCCGGTGAGGAAACGGGTGAGGCCGGCGCCGAAATTCCCGGTGCTCTCGACCCCGACCCCGGTCACCTGGCCCAAGGAGCACAGCCAGGCATGCAGCGCCGCGTAGCCCTCGGAGCGAGCGGGAAACTCTTGGTGGCCCAGTAGCCGACCGTGGTCGTCGATGGCTGCCGCATAGTGGGTGTGCTTGTGAGTGTCGACCCCGCCGATGACCGTGGTCGTCGTCTTTGCCATGCTCGTGATGCTCCTCGTTAGGTCCGATCTGACGTGGAGCGGCCGGCCGGGCGGAGCGACAGGTCTGTGACGGGGCTTCTAGCCAAGCTCCTATCAGGTCAGTTCCGTCTGGTCGGCGCGCACCGTGGCGCAGCACCATGCTCGGCCGACAAATCGAGCGAAGGACACCGTGGTCACACCTTGACCTGGGTCAGACCGAGCTGGTGCTGCGTCGACCAATGATGTTCACAGACGTTGCCGGTGGTCTGAGGCCGACGAGGGCGGATCCGGATGCTCGATTGCCCCGAGGGCGTGGGTGAAGTCCCGGCCCAGGTAGTTCCTGGCGTTGTCGGTGAGCACTGCGCCGATGGTGACCCCGTGATCGTCGAAGAACTGTCGAGCCCGCTCCCAGAAGCTCGCGCAGGTCGGTCCTCGTTGGTCGGAGAGGATCTCCCGAGTACGCCAGGCGGCTGGGACGGCCCAATGGACGAAGTCGTAGCCGACACGGTGCTTGGACTGATGGGCAGCCTTGTCTCGACCGAGCATCCGCCAGCCGCCGCCGGGCGGAAGCCGGCCCAGCTTCTTCACGTCGACGTGGACCATCTCGGCCGGTCCATCCAGGCCAGGCGGTTGCATCCGTGACGAACGAGGACCCGGTGCACGGTCGAAGCCGGCACCCGCACGATCGAAACGATGCGGGCCGGACCGAGCTTGCACCGCTGGCGCAAGCTCACGATGCGTCGCTCTACTCGAGTCGGGGTTTGGTGCGGGCAGCGCCGGGGACGGCTGGAACGATCCGAGAGTCCGGCTTCACCCTCGGCTTGGAACCGCCGCCACCACTTGGCCGTCGTCTGGCGAAGAATCCGTCTCGGCGGCTACGTGGGCGACCGGCCCACCAGCACCGATGCGCTGGACCGGGCGTCCTACCGCGCTCGGTCAACGGAGAGTTAGCGTGCACCTGAGCCTCCTTGGGACTTGCTGTGACCGTCGAATAACCACACGATCCTCGGAGGTTCAGCTCATCGATGGACCGATCCCCGCGTCACCAACGTGGGTGGACAACACATCTAGCTGTAGTAACCACGAACGTTGTTGATTCCAACAATGGTTGGTAGACGGGGCTGAGCCCCCTGGGTGAGTGTGGAGCTGTCTAGGAACCACACTCCCAGGAGGCTCAAATGCACGCTAACGTCCGACTCACCCTCCGTGACCGTCTCACGCTCGTACTTCGCATCGAATCTGGCCGGGCCGTTGCCCATGTGGCCGACGAGATGGGGATCTCCCGGCCGACGGCCTACAAGTGGTGGCGGCGATAGCAAGAGGAAGGGGTGGTCGGTCTCTGCGACCGCTCCAGCCGCCCCGCCGCTGCCCTCACCAGACGAGCCCGGTGGTCGAGGCCCAGATCGCTGCCCTGCGGGCCGAGCTGAAGCTCGGACCGGCTCGAATCGGTTATCGGCTCGGCGTGGCGCCCTCTGCGCAGTGCAACGGGCATCGATCGAAGCTCGTCACGACGGCCGCCGTCGACATCGAAATGCAAATCCCGAAGCTCCGGGAAGGGAGGGTACTTCCTCTCTCTTGGAACGTATCGACCCAGAGCCTTGTTCGCTGCGGCGCGGAATGCCTTGGGTCCACGGGGCGTTGACCACCGAAGTGGACGACCTAGTGGAGGTCCTCAGAGCGGCGAGCGGGATTTTCAAATCCGAGGTCAGTTGCACCTGCCAGTAGCTCGACCCGGATCTCGAGGCCTTCCGGACGAGGGAACTCGACGGTGCGTTCCCCTGAAGTTCGATCCGGGTAGACATACTCGGCAAGCGGTCCAAGACGCTATCGGTGGCGGTGGGCTCCCCCGGGGCCTCGTGCCACATAGCGACGGGGAGCCGACAGGTCACGATGGTCGTATATGGGCCGACGCGGGCCTCGATCGCCTCCAAGACGTCCGCCGGCCGTCAGGGGACAAGCGAGCGGAGCAGGAAGTTGCATGGGGTGGCGGCGAGGGCACGGTCGTCAGCCAAGGGGGCGTTGGTTTCGAAGCTGGTGAAGGGGCGGCGCGTGAGTCCAGAGTCCAGCAGACAAATGTATTACGAGGCATCGGGCCCGCTGATGACATCGAGCTCCCCCGGGGCGCTGTCCTGGGCTGACGCCGACGATGTACCGGGTGCCTTCGGGCGGCCTCGCCATATCGATCAGGGTGGTGAGCTCGGCGAGCACCCCGGCCGGCGCGTCGGCCATCCCTTCTCGGATCGACGCCGAGATCTCATGAAACGTGCAAGCGGGCCGTCGTGCCAGGGGTAACTGACGGAAGAACCTCATCGCGTAGACCCCGTTGCCGTGAGCGGGAGTGCCGGATGACCCATCTCCAAATGGGGGGGACGTCCCACGATCGTTCGTGGAACGCTCGCCCTCATCCTCTCGATGGGCGATCGGCGAGCCCCGCTCAGTCAGCCCCTTAGACTCAGCGACATCACCGTGTTTTTGTGTACGAGAAGGTGACGGTCACCGACCCGGCGCTACCTGTGGTGCCGCTCCGGCTCCCACCACTCGCCCCGGTCCCGAAGGTGGTCGACCCGCCGGCAGTGGCCACCCAGGAGGCACCGCCGCCGCCGCCGCCACCAGCGCCGCAGTCATCGGCTGTCGGGGCACCCCCGGCACCGCCGATGTAACCGGCACCGCCGCCGCCGCTGCCGCCACCATCGCCGGCAACCGGCTCCTTGCCTTGCCCACCGGCACTGCCGGTGGCGCTGCCCGAGCCGGTCGACTTGTTGTTGGCGCCGCCGGCGCCGCCGGCGACACCGCCGGTTCCACCAGTAGCCCCGCCGGTGCCGCTCAGGCCCTTGCCCTTGGAGCTGCTTGTGGCGGTTGTCCCGGCGTTCCCGGCCTGGCCGCCGTTACCGGCGTCGGTGCCCGAGCACATGGACTCACCACCACCGCCGCCACCGGAGGCCACGGCGACCACGTGGGCGGTTGTGGCCGAGGTGCAGGTTGTGGCGCCGTTGCAGACGCCGGTCGAGCCGCCGCCACTGCCGCCGGTGCCGTCGTTACCTTTCGTTATCCCTATGGCTGTGTAGCGACCCTGGCCGCCTTTGCCGCTGGCACTCCAGCCGCTGACCGAGGCCCCGCCGTTGCCGACGACGCCGCTACCCTGGGGTGCGCCCTTGCCAGCGCAGCCGGTATTGGCCGACACCTTGGTGGAGCCGGCGATGGTGAAGGTGGTGGTCACCGAGCCGCCGGCCCCGCCGGCCCCGCCGTAGCCTGTGGCACTAGCGGCTGCTCCGCCACCACCGCCACCGGCCCCCTTGGCCACGATCTTCTCGGTGTTGGCCCAAGCCGGGGCTGTGGTGTGCCCGGTGGTGCAGCCGGCCACGCTCCATGTCACCGGGGTGGGGGGTGCGGCCACCTTGACTGTCCCGATATGGGCGGCGGTGGTCTTGGCCCCACAGGTGTAACTAAACCCGTTCTGGGTGAAGTTCACCGTCTTGATGCCGACGGAGACCTCGGTGCCGACGGTCCCGGTGATCGGGATTGTCGAGATGGTGACCCCCGTCCAGCTGGAGGTGGTGATCCCGCTCGTCTCACTCGGAGTGACCACCGATCCCGTGCCACCACCACCGGGTGTCCCCAAGATGGAGACTGTGGTCAAGGTATGGGTGGTGGTGGGCCCCGTGTTCGGGTCGGTGTGTAGGGTCACGCTGACACTCGTGGCCGAGGCCTTGCCGGTATAGCTTGTCGCTGGCAGGGTGCCCGAGGCCACCACCGAGGCGGTGATGCTCGGGTGGTTGGCGTTGCTGCACACGAACGCGGTACCCGGTGCCGCTGTGGTCACCGAGAAGGTCTTTGTGACGTGGGCCCCGTTGTAAACGCTACTCCCGTTGTACTTCACCTCAAGGGTGTGGCTCCCCGTGCTCAGTGTGGTCGTGGAAAGGGTTGCCTCCTCGAAGGGCAGGCCGTCCGCTGTGGTGGTCAAGACCACGTGACCATCGACCAAAAATGTGACGGTCCCGGCCGGGGACGGGTAATAGATTGTTGTTGTTGTTGTTGTTGCCGGGCGCGTGATGACGGGGTTCACCGGCACCACGTAACCCTTGGGGGTGGCCGAGGTCGGCGGGGTGGCCAACACCGACACTGTGAACTTGGTGACCGGGTTGATCAAGATGATCGGGAACCGGTTCGGGGCGTGCCCCAAAGCATAGGGAGCATGCGTCGGCACTGTTGCCGTTGTCGCCAGTGTGAACGGCGCCACGACTGTCGACCCGCTGACCGTCACCAGGGAGATGATGAATGTTTCGATACCCACGTTGGCCGCCGCGGTGTAGGAGATCTCGAAGGGCACGGTGAGCGAGTGGCCGGCGGCCAGGGAGAACGAGGTGGCGCTGTTGCACGCCCCGCTTGTGCCCTTGAAGGTGCCGGTGATGTTGTAGACCCCGCTCATGGTGACTGCGCACCAGGCGTGTGCGGGGTTCTCATAATTCAGCGTGAGCTGGCCGCCTTTCAGGCCAGATATGCCGTCCATCCGCAGGTGGAGCCACAGGGTGCTCCAGCTCTCCCCGGCCGCGGGGTTTGTGACGGTGATCGAGAACGTCTTGGGTGACGCTGTCCCTCTCGTGACCGAGAGTGTCGTTGTGTTGATCGTCACCGTCGGCTTAGGTTGGATTACGTAGTTCACCGTGCTCGACGTGCTGCCCTTGTAGCCGCTGTTGCCTGAGTAGACGGCTTTCAGCCCGTCGGTCCCTGGCGGCAGAGTCGAGGTGGTGTAGGTGGCGACCCCCGACGACACCGTTCCGATGCCCAACAGTGTCAAGCCGTTGTAGAAGTTCACGGTCCCGGTGGCTGTGGTGGCCGTGGCTCCTGTCGTCTTTTTGACCGTCCCGGTCAAAGTCACCCCGGTGCCCTGCAGCTGCGGACTAGCCGGGCTGGTCGACAGCGAGGTCGTCGATGTGGCTGCCGGCGGCGGGGGCTCGGTCAGTGTGCCGTGGAGATTCAAAGTCAGCACGTTGCCGGAGCTCCCCGAAAAGCGAGAGTCGAGGGATGTCTTGGCCAGACCACATGTTGTGAAGTTGGGAATGGAGTAGGTGGTGTCCGACAGGTCTACCTTCTTGGTCGTCGTTGTGTACGGGGAGGTCGACTCCATCGTCAGGTGCACCGGGGTGGCGTTGCACGTCTCGCTGATCGGCGAGGTGATCTTCACCTGGACCGTGACGGTGTCTGTGATCGTCACGTTGCCGTTGTAGCTGATCGATCCTTTTGCTGTCCCCGAGTGGACGTCGAAGATGTGAATCGTTTCTGTGCTACCTGTGTTGCTCTCTTTCCACGACGGGATGGTGAGCGTCCCGGCGGTGATGTTGCCGGTTGTAGAACTCACATGGCCGCTGAATGTCGCCGGCGTCGGCAACGCCGTCGGCGTATTGCCGTGGGCGCCGAAGGTTCCCGATGTCATCGTCATCGTGAACGCTGATGTGGTAGCCGACGCCGTGGTGGCGGCCAAGCCGACCATGCCCCCGGCCATCAGGCCCACGGCCATCAGCCCAGCCAGACTGCGCCGGACCAGTCTGGCTCCAAGCACGCGAGACGAACGTCCCTCGAAGTGATTCACGACCATTACCCCCTCAGAACGATCGGCTCCAAGCCGTCGCGCCTCTCTTTTAACACGGGGAGAGCCGCATAAAAAACAAAAGGACGGATTTCTAACTTTTACCGCGCGATCATGGCCCCACTGGTCGTACAACATGGTCATAATCCGCTGGTCTCTTATTTATATCGAGCAGGTTCAATGGAGAAGAAAGTAAAGTGAGGATAGGGGAAGAAGGAATAAACCCCTACCTCTAGTTAGTGATTACCTCGGTAAACTATAACTGGTTGCCGAGGTGGTGGAGCTGCCGGGACGGCGTCGCTTGTAGCGCTTGGGTGGGACCTCCAGGTCCGCCTCACGCCACAGCCGCTGGACTTTCTTTCGGTTCACCACGTGACCTTCCCGGCAGAGCTCAGCGTGGACTCGCCGGTAACCCCGGCGCTGGTGGTCCTTGACGAAGGTCCGCAGCCGGGCCCGTAGATCGGTGTCGGGATCGGACACCTTCGGTCGGTGGCGCTGGGAGGAAAGCTGCCGGCGTCATCGGGAATCTCTATTTCGCGTACATACGCGGACGCATCACTGTTGCTGACCTTCAATTAAAGAGCCATCCGTCACAACAGATATCGGCACTAATCCGCCGTCCGCAAGACGACGACACGCCACTACCGGACGAACCCTATGCCGCGGCGATCCCCACCACCGGGGCGTTGAGCGGCTTGCCGCCCATCGATCCGCTGAAGACGGCGTCGCCGAAGCTGAAGATCCCGCCGTCAGAGGCCACCATCCAATAGCCGGCGCCGTCGAGGGTGGTGGCCATGCCAACGATCGGCTTGTTGAGCGGCTGGCCGCCCATCGAGCCGTAGTAGCCGGCGTTGCCGAAGGCGAACAGTCCGCCGTCACTGGCCACCTGCCAGTTGCCGTCGAATGTGGGCGTCGCGGCTCCGCCGACGATCGGCTTGTTGAGCGCCTTGCCGCCCATGCCGCCGTAGTGGCCGGCGAAGCCGAACGAGTAGACGGTGCCGTCACTGGCGATCTCCCAGTAACCGGTGCCTGTCGGGGCAGCGATCATCTGGACGATGGGGGCGCTGATCTTCTTGCCGCCCATCGAGCCGTAGAAGGGGGCGTTGCCGAAGGCGAAGAGGCCACCGTCTGAGGCCACCTCCCAGTAGCCACCGCCTGTGGGGGTGGAGGCCATCGAGACGATCGGCTTGTTGAGCGGCTTGCCGCCCATCGAGCCGTGGAAGCCGGCGCCCCCGAAGGCGAACAGGCCACCGTCGCTGGCCACCTCCCAATAGCCTGTGCCTGTGGGCGTGGAGGCGATGCCGACGATCGGCTGGTTGAGCGGCTTGCCGCCCATCGAGCCGTAGAAGGGGGCGCCGCCGAAGGCGAAGATGCCCCCGTCACTGGCCACCTCCCAGTACCCGGGTGAGGTGTAGGAGAACTGGTCGAGCAGACCGGGGATCGAGGTCCCCTTGGCGTTGGTCAAGAGGATGTCGACCGTGCCGGTCCCGGCCGGTGACACCGCGGTGATCTGGGTCGAAGAGTTCTGGGTGAAGCTGGCGGCGGGGGTGCTGCCGAAGGAGACCCCGGTGATGTTTGTCATCTGCAGGCCGGTGATAGTCACCGACGTGCCGCCGGCCGGCGCTCCCTGACCGGGATTGACCCCGGTGACGATCGGGGCGTCGGTGTAGGTGTAGTGGTCACTGGGACCCAGGGGCGACTTGCCGGCCGGCGTCGCCACCTGGACGTCGACCGTGCCGGCGGCACCCGGCGGGGCGACCACGGTCAGCAGGTTGGCTGTCTTGACCGAGATTGTCGTGCCCGGCGTGCCGCCGAAGGCCACGATGCCCGCCCCGTCAAGAATGTGCCGAGGACGGTCACCGTGTTGCCGCCGGCCAAGGGACCGGAGTTGGGCAGCACGGCGCCGACGGTGGTCTGGGGAGCCGAGATGGTGGTCGAGGCGATCTGGACGGCCGGGTTGGTGCAGGTCATCGTGACCGGGAGGATCGTCCCGAAGAGTGTCACTGTCAAGGTCAGTGTGCCGTTGGTGGCCGCAGTCACCGATGCCGGCCCGGCCGCGTTGCCGGCGGTGAAATTGACCGACGGGCCGCTGGCCGTGAGCTTCGTCCCCGGTGCCGGTGTGGGGATTCGGGTCGTCGGCACGGTCATGGTCACGGCCTGGTTGGCCGGACTGGCGCCGTTCACCGACACCGAGGTCTTGTAGGTGCCCGAGATGCTGTGGCCACCGGCCGCCGGGAACGGTGTGGCCGACGGCAGAGCGATGACGAGGGCGTAGTTGCTCAGGCTGAAGCCCTTGCCCGGTGTGACCGAGCCGGGCAGGCTGCCGGTGAAGACCGATCCTGTGGTCTTCAGTGTCTTGAGTGACGACGAATTGCCCGTCCCGTTGCAGATCAGTGTGAAGGCCGTGCTGTCGGCTCCGGCCTGGGCGACCGGCCCGGCGGCCAAGCCGGCCATCGAGACCAGCCCGAGCGTGGTCCCGCCAGCCAGCACGGCCAGTCCCCCGACACACAGCGTGCGGATGATCGATCCTCGTCGCAACAGTTCGTCCTCTCGTGATTCTCGTCGTCTTGCGGTCGCGGGCTCTTTATATGGTTCAGACCGCTGGTGAGTCCGCTCGGTCCTTCGGGTGATCGGTCAGTCCGACATGGCGACGATGGTCGCTGTCTGGGTGAGCGCTGTGCCGGCGCTGGTGGCGTCCCCGAACTGGAAGACCTGGCCGCTCGACGCCGTCTCCCAGTAACCACCCCCATCGGCGGTGGGCACCAGGCTGACGACCTGTGCCGAGGTGGTGCCGGCGACGGTGCCGTGGAAGCCGGCGTTGCCGAAGCTGAAGACCCCGCCGTCACTGGCCACCAGCCAGTAGCCCTGGCCGTTGTCGGTCGAGGCCATGCCGACGATCGGCTTGTTGAGCTTCAGCGAACCGGTCGAACCACTGAAGGTG